>OY760141.1:0-3512901 GCA_963663255.1 Acidimicrobiales bacterium
CGCCCGGCGGTGGCGTTGTTGATCAAGATGTCCAGGCGCCCGAATGCGTCCATCGCCTGCTGCACTATTTCGGCGGCGCCGTCCCAGGTGGCCGAGGTGCTGCTGGCCGCCGCCTCGCCTCCGGCATCGGCTATCTCGGTGGCCACCCGCTCAGCGTTGGCTGCCACCCCTTCTGGGGTCTTGCGAATGCCGAGGTCGTTGACCAGCACTTTGGCACCCTCGGAGGCCAGCAGATGAGCGTGTTCTCGCCCGATGCCTCCCCCTGCTCCGGTGACGATTGCAACTTTGCCTTCAAGACGGTTTCCCATGGCCTCACACTAGGTTCAGCCCGGCTGGCGCCGCGAGGACTGGGGATAGCGGTCAGTCGTTGATCCGCTTCAGGTACTTCTGCCGACCGCGCTCGCCGATGCGGCGGAAGGCGGGATAGATGCGGGGAATGAGCGCTGGGGTCCACTGTGCGGCCCGCGACGAGAGACTCTCGTGGAAGGGCACGTAGATTTCCAGCTTGGGTTTGTCGAGGGCCCTCTCGTAGGCATCGGCCACGTCTTCTACCGTTCTGACCGCGCTTAGGAAGTTGAGGGCGCTGCCTCCAGCGCGGGCCTCGTGTTGCAGCATCGGAGTGTCCACCGCGGTGGGATAGATGCCGCAAATGTGGACGTCGGTGTCCCACACCTCGGTGTTGAGCGCGGCCAAGAAGGCCCGCAGGCCGGCTTTGGCCGCAGAGTAGGCCGCCGATGCCGGCAGCGGGCAGATCCCCCCCAGCGACACGGTGGCCATGAGGTGGCCGCGATCGCGGGCCAGAAACTCGGGCAGTGCGGCCCGAATGAGCTGGATCGGACAACGCAGCATCACGTCGATATGGAGATCGAGCTCGTCGGGCGTGAGCCCCGCAACGTGTTCGGGGATGATGACCCCGGCGTTGCACACCAGCACGTCGAGTTCTTGGCGCCATTCGCCGGCGATTCGATCGCACAAATCGGCCAGGCTCGGCCCGTCCGCCAGATCACAGCCCACCGCAGTTGAGTCCGGGCCGATTTCGGCCGCAGCTCGGGTGGCGAGTTCCTCGGTGCGGTCCACGGCGATGACGTGATAGCCCCGCTGGGCGAAGCGGCGGGCCACGGCGGCGCCGATGCCGGAGGCCGCGCCGGTGATAAGGGCTGAGCTTCGGGTCATGGTTTCCCTCCCTTTGGAAGGCCGACTTTCTTGCCCACCTTGGCGAGGATCTTCCGGTATGCCTTGATCTCGACGTAGTCGGCGTGGCGATCAGTGTCGATGTAGCGGCGTCCGCCCCTCAGATCGGGATGGTGGTTGGCCTTCAGGTCCTGGAATGCCTGCGCAGTCGCCGACCCGGAGGGCGCGGTGGCGTCGGCCACTATCAGCTCGGCCATCCTCTCGAAATGTGAATACGCGGCTGAGGCGAATTCCACGTAGCCCAGAGCGGCGAGGTTGGTGCAGTTGCGGGCGAAAATGCCCAGATAGAGCTGGGGGCGACCTCTCTCGAATTCCAACAGCCCTTCCTCAAGAAATGGGATAAAGCGATCAAAACCGGTGGCGGCGATTACCAAATCGATCTGCTCTCGGCTGCCATCCACAAACACCACGTGGTCGCCGTCTAGGCGCTCGATATCGGGTTTGGCAATGCAGTCGCCGTGGCCCAGGTAGTGCAGGATTTGAGAGTTCATCAGCGGGTGCGTCTCGAAGAGCTTGTGGTCGGGCTTGGGGAGCCCGTAGCGGCGCAGGTCGCCGTTTATCATCCTCAACAGCGTCTGGAAGACCCGAACCTCCAGCCAGTGGGGCAGATTGGGACCTCGTTCGCCGAAGACGTCAGACGGCGTACCAGCGATGTATTTGGGGATGAAGTGATAGCCCCGGCGGACGCTCAGGAATGCCTGGTCGGCCCTGACCGACGCGTCGCAGGCGATGTCGGCGCCCGAGTTGCCCGCCCCCACCACCAACACCCGTTTTCTGGTGAACTCGTCAGGCGACCGGTAGGTGACCGAATGGCGCACCTCCCCGTTGAACTGCCCCGGCCAGCTCGCCTCATGGGGCTCCCAGTTCACCCCGTTGGCGCAGATCAGATACCGGCAGTGGCGGGTCTCGCCGGTGCCGAGCCGGAGCTCCCACCCCCCTTCGGCATCCAGGCTGGCCTGCTCCACCGAAGTGTTGAACCGGGCATGGCGGCGGAGATCGAACTCGTCGGCGAAGGCCCCGATGTAGTCCAAGAGCTGTTGGTAGTCGGGGTAGTCCGGGTAGTGGTCGGGCATGGGGAAGCCATCGAATCCCGACATGGTGCGCGAGGAGATGAAATGGGCCGTCTCATACATCGGCGAGCCGGGGGCGTCGATATTCCAGATGCCGCCCACATCGTCATTGCGCTCGAACAGCTCAAAGGCGGCCGAGGTCTGGGCCAGGCGCCGGGCCAGGATGAGGCCAGCCGGCCCCGCTCCCACGACCGCGACGTCTAGTGGGGCCAACGAGGCACCTTCAGGACTGGTTGAACGATGCTGCCGCGTCGCCGGGGCGCAGTACGAAGAACTCCATGCCGTCGGGACCACAGGTGAAGGAGTACTTGTGGTTGGCGGCCAGAATCACCGAATCCTTGGGTCCAAGCTGTGCCGAAGGGCCATCGGCGCCGTCGGGCCACACCTCACAGCCACCCGACACCACGATCAGAAGCTCGTTCTGGTCGTGGCTGTGGGGCGGGACGTGATAGCCGGCGGGCATGGTGGTGTACTGGCACCAAAAGCCCCCCTCTCCCCGGGCCACGTGCTTGCGGCCGGCACCCATCTCCTTGGCCTTGGCGATCAGCTCCGCGGGGGCATCCGGATTCTTGGACTCATCCACCCACTCGATGTCCTCGAAGGGCAGGATCCTCGGTTCAGTGCTCATTTGGCTTCCTCCATCATTGGTCCGGTGGACCGTGGACCAGTTTGGCGAATTCGGTGGCGAACAACTCTGAGGTGCCCGACTGGTGGGTGGCCCGCCACTGGCGCCACGGGCACACGTCGTCCCAGCGATGCAGCACCTCAAAGTCCAGGTCGGCGATCACCAACCCTTCTGCGTCGGAGCCCTCGGCGTAGATGTGGCTGAAGTCGGGGAAGTGGGGGCCGCAGATGAGGCTGTGGCCGGCGTAGTTGGAGGGTAGAGCCCCGTCGAAGCTGTCCTCCAGGCTGTCGCCGGCATCGATACCGCTCACCTGGTTGGCTGAGATGGTAAACACGAAGTTCTCCTGCCCCCGAGTGGCGGCCACTCGGCGCATGGACTCCACCTTGTCCGGGCCGCCGGCGAACGCAGCGGTGGGGTTGACGATGATCCGGGCGCCCTGGAGGGCCAGCAGGCGGCTGCCCTCGGGGTTGAGCCAGAAGTCGTAGCAGATCTGCACCCCGATTGGGCCGTAGCGAGTTTCGAAGACATCCAGGCTGGTGCCGGGCCGAAACGAGACCCCCTCGGTCACAAACGGCAGCGAGCCCAAGTGCAGCTTGCGGTAGGTGCCAATGATGCCCTCGGGCCCGATCACCGCCGCCGCGTTGTAGAGCGCGTCGGGGTCGTCGGGGTCCTGCTCTATCAGTCCCACTACCAAGTACATGTCGTGCTCGGCGGCCAGATCGGCCAGCACCCCGGTGGACGGCCCCGGCACGGTCTCGGCCAATGTCCGGTGCAGCCCGCACGGCCCGCCCAGATGCTCGCAATCGTCGCAGTGGATCGCCCCGGTAAGCGCCTCCTCGGGGAACACCAGCAACCCCACACCAGCCTCGGCGGCTTCGGCTATCCAGCGGGTCACCTTGTTCAGATTGGCCGCCACAGCCGCGGGAACCGGCGTGAAATCCACCGCCCCCGCCCGCAGCCGAGTCTCATAGCCGGAGTACCGCTCAGGGATCACGGTCGTATTATCGCCTGTTTGCGACAAGTCAGCCGCCGCCGGGGGAGGATTTGGCCGCAGGGCGGACTTTGGGGGCGTCCTTCCAGTGGGGAACGCCGTGCTCCTCGTTGGCGATCCACCATTCTCCGTTGGTGATGGAGGCCCAGTGGGAGTGGTTGAGCTGGTGGAGGGTGAAGCACGCCGACAAAGCGGTGTTGAAGCCTTGGGCGTCCATGGTCTGGTTCACCGCCTCTTTGACCAGCAGCGCAGCCATGGTAGGCACCGAGGCGATGCGCTGGGCGAACTCCAGGGTCTGCTCGTCAAGCGTCTCGTTGGGAAACACCTTGGACACCATGCCCATGGCGTGGGCCTCGTGGACGTCGATGGAATCGCCGGTGAGCAGAAGTTCCTTGGTCTTGCGGGGGCCGAACTCCCAGGGGTGGGCGAAGTACTCCACGCCCATCATGCCCAGCCGCGTGCCCACCACATCGGCAAAGGAGGCGTCCTCGGCGCCCACGATCAGATCGCACGACCACATCAGCATCAGCCCGGCGGCCAACACCGGCCCCTGCACCTGGGCGATGGTTATCTTGCGCAGGTTGCGCCACCGCTTGGTGTTCTCGAAGAAGTAGTGCCACTCCTGGAGCATCAGCTTCTCCGAGCCCCGGCGCTGCCCACCGTTGATCTGCCAGGTGGGGTGCTGGTCAGGACCGGGCATCCGCTCTTCGATGCTCACCTTGGTGCCCATGTCGTGGCCGGCCGAGAACATCGGGCCCACCCCGCCCAGGATCACCACCCGCACATCATCGTCGGCCTCGGCCACCAGGAAGGCCTCATTGAGCTCCACCAGCATCCCCCGGTTCTGGGCGTTTCGGGCCTCGGGCCGGTTCAGCATGATGCGGGCGATTCTTCCGTCGTCCAGCGTCTCGTAGGTCAGGTACCGGTAGTCCATTTCCCTAGTCTCGCCCATACACAGATGCGGTGCGCTGCCGTATACCGCCCTAGTGTCGCGACCGCCTCGAACCGATCTCAGGAGCCTTCATGACCGAGTCCCATTACATCGACACCGCCGGCCTTCGGTTCCACTATCTGGCTGCTGGCGACGAGAATGCACCCCCGGTGGTGCTGCTGCACGGCTTCCCCCAGACCTCCCACATGTGGCGCCATCAGATCCCGGTTCTGGCCGAGCACTACCGGGTCTACGCCCCCGACACCCGGGGCTACGGCGGCACCGACAAGCCCCGTGTCCGGGTCACCCGCGACTTGCTGGCCCGCGACATCGTGGATTTCATCGACGCCCTGGGCATCGAGCGGTGCTCGTTGGTGGGCCACGACTGGGGCGGGGTCGTCGCCTTCAAGGCAGCCCTGGAGTATCCCGACCGGTTCACACGGCTGGGGTTGGTGGACACCTTGTGCACGGTGTGGATCCCGTGGGGCATCCACGGCTACTGGTTCAAATGCGAGCCCGAGGCCGAGCAGTTTTGGGAGCACCACGCCGGCGAGTTCATCACCTCGATCTTCGGCGGCATCGAGGGCAGCTACGGCCCGCCGCCCCATTCACCTTGGAAGGCCCCGGTTGCCGACAACGAGGCCCAAGATCCGGGAGGGGCGATGGCCGACTGGGACCCGTCCCAGCATTGGAACGCCGACGATGTGGAGCACTATCGGGCGGCGTTCGACCAGCCCGGATCGCACTTCCACGCCGTCTCGTACTACCGGGATGCCTTGCCGTTCCACTTCCCCGATGAAGACGGCAACCTGGTGTACCGGACACCGGCCCAGGTGGCCGAGATGTGGAACCACCCCGGCCTGCTCTTCAGCCATCCCGACTTCGGGGTGTTCCCGGTGTACGGCCCCGAAGACCTCGACCGCACCTACCCCCATCCCGCGCTGTACCTGTACTCAGCCTTCCTCATACCCCAAGCGTTTGAAGACGGCTTCCCCTCCGACGACCACATCCCCCACGGCAACCCCTACGCCGACTCCTTCGTGAACCACTTCCCCGACTACCGGGCCCGCCCCGCCGGCTGCGGCCACTTCATCCCCGAAGAAGACCCCGAGCGCACCAACGAAGTGCTTCTAGCCTTCTTGGCCGGTGAGATCTGACGAAGCCGCCGCTAGCGGTGCTGGAAGCGTCGGAGGCGCAGGCTGTTGGTGACCACGAACAGCGATGACGCCACCATGGCGGCGGCGGCGTAGATCGGCTCCAGAATCCCGGCGGCGGCCAGGGGAATGGCCGCTGTGTTGTAGATGAAGGCCCAGAACAGGTTGCCGCGGATGGTGTTCATGGTGCGGCGGCTCAAGGCGATGGCGTCGGCCACCACGCTCAGGTCGGACGACATGATGGTGATGTCGGCCGCCTCGGCGGCCACGTCAGCCCCCGTGCCCATGGCAATGCCGATGTCGGCCTGGCTGAGGGCCGGGGCATCGTTGATGCCGTCGCCCACCATGGCCACCCGGCGGCCCTCGGCTTGCAGGCGGGCGATCTCGGCAGCCTTGCCGTCGGGTCCGACTCCGGGCACCACCCGGTCGATCCCCAACTCGTCGCCGGCAGCTTGGGCCCGGCGAGGATGATCCCCGGTCAACAGCACGGTGTCGAGCCCCAGCGACTTCAGTGCGGCCACTGCCGGTTGAGCAGAGGCTCGGAGCCGGTCGTCCACGGTGATCACCGCCTCGGCCACCGACTCCCGGCCGGCCAACACCGCCACCCGGCCCATGGCCTCTACCTGGGCGGCGGCTGCATCCACCGCCTCGGGCACACGGTCGAAGAGCGCTCGTCGCCCCACTCGCATCTCGATGCCCCCTACCGTTCCAACTGCCCCCGCACCCGGGTGATTTTCGAAACCGGATACCTCTCCCTTGCTTTCGGCCGCAGAGGCGATCGCCCGGCCGATGGGATGCTCAGATCGGGCCTCCACCGACGCGGCCAGGGAAAGCAATTCGTCAGGATCGCTTCCGGGGGCGACTACCTCAACCACCTCCATGCGGGCCTCAGTGACGGTGCCGGTCTTGTCGAACACCACGGTGTCGAGCTGCCGGGTGTCCTCCAGCATCTCGCCGCCCTTCAGGATGATCCCGAGCTGCGATCCCCGCCCCGTGCCCACCATCACCGCTAGTGGAGTGGCCAAGCCCAACGCGCACGGACAGGCCACGATCAGCACCGCCACCGCAGCGGTGAATGCCTCGGAGGCAGGTTGCCCTGTGGCCAGCCAACCAATCAGCGTTGCCGCTGCAACCAATATCGCGGCGGGCACAAAGACCGCCGATATCCGGTCGGCCAGCCGCTGGATGCGGGTGCGGTTGGTCTGGGCTTGCTCTACCAGCAGCATGATTCGGGCCAGCACGGTGTCGGCCCCTACTCCGGTGGCTTCCACTACTAGCGAGCCGTTGGCGTTGACCGAAGCTCCGAGCACAGCGTCGCCGGGACCCACCTCAACGGGGACCGGCTCACCGGTGACCAGGGAGATGTCCACCGCAGAGTGACCGTCGACCACCACGCCGTCGGTGGCGATTTTCTCGCCGGGGCGCACCACAAATCTGGTGCCCACCTCCAGGCTGGCAACCGGCACATCGGTGCCGTCCTCCAAGCGAGCCAAAGGGGCGACGAGTTCTGCCATAGCCCGCAAGGCGTCTCCCGAGCGACGGCGAGCCTGGTATTCCAGATGGCGCCCCAGCAGTACCAGCACCACGATGACTGATCCGGTTTCGAAATAAAGATGGCCATCTCCGACTTGCGCGGCCAATACCACCATGGACCAGATCCAAGATGCGGCGGTGCCCACCGACACCAGCGTGTCCATGGTGGCGGTTCGGTGGTGGAGCTGCTTCCAGGCTCGCTGGTGGAAACCCCATCCAAACCAAAAGACCACCGCGGCGCTCAAGACTGCGGCTAGCCAATCCGAGGCGGAAAAGCCCAGATCGAAGGCCAAACCGTCCACCATGGTCACCAGCAGCACCACTGCGCCCATCACTGCGGAAACTGTCAGCCGTCTCAGCTCGGTTGGCCGGGCGGCGAGCTCATCGTCGAGACCTCTGGGCAGACGTGCCTGGTAGCCAGCGTCTAACACTGCCGTCCGCAAAACCGCGTCGGCAACCCCATCATCACAAGCCACCGAAGCCCGGCCTGAGGCGTAATTCACTCGGGCTTCTACAACACCGTCGACTGCGCTCAGACTGCGCTCAATACGCGACACGCAGGCTGAGCAGGTCATGCCTTCGACAATCAGCGTCGCCCGTCGCATGGACATGAAGTCATCCTACGGCCCCGACTACCGCCTTAGTCTGGGGGCAACATGACGAACTTGAGCGCTGACGACCAATGACCGCTGCTTCCGGTGTCGATCGCCTAGACGCCCACCCTTATATGCAGCAACTGGCATGGGCCGTGAAAGCCGCCCTGGCCCTTGCGTTCGTGGTGGCGCTGACCGTGCCCCTGGACCACCTCGAAGGCAAGGGCATGGCATTTCGGTTTCCTCTCTTCATGCTGTCGGCAGTGGTCGTGCCGCTGGCCTGGCGGCGAAGATTCTCCCCCTATCCGGCAACCGCCGATGCTCTCATCGTGGCCCCGTTCTTGATCGACACGCTGGCCAATCTCGTAGGGATCTACGACTCATTCGATGTCACCGACGACGTGCTCCATGCGCTCAACTGGATGCTGCTCGTGGCCGCCTTCCACGCCTGGTGCTACCGCCGCATACAGCAGCGCACAGCCGCCGATGCATGGCTGCTGGGAGCGGGGATCGGCGCTTTGGCCATCGTCGGCTGGGAAGCAGCAGAGTGGATTGTGTCCGAAGCCGGTGCCGGAGGCGGGCTGAACCTCACCTACGACGACACTGTGGGCGATCTTGTGCTTTCCACGGGCGGAGGGATGATCGGTTCGTGGATCGGCGTGCGCTACCTCCGCAGCCGATAGCGATCCCCCGCTCGACTATTCCTCTACCAGTTCGATGAGGGTGCCGAAGGCGCCTTTGGGGTGGATGAAGGCGACGGTGGTTCCCCGAGAACCGGGACGGGGCTCGGCATCGATGGGAGTGGCCCCGGCCGCGACCATGGACTCGAGGGCGGCGGCGCAGTCGTCCACCCGATAGCCGATGTGGTGGATTCCCTCGCCCCGCTTGGCCAGGAACTTGGCCACGGGCGAGTTCTCGCCAGTGGCCGCGGTGAGCTGGACGTAGGAGTCGGCCACCTTTAGCAAGGCCTCTTCCACACCGTCGCGCTCCACGACCTCGCGATGGGCCACGGTGGCACCGAATGCCGTCTCATAAAAGGAAATGGCCTGCTCCAGATCGTGGACCGCTATGGCGACATGATCGATCTCAGTGAGAAGCATGGTCCGGTCATCATAGGCCGATCCCCAGCCGGCACTTGCTTTGAAAACTGCCGCTCAGGCAGCTTCTCGCCGAGCCGACTCGCCTTCCAGCGCCTCCCAGAGTTGGTCGCGCAACACCTCGGCGTCGGTGTCGTCCATCGAGTTGGCCACCACCACGCCTTCGATCATGTCGGCCTGCACCGCGGCCCAGACCCGGTTGCGAACCATTACCGCAACCGTCACCGAGCCGTCGCTGTGGCGGACCAGCGAGCGGCGGCGGCCGACCTCCCGAGGTGGGCTACGGAAGCTGGGCATGACCAGCCCGTGGCCCCGCACCGCCAAACCCAGCCGCCGGGCCGCCTCCGCGAAGGCCAGGCACCGGCCCGTGTTGCTCTCCTGCTCCTGATGGTCGCCGCGGATGACCCTCATCCTCTGGGGGGTCTCTCTCCCATTCATTTCCTCTTTGGTTTCTCTCATATGTCCAGTATCCCGATGGGAGTGACAACTTCTCCTAGAGCTACTAGCTCAAGTCAAGAACCTTGGTGCGCCCGCTCATTACCCACCACAGGGCGGTGGCGGCCAAGAGGACCCCGGCGCCTCCCACCGCGACGCGGGGGCCGATCAAGTCGGCCAAGGCCCCTTGCAGCTGGGCGCCGAGGGGCAGTCCCGCCAACAGCGTCATCAAATACAGGGCCAGCACCTTGCCCCGAAGCGCTTCTTCTACCTGAAGCTGGATCACGGTATTGAGGGTGGACGCGGTGGCGATGTGCGCAGCTCCCAAAATCGCGAGGGCAACTACCGCCAGCCAGTAGTAGGGAGACAAAGCGAACCCCAGCAGAGCCACTCCGTACAACGGCCACCCCAGACCCACCAAGCGACTACGGGAGACTTGGCTGCCCTTGATAGCCACAAATGGCGTATTCATAATGGCCCCGATCCCGCTGGCCGCCGCCAAGATGCCGTATTGGAACTCGCCCACTTTGAAGACGTCGTTGGCGAAGATCACCACCAAATGGATGATGGGCTGGCCGAAGAACGCGATCACCCCGGCGATCAGAATGGCCCGTCGGATTCCGGGGTGATCGGCGGCGTAGCGGACCGCAGCGGCGGCGTCTTTGAAGATGTTGGGACGACCGCCCTCGGTTGGAGCTAGCCGGGGCACCCGGATCAGCGCCAAGACCAGCACGGCGGGTACGTACGTCAAGGAGTTGACCAGAAACGACCATCCGGGCCCTCCCACAGCCAGCACCAAGCCTCCGACCGCGGGGCCGACTGCCCTGGAGGCATTGAACTGGGCCGAGTTCAAGGTGACCGCGTTCAACAGGGCGCCCCGGGGAACCAGTTCGCTGACGAACGCTTGCCAGGCGGGAAGCTGGATGCCGTTCACACACCCGTTCACCACCCCGAGGGCGATGTAGGCCAATGGCCGGTCCACCCCGGCAGCCCACATGGCCGCGAACCCCAGCGCGATCACCGATTGGACAGAGTTGGTGATCATCAACATGACCCGGCGAGGGAAGCGATCGGCCATAGCCCCTCCCACCATTCCCAAACCCACGGCCGGCAGAGTCTGCATCATGGCGCCCAATCCAACCCAGGTCCCGCTGTTGGTCAGGTCTTCGATCACAAATGCCAAAGCGAGCATCTGCACCCACACGCCGGAGTTGGAAATGAGAGCGCCGGACAGGAAGAGCCGGTAGTTCTGATACGACAATGCCCGGCTGGCGCGTCGAGGATGCCGGGAATTGGTCACTGAGCCAACCTAATCGCCATACCTCTATTCTCAGGGCATGGCTCTTGTGCTCACCAACATCGACGACGGCGTCGCCACCGTGACTCTCAACCACCCGGAGGTGCGCAACGCGGTCAGCCTAGACATGAACCGGGAACTCGACGCCGCGTTTGACGAATTGGAGGCCGATGAGTCGGTGGGTGCGGTAGTCCTCACCGGTACCCCACCTGCGTTCTCCGCGGGGGCCAACCTCGACGAGTTGCTGGCCGCCACCAACCCCGAAAGCCTGAGCTCCATCTATGCCGGATTCCTGCGAGTGGCCCATACCCCGCTGCCCACTGTGGCCGCGGTGAACGGCGCCGCGGTAGGGGCGGGGATGAATTTTGCCCTGGCCTGCGATGTGATTGTGGCTGGGCGCAAGGCGATGTTTGAGAGCCGCTTCCTCCAGATCGCCATCCACCCCGGCGGCGGACACACCTGGCGGCTGCGCAATATCTGCGACCGGCAGACGGCCATGGCCATGGTGCTGTTCGGCGAGCGGCTGGACGGCGAGCGAGCCGCCGAGATCGGACTGGCCTGGAAATGCGTGGACGACGACTCGCTATTGGAGGAGGCCCGCCGAATGGCCCGCCGTCCGGCCCGAACCCCGCGCAAACTCACCCAGGCCATGAAGCAAACCATCGTCGACATGGGGTCGGTCACCGACAGCGCGGCCGCGGTGGCCCGGGAAGTGGAGCCGCAGGCCTGGTCGATGGCCCAACCAGAGTTCAAAGAGAAGGTGGCCGCCCTCAAAGAGGCCATCAGCAAATCGAGCTAGCTCATCCAGCCGGCTACGAGTTCGGGACCCCGCTCCTGCCACTCCTCGGAGGTGATGGCGTAGCGGACGTGGTCTTCCCAACGACCGTTGATTTCCAGATAGCGCAAGGCAATACCCTCGTCGCGAATACCCAGCTTCTCCACCACCCGGCGGCTGGCCTGGTTGCGGGGGATGATGTTGATCTGCACCCGGTGCAGTCCCAGAGTCTCGAAGGCGTAGTCGAGCACCACCACCAAAGCCTCAGGGGTGTACTCCTGACCGGCGTACCGGTAGTCGATCCAATACCCCACATGGCCGCTCTGGAAGGGGCCTCGCTGCACCCCCGACAGGTTCATCTCCCCTACCAGACGGCCCTGGGCGAACACCGCGAATCCGTAGCCGGCGTCCATCTGCCGTTCCCGGTCGCGGGCACTGCACCGAGCGGCGAAAGCCAACCGGTCCTCCACCACGTCGGGCTGGGTGCTGGGTGGGGTGGGCTCCCAAGGAGTGAGCCACTCCCGGTTAGCCCGCCGCACCGCCTGCCACTCAGAAAAATCGCTCTCCACCAGCGGACGCAATTCCACCCGAGCCCCGCGAAGCACCCGCCCCTCCCGAGTACCCCGAATCCGCGACCAAGTCCGCACCACCCGCAAACCTACCCCCTCCCTTCCTACTAAATCAGAAGAGCATGCGACACAGTGGTAGGCGGGTTGGGGGGTGGCCCGGCTCAGGGCGCCCGCCGCCCGGAGCTTGTCGAGGACGGCGGGCTGGGCCGGGACAGGACCCGCCAACCCGCCGGTTCGCTAACCAGCCAGTCAGTCCAGCAGGCTCAAAACCATCCCATCAAGGATGTCCGACTCCGACACCAGGCAAGTATCAAACCCAAAGTGCCGCATGATCTTCACCAGCACCGCCAGGCCACCCACGATCACATCGACCCTGCCCGGCTCCAGTCCTGGATTGAAGGCCCGGTCAGCCCGCGTTTCGGTGGCCAGGGTTCTAAACACATCCTCCGCCGCAGCCTTGGTCAACTCGAAGTGGTGGATCTTGTCCCGGTCATAAGCGTGCAGTCCCTGCTCAACGGCTGCCGCAGTGGAAATTGTGCCAGCCAGCCCCACGAATGTCCGGGCCTGGCGAGCGGCGGGCATCTCCCGGTCGACGTCGTCGAGATGGGCGCCGGTCACCGAGATGCAGGCGTGCAGCTCCTCAGGCTTGGGCGGGTCGCTATGGAGGTATTTCTCGGTGAGCCGCACACAGCCCACATCCAACGACATGGCCGCCTCGCATGCGGTTGTACCCACGCACAGCTCGGTGGAGCCGCCGCCCAAGTCGACCACCAGAAACGGCCCTAGGTCCGGGTCGAGGTCGGCGGTGGCCCCCCGGAACGACAGCTGCCCCTCGGCCAGCCCGCTCAGCAGCTCGGGACGAGTGCCCATCACCGCCTCGGCGGCGTCGAACAGCTCTTGGCGGTTAGCGGCATCTCGGGCCGCCGAGGTAGCGGTGATCCGCACCGCCTCCACCCCGTGGCGATCCATCGCCTCCCGGTAGCGTCGAAGGCAGTCCACTGTGCGGTTGATGGCACCCGGGGACAAGTTTCCGGTCTGATCCACTCCTTCTCCGAGGCGAGTGATGGTCATCAACCGGTCCAGCGTCTCGGTGCCGCCTCGGCTGACCAGCAGACGGGTGGAATTCGTGCCGCAGTCGATGGCGGCCACCACGGGGGAGCTCACGTCCAGTTCTCCGAGTCCAAGTGCTCGGACACCCAGCGGCCCACCGGGTCGTCGCCGCCGGCCAGGTGCCAGGCATAGTGGGCGTGAAGACACTTCACTCCCCGGCGAGTGCCCCCCACCCCGGCCGAAGGGCGGTGCCCGGAATAGTCGTGGGGAATGGCTGCGTCCCGCTCGTCGGCGTAGCGGCGGTGGGCGTCGGCCAGATCGCGAGGATCGACCTCGGCTTCGGCCCGGCGCACTCCCCCAGCCGATTCCAGCTGACTCACCCGCATCATGTCGTCGGGGCCCACCAACCAGTACCGGGTGGGCATGGGAGTGCCATCGTCCAGAATGGGGGCGTTTCGCAGCACCCGTGGGGTGCCGTCATCGGCTCTGACCACTACTTCGTAGGGACCCCGGGGCGCGCGGCCCAGCAGGGCCTCGACCTGCTCGTCGTCGCCTTGTTTCAGGGTCAGCCCTTCTTTTTCTTCTTCCTCTTGAAGATCCTGCGGATGATCCACAGCAAAGCGATGACCCCGGCAATGGGCCCGAACTTCTTGGCCACCGGCGGGGCGGCCACATCCAGCAGATCTACCGCTTCAGGCTCGGGGCTGGACACGGCTCTGACTTCTGAATCGTCGGCAGAAGCCTCCGACTCGGGGGAAGCATCGTCTGAGGAGGAGTCTGAAAGCATGGCCTCTAGATTACCGGCGAATTGGTCCATGATCTTTGCGCTCACATCGGGAATGAGGTTGCGGCCAATCTGAGCAACTTTGCCGGTGATCTTGAGGTCGGTGGTAACCCCGACTTTGGTCCGCTCGTCGCCCAATGCCTCTACCGTGGCCGTGATTGTTGCGCTGGCGTTTCCCTGCCCCCGGGTTTCGCGGCCCTCGGCCAGAATGACCACCTTCATGGCGTCCTGATCGCGTTCGGTGAACGTGGCCTTCCCCTTGTACTGGGCGTTGACCGGCCCAACCTTGACCTTGACCACGCCCCGGTACTCTTCTCCCTCTATCTCGGTGAGCTGGGCACCGGGCAGACAGGGGGCGATTCGCTCTACGTCATTGAATACGGCCCAAACATCGCTGGCCGAGGCGTTTACTTCAATCTCGTTGCTCATTTCCATGCTGGCAAGTCCTCCAAAATCACTTTTCTCAATTCGATTCCGAAACTCTCAAGACCATGCTTCCAAGTCTTGAACAGTGTCAAAATCCACCGATTCTCCGGCACAGGATACTTCCCTTACCTGCTCGGGCCGCATTTGCATCAGCATTCTGGCTCCCGCATCCCCGCTGGTGGGCAACAGCGGCCAGACCGCGGCCCCCAGCTTCACCGGCGGGCTGCGGCGACCCCGGTAAACGGCGGTCACCAGGTCGCCGTCGGCCTCGGCCACCGCCCGCCACGACTCCGAGCCCACCAGTGGCTGATCGCCCAGCCCGATCACCACCGCGTCATGGCCGTCGTTCTCGGCAATGAACACCCCGGCCCGCAGCGAGGTGGCCTGGCCCAGCTCCCATGAGTGGTTCTCCACCAGGATCACGCCGTCGGGGATCAGGTCGCGCAGCTCCACCGCCCCAGTCACTATGTACGTTGCATCGAAGCCGGCCTCCAGCGCGGCACCGAGGGCGTGCTGCACCACCGTAAGCCCCCGAAACGGGGCCCGCAGCTTGTGGGTGTCACCCGCAAACCGGGTGCCGGCCCCGGCGGCAAGCACAATGGCAGCGATGGTCATGGCCCCGCCCTCGCAGTTCGTTCGCTTGCAACCGTCAAGGCCCGAAAACCTCGCCGTTGGGGTGGAACGCGGCCCAGGCGAACCAGAACTCGTTGGTGTGAACCACGGGGTCGAGCCGGGTCCCGGCTAGCTCGCCCTCGGTTGCTTGACCGAGCACGTTCCAGGTTGAACCGGTTCGGTCGTCGGTGAACCGGCCCCTCTCCGCAGGGGTGAACTCCAACGTCTCGCCGTCGACTCGGCGGTCGAAGGCGAGGGCAGCCCCAATATCCACCCCTCCTGCGGTGACGGGGGAGTCCAGCGCATCGGCGGTGCCCGGCGACCACAGCACCACCACCGGAACCCCGGCCACGGTGTCGTTCAACGCTCCGACGGACTGCACCACGCTGAACGGGTACGCCTTGTCATGGCCGTCCACCGTCACCCCAACGGTGCGCTCCAGCGCGGGGTAACGATCGTCCAGAATGGACGAATCGAAGAAACCGGGAATCGGCGCCGACCGGGAGGAGTACTGGACATAGGGATTGCGGCCGTAGCTGCTGGCCGCGCGGCCAGGAGGCGCCAACACCGTGCCGTCGGGATAGCCGGCTTTGAAGTCGCCCCACGACACGATGGCCGACGGGATCACGTCCAAGCGGTGACCGGCATAGACCCCCACCAGGCCCTCGCCGCCGATTTGCTGCCACAGTGACTCGGTGGCGTCATCCCACATCACCAGGTCGCTGTTGCGGAGCAAGCCCGAGGTGCCGAACCGCAAACGCTGGCCGGCGACCACCGGATCGAACACCAAAGCGCTGTTGCACAGCGGGCAGTAGGTGACCAGCACCGGGCGGCCCTCGATCTCGTCGTTGACGATCTCATGGACGATGAGCATGGCCAGCGGATAAAAGCGGGCTGTCTCACCCATCACCAGCAGCAGGCCGGGCTCGGGATCCGACCAGCCAGCCTCAGATGCCGGGTCGAACACGGGATTGTCGATGGGCGGGATGCGATCGCGGATGGGAATCACCTGGATGCCGATGCGCAGCTCGTCGAGATCGATGGTGCGGGTGGAGAAATCAGTGGCCCAATCAGCCGATACCCGGGCCAGATCACCGGTGGGCCCGGCTCCGCCGGTGATCACCGTCGGGGTGGGTACAACGACGGCTGCGGGTGTCGACGTAGCAGTGGCAGCAGCGGCAGCTGTAGGGGTTGACGCGGCTGCGGGGTCGGGTTCCGCCGTGACCTCGGCAGCAGAGGTGGCCGCCGATGTCCCCGGCACGGCTGTCGGGTCGGCCGCCGGGTCAGAGCTGCCACAGGCCGAGAGTGCCAGCACCGCCGCAACCAGCGCGGCGAGGCGCTTCATTTTTCCACTCGCCTCAACAACCAGATTGAATCTGGCCGACGACCCCAACTTGCTGAGTTCATCCCTCAGCCGGCGGGCGGTGGATGGGGCCTTGGCTGTCGCGCAGCGACGGAGCGTTGTGGCCGGTGCGGTTGGAGATGATCTCGGCACACACCGAGATAGCGGTCTCCTCCGGAGTGCGGGAGCCGATGTCCAGCCCGATGGGGGCCATGAGCCGGTCGATCCCCTTCTCGTCCACCCCGACCTCTCGCAGCCGCTCCAGTCGGGTGGCGTGGGTGCGGCGGCTGCCCATGACCCCGATGTAGCCCACGTCGGTGGCCACCGCCCGCTGCACGGCGGGCACGTCGAATTTGGGGTCGTGGGTGAGGATGCACACTGCGTCATGGGGGCCGAGGCGGTCGCCGTAGCTGTCGAACACCTCGTCGGGCCAGGCCACCATCACCCGGTCGGCCATGGGGAACCGCTTGACGGTGGCGAACACCGAGCGGGCGTCGGCCACGATCACGTTGAAACCCAGCAGCTTGCTGGATCGGGCCAGCGCGGCGGTGAAGTCCACCGCTCCGAACACCAGCATGATCGGCGGTGGTGAAAACGACTCGATAAACACCGACACGTCGGTTTCCCGGGCCTGCCCCTCAGCGCCGTAGTGGCGCACACCGGTGCGGCCGGCGGCCAGCTCCCCCACTGCGTCGCGGCTCACGATGCGGTCTAGCTCGGGATGGCCCAGGGTGCCAAAGACGTCGCCGTCGGGCTCCACCACCAGCTTGGCTCCGGAATGAGGACCCTCGATGACGGTAGCCAGCGCTGCCGGCCGCTCGTCGACTATGGCATCGCGCAGCCGTTCGTAGAGTTCGGCCACCGCTACCAGTCCAGTGGCTCGATGAACAGGTGGATGGTGCCACCACAGGTAAGCCCCACTGCGAAGGCCTCGTCGTCGCTGTAGCCGAAGCTGACCATGCGCCGCTCGCCGGTTTCGAGGATGTCAAGGGCCTCGACCACTACCGCGCCCTCCACGCAGCCCCCAGACACCGAACCGATGACATCGCCGTTGTCGCTGACGGCCATGGCTGCGCCGGGGTCACGGGGGCCGGAGCCCTCCACGTTGACCACCCGGGCCAGCGCCACGCGTCGGCCCTCGGCCCTCCAGGCGTCGAGGTCGGCCAATATCTCCTTCATACTGCTGCTCCTGCCATCGACCGGAACGAATCAGCCGGGGGCCGCTCGTCGGCCAACACATCAGCCAGCCGCTCCAAAGAGCGCAGCGAGTGGCCCTCGATGAAGTCGTCGACGTGGGGCATGGCCGCGGCCATGCCCTGGGCCAGCGGCTGGTAGCCGGGGGTGGCCTTAAGCGGATTCACCCACACGAGTCTATGGGTCACCCGGTGCAATCGGGCCATCTGCTCGGCCATCACTTCGGGGCTGCCCCGATCCCAGCCGTCGCTCAAGACGACCACGGTGGCCCCTCGGGCCATGCCTCGGATTCCCCATGATTCGTTGAACTCGGCCAGGGTGTCGCCCAGCCGGGTGCCGCCCGACCAGTCGCTTACCGCGTCGGCCGCCGCGCCCAGCGCCCGGTCGGGGTCGTGCGACGACAGTTCCCGGGTGATGCGGGTCAGCCGGGTGCCTATGGTGAACACCTCCACCCGCCGGCGGCCCACTACCGCGGCGTGGACGAAGCGGATGAGGGCTCGGGCGTATGACTCCATCGAACCGGAGATGTCCAACAGCAGCACCACCCGGCGCAGCCGCTCCCCCGGCTCGGTATACCAACGGCGCACGGGCTCGCCGCCACTGCGGATGGCGGCTCGCACCGTGCGCCGCAGTTCGGGGTGGCCAGCGGTGCGGTGGGTGCGGCGTCGGCGGCGGGATCGGCGGGTGCCCCCCATGCGGGCCATGGCGGCCATGAGCCGGTGGGCCTCGTCCAGCTCGTCGTCGCTGTAGTCGGCAAAGTCCTTGTCGCGCAGCACCTCGTGGCGGCTCCACCGCAGGGTGAGCGAT
The DNA here is from genome assembly GCA_963663255.1 of Acidimicrobiales bacterium. GTDB lineage: Bacteria > Actinomycetota > Acidimicrobiia > Acidimicrobiales > Bin134 > Poriferisocius. The sequence goes on from OY760141.1 coordinate 18,477, forward strand.
GGGTCGGCCGAGTCATCCTCGCCGCCATCGTCCTCGGCATCGTCGTCGCCGTCGTCGTCCACCACCAGGGTGATGGGCTGGGTCACCTCCATCACCGGGGTGGCCACTAGCTGCTGTCCGCCGTAGTAAGCATCGAAGATCTTGTCGTATATCTCGATGTCGTCGGGTTCGGTGACGAGGGTTGCCCGGCCAGCCCAGTACACCGAGCTGCGCTGCTCCATTCCCACCGCGCCCAGCGCCTGGTAGTAGTTCACCGACGACCCCACAGCCACGTCGATGCCCGCGCCTCTCAGCGCATTTACAAAACCGACTGCCAGCTCGTCAGCCTGCACGGGCGATGGCCTGTTCGATCAGGCCGCCGATTCCCTGTTCAACCACCCGTTGCTGGTCTTCTCGGTACTTGAGCACCGATCCCAAACTGGCCTGGGTGATCTCCGGGGTCAGCTCGGCCGCGCCGAGGCGGCCCAACGCCAGGCTCCAGTCGATGCTCTCGGCCACGCCGGGCGGCTTATACAGGCCCAGCTCCCGGAATGCGGCCACCGCGGCGGCCACTTGCCGGGCCAAAAGCTCGCTCACCTCAGGAGCCCGCCGGCCGATGATGGCCACCTCCCGCTCGAATTCGGGATGCTCCACCCAGTGGTAGAGGCAGCGTCGCTTGAGGGCGTCGTGGACGTCGCGGGTGCGGTTGGAGGTGATGATGACCCGGGGTGGAGTGACGGCCGCGAACCGGCCGATCTCGGGCACGGTCACCGCATAGTCCGACAGGATCTCCAGCAAAAAGGCCTCGAACTCGTCGTCGGCCCGGTCGACCTCGTCGATCAGCAGCACCGGGGGCGGGCCCTCGACCGCGGCGATGGCCCGGAGCAGGGGGCGCCGGATCAAAAAGCGCTCGGAGTACAACTCGTCTTCCAAGGCGTCGGCGGTCTCCCGGGTGGCGCCGCCGGTGGCCTCTGCGGTGCGCAGGTGCAGGAGCTGGCGGGAGTAGTCCCACTCGTACACCGCCTGGGCCACGTCGATGCCCTCATAGCACTGGAGTCGGATCAGCTCGCCGCCGGTCCAGGCGGCCAGGGCGTTGGCCGTCTCGGTCTTGCCCACGCCGGGCTCGCCCTCCAGCAGCAGGGGACGATTCAGGGTCATGGCCAAGAACACAGCCGTGGCCAACCCCTCGTCGGCCAGGTAGTCGCAGCCTTTCAGCCCGTCGGCCACCTCGGCGGCCGAAGAGGGCTGAGAGCCCAGGTGCTGGTCTCTAGCGTCCAGCGGCTTCGAGCGCCCGGCGGGTGAGCACCCGGGCGAGGTGCTCGCGGTACTCGGGTCCGGCGTTCAGGTCAGATGGCGGGTTGGTTCCCTCAGCAGCCGCTTCGGCCGCGTCAGAGGCAGAAGCGCCCCCGGCCAGTGCGGCCTCCACCCCGGCGGCCCGAACAGGAGTGCTGTCCATGTTCACCAGGCCCACGCCGGAGTTGCCGTTGGCCACTATGGCCGACACGCCCACGATGGCCCAGTCCTGGGCCCGGCGGTTGAACTTCTGGAAACCCCACGTGGCGTCGGGCATCTTCGGCACCCGGATCTCGGTGAGCAACTCGTTGTCGCCCAAAGCGGTCTCAAGGAAGCCGGTGAAAAAGTCGTCCACCGCGATCTCCCGCTCGCCGCCCGGTCCCCGAACCACCAAGGTGGCCCGCATGGCCAGCATCACCGACGGCAAATCGGAAGCCGGGTCGCCGTGGGCGATCGAGCCGCCGATGGTGCCCCGGTGGCGCACCTGGGGATCGCCGACGTGGCTGGTGGCCTCGGCCAAAAGCCCAGCCTGCGACTGCACCAGCTCGCTGGTCTCCACGTCGCGGTGGCGGGTGAGGGCGCCGATGGCCAGGTGGTCGCCGGCGTCGTTGATGTAGCTGAGGTCGTCGAGGCGGCCGATGTCCACCAGCACCGCGGGGGTGGACAACCGCAGCTTCATCAGGGGCAGAAGCGAGTGGCCGCCGGCCAGCAGCTTGGCCTCGTCGCCGTGCTCGGCCAGCGCGGCCAGCGCCTCTTCGGCCGATCCGGCCCGGATGTAGTCGAATGCCGCAGGAATCATGACGAGGCCTCCGCGCAGTGCAATACAGCTTTGACGATGTTGTGGTACCCGGTGCAGCGGCACAGGTTGCCCTCGAGCCCGATGCGAACCTCTCGCTCGCTGGGATCGGGGTTCTCGTCCAGCAGCGAGACGGCGGCCATGACCATGCCCGGCGTGCAATAGCCGCACTGAAGGGCGTGGCACTGGCGGAACGACTCCTGCATGGGATGCAGCACGTCGCCGTCGGCCAGGCCCTCGATTGTCAAGAGGTCTTGCCCGTCGGCCTGCACGGCCAGCATGGTGCAAGACTTCACCGACTCGCCGTTCACATGGATGGTGCAGGCTCCGCACGAGGAGGTATCGCACCCGATGTTGGTGCCGGTGAGGCCAACCACATCGCGGATGTAGTGAACCAGCAGCGTGCGCGGTTCCACATCGTGCGTATGGCTGTCCCCGTTGATGGTGACCGAAACTTCCACGGCATCTCCCTAGTCGTTGTCCGGGTCCGCGAGAAATCTAGTACACCCACCCCCTCTCAGGTCACCCCGTAGGCCAAGCCTTTGCTCTCTTTCGGTTCAGGCCGGACGCCAGGCGAGGAGGGTGAAGGGGCCTTCTTCGTCGGTGTGGTCTTCAAAGGCGATTTGGATGGGCTGGGCGGGGGTGGGTTCGTGGTCGCCTTGCCAGGTGGCGGGCAGGCACACATCGTCCTGCTCGTCGAGTCGGCCCAACACCACGGTGTAGGGGGAATTGAACCCGGGCAAGAAGGCGTGGTGGTTCACCACCCAGCTTTCCACCGTGGCCCGACCCGAAAGCGGCGTCCACGTGAATTCGAAGGAGGCACATCGCCCGCAAATGGCTCGGGGGGGCCATCGCCACGCCCCGCAACCGTCGCAGCTTTGCAACTCGAAGCGGTGCTGGTTGATGCGCTCCCACCACGGCGCCGAGTCGCGTTCAGGATAGGGACGGGGCTTGGGGGCCTGGTCGGCCGGGCCATCTACCGCGGTCATCGACTCCTCCTCACTACCGAAAAAGACTGTCATAACCCTGACCTAAAGTGGGTCGGGAAGAAGAGCCATCTCTGTATAGGAACGATCCAGTAGAGCCCACCAGTAGAGATCAGACATGCTGACAGAGCGGGCGGCAGCCCATCAGCGGACGACGCGAACGCTGATGGCCTCGGTGATTCCCACCACCGCGGCCATGGCGTCTTCGTTTTCTGCCGCGGCAGTTCTGGGCAAAGAGATCACCGGGAGCGAGACGCTGGCCGGGCTGGCTGTCGCCGCGATGCAGGTGGGCAGCGTATTCACAACGGTTCCCCTGGCTCGCCGAATGGCTCAACTGGGCCGGCGCCGGGGAATGGTCGCGGGATGGTCGATAGGGGCAGTCGGGGCATCGCTGGCATTCGTGGCCGCGGTGGCCGACTTCTATCCACTGCTGGTGCTGGGGATCCTCGGCGTCGGCGCGGGGAATGCCACCAACTTCGCGGCCCGCTTTGCGGCGGCCGACCTGGCGCCGGAAGACCGTCGGGCTCGGGCTATCGGAATGCTGGTGTGGGCGGCCACGGTCGGTGCGGCACTTGGCCCGACAATCGCCTTGGGCCCTGCGGCTGACCTGGCCCGGTTCACCGGCCTTCCAGAATTGTCCGGCCCCTACCTGCTGGGCGTAGTGCTCTTCATCATCGGCCTGACCGCTACCCAGCTTTGGCTGCGCCCCGACCCGTTGGAGGTGCTGGGAACAATCGGAGCCGACACCGTGCGCCCCGCCTCTCCAATGGTGGTGGGACGCCGAATCGCCACCGTGCCCGCCGCCCGTTTGGCCGTTATCGCCATGCTCACCGGCCAGGCCGTGATGGTGGGAGTGATGACCATGACGCCGCTCCATATGGAAAACGGCGACCATCAACTAAGGGTGATCGGCTGGGTGATCTCGGTCCACGTCATCGGGATGTACGCCTTCTCCCCCATCGTGGGCTGGCTCGTCGACCGAATTGGTCCCCACCTAGTGATCGGGATGGGCGGGGTTACTTTGTGCATCGGGGCCGAGACGGCGGCTCACACCAGCGCGGAGGACAGTTTGGGCATGTTCGTCGGCTTGATGTTGGTGGGTTTGGGCTGGAGTTTCGGACTGATCGCAGGGAGCGCGATGCTCACCGGCGCCTTCCCGGTTGCTCAACGAGTAGAGGTTCAAGGGGGCGCCGATTTCATAATGACCACCAGTGGGGCGGTGGCCGGGCTGGGTGCCGGCGCCGCGGTCGAGGCAGTCGGCTTTCACCTGCTGAGCCATTGGGCTGGGCTTGGCGCCCTCTTGCTGGTGGCTGCGGCAGCCGCCGCCTGGTACACCGCCCGCCAAGAGCGGGCCAGGCGGGTCAGTTATCGCGGCGCAGGATGAGGGCCGAGGAGTTGCCAGCCACATAGCCGGGCTGCCCGGTAGACAGGGCCACCTCCGCATCGGGCACTTGGAACCGCCCGGCGGTACCCCGGATCTGGCGAATGGCCTCGTGCAGGTTGTTGAGGCCATGGACATAGCCCTCTGACAGGAACCCGCCGTGGGTGTTCACCGGTACCCGGCCCCCGGGTGCCGTACCGCCATCGGCGATGAATGCGGCAGCCTCGCCCTTGGGGGCGAATCCGAAGTCCTCCACCTGGACTAGCACCAAATGGGTAAAGGCGTCGTATAGGGAGGCGTACTGCACGTCGTCGGGACCGACGCCGGCCATCTCGTAGAGCCGGCGGGCCATTTTGGCGGCAACCGAGATGGTCCAGTCCGCCTGTACCCGGTTGCTGTGCATCATGTGGCCACCGCCCCAGGTCATCCCCGAGATCTTCACCGGGGGCTGGCGCAGGTCGCGGGCCCGTTCTGTGGTGGTGATCACTACTGCGGCGGCCGCATCGGTCTCCAAACAACAGTCGAACAGCCGGAACGGCTCCACGATCCACCGGGAGGCCAGGTAGTCGTCCATGGTCATGGGCGCCCGCATCATGGCCCGCTCGTTGTGAACGGCGTTCGCCCGCTGCTGCACGGCGATGCGACCGAGATCCTCCGAGGTGGTGCCCCAGCGGTTCATATGTGAGCGGGCGAACATGGCATACCACTGGGGTGGGGTCACCCAGCCGATGGGGTGCTGGTACTGGGTCTCAACGATGGCGGGGGGCGGACGGCCGGTGCCCCCCATGCGGTGCTCGGAGCGGGCGTTGATCGACCGCCACACCACGATGTGGCGGGCATGGCCCAGAGCGGCCGCGCTGGCGGCATGGCCGACCACCGAGTGCGAAGTGGAACCGCCGCCGAACTGGTCGCAGTACCACGACAGGTCTTCCACTCCCAGGCACTGGGCCACAATGGAGGCGGTTATGGAGTCCTGTACTTGGTGGCAGGCCACCCCGTCGATGTCCTCCCGGCGCAACCCGGCATCTTCCACCGCGGCCATGATCGCCTGCAGCGCCAGAGTGAGGGTGCTCACCCCCGAGTTCTTGGACAACTCGGTGATGCCGATTCCCGCGATGGCGGCCTTGTCGCGAAAGGGATGCTCGCTCACCTTCGCGAGACTAGAGCGCTACCACTAAGTTCAGCGGCGTGAACGATTATCCCATCCACGTTGGCAGCATGCTCTTCACCATGGTGGACCCCAATCCGGGCCACGAGCGGGAGTACAACCGCTGGTACGAGCGAGACCACTTCTACGCCGGGTGCATGATCGGGCCCTGGATGTTCGCCGGCTCCCGCTGGGTGGCCCCCCGGGCGCTCAAAGATCTGCGCATCACCGACGGCAGCGGCGAGTTGTCGCAGGCCGATGACGGATCGTTTCTGGCGGTTTACTGGGTGCTCGACGGCCACGACGAGGAGCACTGGGAGTGGGCCAGCGATCAGGTCCACTGGCTGTACACCAACGACCGGGGGTTCGCCGAGCGCACCCACCGTCACACCATCTTGGCCGATGTCGCCTGGGCCGCCTACCGCGACGACGACCCGGTACCGCTGGAGCTGGCCCTCGATCACGGCTACGCCGGCATCGGCGTGGTGGCCATGGACCGGGCCGACGGGGTGAGCGAAGAAGAGCTCCACGGCTTCTTGCGTGACAAGGCCATGCCCGAGATGATGGCCGGTTCTTCGGTGGCCATCGGCTCGACCTGGAAGCCCCGCCAGCGAGACGAGATCACCTCCAACTCCCCCATGGATCTGGGCTCGGGCACCGGCACCGAGGCCCGCACCCTTCAGATCTTCTTCAGCGATGAGAAGCCCGACGGCTGCTGGGATGCCTTCCAGTCGTATGTGGACGCGGTCAACGGCTCAGGTCTGGCCAATGTCTGCTGGGCCGGCCCCTTCTACAAGACGGTGGTGGGCACCGATACCTATATCGACCAGCTCTAGCAGCCCTACTGGAACGACACGAACACGGGTATAGGGGTGAGTTCTAGTACTTGATCTGGGGTGGCGATTGTGAAGTCCTCGTCGTAGAAGTTCTTCCATCCCCAATAAAACTGACCAGCATCGGGCTGTCTGGTCAACAAGTTCCAGGTGTTGATCTTGTCTGGGACCGGACCCTGACCGTCCATATGGACCACAACCGCCAACTCGGGAGGAGTCTCAACCTGATGGCGATTGGTGATCATCTGCAACCGGAACTGGTGAAGGATCAGCAGCTTCTGAGGGAGGGAATCCTCGCGGACGATACCGGCCAGCCAATCGACAACCTGGTTGATCTCCGCCGCGTCCACTGTGCCGATCTGGCGGAGGTGTACTTCGTGGGGCTTGAGCCTCCACTCAGGATCCAGCGCAAGTCCGACATGGGGAAGGCGTAGGAACTCCTCGTAGATCTTGGCCTGCTTGAGGTATTCGGACCGCCCCGGCTGAAGATCGAGCACCACGTACATGTCGTTGGCGGCCGCTAGTTCGACCCAGGGCCTGATCTCATCCCGGGCGGTCTCCGCCGAATAGTCCCCGTCCTCACCGGCACCGGCCGAGGCGACGGTGGCGATTATCTCGAAAGCGGGCAGCACCACGGAGCCGTCGGCGTCGTAGCCCTCGGCGATGGACCGGAGGCGTTCTACGCCCTCTTCGGGACTCTGCTCTCCCAGCACTCCAAGCCCTGATGTCGACGGATGGCCGTACATGGCCACCAAGCGGCGGTTGAAGCCGGCATCGAACATAAGCAGGCCGCCGCCGGGTATTTCATTGCCCCGGCGGACTACCTCCAACTGCCAGGCCGCGTCCCCGCCGAATTCTGAGAGCAACTCCACCTGGGAGGCGCCGGAGATCGATTGCCGTATCTCCGCTGACAGCGCTCGGAGATCACCGGACAACGCGAACACCCCAACACCGATCTGGTGGCCAAGAGCAGTCAACGGCACGGCCTGCTCGGCATTGTCGACAAGCCACACGGGGCCATTAGACAGCCCTTCAGGCGAAAAAGCTGCCTGCTGATCGACGGAGATTTGCTCGAAGGCGAAGTCAGCCAGGGCGTAGTCAAGGACTTCCTGATCGAATCCGGCCGCCATGATGCGCTCCGGAGCTAGGCGCCCAAGCTCGCCCATTAATGGGATGTCGAACCAAGGACCAACCAGCAGCAACGGGCCTCGAATACCGCGGGACATCAGCGTGGAAATGGCCGCGGGATCGTCAGCGAACGCCAGGCCGACCTCGTGGGCGCAGTCGTAAATGGCCTGTGATATCTCGATGCTGGTCGCCGCAAGTGATTTGTGGGATACCTGAAGATCGTCGGGGATCAAAGGTGAACAATCGCGCCGTGGTTCGGCGGTCGCTGTGGGCTCGGCAGACGGAGTGGGCTCGGCAGACGGAGTGGGCTCGGCAGACGGAGTGGGCTCGGCAGACGGAGTGGGCTCGGCAGACGGAGTGGGCTCGGCAGACGGAGTGGGCTCGGCAGACGGAGTGGGGCTCAAATCGGGGGGAGTTGGAGTCTCAACGGCGCTAGTTGGCTGAGAGTCTGGTATATCCGCCGAGCTTTCAGAACAGGACGACACCAGCAGCAAGACCACCAAGAGAACAACGAATCGACCGGGCATTTGACAACTCCAAGTCGGAGGCTAGCCCGAACGAAACTCTCTGTTGTGTCAGTCTCTGACCTGGGTATTTACCCCTTTTCAGCCCACCATTGGTCGAGTCGTGCCTCGGTGGCGGCCCGGTCTAGGTCGGGCTCGGCCCGCTTCAGCTCCAAGAGGAACTTCAGCGCCGCACCCACCTCGGGACCGGGTCCGACGCCGTAGAGCTCCATCACCTCGTTGCCATCGATCAGCGGCCTTTCCGCCGCCCGGCGCTCCTCCTCGGCCAGTCGGGCGATCCGGGCCTCCAGCTCGTCCACATGGTGTTGGAGATCTGCCGCCTTCTGGCGGTTTCGGGTCGTGCAGTCGGCCCTCACCAGCTCGTTCAAGTAGCCCAGCAGAGGGCCGGCCTCCCGGGCGTAGCGTCGCACTGCGGCGTCGCTCCAACCGTCGGCGTACCCCTTGAACCGGCCCGACAGCCGTACCAGCTCGCTCACGTCGTCCACCACCTGGTCGGAATAGCCCAGCTCGGCAAGCCGCTTGCGGGTCATGCGGGCCCCCACCGCCTCGTGGTGGTAGAAGGTGACGGTGCCCCGCTCATAGGAGCGGGTGCGGGGTTTGCCCACGTCGTGGAACAGCGTGGCCAATCGCAAGATCAGATCAGCACGGGTCTTGGCCACCACCGCGATGGTGTGGGCCAGCACGTCTTTGTGGCGATGAATCGGGTCTTGCTCTAAACGGAGCGCAGGCAGTTCGGGAACGATCTCGTCGGCGAGGCCGGAGTCAACCAGATGCCACAGAGGCGGGACAGGGTCGTCGGCCAGCAGCGCGGCCGTCAGGAGCTCCCTGCGCTCGTCGACGTTGGTGGCTACCGCTCCTCCTTGAACACGACGTGCTTGCGGGCCACCGGGTCGTACTTTTTCAGCTCGATCCGCTCCCGGTCGTTGATTCGGTTCTTGGTAGTCACGTAGGTGTAGCCGGTGCCCGCGGTGGACTTCAGCTTGATGATGGGGCGCTTGTCACTAGCCATCGGAATTACACCTTCTCTCCGCGCTGGCGCATCTGGGCAATGACCTTCTCGATGCCGTGCTTGTTGATGGTCTTGAGGCCCTTGGCCGACACGGTGAGGGTGATCCACCGCTTCTCCGACGGCAACCAGAACCGGTGCCTGTGAACGTTCGGGTTCCACCGGCGCCGCGTTTTGCGGTGCGAGTGGGACACGTTATTGCCGAACGATGGGCGGCGACCGGTCACCTGGCAGACCTTGGACATAGGCAACCATGTTACCGGCCCGGCCCCCGCCACCGGCAAGCGGTTAGGCGCAGTCGGCGACCATAAGTGCGGCGACCGGGCGGGATAGGGTCGCCGCCATGAAACTCGGACTGGTATGGGGATATTGGACCCGCGGGATACCCGAGGGCTTCGTGCCGCTAACCCAAGAGGCAGAGCGGCTGGGCTACGACTCGGTGTGGACCGCGGAGTCGTGGGGCTCCGACGCCTTCTCCCCGCTGGTGTGGCTAGCCGCCCACACCGAGCGAATCCGCTTAGGCACGGGCATCGTTCAGCTCGCCGCCCGCACCCCCACCGCCACCGCAATGCACGCCGTCACCGCCGACCACCTGTCCAACCAGCGCCTCATTCTGGGGCTGGGAGTGTCCGGCCCCCAGGTGGTGGAGGGGTGGTACGGCCAGCCTGGAAACCGCCCGCTGGCCCGCACCCGGGAGTACGTGGAGATCCTGCGGCGGGTGTTCGCCCGGGACGGCTATCTGACCTTCGAGGGCGACTACTACAACCACCCCTACAAAGGGGAGGGCGACACCGGCTTGGGCAAGCCGCTCAAGATCATGACCCATCCGCCCCGGGTCGACATCCCCATCTTCATCGGTGCCGAGGGACCCAAGAACATCGCCCAGACGGTGGAGATCGCCGACGGCTGGCTGCCGCTGTACTACTCACCGTTCCGCCCCGAGGTGTACGCCGATTCGATCGCCGGGCGCTCGGAGGACTTCGAGATCACCGTACACACCACCATCAAGGTCACCGGCGACTCGCCTGAGGAGCTGGCCGAGGCGCTGTTCCCCACCAAGGCCTCGCTGGGCTTCTATATCGGCGGGATGGGAGCCAAAGGCCAGAACTACCACACCAAGCTCATGGCCAGGATGGGCTTCGAGGAGGAGGCCCACCACATCCAAGACTTGTTCTTCGAGGGACGCCGGGAGGAGGCCATCGCCGCGGTGCCCGACCAGTTTGCCGACGAGATCTCCCTGGTGGGCTCGCCCGAGCGGATCCGCGACCGGCTCTCGGGGTGGGAGGAGAGCCCGATAACCGGCATCAACGTGGGGGCTCGCAGCGCTGAAGAACTGCGCACAATCGCCGAGGTCATCCTCGGTTAGGGATAATGACCCCATGAGTGAACCCATCACCTTTTATTTCGACCCGCTTTGACCATGGTGCTGGCAGACAGCCCGTTGGGTTCGTCAGATTGAAGACGCCGGTGAAGTGAGCGTCACCTGGGGCCTGTTCTCGTTGGCCATCGTCAACTGGGACAAGCCTATGGAGGAGTTCGACCCCGACCGGGGCGTGGGGGTGCGCTCGCTGCGCACCGCGGTGAAGGCCCGCGAGGTGGGCGGCAACGACGGCATCGGCGCTTACTACCAGGCCATCGGGCAACGGGCGTTCGATTTGGTGGAGTCGGTGGACGAGCTCGACACCATCCGGGCTGCCGCGGTGGATGCCGGGTTCGACGCCAGCCTGGTGGACGACGCCCTGGCCGACGACAGCACTTGGGAAACGCTGAAATCCGAGCACACCATCTTGTGCGACGAGACCCGCAGTTTCGGGGTGCCCACCATCCGCCTGGACGGCGGGCAGGGCCCGGCCCTGTTCGGCCCTGTGGTCAGCAACCCGCCCGAGTCGACCGAGGAGGCGGTGGAGCTGTGGCGCCACGTGCGCTGGCTGACCGCCTACGACAACTTCGCCGAGCTCAAGCGCGACCGCCTCCCACCCGATCTGGAGGCCTACAAGCGGAGGTACGCCGACGACGGCTGACGCCTCCCCAGTAGCGGCTGCGCCACCCCGCCCGTTGTGGCGTCGGCGGGGGGCACGGTGGTTTGCGGCCGCGATTGTGGTCGTCCAACTCGGGCTGGTAGCCAACGGCTACCGGGACCCGCACAACTACTTCGCGTTTCAGCCCTTCAACGAGTCGAGCACCTACGCCGTAGAGCTGGTGCGGGTACTGCCCGACGGCGAGCGTGTGGGTGTGCCTTACGGGCGCTGGGATGGCTACGACTGGGATGAGCTGATCGGCTGGCGGGCGTTGCAGGGTCCCTGGCGCCAGCGGCACGCCTTCTCCGGGGTGGACGCGGTGGTTGACTACCTGGACCACGCCCTGGACTGGATGGCCGAAAACACGCCCAACGACACTCAGACCCTTTACCTTGAGGCCACCGTCACCTACTACCGCAACGCCCGCGGTCCCTATGTCACGGTAATCCGCAGCCAGGACCGAGAGCTGGGCGGCCCATGACGGCCACCGCGACTCCCCCGTCTACCGCCGATTGGCGGTCAAGGTACCGGCGATGGCTGGACGAGGTGTTCGACCAGCCAGCCAGCGTGCGGGCCGTGGCCATTGCGCGCATCGCGCTGGGGCCGTCGGTCATCTGGCACCTGCGGCCGTTTCTGGCCGACGCCCTCGACGGCAGCACCTACCTCGACGTGTTCCAGCAGAAGTGGTGGCCGTGGGTTCCCAATGCGCCGGCCGGGCTGTATGTGGCGCTGCTGTGGGTGGGAGTGGCCGCCGCGGTGCTGATGACCGTGGGCCTTTGGTCGCGAGCCGCCACCTGGGTGACCTTGACAGTGGTGGCCTACAACTTCTTCTTGTCGGAGACCCACTTCCGCCACAACCGGGCCTTTTTGATCATCCTGTTGGCCGGGGTAGCCTTGTGCGACAACGGCCGAGTGCTGTCGCTGGACGCCCGCCGCCGCCAACCTCCTGATGACCGGGCCCTGGTGTGGCCGGTGTGGCTGCTTCGGTTCGAAGCCGCCGCCATCTACTTCGCCTCAGGGTTCTCCAAGCTGATCGACCCCGACTGGGTGGGCGGTCGGGTAATGCACGACCGCACCCTGCGCTACCAGGACGATGCCCGCGACGCTTTGGGCGATACGCTGGGCGATCCGATATTGGAGGTGTTGACGGCCCGGGCCTTCCAATGGGTGCTGTCGCCGGTTGCGGTGGCCACCGAGCTGTTCATCGCCTTTGGGATTTGGTTCCGCCGCACTCGGCTGGCCGCGGTGTGGGTGGCGGTGGCCTTCCATGTGGGCATCGAGGTGAGCGCGCAGGTGGAGGTGTTCAGCGTGATCGCCATCGGGGCCCTGGCCATTTGGGCCATTCCGTCTACCCGCGACCGAACCCTGGTTACGCCCAGCCGTTGGGTGAGGTGGTTCGACTGGATGGCCCGGTTCGACATCACCGTGGTGCCGGGGGCATCGTGGCGTATGGTCGATCGCGATGGCACCGTGCTGGAAGGGCAACAGGCCCGCCAGTTCGTGAGGACTCGTCTGCCGGCCACGTTCTTGTTCTCCCGGTTCTGGCGGTACCCGTGAGGGCAATGACTTTCTGGAGGTCTTCGGCCGGGGGTGCCAAACGACGACTCGTCGCGTGGCTGGTGGTGTGGGTGGTTACCGCCGGGCTGCTGCGGGTGACGCTGGCCGCGCCCGAGGTGTGCCCGCAATACTCCCCCGGCGACGGCCAAGCAGCCATCGACGCCGGGGCCGACTGGATCGTCCGCACCCAGGAGCCCTCCGGGCGGTACCTGTACGAATACGACCGGCGCACCGAGTCGGCGGTGCCGGGCTACAACCTGGTCCGCCACGCCGGGGGCACCATGTCGCTGTACCAGCTGGCCATCGCCCAGCAGGGCCAAAACCACCAGGTAGTGGAAGCCGCTGATCGGGGCATGAACTACCTGCTAGAGCGGGCAGTGGACACCAGCGACGGTGGTATGGGGCCGGCGCTGTCGTCTCGGGGGCCGGTGAAAACGGGAACTGCCTCGCTGACTCTGGTGTCGCTGGCCCATCGGCGCATCCTCACCGGCGACCCGGGCTTCGACGACGAGATGAGGGCGCTGGGTCGGTTCCTTATGGGCCAGCAGCTGCCCGACGGCGGGATGCTCAACTTCTGGGATCCCAAGACCGGCGCGCCAGTCCCCGGGGAACGGTCCCGATTCGCCACCGGAGAAGCCGCCTGGGGATTGGCGTTGATGCACGAGGCCTTCCCCGGCGAGGGGTGGGACACCCCGGTGTGGGCCATCATGGACTACCTGGCCACCGAGCGGGACGAGCTGGAGGAGTTGTGGCCCCCTCCGTGGCCCGACCAATGGGCGGCCTACGCCTTGGGCGAGATGGCCGAGTGGGGCCTCGAAGAGCACCACCTCGATTACGCCCAGCGCCTAGCCGGCCGGTTCAGCCAGATGATCCGCTGGGACGCCCAGCGGGAGGGCGTCGCCGAGATCTCCCATCTGCCCATGCCCCGCGGCGGCGGGTACGGGACCATCCTGGAAGGGTTGGGTGGACTGGAGTGGCTGTGGCTCAATGAGCCCCGGCTGGCCGACGCTCCGCTGCGGGACCGGCTGGAGTGCGGAGCGGCCCGTTTGGCCGAAGCCCAAGACGCCGACGGCGCTTGGTACTACGACGATCTAACCAGGGTGGACGACCAGCAGCACGCCGTCTCCGGCCTGTTGATGGCCGACGTCAGTTTCAACCTCGGAGGAAACAAGCCATGAAGGAAGTGAGACCATGAGCGGACTCGGACCGGTGATGTTGATGGTGCTGGCCGCGGCCAACCCAGCGGCGGGAGCGCTGAGCGTTGCCTGGCGCCCCTCCAACCGAGACCAGTGGCGGCCCCGGGTGATGCTGGCCGTGACCGCCGCGGTGGGCCTGCTGTGGTTGGTGGCCGCCCTGTCCGACCCCATCCTTGACGCCCTGTCGGTAACGACCGGCACCTGGAGGCTGGCCACCGCCGTGCCCTTCGCAATAGCCGGAGTGCGCTGGATGGTGTTCCCCGCTCGCCCGGTAACCGATGAGCCCCGGGCCGGAACCCAGATGGCCCTCATCGCCCTCACCGTGCTGTTCACCCCGCAGCTGGTGGCCGTGGTGCTGGCCACCGCCGCCCACGACGGCACCCTGCGCACCATGGCCGGCGTGGTGCTGGCCGCCATCGCCACCGCCGCCCTCCTCTGGTTCCGCGCCACCCCCACCCCCCTGCTGTCGGTGGTCGCCCGCCTCCTCGGCGGCATCGCCATCGTCCTCGCCATCGCCCTCGGAGTAGACGGCACGCAGACGATCTGAGCGCCGCAGCCAGCTATCTCAGCTTTGGCGGAACTCTTGGAGGCCGCCGGCCGGGGTCCAAGTCTCGATCAGCAGTTCCTGGCCCTCGACGCGGGTCAGCGTGGCGCGAGAGATGTGGGCTGTGAACAGGGCCATCGTGTCGTGTGGGTTCTCGATAGGCATTCTGTGGCCAGCTACGAACAGGTCAACTTCCTCGGGGGTGGCGGCCACCGCTAGACCGTCAATGCGAGCATCGCCGAGCAGCAGCTCTTCGGTGTCCGGCGAACTGTGCAGCGAGAACCTCGGGTCGCGTAGCAGGTCCTTCTCCTTGCGCGAGACCGGCATCATCCCCAGCCACAGATTCCCATCGCGAATCGGCGCCTCCATCCCCGACAGCCGAGGCGACCCATCCCGCCGCAGCGTGGCCATCACCGCGTGAATATGGCTCTCGAACCGCAGCCTGATCCGCTCGGCTAAGTGAGACGCCTCCTGTTCGAATATTTCCCAAGTAGCTGGTTTGTGATCGCTCAACTTCGCTCCGAAGCGCACTGTTTTGACGCCGCCAAAGAATAAGGGAATCCATACCGGCGGTGCTTATGATTCCTTCGCGACGACACACCGGCCCGATTACCACTAGGAGTCCCTGATGAGAACCACTTTGAGTGGCACTTCCCTGCTGCTCTGTGTGTTGCTCTCGTTCTCTCTTGTCATGGCGGCTTGTGGCAACGACGACGAAACCACAGCTCCGCCTTCGCCAACCGCTGAGGCCACAGCTGAAACCACCAATGTGGCGACGCCGGAGGCAACCGCCACGATGACCGCTTCGCCCACGGTTGAAGCCACCGTTACGGCTACGTCTCAGCCCACCCCTGAGCCGACGCCCGATCCGACTCCGCTGCCCACCGCCGAGCCGACGCCCGATCCGACGGCAGCTCCTACCCCTGCTCCGACCCCTGCTCCGACTCCGGAGCCCACGCCTACTCCTGATGTGGGGACCACCATCGAAGTGGAGGTGGCCGGGGGCAAGCCGGTGGGCGGGGTGGAGCGCCACCGGGTCGACGCCCGAGAATCCGTCACCATCACCGTGGTTGGCGACACCGCCGACGAGCTCCACATCCACGGCTACGACCTGGTGGTTCCTTTCGCCCCCGGCCAGCCGGGAAGCATCACCTTTGAGGCCGACATCCCGGGCATCTTCGAGGTGGAGACCCACCACCACGGCGACCTGGTGATGGAACTCCAAGTGGGATAACCCCTTCGCGGCCACGCTGAACGCCGTCTCAGGTCGAATGTGTCACACCCCTCAATAAGGTTGTCCTGTGTAGTTGCAGCGAGCTTCGCACGGGTGCCCAATGAGGGTGGCTTGTGTGCTGGCCACGCATTTGAGGGCGAAGGTGGAGATGAGCCGGCATCACCATCTGGTCGACAGCCCCGTGTTGATCGTCGACGGCGATCCGTCGACGGCGAGGACTCTGGTTGTCGATCACTTCCCCGCCGCGATTGGGGTGAGGGAGGGCATGACTCTGGAAGAGGCGATGTCGCACCACGCCGGCGCCGTGGTGCTGGACGCCGACGAGCCCTGCTATCGCCAAGTTTTCCGCCGCATGGTCGCCGCGTTGCAACAGGTGAACGACCGGGTGGAGGCGGCTGACCTGGGTACGACCTATATACGGTTGGATGGGCTGGAAGGGCTGTACGGGGGCGAAGCGGGCGCGGTCTCGGCGCTGATGAGCGCGGTTCCCGCCGAGCTGAGCCCTCGGACGGGGACAGCAGACGCCAAGTTCCCCGCCTTCGTGGCGGCCCGCACCCGTCGGGGCCCGGGCGCCTGCGGGGTGGGCAGCGATGTGGGTGCTTTCCTCGCCCCCCACAGCATCGACCTGCTTCCCGTCTCGGCCGCCATGAGAGGCGACCTGCACCGGTTCGGCCTGCACACCATGGGCGCGGTTGCCTCGGTGAGCGGGCATTTGCTCTCCGACCGGTTCGGCCTCGAGGGCTTGCGGGCGTGGTCGCTGTGCAACGGCATCGACGACACCCCCGTCGTCCCGACGACGTGCGAGGAACCGGTAGTAGAGCGCATCTCGCTGCCCCTCCACTCCATATCCCTGGAGGCTCTGTTGATGGCGGTGGAGACCCTCTTGCTGCGGGCGTTCGCCCGGCCAGAGGTGAACGGCCGCCACGCCGGATCGGCGCATTTGCTGTGCGAGGCGCCGGGCTGGCCGGCGTGGGAGCACAGTGCCCGGTTCAAGCAGCCCGTCGGCGAGTGGGAGCGGGCCTCCGAATTGGTCCGGCACCGGTTGGAGGCCGACCCGCCCCGTCGTCCCGTCGAGGACGTGACGCTCACTTTGTCGGACTTCACCGGCCAGTCGGTCGCCCAGCTGACGCTGCTGAAGGACGCTCGCCGCGACCGGCTCGGGCGGCTGGTGGAGGCCGACCGCCGGCTGCGGCCGCTGATGGGAGGCGGCCACGCCCTGTACCGAATCGCGGGGGTGGCGCCGTGGCATCCGGTGCCGGAGATGCGGTTCCTCCAGATGCCCATCGACCCGTCGGCCCAGGACATCATCAGGCCGCTGCTGACGCCGAGACCGGTGGACGTGCGCGAGAACGCCGACGGCGAGCCGCGGTCGTTGCGGGCGGGCCGGCGCTGGACGGAGGTGGCCCGCATCGATGACCGGTGGACATTCGACCTGTGGTGGCTGCCCAAGCCGGTGGCCCGCTCCTACTACCGGGTCGACCCCGGCGACGGGCAGCTGATCACCCTGTTCCGAGACTGCGTCGAGAGCCGCTGGTATCGACAAAGCGTCTGATTGGCGACTGTTGGATTGAGGACTGGGTGGCTGACTAGATGGGTGACTTCTGATGGCGAGTTGGGTGGAGCTTCGGGCCAAGAGCTTCTTCTCCTTCGGGGAGGGGGCGTCGCATGCCCACGAACTGCTGGCCCAGGCCAAGCAGTTCGGCTATCCGGCCCTGGCCCTGACCGACACCAACCTGTGCGGCGCGCTGGAGTTCGCCCGTCTGGCCAAGAGCCTGGGCACCCAGCCCATCACCGGCGGGGAGCTGACGCTGACCGACGGCTCGAAGCTCGCCCTTTTGGCCGAGACCCGGGCCGGGTACTCCAACATCTCGCGCCTGTTCACCATGGCCAACGCCGCCGACCGCCGGGACCCGAAGCTCGACCCCGCATACCTGCCCGACCACTGCGAGGGCGTGGTTCTTTTGACCGGCGGGCGCGAGGGCCCGCTGTCCCGGCTAGCAGAAAACGACCGCATCGGTGAGGCCCACGGCCTTTTGCGGCAATACCTCGACTGGTACGGCCCGAATTCGGTGTACGTCGAGCTTCAGCAGAACTTTTTGGCCGGCGACACCGACCGCAACCGCAAGCTGGTCAGGCTCGCCACCGAGGCCGGCGCCCAGGTGGTGGCCACCAACGACGTCTGCTACCACACCCCGGACCGGGCCCGGCTGCAACACGCGCTGGTCGCGGCCAAGCTCAACACCACCATCGATCAGGCCCTGCGGTACCTGCGGCCCAACCATCATCTGCACCTGAAGCCCCCGGCCGAGATGGAGCGGCTCTTCGCCGAGTGCCCGCAGGCGGTGGCCAACACCCTTCGCGTCGCCGAGCAGTGCTGCTTCGATCTCAGCACCGACCTGGGCTACGCCCTGCCCGATGCCGCAGTGCCCCCCGGCGACACGCCTCTGAGCTACCTGGAGCAGCTCTGCCGAGAGGGGGCCGTCCGGCGGTACGGCAGCGTCACCTGGGAGGTGGAGCGCCGCCTGGCCGAGGAGTTCTGTTTGATCGAGCGGCTCAACCTGGCCGGGTTTCTGCTGCTCTACCGCCAGATCGCCCTTTTGGCCCAAAAGATCCTGGTGGAGCGGGGCGAAGTCGGCCCCGAGGTGCCGATCGAGGAGAGGCCGCCAGGACGGGGGCGGGGCTCGTCGGTGGCCCTGCTCGTCGGATACCTCATCGGCATCAGCCATGTGGACCCCCTGAAGTGGGACCTCACCCTGGAGCGCTTCATCTCCGAGGACATGACCACGCTGCCCGACATCGACCTCGACTTCCCCCGAGGGCTGCGCGACGAGCTGATCGAGCGGGTCCACGCCCATTTCGGACCCGAGCACGCCGTGTTGGCCGGAGCCGTCACCACCTACAAGGTCAAGGGCATCATCCAAGACCTGGGCAAAGCCCTGGGACTGCCCCCAGAGCGCCTGTCGTTGCTGTCGAAGCGGCTGCACTCCCACCACGCCGCCGACCTGCGCCACGAGATGACCGAACTGCCGGAGTTCAAAGACAAGGTGGACGCCCCCGGATGGCGGGACCTGCTCGATCTCGCCCCCCAGCTGATGGGCGCGCCCCGGGGGCTGAGCCAGCACGTGGGCGGCATGGTGCTGAGCAGCTCGCCCATCCCGGAGATGGTCCCCATCCGGGCCGGGGCCACCGACGGCCGCTACATCATGGACTGGGACAAAGACAGCGTGGCCGACGCCAACTTCGCCAAGATCGACATCTTGTCGCTGCCGGTGCTCGACCAGATCGACGAAGCCCTCGACCTCATCGAGGAACGGGAGGGCCGCCGACCCGACCTGGGCCGGATCAGCCCGGAGGATCCCCGCGTCTACGACATGATCAACGCCGGCCTGTGCAAGGGGGTGTTCTTGCTCCAATCCCCCGCGCAGCTGAAGATGGCCCAGCGGCTGAAGTCGCGCAACCTGCTTGACCTGGCCTATCAAGTGGCCCTCATCCGCCCCGGCGTGGGCACCCAGGGCAGCGCGGTGTCCCAGTTCGTGGAGCGCTACCGCCATGGGGCGGAGTGGGACTACGACCACCCGCTGGAAAAGCGGGCTCTGGAGCGGGGGTACGGCATCATCGTCTGGCAAGAGCAGGTGGTGCAGCTCATCGAGGACGTGGCCGGGATGACCGCGGCAGAGGCCGACGAGGTGCGACGCGCTTTCGCCCGGCCCAACAACGAGCGCCTGATTGCCATGCACTGGGAGCGCTTCGCCGATGGCGCCCGCCAAAACGGCGTCCCCGAATCCGCCGCCGAAAGGATCTTCTCCAAGATCAACGGCCACTACATGTTCCCGGAGTCGCACTCCCACGCCTTCGCCGTGACCGCCTACCAGGCGGCATGGCTCAAGCGCTACCACCCGGTGGAGTTCTTCACCGCGCTGATGAACAACCAGCCGATGGGCTTCTACCCGATGGAGACGCTGAAGCAGGATGCCCGGCACTTCGGCGTGGCGTTTTTGAACCCGTGCGTCAACGCGAGCCGAGCGGTGTGCTCGCCCGAGGGAGGCTCGGTGCGGCTGGGGCTTCAGTTCATCAAGGACGTGGGGGCGGAGTCGGCTCGGCTCATCGTGGAAGAAAGGCAGCGCCAAGGCCCCTACACCAGCGCCGGCGACCTGGTGCGCCGGACGGGGCTGAAGCCGCAAGCCGTGCTCTCGCTGGTGGAGGCCGGGGCGTTCGACGCCATCGCGGCAAATCGAAGGGAGGCGCTGTGGGAGTCGGGGCTGCAAAACCGGCCCTCGGGAAACGGCCAAACCGCCCTTTCGCTGTCGACCGAAGACCGAGTGCCCCAACTCGACGATTTCACCGAGCGGGAGAAGATGATGGGCGAGTACCGGGCCATGGGCATCTACCCCCGAGGCCATCTCATGGAGTTCCTCCGGCCGACCCTCAGCCCCGACGTGCTCCCCGCCGCCGACGTGGAGAAGTGCCGCGAGGACGATCTGGTCACCGTCGCCGGCTGGCCAGTGGCCAGACAGCACCCCCGCGGGCGCGACGGCACGGTCTTCGTGACCATCGAGGACGAGACCGGCGACACCCAGGCGATCGTCTATTCCGACCTGTTCGCCCGCCGCCGCCGGGAGCTGAGCAGCCAAGTGGTCGTGATCACCGGGCGCGTTTCCACCTGGGACGGGACCGTGAACGTGGTGGCTACCGACCTGCGAGCTGTGTCTTCCGACGTCGTCATGCCGCCGTCGCACGACTGGCGGTAGTGCCAGGCTTGGGGGTTGGTTGTTTGTCCTATTCAGGCTCATAATGGGATCGAGATGTGTGGCCGGTACAGCATCACCGCCAGCCTGGAAGAGCTGGCCCAGCGATTCGACTTCGATGGCGACCGAGACGACTTCCGCCCGCGCTACAACGTCGCTCCCACCCAGCAAGTGCTGACCGTGGTGGGCGGCGACACCCGTCGAGCCGGCTTCATGCGCTGGGGTCTGATCCCATCGTGGTCCAAGGACGGCCCCTCCAGCCGCCCCCTCATCAACGCCAGAGCCGAGACGGTGGCCGAGAAGCCCTCGTTCCGCAGCTCGCTGAAAAAACAGCGATGCCTGGTGCTCGCCGACGGCTTCTACGAGTGGCAGAAGGTGGGCGACACCAAGCGACCGATGAGGATCACCATGCGATCGGGGGAACCCTTCGCCTTCGCCGGACTTTGGTCAAAGTGGAGGGACCCGGAGGGAGACTCCATCTCGTCATGCGCCATCATCACCACCGAGGCCAACGACCTGCTCAGGCCGATCCACCACCGGATGCCGGTCATCCTCCCCGAAGAAGTAGAGGACCTCTGGTTGGACACCGACTTGGATGACAGCGACGCGTTGACCCAACTCCTCGAGCCCTATCCCGACAACGCCATGGAGGCCTACGAGGTGTCCCGCCTGGTCAACTCCGCCTCCAACGACGTACCCGAAGCCACCGCGCCAATCTCATGAACCCAATGGCATGAACGCAGCGATCGGGTGATGGAGCTCCGGGTGGGATGACTCCGGCGTGACCATGCTCAACACCGTTTTGGCCCACGGGGTGGGGTCGCGGGGCGATCTGCCCCTGCCGTTCTATCTGTTCGGCATCGGCGCAGCCGTGGCCCTCATGGCCACCTTCGTCAGCTTGAGCTTCTTCTGGCATCGGGCTTGGCTGCCGGGGGCCGCAACGGGCCGGAGTTTGGGGGTGGCCTTCGGCCGGGTGCTCGATGTGGTGGCGGTGCCGGCCCGTTTGGCCTCGCTGGCGTTATTCGTGCTGGCCCTGGCCAGCAGCATCAGCGATTCGCAGGTCGGGAGCCAGCGCTTCGGACCGCTCACGGTGTATGTGGCGCTGTGGGTGGGCATGGCGATGGTAGCCGCGGTGTTCGGCGACGTGTGGCGGGTGCTCAACCCGTTCGAGACCATCGCCTCGGCCATCGAGTGGACGGCAGGAAAGATGGGCTTGCCGCAACTCAAAGACACCGGCGAGATTCCCGGCGGCTACTGGCCGGCGGTGGTGGCGCTGGGATGGTTTTTGTTCTTCGAGCTCTGCTACCACGATGGCACCACCAACTCGGCGGTGGGCGGGGCCATGATCGCCTACACGGTGGGGATGGTCGGCGGATCGGCGGTGTACGGGCGGCGCTGGCTGCGCCAAGCCGACGGTTTCGGAGTGCTGTTCTCGCTGCTGGACAAAATGTCGCCGCTGTACCGAGACGACACCGGCGCGGTGCGGCTGCGGGCCCCCCTGTCGGGGCTGACGACCCTTGCCCCCCGCCTCGACCTGCTGGCCGTACTGCTGGTGGTGCTGGGGGGCACCACGTTCGACTCGCTGGCCGGCAGCACCCTGTGGCCCGACCTAGTGGGCACCCACCGAGGCTGGACCGCCACCGGGATCAACACCGTGGGGATGATATTTGTCATCGCCATCATGGCGGCGCTCTATTACCTGGGGTCATTGGCCGTGGGCTGGTTCACCGAGCAGAGGGCCACCGAGGTGGCCCGGCGCTATGCGCACTCCCTGGTACCCATCGTGTTGGGCTACACCGTGGCTCACTACTTCTCGCTGCTGATCCTCGACGGCGGCCAGAACTTCCTACGCCTGCTGTCCAATCCGTTCGACCGCGGCTCCAACTGGTTCGGAACCGCGGATTGGGCGGTGAACTTCTTCCTAGTCTCCACCGATGCCATCGCCTGGGTTCAGTTCTTGGCCATCGTCCTCGGCCACATTGCCGCCGTGCTCGTGGCCCACGACCGGGCCGTGGAGACCAGCGATGCCAGCGAGGCCACCTGGGCCCAGCGCCCCATGCTTCTGGTCATGGTGTTCTACAGCGTCGTCGGCCTCTGGCTCCTCCAGAAGGCCTGAGCGAGCACGAACGCGGCGCACGATCTCGGAATACAGTGGGGCATGGCAACGCAGGCTGAGTTGGTCCACCTGAAGAACGACGAACCGCTCGAGCACGTGCTGGAAGTTCTCGACGCCGACGGGGCGGTGATCGTGGAAGAGTGCTTCAGCGACGAGGTGATCAACCAGATCCTCACCGAGCTGATGCCCTATGCGGACAAGCCCGACTCCAACCGGACCTTCATCAATCCCATGATCGCGGCATTCTTCGGCGAGCACATGCGCCATGTGACCGGTTTGGCCTCCAAGTCGCCCACCTTCGTGGCCGAGGTGCTGTTGCACCCGCTGATGCTGGATATCGCCGATGCCGTGCTGGGGCCCAACTGCGCTGATTTCCAGGTGAACGTGGCCCACATGCTGGTTGTGGGTCCGGGCGCCCAAGCCCAGTTCCCCCACCGCGACGAGGACGTGTGGGTACACATGCCCCAACCCAGCCCTGAGATGGAGCTGTCGTCGGTGACCGCGCTGTGCGATTTCACCCGCCAGCTCGGCGCCACCCGGGTGGTACCCGGCAGCCACCGCTGGGAGCCCGACCGCCAGCCCGAGCCCCACGAGTTCGCCGACGCCGAGATGCCCGCGGGCTCCCGGGTGATCTACCTGGGATCGACCATCCACGGCGCCGGCACCAACTCCACCCAAGACCAGCATCGGCCCGCCTTCCACCTCAGCTACATGCTGGGCTGGCTGCGCTCAGAAGAGAACAACTGCCTGGCCACACCCCCCGACATCGCCCGCACCCTCCCCCGCCGGGCCCAAGAGCTGCTGGGCTACGACATCCACGACGCCATCAACGACGGGGGCGGCTACCTCGGCGCCCTCGACATGAAGATTCCCGCCGACATGCTCGCCTCCGGAGAGCTCTGACCGCCCACGGAAGTCGGCGATCGTCCCAGGACTAGCGATCAGTCGGGGATGATGAGCGTGTCGCCGACGCTGATGGTGCCTGCTGCGGTGACTTCGGCGTTGGTACCGAAGCAGGCGAAGGCCCCGAAGTCGAATTCCTTGCGGGCGGTGGCGGCGAGCACTTGTAGCACGCCTTTTGCCTGCTCATAGCCCGGCTGGGCCAAAGTGGTCATCACGCAGCGGGGGGTGGCGTCGCCGATCCGAAGCCTCACGTCGCCGATCTTGACGTCGAGGTCTTTCCAGGCCAGATCGGCGAACTCCCCGGAACCGGTGTCGTCATAGGCATCGAGCACGACGTTGGGGCGAAATCTCTCGACACCGAGCCTGGCATCGCCCAGCAGCGAGGCGAGGTGGGCCATTGACTGGTTGATGATGATGTGGACGGCAGAGGCGTCGACAAACGAGGTCTTCTCGGTGAGAGCGGCAACCGGCAGGTCGACCGCCACGTCGGAGAGGACGGTGCCGGGGATTTCCGGCCACTCGCTGGCGTAGGTCTCCTCGCGGCCCTCTTCCACCTCGAACAGCCGGACGGGTTCACCG
Organism: Acidimicrobiales bacterium; assembly: GCA_963663255.1. GTDB lineage: Bacteria > Actinomycetota > Acidimicrobiia > Acidimicrobiales > Bin134 > Poriferisocius. The sequence continues at coordinate 42,442 of OY760141.1, forward strand.
AGCGCCTCAGTCAATGCGCCATCAAGCTCACTGCTACCCACTGCGTACTGGCGGCCGTCGGGACCAACGACAACCAGTCCGCCATCGGCCCGAGTCTTGGCGCTCCACAAGAGGAGCTGACCGAAGGGCCGCGGCCGTTTGGCACTGGCGATCTTGCCGGTCTCGGTATTGCGCACCGCCCACCGCCGATCCCCGACGACAGCACTGGTGCGAAGCTCAAGCCTCTCAACCCGCTCCCCGGCCATCGACTTGACGGGATACCGCCACAACTCAGAAATGGAATAAGTCGTCATACAGAGCCCCCAGCAGGATTCGAAAAGTCTGCCTCGTGCAATTGCGCCCAGGGCAGCAATCTCTCCTCGCTTCGCTCTTGGAGCTGGTCACCTCCGTATACCGCAATCAGATCACATGGGTGCTGGTCTCGAAAGTAGGCAGCAACCCGCCGGGCGGTCTTGAGAAAGCTGGTTGACGGGGTAGCAGCGGACTTTGCCTCAATCAGGGTCGCTCCCTCTGGGTGCTCGATGACCAGGTCGACTTCGGTCCCGCTGCGATCGCGGTAGAACGACATGCCCCGGTTCAGGCCTTGATGGGTACGCTGCTTGGCAATCTCTGAAACGACCCACGTCTCGAATATCGGACCTCTGAGCGGGTGCGAGTGGAGCTGCTCAGGAGAGCGGATGCCCAGTAGGTGACAGACAAGGCCGGTGTCGTAGAAATGCAGCTTTGGCATTTTCACCAGCCGCTTGCGGTGGTTCGCGTGGAACGGTGGGAGCAGGAAAACCACGAAGCTGGCCTCCAGAATGCTGAGCCAGGCCTTCGCCGTCGGCTGGGATATACCGCAGTCGTCGGCCAGCGAAGAGAGATTGGCCAGTTGCGCGGTGCGACCCGCACAGAGCTGAACAAATCTTGCGAACACAGAGAGGTCCCCTACGTTGCGAAGCGTTCTCACGTCGCGCTCGATGTAGGTGGCAATGTACGAGCCGATCCAGTCAGTCGGATCAAGACCGCGGTCGAAGATGCGGGGATAGCCCCCAGTGATCAGGGTCTCATCCAGTCCTCGTGGATAGTTGGAGAAACGAATAGCCTCTCCCCGGCTCAGCGGAAGAAGGTGGTGCACGGCAGTTCGGCCAGCCAGCGACTGATTGACCGACTCCAAGAGAGAAAAGTGCTGCGACCCAGTGAGGACCCACCGACCGGGCGTTGAGTCGGCGTCGATTACGCCCTGGAGGTAGGACGGCAGATCGGGTGCCCTCTGGACTTCGTCGATGATCGCCCCACCGGGGAACTGAGCCAGAAACGCTCGGGGGTCATCAGTGGCAAATGAGCGCACATCGGGCGCTTCCAAGCTGACATAGGGGTGGTCGGGGAACACCGACCGACATAAGGTGGTCTTTCCGCTCTGGCGGGGACCGGTAAGCGTGATGGCCGGCGCGCTGGAACCCGCCTGCTCCAGCCTCGGGGCCAAGTCCCGGTCAATGATCATTGCCTCAAGTCTATGCAAAATTGGCTGATTCAAAATCTAATTTTGAATCAGCCAAGCGCCCACGGCAGGATTCGAACCTGCGACCTTGGACTTAGGAGGTCCCTGCTCTGTCCTGACTGAGCTACGTGGGCGGGTGTGCGCGCACTTCTGCGCGATTGTCTATTGAAGAAGAATTTTATGAGATTGGTGAAGTTTACAGTGCTGGTCCGGGCGGGTTTGGAGGAGTTGGCGGGGTTGTGTTGCCTCGTTGAGCTGTCCCGAGGGTGGTGGGGCGCGCTGGTCCGGGCTTGATGTTGTGGTTCGGGTTGGCGGGGTGGAGTTGCCTTTAGGGTTCGACCCAGGTCGGGCAGTTGTGCTCTTCGGCGACATGTTTGGGGCATTGGTGGTTGCCGAACCATTTTGAGTTGTCGGCTCCCGTTCGAGCGTGGTGTGCGTACACGGCGACGGCGATAGTGAGGAGTTGGAACATGAGCAGCATGAACAACACTTTGTTCTTGCCGGTGGTGCGGCTGCGTTGGTTTAGGAGTCCTCTTTTGATGACGCTGTTGATGGATTCGAGGTCCTCGCGTTTTCCGTAGACCTTTGGGAACCAGGGGTCTGATTCGGGTATCACGCTGAGTGCGCTGGTGCGCCGCTTATTCTTGCGGTCTACGAGGGGGGTGTCGTGCCGAATTCGGGTTACCGCTCCCCCGAAGCCGCCGAGGCCCAGCCCTGTGATGATCCCTGTATTTTGGATTGCCCATAGGCCGTAGACCCTGCGCTTCCCTGGCTTTTTCCCCTCAATTTTCGTCTGCTTGCGTTGGAGCGGCACATACCACTGCACGCCGTTGCCGTCTGTGCCGAGGATGCAGGGTGTCCCGTTTACGGCGTAGACGACTTGCTGGGTTGTCTGGCCGTGTTTGTTGGTGAAGGTGTACGGGCCGAGGTTCTGCCAGGCGGGATCGCCGCTTGGTGCGTAGGGAATTTTCACTATGGGGATTTTCCCGGCGTCGAGGAGCCGGTCCTGGTCTCGTGACCTCAGCGCCATGTCGTAGATCATGCCGCGCACATGCTTGAATTCGTCTGGGTGGTCGTCGAGCAGGGCGAGGAACATGCGGGTCGCGAGGTTGGCCTCGGATTCTTCTCCCCTACCCCCTGATTGCAGGCCCACGTCGAAGATGATGCGCTCGTTCCCGTAGGGCGAGCGGGCAGCGAGGATCACCGCGGTATACCCGGGGCCGCCGTAGCCCTCGCGTTTCTTGCCCCGGTACTTGCCCGCCTCGAAATCGGTTCGCCTGGTCTTGCCGGTCGCGGGATCGAAGGCGTTGGAGTGGTGGGTTTTGTACGGGGAGCGGATGTAGGTTCCGTCGCCTGCGATGAACAATTCGGGGTTGGTGGTCGAGTTCCTTTCTTCTGGCACGAGCACGCCGATGTCGACTCCGGCTTCGGCCGCGGCGGCTCTGAGCCTCTTCTTCATTTCCGCGAGGAGGCTGCCCCTCAAGTGATCCCTGCGGCATCTGTAGTGCTGGTCTCTGCTTGGCGGCGCGGGCGGCAGCCACAGCTCGGGCTGGTCAGGGTAGGCGTTTGAGACCGCGGTCCACAGCCTGTCCCAATTCTTTTCGTCGCGGAGGTTGTTCTCGGTGTCTGTGTAGCTGTCGAATATCCAGGCTGCCACCTCGAAGGCCATCACCCCAGTAGCGGTGTATTCGCGTTTCCTCCCGCCCCAGTTCTTGGACTTTGCGACGATTTCGGCCTCAAGTTTGGCTCCTGTCTCCAGAAAGGGCAGCAGGCACACTACGAACTCCAGGATTTCAAGGTCCGACATGCCCAGGGGGGCGCTGGTGACCTGCCGCTTGCGTGTCTCGTCCGCCCCTGCTTGGCCTTTCCTCTTGCTGGCTCTGCTGCTGGCCTTCTTGATGGCTCTCTTGGCGTTGCGGTTGATTGCTCCCGGTCCTAGCGGGCCGTTGCCGTGGCGATGCACGTCGGTGTACTTGACCGGCTGGAGGTTGGAAAAAAGGACTGGTCCTCTACCGGCCATCGCTGTTCCTCCAGTCGTGGCCGAGCGCGTCGGCTGCGGTGTCCAAAGAGACCGATCCCAGGAACCGGGCCGCGGCTTCTATCCCGTCGGCTTGGAGCACCCGGCGGGCACTGGTGAGCCGGATGGACCTGGCGCTCACCCCTTCTCTCCCCGATATGCCCGCGTCTATGAGCACTTCGCGAAGCCGCACAGTCACCGAGTGGGCGGCACGCAGCTCGTCGGTGCGCCCGGACACGCACAAAAGGGCGCTGTCGTCTGAGGGCGGGTTGTAGTCGAAGTATCTGGCAACCGTCTGCGCCGCCCAGCCTCCCAGCGGGTTGATGCGGGCCGCGTCCCCTCCGAACAAGACCGTCGCATCCCGCAGGCTCACGTCGCCTACCCGCACCGCGGCGATCTCTGAGGCCGTGCCCCCAGCGAACGAGAACGCCACCAACAGCGGGCGGGCCGAAGCGATGAACCTCGAAACGGCGAACACCTCTACCAGCCGGGCCTCGTCGTCGGTGAGAGGCCGGGTCGGCGCTTTTCTGGCCCGGCGGGCAATCCGGTTGGACAACAGCGCCCACACATCCACTGGCGCTCCTAACGAGGCCGCTTCCTTGAGCGCCACCTCGGCTATCCACTGCCGGTTCTTCGCGGTGGACTCGGCGGGAACCTGCAACTGGCCGTGCCGATCAGGTCGCGCCGCCCAGTACCAGTCCTCCAGCATTTTCGGGGTGATGTCGGACCATTCGTTCACGCCGCGGGCGTCGAGATACCGGAACAACCTCTCCGCATCTGCACGGGCCTTCTCGAAAGTGCTCTTGGTGGGGCCGTATCGCTGCTGGAGGGCGTCGAGCACCAGGCTTCGCCACTCATCCACCCGCTGCTCGCCGCTCAACGCGAGCGCCCAGGCATCGAGCACCAGGCGAACGCCCGGAGGGACGAACAGGGAAACGCCCGGCGGGAACAGCGACAGCTGTACCTGGATCGCCTGGCGTTCCCAGGCAGCAGTCGTGGTATCGTCTTCCACGAGATAGACCTCCTTGAGGTTTCTGCACCGGGGTGCCCACAGTCCGTCACGACAAATGGGGCACCCCGGTGCGCTATGTATGCCCACTTTCGGCAGGCAGCACATAGTGGGATACGCACTGTCCCTAGGAGTCCCGTTCCGAGAGGAAAACACTTGGACCCGTCTACCCTGAGCTGGGCAAACAAGTTGAAAAAAAGTTTGCTCAGGCCGCGAAAAACGCGAAAAACGTGCTCGCCCATGTCTTCCGCCCCCCGCCTAGAACCGCCCCCAGTGCTGTCAGCGGCGGATGCACCGCGGCTCCGCAGCCAACCGCTGCAAGCACCCGGCCGACCAAAAGCGGCGCGGCCTCTGCATCTTCGGTGGCACTCCAGTCGAGGAAGCGGCCACAGCCCGCGGAACCCTTGTAGACCTGCCGTGCCGGTTGCAGTGGTATCGTTCATCGACGCCTCTTCGAGGTTGTCCCATCGAGGCATCCCCGTCCGACAAGACAATTCGGGATGCCTCGATGCTTTTGTCTTCCGGTGCCAGCTGTCTCCCGGAGCGGTGCCCGTCGAACTCGACGGGCTTGCCAGCGCTGGGCGATCAGCCGAACCGATTACTCCAATCTAATGGAGTAGCAATATAGGACGACTTGCAGGTGCCGTGTCAAAACGGGGTCCCGGCCCCCTCCTGACAAGTGTCCGCAGCCCGCTGACCCACCAAGGTGCCGACAACCCCGACGGCGGTGCAGGCAATGTCACACCCTTCGCTAATTCAGCCATAGCATTGTGGCGTGCCCGGACGACGCCCGAAACACCCGCCTAAGCACTGGGGCCGCACAGAGAACTGGCACTCCGGCGGGCTGAGCGAAAAAGCCCCTCCATCGGCCGCGCTTGCCCAGGGCATCGCCTCCCGCCTCCACATAGCCATCGAACACAATCGCGCCAACGACACCGGACCCGGCTCGACCAGCAAGGCCGCAGCCGCCGCCAACCTGTCAATCACCACCGTAACCAACATCCTCAACGGCGAAGTCTGGCCCGACATCGACACTGTTGCCCGACTCGAAACAGCCCTCAACGCCGACCTGTGGGGCGACGAACACCGCTAGCAATCCAACCCAGCTAGACCCGACCAGGAAAAAGGAGTGCCCTAAAGATGATCGACTACGGCAAAGCCTTGGAAAAAGTACAACTGTTCAGAGAATTCCTAGTGGCCGACAGATGGCTCTTAGGAAATGCAAAAGAGGGCCAGCACCCCTGCTACCAATTTTCTGACGGTGAGCAGATTACTTGGAGCGAGGTCCAAAGGGAGATTCTTCGCCTTCAACCCCTGATTGAGGACATCGCACGAGAAGTCGATCCTGCTGAAGATGTCAACCGATTCGAGCGGACCACCTATCACAGCAAGTGGAACTGGGGCAGCGCACTCGACGCGACTGAGCGGCTCATTGGAATCCTCAAAGGCCGAGAAGACCACGATGCCATATTCGGTCCAAAGGGACCAATGCTCGCCGCAGAGGGCCTGCACAAGTGGGTTTGGGCCGCTGCTGTCAATCTCTGGGACGACGGCCACTTCAAGCAAGCTGTCGGCACTGCGGCAGCCGCAGTTGAACAACAAGCGCAGATCAAACTCCAAAGACCCGACCTCAACGGCTCCAGCCTGTTCACCAAGGCGTTCACTACCGACCCCCCGAAGCCCAACGAGCCAAGACTGCGATTCGTCCACATCGAGGAGAGAGCAGGGAGCGGCAAGCCATCCCTGGAATGGAAATCAGCCCACGAGGGCGCGATGTCATTCGGCCGCGGATGCTTCCAGGGCATCCGAAACCTCACCGCTCATGGCACCAGCGAACTGACTGAGCAGCAAGCCTTGGAGTATCTGGCTGCGTTGAGCGTCCTCGCCCGCTGGGTGGACGCAGCAAAGGTAGACGCAGCGCCATCGGAACCTGGCGGCTGACCGACGCTAACAGTCGGAGAATGAAACAAAATCGCCTCGATTATCGGAAGCGACCAGGAGTGTTCACACTCGCCATGCAGACCTGCTTGTTGCCCAGGGGCACCAAGTACCTAGAGAGAACTATGGCTGCTGTGCCGCTGCGGGCCTTTAAGCACTAGCTGGCGACGCGGCGGGGCACCCGAGGAGGTTGGGAGGATCGGGCGAATCCCCAGGGGCGGTGCTTGCCCAAACGGATTCGGCCCAGGTAATCCTCATTCGCAGGAGTGGCGATGATCTGGTGGTCGCAGTGCTTGGCGATGTAGAGGTTGAGTTCATGGACCTCTTTCTCACCCCATCGGCGATGGCCTGACTCGTCTCCCATCTTCAGCAAGAGCGTCGGGGACACCACGAAGCACAAGGTGTCGTGCGGGCCGATCCCGTCGCGGTCAAGCCAGGTCGGATGCTTGAACACCGGCTGGTCTGAGGTGATGAACTCACTTCCTGTGGACCGGCAAACTAGCCACTGCCGAGAGCGCAGTGATTTGCTGAATTCTTCAAGAATGCGGTCGCTGTCTTCCCCCTCAACAAAATATGACTGGAGAGACCTGGAGAAGTCGGGGCTTGCCGCTTCGGCCAGCACGTCTGCCTGTATCTGGCGCATCGTCTTTTCGGGATACTTTTCCCCCAGATTCGCGTGCATCTTCTCGATTCTGGCCAGGACGCGCTCGGCATCTCGAAGGGTGAGGTCGGGGCCAAACTCGCCTCGGAGGATTTCGAGAGTGTTAGCTGGGTCGGGATTGGCCTCCAAGACTGCACAGTACATTTGAGGTGTTAGGCCCATGAATGTGCCCATGTAGCGCTGGCGTGCCATCAACTCTGCCATGAACTGGGAGAGGACTCGCCGGTTCTCTGGATCGTCTATGACCCCGGTGTCGTGCAACAGGCTCCTGATGATCGGAGCTGCCGCCGTTTCAGTTGCTCCCAACAGCGATTCTGCATTCTGTGTGTAGAGGCGATTCTTAACTGCCGCATTCCCCACAGAAGTGGCTGCTGCCTTCCCGCCTCCCCGCCGTCGGAGTACGATTTGCCCATCTTGATCGGCCCATGCGTCGAGGTAGAAGCGGGGCAGATGATGGTTGCGCTTCACCTCGGACACAGACTGATTTTCCCATAGCCGATGGACCGCCCCTGGCTGATTTGGCGCGGACTGGACAAACGAATGGGCCGCTTCGAGTCCTACGCAATGCGCGAGTTTGCAAACATCAAGACGGACTTAAAGGAACTGCTGCGGCACACAGTCGTCTGAACAGGCTGTGGAGTGTCGAGTAATGCGTATAGATTCCATTTACTTTGATTCGGAGTAAACTTAACTAACGTTGCAGGCAGCAAGGACTGGATCAATGCTGTCCTCTGCCCCGGTAATGTCAAAATACATTGTGTTCACACCACCATCGGGGTTGGCTATACTAATATAGAAGGCAGTGTGATTTCTTATATCGGTCAAGAATAGATTTCGCTCTTTGTCGCCAGGAGGCATAACAGCCACCTCGTTCGTTTGGCGCTCAACAAGCCATTGACTTTGCTGGTAGTTAAGTTTATCAAAGTTCACCGCTGTGATGTCGTCGCCTGAAAACGCGTATAGCACGTCAACGAATAATCCGGTTGTGGGGAATATTTCAGGACTGCCCACATCAACCGTGATGTAAAAATAGTCATTGAAGCACAATAGTTCCAATTTCGTAGAAAAAACCGAGGGGTAATCGTGAAAAATAGTGTCAGTGTAGATATGTGGAGCGCCCGCCATATTAATTCCAGACACCCATACACTGGATTCTTGTATATCTACACTGGGTTCTTGTGCTTTCCCACAGTTGGCATCTATCGCCTCAAAGCGATTCATGGTGTTCCGGTTGTAGGTGAATTCGTGCCCTGGTTTCTCACGGCTGTTCGGACATATGACCGTTGCTATCGAATCGGGCGTTGAAGTAGGGGTCGGCTCTACAACAGAGGTCGGCTCAGGCGTAGGCACTGGTGTTGTTTCCGCGGTCGGCTCTGGGGTTGCCGTCTCGATAGCAGCAGGCATCGCGGGCTGTGCGACATCTTGATCTTGGGCGCAGGCGGCGATCACAATGGCTAAGACCAAGACAGCAGCAGAGCGGTTCATAGTGGCCCCTTCGGTCGGCGTGTCCACTTTGTAGACGGCTGGAACGGTAACGACTCAGCGGCGGTCAGACCAAATCAGGTTGTATAGGCGGCCAATCGGCTGGACAGGCCAGATCAGGCAACTAGACTGGCAGATGAATTAGGTAATGCTCGGCGTGTCTGGACTTGTCATATGCATTTCTAACTAGAATATAAGTGGAACCTATACGCATTACTAGACACTCCAACCAGCCAAGACGTTGCCACATCAGTCGGAAAGAGTCCACCGTATAAGCGCATCGGATCAGGCTGCTTTATCTAGAAGCCAGTCTACTTTGTCTTCGATGCGGCTCACATCGGTTCGGAGGCTCGCTAGTTCTAGCTTTACAGACTTCACATTGCTCTTCATCTTGCTGTCCGCTGTGTCGTGCTTGGACAGCTTTTCGTAAATGTCGCGGAATCTGTTGGTGATCCACACCCCCACGCCCCACAGGAAGGCCCCAGCGCTCACTACAAGGCCCGCTATTCCTACTATCTCCATGCTCTCCTCAGTATTCCTGCTGCTCGTCAGTCATCTACACCTATCCATATAGCACGTTTCGCGCCGCATAAACAGACCTCTCTCATATTCTAGTTTTGCCAGACCTCCTCCGAGCCGGTACAGTCTCAGCCGTCTAGATAGCGGTGCTTCAGCACTCCCACAGCCAGTAATCGAGCGGCGGGCCGTTTTGCGCGGCCTTTTTCGGCCTGGGGCTGTGCCCGGTATCTCGACAGAAGCAGACTCACCGACCGGAGGAGGCCACCATGAAGCCATCAGCGCAGGCGTTGAAGAAGACAGGCATCGCTACAGCGGTCGTCCTGGTGATCGCCATTCTGGGCGTGCAGACAGCATTGCTGTGGGAACTCAGGTCCACCGGGATTGAGGTCACCAACCCCGTTGAGGAAGTCACGGTGCTGAACCCCGCGGTCGAAGTCTTGAATCCTGTAGAAGAGGTCACGATACTGAATCCCGTAGAGGAAGTCACCGTGTCAAACCCAGTAAGATCAGTTCGCGTGTTGGACCCTGTACGTGAAATGTCGGTGACCGGGCTGGTAGACGTAGGAAATATATATGCGCCGGTACAGACAGAGATTTCGCGTGCGGATGTGCGTACCTTTGGTCGATGCAGTCTGGGAGGCGACCAATACGACCTGAGTATCAAAGCTTTAGCGGGCGGCGTGGAGCACGTTGTGGCCGAAGGCCGGTATCCGGGGCCGATAGCGGCCGTGATCGGAGAATACGCCAGCAATTATTACTACGGATACTCGCCAGCAATGAGTTTCGGTGACTCCAGCGAGGACTGCGACGGATTAGAGGGCTGGCTAGCTGAATAACTAGTCGCCTTCCAAGTCCTCTGTGTTTATCGCGTCCGGTTGAAGTTGCAGGAACTCCTTGGTGAGTTCTGCGATCTCGTCCCACTCTTCCTCATGCGGCTCTTCTTCTGGCGTGTGTGCCATCTCTAGTCAACTCCCAATAGCTAAGGGTCTTTTTGACCATCCGCTTCACCATCTTGGCTATCTGGTCCTCGGTGTCCTAGGGGCGGATGTTGTGGCGGTGTGAGAACTCGCTCACATATCTGTGAAGGTGCTCGGGGCTCATCTGGTGGTAAGTTCTGTGATAGCCCTTCTTGGGCATGTCCCAGAAGCTCTCCATCCCGTTCGTGTGGGTCTGATCGTCAACGTACTGGCCCACACTGTGCGACACAGATGAGTGGCGGTATCCCATCTAGGAAAGGGGCAGATACTCCCTGGCCTCGTCGGTGAAGACCTCGGTGCCCGGACCGGCGTGATCGGCCACCAGCTTTGTCAGCGTGGGTGCTTTCGTGTCGGGGATCACCTTGGATGAGATGCGGTTGGAACAGTGGTCCTTCACGCCCGCCTTCCATTCTCAAAGGTATCTAGGAGATGCCGCTTCTAACGGCCTTCGGCTCGTCTAGTTAGACGTATAGATTCCATATAAGTAGTTCTAGATGTGAGAGATGTATAATGAGCTTGTTGGAAAGCTTAGTTTTCGGTCTGTCTATGGCCGCTATCGCGATTTTGGGATGGTGTGCCAAAAGGTGTCGGAACATGATACTAGAGATGCGGCATTGGCACAGAGGGTCGATCTAATTCACAATGAATTGTGGGAGTTCAATAGTGATACACGCGACTCACTATTGGCACTCGACGGCAAACTGGACCAACGTTGTGACCGGCTGACTGATCTGTTAGTGGGCCACAAAGCAACCGGTTGACCAGGCGTTAGGTCTGGCTAGTTAGGTATATAGGTTGCAAACAGGCTTTGGACACCATAAGGAACAAGCACGTCAATCTAGAGACATACGTAGAGTTACCGGAGAACTAAAGTGGTATCTCTAGTTCATTGTCAGACTCAGGACGTACAACCCCGCCCGTCTCCATCCCGGTCGAGCCGATAGGGGTCTACTCCTGGTACGAGCACGGTGACTGGTTTCTGGTTGGCGGTCAGGTCGCCGCAGTTCAGAGCGTCACCAGCAAGGTTGGGGAGGCATGGGCTGTAGGCGGGGTGGCAGTCGGAGTCGCCTGTTGTGTCGGTCTCTGTCGAGGGAGTCGGCTCAGGAGTGGGCTGAGCGCCGACTGGGCCAGAAGGCTGCATAGGCCCGTTGGCAGGACAGCCGTCTAGCACCTCGGTGAGCGCGTTCTTCTCGGCTTGGTCAACTGACAGCGAGTAGGCGGCTTTGACTTCGACTGTCTTCCAGGCCAGATAGCACTGTCCTTGAGTTGTTGTCTCTGTCCCTTCGCACGTTCCGCTTCCGATCCGTCCTGACCACTCGGCCATGTCTCTCGCGCCTTTGGATCGGTTGACGCAATCTCGTGTCGGCACGAGGTTCAGAGCGTCGTTGCCGAAGCTCTGGCGGCGGGCGACATCCCAGGACCATGCGCCGGACTCGAATGCTTCCTGGGCGGCGACGATGTGGTCCACGTCGCAAGTTGACGCGTCGAAGCTGATGCCTGTGTAGGGGTCGGTGCCAGCGTCGTTGCAGAGGTAGCCCTGGTCGTGGTCGAAATGAGAGCGCTCGTACCCCGACCCCGAGTTCTCCGCTTCCACGGTGAGGCTGTTGAGCACGCCCACAACGGTTGAACCATTAGTTGTATCCGTGTCAGTGGTGTCAGTCGGGTCGGGTGTCGGGTCGGGTGTCGGCTCTGCGGTCGGCTCAGGGGTCGGGTCAGGGGTCGGGTCGGGTGTCGGCTCGGGTGTCGGGTCTGCGGTCGGCTCAGCGGTCGGGTCGGGTTGGGCGGCGGAGCGCAGGGTGGCGAGGGCGGTGTCGTCGAGCACCAAATAGCAGCCGATGGTGTCGTGATAGCCCCAGCTGAGGCGGGCGATCACGGTTTGGCGGTCGGCGGTTTTGGCCACGTCGACGGGCCGCTGGCCGAACTTGTGGTGCTCGAAGCACTCTCTTGACGCCTCGGTTTCCGCGTCGGGCAGGCTTTGGGGGGCGGGGGCGGCCCGCAGGGTGGCGAGGGCGGTGTCGTCGAGGGTGAGGTAGCAGCCGATGGTGTCGTGGTAGCCCCAGCTCACCTGGGCGATCACGGTTTGGCGGTCGGCTGTTTTGGCCACGTCGACGGGCTGAGCGCCGAACTTGTGGTGCTCAAAGCACATCTGCGCCACACTCTGTAGGGCACCTTCCTGGGCCGCAGCCGAGTTGGCTGCTACCGCCGCTGCTCCCGATAACAGGCCGCAAACAGCCAACAGCGGGACCACCTTGAACAACAATCGGAATCTCACAGCCCGGCACACTACCCCTCACCTGGTCGGGCGGCCCTGACGTGGCAGCGAACTACATGCTCCCCGGTTCAGTCCAACCGGGCCTGTCGGAGTCGTATCCAGCAATCGCAGCTACACAGCGGCTCTTCGGCAACAGAAACCCACGGGGAGGTCGTCAATGCGGGTTTCGTCGGTGATGCCGCAGGGTTCGTGTTCCCCCTGTTGCGCCAGCGAGTCTCAAGCCCAGTTGATCGCGTGCTTGTCGCCGAGCCATTGGTCCCATTCCGAATCGTCCGGGTAGCCGCTGGGACGCTCAGGGCCGTCGTAGTACCAGATGTCTGGTGGCGGCCCGGTTGCGCCGACGGCGAACCAGTGGCCTGTGATGGTCTGGCGTTCCGCGCACCAGCTCTGCCCGTCGCTGCTGACGTGGATTCGGATGCCGTTCGGGGTGGGCAAACAGTTCTGTTCTGAACGCCTCTCCAGAGACGGAGACATGCTCTCGTTCTGGTATCTGCCTATTCTGCGATGCTCGCCCATCTGGTCGAAGGCCAGGCTTCTCAGAGCTTCCATCGTTTCGCTGTGCTCTCTTTGGTCGAGCTGTTTGCCGTCGGGATCGACACCGATGGCACCTGTGTTCTCGAAGAGACGGAACTGCTTGGTTTCGTCGTCGGCATTGCGCTGGCGGTGATCGTCAATGATGCGGCCAACTTCTTTCCAGGCATCTGAAAACCCGCTCGTATGGGCGAACCGCCATGCCCCTGCACGGCCCAAGACTCGCAACCGCTCGGGTCTCCCTGCCGTCCGCAGGATCATTGCGAGGCGCTGTTTCGCCAGGACACGTCCCTTTGAAGCGAAGCGAATCTGGACATTGGCAGTCTCATAGGCGGCGTACACAGCAAGCGCGTACACATAGACCAGAGCGACGGGGGTCAACCAGATCGGTAACAAGAACTCTCGAAGTAGGTCGCCGTGGTCGAATGTCGACCAATCGCTCACAAGCTGCGAGAGTCCCCAGATCGCTGCTAACAACCCGTAGGTGACGAAGTACCCGTTTGCCAGTCTGGTGACTTGGGCATGTTCGGGATCGCTAGAGGCCACAGCAGATGCCATTCCGAAAACCAGCGCTAGCGCCTGCAACACGAGTTCGACCCACAGGGCGAACGACGCCAAGTTCGCGACGAACTCAATGAGGACCGCAGTTTGGACCAATCGCATGATCGCCAGCTTGAAGAAACCTGGCTCCTCAATGACATCAGGGAACTTGAACAGAAGCCCGAGACCGGACAACAGCAACCAGGTGACCGTTGTCACCCACAGTCCCGGCTCCCAGACGCCCAGGATGGATGCCGGGATGAGCGATGCCAACACCCAGCCCGCATACAGCAGCAGCGGAACCAAGACTTTTGGATGAGAGAATGAGGCGAGGAGCGACCTAAGGGAACGGAATATGCCTCCGTCCTTTCTGGAAGCAAGCAGCACGACTGCGAGCAGCACGCCCAGCCACACCAGCGAGGCGATCTCGCGGTTGTTGAATAATCCGCTTTCCACAGTTCAATCTCCACCTATTCCAATGCAACAAGCACGACTTCGATGCCGACAGGCGGCAGCGCCCTCCGAGCGCCCGATCCCGAATCCGCCTGGCCGTGACTGTTCTCTCAGACAGCCACTTGGATCAAGGCGTGGCCATCCCACCCCATCTCTGCGGTTTGGTGTGCAGATCGTCCACCAAGTCGTCAACAGCCTGAAAGAGCCAGGGCAAGTCGTCAGTGCGGGTGTCGTCGGTGAGGCCATAGGGGTCGTGGACAGCATCGTTCCCACGCTTGCGGATCGCGTTCAACCCCCTCTTCAACTGTGACGACAGGTCAAGCTTGTCGACCGCCGTTTCGATCAGGTCGTAGAGATTCTTATCTTTGCCGCTTTCGTAATGGATGGGGTGCTCGGCGGCTACAAGGTGGCGCTTGACGAGCGCTTCCAGCAGAGCGCGGACCAACGCGCAAGCTGCCCTCGGCGAGACTGGGGCGATGGCGGCGGCTTCCTCGTAGAGTTCGGTCTCCTGAGGCTCCAGACCCTCCTCGGGAGGATGTCGGATTGCCGATTGGGGGTACACCACATCGAGTGTTGCCCGTGCCCCTGGCCTTCCCCCGGCGATTTGGCGTAGTTGGCGGTCGTACATCCAAAGGACAAGTCCCTGGCAGTCCGGTGACAGGCACTTTGAAACACGCAAGGAACCTTGCTTGCCGTGCAGGGGATGGTCAACCGGCTGGCGGCTTGCATGGTCAATTGTCCGTCCAAACGTGTCGGGATACCAGATGTGGTTAGTGACTACTCCACACGCGGGGCAAACTCCTGGCTTCTCCCACGCGAGCTGCTGGCTTGACATCACTATCCTCTTGGCGGGTGCGGGTCTTTGCCGTAGCTGTTCCGCTCTCCGATGGTGCCGTTTTTCTTGTGGATGATGTGTTCGGTGCCCTGCCGCTTGGCGGTGTTGCGCCCGGCCTGTCTGGCTTCTTCCTTCGTGGCGTATTTTCTGCTGACCCGATCTGACCCTTCTCGCCGGTTGGCCCACCCGTCGCCGTGCGGGACTGTGTGGACCGGGGGGTTCCTGCTCATCGCGGGCTTCCTCTCTTGCCTGCCGGTGATCTGGGGGCAGGCGGCTAGCTGGCAAACATCACAATTCTAGTGAGCTGGTGCGACAACCCAGTCTCCTTTGATCCGCTGTGAAGAGATCCAAAGCCCGTCGCGCAGCAGCCCATGAGACAGGGACCTCGGGGCGGTCGCTGGCCTTGGTATCGGCAACAGTCACATTCAGATCAACAAGCCATTTGCAATCTCGAATCAGGTTCGCAAGTAAATGTTCGGCCAATCGTTGGCCATCTCGACTGCTGCCAACACCTGGCGGGACATCCCGGCCCGGAGGTGCCCCCGGACACTACCCACGAACCTGCAATAGTCTTCGTAGCCCCCCGAGCCTCTTTGAAGGCCATAGCGGCTCGCGACCTCTTGGTACTGGTCTTCGGTGATTGCGGGTGTGCCGAGCGCGTCTCCGAGAACGTCCAAATAGGCTGTGGCTGCGCGGGCCACAATAGGCAGATGCCTGTCGTCGGCGGGGAGCCGGTTACGCAAGCCCAGCATGACCTCGGAGGCACTCTTCTTGCCTTCCATGAACTCCCGGTAGAGCTTTTCGTCTAGCTGTCTCAAGACCAGCAGTGCCAAGGCCACAAGCAAGAGCTGGGTGAGGTTCCCTTGGTCGCTGGCGTTCAATCCCGTTTTCTGACCGAAACCAACCGCTGCCGTCAGCTGAAGGGCCTGGCCCACACGTTGAAGGTCCCTGAGGGAGCCACGGGAGGCCATTGCGGGGATGCTCAATAAGTAGTCGATGAAGTCGGCGCTCCCTGCCGATTCCACATCATCCCCGAAGTGGCCTCGCAACTGGCGGATCAGCGGCAGGAGTCCATCGGTTTCAACAGCCCCATCAAGGGTCATCCTCAGAGAGAAGAACCGCTGCAAGTACCGCTCGGAACCGTATGCGCTTCCATAAACAGCTTCCAGCCCCTTTGCCGTCTGCTCCAGGTTGATCGCCAGCACTACAACTACCCCCGGCACTGCCAGTAAGTTGTGGACAGCCCCCAGGTATTCGACTACCTGCTGGGGCAAACAGCGATCCATCTCGTCGACCAGCACTAACAGCGGGCCGTCTGCTCTGGCTGCTTCCTGTTCCAGGGCCTCTTTGAATCTACGAACACAATCGCGGTACTCAGGTAGACCGCCTGGGAATGCTTGGTTCTGGGCAATCATCTCTGCCGCCTCAGATACAACGTCGCCGACCTTGAACGGCAGGCTCTTTCCGGCAGCCACACCAATGGCTTTCGCTGCCTCAATGATCTTGGCGAGTCGGTCCTCTTCCATCACTTCGGCCAGCGCCGAGGCGAGATTGAACACGGGGTCGGTGGTGTAGCTCTCGGTCCAGGCGTTGAACTCGGCGACCCGGACTTCCTGCTGGTCTAGATATGCCTTGCACATCCTCAGGAACGCAGTCTTGCCAGTGCCCCACTCCCCATCGACGGCGATGACCGCATGGTCGGAAACCGATCTGGCGAAATCGCACAGCAGCCTCACCCGCGGCCCGCGGTCCAACAGATCACTTGCGAAGGGATCGTCCTTGTCTGCGACGAACTCGGGAACAGCGATCCTGACTCCCTCATCCGCCACTTCTGATCCTTCGTCCACCTGCTCCTGGTCTTGCTGCTCGGACATCGAACTCCTAGGTCGTTGTCAGCTTTCAATTCGTGCTTGCTGGTGCGTTGGTTGCAGGCGGCTAGCTGCTCTGAGGCGAGTGTATTGGCCTGCGGTGACAGTTTGAGGCGTTGCCTCTGTGGGCCGGTGAGGCTGGCTGCCTCCTGGCGGGAAGCGTGCTCAAGAGTTGTCTTGGAGGTCGTCGGTCGGGTTGGGCCTGCCCGGTAGGATGGTTCTAGCGGCTGAAGAGAGAGCCGTGTTTTCATCGGGTGCCGCCCTCCTTCGGGAGGGCGGTTCCTGTTTGGCGGTTCGGTTTACGCTCTCGGGCTGGTCGCTGTTGCCGCTTTCTTGACTGCTCGCATTGCGATGGCCCTGTCTTCTCCTTGGAACTACAGTGGCGACCGTCCAGAAAGCGGTGCTTCGGCATTGCCACAGCCAGGTATTTGATCGGAGAGCTGCTTCGCGCGGCTCCCTTCGGCCTGGCTGTGCCCGCTTTCTGGACAGAACGCAGACGCTCCGACCGGAGGGGGCCACCTTGTTTTTCCATACTGCTGTCGCGCCTGTTAGCGCTGCCATCTCGTCCAGCCGCCCAGAGGGTGAAGGAACCGCCGCGGGGGTGTCTCCCACGGTCGGCGCGCCGGGTACCAAAACGGCCCAACGACACCTCTGTGGTCAAATTCGGGGGTTTCTGGCGCTTCGGGGAAATCTATTTCCCCTGGTAGACGCCTTTTCTGTCCTCAGACCCCCGGCCGGTCGGGTAAACGGGTCCCTCTATGGTCGACTGACTATGAGAGCTATTTTCGCCGCACTCGCGGCGTTCGCCGTTATCGCCGCCGGTTGCGGCAGCGGTTCCGGCCCAGAAGTTGTGGCACCGGCCGCCACCGGAGAGCCTGAAATCGCGACTGAGGCAGCAGTTCCGGCGGCGACCCCTGATCCGGCAGAGTTGCCCGACCC
The DNA here is from genome assembly GCA_963663255.1 of Acidimicrobiales bacterium. Classification (GTDB taxonomy): domain Bacteria; phylum Actinomycetota; class Acidimicrobiia; order Acidimicrobiales; family Bin134; genus Poriferisocius. The sequence goes on from OY760141.1 coordinate 59,963, forward strand.
GGTGGACGGCCACGTCCACGACTGCCCCGGCCCGGAGTGGGTGAGAATCTCGCACGATGAGTGCGTGCTCCCGGTCGACGGTGCTGATGCAGTCCCGACGGCCTCTCCGACACCCGGTTCTCCCGAGTTCCCCGACTCGGTTGACGGCCACACCCACGAATGCCCGCCGGGGTTCGAGCAGGTCGGCCACGACCAGTGCGTCGGCGTGGCCGAGCTTGCCCCAGCGGTGCAGGACTCAATAGACCCCGATGCTCCGTCATGTACGAACGGCATGGTCCGCGTCGACCTGGACTACGACGGCACCTACGACTCCTGCGGAATGCCCATCCCAGCGGGTCTCACCACCGCGGAGGTAGGGGCAGCGAGGGGCGCTCCCGCTGTGGTCAGGGCAGCGACGAGCCACTCTTCGTCCGCTGAGCTTGTGACTGCCGCGGCGCAGCGCTGTTTCGAGCATCACAGGTTCGGCGCTCAGCCCGTGGATGTGGCCAAGACCGCCGATGGCCAGGCTGTTTTGGCGCAGACCAGTTGGAACTGGCATGACTCTATCGGCTGCTATCTCACGCTGGACCACGAGGCCCTGTCTGTGCTGCGGGCCGCTCCTGTTCCCCAAGACCTGCCCAGCGCCCCGACCGACGCATCGAGGCAGTGCTTCGAGTACCACAAGTTCGGCGAGTATCCCGTGGACGTGGCCAAGACCGCCGACCGCGAGACTGTGATCGCCCGCCTCAGCTGGGGCTACCACGACTCAATCGGCTGCTATTTGGTGCTCGACGACGCAGCACTGACCGCCCTTCAATCTGCCGCCAGTGTCCCCCCGCCCGCCCCTGGCTGGTATCACGATCCGGCTTGCCGTCACACGTTCCGGCTGTGGGACGGCCTGGTTTGGACCAACAGAGTCATAGGCCAGGGTGGTGAGAGCGCCGACCCGATCCGCCCGGGTGACGCCGACAGGCTGGCTCGGCCCGGTGTCGGCTTCGTCTGTGCCGCGTCTGACCCGATAATGGACATTGCGGGCTTTAGGCCCGATCCGACTTGCCGCTACGACGACAGGTGGTGGGCAGACCGGCGATGGACGGTGCGCGTCCACAGCGGCGGCGAGGTAGCGACGGACTTCTTGCTGGTGGGCGACGGGTATCTACCGCTGCCCCAGACCGCCGTGGACTGCGACAGCAGGGTTGCGCCGTCGTTCGCGTTCCCGTGCGACAACCCTGTCCCGTCCGGCGAACCGGGAGTCGGCGTCGGCGACGACGGGCTGCCGTGCGCCACGAGGCTGCCCGAAATGGGCGACCCGCTGTTTTGGAACTCGTGGACGATATTCGATTCTTACCAGGCATGGACGCGTTCCCAGCGGGACGACTACTACTACAAGCCGGAAGGCGTGTCCGACGCGGAGGCTCTCGGCTACATAACCGCCTGTCTGCGGGGGGGTTACGCGGGCGGGGACTACAGCGCCTACCCGGTCTCCTACCCCTCTTATGTGAATGGCCCCGCCCCGCCGCCCGGCTACACCTGGCCGGGTGAGCCTCTCAGCGTGTTCCAAGAGTGCGCCGACGCTTGGATCAAGGCGGCACCCGCCATCAACTTCGGCGGGATGAAAAACAGCCTCACCTGCGTCTACGACGCCTACCTGGACTTCCACCTCAGACAGACATCAGATGGTGTCTTGTATGAGCGAAACCCGCTTTCTGTGCAGCACTTTGAGGAGCAGGGTTGGTCGTTTGTGCCAGACCCGATTGCTGTGCAGATGGCCGAGGAGCAGGGTTTGGACGCTGGGCGGCACTACTACAGGGTTGTCGGCTGGGCGGATGCGTGCAGCTCATGGGTGGACCCTGTTCCCGACCGCTCATTCGTCGAGAAGTGCAGATGGCTGCGAGGCCACTACATCGGGCACAACGAAGCGCTGCAACGCGAAGCCGCGAACGGCGATTGCGCGAACGTGCGCCGCCTCACCTACCGCCTAGAGCAGTTGAACAACACTTGCATCCACCGCTACGCACTCGTGGCGATGGTGAAGCGGTGGATACGCGACGAGGCGATCCAGCTCGGACTGGGCGTGCCGCCGGAAGAGTACCTGCCGGACTACCGCGCTAGACCTTTCGCCTCTGAGGCTTGCTGATGGTTCGGCGGGCACGCTCTGGTCTGGTTCCGCCCCGCCGCTGGGTGGACCTGGCGGTTCTGACGTGCCTGCTGGTGTCGTCGCTGATCTTCGCCGTGCATCGCGACACCGCACCCGCCGCCGCGCACGAACTCACACAAGACGTAGAGGAGTGTGTCGACTCGCCGTTCGGCCCATTGTGTCAAACAGTCACCCGGCCCGTCGCGCACGCCCACTGCTGGGACGGCAGCGTGATTTTTATTTTCTCCTGCCCGCCGCAACCGCCTACGACCCAGACATGCTGGGACGGGTCGGTAATCCCCGCCACAAGCACTTGCCCGCCGCAAACGCAGACTTGTTGGAACGGCGATGTGATCCCCGCCACAAGCACTTGCCCGCCGCAACCACCTCCAACCACTACTTGTTGGGACGGGTCGGTAATCACTCCCTCTTTCGGAGAAACCTGTCCGGCTCTAACCGTTACTTGTTGGGACGGGTCGACAGTCAACCTGGGGCAGTCCTGCCCGCCGCAAACGCAGACTTGTTGGAACGGCGATGTGATCCCCGCCACAAGCACTTGCCCGCCGCAAACGCAGACTTGTTGGAACGGCGATGTGATCCCCGCCACCAGCACTTGCCCGCCGCAACCGCCTCCAACCACTACTTGTTGGGACGGGTCGGTAATCACTCCCTCTTTCGGAGAAACCTGTCCGGCTCTAACCGTTACTTGTTGGGACGGGTCGACAGTCTCCCTGGGGCAGTCCTGCCCGCCGCAAACGCAGACTTGTTGGAACGGCGATGTGATCCCCGCCACCAGCACTTGTCCGCCGGAACCACCTCCAACCACTACTTGTTGGAACGGCGATGTGATCCCCGCCACAAGCACTTGCCCGCCGCCTCCGCCGCCCTCATGTGCGCTGCCGGAGCATAGCCACGACGGGTCGCCGTGCCATTCTGGGGTGAGTCCGCCGCATGGGTGCCCGCATGGCCAGATAGCGACATCAACGCCCGATGGCCATGTCCAGGGTTGCAGGGACCTACCAGAGTCGTGCCCCGTCGGCCAGCACTTGCACGATGGCGAAACCTGCCATCCCGCGGGGGCTAAAGACTGTTCCGAGCAAGGGGGCGCGATCAGCGTCGACCACCACGCAGACTGCCCCGCCGTGGACCCGGACGACCCGCAGCAACCCCAAGGAGTGGATTGCTCCTCGTGGACTCCTGTGATCCACGGCGACCCACCCCACCCACACTCCTATCAGGAGCACGACAGGGACAAGGACGGGACTACCGACACATGCACCTATCCGCACGAATGCGGATGCACCGGCGGGGGTTGCCACGACTACGGGGCTGGCTGCGGCGTCCCGGTGCCTGAGAAAACATGTCTAGACGGTTCGGTGATCCCGGAGGCCGACACCTGCACTAAGACGTGTGCTGACGGTTCGGTGATCCCGGAGACCGACACCTGCACCAAGACTTGTCTGAACGGCACGGTAATTCCCGAGACCGCCATCTGCACTAAGACGTGTTGGGATAATTCGGTGATTCCCGAGACCGACACCTGCCCGCCGGAAACCAAAACGTGTTGGGACGGGCAGGTGATCCCGGCCGACGATATCTGTACTCAAACGTGTTGGGACGGCTCGGTGATTCCCTACACTGATACTTGTCCGCCGGAAAACAAAACGTGTTGGAACGATTTGGTGATTCCGGTTGACGACCCGTGCCCGCCGGAAACTCAAACGTGTTGGGACGGCACGGTGATTCCCGCCACTGATATCTGCCCGCCAGAACCGCCTCCGACTCAGACGTGTTGGGACGGCTCGGTGATTCCCGCCACTGATACCTGCCCGCCAGAACCGCCCACCCAGCACATTTGTTGGGATGGGTCGGTTATCACCCCTTCGCTAGGGGAGACCTGTCCGCCGCGAACCCAGACTTGTTGGAACGGCTCGGTGATCCCCGCCACTGATACTTGTCCGACACCACCGCCTCCGACCACTATTTGTTGGGACGGCTCGATTATCACTCCCTCTTTCGGAGAGACCTGTCCGCCGCGAACCCAGACTTGTTGGAACGGCACGGTGATCCTCTTAGGGCAGACTTGCCCGCCGCGACCGCCTCCGACCCAGACGTGTTGGAACGGCACGGTGATTCCCGTGGGGCAGACTTGCCCGCCGCAGCCGCCTACGACTCAGACTTGTTGGGACGGCTCGGTGATCCCCGCCACCGATACCTGCCCGCCGCAGCCGCCGCCGCAGCAGACCCAAACTTGTTGGGACGGCTCGGTGATCCCCGTCACCAGCACTTGCCCGCCGCAGACCCAGACCTGCTGGGACAATTCGGTGATCCCCATTACCGACACCTGCCCGCCGCAGACTCCGGCTCCGACCCGCTTGAGGGTGTACTGCTCTGCGCCATCCGGTGCTACTGCACCAGAGATTGAAGTCAGATGGGATGCCGTGACGGGTATCAGCGCTCCCACTTATGAGGTCGAGGGCGACCTGTCCTACACGGGCGTGGACACATCGTTCACCCGCACCGGCCAGTTCCTCACCGACTATGAGGTCCGGGTGCGGGCCTACGACAGCGTGAACAACCAATGGACAGCTTGGTCGGGCAACGCGAGCGCCGACTGCCCGCTTGGTGCCCCTAGTGATGTCACGGTTTCATGTGTCAATCGCGAGATCATCGCCACCTGGACGGACCCATCGCCTCATCCCGACAACAGGTATCTGCACACTCTTAGGATCACCGAGCCGGGCGACAGCGCCCAGGTAACCGCAGGATATCTCACGACAACGGAATTCCGCCGTTCGGGCACTTGGCCGGTGGGCACGACAGTTCTATTCTCGGTTGACGTTGAGAACAACGGCGATCATTCGCAGATGGTAAGAGCCCCTGTTGCTACCTGCGTGATCGCTCCGACGGGTTTGAATGTTGATTGTGCCGCCAACGGTGGAAACCTCGAAGTAACCGTGACCTGGAATGCGCTCACCGGCATGACCGGCTACGAGGTCACCGGCGATCTGACATACAACGGTGCTGACACCAGCTTCGCCGCCGCAGGTGCCTACGGCCAGTCCTACACAGTCCAGGTCCGGGCCACAGATGGCAGCACCACGACCGGGTGGTCGCCTTCTGCGAGCGGCGACTGCCCGTCCCCTGCGCCGACCGGGCTGGCTTTGGCCTGCTCCGCTGACGGTATGACCCTCACAGTGTCGTGGGATGCCGATGCGAGTGCGGCCACCTATGAGGCAGTCGAGGACGGCGGGGACCTGGCCTTCTACGCGGGCGCGGCCAACTCGTTCACGCGCTCCTCGACAGTGGGGGTCACCTACCGCTGGCAGGTCCGCTCGATCAGCAGCGGCGGCGGTCAGTCCGATTGGTCTAGTTGGGTTGAGTTGGCCTGCGGTGTGATCCCCCCGACACCCCTGAACGTGTCGATGACCTGTGTCGGCCCGCCTACCGGGGCGCAGACCCTCACTGTGACGTGGGACCCGCCGCCCGGAAACCCCTCTTACGACATCTGGTACAACTACGGCAACCCGGTCAACTGGGACAGCGACCCCAACAACGACGAGGGGGCCTCCCTGTCGAACCGGGGGCAGACTCCGGCGAACCGCACCCGCAACACCTCGATATCAGTGAGCCTCCCCGCCCCGAACGGACAGGAGGGCAGGCTCTACACCGTCAGAGTGCAGGCCGAGAGCACCGCAGGCCCGAGCAGCTGGTCGCAGAACACCGGAGTCCACGACCCGTTCGCATGGGTGCGCTGCCCCGGCAAGCCACCGGCAGTGCCAGAACCGGGCATAAGCGCCCTGTGCTACTTCGCCACCAAGCTCGTAGAGGTCGAGTGGGCCGACATCGCCGACACGGCCTCAGGCGACACCTACACCTACGAAGTGCGAAGCGACCCCCACTCCGCGTACACCGGCCCGTGGACGCTCGACCCTGCCGGTGAGCGGGCTACCAGAGGCGTGTCCACCTGGGGCACACGGATAGGCGACGGCATCCAAGTGCGCGCCAGCAACACCTGGGGCGACGGCCCCTGGTCACCGGCGGCGGGCATCGACAAGAACTGCTACATCATCGGCAAGTAGGGGGTAGCCGCACGGGCAGACGCTTGTGGTGGTCTTGCTTCGTGTGCTTTTATGCCAACATCTCGACCACTTTGCGCCAACGCTCCAGGCGGGCGGTTTTCAACTCGGCCCACATGAGGCGCATCGGGAGGGGTCGCACACGCAAACCGGCGGGCTGCCTTGCGACAGCCGGGGGGTGAGAGGCTGTATGCGCGTTTTGGCATCAGCGGCAATAGCGGTGGCTGTTTGTGCTGCGATGTTGATAGCGCCTGTCGGACCTGCAACCGCTCAAACGGGTTTGCAGTTTGATCCCTCTGAAACGTGCTTTGCCCACCACAAGTTCGGAGCGCAGCCCGTTGATGTGGCCAAAACGCCGGACGGGGCGGTTGTGCTCGCACAGACAGCGTGGAACTGGCACGATCAGATCGGCTGCTATTTGACGCTCGACGAGGGGGCCACCGCTGTTCTGCGGGAAGGCCCTTCCCCGGTCTCGCTTCCCAGCGGGAAGACGGCGGCCTCGCAGTTGTGCAGCGGGCACCACAAATTCGGGGTGAATCCTGTAGACGTTGCCAAGGCCGCAGACGGGGCGGTGCTGGCCCGACTGGTGTGGAACTGGCATGACCAGATCGGCTGTTATCTGACCCTCGACGCCGAGGCAGTGGAGACGCTGCGAGCCGCCCACGCGGCGGCGAATACGCCCGATCCGACACTCGACCCGACGCCTGATCCGACTCCTGATCCCACGCCTGACCCGACACCTGATCCCACTCCTGATCCCACGCCTGACCCGACACCTGAGCCGGACAGCGAGTCCGGCGAGCACCCAGAGACCATCTCCGGTTGGATGCTCGACTCGCTAGAGCGCGCCGACGGGACAATGTGGCTGTACTACAGACTTGCCAATCGCGCCGACCCCCACTCCCCGCCGGGAATCGCCTCTGTCTGCGGCGTGGACAACACCGCGTTCTGGCTCGCCATCTCGTCGTATACGCCTATAACGAGGTCGGCGGACGACGAGAGCGTGGCGGTGTCCATCGACCTGGGCGGCATCTCCGGGGAGGCGCGCTGGCGGGCTGAAGACAGCGACGACAAGATGTGGGTATACCCGGATCGCGGGTTCGTCGTCGACCTGCTGGACGCGGGGCCTGTGACGCTGCGCCTCGCCATAACCGACGACACAGGGCTGAGACAGTCTTTTTCGTTCGACATGGCGGGCTTCGCCGAAGTCATCGCCTACCAAACTGAGCGCTGCCCCATTCCCATAGGGTGGGAGCATTACGAGGCGGAGAACGAAGATGGGGCGATACGGGGTTACAAGAGATACGGGACGCGGGCAGGCACCGTAGGCTCCGGGCAGGATTTACGTCTACGCTGCTACGCGGACAACGCCGCATTTGTCCCCGTGTTGGTGTCCGCCATTCCGGTGGACAGGTCGGCTGACGATGAGAGCGTGACGGTGCTAGCCGAGCTGGGCGGCAGGCAATGGGAAACGCGCTGGTGGGCGGAGGACAGGGGCGCTGACGCTGCGCTATTCCCGCAGCACTGGCTACTCCGAGAATGGGCGGCTGCCAGTGAGGGCACGCTGCGGCTCCACATAACCGACGCTGGGGGGCAACGACAGACGCTCACATTCGGCATGGACGGTTTCGCCGAGGCGTTGAACGACCTGGCCGACCACTGCCCCGCACCTCAAGCAGCGACCGGATCGTCCGGGGCCGTCACCGTGCCGGAGGCCCCCCCGACGGGCCGGTGCGCCACTGCTGTCGCAGCCGGGGTGTACCAGTGGGAGCGGTGCGCCTGGGCGCAATACTGGGAGGACCGGGTTTTCAACCGCCCGCTGTCAGAGGCCGAGGCGCAGGCGCTCATCGCCCGCATATGGGCGGAGGTAGACGTGGCGGGCAAACCGGAACGGCCCCCGACCTCTGAGCTGATCCCCGCAGGGTCGGAATGCGCCACATCGACTCCCGGCGGCAGCTTCATCATCGGCTGCTACCAGCCGAATCGCCACCACATCCGCCGCCTCGACGCATTCTTGGAGACGCTGCTGCACGAAGTCGCCCACGCCCTCGTGTCCAACCATTCCTCGATCCTGCAATGCCGGGACATCACCGACAACGACGACTACCAAGCCTGCGTCCACAACGACATCTTCCGCTGCACCGCCGACCATCTCTATACCCGCTATGCGGGAATTCCCACCGCCGGAGTGTGCGGAACAGCCCCGGAACGGCAACCAACAGATTCCCTGGCAACCGGCTGGCGCAGCTACCGGCATGAGAACGGGTACATCGCCACTGTGGAGGCGTATTGGCACACGAGGCCGTCCCCCTATGAGGATTCCACTGTTTATCTGTTCGTGCGGTGCGGCCAACCCGGCGGCGAGATTGACATTCACTTCTACTTCGAAGAGGGCCGCATCGAGGCCGGAACGGACGGGAGAATCTCCCCTGTAGTCCACCTGTTCCTCCCAGAGGGATTCAGCGAGTGGGAAACAACGAGGCAGTCCGAATACGTCGCTGCCAACAGGGTTGATGCCGATTGGCTGCCGGAGCGGGATCGTCGAGGGGCGTTCCTCCCAGAACGCCTCCACTTGGAATTCGTTGACGACGCGACGGATTACGCCGAAGTCCTTATCAAAGCCTGGAACCCCGACGGCTCCGAATTCGGTCTAATGGCCTTCTCCCTCGAAGGCGCGTACACCCACATCCGCCCCGTTACCGAGGAATGCGGCTGGACATGGAGTTGACCGGCCCTGCCCACAAGGAGAATCCGGTAGCCGACTGAGGAGCTTCTGCATCGCTGGCCGGTCGTTTCTGCGCCGGTCGGATTTCTCTAGCCGCTAACCGAGTTCGGTGTCCTAGGTGAGGGCCGGTTTGGCGGGCCAGACGTTACGGAGGGCGCAGGCGGTGGTGGGGTGTTAGGGGCGAGTTGTGGTTATGGGGGTGATCCAGCAGGGGACGTTTTCGGCGGTGTGGGGTCGGGTGAGGACGGCGATGATGGTTGAGTGGTTGCCGGTGGGCCGTGTTGGGGGCCAGGGGGTGTGGCCGTCGGTGATGACGATGATGATGGCGGGCCGTGGGCGGGCTGTTGCGGCGGTGTTGATGGCGGCGGCCATGTCGGTGCCGCCGCCTCCGTCGAGTTCGATTCGGCTGGTGTTGAGGATGCGCTGTGTGGTGCGGGCCTCGGTGTCGTGGCTGTGGACGGTGATTGGCTGTTGTCCGCCGGTTTGTTTGAGGACGGCCTCGGTCTCGGCGAGGGCTTGTCGTAGGTCCGGCTCTTGCATGGAGCCGGAGGTGTCGATGACCACGGCGATGTCGGTGGCGGGCTGGTGGGTGCCGGGCCGGATGACAGCGCTGTCGTCGGGGCGGCGGGGCGGGCGGGTGTAGGTCCGGTCGCCTGTTCCTGGCTGGCGTTGTATGCCGCGGCGCAGCTCGGCGGCGAGGATGCGCCGCCAGTCGGCGGTCGGGGAGGCTGTGTTTTCGGCCCATCGGGCCAGCCCTTCGGTGGCGGACCACCAGCCGTGCTGGTGTTGGTGGTCGAGGACTGCTTGCGCGGTGGCCCGCTTTAGCTGTTGTTTGCGGGCCGCGCTGAGGCCGGGGAAGGGGTGCGCCACGTCGGGGCCATAGGTGGCCGATGTGCAGCAGGCGGTGGGGATTTCGATGGTTTCGGCGTTTTGGAGGAGGTGCCGGTAGTAGGTTTCGGCGAGTTTTCCCTCCGGCAGGCCGAAGTCCTCTGGGTAGATGATGCCGGGGCGGCGGGCGAGGCCGTCTTCGCTCAGGTCGTCGTTGATCTCGCAGTCCGCGGCGACGTTCCACAATGTGTGCAGGTCGGGGGGAACTCCGGCGCGAAGGCCCCGGTCGGGGTGGGCGCGAAGGGCGTGGTTCAGTTCGTGGGCGAGCGATCCGGCGACTTCCTCAACGCTGAGGGAGGCGGCGACTGCGGGGTTGACGGAGATGCGCCAGTGGGCGTCGATGGAGAACCCGTCTGTTTGGTCGGTGTACCACAGCGGGCATGAGAACAGCGCGGATGCGTAGTAGGGGCGGTGGCGGGCGATCCACAGCCTCGCCGCGAGCACCTTTTGTTGCCCCTCGGCCTGCGGACCCGCCCCGTCATCGTGGGGTTTGGGGTGCGGTGTGGGGGGTTGGGTTGTCATGCTGCGAGGTCGGGGCCGGTGGGGGTTAGGGCCAAGATGTCGGTGAACGTCTCGTGGCCTGGTGGGAGGCCCGCCCGGGGCGGCTTGATGTCGACGAGGCGCATGGCTGCCGCTGCTGCGATGTCGGGCGCTCCTTGGCGGGCGGCTTCGACGCACACGGTGAACGCTTTTTTCCACAGGCGGGTGTCGGGGTCGGCTGAGGCGCGGGCTACGACCGCTTCCAGAGCGGCGTGTCTTTGGTCGGATCGCTCCAGCCGGGCGAACACTTCGGGGTCGGCGAGGAGCTGGTCGGTGTCGGGCAGGTCCAAGTTGTGCTCGTAGGCCAGATATTCGGCGGCCGCCCCGGTGCCCAGCAGCGACGCGGCGACCAGGAGGGCGGTCTCCTCGTCGGCTTCGGCGGCCTGCGCGATTGCGAGGCACTGGGCGGCCCGGTCCCAGGTGCGCGGCGATGGGAATCCCGCGGCGGGGGTTCCGGGGCGGGGCGGGGCGCTCAAAAGGTCGGGGCGGGCGGTCAAGAACGCGGCCTGCGTGGCTTTGTGCTCGGCGACCGTTTTGGGGTCGGGGGCCGTGTCGGCGGGAATGTGGAGCGGGCCGGTGTCGGCCCATCCTGTGAGGTAGCCGCGTTTCCACTCGTCCAAGATCACGGGCCAGCGAAGGTGGGCGAAGCGGTTGGCCAAAGGCGCGGACAGGTCCCACGCGCCGATGTTGTGCTCGGGCGGGTTCGCGGCGGCGACAAACCGCACGTCTGCGCCCAAGTCGAGCTGGCCGACCCGGCCTTCGAGGATGACCCGCATCAAAGCGTTCTGCACGGCTGGCGGGGCGGTGTTCACCTCGTCGAGGAAGACCACCGACGGCTCCTCACAAGCGGCGATGCGGCGCGCCCAGGCGGGCGGCTCGAATGCCACCCCGTCTGGTGTGCGGACGGGCAGCCCGCCGAAATCGGTCGCCTCGTGCAGCGACACCACCACGGTCTGGATTTTCCATCCGGCTTTGGCGGCGAACCGCTCGATGGTCTCGGTCTTGCCGGTGCCGGGATCGCCCCACAACAGCACTGGCACCCGAGCCGCCAATAGCGCCTGCATGGCGGCCAGCACCGTTCGTTGCGACCCGGCGACCAGCTCGCCTGATGGCTGTTCGTCTGGCTGTGGCTCCTGTTGGTCCTCACTCATTTCCTTGTCCTTTCTGGTTGTGGTTCGCGATCTGCCCCGCCCCATTTGGCGGTGGTGCTTTCGGCGCTCTCATGCCGCGGCCCCTCTGGCAGTTGTTGGGGCCGTGTTCTGGGCGCGGCGCTCGGCGAGGGCTTCGGCGGCTGCGGCGAACACGACAACGCAGTCGTCTTGGGCGAGGCGGGCTATGAGCCGGTCGGACGCTGCGGAGTTCTCGGCGACGGCATGGCGGGCGAATTTGTCGTGGTGCTGGGCGAGGCGCTCCAGCACGGCCTGGTCCTGGTTGGGGTTGCGGACGGCGGTGTCTCGCACATCGGTGTCTGAGTCGTCTGCCAGGGCTTCCAGCACCTCGGGCGGGGTTGAGGGGTTCGCGGCTGCGCCCCACCGCAGCCACCCGTCTTTTGAGCGGGCAAAGCGCCTGATCGCCCCCACCGGGGCTTCGGGGTGATAGGAGACGGCTGTTCGGACCCGATTGTCGGTGTCGCCCGCGAGGAGGGCGACGGCTTCGGGCGGGGCGGACGGATTCTCTCCCAGCGCTGCGCGAACACCGCGGTCGGGATCGGCGGCCAAAGAGACGAGCGCGTCTTCGGGGGTGTCTTGTCGGCGGGCGATCTCCCGGCGCACCCCGGGGTGGGGGTCTTGGGCCAGGCGGCGCACAAGGCGCTCGCACAGATCAGGGTTGGCGGCCGCGGAGGCGCGCACCACCAGGCTCCGGTCGCCTGCCAGATGATCCAGCACGCCGTCGGGGAGATCGCGGCGCTCTGCGACAGCGGCGCGGACCTCGCGGCGCTTGTCTTCGGCGAGGCGGGCTATGAGCCGGTCAGAAGCAGACGGGTGCCATCCGACGGGGCGGCGCACCTGCCATCTGTTGTGCCGGGCGAGGCGCTCCAGGGTTCGCTGACCGGCGCTGGGATGGCCCGCCACCCAGCTCAACACTGGGCTGTCCGCTCCGCGCGACAGCCGTCCCAGCACGTCGCGGGGGGTGTTCGCGTTCAACGCCAACAGCCACAACAGCCGCCACTCCGCTGCCCCCAGGTTCCACCGCCGGTGCTGGCCGTTGGCCAGCCAGCGCAGCACCGACGGGTCCGCCGAGTTGTTCTGCGCTGTCCGCCACACAAACCTGTTCTCTCCCGGGACCCGGCACAGATTCTTCATCGTCCGAGCCGGTGTGCGGGGATGAGAGCACACCAGATCGGCTACCTCTGAGAACGGCGTCTCGGCCAGCTCGGCGAGCCTCGCCGGGGATGTGCCGGGGTCGCTGGCCTCCGCGGCGAGGCGCACCCTCTCGTCGCGGTGGTGTGCCAGTTGTCCCCAGAACCCGTCGCCGAGGCCCTCCAGCCACCCGCATCCGTTCCACCAGGCCCTCCGGGGCGAATCAAAATATTCGATGTCCCAGCCCAGCCAGCCCGGCCCCACCCCCGAACCGGCCGACAGGTTCCCCTCAAGTCGGGAGGCCAGTACCCAGCACAGCCAATCCGACGCCCTCGGGTGGTCCCACCGGGCGCACGCCGCCGTCACCGCCGCAACCAGATACACAGGCACCCTTGCCGCATAAACCTCCACACTCGACTCCAACCCCCGCAGGCACCGGCCCAGCGCCACCAGATCGCCCGGACCCGCCACAGCGGCCTCCAACGCCGCCCCCAACCCCCGCAGACGGCTGATCGCCTCCGACGGGCCGCCCAAACCCTCCAACACCGCCAACTCCGCCCCGTTCGCCAAACCCCACCGCCCATCGGCCCGCCGGGCGAACACCCCCCGCACCCCATCGCACACCACCACCCGGCGACCCGCCCCAACGGGCGCGCCGGGCACCGACGGACCACCACCAGCAGCACCGGCGCTCGGGGACTTCTGCTTGGCTTCTTCTGCGGCTGACATGAGCGGGCAAGTATGGGAAGCACCAGTGACACTTACCCCCCGACAACACCCCTATGACCCGCCGAAAACACACGGCGACCAGGAAGAACAAAAATCAGAAAACCCGCGCCGAAACCCGCAAAAAACAGAAATGGAATTCCCGCAAGCACAAGACGCGAACAGCCCCAGCCGCCGAAGAACCGCCGCTACCGCCACACACCCCCTACCCTGGGGAAACGCCATACCACTGAATTAGCGAAACCCAGAGACAACAACCAGAAAAAACAGCGCTAACCGGCCTCTTTCGGAAAGAAATGTTCCAACCCCGACACAAAGAAAACAGCGCCGAAAGACAGCATCGCCTTCCGAGAAAAGCGAACCGGCCCTATTGCCGCACAACGAAGCCGAACCTCCCTGCGAGGAGACCGGCCCAGACCGCCAGCGGCAACCCTGGCGCAATCAGAAGGGGGCCTTATACACAGCTATCCTTGCCTGTGTGGGCAAGACGACGACGGAGCTGGCATCTGGTGAGGTTTGAAAAGCTGCAAGCCATGATGCCGCTTCGGCGGCGGAAGAGCAGCGCTGCGGCTCGCCCGCACGGGTACTCGATCCCAGATGACGTGCTTCAACGCGTGCTCGTCCAAGAGGAAGAACTGGACAGGCAAACCAGAAATGGCACATTGGGCCACGATGCCGTCTCCGGCGAAGACCTGTCCGCCTTGTTCGACCTCGACGACCAATAGGCAGTGGATCAACACAGGAGTGGTAGAGCAGAATTCAGCCCTGCCCACAGTTCACACGCCATTGAGCTTCATCCCCGTCATCGACTGAAGTCGCTCGGGCGAGGGAACCCGGCTCGTACTATGACTGTGCCGACAATTGAGGGAAACGTGGGGTCGGGTCCGCTGGCGATCTCTGGGTAGGTCCATTTCATGTCGTTGCCCATCACTCCTGCGGGAGCGCGTTTGGGGGACGCATCGAGGACGACAAGCAGGGAGACTCGCGAATCGCCAGCCGACGCGTATTGGGTGGCCTGGGCGGTGAATCGGGACTCTGCGGCCTCAAGTGTGATCGGGGTCTCCTTCTCCGCTTTCAGCTCGATGACTGTCTTCCCGAGAAGGAGGTCGGTTTGCCCTCCTGCCCTGCCCGCACGTTGTTCTAGGCGAGCACCTATGTCGGGGTCGGCCCGGAGAAAATACCGAAGTTCCCTCTGGAACCATGCCTCGTCAATATCCTCTTGTGCTCCTAGCCTGTCATCCAGCGCGTCATGGGCGAATCTCAACACTCCTGCCAATATGAGGCTGATGTCCTGTATGTCCTCCTCGGGTTGGTCCGGGTATGCGTATCGCAGTTCGTCCATCATTTCTTGGAGTCGCCGTGCTGCTTCTGGTTGGGCCGGTGGTGTGGCGGTCTTAGTGTCGTGTGTTGCCAGTTCGAGCGTGGTGTTACCTGCCAGCCTGGTGTCCAGCAGTTCTCCTCCGCCGCGGAATCTCGCCAGGGCGGTCAGGCTGAGAGGGGGGTCAGCTGAGGGACGTTCGCCTGCAATCCGAATTTCGAGGGGTTGCTGTAGCTGGTCTGGGGTGAAGGCCAGTTTCGATGAGTAGAGGAAGTCCTTGGGATGCACAGAAAGGAACTCCACTTCGAGCGTGTCGGCGTTGCCGGGCCACTCAGCTACACGCGCCTCTACCTGGAGTTGGTGCATGGCACCAGGGCGAAGGACTGTTGGACGCATAACTGGCTCGCCATGCAATCGGACCAGGAGCGCTGCTGTGTATGTCGGCGGGTCTTGGCCTTTATCCGGCATTGGGGTTGATTTCTGAGGCTTGCTTGTGAAGCGTGGGGGAAGCGGCACACGCCTTAGGATGGCCGCCACTTCAGCGGGGGTGTCTTGGTCATTGAGCCTGGCGAGCTTTTCGGCTGCCGCCACCAGGTCAGCAGGCCAAACATCTTGTGTTTGTTTGGCTACCGCTTCGGAGTGGAGGCGTGCAGCACCGGCAAAGCGTTCCGCGTCGGCTTCCGCGTTCCAACTAGCACTCAACCAACGGACACCGAAGGCAAGCGATTCGACTATTGACAAGAAGGCCCAGACCACATCGCCCTCAGGGCCAGCATTAGAGTGCTTCGCATACTCAGCCCGCACCGTTTCGAGGGTGTCGGCTGAGACGCCCTGGTTCGCTGAAATCTTGTCCAGGGTGTCGACGAGTGTCGCCCGGGTTTGAAGTGCTCGAAGGGCAGATATGTCGCTCTTTGTTCTGGAACCTCTGGAGATCGCGTCGATCATCTCGCCTATGGTGTCGCCGGTCGCCATTGCTGTTTCGGGCGAATAGGAGTCCGCGGCACTGAACTCCTCCTCGTCGCACAGACTCTTAGCTTCTGCTGCGATGCTTGACCGTTGCGCGCTGTCATCAGAGGCGATGGCAGCCTCTAGCTCGAATCGCAACCGCACAAGGTCAACCGACCGCCGTCGCCAGCGGTTCTCAGGCGTATCGGGTATCTCGTCGCCGTGGGAGCGGAGCACCTCAGCAGCCAAGCTGGGTCGCCCAAGTTCTGAAAGGGTGTCGGCAAACCGACGACTTAGTTCATAGCCAGAACGGCCTACCTCTGCTGCTGTGCTAGCAAGCGCCTCAATCTGAGAAGGGTTGAGTCCTTGGAGTGAAATACAATCTAGGAGTTCACCCCTAGCGTCATGTGGATAAGACTCGTACATGGGGTCGTCGTCCATGCGAAGCGCTCTGATTGCAACATCGGCCCAATCATTCTCTGCCTGTAGCGAGCCCAGCCATCGAAGGGCTTGTCGGGCACTGTCAGGCGGCATCAAGTCGACTATTTCTAGCGCTTCCTTGGTTACAGATCGCAGTGATCCCGGATCATGCTGGACAAGGTAAAGGGCAGCGCCTAGCGCATCTTGCACCAATTGGTCGTGTTCCCGGTTTTTCGCAAAAAACCGAGCGACCTGGAGGAGCCGCTTCACGGCCTTGGGGCAGTCGATGAGGTCGACTGGCACACGTTGGATTGCTTTGGTGGCCTCAGCTAGCACTCTCGCATACCTGTCATTGAGGCCAGTCGCGACTCCTTGGGCAAAGAGGTGGGGGATGCTCTCAGGGGGGATATGCCGGAGAATCTCTTGCGCTGCCTTCATGCCAGCGTGGCGAACTGCTAGAGGCGTGCCGAGCATGGCCTTGTAGATGAGCGGGAGACCGTCGTTGATGTGATTGGGGTATTCGGATGCGGCCCCACCGGCAACGCCTACCATTTCCGCCTGCACGGCCTCGTTTGACACCGAACTGTCGTAGATGTCAGCGCATGTTCTTAAGAACTCTCCCGGATTGCGGTGCCCAGCTGAAACAGCCGCACCCCCAATGTCGCTAACCATTCTGGTGACCTTCGCCCAGCTTGCCATGACAGCAAACGGTCGCATCGGGTCACCAGCCGGGGGAACGTCGGTCATAAGTTCGCCAAGGACGCGCCTGTGCTCGACCCAGGTCAGGAGCAAGTGCAAGTCGTTTGACGGGGATGGGGGTGGGTGTAGTTTGGTCGCGACTCGGAGGAGGTCAGCGGCTTTGAGCCGGTAGTCGTCCAAATCGGGCTGGAGTTCCGGGTCGTAGGACTCCGACAAGGCGTCAAAGGCGAGATCGCGTGCGGCTTGGAGGACTGAGGCTTCC
This sequence comes from Acidimicrobiales bacterium, assembly GCA_963663255.1. Taxonomy (GTDB): domain Bacteria; phylum Actinomycetota; class Acidimicrobiia; order Acidimicrobiales; family Bin134; genus Poriferisocius. The sequence goes on from OY760141.1 coordinate 76,981, forward strand.
ACCACTCGGTCAAGAGGGCTTGTGGGGTCGATCTTGGCGAAGCAGTCGATCAGGCGCTCGCGGTATTCAGGCGATCCACCAGTCCAGCGGTGTTGAATTGTTGCTACGGCGACTTTGGCACCAAGAGACGGACCCATCAACACCAGTGAAGCTGTGGAAGCAATCTCAGCGGCGACTTCGGTCGTGGTATCCGCGCCATCAGAGTGTCGCAGCCCGTCCAATAGCGCTGGCACGAGTCGTTCCCCGGCTTCGGGCCTAGAGGATATGAGTGCATGGCTGGCGGTTGCCGCCCTGTCTCGCAGCCATGCTTCCCCGCGGCGCAGCAGTTCCGAGAGCTTTGCCTCCACCGCTTCTTCGTCGAGTGTGTGGTAGTGGAGCAAGGCAGTGCAATCACCTAATTGGCGATGAAAAAGGGTTCCGTAGGATGCTGCTTGGGCAATCACGGCTCTTAGGAAGTCATCGTTGGCGAGGTCATCAGCGGTGCCATGTTCACTGAGATACAGGAGTCCTTCCGCGCGCGCCCAGCCATCGGCAACTGCGTCAACACATAGAGGATGCAAAGCCGGAGGATCACTCGGCGAGTCCAGCAGCACAAGGGCTTCCAGCAGCACCGGCCGCTTGAGCACCTGTGCGTCACTGTAGAGCATCTTCTTGACGGCCTCGGGGAAGGAATCAGGCGCTAAACGAGCAGCGTCTCGAAGGAAGTCGGCTGCATCCGTGTCCGACGAGTCGGCATCGAGCTTGTTCACTGCCTCGATCACTTTCTGGGCGGCAGCAGTGATCGGTGCCCCCAGGCGCGTGCGTTCTGCTGAGCGTCGGTAGCGCTCTTCGTCTTCTGAACGCCGTGCTTCCGCTTCGGCAGCTTGCCGTTGTGAGCGTTCGGCAATGACCCCATCAGCCCATGTGCCGAGATTTGGAATCCTGTCTCCCGGAGAACGTTCAGTACATCCGACACAGTTGTTCTCGTAGAACACGAGTGCTGAATCCGCTAAGCGCATCCCAGAGAACCCCAGTGATTCTCTGGCAAAGTCGCACGCAAATCTGCCGCCAGCTACCGGGAGGCCGGTTTGCTCCTCAATCATGCCGACACCCATGCCAGCGCGATCCCTGCGGATGTGGACGCACCAGGCTTTACCCCAACTGATGAATTTCTCGTTCTCGCGCCCGATCTCTACAGTTTCTTCAAACTCGTCTTGCATTGCTGATCTGCCCCCGGTATTTGGCAATCCTTCACGGCAGTCCGGGGTTGCCTGTATTCCCGGCCCGAGACGAGGACCGTCGACTCAGTGTAACGAGGGGCAGCAGCGATTCCGAGGCACCTGCGGCTGGGCTGTTCCCCCGTTGGAAGGGCAATTCACCCCGCCCACACCACCGATTGTTCAATTTGTTTGCTCCGGGCATTTGTCAAGGAACCCACACGGGAGTTGTATTTCGAGTTGGCCGGTCTGCTGCCAATCGCACCGTCGAGGTATCCGCTTACCCAAGTCTCATTCCCCCAGCTCAGGGCCAGCGTCGTGCTCGAATTCAGCCACAGGCACCAGCACTATCAAGCTATCCTTCAGCCCTCAAGTGGAGCACCCCCCTTCTCTCAAGTGGGGCACCCCCAAAATCGGTCGGGTAGGCCCTGGTCAGGGAAGGTGGCTAGGACCCCGCCATGAGGCGAGGCTGCGGCGGCCACGGGTGAGCAACCCTGTGACAATCGGCGGACAAACCGGTCGCGGCTACGAATTCAAAGCGCAGGCCACCAATGCTCCAAGACAAACCCACAACCCTCTGGACTGGGGAAATAGAGAGAACGCGCCAAAATCGGGCAAAAAGCGTTCCAAAGCACGATCTCCGCGAACCCTCAAGCAGGGAGTTCACCATTTCGCGCACACGCCTACGTGGGCGGGCTGGCGCGATTTTGGTGCTGTAGCTCGGATTTTAGCGGGACGGGTCAATTTTGCACGGGCCCCTACACCGGCACAGGCGAAACAGACGGTTGACTCCGCCCATATATACTGATATCTTCAGAGATATGAAGGTATCAGTTGGTAACGAGACGTGTGCTCAGCGTCGTGTGGATGACGCCAGAGTTGCAGCTGTCTCGGAGTCGCTGGTCGGTGTCGAGGAGGCGGCTGCGTTGGCGGAGATGTTCCGGCTCTTGGGTGATCCGACGCGGGTGCGGATCTTGTGTTCGTTGTTGGAGGCCGGCGAGTTGTGCGTGTGTGACATCGCCGCTGTGGTGGACACCTCCGAGACGAAGGTGTCGCAGGCGATGCGCCTGTTGCGGGCGGCGGGAGTGGTGCGGAATCGGCGCGATGGGCGCAACATCTTCTACCGCCTCGACGACGCGCACGTTCGCTTGGTGTTGGATCTGTCGCGAGAGCACGTGGCCCATGGCCAGGATGTCGAGCGGTGAGGCGGCGAGTCCCGTCGTCGATCGATCAACGCATCGATGAGCTGACAGCAGAGGCGCGCCAGAGCGTGCGTGTGCGGGAGCTCGAGGCCGCCTGGCCTCGATGGGGCTGACTCGGGACGGTCGAAGGCATGGTGCCCGGCGCAGGCAACAAGGAAGCGATGGACGAGACGGCGATCAGCGCGGCGCTGCAACGACTATGCCTAGGCACGCAAGCAGCTCCTGACGGCGAAGGTCGCCGCCACGACGATCACCGAGAGGGTCATGGACCTGGCGACGGCCATGATCGTGGGCACGGCGTCAGCCGGGCCGAACTGGCTGCGGCGGTGGTGTCGTTGGTCGTGTATCTGGTGGCGCGGGGACTGGATTGGTTCAGCGATCTCGATGGCCCGGTGACGATGCTGTACGTGATCGCGGCGGTGGCGACGGGAGTCTTCGTGGCCCGCGATGCTTGGCTGTCGGCGCGGACCAGCGTGTTCGACATCGATCAGTTGATGCTGATCGCTGCGGTGGGCGCGGCCTTCATCGGGCACTGGTCGGATTCCGCGCTCTTGTTGGTGTTGTTCTCGCTGGGACACGCCCTTGAGGGCTACGCGATGAACCGAGCCCGCAGCGCGATCGAAGCGCTCGGCGAGCTGGCTCCGGCAACGGCGCGCCGACGCGAGGACCCCGATATCGAGGTCTCGGTTACGCAGTTGGTGGTGGGTGATGTCGTGGTGGTGCGGCCCAATGAGCGGATCCCCGCCGATGGGTTCATCGTGGCCGGCGTGACCGCCATCGACGAGTCGCTGGTGACCGGCGAGTCCGTCCCGGTCGACAAAACCGCAGTTGCTGATACTGCCGACGCGCTCTCCGGCGTAGACGCCATCGGGCCGCAGCATCGGACCTTCGCAGGGACCCTGAACGGGCCCGGCGCGATCGAGGTGATGGCGCTGCGTGTCGCTGCCGACTCGACGCTCGCCCGGGTCGTGCAACTCGTAGCTGAGGCCGAGACCCAGATCTCGCCGACGCAGCAGCTCACCAAGCGCATCGTCGGTGTTTTCGTCCCCTCGGTGCTGGCCCTCGTCGTCGGGCTGTTGGTTGTCCCTCCGCTGGCCGGGGAGGCGTTCGCTGATTCCTTCGCCCGCGCCATGGCCGTGCTGGTGGCCGCCAGCCCGTGTGCTCTGGCCATCGCCACCCCCAGCGCGGTGTTGGCCGCGATCGCCCGGGCCGCCCGCGCCGGCATCCTGGTCAAGGGCGGCGGGCCACTCGAAGCCCTCGGAACTGTCGACGCCATCGCCTTCGACAAGACCGGCACCCTGACCGAAGGGCGCCCTGTTCTCACCGACATCGGACCCGCCGACCCCACGACCGAGGGTGATCTGCTCGCTGTTGCGCTTGCGGTCGAGCGTCTCAGCGATCACCCCATCGCCCGGGCCATCGCCTCCGGCATCGAACCCAGACTCGACGGCCAGCCCGTCCCACTCGCCTCCGACGTTACTGCGGTCAACGGCAAGGGCATCACCGCCACCGTCAACGGGGAGAACGTCATGATCGGCAACCTCGCTCTCTTCGACGGCCTCGAGGTCCCCGAGCCGATCGTCAACACCCAAACCGTGCTTGAATCACGCGGCCGCACCACCATGATCGTGGCCCACGGGCCCCGCTTCCTGGGGGTGCTCGGCGTTATGGACACCCCCCGCGACGACGCCCGGCCAGCGATCGATGCCCTGCGAGCCCTCGGCATCAACAGAATCGTGATGCTGTCAGGCGACAACCAACGTGTCGCCACCGCCGTCGCCTCCCATGTCGGCATCACCGAATCCAACGGCGGCCTCTTGCCCGCCGACAAGGTGGACGCCGTCAACGCACTCGCAGCGGCCGACGGCGTCGCAATGGTCGGTGATGGCGTCAACGACGCCCCCGCGCTGGCAGCCGCCAATGTCGGGGTGGCCATGGGCGCCGCCGGCAGCGATGTCGCCCTCGAGACCGCCGACATCGCCCTGCTCGCCGATCGCCTCGCCAGCCTGCCCACGGCTGTCGGCCTCTCCCGCCGAGCTAGCCGCACCATCAAACAGAACCTGTACTTCAGCCTCGGCGTCGTCGCTGTCCTCATACCGCTCACCATCGCCGGTGCCGGCATCAGCATCGCCGTCATCGCCCACGAAGGCAGCACCCTCGTCGTGGTTGCCAACGCTCTGCGCCTCCTCCACCACCGCGACCCTCAGAGGATCACCACATGATGAACGCACTCGCGCTCGGACTGTTCAGGGTATGGCTCGTGGTCATGTTCATCGTGCGCTCCCTGGTACACAAACGCCGGACCGGGGACTCCGGCATCCAACGCGGAGCATTCGCCGTGGGGTGTTCCCCACCCCCGCTGTACTGGGGCTACAAAAGGGGCTCCATACGAAAGAGAGGGGGGCCTCCATCCAGCCACACATCGTAGCCTCATGGGACTTCGCTCCTTCCTGCTTGTGCGAAATGGGAGGAAGGACCTGGCGAATGGCCCGCCATGGCTGGACAGCTAGTTGGAGATTCCGGAGAAAACCCAACGGCGGCTGCGACGGATTTTCTCGCGTTGCAGCAGGTGGTCGACGTGGTGGTCCTCGTCGCAGTCGGTGACCGATGTCTCCAGCTGGATGGTGGAGTGGGCAATGCCGTGGTCTTCGCGAGCAACGCGCCGAAGCGCCCGCAGCATATCGCTGTGGTCACCTTCGTGGTCGGGGTCTACCAGCACATGGGCAGTGAGCGAGACATAGCCCGACGTCACTGTCCACACGTGGACGTCGTGCACGACTGTCACACCTGGTACTTCCTCCATGTCGTGGCAGAGCCGGTACAAGTCGAGGTGCTCGGGGGTGCCCTCGATCAGCACCAACAGCACCGATGACGCCAACTGCCACGAACTGCCCACTATGAGCATCGCCAGGATCAAGCTGAGGGTCGGATCGACGCTCTCGACCCACTCCGCTTCGCCGAAGACCGCCACGATAAGGCCCGAGACAACCAGGGCCGCAGACGAGACCACATCCACGACTGCGTGGCGCATCGCTCCCTCGACGTTGAGGCTCCGCTTCGAGGAACGGCTCAAAACGTAGGCGATGGAAAGCTGCACAACAATCCCCAGTGCTCCCAGCACAGACACGGTGCCGCCCTCGAATTCATGGTGGTGGTCGTGGCCATCGCCATCATCGGATGTGAGGCGGTTGATCACCTCCCACACGATGTAGGCCGCGAACAGCCACATCAACAGTGCGTTGGCGGCCGCGGCCAGAATCTCCGCTCGGTTGTAGCCGTAGGTCCGATGGACCGAGGCCGGACGCTTCGCCAGCCGGATCGCGAACAGAGCCAACGCGAAACTCGCCACATGGATGAACATGTGCCCTGCGTGGGCTAGCAGCGACAAGCTGCCCGAGACGATGCTGCCGACGATCTCCGCCACCATGAGCAGCGCAGTCAGGGCGAAAGCAATCAATAGGCTGCGTCTTGACGCCTCGCGGATTTCGTGGTGATGGTGAGAGTGCTCCAACGACTGCCTTTCGCCCGCGGCCTTAGGGATCGCGAGGCTAGGTTACGTCAACTGGCTGAACCTTCTAAGGGATTGCGCAGGCTGATGCGCCCTGGGAGGTTTGCCGGGTCTATACCACCAAACAATGGCCGCCCGCTGAGGCTGCTAGTACCCAAAGCACCATCGAGAGTACGCCATGACTGATTCCACCAATGGCGGAACGGGAAGCAGCAGCAGACATGGTGAACCTCCCCGGGTATTGAGCGTCTGACAGACCCGATGTCCAAGTGCGGATTGGGAGGGCGGCGAGGGCGGCTCGAAGGGTGCGGTAGAGCTCTCGAGTCCGGCGAGCCTTTTCTGCTTCCCCAAGACCTTGACCAGGCCGGCCCCGACGTGATCGAGGTCTGGCGGTCTACTCCCTTGCGGACTTGGAACAGAATTTCGGCTTGAAGACCTCTAGCGCCATCATGGACGACACTCCGAGGATTAGTGGCCCGGCGAACAGGATGAACCAGAGGCCTAATCCGACCCTTAGGTCCGCCGGCTCGACATCGCCAGCGAGCGTGCTGAGAATGATCGCGCTGTAGATAGCGATGCCCGCGATGGCCAGGCCGCACAGAGGCGCTACGGCTGCCGCCCACTTCAGGCCCATGTGCCTTGACACCAGCACACCGCCGATTGCCAGCAACCCGAGGAAGAACACTGCTATGCCCTCGACCAGATTCGTGCCGGGAATGCTGTACACGGTCACAGTGAACGTTCTCAGACCGGCTACCTCGCGCTGCGAGAGAACTATTTCGTTTCCCGAGAACCGCACCCAGTCGAACGTGGTGCTGAGCATGACCAGCGCGGACACGCAGATCACCGTGCGGCGCATCAGCCTGAAAGTGTCGTCTTCTGCGCCCATTTTGAACCTCACCGGGTAATGCGCAGGTGGTTGTGTGCAATGTCTGGGGAGTCTCGCAATACGCTTTCGACAGTGAACCGTTGCACAAAGAGCTGAACAGCGTCGCAAGCCCATACCCCGGGCTGGTCGAAACCGCAGGCTATGCGATTACGCGCCAGCGCCGCCCTACACCACCGCCTGTGCCACCCGATGGATCACCGCCATCGATGCCCTCGCCCCTAACCAATAGCCCGCCGCACGCCGCCTTACAGCGAGGCGCATTGACGGCCTTGGCCGCATGGGAGCGCACACGGCTTGGAGGGGCGCTGGCTTCAGCCGGGAAGCGGCATCCAAATGCTGGCGAGGCGGCCGCCTTTCGTAGCATTCGTTGATGGCTCGGTTCGTATACATCGACGAGACCGGATCGGCTCGCGGGAGCCTGAAGCGGCACCGCTGTCTTCAGATCGTGGGAGCGATAGTGGACGAGGGCCAAGTGCGCGGGCTCCGCGAGTCTCTCAAACAGGCAGCGACGCATCACCTTGGGTGGATTCCGGCGAAGTTCGAGTTTCACGGCAATCAGCTTTGGAGCGGCTGTAGCGGCGGGTTTCTGGGGCAGGCTCGGTGTTTGTCTGCTTGTTTGCGGTCGCCTCTATCCACCACGGCGAGCAACCCATCCCGAAACCCCCAACCCCTTGGGCCTGCACTCGCTCGACTGGCAACTGCTCGGCGCTAGGGGTCAGCCGTTTTGGGCGGGGCAACCGAGCCGATCAGCCTCACCAGCAGTTCGTCCCACTCGCTTGGCGACGGGACATGGTGATCCTTCAGTCCTCCCAATATGAGCAAGCGAACGCCGAACGCGGTTGCTTGGCACAGCAAAGCTATGGCAGCGGTGCTGAGCCGCGGGTCGACAAACCCGTCTTTCTTGCCATTTTCAACTATGGCTATGACCTGTTCAGCTTCTTCGTTGATGAATCGCTCAAGACAATCGCCGATCTTTTCGTTGTTGCGAGCGCTGCCGAATACCTGCGCCAACACCTCCCTTCGTTTGTTGGGCTCCAGCAGTTGCGCTCCCAGCAACCGAATCAAGTCTGGAGGTGACGCTTGGCTTTCCGAGTCATCGAACCTTGTATTGGGGAGTAGCTGCGCGAAGATGTGGTCCAACGCGGCGACCATCATCTCGGACTTGTCGCGCCAGCGCGCGTAGATCGCTCCTGTTGTCAATCCGGCTCGGCGGGCAATGTCGACAACCCGGGCTCCGTCGTAGCCGCGCTCGATGAACTCTTGTGCGGCTGCTTCTAGCAGCCGCATGTCCACCTGGGTCGAACCTCTCGCGGGCAACACTGCGTCGCTGCGAACAGGCTGCTCCGGTGCCGGCACATGCCAAATCTATCCGGGTAGGCGTGCCCGCGGGCCAAATACTGGTAGTCCCCGGGTATGGCGTAGGGCTGATCTTGAATTGTTGTTGTTGCTGTTCATCGTTTGTCGCGAGCCCTAGTGCTGCGCTCGCAGCAACGCATCGCATCATCGAGGCGGCGAGCGATGTTTCCGCCGTGAGCTGCTCGCAGCCGCTAGCCGCGGTCCGCTAGGGAATCCAGCAGTGAAGCGACGCGGCGGCGGTGTACCTCTGCTGCTCCGCGGTGGGTGGCGTCGGTCTGAGGCGGATTGGGCGGACTTTCCGTGTTGATCATAAGCTTTATTATCAGATGGCATCGATGGGGCAGGAGGTGCCCAGGCGATTGCCTCTTTGGAGCTGTGTGAGGAGATGCCCATGAAGGCGAGTGCGAAGGTCTTGGCGCTGTTGGCGGTTCTGGCACTGGGAGCGCTCGCGTCTTGTGGTGGCGATTCGGGGGCACCACCTGCGTCAGCACCGGCTGAGTCGACCCCGACGGCAGCTGCGACTCCTGGCAGCGATGCCATCACCGAAGATGCGCCCATCGGCGATGACGATGGCGGTGGCGCTGTGTCGAGTTCAGAAGCTCTGGATATACCCGAGACCGAAGAAGAGATTGAAGAAATGCTGGAGGACTTGGAAGCCGAATTGGAGGAAGCGGGCGTCGACGTTGAGGAGTTGGCTTCCGCCGGGGACTCAGATGGCTTGGCTGGTGCCGAGGAGGTCTCGGACAGCCTTCCCGAAGGGCTGTCGCCTGATGAGGTGTACGCGTACTTCGAGGGGACTGAGGGCTACGCAACAGTCGGCCCTGTCTCTCTGGAGCAGGGCGTTTGGCAAATCTCGTTCGGTTGGAGCGGCAACGTGGGCGACGACGGGGAGCCGGTCTACCTCTCAGTTGACGCAGACGGCCCAGACTTCATCGAGAGGATGATCGACACTGAGCGCGAGTCCGGCGGGGCGACCTATCTCCTGTCTATCGGGCTGACCGACGCGGACATGGTACCGGGCGACATCTCCTTTCAGGTTTGGGGGGCACCCGGGACCCAATGGGAGCTGTACATCAATCCCGCCTGATCGAGACCGATCCCGGACGCGGTGCGCGGCTGATACCGTCGCCTGCTGTGACCTCCACAGACGACTTCGTATTGATCGACCACCCCCGGCCCGACATCGCGCTGGTCACGCTGAACCGGCCCGAGCGCATGAACGCCATGGCCTTCGACGTGATGCTGCCTCTTGCCGATGCCCTGAGGGACGTCAACAACGACAACAACGTTAGGGCGGTGGTGGTCACCGGCGCCGGTCACGGCTTTTGCTCCGGTGCTGACTTGGTCAGTTCGGGCCGGGTCCCCTACATCGAAGGCCTCACTGTTTCATCGATCGCCCACCGGGCCGCCGACCGTCTCCACGAGGTCATCGAGCTGGTAGGCGACCTGCACCAGCCAGTGATCGCGGCCATCAACGGCGCGGCTATTGGCGGGGGGATGTGTCTCGCTTTGGCCTGCGACATACGCATAGCGTCAACCGAGGCCTACTTCCGGGCTGCTGGCATCAACAACGGCCTCACTGCGGCCGAACTGGGTCTCAGCTTCACTCTGCCCAGGGCGATCGGGTCGTCGCGTGCCTTCGAGATCATGCTCACTGGACGAGACGTCGATGCTGACGAAGCGGCCCGCATCGGACTCGTTAGCGAGACGGTGCCGCCTGCCAGCCTGCTAGAGCGTTGCTACGAGATCGGCACCCGCATCGCCGCCTTCAGCAGACCCGGCACCGAGCTCACCAAGCGGATGCTCTGGGCCGGTTTGGAGGCATCCAGTTACGCGGCCCACATGCGCTCGGAGATGAATGCCCAACTGCTGGTGCGAATGACCACTCGCAACTTCGAGGAGGCCGTGCTGGCCCGTTCCGAGAAGCGCCCACCGGTCTTCGAGGACTGAACCCTTACCACCCCTTGTCCGAGACCTCGGCACCAGGCCAGCTCGGCTCTATATCGAGGAGATTCTCACCTCCTGCCGCGTCGTGCTGATGCCCTAAATCACAGCATCAGGCTCCTACAACGCGGTGCCCCGGACGGCGATGATGGCGTTTGGGACATAAGTGATGTATGTGTTGGCGCCCACGCTTTGGTACATGAGGCCGGTGTGGAGGCTCCAACCTTCGGCGGCGCCGGCGTCGACCTCGCGGTCCATGTCCCAGGCCACTTGGGTGGCGCCGATGATCTTGACGTAATAACTGGTGTTGGGGTCCAAGACCGTGTCTGGGGGTGCGGTGAATGCGACGGCCTCACCTAGAGGCACCGAGGGCGGGGTGATCAGCGTGTACAGCAGCTCGTCAGGCATCTTGATGTTGATCCCCTTCTCCGACCAGATCTCGATGGTGAAATCGGGGGCAGCTTGTTCGAGCGCTGCTTTGGACCGGAGCCCCGACAGCTCGTGCACATCTTCTGTGTCGGGGGGATCGGGAGGAGGCACCAGCAGCACCACACTGACGTCCGACAGCTCATAGCCCCCCGGACTGCCCCCGGTTGTGAATCCCTGGAAGACCGTTCCGCCGCGGGTCAAAAGACCGTCGGGGTCAATCTGGCCGTGGTTGGAGACCAGTGTCGGCGGGGCGACGCCCTCGACCTGCGCGCTAGCGGAAGCAGCGACCACAGACACTTCAGCGACCAGCACCACCAACACCAGAGCCATTGTCCTGCTCAAACCGCCTTGCCAGTAGTGCCTTCTGGTCATCTGCTGAGTCCTATCTGTAGTCCTTAGTCTGGTCCCTTACATCGATCCTTTCGATTTCACGCTATCGGCGGACATGGGAAATCAAAACCATTGGACTTTCGTTGGCCTGCTGGGTTGTCCTCGACGCCGATTTGGCCAGAAAGGACTGAAAATACTTTAAAAGCAATAGCCTGCTGGAAGGGTGGCTCGGCCCACCCGGTCCGGTCCTTCAACCTCGTACTCGGCACCGGACCGGGACCGGGCCGAGTCCACCCTACCCCATCGATGCTGGGCCTTCTACCCTGGCTTTTAGACGTAGTCGCCGAATTTGTCCAGGTGGCGGACGGGACGGCTCAGGGCGTCTTTGCGGAACGGGTCGCCGAGCTCCATGGTGCACATGGCCTCGATGATGGTGGTGCGGCCCCCGTTCATCTGGGCGTCGATGGCGTTGGTCAGCGCCGGGCCCACCTCTTCGAGGTCGTTGACCCGCACGCCGTCAGCGCCCATGGCCCGGGCCACCTCCGACCAGTCCTCGCCGCCGTCGAGCTCGCCGGCCACGAACCGGCGGCCGTAGAAGTCGACCTGGTTCTTCTTCTCCGCACCCCACTGGCGGTTGTGGAACACCACCGCGGTCACCGGAATGTTGTGACGCACCGCGGTCATGGTCTCCACCATGCTCATGGCCCATGCCCCGTCACCGGCGTAGGCCACCGCGGGCCGATCCGGCGCGGCTTTCTTGGCCCCGATGATGGTGGGCAGCGCATAGCCGCAGTTGCCCCAGCTCATGGCGGCGAAGAACGACCGGGGCTCCTCGAAGCGCAGGTAGCTGTTGGCCACCGAGTTGATGTTGCCTATATCGGTCGACACCATCACCCGTTCAGGCATGGCGTCCTCTAGCTCACGCAGCACTTGGCGCGGGTGCATCCAGTTGTAGTGCTCCTCAGCAGCCTGCTTGATCATGTCCACGCTGAAGTCGTCGGTCTCGTGGATCCAGTCGTCCAGCTCGGCCTCCCAGTCGGCCTTGTCGGCCGCAATCTCGGCCGCCCGCTGCGCCCGAGTGGCATCGCAGACCAGTTCACGGCCTTCCAAGCGCTGAAGCAGCGCGGTGGCCGCCGCGCCGGCGTCGCCGCAGATGCCCACGTTGATGCGCTTGACCAACCCAAGCATCTTGTTGTCGGCGTCCACCTGGATGACCTTGGCCTCGGCGGGCCAGTAGTCCATGTCGTGCTGAGGCAGGGTGCCGAACGGTCCGAGCCGAGTGCCCAACGCCAGCACCACATCGGCCCGCGAGATCAGGCGCATGGCTGCCTTGGAGCCCTGGTAGCCAAGCGGCCCACACCACTGGGGATGCGACGCCGGGAAGGAGTCATTGTGCAGGTAGCTGTTGACCACCGGACAGCCGAGCCGCTCGGCCAGTGCCACCGTCTCGGCCACGGCGTCCCCCATCACCACCCCGCCGCCGGAGATCATCACCGGGAACGAGGCCCCGGCCAATAACTCGGCGGCCTCGTTCAGGGTGCGCTCGCCGCCGGGACCCCGGTCCAGGCGCTGCGGCACCGGGATCTCCACGTCGATGTCGCCGTAGAAGCGGTCGCGGGGGATGTTGAGCTGCGTCGGCCCCATCTCGGAGAGTGCTCGGTCGAAGCATCGGCCGGTCAGCTCGGCCATGCGGTGCTCGTTGTTGACGTGGCCCTGATACTTGGTGAACTCCTCGAACATCGGAAGCTGGTTGGCCTCCTGGAAACCCCCCAGGCCGATGCCCATGGTCCCGGTCTCGGGAGTGACGACAACCACCGGGCTGTGGGCCCAGAACGCGGCGGCAACGGCGGTCACGCAGTTGGAGATGCCCGGCCCGTTCTGGCCGATCACCACCCCGTGGCGACCGCTCACTCGGCTGTAGCCGTCGGCCATGTGGGCCGCGCCCTGCTCGTGCACCACCGGCACCAACTCGATGCCGGCCGGTTCGAAGATGTCCATGGCATCCATGAACGCGCTGCCCATGATGCCGAAGATGGTGTCAACGCCGTGGGCGACCATCGTCTCCACAAACGCTTCGCTGGGGGTCATGCGGGTCATAAGTTCATCCTCCGTTGAGTGAGAAATCGGGTGGAAAATAGAGATCAGAGCGCATAGGCGGCGGGTTTGGGTTTGAGCGGGCGGGAATACCACAGGGGACGGCGCAGGCCACCGGGGCCGGGAGCCGGGCGGGTCTTGGCCAGCCATTCCTGGTAGGCCTTGCGGGCTTCGGCGGTGTCCACCACCACGTCGCCTGGGGAGTCGCCGGGTTGAGCGGGCGTCACCCTCACCCGCTGGTGCCAGCACTGCATGCCCGATACCGGATCGGGCTGCACACTGAACGTCAGGTTCTGGTGAACCCCGGTGTCGCTCCACCAGATCCGGTCGGTGTCGCCATCGGCGCTGGCATGGCGCTCTGGGCGGCCTCGACGGCTGAGCCGCCACAACGTGCCGTCATTGGTGATGTCGGCGTCGCCACCGGTCCACGAACCGCCGCTGCCGGAATCAAGGCGCCAGCGGCCCATGTGATGCGACGCGGCCACCACGCCGGGGCGGATGCCTTCGGTGCGCCATGCTCCGATCACGAAATGGCCGATCCGGGTGGTGATCCTCACCAGGCCGTTCACCTCGATGCCCAGAGCCTCGGCGTCAGAGGGGTGGATCCACAGTGGGTGGCGATGGCTGAGCTCAGATAGCCATTTGCTGTTGGCCGACCGGGTGTGGATCAGCGTCGGGATTCGGAACGTGGGCAGCAGGATGCGCTCGTTGCCAGCGAGGTCGAGGTCCTCCCAGTGCACGTGCGACGGAATCCACGTCGGGGTGGCGTACTCGGGCCACCCCCAGTCGGCCAGCGTCTCCGAATACAGCTCCAACTTGCGCGACGGGGTCGGAAAGCCCTCCTTGGGGGTGCCATCCACCTGCACCGCTGGCGATCCGTCCCCCAGGCCGGCCAGATCCAGACCGGCTAGGTCCTCCGCCGAGCCCGACCAGGTGCCGGGAGTGCCAGAGCGGCGGTACACGCCGGCGTCGTCGAGGTGGCAGCCTTGCAGCTCGTCAGGATCCACCTCCCGCTCGTAAGGCAGGTACATATCGCCGTCGAGGGCATAGGCCCCCCGGTCGCGCATGAACTCCAACGGGGTCTGACCGGCCGACTCCGCGTCGTCGGCCAAGCCGGGAACCGCCGCGAACATGGATCCGTAGTACTCATCCACGCTCATCGGCGTGCCGGGCCGCTCGATGCTCTCGAACCAGCGGCGGATGCCCATGGAGCCATCGGGGTCGATGCGCCACGACAGGTCGATCCAGAACTCGTTCTCCTCCCACACCTCGCCCGGATTGAACTCGTGGGTGCGCGACCCGTTGTCCACCTCGGCGCCGCGAATCTCGGCGAAGCGGCGCAACACCGGCTGGCGGAAGCCGATCCAGCGTCCGGCGTGGGTCTCGAAGCTGGCCACGTCGTGGCGCTCGGCCCCCACTCCCATGGGCAGCACGTAGTCGGCGAACGTGGCCGTCTCCGACCAGGTGGGCGTCAGCGCCACATGGCAGGCCACCCTTTCGGGGTCTCTGAGCGCCTCCAGCCAGCTGAAGCCGTCGGGATTGGTCCACACCGGGTTGTACACCCGGCTGAAGTACACCTCGAGGCGGCCTCGGCCCTCGGCCAGGAAATGGGGCAGCAGGATCGACATCTCATGGTGGGCCAGCGGGTACTCCCGGGGCCAGCTCAGCTCGTTCCACTGCTCAAAGGGGGGCGCCCCCTTCGGATGGGGTGCCTTGTACTTGTTCCAGCCGTTGCCGGTGGTGCCCCCCACAGTGCCCACCGAGCCGGTCAGCACATTGAGGAAGAACAGGCACCGGGCCGTCTGCCAGCCGCCCAAGTTGCCGGCGGCGGCGGCCCGCCAGTTGTGGGAGGCCAACTTGGTGGGGTGGGCGCCGATGATCTGGGCGATCTCGATGATCTGGGCCGCCGGCACGCCGCACACCCGCTCGGCCTCCTCCGGCGTGTAGGCGGCATAGTCGTCGAGCAGGGCGGGGCCCACCGAGTCGAACTCCACCGGCCGGTGCGGGTGGCGCTGGCGCAGAAAGACCTCCCAGTTGGTCCAGCGCCGCATGAAGTCGCGCTCCCAAGTGCCGTTGAGCACCAGCAGCCGGGCGATTGCCAGCAACAAGTAGGGCTCGGTTCCAGGCCAGGCCGGCAGCCAGTAGTCGGCCTTGGAGCCGGTGTTGGACAACCGGGGGTCGACGCAGATCACGGTCGCCCCCTGGCCTTGGGCCTCGATGATCCGCTGGGCGTGGGGGTTGAAGTAGTGGCCGGCCTCTAGGTGCGATGAGATGAGAAAGATCACCTCGGCGTTGGCGAAGTCGGCCGAGGGGCGGTCGTGGCCCATCCAGCTCTGGTAGCCGATGCGGGCATTGGAGCTGCACACGTTGGTGTGGCTGTTGTGGCCGTCGATCCCCCAGCACTGGAGCACCCGCTCGGCAAAGCCGTCCTCGCCGGGGCGGCCCACGTGATACATGACCTCGTTGGGGCGGCCCTCGGCGATGGCGGTGCGGATGCGCCCGCCGATGTCTTCGAGGGCTTCGTCCCAGCCCACCCGCTCCCACTGCCCTGAGCCCCGCTCCCCGACCCGCCGCAGCGGATGCAAGATGCGCTCGTGGTCGTCGATCTGGTTGAGCGTGGCCGGGCCCTTGGCGCAGTTGCGGCCCCGACTGGCCGGATGCAGAGGATTTCCCTCGATGCGGTCGATGCGCCCGGTGGCATGGTCCACATGGCACACCAGCCCGCAGGCGGCCTCGCAGTTGAAGCAGGTGGTGGGCACCAGAGTGTGATGGCGCTCCACCCGGCGGGGCCAGGCCTTGGCGTCGAGAGAGGTGGCGTCGTGCCACGTCTCGTGCGGAGGGTAGCTGTGAAGCTCGGTCATGGTGCGATCACCGTGCAGTCACCACCGCTACGACAGCGGGACGGACTGTCCCGCCCGCACAAAGCTGTCCTCGTAGAACCACATGCCCCCTACCGCTGCGATCCCGGCCACCGCCGCGGGCCACGGTCCGGTATCGGCGGCAAGACCGACGATTATCAGCACCGCAGGGAAAACCAGCCCCAGCACCACCCCTCCGATCCAGAACTGCCGGGCATACCGCCCCCGGGTCATGACCGCTACCGCCGCCTCGACGTCGGCTGCTCCCCGCGACAAGAGTTCGGCCGCCACGAGCCCAGAAGTGGCCAGTACCCCGGCCAGCAGCACCCACTGCACCGCTTGGGGGTCGGGTCCGTCCACGGCGAGCTCCATCACCGCGTACCCGGCCCCGCCCGCGACCACCGCCTGGGCCAGCAGCGTGGGCAACAGCAAGGGGGTGAGCCACAGGCTGCGTCCTTTGCACTGGGCGAACAAGAAGGCGGTGTAACCCGCAGTGGCTGCGGCCAGCAGCGCAGCCGGCCCGGCCAGCACCGTCAGCGCCGCGCCCGACTCGACCACTCCGGCCACGAACCACGCCGCGCACACCGAGGCGAAAGCCCCGAGGACAACGGCGCCCTTGACCAGCCAAGACCGGGGGTTGGCCCGAGTGATGAGGAAGTAGAACCGGGTCGGCTGGCGCAGGTCCCCCACCAGCAAAACGCCGGTGGCGGCCAAGAACACCCCTGCCACCACCGGTGGCGCCACCCCCACGGCAACCTGTTCGCTGCCGTGTCCGAGCAGCACCAGCAACGCAGCCACCGCCATGAATCCCGCAGCCACCGCCTTGGTGACCAGGTAGCTTGACACTTTCGCCTTCCAAGTCATTTCGTGGGCTGTGGTGTAGGCGGTGCGGCCCTCCACCCCGTTGCTGTCAGGTTCCACGGTGGGATGCTGGGCCGTGGTGTCGGCCCAGATCATCCCGTCTTCGGCAATGGCGGTGCGCAGTGGATCGAGCGCCGCGGTCTCCGCGCCCCGATAGTGCACTTTGGGCTGCGTCTTCTTCTGGGGCGCCCGCACCATGGTTTCGGTGGCCGCGATCAACTTGGTGACCTCGTCGCCGGGGTCGTCGAGGTCGGCCACCTTGATGGCGTGGGTGGGACACACCACCACGCAGCTCGGCTCGAGACCCTGCTCGATGCGGTGGTTGCAGAAATTGCACTTGTTGGCCGTGTTGGTGACCGGGTTGATGTAGATGGCGTCGTAGGGGCAGGCGTTCATACACCCCTTGCAGCCGATGCAGTTGTCGTCGTCGAAGTCGACCACCCCGTTGTCCGCCCGAAACAGGGCGTTGGTGGGGCAGATGGATATGCACGGGGCGTCGTCGCAGTGGTTGCAGCGCATCACCGAGAAGTGTCGGTTGACATCGGGAAACGTGCCGGTCTCGATGTACTTGACCCAGGTTCGGTTGACCCCTAAAGGCACATCGTGCTCGGCTTTGCACGCCACGGTGCAGGCATGGCAGCCAATGCAGCTCTCGCTGTCCAGGAGGAACCCGAGTCGGGTCACTTGAGGGCCTTCGTGCTCATCTGAGGATTGCGGGAAAGACGATGGATGCCGGCGCACAGCAGTTGAACCAGGTGCTCAAAGGTGTCCTCGGGATCGTGGGGCAAGGGGTGGCCATCGCCCGACTCGAGATGGCTGAATCCGTGGAATGCGCTGCGCAGGGCGCGAGCCGCGTGCACCCGATCCTCGTCAGTGAGGTCGTAGCCCCGCAAGGTTTGGCCGAGTACAGCCAACACCCACTCCACCGCGGCCTCCAACTCGGCGTCGCCGGCACACGGGTAGCGATCGGTGGCCGCATAGATGCCGGGATGGTCGCGCACCATCTGCCGCCAGGCGTGGCCCACCGCGGCCACCGAGTCGTCACCCGACAGGCCGACCGCGGCGTCGGCCAGCCTCTGGGCCAGGATCTCCCGACCCCGCAGGCTGAGGCTGCGTAGCAGGTCGTCGTAGCCGTCGACGTGGCGATATAGGGCCGGCTGGCGCACGCCGAGCTCGTCGGCCACCCGGGTAAGGGTCAACCGGTCGAGCCCCTCGGAGTCGGCGATGCGGGCGGCGGTGGCAATTACCTTGGCGCTGTCCAGTGGCGTGCGCGCCGATGTCGAGCTGTTCTGACGTCGATTCACGTTCCCCTGCCCTCTCTGTTCGTCCTCGTTCCATGAGGCCGTCCGACAGGCAAGTTAGCATCTCTAGCGTTTCTGTTAGAGCTAACTGACATCAGATCTCCCCCCTATTGGCCAGACAAGCAGCAATCACGGCCACGGTGGCAATGTCGTCGGCGCTGCAACCCCTGGACAGGTCGTGGATCACCCGAGCAGTTCCCTGCAGCAGCGGTCCGTACGCTCGGGCTCCAGCCAGGCGCTCGGTGATTTTGTAGGCGATGTTTCCCGAGTCGAGATCGGGAAAAACGAACACATTGGCGCGGCCGGCGACGTCGGAGCCGGGGGCTTTGGCGGCAGCCACCTCCCGGTCCCAGGCCGCGTCGAACTGGAGCTCTCCGTCGATGGACAGCGACGGCATCCGGTGGCGCACGATCTCGGTGGCCAAGCGAACCCGGTCCACTCGAGAACCATCGGCACTCCCTTTGGTTGAGTACGACAGCATGGCCACCCGAGCCCTCTGCCCCACCAGCTGCTCATGGGTGGTGGCCGTCGAAATGGCGATGGAGGCGAGTTGGTCGGGGTCGGGATCAGGGACCACGCCGCAGTCGCCGTAGGTGATCGGGGTCCCGTCGGGCAACACCAAAAGGAAGCAACTGCTGATGGTGTCGACCCCCGGTGCTAAGCCGATGCAACTCAGGGCGGCCCTCACCACGTCCGGCGTCGGCCGGCTCGCACCGCCCACGCAGGCATCGGCCTCGCCGGCAGCCACCATGAGGGCGGCGACGTGGAGTGGATCACCCAGATCGATCTTCTCGGCTTTCGGTGAGATCACGGCCTGCGCCTGCACAGCCGGCGAGCAAAAGCTCGCCGGGTCGTCGAGGATCACGGGATCGGCCAGGCCTTCCTCATCCAGATACCGGGCTGCGTCCCGGGCACGCTCGTCATCGCCGTCGGCCAGCACCACCCGCCTTTTGGAGTTGCGCGCCTGTTGGCGCCACGACTCGGTGATGGGTACGTAGCCCGCGGCCGGATTGGGGTTGGTCAACCCTTGCCCCGCCAGGGGATGAGCCGCTTCTCAGCCATGCGCATGGCCACGTCCATGGTCACCCCGAGAATGCTGATGAGGATCACGGCCGACAGCATCAGATCGAGCAGGAAGAACTGGCGGGCCTTGAAAATGGTGAAGCCAAGCCCGGAGCTGGCTCCAAGCAGCTCGGCCGCCACCAATGTGCCCCAGCACACCCCGATGGCCACTCGCAGGCCGGTGAAAATCTCCGGCAGCGCATTGGGCAGGATCACGTGACGCAGCACTTGCGCCTTGGACGCGCCCAGCGAGTAGGCGGCGTGCACCTTGGTGGTGTTCACCGCCAGCACTCCGGAGCGGGCGGCGATGATCATGATCCATACCGCAGCGAACAGGAGCAGGTTCACCTTGCTCCCTTCGCCGATGCCGAACCACACGATGAACAGGGGGATCAGCGCCAGCGGCGGGATGGGCCGCAGCAGCTCCACGATGGGGTCGAAGATGCCCCGCCAGCGGCTGGACAGGCCCATCGCCAGGCCAATGGGCACCCCGATGGCCACCCCCCAGAACAACCCCTTGGCCAGACGGCTGAAACTCAACCACAAGTGCTGCCACAGCGTGAACCCGCTGTAGCCGTTGCGGGCAAAGTCCCATGCGGCGTCCCACACCTGGTCCGGGCTCGGGAGCACCGACTCGCCGAGCCACTGGGTGTACGAGCACGAGGGCAGCCCGGGGAAGTCCCCCGGATTGTCGGCTGCCCGGTCGCAGTCGCGCAACAGGTCGCGCTGGCCATAGCTCTCGTCCTCTTCGAGCCCGGCTCGAACCTGGTCCCCGTAGTCATACCAGGCCTGGGGCAGCCCCCATACCTGGGTGGAAATGAACCAAATCGCCAGGATGACGATCAGGCTGCCGATGGTCCAGCGCAACGCACCGCTCACTTCGGCGGCGTCGCCGAAGGTCACCGTCTTGCGGGTGCTCTGGCCGGTTTGACGGCGGAACAGCCAGTTGAAAGGCCAGTTCGCAGTGCGGTTCTGAATTTCGATGTTCTCTTTCACGGCGTGCCCGCCCGGTCCCTCTACCATCAGGCACCTCCTCCCGTTCCCATGATCTGTTCTTCCATCTCCCAGATCATCGTGAGTATCTCCTCACGGGTGTCGATGAACTCCTGAGAGGTCTTCAGCTCCCGGGCATCGGCCGTCAGCGCCTCTTGGGCGAAGGGGAGGTCGTAGGTCCGCTCGATGCGACCAGGCCGCGGCGCCATCACGAAGAGCTGATCGCCCAAGAACAACGCTTCCTCCACGCTGTGGGTGACCAAAACGATGGTCTTGCCCGTTTCGTTCCAAAGGTTGAGCACCAGGCTCTGCATCTTCTCTCGGGTGAGTGCGTCCAGCGCGCCCAAGGGCTCGTCCATCAAGATGATCTTGGGGTCGTTAGCCAGGCATCGAGCCAGCGCCACCCGCTGCTGCATTCCGCCGGAGAGCTCGTACACCGCCTTGTCGCCGAAGTCCTGGAGGCCGACGATGTCCAGGAGATCCTGCACCGCCTCGCGGGAGGCGGGGCGGGATCGCCCGTTCATGCGGGCGCCGAAGCCGACGTTGTCGTTCACGCTCAGCCACTCGAACAGCGCACCCCGCTGAAAGACCATGCCCCGATCTTGGCCGGGGCCGGTGATCGGGTCGCTGCCCAGCTTGACCACGCCCGAGGTGGGAGCCAAGAAACCGGCGACGATGTTGAGCAACGTGGTTTTGCCGCAGCCCGACGGTCCCAGCAAAGTGAGCAGACGGCCCGGCTCAAGGGTGAAGGTGACGTCTTTGAGCGCCTCCACGCTGCCACCGTCGGGCAGCTCGTACACCATGCCGAGCTCCTCCACCACCAAGGGGCTCTCCGTTTTGGACTCTCGGGCGACCTCCACCTTGGACGGATCGAAGTGCACCTCGGGCCGGGCCAGCGTGAACCACGCCCGGGCGATCACCAGCGCCGCCACCAAAAGCCCCATATAGGGAATAGACGAGTCCTCGCGCTGCATGTAGGCCAACAGCACCGCTATGGCGGCGCTAACCGCCAGAACCAGCCACACAAACCACGCCGTTGCGGCCTGCCTTTGCTCATCGGCGCGCCGGTACAGCAGCAGAACGGCCAGTAGCGCCGCCCCGCCCACGAGTGCTACCACCGGCTGCCAGGGCGAGGCGGTATCGCGGAACGACAGCACCACGCCCCCCATGACGGCCACACCGGCCATGATCTGGCCGATCAGGATGATGCCGTCACGGGGCTGTGCGGCCCGGTCAGCTGCTTTGAATCGGCGCGCCGGGGTAATGGCCAGGTCAACCAGCATCACCACCACCGCCAAGGCGGCGGCGGCCAGAAGCGCGACCGAAAACCAGTACGCACCACGGGCGATTACATAGGTGAAGCCGTCGTATACGTCGGCCAGGCCCTGAACAAACGAATCCATAACGTCCGCCTTTGGCGTAGAGAATCAACCCAGAAGGAACATAGCTGTTCCGCGGTAAGCACCCAGCGGGGGCGGGCAAGGAGGGGGGTATGCCCGCCCCCGCTGCCGGTGCTCAGTTGACGGCTTCGAGGAAGCTGGTGTCGACGAAGGCGTCGTAGCTGGGCAGTGCTGAGGCGATCTCGCCTTGGGCGACGAAGAAGTCCATCTGGTCCTTCATCACCTGCTGCACGGTCCCGCCGAGCCAAGCGCCCGACAATTGCACGTCCTTCTCGGGGAACGAGAAGGCGTCCAACAGTGCGATTGTCGGTGCCCGCTCCATGCCCGCAGCCCCGGCAATGGTGTCGATGAACGGCTCCCGGTCGTCGTTGTAGGCCCGGTTGGCGTCCTCGGTTACCTGCAAGAAGGTCGTCAGCACACGCGGATAGGTGTCGGCAAAGTCTCCGGTGGTGGAGATGATGTCGAACACCCGGATGCCGATGGCCTCCTGCTCGGAGCCGGTCATTACCAGATTGCCGCCATTGGCGATCATCTGGTTGACCGCGCCGCCGAAGGCGCAAGCCATGGCCACCTCGCCCGAGTCCAACGCGGCCACCGCAGCCGGGCCGCCCTCAGACTGGATCAACTCGACCGTAGAGGTGTCCACCCCCAGATGCTCGAGCATCTTCAACAGCTTGAAGTGCGTCACGTTGCCCAACGGGGTGTAGACGCTCTGGCCCGCCAGCGTCTCCGCCGCGTTTTCGGCCGTGATCCCGAGATCGGGATTGGCCACACAGTTGTCGGCATCGGCATAACTCACCGCCACACCCACCAACAACAGATCAGAACCGCCGGTCACGAAATTGGCAAACGGCGTCAAACCCTGCGAGTACGAGATGTCGATATCGCCCGACTCCATGGCCTGGGCCATGTCACCGCCCGACGCGAACGGAATCCAGTTCACCGTCAAACCCAGAGCATCGTCATAGGTCTGCTCGGCCTGGGCCACCTGATTGGCTGTCGGCCACTCCAAGAAATAGGCCACATTCAACTCATCAGGCTTCGCTCGGCCTTCAACGCCCTCGAGGAAGCTGGTGTCGACGAAGGGGTCGTAGCTGGGCAGGGCCGAATCGATCTCGCCTTGGGCGACGAAGAAGTCCATCTGGTCTTTCATCACCTGCTGCACGGTTCCGCCGAGCCAGGCCCGCGACAGCTGCACGTCTTTCTCGGGGAACGAGAATGCGTCCAACAGAGCGATAGTCGGAGCGCGCTCCATGCCGGCCGCCTCGGAAATGATGTCGATGAACGGCTCCCGGTCGTCGTTGTAGGCGACGTTGGCGTCCTCGGTCACCTGCAAGAAGCTGGTGAGGACGTCGGGATTCTCGGCAGCGAAAGTGCCGGTGGTGGAGATGATGTCGAACACCCGGATGCCAATGGCCTCCTGTTCGGCCCCGGTCATCACCAGGTTGCCGCCGTTGGCGATCATCTGGTTGACCGCGCCGCCGAACGCGCAAGCCATGGCCACCTCGCCCGAGTCCAACGCGGCCACTGCGGCCGGGCCGCCCTCAGACTGGATCAACTCGACCGTAGAGGTGTCGACCCCTAGATGCTCGAGCATCTTCAACAGCTTGAAATGGGTCACGTTGCCCAACGGCGTGTAGACGCTCTGGCCCGCCAGCGTCTCCGCTGCGTTTTCGGCCGTGATCCCTAGATCGGGATTGGCCACACAGTTGTCGGCGTCGGCATAGCTAACCGCCACACCCACCAGCAACAGATCAGAACCGCCGGTCACGAAGTTGGCAAAGGGCGTCAAACCCTGCGAGTACGAGATGTCGATATCGCCCGACTCCATGGCCTGGGCCATGTCGCCGCCCGACGCGAACGGAATCCAGTTCACCGTCACACCCAGAGCATCGTCATAGGTCTGCCGCGCCTGGGCCACCTGATTGGCCGTGGGCCACTCCAGGAAATACGCCACATTCAACTCGTCGAGCATCATCTCGTCGGGCGGCTCAGGGGCGTCGGGGGCGTCAGGGGCAGCAGTGGCCTCGGGGGCATCTGGGGCCGATGGGGCGTCGTCGTCGTCATTGCCGCATGCCGCGGCGATGAGAACAAACAGCGCTAGTACAGCAATCAATCGCTTCATTGGTTTTCCTCCATGTCGGTGGATATGTCAAGACCTCCCCCAGAGGTCCGCAGCCAACCGCCTACGCGGTCGAGCACCTGGTCGACCCGCCTCAGCAGGTCGTCGATCACAGCAGCGTCAGCCACCAGCGGGGGCGAAATCATGAGCATGGCGGCGCCCCGGGAATCAGGTCGCACCAGCACACGCGCCTCTCTCACAAGCCGGTCAAGCATCCCGCCAGGCAGCAATGATGCGAACTCGGCCTCGGTGAGGTCGATGCCGGACTCCCGGTCCCGCATCAACTCCACTGCATAGAAGTAGCCCGCCCCCCGGACATCCTTGACGCAGGGGTGGGCTGCCATCAGATCGCGCAGTCCGCCAGCCAGGCGATCCTCGTTTTCCAGCACGTTGACCAAGACTCCCTCGTCGCGCAAAGCAGTCATGTTGGCCACGGCCACCGCGGTGGAAACGGGATGGCCGCCGAATGTAGATCCGTGAACGTACATCGCCAGCGGGGAGTCCCACACCAGCTCGATGTGAGAGCCCTTGGTGATGAGACCGCCAAGGGGCACATAGGCGCTGGTGACGCCTTTGGCGAAGGTGATCATGTCGGGTTGGGCGCCGACGCACTCACTGCCGAACCAATGGCCAAGGCGGCCGAACGAGTTGATCACTTCATCAGCGCAGAGAAGCACTCCGTAGGTATCGCAAATGCGGCGCAGTTCCTGCCAATAGCCGTCCGGCGGCACAAGCGCACCACGGCCGTTTTGGACGGGCTCGGCGATCACCATGGCCACGGTCTCAGGGCCCTCAGCCACGATCGCCTCTTCGATGGCGGTCACGCAAGGCAGCTCTCCGGGTGATTGGCCTGGCTCAAGGCAGCAGCCCAGTGTGTTGGGCACATGTCGCACCGGCCCGGCCAGCATCGGCAGGAACGGGTCTCGCAGATTGGGAATGCCGGTCAGGGCGAGGGCGCCGAGGGAGGTTCCGTGGTAGGCCCATTCTCGGGCGATCACCTTGTGGCGCTGGTCGTCGCCGTTGGCCAGGTGGTAGCAGCGGGCAAACTTGAGGGCCGACTCCACCGCCTCGGATCCGGAATTCACAAAGAACACCCGGTCGAGGTCGCCCGGTGCGACTCCGGCGATCATCGATGCCGCATCAATCGACGATGGGTGGGCGAAACCCCAGTTGGAGTAGAAGGCCAGCTTGTCCATCTGCTTGGCCGCGGCTGCGGTCAGATCGCTGCGACCGTGTCCCAGGTTGGTGCAGAACAAGCCGGCGAGGCCGTCTAGGTATTTGTTGCCGTCGGCATCCCACACGTAGCAACCCTCGCCGCGGTCGATGACCACGAGGTCGTCTGCCTTCCAGGCCTCACCCCGCGTGAAGTGAGGCACGAGATGGCGACGAGCCCGCTGGCGGTCATCCGGCATCTGTCCTCCCATGTCCCCCCGGACGATGTTCGATGGTTGAGGTTAGACGCTATACAAATGAGTTAGAGAGTGCAACCGATCTGCGAAGGAACCTACTTTTTTAGTTATGATATATCGCCCTACTCCATGAGGGCTCGGGCTTCGGTGACGATCTTGTCGACGTTGGGCAGCAGTTGCTTCTCCAAGTCGGCGTTGAAGGGTATATGGCAGTGGGGGGTGGTTACCCGGGCAATGGGGGCTTGAAGGGACCAGAACCCGTGCTGGGCGACAACGGCGGAAATCTCGGATGCCACCGATCCCATCTCGTGCGCGGGGTCGGCGATCAGAAGCCGTCCGGTCTTGTCCACCGACTCCAGGATGGTGTCGGTGTCCATCGGCACGATCGATCTCAGGTCGATCACCTCGACTGAGATCCCTTCGGGGGCGAGCTGTTCGGCGGCAGCGAGGCCGAGGGTGATCGCCCCAGCCACGGTCACCACGGTCACGTCGGTGCCCTCTCGACGCACGGCAGCCTGGCCCAAAGGCACGATCAGATCGTCGTCGGGCACCTCGCCGCTTTGACCCCACAGGCTCCGGTCCTCGAAGGTGATGACCGGGTTGTCGTCGCGAATGGCGGCCTTGAGCATCCCCTTGGCATCGTGAGGTGTCGCGGGGGCGATCAGCTTGAGACCGGGAATGGTCATCAGCGTGGCGTAGGGGCGGTCGGAGTGCTGGGCGGCGTTGGAGACTCCGTACATCATCGGGGCCCGCAGCGTGATGGGCAATCGGGCTTGGCCGCCGTAGGTGTAGGTCGACTTGGAGATGATCGAGACAATCTGGTCGAAGGCCACATACATGAACGGGGCGATAAGCATGTGGACAATCGGCCTCATTCCCACCATGGCCGCGCCAGCTCCGGCGCCGACGAAGCCCGCTTCGGAGATCGGCGTGTTGCGAACCCGCTCGGTGCCGAACTTCTCGACCATCCCGGTGCAGTCGCCCATCATGTTCCAGGCCACGTCCTCGCCCATTATGAAGACGCTCTCGTCGCGCTCCATCTCCTCGGTCATCGCTTCGGTAACCGCTTGGATGTAGGTCACGGTGCGCATGGCGATTTCCTCCTGCGATCAGCCCGCACTGGGTGCGGGGTCGGCGAACAAATGGGTGAAGGCGGCCTCGGGCGGGGGTGACGGGCTCTGCCGGGCAAACTCGATGGCCGCGACGATCTCCTCGCTGACCGCGGCGTCGAGGTCGTCGATCTGCTGCTCGTCGAAGCCCCGCTCAATGAGCACCTGGCGGAACAACACCATCGGGTCACGCTGGGTGCGCCAATACTCCACCTCCTCAGCCGACCGGTAGTGCTCGGGCAGCCTGCCCACCGCGTGGTTCTCGAACCGGTAGGTCTTGGTCTCCACCAGGCTCGGGCCGCCCCCGCTGCGGGCCCGCTCCACTGCTTCGCTGACCGCTTCGTACACGGCCAGCACGTCTTGGCCATCGACGGTCACACCGGGCATGTCATAGCCAATGGCCCTCACCGAGATGTCCTCTACGGAGACGGCATCCTTGGCCGACGTGAGCTCGCCGTAGCCGTTGTTCTCGCAGACGTATACAACGGGCAGCTGCCAGATGGAGGCGATGTTCAACGACTCGTGGAATGTGCCCTGGCTCGATGCCCCGTCGCCGAAGAAGCACAGACTGACCTTGTCTTCGCCCCGCATCTTGTAGGCCAGCGCGGCGCCAGTGGACACCGGGAGCCCGGAGCCGACGATCGAGGTCTCGCCCAGGCTGCCGATGCTGAAGTCCGACAAGTGCATCGACCCGCCCTTGCCCTGATTGACTCCGGTCTCCTTGCCCATCAGCTCGGCCAGCAGCCGGTCGAGCTGGGCTCCCTTGCCGATCGGATGGCCGTGGGAGCGATGAGTGCCGACCATGGAGTCGTCGATGCGCAATGCCATGCACGATCCGACGATGGACGCCTCCTGCCCAGTGGACGTGTGGAATGCGCCGTAGAG
Source organism: Acidimicrobiales bacterium (assembly GCA_963663255.1). GTDB lineage: Bacteria > Actinomycetota > Acidimicrobiia > Acidimicrobiales > Bin134 > Poriferisocius. The sequence continues at coordinate 103,929 of OY760141.1, forward strand.
CTCTCCCGCCAGCAGGAGCTCTTTGGTGGTGTCCTCGAACCTGCGGATGCGGGACATCCGCCGATACATCTCCCGCAGTACGCCGTCATCAATAGTGATCATCAGCTCCCCCTTCTCTCTGGCAACGCCCTCCCGATGGTATTCGGGACAGCGGAAGATGAAGGCTAGTCTCGGCAATTACATGGCGACCGAGGTGCGGCTCCCCCAGTGGAGCATGGGGATGGACGAGGGCCAAGTGGTCATGTGGCACAAGCAGGTGGGCGATGTGGTGGCGGTCGACGAGCCCTTGGTGGAGATCGAGGCCGAGAAGACCACCGACGACGTGCTCGCCCCTGTGGCCGGGACCATCCTTGAGATCCTCGTCGCCGAAGGTGAGACGGTGCCGGCGCTGACGGTGCTCGCGCTCATCGGCGAACCCGGCGAGGCGGTCGCCAGTCCAGCGCCGGCTTCCAGCCCGCCAAAGGTGCAGATCACCCCAGTGGCCCGCCGAACGGCCAAGGAACTAGGCGTCGATCTCGCGGCGGTCACCGGCACCGGCCCGGGGGGACGCATCACTGAGTACGACGTGCACAGCCATGCCACCGACACCCCTTCCGATGCGGTGGGAGAGCGAGCCTCCAGCCCGACCGCCACCGTGCCGCTGACCGGAATGCGGGGGGCGATCGCATCTCGGATGCACGACAGCATCCAGTCGATGGCCCAGCTCACCTTGACCCGCCAGATGGACGCCACCGAGCTGATCGGTCTTCAGCAGTCCCTGAAGGCCGAGGGAACCGGCGTGTCGGTCACCGATCTGGTGCTCAAGGCGGTTGCTGTCGCCCTCAACCGTCACCCCGCCCTCAATGCCACACTCGAGAACGACGTGATCACCCTTCACGCTCAAGTCGACCTGGGCGTGGCGGTGGCGCTCGAAGACGGGCTCATCGTGCCGGTGGTGCGCGACGCCGCCGCCAAGCGACTGCCCGAACTCTCAGCCGAAGTCCGGGATCTGGCCGAGAAGGTGCGCACCAACTCGGTGAAGCCCACTGAGGTCTCCGGGAGCACTTTCACGGTCACCAATCTGGGTGCCTACGGCATTGACGGATTCACTCCGATCATCAATCCGCCCGAGGTGGCGATCCTCGGCGTGGGCCGGGCCACCGAGGTGCCCACCCGCGATGGCAACGACGTGGCCTGGCGCCAGATGATCACCTTCAGCCTCACCATCGACCACCGAGCCGTGGACGGTGCACCGGGGGCATTGTTCCTTCAGACCCTGGCGGAAATAGTCGCCGACCCAGCAGCGCTGAACGACTGAATTCCACTGCGCTTTTCGGTTGGGCAAAGGCCCTATTTCGCAGCCTCCAGCCAACCGCCAAAACGGTCGAGCACCTGGCTGACCCGCCTCAGAATCTCGTCAATCACTTCAGCGTCGGCCACCAGCGGCGGGGAAAGCATCAGCATGGCGGCACCCCGGGCATCTGGTCGCACCAGCACACGCGCCTCTCTCACGAACTGGTCGAGTACCTCGTCGTACATCAGCGACGCGAACTCGGCCTCGGTCAGATCGGTGCCGGAGTTCCGATCTCGCATCAGCTCTATCGCATAGAAGTAGCCAATCCCCCGCACATCTTTGACGCATTGGTGGGCTGCCATTAGGTCGCGCAGCCCTTTGTCTAGGCGGCTTTCGTTTCGCAGTACGCCAGCCAGGACATTCTCATCGCGCAGAGCCGTGATATTTGCCACGGCAACCGCGGTGGACAACGGGTGACCGCCGAAGGTAGACCCGTGAAGGAACAACGACATGGGGGAATCCCATATGCGTTCCACGTGCGAGTCCCTGGCGATGAGGCCGCCCAAGGGGGCGTAACCACTGGTGACGCCCTTGGCAAAGGTGATCAAGTCGGGATCTGCACCGACGCGTTCGCTGCCAAACCAATGGCCTACCCGTCCGAACGAGTTGATCACCTCATCGGCACACAAGAGCACGCCGTAGGCGTCGCAGATGCGGCGGAGCTCCTGCCAATAGCCTTCCGGCGGCACCAGCGCGCCGCGCCCGTTCTGGACCGGTTCGGCGATCACCATGGCCACGGTCTCGGGGCCCTCAGCCACAATCGCCTCTTCGACTGCTCTCACGCTGGGCAGATCTCTGGCTGCTTGGCCCGGCTCAAGGTGTTCGCCAAAGGTGTTGGGCACGTGGCGCACGCAGTCGGTGAGCATCGGCCGAAACGGGTCTCGCAGGTTGGGAAGGCCGGTCAGGGCGAGGGCGCCGAGCGTGGTGCCGTGGTAGGCCAGGTCGCGGGCGATCACCTTGTGGCGCTGGCCGTCGCCGTTGGCCAGGTGGTAGCAGCGGGCGAATTTGAGGGCCGACTCCACCGCTTCAGAGCCCGAATTGACGAAGAACACCCGGTCGAGATCCCCCGGGGCAACGGCCGCGATCATCGATGCCGCCTCAACGGAGGAAGGGTGCGCGAAACCCCAGTTGGAGTAGAAGGCCAGCTTGTCCATCTGCTTCGCGGCGGCCGCGGTCAGGTCGCTGCGTCCGTAGCCGAGGTTGATGCAGATCAGGCCGGCGAGGGCGTCGAGATACTCGTTGCCGTCGGTGTCCCACACGTAGCAACCCTCGCCGCGGTCGATTACTACCAGGTCATCCGCCTTCCAGGCCTCGCCCCGTGTGAAGTGAGGTACGAGGTGGCGACGAGCCTGCTGACGTTCATCTGGCATCTGTCACTCCCATGTCGCCCAGGCAATGTTCGACGACTGCGATATGACGCTACACAGACGAGTTAGAGCGGGCAATAGTGCTGCAACAGTGCAGATTCCAGCCCCGCAAAATGACTAGATTCCACCGCGTTTTCCGGTTGGAAATCGGGGGTGCATCGGTAGGCTGATCGACAGTGGCCGAGAACGCCGTCGGGTGGCTTGAGAAGGACGACGGTGGAGTCGTAGGCGGTCCTCTAATCGAGGCTGGACCCCAAGGGCGCGGCCTGGGCGCGGCTCGAGCATTGCTGGTCGGAATGCTGCTCATACAGGTGGGCGGAGGCCTCCAGGGAGTGCTGCTCGGCGTGCGAACCGAGTCGGAGGGATTCGGCCTGGCGGTAAGCGGCATCGTCATGGCCAGCTTCTTCTTCGGATTCATGATCGGGACCCGACTGGCCGAGCATTTTCTCGCCGCGGTGGGCCATATCCGGGTGTTCGCCGCGCTGGCCTCGATGGCCTCCGGGGTGTCCATCCTCCACCTGTTATGGATCAACCCCACTGCGTGGGCCCTTTTGCGGTTGGTATTCGGCGTGTGCATCGCCGGCGTTTTGGTGGTGGTGGAGTCATGGCTCAACGACATGGCCACCAACGCCACCCGGGGACGACTGCTTTCGATGTACATGCTGTCGTCGATGGGCGGGCTCACCCTCGGCCAGTTGCTGTTGAACGGCGGTGATCCCGAAGGCTTCGAACTGTTCGTGATCTCCTCGGTGCTCATCTCCGCGGCGCTGGTTCCCATCACGCTGTCGGCTACCAGCGCTCCCCCGCTGACCGTGCCCGAGCCGCTGTCGATGCGTCAGCTCATCTCCCTGGCGCCCCTCGGCGTGCTCTCCGCCTTGTGTGCGGGAATCAGCCACGGGACGGTGCTTGGTGTAGGCGCGGTTTACGCCGCCTACGAGGGACTGTCGACGTCCCGGATTGCCCTGTTCCTAGTTTCAGCCACCGCGGGAGCCATCGCCTTCCAGTGGCCGCTGGGGTCGGTGTCTGATCGGGTATCGCGCCGGGCTGTGATCTTTGTGGTGGCCGCCGCAGCCGCATCTATTGCCGGGATTCTGCCCTTGGTCGAACCAGGGTCGGCGCTGTCGCTGTTACTCATGTTCTGCTTCGGCGGCATGACTTTCCCCCTCTACTCACTGGCCATGGCCTTTACCGGAGACCGGGTGCCGACGTCGCAACTCAACGGCGCCAGCGCCGCACTGGTGCGAACTGCCGGATTTGGCTCGATTCTTGGACCAGTGATCGGCGGCGTGGTTATGGCACTAACCGCCCCCTGGACATTCTTTCTGGTGCTGGTGGCGGCTCACGCGGTGATCGTGGCCTATACCGGGTGGCGGATCGTGGCCCGAGACGGCATCCCGGTTGACCAGCAAGGCGAGTGGGTGCCGTGGCCCATGCGAGCGTCGGCAATGGCCGTGAACTTGCTGCGCCGTCCACCGCGGCCCTTCTCGCGAAATGGCGGGTCGGGCCCCGGCAAGGCCGTTTGACCATTTTCCTATAGCCAGTTTCCAATAATTTCCCTATATTCCATGCATGCCCACTGTGGGAATGGATGCCGAGGCAGCCTTTGACCTAGCCATCGACTACTTGGCCGCGGCCGACGAGATCGATCGGCGGCGCCTGCGGTGGGCCGCGGTGGTCGACGAGGTGGACTACTGGCTAGGCGGCGAGCATTACCCGGTGGGCCTGTCGCTGGGCGGGATCGCCCAGCAGCTTCGGATCGACTCCGAGGACATCTCCCAGCGGGCCCAGATGATTTTGCTCGGCCCCGAGGGGCTGAACCTGGCCCTGTGGGCCATCGAGGTGCTGCGGGACATGCCCGATGCGTGGGGCGGGGACGACATTTTGTCGCGGCGCGACCTGGAGGGCTTCGTCACCCGCACCGACGAGTTGGGAGAGGCAGCCCGTATCTTGCTAACCAACGGCAGCCTGCTCACCATGCTGGACACCGCCAAGAACAACCGCGACTACCTTGCCAACCCCGACGAGGGATTCCACGCCAACGGCGGCGATGGGCGCATCAGCCTCGACGACCTAGATGCCTTCGAGGCCAAGATGTCGGCCTACACCACCTTGCTGCCCTATCTGGCCGCCATCGACACCGCGGCGCAAGGCGATCCGACCAAGGCCGACCGCTTCTTGTCGAAGGCCGACTTCGAGGCCATTGCCGCCGACGAGAGCCTGCCCCCGAATGTTCGACAAGCCGCTGCGGCTGTCATCGCCCACGGCGCCTACCACCGCAAAGACGGCTTCGGCTGGGACGACGTGGGGTTCTGGGCCATGGAGGCCGCTGGGGTGCTGCCGGTGGTGGGCGAGATCGTCGACACCACCCGGGCGCTGTATGCCCTGTCGCAGGGAGACTGGAAGTCGGCTCTGATGTTCGCCGGGAGGGTGGCCATGCCCCTGGGATCGGGCAAGACGCTGAGTGCGGCCCGGGCGATGGTGGAGATGGGCCGCCGCCGGGCCTTCAAGGAGATGCAGTACTACACCATCACCCAATCGGCGGAAAAGGCCAAGAAGAAGGTGGCAAAGACGGTTCGCAATAGGGGCACCGCCAAGGCCAAGGACACCTATCAAGACTGGCGAGACAACTCGCCGGCGGGATTCGAATACCTGTCATCTGTGCCCCGCCCGTAGTCTTGTCGCATGGTTTCGGAGCTGTTCGACGCCGAGCGGTGGAAGCCGGTGGAGGGGTTCGACCTGACCGACGTGACCTATCACCGAGCCGTGGACCAGGCCACGGTGCGGATCGCCTTCGACCGACCCGAGGTGCGCAACGCCTTTCGGCCCCACACCGTGGACGAGCTGTACCGAACGCTGGACCATGCCCGCATGACCCCTGATGTTGGCACCGTGCTGCTCACCGGCAATGGGCCTTCGCCGACAGACGGCGGGTGGGCGTTCAGCTCGGGGGGCGATCAGCGCATCAGGGGAGCCGACGGCTACCAGTACGCCAGCGGGGAGACCGCCGACACAGTGGACGACGCCCGCACCGGTCGCCTGCACATTTTGGAGGTGCAGCGGCTCATCCGATTCATGCCCAAGGTGGTGATCGCCGTAGTGCCGGGGTGGGCGGCTGGCGGCGGCCACAGCCTGCATGTGATTTCCGACATGACCTTGGCATCGGCCGAGCACGCCATGTTCAAGCAGACCGACGCCGATGTGGCCAGTTTCGACGGCGGATTCGGCTCGGCCTACCTGGCCCGCCAAGTGGGCCAGAAGCGGGCCCGTGAGGTGTTCTTCGTGGGCAAGGCCTACACCGCAACCAAGGCCTATGAGATGGGCATGGTCAACGCGGTGGTGCCTCACGCCGAGTTGGAGCAGACCGCGCTGGAGTGGGCCGCGGCAGTGAACGCCAAGAGCCCTACCGCCCAGCGCATGCTGAAGTTCGCCTTCAATCTCATCGACGACGGCCTGGTGGGCCAGCAGGTGTTCGCCGGAGAGGCTACTCGTCTGGCCTACGGAACCGACGAGGCCGCCGAGGGCCGGGATTCGTTCCTCGAGAAGCGCGACGCCGATTTCTCCGAGTTCCCGTACCACTTCTAGGTCGATTCAGTTCTCGCTCTAGGGTGCGGCCATGGCCGACTCACCCGCTGCTGATCCCACTACCGACCCGAGATTCGCCCCCCGTCCCGACTCGTCTTCGCTCGACGCCGCCCAGATGTTCGACCTGTCGGGCCGGGTGGCCATCGTGACCGGCGGCAGCCGGGGCATCGGCCTGTCCATCGCCCACGGATTTGCCGCCCAGGGGGCCAAGGTGGTGGTGGCCAGCCGCAAGGCCGACGCCTGCGATCTAGCCGTAGCCCAGATCGCCGAGGCAGGGGGCGAGGCGTTGGCCGTGCCGGTCCACATGGGCGATCTCGACAGCGTGAACCGGCTCGTAGATGCCACCCTGGAGCAATACGGCCAGGTCGACATCGTGGTGAACAACGCCGCCAACCCGCTGGGCCTGCCCATGGAACACATCACCCCTGAAGCGTGGGAGAGCTCGTTCACCGTGAACCTGCGGGGGCCGTTCTTCTTATTCCAGCGCTGCCTGCCTTCACTATTGAAATCTGACTACGCGTCGGTGATCAACGTGATCTCGGTGGGGGCCTACATTCCGGCGGCCGACACCTCCATGTACAGCGCAGCCAAGGCTGGGCTGTTGTCGTTTACCCGCTCGATGGCCGGTGTGTACTCCCCACAGGGCATTCGGGTGAACGCCATCGCCCCCGGCACAGTAGACACCACCATGACCCGCAACACCGGCCCCGAAGCTATGGCCCGCATGGCCGACCTCAGCCACATCGGCCGCATCGGCCACCCCGACGAACTCGTAGGCGCCGCCCTCCTCCTAGCCTCCGACGCCGGCAGCTACATCACCGGCCAATGCATAATCGTCGACGGCGGCTTCATCCCCGCGAGATAGCACAGGCGTGACAATCTGCAAGTACTACTTTCAGATTGTGAAGAACTGAATGGCGTGGGTCAGGCGACGTTGAAGAGGGTGGCGGCGTTTTGGCGCATGATTTGGCGCTGCTCTTCGGCGGGGCGATTTTCGATGAGGGTAATGAAGGAGTTGGGGTCGGCTATGCCTTCGGGGTGGGGGTGGTCGGAGCCGAATAGGACTTGGGTGGGACCGATGCGATCGGCCAATGCCTCCACGTCGTCTTCGGGGTAGGGGGACACGAAGCAGCACTGCTTGAAGATGTCGCTCATGCGCCCGGCAGGACGGCTGGCGGGCCAGGGGCCGAAGCGGGCCATGCCTTTCTTCTTGTCCATCAGGGTGAGCAGGTAGTGGACCCAGTCGGAACCGTTCTCGATGCTCAAGAAGTTGAGGTTGGGGAAACGGGCGTGCATGTTGCCGTAGAGCAGCGCTCCGAACGTCTCCATGATGGGACGGTCGCCGTGGAGGAAGGCCCACTGGAACGCCGACATCTCTCGCACGTTGGCCACCGGGTCGTCGCCCATGCGCACGGCCAGGTCGCCGTAGCGCAGATCGGAGATGTGGAACGCCACTGGGATCTGGGCCTCGTTGAGGCGGGCCCAGAAGGGGTCGTAGTAGGGATCGGCAATCGAGCGGCCCTCGCCGCCCCACGGGCAGGGCCGCAAGTGCACAATTCGGGCCCCGGCCTCCAGCACACGGTCGAGTTCCTCGATGGCATGCTCCCGGTCGAGCAGCGACAGCAGCGGCGGGGTGAATAGACGGTCTTGGTAGACGAATCTCCAGTCGTCCTCCAGCCACCGGTTGAAGGCCCGGAGATTGGCATAGGTCTGCTCGATGTCGTCCACCATGTACTCCTCCACCGACACCCCGAAGGTGGGGAGCAAGATGGCCCACTCCACACCCTGGCTGTCGAGCAGGTCGAGGCGGGCGTGGGGCTCCTTGTAGGCGGGCAGCATGTTCTCGGCGGTGTAGGCGTCGCCCCAGCTCAGGTCGGGGTTGTCCCGCTTGGCCTTGAACATCTCGTACATGGAGCCGGGAGCATTGGTCTTGTCGAACTTCACGTGCATGAAGTTGTAGGGCCGGTCCCCCACCTTCACTTCCCACTCCCCGTCGGTTCTTTGGCTAGCGGTAATGGCCTTGTCCCGGTAGCGGGACTCGATGTGGCGGCTGAAGCAGTCGGGGGCTTCGTAATAGTGGTTGTCGGAGTCGAAGGTGCGGTAGCCGAGGTCGGCCATGGGGATCAGCTTAGGTTCTGGGTATGACGGACAGCCCAGCAGCTACTGAATGCCCAAGACGAGCAAATCGATCGTTAACGCGACGGCGAAGTGGAGGGCGGCGCCTAGGTAGACGGAGCCGGTGCGGAGGCTGAGGAAGCCGAGGACGGTGCCGGCGACGATGGAGCCGAGGGCTTCGGCCAGGGGTTTGGTGAGGTGGATCATCACGTAGGGGATGAGGGCGATGAACACGGCCATGGCGCCGAAGCGGCGGGCCAGGCCGTGGACCAGTACGCCGCGGAAGAAGAACTCGAGGGCCAAGAACTGCCCGGCGTACACCGCCTCCCAGATGTAGAAGCGGGGCCAGTAGCCGATGCCGGGGGGCGGCTCGTAGAACGGGTAGGTGTCCTGGAATTCGCCATTGAAGCTGGCCGCCACCACGAAGGGCACCAGCACCAAGTAGAGGCCTAAGTAGAGGGGTGCGTGGCGGCGGAGCTCAGGGCCCGCCTTGAGACCGAGGTCTCGCAGGCGGGTGCGCAGCACGAAGCGGGCCACCAGAACGGCGGGCACCACGTAGACCACCCAGCGGAACAGGCCCCAGTACAGGCGGCGATTGAAGGGGGCGTGTTCGGAGCTGCCCAGGGCCCGGTCGAACCGGTCGGACAGCCCGTCGAGGGCCACGACGTCGAGCGTGGCGGTGAGCCAGTCGGTGGTGGATGACAGGCCGCCATAGCGGATGGCGATGACGGTGCTGATCGCCAGCAGAATCAGCACCACCGCGTTGCGATCCACCTCCCCCGGCGCGGGGGCGGCGGCCCGCACCCGATCAGAGATCCCGCTCATCGCCCGGGAATCGGCGTCACGGGGTGAGGTACCACCCGCCGGAGATGTTGATCACCTGGCCGGTGATGTGGGCCGACTCGTCGCCGCACAGAAAAGCGATGGTGTTGGCCACGTCTTCGGGCTCGGCGTGGCGGCGCAGTGGGGTCTCCTCCCGGAACGACTCGTAGTACTCGGCCTGGGCATCCACCCACTTCGACCGCACCAAGCCGGGGGCCACGGCGTTTACCCGAATGTTGTGCGGTCCGCCCTCGATGGCGGCTCCTCGGGTGATCTCATTGAGGCCGGCCTTCGCCGCGGCGTACGGCCCCTCCCGACCGTTGCCCCCCAGGTAGGCCGCCACCGAAGACACGTTCACTATGCGCCCCCACTGCCCGTCCCGCATGGCTCTGATGGTGCGCCAGATCAGCCACCAGCAGGCGGTGAGGTCCACGGCGATGACGTTGTCCCAGTCTTCGGGGTCGAAGTCGAAGATGCTGCCCTGGACGTTGATCGCCGCGCTGTTCACCAAGATGTCCACCGACCCCATCTCGGCGTAGACCTCGTCCATGGTCTCGGCCATGTGCTCCCGGTCGCCGATGTCGGCCACCGCCGCCATCACCGGCACGTCGTAGGCCCCCCTAAGTGCCTCAGCCATCTCGTTGGTACGGCGCTCATGGTTGTCCAATACCACAATCCCCGCGCCATAAGAGGCCAGCGTCCGACACGTCGTGGACCCAATGGCCGCCCCCGCCGCCCCGGTGACCAGCGCCACCCGCCCGGCAAACTCATTCTCTGTTGGCATGGGGCGATGGTAGCTATCCGGCGAGGGGGCGGTTGCGGGCGTGGCGTTTGGCGGCGGCTACGGCGGTCATGGCTTCGGTGAAGCGGGTGAAGGTGGGGAGGTTGGCGTCGAGGCAGGTTTGCTGGATGCGGGCGGCGATGTCGGGTGGGGCGCAGTCGATGTTGCGGAGCACCAGGGATAGGCGGGTTTGGGGCCACTGGGTGGTGGCGGCTGCGGTGGTCTCGATGATGGGGAAGAGGCGCTCAATGCCGTCTCCGGCGTAGCTGAAGAAGGCCTGGACGTTGGTGTGGACCACCACGTCGGGATAGGGCTGGGTCTGCAAGATGGGGTCGAGGGCTTGCACCAGCACATCGGGCTCCGACACCGGGCCGAAGCCGATCTCGATGGGGTTGCGGACGCTGGCCCCCACGCCGTAACCGAGGTCCTTGAGGGCTTGCTGGCCTTGGTCGCTGACGGTGGTGGTGACCAGGCCAGCCCGGTCGGCGGCGTCGGTGCCCAGCACCGAGGCGCCTCCCCCCACGCCCAGCACCAGGGTGTCGAGTTCTCCGCCGATGTCGGCGTCGGCCCAGCGCTGGAGATAGGCCGCCGCAGAGAGCAGCTCCTCGATGGTGCCCACGATGCTGACCCCGGCTGATGCGCTGATGGCGTCCCAGATCCGGTGGTCGGCCACCAAGGCTCCGGTGTGCGAAACCGCCGCTCCCCTTCCCTGGGCGGTTCGACCGCCGACCAGCATCACCACCGGCTTGCGACCCTTGGCGGCGTGAAGTGCGTCGGTGAGGCGGCGGCCATCGCGGGGATCCTCCAGGTACATGCCGATAATGGCGGTGTCAGGATCGTCAACCAGCCACTCCAGCAGCTCACCGGGGGTGACGTCGATGCTGTTGCCTACGGTACACAGCTTGGATAGACGGATTCCCCGAATGGCTCCGGCCTTGACCATGTCGCCGGCCAACCCGCCGCTCTGAGAGATCATGGACACCCGCCCGGCCTCGGTGGGGGCGTTGCGCAGGAAGGTCTGGCGGCCGGCCGGGGCGTAAGCCCCCAGGCAGTTGGGGCCGAGCACCCGTACCCCCGACTGGCGGGCGGCGTTGGCCAGCTCGTCTTCCAGATCGGCCCCCTCAGCGCTGGCCTCTCGGAACCCGCCGCTGATGACGTGGACGAACTGGGCCTTGCCCGCGGCCCCTCGCACGAGATCGGCGCAGGCGGCGGCGGGGACTGCGCCGACCACGTAGTCCACTTCGCCGTCGATGTCGGCCACCGATGGCACCGCGGGCACACCGTCGATCTCCGATGCTTTGGGGTGGACGGCCCAAAGCGTGCCCGGCCCCCAGCCCAACTCCTTGTAGGCAGTCAAGAAGGTGTTGCCGAAACCGGGTCGGCTGGTGGAAGCCCCCGCCACCGCGATGCCCCGGGGGGCGAACAGGGGGCCAAAGTCGGTTCTTGGCCTCTCGAGGTGCCCTCCGTTGGGTGCTTCCCGGGTTATGAGCCGGGCGTCCACCGCGATGGCGACGTCGGGACCGGCGATCACCGGGTTGCACTCCAACTCGGCCAGGTTCTCGCCCATCTCGGCGGCTAGCCCGTCGGGTCCGGCCACGGCCAGCAGCAGCTCGATGAGCGCGTCTATGTCGACGGGTGGCTGGCCCCGGAACCCGGTCAGCAGCTCGGACCCCTTGAAGCCGGTGACCATGGCCTCGGCATCGGCTCGGGAGATGGGGGCCAACCGGAGCACCACCTCATCCAGCACCTCGGTGAGCGTGCCGCCCAGCCCGAGGGCGGCCACCGGTCCGAACGGGGGCCGGTCCACCACCCCGACCAGCAGCTCGACCCCGACGTCGGCCTGCTCCTCCACCAGGAAACCGTCGAGCCGACCTCCGACCTCGGTCACCGCCACGGCCATCTGGGCGGCCTCATAGTTCAGCTCGTAGGCCGCCACTCCCAGGCGCACCGCGCCCACGTCGGACTTGTGGACCACGCTGCCGCCGAAGCCCTTCAGCACCAACGGCTCATCCATCCCGTGGGCGGCCACCAAGTCGGCCAGCATCGACGGGTTGGCCACCGTGTCGGCATAGGCGGCGACCACACCCTTGGGCACAGCCACCCCGGCGGCGGCCAACAGGGCTTTGACCTCGGGTTCGGGAACGGTCATCCCAGTCGGGTGAACACCCGGCGGGCGGTGTCGCCGAGCAAGTTGGCCCGAGCCTCGTCACCCAGATCCACCTCAGAAAGCTGGCCCAATGCGTGGCGGTGGCCCACGGTGGGAAAGCCGGTGCCCCACAGGCACTTGCGCCGCCCAGCACCGTTCATGAACGCCACCAGCTCGGCGGACCAGTGCCGGGGCGGATACACCGAGGTGCCCAGGTAAACGTTGGGGAACTTGAGGGCCATGGCGATGCACTCGGCCACCCACGGCCAGCCGGTGTGCGAAAGCACAAAGCGCACCTCGGGGAAATACAGGGCGGGCCGGTCGATGCTGATGGGCACGCCGCACTCACTGGGCATGAGCCCGCCGGAGGTGCCGGCCTGCATGACGAAGGGCACGTCGTGGGTGGCGCACAGGGCGTAATAGGAGTAGTAGTCGGCGTGGTCAAAGCGGCGGTCGAAGCTGTGGGTGTGGGTGTGCAGGCCCACGCACCACGGCTGCTCCAACATGGCGGCGGCCTCGGCCACCCCGGCCATCCCGGTGCGGGGGTCGATGGACCACTGGCCCAGGAAGCGGCCCGGATGGTCGGCGGCCAGCCGCTCCAGATCGTCGGGCTGGGCGGCCACCAGCTCGAAGTCGGTGGCTTCGGGGTGAGCGGGCCGATGGGCAACGGGCAGGATCACCGCGGCGATGCCCAGCTCGTCCATACGGGCTGCCATGGTGTCGGCGTCGCAGAAGGAGTCGGTGTCGTCGGTGCGGACCTTCACCGCGATGCCGGTGGCCTCCAAGGCCGCGTTCCACACGTCGGCCTGTTCGGGGAAAAATCGGTTGCACCAGTAGTCGATGGCACCGTCAGCCAGCACCGAGCCGGTCATGGCCGCTCGTCCTTGAATCGCACCAGCTTGGCCGCTCCGGAGGCCATGCCAGTGAGCCCGTCCAACTCGCCGGGGCCAACCACCTCGGCGGTCATCCGCACGCTCATGACCTCCTTGATGCGGTCCTCCACCCGCTCAGCCACCGCACCGAACTCATCGACAGGGGCGTCGCTGGCCACCATCACGATCATCTCGTCGCGGTTGCCGGCCCGAACCGCCCGGCAGAAGAAATCCTCGGTCACCCCAGGCACGTCGCTGATCACCTCGCCGATGGCCTCGGGCCATACGTTCACCCCCCGCAGCTTGACCATGTTGTCGCCCCGCCCAGCGAACGGCCCCATGCGCCGCAGCCACGAACCGCACTCGCACTGGCCCGGCGGGTACAAGAACGACAGGTCCATGATGTTGTAGCGGAACTGGGGCGAGCCGGTTTTGTAGATCTCGGTGATCACCAGCGCCCCCTGGGTGCCGTCGGGCACCTGTTCGCCGGTCTCGGGGTCCACGATCTGCACAACGAAGCAGTCCTCGAATATGTGGAGTTGGCCGTTGCGCAGCGGGCACTCGATGGACACGTTCTGCACCTCGTGGAACCCATAGGGCTGGGCCGGGGTCACCCCCCACACCTCTTTGACCCGCTCGGCGTCGCCGATGTGGCCGCCGGGCAGAGCCCGGATGTTGAAGTCGGCCTTGGGGTCGAGGCCCATCTCCACCGCGGTCTCAGCCATCTTCAACATGTAGTCGCCGGTGGTCAAGATGGCGGCCGCGCCGTACTCATGAGCCAGCTCCACCTGCTTGCGGGTGGAGGTCACGTTGCCGGTTCCGGTGGTGAGGACCACGCAGTTGAGCCAGCGGTACAGAGCTTCATCGAAAGCGTGGGCCCCGTTGTGGGTGGAATAGGCCCATGCGTTGACCACCACGTCGCCGGGGCGAATCCCCTCGGCGTACAGCGCCCGGGCCATGGTGATGGCCCCCACCTCCCGGTCCCAAGCGGTGTAGAGGGTGGGCCGAGAGCGTCCGGTGGTCCCCCCCGACACGTACAGCCGCATGGGCTCGTTGCGAGCGTCTTCCAGCCCGATGCTCTGGTAGTCGCCCAGCGGGGGATTCTCGTTGATCGATGCCCGGATGTCGTCCACCGTGTAGGCCGGCGCCCGCCACAGGTCATCGAGGGTGCGGAGCTGGTCGGGGTGGAACCCGGCCGCCTCCCACCGCTTGCGGAAAAAGGGAACCTGCCACGCCCGCTGCGCCCGGTCTTGGAGGCGCAGGAGCTGCTTGCGGGCGATGGCGTCGGGATCTTCAAAGAATGTGGTCTCGAAGTACTCCGGCGGCGGCGGGAAAAGGCGCTCGATGGCCTCGTAGTCCAACTCGTGCGGGCGGCGCATCCCCGTGCTCATAGGACTGCCACGGTACCCGCGACCGGGCAACTGGTAACAGACGGCCAACCCCGCCGCTGCACGAAACCGCAGCCGCCAGCTACCGTTTCGGCTGTGAAGATCATCTCGGCCGATTGCCACATTAACGAGCCGCCCCACGTGTTCGAGCGGGTGCCCGAGGAGTACAAAGACCGCATCCCCCGCATGATGCCCGCACCCGACGGGGGCGACGGCTGGTCGTTCGACGGCGGACCGCCCAAGCGCAGCTTCGGCATCGAGGCCATGGCCGGAGTGGCCAAGAAGGACTACAAGCTCTCGGGCATGAAGTTCGAGGAGATCATGCCGGGCAACTACGACGGCACCGCCCACTGCGCCGACATGGATCTCGACGGGGTGTGGGGGTCGGTGGTGTACCCGGCCAACTCCATCTTCACCTACCTCGAGCCCGACCGGGGCCTGGCCGTGGCCTGCATGCGGTCGTACAACGACTGGGTGCTCGATGAGTTCCAGGGCGCGGCGCCCGACCGTCTGCGGGGCCTGCCCATGCTGCCCACCGAGGACGGCATGGACATCACGCTTGCCGAGGTCGACCGGGTGGTGGAGAAGGGGGCCAAGGGGCTGTTCGTCCCCGGCATGCCCACCCGGCCCTACAACGATCCCTACTACGAGCCGCTGTGGAAGGCGTGTTCAGAGCTGGACGTGCCGGTCACTTTCCACCGTACCTTCGGCGGCAAGCCGCCCGACTCCGACTGGGACGAGCTGGTGGAGCAGAACGTGTCGGTGCCCGGCATTGTCAACCGGTTCTTCAGCGCGGTGCGCCCCCTCACCTACATGATCTTCGCCGGCATCTTCGACCGGCATCCCAACCTCAAGGTGGTGGCCGCCGAGGTGAACTACGGCTGGGTCCCGTTCTGGTACCAGACCATGGACGACGAGTTCCACACCCAGGCCGCCTGGTCGGACTCCCCCATGGAGCGTGCCCCCAGCAGCTACCTGGGCACCAACGTGTTCGTCACCGGCCTCGACGACCACAACGGCCACATGCAGATGCGCAGCGGCAACCAGACCCTGGTGGACATGTCCATGTGGTCGTCCGACTACCCCCACTCGGTAACCCTGTGGCCCGACAGCCGCAAGATCATCGCCGAGCTCGTCGACGGCATGACCGAGTCCGACACCCAAAAAGTCCTCTACGCCAACGCCGCGCGCGTCTACAAGTACAACTGAGCACTGGGGTGCCTGAGCTAACCGGCCTTCTTGCCAAATCCACCGCGCCCTCGCGAGAGCTCTCAGCATATGATGAATACAGCTATTCATACAATGCAGGAGGTCGAGACGATGCCGCTCGGATATGTGATGAAGGTGTCGGCCAACGGGCAGGTTTCCATTCCGGCTGAAGTCCGAGCCCGATGGAACACAGAGCGAGTAGCGATCGCCGATATGGGCGACTACATCGTGATAGGCCCGATGTCAGAGAATCCCCTCGACGAGCTGGTGGGCAAGTATCCCGGCCGAGGGCCTTCAACCGACGAAATGCGCCGCATGGACCGAGAAGAGGACGCTCGCTACGAAGCGAGACGTGAAGCACGCGGGTGATCGCCCTTGACGCCTATGGCGTGATCGGCCTGCTGCGCAACGAGCCGGTGGCCGACGAGGTGAGAGACCTAATGGAGTCGGGAATGCCGGCCTGGCTGACCCCGCTAGGGGTGGCCGAGGTGATAGACCGCCGGGTCCGGCTCGATGCGGTAGACCCAAGGGCCGTTTTCTTGGAACTCGTAAAGCTTGGCCTGGCCAACCCGGCACCCCTGGACCCACAGACTGCAGCACAAGCCGGCGCCCTCCGCGCCCGCCACTATCACGGGACAACCCGGTCGGTAAGCCTCGCTGATTGCGTCCTCGCCGAACTTGCCCGGGCAGCCGGAGCCAAAGTTGCCACCAGCGACCCCCACCTACTCGACCTGTGCGCAGACGAGGGCATCCAAACGATCCCCCTCCCCGACAGCCGCGGCCACCGCTGGACCCAGACGCCTACATAGCCGTCCCTGTCTACAAATACGACTGAGCACTGGCGTGCCGTAGCATCGGCCTGGGAACCTCAGCGTCGAGGAGGCATCCCGATGGGTATCACCCTGTATTACAACGCCGACTGCTCCGATTGCGCTCGGCTGGCAGCTCGGACCAGGAAGCTGGACTGGCTGGGCCGCATTGAGTTCTCCACCGTCGATTCGCCCATCGGACCCGTGCCCCCTGGCAAGATCGTGGTGGTTGACCCCAAGACGCAAAGGGTCTTCACCGGCATCTACGCCACCAGGATGGTCTGTCTGCAAGTGCCGGCCTTCGTCTTGGCTGGGGCGGCTCTCTATTTCCCTCCGATCCGAAATCACTTCGGCCGCAAGAAACCAGGATGCAATGGAGACGCCTGCGAGATTTGAGCGGGTCACTCTGGCGGTTCTCGCCCTTGTGCACCTGGTGGTCCAGCTAACCCACGGCTGGAGCCACATCGAAACTGACGTGTCCCTGTCCGCCATGCAGCAGGTGTTCATCTATGTAGTGGCCACTTTCATGCCCCTCGCCGCGGTATACGTGGCCCTTCGCAAAGACGTGCGACTGGGCGCTGGACTGTTCGCGGTATCGATGGCGGCAGCGTTCCTTTTCGGCTATCTGGCCCACTTCGTCATCGACAGCCCCGACCTCCACTCCAACGTCGTCGGCGACTACGCCGACGTCTTCTTCCACTCCGCGCTAAGCCTGGCCATCATCGAGTTCGCCGGCTTCGCCTTCGGCTTCACCATCGCCACCCGCAAACCCCGATAGGAGCAGCGCAGCCCTGCGCTACTGGTGGCGGCGGTCTTCGAAGTCTTCGGGGAGGTCTATGGGGGGGTCGGGGAGTTTGGTGATGTCGCGGCCAGCGAGGAGGGATTCGAAGCCCTCGGGGTCGGCGGCCCAGGAGGCGGCGTCGCCCATCATGACCTCGAACAATTCCACCCCGTCGGGGCCGGCGACCAGTGGGCCCAACGCCGCGCCGTGGGGGAGCTCGATGTGGGTGCCGGTGGGGCAGTGGACGTCACCGCACATCAGATCGCCGCTCAGCACGTACATCACCTGGGGGGAGTGGTGGCCGTGGCGGTGCACGATCATGCCCGGGTCCCAGCGGGCCCACATCGACAGGTACTGCTTGCCAGCGCTGCCGAAGGTGAACCACTTCTCCCACACCGACTTCTGCCCGTCGGGGTGCATCTGGGTGCGGACCTGCTGGGTCTTCAGGTCCTCGTCGTCGAGGTGTCGGAAGATGGGCTCTAGGCCGGGAACTTCATGGGGCGACGCCATCGCTCAGCTCACCCCGGCGGGAACTTTGGGCACGTAGTCCGAGGGGTCGTAGGAGTAGGTGGTGGCCTCGATGAACTCGGTGGGTAAGTAGCCCTCCGGGAACCGATACAGGTCGAGGGCGTTGTCCCACATGATCTTGCGCTTGGACTCGTCAGAGATCTTGGGCAGGTCCAAGAACGACTGCACCGCCAGCGGGTATTTGGAGTCGGGGTGCGGATAGTCGCTCTCCCACACGATCTTGTCGTCGCCCAACTCCTCGATCACGTGGTACACCAGGTACTCGTCGGGCTCCACCGAGATGAAGCAGTTGTCCTGGAAGTACTCCTGGGGCGACTTGGTCAGCCCCGGCTTCTCATAGTCGCCCGACAGCTCGATGTGCTCCTCCATGCGCCACAGCCACCACGGCAGCCAGGCGCAGTTGGCCTCCATGTAGGCCACCCGCAGCCGGGGGAACCGCTCGAAGACCCCATTGCAGATCATCGACAGCATGGCCATCTGAGCCTCGTGGGGATGGCAGACGGTGTGCCACTCGGTGAAGGTCTCGAACCGGTCGGCACCAGCCGACGCCCCGTTGTGGCCCATGAAGTCGTGGGTGGCAAACGCGCAGTCGAGGTCTTGGAGCAGCTCGTACATGGGGTCGTAGTAGGGGTCGCCCAGCATCCGCCGGTTGAACATGTTGGGCCGGGCGAAGAAGCACCGGGTGCCCAGGTTGTCGTAGGCGTACTGGATCTCCTCCACCGCCCGGTGCACATCGTTCATCACCACCGGCCCCGAGGCGATGACCCGCCCGCCGGACATCTCCCGCATCTCCTGGCCCCAGCGGTTGTAGGCCCGGCACATGCCGGCCTGGAGCTCAGGGTCCATGCCGTCGGACCACAGGTCGTATCCCGGGCCGTAGATCACCATGAAGTCCATGCCGTCGAGCGGCATGGCCTGGGCCACCGCGTCACCGGGGAAGCCATTGTCCACCACGGCTTGGCCGTACTTGGCCCGCATGTGGTCGTAGGTCCAGTTCACCGCTTCCATGAAGTCGCCGTAGATGGTGACCCGGCTCTGGGTGTAGCGGCCGTCCACGGTGGCGGGCCGGAATGTCTCGCGACCGGGGACCTCTTTCCAACCCACCCGGTGCTGGAAGCGCTTGTCCAGGAACCGCTCCCACAGGTTCTTGGGCTCCACCACATGCCCGTCGGCGTCGAAGACCTTGTACCCGTGCCGCATTTCCAACTCTCCTCAATTGCAGGCGTCTCCAAATTGGTTTGCCCACAGTATTTCAACTGCAAGGTAGGCGTCAGCAGTCAAGGTGGCGAACTCACCCCACCGGCCGAGACCTACTATTGCCCGTTCCCTATGTTCACTGCATCCGATCAAAGGGCGCTGAGGGCCGTCGCTGTCCAGTTCTTTGTCAACGGAGCGATTTTCGCATCCTTTATTCCCCGGCTTCCCGAGATCCGAGACCGGGTGGACATCAGCGTGGCCGAGGTCGGCCTGCTCATGTCGATCGCGGGAGTCAGCGGCTTGGTCGGCAGTGCGGTGGTCGGTCCGACGGTCAGCCGGTTGGGAACCCGGCGGGTGATGCTGTTCGCTGGCGCCCTCACGTCGCTCTCGCTGCCGGTCATCGGAGTCGCTCGCACGCCGTGGGTGCTACTGGTTGGCTTGATCGCCCTGCAAACCTTCGACGTGCTCATGGATGTCGCCATGAACATGCAGGGATCGTGGCTGAGTGCTCGGCGGCACACGCCGGTGATGACCCGCCTGCACGGCCTGTGGAGCCTCGGGACCGTGATCGGAGGAGTTTCGGCCTCTCGAATCGCCGCGGCGGGCATCTCGGTTTCCGCCCACCTAGTGTGCGCCACGGCGATCTTGCTCCTAGCCCTCGGTTTTGCCAGCCGGAGCTTGCTCCGAGTTGACGAACACCCCGGCGGCGGCTCAACCAATGGGGCCAAACAGGGCAGCCCTGCGAAACGACGGGCATCAGCTGTGCTGGTTGCCTTCCTGCTGGTCGGCTTCTTCTCCATCGCCCTCGAGTCAACCGCCATTGACTGGGCCGCGTTCCGGCTGACTGACGACTTCACGGCCTCCACCGGCGTGGCCGCCCTGGGTTATGTGGCCGTCGCCGCGGGTATGACCGCTGGCCGATTCTCCGGAGACTTCATCGCAGCTCAAGTGGGCGGAACCCGACTCCTAAGCATGTCGGTCATCCTGACCGGCGTCGGGCTGTCCGCCGCGACCCTCTCGCCCGACCAGACTCTCACCTTCGGCGGATTCGCCGTCGCCGGCCTGGGGGTCGCCAATTTGAGCCCGATTCTCTACGACACCGCGGCCCAGCATCCCGGACGGCCGGGCGCCGGTCTCGGAGCGCTCACCGCCGGACTCCGAACGGCCAACCTCACCGTACCCCTTTTGGTTGGGACACTGGCCGCCACCCGCCTGTCGGTGGGTAGCGCTATCGCCTTCGTCACCCTCCCCGCCGTCATTGGATTCCTTGCCTTGGCCAGCCTGATAGCGCGTGTTCGCAGCCGCGCTCTGGGGGACTAGCCAGACGGTGGGTGGTAACAGACGGCTTGCTGGGCTGACCTCACCCAGCGGAGTTCGGAGTCGGGTGGGCAGGGGGCGCCCAGCGGCACCCAGGAAACCAGCAGGCCGTCGTGGGGCTGGTCGCAGGCCACTGAGATGAGGGTGGTGGTGCCGATCAAAAAGCAGTCGCCGGGCTCGGGGCGCGACTGGGACACCGGGGCCGACGCCGTGATCGGGCTGTTTGGGTCGGAATCATCTATGGCCGAAGTAGCCAACAAGATCAGCACTACCGCCACCGCCACTGCCACGGTGGCTGCCAGGCTGATCCACCGCCATCGGAAACCGACCATCTCGAGGGGCGCCGTGGATGCGGCCGACGGTTCGTGCCCGCCCTCAGCAGGACGGGGTCTGCTGGCCGAAGGAGACGCGCCACCAGGACGAGCGTTGCCGGCCGGGCGAGGAGCGCTGCGGGCCAGCGACCGGTCGTAGGCCGCTCGAGATCGGAGATCGCCGAGCACTTGCCACGCCTGGTTGACCGCCCGCATCTGCTCGGGATCGCCCGAAGGCCGGTCGGGATGCCAGCGGCGGGCCTGGCGAAGGTAGGCGCGGCGGATCGCCTCAGGCTTGGCCGCCGGGGAAACGCCCAGAACGTCGTAGTGCGATCGCTCCGGCATTACCGCCCATTCAATCGTCGACGCTGAGAGAGTCGTAGGCGAACTTGGCGCCCACTCCTCCGTCCACCAGCAAGGTGCGGCCGCTCACGTAGTCGGCCAGCGACGACGACAAGAACAGCGCAGCCCCGGCGATGTCGGACGGCAAGCCCATTCGGCCCACGGGGGCGTTGGCAGTGGAGTGAGCCCGTTGGGCATCGCTCAGCATGTCCATGATCCGGGGGGTGGCAATCGCTCCCGGCGCTACCGCGTTGGCCCTCACACCGTGGGGGCCCATCTCCACCGCAAGCGACTTCACCCAGGCCATGAGGCCGGCTTTGGCCGCTCCGTAAGCGGCGTGATTGGGGGCACCGTCCACGCCGGAGGCCGAGGCGATGAACACCATCGACCCCTTCCCATTGGCCACCATGTGCTGGCCGAAAACCTGGCCCAGCAGATAGGCGTGGCGCAGGTTGATGGCCAGCTGGCGATCCCACACGCCGTCGTCCATGTCAACGATGAGGCCCCACTCGGCCATGCCAATAATGTCCACCAAGCCGTGTACCTGGCCCAGCGCGGCCACCGAGTCGTCCAACAAGCGCTCCACGTCGGCCCGCACGGTCGCGTCACCCGACCAAGGGGTCCCGCCTACCTCCTCGGCAATCTCCCCGGCCCGATCCGGGTCGATGTCCACGCACACCACCCGGGCACCGCATTGGACCAGTGCATGGCTGGTCTGGCGTCCCATCCCCTGGCCCGCGCCGACCACCACAAAGCCCTTGCCGTCAAGGCGGAGCAAATCGGGATATTGCGGGACCGGCGAGTTGTCAGAGCTGGTCATGCCCTGACGCTATCCAGCCAAGGAAGTCACCAGAGCATTGAGCGGCCAGAGGTCGGGGATCTCCACCGGCTGAGGGGCCAGAGGCAGAATGGCGTAGGCCTCCTCGCCGGGATAGACCAGGTTGTATTCCGATCGGGCCAGACGCTCGACCTCCTCCGGCTGCGACAGCGCCTTCAGCCGGGAGCGGAGGGCGCTGTTCTCGTCCACTAGCGCAGACAGCTCGGCCCGGGCGCCGGCGGTTGCCGACCTCTGGTCCATATAGGTCCGGGTGGGCAGCACGGCGTAGAACAGCGCCACCAACACGACCAGCACCAGCACCAGCGGAACGACGGAGCGGCGCAGCGCGATCACCGCTCTGCTCCCGTGGACTCAGCCAAAGCTGCCCCGCCCAAGTAGGCGGCAGCCTCACCCAGCTCCTCTTCGATGCGCAATAGCTGGTTGTACTTGGCCACTCGGTCGCTGCGAGCCGGGGCGCCGGTTTTGATTTGGCCGCAGTTGGTTGCCACGGCCAAATCGGCAATGGTGGCATCCTCGGTCTCGCCCGAGCGGTGCGACATCACCGAGGTATAGCCCGAGGCCGTGGCCAACTCGACCGCCTCCAGAGTCTGGGTAAGCGTGCCCACCTGGTTGACCTTCACCAGAATGGAGTTGGCCACGCCCAAATCGATGCCCCGGCCCAGGCGCTCGGTATTGGTGGCAAATAGGTCGTCGCCAACCAACTGCACCCGCGCTCCGAGGGCCCTGGTGAGCAGCGCCCAGCCGTCCCAGTCGTCCTCGGCCATCCCGTCTTCGATCGACACAATGGGATATGCGTCGCACAGCTCAGTCAGATAGGCGACCATCCCGGCGGAGTTCAGCGACCGGTTTTCCCCGGCCAAGCGGTACTCCCCCCCTTCATAGAACTCGGTGGAGGCCGTATCGAGGGCCAGGGCCATGTCATCGCCCGGAACCAGCCCAGCGGCCTCAACGGCATCTACCAGCACCGCCACCGCAGCCTCATTGGAGTCCAGATCGGGGGCAAAGCCCCCCTCGTCGCCGATCCCAGCTGACAGCCCCCGCTCCACCAGCAGGCGACGCAGGTGGTGATAGGTCTCGGTCCCCCATTGCAGCGCCTCGCGGAACGAGGCCGCCCCCACCGGCACCACCATGAATTCTTGGAGGTCGATGTTGTTGGCGGCGTGGGCTCCGCCGTTGAGCACGTTCATCATGGGCATGGGCAGCACGTGGGCGTTGGCCCCGCCGATGTAGCGGTAAAGCGACAGGCCGCTGTCGGCGGCCGCGGCATGAGCCGCGGCTAGGGAAACCCCCAGCACCGCATTGGCCCCCAGACGGCTGAGCCCGTCGGTGCCGTCTAAGTCGATCATCGCCTGGTCGAGGCCCCGCTGGTCGGCCGCGTCGATCCCAACCACCGCGTCGGCGAGTTCACCGTTGACCGAGGCCACCGCCCCGGCCACACCCCGGCCAAGATACCGATCACCGCCGTCGCGCCGTTCCACTGCCTCATAGCGACCGGTAGACGCCCCCGAGGGCACGATGGCCCGGCCGGATGCGCCCGAACCTAGGGTAAGCTCAACCTCAACAGTAGGGTTACCCCTGGAGTCGAGGACCTCTCGGCCGACTATCCGTGTGATCGCGCTCAAAATCCAGGTCCTTAGAGGATTCCCCAGCCCATAGTCTGTTGCTGATGTTGCTGGAGTTACCAAAATAGACGATATAGGCCCGCTTGACCAGGGAATGCCGAAAATTACAGAGAAGAAATTTCACAGGCTCGTATTTGGTCGCCAATAGTTTTGGCAAACGCCCGGAGTTCTGATTCGGCGTCCAAACCGGCAGCTTGGGCGTCTAGCACAGCATCGTAGAGGCGACCGGCCACAGTGGCGGTATCCAAATCGGGCACCACGCCTACCGAGCGGGCCTTGTGGATCACCTTGTCAGCGAACAACAGCGCGGGCAAACCCGGGGGAATGCCGTCCATCACCGAGGCCCGCCCCTTCTGCTCCCGCTTGATCGCCTCCCAGTTGACCAATACCTGACTGGCATCATCGGGAGCGGCATGGTCCGAATCCGACGGACCGAACACATGGGGGTGGCGGGACTTGAGCTTGTCGTGAATGCCCCGGGCAACGTCGGCGAGCGTGAACTGGCCCGCCTCGGCGGCCAGCACAGAGTGAAACACGATCTGATACAGCAGATCGCCCAACTCCTCCTCCAACTCCTCATATCCCGACAGGCTGTCGGGATCCACCGCGTCGAGGGCTTCCAGCACCTCGTAGGTCTCCTCTAGCAGATGGCCCCGCAGTGACTGGTGGGTCTGCTCTTGGTCCCAAGGGCAACGGCGGCGCAGCTCGCCGGCCAGATCGGCGAACCGGGCCACTTCCCGGGCGATGGGCGCGCCCATCTCAGCTATGTACAGCGACGTGAGGTGGTCGGGCACCACCGCGTGGTCCAGTTCGGCCCACGCCACCTCGAAGACTCGCTCGTCGAGCAGGCCCAAGCGCTGCAAGACGATCACCTTCTCATCAGCCCTGCCAGCGACCAAGCGGTCGGGAGCATCCAACGCGGCCAATTTGATGTCGCTCAGCACATGGGCGGAATCGCATTGGGCCACCAGCAGCGGTCCCCGCTCTCCGGCGGCGTCCACCGCGAAGCTGCGCCCGTCCACCAACCGCACCCCGGCGGCCAGGGGATCGACGCCGACACGGTCCCAGGCCAAATCGGCGAACGACAGCCCAACCAGCACTTCCAGATCCAAGCCGGGCACCGCCCGCAGCAGCTCCACGGTGCGCTCAGCCACCAGGGGCGAGCCGGGCACGGCATAGAGCACATCGCCGATGCCGGCCCGTGCTTCAGCCACCAACCGGTCCACGATGGCCCGGTACACCTCCTCGAACGACTCAGCCTGGTCGTAGAGGTCGTCGAACGACTCAGCCGGCTCCACTGCCACCGCTGCGGGGTGGCGGCGGGTGCGGATGAAGCGGTGGCTGGTCTGCTCGATAGCGTCGCGCACCGCCCCAGTCATGAGGTCGGAGCCGGCCGGTCCCAGCCCTGCAACGATCACCCTCGCCATTTCGCCTCCCCGGTCACGCCGATCACCCTCGCCATTGCGCCTCCACGGTCACGATGCCGCCACTGGAGCGGGCTGCTCCTCCGGCATCAGGTCGCGCAGGGCGGAGATGAGGACCTCCGCGGCACCAGCGGCCGATTTTATGGGCAACACCAGCAACCCAGCAGCTTCCTGATAGGTGGCTTTGGGGTAGAGGCGCTCGAGGCGGACCCGACGGCTGGCCCGAAGCTCCACCGGGCTCAGCCGGGCCACCCACTTGGGACCACCGAAGCCGGGACCTTTGGCCACCGTCACTTCCCGGACCCCGGTGCGCAAACACTCGCACCGCAGCCGGGCCGCGTCCAGCAGTGTCCGGGCGATGTCGGGAACGGGGCCGTACCGGTCGGCCCACTCGGCGGCCACGTCGTCCACCTCTTCGGGGATCTGGGCCGCGGCCAACCGCCGGTAGGCCTCCAGCCGCAACTCCTCTTTGGGCATGTAGTTGACGGGGATGGCCGCCGCCACGGGCAAGTCGATATTGATCTCCACCGGCTCGGGCGGGGTCTCGCCCTTCAGCTCGGCCACCGCCTCGGTGACCAGCTGGCAATAGAGGTCGTAGCCCACCGCGGCGATGTGGCCCGACTGACCGGTGCCCAACATGTTGCCCGCTCCCCGGATCTCCAGGTCGCGCATGGCGATCTTGAACCCCGATCCCAGCTCTGTTGCCTCGCCGATGGTCTTGAGCCGCTCATAGGCCTCCTCGGTGAGCACTCGCCCCTCAGGGGCGAACAGGTACGCGTAGGCCCGGGCCCCGGCCCGGCCCACTCGGCCCCGCAGCTGATGGAGCTGGCCCAGCCCCAGCAAATCGGCCCGGTCCACCACCAGCGTGTTCACGGTGGGCATGTCGATACCCGACTCGATGATGGTGGTACACACCAGCACGTCGTAGGCATGCTCCCAAAAGTCGATTACCACCTGCTCCAGGGTGCCCTCGTCCATCTGCCCGTGAGCCACCGCAATGCGGGCCTCGGGCACCAGATCCCGCAGATCGGCGGCCACGTGGTCGATATCGGCCACGCGATTGTGGACGAAGAACACCTGGCCCTCCCGTAAGAGCTCTCGGCGGATGGCTTCGGCCACCGGGCGCTCATCGTAGGAACCAACGTAGGTCAAGATGGGCTGGCGGTCGGCGGGGGGTGTGTGCAGAAGGGTGAGGTCGCGGATCCCGGTGAGGCTCATCTCCAGCGTCCGGGGGATGGGCGTGGCGGTGAGGGTGACCACATCCACGTCAGCCCGGATGGATTTGATGGCCTCCTTGTGGGTAACGCCGAAGCGCTGCTCCTCGTCCACCACCAATAGCCCCAGATTCCGAAAGGAGATATCGCCCGACAACAGTCGATGGGTGCCGATCACCACGTCCACCGAGCCGTCGGCTAACCCGGCCACCACCTGGCGGGCCTGGCGGGGAGACAAGAACCGGCTCAGCACCTCCACTCGGATGGGATAGCCGGCGAACCGCTCGCTGAACGTCTGGTAGTGCTGCTGGGCCAGCAGGGTCGTGGGCACCAGCACCGCGGCTTGAGAGCCGTCCTGGACTGCCTTGAACACCGCCCGGATGGCCACTTCGGTCTTGCCGAAGCCCACATCGCCGCAGATCAGGCGGTCCATGGGCACGGGCTGCTCCATGTCGGCCTTGACCTCGACGATGGCCTTGTGCTGATCGGGGGTGAGCTGGTAGCCGAAGGCCGACTCCATCTCCGCCTGCCACGGAGTGTCACCGGAGAAGGCCCGACCGGGCGTGGTGATTCGGCGCTGATAGAGCACCACTAGTTCCTTGGCTATCTCGCTGACCGCGGAGCGCACCCCGCTCTTGGCCCGTTGCCAGTCGGCGCCGCCCATCTTGCTCAGGGTGGGGGTCTCGCCCCCGGAGTAGCGGCGCACGGCATCGACCTGGTCGGTGGGCACATACAGTTTGTCTCCACCCCGGTACTCCACCAGCAGGTAGTCGCGGCTGACTCCGCCGATGGCCCGGGTGACCATGCCGCAGTATCGGCCTACGCCGTGGTGGCGATGGACGACATGATCGCCCGCGGCCAGATCGTCCAGCTCCCGGGCCGCCGACTGACGGGGGCGGCTGCGCCGGTGGGCTCGGCGGCGGCCGGTCAGATCGGCCTCTCCCAGCACGGCGAGGCGGCACTCGGCCAGTACGAAACCCCGCTGAATGGGAGCCACCACTACGCCGCTGCCGCTGTGGGCTGCGCCTCCGAAACCAGACAATCCCGCCCCACCAGCCCCGGAGAGGACCGGGAGGTCCACGCCGTGCTCGCGCAGCAGAGCGGCGGCGCGGCTGGCCGAGCCGACACCGTCGGCCGCCACTAGCACCTGGTACCCCTCGGCTAGCAGCCGGGAGACCTGGCGAACCGGGGCAGCCGGATCGCCGATGGCCGACGCCCAACCCCCCACGGCCACCGACGGTATCGACGGCCCGGCGGGCACCGCGGTCATGGTCCACGCCGGCGACGGGCAGGCGGACAGTAGCCGGTCGTAGTCGACATGCAGGCGAGGGAACTCCTCGCCGGCCGCTCCCCAGGTCTGGGCCAGTACACCGGCCAAGTCGGCCTCCTCGGCGGCGATGTCGGCCGCCCGGTCCCGTAGTCGACCCGGCTCCAGCAGCACCACCAGGGCATCGGGGCCGAGGCGGTCGGTGATGATCTGGTCGCCGCCAGCCAGCCACGGCAGCCACGACTCCATCCCATCGAAAAACTGGCCCTCGACCAGCCGCTCCCATTGCTCCCGACCCCAGGGGCGGGAGGCAATCAGCCGCTCTGCGGCCGCCTGGACGGCGGGGGTGGGCCGCACTTCCCGGGCCGGGAAGATGACAACTTCATCCACCGGGTCGGTGGAGCGCTGGTCGGCCACCGAGAACTCGGTTAGCCGGTCTACCTCGTCGCCCCAAAGGTCGATACGGACCGGGCTGTCGGCCGTGGACGGGAAGACGTCCACGATTGAGCCCCGCACCGCGAACACCCCTCGGTGCTCCACCTGCACATCGCGGCGATAGCCCCGGGCAGCAAGCATGGCGGCCAGTTCGCCCAGGTCGATGCGGTCGCCCTGGGCCACCGTCACCGGGGCGGCGTCGTCGGAATCGGGGACCAAGCGCTGAAGCAAGGCCCGCACCGGGGCTACCACCACCGCTGGGCAACTCCGTGGGTCGCGGAGCTGCCAGATGGCTTGGCCTCGGCGCCCCATTGTCTCTACGCCGGGGCTGACCCGCTCGAATGGCAGGGTCTCCCAAGCCGGGAACAGGGCGGTGGCGCCGTCGAGCATCGCCGAAAGATCGCCGACCAGGCGCTCGGCGTCTGCGGTGGTGGGGGTGGCCACCACCATAGGACGGCGCCCGTTCAGCTCGGCGATGGCGGCCAGCACCGCAGCCTGACCCGACTCGGCCACCGCCAGGGAGGCGTCGCGGCGACCGAGCACGCCCACCACCGCCGGCTCCGATGCCAGCATCCGACCGAGGCCGACCAGCCCCGACTCAGCAGCAGAAACCGCGGTTGGGGCCATTAATTGAACCTGTTCATCACTACATCAACCGGATGGTCCAGCAGGGCCAGCGCCGCCTCGGCCGCCCGCTCCACCGCATCGTCCAACAGATTTCGATCGGACCGTCCCGGTCGCTTAAGCACGTAGTCGGCACCGGCTTGGGGGTTGGAAGGCTTGCCCACCCCGATGCGAATCCGAGCGAAATCGGCGGTGTGAAGGTGAGACTTGATGGAGGCCAGGCCGTAATGACCGGCCAATCCCCCGCCGTGTTTCACCTTGATCCGTCCCGGAGGGAGATCAAGCTCGTCGTGGACTATCACCAGGCGATCCAGATGATCGGAGATGCTCCAGCGACGTACCAGCGCCCGGACGGCCTCCCCAGATTTGTTCATGAATGTTTGGGGAACGGCCAGTACGACCCTTCGACTTTCAACCCGGACCTCCGCTACCAGCGATGCTTCCCGGCTCCTGCCCAGCGGCTGACCGTGGCGGCTGGCCAGCAGCTCCACGACCTCGGCACCCACGTTGTGGCGGGATCCGACGAACTTATCGCCGGGATTGCCCAACCCCACCACGACGAGATCGGCAGGGGTGTCGGTGTGCTTCTTGCGGGATGATCGCCAGCGGGAAGGCACGGCGACAGGCGCCGAGACTTACTCGGCGGAGTCTTCGGAGGCGGAGTCTTCGGAGGCGTCTTCGCCCTCTTCGGAGACAATCGGCTGACCGTCTTCATCCAGCTCGATTTCGGCCTCTTCATCGACCTCAGGCTCTTCGATTTCCATGACCGCCGTGGAGGTGCTGGCCACCAGCTCCTCGAAGTCGACGGCCAGTTGGACACCGTCGGGCAGATCAATGTCGCCGGCTCTCAGCGTGTCGCCCATCGTCATCTCGCTGATGTCGATCGACAGCTCGTTGGGAATGGCCTCGGGCTTGGATAGCACCCGTATGGTGAACGCGGCTTGTTCCACCACACCGCCCTCGTTGGTCACCTCGGGGGCTTCGCCCACCAGAACCATCCGCACGTCAACCTCGACCTCGACGTCGGCGTCCACCCGGATGAAGTCCACATGGATGACCTCATTGCGCACCGGGTGATGCTGCAAGTCCTTGACCAGGCCGAGTTGGCGGTCGCCGTCCACTTCCAATGTCAGCAGGGCGTTGAGGCCGGCGTCGCTGGTCAGCGCCGATCGCAGCTCGCGGGCGTCCACCGCAACGGGAATCGAGTCCCCGCCGAGTCCATAGACCACGCCGGGTACTCGCCCTTCGCGACGCAGGCGGCGGGACGGACGGGTGCCCAGATCACGCGTAGTGTCAGTCTTCAAGATCAGCTCAGCCATAGCGCAGCTTGGAATCTTACCTGCCGCGGGGTGGAAACGGCTAAGGCTGAGACCTAAGAGAGGTTCTTGCCGCCGAAGATCTCAGATACCGAAGTGTCTTCGAACACGGCGTCGATGGCGTCGGCGATGATTCTGGCCACCGACAGCACCTCGATCTTGTCGATCTGCTTGTCGGGCGACAGTGGCAGGGTGTTGGTGACCACCACCTTGGAGATCACCGAGTTCTTGAGCCGGTCGATGGCTGGGCCGGAGAACACACCGTGGGTAGTGGCGGCATAAATGGTGGCTGCGCCCCGGGCCGCCAGCGCGTCGGCCGCGGCCACGATGGTGCCGCCGGTGTCGATCATGTCGTCGATGAGCACGCAGGTGCGGCCCTCTACGTCGCCCACCACCTCAATGACCTCCACCGCGTGCTTGACGTCCATGGCCCGGCGCTTGTGGACGATGGCCAGGTCGGCGTCCAGTTCGTTGGTGTAGCGCTCGGCCACCTTCACCCGGCCGGCGTCGGGCGACACGATCACCAGGTCTCCGTCTATGTCCTTGAGATAGTCGACCAGCACCGGCATGGCGGTGAGGTGGTCCCAAGGGCCGTCGAAAAATCCCTGGATCTGCCCGGAGTGGAGATCGACGCTCAACATCCGATTGGCCCCCGCGGTGCGGAAGGTATTGGCTATCAGCTTGGCGGTGATGGGCTCGCGGCCCGCGGCTTTGCGGTCTTGTCGGCCATAGCCATAGAAGGGGCACACCGCGGTGATCCGCTTGGCCGAAGCTCGCCGGGCGGCGTCCACCATGATGAGATGCTCCATAACCGCGTCGTTGATAGAGGCGTCGCCGTGGGCGGTGTGGCTCTGGACGATGAAAACGTCGGTGCCCCTCACCGACTCCTCGAACCGGCAGTGGATCTCCCCATTGGCGAAGTCGGCGATATTGGGCTCCACCAACTCCTCGCCGAGCGCCTCGGCGATCTCAGTGGCCAAGTCGTAGTTGGCCCGACCCGAGATGATGGCCAACTTCTTCTTGGTAACCAGTTCCATGGTTTCAGTCTCTTTCTGTGGAGTCGGACGGAATCTGGGCGCCGGGTTCGAGTGTGATGTAGGCCCCCACATTGGCATCGGCGCCGATCTCAGCATCGGTGGCCGAGACCGCCTCCACCACCGCTCGGGGACCGACCACGCAATCGATCAAGTGGGTATGGGGGCCGATGATGGCACCTTCGCCGATCACAGTCTGACCTCTCAGTACCACGCCCGGGTGGATGACCACATCGGGGGCCAGCTTCACGCTCACGTCGATGTACGCGCTGTGGGGCGCCATGATGCGCACGCCGGCGACCATCCAATTTCGGTTGATCCGCTGGCGCATCTCCGCCTCGGCGAAGGCCAGTTGCTCCCGGTCGTCCACTCCCTGCGCCTCGGCCTCGTCGATGGCATATGACTCCGCATCGTGACCTGCCGAAGTGAGCACGGAGACCGCGTCAAACAGGCTGTACTCAAGGCCGGAATCGCTGGTGGTCAACCGGCGCAGAGCCGGCGACAAAAGGCTGCGGCGAAAGCAGCACATTTCAGCATTCTCGGAGGCCGCGGTGGCCACGGTGGCGGCAGCCCCGGAGGCCCGATGTTGGGCAGTGAGCCCCCGCAACGTCTGGCCCTGGATAAGGGGCATGTCGGCCGAGACCACCAGCACGTCTTCGTCGTCGACATCACTGTCCAAAGCAGACAGGCCCAACGAGGCAGCATCAGCAGTGCCCCGCTGGACGGGCTGCTCGATGAAATCGATCCGCAAGTCGAAGGCCTCCTCGGTGACGTGCTTGGCCACCTCCTCGGCGCCGTAGCCCACCACCACGGCCACTTGGCGGGGGTTGGCCGCGGCCAAGGCGTCGATCACATGCAACAGCATGGCCCGACCACACAGATCGTGGAGGGGCTTGGGCCGCCCCGACCGCATGCGGACGCCCCGGCCCGCGGCCAAAACGATCGCAGACAGGGGCAGGGGGTCAGTCGTCATACCCTCGGCGGGCAAACCCGCTCTCGACATTCACATCTGTATTTCTAGCGCGGCTGGCGAGGCAGGACTCGAACCTGCAACCTCCTGGTCCAAAGCCAGGCGTTCTGCCACTTGAACTACTCGCCAAAGAGCCCTTTGCTTTGCAGTCAACAGGCACCAATTGCAGGCTACTTCATCCCCACCAAGTGAACTCTGCGGTTATTGATACGGGCGCTTACCGGGCTAGCGTGGTCGCACCATGGGATCGTTGATCAAAAAGCGCCGCAAGCGGATGCGCAAGAAGAAGCACAAGAAGATGCTGAAGCGCACTCGCTTCCAGCGGCGGGCCCGCGGGAAGTAGCTTCCCCCCTCCCCCACTTCAGTCTTATTGGGGCTGAGCAGGCACGGTTCGAACCACAATTCGACCTTCGCCCGGGTACTCACCCTCCACGAACCAACTAGAGCCACTGCCTGCCAGCCGCGCCGTCTGACCGGTGGCCTGTTGCAGCAATCGCCGGAATTCGTCCAAGCGGGGCTCTACTTCGAGGGCGGCCGGCTCCAAATCGTTGCCGTTCGCTCCCTCTGGACCACCCATCTCGTCCCAACGGCGGTAAACCGCCGGAGTGGAGCAGCCGAACGGGGGAATGAGCAGGGTGAGGGTTTGGGGAGTGTGCCGTAGCGGCTGAACGAGCTCGCCGATGCCCTGGACACGGGCCCGCCCCCCAACCAGGCAGAAGGGGACATCGGCCCCCAGTTGGACTGCCCCTTGAATATCGGTATAGCCGGCCCAGCGGAGAATGGCGGCGGCATCAGCCGATCCTCCACCCAATCCGGCCCCCAGCGGAATCCGCTTGACCACCTTGACTCGACCGGTGCGCCCAACCAGCGCCAGCGCCCGGGCAATGAGGTTCTCGGCCGGTTCGATTTCCCCTCCGCCCTCGATAGCCACGCCCTGGGCCGGCTCAACCTCCAGCGCGTCGGCCAAATCCAGCGACACCATCTCGGCATCAATCAAGTGATAGCCGTCGTCGCGAACCCCGGTGATGCGCAACGACAGCGTCAGCTTGGCCGGAGCCGTGAGGGCAACCATCAAGAAGAGGCTACGGCGGCCAGCTGGGCCCAATCAGCCAATGTGAGCTGTTCGGGGCGGGTGGTGGGGTCAATGGCGGCCTGGGCGAAGTGGTCGGGGGTCAGATGGGCGGCTAGGGAGCGGCGGAGCATCTTGCGGCGCTGGCCGAAGGCGGTGCGAATGAGGGCAAAAAGGCGGTCGGAGTCGGCATCGACGGCTGGTTCCGGACGCCGAACCAACCGGACTACCGCAGATGACACCTTTGGCCGGGGATAGAAGACCGTGGCGGGCACCGACCGGGCGATCCGGCCCTCGCACCAATAGGCCACCTTGAGGGTGGGAATCCCATAGGCTTTGGTGCCCACCGGGGCCACCAGCCGCTCGGCCACTTCCTTTTGGACCATGACTGTGAAGGTCTCAATACGGGGCTCGGTGTCGAGCAGGTCCAACAGCAGCGGGACGGCGACGTTATAGGGCAGGTTGGCCACCAGCGCCCAACGCCGGCCGTCGGCTCCGAGCTTGGCTCGCCAGTCGGGGGTGGTGGCATCGGCGTGGACGATCTCCACGTTGGGAAAGTCGGCTACTTCGGCCAGCGGGGCCAGCAGGTGGCGGTCGGCTTCGACGGCCAATACGTGATCGGCCTCGGCGGCCAGCGCTCGGGTAAGCGATCCCAAACCGGGGCCGATTTCAACCACAGATTGGCCAGGAGCCAATTCCGCAGACCGCACCATGGCCGTGATGGTGTTGGGATCGACCACGAAGTTCTGGCCCATGGCCCGGCTGGGAGCCAGGCCGTGGCGATCCAGCAGATCCAGCACTTCAGTGCGGGTGAGGGTCATCCGTCGAGCTGATAGAAGTCCGTTGCGTTGTCCCAGGTGTGCTCAGCCACCACCTCCAGGGGCACGCGGTGGACGCGGGCTATTGCCTCCCCCACAAAGGGGAGGTTGGCGGGAGTATTGGGCTTGCCCCGGCGCGGGACCGGGGCCAGATAAGGGGAATCGGTTTCCACCAGCAGGCGGTTCAGCGGGCACAGATCGGCCGCGGCCCGCACATCATCGGCTGAAGGGAAGCTCACGATTCCGCTGAACGAAAGGTACGCGCCCCGGTCCAACGCGGCCCGAGCTTCGTCGGCTCCGCCGGTGAAGCAGTGGAACACCGTGCGGTCGGGTACCCCACCCTCGTCGAGGATGGCGAAGGTGTCGTCCCACGCCTCCCGGGTGTGGATCACGAGCGGAAGCCGATGGCGGTGGGCCATCTCGATCTGGAGGGCGAACGCTGCTTGCTGGTCTTCGGTCGGAGAATAGTTGTAGTGGTAGTCGAGCCCGCTCTCCCCCACCGCCACCACCCGCTCGGATCCCAAGAGCTCCTCGATGCCACCGATCCCGTGTCGCGCTTCGTGAGGGTGAACTCCTACCGTGGCCCACACCCGGTCGCTGGCCGCGGCCTTGGCCACGGCGCCGACCGAGGTGGCTGCATCAGTGCCCACGTCGATCATCCGCTCCACCCCGGCGTCCGACGCCTGGGCAACCGTGGAATCGAGGGTGTCCAGCTCCAAGTGGCAGTGGTTGTCGATCCAGCGCACCTTTAGCCTTTGATGCGAGGGAACAAGGGATCGCCCTCAGCCACTGGCAAGCCGCCGGGATACTGCCCCCAGACAGCCGCGGCGGGCAGCCGTTGGTCGAGGGGGGTGCCGTCGAGGCCCAAGCGAGTCCACGCTGCCTCACAAGACGACGGAATGGCCGGGCTGGCCAGTATGCACACGATGCGGAGGGCCTCCAGGGCGTTGCCCAGCACTGTGTCGACCAGGGGGCCGGAGTCCATCTTCCACGGCTCAGTGGCCTGCAAGTACTCGTTGGTATCGCGGATGAGGCGCCAGGTGGCCTCTAGCGCCACCGACGGCTGGAACCGGTCCCAGGCCGCGGCAGCATCGGCGTACACCCCGGCGGCAACGTCGGCCAGTGGGTGATCGGGGTCGGGTGCGGGGCCGATCCCGCCGCACTTCTGGTGGACCAGCGTGGACGACCGCTGCAACAGGTTGCCGAAATTGTTGGCCAGATCGGTGTTGTAGCGGTGCTGGAGAGCCTCGTGGCTGACCTCGCTGTCGGGGCCGAACGGCGTGTCCCTCAACAGGGAGTAGCGGAATCCGTCCACGCCGAAATCGTTGATTAGGTCGGTTGGGGAGATCTGGTTGAACGCCGACTTGGACATCTTCTCCCCTCCCACCAACAGCCAACCGTGGACGTGGTAGTGGGGCAGGTCCTCTACTCCGGCGGCCAGGAGCATCGCCGGCCAGTACACGCAGTGGAAGCGGATGATGTCTTTGCCCAGAAGGTGGCGGACAGACGGCCACCACGCGCCGAATCGCTCTTCGTCGTGTCCATAGCCCGCCGCGGTGGCGTAGTTGGTGAGGGCGTCGTACCACACGTAGAACACGTGGCCCTCGGCCCAGGGCACCGGGATCCCCCAGTTGATGGACGTGCGGGAAATGGAGATGTCCCGCAGACCGCCCCGGATGATGCCCAGGGCCTCGTTGCGGTAGCCCTCGGGGGTGATGTTCACAGGATTGGACTCGAACCACTCCAGCAGCGGCTCCTCGAACTCGGAGAGCTTGAAGAAGTAGTTCTCCTCGGTCATCCGCTCTACCCGGCCCGACTCGAGGTCCTCGGGGGTCACGTCCTCTTCTGAGATGTAGGCCTCGTCGGCCACCGAATACCAGCCGTCGTAGACTGCGGGATAGATGTAGCCGTTGTCGTAAGCCCGCTGCATCAGCGTCTGCACGGTGTGGTGGTGGCGGGGCTCAGTGGTGCGGATGAACTCGTCGTTGGCTACGCCGAGTTCAGCCCATGCTTCCCGGAAGCGCTGGCTGGTGCCGTCAGCCTGCTCCAAGGGCGACAGGCCGTTGGCCTCCGCCGCCCGCTGCACTTTGAGGCCGTGCTCGTCGGTGCCGGTCAGATAGAAGACGTCGTCGCCCAGCAGCCGGTGCCAGCGGGAGACGGCGTCACCGTTGAGCACGGTGTAAGCGTGGCCGATGTGGGGGGCGTCGTTGACGTAGAAGATCGGGGTCGTCAGGAAATAGCGCGACACCGCTTCACACTACTGCCATCGGTCCGTTTTTCCCGATGTGTCACTCCCCAAACATCTCAGCCGAGCGCCGGGCCAGCTCATCGGGGGGCACGTCCTCTACATGGGTGGACACATTCCAACGGTGGCCGAACGGGTCGATGAACTGACCGCCCCGGTCGCCGTAGAAGTGGGTCTCCACTGGCCGCTCGGCCGTGGCCCCTGCGTCAACGGCTTTGGCGAACGTGGCATCGGCGTCTTCCACGTACACCATGACGGTGACCGCAGTACCGCCGATGGTCTTGGGGCCGATTACCCCCATCTCGGGATACTCGTCGGACAGCATGATCACCCCGTCGCCGATGGCCACCTCGGCGTGGCCGATCCGCCCATCGGGCATCGTCATTTGCATGCGCTCGGTGGCGCCGAATACCTCAACCAAGAAGTCGATGGCCGCAGCCGCGCCGTCGACGCACAGATAGGGGATGACTCGGGGATAATCGTCGGGAATGGGCTGAACTTCGCTCACTTAGTCTCCTAGGACAGCCAGGCAATGCCGGGGATCTTGAACGGAGTCAGTCTGCCAGACTCATCTGGTACACGGCTCGTCGGGATACGCCGAGGTCGGCAGCCACCGCGGCCGCGGCATCCCGGCGGGACAGGCCGTCAGCGAGCCGCTCATTGAGTGCTCGCCTGATTTGGGATTCGGACGGCGGCGCAGGATCGGGGCAACCGGCCACCACCAGCACATATTCGCCTCGGGGCTCGGTGTCCTCGGCCCGGGCGACAGCTTCGGCCAAGGTTCCCCTCCAGATCTCCTCGTGTAGCTTGGTCTGCTCCCGAACGATGGCGACCGCCCGACCACCGCCCAGCACCGACGCCATGTCGCCCAAGGTGCGGGCCAACCGGTGCGGGGCCTCGAACAGCACCGTGGTACGGGATTCCTGGGACAACTCCTCGAGGCGGTCGTGCCGGTGGCGGCCCTTTTTGGGCAAGAATCCCTCGAAGCAGAAGCGCCCGGTGGGCAAGCCGCTCACCACTAGGGCTGAAATTGCAGCCGAGGGGCCGGGCACGGCTTCCACCTCGCCTCCTGCCTTGAGGGTCGCCTTGACCACCTTGGCTCCCGGATCGGAAACCGCAGGGGTACCGGCATCGGTGACCAAGGCCACCATGTTCCCGTCCACAATGAGCTGGGCGATCTCGTCTGCACCGGCTTTCTCGGTGTGCTCGTTCACTACCAGTAAGCGGGGAGCAGTCACCCCGGCATGGGCCAGCAGACGACCGGTGCGGCGAGTGTCCTCGCAGGCCACCACGTCAGCTTTGGCCAAGACCTCCACGGCCCGTGGAGACAAGTCGCCCAGGTTGCCGATAGGCGTGGCAACCAGTACCAATCTGCCAGCCATGCTTCCTCCAGCGTGGTTGGATCATCCCCTCCCGCTACCAGCAGTCTGCCTCACCTGCAAGCGGTCACCGGGTTTTATCCCCCATCGGGCGAACGAGCCAGCTTCAGCCTCCAATACCGCTCGAGCCCGCCAAACCGGAAGGCCGATCCGGTAGCGGGCCATCGTGGCGGTTTTCAACACAACCAGATTGCGGTCGAGGTGGGCCACGTCGACCGGGAAGCGCATACCAACAGTGTGAACCGAAAACGCAGGCCACAGCAGAAGCGCATTGTCGAACCCATCACGGCCCAACAGCCCTAGGGCACGCTCGCGCCAACCAGTGGCGATCTCCACCGTGGCCAGCACCCGGTCATCGCAGACGAGCCACGCCATTGCATGATTTTCCAACTCCGAAGCCGATTGTTCAAGAGGAATTCTTAGACGTTGAAGCGGAACTCCATCACGTCGCCGTCGGCCACCGAGTAGTCGCGGCCCTCGGTGCGCATCACTCCCAGTTCTTTGGCCTTGGTCCAGCCCCCTGCATCGAGCAGCTCCTGCCAGTCGATCACATCGGCTCGGATGAAGCCCCGCTGGAAGTCGGTGTGGATGCGTCCGGCGGCTTCCGGGGCGGTGGCACCCATGCGGAAGGTCCAGGCCCGGGTCTCCTTGTCGCCGGTGGTGAAGAACGTCCGCAGGCCCAGCAAGTCGTAGGCCGCGTGGGTGAACCGGCCCAAGGCCCCCTCGCCCAGCCCCAAGCCGTCGAGCAGCTCGGCCCGCTCCTCGGCAGGGAGCTGGGCAGCTTCGGCCTCTAGCTGCACGCACACCGCCATGGCCCCGGCCCGACCGTCGAGCTCGGCGACTACCGGCTGGATCACTGCGTCAGCGTCGTCAAGTTGGTCCTCGCCGATGTTGACCACGGCCAGCACCGGACGGTTGGTGAGCAGGAAGCTCTCCCGCAGGTCGGATCGCTGACCGGCCTCCAAGTCGCTGCGGTAGATCGGAACACCCTCACCAAGCACGCCGACTGCGGCTTCCAACGCGTCCACCTCCGCAGCCAGCGACCGGTCCTGCACGGCGGACTTGCGCCGTTTGACCAGTCGGTTCTCCACCGACTCCAAGTCGGCCAAGGTCAGCTCGATCTCAAGCACTCGCAAGTGCTCCAGGGGATCGGTTGGGCCGGGCACATCGGGATCGACAAAGGCCCGGAGGAGGAAAACCACCGCGTCCACCTCACGGATACCCGCGAGGAAGCGATTGCCCAGCCCCTCGCCCCGGCTGGCCCCCTCCACCAGGCCGCCAATGTCGGTGAACTGCACGCTGGCCGGCGTCACCTTGAGGGAACCGCTGAGCTCGGCAATGGCGTCCAGTCGGGGATCGACCACCTTGGCCACGCCGACATTGGAGCTGGTTGTGGCAAAGGCATAAGGGGCAGCCAACACGTCCGACCCGATCAAGGCGTTGTAGAGAGAGGACTTGCCGGAGTTGGGCAGCCCGACGAATCCGAAGCGCTCCACGGGTCGTTCACGCTAGCGGCAGCCGGTAGTCTTTCTAGAGACGCGGAGGTTCGAATGTCGAAGCGCACTCAAAAACGCAAGGCCCGAGCGCGGCGCAAGAAGGCCAACCACGGGCGGAAGCCCAATGCCGGACGAAACAGCTGAATCCCAACCATCCTCGCCATCTCCGCCGGACGAAACAGCTGAGTCCCACCCTCCTAATCCTTCTAACTCCGCGGGGATGCTGATCTACGACGGCGACTGCGGGTTCTGCACGGCGACCGCCCGATGGGCCGAGCGCCGGCTGAGCGACAACTACCAGGTAGTCCCCTCCCAGCAGGCCGACTTGGATACCCTCGGCCTCACCGACGAAGACGTGGTCCGGTCGGCGTGGTGGATCGGCCCCGACGGCACCCGCTGGGACGAGCACCGCAGCATTGCCGGTGCGCTGCGTGCCATGAGCGGCCCATGGCCTGCGGTGGGGCGTCTTTTGACCTTCGGGCCGATCAATCCGCTGGCCCGCGGCGTATACCGCCTCGTGGCTGGCAACCGCTACCGCATCCGCTGGCCGGGCGCCGCCAAGTGCAGTAGGCAGTAGACACCCGCTTCGCGCCGACCTTTAGACCGCGGCAACCTCTTCGACTTGGAAGTCCTCGTACTCCTCGCCGGTGTCTACCCAGTCTTCAAACTCAATGACGTGAATCTCTTCGAACCGCCGCCGCAGCCAACCGTCTCCAGCATCGAGCAAGCCCAGCTTCTTGCAGTTGGGCACGATCTTGGAGAACAGGATGTTCTGAAACGGCTTCTGGTCGGCCGGCAATGCCAGGAAGTTCTCCACCATGGGCCGCACCGGCACGCCCATGCGCTCCCACACTTCCTGGGACAAGAACCGGTCGCGCATCCGCACCGCGGCCTCGAAAGCGAACTCCTGGCGCTCGCGTAGCTCCGCAGCAGTGAGTTCGCTGTAGAACTCCTGGAGGCTGAGCACGCCGAAGGCCACATGGCGGGCCTCGTCGGCCATCACATAGCGGAGGAGCTTCTTGAGCAACGGCTCGGGAGTGAGCTGGTGCATGAAGCCAAACGCGGCCAGGGCCAACCCTTCCACCATGATCTGCATGCCCAGGTAGGTCATGTCCCAGCGGCTGTCGTTGATGATGTCGTCGAGGAGCAACTTGAGGTGGACGTTGATGGGATAGGAGTCGCCCAGTTTGGTGTCGAGATACTTGCCAAACACCTCCACGTGACGGGCCTCGTCCACCACCTGGGTGGCGGCGTAATACTTGGCATCGATCCACGGCACCGTCTCAACGATCTTGGCCGTGCACAGCAGCGCCCCTTGCTCGCCGTGGAGGAACTGGCTCATCCGCCACTTGAAGGTCTCCAGGGAGAACTCCCGCCACTCAGCCTCGCCCCAGTTGTCGGTGGGCAGGCGGCGATCGTTGTCGCGCTCGAACTCATCGCGGCTGGAAGACTCGGTGAAGATGTTGAACGCCTCGTAGGGATCCACCTCGATGGACCAGTCCAAATCGGTTTGGGCGTTCCACTGCGACGTCTTGGCCTTCTCGTAGAGGCGCTCCAGTTGGGGCCGGGCGCCTTTGGCGTAATCCCAGGTGAACAGGGCATCGCTGTTGTCTTGGACCGAATGGATCACCGAGGTGACGTCGCTGTTGGTCTGCGAGATCTCGATGATGGTGTCGATGTCGTTGACATCGCTGCGCCCAAGGATGTCCTCATCGGTGCGAGTAGGCGGAGCCATCTCTTCCTCCTCAGCCGCCCTTGGCTGACGCGGCCCTTTGAATGTTATTGGGAATGATACTGCCGACAGGCCGGAATGGGGCCTCGGTCACTCCAGCGAGTTGAGGCCCTCGATGAACACACCGGCGGCCGCTCCCCCGTCCACCGGCAAGTCGATCCCGGTGATGTGGGACGACTCGTCGGAGGCCAAGAACAGCGCCGCAGCGGCGATGCACTCCAGGGGCACCTCACCGGGGATGCCCCGATTGTCGGAGTAGGCCGCGGTTTGGTCCATAAACGACATCATCTGATCAAACCACTGGGAGTACATAGCTGGATTGCCGCCGGCGGGGCACACGTTGTTGACCCGAATGCCCGACCGGCCCAGCTCCAGGGCTGCACAGCGCATCAGCCCTCCTAGGCCGAATTTGCTGGACCCGTAGGCAGAAATCCCGTTCATGCCGATCAGTCCGTCAATAGAGCTGATATTGACGATCGAGCCGCCCCCGGCAGCCCGCATCGGACCGATCACCGCCCGCAGGCCCAAGAACGGCCCGACCAGATTCACATCCAGCACCTGGCGGTATTTCTCGCCCGAGGTGCGCTCGATGGGTCCCATATGCAAGATGGCGGCGTTGTTTACCAGCACGTCCACCTGGTCCAGACCGCTCACCACATCGTCCCAGTGGGCTTCGTTGGTCACGTCTAGTTTGACGATGCCATCCCCATCGGCAATGTCGGTGGCCAACACCACGGCTCCTTCATCCCGGAACATCTGAGCAATGACCGCTCCGGTGCCCCGAGCTGCTCCGGTAACGATGGCTGTCTTTCCTTCAAGTCTTGACATGGCCTAACCCTAGACACTCTGCGGCAACTCGGACTCGCTGGATGACTCAGCGGATGTCGCTGCACTGGGCTAGCCTCGGCAGTCCTACCGACTGGCATCTGACGGAGGGGTTTCGATGCGCAAAAAGTTCCTGCCCTTGCTCGCTGTGCTGTTGTCATTGGCCTTGGTGGCCACTGGCTGCGGCAACGACGACGATACCGACTCGGCACCGGCGCCCACCGAGGCACCCGCCCCCGATCCCACCGAAGCACCGGCACCCACCGAGGCACCCGCCCCCGATCCCACCGAAGCACCGGCACCCACCGAGGCACCCGCCCCCATGGCTCCTTCCGGGGCCCTGATCACGCTGGACGAAGAATGCGCCGCGTGGGGTGGGGTCCAAGCCGCCGACGGTTTCCGGGTGAACATGGTCACCGACATCGGCAAGGTCGATGACGGCACCTTCAACCAGTTCGCCTATGAAGGCATGACCGCCGCCGCCGAGTGCTTCGGCATCGAGGACATCAGCGTCATCGAGACCGCTTCAGAGGCCGACTACGACGCCAACCTAAGCACCTCGGCCAGCGAGAGCCCCGACGTGCTCATCACCGTGGGCTTCCTGCTCGGCACCGACACCATGGCCGCAGCCGAAGAGAACCCGGATATCAACTACATCGGTATCGACCAATGGCAGCCCGAGTACCCCGCCAACTATGTGGGCGTGTTGTTCAACGAGCACGAGGGCGGCTTCATCGCCGGTGCCCTTGCTGCCTCGCTGAGCGAATCAGGCGTGGTCGGCGTGGTCGCCGGACGCGAGGACGTGCCCCCAGTGGTGAAGTTCGTCAACGGCTATGAGGCCGGCGCCAAATACATCAATCCCGATATCCAAGTGCTGTCGGTGTACAACG
Organism: Acidimicrobiales bacterium; assembly: GCA_963663255.1. Lineage (GTDB taxonomy): Bacteria > Actinomycetota > Acidimicrobiia > Acidimicrobiales > Bin134 > Poriferisocius. The sequence goes on from OY760141.1 coordinate 146,027, forward strand.
AGAGCTTTACCGATCCGGCTAAGGGCGCTTCTGATGCCCAGCAGTTCATCGGCGACGGCGCCGACGTGATCTTCGGCGCCGGTGGCCCCACCGGTTCTGGGGGCGTGAAGGCCGCCGCCGAGGCCGGTGCTTGGGGTATCGGCGTAGACCAGGACGAGTACTACACCACCTTCAACGGCGGCTCGGCACCGGGATCGGAGTACCTGGCCAGCTCAGCAATCAAGCGGGTGGATCTGTCAGTGTTCCGCAACATTGCGGCCGCCATAGAAGGCACCTTCGCTGGAGGCGTGTTCGTGCTCACCGCCGAGAACCTGGGCATCACCTACGCCCCGTTCCATGACGCCGCAGTGAGCGCCGACGCCGCCGCCAGTGTGGAGCAAGTACGGGCCGGTCTGGCCGGCGGCAGCATCACCACCGGAGTGTGTGGCATCGACGGCCTATTCATAGGCGAAGGCTCACTCTGCGACTGAACGACAGCATTCGATGAGAGGCGGCGGCTGAGCGAGAATCAGCCGCCGCCTTTCGCGTTCGGCTGGCCGCAAATGTCCTAGCCTGGGCCGTGCATGGCTGAGGCAGGCAACAGCACAGCGAGGCCTGTGCTGGAAGTTGAAGGCATCACCAAGACCTTCCCCGGGGTGATGGCCAACGACAACGTCAGCCTGACTCTCAACCAGGGCGAGATCCACTGCCTGTTGGGCGAGAACGGCGCGGGCAAGAGCACCCTGATGAACATGGTCTTCGGGCTCTATCGGCCCGATAGCGGAACCATCCGGGTGCGGGGCGAGGAGGTGCATTTCGAGGATTCGGGCGAGGCCATCGCCCAGGGCATCGGGATGGTCCACCAGCACTTCCAGCTCATCCCGGTGTTCTCCGTGGCCGAGAACATCATTTTGGGCAACGAGATCACCAAGGGGGCGTTCTTGGACCTCGACACCGCCCGACGGCAGGTCGACACTCTGGCCGACCGCTATGGGCTGGCCGTGGATCCCGACGCCATCGTGGGCGACCTGTCGGTCGGCGAACAGCAGCGGGTGGAGCTGGTGAAGGCCCTATTCCGCGACGCCGACATCTTGATCCTCGACGAGCCCACCGCGGTGCTCACCCCCGGCGAGGTGGACGACTTCTTCGAGGTGGTGGAAAGCCTCACCGAACAGGGCAAGTCCATCATCTTCATCACCCACAAACTGCGTGAGGTGCTGGCCGTTGCCGACCGCATCACCGTGCTGCGGGCTGGCCAGGTGGTGGGGACGACCACAGCTGAAGCGGCCACCCAGCAATCACTGGCCAATTTGATGGTGGGTCGCGATGTGGTGTTCCGAGTGGAAAAGGCTGAGCCCGATCCCGGGGAGTCAGTGATCCGGGTAGCGGATCTACGGGTCACCGATGACCGGGGGGTGGAGACAGTCAGCGGCTTCGACGTGGAGGTGAGAGCCGGGGAGATCTTCGGAATAGCCGGGGTAGAGGGCAACGGCCAGCGGGAGCTCGTGGAGACCATCTGCGGCATGCGCCCGGCCATCGGGGGCCGGGTGGAGATGCTCGGCCAAAACACCACCGGCTGGAGCCCCCGCAAGATCCATGAACTGGGTGTCGCCCACGTGCCCGAGAATCGCAGCAAGCACGGGGTGGTGGCCCAGTACTCAATCGCCGACAACCTGGTGTTGAATCGCTACAACCATCGAAAGTTCTCTCAGCGCGGGGTCCGCAACACCGCGGCCATAAACGCCGAGGCCAAGGAGTTGGTTGAGCGGTTCGACGTCCGCACCCCCGGGGTGGACGTAGCCATCGACACCTTGTCGGGCGGCAACCAGCAGAAGGTGATCGTGGCCCGGGAGCTGACCGGCGACCTTCGGGCCCTAGTGGTGGCCCAGCCCACCCGAGGATTGGACGTGGGTTCCATCGAGTTCATCCACCGCAAGATCATCGAGCTGCGAGATCAGGGAGTGGCTGTGCTGCTGGTGTCGGCCGAGTTGGACGAGATCTTGTCGCTGTCCGACCGGATCGGAGTGCTTTATCGAGGCCGGCTGGCGGGAACGGTGGAGGCAACCGAAGCGACCCGGGAAGAACTCGGCCTGCTCATGGCCACGGGGACGCAGTCGTGAACGGGGTGGGCAACGCCAACGCCGGTGTCGGCCGGGCGGCCAGCCAAGTCCACCGCTTCCTCAACGAGGTGTGGCGGCTCCAGCCGCTCTATGTGTCGCTCTACGCCATCTTGTTGTCGTTCGTGGTCGGCGGGGTGCTCATCTCCATCATCGGGGTGAACCCCTTCACTGCGTATTGGGCGCTGCTGCGGGGCATGGTGGGGGGAGGCGATCAGATCGCGGGATCGGTGGCCCGATCAGTGCCGTTCATCGGATCGGCCCTGGCCTTGGCCTTCGCCTTCCGGGCCGGTCTGTTCAACATCGGCGCCGAGGGGCAGTTGCTGGCTGGAGGGGTTACCGCGGCCTTTGTCGGGGCACTGTCGTGGATGTCTGATTTGCCCGGCTTCGTGGCCATCCCGCTGATCCTCATCGCCGGGACCATGGGCGGTGCCATCTGGGGTGGGATACCAGGCGTGCTTCGGGCCAAGACCGGGGCCCATGAGGTGATCAGCACCATCATGCTCAATTCCCTGGTGCTATTCGGGGTCCGCTGGATGGTCAACTCCCGCGATCCGGTGGTGCTGCGGGACACCGACAGCACCGTTCCCCGCACCGATCCCATCTCCGAGACCGCGGTGCTTCCCGAGTTGGTGGACAGCCAGCCCACTCTTCACGTGGGGCTGTTCGCCTTGGTTGGGGTTTGCTTCGTGGTGGCCTTTGTATTGAATCGGACCACCTTCGGATTCGAGGTTGGCACCGTGGGTTTGAACCCCCACGCCTCCCACTACGCAGGGATCAACGTGAACCGGGTGATCGTGGCCTCCATGGCCGTGTCGGGGTCGTTTGCCGGTCTGGCCGCGGCCTCAGAAATCTCGGGCACCAGCGGATTCTTCCAACCGGGCACCTTTTTCCTGATGGGCTTTGACGGCATCGCCATAGCCCTTTTGGCCCGCACCAACCCGGTGGCCATCATCGCCGCCGCACTGCTCTGGGGTTCGATGTTGTCGGGGGCACCGCTGATGCAGCAGGAGGCCGACGTGTCCATCGACGTAGTACGGATCATCCAAGCGATGGTGCTGTTGTTCGTGGCCGCGGATGCCATCGTCCGCTACCTGTTCCGGGTGCGCGAGATCGACCAGAGCCCGTTCAAGGCAACATCGATCGAGGGGGCGGTGTGACCACCGTCGAGAACGCCGCCGGAATTGCCGGAACCTCCAGCCAGGTTCGCCTGGATCGCCAGTCGGTGACCGGGCTGGTGTTCGGGCTCTTGGGAGTGGCCTTGATCGTCGGAGTGGCCCCGGCGATCAGCAGTTCGAGTCGGCGATTCAACTTCGAACCACCGCCCGACCCGGCGGGAATCGGGTTCGATCCCCCAACGTGGGTGATTGCCATCGGAGTTTTGTTCCTGCTCACCGCCGCCCTGGGCTTCGCCCCGCCCGCGGCCCGGCAGTGGGCCGGCCCGGCCCGGCTGTTGAGCGCTCTGGCCGTGATCCCGTTGATACTGGTGCTCAGCCTGGCCCTGTCCGACAACCCCAGCACCAACATCGTCAATCTGTTCAACGAGTCGCTGGTGCTGGCCACCCCGTTGGCGCTGGGGTCGATGACCGGGCTGTGGTGCGAGCGCTCGGGCATCATCAACATCGGCATCGAAGGCACCATGTTGGCCGGCGCGGGTATTGGCTACATGACCTACGCCACCATCGGAGATGCCCAGTCCACCGGATGGCTGTGGTTCTCCATCCTCATCTCCGTGCTGGCCGGCGGCCTGGTGGCTGCCCTTCTCGCCGTGTTGTCCATCCGCTTCGGAGTGAACCAGATCGTGGGCGGAGTGGTGATCAACCTGTTCGCCCTAGGGCTGACCGGTTTCTTGCGCTCGGAGGTGATCGTCAAGAGCGGCATCACCACGGGGGTGGGCACCTCCGAGTTCGGCCTGCCGCTGCTGTCGAAGATCCCGGTGATCGGCGACCAGGTTTTCAGGGGCCAGCCCATCTACTGGCTGATGTATGTAGTGGTAATCGGGACCTGGGTGGTCATGTACCGCACCCCGTGGGGACTGCGGGTGCGCTCGTGCGGAGAGAACCCCCACGCGGCGGAGACACTGGGGGTCAATGTGGTGAGGATCCGCTATCAGTCTGTGATCCTGGGCGGACTCATCGCCGGCTTGGCCGGAGCGTGGTTCTCGATGGAGTCGCAAGCCCGATTCGAAGACAACATCACCAACGCCGCCGGGTTCATCGCTCTGGCCGCTCTTATTTTCGGCAAGTGGACGCCATGGGGAGCCTTCGGCGGGGCGCTGCTGTTCGGCTTTTCTCGGGCACTGGGCACCCGCCTCCAGTTCTTGGGGGTGGAAGTGAGTGGGTTTGAGATACCCAGCGAGTTCCTCCAGGCTCTACCGTTCATCGTCACGCTGGTGGTTGTGGCCGGTGCGGTGGGCCGGTCGATCCCGCCCGCGGCCGCAGGCCAGCCTTTCCATCGAAGCAGATAGAAAAATGAGGCCAGATGAGCGCAGAGCAGGCGATTCCTTGGGATGAGCTGTGGGCCGCCGCCCGACAGGCATCGGCCGGAGCGTATGCCCCGTATTCGAACTTGTCGGTGGGAGCGGCCGGGCTGACCGACGACGGCCGAGTTGTGTCGGGATGCAACGTGGAGAACGCCTCCTACGGGCTCACGCTGTGCGCCGAATGCGGCCTGGTCGGCGATTTGCACCGCACCGGAGGAGGCCGCCTCGTGGCGGTGGCGGTGACCGACGGCGACGGGAACCCGCTCACTCCGTGCGGACGCTGCCGCCAACTGCTCTATGAGGCCGGCGGGGCTAGCTGCCAGGTCAACGAGACCCACACCGTGGGCGACCTGCTCCCCGGCGCCTTCGGCCCCGACGACCTGCCATGAACGCTGTAGACCTCATTGTCGCCAAGCGCGACGGCGATGAGCTGAGCGACGAGCAGATCATCTGGTTCATCGACGGGGTCACCTCCGGGACCATCCCCGCCGAACAGGCCGCCGCGCTGCTCATGGCCATCGTGTGGCGGAGCCTGTCCGCTCGGGAGCTGGCCACCTGGACCGCGGCCATGATCGAAAGCGGCCAAAGGTTGGACCTGTCGAGCCTGGCCCGGCCCACGGTCGACAAGCACTCCACCGGCGGGGTGGGCGACAAGGTATCACTGGTGCTTTGCCCCCTGGTGGCCGCCTGCGGAGCAGCGGTTCCTCAGCTCTCGGGGCGAGGGTTAGGCCATACCGGAGGCACGCTCGACAAGATGGAGGCCATTGCGGGCTGGCGAGCCGAGCTGAGCTACGACCAGTTCCTGGCCCAGCTCCAGGACGTGGGCGCGGTGATCGCCGCGGCCACCGCCGATCTGGCCCCGGCCGACCGGGTGCTGTACGCCCTGCGGGATGTGACCGGGACGGTGGCGTCGATTCCGCTGATCGCCAGCTCGATCATGTCCAAGAAGATCGCCGAGGGCACCTCTGGGCTGGTGCTGGATGTGAAGTTCGGCTCGGGGGCCTTTCTGCCCGACCCGGCCCAGGGCCAGGAGCTGGCCCGAACCATGGTGGGGCTGGGCCACGCCCACGGGGTGGACACCGTGGCGCTGCTCACCGACATGGATCAGCCGCTGGGTTTAGCCGCGGGCAACGCCTTGGAGGTGGCTGAGTCGGTCGAAGCTCTGGCCGGGGGCGGCCCTGCCGACTTGGTAGAGGTGACCCTGGCCTTAGCCCAGGAAATGGTTGGCCTGGCTGGTTTGGACGCCGATCCGGGTGAGGTGCTGGCCTCCGGTCGGGCCATGGACGCTTGGCGTGACATGGTGGCCGCGCAGGGAGGCGACCCCGCTGCTGCGCTACCCACCGCCCCGGTGGTGGACCATTGGACCGCCCCGGCTGACGGGGTGATTGGCCGCATCGACGCACTGGCCGTGGGGGTGGCTGCTTGGCGGCTGGGCGCGGGCCGGGCCCGCAAGGAGGACGACGTGTCAGCCGTGGCCGGGGTGCAGTTGCGCCGAGTGCATGGTGACCAGGTGGTTGCCGGGGAGGTGATCGCCGAACTTCACACCGACGATCCCTCCCGCCTGCCCGCCGCCCACGACGCCCTGTCGTCGGCCCTGACCCTCTCAGACACTTCTCCTGAGCCTCGCCGCCTGATTGCCTCTCGGATTACATACGCTTAGGGGAGTGATACACCCGACAATCGAAGAAATACGGGCAGCCCCCAAGGTGTTGTTGCACGACCATCTGGACGGAGGTTTGCGCCCGCAGACTGTGGTCGAACTGGCTGAGGAAACCGGCTACAGCAACCTGCCCACCACCGACGCTGGCGAACTGGCGCGCTGGATGGTGCGAGGGGCCAGCCGGCTGGACCTCACCTTGTACTTGGAGACATTCGCCCACACCGTGGGGGTAATGCAGACCCGCGACGCCCTAGAGCGGGTGGCGGCCGAATGCGCCGAAGACCTGGACGACGACGGCGTGGTCTACGCCGAGGTCCGGTTCGCCCCCGAGTTGCACACCGAGGCCGGGCTGAGCCTGGACGAGGTGGTAGAGGCTGTGGTCGCCGGCTTCGAAGCGGGCAGCGCCAACCGGAACATCCGCATCGGGACGCTGCTAACCGCCATGCGCACCGCAGCCCGCTCCCTGGAGATAGCCCAGCTTGCCGTCCGCCACCGCGACAACGGCGTGGTCGGTTTCGACATCGCCGGGGCCGAAGCCGGCAACCCCCCCACCCGCCACCTCGACGCCTTCCACCTGATCCAGCGGGAGAACTTTCACTTCACCATCCACGCTGGAGAGGCCTACGGCCCCCCATCCATCTGGGAGGCGGTGCAGTACTGCGGCACCGAGCGACTCGGCCACGGGGTGCGCATAGTGGACGACATTGACTTCGGCCCTGACGGCGCCCCTCGTCTGGGACGCCTGGCCGCTTTCGTGAGAGATCGGCGCATACCGCTGGAGCTGTGCCCCACGTCCAACGTCCACACCGGTGCAGCGCCGTCCATTGCCGAACACCCCATCAAGGTGTTGAGCGACCTGAGGTTCCGGATCACGGTCAACACCGACAACCGTCTGATGAGCGCCACTTCCATGACCCAAGAGGTGACGCAGTTGGTGGATGAGTTCGGCTTCAACTGGTCTGACATCCAGTGGCTGACCATCAACGCCATGAAGAGCGCCTTTATCCCCTTCGATGAACGGCTGGAGATCATCAACAAGATCATCAAGCCGGCCTACGGACCTCTCGCTCTATAGGTGTATGTCCTGCATGATCGACACTGTCGGGCTCGACGCTGACGACACCCTGTGGCACAACGAGTCGATTTTCGCCGACTACGAGGAGCGCATGGCCAGCCTGGTGGCCCGCTATCTGCCCGATGTGGACTTCCACGAGCGGCTCATCGAACTAGAGCGCCACAACGTGGCCATCTTCGGCTACGGAATCAAGGGCTTCGTGCTGTCGATGATCGAGACCGCCATCGAGGCCACCGAGGGCCAGATCGCCGCGGAGGAGATCCACACCATCGTGGGCTGGGCCAAGGAGATGCACGCCCACCCGGTGGAGTTGCTCGACGGAGTGGCCGAAACCATCGAGGAGTTGGAGCACCGCTATCGCCTGGTTCTCATCACCAAGGGCGACCTGTGGAACCAAGAGACCAAGATCGCCGCCTCGGGGCTGGCCAACCACTTCGAGGCGGTGGAGATCGTGGCCGAGAAAGACGAGGCCACCTATTCCCGCCTGTTTGAGCGCCACAACATCGATGTGGACCGATTCGTGATGGTGGGCAACTCGGTACGCTCCGACATCGAGCCCGTAGTCGCCCTCGGCGGACGAGGCGTTCACATCCCCTACCACCTCACCTGGGACCTCGAGCAGGCCACCATCTCCCCCCACAAGAGTTGGGTGGAGCTCTCCGACATCCGCCAACTCCCCCCCTGGCTGGCCAACCAGTAGCAGTTTCTGACGCCTCGGTCACAGCAGTTCCGGGCACTCCATCAGAAAGACGGGGATCCCCCATAGTTCCTGCAGGCGCAAAGAGTCGTGGATGCTGAACGTCAACCACTCCTCGGAATCCAACGACCTCACGCCGACTTTCACCCGAGCAACGTCAACTAGCCGGGCGGCCCACAATTGTGTCCTTGAATCGCCGTGCCAGAATATCGCCAGAAACCCGTATCCGTCTTCCACAAGTACCGCCTCGTAGCCAGAGCCAAGCATGGTCGTGCCAACGCGATCGGGCCACGACGTCGACTCCTCCCGGGCAACGGGATGACCGGGGCGAAGCGGAAATTCAAAACCAGCAGGAACGCTAATGACTCCATTGTGCGGGCAGACTGTGACAATTTGTCGTCCCCGGGGTCTGTCCAACCACAGCCGACTCTCCTCCGCGCTGACCACCAAGTAGTGATCTCAGATTCCACCATCACCCAAACTGTCACACCTCCATGCCATCATGTGCGAGACAAATTACATACGTGGAACACAACAGGGGAGGCTCGCCGTGACAGGCACCCATGCCACATGGCAACCGACCGACATCAAGCCTCACACCCCGCTCACCTCTCTCGACCGACATCATATTGCCCAACTTGATTGTTCCTACAGGCTAGAAGAGGTCGCCAAGGTCGTCGGCATGTCGGCAATATTCGTACGCAAAGCCACAGGCCAAAAGGAGTTTCTCACACCCCACCATGTCCTACAGCTTCTAGATCTTGATGCGTTCAGAGAAACTATCGTTCCACGTTCTAGGGTCTTTTCCTACTTAAGCTCCACGCACGATGGCGTTAGAGAAACTGCTTTCATACCAAATCCTCTCAATTATGATCTCAGACTCGGTAATGCATTGGACCTAATCGGCACCATTCCTTCATCATCTGTTCAATGTGTCATTACCTCAACTCCTTACTGGGGTACACGCACCTACGAGGACCCTCAAGCAACACCATGGTCAGACGGTGAAATATGCCCCTACGGGCTTGAGCAGACTCCCGAAAGCTTCATTCGACACACCACCGAAGTCATAGATTCCCTTGCCCAGGTAATCACCGATAACGGTTCCATCTGGTGGAACGTCATGGACAGCTTCAACACTCGGACCCAAATCCGGAACTCAGCAGTCGAAGCCCTTCGAGCGATGGAGGGAAAAGATGATAGGAAATGGGAGGACCACTTCTTACGACGTTATTCCGCTGGACATTCCTATTTGAAAGACGGTGAGCAATGCCTTATCCCAGCCTTAATTGCGGAAGGAGCAAGCAGGATCGGGCTATATGTCAAGTCAATTGTCACCTGGGCTAAGCGGAGTACCCTACCCGAACCTCATAATTCACGGGTGAGCCGAGGTTTAGAATATGTGATTCACATTTCAAAAACCCGTACACCCAAGTTCAATAAGGGAAAGTATCTAACAGCCGACAAACAATTTGGTGGTCGTGATGAATCATATGAGACCGAAAAACTCTGTGACGTCTGGGTGTTGAATACATCTACAGGAGGAAATGGACATGGTGCTCAATTCCCCACTGCCTTGCCAGGACGATGCATAGTTCTTTCCACTGAACCAGGCGATCTCGTACTTGACCCCTTCGTAGGCTCCGGAAATTCAGGGCTCGCTGCTATGCACCATGGTTGTCGGTTCCTAGGCTTTGACATTTCTCAAACATATCTTTCAATCGCAAAAGACAGATTAGAACATGCTAGCCATTACTGAACTCCGCTGTCCCTTCTCACCTGCAGCCAAGAATCTGTCCAACACTTCTGCAAGCCCACAAACCGGCGTGGAACCAAGCACTATAGCCATTTCGCTTTCCAAATCTTTTGCCATACTGATTCTCGGTACAATTTCCTCCGGTCCCACCACAAACGACCATACCTCCTTCGCTAAGCCGTTTCTTGCATCCAACGCATAACTTGAAGCTTGATGAAATCCCTGGCGACCAACATACTCTGGCTTGCCGCTCCATTTGCACTCCAGAATCAATGCACGCTTCTCCGGCCGTATCAATAAGACATCATACCCAAACGACTTCTCAGAATAGTTGATTCCCTCGACAGCAGATTTATAAGCAGAGGGTCTGACACCATACTGTGATCGCATCCGTCTAGCTTCATACCACAACTCCCAAGTTTCCCCATTCGGATGTATCGCTCGAATTTGTGGTCGATTCCGAGAACCGTGCAAGATGGCCTCCGAAACAATCGAAAATCGACGCAATCTCAACGCGGAAATCAAGTACCCAAAAGTAGTGAGATGAAATAGCGATGGCTTCATCTCTGTATCTGCTTCCAAGAGTTCAAAGGCCAAGACTTCAGGAGAGCGCTTAGAGGCGATAATCCGCGATACGGCCTCTGATACACTTTTCCACGGTTGGCCCGACGACCTTAATGCATGCAATTCAAATCTATCGGGCTCATCTGGCACACTATCCCATGCGTACTCTCCCGTTAATTCAGTCAGGGCATCTATATGTGGCCGTACTCGCTTAGTGAGTATAGGACTCATATTGCTCACTGAATCAGCAATTGCACTCAATTGCTCCGCCAACCACAAGAGTGCCGTAATGGCAATTGTTGAGATATTCCGTCTCTTGATTTGGACAACATATTCTTGGGGTGGCCAATCCTGACGACGCCGAGTTTCCGACCACAGGATCTTGCCATGCAACCTAGATTCAAGCCGTTTGTCGGAATATGTGTCGAGAGGCAAGTACTTTTCCCACTGTGGGAGGGAAGAAGGCAACATGAGAATAGTTTCCTGCAATTTACCCAAAAGAATACGATTCGAACGCTGACGGATTTCCTCAGAGGACCAACTTATGCAATCATCATTGTCATATGCCATTGCCAAAAGTTCAATCAGATTCCCATCCCCTGACCATATTTTCGTAACTTCTCTTATTCCCTCACGCGGTAGAACTATATCACTGTCCTCAAAGGCGGCGTCCTCGTCATCATATTCCATTAGACTAGTACTTCTATCTGTCCTGCAATCCAGTGCCATTGCTCTTCACCTATGATTAATTCTTGACCAACAATCCTGTCGCCCAAGGATTTCAGCACATTATCGTCATATAGTGCCAGATATTTTCCGACATTGAGAACATATGATTCAACAACTTTATCTCCCCTTACCCCCTCATTATAGTCAGCACCATGTGAGTCACTATCTCTGCAGTATTTCGCCATTCGTAGGAATATTGCTGGCCCCAATTGTGTGTCCTGATGTTCATAATGAGCCGAATATAGGCCACATATTCCATCAAACACTTCTTCTGCTATATCCTCAGATTGATTGCTAAGCAAATTGTCAAATTCTCCAGGTGTGATCGCTGGTATTGGCACTACCACAAACCTGCGCGATAACGCTTGGCCAAATCTGAACACTCTTAATGCATCTTGCGGATTGTACGTCCCCATCATTCTCCAAGAAGTGCCAGCAAGATACTTCACAGTATCTTCTGACGTTTCGGATCTCTTTATGATATTGGTGGCAAGATTTGTCCAGCCCAGCTCAATGCTCTCACCACCATGTGGCTTTGTCCTTCCGACTTCAATGGCCTGCTCCGACAACCAAGTAATTGTGGGCCCCATAATCTTGTCCATATCCGCTCTATTTGTTTCGTCTAGCACCAGCCACCTATTGTCGGATAGGGCGTTCATAATCAATCCGGGTGCCCATTCTAATGCTCCCTCTTTATTGGGGGCATAGCCCCCTATAAGTTCAAATGCGCTCCAACTTTCATCTGGAGTATGCCAAGCGGGATTAGGATCGAATTCCTCTGGAAACCCATAACCCTGAGGATTCTCGATGACATCCTCACACATTCTTTCGATGAGCTTACTTTTTCCTGTTCCGGGGGGGCCTACCAATATTATGAACTTGTAATTCGCGACTGCTCCCTTGAGCATATTCCATACTCGTTCATCGTAGATATAATAGTCCTCCCCTTCATTGCCCTCTTCCTTCGCCCCCGCTGCGATATTAGTAGTTATGGATATGGATGCCTTGCCTGGTAGTAGGGTTCTTGGCAGGCTAGAAAGTTCCCACTCTGATACCGAGAGCAATGGCGCATTCAAGGGGCTTGATGCAGATATCTGCGACAGTTCCTCTGTGCTAATTGCTAGACTGACAAGAAGTTGGCTTTGCGCCGATAGCCATTCCGCTCCTGCAGAAAATTCATGATTCCGAAGTATTAGGCATGCCAGTGATTGCCATTTAGGCGGCCGTGCTTCGTGTTGATCTAGAGCTTCCCTCAAGATTTGCGCTGCATCGCTCTTTAGGCCGCCTCGTATATCTCCTCTTCCTTCCCCAAAGTCGTTGAAAATTGTAGTTGCCAATTTTGCTGCCCTTGTGGTGTTATCCCAAACAGTTTTCCTGCCTGATTGCCTGGGAGCCTTCCACTCGTATCGAAATGGATATAGTCTTCCGGTCGGATTCTCTGGTTCCAATACAAAGAGGGCAGACACCGCTTCGTCGACATCCCTAATAGCTAGATCAACTTTCTCGTTTGCTTGGCACCATTTAGCCACGAGATAGCTCTCGTACATTGACACTAGTCTTGGCGTGTACCTTAGGGTCTGCAGGTCCCATAGGGCGGCCTGCATGGCTTCCTGACTGATCTTCATGTTGGTGTCCAATCTTCCTAGGCTACTGTTGCTATGTCTCTCGCCTGAGCGTAAGTGTGTATCGGGCGATGCTTTGTTTGCATGTTTCCGGTTAGTACCTTACGGAGCTTCATGCGGGACATTGGTCTTCATAAGGCGGTCGGTGCTGGGGTCGAAGGTGGGGAGCTGGTGCTGGACGGCGCCTTGGTGGGCGGCCAGCTCGTCGTAGACGATCGCCTCCACCTCTTCCCACGACGTGGCTCGGGGCGGGTCTAGGTCTCGGTTGTAGGGCTGGTCGAACACGATCACGGTTCGCCCCTCCGACCTGAGAGCCTCGACGTTGTGGGGGGCGTCTTCGATGTAGACATGGGCGTCCACCGCGGTCTTCCCGCCCACAAAACACAGATCGCGGTAGGGGATCTTGGCCTTGTCAAGCCACTCTGCCGTGTCGCCCGCGGCGATGGCGTGGTCCCAGTTGGTGTAGAGCCGGTGGGTGATGATGCGAATCCACACCCCGGCCTCCGACAGCCGCCACAGCGCTTTGGAAGCGCCGGGCATGGCGGGCATGTCGGCCAGCATGCGGTAGTCCACCACCGCTTGACGGTGGTACTTCTCGAAGTCCCCGTCCTCAAAACCCCACTCCTCAAAACCCCAGCTGCACTCCAGGGTGAGCGACTCCTCTGGTACGCCCTTCTCTTGGGCCACGATCTTGCGGAAAGCCACGGTGTGCTGGGCGCACACCCCGTCGAGGTCGACGCCGAACACAAAAGGCCCAGGGCTCATCTTCCCTTGGGGTGCCAGACGGTCTTGGTCTCGCAGAAGGCGTCGATGAGGTAGGGACTCTGAGCGGCTTCATCGGCCCAATGGCGCTCGGCAGCAGAGGCGCTCACCACCCGGGTAATGGTGGCCGCCGCCTGACGGGCGGCGTCGGCGTCCAGATCGGCATCGCAACCGGTGAGATCCAGCGCATCCACGGCCCCATGGCCAGCCAGCGGGGGGACCATCTCGCCACGATGGCCGGTGAGAATGTTGACCACGCCGGAGGGCACGTCGCTCAGCGCCAGCGTCTCGGCCAAGGTGATGGCCACCAGAGGGCAGCGCTCGGAAGCCAACACCACCGCGGTGTTGCCCGACACGATCACCGGGGCCAGCCGCGACACCAGCGGGAGAAGGGGTGGCTCATCGGGGGCCACGATCCCCACCACGCCGGTGGGCTCGGGCACGCTGAGGTTGAAATAGGGACCAGCCACCGGGTTGGCCCCGCCCAGCACGGTGGCGAACTTGTCGGCCCAACCGGCGTACCACACCCAGCGGTCAATGGCGGCGGCGGTCTCCTCAGCCGCGGCCTCCTCGGTTTGACCGTCGCCCGCTCGGAGAACCTCGGCGCAGAACTCGTCCCGGCGGGACTCCATCACCTCGGCCACCCGGTACAGGATCTGACCTCGGTTGTAGGCGGTCCGACCGGCCCAGCCCTGTTGAGCCGAGCGGGCCGCAGCCACTGCGTCGCGAACGTCTTTGCGCGAACCCTGAACGGCGTGGGCCAAGAGCTGGTCCCCTAGTCCGGTCACCGGATACGACCGGCCCGATTCCGACCGTTCGAAAGCACCGCCGATGAACTGCTTGTAGGTCTTGTTGACCGACAACCGACTGCTCATGCCACCAACTCCACATAGGGCAGCAGGCCGGCCCGGCCGCCTTCGCGGCCATAGCCGCTCTCCCGATAGCCGCCGAACGGGCTGGCCGGGTCGAACCGGTTGAAGGTGTTGGCCCACACCACGCCGGCCTGCATCCGGTCGGCCATCCACAAGATGCGCGACCCCTTCTCGGTCCAGATGCCGGCCGACAATCCATACGGCGTGTTGTTGGCCTTGGCCACCGCCTCCTCCGCGGTACGGAAGGTGAGCACCGACAGCACCGGGCCGAAAATCTCCTCCTGGGCGATTCGGTGGGCGGTGGACACGTTGGTGAACAGGGCCGGCAGGTGGAAGAAGCCGCTGTCGGGGAGCACGCACTGTGGCGTATACAGATCGGCCCCTTCGGCCACCCCGGAAGCCACCAATTCGGTGATGCGGTCGAGCTGGGCCTGTGAGTTGATGGCCCCGATGTCGGTGTTCTTGTCCAGCGGGTCGCCCACCCGCAAGGTGTCCATGCGCCTCTGGAGCTTGCCCACCACGGTTTCGGCCACCGACTCCTGCACCAGCAGGCGGGAACCGGCGCAGCACACTTGGCCGCCGTTGAAGTAGATGCCGTTGACGATGCCCTCGGTCACCTGGTCGAGGGCGGCGTCGTCGAACACGATGTTGGCCGCCTTGCCTCCCAACTCCAGGGTGAGGCGCTTGCCGGTCCCGGCCAACTCGGCAGCGATCCCCCGGCCCACATCGGTGGATCCGGTGAACGCCACCTTTTCCACATCGGGGTGGGAGACCAGAGCAGCCCCGGTGGCGTCGTCGCCGGTGACGATGTTGACCACCCCGGCAGGCAGTTCGGCGTCGCGCAGCACCTCGGCCAGCAGCAATGCGGTCAGCGGGGTAGTGGGTGCCGGCTTCAACACCGCGGTGTTGCCGCAGGCAAGGGCGGGAGCCAGTTTCCAGGCTGCCATCAGCAAAGGAAAGTTCCACGGAATGATCTGAGCGGCCACTCCCAGCGGCTGGGCTCGGCGACCGCTGAAGGCGTAGTCGAGCTTGTCGGCCCACCCGGCGTAGTAAAAGAAATGGGCCGCGGCCAGCGGGATGTCTAAATCACGCGACTCCCGGATTGGCTTGCCCCCGTCCATCGTCTCCAAAACGGCGAACTCCCGAGCCCGCTCTTGCAGCAGTCGGGCTATTCGGTAGAGGTACTTGGCCCGCTCGGCGCCGGGCAGATCGCGCCAGCCCCCCTCCCAGGCGGCACGGGCCGCAACCACTGCCCTGTCCACGTCGGCCGCGTCGGCCACACCCACCTCGGCCAACGCCTCCCCGGTGGCGGGATTCACAGTGACAGCCAACCGACCGGCGGCTGGCTCCACCATCTCGCCCCCTATGAACAGGCCATATTGCGAGGCCAGGCGCACCGGTGCGACCGATTCAGGGGCAGGCGCGTAATCCAGGCTGAAGCTACTAGCTAGCTCCACTTCTTGGCCCGGAGATGAACGGTCAGTCAACGCTGAAGTCCTCTCGCCGTTGGTAGCGACCGTCTCCGAGCTTGGAGCGTTGCATGAGCACGTCGTTGAGCAGGCTGGACGCTCCCAGCCGGAACCGTTCCGGGGTCAGCCACCCCGGACCTAGCGTCTCGCCCACGATCACCAAGTAGTGCCAAGCCTGCTTTGCGGTGCGAATGCCCCCGGCCAGTTTCAACCCCACGGCCCTGCCCGTCTGCTCGGCCATATCCCGGATGGCCTCGGCCATGCACAGGGCCGTAGGCGGTGTGGCCGCAACACCGATCTTGCCCGTCGAGGTCTTGATGAAGTCGGCTCCAGCCACCATGGCCAGCATGGACGCCCGTCTGATTTGGTCGTAGGAGCCCAATTCCCCGGTTTCCAAGATCACCTTGAGATGGGCCGACCCACAGGCTTGCTTGGCCGCGGCAATCTCATCGTAGGCCTTCTGATAACTCCCAGATAGAAACGCCGAACGGTTCAGCACGATGTCCACCTCATCGGCTCCGGCGGCCACCGCCCAGGCGATCTCGGCCAACCGAACCTCCAAGGGGGCCAGTCCGGCGGGAAACCCCCCTGCCACGCTGGCCACCGCCACCGGGCTCTCGGCCAGCGCCTCTGCGGCCACTGGCACGAGCTCGGGGTATACGCACACTGCGGCTACCGGCGGCACCGTCCAATCGCGGGCGTCGGGGTGACGGGCTCGGGCGCACAGGGCCTGAACCCGCTCAGGGGTGTCGGCCCCCTCCAGAGTGGTGAGGTCCATGACCTGGATGGCCAACTCCAAGGCGGCCGCCTTCGACGAGGTCTTGATCGAACGGGTACACAGCAACGCGGCCCGCTGCTCCAGCCCTACCGCGTCCACCGGGGTGATGCGCACCCCGCCCACCGCATCAGCAGACCCTGGCGGGGCCTCGACGGCCAGCAGATCACTCACCCGCTAAAGGATAGGGCCGGGTCACGACAACTGGACACCCCACGGAACTTGCCTAAGGTGAGGTCATGGAGGTTTCGGTTGTCGATCACCCGTTGGTGCAGGCTCGTCTCACCGAACTGCGCCGAGCCGGCACCCCTTCACCAGAGTTCCGACGGGCCCTCGACGAGCTGAGCGGGCTGCTGGTCTACGAGTCGGTTCGCGACCTTCCCGCAACAGCCACCGAAGTCAATACACCGCTGGCCCGCACCACCGGAGTGCAAATCGACAATCCCCCGCTGCTGGTGCCGGTATTGCGGGCCGGGTTGGGAATGCTGGACGCCGCCCGCAAGTTGCTGCCGGAGGCCACCGTGGGCTTCCTTGGGGTACGCCGCAATGAAGAGACGTTCCAGCCCGAGCCCTATCTCAACACCGTGCCTGATGATCTCGGGGGCCAGGCCGTGCTGGTGTTGGAGCCGATGCTGGCCACCGGAGGGTCGCTGGCCTACGTGTGCGGGCGTATGGCGGCAGCCGGGGCCGGGCTGATCACCGCGGTATGTGTGCTGGCCGCTCCCGAAGGAGTTAAGGCACTCAAAGCCGCCGCCCCTGGCGTACGTCTGTTCGTCGCGGCCATAGACGAAGGCCTCAACGACCGGGCATACATAGTGCCCGGTCTAGGAGACGCGGGCGACCGTCAGTTCGGAAAACTCTGAGCTGACCCGACTCGGAAAGGATCAGCCCGGTCCGCCGAGATCGGTGTCGTAGGCGCTGTATACCAAGTCGACGGCGTGGTGGTTGAGCTGGTCGACCTTGTGGACTATGGCGGCCATCGACTGTTGCAGGCCGGGGTCGGGTTGTTGCGTGTGGAGCCGCTGGATCTGCTGTTGCACCGAGGCCTGGAGTTGCACCTGCTCGGAGCGGATCTTGTTCACCTGGGGCACCAGGCGAGGGGCCAACTCGATGCAATCGTCGTATAGCCCATGATCGCAATCCGAGCAGAATCCGGTCAGCGCCTGGCTTAGCTGACCGAGCTTGTCCTCAAGACGCTGCACCCAATCTTCCAGGTTGTCGGCGGGCATCCCCTCTGACAGGAGCTCTTGCAGGCCAGCTCCTGCCTTGCTCAGCTCATTGCGCCAGTCTGTATTTTCCCCCATGGCGATCTCCTCGTCATCATGTGGGAACGACCACGCTGTCGCTCGTGCTTCAACCGCAGCTTAGGCTCACTTCCTGCGGCGCGCCAGAGAACTTTGGCGAATTCTGCGTGAACCCCTGGTTGTGCCTAGCGGGCCGTAGGTCGCAGGATGTCGCCAGGGTGGGCGTCCACGCCGCTCTGGTCCATCTCGCCGTCGCGGCGGATGGGAGTGCCGTTTACTAGCACATGGGTGATGCCCACGGAGGCGTCGGCAGTGAGCCGCTCGGCGTTGGCCGGAAAGTCCCGAATCCGGCGCAGTGGACCTGGTGCCACGGTTTCGGGGTCGAACACCACCACATCGGCGTACGCCCCTTCCCGAAGGTAGCCCCGATCCACCAGGTTAAACAGGTCGGCCTGAACCGCGGAGAGCTTCCGCACCGCCTTCTCCATCGGCATGAGCTCACGGTCGCGCACCCAGTTGCCCAAGAAATCTGTGGCCTGCGGCGCGTCGCACAACTGGCCCACGTGGGCACCCGCGTCAGACAGTCCCAAGGTGCAGCCGTCCTGCTGCAACAGCATGGCCACCCCTTCGGAGTCGTCGTTGGCGATTATGCAGCTAATCCGGGTGTTGAGGTTGTCGGCCACCGCGGTGTCGAGCAGCACGTCGAGGGGGCGCACCCCCAGCTCGTCGGCCACATCGGTGAGCCGCCGCCCAATCAGCTCGGGCCGAGTGGATGACTCCGCTATCTGGAAAGTCTCCCACCGGGGCCGCATGGCCTTTTGGTGCTCGAAGGCCTCCGCTGTGCGATCACGCCAGTCCTCATCTTCATAGGCCTTGAGCCGGGCGTCTTGGTCCTCGCTCATCAACGCAGCAAATTCAGGGTTCACGTTGAGGGTGAACGGATCGGTCATCACCATCTGGAAGGTGAGCGGGCGGGGGGTGACCTGAGGCCACACCTCAATACCCTCCTCCCATGCCTCCCGGTTGCGGGCCGCGCTCTTCACATGATTCCCGTTGGGGAAGGTCAACAAAGCGCCGTAGGTGAACGGCACGCCCACCTGAGGCTGCAACGTGTAGAGGTCGTCGATGCCCACCTGCTCGCCGGGAGCTACCGACACCACACCCCGGCGCTTCTGGCCGATCACTCCTATGAGGGCCTCGAACTCCTCCCGGGTGGCGAACCGGCTGGGGATGGGCAGCCCGTCGGCCCCCCGATGGGTCATGGCAAAGCTGGTGGCCAGCCCGGCTGCCCCCGCGTCGACGGCCTCAGCCACCACCTCCACCATTCGGGCCACTTCTTGTTCAGTGGAGGCTCTCTCGTATGCCTCATCGCCGATCACAAACAGCCGCAGGGCAGTGTGGCCGATGTAGGCCCCGAAATTGAGGGCGATGCCCCGGCGGGAGATGGAGTCCAGATACTGGGGGAACGTTTCGAAGTCCCAAGGGATGCCCTCGGCCAGACTGTCCACATTCATGTCCTCGACGTTCTCCAGCGTGCGAGCGATGAGGTCTTGGTGGCTGGGCCGAGTTGGCGCGATGGAAAAGCCGCAGTTGCCTGCGATGACCGAGGTCACCCCGTGGTAGCACGAGGGCGTGAGCGCCGGATCCCAGAACACCTGGGCGTCGTAGTGAGTGTGTATGTCGATGAACCCAGGGGCCACCACCTGGCCGCTGGCGTCCAACTCCACCTTGCCCGTCAGCCCCGAACCGATCTCGCTAACACGGTCCCCGGTAATGGCGACATCAGCCTCCCGTCCCGGCTCACCCGAGCCGTCCACCACGATTCCCCCACGGATGACAACGTCTGCACTCATGGGCCTAATTCTCCCACGCCAATCTCAAACGCGCCTGTTCGGGCTCCGGATTGCACCACCTCGCCCACATCGATGACCCGAGGGCCGCTCCGCACCACCCGCAGCGAGGCAGTCTGGCCGGAGTGCAAGCGACGGCTGCGCTCGCCGTCGAAGGCCAGAAGGCACGGACCGGCCAACTCAACAGGAACATCGAGCTCCAGATATTCGCTTCGGGCCATCCCAACGGTGGCGAACCACCCCGGTGCCAGAGCAGCCCGCACCAACCGGGGCGGGTTCCGGCTCGGGGGCGTGAACTCCAATGCCACCCCGCGTTCCTCGTCTGGGGCACAGGGCAGCACCGTCCCGGCTAGACCGCTGAACCCAATGGCAGACGGTTCGGCCCGGGTGAGCACGCCGATCATCATCGTCTCGGGGTCGAACAACTCCAGAGAGCCAACGTAAGGATCGTTCACCGCAATTGCGTCGATCAGTGCAATGTCGGCGTCGCCTTCACCGTCAACGCCGCGTACTTCAACGGCCACAACTTTGGCCCGCTGTGAGTGAGAGGAGAGATCTACCGCGTCAGTGGCGATCAATCCGGCGGCGACCCCGGCGACGGTGGGCTCTACGTGGAAGGGAAAGGCGTTGTTGGTGCCGGTGGACAGGGGAATCAGTGGTGCGTCGGGCCACCCCAACGCCAGGGCCCGATTAGTGCCATCTCCGCCCAGGCTGACCAGGACATCGCACCCCGCGTCTCGCATTGCCCGGGCTGCGTCTACCGAATCGCGCTCGGTGTGATGCAGAGGCAGGTCCAGCATCTCCACCTTTATCGACAGCTGGAGGTTCTCGGTAGCCCGCCGAGTGATGGAAAACGGGTCGCGGGTCAAAACCAAATGCTCGGCCCCCGCTTCGGCTGCTCCGTGGATGAGACGGCGCAGAATGCTGATCTTGTCCTCAATAGTGGATGAGCCCGCGCTGGTGAGCAGGCGGCGCACATCGCTGCCCGAGCGCGGGTTGACCAGGATGCCGACTGCCGACATTTCTCCATGTTGTCAGCATCGGCTCACTGCGTGGTTAGTCGCAGTTCCAGGCCCACAGCTGCGACCCACGAAGGAGTGCTTTTTAGGTTTTGGGGTCGGTTTGCGTAATGTTGACAGGCACTGGCAGTTGAGGAGGTGTCGCCATGCGCCAGACACGGATGTTATGGATGGTATTGCTGCTGGCTGTCGTGGGGGCAGCCTGCGGCGGCGGAGGGGGGACTTCCACCGAGGATCGCCCCTTGGGTTTGGACTCCGACGAGGTGGCCGTCCCCACCGTCGAGGCCCTGACCCCCACTCCACCCCCGACCCCCACACCCACTTCCACGCCGGAGGCGTTCATCTACGTCGTCCAAGGGGGCGACACGCTGGGCAGCATCGCCTCCGAGTTCGGCACCAGCCTCAATGCGATCATCGCCGTCAACGACCTGGAGAATCCCAACATCTTGAGCATCGGCCAGCAGATTGAGATCCCCCAAGACGTGCCGGTCGTGCTCAACAGCGATGGCACCGTGCGGCCGGGAGATCGTACCCACATAGTGGCGGCGGGTGAAACCCTGCTGGGGATTGCCAATCAGTACGGCAAGACCCTGGACGAGGTGAAAGTGGCCAACGACATCATCGTTGCCGATCTGCTCCAGATCGGCCAAGAGTTGATCATCCCCGCTGACGAGGAAACAGCCGCCCCTTAGCCCCGGTTTCGGACTGCCCAACCCGACAGGCCGCAGTCACATATTGGATATCCGCATTTCCGGCTGACCGCGCTCCTAGTGTGGGCGACATGGCCGTTCTGGCTCGTACCCGGCTTCTCGCGCCAAAGGCGCGGCGGAAGGCCACCATGTGGTGTCCTCGCTGCGACGTCACTTGGTGGGGGACGGCTCGCGACACCTGCTGGGCGTGCCGTCAGCACACGGCCACAACCCCGGCTCCGACCGCCCATGTACGCGTGCTGGCTACCAGCGCGGTCGGCGAGCAGTGAGCGCCGGGCTTGCGATTCCGGCACTGATCATCCTGGGTTGCGGTCTGCTTGCGGCCGTGGTCGCCTTCGCCACCCGTAAGAAGCGAGCGGTGTGGGACATCTTCCCCGGCCCGATTCCCGAGGAGAATGAGGAGGACAACAGCAACGGGCCCAATCGGCTAGACAGCGGGGAGAAGCCCCCGATTGCCGAGGATGATCTCGATGACGGCGACCGTGTGGACGACAGCAAGCCGAGGCTAGAGCTGGTCAAAGATCCCACGGAGGAACTCCCCCCTGTGGTGGACATCTCTGGGCTCGCCCACGAAGGCCTGGCCCTATGGCATCGGCTATATGAGCTGACGGTGTCGGCCTGGATCGAGAACCACCAGAGGGTGCTTGGCGCTATCAACGCCTCGGGCCTCCAAATCGACTTGGGTAGCCGCGACGAGCTCATGGCCGGGCACGAAGAGTTGGCGCCCAAGATGCGAGAGGCCATCGCCAGTCACCCCTCGCCGGTGATGCGGGCTGAGCTGAGCGCCATGCACGTGGCCGGAGAGGCGACCGTCTTTGCGGTCTTCAAGAGCGACTATGAGACCGCCCGCCGCCAGCACCTCGTTTACGTGCAGTACCGGGACGAGTGGATCGAACGGCTAAGGCAGTTCTCTGAGGATCCAATGGGCAATCTGCGGTCGGTCTTGACCACCACCGAATTCGAGTTGGAGGAGATCCGGGCCGCATTGGAAACCGCGCTGACAGAAACCGAGGATCCACCCGAAGACGAGGCCGGCTTCGAGGCCCCGCTAGTGGTCAGTGAAGACTCGGCATCGGTTTTCGACCTTGAAGGCCAGCCCAAAGAAGCCCTTCAAGTCGCCGTCGGCACCCCCGAAGACACCACAGACGACCTAGATGGCGGCCGTATCCACCGCCTCTTCCGCCGCAAACGCTCTCTCAGCACTTCCGAAGACGAGGAGTAGAAGGCAAGTCTGCTACACCAGGTCGGGGTCGCAAATGACCTCGACTAGAGCGGGGCCGGAGTGGGAGAGGGCGGCCTGTAAGGCTTCGTCGAGTTGGTCGGGAGCGGTGACTTGGAGGCCGAGGGCGCCGCAGAGGTTGGCATAAGCCGCGAAGTCGGGGTTGTGGAGAGTGGTTTGCCATACGTCCCAGTGGCCGGCCCTCTGTTCTTTGGAGATCTTGCCCAGCTGGGAGTTGTTCAACAGCACATGGGTGATGTCCATGCCGTACTTCACCGAGGTGGTCAACTCCATGGCGTACTGGCCGAATCCGCCGTCGCCGCTGATGCTGATGATCGGGCGGCGGTTCCCCACCGCGGCCCAGGCTCCCATGGCTGCCGGGAAGCTGAAGCCAATCGAACCCAGGTAGCCCGACATGAGCACCGATTGGGATTGGGTCTCGAAATACCGCCCAAAGGAGTAGGTGTTGTTGCCCACGTCCACCGCGATCACCGCCTCGGGCGGACACAGCCGGCTCAGCGAGTCGAATACCGCGGCCGAGTTGAGCCCTCGACCTTGGTCGTCGGCCAATCGGGACGCCTTTTCCCGCCGCCAGATGGCCCACCGCTCAGCCACCTCGGCCCGATGGTCGATGCACGACGCGCCATCGCCCAACCGCTCGGCCAGCGCTCGGGCGGTCGCCCCCACGTGGCCCAGCACCGGCACGTCTACCGGGTGGAACCGGCCCAGCGCCATCGGGTCGTAGTCCACCTGCACGATGGGCTTGTAGGAGGCGATACCGGTGTGGTTGGAGAACGACGCCCCAAAGGCCACTATCAAGTCGCTCTCATTCATAAACCAGCTGGCGATGGGAGTCCCCGAACGGCCCATCACTCCGCAGCCCAGCGGGTGGTGGTCGCTGACCTGCCCCTTGGCCTTGAACGTTGTAGCCACCGGCGCGCCCAACTGCTCGGCCAGCCCCACAACTTCGGCCGTTTCGAAGCGGGCCCCCGCCCCCAGCACAAACAGCGGTCGCTCGGCCACCGAGATGCGAGCCACCGCGGCGTCCAACGCCTCGGGGTTCGGGGGCATCTCGGGGGACACCAGTCTCCCCTCGGGGCTGCCGGCCATCTGGCCGTCGGCCGCAGGCTGCACCTGCACTTCATCGGGCAGCACCAACAGGGCTACGTCGCGCTGCACCAGAGCAGTCTTGCAAGCCAGGCTGGCGAGCTCGGCATGATCCGAACGGGCCGACACGGTCTGGTTGTAAGCGGCCACGTCGGCAAACGCCCCCTCCAGGTCCACATCTTGGAATGCCCCCCGACCCCGTACCGACGATGGCACCTGGCCGCACAGGGCCAGTACCGGGGCCCTATCCACCTTGGCGTCGTACAACCCGGTCATCAGGTTGGTAGATCCTGGTCCGGCGATGGCGAAACACGCGGCCAGCTCGCCGGTGAGCTTGCCGTAGGCAGAGGCTGCAAATGAGGCCGCTCCCTCGTGGCGAATGCCGAAAAAGCGCAAATCGCCCCGGAGCTCGGCCTCCCGCAGCGCGTCGGCGAACCCCAGGTTGGAGTGCCCCACCATGCCGAACACCGCCCGCACGCCCCAGCTCACCAGGGTCTCGACCATCACGTCCGACACCGTGCGCACCCGGTGTGCCTCCGTCGGCAACTCCACATAAACGCCGTCGCCACGCTCCTGCACCGGGTAGCAGGCCGGGGCGTCGTCGAACCCCTTTGGCGGGGAGCCGTCGAGGGGGTTGTAGTCGTAGCCGTGCCACGGGCACCGCAGCCAGCCGTTCTCGATCGATCCCTCCCCCAGAGGGCCGCCCTGGTGGGGACAACGATTGTCCAAAGCGCCGAAGGCCCCCTGGTAGCAGGAGACGGCCAAGCTGTGGCGACCCACGGTGACAGTGCGAACCCGCCCCTCCGGCAACTCACCGGGATCCAGGATCTTGTGCCATCTGCTGGTCTGGGGCTCTTCAGTCATCACCTTGAACCCTACGCTCTAATCAGGCGAATTCGGCCCCGCGAAAATAATCCAGACCAATTAAGTCAGGTATTGCTCCAGCCAGGTAGGCTGAGCAAAATTCTCCGGCCAATCGCAGCACAACAAGGAGCCGAAAATGGCTATTCGACTGGGCGACACCGCCCCTGATTTCACTGCCGACACCACCGAGGGATCCATCTCCTTCCATGAGTGGAAGGGTGACTCCTGGGCGGTTCTGTTCTCCCATCCCAAAGACTTCACCCCGGTATGCACCACCGAGCTGGGCTACACCGCCCGGCTGGCCGAGCAGTTCGCGGCCCGCAACGTGAAGGTCATCGGGCTGTCGTGCGACACGGTGGATGACCACGTCGCCTGGTCACAAGACATCGAGGACACCCAAGGCATCCGCCCGAACTTTCCGATGATCGGAGATGCCGATCGCGCCGTGGCCGACCTCTACGACATGATCCACCCCAACGCCAGCGACACCATGACGGTGCGCTCGGTGTTCGTGATCGGCCCCGATAACACGGTCAAGCTCACCATCACCTACCCGGCCAGCACTGGTCGGAACTTCGACGAGGTGCTGCGGGTGATCGACTCGCTCCAGCTCACCGCCACCAAGAAGGTGGCCACCCCGGTGAACTGGCAGCACGGCGATGACGTGATCATCGTGCCCGCCCTCTCCAACGAAGACGCTGCCGAGCTCTTCCCCGACGGTTGGGACGAGCAAAAGCCCTACCTTCGTGTAGTCTCCCAGCCATAATTTCCACGGAGGGAACTCTGGCTAACGCCGAAGGGGTGCTATTTCCATGAGCGACGCGTCCACGCTGGCCACCGACATCATGGCCGCCGCCCGAGCAGTGGGAGCGGTGAAGATTTACGGAGCGGGAGAGACCGAAGTCAGAGCCCTAGACGGTGTGGACATTACCTTTGAGCAAGGCAAGTTCACCGCCATCATGGGCCCGTCGGGTTCGGGCAAGTCCACGCTCATGCACTGCATGGCCGCCCTCGACAATCTCACCGAAGGCCAGGCCTTTATTGGCGACACCGACCTGAGCACCCTCACCGATAAAGAACTCACCTTGCTGCGCCGCGATCGACTGGGGTTCATCTTCCAGGCGTTCAACCTGGTGCCCACGCTGAACGCGATCGAGAACATCACCCTGCCGATGGACCTGGCTCGCCGCGAGCCCGACCAGGAGTGGGTCGACAACGTGATCACCACCGTGGGACTGAGCGATCGACTAACCCACCGGCCCAATGAGCTGTCGGGAGGCCAGCAGCAGCGGGTGGCGGTTTCCAGAGCGCTGGCCAGCCAGCCAGAGATCATCTTTGCCGACGAACCGACCGGAAACCTCGACTCCCGGTCGGGCAACGACGTGCTGAAGTTCATGCGCGATGCGGTCGACGATCTGGGCCAGACCATCGTGATGGTCACCCACGACGCCAAGGCGGCATCGTATGCCGACCGCACGGTGTTCTTGGCCGACGGCCTGCTCCAGGGCGAGATGCACAATCCCACCGCCGATCAGATCCTCGACTATATGAAGATCCTGCAAGTGGGCCAATTCGTTCGGGGCATACCAAAGGGGGCCACCATGGAGGAAGTGCTCGATTACATGAAGGACCTGGACGACTGAGCTTGGACGCAACTAGGCCACCCTCACTTCGACACTCGTGATCCGATAGCTGGCAGATGACACTCCTGCGCTACAGCCTCCGAAGCATCGCCGGCGTCAAAGTCCGCTTCGCCTTCACCACGCTGGCGGTGATCGTCGGCGTGGCTCTCACTGTCGGCGTGCTGATTTCCACCGACGGGCTTCGCGCTTCCCTCAACACCCTGTCGGGCAAGATCTACGAGAAATACGACTTCACCGTTCGCGCCTCCTCCGACGTCGGCGACCGCAACGAGGGCGTGCCCCTGCTCCCCGTGTCGCTTGGCGAAGAGCTCCTGTCGGTCGACGGGGTAGAGGCAGTGACGGGATTGGCGCAGGAATTCAACGTCGTTGCCATCGACGGCGATGGCAACGCCCTGGACCCCGGCGTAGGACGACAAATCGGTTACGGCTGGCCCGAGACTGAGTCGCTGAGCACCATCTATGTCTACGACGACGGCATCAGCCGCCGGCCCGTCGGGCCAGATGAATTCGCCATCGACCATCACACCGGCCGGGAGAACAACTTCGTCATCGGCCAGCGCTACAAGGTGGCCACCCCTGGCGGCACCGGCGAATACGAGCTGGTCGGATACATGTACTTCATCGACCCTGAGACCCGGATAGCGCTTCAGACTGTCTCGTGGGAGATGTCCACCGCTCGAGAGGTCTTGCACGATGGAGGCGGCTACGACTTAATCCACGGGAAGCTGTCACCGGGAGCATCCTACGAAGAGGTGGCCGCGGCTATCGCCGCCCTAGTGACCCCCGATATCGAAGTGGTCTCCCAGCAGGACAACATCGATGAGAGCAATGCGGAATTTGCCGGAAACATCGACCGCATCCAAAACCTCTTGCTGGCATTCGCAGTCATCGTCCTGATCATCTCGGGGTTCATCACTTACAACACCTTCACCCTGGTCATGGGGCAGCGCATCAGAGAGTTGGGTCTGTTGCGGGTACTCGGCGCCGAGCGGCGCCAAATCGGCCAAATCGTGGCGGTCGAAGCATTGATCGTCGGGATCGTGGCCACCATCGTGGGATTCGGACTCGGCATCTTGCTAGCTCTTGGCATTGCCGCCGCGCTGAGCAGCGCCGGCGCTCACCTTCCCGGTATCAGCGTGATTATCGGCGGGTGGACCGTCGCGGCTGCGTTGATCATCGGCATCGGTGTGACCATGGTCACCGCCATCTGGCCGGCCATGCGGGCCCGACGGGTGACGCCCATGGTGGCGCTGGCCGACGATGCCGAGATCGATCCCTTCGATCGGCGGCGGACCTTGCTCGTCGGATCAGCAGCCAGCGGGGTGGGACTGATTCTGCTTCTCATTGGCCTGCTGGCCGGCCTTTCCTCCTCCCAGCTCCTTTTGCCCCTCGGCTTGGGGGCGCTGTTGATGCTTCTGGGGGTCAACATCGCCACTCCGGGGATCGCCCGGTCGATGTCGCTGTTCTTGGGTTGGCCGGCCGACCGGCTGTTCACAATCAACGGGCGATTGGCTCGGCTCAATGCGGCCCGCAACCCACGACGCACCGCCACCACCGCTTCAGCGCTAATGATCGGCCTGGCCATGGTGTCGCTGGTAACCGTGCTGGGAACATCCTTCAAGCAAACCTTGAGCGGCCAACTAGAGGATTCTGTAGAGGCCGATTGGCTCGTCTGCGTCAACCAATGCAGCACAGATCTGGGTACGTTCAGCACTGATCTGGGCGCATTCAGCCGGGAGGCCACTCAGAGAATTTCTGAGTTGCCTGAATTCGAATCGGTGATGGCCTTCCGATTCCGCCCTGACGGAGCGCGCGCTCCCGATGGCGAGCAGCGCCGAGTGGCAGCCACCGACCTCGACTCGTTCTCCCCCCATGTTGATCCGGGAGTGGTCGAAGGAACTTTGGATAGCGCTGGCTCCGGTGATGTCCTCGTACACGAGGACCTAGCCGATGAACTGGACATCGCCGTCGGAGACCAGCTGTTGCTCGAGTTCCCCGGCGAGCAGGAATCGACATTTGAGGTCGTCGCCCTCCACACGGAGGATTCTGTGGTCGGTCCTTTGGTGGTTGACTTCAGCGACTGGGACCACCTCATGGGCGGCGGCCAAGACAACCTGGCAACGACCATCACCGCTCCGGGGGTTGATATGGACCGTGCTCGGTCCAGCCTGGAATCAGAGCTTTCCGACTTTCCCCAGATCGTCGTCAAGGACCAGGCCGAATACCGGGAGGGCAGGGCCAGTGAGATCGACACGTTCCTGGTGATCATCAACGTGTTCTTAATCCTCGCTTTGTTCATTGCGGTGATGGGCATCTCCAACACCATGGCCCTTTCGATCTTTGAGCGAACCCGGGAACTGGGGCTGGTGAGGGCCATCGGTATGTCCAAGCGGCAAACCTGGGGGACGATCTTCTTGGAGAGCATCATCGTCGCCGTATTCGGTGGATTGGTGGGCATCGCTACCGGCGTAGTGGTTGGCTCCATCGCTGCTGCCGCACTCCCCAGCAGCGCCATCTCCACGGTAAGCGTGCCTTGGTTGACGCTGTTGATCTACTTGGTGGTGTCGGCCGTGGCGGGAATGCTGGCCGCCTTCTTCCCCGCCCGTCGGGCCAACCGCCTCAATGTGCTAGAGGCCATCGCGCACCAGTAAGAATTCCTCCAGTACCCCAGTAAGATTCCTGCGCCATGTCCCTCATCCGCTACGCCCTTAAGAGCATCGCTGGGACTCGAATCCGGTTTCTCCTGACCACGTTGGCCGTGGTGGTAAGCGTTGGCTTCACCGTCGGCGTTCTGGTCACCACCTCGGGACTCCGCTCCACGTTCGACAACCTCTCCGAGGACATCTTCGAGGGCGTTGACCTTTCGGTGCGCTCCGAACTGGTCTTCGGCGAACGGGGAGAGGGCGGGACGCAGGTAGACCCCGACCTCCTAGATGATGTGCGGTCGGTCGACGGGGTGGCGGCTGCCGTCGGAACAGTCCTCGAGCTCAATGTGGTCCCCATCACCGCCGACGGCGAGGCGCTCGAGATCTTCGGGCCGCCTCAGATCGGCATCGGCTGGCCCGAAGACGATTCCCTAGGGGCACTCAGAGTCTGGCCCGACGGGGTGAGCCGTCCCCCCTCGGGTCCTGACGAGTTCGCCATGGACGCCGACACCGCCGAAGAGAACGGCTTCGTGGTCGGCGAACGCTACCGGGTCTCAACTCCCGGCGGCACCCAGTCGTTCACCCTGGTCGGGCTCTTCCGCTACGGCACCAGCGAGAGCGCCACCGCTGGGGCGCAGATGACGGCGTGGGACATCGAGACGGCCCGTCAGCTCCTGCATAACGGAGGGGGCTACGACAGCATTGACATCCGGCTGGAGCCCAATACTTCTCCAGAGGCGGCCTCGGCAGCCGTCGCCGCGGTATTGGACGACGGCCTGGAGGTGGTGACCAACGATGAGCTGGTGGAAGAACAGGGCGACCTGTTCAACGAGTTCATCGGTTTCTTCGAGATTTTCATGCTGGGATTCGCGGTGGTGATCCTGGTGGTGTCGGCCTTCATCATCAACAACACATTCACCATCTTGGTGAGCCAGCGCACCCGAGAGTTGGGGCTCTTGCGGGCTGTGGGGGCCAGCGGTCGGCAGATCACCGCCATCGTGGTTGGAGAGGCCGTCGCGGTCGGCGTGGTAGCCAGCGCCGCCGGACTGGGTTTGGGTGTGCTCATCTCCCTCGGCATCCAGTGGATGATTGGCAGTTTCGGCGCCAACCTGCCGGACATTCCCATCGTGGTCGGATTGAATTCGATCTTGGCCGCCATTTTCGTCGGGGTGGTCGTGACCGCGTTGTCAGCCGTCTGGCCCGCCCTGCGAGCCCGCCGGGTGACGCCCATGGCTGCGCTCACCGGCAACATCCCGGCCCGCCTCACCAAGGCGCGCCGTTCTTCTCCGCTAGAAAAGCTGCTCACCACAATCAGCGTGATCCTGGTGGCGTTCGGGATCGTCTCGGAGTCGGCGCTGTTGATCGTCGCCACCGCGTTGATCGGCGCCCTGTTGGCCTTCATCGGAGGCCGCAACCTACCCCCGCCGCTGGGGCAGGCCCGAGTGTTGATCCTCGGGCTAGCCATGATGGTGGTGGCGGTGGTGGGCGACTTCCCCACCAGATCACTGTTGTCCCTCCTCGGCATGAGCGCCCTGCTGGTGTTTGTGGGGATGAACCTGGTCAGCCCCGCTTTTGCCGTTCCGGTGTCCCGAGTCTTGGGATGGCTGCCGGCCAAGTTCTCTCCGGTGAGCGGGCGGTTGGCCCGTCAGAACGCGGAGCGCAGCCCCCGGCGCACGGCCAGCACCGCCTCGGCGCTCATGATCAGCCTGGCGCTGGTGTCGATGGTTTCGGTTCTGGGCCAGTCGTTCAAGCAAACCCTGGAAGACACCCTCGACCGGTCGGTCAGAGCCGACTGGCTCATCTGCTCGGGAGGATGCGGCGACCCCACCGCCAGCTTCAGCCCGCAGGCTGCCCAACAGATGAGAGAGCAGCCCGAAGTGTCATCGGTGCTGTCCTTCCGCTTCCGCTTCGAAGGGATCCGGTCACCGGTCGACGGCGATATCGACGACATCGGGGCCACCGATATGGACGTACTCCCATTGCACTTCGACATCGATGTTGTGGACGGAACCCTGGACGGCACTGGGGCCGGCGACGTCGCCTTGCACACCGATCAGGCCGAAGACTTGTCGGTGGGGGTCGGCGACACGCTGGATTTGCAGTTCTCCGACGGCCAGATTGCGACCTTCGATGTGGCCGCCATTTTTGCCGACAGCGCGGTGGTGGGCTCTTGGCTGATCGACATCTCTGACTGGGACCGATACCTATTCGCCCAGGAGGACGCCATCATCACCGCCCTCACCGCTCCGGGCTACACCGTGCAACAAGCCCGGGGTGCCCTCGATCGGGTCACGTTGGCCTACCCCCAGCTCGAAGTGAGAGACCAGGCTGAATTCCAGGAAACGCAAGAAAGCCAGATCGACACGTTCTTGGGGGTGGTCAATGCGTTCTTGGCCATCTCGTTGGTGGTCGCCCTCATGGGGGTGGCCAACACCCTGGCCCTGTCGGTGTTCGAGCGGACCCGGGAACTGGGCCTGCTGCGGGCGGTGGGCATGTCCCGACGCCAGGCCCGGCGCATGATCCGTTGGGAGGGAGGCATCGTTTCCGTGTTCGGCGGGCTCATGGGCATCACCATTGGAGTGTTGTTCGGTTGGGCCGCAGTGGAGATAATTCCCGATGCCTTCGTCTCGTCGTTCGCCATCCCGTGGGGCACCTTGTGGATCTACCTGGTGGTAGTGGCGGTTGCCGGTCTGGTGGCCGCCTCGATTCCTGCCCGCCGAGCCAGCCGCCTCAATATCTTGGAAGCCATCGCCTACGAATAGTCGGACAGCGGCAACTGACGCCCCGGTTACGCTGCGGACATGCAAGACACCGCCGAGTGGCAGGCGCTGAGCGCCCACCGAGCAGAACTCGACGGCGTTCACTTGCGCGATCTGTTCGCCGCCGACCCCAGCCGGGGCGAGCGGCTCTGTGCCGAGACCGCCGGGCTTCTGCTGGACTACTCCAAGAACCGGCTGACCAAAGAGACGGTCGGGTTGCTGGCCGCCTTGGCCGACCGGGCTGATCTGCGGGGCCGGATCGAAGCCATGGTGAACGGCGAGCCGGTGAACACCACCGAGAACCGCCCTGCTTTGCATACCGCGCTGCGCCACCCTGACCCCCGGCCCGAAGTCCGTGAAGAGCTCGACCGCATGGCTGCTTTTGCAACTGATGCTCGCAGCGGGCGGTGGCAGGCGGTGGTGAATATCGGCATCGGAGGGTCGGACTTGGGGCCGGCCATGGCCACAGCGGCGCTGGAGTCATTCGCCTATCCCGATTTGGACTTGCGGTTCTTGTCCAATGTGGATGGGGCCCATTTTCAGTCCGCCACCCGAGGCTTGGACCCGGCCCAAACCCTGTTCATCGTGGTGTCCAAGACGTTCACCACCATCGAAACCCTGACCAACTCCCGCACCGCCCGGGATTGGATCACTCACGCCGTGGGGCCCGAACGGGCCGGCCAGCACTTCGCGGCGGTCACCGCCAACCCCGCCGAGGCCCAGGACTTCGGCATCGACGCCGAAGCCGTCTTCGCCATGTGGGACTGGGTGGGCGGTCGCTATTCGCTGGGCTCGGCGGTGGGACTGAGCCTCATGATCGCCGTCGGCCCCGATGCCTTCGCCGACATGCTGGCTGGGATGCACCACATCGACGAGCACTTCCGCACCGCTCCCTGGAATGAGAACCTCCCCGCCCTTTTGGGGCTGATCGGCATCTGGAACCGCAACTTCTGGCGATGGCCCACCTACGCAGTGCTCCCCTACTCCCAGGAATTGGCCCTGTTCCCGGCCTACATCCAGCAGCTCGATATGGAGAGCAACGGCAAGTCGGTCCGGGCCGACGGCACCGCCTCGGCCGTCGGCACCGGCCCGGTGGTGTGGGGCCAGCCCGGCACCAACGGCCAGCACGCCTTCCACCAGTTGCTGCACCAGGGCACCGACATCGTCCCGGCCGATTTCCTCGGCTTCTGCCGCCCCAACCACGGGCTCGCCGAGCACCACGACCTGCTAATGGCCAACCTGTTCGCCCAAGCCGAGGCCCTGGCCTTCGGCGCCCCCGACTCCGGCGACCCCCACCGGAACTTCCCCGGCAACCGACCCAGCACCGTCATCCTCGCCGACCAGCTCACCCCCCGCTCACTGGGCCAACTGGTGGCCCTTTACGAGCACAGGGTGTTCACCCAAGCCGCCGTGTGGGGCATCAATCCCTTCGACCAGTGGGGCGTCGAACTAGGCAAAACCCTCGCCACCACCATCGCCGCCGAACTCACCGCCACCGCCACCCCCAACCCCATTCACGACTCCTCCACCCAATCCCTCATCAACCGCTACGTCGAGCGGCGGCGAGGTGTGGCACACTAGGGGCGACAACCACGCGGGAGCTCGAGGATCGTCGGGCTGAGAGGGTGTCCGCTGGCACCGACCGCTGAACCTGATCCGGATAACGCCGGCGAAGGGAGATGATGATGAGCGAGAGCACCAACGGCGACGCGCATTCCAGCGAAGCCAGCCAAAAGCCCCCTCGGGAGAAGGTGTACGTCACCGGTGCCCGACCCGATGTGCGGGTGCCATTCACCCAGGTGAACCTCACTGAGCCGGAACCGGCGTTCATGCTGTACGACACCAGCGGTCCCGGCTCCGATCCCAATGTGGGGCTTCCGCCGCTGCGGCTGGGCTGGATCACCGAGCGGGGCGACACCACCGAGATCTCGGGTCGAATGGCTGATCTGCGCGACGACGGCCGCCGGGCCGTGCGCACCGGCCAGGCCTCCGACCCGTTCTTGGGCGAGCGCCACCCCATTCTGCGGGCCAAAGACCGGGCGGTAACCCAGATGGCCTATGCCCGGCGAGGCGAGATCACCCCGGAGATGGAGTTCATCGCCACCCGTGAGCGGCTCGACTCCGAGTTGGTGCGCTCTGAAGTGGCTCGGGGCCGGGCCATCATCCCGGCCAACGTGAACCACCCCGAATCCGAGCCGATGATCATCGGGCGCAAGTTCTTGACCAAGGTCAACGCCAACATCGGCAACTCGGCGGTCACGTCGTCGATCGCCGAGGAGGTGGAGAAGATGACCTGGGCCACCAAATGGGGCGCCGACACGGTGATGGACCTGTCCACCGGTTCCGACATCCACACCACCCGGGAGTGGATCATCCGCAACTCGCCGGTGCCCATCGGCACCGTGCCCATCTACCAGGCCCTGGAGAAGACCAACGGGCAGCCCGAAGAGCTCACCTGGGAGATCTATCGCGACACGGTGATCGAACAGGCCGAACAGGGGGTGGACTACATGACCGTCCACGCCGGGGTTCTTCTGCGCTACGTGCCGCTGACCGCCCATCGCACTACCGGTATCGTCAGCCGGGGCGGCTCGATCCTGGCCGCCTGGTGCCTGGCTCACCATCAGGAGAACTTCCTCTATACCCACTTCGAGGAACTGTGCGAGATCTTCGCGGTCTACGACGTGGCCTTCTCGCTGGGCGACGGGCTGCGGCCGGGGTCGATAGCCGATGCCAACGACACCGCTCAGATGGCCGAGTTGGAGACCCTGGGCGAGCTCACCGGACGGGCTTGGGCCCACGATGTGCAGGTGATGATCGAGGGACCGGGCCACGTGCCGCTGGACAAGATCAAAGAGAACGTGACCCTGGAGCGGGAGTGGTGCCAAGACGCCCCCTTCTACACGCTGGGCCCGCTCACCACCGACATTGCGCCGGGCTACGACCACATCACCTCGGCCATCGGGGCAGCCAACATCGGCTGGTACGGCACGGCCATGCTCTGTTACGTGACCCCCAAGGAGCACCTGGGTTTGCCCAACCGGGCCGATGTGAAAGACGGCGTGATGGCCTACAAGATCGCCGCCCACGCCGCCGATGTGGCCAAGGGGCACCCGGGGGCTCAGGCATGGGACGACGCTTTGTCGAAGGCCCGGTTCGAATTCCGTTGGGCCGACCAGTTCAACCTGTCGCTCGACCCCGAGACGGCGTTGAAGTACCACGACGAGACTCTGCCGGCCGAACCGGCCAAAACGGCCCACTTCTGCTCGATGTGCGGCCCCAAGTTCTGCTCCATGAAGATCACCCAGGACGTGCGGGACTATGCCGCCCGGCAGGGAGTGGACGAATCGGTGGCTATCGAATTGGGGATGAAGTCCAAGTCCGACGAGTTCCGGGACAAGGGCGCCGAAATCTACTCGGCCGGGTCGTGACCCTGAACCCAGATAGCTGACGTGGCCGTTATCGAGACCCTTCGAACCGGAATCGATCCAGTGACTCCACCTGTGCCCCGACTGCACGTCATCGCCGACTGCGCCTCTTTGGCCGACGCGGCCTTTAAGGGCGGAGCGCCCGCGGTGCAGGTGCGGATCAAAGATGCCAGCGACGCTGAGGTCTTGGCCGAATGCCAGCGCATGGTGGCCGCTGCTCAATCGGTCGATGGCGTGGTGATCGTGAACGACCGGGCCGACATCGCCCTGGCCGTCGAAGCTGACGGGGTTCACGGCGGGGTCGACGACCTGCCAGTGGCGATGCTGCGACGCCTGCTCGGTCCCGACCGGCTGGTGGGAGGTACCGCCCGAGACCCCGAAACCGCCCTCCGCCACCAAGATGACGGCGCCTCCTATGTGGGGGTCGGCCCGGTGTACGCCACCGAAACCAAAGCCGGGCTCCCCGAGCCGCTGGGACCGGCCGGAGTGGCCAGGGTTGTCGCCGCGGTAGGCATACCGGTGATCGCCATCGCCGGCATCACCACGGCTCGAATCCCGGAGCTGCTCGATGCCGGAGCCCACGGTGTTGCAGTGATTGGCGCGGTGGCCCGGGCCGTCGACCCGGCCGCGGCCACCGCCGAGCTCGTGGAGGCCCTCGGTGCCTGACATCCCCGCCATGCCGGACGTCATCGTGGTGGGTGGCGGCATCATCGGGCTGTCGGCCGCCTGGCAGCTTCATCGTGACGGCGCTGAGGTGGTGGTGCTCGACCCCGCGCCCGGCTCCGGAGCAAGCCACGCGGCGGCGGGGATGCTGGCCCCCATCCACGAGGCCTACTGGGGGGAGAGCCACATCCTGCGCCTGAACCTGGCCGCCAGCGAGGCATGGCCGGCATTCGCCGAGGCCTTGGGAGCCGAAGCGGTGGATTACCGTCGAAACGGGATGCTGATGGCGGCCTACGACGCCGACGACAAGGCGCTGCTCGACAATCTGGGCGACTTGCACGAGCAGGAGGGCCTACCGGTGGAACGGCTCCGCAGCCGGGAATGCCGCTCCCGTGAGCCGCTGCTCGCCCCCGGGGTCCGGGGCGGGGTGTACTCCCCGCTCGACCATCAAGTAAACCCCCGGCGGGTGGTGGCCGAGCTAATGAGCCGGGTGCCCACTATTCCGGTCTCCGCCACCGAGGTGGCTAGCAACCGGGTGGTGGCCGACGACGGACAGGTGCTGGCCTGCCAACAGGTGGTTATGGCCGCCGGGGCCTGGACCGGCAGTCTGTTGGGGGTGCCCATTCGACCCATCAAGGGGCAGATCCTCCGGTTGAACGGCCCGGAAGGACTGTTGCGGCTACCGGTGCGGGGGGTGGTGCGGGGATCGAGTGTGTACGCAGTACCCCGAAGCGACGGCGAGATCGTGGTGGGCGCAACCCAAGAGGAGCAGGGCTTCGACACCCGGGTGACCGCAGGCGGCGTCTACGAGCTGCTCCGAGACGTGCTGGCGCTGCTGCCAGGGCTGAGCGAGGTCGACTTGGTGGAGACGTGGGCCGGGTTGCGCCCCGGTGCCCCCGACAATGCCCCGATCATCGGAGTTGGCGACGACGGGATCGTGTACGCCACCGGCCACTACCGCAACGGCATTCTCACCGCACCCATCACTGCGGCCGCGGTGTCCGCCTTGGTTCATGGCCGCGAGCCGCCGGTGAACCTGTCCCCGTTCAGCCCCAGCCGGTTCAGCGCCGGTCTCACCAACGCCGAACCGGCGGCCGGAACCTCCGATCAGCTCAGCGAGGTATCGGCATGATTGTGCCAGCATGATTGTCATCGTCAATGGCGAAGCCAAAGAGGTGGCCGCCGATTGCACAGTGGGCAGCCTGGCTCCCGGCCAGCGGGGAGTGGCGGTGGCAGTCAACCGGGAGATCGTGCCCCGCAGTCGGTGGAGTGAAGCCCATTTGTGCGAGGGCGACCGGGTCGAGATCCTAGAAGCAGCCAAGGGGGGATGAATGGGCGACTCGTGGACTGTGGCTGAGCGGAGCTTCACCAGCCGGCTGATCGCTGGCACCGGGGGGGCGCCAAATCTGGCCGTGCTGGAGCGAGCGCTCGCCGCGTCGGAGTGCGAGTTGGTAACGGTGGCGCTGCGCCGGGTGTCGCCCGAAGCCACCGGGTCGGTTCTGGACGTAATCGACCGACTCGGCCTGGACGTGCTGCCCAACACTGCCGGATGTCACACCGCAGCCGACGCGGTGCTCACCGCCAAACTGGCCCGAGAGGCATTCGAAACCGACTGGGTGAAGCTCGAGGTGATCGCCGATGACATCACTTTGCTGCCCGAAGGCATCGAGCTGGTGGAGGCGGTGGAAACGCTGGTGGACGACGGCTTCACCGTTATGGCCTACACCAACGACGACCCGGTGCTGGCCCGACGCCTAGAAGACTTGGGATGTGCATCGGTCATGCCGCTGGGAGCGCCTATCGGGTCGGGGCTGGGAATCCGCAACCCTCACAACATCGAGATGATTGTGGAGCAGTCGTCGGTGCCGGTGGTGCTGGACGCGGGCATCGGCACTGCCTCCGACGCCGCACTGGCCATGGAGTTGGGCTGCGATGCGGTGATGGTGGCTTCGGCCATCACCCGTGCCCGAGATCCCGAGCAGATGGCCACCGCCATACGGCTGGCTGTCGAGGGCGGGCGACAGGCCCGGCTAGCCGGGCGGATTCCCAAGCGTTTCGGTGCCGAAGCCTCGACCTCCGGCCAGGGCCGTGCCGAGTTCTGACCCGCATCGCCGCGGTCGGAGGGAAGACCGAGTGCGCCCAGTTCGCACACCTCGGCCAATTTCTGATCACCGCCGGCCATTCAGCCCCAAGCGGGCGCTGGCGTCTGAGTTGCTCGTGCTCACCGATGTGGTGGTCAGCGCCCCGGCGGTGATCTTTCGGGCCAAGGACCGGCCTCCGCAGATTCGGCGCGAGCTGGCCAAACTCATGAGAGAACACACCGATTGCCTCATCTTGGCGTCGATGATCGACCCGGTAGCCGACGGAGTGCACCTAGCCGGGTTCGACCGGTTTCCCAAGCCATACCGCGGCATCGTCGGACGGTCGTGCCACGGGTTGGACGAAGTGCGCCAAGCCGAGCTTGACGGGGTGGACTACGTGACCATCTCTCCCGTCTTCGAGACCGAGTCGAAGCCGGGCTACGGGCCACCACTGGGGCTGGCCGGATTGGGCCGGATCGCCCGACAGGCCCACGTGCCGGTGTACGCCCTGGGGGGGATCGATCGAGGCCGAGTAGCCGCCTGCCGGGACGCCGGGGCGGCGGGCGTGGCGGTGCAAGGGGCCGTGGCCCGCAGCCCCGACCCCACCGAGACGATCGCCGCATTGTTGGAGGAGTGGCACTCGTGATGAATCCTCCGGTGGCGCTGAGCGTGGCCGGGTCGGATGCGTCAGGGGGTGCCGGAATCGCCGCCGATCTGACCACGTTTTCCGCCCTAGGGGTTCATGGAACGGCCGCGATCACTGCGGTAACTGCTCAAAACACCGTGGGGGTGCAGGGAGTTCACCCCGTCCCCGCCGATTTCGTAGCCCGGCAGCTCGATTCGGTGCTCGACGACCTCAAAGTGGCTGCGGTCAAGACCGGGATGCTGGCCAACCGGGACATCATCGCCGTGGTGGGCGATTACGCGGTGGCTGGCCGGCTGCCCAACCTGGTGGTCGACCCGGTGATGGTGTCGTCCACCGGCGCCCGGTTGCTCGATACCGGGGCTGAAGTCCTATACCTGGAGCTCTTGGAACATGCCACCGTTGCCACTCCCAACGCTCGGGAGGCTGCCGTGCTCCAAGAGGTGATCGAGCTCAATGAACCCAAAGCTCTCGGCACGCTTTGTCCCGGTTGGCTCGTGGTGACCGGTGAGTCCACCGCCAAAGACCGGGTGCATCATGAAGGCACGTGGACCGAGATGGCCGGCGAGGTAGTTGACACCGTCAACGACCACGGCACCGGCTGCACGTTTTCTGCCGCCGTGGCTGCGGAATTGGCTGCCGGGACCGAACCAATGGAAGCCATCGTGGTCGCCAAGAGGTTCGCGCACCGCCGCATTGTTCAGTCAGCTGATTGGGAACTGGGCACTGGCAGAGGTCCGGTGGCCCACCTGTCGAGTCAGGAACCCGAATGAGTTATGAGCGTTAGTCCGTCTGCTATGGGGAGCATGACTTGGTCGGTGCGAGGGTCGGCGACCACCGAGGCGTTGAAGGATCGTATATGGGCGGTGTCGGGATTCTCGTCGAGGTCTGCCTCAGGATCGGCCACCCGACCACCCCACAGCACGTTGTCCACCAGAATGATCCCCCGGGGGCTTAACCGGCGAAGCATTTCCTCGTAGTAGATGGGATAGGAGCCTTTGTCGGCGTCGATGAAGGCCAGATCGATGGGCGGATCATCGGGCAGGGCGGCGAGGGTCTCGGCCGCGGGCGCAATCGCCACCTCGATCTGGTCGGCCACCCCAGCCCGCTGCCAATAGGGACGGCCCACGCTCACCCACTCATCGCTGACGTCACAACACAACAGCCGCCCACCCGGGGCCAGCCCTCGGGCAATGGACAGGGCCGAGAAGCCGGTGAAGGTGCCCACCTCCACTGCGAATCGCACGTCAAGCAGGCGAGTGAGCAGGGTCATGAAGGCGGCCTGCTCGGGGGCAACCTGCATGCGCGAGATGCCGCCCAACTCAGCGGTGACATCGATCAGTTCCTGGGCGATAGGGTCGATTCCCGCGCCATGAGCCACCAGATACTCCTGCACGTTGGCGCTGAGGCCGATGCCTTTGGGGGTCATGGCTAAGCCCGTCCCATTACTGAGTCCACCACTATGAGGATGGCCCGTCGATCAGCACCCCGGTCTTTGGCCGGGCTGTAGCGCTCGCCGTAGCGGGCCACAGCCACGGCGCATTCCTTGGGATCGGCGGTGACGGTGGCATGGCCCTCCAAGGTTACCCACCGGCCTCCATCCACCTGACACAGCGCGGCCCGCCCTCCCTGCGCTGCCTCCAGCAGACGCACCTTTTTTGCCCCCGACCAGGTGATGATGCGGGCGGTGGAGGTAGCGGAATCCCAGGTGAACCCCACTGGGGTCACATGGGGGGTGCCGTCGGAGCGGAGCACGGTGAGCGATGCCAGATGGCGATCGCGGAGAAAACCGGTCATCTCCGCGCTCAGATTAAGGGGATCGAGGGCCATCGGCTCATGCCTCCTGGGCGAGCAGGGGTTCGGGCAGCGGTCGGGAGTGCACAACCACCAAGCGCTGAGTGGCCCGGGTCAGGGCCACATACAGGGCCCGCATCCCCTTGGGGAGCTTCTGACAGATGTCGGCGGGCTCCACCACGATGGCGGTGTCCACCTCGAGGCCCTTGACCAGTTCGACTGGGACGATGGTCACCTGAGATTCCAAGCCCCGCTCATAGACCAGGCCGTGATCGACTTCGGCCGCGATAAGCGCCTCGGAAATGGCGTCGGCCTGTGCTGTGTGGCAGATCACCGCGAGATTCCCGTTGGCCAGCGTGCTCAACTCGGACTTCACTTCATGGGCCACCGCCGCCACCAGGCTGTTTTGGCCGTCCTTGCGGCCCTGGCCGTTGCCGGCCGCGGCTTGATCGCCAAGGGCAGGCACAAACCGGGGAGGCCATCCCTCGGTGCGGATCGACCGGGGCGGGATCAGGCCGGGAACCGCGGCGTCAAGCACCCGGGCGGCCACATCCATGATGGGCTCGGGCAGGCGATAGCCAATGGTCAACTCGGCGAAGCAGGGTTCTTTATCACCGGGAAGGTGCTCAATCACGCTGTCCCAGGAGTCGTGCCCCCAGGCCGAAGTTGCTTGGGCAATGTCGCCCACCACGGTCATTGACCCGTTCAACGAGCGACGGCTGATCATCCTGAGCTGCATGGGCGATAGGTCTTGGGCCTCGTCCACCACGATATGGCCGTAGGTTCTGACCGAGTCGGATTGCCTATGGCCAGGGCGGGGCCCCAGGAGGGACAAAGCCTCATCCAGCACGGAGGCATCATCACCCGTCCACACCACTTCGGATGCGTGGGCGGCCCGTGGCCGGTAGAGGAGGTTGATCTCGTCGGGGGTCAGCACCGAGCCCGCCGCAGAGCGAAGCAGGGCCATTGAACCGAACAGGTCGTGGAGGAAGTGGGCCGGGGTGAGCACCGGCCACATCCACTCCAGGGCCTCGCGCAGCTCGATGCTGCCGTGAAGCTGCTCCCGCACGGTTTCGACATCGGGACCAGGGGCATCGGTACGAGCACCGCTGTCGGCCAGGCGCTGGTACACCTGCTCTTCGACGTAGCGGCGGGCCCGGTTGTGGGTGCGGAACCGCTTCCGGGCTTGGTCGACTATCTGGGCGCTCTGGTCCACAGTGAGCCGGAGCCGCCGAAGTCCCAAGCCCATGGTCAGATTGGTGCGCAACGGCCGCTGGCGATCTCGGCGGGCCCGGCGCAGCACCGAGATCATTCGCAGGTCGCCCTTGATGCGTGACACCCGGGCGGCGTCGAGCCCCTTGACCCGGATGCCGGGCAGCAAGTCGGCCAACGTCGACACCTCTACGCCCGCTTCGCCCAGCGACGGCAGCACTTGTTCGATATATGTGAGGAACAGCCGGTTGGGCCCAAGC
This sequence comes from Acidimicrobiales bacterium, assembly GCA_963663255.1. Taxonomy (GTDB): domain Bacteria; phylum Actinomycetota; class Acidimicrobiia; order Acidimicrobiales; family Bin134; genus Poriferisocius. The sequence continues at coordinate 187,727 of OY760141.1, forward strand.
ACCAGCATTCCCTGACCCTCGAGAGGGAACCGATGGGTGTAGAGCAAGTAGGCGGCCCGGTGGAGGGCGGCTACCGTCTTTCCTGTACCTGGGCCGCCCTGCACCACCAGCAATCCCGGCAACGGCGAACGGATGATGGCGTCCTGTTCAGCCTGGATGGTGGCGGCGGCATCGGCGAGGCGGCCTGTACGGCCGGCCTCCAGCCCGGCTCGCAGCGTGGCCTCTCCGATCAGGGGCAGTCGGCCGCGACCGTTGCGCTCGCCGAAGTACTCGTCTTCCACCCCCAGCAGCTCTTGGCCCCGGGTTACGAAGTGGCGGCGGCGGGACAAGCCCATGGGATCCCCGCCGGTCGCCCGGTAGAAGGCCTCAGCAGCGGGGGCCCGCCAGTCGATGGTCACCGGCTCCTGATCGTCGTCCCACACCGCCACCCTGCCCACATAGAGTTGGTCGCCACCCTGTTCTTCGGCCCAGTCGAGGCGTCCGAACACCAGCGAGGATCTGCCGATATCAAGTGCGCTGAGGCGGTTGCTAATGGAGTCCCAAATAATCTCCCGCTCATAGCGGGCCTGGTGGGTGCCTCCGGCGCCCACCTCCACCATGTCTTTCAGCGACAGCGCTCTCTCCCGAGCCGATTCGAGGGCCTGGTGGGCCTGATCGATGTATGTCTGTTCCGCGGTGTGATCGGGATGAATCGGAGACTCCTCAGACTCAGTGCAAAATCAGCGAACATTCAAGTCTAGTACGTCTCTTGAGGATTAAGAAGTGGCTGGCTCGCCGATCTCTTTGAGGGCGTCGCCGATGGCGGCTCGCAGGCGGCGGGCGAGATTAGGGGGCAGGTGGGCTACTAACCCGTAGCCGGCCTGGCCTACCTCCTCGATGGTGAGCACCACCCGGGGGGTGGCGTCTTCGTAGTCATCGGCAATAGCCACCGCCCACGAGACCGGTGAGAACTCATCGTCGTCTCCTGGGGGAAGGTCGGCTGGGTCGAAGGGGTAGTCGTCGATAGACCGGCGCACGCTGTCGATGGTATCGGGGCGATGGTATCGGGAGCATTGGTGATCGGTACCGTTTAGACGTGGCCAACGGTGCTGCCATCACCAACGACGCTTTCTTGCGGGCGTGTCGCGGCCTGCCCGTCGAGCAGGTTCCAGTGTGGTTCATGCGCCAAGCTGGGCGGTCGCTGCCCGAGTACCGGGCCATTCGGGGGGAGGGCTCGATGCTGGAATCCCTCGCCCGCCCCGAGGTAGCCACCGAAATAACCCTTCAGCCGGTGCGCCGCTATGGGGTGGATGCGGCCATCTTGTACTCCGACATCGTGGTGCCCACCCACGCCATCGGGTTCGGGGTGGACATCGTGCCCGGAGTGGGGCCGGTGGTGGAGGAGCCGTTCCGGGAGGCCCGTGATCTCGATCGACTGCGCCCTCTTGATCCCGAGGCCGATACCCCCTATGTACTGGAGACGGTGCGCAACCTAGTGGCGGAGTTGGACGTGCCGTTGATCGCCTTCGCGGGAGCGCCGTTCACCGTGGCCTCATATCTAGTGGAGGGAGGACCATCTCGCTCCCATGCCCTCACCAAGCGGTTGATGCATAGCGACCCCGGCCTATGGGCTGCGCTGTTGGACCGCTTGGCCGACCTAGCCATCACCTCCATTGGCTCGCAGCTCGACGCCGGGGCCTCTGCTTTTCAGTTGTTCGATTCGTGGGCGGGGGCGCTGGCCCCCGCCGAATATCGGCGATTCGTGCTGCCGGCCAGCCAACGGGTATTCGCTGAGCTGGGCAATAGGAAGGGCGGGGTGCCGGGCATCCATTTCGGGGTGGGCACCGGCGAGTTGCTGGAGCTCTTGGCCAAGGCCGGGGCCGACGTCGTGGGGGTGGACTGGCGGGTCCACCTAGACGACGCCCGCGAGCGGCTGGGGCCCGACGTGGCCGTGCAGGGCAACTTGGACCCTGCCGCCGTGCTGGCCCCGTGGCCGGTGGTGGCCGAGCGGGCCACCGACGTCTTGGACCGCAACGCCGGCCAACCGGGTCACGTGTTCAACCTGGGCCACGGCGTGCTACCCGAGACCGACCCCGAAGTGCTGGAGCAGGTGGTGGAGTTGGTACACGGATACAAGGCGTCCCCGTGAAGGCATCTCCATGAGAATTGCCGTCGTCGGCGCGGGCATCACCGGGTTGGCCGCGGGCTATGAGGCCGTCAAGGCCGGGGCCGAGGTGGTGGTGTATGAGGCTGCCGAGCGAGCGGGAGGGCGAATTGTCACCTCCGAGCTAGCCGGTCAGCCGGTAGATGAGGGGCCCGATGCGTTTTTGGCCCGGGTGCCGTGGGCGGTGGAGCTTTGCCAAGAGCTGGGATTGGACGGTGGCCTGGTGTCACCTGCCCAGCGAGCCGCGTTCGTGTACTCCCGAGGGGCGCTGAGGGCGATTCCCCAGCCCAACGTGCTGGGGGTGCCATTGGACTTCGATGCATTGGCCACCTCGGGAATCGTGTCTGCCGACGGTGCCAATCGGGCTCGCCAAGAGCCCGATTTGGCCGGGTCGTCGCTGGTTGACGACCAGTCGGTGGGCGAGCTGGTGCGGCGACGGCTGGGCGACGAGATAGCTGACCGTCTGGTAGACCCGCTGATCGGGGGCATCAACGCCTCTTCAATCGACGATCTGAGCGTGCGGGCCGCCGTGCCCCAGTTGGCCGAAGCCGCCTCACGCGGCCCCAGCTTGGTGCAGGAGCTGCGTCGGCTGGCAGCGTCTTCAACCGCCGATCCCAATGCCCCAGTGTTCTATACCCTGGCCGACGGCTTGGGGCGGCTGACCGATGAGCTCAGCGACCGATTGGGCCACCGGCTGCGGCTGTCTTCGCCGGTGGATGAATTGGGCGAGCTCGACGCCGACCAGGTGATCGTGACCCTCCCCGCAGCAGCAGCCGGTGCATTGGTGGCCCCGGTGTCGGCGACCGCCGCTGGTCTACTGCGCAGCATCGACTACGCCTCGGTAGTGCTGGTGTCGTTGGCCTTCGACAAGGCCGATGTCGATCACCCCATGGACGGCTCGGGCTACCTAGTGCCCGCAGTGGAAGGCCGCACTATCACCGCCTGCTCTTGGGCGTCGAACAAGTGGGCCCACATAGGAACAGACGAGACGGTGATATTGCGGGTATCGGCGGGGCGGTACCGCGACAATCGGGCGCTGCTGATGGATGACGATGCCCTCTTGAGCGCCGTGCGAGCCGACTTGGCCGCCACGATGGGCTTGGACGCCGAGCCTCACGCGGTGCGCATCAGCCGGTGGGAACAGTCGCTACCCCAGTTCCGGCCCGGCCATCTGGAGTTGGTGGCCGACATCGAGCAAGCGCTGGCCCATGACGCCCCCTGGTTGCAAGTGACCGGAGCGTGGGCTCGGGGCTTGGGGCTTCCGGCCTGTATCCACCAAGGCCGACAGGCAGCCTGGGCCAGCATGACCGAGGGCGCAATCGCCCGATGAGCAGCCCGCGACTCGCCGTATGGACCCGCAAGAGCGGTTGGACTGCGGCGGGCTCCTTGGCGGCAGGCGGGCTCGTAGCGCTGTCGATGCCCCCATGGGGGTGGTGGCCGCTGGCGCTCGTCGGCCTGCTGGCTTTCGAGCGCCTCATTGCCGACCAGCCGATCGGGGCACGAGCGTGGCGGGGGTTCGGCTTCGGGGCAGGCTGGCTGTTCCCGGCGACCTTCTGGATGGTCGACTTCACGCTGCCCGGCTATCTGGCCGTCTGCGTGGTGTTCTCGGTGCTGTACGGCCTGGCCGGGGCGGCCTGTCCGCCAGGGCTCAGCCGGTGGGTGGCGCTGCCCGGCCTGTTCGTTCTGGCCGGGGCCATCCGGTGGCGCTGGCCCTTCGGCGGAGTGCCGCTGGCCACCCTGCCCATGAGCCAGGTCGACACTCCGTGGGCCACCACCGTGCGGGTGCTGGGGCCGTTGCTTCTGGTAGGGGTGACCGTGGTCATTGCCATGGTCCTGGCCGCGGCACTGGAGCGCCGGTGGAAGGCTGCATTGGCTCTGGCCGTGGTCGTGTTGGGATTCTGCGGCTGGGCCGCATTGGCCCCTCGAGGCTCGGCTATCGGCACCATCGACGTGGCCGTGGTGCAGGGAGGCGGGCCGCAGCGAACCCGGGCAGCCAACACAGAGCCGGGCGTGGTATTCGAGCGGCACCTTGAAGCCAGCCAGTTGGTCCAGTCGCCGGTGGACCTGGTGGTGTGGCCCGAAGACGTGGTGGACGTACACGGCTTGTTTGCCAATAGCGAAGAGCGGCTGCGACTGGCCGAGCTGGCCCAAGAACTCAACGCCACACTGGTAGCCGGGGTGGTCGAAGACGTATCCGCCACCGAGGCGGCCAACTTCGCCGCGGTGTTCGCCCCCGACGGCACCATGCTGGGCCGTTACGACAAGGTGCGGCTGGTGCCGTTCGGCGAGTACGTGCCCCTGAGGTCGCTAATCGAGCCGCTGGCCCCCGACTACCTGCCAGCCCGAGACATGCGCCGGGGCGACACCCCCGCGGCGCTGGACACTCCGGCGGGCCGCCTCGGGGTATCCATAAGCTGGGAGATCTTCTTCGAGGACCGGGCCCGAGACGCCATCGGCAACGGCGGTGAGGTGCTGTTGAATCCCACAAACGGGGCCAGCTATTGGCTCACCATCGTGCAAACCCAGCAAATCGCCAGCTCCCGACTGCGGGCCCTGGAAACCGGCCGCTGGGTGGCCCAGGCCGCCCCCACCGGTTTCAGCGCCTTCGTCGACCCCGACGGCAACGTTTACCAACGCACCGCCGTCTCCGAGCGCAAGGTCATCCAAGCCAAAGTCGAACTCCGCACCGGCCAAACCCTCGCCACCCGCGCCGGCCCCTGGCCCATGTTCGCCATTGCATTGGCCGCCCTGCTAGCCGCTTGGCTGGGCCACCAGCGCAGCACTACCCCACCAGCTCGCAGCAAAGCCCGCTGACTAAACCTCCACCATCAGCGTCACGGGGCCGTCGTTGGTGAGCTCTACGGCCATCATGGCGCCGAAGGAGCCGGTGGCGACGGTGGCGCCGAGGGTGCGGAGCTCGGCCACTAGCTCCTCGATCAGGACGGCGGCTTGGTCGGGGGCGGCGGCGGCCAAGAAGGACGGTCGGCGGCCGCGGCTGATGTCGCCGTAGAGGGTGAACTGGCTCACCACCAGCAGCTCGCCACTGGTGTCGGCCACCGACAGGTTCATGTGGCCGTTCTCGTCGGTGAAGATGCGCAGGTTCCACAGCTTGGAGGCCATCTTCTTGACCGTGTCGGCTTCGTCGTCGTGGGTTACGCCGATTAGGCAGCACAACCCGGGGCCGATCTCTCCGATGACCTCGCCGTCTACCCGAACCCGGGCCTCCGCGGCCCGCTGCACCAGTGCTCGCACGGGGGCAAAGATAACCGCTACTCCAAGGGGCTGAGCATTTGCCAAACCCTCTGAATTCCGAAAGCCTTGTGGGGCTATGGTCTCGGCGGATCGCCCGCTCAAAATCGCCCTTTTGTCGTACAGGGGCAAGCCCCATTGCGGCGGGCAAGGGGTGTACGTCCACCACCTCAGCCGGGCGCTCACCGACCTGGGCCACCACGTGGAGGTGCTGAGCGGGCAGCCCTATCCGGTATTGGACGACAGGGTGCCGCTGCACCAGCTCCCCAGCCTCGACATCTTCAACGACGCCCACCCCGGACGCATGCCGGGGTTCTGGGAGATCAAGACGTGGGCCGATGCTGCCGAAGTGGGCTCGTTTATGACCGGCACCTTCTCGGAGCCGCTGGCCTTTTCCATCCGGGCCTGGCAGATGCTGCGCTATCGAATGGGGGATTTCGACCTGGTACACGACAACCAGTCGCTGGGCTACGGGCTGCTGGCCATTGAGCGCGATGGGCTGCCGGTGCTGGGCACCATCCACCACCCCATCACCGTCGACCGCCAACTGGAGCTGGAACATGCCCGCACCTCAGTGGAGCGGCTGGGCAAACGGCGCTGGTATTCCTTTACCCGGATGCAGTCCCGGGTGGCCCGCCGCCTCCAGCGCATCATCACCGTGTCGGAGTCGTCGCGCGACGACATCGCCCGAGACCAAAAGGTGCCCCGCCGCCTCATGCACGTGGTTCCGGTGGGCGTGGATCCCGAGCAATTCCGCCCGCTGCCCGGCGTGGAGCGCCGCCCCGAGCAGATCATCACCACCGCCAGCGCCGATGTGCCCATGAAGGGCTTGCGCTATCTGCTCGAAGCGGTGGCCAAGCTCCGAACCGAGCGAGATGTGCGCTTGATCGTCATCGGCAAGCCCCGCGAGGGGGGAACTTCGGCGGAGGCTATTGCCAGCTTGGGCCTGAGCCAGGTGGTGGAGTTCATCTCGGGCGTGCCCGACGAGCGCATCGTGGAGCTGTACGCCACCAGCTCGGTGGCGGTGGTGCCGTCGCTGTACGAAGGGTTCTCACTGCCCGCCATCGAGGCCATGTGCAGCGGCACACCGCTGGTGGCCACTACCGGCGGAGCACTGCCCGAGGTGGCCGGACTCGACGGCCAGACCTGCGTGTCGGTGCCTCCCGGCGACAGCGAGGCGCTGGCCGCCGCGGTGGGCCGAGTACTGGACGATCCGGCGATGGCAGCTCGAATCGGCGCAGCCGGGCGGGAGCGGGTGATCAGCCGGTGGAGCTGGCGCCACACCGCAGAGCAAACGGTAGAGCACTATCGGGCACTGCTCGACGAGTGGCAGCCCAACCGATAGGCCCGGCAATCTCGGCGGAATCTGAGGCCCCAGCCCCACCATGTTGACCGTCGACTACCACCGCCTGGGTCTGAAGCCGGGAGAACGGCTGCTGGATCTGGGATGCGGGTTCGGGCGCCACGCCTATGAGGCCGCCCGGCGGGGGGCCCAAGTGGTGGCCTGCGATCTGGCTTCAGCCGAGCTGGCCCAGGTTCGGGCCACGTTCGCGGCCATGAGCGAATCAGGCGAGCAGTACCACGGCACGTGCCAAGCGGCGCAGGGCGACGCCACCCGTCTGCCGTTCCCCGACCAGTCGTTCGACAGGGTCATCGCCTCTGAAGTGCTCGAACACGTGGATTCCGACGATGCCGCGCTGACCGAGCTGGCCCGGATCCTGCGCCCCGGCGGGGTGCTGGCGGTGACCGTGCCCACCTGGTTTCCCGAGAAAGTCTGCTGGGCGCTGTCAGATGAGTACCACGCCCCTAAAGCGGTGGGCGGCCACGTGCGGATCTATCGGCGGGGCGAACTCCGGCGCCGGATCAGACGCGCTGGTCTGTCCCCCTACACGGGTCACCACGCCCACGCTTTGCACAGCCCTTACTGGTGGCTGCGGTGCGCGGTCGGCCCCAACCTGGACGACCACCGGCTGGTGGCGGCTTATCGTCGGCTATTGGAATGGGATATTGTTCGCCAACCGAAAATCACTCGAATAGCCGAACGGGTCCTGAGTCCAGTGCTGGGCAAAAGCCTGGTCCTCTATAGCCGGAAGCCAGGATCACACAGTCCGAGGGAGACCGAGCTTGTCGCCTGAATCCCACAACCACAGCGAGACCGAGCTTGCCGGGCCTTACGTAGCCGGCGTCTTGTCGGCATCCGATCTAGAGCAGACCGCCGACAGCATCGCCGCCTGGCAGCTTCCCAACGGCATGATCCCCTGGTTCCCCGGCGGCCACGCCGACCCGTGGAACCACGTGGAAGCGGCCATGGCCCTTTCGGTAATGGGTCGCCGGGCCGAAGCCGAGCGGGCCTACCAGTGGCTGGTGGACCACCAGCGACCCGACGGCGCCTGGCACCAGTACTACCTGGCCGACAGCGTGGAACAAGACAAGCTGGACGCCAACTGCGTGGCCTACGTGGCCACCGGCGTGTGGCATCACTACCTGTGTACCGGCGACCGGGGCTTTTTGGAGTCGATGTGGCCCGTGGTGGAGCGAGCCATCGACTTCGTACTCGACTTGCAGCTCCCTCGCGGCGAGATCCGCTGGGCCCGCCACAACGACGGCACACCCTGGTCGTTCGCCCTGCTCACGGGATCGTCCAGCATCTGCCACAGCCTGAGGGCGGCCATCGCCACCGGTGAGCTTCTGGGCAACGAGCGGCCCGACTGGGAGCTGAGCGCGGCCCGGCTGGCCGATGTGATCCGCACCCAGCCCGACGCCTTCGCCCCCAAGCACCGCTGGGCCATGGACTGGTACTACCCGGTTCTGTCTGGCGTGGTCACCGGGCAAGAGGGCCGAGCCATGCTGGCCTCCCGCTTCGACCGGTTCGTTATGGACGGCCTCGGGGTGCGCTGCGTGTCCGACAAGCCGTGGGTGACCGCGGCGGAGACCTGCGAGTGCATCATCGCCCACCTGGGCGTGGGCCGCCGGGACGTCGCCACCGAGATGTTCGAGTGGGTGCAAGATCTACGGGCCGACGACGGCTCCTACTTCACCGGGATGGCCCACCCCGAGCGGACCCACTTCCCCGCCGAAGAGCGCACCACCTACACCGCCGCCGCCGTCATCCTGGCCGCCGACGCCCTATCCGGCGCCTCCCCCGCCTCCAACCTGTTCTCCAACCACCGCACCCTCCCCGAACTCATCACCATCGGCTGAGAGCCGGGTAAACCCTCGATTCTGGTAGCTGCCGTTGGCGGGTGGGCAACTTGCCTCACACAAACATCACAATACCTTGATAAAAACATCATGTTTGCATAGGGTCTTGGCATGGCCTGGCTGGAACTGAGAGGACAGTTGTGATGGACCGAAGCATTAGATCACTCGGGGGAGGCGTGGGAGCCCTCGTCCTTGCCCTTAGCCTTTTTGCCCTTGGCGGGGCCGCCAGCGCGGACGAAGGCACGCTGGTCAAGAACACCGACCAGGAGGACTCCGACCCCATCTCCTTCTATGAGGATCTCTCTCTAACCTTTACGACCGGCGATGACCCCCTGGGCTACACGCTGAGTGCGATTGAGGTCGGAGCAACGATCGAGGTGCCTCAAGCCAACCCCGGGAGCTCCAGAGTCCTGATCTACGAAGGCAGCGGCACGAACTTTGGAAAGTTCGTGGGTGAACTGAACATCTCGACGCTCCAGAACGGAACCAACAGATACACCGGTTCCCGCGACTTCGACCTGAAAGGCAGCACGTCCTACATCCTGGTTATTGACATCACCCATAGGAGCAACCAAGGCCCCTACTTATATGCAACGTCATCCAGCGACGAAGACAGCGGCGGGTTGCCAAACTGGATAATCGGGAACCAGATGAGCCACAAGTCGGAAAGACCCAGTCACCACGTGTCTCCTCAACACCCGGGGAGATATCCCAGCTGGACGGCTGCGACACATGGCAACGTCGTCAAGGTGAACATCGTGGGCTCCGCGAAGACCCCGCCGCCGTCCGAAGCCGAAGCCCCCTCCAACGATGACCCCTCCTACCTTTATGACGGCGTCGACATTAATGACGGCTCCTACTTAAATGACGGCTCCTACATAACGACGTATCAAGGTAACGAACCGGGAAACACATACGACTTAGGCGACGGTGAGACGCGCAAGGTCAACGACGACGGATCGTATCTGGTCCGCAGGTGCAACATCTACGACCGCTGGGGCATGCTAGTTGAGACAAGATGGGGCGGCACCGAGCCCTGTCCGTAGGCTCGAATCGACGTGTTGGGGCCTGCGCACGATCGGACGCGGCATGCCATAGGACACAGCGCGCAACTCGATAGTTCTCTTCGAGCCGGGCGACGAAGCCCTTAGTACCATCGGCCCATGAGCAGGCTGCCGGAGGGGTCTTGGGCTTCTTCGGAGGCGACTCGGAAGTCAATGCAGGGGAACCGCAGCCGCGATACCAAGCCGGAGATGGCGGTTCGATCCGCCGTACACCGGCGGGGGTTGCGGTATCGGGTGGCAGCTCGGCCGCTGCCAGATCTCCGGCGAACGGCTGATCTGGTGTTCCGCAAAGCCAAGATCGCAGTGTTCGTAGACGGCTGCTACTGGCACGGCTGCCCTGAGCACCACACCCAGCCGGCCACCAACCCCGAGTATTGGTCGGCCAAGATCACCGGCAACATCGCCCGTGATAAAGACACCGACGCCCATCTTCAAGAAGCCGGCTGGACCGCTCTTCGCTTCTGGGAGCACGAGGAGCCGGAAAGCGTCGCCGACGCGGTTGAACAGTCGGTTCGGCGAGGCCTTGAAGGACTAGCAGCCGATCCTTCAGGGAACTATTAGACTTAGTTTATTAGACTTAGCTAAGTTACCATTGGCAAGGAGGCCGCTATGCAGGTCGTCAACATGCATCAGGCCAAGACTCACCTCTCGAAACTCGTTGAGGGCGCGGTCCAGGGCGAACCGTTTGTGATTGCCCGGGCAGGAAAGCCATTGGTCATGGTCGTCTCGTTAGAGATGAGTGAAGCTGGCCCCCTGCATCGAACCGGTTTCATGCCAGACATCTCAGTGCCCGAGGACTTCGATCGCATGGGCGACCCTGAGCTGCAAGCGCTCTTTGAAGGGGATGCGTGAGCTACCTGCTCGACACTCACGTACTGCTGTGGGCGGCCGGTATGCCCGAGCGATTGCCCGCCGACGCTCGCTCGCTGATCGAAGATCCGACTTCGGAGCTGTATTTCAGTGTGGCTTCGCTTTGGGAGGTCGCGATCAAGAACGGCCTCGGCCGAGCCGACTTCAACGTCGACCCCCGACAGTTGCGAAAGGGATTGCGAAACAACGGCTATCTGGAATTGTCAATCACCGGAACCCACGCAGTCGCTGTCGATCTTCTACCCCAAATTCACAAGGATCCCTTTGACCGCATCCTCGTTGCTCAAGCACAAGCGGAGGCACTCACGCTGCTCACCGCCGATTCACTCGTGAGTCGCTACCCCGGCTCTATCCGACTCTTGGGATAGAGGGCCCGGGTCCAAAACTGGCTAGCAGCGGAAGCGGAGGGCGCGGGATTGGCGGCGGGTGGTGATCTGGGCCGCGCGTTGGTCGGGCGTTAGACGGGTGACGAAATCGGGGAGATGGTTGTCGATCTCGGCGAAGGGGACCACTAAGCCTTCGGGGGTGGGCATGGTGGAGCTGAGCACCCAGCGGAAGGTGATGAGGGCTTCGGGGCGGCCTTCGGTGTCGAGCCAGTTCTGCACGCCGGGGTCTTGGTGGGCCACCACGATGCGAAAGCGGCCGTCGGGGTCGGCGGCGATCTGGGCGTTGTTGAGGCTCACGGTGCGATTGGCGAAATCCAGCGACTCGAACCAGGCGTAGCTGTAGAGCATCAACGACCAGTACTGGGCCTCGGGCACTTCACAGGTCACCACCATGGCCTCGTCGGGGGCCAGCTCGTAGGAGCAGCCGCCGTAGCCAATGGCATCGGCCCCGCCGGGCACCGAGTGGGGGCCGTAGAACACGTTGGGCGGCGCGGCGCGGCGGCTGCGGTCCATCCACTGGTTCCAGAACACCAAGGCATCCTCGGCCCAGGCCATGGCCCGGTCCAGAGCTTCGGCCATTGAGGCTGGTTCGAGAGAACCAGGTTGCTGACCCTCGCTGCCCACCCGCTCGATGTAGAAGCGGCCGGGCTCGTCAACCCCCCAGTCCACGTTGTACTCCCGCACCGAGATGTGGTCGGTGTGCTCGTCGATGGGCAACCAGTTGCCGTCGTGAGGGGTGGCGCTGACGATAAAGGTGAAACTGCCGTCGGGGTCGACGGCGAAGTCGTCGCTGGAACGCTCGGCGGTGATGCCCAGCTGGTTCTGGTGCATCTCACCGTGGGCGCTTTGGATCACGAACATCGCGCCAGGCGGCAACCACCCGGTAATCCGATAGGAGTGCTCGGCGCTCACATGGGCCCGCCAATAGGTGTTGTCCACATTGGGGCCGCCCCAGCGCATCACGTCGTCGTTGTGGCGGTACATCACCGGAAAGTCCCGGTCGCAGAACTCCACCTGCTCAATCCACCCCTGCATCAGCAGCCGGCCCAGGTGCCGATAACCCTCGGCCCGATCTGCCGCCCCCGCGGGAAAGTCCTCGCCCAACAGCCGGTCCCCCGCCGCCCTCAGCCGGTCGCAAAACTCCCGCCACGCCTCGCCCGATGCCAGTTTCTGATCATTGTTCACGGCCATGAAGCTAGTTGGCTCTGATCCAAGGCGGGCTAGCCCCTCAGATGCCGGGGGTGTTGCGGGTGAGGACTCGTAGGGAGCCGGTGGAGGGGAGTTCGGTGAAGGCGCCGGAATCCATGGCCCGGCAGTAGATCTCATAGGGGGGGCGGCCGCCGTCGGCGGGGTCGGGGAACACGTCGTGGATGGCCAAGCGGCCCCCGATGGCCACATGGGGCACCCAGTTCTGGTAGTCGGCGTGGGCCGGCTCGGCGCCGTGCCCTCCGTCGATAAACAAAAAGGCCAGCGGGGTGGACCAGTTTTGGGCGATGGGTACCGAGTCGCCCACCAACGCCACCACGCTCTGCTCCAACCCGGCCTGGTAGACGGTGCGACGGAAGCGGGGCAGGGTGTCGATCAGGCCCACCTCGGGGTCCACCAAGTCGGGCTCGTGCCATTCCCAACCGGGCTGGTTCTCCTCCGAGCCCCGGTGGTGGTCGAGTGCGAACAGCACCCTGCCTTGGGACTCGGCGGCGTCGCCCAGATACACCGACGACTTGCCGCAATAGCTGCCCACCTCAAGCAGCGGGCCGGCTACCTCGAGGTTGCCGGCCGCCTGGTGCAGGGCAAGGCCTTCGTCGGGGGGCATGAACCCCTGGGCGGCCTCAGCGAACGCCTGCCGAGTGGGATCCACCGTCGGCCATCTCCTGGTTCGGCTCAGACGGGCCGCTGTTTTCTATAGGGGTGCCGAACAAGTACCGGTCGCAGACGGCGTACTTCACCAGCCACACCGTGCCGAAGGCCCCCACCGAGGCGGCCGAGATGAACCAGCCGTTGTTGGTCACCGCGTCGACCAAGCCCACCGTGAGCGACGAAAGGGCCAGCCCGGCCAAAGAGACCAGCCAGAAGGGGAGCACCTCGCGGCTCCACTGGCTGCGGCCGTAGCGGTCCCACACCCACGAGCGATTCAGGTGGTACACGGGGACGTTGGCGATCAAAAACGCCACCAGGTTGGAAACCAGCCCCGACCAGCCGAACAGGTCGTAGCACACCCGCAAGATGGTCTGGCCCAGCACCACCCCGACCGCCGATGTTCCGCTGTAGCGCAGCAGGCGCGGCCAGTTGTCCATGACGTGTGCGCGGACCAAGACAAGGAGTGACATGGGGGCAATAAGCGTAGCCCAGCGCCTGCGGGAATCGTCATAGCAGAACAGGACCCTCGGCTGAGCAGCAGAGAGAGAATGGGGCAAACGGTAGGATCAGGCGGTCATGCAGGCTGAAGTAGATGATCTCATCAAGCTGCTGGATCTGGAGCCCATCGAAAAGGACATCTTTCGTGGGGTCAGCCCCCAAGAGGATCGCCAGCGGGTATTCGGAGGACAGGTGGCAGGCCAGGCCCTGGTGGCCGCCACTCGCACGGTTGAAAATCGCTCGGTCCACAGCCTTCAGGCCTACTTCATCCGGCCCGGCGATGTGTCTGCGCCCCTGGTGTATCTGGTGGAGCGGGTGCGCGACGGGCGCTCGTTCAGCACCCGCCGGGTGACCGCCATCCAGCACGGCCAGCCCATCTTCGCCATGTCGGCCTCGTTTCACAAAGAGGAAGAGGGGTTCGAGCACCAAACCGACCTGCCTGAGGGGATTCCCGATCCCGAAGAGTTGGAGCCGTATGTGTGGCCCAATTTCCCGGTGGACGACCAAGGCCGGATGATCCGCCCGATCGAGCTGCGCTACGTGACTGGCTCGCCCGCAGAGCGGGGGCACAGCCGAGAGCCCCGCTTGCAGGTGTGGCTGCGAGCCACCGGGACGCTGCCCGACAATCCGGTGCTGCACACCTGCATGTTCACCTACGCCAGTGACATGACGGTGCTGGACACCGCCACTCGGGCGCTGCCGGTTCGGGGCAACGACGTCGACATCCAAGCAGCCAGCCTGGACCACGCCATGTGGTTCCACCGGCCGCTGCGCATGGACGACTGGATCTTCTTAGACCAAGTGTCCAACTCGGCCTCCAATGCCCGGGGCCTGGCGTGGGGCACGGCGTGGAACCGCACCGGCGAGCTGGTGGCCTCGGTGGTGCAGGAGGGTTTGATCCGGCCGCTGCGCAAGCAGCCATGAGCATTGTCGGGCGGGCGGTGGCGGTGTTGGCCGCGATCTGTTTGCTGGCCAGCGCTTGCGGGGGCAACGACGACGACAGCCGGCGACGCGAGATGAGGGCACCGACCAGCACGGCCACGGCGGCGGCCCAATCCCCTGCCGCCGAGCCCACTGCGGAAGAGCCCGCCGTCGCCGCGCCTGTACCCACCGAGGCTCCAGCACCAGTTGAGAGCGCCGAGCCCACGCCCGCTGTCGCACCGCCCGAGCCATCGCTGGTGCTAACCCCGGTGGTGTCGTTGCCCAATCCCATTGCGCTGGTGGCCCGACCGAACACTGGCAGCGAACGCGGCGATCTGTACGTGGCCACCAGGGCCGGGCAGGTGTGGCTGTTGGGCGCTGACGGCGACGAGCCTGCGGAAATGGTTCTGGACATCGGCGATCTGACCACCACCGATTGCGAAACCGGGCTCTTGGGCATTGCCTTTGGCCCCGACGGGTCAAGCCTCTACGTCCACTACACCGACCTGCGGGGCGACAACCAGATCGTGGTGTACCCGATGAGCGGGCACAGTGTTCAAGGCGATCAGGGCCGGACGGTGCTGAGCGTGGCGCAGCCGGCCTGCAATCACAACGGCGGGCACATCGCCTTTGGCCCCGACGGCAACCTGTGGATCGGGCTGGGCGACGGCGGCGGGGCCAACGACATGTTCAACCACGGCCAGAACCTGGACTCTCTGCTGGCCACCATGGTCCGCATCGACCCCGGCGCTAGTGGCGGGGCAGATTACGCCATCCCTTCCGACAACCCATTTGCCGGCGGCGGGGGGCGGCCCGAGATCTGGGTCTACGGGGCCCGCAACCCGTGGCGGTTCTCGTTCGACGGGGACAGCGGCGATCTGTGGATCGCCGATGTGGGCCAAAACGACTGGGAGGAGATCCACGTTCTGCGGGCCGCCGACGGCTGGGTGCCCGGGGCCAACCTGGGTTGGCCGCTGTTTGAAGGCGACGTGCGGTTCTCCGGCACCGCTGTCCCTGACGATCTGGTGTTCCCCGTCCACGTGTACGACCACGACGTGGGCTGCTCGGTGACCGGCGGCCATGTGTACCGGGGATCGGCCATTGCCCAGCTAGCGGGCGCCTACGTGTTCGGCGACTACTGCACCGGTCGCATCTGGGCGCTGACCATAGACGATGAGGGAGCCGACACACGCGAGGAACTCGAGGTGTCGGTGCCCCAGTTTTCGCTGGTGTCGTTCGGCGAGGACGCCTCCGGCGAGATCTACGTGCTTAGCTTCGACGACACCGTGTACCGGCTGGAGCTTGCCTCCTAGCCGCTAGCCGGATTCGTACCAGCCGGAGGCGATCAAGATGTCGTCTCGCCTCAAGATCCAGGTGTGCTTGGTCTCCTGGTTGCCGCTTTGGGGATTGAGGTAGGTGTAGTCCACCCACTTGCCCGTCTCGGTGGCGGTAACCATCTCATCGGCGGCTTGGAGGCCCTCCGGGGTGGCACCGAGGATCTCTTGCAGGGTCATTCCCACGTTCTCCGGAACCGTGGGATGGGCCAGCACCACCCCGTCGAGGTCGACTGCGAACCCGTACCACTGGCCGTCCACGCTGGGGGGATCGGTGCTGTCGGGTGAATTCAAGTGGTCGATCAAAGCGCCGCGCCCGTTGCTCTCGTAGAACCACACCGCGTCTTCCACGAAGGTGCGGGTGTAAGAGCCGGGCTCGGCTTTGGTGGGCCGGGGGATGGGGTAGGAGTCCTCGTACCAGCCTGAGCCGAAGACCAGATCGCCCCGGCGGATGGCCCAAGTGTGCTTGGTGCCACCGGTGTCGGTTTGCGGGTTGTAGAACACGTAGTCCACCCAGTGGCCCGACTCGGGCGAGGCCTTCAGCAGCGGACCGTAGACGTGGCCGGTGATGTCCACATTGTCGCCCGAGTTGGTGCCCACCCGGGAGGCAATGGTGGCGTGGGCCACCAGGAATCCTGTGTTGGCGTCCATGATGAACACGTACCACTGGTCGTCGGAGCCGGCCTCGTTGTTGTAAAAGTCGATGGTGGCTTGGCGGCCGGTGTCGTCGTAGCGATCCAGCGCCTGCTGCACGTACCACTTGGTGTAGGCGTCCCGCTCAGTCTTAGGCGGCGGTGCTGCCGTGCCATCGTCACCGTCGCTGCACGCCGCGGCCACCAGGCCGAACGCTGCCAACAACGCCACCGCAGCAATCACTGCCCGGAACCAGCGGTTGATCATTCGATGAGCAATCATGTTCCTATGAGATTGAGCGGGGGCGAGGTCTTAGTCAAATCGCTGGTGGGCGAGGGCGTCGAGGTTGTGTTCGGTATCCCCGGCATCCAGCTCTACGGGATTGTGGCCGCGTTGCGAGACGAGCCCGGCATCGAGATGATCACCACCCGCCACGAGCAGGCCGCCACCTATATGGCCTACGGATACGCCCGGGCGTCGGGCAAGCCGGGAGTGGCCCTGGTGGTTCCCGGTGTGGGCATCTACAACGCGGCCGCCGGGTTGGCCACGGCCTATGCCCGCTCATGCCCGGTGCTTCTGATTGCCGGGCAGATTCCCCGCGGCCAGATGGGCAAGAACCTCGGCGGGGTCCACGAGATCGAAGACCAGATCGACATCGTGAGGCCGGTCACCAAATGGCAGCAGCAGGCCCTCACGCCCAAGGCGATTCCGGGGGTGGTTTCGGAGGCCTTCCAGCAGATGCGCTCTGGTCGTCCCCGCCCGGTATATCTCGAGATCCCGCCCGATGCCGGGGTGGAGCGAGATGAAGTGGAGTTGGTGGACCCCGCCCCGGTGTCACGGGCGATGCCCAGCTCTGAGCAGCTTGAGAAAGCGGCCTCGGCCATCGTGCAGTCCCGTCTGCCATTGATCGTGGCGGGGGGCGGGGTGGCTCTGTCGGGTGCTGAGCAAGCGCTTTTGGAGTTGGTCGAGGCCTCGAACATCCCGGTGGTGACTTCGGGTGGCGGCAAAGGGGCGATCCCCGACAGCCACCCGCTGTGCTACGGCTCGTGCGTGAGCCCCGGCGGTGAGCGCCACGAGATGAACCAGCTGCTTGACGTGATGAAGTCGGCCGATGTGGTTGTCGGCATTGGGACGCGTTTTTCGCTGGGCAATCCCGCCGGGGAGGCGTCCACGCTGGTGAACATCAACATCGACGACTTCGATCTCAACCGGATTCAGGCCAACACCATCGCCCTGCACGGCGACGCCAAGGCGACCATCGACGCCCTTGTGCCGCTGCTCGTTGATGCCGGGTGCCGGGACCGCCCGTCGCCTGCCGATGCGGTGGCCGCGGCCCGCCGCCTGATCGCCTACTACGACATCAGGGACAAAGAACCGCAGTACCCCATTTTGGAGGCGTTGCAACGGGGCACCCCCGATGACGCATTCACCGTGTGGGACGTGACCCAGTTCGGCTTCTACTCTCGCACCCACTGGCAGGTGAACCATCCGAACACCTACATCGACTCGGGCTACTCGTTCAATCTGGGATACGCCTTTCCGGCCGCACTGGGGGCGAAGATGGCCCAGCCGGATCGCCCGGTGGTGTGCGTCACCGGCGACGGCAGCTTCATGTTCAACTCATCTGAGCTGTCGACCGCGCTCAAGTACGGAATCAACGTGACCACCGTGGTGTTCAGGGATGACGCCTACGGCAACGTGGCCCGCGACCTCGACGATTTTTTTGCCGGCGCCTACGGCACTGACCTGGCCAACCCCGATTTCGTGAAGTTCGCCGAGTCCTTCGGCGCCATCGCCGTGAGAGCCGACGACCCCATGGACCTCGAAACCCTTGTCCCCACGGCGTTGGAACAGCAATCCCCGGTCGTCATCGACGTCCCCATCGCCCACATTCCGCTGACCCGCCCCAAGCAGATCGAGCACGTCCCCAATCTCCCCTGGGCCCATCCCCAAGATTGATTGCTCCCGTCTTGACTAGTGGGCCCTGAGGCGGAGGTTGAGCCAGGCGTCGTCGGCGAGGGATAGGAGGGGTTCGGGGTAGATGCCGAAGGCGAGGGTGAACAGGACCACGATGGTTATGGCTAGGGCCGGGCCTCTTGGGATGTGCAGGCGGGGGGCGTCGGGGTCGGGGGCGTCTAGGAACATGGCCACCACGATCCGCAGGTATAGGAAGGCGGCTACCACCGCGGCCAGCATGGCTATGACGGCCAGCCAGAAGGAGCGGGCGTCTACCGCAGCGGTGATCACCTCGAACTTGGCCCAGAACCCGGCGGTGAACGGGATGCCGGCCTGCGACAGCAGCAGCACGGTGAAGCCCGCGGCCAGCAGTGGGCGGCGGGAGGCCAGGCCCCGGAGGTTGTCGAGAGCCGTGCCCTCGTCGCCGGGGCCGCTCACCACGGTGACCACCGCGAAGCTGCCGATGGCCATGGCGGCGTAGGCGGCCAGGTAGAACAAAACGCTGGCCACGCCGTCGTGGGTGGCGGCCTGCACTCCGACGAGGATGAACCCGGCGTGGCTGATGGAGGAGTAGGCCAGGATCCGCTTGACGTCGGTTTGGACGATGGCCATCAGCGAACCCACCGCCAGGCTGGCGATGGCCAGGCCGAATATGACCGGCTGCCACTCATCGGCCACTTCCCCGAAACCGGCGAAGAACACCCGAAGCAGGGCGGCGAACCCGGCGGCCTTCACCCCGGCGGCCATGTACGACACCACCGGCGAGGGGGCTCCCTGGTACACGTCCGGGGTCCAGGCGTGGAACGGCACGGCGGCCACCTTGAAGCCGAACCCCACTAGCAGCATGGCCATCCCGGCCAGCAACAAGCCGTTGTCGCTCAGGTCGTTGGTTCTCAATGCACCTTCGATGCCGATCAGGTTGAGCGATCCGGTGGCCCCGTACACCAGGGCGATGCCGTAGAGCAGGAAGGCCGACGCGAACGCCCCCAGCACGAAGTACTTGATGCCCGCCTCTTGCGACTCGGCTCGGCGCAGGTGCATGGCCACCAGCACGTACACCGCCAGCGACAAGATCTCCAGGCCCAAGAACAGCACGATGAGGTTGTTGGCCGACGCCATGGCGATGCCGCCGGTGGCCGACAGCATCAACAGCACGTAAAAGGCCGGACCGTCGAGGCTCTCCCGTTGCAAGAACCCGTCGGACACCAGGGCGGTCAGCACCACGGTGCAGGCCAGCAGCACGATGATGAACACCGAGAACCCGTCCACCCCGATGGAGCCAGCAACCACCGAATGGGGGCCCTCCTGCCAGGCCCGGATCCACACCGGAATGGCGGTGGCCAGTACGGCCAACCCTGCGGCCACTGTCCACGCCGCCGGGAACCACCTCGGCAGCCATCGACCGGCCACCGACACGATGGTTAACAGCACCACCGCGGCCCCCGCCATCACCACATGAGGGATGAGCGGCAGCCACTCGATGTGAGGGATGTCCACCTGGGCGAAGATCGAGAGCATCAGTGCCCCTCCCCCTCGTCGCTGCCGTAGTCATCGGTGAGCGTGCGGAGATCTTCGAAGCTGCCCTCAGGCCGATCATCCACGGTGGGCGACTCGAAGCCCTCGATGTCTTCCATGTGCTCGATCAGGGCATTGACCGCGGGCTCCATCCGCTCGATCACCGGCTTGGGGTACACCCCCAGAAACACGATGAGCCCCACCAGCGGCAGCATCACCAGCTTTTCCTGCCAGTTGAGGTCGGGCATCGACCGGTTGGCGTCGTCGGGGGTGCCGTGGAACACCCGCTGGTAGGCCCACAACAGATAAAGCGCAGCCAGGATGACTCCGGCGGCGGCCACCACCGCCCACCAGCGGTGGGCCACAAACGCCCCGGCCAAGATCAAGAACTCGCCCACGAAGCCGTTGAGGCCGGGCAGGCCCACCGACGACAGCATCACCACGGTGAATACCGCGGCCAGCACCGGGGCGGCCTTTTGGAGCCCGATCATCTCGGAGATCTGGCGGGTGTGGCGGCGCTCGTAGATGAAGCCCACCAGCAGGAACAGCGCCCCGGTGGACAGGCCGTGGTTCACCATCTGGAGCAACCCGCCCTCGATGCCCTCGGTGTTGATCGAGAAGATGCCCAGCACGATGAAGCCCAGGTGGGCCACCGAGGAGTAGGCCACCAGGCGTTTCAGGTCGCGCTGCATGGTGGCCACCACCGCGCCGTACAAAATGCCGATCACCCCCAGGGTGAACAGCAGCGGGGCGAAGTAGCGGGATGCCTCAGGGAACAGGTAGAGGCCGAAGCGGACCAGCCCGTAGGTGCCCAGCTTGAGCATCACGCCGGCCAAGATCACCGAGCCGGCGGTGGGGGCCTCGGTGTGAGCGTCGGGCAGCCAGGTGTGCACCGGGAAGATGGGCACCTTGACCGCGAAGGCCAGGGCGAACGACAGGAAGATCCACCGGGCGGTGATGGTGGGCAGCTCGCCCGCACTGTTGGCCAACTCGATGAGGTTGAAGGTGATCTCGCCGGTATCGCTGTAGTCCTTGGCCAAAAGCGCCAGGGTCAGCATCCCCACCAGCATCAGGGCCGAACCCAGCATGGTGAACAGGAAGAACTTCGTGGCTGCGTACTTGCGGTTCTCGTGGCCCCACGAGCCGATTAGGAAGTACATGGGGATCAGCACGACCTCGAAGAACAAGAAGAACAGCACCAGATCGAGCGACAGGAACACCCCGAGGCAGCCGGTTTCCAGCACCAGCAGCCAGATGTAATAGGCCTTGGCGTCGTGGGGCGGGTCGCAGGCCACGATGGCCAGGGGGAACAGCACGCCGGTGAGCACCACCAAGAACAGAGAGATGCCGTCCACCCCTACGTGCCAGGAGATACCCGCTGAGCCGATCCACTCGGTGAGCTGGGTGAATTGGAAGTCGCCGTCGTTCTTGTCGAAGGCGGCCATCAGCCACAGGGTGAGCGCCCCGGTGGCCGCTGAGGTGGCTACCGCCACCGGCTTGAGCACCGTCGAGCGGGAGGGGGCGATGAGGGCGATGGCCGCCGCGCCCACCAAGGGCAAGAAGATGATGACCGGCAATACCATCGAGCCGTCCATCAGAACCCTGCCCTCGTGATGAACCACACCAACAGGGCCACTGCGCCCACCGCGATGCCCAGGGCATAGCTGCGGACCAGGCCGGTTTGCGACGCCCTCAGCTTGGTACCAGTGCGGCGGACAAGGGTGCCGGTGGCATTGACCGCGCCGTCCACCACCTGCTCATCGAACTGGGTGGTGCGCTCGAAGGCCCGACGACCGGGACCGCCCATGAAGTTGGTGACGATCTCGTCGACGCGCCAGGCCCGAGCCAAGAAGGGGTGCTCGATGCGGGCCGGGTCGATTCGGCGACGGATGTAGACCGCAGCGCCGGCCGACACCCCGCCCAGGCTTCCCACGATGGCCACAATGGCCAGCACCCACTGGGTACCTCCGCCGAAAGAGAGATGGCCCTCGTTGCCGAGAAGGGACGGTTTCAACCAGTTGCCCAAGAAGTGGACATCGGAGGCGAACGGCAGGTTGATCACCCCGGCCACCATGGCCAAACCCGCCAGCATTACTAGTGGAACGGTCATGGTCCACGGTGACTCGTGAGGATGCCGGTGGGGCAGGGCATGCTCGGCCTCTTCGTCAGCCTCGGCTTCTACTTCTTCATCCGTCCAGCGGGGCGGGCCGAAGAACGTCATGAGCACCAGTCGGGTCATGTAGAAGGCGGTGAGGATGGCGGTGATCAGTAGCAGCAGCCACAGCACCTTGTTCTCGCCGTAGGCGTAGGCCAGAATCTCGTCTTTCGACCAGAAGCCGGAGAATGGGGGAACCCCGGCGATGGCCAGCCAGCCAGCCACGAAGGTCAGCGAGGTGATAGGCAGCAGCCGGGCGAGGCCGCCGTAGCGGCGGATGTCCTGGTCGCCGTCCATGCCGTGAATCACCGACCCGGCCCCCAAGAACAGCAACGCCTTGAAGAATGCGTGGGTGACCATGTGGAAGATGGCGGCCACATAGGCCCCCGAGCCCACGGCCACGAACATGAACCCGAGCTGGCTGACGGTGGAGTAGGCCAGCACCTTTTTGATGTCGTTTTGGGCCACCGCGATGGTGGCGGCCATCAGCGCGGTGCCCAGGCCCACCCACATGATGAGGTCGGGCACCCAGTCGTGGGACGCGGCGATGATCGGGTTCATCCGGGTGAGCAGATACACCCCGGCGGTGACCATGGTGGCGGCGTGGATGAGGGCCGACACCGGCGTGGGGCCGGCCATGGCGTCGGGCAGCCAGATGTGCAGGGGGAATTGGGCCGACTTTCCAGCCGCGCCCACCAACAGCAGCACCACGATGGCCGAGGCGGTGCTGGCCGCCACCCCGTTTTGTTCGAGGTCGAAGAAGATCTCGCCGTACTGGAGCGACCCGAAGGTCAAAAAGGCCAGGAGCATGGCCACCAAGAAGCCCCAGTCGCCCACTCGGTTGGTGACGAAGGCCTTTTTACCGGCCGACGCGTTGGCCTCGTCGGTGAACCAGAACGAGATCAGCAGGTACGAGCAGGCCCCCACGCCCTCCCAGCCCAGGAAGGTGAGCAGCAGGTTGTCGCCTAGCACCAGCATGAGCATGGAGAAGGCGAACAGATTGAGATAGATGAAGAACTTGGAAAAGCCCTCGTCGCCGTGCATGTAGCCGATGGAATAGAGGTGAATGAGGGCCCCCACCCCGGTCACGAACAGGGCCATGGTGATGGACAGCGGATCGGCCAGAAAGCCGATGTCCACGGCCAGCTTGCCCGCGGGTACCCACTCAAACAGGGTCACCACGATTTCCCGCTCGTCGCCCTCGTGGCCCACTAGCCCGATAAACACCAGCACGGTGGCGATAAACGAGCCGCCCATCATGGCGGTGGCCAGCCAGCCGGCCCGAGGCTCGCCCAGGCGGCGGCCCATAGCCATGAGAATCAGCACCCCGGCCAGGGGGAAGGCGGGGATCAGCCAGACCAGATCGACGAGCGTGCTCATGGCGGCGCTATCCCCTCAACGCCGATAGGTCATCGGCGGTGGCCTGGGGACGGCGGCGGTTGATGGCCACCACGATGGCCAGGCCCACCACCACTTCGGCGGCGGCCACCACCAAAACGAAGAACACCGACACCTGTCCGCCGATGTCGTTCAGCTCCCGTCCGAAGGTGATGAATGTGAGGTTGACCGCGTTGAGCATCAGCTCCACGCACATGAACATGATCAGCGGGTTGCGGCGCACCAAAAGGCCCACCGCACCGATGGTGAACAGGGCGGCGGCCAGGATTAGATACCAGGAGGCGGTGACCATCAGTCGTCCTCCGCGGTTTCCTGGGCTTCGTCGCTGCGGGCCATGCGGCGGGACATGACCACCGCGCCCACCACCGAGATGGTGAGCAGGGCGGCGGTGGCCTCAAAGGCGTACACGTAGTCGGTGAACAGCACATCGGCGATCTGGCGCAGATTGGAGTACTGGCCGGTGCCGGCGATGTCCAACTTCAAGATCCCTACACTCCGCAAGCCGATGTCGCCGCTGAGGAGAAAGGCCACAGCCAGCCCAAAGGTGCCCAAACCGACGATGGCGGCCAGGGCACGCTGACCGGTGATGGGCTCTACCGACAGGTCTTCGAGCCGGTCTACGCCCAGCAGCATGATCACGAACAAGAACAGCACCACGATGGCCCCGGCGTAAACGATTATCTGCACCGCGGCCAGGAAGTGGGCCTCCAGGTTGAGGAACAGCACAGCCATGCCGAACAGGGTCCCCACCAGACTCAAAGCGGCGTGGACCGGGTTGCGGGCCAGCACAACGCCCAGCGCCCCGGCCAACACGATGGCCGCGCACACGATGAAGACCGCGGTCTCCATCAGTGGTGGCCCCCGTGGTCGTCATGGTCATGGTCGTGGTCGTCGTGGTGATGCTGACTGTGGTCATCCTCGGTAGCGTCGGCGTCGGCTGAATCCTCCTCCGACTGTCCCTTCTCAGGAGAGCGAATGCCGTAGCCCAGCTCGCCCGACCAGGCCACCTGACCCTCGTAGTCGGCCCGTCCCGACGGGGACGTGGCCCGCACCCACGCCGAGGTGTGCTCGTCGTCGCCGGGCTTCCAGTCCTCCCAGGGGAGTTGCTGGGGGCGGCCGTCGTCGCCCACCACTAGCTCGTCTTTGGTGTAGATGGCGTCGGAGCGGTTGGTGAACGAGAACTCGAACAGCTTCGACTCGGTGATGGCCTCTGTGGGGCAGGCTTCCACACACAGGTCGCAGTGGATGCACCGCAGATAGTTGATCTCATACACGTAGCCGAAGCGCTCGCCGGGCGACACCGGATCGTCGGGCGGGTTGTCGGCCCCCCGCACGTAGATGCAGCGGGCCGGGCACACCCCGGCGCACAGCTCGCATCCGATGCACTTCTCCATGCCGTCCTCGTAGCGGTTGAGCACGTGACGACCGTGGAAGCGCTCGGGCTTGGGGCGCTTCTCGTCGGGGTACTGGGTGGTGACCACCCGGCCGCTCTCGGTGCCCTTGAGCAGCTTGCGCAGGGTGACGGCGAATCCTCGGAGGTATCCCATTAGGCAAAACCTCCATGAGGATCGAGCTCTCGACGTTGACGAGCGGTCCGCAGAGCCAGGGCCAGCAGCCCGGCCAGAGCGGCCATGATGGCCAGCATCACGATCACCGCGGCGGCCCGGTTCCAGCCCCGGTCACCGGCAACGTCGTAGGAGGCCAGCACCAATATCCAGCCCAGCGACAGGGGGATGAGCAGCTTCCATCCCAAGTCCATGAGCTGGTCGTAGCGGAATCGAGGCAGGGTGGCCCGCAGCCACACGAAGGCGAACAGGAACAGCATCAACTTGATGAAGAACCACAGCACGCCCGACAGCCAGCCCACCGTGGTGAAGTCGGGGCCGTTGGGGCCGCCCAAGAACAGCGTCACGATGATGGCCGACATGGTGATGGTGTTCATGAACTCGGCCAAGAAGAACAGGGCAAACCGTATAGAGCTGTACTCGGTGTGGAAGCCGCCGACCAACTCCTGTTCGGCCTCTACCAAATCGAACGGGGGGCGGTTCAGCTCGGCGGTGGCCGCGATCAAGAAGATGACCATGGGCACCACCCAGGTGACCCACAGATTCCAGTTCCACACCGACTGCTCGGCCACAATCTGATTGGTGGACAAGCTGCCCGACTTCAACAGCACCGCGGCCAGCGATAGGCCCAGGGCGGCCTCATAGGACACCATCTGGGCCGAGGCCCGCACCGAGGCCAGCAGGGGGTACTTGGAACCCGACGACCAGCCGGCCAGCATGACCCCGTAGACGGCGATCGACGACATGGCCAGCACCAGCAGGATCCCCACTGGCGGGTCGGACACCTGGAGGAGGGTCTCGTGGCCGAACAGGGAGACTCGGCCGTTGCCGCCACTGAAGTCGCCTCCCACGGGGACAACGGCGAACACCAAGAAAGCGGGCACCAACGACAGGTAGGGGGCCAGCTTGAACACCAGCCGGTCGGACTGCTCGGGGACGAGGTCTTCTTTGAAGAACAGCTTGATGCCATCGGCCAGCGTCTGGAAGATGCCGAAGGGGCCGGCCAGGTTGGGGCCGATGCGGTTCTGCATGTCGCTGATGAGCTTTCGCTCGAACCAGATCATCAGCATCACGCCCACCAGCAACAGGGCGAAGGCCACCCCCACCTTAAACAGCGTGATGAGCACTTCGGCCAGGCCAACGCCGCCGTCGTACAGCGGGTCAAGGCCGAACACGGTCGGTCCGAGGACCGCGGTCATCGGGTTTGGATCCTCAGGTCGGTGACCACGGCATCGGGATCGAAGAGGTCTCGCACGTCGAGATCGGGATGGTTGTAGCCGAACGCCGCGGTGCCCCGGGGGACGCCGGGGTCGGCCACCACCGGTAGGCCCATCTCGCCCACATGGGAAACCACTTGCACGTCAGCGCCCGATTCAACGCCAACCCGAGAGAAGTCATAGGGGTTCACGACCAGAGCGGCGGTGGGCGCCAATCCGGCCAGCGAGGACGCGCTTTGGACCAGCGTGCCCCGGTCGTACATGCGCCGCGACGACACCAGCCGCAGGCTGTAGGCATCAACCGGAGGCAGCGGGGTGAGATCATCGGGCGGAGAGAAGACAATGGAGCTGTCGCTGGCCACCACGCCGTCGTCGGAGGTGTCGATGGCCTCAAGGGACAGGTTTCGGTGCGACGGGGCCAGCCGGGCGATCTCGTCCCACACTTCCTCGGGGGTGCCGAAGCCGAAATCGGCGCCCAGTTGGCGGGCCAGTTCGGTGGCGATGGCCCAGTCGGCCCGGGCGGTCCCGGGTGGCGTGACGATCTGGCGCTGGGCGGTGATCCGGCCCTCAAGGTTCGTGTGGGTGCCCCGGCGCTCGGCGAACCCGGCGGCGGGAAACACGATGTGGGCCAAAGCGGCGGACGGATTCAAGAACAGATCGGAGGCGATGATGGTGCCCACGTTGTTGAGGGCTACATCGGCCAGCTCTCGGTGGGGGAAGTCGCCCAGCGGATCGGCACCCAGCAGGATCAGTACGTCGATTTGGCCGTCGGCGGCGGCTTTCAGGATGCCGCGGGCGTCAGCACCGGGAGCGGAGGGAACCGAGCCCCATGATTCGGCCATGGCCGGCCCGCCTTCGGCCAAGGTGGTCCGTCCCGGCAGCAGTCCGGGGGCCAAGCCCATGTCGAGCGCTCCGAGCACGTTGCCCCGATGCAGAACGGGCAAAAAGGCCATGCCCGGCCGCCCGCCGGCGTTCAGGAGATTGGCGAACCCAATCAGCTCGGCAACGGCGTCAACGGTGAATCCGGCCGACTCGGCCAGCGAGGGGCGACCCAAGATCACGGTTATCGGCTTGTCGGCCCGGTTGGCGATAGCCGCCGCGGCGGCGGCGACGTCGGCTGCGGAGACCCCTCCGATGTCTCCATCGGGTCCGGGCTCGATATCGCCGCCCACCAGGGCGGCAGCCACGGCCGCGGCCTCACCGGGACGATGGTGCAGCCGGAATGCGGCCATTTGGCTCAGCCCGGAGGCCCGGGGGGTGAGCTCGATGAGCTGAACGCCGTCGTTGACTACGGCATGGCGGAGTCGCAGGTAGAGGGTGCCCTGTTCTTCTTTGGGATCGGGGGCCAGCAGGATGACCGTGCCGCCCGGGGTGCAGGCCTGGTTGACGGTGGCCCGGGGCATGCCGAGCACCACATCGGCGGGCAGGCCGTCGTCGAGCTGGGCGTCGACGTTGTCGGTGCCGATGACGCCTTTGGCCAGCCGAGCCCAGACGT
The DNA here is from genome assembly GCA_963663255.1 of Acidimicrobiales bacterium. GTDB lineage: Bacteria > Actinomycetota > Acidimicrobiia > Acidimicrobiales > Bin134 > Poriferisocius. Next base: position 215,184 of record OY760141.1, read on the forward strand.
ACTGATCTTCGTTGGTCAGGCGGGCCCCGCCCAAAACGGCCACCGACTGAGGGCCCTTGTCATCGATCGCCACCCGGATGGCGTCAGCCGCCAAGGTAAGTGCTTGGTGCCAGGAGGCCTCAACCAACTCGTTACCGCGGGGATCGGGCTGACCCAACGGGGTGCCCCGCACCAGCGGGGTGCGGAGCCGAAGCTCGCTGGCCATGCCCTCAAAGGAGAATCGGTCTTTGTCGGTGAGCCAGCCCCAGTTGACAGCGTCACTGTCGACCCCCTGGTAGCGGAGAACCTGGTCGCGGGAGGCCTGCACCACCACCCGGTCGCCCATCGGGTTGGGGTAGGTGGACTCCACTTCGGTGAGGTCCCACGGGCGGGCTTTGAACCTATAAGGCACCGCGGTGAGGGCGCCGACTGGGCAGATCTGCACGGTGTTGCCGCTGAAATAGGAGGAGAAGGGCAAATCGGGAAAGGTGTTGACCTGGGTTTGATCGCCCCGGTCTTGGAAGGTGATGAGCGGGTCGCCGGCCACCTCGTCGGCGAATCGGGTGCAGCGGTCGCACAGGATGCAGCGCTCCCGATCCAAGTACACCAGATCGTTTACGGGAATGGGCTTTTCGAAGTGGCGCTTCTCCTCGATGAATCGGCTCTCACCCGGGCCGTAGGCCATCGTCTGGTCTTGGAGGGGGCATTCGCCGCCCTTGTCGCACACCGGACAGTCGAGCGGGTGGTTGAGCAGGAGAAACTCCAGCACACCGTCTTGGGCTTTGCGGGTCTGATCGGAGGTGGTGTCCACCTCCATGCCCTCGGTCACCGCCACCATGCAGGAGGGTTGCAGGGCGGGTCCACGCCCGGTGTCGATATCCACTATGCACATGCGGCACATGCCCACCGAGTTCATCCGGGGGTGGTAGCAGAAGTGGGGGATGTAAACTCCGGCCCGCTCAGCGGCGGCGATAACCCACTCGCCGGGTTTGGCCTCCACCGGTTGTCCGTTGACGGTTATGTTCACCACGGTTTCGGCCTCGCTCATGACGCGACCCCCGAAGCAGTGGTGACCGATACCGCGGTGGCCGGCAGATATGCCTCGAACTCGCCGCGGAACCGCTCCAGGGCCGAGGCGATGGGTGAGACAGCCGACGGTCCCAGGGGGCAAATGGTGGTCTGGCGGGGCGGCCAGTTGATGCCGGGACTTATGTTGTCGCAAACATCCATCAAGAGATCAAGATCTTGGGGGCGGCCCTGGCCGGCCAGAATGCGGCTGAGGATCATCTCCAGCCAGGAGGTGCCTTCCCGGCACGGTGTGCACTTGCCACAAGACTCCCGTGCGAAGAACCGAACCACGTTGTGGCAGGCCCTTACCACGTCGGTGGTGTCGTCCATTACCACGATGGCTCCCGAACCGAGCATGGAGCCGGCCTTGTCCACGGTGGCCTTCTCCAGGGGAATGTCTAGGTGCTCCTCGAAGAACCAGGGGGCCGACGCCCCTCCGGGGATGAATGTCTTGAGTGATCGGCCGGGGTGGAGGCCGCCGGCGTAGCGGGAATCGAAGATGATGTCCCGGAAGGTGGTGGTGCCGAAGGGCACCTCAAAGACACCCGGAGATACCACGTGGCCCGACACCGCGAACACCCGGGTGCCCGTAGAGCTTTCGGCCCCCATAGCCGCGAAGGCCGCCCCGCCGTTGGACACGATCCACGGCAGGTTGGCCAGGGTCTCCACGTTGTTGACGATGGTGGGCTTGCCATAGAGGCCGATGGACGCCGGGAAATAGGGCGGCTTCAGCCGAGGCATCCCCCGATTGCCCTCCAGGCTCTCGATGAGGGCGGTCTCCTCCCCCACTATGTAGGCCCCGGCCCCCCAGTGCAGGGTGATGTCCACCGAGAAATCCTTGGCACCTAACACGTTGGCGCCGACGTAGCCCGCCTCGTAGGCCTCGTTGAGGGCGGCGGCCAGCCGCTCTTGGGCGTGGGCCATCTCGCCTCGCACATACAAGAAGCACTGCGACAGGCCCAGGGCGTAGCAGGCGATCAGACAGCCCTCGATGAGCTGATGGGGATCGCGCTCCATGAGGAGGCGGTCTTTGTAAGTGCCGGGCTCGGACTCGTCGCCGTTGACCACCAGATAGCGAGGCCACACTCCCGGCGGGCAAAAGCCCCATTTGACGCCGGCGGGGAACCCGGCGCCGCCCCGGCCCAGCAGGCTGGCGGTGCGAACCTCGCCGTGCACATCGGCCGGCGCCATCTCCATAGCCCGGCGCAATCCGGCATATCCCCCGGTGCGCTCATATCCGGCGAGGGTGTGGCCGTCTTCGACATCGAAGCGGGAGGTGATGATCCGCAGGTCTTGGGCGGCGGGGGTGCTCACGAGCCGTCCCCGTTGGTGGAGGGATTGCGGACCATCCAGGCGGGCTCGCCCTGACCATCCGGGGGAGATACCCCGGACCAGCGGTCCTCCCGGACTTGCTGGCGCACTTTGGCCAGCTTGCCGTGAGGAGCGATCCCGACAGTACCGGCACGCAGTTCGTCCACGATCTTGTCGAAGTCCTGGGTACTCACCTGATTGCGGTAGCGATAGTTGACCTGGAGACAGGGGGCCTCGGTGCAGGCGGCAATGCACTCCACGGCTTCCAGGGTGATCTTGCCGTCCTCCGTGGTCCCGCCGGGCTTCACCCCCAAGGTGTCCTCGGCGTGGTGGATCAGCTCGGACGCCCCCAATAGGTGACAGGAAATGCCGTTACAGATGTTGACCATGTAGTCGCCCACCGGCTTCCGCTTGAGCATCTCGTAGAAACTGCACGTGCCCATGACCTCGGCCGGGGTGACCCCTACCAGCTCAGCGATGTGGGCCATAGCGTCCTCGGTTACATAGCCGTCTTGCTCTTGGGCCAAGTGCAGCAGGGGGATGAGGGCTGAACGGGGAACCGGGTATCGGCCGATGATCTCCTGAGCGATTGTGAGGCTGGCAGGGTTGAGTCGAGCCATGGTTAGCGGTCTACCTCCCCCATGATGGGATCGACCGACGAGATGATGGCCACCGCGTCGGCCACCATGCCCCCCTGCATCAAGTGGGGCAGGGTTTGCAGGTTGACAAAGCTGGGACCCCGGATATGCATGCGATAGGGCACCGCGGAGCCGTCCGATACCATGTAGCAGCCCAGCTCCCCCCGGGGGGACTCCACCGCGGCGTAGACCTCGCCGGCGGGCACTTTGAACCCCTCGGTGAAGATCTTGAAGTGGTGGATGAGGGCCTCCATCGACTCGTCGATGCGGGCCCTCGGTGGCGGCGTGACCTTCTTGTCCTGCACCCGGTAGTCGCCGGGAGGCATCTGGTCGAGGATCTGGGCCAGGATGCGGATGGACTCCCTGATCTCGTTCAACCGGATGGCGTAGCGGTCGAAGCAGTCTCCGTAGGTGCCCACCACCACATCGAAGTCCAGTTCGTCGTAGGCCAAATAGGGCATGGCGCGGCGCAGGTCCCAGGCGTAGCCGGTGGAGCGCAAAATGGGTCCGGTCACCCCCAGGGCCAAGCACTCGGCGGTGTTGATGACCCCGACTCCTTGGAGCCGCTCCCGGTAGATGGGCTGACCAGTGAGCAGGGTATCGAACTCTTTGAGCCGGGCGGGCAGCTTGTCGATCAAGGTGAGCACCTCGTCGCGCCAGCCGTCGGGCAGGTCGGCGGCCACTCCGCCGGGACGAATGTAGTTGTGGTTCATCCGCAGACCGGTGATGGTCTCCAGCAGCCGAAGGGCCTCTTCCCGCTCCCGCCAGCCGTAGATCATCATCGACACCGCGCCGATGTCCATGCCGTTGGTGGCCTGGAACAACAGGTGGGAGCTGATGCGGTTCAGCTCGCACATCAGCATCCTGATCCAGGTGGCTCGAGGGGGAAGCTCCAGGCCCAGCAGCGCCTCGGTGGCCATGGAGAAGGCCAGCTCGCTGAACAGCGGGGCGGCGTAGTCCATGCGGGTGACGTTGGTGGGGCCCTGGAGATAGGTAAGGGTTTCGGCGGTCTTCTCCATGCCGGTGTGGAGGTAGCCGATGACCGGCTTGGACCGCATCACGGTCTCCCCCTCCATTTCCAGCATGAGGCGTAGCACACCGTGGGTGCTGGGGTGCTGGGGCCCCATGTTCATTACCATGCTGGTGTCGCTGGTGCCGGCTTCGGCTTCGAGTCGCTCGCCGTCGTCTTCGCCAATGCGGAGCACCGCGCTGTCTTCTCGGCGGCGGACGGCCTCGTCGGCGGCGGTTTCCACCGTGGTGTCTGGCGCGCTCACCGGGTGGCCTTGAACTGGACAGGTATGCGCCCCACCGCGAAGTCTTTCCGCAGCGGGTGGCCTTCCCAGTCGGTGGGCATGAGGATGCGGGTGGGGTCGGGATGACCCTCGAAGACGATGCCGAACATGTCGGCGACCTCTCGCTCCAAGGCCTCGGTCCCCGGGTACAGGTCGAACAGGGTGGGCACGGTGGCGTCGTCGGCCGGCACCTGCACCCGCAGCCGGACGCGGCCTGGCGCGGCGTGGGATATGAGGGTCACGACCAGCTCGAAACGCTCGGGGGTTGTCTCGGGAGGCAGATCGGTGCGGCCGGGGTGCTCCAAGTAGTCCACCGCGGTCACGTCGAGAACCGACACGTAGCCGTCGTCTCGCAGGCCGCTCACCGTTTCGATGAGCTCTTCGCGGGGTACATGCAGTACCGAGTCGCTCATGTACGGATGACCACGCCAGTCGAGGTCTGGCCGTCTTGCTGGCTCACGGTGAGGTTGGCCCCGGCCCCGGTTTCGTCACGACGTTGGGTGAGTTCTCCGCTGGTGATCTTGTCGTGGAGGGTCAAGATGGCGTGCATCAGCGTCTCCGGGCCAGGCGGGCAGCCGGGGGCATACACATCCACCGGCACGATCTGGTCGACACCCTGCACGATGGCGTAGTTGTTGAACATGCCGCCGCTGGAGGCGCACACCCCCATGGAGATCACCCACTTGGGCTCCATCATCTGGTCGTAGATGCGGCGCAGGATAGGCGCCATCTTCTGGGAGACCCGGCCGGCCACGATCATCAGGTCGGCTTGGCGGGGGGACGCCCGGAACACCTCCATGCCGTAGCGGGCCAAGTCGTAGTGGGCGCCGCCGGTGGCCATCATCTCGATGGCGCAGCAGGCCAAGCCAAAGGTGGCCGGCCAACAGCTCCGAGCCCGCGACCACTTGACCAGATCCTCGAGCTTGCCGGTCACGAAATTGTGGTCGACTCCTTCGAGACCGCGGTCGAGCACGTCTTTGGGATCTCCCAACAGCGGCAATTTCATGCTGCCCCTCCCGGAGCGCCTCGTCCGTCGAGGCCTACCCGGCGGATGGTGGTGTCGCTGGTGCGGCGGGCCGACACTTGGGGATCACGCCGCCCGATGGGGCGGGACGGCCCCCAGTCGAGGGCGCCGTTGCCAATGAGGTAGACGAAGGACTCGAACACGGCCAGGGCGAAAATTCCCATGGCCACCAGGCCGAACAGGCCCAGCCCCCGGTAGGACACCGCCCAGGGGTACAAGAAGATGATCTCGATGTCGAAGACAATGAAGATCATGGCGATGAGAAAGAACCGGACCCCGAAGCGCTCTGGAGCATCGGTGCTCTCTTCGACCCCGCACTCGTAGGGGGCCAGCTTGGCCTTGGTCTGGCGCCGGGGGGCCAGCAGTCGGGAAGCGCCGAAGCTCAGAGCCGCGAACAGCACGGCCAAGACTCCGAGGGCGAAGATCGGCAGGTATTGGCCGGTCATCGCGGTCTACCCCGATGCGATCATGGTGCCGCGCCCTCGCCCTCCAGGCGACGGCGGACCTCCAGGTCGCGGGTGTGGAGCATCAGCAAAGACACCAAGAACAACAGTCCGGAGCCGATGGCCACCAGAATACCGGGCAGGCGGAACCGGCCCAGGTTTCGGCGCAAGAGCACCGAAATGACCGGGTCTTCGGGGTCGACCTCGGCCGGAGGTGGGGCCCGGCCGGCTACTGGCTCTTTGTAGGTCGACCGCTGCACCTGTACCACCGTGTAGTTGGTGGGATGGCGGGGCATGGTGCTGGTGATGACCTTGTTGCTGACCCGCTCCCAAACACCGTTGTTGAGCCGTTCCGGCTTGCCCCCCTGCTGGAAGGCATCCAGCACGACGAAGGTGTTGCTCTGTTCGTCGGTGGCGCCGAACCCCAGGTCGGCTTGGATCAGATAGTCGCTGGCCGCGGTGATGGCCTCACCGGCAGCTTGGGTGGTCTCCAGATTCCAGTCGCCCAACTCCAGCCAGCCCCGCCGCTCAGCCTCTTCGGTGAGCTCGGGGGCGATGCCCTTCAGCTCGCTCAGGGTCAGATCCTCGTTGCGGATGCTCTCCTCGTCGGCCAGACGCTGCACTTCAGCCTCGATATCATCGCCGGTGAGTTTGCGAGGGTCTCCGTCAGCCAGGGCGTCGTGGAAGGCGTTCACCTCGTTGCGGATGGCACCGGCGTCAATGGAGTCGAACTGGACCCGCTGGCTGCTGTCGCCCAGCACGCGAACTACTTGGATGGCCTTGGGGAGACAGTCTTGGTGGCCCAACGTGTCGCAGGTCTTCGGGTTGGGGAGATCGTCGAGTATCCCCGGAGGTGGATTGGCCTCGTTGTCCGACACCGACGGATTGCCGATGTGGATGGCCTGAACTTCCCAGGTGGGGCGGGCCCCTTGTAGCCCGATGCCGTACAGGGCCCACAACAGCGCCATCATCGCCGTCCAGCCGAAGATGGCCGAAATGGCGATGAGACTTCCGAGGCGGAAGCCGGTGTTGGTGGAAATGATAAGCCACACCGACCCCATCAGGATGGCCGAGCCCAACAACACTGTCAGCAGGCCGCGGACCTCGTTGTCGAACGAGATGGCGCCCAGTGCGCCTACTGCGGAGACAATCGAGCCCATGCTCACAACCCCCGCTCGTAGGCCACGATGTCGGCAATCTGCTCGGCGGTCAGCATGCCCGGTCGGATGCCTCCGTCTTCCAGCGCGCAGAACCCGTGGATTGGACTGCGATCACCGGAGTCCCGATCGCCCACGCACACACCGAAGGCCGGCATCTGGCCGCCACCGTCGCCCTGGCCGAAGTTGCCGTAGCCCACTCCCTCCTCGGAGCCGATGGTTACGAATCCAGCGTGGCCCTCGGCGGTGTCGAATTGCCGCAGGGTGGCCCCATTGGTGAGGTTGGGACCGAACGCCCCGCCACCTGGTATGTACGCAGGAATCAAGCTCCCTAGCTGGGCGACCACATCGGCCTCTTCTGCGGAGCCCCGGGCCAAGACCACCGGACCTGCCCCCGGCTGCTCCTCAGGCCCGGTGAAGCGCCACGAATCCCGCGGAGTGTGGCAGCGGGCGCAGCCGTATACCCCGTTGTTGAACAACAGCTCACCCCGATCTGGCGAGTCCAGATTTCGTATGTGCTGCTCGCTGGTCTCACGAATCAACTCCTCCACCTTGGCCAATTCACGAGCGGCGTTCTCCGCAGCAATCTCGTCAGCGCCCGCAGCATTCGCTGCCGCTTGGGCTTCAGCAAGCTGGTCGGCGATATCACCATCATTTGCAGCCAATACGTCATCGCGCACTTGAAGGACGAGTCCGTCCAGCACCTCACCCTGCAACTCATCGGGGGAGAGCTGAATGCTCTGGATGTACTGAATAAGCTCGTCCACCTGCTGGGTGGTGAGGGGGCCGCCACCGGGTGCACCCCACGCCTGCATGGGGGTGGGAGGCCGGCCGAAGTTGAGGATGTGGCGCACCTCGACTTCGGAGAAGCGGTAGAGCGCGGTGGTGAGCGCGGGAACCTCCCACTCGATGGCGGCGATGAAGTTGCCAGCATCGTCGGTTACCGACGTCGAGGTTGTTCCGCCAAGGCCGCCGCCGCCGTGGCAGCTAGCGCACCGTTCTTCGTACTGCTCAAAGCCCCGACTGGTGAACTGCCTCCGGGAGTCATCGACATAGCCTTGCTGGCGACCGGGCTCGCCCAGCCAGTAAAGGGGCAAGGCCACGCCGATGATGACCAAGGTGACCAGGCCGCTCACCAAGGCGAGGTCCAGCTTGGAGGTCTCCAACTCCTCATCGCTCAAATAGGGCTTGCGGTTGGGGGCCAGCTCCAGCTCTGAGCCTTTCTCCTTGCGCCCCGCCCACATCACGTTGTAGATCAGGTAGATGGCGAAGCCCACGATGGCGACGACCGCGATGGCCATGCCCAGGTTGCGCTGGGTTGAGGCGGCAAGCAGGTGCATCAGTGCGATGCCCCCCCAAGACAACTCGGCCCTTCAGGCTCCTGGCCGGTGGTGTTCACCCCGATAGGCGGCCCCTGGATGACGGTGCCGGTGCGAATGACGAACTCCCCCTTGGCATTCACCGTCATGGCGAAGCGGTCCATGCCCCGAGGCGCCGGCCCGCCCCGCTTCTCCCCCACCTGGTTGTAGCGGGACCCGTGGCAGGGGCACTCGAACCATTGCGAGGTCAGACACGACGGCACCCGGCACCCCAGATGAGGGCACTTCTGGAATAGGGCAACAAGCCCCGACTCCATGCCGGTCAGCTCCGGAGCGCTGTAGGTGGCTTGTGCCTTTTGCAAGGCCGCCGCCGGGTACTCGGTCACCCAGGCCCGGCCCTCGGGAAGGTACAGAAATCCGTTCTCGTCTTTGATTCGGGACTTCACGTCGTCCACCAGACCGGCATTCACATCCGCGCCGAAGCCGGTGACAAACGGCGGCCACAGAAACGCCACGCAGGCGGCGCCGAAGCCACTGAGGCCCAAGCCCATCATGGCTACCGTGCTGCGGTTCAGGAACTGGCGGCGGTTTACCCCGATGGCATCGGGATCGGGCGGTGTCCACTCCTCCACCGACGCATCAGCCGCCTCTACCAGCTCAGTTCCGGCGCTCCGGCGAGCCAGCACCGCGGCCCGCTCCACCTCCCGGCCAGAGGGGGCGTCGGAGGCATCTTCGATGTCCACCCGTCCCCGGTCCCGTCGGCGGGTCTCCCGAGTCAGGCGACCTTCGGCCGCCATGGACTCCCGACGCCGGGCCGCGCCCACCAACACGATCGCCGCGGCAACCACGATGATCGGTAAGGCAATGGAGAGTGCGACGCCCATAGTCAGTCCCTACAGATCGAAGAAGAGTCCGACTTCCCAGGGGAAGACGAAGTTGAAGCCGGGGCCTCGGAAGAACGAGCCGATAAGAACCAGGATCGCCCAGAACATCAGGTGGATGGTCATAAGCGAAATAGCGAACTTGCGATCCTCAGGCTTCTTGCTGGGGTTGCGGTCCACGTATGGCGCCAGGATCAGCAGGAACAGCGCAATGCCGGGGATGGTCACTCCGGCCACCATCGGGTGGAACATGGTGAGCAGTTCTTGGAGGCCGAGGAAGTACCACGGGGCTTTGGACGGGTTGGGGGTTTCGTTGAAATTGGCCAACTCCAACAGCGGGGCGTTCACGAAGATCGAGAAGATCAGGGTGAAGGCGGTGAAGATCAGGGCGGCCACGAACTCCACCACCAGCAAGTGGGGCCAGACATGCACCTTGTCGGTGGGGGTGGCCTTGACATCTTGGATGGAGCCAGACTTGACCACGGTGAGCAGCCGCTGGGTTGCCCCACCCGGACCGGTGGGCTCCGGCTGGGCCGGCCCAGCAGGCACCGGAGCAGTGGCTACCGCGGCGGCCGCCGGGGCGGCTCCACCGGAGGCGGCCTGGTCGCGGGCCGACTTGGATCGGTCCAGCAAGTGGTCGGGGATCTTTGGACCTCCCGCAGCCTCTTGGGCAGAGGCGTCGGAGGATTCCGCTCCTGAGGATTCGGGCGCGGCCTCACCGCCGCCGCCCTGCTGGGCTTCGGCGCGCTCACGGGCCTCTTGGGCTCGCTTCAGGAGGTGTTCGGGGACTTCAGCCATGGGCTTGCAGATCGGGCCAGAAGCGTCTATGCGACGTCGCTTCTATAGAGGCCCGGAGATACCTCCATCCTTTCTAACTCGCCAGAAGTGGACAGCAAGGAATATGACGAGCACAAACGGCAGCATCAGCACGTGCAGCACATACCATCGCAGCAGCGTGTCGGTGCCGATCTCCACCCCGCCGAGCAGCACGAAGCGCACTTGATCGCCGAATACCGGGGTGAAGCCCATCATGTTGGTGCCTACCGTCACCGCCCACAGGGCCAGCTGATCCCAGGGGAGCAGATACCCGGTGAAAGACAGCAGCAAGGTGAGGGTCAACAGGATGACGCCGATGACCCAATTGAACTCGCGGGGCGGCTTGTAGGCCCCGTGGTAGAAGACCCGGGCCATGTGCAAGAACACGGTGATCACCATGAGGTGGGCGGCCCAACGGTGCATGTTGCGCACCAACAGCCCGAAGGCCACCGACGTCTGGAGGATGTAGATGTCGTCCCAGGCCTGGGCCGCGGTGGGCCGGTAGAAGAACATCAAGAAGATGCCGGTCACGGTTAGCAAGATGAACAAGAAGAAGCTGAGGCCGCCCAGACACAGGGTGTAGCTGACCTTCACCGCATGGCGCTTCACCTTCACCGGGTGGAGGTGGTACAGCACGCTGTTCATGATCACGTAGCTGCGATTCCGGGGGCTGTCGCTGTAGCCCTTGCGGAAAATGGACCCCGGACGGAAGATGGACGACCAGGCCTGCGATCCCTGAACATCGCTCATCATGCCGCTCATTGCCTGCTTGGCCCGCTCGCTGGCCGGTGGTCTGGGCTGCTTTGCCACTGTTCTCCCTGAGTCCTCTTCAGTCCGTTCCGGGCACTAGTTCTAGGTCAACCGCATGCCGTAGCCGTAGCCGTAGCTGGTCATTCGCGTATGCGGGTCGCCATCGCCCCCCGGGTCGCCCAGTCGGCCCAGGGTGATCACACCCGTGGGGCACCGGTCGACGCACAGAGCGCAGCGGGTACAGGCGTCCTCGTCGATGGTGAAGATCACATGGTCGCTGGGGTCGACGCCGGGCTGCTCGGCCCCCACCGCCAAGTCGACTGCGTCGGGAGCCACCATGTGGATGCACTTCCACGGGCAGATGTCCACGCAGCCCTCGCACATGATGCACTCGGACTGGTCGATGTGGATGAATTGCTTGGGCTTCACCTTGCTCTGGAGGTAGTCGTTGTCCACCTCTACCAGCACGTAGTCGTCGCGGAACTCCGGCATGGGGGGATTGGCATCGGCACCGGCCATCAGACACTCGCCCCCTCTCTCACGATCGGTCGTCCATATTCGGACTTCTCCACCTCAACAGGGGCGGTCTTGCCCCGGTTCTGCCACACGAACCAGCCGGCCACGTTCCCGGCCAAGGCCAAACCGTAGATCAATACTGCGACAACATCGCGCAATACCAAGTAGGGAAGGTCAAACGGCAGGGCCCAGGCAATAATGCCCTGGTTGCCCACGTAGTAGCCCTCGATGAGGCGGTCTTTGCGCCAGCCGAGCTCGCTGTCGGCGTACACCAGCCACTGGTGGGGCACCACGCCATAGATCCAGAACAGCAAAAAGAAGACCGCCGCCGCCGCGAACATAGCCTCGCCCCATGTGTGGTAGGTGCCCACCGGGCGGCGGCGGGCGTACTCCAAGAAGGCAACGATACCCAGCACGGAGACCACCAAGGAGGCGGTGAGGGCCACGTTGAAGTACGGCGCACCCAATCCCTCGTCGTACTGATGGACGGCGATGAAAGCCCACAGCGCGAGATAGAGGACGAAGCATCCTCCGAGGGCCATGTAGAACTTGGTGACGGCGATGTCTATGGGCCTCTGAGCGGCCACGTTCCTCCCCTCGTGGGTGCGGTACGCGAAAGATAGTAGTAGCCCCACCCCGTATTCCTACACATCAAACTGGCCGCTACTCATGCCCCGCCGCATCTCCTCAAAGTCACTGTTCGCGCTGGTTAGGCCGTTAGCGTTGGGCGGGCCTAATGTGGCACGGGGCCGGACGTGGTGCCGGCCGGGAGTCATACCGGAGGAGCGTTGGTAGAAGTACCCGAGCATCTGCTGCAACGATCGCTGGATCGTCGCAAGGACCTCGGCGCGGCCACCGGAGAAGAACCCGCGGCAGAGGTTCCGCCATCGGAAACCGCCGCCGCTCCTGCAGTGGCCCAGACCCAGGCACCGGCGGCCGCGGCGGCACCCTCTTTGCCCGAGCTTCCCGATTTGGAGCCGGAGCCGGAGCCCGAGCCCCAGCCGGAGCCAGTAAAGCCCTGGGTTCAGGCCGCGCTGAGACGCAAGAAGATTCCGGTCTGGGCCGTGCCAGTCCTGATTTTCTTACCCTTCTGGGCCATAATCTTCGCCGGCACTCTGGAGTCACCCGAGCGGGACACCGAGATCATCGCCTTGGGCCGTGAGGTGTACGAGGGCAGCGGCGGATGCGCCGGGTGCCACGGTGCCGAAGGCGGCGGCGGAGTGGGGCCCGCACTGGTGGACGGCGAAGTTATGGCCACGTTCAACAACTGGGAAGACCACGTGATCTGGATCATCAACGGTTCGCCGGCCGAACCCGGGACCATCTACGGAGACGATGGAGACGAGTCTCTGGGAGCGGCCAACGGCATGCCCGCCTTCGGCGATGACCTGAGCGCCCGAGAAATTCTCGCCGTGACCTACTTTGAGCGAGTCGAGCTTGGCGGTGCCGCCGAGGCCGACCTGCACGACCTCGAGGAGCTGTTCGAAGCCGAAGGAGTGGTGCCACAACAGTTCCAAATGGGGCAGACCTTCCCCAGCACGCTGCGCGGCCTGTTGGCCGAAGCCGGGATCGGAGCGAGCTGACACCTCGCCGCGACCTGCTGGTTGTGGGCGGCGGTCCTGCGGGAGCAGCCACCGCCTACTGGGCTGCCCGACACGGCCTCGACGTGGTAGTGGTGGAGCGCAAGCAGTTTCCCCGCGACAAGACCTGTGGCGACGGGCTGACCCCCCGGGCGGTCAAATCGCTCGACGACATGGGGCTAGGCGAAGAGCTGAGCCGTTATCACCGCTACGGGGGCCTGCGGGCGGTGGCCCACCGGCGAACGATGGAGTTGGCCTGGCCCCAGCACCCGGTGTTCCCCGACTACGGCTATGTGGTGCGGCGGCGGGAGCTCGACCAACTTGTGGCCGACCACGCGGTGGCCGCCGGGGCTGAACTGCTCCTCGGCACCGAAGCCACTCGTCCGATCCTGGTCAACGGGATATTGGACGGCGCAGAGGTGGCCGATAAGGCCGCCGGGACCACTAGTCAGATCCGGGCCCGCTATGTGGCGGTGGCCGACGGAGCCAATTCCCGGTTCGGTCGGGCTCTGGGCACAGCCCGCGACCGGGCCTACCCCCAGGGCATGGCCATCCGCACCTATTTCGAGAGTCCGCTGCACGACACCCCATGGATCGAGAGCGCTCTGGACATGCGGGACCGCAACGGCAACTCGCTGCCCGGGTACGGCTGGATCTTCCCGCTGGGCGATGGGTGCGTGAACGTCGGCGTCGGACTGTTGTCCACTTTCCGGGACTACACCTCGGTGAACACCTCGCATTTGATGCGGGAATTCGCGGCCACCCTTCCCGCCTATTGGGAGATCGACCCCGATCGGCCGCTCATCGACCCGGTGGGCGGTCGTCTGCCCATGGCCGGGTCGGTAAGCCCCAAGGTGGGGCCGAACTACCTGGTGGTGGGGGACGCGGCCGGATCGGTGAACCCGTTCAATGGCGAGGGAATCGACTACGCCTACGAGACTGGGAAGATGGCCGCCGATTTGGTGGCCGAGGCGATAAACACCGGCGACGGGGGGGCGGTTTGGCGGTACCCGGCGCTGCTGGAGGAGAACTACGGGACTTACTTCCGGGTGGCCCGGCTGTTCGCCCGGTTGATCGGCAAACCGGCGCTGCTTCGAGAACTCACCCGGATCGGGATGCAGTCGCGCCCGGCCATGGAGTGGGCTCTGCGGATAATGGCCAACCTCATGGACTCCGACGACCCCGGCCCAGCCGAATACATCTACAAGGCCGCGGCGAGGGTCTCAATGGCGGCATCGCCCTGACGAGCGGGCGGTCCTCCTATTGCTTCAGGGCGGCGGTGAATGCCTCCACCGTGATGTCGATGTGGTCGTCAGTGTGGGCCAAGCTGGGAAACAGGGCTTCGTAAGGTCCGGGAGCGAACGCCACTCCGGCCTCGAGGAGGGAGTGAAACACCTGGGAATAGACACCGTTTTCCGCGGCGGCTTTGGCCTGGTCGAAATCGGTCGGTGCCTGATCGCAGAAGAACACCCCCAGTAGTGACCCCACTCGGGGCACGGTGACGGCAGCACCAGATGCCGCGGCCACTGCGGTCATGCCATCGGCCAAGCGGGCTGCGGTATCGGTGAGCGTGCGGTAGGCGTCCGGGGTGAGCTGCTTCAAGGTGGCCAAGCCGGCTGCGGTGGCCAACGGGTTTCCCGACAGCGTTCCAGCCTGGTAGACGCCGCCCAGTGGGGCGAGGTGCTCCTTCAGATGGGCTCGGCCTCCGAACACGCCGATGGGCAGTCCACCACCCACTACCTTGCCGAAGCACCACAGGTCGGGGGTGACGCCGAACCATTCGGTAGCCCCCCCGGGTGCCAGGCGGAAGCCGGTGATGACCTCGTCGAACACCAGCAGAGCACCGACCTCGTCGCAGGCCGATCGCAGCCCCTCCAGAAACCCAGGTGCCGGGGCCACTACGCCCATGTTGGCCGCCACCGGCTCCACCACCACCGCTGCTACCTCGTGGTCCACCGCGGGGACCTGGTTGTAAGGAGCTACAACGGTGTCGGCCACCGCTCCTGGGGTGACACCGGCCGAGTCGGCCAAACCCTGATTGGCCACGCCGCTTCCTCCGGCGGCCAGCAACCCGTCGCTGTGGCCGTGATAGCAGCCGGCGAACTTGATGACCTTGTTGCGGCCGGTGGCACCTCGAGCCAGGCGAATGGCAGCCATGGCCGCCTCGGTGCCGCTGGAAGTGAGCCGAGTCCAGTCCATTCCTGGCACACGCTCGCAAAGCAGTTCGGCCAGCAGCACCTCGCGTTCGGTGGGGGCCCCATAGCTGGTGCCATCGGAGGCGGCTTCGGCCACCGCCTCGGTCACCGCCGGATGAGCATGCCCCAAGATGCCGGGGCCGTAGCTCTGCACGTAGTCGATGTAGCGGCGTCCCTCAACGTCCCACACATAGGGCCCCTCAGCCCGGTCCACAAAGTACGGCGTCCCCCCCACCGACCGGAACGACCGCACCGGCGAGTTCACCCCGCCGGGAATCACCCGCTGCGCCCGCTCGAACAACCCCCGGTTGGTGACCATGCCTGGGATCCTAAGGTCAACGAAGTAGTTGGGAAGACCTCAGCAGGTGAAGAAGTCTTCGAGGGCGGCGATCAGGCCGTCGACGGTGTGCTCGGTGGCTTCCACCGTTACCTCTAGGCCCAGGCTGCGGACGGTGGCGGAGGTGATGGGGCCAATCGTGGCTACTACCTCGGGCACAGCGTCGGTGCCGTAGGTGTCTGTGAAGTTGATGACGGTGGACGACGAGGTGAAGGTGATGACCTCGGCGTCAGACAGCAGGGCCGTCGCATCGGGGGCGGGGTCCGGGGCCACGGTGCGGTAGGCGGGAACCACGTCGACGTCCCAGCCCGCGGCGGCTAGTCCGTCGGGCAACACGTCGCGGGCTGATTCCGCCCGGGGGATGAGCACCCGACCCGGCCCGTCGGGCCCAACTTCATCGGACAGTGCTTCCAGCAGGGATTCGGCTACGTACTGCTCGGGGACCAGGTCGGCGACCACGTTGCGGTCCGCTAGCGCCGCGGCGGTGCCCGGCCCGATGGCGGCCACCCGCACTCCCCCCAGGCTGCGGGCGTCATGCAAGTGCTCGAAGAACCGGGACACACCGTTGGGCGAGGTGAGCACCACCCAGTCGTAGCTGGCGACCTCGACCGCGGCTCGAGTCAAGCGGTCTAGATCCTTAGGGGGCTCAAAGGCGATCACCGGCATCTCGATGGGCTCCGCGCCCCGTCGGCGAAGAGCGGCGGCAAATTCGGTGGCCTGGGGTTGAGCCCGGGTCACGACGATTCGGCGGCCGAACAGGGGCCGTTTCTCAAACCAGGCCAGATCAGCGGCCGCCACTTCGCCGATCACAATGGTGGCGGGCGGCTGAGGATCCAAGTCGGCCAGAGTGGCCAAGGTGGCCCGCAGCGTGCGCTGATTGGGGCGGGTGCCCCACTGCACCGCGGCCGCTGGGGTTTCGGGGGCCATACCCCCTGCGACGATCCGATCGCAGATGGTGCGGCAGCGGGCCGCGCCCATGAGCACCACCACCGTGCCGCCCAGTGCGGCAACCGCCTCCCAGTTGACCGACCCCTCGCCTTTGGCCGGGTCTTCGTGGCCGGTGACCACGGTGAACGATGTGGAGGAATACCGCATGGTCACCGGAATTCCGGCGTAGGCGGGCACCGCCACTGCGGATGTGATGCCGGGGACCACCTCAAAGGCGACGCCGGCGGCAGCCAGCGCGGCCGCCTCCTCGCCACCCCGGGCGAACACGAAGGGGTCGCCGCCTTTGAGTCTGACCACCTGCTGTCCGGCCCGGCCTCGGGCCACCAATTGGGCATTGATGTCTTCTTGGGAGGTGCGGGGTCCGCCGGGCTGCTTGCCCACCGAGATGCGCTCGGCATCGGCTGGAGCCAAATCGAGCAGCGACATCACCGACAGCCGGTCGTAGATCACCACATCGGCATTGGCCAGCACCTCTGCCCCTCTCAAGGTCAACAGGGCGGGATCACCCGGACCGGCACCGACCAAATAGACGGTCATCGGGCCACAGCTTCCAGCAACTGGCGGGCCAAGTCCTGCCCCAGAGCCTCCCCGTCGTCGCCTTCGCCGACCGCGGTGTGGCAGGTGCCATCGGGACCGTCGGCCAGCACGGCCCGCATGGCCACCTTCGCGTCCCGGAAATGGGCGTGGGCTCCGGCGGGAAGAGTGCAGTCGCCACCCAGGGTGGCCAAGAAGGCCCGCTCGGCATCCACTAACCGGCGGGTCGACGGATCTTGGATGGCAGCCAGCACTGAGCGGACTCGATCGTCGTCTTCACGGCACTCCACCGCCAGTGCGCCTTGGCCCACTTGGGGGATCATGACCTCACAGCCCAGCACATCGACCACAGGCGGGTGCTCGCCCAAGCGGTCCAGCGCGGCCTTGGCCATTACCACTGCGTCAAAGTCCCCGGCCTTGGCCAACCGAGTGCCGATGTTGCCCCGAAGCTCGGCGAAGCGAAGATCCGAACGAAGCTCCCGCAGCTGAACCCGACGCCGAGCCGACCCGGTGGCCACCAAAGCGCCCTGGGGAAGGTCTGACAAACGGCAGCCCACCAGCACGTCTCGTGGATCGGCCCGGGTTGGCACCGCGGCCAGCACCAGGCCCTCGGGAGTGGCCGCGGGTAGATCCTTGGCCGAATGAACCGCCAGATCCGCTCGCCCGTCGAGAACTGCGGCTTGCACCTCTTTGACGAACACCCCCTTTCCGCCAATGGCTGAGATCGGGTGTTCGGCCAAACGGTCGCCTGACGTGGTGACCAGCAGAGGTTGGACGTCGGTGACGCGACCCAGCAGTTCGGCGATGTGGGCGGTTTGCCACTGGGCCAAGGCGCTGCCTCGGGTGGCGGCGCGCAGCATGGGGTCGATTCTAGAGATCGAACAGATCCCGGAGTGCTTCGGCCAGTCGGTCGCCCCGCGGCGATCCGGCTGCGTCCTTCAGCCTCACGGTGGGCTCGTGCAAGAGCTTGCCCACCAGCCCTCGAGTGGCAGCCTCCACCGCCTGCCGCTCGGCTGGGGACAGACCGGAAGCATGGCGATCGAGTTCCTCTTTGCGCAGAATCTCGGCCCTTGTCCGGAATGCTGAGATCAGCGGGGCCGCTTCTCTAGCCGAGCTGTAGTCCAAGTAACGGTTCAACTCGTCGTCGATGATGGTGCGCACCCGGTCTAGCTCGGCGCGGCGCTCGCGCAGACCCCGATCGGCGAAGGCTCGCAGATCGTCCATGTCAAGCAGCGTCACCCCATCCAACTCGCCGGCTGCGGGATCCACGTCGCGAGGCACCGCGACGTCCACGATCAGCAGCGGACGGTTGGCCCGCTGGGCCATGATTTCGGCCACGTCACAGTGCTCCAGAATGAGCGAAGAAGCTCCCGTGGAAGTCAAGAGGACATCCACGACAGCCAAATCGGCCGACATCTCGTCGAGGCTCACGGCCCGGCCACCCATGCGCTGGGCCAATTCCTCGGCCCGGCCGGTGGTCCGATTGGCCACGACAACTTCTGCCGTCTCGCTCTTGGCCAGGCTGGCAGCCATGCCCTCTCCCATATCGCCTGCCCCGAGCACCATCAAGCGGCGGCCGTTCAACCCGTCCAACCGCTCGGCGGCCAGGGCCACTGCGGCATGGGATACCGAAGTGATGTGCTGGGATATCCCGGTCTCGGTGCGAGCCCGTTTGCCAACTTCTGCCGCGTGGCGGAAGAGGGCATTGAGGGTGGTGCCGCACGTGCCCTCCAATCGAGCCGTCTCCCACGCGCTCTTCACCTGGCCTTGAATCTCGTGCTCGCCGAGCACGGCGGAGTCAAGGCCGCAAGCCACCGAGAAGAGATGTGACACGGCATCGGCTTCGTAGTGCGCGTACAGCGCGTCGCTGAACTCCTCAGGGGAAACATGGGCGGTCTCAGCCAGGAAATCCCGCACATTCTGGAAGGCGCCGTGGAAGGTCTCTGCAAATACATAGACCTCGATGCGGTTGCAGGTAGACAACACCACGGCCTCGGAGACGTGCTCGCGGCCGATGAGGTCGCCCAGCACTTTGGCCAGGCTGGACTCGTCGATGGTCATCCGCTCTAGGAGACCAAGCGGTGCCGTTCGGTGGTTGAGGCCTATAGCGAGTACTGACACTGGTCCTTCAAGGGTTGTCGACCAAGCGGTCGATCATCTCTTTTGCCCGACCGGTTTCACCGGAGCGGATCAACTCCAGCATTCCCGAATCCAGTACATCTTGCCAAGCCCGGTCCTCGGTGTGCACCCCCGTGGCTTGAATCCGCTTCCGCGCCTCGCTGAGCAGGCATAACAAGGTCTCGTATTCGGGGCCAATCTCGTCTTCCAGACGCTGGCGGAGCCAGCGTGACAATGCCGGGCTGTGACCGCCAGTAGAGCAAGTCACCATCAGCGGTCCCCGGCGCAGTCTGCTGGGCAAGGTGAAGGAGCAATGATCGGGATCGTCGGCGCTGTTCACCCACACCCCAGCCGCCTCGCCGTCGCGGTATATCTCGGCATTTACCTCTCCACGGCCGGTGGCCGCAACAACCAGCCGATAACCGGCGACATCGCCGGAGCGATAGGCGCGGCGATGCACAGTGACGCCGGGGCGGGCGTCGAGTTCGGGAACCACATCGGGGGCGATCACATCCACTACCGCGCCGGCTTCCAACAGGCCTTCAGCCTTGGTTAAGGCTACTTGTCCTCCCCCCACTACCAGACAGCGGTGGCCGGCAACCCGAAGGTTCACCGGGTAGAGGGTCTCCTCGATGGGCATGGCCAACGGCAGGTCAGCGAGCCAGCACGAACAACTGGACTACCGCGGCGATGAGGATCGCCGCCAACAAGATGGAGATTGCGATGGTGGTTCCTGGTCTCATTCCAGTGCCTCTGGTGGTCTGGGTTGAAGTTGGACTGGGGTGGCCGAAGCAGATCCGCCGGACTCGACGGTGATGGCGTCTCCCTCCACACAGTTCAACTCCATTGCGGCTGAACCCCGGTTGGCGACAACGGCTACCAAGCCGTAGGAGTCTACCAGCACCCCGAGATCACCACCGCCTACATCGCTGAAACAGCTAATCCGGCGGGCGTTGCGTCCCAAATCGCCCGCAGTGATCCGCAACTCATCACCTAGTTGTTCGATTTCAGCGGGATCGAGATTGAGCTGCAAGTTGCCATACCGGTCAATCCACAACACTTCGGCAAACACCCGTTCGCCGTCGACTCGGCTGACCGGCACAATCCCCGGTGTGAGGGAATGCACCGGGATCGGCGTCCCCACATCAGCGAGGTCAGCACCCATGCACAGATGGGCGGCTACCGGACCGAACACATCGCGGCCGGCGAACGTCGGTCCAAGGGAAGCAAGGTGGTAGTGCTCGGCGGTGAGCTCGACAGCTCGAGACGCCCCGCCGACCATGGCCACGGCCGGGGCCAGCAAGCCGTTGTCGGGACCGACCAACACCGAGGTGCCATCGCCCACCTCTACTGCCACCGCCCGCCGACTGCTGCCCACGCCCGGGTCGACCACGGCCAGCACAACGCCGGGCATCAGGTACTGGGCGCTGCGAGCCAAGGCCAGGCCTCCGGCTCGGACATCGTGGGGCGAGATGTCGTGGGTGATGTCCACCACTACAACGTCAGGGGCCACCGAACGGATGACCGACTTCACGACCCCTACGAACTCATCGGCCAGCCCGTAGTCAGAAAGGAACGAGATGGTGTCGTAGTGCAGCGTCATTGCATGCCAAGCGCTGCGGGGAAACCCCTAGGCAGTGTCAGCCTGCCTGGGTGTATCGACTGGCCAGGTAGCGGTCGACGTCGCCTTCGCGCAATCGGTACGACTTGCCGATCCTCACGGCCGGCAAATCACGGGCTTTGATCAATCGATAGACCGTCATCGTTGAGACTCTCATGAGGGCAGCAACTTCTGCCACGGTCATGAGTCTTTCCCGCCCTTCTGGCTTCGCCATGCCAACACACCCCTCACTCCGCTGTGCGTGGCTCACCTTACGCGGCCTTGCCAGTCGAGTGCCACCCCGCTTGGCAAGTAGGGAAGAGATCAGGGTTTCCCCAGTTCACGACTCCGTTCGGTGGCGACTCGTACCGCAGCGATGAATGCGTCCGCCGCCCCGCGGGCTTCCAACTCGGCGATACCCCGGGCGGTGGTCCCCCCCGGGGAGGTCACTGCGGCCCTCAAATCGGCGGGTAGCTCGCCTGACTCAACCAGCAGTCGGGCCGCCCCCAAAATGGTCTGGCGGGTAAGGGCATCGGCCATGTCGGAGGACAGGCCCACCTC
Organism: Acidimicrobiales bacterium; assembly: GCA_963663255.1. Classification (GTDB taxonomy): domain Bacteria; phylum Actinomycetota; class Acidimicrobiia; order Acidimicrobiales; family Bin134; genus Poriferisocius. The sequence continues at coordinate 236,251 of OY760141.1, forward strand.
AACCCCGGCCGCCATCAAACTCTCCGCCAACCAGAACACATAGGCCGGTCCCGAGCCTGATAGCCCAGTGACCGCGTCCAGCATCGTCTCATCGCATACCTCCACCGTGCCTACCGCTTCGAGAATGCCGGTGGCCCAAACCAGATCTTCATCGGTGGCGTGACTGCCCGCCGCGATTGCTGCCGCGCCCGCCCCCACGAGCGCCGGCGTATTGGGCATGGCCCTGATTACGCGAGCACCATCATCCAGAACAGCCTGGAGAGCCGCGGTTGTGATGCCGGCCGCGATGCTGAGGACGCGGGAAACTCCGGCCGCACGGAGGCGGATACCAGCAGCCGCGGCGTCGTTGGGTTTGACCGCGAGCACGGCATCAGCCCGTTCGACGGGGTGCTCGGCCACCACGACATCGGGGAAGCGGTTGGTCAGCTCGGCTCGCCGATCTGAGATCGTCTCCACCACGGCCAGCTCGCCGGGCTGGGCCCATCCACCGGTCAGCAGACCGCCGAGCAGGGCCTCACCCATGCGGCCCCCGCCTATCAGTTGCAGTCGAATTGCCACCTCACTGCTATAGCAGACTGCTAGCGCAGGCAGGTGGCTTCTTTACCCGACATAGATGCTGGCCGGTGGGAGGACTTCCCCGATCCCGCCCACCGGCCAAGTGCATCACGCAGAAAATCCTATGTCCTTTTGTGATGTAAAACAACTGAAAGATACTGAAATATCCTAATGTGCGAATCGTGTTTCGTACCCGATTCGCATGCACGGACGGAACCACCGCTCTGAGTAAGCGTAAAACGAGCCCAGGAGCCGGTCGATCTCCGCTTCCGTCACCGTGTGAGCGGGCAGCTCAGCAACCAAGAACACGGCGTCCTCCACGCCGATTGCGAAACGCAAGCCGCTCAGCTCGCGGTTTCGGCGCAGCAAGTACTCATACAACCTACCCTCGTTTTCCTCGGGTGCGGGCATGAAGTGGCATTCGCAGTGCAACTGTCGTTGGCCCAGCGTGAACCAAACGGTCGAAACCGTCTTCTCCTCCCCCATCATCCGAACATACCAACGGCGTTGGCCGGGTTCGCCCTGGTCAACGGTAAGCACGGTCGGGTTGGTCTGGAGCTGATCGTCCAACCAGGCATCGATGTTCGACTCCAGGGCAGCCAACTCGTCGGCCCGCAGAATCATGTGCAATCGACGAGTACTCGGGACTGGGCCTTCCGATAGGTGGCTCGCAGCGAACGGGCCATGGCGGCCCAAGAGAACGATCGGGCTCGTTCGGCCGCGTCCAAGGCCACCTCGGCGGCGAGGAGCGGATTGCCAATCAGCGCGGCCACCTGAGCGGCAAATGCCTCCGGGGTGGCATCGTCCACCAGGAAACCGGTACGGCCGTGGTCGACCACTGAGCGCAGGCCACCCACGGGGGCAGCCACCACAGGGGTACCGCTGGCCGCAGCCTCAAGGGCAACCAAGCCAAAGGACTCGCTCCGGCTGGGCACCAAGACGACATCGGCGGCCCGGTAGTAGGTAGAAAGCCAGTGGTGGGGACGGGGCGGAACCAGCGTTACCCGATCTGCTATTCCCACGTCCTGGATACGGTCTTGCAGACGCTGATACTCAACCTCGCCCTCGGCGCCGCTGGGTCCGCCGACCACCAGTAAACGCGCATCGGGGCGAGCAAGACAGGCCAACGTCTCTACCGCAACGAGGGGCCGTTTCAGAGGCTGTATCCGGCCCACAAAAAGCAAGACCGGGCCACGACCCAAGCCCAGAGCGGCGCGGGCACCGTCCTGGTTGCCCGGGGAGAAGAGCGCATGCTCCACTCCTGGCGGGGCCAACTCAATCCGCTCAGATGGGGCGTCGTAGAACTCTTGCAGTTGCTGGGCCTCCGGCTCGCAGGAGGCGATGACCACATCAGCGCAGCCGATGACATCGGCCTCGGCCTGGGCCCGATGCTCTGACTCGGGATCGCCGGTGGCTGCCTTTACGCGAGCCAGCGTGTGGAAGGTCACGGCCAACGGCACCCCTACCGCGTGCTTGACCCGGTGACCGGCAACCCCTGACAGCCAGTAATTGGCGTGAATTACGTCGGGGCGCCCTTGCCGTCGCATGTCGGCCATGACGCCGTCGGCGAACTCGTCCACTACTTCGACAAGGTCTTCTTTACCCAAATCAGCAGGCCCCGCGTCGACGTGGACCACGGTCACACCCGGTTCAATGGCTACCTCGCTGGGAAGACCCTTCTGTCCACGGCGCACATACACCCGGCATTCGCTGCCGGAGTGAGCCAGTGCCGCAGCCATCTCTCGGACGTAGACGTTCATGCCTCCGCTATCGCCAACGCCAGGTTGAGACAGCGGCGAGGTGTGCAGTGACAAGATTGCCACGTTCTGGGTCATAGCCCCACGCTTTGATCGGTGGCGAAACTGCACAGCAAACAAAGAACTGGCATGACCAACAAAGGCTACCCCCCGGAGACCGGGGGCAACACCGCCACCTCGTCACCGTCGACCACCGGCTCAGAACCGGTTACCGGCTCGCCGTTTAGCCACACGCGGCAAATCTGAAGCTGATCGGCGAACGCGGCCCCGTAGCGGTCGACCGCGGCAGCCAGAACTTGGTCTACCGTGGCCCCGGGCACCTCATCCCGCCCGGTGCCAGCCGCCTCCCTGACATGCGCAAAGAGACGCAGCGTGGCCATGGACGAAATTGTACGGGAATCCTTCGCCACTACCACGGTCCGAAATGTCGTGGCCATTACCGTTTGAGCCGTGTCTCGTCTACTGCTGATACGCCACGCGCAATCGGAATGGAATGCGTTGCGGCGTTGGCAGGGTCAGGCCGATCCACCGTTGTCGGAGCTGGGGCGACAGCAGGCGGCTGCCGCGGCGGCCCGGCTCGAGCCAGTTGATGTGGTGGCCACCTCCACCCTGCAACGATCACGAACCAGCGCGAAGATAATTGCCGAGGCAATGGGCTGCGATCCGCCGATACCGATTCCCGAGTTGATTGAGCGGGACGTACGGGAATTCTCCGGGTTGACCCGAGTTCAGATTGAAGAGCGGTATCCCGGCTTCTTGGAAGACGGGCGACGACCGCCGGGATGGGAACAAGACGACGCTTTGCTGGCCCGAGTCTTGGCCGGCATCAACCGACTGGCCGGCGTGGTCGGCGACCGAACGGCGGTGGTGGTCACCCATGGCGGGGTGATCTACTCGTTGGAAGCCCATCTGGGCTGTGAGCCCGGCCGGGTCACCAACATGAGCGGCCGATGGGTGACGGCGGCCAATGGCCGATTGGTGGCCGGAGAGCGAGTCCACCCCCTCGAAGGCGTGGACATCCAAACCCCAGTATCTGATCTGCTCTAACTAGATCAGGACTGCATCTGCTCTGCGCAGCGCTGGAGCACCGGGCGACGGTCGATGCTTCCATCGTCTTTCGCAGCTTGGACGCGCAGACGAAGGGCATCGAGATCGTCGAGGTCGGCAAGCACCCCTTCCACGTCGATCAGACCGCTCTCCACGTCGCCGAGCAATGACTCCCAGGCTTCCACCGCGGGGCATATTACCGGCCACTCCGCCGGTTCTGGGCGATACAGTTGCGCCGGGCCGCTAGCTCATCAGGTAGAGCAGGAGACTTTTAATCTCAAGGTGCTGGGTTCGAGTCCCAGGCGGCCTACCACCTTATGCCGCTCGTGGTACTACGCTGATGGCATGCATCGACTGATTGCTCTGCTCGCCATCTTCGCTCTGTTGCTCGCAGCCTGCGGCAACGATGACGCCGAACCGGCCGATGAAACCGATCCAACTGCCACCGTCGCCGCAGAGGAGCCCGCGCCACCGACCACACCCGCACCGGTAGACGACACTCCTTCCGACGATGAGCCCGTTGATGATGAGCCCGCACCGGAACCCGTTGATGATGAGCCCGCACCGGAACCCGTCGATGAGCCCACTCCAGCCCCCGAACCCACGGGTGAACCGATAGAGCGCCCCGAGCCCATCGACTTCAGCAATCCGGCGTTCAGCAGCGCCGACAAGCTCACCACCGCGGGACTCGGTTCGATGTTCTTCGGCATGACCCCCGACGGGGCAAGCGAGGCGCTCCCCACCCTGTGGACCGGCGGCCCAGAAGACGGCACTCCCCGCTGCTATCTGCTCGCCCCGGCCAACGGGCCATCGGGCGTGGTGGTCACGATCTACAACAGCTCCATCGAGCGGGTGGACATCACCAACCCGAACATCACCACCCGGTCGGGCGCCAGCGTGGGCAGCGCCGAGGCCCAGCTCCACGAGCTGTTCGGGGCCCGTCTGGTGGTAACCCCCTATGCCGACGGCAGCGGCAACTCGATCCAATACGTCCCGGTTGACGAAACCGATGTCGACTACCGGGTGATCTTTGAGACCGACGGCGCCACGGTGACCTCCATGCGGGCCGGCCGGCTTCCCGCCGTGGCACCGGCCGAGCCCTGCACCTGATCTAGTCCAAGTCGTTTGGCTCGGGCATAAGCACGAACTCGGGGTAGGCCTCGAGTCCGAGTTCGGCGGTGTCTTGGCCCATGCGCTCGGCTTCCGATGAAACCCGCAGACCCATCACCACGTCAAGCAGCTTCCACACCAGCAGCGACGAGATGAACACGAAGGCGCCGATGGACACGATGCCCAGAAGCTGAATGTGGAATCGGCCGCCGGCGGCGATGGTCACTGCCAGCGTCCCCCAAATGCCGGCGATGAGGTGGGCGGGAATGGCGCCGACCACATCGTCGATCTTGAGCATCTCCAGCACCCTGATGCCGATTGTGCAGAACAGGGCGCCAATGGCGCCAATGACCATCGCCCACCAGTGGTCCACCATGGTGGGACCGGCGGTGATAGCCACCAACCCGGCGATGGCGCCGTTCAGGCCTGCGAACAGGTCGATCCTGCCCAAGACCGAGCGGGAGACGGCCAGGGCGGCTAGTACGCCGGCCGCGGCGGCCAGATTGGTGTTGACTAGCACGATGGTCATGGCCACGGCATCGGCCGGGGTGCCCAGGGCGAGCTGAGAGCCGCCGTTGAAGCCGAACCAGCCGAGCCACAAAATGAACACGCCCAGCGTCACCACCAACACGTTGGAGGGCGGGGTCGACCTCACGCTGCCGTCTTTTTTGAACTTGCCCAGGCGGGGGCCCACCACCAGCACTCCGGCCAGCGCGGCCCAGCCGCCGGTGCCGTGGACGATGGTGGAGCCGGCGAAGTCTTGGAAGCCCTCTTGGGCGAGCCAGCCGCCTCCCCAGGTCCAAGAGCCGACGATGGGATAGATGAATGCAGTCAGTACCAGGGTGAAGGCGAAGAACGACCACAGCTTGATGCGCTCGGCGATGGCCCCCGAAACGATGGAGGCCGCAGTAGCCACGAAGACCATCTGGAAGAACCAGTCGGACATCACGGCGTATCCGTTGTCGACCACGGCGCCGACCGCACCCAGGTCCCCGTCAAGCAGGGCCTTTTCGGCGCCCGACGGCCCATAGAGGAATTCGAAGGAACCCCAAAGATCCCCGACCCCGGTGTACATGAGGTTGTAGCCGACGATGAAATAGGCCAGACCGGCGATCGAGTAGATGCCGATGTTCTTGAGGCAGATCATGGAGGCGTTCTTGGTGCGGACCGCGCCGGACTCCAGCATCGTGAAGCCCGCGCACATCCACATCACCAAGGCACCCCAGACCAAAAAGGCAAAGGTGTTGAAAATAAACTGGTCTGGCAACTCGACCATGACATCCCCCTGTCGCTCCGGCTGCCTGATTGATGGCAGACGGTTTCTGTCAGACCACGCTACAAAGGGGCTGCGAACCAGACAAGGATCTTGGTGGAACTCAGAGGAAAGACACTGGCGGTCGTTGAATGTCGGTGAGAGATCGAATTACCGAATAGGCGGTGACTGCGCTGGTACGGGGGTTGTCGGGAGAGGCGGCGTTCTCGAACGAAAGCTCATATGTGCCCGCCTCCCCCGAGGCGCTCACTACGTGTCGCACCCGAGTGGCCTCTGGATCACCCACCATCTGCACCCGCACCCGATCGAACCCGACAGTGGCCAGCGACAAAGTGGCGGTGACGTTGGCCGATTCCGGGAAGCGCTCACAGGCCTGTCGGGCGGGACCGTCGAACACCGTCACCGACTCGGAGCCATTTTCCAAGGCATCGAGCACCGTTTCATCCATCCAAGGACGGCTCAGCGCCCCTGTGGGCTTGGTGCTGGTGATGGCCACCTCGTCCAGCGGTCCGAGCAGCATGGCGGCCCGCAAGATGTCGAACCCGCCAATGGCTCCGGTACACAAAAACAGGCGACCGCCCCCAGCCCCCCGCAGCGAGGCCTCCAGTTCTTCATCAGCCAAAGCGCCGATGCTCACCACCAACAGATCGGTGCCCGATTCCCTCACCGCCACCCCGTGCTCGCGAAGCGCCCCATGGCCAGCCGCTTCCACCACCACATCTGATACCCATAGCAGAGATTCCCGATCGCCCACTCTGAGCGGATGATCGACGAAGGGGTCAAATACCGCGGTCAGCTCGGCCCCCTGCACTGCCCCTCCGGAGAGCTCACGGGCCACCACCGAACCAATCGCCCCACAGCCGATCAGGCCCACTCGAAGCATCGAGTCAGAATACCTGTTGAGACTGTGGACACTCGTACCACCTTGTTCACCCTCCGGTTGGTACTCTGTGGGCATGGGGCGCGTGGCACCCAGAAACCCGGCAAGCGGGCAAGCATGAACGGTGACGTGCGAGTCAGGTTGCCGGCGGCCCCTGAGTACAGCCGCATGGCCGACATTGCCGTCGTCCACGCCGCCACCCACCTGGGATTCCCACCCGGCGACATCGCCCACCTCAGCCAGGCCATCAAAGAGGCTGTGCTGCTGTTGTTGGACCCCGAGCACCCCGGCGGCTCATTGGCCCTCGACCTTCAGAGCAAAGCCGGAATCGTGACCGTCGAAGCCCAGATCGAGCAGCGGGACAGCAAGCCGATCCCCCACGACAGGATCGACCGGTTCGAGTCAACCGCCGGATCGCTGGTTGACTCGTGGAAACTAGACCCCGACGAGCATCGCATCTGGTTGCAGAAGTCGGCCTGAATCAGTATCGGATCGAGCCGCCTTTATCGACCAGTGGAGCCGAAGCCGCCTGATCCCCGGGAGGACGGGGGCAGTTCCTCCACCTCGACGAAGTCGGCTTGCTCCACTTTTTGCAGCACAAGCTGGGCGATCCGCTCGCCCCGGCGGACAAGGAACGGCTCGACCGGATCGGTGTTAACCAGCAGCACCTTCAGCTCCCCTCGATAACCGGAGTCGATCAGACCCGGCGTGTTCAGACAGGTGACACCGTGGCGCAGGGCCAGACCGCTGCGGGGCTGGACGAACCCCGCATAACCTTCGGGGATGGCGATGTATGTGCCGGTGGACACCAGTCCTCGGCCGCCGCCTGGCGCCAGCTCCACGTCTTCGCTGGCCACCAGATCGGCACCGGCATCACCCTCGGTGGCATAGCGGGGAAACGGCAGGTCAGGACGGCTTCGGACAATGGGGATCTCCAACACGGCGGTGACACTACCTGGCCGGAAAGGCCGTTGGTTCGATTCGTCAGAAAAGCCCGCTGACTCAGATTTTCCGCCAGTCAGCATCTAGGGTCAACCCAGCATGCTGGCTTGGATGGACTTGGAGATGACGGGCCTCAACCCGGCCCGCGATGTGATCGTGGAAATCGCCACTCTCGTCACCGACGACAACCTGGAATTGGTAGCAGAAGGGCCTGACCTGGTGGTTTCGGCCTCCCCAGAGGCCCTAGCCTCGATGCAGGGCATAGTGGTCGAGATGCACACCAAAAGCGGGCTGTTAGATGAGATCAGGGCATCCACGCTCAGCTTGGAGGCCGCCGGCGAGATGACCCTGGCCTTCCTCAGGAAACACATCGACAGGCCCCGCACCGTGCCGTTGTGCGGCAATTCCATCGGAGTGGACCGCCGATTCTTGGCCGCGCAGCTCCCCGAGTTGGAGAACTTTCTGCACTATCGCTCCATCGACGTCTCCACCGTCAAAGAGCTGGCTCGACGGTGGCATCCCCCCGCCTATCAGGGAGCCCCCAAAAAGGCCAAAGGCCATCGGGCCCTCGACGACATCCGCGAGAGCCTCAGCGAGCTGCGCCACTACCGGGACAGCTTCTTCAGCCTCCCAACCAAAGGTGGGACGTGACCGAGCGACCTCGCAAGCAGGAACAGGAGGAGGCCACCACCGAGATCACAGAGGTCGTGCCCGGAGTACTGCGCACCATGTTGCCGGTGAACCTGCCGGGGCTGGGCCACGTGAACTGCTACGTGATGGAAGACGAGCGAGGAGTGGCGGTGGTGGATCCGGGCCTGCCCGGCCCCGATTCGTGGAACGCCCTGGTCGACCGGCTAGGCCGGGCCGGCTACAAGATCGGCGACGTCCACACCGCCATCATCACCCACTCTCATTTCGACCACTTCGGCGGCGCTGAGCGGCTGCGGGAGGAGGCCGGGGCCGACATCTTGACCCATGAGAGCTTTCGCCCCATTTGGGAGCGCGGCGAAGCCAAAGAAACCCACGACGCCGAGGCCAATGCCTCCGAAGAGGAGGTGCTGGAGAGGATTGAACAGAGCTTCAGGCAACTCACCCCGTGGGGCACCAAGCGCACGCCGCCCAGCCGGGAGTACATCCAGCGATTCCGGGCCCGCGACAACTTTCACGCCCGCTGGTTCCAGACTCCCAAGCCGACAGTGAAGGTGGTGGACAGCCAGGTCGTGACCTTCGCCCGGCGGGAGTGGGTGGCGCTTCACACGCCCGGCCACACCGGAGACCACCTCTGCCTCTACGACCCCGAGCACGGCGCAGTGTTCTCCGGCGATCACGTGCTGCCCACCATCACTCCCCACATTGCTGGCCGCAGCGACTCCGATGACTCGCTGGCTGAGTTCTTCGACTCATTGGATCGAATGAAGACCCTGGAGGGTGCCACGATGGCCCTGCCAGCCCACGGACATCCGTTCTCCGATATCGGGGCCCGAGCCGACGACATCGGCGACCACCACCACGAGCGCCTGAATGTGCTACGTCACGCCAGCGACAAGCTGGGCCAAGCCACGGTGGAGGAGTACATGCGGGTGCTATTCAGCGAGCGGGCCTGGGGCGACATGGCGGCCAGCGAGACGTTCGCCCATCTCGTGCATCTCAAGGTGATCGGCGAAGCCCGCCAAGACGCCACTACCGACGGGCTGGTGACATTCGAGATCAAGCCCGGGCTGTAGTAGTCGGCCATCAACCCAAATTGATCGGGAAATAAATTGACATCGCGCTCAATACACTGTTGAGTAGTGGTCATGTTTAGCAGGAGCTATCTCGCAGTCGGCTGCCAAAGCCGCGCCGCGCGTGTAGCGATGGCTGACATAGGCCGAATTCGCCCCGGCTATTGGACGACCCATCACACACCATGCGTGTTTGGTCAGAAGACTGCCAACACCAGGCCTCGGGGAGGATCCACGTAGAGCACCTACAAGGATCAAATATCCACCGAGGCCGCCGGAAAAATCCGGCGGCCTTTTCAGTTTCTACCCGCCATCAAACCATCGATTGAAAAATCCCAACCGAAGACCCCCGAAAGGAGAAAAACATGGAGGCGCTGCTCTTTGAAAACGCACCGTGGCGTGTGGACGCCGCGTGCCGAACCGACGACGCCTCGCTCGGGGAGATCTTCTTCTCCGACGAGCTCCAGCACATCTCCCGGGCCAAGGCCATCTGCGCCGAGTGCCCAGTGATGGCCCAGTGCTTGGAGGGCGCCATCGCCCGCCGTGAGCCGTGGGGAGTGTGGGGTGGCCAGCTGTTCCGCAACGGCAAGGTGCTGACCAGCAAGCGCCGCCGGGGTCGCCCGGCCAAGGTGCCCCGGCCCGAGGACGAGTTCGTCCAGGTGCCGGTGCCTGAGCATCTGCGCGAGCGGCTCCGCTCGGCCTGATGGCCTGGTTGGCTTGATGGCCGGGCAGCACCGCCTGGCGGCGCTAGTCGTCGCCGCGTCGCTGTTCGCCGTCGTCGCCGGCTCCTGTGGATCGGGAGCCGGCGACGATGTCCAAGCCACCGACATAGAATTCGAACTACTGGACGGTGGCACTGGCACGATTGACGCTTTTCTCGACCGCCCTGTCGTACTCAACTTCTTCGCTTCATGGTGTACGCCCTGCGTTGCCGAGATGCCAGCGTTCGAGGCGGTCCAGCAACTGCGTCCCGATGTGACCTTCGTTGGCCTAGCCTTCAACGACACCATGACGAAAGCCCGGGAGATCGTGGCTGATACTGGAGTTACCTACACCACCGGCTTGGACCCGGATTCCGCCATCGGTAACTCCTTAGGGATTCTGGGCATGCCGACCACATTTTTCATCACCGCCGACGGCGAGGTCGTCTACCAGCACACCGGCGGCCTGACCGCCGAACAGATCACCGACCACCTGAATACGCACTTCACCTCGTAACCTTCCAGTTGTGTTCGACTTTGATCTGGCGGTCCCGTTTGGTGCCGGTCTGGTCGCCGCCGTCAATCCGTGCGGATTCGCCATGCTGCCCGCCTATCTGGCCTACTTCTTGGGTATCGGGAGCGCAGACCAGGCGGGTGACACCGGGCGAAACGTCCTCCGAGGATTGCTGGTCGGGCTCACCCTTACTGCTGGATTCGTGGCCTTCTTCGGCATCATCGGCGCGCTTACCTCGTCGCTCATCTCCACCTCTACCATTGCCGACCGAGGTCCTTGGATCACACTTGTGATCAGCGGACTCATGGTGGTGCTGGGAATCGCCATGCTGGCTGGCTTCGAGCCCAAGATCTCGGTGCCCCGACTGTCCAAGGGAGGCGACAGCCAAGGACTTATCTCCATGTTCTTGTTCGGGGTGTCTTATGCAGTGGTGTCGCTGGGATGCGCCAGCCCGGTGTTCTTCGGCAGCGTGAGCGGCTCGTTCAGCACCGATGGGGTGTGGGAGGGAACCCTGCGATTTCTGGCCTACGCCCTGGGCATGGGGCTGGTCATCACCATCTTGACGCTGGCAGTGGCCATGGGACGATCGGGGGTCACCGCCAACATGCGCCGCTTGTTGCCCCACATAAACAAGATTTCAGGCGGATTCATGGTGGTGGCCGGGGTGGTGCTCGGGTTCTACGGCTGGTGGGAGGTCCAAGTGCTGTTGCGCGACGACTTCGAAGCCACCAACCCATTCGTCGAAGCCTCCTACATGGTTTCCAACCGACTGGAGAACTGGATCATCGACGTGGGCGGCAACCGCTTCGGCCTGGCCACCGCGATCGTGGTGCTGACCCTGCTGCTATGGGCGTTCCGCCGCAGTATTCCCCGGCCTTGGCTTCTTTCGGCCAGTGCAGTGGTGGCCGCCGGGTATGGGGTGGCGGAGGCCGTCAAGTACCAGGGCGACCTGTTGATACTGCCCATCGTGCGAACCATTGCGGCCATCCCCGAGCGAGTGGGCAATTGGTTCACCGATCCCGGCCGATGGCCGGTTTTCTGGGAGGTGCTGCTGGCGGTGATCGTGGGCATCGTGCTGTGGATTCGTCTTCGGCCCCGGAGCGACCCCGGCCCGCCCTTGGCCGGAAGCGGTAGCGCATAGCTTGTCTCTCGCACCACGGGCCGCGATTGCTGTCGGGCTAGGCGGGCTGGCCGGGGCCGGCGGGCGCTGGGGGCTGGTCGAGGTGCTGCCCGCCTCCGACACTTGGCCCTGGGGAGTGCTGACCGTCAATCTGGCTGGCTGCCTGCTGTTCGGCTATGTGGCCGCGGCCGCGTGGTCGGCCCGGGCCCAGCTTCCGGTGAGCCTCGGACTGGGGACCGGCTTCTGCGGCAGCCTGACCACGTTCTCGGCGTTGACCGTGGACGTGGCTGAGATGGCCCGCGACGGCGACTGGGGCTTTGCCGCCATTTATCTGGCCGTCTCGGTGGCGGGCGGGGTGGCTCTGGCGTTGGTTGGCGCCGCTCTGCGGACGACCTGGAGGCAGGCGGCAATATGACGGCACTCGGTTTCGTGGTGCTGGCGGTGGCCGGAGCGCTGGTTCGGGCTGAAGCTGCTCAGAGGTTCAATGCGCCAACCTGGCCCTGGGGGACCCTGGGAGTGAATGTGGCCGGCAGCTTCGCTTTGGGCCTGCTGGCCGGCAGCGGTAATCCGGTGATGACCGCGGTGGGCGTGGGCGCACTGGGATCGCTGACCACGTTGTCGGCGTTTGCCGTGGAGCTGACCACCTTGGGCCGCAAGCGGGCCGCCGCCTACCTCGCCGTCAGCCTCGCCCTCGGCCTCGCCGCAGCCGCTGGCGGCCTGGCAATCTCGGGCTAGTCGCCAATTGACCTCATTTCCAGTCAGGTGGCATACCCGACGCCGTATTGGAAAAACGTCGACGTGTTGCCCACGTCAAGGTTTATGCCCTCAGCTCGAGCGGCATCCTGCAACTCCTCAGGGTCGTAGTAGTTCTTGACAATGGTGAACTCTCGGCCGTCGTTGAGGAGACGCTGGGTGAGCTCAGAATCACTGTCGGGCATGACTTGATCAACCGCATAGCCTTTTGGCTCACAGAGATTGTCCACGAAGAACATCGGCGCACCAACGTGGAGAGCGTCACGGCACTTGGCGAGGAACCCGGACAATCTTCGGCGGGGCACATGGGAGATCCAAAAGCAAAACACCATCCCATCGAAGCGACGCGGGGGTACCCAATCGAAGATGTCGTGTTGAACGTAGGTGACGACTTCGGCCTTGTCGCCCAAGCGGGCCCGGTTGCAGGCGATCATCTCTGGCGCTCCGTCGACTGCGGTCACCGACCGAGCCCGATCGGCCAACAGCTCAGTCCAGTACCCAGTACCGGGCGCGAATTCGAGCACGTCTCCGTCAAGTGATAGGGCATCGAAGATCTCTCGCAGTTCCTCAATCTCCTGGTTCCACTGATTGTTTGCCTCTCGACCTTGGTCAAATTTGCCGAGCCGCTCCCACCACTCGTCGTACTCATCGGCACGAGCCCGGTAGTAGGCCTGCTGTTCATCCAGGATTGACTCTTCGCTCATGACCAGACGTCCCTTTATGCAAGCAGTACTTTAGAATATCATGATATACTAAAGTTGATGTTCAAACGATTGTTGTCGCTGCCCACGGCCGGGACGGAGACGTTCTTTCTATGGGGGCCACGGCAAGCGGGCAAGAGCACCTTACTAAAGCAGCTTTATCCCGATGGCGTGTGGGTCGATCTGCTAAAGGCAGACGAGTTTCGTCGCTATGTGGTGCGTCCTGAGTTGCTGCGAGAGGAACTCGAGGCATCAGGACCTGATCTGTCCCGGCAGGTGGTTATTGACGAAGTTCAAAAGGTTCCTGCACTGCTCGACGAAGTCCACTGGTTGATGGAGAACCGCGGACTGCACTTTGCGCTCTGCGGATCGAGCGCGAGGAAGGTGCGGCGAGGCGCAGCAAACCTGCTCGGCGGTCGCGCCGTCCGCTATGAGATGCGAGGCCTGACCGCCGGAGAGACCGGAGATGCCTTCGACCTCGACCGTGCCCTGAACCACGGCTACTTACCCAGAATATATGAGTCGCCACGACCCCGGCAGCTGCTCGACGCCTACATCGCCGACTACTTGAGAGACGAGGTAGCCGCCGAGGGACTCGTACGCAACCTGCCTGCCTTCTCGGATTTCTTGGACGCGGCCGCGCTGAGCGATGGCGACCCCGTCAACTACTCGAACATCGCCCGCGAGTGCGGTGTGTCAGGTCCCACCGTCAAGGCGTACTTCGGCATCCTTACCGACACGCTGCTCGCACGATGGCTACCGCGCTGGCAGCAGCGGGCCAAGCGCCGTCTCGCCGGGGCACCGAAGCTCTATTTCGAAGATGTTGGGGTTGTGAATCGTCTGGCCCGCCGGGGCGAACTCGAACGCGGTTCGGATCGGTACGGCAAGGCGTTCGAGAACTGGGTCTTCCATGAACTCTCCGCCTTCGTCTCCTACCGCGGCCTCGATGAGCAACTGACCTACTGGCGTCTCCCCAGCGGCATTGAGGTCGACTTCGTGATCGGAGACATGCGGCTGGCCATTGAGGCGAAAGCCACCTCAACGGTTACCCGCAAGCACCTCAAGGGCCTCCGCACCCTGGCCGAAGAGCATCCCGGTGTCCAAAGATTCGTGGTATGCCTCGAACCCCGGCCGCGCCGCACCGACGACGGAATCGACATCTTGCCGGCCACCGACTTTGCGCACCGCCTGTGGCAGGGCGAACTTGCCTAGCTGCGCAGTTTCAGAGCACGTCACGGCCCAAGTAGGAGCGCAGGACCTCGGGGATGACCGCTGTGAACCTCCCCAGGGAACACCACAGCCTGCATGAAACAGTGAAGATGTGTGTGGGGCTGGCCGTCGGCGTCTGGTTTGGCGTGAGACTGGCCCCGGGTGTTGAAGGTCCCTTGGTCGGGACTCGTCGGCGTTGGCGGCCCGTCTCGGGGACGTTCAGCCGAGAATTTCGACTCAGGATGGAGAGGCGGGTCTTCGACGGCTGAGCGGGACACTATCTCGATCCGAAAGCCAGCTGATCCCCCCGATACCTGCATTCGCGGGTCGTGACGCACCCGCCCCGCAACTACGTTTGAGTGAGGACATAGGCCTTGAAGTCGCGACTAGAAGAGGAGCGCACATGGCAATTCCAGCACCTGACCTTGAGGAGCTCAGAGCAATTTCCGAACGGTGGGGACTCGGCCTTAGGCAAGACCAACTCGAGATTCACCAGGCGCTGGTTGAGGGGGCGTTGGGTTCCTATGACCATGTCGACGCGCTGTATGAGGAGTCCAGGGCTGAAGTGCCCATCCGCGACAGCTATGGACCCGATGACTCTGACAATGAACTGGGAGCCTGGTATGTCAGGTGCGACATCCAAGACAAAGAGACGGGTCCGCTCGCTGGTAGGACTTTTGCCATCAAAGACAACGCCGCCGTGGCGGGTGTTCCCATGATGAATGGGTCGAGAATCGTGGAGGGCTATGTCCCCACAGTTGATTCGACTGTCGTTCGCAGAATCCTTGACGCTGGCGGGAGGATTGTTGGCAAGGCCGCATGCGAGGACCTCTGTTTTTCGGGTGCGAGCCACACTTCAGCCCTCGCCCCGATCCGGAACCCGTGGGATACGTCTAGGGCTGCGGGAGGTTCGTCTGGCGGGAGCGGCGCGCTAGTCGCGGCTGGCGAAGTTGACATGGCAATCGCCGCGGATCAGGGGGGTTCGATCCGGATTCCATCAGCGTTCTCAGGCATCTGCGGGATCAAGCCCACGTTTGGTCTGGTGCCGTACACCGGGATATACCCCATCGAATGGACCATCGACCACGTTGGCCCGGTAGCTCGCAGCATTGGCGATCTCGCAGCGTTCTTGACAGCAATCGCCGGTCCTGACGGGAACGATCCGCGCCAGGCGACGGCGCCTTCTGGTATCGACTATGCCGCCGGGATCGAAGACGGAATCGAGGGCCTAAGGATCGGCGTCGTGTCCGAGGGGTTCGGATGGGAGAACCTCAGCGATCCGGTTTCGGATGCAATTGTCGAGGCTGAGGCGAACAGTCTCGCGGACCTCGGCGCCAAGGTTGAGACTTTTTCCATACCAGAACACCGCGATGCATTGCATGTGTGGAATGTCATCGCAACGGACGGTGCGATGTGGCAGATGATTCGCGGCAACGGCTACGGCATGAACTACAGGGGACTGTTTGACCCGGAGCAGATAGAGCACACAAAGCGTGGCTGGGAGACGAAATCCCACCTTGTGTCGCAGACCCTGAAATTCGTGGTCCTGTGCGCCGAGTACATGGCCGACCGCACGGGCGGCGGTGCCTACGCCCGTGCCTCCAATGTGCGGCCCCAGATCAATGCCGCAGTGGATCGGGCACTCCAGAAGTACGATGTCCTCTGCTACCCGACTCTGCCGTTCGCCGCCAAAGCCATCCCGTCGAGCGATGCGCCAGTCGACGAGTACGTGGCAAGGGCGCTGGAGATGATCCCCAACACTGCGGTATCGAATGTGACGGGCAACCCGGACTTGACGATCCCAGTTGCCAGAGGAAAGGGGATGCCGGTCGGCATGAGCCTTATAGGCAAGCAGTGGGATGAGGCGACCCTCTTGAGAGTTGGGCGCGCATACGAGAAGCATGTAGGCGGGTTCGCCCTGTCACCTATGGCCCAAAAGGCCCTAGCCGGATGAGGGGAACTGTGGTTCGCTTAAGGGATGGCGCATAGGCGCTACTGATGCCAGTGGCATTGGTCTGCGCATGTTGCCCACATAGCAGGGAGATCTAGTGTCTCAGACTTTCGCCCACTACTCGCCGTTCCAGTCGATGATGTCCGGCTTCGATGCAGATCAGCAGTACACAGGCAAGATCGAACTGGCGGACGCGGACGACCTTGAGCGGCTTGCCTTGCTCAGCGAGCATCTGGTGGGGTTCTTGGATCCCGGCGCCCTCGCTCAGAGGACTGCAGTGGAGCTCTACCGCATGCTGGGGCTGCCGCTGGTATCGGTTGCGGTCCGAGAAGGATCATCGCTTTTTGCAATGCGGGGAGTACACGGCGCCCGCAACGACCGATTTCGGCAGGTCCAAGTCTCAACTGGGAAAGGCCTCGGAGGCCGGGTGATGGTCGAGCGGCGACAAGTCGAGGTCCAGAACTACGCCGATGACCCCCGGATCACAAGTCACTTCGTAGATGTCGTCAATGGCGAGGGGCTCGGCGGAATGCTGGCTGTTCCCGTCGAATACGACACCGAACTGGTCGGCATTCTCTATGGAGGCATTCGATCTATTGGTTCTATCGGCGACCGAGCGAGGACTCTTCTGGCCGAAGCCGCGAGGAATATCGCCCCCATGATGGCGGCGTCGATTCGCACTTCGGCGGCGATACAACAGCGAGTTGACGCCGAGCGTCAGCGGATCGCCAGCGATCTGCATGACGACGTCGGCCAGCTCCTCTTCTCGATAAGCGTCGCTGCGCAGCGACTGCGCGATAGCGGCGATGCGACTCTGGCGCAGGTGGCCGTGGGGATCGAAGAACAGGCGCAAGAAGCGACAAAGCGAATGCGCCAGGCGTTCAAGGTAATGGCGCCGGGTTCGCAGACAGAAGCAGTCGCAGTTGCCCTGCAGCGCGAGACCGACGACCTTCAGTCTCGATCGGACCTGACAATTCACTTCATGGTCCGAGGCAACCCCCGCTCGTTGCCCACACCAGCTGAAGCGGCGCTGATCGGCGCGGCACGCCAGGCATTGTTCAACATCGAGCGCCACGCGTGCGCGTCGCTAGTTGTAGTGACACTTCACTTTGAGGCAAGCAGGGTTTCTCTGGTTATTCAAGATGACGGCCGCGGGCTGCCAGATGATTTCGAACTCCAAGTCATCCCACGCGGTGATCAACACTGGGGACTGGCCTCGATACTGAGGCAGGCGCAGCGCCAGGGTGGCGACCTCGAAGTAGCGGCCGGCGAAGACGGAGGAACGATCGTCCGAATCTCGCTGCCGCTGGAGGCGGCGTGATGGCCGCGTCAGTGCTGGTGATCGACGATCACCCGGTAGTCATCGATGGCGTGCGGCAGCTCTTGGCGAACGAGTCTGACCTGACTCTGGTCGGCGAGGCGATGACGGGTGAAGACGGTGTCGCATTGGCAGAGTCCTTGACGCCCGACGTGGTCATCTTGGATCTGAAGCTCGGCGACAACTTCGCCCCGCACCTGTGCCGGTCGCTGGGAGAAGTGTCCAGCTGCTCCCGCATCGTGATCCACACGGCGTTCGACGACCGTGAACCCCTGCGGGCGTGCCTCAATGCCGGCGCAGTCGGAGTCGTGCTCAAAGATGGCAGCAACCTCGTCGATGCGCTGAGGAGAGTCCTCGCAGGCGAGCTGTTCGTCGACCCCTCGCTCGTGGACGACCCCCATACACGAGCCGTCTCGCTGGGCGAGAACGGAGGCTTCTACGAATCGCTCACGCTCCGGGAATACGAGGTGCTGTGTGTGATGGCCCTGGGCCGGACCAGCAAGGAGATCGCGGCCGAACTGCATCTCGCAGAGAACACCGTTCGCTCCTACATCCAATCGCTGCTCGCAAAGTTGCACGCGCGCAATCGAATCGAGGCATTGGCGACCGCGAGACAGTTGCGACTGCTATGACTGGTGAGCGTACCGCCAATGACGAAGTCGTCGAGCTGCTTCGCCAACTCTCGTATTCGCTTGCGGGGATGGTGGACGTCCCCGCTCAAGCCGATCGAGCGGTCGAGACGCTCTCGGATTGCCTCGGCATGCCGCTGACCAGCGTCGCTGTCGCCGACGCGCCGTTGTCGACGTCGATGAAGATGCAGGCGTCGCGGGGGACTCGGACGGGGGACTTCGGCCAGCTCAGCTTCTGCGCCGGGCAAGGGCTGGGGGGGCGAGTGATGTCCACGGGGTGTCCGGTCGTTGTCGAGGACTACGCCACTGACCCGCAGATCACCAGGGACTTTGTCGATGTGGTTTCAAAGGGCGAGGGGATTGGCGGCATTGCCGCTGTTCCTGTGATCAGCGGAGACATGGTGGTCGGCGTGCTCTACGCAGGCGTTCGATCCGTTGGGAGCATCGGAGATCGATCGCTGCGAGTAATGCAACAAGCAGCAGATGCTTCGGCGCCAGCATTCAGAACTGCTATCGAGACCAAAGCGATCATCGACTACCTGGTGGCTACAGAGCGCCACCGCATTGCAAGCGACCTTCACGACGACGTCGGCCAGTTGCTCTTCAGCATGAGCGTCTCAGCCACCCAGCTACGAGGCTTCGGAGGCGGGGAGTCGACCCTGCTCGAACTGGCTGAGCAGATCGAACACCAGGTCCAGGACGCGGCAGGAAACCTCCGCAAAGCCCTTCACGCCCTTTCGCCGCAAACATATGATGAAGCGCTCCCTGTGGCGTTGCTGCAAGAGCTGCAGGACTATTCGAATCGAACAGGGGTGTGGTCACAGCCGATAGTCCGAGGGACGGCAGGAGAGGCGATAGCCCAATTCGAGTACCCGGCGGTGCAGCTGGCACGGGTGATATTGCGCTGGCTAGAGAACCAGGCAGACGTCACAGTCGTCGTTCTCAGCGCGGAATTCGACGACAGCGAACTGGTGCTTACAGTGCATCACGATGGCGACACATCATTGAGCGGCCCTGAGGCGAACGCGTTGAAGGCCACCATGAAGCAGCATCTCCTCTCGAGCGCAGATTCCATTCGGGTGCTTGCCGACACCGACGGCACCAACATGATCCAAGCGAGACTGGTCGCCGGCTAGTGTCGAGCCGATCGAGATCCTGCCTACTGCCCGCGTAGCTCAACTCGCCTGATCTTTCCTGAGACGGTCTTGGGAAACTCATCGACGAACTCGATTTCACGCGGGTACTTGTAGGGTGCCGTCGTCGCTTTGACGTGTTCTTTGAGTTGTTCGCCAAGTTCAGGGGTGGGCAGGAATCCGGCGGCAAGGATAATGAACGCCCTTACGATTTCTCCGCGCACAGAGTCTGGCTTGCCCACGACTGCCGCTTCGGCCACCGCGGCGTGCTCAAGCAGGGCAGACTCAACTTCGAAGGGCCCGATGCGATAGGCGGATGACAAGATCACATCGTCAGCTCTACCCACGAACCATATGTAGCCGTCGCTGTCACGGGTGGCCCTGTCGCCGGTGTAGTACCAGCCATCACGAAAAACCCGCGCGTTTTTCTCTGGGTCGCGCCAGTACTCCTTGAACAAACCAACAGGGCGCTTCGGCTCTATTCGCACTGCAATGTTGCCCTCAACGCCGTCGTCCACAATGTTCCCAGCGTCGTCGACGATTTGGATGTCGAATCCGGGGGCAGGCAGGCCCATTGAGCCGGGGCGTACATCAATGCCGGGGAGGTTGGCGACGATATTGACTGTCTCTGTTTGCCCGTAGCCGTCGTAGATTTGGAGCCCTGTGGCGTCGTGCCAGACCTTGATGACTTCGGGGTTGAGGGGTTCTCCAGCAGCGGTCGAATGTCTGAGTCCTGTCAGGTCAAATTGCGAGAGATCCATTTGGGCAAAAGCCCGGTACATCGTTGGCGGCGCGCAAAAGGTAGTGACGCCTTGTTCGCCAATGATTCGGAGCATGCGGTCGAAGTCGGGCTTCCCGACGATGTTCCACATCAACACGCAGGCCCCGAGACGCCACTGGCCGAAGAGCTTGCCCCAAGCGGCCTTCGCCCATCCGGTATCCGAGACAGTCCAGTGGACATCGGACTCGCCAAGGTCCTGCCAGAAGCGTGCAGTGATCTCATGGCCAATGCCGTAGGAAGCCTGAGTGTGAAGCACCATCTTCGGATATGACTCGGTGCCGGAGGTGAAATAGATCAGCATCGGATCGCTAGGCGCAGTGTCCTCGATCACGGAACTGGCGCGATCCACGAAGACTTCATCGGAATATGAGATCCAGTCGCTCTTCGCTTCTCCGATGATGATCCTGGCTTTGACTGAGTGACATTCATTCAACGCTCTGGCAACTGCTTCGTATCCATCGTCATCGGTGACAACGACTGACGCGTCGGCAGCGTTGATGCGGTACGCGACATCTTTGGCCGTTAGCTGCATCGTGGCGGGCATTGGAATCGCTCCTAGCCTGATGCAACCAAGCAATATGTCGTACCACTCGACAATTCGCGGCAACATGACGAAGACCCTGTCGCCCTTGTTGACTCCTTGTTCGGATAGCAGGTCAGCGGCTTTGGACGCTCGGGCCGAGACGTCGGCGAATGTGTATCTGCTCGCCGCGAGGCCATCGGGTTCGACGGCGATGAGCGCGAGCTTGTCGGGCTGGGAAGAGGCCCAGCGGTCGACGACATCACGGACATAGTTGAAACGCGTCGGCACGTCGAGCGAAAACGATGCACGCAACTGCTCGTATCTGTCTCGCGTCAACATAGTGACCCCCTGGTCGGTTTCGGTGCTCTGCGGGCTGGCCTATCAGTACTCAGCCACAACATGGTCGCCAACCTATGTGAACGGGGTACACCCCCTTTTGCAGGGTTGTAGCGCCCTACCGCCCCTCCCTCTGTAGACGGCTGCCACCGGTCCAGGATCGCCAAGTTGCTCAGGGCCGGCGGCTCAACCATCGGACCCTGCCTGAAAGCAGTCTCGAGATGAGCCCGCGAAGGCAGGTACCGGTGACCCTCATGTTGATTGAGAGTGATGGGATTGAACGAAGGGAACCCTGGCTTGGAGCGGAGACTTTTCACTGACGAGCACGAGATGTTCCGTGCGACGGTGCGCGCATTTGTAGAAGCCGAGATCGTCCCGCATCACAACGCCTGGGAAAAGGCGGGCAAAGTGGACAAGGAAATGTTCCGTGCCGCTGGCGACTGCGGGCTCTTGGGGATGTCCATCCCTGAGGAGTTCGGAGGCGGCGGTGTCAATGACTTCCGGTTCAACGTCGTGATAAACGAGGAGATCCAACGAGCTGGAGTGTGTGGCTCCGGGTTCTGCATCACACTTCACAACGACATCTGTCTCCCGTACTTCTTACACCTCGCCAACCCCGGCCAGCAGCGCCGCTGGTTGCCGCGGCTGGGTAGCGGAGAAGCGATGGCGGCGCTGGCCATGACCGAACCGCAAGCCGGGTCTGACCTGGCCGGGCTCAGAACCAATGCCGTGAGAGACGGCGACTGCTACATCGTCAATGGTGCCAAGACGTTCATCACCAACGGCATAAACAGCGATCTAGTGATAACCGCCGTTCGAACCAACCAAAAGGAGCGCCACCGGGGCCTGTCCCTCTTGGTGATTGATAGCGGGCTAGATGGGTTTACCCGTGGCCGGAACCTGGACAAGATCGGCTTGAAGTCCCAAGACACCGCTGAGCTGTTTTTCGACGATGTCAGAGTCCCCGTCGGATGCCGGCTAGGAGAAGAGGGGGACGGCTTCGCAGGCATGATGAACAACCTTCCCCAAGAGCGCCTCTCGATAGCGGTCACAGCTGTGGCGCATGCAAGAACCGCGTACCGCTGGACCATTGCATACTGTCGTGAACGCGAGGCCTTCGGCCGCTCCATAGGCGACTTTCAGCACAACCGTTTCCGGCTGGCCGAGCTCAAGACCGAATTGCTGATTGCCCAAGTATTCGTCGATCGTTTGACGGAAGACCTCAATTCAGGATCTCTCAAAGCTGAGTCTGCCGCGGCGGCAAAATGGTGGACCACCGAACTCCAACAGCGAGTGGTCAGCCTTTGCCTGCAGCTGCACGGCGGTTATGGGTACATGACTGAGTACCCAATCGCCCGCGCCTACGTGGATGCGCGCGTCCAAACGGTGTACGCGGGGTCAACCGAGATCATGAAGGAGATCGTAAGCCGGGACCTAGACCTCGACTAGCCCAGGTCGTCGGGGCGCACCGCAACCGAATCCGCTACTGGAACCATCGGGCTCTGGGGCAACGAGAGGCCAAACGACCTTCATTCGCGGGTAATCGGTTCCAACCCTGCAATCGCGGGTTACGGGACAAACGAGGCGGTGGTGAACTCGGATCGCACAACTTTTGAGCTCACTTCGAGTGAGAGCACTCATGGGAGTTACTGCCCGAGGAGGCCCCAGAACCGGGTGTCCTCGATTCAAGGAAGGAATTGCACATCCGATGAAAATAGAACGCACTTTCAAGAGTCGATGGCTGCGAATCGCCGCGGTCCTGTTCGCGCTTGCCTTGTTCGCAGCGGCGTGCGGCGATGATGACGATCAAGCCGAGCCCGCCGCGGCCACCCCCGACCAGACAGAACAGCCCGAACCGGCAGAGGAGGATACCAGCGCCGCTGCCGATCCCACGCCGACGTCGGCTAGCGAGGAGGCCCAGCCAACCCCGGGCACCGAGAGCGACGCCGGCGAACCCATCAGAGTTGGCAGCCTCCTCGATGAGACTGGCCCGCTGAACATCTACGGCACCCCCATGGTCGACGCCACTCGGTTGGCGATCGCAGACATCAACGCCAAGGGCGGTGTGCTCGGGCGCCAACTCGAACTCGTGGCCCTTGACTCCAAGTCTGATCAGAACGAGTACATCTCCGGCGCCGATCGGCTAGTAGCGGAGAACCTCGCCGTGGTGCACGCTGGCATAACCAGCGCCTCTCGAGAGGCGATCCGCCCTACGTTCGGCGAGGCCGAGCTGTTGTACTTCTATAACGTCCTCTACGAAGGGGGCGTCTGCGACCGCAACACCTTCGTCACAGGAGTCGTGCCCAGCCAGCAGCTCCAGGTGCTCATACCCTGGGCGATCGAGAACATCGGCCCCCGCCTGTACATCCTGGCCGCCGACTACAACTACGGCCAGATCTCCGCTGACTGGGTTAGGCACTACGCTGCTGAGCACGGAGGCGAGATTGTGGGCGAGGACTTCTTCCCGCTCGATGTCGCCGAGTTCGGCACGACCATCTCCGCCGTTCAAAGCGCGGCCCCTGACGCAGTGATGTCATTGCTCGTCGGCGGCGCCCACATGTCGTTCTACAGCCAATATGCCGCCGCTGGCGTCAACGAGAGCATCCCCGTCGTGTCGACAACCTTCGGACTCGGAAACGAGCAAGTAGCCCTCGATGCCGAGTCAGCAGAGAACATCATCGTGGCCTACCCGTACTTCGAAGAACTTGACTCACCGCAGAACAGCGCCTTCGTGGACGCCTGGAAAGCCGAATTCGGCGACGACTATCCGTATATCACCGACTTCGCCGTGTACGTGTGGGAAGGCTGGCACCTGTGGGCCGACGCGGTAAACGCAGCCGGAACCCTGGATCGCGACGCGGTTATAGCCCAGCTCGAGAGCGGCGTCAGCTTTGACAGCCCCAAGGGCACTGTGATCCTCGACGGGGGCTCCCATCACCTGGTCCAACCGGTGAGCCTGGCTCGCACGAACGACTCCGCAGGCTTCGACGTATTCGAGACTTTCGACAACATTCCACCGTCGTTCGAGCAGGAGTCATGCGACCTGATTGCCAACCCTGAAATCAACGAGCAGTTCACTCCCAACTAGGCCTGATTCCCTCTCCGGGCTAGGAGTGACCATGCCACTCGCGGGGAGGGTGCCCAGCACCCTCCCCGCAGGGCTGTCAGCCAACTCCCCTCATACCGGCAGACTCCCTGGGAGACTCTAATTCCATGGCCCTTGACCGACTCTTCAACCTCGGCTTCGACCTCTTCGCGGGAATCTCAATCCTGCTGTTGGTCTCCATTGGGCTCGCGGTCATCTTCGGAATGCGAGGCATCATCAACCTCGCCCACGGAGAGTTCATCATGCTCGGCGCGTTCGCCACTCTCTCGGGAGTTCGAAGCGGATTGAACGTCTGGCTGGCCATGCTTGTCGCCGCTGTGGCCGTCGGCGCCTTCGGCATCGTCCTGGAGCGGCTGCTTATAAGAAGGCTTTACGGCCGCCTGTTCGACACCATGCTGGCCACCTGGGGGGTGTCGCTGATCCTCGTCCAAGTTGTGGACAACCACTACGGATCGGTCACCGAGGGAATCCGGGTTCCGGTGGGCAGCTTCACCGTCGGCGAATTCTCCATGTCCGCCTACAACTTGATCATCATGGGAGCAGCTGCGGCTCTCACAGCGGGCACCTTCACGGTTATGCGCAAGACGCGGTACGGACTTCTGGCCCGGGCAGCCACCCAATCGCCGACTATGGCCCAGGAACTGGGAGTGAACACGTCATTGGTCAACATGTGGACTTTCGGGCTGGGATCCGCCCTCGCCGGAGCAGCCGGGGCGTTGCTAGCCCCGCTCGTCGGGGTCATCCCCACCATGGGCCACACATACGTCGCCAGGTCGTTCATGACCGTCATCGTTGGCGGCCCGTCGTTCATCGCTGGCACGGTTTCGGCAAGCGGGCTGCTCGGCCTGGTGGAAAACGTGTCCACCAACCGGTTCACCCCGGTGATCGGGCAGGCCATGCTGCTCATAGCCGCAATAGTCATCCTGCGTTTCATGCCCCAGGGGCTCACCGGAAGGCGCTACGGCCGATGATGGCCCAGCTAACGAGACTGGCCGGCACCGGCGCCCGGTCTGGCCGGGGCTCATTGGGGACTGATTTGTCGGTAGCCGGGCTGGCCCTGGTTGCCGCGGCGGTCCTCGGGAACTTGGTCGAAGAGTTCACCGCTTTCGAATGGTCTCTTTGGGCCATTCAGGCCATTTTGGCCCTTTCGCTGGTGCTGATTTGGGGCTACGGCGGCATCTTCAGCTTCGGCCAAGCCGCTGTCTACGGGATCGGCGGCTACACGTACGGATTCTGGGCCATCAACTTCGCCGACAACACCGGTGAAACCCTGACTGCAGTGTTGGCCGCAGTTGCCGTCGGCGCGGCATTCGCCGCGCTGTTGGGCTACTTCATGTTCTACGGCAACGTCACCAACGTGTACGTGGCCATCATCACATTGGCCACCAGCCTGGTCCTGTTCGCCTTCGTGAATTCCACTTCAGGATCGGAGTACCGGATCGGAGAAGCGCCCTTCGGGGGCTACAACGGCATGACCCGCATTCCCCGGCTCACTTGGCGGCTACCCGGCGGCGCCAGCCATGAGCTGACCAGGGTCCAGTTCTTCGTAGTGTGCGTCGCGGCAGGTCTTTTGATCGCCGTCGGGATCCGCATGCTCTCCCGCCGCCCATTCGGGCGAGTCGCGGTGGCGATGCAGCACAACGAGTTGCGGACCGAGTTGTCCGGCTACAACGTTCGAGCTCACAAACTGGCATTGTTCACCATCGGCGGCGGCATCGCTGCGTTCGCCGGGGCACTGTTCGCGGCGTGGGGACGATTCATCAGCCCACCGGTCTTCTCGCTCACCCCCGCGGCCCTGGTGGTCATCTGGGTCCTCGTCGGCAGCAGATCCAGTGTTGCCGGAGCGTTCATTGGCGTTCTGGTCGTCGAAGGACTCTCGTCCTGGGCAGGCGGAGCGGACGGCAACAATGAGCCGATCGTGCTGGGCGCGATCCTGATCTTCATCGTGCTGTTCCTACCCGGTGGGGTCATTGCCAACGCGGCAAAGGCATGGGGAATTGCAGGCAGCCAAGCATTGAACCGCTGGTCCGAACCCCCTATCCCTCCCGAGGCAGCGCAATCCAGCCAACCCCAGCCGGCGGCGTCACTGGTGCTCGACTGGATGACAGAAACCAACGGAGAGCGATCCAACACCGCTATTGCCACGCACAAAGTCACAAAGCGCTTCGGAGGCCTCACCGCAGTTGACGACGTGACCCTTGAATTCCCCCCCACGGGAGTGTCGTGTTTGATCGGGCCGAATGGAGCAGGCAAGAGCACTCTCTTCGGGCTGCTGTCAGGTCAGTATCCGGTGACTGACGGGTCGGTGCTCTTGGACGAGCAGAACCTCACCAAATGGCCGGCATTTCAGAGGGCCCGACAAGGGATCGGCGTCAAGCTTCAAGTGGCTTCCATCTACAAGGAGCTCTCCGTGCGGGAGAACCTGTGGCTGGCATGCTTCGCCTTGCCCCACAACCGGGCGACGGCCGACGACCGCGCCGAGCAACTGCTGGAATGGCTTGAACTCGCAGATCACGCCCAGAACCCGGCCGGGACGCTTTCGCACGGCCAACAGCAATGGTTGGAGATCGGAATGGTCGTAGCCGCCAAACCCTGCGTCGTGCTGCTTGACGAACCAACCGCCGGGATGACCCGGGAAGAGACCCGACGAACCGGGGATTTGGTAGCACAGCTCGGCGAGCGGGCCTCGGTCATCGTGGTCGAGCACGACATGGAATTCGTGCGGCAACTAGGAGCTCCCGTCACCGTGTTACACCGCGGCAGACTGTTCACCCAGGGAAGCTTCGACGAATTGTCCCGCGATGCGCGCATCCTTGACATCTACTTGGGGCGGGAGTGAGCCGATGCTCCGACTAGACCATGTACGAGCGGGTTACGGCTCTACGCCGGTTCTCCACGGAGTCAGCCTGTCGCTGGACTCGGGAGAGATCGCCGCGGTGTTGGGCCGCAACGGAGCAGGAAAGACCACGCTCATGCGAGCCATAAGCGGAGCCATTCCATGCACCGGCGGCAGTCTGAGCTTCGACGCAACCGAACTCAACTCACTCAGCGCATTCAAGCGAGCCCGCCTAGGCATCTCCCATGTGCCCCAGGGACGGGACATCTTTCCCAAGCTCACCGTGGCCGAAAACCTCCAAGTGGCCGCCTCAGCAATCAGAAAATCTCAGGGAGGCGACCTGGAGGAGACATTTGAGCGATTCCCCATCCTGGCCGAGAAGCGCAAAGACCGAGGCGGCAGCCTCTCGGGGGGCCAGCAGCAGATACTCGCCCTCGCTCGCGCGCTGATGGCCAAACCCAAACTGTTGCTACTCGACGAGCCCTCCGAAGGAATACAGCCATCGATCCTGGATGAAATCGCCTCCACTGTCCAACACATCAACTCTCAACAAGGCATAGCCGTGCTGGTGGTGGAGCAGAACCTCGACTTCGCTGCCCGAGTCGCCCACCGAGGCCTGATGATGGACAAAGGCGAAATCGTCGATGAATTGGACATCACCCACCTCAGCCGTGATCGAGCGCTGCAACGAAAATACATGGCTCTCTAGCCGCCCACTTCCAAGCAGAAAAACTATGCAGACAACCGGACAACAAGACCAAGCGCAGGAAGGCCAAGCCCATGTTGCCGTCATCTGACTCGGGATCTACAGCTATCCCGCTACTCGAAGAGACCATCTCGGCCAACTTGGCCCGCACGGTGGACGCCTGCAGTGACCAGGACGCGCTGGTTTCGGTCGAGCAGGGTATGCGATACACCTATCGGGAGTTCGCCGAGGCTGTCGACGAGGTGGCCGCCGGATTGATGGCCACAGGTGTGGCAAGGGGCGACCGGGTGGGGATCTGGAGTCCGAATTGCGCCGAGTGGGTGCTGGTGCAATACGCCACCGCTCGGATCGGGGCAATTTTGGTGACGATCAACCCGGCATATCGGACAACTGAGTTGGAGTATGTGCTCAACCAGTCGGGCACCAGTGTGCTGGTGGCCGCCGAGTCGTTCTCCCACAGCGACTACCGGGGCATGGTCACCGAGGTGTGGGATGGGGTTCCGGCTCGGCAGGTGCTGTATCTCCAGACTTCGGATTGGCAGGACTTGCTTGCTGGCGGCAAGGCAGTGGCTACCAACCAACTTGAGGAGCGCTCGGCGAGCCTTTGTCCCGGTGATGCAATCAATATCCAGTACACCAGCGGGACCACCGGGTTTCCCAAGGGGGCTACCCTCAGCCACCGCAACATATTGAACAACGGCTTCTTCGTGGGCGAGGCCTGCGGCTACACCCACGCCGACCGGGTGTGCATACCGGTGCCGTTCTACCACTGCTTCGGCATGGTGCTGGGCAACCTGGCTTGCACCACCCACGGGTCGGCGATTGTGGTGCCCGCGGCCGGGTTCGATGCCGCGGCCACGCTGCGGGCTTGCGAGAAGGAACGGTGCACCAGCTTGTACGGGGTTCCCACCATGTTCATAGCCGAGTTGGGCGAGCCCGACCTCGACGACTACGACCTGTCGTCTCTGCGCACCGGGATCATGGCCGGCTCGCCGTGCCCGGTGGAGGTCATGAAGCAGGTGGTGGACCGGATGAACATGGACCAGGTGACCATCGCCTACGGCATGACCGAGACCTCGCCAGTGTCTACCCAGACCTCGGCCGACGACTCGCTCGACAAGCGGGTGGCCACGGTGGGCCGGGTCCATCCCCACGTGGAGGTCCGCATCGTCGATCCCGACACCGGCGCTACCGTGCCCCGGAGCCAAGCCGGAGAGTTCTTGACCCGGGGCTACTCGGTGATGCTGGGCTACTGGAACGACGAAGCCCGCACCGCCGAGGCCATCGACGACGAAGGTTGGATGCACACCGGCGACCTCGCAGTCATGGACGACGACGGCTACATCAACATCGTCGGGCGCATAAAGGACATGATCATCCGGGGCGGTGAGAACGTCTATCCCCGCGAGATCGAAGAGTACCTGTACCGCCATCCCGACGTGGTGGAAGTGCAGGTGATCGGCGTGCCCGATGCCCGATACGGCGAAGAGATCATGGCCTGGGTACAGCTCCGCGACGAGGCCGCGCAGGATGCCGACGGCATCAGGGAATTCTGCCGGGGCCAGATCGCTGGCTACAAGATCCCCCGCTACATCAAGTTCACCGGCGAGTTCCCCATGACCATCACCGGCAAAATCCAGAAATATCTCATGCGCGAAATTTCCATCGAGGAACTGGGACTGAGCCAAACAGCCCAAGAACGGCACGCGTAATGACTGCCTTTACCGAAGAACAAGAGGCGTTTCGCCAGGTGGTGCGCGATTTTGCTTCCCGCGAGATCGCCCCGCACGCCGCCGACTGGGACCGCGACCACATCTTTCCCACCGACACCGTTCGGGCCATGGGAGATCTGGGCCTTTTCGGCCTGGTGTTCCCCGAGGAATACGGCGGCGGCAATGCCGACTTCACCACGCTGTGCATCGCCATCGAGGAGATAGGCAGGGCTGATCAGTCAATGGGCATCACTTTGGAAGCTGGGGTGAGCCTGGGAGCACGGCCGATCTTCGAGTACGGAACGGAGAGCCAAAAGCAGCAGCATCTGCCCGATTTGGTCGCGGGACGGGCACTTGCCGGATTCGGCCTCACCGAGCCGGGGGGAGGCTCCGATGCTGGCGCCACCCAAACCCGGGCCGTGCTCGACCGCTCCGAGGGGGCACCGGAGTGGGTCATCAACGGTGCCAAGACATTCATCACCAACTCGGGAACCGACATCACCAGCCTGGTCACCGTCACAGCCCGCACCGACGACGGCATCTCAACGATCATCGTCCCGTCGGGAACCTCAGGGCTCACCGTCGAACCCGCCTACCGCAAGATGGGATGGCATGCCTCCGACACACACGGCCTGGTGTTCGACGAATGCCGGGTGCCCGAAGCGAACCTGCTGGGTGCACCAGGACGAGGGTTTCAACAGTTTCTGGCCACCCTCGACGACGGCCGGATCGCCATCGCCGCGCTGGCAGTGGGCCTCTTACAAGCCTGCTTGGACGAGTGCACCGCCTACGCCAACCAGCGACAGGCCTTCGGAAGGCCGATTGCCAGCTACCAGGGCATCGCCTTCAAGTGCGCCGACTTGGCGGTGGCCGCAGAGACAGCCCGGCAAGTGACCTATGCCGCTGCCGCCCGCAAAGATGCCGGCGTGCCGTTCAGGAAACAGGCAGCGATCGCCAAGCTCTACGCCACCGAGGCCGCAGTAAGCGCTGCCCGGGAAGCCACCCAGATCTTCGGCGGCTACGGCTTCATCGACGAAACCCCCGTATCCCGCTTCTACCGAGACGCCAAGGTCTTGGAGATCGGCGAGGGCACCAGCGAGATCCAACGCCTGGTTATCTCGCGTGAACTCGGCCTCGGGGAAGCGACGTAGAGGTGCGTCTGTTAGAACCGGACGGCAGATGAGAAGAATCGAGTCGCGCATTGACACGCGTTCGGAGGTCTTCGCGGCCAACTCCGAGTGGTACCAGGGGATGGTGGCCACTCTGAAGCAGCGGCAGCAAGTAGCAATCTCGGGTGGTCCTCGGAGGGAGCGCTCGATCGAGCGCCACTTGGCCCGCAACAAGCTGATGGTGAGGGACCGCATCGATTTGGTAATCGACGGCGGGAGCCCGTTCTTGGAGCTGTCCACCCTGTCCGGGTGGGGCCAATACGACGAAACCGCGCCCGGCGCGGGGATCGTCACCGGGATCGGGCTGGTGCACGATGCGCCCTATGTGTTCATCGCCAACGACGCCACCGTCAAGGGGGGATCGCTGCTGCCAGTGTCGATCAAAAAGCACGTGCGAGCCCAGCAGATCGCCGAAGAGAACGAGCTTGGGGTCATTTACCTGGTGGACTCCGGCGGCGCGTTCTTGCCGCTCCAAGATGAGATCTTCCCCGACAAGGACCATTTCGGCGGCTCGTTCTACCGCCAGGCCAGACTGTCGGCCCAAGGGCTGCCCCAGCTCTCGGTGGTGCTGGGGGGCTGCACCGCTGGGGGCGCCTATGTCCCTGCGCTGAGCGACGAGGTGATCATGGTGGAGGGGATCGGGCGGATCTTCTTGGGCGGCCCGCCCATCGTCAAGGCCGCCCTGGGCGAGATCGTCGATCCCGACGAGCTAGGCGGCGCCGACGTCCACACCCGCAAGTCGGGGGTCAGCGACTACATTGCAGCTAGCGAGCACGAGGCTTACGGCCTGTTGCGCGAGATCTGCCAGTCCACCAACCAGCGTCTGATCGGCGACCGCCAGCCGTGGGCGAACTGGCAGACGCCGGAACCGCCGGCCTATGACCCAGACGAGATCTACGGCATCGTCAACGCCGATGACCGGGTGCCGTTCGACGCCGTCGAGGTCATCGCCCGCGTGGTGGACGGCTCGCGCTTTGCCGCGTTCAAACCGGAATGGGGGTCGTCCATCGTGTGTGGCTTCGCCCGCATCTGGGGCCACCTCACCGGCATCGTGGCCAACAACGGCATCATCTTCAGCGAGTCAGCGCTCAAGGCCACCCACTTCATCGAGCTGTGCGAACAGCGCCGGATACCGCTGCTTTTCTTGCAGAACACGTCGGGCTACATGGTGGGGCGCGACTCCGAGGCCGCCGGCATTGCCAAGCACGGCGCAAAGATGGTGGCCGCGGTGGCCAACGCCACTGTCCCCCGCTACACCGTGCTCATCGGCGGGTCGTACGGAGCGGGGAACTACGGCATGTGCGGGCGCGGTTTCAATCCAAGGTTCTTGTTCGCGTGGCCCAACTCGAGGATCGCCACGATGGCCGCAGCCACCGCCGAGACCGTGCTCGTCGACATACGCCTCGGCGGCCTAGACGCCGACGACACCAGCGAGGAGGAAGTCGCCGCTCTGCGGGCCGAGGTCCGCT
The DNA here is from genome assembly GCA_963663255.1 of Acidimicrobiales bacterium. Classification (GTDB taxonomy): domain Bacteria; phylum Actinomycetota; class Acidimicrobiia; order Acidimicrobiales; family Bin134; genus Poriferisocius. The sequence goes on from OY760141.1 coordinate 268,203, forward strand.
ACCAATACGAGACGCAGTCCGACCCCTACTACGCCACGTCGCGGCTGTGGGACGACGGGCTGATCGACCCCGTCGAAACCCGCGACGCCCTCGGCCTGTGCTTGGCCCTGGCCGGCCGCCAAGACGACGCCCCACCATCGCGGCCCCTCGTCTACCGGATGTGAGGCCGTGCGGATCCTGATCGCCAACCGGGGCGAGATCGCCCGGCGCGTCATCCGCACCGCCCACCGCATGGGCCTGGAGACCGTCGCCGTACACTCCGACGCCGATCTGCACGCGCCCTTCGTTTCTGAGGCCACCTCCAAGTGCCGTCTGGGGCCCGCTGACCCCGCCCGCTCATACTTGTCGATCGACGCGGTCATGGCCGCCGCCGACGAAAGCGGCGCCACCGCCATCCATCCCGGCTACGGGTTCTTGTCGGAGAACGCCGACTTCGCAGCCGCGGTGATCGCCTCGGGGCGCATCTGGATCGGCCCCCGACCCGCAACCATGGCCTCGCTGGGATCCAAGATCGAAGCCCGCCGACTGGCCTGCGCGGCCGATATCCCGGTCATCCCCGGCTACGACCAATCCCAAGACCCCCACGACCTCGTCCAGGCCGCTGAGCAGATCGGCTACCCGGTGCTGATAAAAGCCTCAGCCGGAGGCGGCGGCCGAGGGATCCGCATCGTCGACGATGCCGGCCAATTCGAGGCCGCTCTCGACCAGGCCCAAGCCGAAGCCCAGCGGGCCTTCGGCGACAGCGCGGTAATCGTCGAGCGCTACATCCAACAGCCCCGCCACATCGAAGTCCAGATCGCCGCCGACCACCACGGCGGTGTCGTCCACCTCGGGACCCGGGAATGCTCGGTACAGCGCCGCTATCAGAAGCTCCTCGAAGAGGCCCCCGCACCCAACCTGCCCGACGCCACACGGTCGGGCCTCCAAACCGCCGCGGTGGACCTCGCCAGGGCAGCAGGCTACGACTCGGTCGGGACAGTGGAATTCGTGGTCGACGACCAGACCGGCGACTACTTCTTCTTGGAGGTCAACACCCGACTACAGGTCGAACACCCCGTCACCGAGCTGATCACCGGCCTCGACCTCGTCGAACTCCAGATACACATCGCCGCCGACAGGGAACTGCCCATCGGCCAAAACGACGTGCGCTTCGACGGCCACGCGTTCGAAGCAAGGATCAACGCCGAGAACCCGGCCGCCGGATTCCAACCCCAAATTGGGACCATCGGGACCATTCGAGTGCCCGACTGGGTCCGCTGGGACAGCGCCGTCGAACCGGGCAGCGAGATCTCCCCCCACTACGACTCGATGATCGCCAAGCTCATCTGCACAGGCCCCGACCGCGACACCACACGACAACGGCTGCGAGACGCCCTCGACGAAACCATCATCACCGGCCCCATCACCACCGCAGGATTCCACCGCTGGCTCATCGAACAACCCCCCATCATCGCCGGTCGGGTCACCACCCGATTCCTCGACGAAACCCCCCTGCCCGAGCAATCGGCGCCACCCCTCGACATAGCAGCCCGAGCCTGGCTCGCCGCAGAACGAAAAGCCCGCCAACCAGACTCATGGCACGCAAAAGGCCCGTTCCGCATCACACCCCACCGAAGCCCCCGCCAACTAGCCCTGCGCGACTCCCACGGGGAAATCCACCGAATTGAGATCGAGCCCGAGGAACATGGCGACGGCCGCTCGGAGCGGGATCAGTCATCGCCGGGCAACTACTTCTCGTTGAGAGACAACCGGTATCCCGTCGCGGTCGACATGCTCTGCGATGTGGTGGCCGTCAACGTCGCGGGCCACACCCACACCTTCGCCCTCCTCGACACAGCAGAGCTGTGGTCGAACGACCCCGCCACAGCCGGCAGCAGCGCTCACACGCTCGTCGCCCCGTTCCCTGCGGCAATCACCGAACTGAACGCCAAACCCGGAGACAGGGTGTCTGCCGGGGACACCATCGTCGTGCTCGAAGCAATGAAAATGTTCCACACCCTGGCCGCCCCAGCCGACCTCGAAATCGCCGAGGTACGGGTCGACGTGGGCGACCAGGTAGACACCGGACAAGTCCTAGTCGTCTTCCATACCCCCACCCAAGAGCGAACTCGACTGCGCTGATCGCCAGAACACCGGCTTCGAGCATCGCCCGCCGCTCTTTCTCTAACGAACCGGCAGGGCCGACGGTGCCAACAAACCCGAAACCAAACCTGAATCGCGCGGGCTGGCCAGCATCATCGGAGTGGACACGGCGCGAAGCGGCCAAGTCCTCGGACTCGCAGACCGCCCCAAGCGCCATGACTTCGAGCATGCGTAGAGGTCGTCGTTGCAGCGCAGGATGACGCTGGGGGAGATGTACATATCCTTGCCGTCGCGCTCGTTGGGAATATCGACACCCGCGAGTCCGGTCAAGGAGACTTCGCCTCGAAAGCCGCTCAGAGCACGTCGCGGCCTAGATAGGGGCGTAGCACCTCGGGGACGACCACGGAGCCGTCGGGTTGACGGTAGGTCTCGACTATTGCGGCCCATACTCGGGGGACGGCGAGGGCGGAGCCGTTGAGGGTGTGGAGGATGCGGGTGCCCTTTTCGCCGGTTGGCCGATAGCGGAGGTTGGCTCGGCGGGCCTGGTAGTCGGAATACCACGAGCACGACGACACCTCCAGCCATTGGTCGGCGCCGGGGGCGTAAACCTCCACGTCCCACGAGCGGTGGTGGGACTGCCCTAGGTCCCCGGTGCTGATGTCCACAATCCGGTAGGCCAAGCCCAACTCGGCGACCGCGGCCTCGGCCCGCTCCAAGATCTCAGCGTGGACCGCGGGCGCTTGGTCGGGAGTGGCGTAGGCCAAGATCTCCACCTTGTCGAACTCGTGAACCCGCAACAGACCCCGGGTGTCTCGTCCGGCGGCGCCAGCCTCCCGGCGATAGCAGGAGGTGTGGGCCATCATCCTCATGGGCAGGTCGGCCTCGTCGAGTATCTCCCCGGAGGCCAGAGAGGTGAGGGGCACCTCGGCGGTGGGAATGGCCCACAGGTCGTCTCGCTCCAACCAGTAGGCGTCGTCGGCGAATTTGGGGAGCTGGCCGGTGCTCACCATGACCTGGCTGTGGACCAGGGTGGGCGGGCGGATCTCCTCATAGCGGTCGGCGTTGCGTTCGAGCCCGAACTGAACCATGGCCCGGGCCAGGGAAGCCCCCGGACCCCGGAGCATGGCGAACATGGACCCCGACAGCTTGGCCGCCCGCTCCATGTCCAGCCAGCCGGCCTCCACGGCAAACTCCCAGTGGGGAACCCGCTGGTGCTCACCGTAGGAATGGGGATCGAAGTTCTCCACCCGCAGAACCGGATTGTCGGTTTCGTCCGCGCCGTCGGGGGCGTCGGCGGCAGGCAGGTTGGGGATGTGCAACAGCAGCTGGTGGATTTCGTCGGCAACCGCGTCGGCCTCGGCGGCCAGGGCCTTCCCCTGCTCGCCCCGCTGGCGGCTCTGGCTGGCCGCAGCATCAGCCTCGGCATCGCGGCCGTCGCGCTTGAGCTGGCCGACTTGCTGAGACAGCTCCTTTACCTCGTGGCGCAGGGCATCTCGCTGGGTGGTGAGATTGCGGTGGCGCTCATCCAGGGCGGCCACCTGTTCCAGCTCCGACAGGTCGATCCCCCGGCGGGCCAGCGCAGCCCGTGCTGCGTCGTAGTCGGAGCGCACCAGGCGCAGATCGATCATCGAGAACCGTTGGTGGTGTGGGAGCCGTTGGAACCCGACGTGGCGGGAACCCGAGTATCGGCGGCGATGGGCCCCGATGGGACCGTGGTGACCACCCGCATCTGGGTGTTGGCCCGCTGCTGGACGCCAGCCCAGCGGAAGAACAGCACCCCGATCCATGCCCACAGGTACATGCCGCCCACCAGCTTCATGATGAGCCCGGCCGCTTGCTGGTCGGCTCGAATGCCTATGCCCCACAGGCGGACGTCGTGGTCGTAGACGCTGTAGACCGCCCCCTGGGCAAAGGTTAAGAACGCACCGGGCACTGTGGGCACGACCGACATCAAGAACAGGTAGATCATCTTGCCCGGAGCGCCCATGCGCAGCTCGGGGATCGGGCCGCACACCGGCAGCCACATCACCATTGCGGATCCGAACAAAAGCAGGTGCACGAAGTAGTGCAGGGCGCCGCTTTCTACCGAGGTGTTGACCACCCAGGGGATGTGGCTCACCGCCACCATGAAGTTGAACAGAACCCCGGCTAATACCGGTCGGGCCAGCCGCCGCACCCACACCCCGACGCTGCCGTCGCCGCTGAGCACCAGCCGGGCCAGCCACTCGGGCATAGCCGCCCACAGCAGCGGGGGCACCACAAAGGTGATGAGCAGATGCTGGATCATGTGCACCGAGTACAGGTATTCCTCAGAGATGTCGTGCATCGGCCAGTCGCTGGCCACCCACAGCAACACCATGGCCCCAACGAAGGCCAGCTTGTGGTAGCGGGCAAACGGGGCTTCGCCGGCCGGAGCGGCTTTGGGGGCGATGATCCGGGCCGCGTACCAGGCCATGGCAATGGCAGCCAGCAGGATTAGCCAGACCTCGGCGTGGGGCTGGAACCGCCAGATATCGGTTTCGGCGGCGAAGGCCATCGGCCGTCTACCAGAAGCGGAACGCGGTCAACATGACCATGTACACCGCCATGGCCAATATCAGCCCGAACACGAATAGGCGCCAGAAGATCGGGGCGTCGAACTTCAGGTGCATGAAGAAGGCCACCACCAAGAAGAACTTCACCAGCATCATCAAAACCAGCATGATGATTATGGCGGTGTCGCCCCACCCGTGAACCGTTTCGAAATAGGTGAAGACCTCGAACGCGGTGAGCAGCGCGAGGGCTATGGCCACCTTGACATAGAGCCAGTTGGTGGGATGGGCGTGCTGCTCGGGAGCGTGGGCCGTGTCGGGAGACTCAGGAGTGACGGTGGCCATGGCTGATCCTATTGCGGGAAGAGGTACACGATCGTGAAGATCACGATCCAGACGACATCGACGAAGTGCCAGTACAGACCGATGATCTCTACGGTCTCGGCCCGCTCCGGCCCCAGGTTGCCCCGCATCGACATCACATACAACGACATCAGCATGATGATGCCGATGGTGACGTGAGCACCGTGGAAGCCGGTGAGGGCGTAGAAGGCGGAGCCGAACAGGTTGGTGGTAAAGCCCAGGCCCTCGCTGTAAAACGCGGTGAACTCGTACACCTGCCCGGCCACAAAGGTGGCCCCCAGCGCGGCGGTGGTGGCCAGCCAGATGCGGTTGCCCCGAATATCGCCCCGGGCGACGGCCGACACCGCGAACACCATGGTCAGCGAACTCATCAGCAGCACGAACGAGCTGACCGACGTGAACGGGATGTCGAACACGTCGTTGGGGCCGATGTCGTTAGGGCCGATGCGGCCCTTGTTGAACATGTAGGTGGAGATAAGCCCGCCGAACAGCAGGCACTCCGAACCCAGGAACACCCACATGGCCAGCTTCTCATTGGAGATGCCGGTGCTGGTGTGGTGCTCCTCGGCGTGGGCAGCAGCCTCGGTGGCCGGCGTCTCGGCAGCCATGGTGTCAGCCAACGGTCGCAGCCTCCTCGGTATCAGCCGGCGCTGCGGCTGAGGCGGACTCTCCGTCCGGTCCGCCGTTGCCAGCGGGATCGCCGTGGTCATCGCCGTCGTCGTGATGATCGTCGTGGTGGCCAGCGTCGTCGGGGTCGTCGGCTGGCTCCAGAATCCAGCCGTAGATGGCCCCTACCAAAAGCACCAGCCCGGCAGCGGCCAGCCACAGGTTGTAAATAAGGCCGTAGCCCACCAGCAGGATCCCCCCGCCCAAAACGATGGGCCAGTACGACGGGGATGGCAGGTGCACTTTGGTGTTGCTGCCGTCGTGGGCAACTTCTTCGGCGGTGGCAGTTCTCACCACCCGGTGGTTCTCGTCGACGCCGTATTTGCGGTGCCAGAAGTCGTCGAGGCGCTCCACCTCTATCTCTGAGTCGAAGTTGTGCTCGGGCACCGGGGAGGCGGTCATCCACTCGAGGCCGCGGGCGTCCCACGGGTCGGGACCCACGTCGGGGCGGCCGGCCCGCTGCCATTTCCGGGTACTGGCGTAGATGTTCCACAAGAACATGGCCACCCCGATGGCGATGACGAACGCTGCGATGGTGGCCACCATGTTCCACAGCGCGAAGCCCTCGTCCGCCCGGTAGGTGGAAATGCGCCGGGACATGCCCTGCAAGCCCAATATGTGCATGGGTCCGAAGGTGAAGTTGAAGCCGATGAGCAATATCCAGAAGGCGGCCTTGCCCCACGCCTCATTCAGCTTGTAGCCGAACGCTTTGGGCCACCAGAAGTGGAAGCCGCCGAACAGGCCGAGCAGCGCCCCGCCGAAGATCACGTAGTGGAAGTGGGCCACGATGTAATAGGTGTCGGTCTGCTGGGTGTCGGACGGGGCGATGGCATGGGTCACCCCCGAAAGCCCGCCGATGGTGAACATCGACACCACTCCCACGGCATACAGCATTGGGGTGGTAAATCGCAGTCGACCCCGGTACATGGTGGCCAGCCAGTTGAGGATCTTCACCCCGGTGGGCACGGCGATGAACATGGTGGACACCGAGAACGCGGCCACCGCCAGCGGCCCGATGCCCGAGGTGAACATGTGGTGGGCCCACACCCCCCAGCCCATGAACCCGATGGCGATACCGGAGGCGACCATGAAGTGGTAGCCGAACAGGGGCTTGCGAGAGAACGTGGGGATGATCTCCGAAACGATCCCGAAGGCGGGCAAGATCAAGATATACACCTCGGGATGGCCGAATATCCAGAACAGGTGCTGCCATAGAAGCGGGTCAGCCCCGGCCTCCACGTTGAAGAAGTTGGCGTCCCACAGCCGGTCGAACATCAACAAGAACAGGGCCACGGTGATGACCGGGATGGCGAACAGCAGCAGGAACTGGGTGATGAGCAGCATCCAGGTGAGCACGGGCATTCGGAAGAAGCTCATGCCCTTGGTGCGCATGTTCAACACGGTGACGATCAGGTTTATGGAGCTGACCAGAGACGCGATACCGGTTATCTGCAAGCCGACTGCGTAGAAGTCGATCCCCTTGGACGGTGAGAAGGGCAGCCCGCTGTTGGGGGCGTAGTTGAACCAGCCGCCGTCGGGTGCGTTCTGGAACCAGCCGCCGATGAAGATCGAGGAGACGAGCAGCAGGCCGCCGGCCAAGAAGCACCAGAAGCTGAAGGCGTTGAGACGGGGAAAGGCCACGTCTCGGGCCCCTACTTGCAGCGGTAGCAGATAGTTGGCGAAGGCCGCGGCCATGGGCATGATCACCAGGAACACCATGGTCACGCCGTGCATAGTGAACACGCCGTTGTAGGTGCCAGCGCCGATCACCGAGCCGTTGGGAGTGGCCAACTGGAGGCGGATGAACAGGGCTTCGGCCCCGCCCACCAAGAAGAAGAACATGGCCGCCGCGCCGTACATGATGCCGATGCGCTTGTGGTCGACGGTGAACAGCCAGCTCGTCCAGCCCTCGCTGCCTTGAGGCCGGGTGAACACGCCCAGGGGGCGGTGGGCAACGGCAGGGCCCGCTGGCAGCGCCAAGGTCTCCTCTGGGGCGGTGATCGTGCGGTCGGTGACGGTCATGCAATCACAATCAGTCGAGGGTGGACAGGAAGGCAACGACATTGTCGATGTCGTCCGGGCTCAAGCCGGTGCGGGCGGGCATTCCCCGGAGGCCGTCGGCATCGGCGGGCTTGCGCTCGGGGGCGTTGTAGATCCAGGCCTCCAGGTCGCCCCGGTTGAGCGTCCCCTGGTTGGCCAGTTCCAGGTACGGGATGTGGTCGCCGGCGCCCAAATAGAGATCGAAAATCGATCCGGCGAACGTGCCTCGGGTCATCAGGTGGGTCAGGTTGGGGGCGGCGCCGGCGATTAGCTCGTCGGTGATGACAGGACCGGCGTAGCCGCCGTTGAACTCGCCGTAGATGTCCCAATCGTCGGGAGGCGACTCAGCGGCGCCGCCTCGGTTGGCCGCGGAGGTGAGCCCGTTGACTGCGTGGCAGCTGGCGCACTGCTGGCTGAAGACTTCCCAGCCCGCGGCTGCGGCCGTGCCCTCGGCGGGAGCAGACGCCGGAGTCATCTGGTTGTCTCTCCACTGGGCGAATTCTGAGGGGGTGAGGGCCACGGCCACCATCTTCATGTAGCCATGGGAGAGACCGCAGAACTCGGTGCACTGCCCCCGAAAGCGGCCGGGGTTGTCGGCTTGGATCACCCAGTCGTGGCTGCGGCCGGGCACCGCGTCGCGCTTGCCGTTCAACTTGGGTATCCAGAAGGAGTGGATCACGTCGCGTGATTTGATGTCGAGGGCCACGTCGAACCCGGCGGGGATGACCAACTCGTTGGCGGTCACGAAGTCGGGCGCAGTCGTGGTGTCGCCGTCCAGGTGGTACTGGTATTCCCACCACCACTGCTGGCCGATCACAGTGACCACCAAGTCCTCTTCGGAGGCCTCCACGTCGTCGAGGGCGAACAGGGCCACCAGGGTGAACACCGAGATCACGGCCAAAAGCACCGTCGGGATGATGGTCCAGGCGATCTCGAGGCGGTCGTTGCCGTGGATCTGGTCGGGGAACTCGTCGTCTTCGTAGAAGCCGTGCTCGCCGTCGCCGGATTCGGAGCCACCCACCCGGTAGCGCCACCACAGCGCCAGCACCGCGCCCTGAACCAAGAAGAACACCACGCCGGCCACGATGAAGATGGGGTTGATGAGCCGGGCGATGTCGCGGCCCTGGCGGCCCACCGGAGACAAGGTGGACAGCGGGTGATCGTCGGTGACCACGATGCCCACCACGATCAGCGCGATGGTGCCGGCGATCACCAGCAGGCTCGATAGCCAGACCAGCGCCTTGAGCCGACTGCTCATCGGACACCGCCCCTCGATGACATCGCAGCCATCACTCGGCCTCTCCATGATCGCTGGCGGGTTCTCCGTGCTCGGACGCCGGTGCCTCGTGGTGGAAATCGCGTGATCCCATCGCCGCGGTGATAACCCCGGCCACCAATACGCCGACGCAGATCACCGCCACCGTGCCGGCGATTATCGACCGGCTGATCTTGGGGACGACTGCGAACACCACCGCGATGAAGAAGATCACAGTGGCCACCACTCCGGCCACGATCACCGCGCTGAACTCGGAGACCGTCAGCAGCACTCGTGACAGGGCCAGCACCAGAACCGCCACGCCGAGCGCCGCGGTCACCGGGTACTCGATGGGGCGCATGATGCGGTTGCGGAGGTTGCGGTTGACCACCGGGTCGGCGGTGGCCCGATCGGACCATGCGGTGAGCATCCACTCAAATATCGCCGCCCCCATGATGACCAACCCGATCACGAAGATGGTGGCGTGGGTGACCAGCCCCACGATCATCGCCCCCCCTCCGAAGGCGGCCACGGCCGGCCAATAGTTGGCCTCCAGGTCGGCTTGGGTCTCGGGAGTTTGGCCGTCGTCCATCAGCTCGCCCACCGACTCGGCATCGGCGTCGCGGAAGGCCACCAAGAACACGGCCACCAACGCCGACAGCAACGCGAATCCCATCAGCACCACATAGCCGACGTGGTCGCCGATACCGCCCTTGTAGCCCAGGCTGAGCACGCCAACCCAGGTCTCCACATTGAGTACCGCGAAGTATTCGGTGTCCCCCCCGCTGCCGCTGGCCACGCCGTAGACGGCGGCCGCGGCCACTGCGGCACCAAAAAAGCCGAAGAACAATTTGAAGCCGGGGGTGAACACTATTGCCCTCCCTGGCCTGGGTGATGCGGTGCGAATCCGACGACTAACACGAGCGGCCTACTTCAGCACGAAGATCGCCGTCCAGATGACGACATAGACGAATACAACGGCGTACCAGAAGATGGACGCAGCCACGAACCCGTCGGTCTGACGGCTGCTGTACTGGCCGCCCAGCGCCCGAAAGGCCATGAGGAGCAGGAACACCAGGCCGATGGCGATCATGGCCAGGTGCGACCCCGAGATGGTGTAGATCAACGCAGCGGCGATTGACTCGTCGGCCACCAATCCCATCTGGGTGTACTGGAAAGAGGTGGTGATGACCACGGAGAACCCGAACAGCGTGGTCAGCGTGGTGGCCAATATGGCGTGGGTGCGGTCGTCCCGGGCGATGGAGTACACCGCCCACTGCATGGTGACCACCGACATCAACATGGTCCACGCCGCCACCGTGGGCTGGGCCAGTTGAATGTCGGCCCCGGACGGGATCCACTCGCCGCCCCCGGCGAGGGCGTCGGACCGCTGGCGGAGGTACACGCCGAACAAGGCGGCAAAGTACATGAGCGCGGCAGCGGTACCGAACACGGTGCCCACCAGCAAGGTGCGCTGGCGGGGAAGTGGAGCGGCCAGGGGCGTCCCGACGGCGATATCGGCCATCAGGCCTCGCCTCCTTGGTCAGCCTCAGCCTCGGGAACCGAGGTGAGACTGCGGGCCACGTTCAGCGCCACCAACGCCAAGCCACCCAACACTGCGATGGCGCCGATCAGCCCGATCACGTTGAGGGCCTCCACGAAGCCCAAGGAGTCGATATCGGCGATTCGGCTGGTTTGGTAGGGCCGGGCCGGCTGGTCGAAAAAGCCGCTCAGCACGTCGGTGAGCCCGACCAAGATCGCTCCACCGGCCAGCGGCAGCACCGACAAATAGCTCAGCGGCACATTGAGGGGACGACCGAGCACACGCGGCGCCCAGTGGTAGAGGCCGGCTACCGCGGCCAGCAATCCGCCCAGCACCGCGAAGTTCATCATCCCGGTGACCAGGCTGGAGCCCTCCAGATCGTCCATGGCGTCGAAGAACCCCCGCCACACGTCGTCGTCGAACTCCCGCAGTACCCCCAATGCGGGCTCGGCCACCCGAAGCACCCCGGCGACGACCGCCGCGGTCAGAAGAGCTCCCGAGATGGTGACCAGCGCGAACTGCGGGGTGATCTGCGGGCGCTGGCCCGCCGACACGGCGTTGAAGGCCAGCCAGCCTCCGTAGGCCAGCACCACCAGGGCGATGGCCAAGCCGAATGCCGTGAACACCACCTCGTTGGTGACGATGTGGGCGTCGTTGGCCGTTGGGTCGGCGCTGTCGAAGAAGCTCTGCGCCCAGGCGCCGAAGGCGAAGAACCCGAAGGCGCCCACGATGACGGCCATGGGCTCGAACATCTTGGGGCGGCTGCGGTGGGCGGCGGTGAACACCTCGGCGGTGATACCGAGCATGGGGATCACCCAGGCGTACACCTGGGGGGCGTCGAACGCCCAGGCAACCTGCTCGAACGGCGCATCTCCCCCACCGAAGCCCACGGCGTCGGCCCCCCGCATGTCCACCCAGGAGATAACCAGGTTGGCCAGCAGCACCGGCAGCGAAAACAGCCACACTCCGGTGGCCACCAGCATCGACCAGGAGAAGGCGGGCACCTGGAGCAGGTCCATGCCCGCCGGGCGCTGGGTGACGATAGTGGTGAAGATCACTCCAGCCCCGGCCAGCAGGCCTAGCCCGATCATGCCTAGCGACAGCACGGTGAGCTCCACCGACTGCCCGCGGGCGACATCGGCTTGCACCGAGCCCAGCCCTCCGTAGGAGAACGTGGCCGCGATGTGGGTGATGGCGCCCACCAGCCAGGTCCAGAAGGCGGCCGCCGCCGCCCGGGGGAAGGCCACCGAGGAGGCGCCGAGCTGGCGAGGGATCACCGCAGTGGCCAGGCCCAAGAACAGCGGCACCAGCCCGCACAAAATCAAAGTGGTCCGGTACAGGCCGAAGACCTGGAAGAGCTCGTTGGAGTTCGTGAAGATGCCGAAGCCGCCGTCGATGTCGGCCTGCTCGATGCCGATCAACATGCCGAGGGCGAGGGCCAGCCCGGAAAGGAGCAGGGCGAAGGCCACATACATTTGGCCGATGGTCTGGTGATCGCCGGTGCTCAGGAATCGGGCCAAACCAGTGGGCGGGGTCCATTGGTCGGGCGACGACTGGACCGTAGGTCCGGAGTCGCCGCCTGCCGCGACCGCGTCTGGTTCTGGCCTCGTCTCAGTGAGGGTCATCGTGCTCCACGAAGGCGGGTGTGGGTCGGAACTCTACACATCGCCCATGCCGTTTCTCGCATCAGACAGCATTGCCGAAACACCCGCTGGGATCGGGTTTTTTCGTCAGACACCGGTGCGAACCACCTGGTCGATCACCATCGCTCCGAACAGCAGGGTGATGTAAGTAATTGAATAGGAGAACAGTCGCATGGCCGAAGCGGTGGTCTCAGTGCGCAGCACCTGCACGGCGAAGTACAAGAAGACGGCGCCCAGCACCACCGCGCTGATCAAATACACCAGTCCCATCTCGCCCACCGCGCTGAACAAAACAGACAGGCCCCACAGCACCACGGTGTAGCCGATGATTCGCACCGCAGTGGTGCGGGTGCTGGCCACCGCCGGAAGCATGGGCACGTTGGCCGCTTGATAGTCGTCCCGATAGCGGATGGCCAGGGCCCAGAAATGGGGTGGCGTCCAATAGAAGATGAGGCCGAACAGCACCAGCGGCGCCCAGCCGAGGCTGTTGGTCACCGCAGACCAGCCCACCAGCACCGGCACTGCCCCGGCGGCCCCGCCGATGATGATGTTGCGGGTGGAGGTGCGCTTGAGCCACAGCGTGTACACGAACACGTAGAACGCGGTGGCCGACACGGCCAGCACCGCGCTGAGCAGGTTCACGAATCCCCACAGCCACGCGAAGGCCAGCACCTCCAGAGCAATGGCGAACACCAGCGCTCGGCCCGGGGCGACTTCGCCGGTGACCAGTGGGCGGTTCTTGGTGCGCTCCATGAGGCGGTCGATGTCGCGGTCGACGAACATGTTGATGGCGTTGGCCCCGCCGGCGGCCAGCGTGCCGCCCACAACAGTGGCCACCATGAGCCACACCGAGGGGATGCCCCGGTCGGCCACCACCATGGTGGGCACCGTGGTAACCAGCAGCAACTCGATAATGCGGGGTTTGGTGAGAGCGATGTATGCCCGCACCGGCCGCGTGCGGCTGTGAGGAGACAATTGGGTAAGACCCATGACGTGTCCAGAGTACGGTTTCAGCGCTGAGCAGGCCAAGGTATCGAGAGCGCGCCGATGCCTTGGCAAAGACCCCGCGAAACACCTGCTTGGGATGACCGACTGTCGTAGGCGACCCGTACAATTCAGGCGTGATCCAACCCCGGGTTTCCCCCGCTACCTATCGCAAGATCACCGTTGGGGCGCTGGCCCTTCTGACATTGATCATTGTGAGCGGAGGCGCGGTTCGGCTCACCGGCTCGGGGCTGGGCTGCTCGGACTGGCCCGCGTGCGAGAACGACCAATTGGTGGCACCGCTGGAAACCCACGCCATGATCGAGTTCATCAACCGGCTCATCACCGGCCTGGTGTCGGCCATCGTGATCGCCGCCGTGCTGGGCTCCCACTGGCGGGTACCGCGGCGGGCTGATCTGGTGTGGCTGTCGTGGGGATTGGTGGCCGGCGTGCTGGCCCAGATCGTGCTGGGCGGGCTAGTGGTGCTGTACGAGCTGCCCCCGGCGCTAGTGATCGGCCACTTTCTGTTGTCCATGGTGCTGCTGTGGAATGCGGTGGTGCTGCTCTGGCGGGCCTCCGACGAAGGGGAGCACCGAGGCGAGCCGAGGGTCCGCCCCCATTGGGTGGGGAACGTGGTGGTGGCGCTCACCTCGGTGGTGATCGTGACCGGCACCATCGTCACCGGCGCCGGACCCCATGGCGGCGACGAGGATGCCGAGCGCATCGACGTGGCCGTTAGGGACGTGGCCCAGATCCACGGTTCCACGGTGGTGGCTCTTTTGGTGGTATTGGCCGGCCTGGTGTGGTGGCTGTGGAATCGTCGGGCCCCCGACCGGGTCCAAATGTGGGGGCGGATTGTGCTGGGGGTGGCCCTGGCCCAGGGGCTTGTCGGTTATGTGCAGTACTTCACCGGCGTGCCGGTTCTGCTAGTGGGCGCCCATATCGCCGGCGCCGCCCTACTGTGGATTGTCATCGTGTTCTTCTGGCTAAACGTGAGAGGCCCGCTCGTGCCAGCCGAGGCCAACGTTGCCCAGGCAGTGTCGGCATGACTCCCCCCGCCCCCGTCGAGGTCGCCCCGGCCGAGGTGAGACAGCCCGACGACGACATCGACGTCCGGCCCGACCGGCCATGGAAGGTGATCGTATGGAACGATCCCATCAACTTGATGTCGTATGTGACCTTCGTCTTCCAGAAACTGTTTGGCTACAGCAAGGAGAAGGCCACCCAGCTGATGCTGGACGTCCACTACAAGGGGCGAGCCGTGGTGTCTGATGGCCCCCGAGAAAAGGCGGAGATGGACGTGTTTCGCCTCCATGAGCACGGACTGTGGGCCACCATGGAGCACGACGACTGATGGCGTTTCGGGTCAACAGGATGCGGATGATGTCTGGCCGCGACCAGGAAGAGAGAAGCTGATGGCGCCTCAACGGCCGGTGGAGCCCAGCGGGGACGGGACGTACAACCTGAATCTGCGGGAGGACGAGCGGGCGCTGATCGCCGCCATCGTTCCCGATCTGCGGGCGGTGCTAGCCGACAATCCGGGTGACGAGATGCTGACCCGCCTGTTCCCCACTGCTCGGCCCGACGATCCCGATGCCGAGGCCGAGTACCAGGAGATGGTACGAGACGAGCTGGTGTCGAAGCGGTTGGACCGTCTCGACATGGTGGCTGAGCTGGCCGAGGCAACCGTCCTTGATCAAGAGCAGTTGGCCGCCTGGATGGGGGCGGTCAACGACATCCGATTGGTGCTCGGCACACGTCTGGCAGTCAGCGAAGAAGACGAAGTCGAATTCGATGAAGATGAGGCGGACACCCCTGAATCAGTGGCTCGATCGGCCTACTGGTATCTGGGCTGGCTGCTAGAGCATCTGGTGGAGGCGTCAGCCTCCGAGCTGTGACTATTCGCCTTCCTCAGTTGGCCGGGAAGCCAGCTCGCCCTGGCCGGCTCGGGCGATCTCCGACAAAGAGGCCACCGCGTTGGTGAAGCCGCTGGTGTCGAGGGGCAGGAAGATCTTGGTGGCTTGGCCGTTGGCCACCTCTTGGAGGGCTTCGAGATAGCGGATGGCAATGAGGTCGGGGGTGGGATCGCCTGTATGGATGGCACCGAACACCGACTCGATGGCGTTGGCCTCGCCTTGGGCCACGGTCTCCTTCTGATAGCGGTCGGCGTCGGCCACCCGCTTGATGGCCTCGGCCTCACCCTCTGCTTCCAAGATCTGGCTCTGCTTGAGACCCTCGGAACGCAAGATGGCCGACCGCTTGTCGCCCTCGGCCTCGGTGACGATGGCCCGGCGATCCCGTTCGGCCTTCATCTGCCGGTGCATGGCCTCGGTGACGTCGGGCGGCGGCTCGATGCGCTGGATCTCTACTCGCACTACCCGGGTCCCCCACTTGTCGGTGGCGTCGTCAAGGATCTGGCGCAGCTTGCCGTTGATCAGCTCTCGGGAGGTGAGGGCGGCATCGAGGTCGAGATCGCCGATCACGTTACGCAGGTTGGTCTGGGCCAGCTTGGTAACGGCCAACTGGAAGTTGCCCACGTTGTACTTGAGCTTCACCGGGTCGGTGGCCTCGAAGAAGATCACCGCGTCGACGGTGACCACCACGTTGTCTTTGGTGATGACCTCTTGGGGGGGAACGTCAATGACCCGCTCCCGCATGTCGACCTTGCTGATGCGCTGCACGAACGGGAGGATCCAGCGCAAACCGGATTCCACCGTGTGCTGGTATCGGCCCAGCATCTCGATGAGGCCCCGCTCATAGGGGCGGATGATGCGGATTCCCAGCGCGGCGATGAGGATGAGCACCAGCGCGATGATGATGAAAAGGGCGACGATTGCTTCCATGACTGCTTCCTAGCTTTCTGCGTTCTCAGTTGTTTGCTCTTGGGGAATTGGCACGACCACCAGGCGGGTGCCGTCGATTTCGGTGACCATGACCCGGGTGTCGACCTCTAGGGGTTCGGCGGAAGAGGCCCGCCATTCCTCGCCCCCGACGCGGACCATGCCTGTCTGGGCGTCGTCGTCCACCCGCTCGATGATCTTGCCATGGGCGTCGATGAGCCGATTGGCCCCCACTCGGGGCTGCTCATCGTGGTCCAGACGGCGGACGAATCGGCGCAAGTAGACGAAGCTGACGGCGCTGCCCACAAAAAAGACCAGCCACTGCCAGAGAATGTGGACGTCTAACCAGGCCAAAACCGCCGCGGCCGCAGCTCCAATGGCGAAGGGGAGCAGGAAGAAACCGGCGGTGAACACCTCGGCCAGCGAGAAGACCACCGCGGAGCACGTCCAAAGCCAGCGCCAGACTTCGTTCTCCACGCTCTTGCCTCCTCTGCCTCAACTTGGTCGAGGTCATGGTATCTCTTTTTCAATGCGTTTCCGTCAGGACGGGCTGCTATCGTGATTCGGCCCTAGCGGGTCGAGAGCCCCCATCGTCCAGCGGCCTAGGACGCCGCCCTTTCAAGGCGGTAACACGGGTTCGAATCCCGTTGGGGGTACAAGATCTCTGTTTCCTTCATTGAGGGCCAGGGATTAATCTGCCCCCTGGGGCAGCAACAACACTGCCCTCCGGGGCAGCGACAACAAGGTCCCGTGGTGCAGTTTGGAGTGCACGCCGGCCTGTCAAGCCGGAGGTCGCGGGTTCAAATCCCGTCGGGACCGCACAACAGAACACGGTCGGGTAGCTCAGTAGGCAGAGCGTCCGCCTGAAAAGCGGAAGGTCACCGGATCGACGCCGGTCCCGACCACCAACCACCCCCCACGGCCCGGAGCGAAGCCCAACCCCGCTCCGGGCCGTACCCTTTGCGAGTTCCCCTTTACTCAGCCGTAGTGGGTGGCGACGTTTTCAGGATAGCTGCGGGAGAAGTAGTTCCAGAGCTGCTCGCCGTAGGTAGAGGGGCGGTAGGAGCTGGACATCTCGGCCACGCCGGCGGTGGTCTCGGCGATGCTGGCCATGAACCCCGCGGAGTTGTGGTGGGGGCTGGCGGCCACGGCGGTGGCGAAGCGCTCGTGCAGGGGCAGCGGCGACAGACACGCGTCCAGCGACGGGCCGTGGAAATAGCCGGCTGAGTAGCGCTCGTCGGTGGTGATCACCCGGTGGGCGGTGGCCACCAGGTAGTTGCCGGTCATGGCTTGGAGGGTCTCGCCTAGGTTGATGACGTACGACCCCTCTATGGAGGGGACATCGATCCACTCCCCCTCCTGGTTCTGCACTTGCAGCCCTGCGGTGGGACCGTGATCCAGAACGGTCAAGAACCCGGTGTCGCGGTGGGCATTAACCCCGGCCTCGCCTTCGGGAGTGGGGGGATAGTGGATGAACTTGGCCAGCGACATGGTTTGGGCTCCGAAGAACTGCTCCAAGTGGTTCTCGGCCAGTCCCAGCCCCAGCGAGAGTGCTCCCAAAAGGCGATTGGCCAAGCCCCCCAGTTCGTCGAACCACTGATTGGTGAGCTCTCGATGTCCGGGCAAGATGTCGTCGGGCAGCCACTGGTTGGGGCCCAGCAGGCGGAGATAGTAGGGCTCGACGTCTTTGGGATGGGCGGGCCACTCGGTCCACCAGTCGATCTGCTCTCGGATGTCGGGGCGGTTGTTGGTGTACTCGGCGCCTTCCGGCTCCCAGCCGCGGAAATGGCGGGAGCACCGCTTGTCGATCAGGGCCTTCTGCTCGTCGGAGAAGGCGAAGAACTTCCGCAACATGGCGTAGATGTTGTCGCTCAGATCGTCGGACACCCCGTGGTTCACCACCAGCAGGAAGCCGACCTCGTGGCAGATCCGGCACAGCTCCTCGGCCAGTTCCATCCGCTGATCGAGCGGACCCGACAGCGGGCCGAGGTCAACCACCGGAATCTGATCGAACGCGGCGGGGACGGTCACGTTGTCAAGCGTAGTGGTCATGGCCTAAGCCCCCGGAAAGCCATCAGCCGAACTCCCCGCCCGCGAACCAGCGGTCGAACGCGGGCCGCATGGCCACATCGATCAGCTCGATCCTCTGGCCGGTGCTGGGCGGAACCAAAAAGGCGAACCCCTCAATGCCGCCGTCGGCGCTGGCCCCGCCGTAGGCAAGCTCGCAACCCCCGGCCATGAGCGTCTCGATGTCGGCGTGGAGGTCGTCGGTCCAATAGCCGAGGTGGTTGAGCCCTTCGTAGAGGTCGGCGTCCCAGAACGATCCTTTGGGGCCCTCGGCCAGCTCAAGCTGCACTGGGCCTTCCACCGTGTAGGAGAAGCGCACGCTGGTGGAAACCACTTCGCCGTCCACCAGCAAGTCGAGGTCGAGCGACTGCAAGGAGTGCCACGTCACCCCGGTGGCGGCCGATATCTCAGCCATGGCCTCCTCGATGTCAGCGACGACAATGCCGGCATGGAACGGGTCGGTGATCAGAGCCATGGCGGCACGGTAGCCGATGACCGGTGAGATGACGCTAGTGGCCCAGGTCGTCGATGTCGGTGACGAACTCGCGAGCATTCTCGTTGAATTCAGCCACCGTGCCGATGGTCTTGGCCTTGTCGGTGCCGCCCCGCAGCGCGGCCAGCGGATCGGTCTGGTCGCCGACGTAGCCGAGGGCGAAGGCGCCCTGGGTGTAGCCCATCATTCGCAGCAGGTCGTCGTCGAGGGTGCGGGCGATCTCTGGGGGGCAGGCCAGATACTGGTTCTCCTCTTGGCGCACCCAGCCCACGGCGTAGGTGATGTTCACCCCCCGACGCACGCCCTTGCTGGCGTTGGCCCCTGCACCGTGGAGCACCTTGCCGTCGTAGAACAACACGCTCCCCCGGCGCATTTCGGCCTGGGCATCGGGCATGCGTAGGGATGGTTCGTCGTCGATCCCGGAGGTGCCGGCCAGAATGTGGGTAGCGCCGTTTTCGGCGGTGAAGTCGGTAAGCGCCCACATGGTGTTGCACTGCACGTGGTAGTCGGCGTCGAATGGGAAGAAGTCGAAGGCCATCTCGTCTCGGTGCAGCTTCTGGCGGGTCTCCCCCGACTCCACCGAGATGATCTGGGTGAGGTGAAGTTGCACCGCGCTCACATGGCCGAGGAAATGGCTGACCGTGCCGACCACGAACGGATCCATGACCAACTGGCGAGCGGTGGGACAGCGGGCTACCAGAGCACCAGTTCGGCGGGTGAAGCGCCCGTCGTACTCGTCTCGCCCTGCGTCGGAGGCTTCGATGTAGGGCATGGCCTCGGCTTCGAGCCGGTCCATGGTGGCCGAGTCGGCCACGTCGTCGACAATGGCGTAGCCGAATCGGCGCAGGTGGTCGCTTACGTCGGCTGGGTCGGCGGTGGGCGGGAAATGACTCAGAGCCACGACAAGATGGTAAGCGGACTAGTTTCGAAACAGTGACTCGACTGGTGATCCATGCCGACGACGTGGGGATGTGCCATGGGGCGAACCGGGCCTACGTTGAGCTATCACACTTCGGCACGATCACCTCTGGCTCGGTGATGGTGCCCTGCCCGTGGTTCAGTGAAATCGCCGAGATTGCGGCCATTGATGACACCCTCGACTGCGGCATCCACCTCACCCTCAACGCCGAGAAAGCCCACTACCGCTGGGGGCCGGTGAGCTCGGCAGGCCCGTCGTCTGGGCTGGTCGATGATGACGGCTACTTGTGGCGCACCGTGGCTGATGTGCGCCGCAACGCCCATCCCGAGGCGGTGGAGCATGAGTGGCGGGCCCAGATCGACCGGGCATTGGCCGCGGGGATCAATGTGACCCATCTCGATGCCCACATGGGCTCGGCGCTGGCCCCGGAGTGGTGCGATCGCTACGTGGCGGTGGGCATCGACTATGGGGTGCCAGTGCTCATATGCGACTCGCTGGCCGACTACGGACCGAATCGCCATGTGGCCAGCTCATCTGGAACCCAAGCCGCCGACGAGGCCATCAGTGCGGCGGCCGCAGTTGCCCGGGCCTCGGGAATGCCGGTGTTCGACCTAGTGCTAGAGACCGACTTTTCCCGCCCGCCGCACCAGTCGGCCGACTACCAGTCGATGCTCGGCAGCCGGGAAGAAGACTTGGTGTACTGCGCCTTTCACCCCAATGCGCCCGGCGGGGCCGAGATCGAGGTGATCGAGCCCGACTCCTTCCACGTCCGCACCGACGAGTACGAGCTGTTCGGCACCGGCGGCTGGAAAGAGTGGTTAACCAGCCAGCCCTTCGAGCTGGCCTCTATGGCGGGTCTGGCCTAGTCGCTTCTAGCCGGTGGGGTGGGCGTCGAGGTGGCGCTGGCCTTGGCGGCGCATGAGGGTCCAGGTCTGCTCCAAGTAGCCGGCCTGGTCGTCCACCAACTTCTTCAGCCCCAGTCGCAGGTGCTCGGGGATCTCGGGGGCGTCGGTGGGCTCAAGGGTCACATCGAGCTGGGCCTGGTCTTCCAGGGTGGCGTGGAGGGCGGCGGCCCGGGCCAGGCTGGCACCCACGGTGATGGCCCCGTGCCAGGGGATTATCACGGTGTGGTTGGTCTCGATGGCCGGCCCGATGGACTCGAAGCGGTCGTCGGGGCTGAGCACCTGGTCGTCGTGGAAGATGCAGCACAGGTTGTGGCGCATCTTCAACGGGCGGGCCAGCGAGGCCAGCGCGGTGATCCACCGGCCGTGGCTGTGGACGATGGCGTTCACATCGCTGCGGTGCTGGTAAACGCCGGCGTGGAACTCGAACCCCAGGCTTACCTCCCGATTGCCCTCCAGCAGGTTGCCCTCGTAATCGAGCTTCATCACGTCATCGGCGGTGACTTCTCCCAGGGTTCGGTCGAAGGCATTGATCCAGAACGCGTCTTCACCGGTGGCCCGAACGCTGACATGGCCGCCAATGCCGGTGTCGCACCCCCGTGCGGTCAAGGCCCGACAGGCCAGCACGATGTCGTGGACGATCTCCGGAGCAGTCATGGCTCTAGGGTATGGCACAGATGGGAGCTAGCCAATGACGACCGTGGTTGTGCTGGGCGCTGGTGCGCTGGGCTCGGTGTACGGGGCATGGCTTGCTGAGACCGGTGCTGATGTGACTCTGGTGGCCCGTGCTGCCCACGCCGAGGCGGTGAACCGAGACGGGCTGCGCATCGACGACCGGCCTCCGGTGGCGGTGAAAGCGGTGGTCGACCCAGCTGATGCTGGCGACTGCGACATTCTGCTGTTGGCCAGCAAGGCATTTGACAACGACGAACTGCTTGGCGGCTACCGCGGCTCGGCTCAGGCCGCCTTCTCGGTGCAGAACGGGGTGCGCCAAGCCGAGCCGCTGGCCGCACGGTTCGGTTCGGCCGCGGTGGGCTGCGTGTCGCTGGTGGGCGGCACTCTGGGTGAGCCCGGCCAAGCTCATCACACCTTTGACGGTGTCACCCTGCTGGGCGATCTGCCCTCCACCGCAACGGGCACGGCGGCCGTCATCGCCGATGCCCTGCCCGGACGACTGGTCGAAGTCCACGACGACATCGCCCCCGCGCTGTGGTCCAAGGGGGTGCTGGCGGCTGCCGCCATGGCGGTGGTGGGCCTCACCCGGATGGTGTACCACCGGGTGTTCCTCACCCCTGAGACCCGGGACGTGTTCTACGACCTGATGTGCGAGGGAGCGGCCATCGCTGCTGCCGAAGGGGTGGAGCTGATCGACGGCCACGGGCCGTTCCAGGTAAGGGCGCTCACCCAAGAGAGCCGAACCGAGGCCCACCAGCGACTCCGAGCCGTGGGAGAGCGCATGGAGGCGGCCGGGCAGACCGAGGTGCGAGTGTCGATCTTGCAGAGCATCGATCGTGGCCGGCCGTTCGAGGTGCAGGCGGTGTTCGCCGACTTGGTGGAGATCGCCGACGGCCACGGGCTGGAGGTGCCCGCGCTGCGAACCGTCACCCGGCTTCTGGCTGCGGCCATGCCATCGGGGACAGAAGGCTCATGAGGCTCCGGGACCTGAGCCGGATGCTGGCCCGAGCCCCCAAGGGGGCCAACCGGTGGCACACCTATGCCGACCTCCGGGAGGCCGCCCGGCGCCGGCTGCCCAAGATGGTGTTCGATTTTGTGGAAGGGGGTGCGGAGGGCGAGCTGACCATCGCTGCCAACCGAGCCGCCATCGACGCAGTGGAACTTGCCCCCAGCTATCTGGTGGACGTGGCCGACCGGGAGGTGTCCACCACCGTGTTGGGCCGCCCGGTGTCGTTGCCGTTCCTGCTGGCTCCGGCCGGACTGGCCACGCTGGTCCACCGCGAAGGGGAGCTGGCCGCAGCTCGAGCCGCGGCTGCCGCAGGCACGGTGTTCGCGGTGAGCACCGGGTCGGGCTATTCGCTGGAGGACATCGCTGAAGCCGCACCCGATGGGCGGCGTTGGTTCCAGCTCTATCTGTGGAAGAGCCCCGATGTGGTGCGGTCGCTGGTACACCGGGCCCGAGACGCCGGCTACGAGGCGCTGGTGCTGACCGTGGATGTACCGGTGGTGGGCAAACGGGAGCGCGACCTCCGCAATGGCATGTCGCTGCCCCCTCGTATCCGGTGGAACAGCGCCCTGGACACCTCCCGTCGGCTCCGGTGGCTGCGCCAACTGGTCACCGGACCCGACATCACCTTCGGCAGCCTGGTGGAGCTGGGCATCGGCGACGACGCCAGCGCCATTGGCGCCTATGTGGATCGAGAGTTGGCCGATCCGTCCCGCACCTGGGACGACGTGGCCTGGCTTCGGCGGGAGTGGGACGGGCCGCTGCTGGTCAAAGGGGTAATCACGGTGGCCGACGCCGAGGCCGCGGTGCGATGGGGGGCCGACGGAGTGATCGTGTCGAACCACGGCGGCCGCCAGCTCGACTCAGTGCCCGGCGCCTTCGCCGTGCTCCCCCGCATCGCCGAGGCCGTGGGCGAACGGGCCGAGGTGCTGGTGGACGGCGGCTGCCAACGGGGGGCCGACGTTGTCAAAGCCCGGGGGCTGGGCGCGCAGGCAGCTATGGGCGGGCGAAGCTGGTTCTGGGGCCTGGCCGTTGGCGGCGAAGCCGGAGTGGCCCGGATGCTCGACATCTACCGCACCGACATCGACCGCACCCTGGCCCTGGTCGGCCGGCGGCGCTTCGACGACATCGGCCCCGATCTGGTGGCCGAATAGGTCACTGGCAAGTCCTACAGAATCCCTGGGGCTGCCCATGTCAGGGTCGTGACTGGGCGCGCTACGCTATTGGCCGATTATGCACAAACGTGTCAGGGGAGGACCCGTTATGAGCCGATATGAAATTCTGGGACCAATTCGACTTGGTCGGCGCTCTTTCTCCATTGTCGTTGCCTTGTTGGCTGTGTTCGCACTGCTGGCGACGAGCTGCGGCAACGACGATGACGGCGGCACGGGCGGCCGGGGTGCGGCTTTGGGCGATGGATCGCTCGGGATCGTGACTGTCGCCGAAGGCGAGTCTGTCCAGATCCGCTCGCTCAACGCCATCAGCGGTCCGGTGGCCTTTTTGGGCCTGCCCAACCAGCGAGGCGTCGAGCTGGCCATCGCCGACTACGGGGACATCAATGGCTTCTCCGTAGACCTCGGCACCCCCCTCGACGACCTCTGCTCAGCGGAAGGCGGCCAAGCCGCGGCCCAGACGATCGTGGCCGACGAGCAGGTTGTCGGCGTGATCGGCACGTCGTGCAGTGGCGCCGCGGTTGCCGCCTCCCCGCTGGTTACCCAGTCGGGCATGGTCATGATCTCGCCATCCAACACCTCTCCGGCCCTCACATCCGACTTCGAGGGCAATGCCGGTGAGAGCTACAACGTGGGCTACTACCGCACCGCGCACAACGATTTGGTCCAGGGTGCGGCAATGGCCAACTTCGTGTACTCAGAGCTCGGGATTTCCTCTGCCGCCGCCCTACATGACGGCGACCCGTACACCCAGGGACTGGCCCAGGCCTTCAGCAACGCCTACGAAGAACTCGGGGGAACGGTCACCGGCTTTATCGGCATAAACAAGGGCGACACCGACATGGTGCCCGCCCTAACCGAGTTGGCCACCGGATCACCTGGCGCGTTGTTCTTCCCCATATTCCCACCCGAGGGCGATCACATCGCGGCCCAGGCCCCTACTGTCTCGGGCTTGGAGAACACCCAGCTACTTGCAGCCGATGGCTTGCTAGTTGACGGATTCCTGGAGCTAGCGGACTCAGAGGGCATGTACTTCTCCGGCCCCGATCTCCGATTCGGCGCCAACGCGAACGAGGGCACCGGGCAAAATGCCGATCAGATCTTGGCTGCCTATGAGTCCGCTTACGGCGAGTTGCCATCAGCGGCCTTCTGGGGTCACTCCTACGACGCAGCAACCCTGCTGTTGGACGCCATCGCGGCCGCATCGTGGGTGGATGACGGCGATCTTCACATCGACCGGGCTGGGGTGCGCCAGTTCTTGAACTCAGTGTCGAGCTATAGCGGCGTCACCGGGACCTTGAGCTGCGACAGCTTCGGCGACTGCGCCTCTCAGAAGATCACGGTGATACACCACGAGAGCGCGGCCAACATCGAGGCCAGCAAGAACAACGTCGTCTTCTCGTACCCCTAAGGGGCCACGCCTGACGACTTAGTCCAGTCCTAACGACACCGCCGCTAGCAAGAGGCGGCGGTGTCGTAGGCTTGGCCCTGGCGGGATCATGAGGCGGCCAGGTCGAGAACAATGCAGTTGACCACCAAGCAACGCACCCGGGTCGACTGGTTCCTCACCTTCCTTCGGGTTGTCGCCCTGGCGCTCATCGGCGCCGGTTTGCTGGCGTTCATCGCCCAGGCCATCAACAGCGAAAACCCGTTTGCCCAGTGGGCCAACCCCGATGCCATCAGCCTGACTGGAAAGCAGTTCCGGGATCTCGTGATCGCCGGTCTGGCCCAGGGGGCCATGTACGGGCTCATTGCCCTGGGCTACTCGATGGTGTACGGGGTGCTCGGGTTCATCAACTTCGCCCACGGCGAAGTCTTCATGATCGGCGCCGTGACCGGAGCGATCACCTCCAGCAAGCTGGCCGAGGCCGGCCACTGGGAGAGCAACTTCGTGCTCTGCCTGTTGTTGGTGGTGATTCTGTCCATGGCGGTGTGCACCATCACCGCAGTGATCATGGAGCGGGTGGCCTATCGTCCCCTGCGAGGCAAACCCCGGCTCATTCCGCTCATCACATCCATCGGCGTGTCGTTCTTCCTCCAGAACTTCATCCTGGTGTTGCTCGGACCGGGTACGAAGTCGTATCCGAAGATGCCCGACTGGCTCACCGAGAAGCGGACATTCCTGGAAATCCAGGGCACCAGAATGCTGGTGCTGGTGGTGGCCGCCATGGCCATGGCCGGGCTGTGGTACCTGGTGGAGCGGACCAAGACTGGCAAGGCCATGCGAGCGGTGGCCGAAGACGCCGAGATCGCCTCGCTCATGGGCATCGACGTCAACCGCATAATCGTGAAAACGTTCGCGGTGGGTGGGGCCATGGCCGGGGTGGCCGGCATCTTGTGGGGGCTGTTGTTCAATAGCGTGCTCCACACCGCCGGATTCCTGCCCGGGATCAAGGCGTTCAGCGCCGCGGTGGTGGGCGGCATCGGCAACCTCGGGGGGTCGATGGCCGGGGGCCTCACCATCGGGGTGGCCGAATCTCTCGGCCCGCTGATGATCCTGGAACCGCTGGGGGTTAGCGGACCCTCACAGCTGCGCGACGCAGTGGCGTTTGCCGTGCTCATCATCGTGTTGCTGGTGCGGCCCAGCGGCATCTTCGGCGAGCGACTCCCCTCAGAGGAGCGCACATGACCGTGACCGGGGAGTTCCCCACCGCCCAGAGCGCATTGCCCGCCGCTGCACGCCGTCGGCGATTGCTGGACCAAGACTGGCAGAAGCTGGTGCGGGCTGGCGCCATCTTGGCCTTTGGGCAAGTGTTCATCGCGCTCTCGGGCATGCCGGTCACCTTCGACCGGCGTCTGCTCATCGATCCGATCTTGAGCCTCGGATATCTGTCTCTGTTATGGCTGCCGCTGGTGGTGGGCTACTGGGTGGGCCGCGAGCAGGTACTCGAGGGGATGACGGCCTACGCCAGAGGCGGTCGGGACGCTATGGCCGGCGCGGTAGCCGGGTTGCTGGGCAACGCCGGCCTCACCTTGCTGGTGGTGGGGATAACCCACTTCGACATCCGCGACCCGCTGGTCAACTGGAGTCCCCAGCTCCTGGAGATCTTGGAATTTGGGGAGTCGGTGTGGCTGGGGGCGCTCATCTGGCCGGTGATCGGGGCGGGCACCGGGGCGCTGGGCGGCGGGATGCACTGGGCAAGCTCCCGGATCAGCCGAACGACAGTCATTGTCTTGTTGTCGGTTTTCGGCACCGCGGTACTTGAGAGCGTGATCACCGATCTGACCCAAGGGTTCCATATCGAGGCGGTGTCGGACTGGCTCTATGGCCCCAAGCGCGGGCTCACCTACCCCGCGGCCATTGTGGTTGCGGTAGCTGCTGCTGGGGTGATGACCGGGCTGGCGGCCTTTCGAGACTCCTCGGCCCGGGCTGCGGAGGCTGCTCGGGGCGAGAGGGCAACCACTGTCGGCGGTTCCGGTGCAACTCGACCAAGGTGGCGGCGCATTCCGACCAGGCGGTTGGTGAATCTCGTGCTTGCCGTGGCCGCCATCGTGGTTCTCCCGCTGTTCTTGGGCCGGCTCACCAACGAACTGCTGGCCAACGTGGGACTGTTCATCCTGTTGGCGCTGGGGCTCAACATCATCGTAGGGCTGGCTGGCATCCTCGATCTGGGCTACGTGGCCTTTTTCGCGGTAGGCGGCTACAGCGTGGCCGTGCTCACCTCGCCAGGGTCGCCCCGGTTCGACGCGGAGATACCGTGGTTCGGGGCCCTGTTCGTGGCCATGCTGTTGGCCGGGCTGGCCGGGCTGTTCATCGGCGCCCCGGTGATCAGGATGCGGGGCGACTACCTGGCCATTGTCACCCTGGGATTCGGCGAGATCATCCGAGTCCTGCTGTTGTCCGACTGGCTCTCGGGCACATTTAATGGCGCCCAGGGGATCACCAACATCCCTGGCGTAGAAGTATTCGGGCTGGCCACTGTGCGGGGATTCGAGCCTCGATCGGTGCTGTATCTGGTGCTGGTCTTTTGTGCCATCGCCGTCTATGTCTCGTGGCGGCTGGAGAACTCCCGCATCGGGCGGGCCTGGATGGCCATCCGGGAAGACGAGAGCGTGGCTGAGGCCATGGGGGTGGACACGGTGAGCGCCAAGCTCATGGCGTTTGTCACCGGTGCGGTGCTGGGTTCGTTCAGCGGCGCCATCTTGTCGGCCAAGGTGGGGTCGATCTTCCCCCACAGCTTCGCCATCATCGTGTCGATCGTGATCCTGGTGGTAGTGATATTCGGGGGCATGGGCAACATCGCCGGGGTCATCGCCGGGGCGGTGGTGCTCATCGGCGTCTTGGGCGGACCCAACCAGCCGGGGCTGCTCCAGGAGTTTGCCGAGTACAAGATCCTGATCTACGGCGCGCTCTTGGTGTGGATGATGCTTCAGCGCTCCGAGGGCCTGATCCCCAGCGCGCGACGGGCCCGAGAGCTGCATGTCGACGAGATGAACCAGGATGCCTGGCTACGGGCCCAGGTTGTGGCCGATGACGTGGCCAACGAAGGCGGCAACCGCGAAAAGGGCCGGCCGTGAGCTCCCACCCGATGCTGGAGATCACCGGTTTGCACGTTGAGTTCGGGGGTCTGCATGCCCTCAACAATCTGGACTTCACCGTGGAAGAGGGCGAGATCGTGGCGGTGATCGGCCCCAACGGGGCGGGAAAGACCACCTTTTTCAACGTGGTTAGCGGGATGGTGAAGCCCTCAGAGGGAGAGCTCATATTTGAGGGCCGGTCGCTGTTGGGGCTCGACCCCAACAAGATCACTGCCCGGGGCATCGCCCGCACCTTCCAAAATGTGCGGCTGTTCAACAATATGACGGTGCTGGAAAACGTGATGGTGTCCCAGCACTGCCGCACCCACCAACGAATGTTCGACGCACTCCTCCAAACCCGCAGGTTCCGCACCGAAGAGGAGCAAGTGCGGATCCGGGGCCAGGAGGTGTTGGGCTTCTTCGGCACCCGGCTCACCGGCTACCGCTTCGACCAGCCGGCCTCGATGCTGTCGTACGCCAACCGCCGCCGCCTGGAGATCGCCCGGGCCATGGCCACCAGCCCCAAGCTCCTCCTTTTAGACGAGCCGGTGGCGGGCATGAACCCGGTGGAATCGGCCGAGCTGACCCAGCTCATCGGCAAGCTCCGCAATGAGATGGGCTTCACCATCGTGCTCATCGAACACGACATGTCGGTGGTGCGGGACATCTCTGACCGAGTGGTAGTGCTGGACCACGGCGAGGCCATTGCCCGGGGCTCCTACGCCGAGGTGTCGGCCAACCCGCAGGTGATCGAGGCCTATCTGGGCCAGACGTCAGACGGGAATTGAGCGCCCGATGAGCTGGGACATGCCCAATACCGAGACTTCTGCACCGGCCCAGCAAGGGGCACCCACCCGCGCTGAGCTGGTGCTGGAGTTGCGGGGGGTGAACACCCATTACGGGGCAGTCCACATCCTCAAAGACGTTGATCTGGCCATCTACTCCGGCGAGCTGGTGTGCCTGTTGGGCGGCAACGCCAGCGGCAAGTCGACCACGCTGCGGACCATCCTCGGCATGGTGAAGCCCACCACCGGCGATGTGGTGCTCAACGGGTCAATAGTGACCCACCAACCCACTCGCGAACGGGTGGCGCTCGGGGTAACGATGGTTCCGGAGAATCGGAGGCTGTTCAAGCGCCTCTCGGTGGGCGAAAACTTGGAGATGGGAGCGTTTCTGCGCACCGATGCCGAAGGGATCGCCGCCGACCGAGACTGGGTATTCGAGCTGTTCCCCCGAGTGAAGGAGCGGCTCAACCAGAAGGCGGGCACCCTGTCGGGCGGTGAGCAGCAGATGGTTGCCATTGGCCGAGCTTTGATGGCCCGGCCCCAGATCCTGCTCATGGACGAGCCCTCCATGGGGCTGGCCCCGGCCTTGGTCCAGCAGAACTTCGCCCTCATCCAGCAGATCCACGCCACCGGGGTCACCATCTTCATGGTGGAGCAAAACGCCAATATGGCCCTGTCCATCGCCGACCGGGGCTGGGTGCTGCAAACCGGCCGCGTCGTCTTATCCGACACCGCCGAAAACCTCCTCGCCCACCCCGACCTGCAAGCGTCCTACCTGGGCACGGCCGAGCAGTAGGGGTTTCGACCGAGACAATTACCCGCCGAAGTCGACGTCGTGGGCGTCAGCAACGGCCGACAGGATGCGACCCGGCTCCCGGGCGTCGCCGATGACTTGGACGGGGAAGCCGGCGGCGGTGAGGTCGGCAGAGAGGGGGTCGTGGGGGTGCTTGGCGATGGTGAGGGTTAGGTCAGCTTCGGGGGGACTGTCGACTCTGGTGACCACCTCTACGTCGAGGGCCTGTAGTCGCTCTAGGGCGGGCTGGACCACTAAGTCGAGCAAGGCGTTGGCGGCTACCCGACGGCCGGGGGTGGTCACGGTCACTGATAGTCCTTGCGTGGCCAGCCACTCGGCCAATCCGAGAGCCTCGTAGCCGCCGAAACGGTCGTCTACCACCGCGGTGGTCCCTTGGGGCAATGCGCCGATGTCGGGAATCTCGGCACCGATGGCACCGGTGGCCACGACCACGAGGTCAGGCTGGGCTGCTTTGACCGACTCGACATCAGCAAACCGACCGAGACGCACGTCTACACCGAGGCGGGCCAGCTCCCTCTCCTGCCAGTTGCAGATGTCGCCCAGCAGACCCCGGGTGGGCAGCCTCTGGGCTTCACGGACTGCGCCTCCCAGTCGTGCCTGGGCCTCAAGCAGCACGACATCGTGGCCTTGCGTTGCCGCCAGTCGGGCGGCCTCCATGCCGCCTGGACCGCCGCCGACCACGACTATTCGACGGGGTTGGGAACTTGGCATGGGTGACGGTTCAGACTCGTGGCCTACTACCGGGTTGACCGCGCAGGAGAGGCGGCCCCGGTTTAGGCCCCCGACGCAGCCGTCGTTGCCGGCGATACAGGGTCGAACCTCGGCCTCTCGGCCTTCGAGGCTCTTGGCCACGAGGTCGGGGTCGGCGATGTGGGCCCGAGTGAGGCCCACCATGTCGGCCACGCCGTCGGCAATTAGCTGGTCGGCTTCGGCCAGCGTGCGGAACCGGCCGGTGACGATGGCGGGCAGATCGACGGCGGCCACCACGGGAGCAGCGGCCTCCAGCTCGTAGCCAGGGGGCTCGTGCATTCCGCCCATGATCTTGTGGGGTCGCAGGCAGCTTCCGTAGGTGAGGTTCACGTAGTTGATCAGGCCGTCGTCGGTCAGCACCTTCACCAGTTCGGCACAGTCGTGCTCGGTCACTCCCCCGTCGCCCACGGCTTCTGATCCAACCCGAACCCCCAGGGCGACATCGGGACCGATCGCTTCCCGCACGGCACCAACGATCTCGCGGGCCAACCGAATGCGATTCTCCCACGATCCGCCGTAGTGGTCGGTGCGCTGATTGGTGGCCGGCGACATGAACTGCTGGAGCAGATATCCGTGGGCGATGTGAACCTCCACCCCGTGGACACCGCCCTCGATGCTCCAATGGGCGGCTTGAGCGAAGGCATCGGTGATAATGGCGATGTCGTCGGGCGTCATGGCTTTAGCGGGGCGGCGAATGCTGGGGCCAGCCAGTTCCGACGCCGACCATGGCGGCCCGCCATCGGCAGTCACCCCTTCGTAGCCCAGATGGCCGAGCTGCTGGAACACCCTCATGTCGTAGGGGGCCAGGCGATCCATCAGCCGGCGGTATTCGTCCACCACCGAGGCGTCGTGAAGCCACAGTGTGCCCATGTCAGTGGGATGGACCGACGCCGCCTCCAAAATGGTCAATCCGCAACCACCGGCGGCCCGGGCCTCGTGGTAGGCGATCAGCTCGTCGGTGATATGCCCCTGGCCGATGTTGGTGCCGTGGGCTGTGCGCACCACCCGGTTCTTGATCTCCAGTCCATTGATCTCAATCGGCGCCAGCACGTGCTCATAACTCATGGCATCAACCCGCCAGCGAGCTTGGCCGTCGGGTCATCTCCGGTCAAGGCCGCATCTCGCCGACCCGGTTGGCGCGGGCGAAACAGGCAGCCGCGGCGGCACTGCCCAGGGCCATCACCAGCCAGGCCCACGTGTAGGTGCCGAGCCAGTCCACCAGGGCGCCGAAACTAACCGGGGTGGCCAGCGCGCCCATGTAATAGCCGGTCATGGTGACGCCAGTGGCCCGCGCCACGGCTTGAGGGGCCCTATCCACTACGGCGGCGTGCATGATGCCGATGGCCGCCAGCTGGACGATGAAGCCGGCGAACAGACCGATGGTGGCCACAGCCAGGCCAAACGTGAGGCCGCTCATGGTCACGAGAATCGACGCGGTCAACACCACGCACAGCCCGACAATGAGCGGCACCCGTTTGGTTCGACCGAGATAGTCGGCCCGCAACGCGGTCAGCGACATGCAGACCGCGCCCAGTCCAGCGGCTATTCCGGCGATAGCGCCCGCCACTGGTTTAGAGGTGCCCAGCCCTTCGTCAAGATACGGCACTGCCCAAGAAAACAGCGGCTGCGAGGAGCCAACCAAGAAGAAAGCAGACACTGCGAACCACCAGAACCCACGGGGAAGGACCGATTCTTTGCGCTGCGCCCGTGTTCGGGAGGAGCGGATGTCGGGTATGACCGCAGCTGCATTGAGCGCACTGACCGCCGCAATGGTCCCGGCAATCATCAAGATGAGGTTCCAACTCCAGCGGTCAGAAGCCCAGGGCACCAAGACTGCGCTTATCAGCGCCATCGTCGGCACGCCCGACGTCTTGGCCGACAATGCCAGCGTGCGACGGCTTTCCGGCACAGCGGCGGCCACCGCTTCATTTGTGGCCGCGTTGGTCAGGGAGTAGCCGAAACCGGCAAACACCGCGGCCCCGATCAAGGCGGCGTAGCTGTCGAGGAGGGCGGCCGACCATGCGGCCACCGCCACGATCAATTGATCGGCAACCACCGCGGTGCGGGTTCCGACCTTCTCGGTGATCCGGGCTCCGATGATCGATCCCAAACCGGTGCAACCGAAGTGCAGGCTCACCAACAGCCCGACCTGGGCGCGGGAAATCCCGAGGTCTTCGCGCACCGCGGCGACGAAATATCCGGGGAAAAAGCCCAGGCTGGAGCCGACGCCCAGTGCCAGCATGCTGGCCGCAACCACCGCCGGGCCCCGGCCAGCTCCCAACCGAGTGCTCACGCGTTTCCCCCAACCAACACTTCGGGCGACGTTATCGGGCGGCAGAACCTACCCAACGGTTGGGCAACCCTTGGCAGTCGGTTAGCCCGGTACGCTCCACTGGTGGACTTGTCGCCCGCGGCGGTGGGACGAGCGGTATCTGAAGTGTTCGACGGAGTAGATGCCCTGCCCCGAATCGAGCGCCTGGACCGGGGGTTTTCCTGGGTGACGCTGGGCGTTGACGACGTGATCGTGCGGGTGGCACCGCTGGGGGGATCGCTGGACCCCTACGACCCCCAGGTTGAGGCGGCCAATCTGCGCCGAGTGGACGGGATCGCTCCCGCCCCTCAAGTGTTGGCGGTGCAGGCCGCCGCCCACAACCCCATCGGCCGACCATTCGGCGTCCACACCCGAGTGCCGGGAAGGGTGCTGCGGCTCACAGAGGTGACCGAACGCCGACCGCAGTACATCTCCGCGGCGGCCCAAGCTCTGGGAAAGCTGCACAGCCTGGCCGCGCCGGGGACGGTGGCCGACGCCTACGACGCCGAGCTCAACCGGACCGAGGCCGTATACCGACGGGCCGCTCCCGACCGCCATCCGGAGTTCGAGGCCGCGATGGGGTGGCTGCGAGCGCACCGCCCCGACTGCGACGAGCCGGCAGTGTGGTGCCACGGCGACTTCCGGTTCGCCAACATGAGCTGGACAGGGCCCGGAGAACTGGGCGGCATTTTGGACTGGGAGCGGGCCTGGGCCGGCGACCCCATGTGCGATGTGGCCTTCACTCATCGCTTCTCCGGGTGGTGCACCATCGACGACTCCCCCGACTACGGCCACCCGATCGACCAGGAGCGCCTGGCCTATGCCGCCCGTTTCGAACGAGTCCGCTCCTTCACCGCGTCGATGCGAGCCATACGGGCGTGGTTAGACGGCCGCTCCAACGACCCCCGACTGTTCACCATCGGCCTCCGGGGCGAGGCGGCCATGAAGACGGAGCTCGACTGGGCCCAGCCCTAGCCCCGTCCCAGGACCATCACGTTGTGGTACTGGGCGCCGGAGCCAGCGCCGGTGACCAGGGCAGTCTCGGCGCTGGGCACTTGGCCGGGACCGGCGGTGCCTCGCAGCTGCCTCACCGCTTCGACGATTTTGAGGGTGGGGCCGCCCCAGCCGATGTGGCTGTAGCTGAGCAGCCCGCCATCGGTGTTGAGGGGATGGTGGCCGTCAACCCCGATGCCCGCCTCCCATAGGTAGTCAGCCCCCTCGCCTTCAGCGCACAGCCCCAGCATCTCGAATTGGCGCACAACCTCGTAGGTGTTGATGTCGTAGAGCTCGAACACGTCCACGTCTTGGGGACTCAACTCAGCCAGCTCGAATGCCCGGCGGGCCGCGTCGGCCCCCAAGCCCCACACCTCGTCGTAACGAGGCGGATTCACGTACTGCTGGCGGTGCCATTCCGATCCCCCGCCCAAGATGGCCACCGGCGGCTGGGGCAGATCCCGAGCCCGCTCGACGGTGGTGAGCACCATGGCCGCGGCCCCCTCGGTGGCCAGGCAGAGGTCCAAGAGCCGGAAGGGCTCGGCCACCATCGGAGACGACAGCACATCGGCTGCGGTGAAGGGGCCCCGCCCGCTCATCACCGCGGCGGGGTTTGCGTGGCCGGCGTTGCGGATGGCGGCGGCAATGGCCGCCACACGTTCGGGGTCGGGGGTGAAGCGGTGGCGGTACACCTGGGCCACCAGAGCGAATTGGGCCGCGGTCAGCGAACCCCAGCAGGCTATGAACTCGTTATCGGGCCGGGTGTAGTCAGCCACCGCCGACCCGCCCATAACCCCGGCCTGGCCGCCGAACACCAGCGCGACCTCGCACAATCCAGCAGCCACGGCGGCAGCGGCGTCCAGCGCGCCGGGTACCCCTTGGGGGTAGGTGTCGCATACCCATCGAAGTGGCCGGCCGAACACCTCGGCCCAGTCGGCCGAGCCGGGCTGAAAGACCGTGCCCCCCGGCCCGGGCCAGCGGGCGGCCACGCCATCAACATCGGCGGGGGTCAGACCGGCGTCGTCGAGCGCGGCCAACGCGGCCCGCAATGAGATCTCGGCCGACGTGGCGTCGAGCTGGCGGGCCATTTCAGTGGCCGCCACCCCGACGATTGCTACCCGATGCAGCGGATGAGTGCCGCTCACACCCGCCGGCCCTCTCCCCAATACCGAGAGCGGTTCATACCTTGCTGCCCTCTCCCCAATACCGAGAGCGGTTCATACCTTCCTGCCCTCTCCCCAATACCGAGAGCGCAGTTCTTCCTTGGCGATCTTGCCGACCGCGTTCTTGGGCAGCGAGTCGATGAACTCCACCCGTTCGGGGATTTTGATGGAGGTGAGCTCCGACTGGCGGCACCACAGCCGCAGCTCCTGGTCGTCGGCCGCCACTCCCTGCTTGAGGGCCACCACGGCCACTATGGCCTCGCCCCACTCGGGGTCGGGCACGCCGATCACCGACGCCTCCAACACCGCGGGATGGCGATACAGCACGTTCTCGATCTCAGTGGGGGCGATGTTCAGCCCGCCCCGGATGATGAGGTTCTTCATCCGGTCGACGATGTAGATGAAGCCCTCGTCGTCAACCTCAGCCACATCCCCGCTGTGCATCCACCCGTCCCGCAGCGCCTCGGCAGTGCGCTCCGGATCCCGGAAGTAGCCCTTCATCACGTGGGGTCCGCCGAAGATCACTTCCCCCCGCTCGCCCACCGCGACGTCCCGGCCGTCGGGGTCCACCACCCGCACATCCACCGCATACGACGGTTGTCCGCACGACGACAGCAGCTCGGGGCGCTCCTGCAAACCCCGCACATGATCCTCTTTGCGCAGGATGGTGCCGATGGAGGCGATCTCGGCCATGCCGTATAGCTGGTTGAACACCGGGCCGAACCGCTCCACCAACTCGGCCAAGCGGTCGGGGGAGATGGGCGACGAGCCGTAGCCCAGCGTGCGCAGCGACCCCAGCTTGTGGTCGTCGGTCTGCTCCAGGCGGTCGAGCAGGCGCATGAGCTGGGTGGGCACCAGAAACGAGTGGCTCACCCCGTGGTCCTCCACCAAGCGGGCGTAGGTAACTGGGTCGAAGTTGCGGCTGTCGACGAAACCCTGGGCCGCGCCTATGAGAAGGCACGGGAGGATGGTGATGTTCACGCTGGAGTTGTGGGGAATCTGGATGAGATACCGGCTGTGGCGGTCGATCTCGTATTCCAGACAGGCCACGCTGGCGTGCTGAAGGACCCGGGCGTGGTCGAAATGAACCCCTTTGGGCCGCCCGGTGGTGCCGCTGGTGTACACAATGCAGAAGTCGTCGTCGGGACGCACTTGGTGGAGGGTGTCGGGGGGCGCGGCCGAGGCGGCTTCGGCCAGGGCGTCGAGGTCGCGGTCGATGTCGATGACTGGCAGGTCGAACCCGTCGAGCTGGTCGCGGTGCTCGGCGTCGGTTATGGCCAAGGTGGGGTCGGCGTTGTCGAACACCTGCTCCAGCTCTACCGGGCCGAGCCGGAAGTTGAGCCCCACATAGCATCCGCCCGCCTTGGTGATGCCGCCCATCACCTCCACCACATCGGGGCGATTGGCCACTAGTAGGGCCACCCGGTCGCCCTTGCCGAGACGATGGGTTCCGAGCAGGGCATTAGCGATGCGGTTGGTGCGCTCGTCGAGCTGGCGGTTAGTCAGCTCCCGCTCCCCGAAAATGGCGGGGTCGCCAGGATGGCGGGCCGCGTTGCGGGCGAAGGCGAGCCCGACGTTCATCGGGCCGCCTCAATGGGGGCGAAGGCGGGAAGCCGGTGGCCGTCGGGGCCACTGATAAACCGCACACTCACCGGCATGTCGATGGCCACATCATCGGGCTCGCAGTCCACGATCCATGTCAGCAGGTGCCAGCCCTCCTCTATGTCCACGTCGGCCAGCACATAAGGGGCGTCAAACGCCGGGGTCGGCGGCCGGTGGACGGTGGTGTGGCTGTACACCCGGCCTCGCCCGCTGCTGGGCTGATAGGCCCAGTTGGTGCTTTGGCACTGGGGACAGGCGAATTGGGGGACGAAGAAGTTGTGACCGCAATCACCGCACACAGGACGGACCAGCTGCCCCCGGTCGACCGCGGCCCAGAACTCCCCGGTCAGCGGGCGCCGACTCCGGTCCTCAAGCTCGTCAGCCGGCCCGTCCATCAGCGATCTGCCTATCAGAACACCACGGGGTACTGCCCCCACCAGACCCGGGCAATGTTGGGGTCTTGCTGGGGGGGGTTGTCGGGGTCGCGTTCGGCGCCTCGGACCAGCAGACCCCGCAGGATCAGCGCCACCGTTCCCAGCAGGATGGGGGCCCCGGTGTTCTCGTCGGCCGGCACCCCGCCGTCGAGCTCCATGCCGATACAGGCGTGGCGCCCCCCGCCAAAGGTGTGGCCCCACCGGGGAACGTCCTCGCGAATCGAGCGGAGCGGGTTGAAGCTGTCGGCGTCGGCGCCGAAGACATCGACGTCCCGATTGGCCGACCACAGGTCGAACACCGCGGTATCGCCCACCGCCATCTCGGTGCCGTCGCGCAGGGTGACTGGCTCCACCGCCTCCCGGCGAGCCACCGGACTGGCCGGATGCAGCCGCATCGACTCATGCACACAGTGCTGGAGGAACACCGGATCTTCGATCATGCGGTGGCGGTCGTCGGGGTGGTCGTCGAACCATCCGAATGCGCCGTGCACGGCGTGGGTGGTGGCCGCACCCGTGGAGTGCATTCCGGCCAGCATGTAAAAGGCCACCTCCCGGCGAACCACGTCGCGGGGCAGGTCCAGGGAGTCCTGGTTGCGCACCAGCACGGTGAGGACGTCTTTAGGAAGGTCTTCTTCGGTGACCTCGCCGGCAACGAACCGCTCGAAGAGATCGGTGCGGCGGGCGAGCGACGGAGCGAAGAACTCTTCATCCCACCGTTCCAGGGCCTCAGCCACCTCGGCCTTCAGCTCCTCGGGATCCCGAGTGCTGTGAACCGCGGTGGCTCCTTCGCTGAACTTGACCGCATAGGAGAACAATCGATCGGTTTCCTCGAGGGTTCCCTTCGAATAGTCCACCCCGGCGGCAGCGGCGGTGAGGTTGACCACGATTCGCCGGGCCAAAGGTACCACGTCTCCCCGCCCATCGGCTGCGGCTGGGTCCAATTGCTTGTCCACCGCCAGCGGAAGCAGATCCCGCTCATAGTGCTCAAATGTCTCCCGGCGGAAAAGCCGATTCTCCAACCGGCGGCGACGGCGGTGATCGTCGCCCCACAGGGTGAGCAGGGTGTCGGCCATGATGACCCCGGCGGCGTCGTAAAGCGCCTGCTTTAGGCCCTTTTGCCGATAGCCGTCGCGAACGTCGTCGAACCGGGTGAGGGTGAACTCTGCCATCGGGTCTTGTCTCCTTGGGTCGGGTTCGGTCAATCAGCTTTTGTCGGCGATGCCGTCGATGGATGCCGGGCGGGGCATTCCAGACAGCACGGTGTGGACTACACCGCCGTCCACCACCATGTTGTGGCCGTTGACGTATTCGGCGTCGGCAGAGCACAGCCACATCACTGCTTTGGCGATGTCGTCCGCGGT
The DNA here is from genome assembly GCA_963663255.1 of Acidimicrobiales bacterium. Taxonomy (GTDB): domain Bacteria; phylum Actinomycetota; class Acidimicrobiia; order Acidimicrobiales; family Bin134; genus Poriferisocius. The sequence goes on from OY760141.1 coordinate 306,115, forward strand.
GCCCAGCCGCTGGCTGGGGGTGCGAGATGAACGGGTTGCTCGCACTTCGGGGTCGGACAGGATGGCGACCGACATGCCGTCGTCGATAATGCCAGGGGCCACTGAATTCACCCGGATGCCGGCCGGGCCCCATTCGATGGCCATCTGGCGGGTGAGCTGGATGATGGCCGCCTTGGTTGAGCTGTAGGCACCGGAATTCGGGCCGGGTGCGATGCCGTTGATGGAGGAGATGTTGACCATCGCCCCCTTGCGGCCCTCGGCGATCAGGCGGCGGGCCACGGCTCGGCCGCACACGAAGGGACCGTTGAGGTTCACGTCCACCACCGCCCGCCATTCGTCCTCTGAATGGTCAATCAGAGGCTTGAAACGCACAATGCCCGCATTGTTCACCAGCACATCGGGGGTGCCGAAGTCATCCAGCACAGCCTCAAATGCGTCCGAGTCGGTGGTGGAGGCTGCAAGGGACGCCGCATCAGGTAGCGACTGGGCCGTTTGCTCGGCGGAATCGGCGTTGACGTCCAGCACCCCCACCCGGTAGCCCGCGGCCGCCGCCTGGCGGGCGATCTCCGCCCCAATCCCGTGTCCTGCCCCAGTAACAATCATCGATTTCGTCACGAGCGCAAACCTTAGTGGTCCGCCTGCGAGTCAGCGGAGGTTGCCGTGAACGTCGGCCACCCGGGCTATTCCAGAAGGTTGCCGTTTTCGTCGTATACCTGGATGGCCCGGGAGGGGCAATTACGGGCGGCCCGGAGGAGCTGTTGGTCGGTGAGGTTGCCGACGGTGGGCAACACGGTGGCCAGCTCTTCGTCGTCAAAGGCGAAAGCGGCGGGATAGTCGGCCACGCACCGACCCGAGCTCATGCACTCGTCCTGGTCGATCTCCACTCGGTAGGCCATCGCTTAACCCTAGTGGTCCCCTATAAGTTGGCTAGTCAATGAAGCCCATCGACGGCATGTCCATCTTGATCACTGGCGGCGGCTCGGGCATCGGCGCCGGGGCGGCCGAGCATCTGGCCAGCCGGGGGGCGCGGGTGACCATCTCGGGGCGCCGTAGCGACCGGGTGGAGGAAGTGGCTGCTGGGCTGGGCGAGCGAGGGCGGGCGGTGGCCGGAGACGTGACGGATGCTGGTGACCGCACCGCCATGATCGAGGCCGCCGTTGAGCATGGCGGCGGGCTGGACGCTCTGATCAGCAACGCGGCCAACATGTATCGGGGTCCGGTGGACGAACTGGAGGAGCAGGCCCTGCTCGATGTGTTCCACACCAACGTGGTGGCCGGGATGATGCTGGTGGGCGAGGCATTGCCCCATCTGCGAGAGCGGCAGGGATGTGTGCTGTTCCTCGGGTCGGTACACACCCAGCGGGCCTTTCCCGGCGTAGCTCCGTATGCCGCCACCAAGGGTGCGCTGGAGGCGCTCACCAGGGTGCTGGCCGCCGAACTTGGACCTCAGGGCGTGCGGGTGGGGTGTGTACGACCCGGTGCGGTGTTCACCGAGATCAACCAGCGGGCTGGGTTGATGGGCGACGCGGAAGCTAAGGCCCGGCTTGAGGGATTGGGCCCAGCCCATGCGCTGGGCCGCATCGGCACCGTCACCGAGATCGCCGAGGCGTTCGAGTATCTGATCAGCGCCGAATGGGCCACCGGCTCGGTGCTGACGGTGGACGGCGGGCTCAGCCTCGGCGTTACCAATGCGTAACTGATGCGCGACCCGCTGAGAACAGTTCAAGACCATCTGGACGCGGTCCACACCGGCGACCCCGAGGCCATGGCGGCCGACTACGCCGCCGATGCCGTGCTGGTGCGCGATGTGACCTACCAGGGCCGCGACGACATTGCCGGCTATTTCGCTACCGTGCCCGACCGGTTGGGCGTTGGCCGGGTGGTATTCGCCGAACCCCGTTTGGAGGACGGCCTGGTGGCCGTTGCCTGGGAGCTGGTGGGCGGCCCCGGCGACGGTGCTTCTGGCACCGACCGCTTTGAGGTGGCCAACGGGCTGATCGTGCGGCAGACGGTGACCCTGGACGGCGGAGACTTCTGATGTTCGACGAGACCTACGACTTGGTGGTGGTGGGTTACGGCGCGGCGGGAACGGCTGCGGCTGTCACCGCCAGCGATGCCGGTGCCTCGGTGGTGCTGGTGGAAAAGAGCCCCGAACACCGCCACACCCCGTCGACCCGCATGTCGGGTGGCATGGTGATGACGGTGACCGAAGTGGACGCCGGAGCCCACTATCTGGATGTCTGCGCGTCGGGCATGGTGCCCTTCGACGTAACCCACGCCTGGGCCGAGCGGGCGGCCAGCCTGCCGCAGTGGTTTGAGGACACCATTGGCGGCTTGGACATGGTGGCCTCGGCGGGAGCCGAACATCCCGACTTCGAGGGGGCGGAGGCGATTGTGGCCGTGCAGCCCGGCGGGGTGGCCGAACGGTTGGCCGCGGCGGCCGGTGGCGGCCCCCGACTGTTCGAGGGGTTGGCCGCCGCGGTGGCCCGGCGGAAAATACCCATCCGGTGGGACACCGCCGCTTCTCGGCTGATTCAGGACTCCGACGGGCGGGTGACCGGTCTGACCGCGACCCGCAACGGCCAGAACGTTGCCCTGGGTGCCCGATGCGGCGTGGTACTGGCCTGCGGCGGCTACGAGTTCGACGAAGACCTCAAGCGCGACCATCTGCGGACCTATCCGGTGCACTTCTACGGCAATCCCAACAACACCGGCGACGGAGTGCGCATGGCGGCCGGAGCCGGAGCCTCCATGTGGCACATGAACCAGATGATCGGCCGGGCGATCGGCCACTTCGACCTCGACGGTCAGCCGATCAACTTCATCATCGGGATCGACCCGCCGGGCTATGTGATCTGCGACCGAGTCGGCAACCGCTTCGCCAACGAGCACAATCAAGCGCTTCTGCGCCACGACTTCTACTACGACCTGCTGGCCTACGACCCGGCCACTAACTCCCATCCCCGGGTGCCGTGCTACTGGTTCTTCGACGAGTCCCGGTTGCGGGCTGGACCCCTCACCTACGCCCACTTCGGGGCGGTGGCAGTGGGCCTCTACGACTGGAGCGACGACAACTCTTCTGAGATCGAGCGGGGCTGGATCGCTCCCGGGAACACCATCGCCGAGGCCGCCATAGCCGCCGGTATGACCGAGGAAGCCGCCAAGCAAGCGGAGACCACCGTGGCCGACTACAACCGTGCTTGCCTCTCTGGGGAGCCCGACCTCTGGGGCCGCCCAGCCGACACCATGGTGCCCATCTCCGAGCCCCCCTACTACTGCGTGGCCCTTTGGCCCGGTGGATCCAACACCACCGGCGGCCCCCGCCGCGACCGCCACGGCCGCATCCTTGACGCCTTCGGCGACCCCATTCCCGGTCTCTACGGCGCAGGAGAACTAGGCCAGGCCTCCGGCGTGCTCTACCCCGGTGACGGATCCAATCTGTCGGAGGCATTCTGCTTTGGCCAGATCGCCGTCGAGCACGCGCTCAATCGCTAGCTACCCCGATCAGTGCTTGCCGTTGGCCGCGACTCGGCCGGCTATGCGGCCGAGGGTTAGGGCGGCGGTGATTTTGACTCCGCCGAGGCCGATAGCGGGGCTGACCCCGCCTACGCAGTCGCCCACTGCGTAGAGGCCAGCGATGGGATCGCCGAATACGTCGAGCACCTGCATGTCAGCGTCTACCCGGAAGCCGCCAGCGGGGAAGTTGATGCCCACCACCATCGGCGCGGCCCACAGCGGTGGCTCCACGATGCCGGTACGGGGGTGGCCGAAGATCACCCGGCCGAATTCGAGATCGCGATCGGCGCCGGACGCCACTGTTTGGCTCCAGCGGTCCAAGGTTTCGGCCAAGCCATCGGCGTCGCATCCGATGGCAGCAGCAAGCTCGGCGGGAGTCGCCCCGGAGACGGCCGGCATGGGCATCTCGTCCACCAACTGGGCCTTGGCTTGGGCGATGCGGTTGTCGAACACATACCAAGCGTGTTGATCTTCTTGGGCTTCCAGAGCAGCAACCCGGTCGTCGTAGGGGCCGGCCTCATCGTGGAAGCGGAGGCCGTGCTGATTGACCGCGATGGAGTCCTCCACCAGTGCGGAGCCCACCATGATCAGCGGGGGGATCATGGTCATGTTGATCAGGTCGCCCCCTACCGCCAGTCCCATGATGTGGCCGTCACCCCGGCAGAGCTCGGTGCCGAGATAAGGGGTGGACGCCTTGGCCTCGGGCTGGAAACGGGAACGCAGCTCCGGATTGGCCTGATAGCCGCCCGCAGCCAGGATGACCCCGTTAGCCGCAGCGAATTGCCGAGCAGTATCGGTGGAGACACCGGTAATCCGGTCATCGTCTTGCAGCAGGCGCACGGCCCGGGTGCGATAGCGGATGTCCACCCCGGCGTCGGCCAAGGCAGACTCGAAGCAGGTGGTGAACATGGCGGTGTCGGCCACGCTCACCATTCGATCCACGGTGTGCTGCACTGGCCGGGGCAGAAACCGGTCGAACTGGAAGCCCAACTCGATGAGCTCCTGGTAGGTGGCCGCTGAGTCCTCGGCGTAGCGCCGGGCCAGGTCTGCGTCGAAGATCAGCCCATAGCGGTGCTTTTGGCGGTCGATCTCAGCCTGCATGTCGGCCAGGAAGTCCTCAGGGCTGTCGTCGGCCCCGTTGCTGGCCTGCATATCGAAGTCGGCGAAGGCCAGGTAGCCGGTGGAGCGGGCGGCGTTGCCTCCGAGTTGCTTATCGGCCTCCAAGAGCACCACCGAGGCGCCGCTTCGGGCGGCGACCAGAGCGGCGGCCGACCCTCCGGGGCCACCTCCTACGACGACTACATCGAAGGCTTCCATCGCATTCTCAGGCTATCGGCGGTGTGTTGGCTACCGGTCGGTGGCGGCGGGGAAGTCGGCGCCGGCCAGCCAATTGAGGAAGTCTTGGCGGCGGGTCGCGTCCACCAGCTCTACCCGCAGCCCAGTGGTGGGCATCCAGTGGTAGGTGAAGCCCAACGGGCGGCCATCTGAGGCCTCATAGGAGGCCAGCCACTCGTATCCTGCGTCGGCCAACCGTTGGGCGTCGGCCACCAAATCGTGGCTCCAATAACCCAGGTGGTGGACTCCACCTGCGGTGGATGTATCCCACACCGTGCCCGGCGTGGCCGAGATGAACTCGATGTGGGGCGGCCCATCGATGGAGTAGGTGAACCGGAAATCGGCCTTCACCACTCCATTGGGCTGGCGCACCATGAACTCCCGGTGCTGGATGGGGGCCCATTCGAACCCGTGGAGGGCACTCCACTCGGCCATGGCCGCGTCGAGATCGGTCACCACGATGCCGAAGTGGTAGAAGTCGTCATGAGGCACCAGGCCCCGTAGAGACTCCGATGTTGAATCAAGCATGGCCATGCCACCCTCCGTCAGTGAATAGAACTTCGCCGGTTATATATGACGCCTTCTCGCTCAGCAGAAACGAGATGACCTCGGCAATCTCCGCGGGCTCGGCGACTCGGCCCATCGGTACCCGAGCATCCAGCCAGGCCGCCTGTTCGGGATTGCCAAGCCGCTCCGCGGTCATCGGGGTCCGCACAGGTCCCGGCGCCACTGAGTTGACTCGCACCCCCAAAGGCGCCGCCTCCACCGCAGCCGCCCGGGTGAGCGCCGACACCGCCCCTTTGGAGGCCACGTAGTGGGCTTGATCGGGCACCGCTATTTCGGCATTTACCGACGAAACGTTGACGATAGCCCCTGTCGCGCCGGGATGGTGGCGACGCAGGAATCCCCGGATGCCCAGCCAAGTGCCAACCACGTTGACCCGAAGATGGCGCTCGAAATCATCCAACTCAGTTTCGACAATCGAACTTCGGGTGCGGATACCAGCGCAGTTCACCAACCCAGCCAGCTGGCCTACCTCGTTGAACACCCGATCCCAGGCAGCCTCATCGGTGACGTCCAGCGAAGTCACGTCGGCGGCGGAAGTGATATCGGCAGCCACAATTTCCCAGCCTTCTTCAGCCAGCACCCGGCAGGTCTCAGCACCGATCCCCGATGCCCCGCCGGTCACCAGCACCCGACCCGGCATCAGCTACTAGTGGCCCAAGTAGGACCGGACCAGGTCGTGAGAAGCCCGTAGCTCCGATGATGGCCCGCTGATGTCGTTGTTGCCAGTGCGCAGCACATAGGTGCGGTCGGAAACCTCCAGCACCCCGGCGTTCTGCTCCACCAGCAAGAAGGTGGTGCCGCCCTCATCGCGCAGGTCGACCACCAGCTCGAAAAGCTGGTCAACCAGGTTGGGGGCCAGGCCGAACGACAGCTCGTCGATCATCAACAGTTTGGGCCGGGTGATCATGGCCCGGGCCAGCGCCAGCATCTGCTGCTGGCCGCCCGACAACGAAGAAGCCTGTTCGCCGATCTTCTCGGCCAGCGCGGGCAGCAAGTCAAACAGGCGGTCGCGGTCGCGCCGAATTGCCGCCGCGCCGTCAGAGCGCAACCCCAAGCCCAGCTCAAGGTTCTCTTTCACCGACAAGTTCTGGAAGATGCCCCGCCCCTCAGGCAGATGACCGAGTCCTCGCATGGCTCGGCGCTCAATTGCCAAGCTGCCCAGGTTCTTTCCTTCAAATACCACGGATCCCGACCAAGTATCTAGTACCCCGGAAATGGCCCGCAACAGCGTGGTCTTGCCCGCCCCGTTAGCCCCCAGCACCGATACGATCTCGCCCTCTTCCACTGACAGCGAGACGCCGTGCAGCACTTCGAGACGGCCGTAACCCGACACCAGATCGTTGATCTCAAGGAGCATCAGGACGGGTCCTCCTTCTCGGGGTCCTCGTCTTCAGTCCACACCTCGGTGAGATCGCTCTCCTCTTCGACGTGGTCGATGTGGTGGTGCTCCGACAGGGGGCTCTCCACCTCGTGAATCTCGCCGCCTTCCTCGGCTTCGAATCCATGACCCAGATAGGCCTCGATGACCACCGGATCAGTGGTCACATGCTCTGGGCTGCCCTCTGAAATGATCTCGCCAAAGTGCAATACGCTGATTCTCGGACAGAGGTTGGTCACCAGTTGTAGGTCGTGCTCGATGATGACCACGCATAGGTCGTTCTCAGCCACGATTTCACGTAGGCCCCGCAACAACACGGTCACGTCATCGGCTCCTAGACCGGCAGCAGGCTCGTCGAGGAGTACTACCGTGGGATCGGCCGCAAGAGCCCGAGCAACTTCCACTAGCTTCTGCGACCCTAGCGACAGCGCTCCGGCTTCTTCATGGGCCATATCGGCCAGCCCAAACCGGTCGAGCATCGACATGCAGATACGTCGGGCCTCTGTTTCCTCCCGGATCTGCGGGGGCCAGAACAGTATCTCGGCAAAGTGTCCCCAGCGGAACAGGTGGTGCCGACCCAGCAGAGTGTTTTCCATCACGGTGGCATCCAAGATAAGCCGGGGCGACTGGAATGTACGACCGATGCCGGCCTTTACGCGCTGAGTGCGGGAAAGGCGGGACAGATCTTCTCCCTGCAAACGAATCGTACCCTCATTGCCGCGGACATAGCCGGACACCACGTTGAACACAGTGGTCTTGCCCGCGCCGTTGGGACCGATTAGTCCGTTAAATCCGGGTACGAAATGCAGGTCTACATCTTGCAACACCCGATTGCCGCCGAAAGCCACATGAAGCTCATCTATCTGAAGCACAGCAGCCGTGTCCACCGCAACCGTTCCTACGGGAGTGCTAATACTCATGAGGAGAAGTCCGTCAGTAGTTGTAACCGACGCTGAAGGTCTTTGACCCATCGGCTATCGCGGAAGCGTTCGGGCAGCGCAGCAATACCGCTAGGAAGAATAAGCACACACAGAATCAAAGTGATGCCCAATATCAAGAACAACAGTTTCCTAGTATCTTGTAGATGCTGGCGCATAAATACAAAGAACAATGCACCAATTAGTGGGCCCCACTTGTGACTCACTCCACCGGCAATCAAAACCACTAGCAAGAACACCAGCATCCCAGTTTTGAACGTATTTGGTTGAGCAAACGAGGTATTCTGCGCCCACATGGCTCCACCCAATGCCGCCGAAAAGGCAGAAAGGCCAAACGCCACCAGTTTGTAATATGTGGACGATATTCCTATGGGACCCGTAGCAATATCAATATCTCGCACCGCCTTTAGTGTGCGGCCCAAACGTCGGTTGGTGAGCACAGTATATGCCACCATAACAACGAATAATGCACCAAGCGACAGCACATAGTAGCTCAGCACGCGATCTAAACCGGGAATAGCGAACTGTGGTACTTGCTTGCCTGTTCCACCGTTCGTCTTAAGTCCACTCCAAACTTTATCATCGAGACTAATTATCTTAACAAGGAGATCACCCAGAGCAAGCGTAGCGATTGCCAGGAAAAAGCCTTTTAGTCTAGCTGCCGGAAATCCAATCACGACTCCGATAATCGCCGCGGCTACACAAACCACTGGTAGAGCTACGAAAAACGGCCAGTCATAACCAACTAGGGCTTCTCTCAATCCACTTGGTGCAGAGAGAATTGCCGTGCCATAGGCACCGATAGCAAACAAACCGGCGACCGCTAGACCCAAAGTACCGGAGTATCCCACTAGAAGGTTAAAGCCCACTCCTGCCGTAGCCCAAGCGAAAACAAAAGCCAAGTTGCCCCGACCGAAGTTATTTCCACTGTCAAAAATATCGGTCCATCCCAAGATGGGGAGCCATGGCAGGAGCCCTAAGAATAAAAACACCCCTAGGGTGGTCAGCTGGCTTCGGTACCGGGCCAGCCCAGCACCTTGGACTGGATAGAGAGGGTGCGAAGAGGCAGCAGCTTCAGTCATGATCTACACCTCTCGTGTCCGGGCTATGCGGCTGAACCCGCCGGGTGCCACCAGCAGCACCAAGACCACGACCAGCAATGCAATAGTGGGCTGGAGGCTGGTACTGATCTGGCCGCCAGCTAAAGCCTCACCCACGCCGATAAGCAGGCCACCGGCAAATGTGCCACCCAACGAGGTGAATCCGCCCAGCACCGCAGCGATGAAACCCTTGAGAATAAGTGAATCGGCACTGCCTACCTCCACCACTGTTGATGTGGTGTTCAAGATCATGGCCGCGCCAGCCACAAAGGTGCCGATGGCCCAGGCAATGAGCGATACCACCCCGGCGTTTATGCCCAACATCCGGGCAGTGGGGCCGTCTTCGGCAATGGCCCGCATTCGCACTCCCCACTTGGACCAGAAGAACAGCGCCAATCCGCTGACTATCAAGAGGCCAACCGAAATGGTGATGACTTCATCCCAGCCAATTCGTGTGTTGCCCACATCGAAGGTTTTCCCTGACCAAGGAGAATCAAAGCGCTTCGGCGTAGACCCCCACCAAATCTCGAGCAATGCGCCCAGAACGAAAGTCAAACCGATGGTTAGCAGTAGCAGGGGAAAGTGATCCAGTTCGATCAATGGCTTGACCCAGGATCTAAGCATCTTGTAGGTGAGCATCGCAGTGATAACCGCCAAAATAATGGCTACTGCAAGAGGAAAGCCCTCGTCGGTAACTGGGAACCAGTCCAAGAACGTTGGCAGGCCCTCATCATTTAAAAAGTCAATGCTGATCCAGCCCAATCCCAAAGCACAGAACACAGCTAAAGGTTGATTGGACAACCCTGTAAGGGGGCGAACCAACAAATACTGCGTGACGGCACCTAGGACAGCGGCAAAAATCAACCCGATAAGAACGGCCAGCCAGAACGGCCACCCAACTCCGCCCAGCGCAGGATCGCCGGACAGGAACCAAGCCATGTAGGCGGCCACCAAACCCATCTGGGCCATGGCGAAGTTGGGCACGTCGGTCGATTTCATAATGACCACGACGGCCACGCCGATGAGGCTATAGCTCGACCCAGACTCCAATCCGGCCACAATTTGCTGGAGGAGTTGATCCACTTACTGTGCTCCTAAGTGTTAGCTGTCCGGGGCCGGTGCTCACCGGCCCCGGACAAGAAAGTGATCAGGTCGCTGGAGAAAGGAAGTCCCGGACCTGGGTCCAAGTCATGGTGTCAGCGTCGTACTCAGCAATCCCAGCACCAAAGACGCAGCTATGGCCACCTGGCAATGGCCCGCAGGCCACCGGGGCGATAGACGGAACGATGATGGGATCATTTATCAGCGTCTCGGCTGTGGCATGGAAGTTCTCGTAGGAGTAGTCGCCGTCCAGCCGATCAAACAGTTCGTAGAACGCAACGGAGAGGGAGTAGGTCTGGAGGCTGAAGTTGGGGGCAAGACTCTCCGCGCCGGGGCCGTCATAGGCCTCCCACATAGCGGCCCAGTGCTGCACAAACTCGTTGTCGGCGTCAGGCAGAGCCGTCTGAAGGGCACCAAAGTAGCCGTCAGCGGCCTCGGGGTTGGCCAAGCTAACCGTGGTCTGACCCCCGGCACCGGCAGAACCCTGGTCGGAGCACACCCATGGGTCGAAGCCGGCCTCATGGAACTGGTTGAGCACCAAACCGTTCTGGGTACCGTCCAGCGCGGTCAGCACTGCGTCGGCACCGGAGTCGATGACGGCCAAAACCGCAGGTGATACCGCGTCGGAACCCGTCTCGACCTCTTCTTTGGCCACAATCTCCATGCCATGAACCGGCGCCTGCGTGTCGATAGCAGCGAAGGCCTCTTCGCCAAGCTCGTTGTCTTGGCCGATGGCCGCCACCTTGACAGCGCCCAGATCGGCAAAGTGGTCGATGCAGATACGACCCTGCTCAGTACGGGTTGGATTGGTTAGGTACACCTGTTGGATGTCATTGTCAGCAGGCGAAACCGGACCCCACAGCGGGGTGCCAGCGGCTTGGATATCGGGATAGGTGGACGGGATGGCAGCTGAGCCCGCGGTGCCCACGAAACCCCAAACGTTGTCCTGCTCGATCATCTTGCGAACGTTGGTAACCATCTGCTCGACCTCTAAGCGGTCGTCCTCCCAGACCAGCTCGAATGTGCAACCGTCGATGCCGCCTCTGGCGTTGACTTCCTCCATCGCCATGATGACGCCGGCAATCAGACCCTCGCCGGCAACCGCGGCCCGACCGGTGAACGGTTGGGAGCTGCCGATGGTGATAACGCCATTCTCCTTGTCCACGCCTCGCATCTCGCCCTCGGTGGCGTAGGCGCAGCCGTCGGCCATTTCTTCTTCGGCGGGGGCAGGCGCTTCGGTGGCTGCCGGCGCAGGCGCTTCAGTCGCTGCCGGTGCAGGCGCTTCGGTGGCTGCCGGTGCAGGCGCCGCGCCTCCGTCGTCGTCATCGTCGTTGCCGCACGCGGCCACGACAAGGGCAAATGCAAATAGCAGGGCCAAAATCTTTGAGAACTTGGACATGGATTCCCCTCCACGTGGTTGGACGTTCACTAGTTCGAGACGCTAACAGACGTTTTGCTGTGGCAATGTGTTGGAGATGGCAGAAATCACCGTGACCGCGTTCGCCGATGCCCGGGAGTGCTACCGCAACAAAAACCTGCGCCAGGCGCTGTACGACGCGGGCGAGGTGATCATGAGCGATGTGGTGGTGAACCTCCACGGTGACGAGCACCGGGACCGCCGCCGCCTGGAGAATCGCCTCTTCCGCCGGGACACGTTCTCGCTTTACGAACAGGATCTGTTCCCACCAATCATCGATTCGACACTGGCCCCCCACTTGGCCGAGGGCAGAGCCGAGCTGGTGAAGCTCGGTCATCAGCTGATGATGAACCTGGCCGCGTTCACCGCTGGGGTCGACCGACCCCAAGGCACTCCTGAGGAGACCTTCCGGCTGTACGACTACCTGACCACCTTCATCGAGGGGGCCACCTTGGCCCACTACACCGGCGACAAAGAGGCCAAGGTGGTTGAGATCGAGGCTGCCCTCGATGCGTTCGACGCCGAGTTCCTCTCCCCCGGCATGGACCGGCGCCAAGCGCTGCTGGATCAGCTTGAGGCTGGGGAAATCGAGGCCGAGAAACTCCCCAAAGACGTGTTGATGGTGCTAATGCACAACCAAGACCGCCTGGAATTGAGCCACGAGACCATCCGGCGGGAGATCGCCTTCTACATGCTGGCCGGAGCCCACACCTCGGCCACCGCCTTCAATCGGGTGGTGCACAACATCTTCGGCTGGCTGGCCGACCACCCCGAAGACGAGTCCCGGGTGCGCGATGACCGGCTGTTCGTTCAGCTCTGCACCCACGAGACCATCCGGCTCCAGCCCTCCAGCCCCACCGGGATGCGCTGGGCCCTAGATGACATCGACTTGTCCAGCGGCGTACACATCGCCAATGGCGACCGGGTCACCCTCGACTTGCTGTCGGTGAACCGGGACCAGTCGGTGTTCGGCGACGATGCTGCCGATTTCAACCCCGATCGCACCCTGCCCGAGGGCATTGCCCCCTGGGGGCTGAGTTTCGGACAGGGGATGCACGCCTGCATCGGCCAGGACCTGGCATCTGGGATCTCGTTTGTGGACGGCGATGACGTGGACGCCCATTTGTTCGGACTGGTTCCGGCGGCCGTGCAGACCCTGTTCGACCACGGCTGCCGTCCCGACCCCGACGACCCGCCCGAAATGGACGCCTCAACCACCCGCCCCTACTTCGGCCGCTACCCGGTGGTGTTCGCGGCTTAGTTGACCAGGTCGCTGGTGAGGATCTGAGCGGCCCAGTTGGCCACTTTCTCGCCGGAGATAGAGGCACGGCTCGGCCAGGGGCGATCCAAGTCGACCGGCTGGCCGCGACTGATCACCCAGCGGAGGTTGGTTCGGTCGGCCAACACGGTGACATCGGCAGCCGGGTCGCCGTCCACCACCAGCACGTCGGCGGCCATGCCGGGGGCCAGCGTGCCCACCTCGCCCTCCATGCGCATTGCGATGGCGCCGTTGGCGGTGGCGCAGGCGATGGCCTGAAGCGGGCTCAGGCCGACCGACTCCACCAGCACCTCCATTTCCCGGGCGTGCCAGTGGCCGTAGGGGGTGAGGGCGAACCCCGACTCCGAGCCGCACAACAGCGGCACACCGGCGTCATGGGCCTTGGCCATCATCTTGGCGGTGGCCTCGATTTCGCCCCGGAACACGTCCTGCATCCCTGCCCCTGCTCCTACTAGGTGGCCGTAGTCGGCCAGGTTGGCCAGGAAGGTGAATGTGGGCATCAGGGCGGCCCCGGCGCCGACCACCGCCTCCAAGGCGGCGTCGTCCATGAACGAGGCGTGCAAGATGAGGTCTACGCCGGCCTCGGCGCAGGCTTGGGTGCTCCCCGCCGAGCGGGCGTGGGCCATGACCGGGGTCTCCAGTTCGTGGGCCGTGTCGCACACCGCCTTCAGCTCCTCGGGCTTCCAGGCCAAAAGCTCGCCCTGGTGGCGGGGGATGGACCCGGTAGCGTGGATTTTGATCCAATCGGCGCCGTGCTTGATGTGGCGGCGGGTCATCTGGATCATCTCGTCGACGGTGGTCACCACTTGGGCGTAGCCCACCACTCCGGTGTCGGGAATGAGCCGCCCGGCAGTGCCCCCCACCGCGGTGACCAGCGCCTGCACCCCGGTGGCCATGCGAGGACCCTCCACCACTCCGGCGTCGACGGCGTCTCGCAGCGACGGGCCCATGGAGAACAGCGTGTCGGGATCGCAGAACCCGGTGACCCCGGCCATGAGCAGCTTCTGGAGGTTCTGGGCGGCGATCAGTGCGGCCAGAGTGTGGTCGCGGTGAAAAAACAGCTCGTCGTTGGACTGCACGTCGTCGAAGGTGCAGTGGACGTGGGCGTCGATCAGGCCGGGCATCACTGTGCATCCGGCAGCGTCGATCATATTGACGCCCGTCCGGTCGGCAGCCGCCGAATCCGCCTCGGGGCCGACGGCGACAATTTGATCGCCCTCCAGTAGCACCGCGGTGTCGGGCTCGGGCGGGGCGCCGGTGCCGTCTATCACCGTGCCGCCGGTGATGACGATGGGCGTCGGCTCATACATCTGGCTCAGTCCTTCTCAATCCTCCAGCAGGGCCGCGGCGGCGTCTTTGACGGACATGCCCACTTCGACGCCTCGGTCGCGGGCCGGCTGGTTGCACGCGCTGATGATCCCCTCATCGTACGCCTTGAAGGCATCACCCACCGGGGCACTCCAAGCATCGCAGCACGCTCCGGCCAGTCCGTGGGCCTCGGTGATGGCCAACCCCGCGATTCCGGCGTCGTTCTTGCTGCGACCCCCGTCGGAGCAGATGAAGCCGTGAGGGCTCACCTCCAGCAGGAAATCGGCCCCGCTGCGCCCGGTGTGGCCGGCGGTGACCAGCACGTTGCGGGAGTCCTCGGGCAGGGCGAACACGATGGAGTCGGTGACCACGAGCTGTCGCCCGCTGTCGGCAGTGGCCTTGACCTCTCGGCGGATCTTGGTGCCCTCGTCCACTTCGCCGGGATCGTTGGTCAACAGCAGCTTGGCCGCCTCCGACACCGTCATTCCCTCAACAATCCCGCACCGCTCGGCGTAGATGTTGAGCCGGGAGATGACCCCGGTCTCATACAGGTCGAGGCCGTTGCCCAACTCGGCGCTCATACCGTCGGCCGTCGCCGCGGGGATGCCCAGCGCCTCCAAAAACCACAGCCCGGAGATGCCCGCGCCGTCTTTGCCGATACAGCCGTCGTGGCCGATTACCCCCTTGGGCCGATGGGGTGCCATCAGCCGGGCGGGGAGCACCCCCAGATATGAAGACGGCACCACCACGTCGGTGTCCCGGTTGCGGGCGTCGACGTAACGGGCCGAGTCCATGGTCACGATCCGACGGTCGCCGTCGGCATACACCACCTCTTGGGGGTGGTCCTCCTCGTTGGCGAGCAATGGGGCTTCTTCAGGCACGACTCGAAGATAGCCCCTGTCCGTTCTACCGAGCCTCTTAGAGCCCGGTGCGCCCCGCTTCGCGAATCATGGGGGCGTAGTCGGCGAAGCCGGGGGCGTCTGGTCGGGCCCCGGTGGTGAAGCCGGCGTCGACGGCCAGAGTGTGGCCGCTGGTGTAGCCCGACTCGTCGGAGGCCAGCCACAGCGCGGCGCTGGCCACGTCGGTGGCGAGGCCGGGTCGGCCGATCAGCGGGGAGTTGGCGGTGAGCTCGGCTCGGGCGCCGTCCATGTTGGTGTGGTCGCCGGTGTGGGCGTAGGCCACCATCGGGGTTAGCACCGAGGCGGGGGCGATGCAGTTCACCCGGATGCCGAAGCGGCACAGCTCTGCGGCCGCGTTCTTGGTCAGCCCAACCACGGCGTGCTTGGCCGCGGCGTAGGCGTGGGGTCCGAGGCCGCCCATCACCCCGGCGGTGCTCGACATGGAGATGATCGAGCCGCTGGTGCGGGGCTTCATCACCCGGGCAGCGTGCTTGATCCCGTAGAACACCCCGTGAAGCAAGATGTCGATGCTGGCGTGCCACTCGTCGGCCGGGGTGGTGTCGATGGGTCCAACTGCTCCGACGATGCCGGCGTTGTTGTACATCACGTCGAGCTGTCCGAATTCGGCCACCGCGGCGTCAACCAGGCCGGCCATATCGTCTTCGGAGGTGACGTCGCAGTGGACATACACCGCGGCACCCCCTAGAGAGTCGGCCAGAGCCTGCCCGGCGTCGTCTTGGATATCGCCGATGGCCAACTTGGCTCCCTCGGCCGCGAACAGCTCGGCCGCGGCCCGGCCGATGCCGCTGGATGCTCCGGTGATTGCCGCCACCCGTCCTTCAAGTCGTCCGGTCATTTCCACCTCCAATGAAATGTTGTGCGCCCGGCACCGTAACCTGACCGGTCTATGAGCACCAGATCAGAGGAAACCCCGGCCCTCGACGTGGACCGACTCCAAGACCTGTTGGACCGTGACGCCATTCGCCACATTCAGATCCGCTACGCCTGGAGCCTGGACAACCACCGCTGGGATGCACTCAAAGAGGTCTTCCTGCCCGACGCGGTTGCTGATTACCGGGGAGAGCGGTTCGAGGGGCTCGAGGCCATCGTGGCCAAGTGCGCCTCGTCGCTAGAGCCAGCCGACGCCAGCCAGCACCTCAACGGTTGCCATTGGGCCCAGGTAGACGGCGACAAGGCCATCGCCGGCTGCTACTTCATCGCCACCAAGTACATAGCCGACACCCCAGGCGGCGACACCTTTGTCGTCGGTGGCAAGTACATCGACCAGATGGTCCGCACCCCTGACGGCTGGCGCATCGCCCACCGCCTGCTGGAACAGGGCTACCTCGACGGCAACCCCGAGGTCGAAACCGTCTCCCAAGCCCGCTGGGCCGGCCGCCAGCAAGACGGTGTCTAGAGCCGGAGCAGACGGGTGGCGTTGGTGTTGAGGGTGTCGGCCAGGTGGGCGATGTCGGGGCCGGTGCCGCGGTCCCAGCCGCCGAAGTTGGTGCCGTAGACCAGGCGGTCGGTCCCGAATTGCTCTAGGGCCAAGGTGAGCTCGGCGGCGCCGGTGACGTGGCAGTCGAACCACAGGCGGCTGAGGGCCCTATCGAAGGCGCCCGGTTCTTTAATCCACTCGGGAGCGGCGGGGCGGCGCTCGGCCAATTTGCGGAGCTTGGACAAGATAACCGGCGTGGTACCGCCGCCGTGGGACAGGCACAGGTCCAGTTCCGGGTGGCGCTCGGTGACGCCGCCGAACACCAGAGTGGCCACCGCCACCGTCTCCTCGTAGGAGTACTCCAGCACCAGATCTAGGTCCCAGCGGCGCAGCCGGGGATCGAGCAGCGGGCCGTCGATGCCCGATTGGGTGGGGTGCAAGAAGTGGGGGACATCTAGCTCGGTGCACAGCGACCAGAGCTGGTCCATGGCGGGGTCGTCGAGCGGGGTGCCGAAGTCAGTGCCGGTGTAGCCCGCCAACAGGCCCAGTTCCCGCACCGCCCTTTGGAGCTCGGTGCAGGCGGCGTCGACGTCTTGCATGGGTAGGGCGGCCAAACCGACGAAGCGGTCGGGATGGGAGGCCACCGCGGCGGCTAAGTCGTCGTTGTGGCGGCGGCAGAAGTCGATGGCCAGATGGGGCTCGATGAAGTGGAGGTAGGTAAGCGGGTTGGGCGATAGGGCCTGCACCGAGATGCCCTGGGCGTCCATGGCCTCGAGGCGCATGTCCAGCTCGAGGAACAGCGACCCCCGGTAGGCCACCCCGTCGAGCTGATAGCCGCCCACTCGGAACCATGGGGTGCCGTCGTCGTGGGCGCCAATCTCGGGGCCGCACGGGCCAGCCGCGCCCATCGTGCCCTCCAGCACGATGTGGGCGTGGACATCTATTAGCCCCGTCATGTCAGCCCGCGCCGCCCATGTCGGTCCGCCGTAAGGCGGCGCATCACAGCCTCAACGGCCTTCCATGATCCCGTCGGCGCCGGGCAGCCAGGAGGCCACCCCGGAGATGGGGATGGCGCACACCACCGCCTCGGTGATCTCAGCCTCGGAGGCCCCGGCGTTGCGGGCGCCGTTGGCGTGGATGTTCACGAACCGACTGGAGAACTCAGCGGCGTTGATAGTGCACAACAGCAGTTCCACGTGCTTGGCGTCGAGATTGTTCTCGGCCAACGACCACTGCCGCATCAACACATAGCCCTCCAGAGCCCGAGGGGCATTGTCGGCCATTACCTCGATGTAGTCGGGCACGAAGCCGAAGTAGCTCTCGAAGTAGTCGAGCGCCGCCTGGCGGTCCAGTGTGTAGTCGGGTATCGGCTCGGAGTGCTGATCGGCGGGGATGTCGAACGCCTGGTCGATGGCCCGGGCGAAGGCGTCGTAAGTGGCCTCGCCTCGGGAGATGAGCACCGCCAGCGATGCGCCCCGGGCGTCGCTCAAGCTCAACCCCAGCTCGCGAGATCGAGTCATCTCGCGGAGGGCGAGCTCTCGCTGGCCCCGCACTGAGCCGGCGCAGGCCATGTACAGCGCCTTGGCCCACGCCGGGCAGGCTCCGTCGCGGTCGGTGACGTCGCGGATTCGGGCGTAGCCCTCGGCGAATTTGGTCGAAATTGCCGCCAGCTCACCATTGGCCAATGGAGGACTGCCCAGTTCGCTATGAACCGCGTTGATAGACGTGGCTTGCATGGTCATTGATTACCTCTCCTTGTCGGACTCATCTTCACAGTTTGGATACCTCACCGCCGTCGATCACGAAACAGGCACCGGTAACAAACCCGGACGCCTCCGATGCTAGGTAACACACAAGCGGTCCGAGTTCATCGGGCTGGCCCATGCGGCGAGCCGGGATCTTGCGCAATCGGGCGGCCAGCGTGTCGGGATCGGCTATGACCGCGGCCTGGGCTTCGGTCTCGAACGCACCGGGGGCGATCACGTTCACCCGGATGCCGTTGCGGGCCCATTCGCTGGCCAATGCCTCAGTCAGCCGCAGCAGCCCGCCCTTGGAGGCAGAGTAGGCGGCCAGTAGCGCCTTGCCCTTGAGCGCGGAGGTGGAGGCAACGTTGATGACCGAGCCGGGGCGGCCAGCGTCGATCCAATGGCGCGCCGCGCGACGGGCCAAAGCAGCGGGGGCAGCCAGGTTCACGGCCACCACCTCGTCGAACACCTCGTCGGGCTGGTCGACGAACTTCGACGCCGGCGCAATGCCTGCGTTATTGACCACCGAGTCGAGACGACCAAATTGGCCAATGGCCTCGTCCACCAGGTTGGCCACTGCCGCTCGGTCGCGCATGTCGCACGGCGAAGCGACCACCGTGTCGCCCAACTCTTCAGCCAGCGCGGCCAGAGCGTCGGCCGAGCGGGCTGCGGCCAATACCTGGGCCCCCTCAGCAACCATCGCTCGAACCGCGGCTTCTCCCAGACCCCGGCTGGCCCCGGTAACCACCGTCACATGGCCGCTGAGTCCCAAGTCCACTATTCGTCTCCCTGCTTGTCGACCACCTCGTCGCACAGGCGGGTGGCGATGCCCAGCCGGAGCACCTCGGATGCCCCCTCGTAGATCCGCATGGGCCGGGCTTGGCGGTAGTAGCGCTCGATGTCGGAGCCCCGGATCAGCCCCCATCGGCCCATCACCTGCACGCAGCGGTCCACCACTCGGCTAGCCGCCTCGGTGGCGGCCAGCTTGGCCAGAGACGACCGGTCGAGGTGGGCCGAGGGATCCTCCCTAGCGGCCTCAGCGGTGGCGTAGGCCAGCAGGCGGGTGGCTTCCAGCTCGGCCCACGAGTCGGCCAAGAGTCCGGCCACTGGCCCCAGCCGCACCAGCGGTCGGCCGAACTGCTCCCGGGTGGCGGCGTGGCTGGCCGCGCACGACAGCGCACCGTCCATGAGCCCGACCGCGGCTCCGGCCACCGATATGCGAAACACCGACAATGTGGCCAGCACATGGCGGAATCCGGCTCCGGGCTCGCCCAACCGGGCTGAAGCGGGCAGCCGCACCCGGTCGAATGTCACTTCACCCAGCACATGGGGGGCGATGATCTCTGGCGAAGGCTCGATCGAGACACCAGGGGCATCAGCGGGCACCAACACCAGCGAGAACCGATTCTCCTCTCGGGCCATGGTGGTGTAGAAGCCGGCCGCTCCCCCGTTGGAAATGAACGACTTGGCCCCGTTCAACTCCACCTCGCCGCCGTGGTCGGTCAATGTCGTCTCGATACTCCGCAGATCTGATCCCGCCACCGGCTCGGTGAGAGCCAGGGCGGCCAGCACCTCGGCGCGGGCCACTCGGGGCAGCCATTCCTCTCGCTGGTCGTCAGTGCCGGCCACCGCGATGGCGTAGCTGCCGATTCCCTGGAGGGCGAACAGCGAGTCCAAGTGCGAAGAGGCCCGCATGAAAGCCTCTCGAACCACGCACACCGCCAGCGGATCCACCCGGCCGTGGCGACCGCCGTAGGCGGCGGGCACCATCAGCGAGCTCAGATCGCTGGCCTGCAGCACATCGAGGGTGGGCTGGTGGATGTGGCTGCACTCGTCGGCCTCCGCGGCGAACGACGCCACCTGCCGGGCTACCGCCTGGGCCTCTTGTTGAATGGCCCGTGTGTCGGAGTCGAGCTCAAACGCCATACGATGCCGGACAGTACGCGTTTTACAACGGGGGGACCACCGTGAGCGACATCATCGTCGAGCGACACGACCGAATCGTGTGGCTGCGACTGAACCGACCGGAGCGGCTGAACTCCTATGACCGCAACACCATCGACGAGATCATCGCCGCTTTTCGGGAGCACGTCGACGCCGGGGTGGTGGTGATCACCGGCCAAGGCCGGGCGTTCTGTGCCGGGGGTTACCTGGCCAATCTGGCCGAGGCGAACTTCTACGAATTGCGTTCCATGTTCTACGGCTCGCTGGAGTTGTTCGACGCCATCCGCAACGCCCCTATGCCGGTGATCGCCGCGGTGAACGGCCCGGCGTTTGGGGGCGGCAACGAGTTGGTGGTGGCCTGCGACTTCGCCATCGCCGCGGCCTCGGCCGAGCTGGGCCAGACCGGGGTGAAAGTGGGCAGCGCCCCGGTGCTGGGGGGCACCAACCTGCTGGCCATGACCATTGGGGAGAAGCGGGCCAAGGAGGTGGCCTTTTTGTGCCGCAAATACACCGCCGAGCAGGCGTGTGAGATGGGGTGGATCAACGCGGTGGTGCCCGACGAGGAGCTGGAGGACGAGGTGGGGCGCTGGTGCGAGGAGCTGTTGAAGATGAGCCCCCGCTACCTGGAGGCGGCCAAGATCAGCTCCAACGTGTACTGGAACCAACTCCGGGACAACATGGCCTCCGGACTGGGGATGCTGGCCCAGGCCATCGGGTCGCCCGACATGATCGAGGGGGCCACCGCGTTCATGGAGAAGCGCCGCCCGCAATTCCCGCCGAGAACGGCCCGATGAGCTCAGACACCGACAAGCAGACCGAGGTGCTGGCCTCGACTCGGGGCCGGGTGATGTGCATGGACTCGGCCTATGACGTGGACGGGGCCAACCGGGACCGGGACGTGTGCGTCAACTCGTCGTATTGCGGGGTGCTGCCCGCCCGGTTCATCGCCGAGCACCGGCCCCGGGCGGCCATCGGCATGGACTGCGGGGTGGGGCCGGAGGGATCGGCTATAGCCGGGCTGTGGTACCTAGAAGCGCTGGGCATCCCCGCCGCGGTGGCCGACGTGATGACCGCCCATCTGGGCGACGGGGTGCATCTTTATGACCACGGGGTGGTCAGCTTTGTCAACCAGCTGGCTTTGGACTGCGGGGTGACTGCGGGCATGTCGGTGCGAGACGCCTCCGCGGTTCTGCTGGACAACGACCCAGCGGCTGCCGCGGCATCAGAGATCACCAACCGCACAGTCATGGAAACCGCTCCCGACGGGCGCTGCGTGGTGGCGGCCGACTCCATCGCCTTCGGCACCACAGACGACACCGACCGCAACGTGCTGGTCACCGCCGGCCACACCGGCCGCTCCGCGGTGCCCTACCTGCGCCGCTGCCGCCCGTCCGGCTTCATTTGCTCAGACGGCGGCCGGGGCATGGACGACTCCGGCATGGCCGGGCTCTACATCGTGGAGGCCGACGGTCTGGCCGGCGCCACCGTCGACGCCCGCCGGGCCCGCATGGGCAGCGGCCTATCGCACTACCACGACGGCATCATCTCCGCCGCCAACGCCCACGCCGCCGCCGCCGGCGTCGAGATCGGCATGCCCTGCCCCCAAGCCGCCAGCCTGCTTCTCAACCGGCCTCCACCACTATCATGACCAGTCGGTGACCACTGATTTGCTCGTGAGAACAGCGCTCCGATGACAATCCTGGCCGCAGCTGACCTGCTGGCGCAGTCGTCTGACGGCGCCATCATCGACGAGGCCCTGACCGTGTCCGACTGGATGCAGGCCGGGATCATCGTGGGGGCCACGATTTTGGTGGCGGTGCTGGTGGCTCGCTTGGTGCGAAGGGTGCTGACCCACGTTGTGGGGTCGGGCTTCGCCGCCATCGTGACCGCCAGGCTGGCTGGCTATCTCATTTTCCTGATCGGGCTGTTCTACGCGCTCACCAGCCTGGGTGTGCAGGTAGGGCCGCTTGTCGGCGCCATCGGGCTGGGCGGCCTGGTATTGGCCCTGGCACTGCAGAAGCTGGTGGAGAACTTCTTTTCCGGGCTGATCCTTCAGGCCCGTAGACCCTTCAGGGTGGGCGATACGGTTCTGCTCGGAGATCATCTGGGCATCGCCACCGACATCGACTCCCGCACCACTGTGCTGCGGGGGCTCGACGGAGCGGCGGTGCGGGTTCCCAACAGCGAGGTGGCCGCTGGACCCATCATCAACCTCACCAACGAGTCCCTTCGGCGCAGCGAGCTGGAAGTGGGCGTGGCCTACGACACCAACCTGCAAGCAGCCACCGAGTGCCTGACAGAAGCACTCAGACAGGTAGAGCGGGTCAGCGCCGAACCGCCCGCACAGGCGCTGCTGACCCGCTTCGGCTCATCCAGCATCGACTTCACGCTGTACTACTGGCACGACAGCGATGTGCCCGCAGAGCTGGCCACCCGCCACGACGTGATCTTGTCGGTTCATCAGAGCTTTGCCGCCGCGGGCATAACCATCGCCTTCCCACAGGTAGTGGTGTGGTCTGGCCACGGCGAAGACGACCAGCCCTACCTCGGCCGCGCCGACATCATCACCGCAGGTTCAGGTCCGGGCAACCAGCCCGCCGTGCCGCCCGCCCTGGTCCGCCAGCTCTCCCGCTGGCGGGTCCGCTCCGGCATCCTGCGCCGCTTCAACCCGGGCGACTGATCCCGCCCGGGACACCAACAATGCTCGTTGTGACCGATCTGGACCGGACGTTCTGGGGCTTGGACTGTGTCGCTCCCGCGTCTCATTTGGAGGCACTGGTCGAGCTAGAGGCGGCAGGACACGTCGTTCTGGCGGCCACCGGGCGTCGATTGCTGAACATCTCCCGACTCTTTGACTTGAACGGTCTCGATTTGCCCGCGGTCGCCCTCGACGGGTCGATCGGGATGGACTTCGCCACTAAAGAGCGCTTCCACCGAATCGCGTTCGAACCTGCTGCCCTGTGGAAGCTGCTGGACATCCTTGGCGCCCACGGCATCCGACCCTGCCTTTACATCGACGACCACGGTGAGCCTGGTGGCGACGTCGTGATGCCCGAGAACCCCTCAAGCGAACCCAGCCACTTGAGGTTTCTCGACGAAGACGTCAACCACGCCCTCAACCCCGCCGACGTCGAGGCCGATGTGCTGGAGTTGGTACTGACCGGCCTCCCCTCAGACCTCGCTCACGCCGCGGCCAAGGCAGTCCATTCCCAGTCACTGGGCATAGCCCGCGTCGACGAACCCGATCCCCTCTACGGAGGAAGCCGACTCACGGTGTCGCCCCCCGGTATTTCCAAAGTGTCCGGCGTTGAAGCCTTCTGCCGATGGACAGGCCACCCGTTTGACTTCGCCGCCATCGGCGACGGAGTCAACGACCTCGAACTCCTAGAAGCCGCCTCCATCAGCATCGCCATCGCCGGCAGCCACGCCAGCCAAGCCGCCAACGCCAACCACATCATCCCTCCCCCCGAAGACGCAGGCTGGGCCACCGTGCCGACGCTCGTGGGTTGAGGAAGCCTGTAGCGATGGACAATGGCTCCGCCTGACAAGTCCGCTAGAAGAGCGATCCTCCCTTGACTGTGAACATAGCTTTGCCAATCTGATCAACGATGGCTCCGCTGCCATCACGCACTAGATGGGCATGGTCATTCGGTGCCTGCTCCTCGATATAGCGGTCTTCCCACTAACCGCCACTAGGTGACAAGTTGTCTGCGAGGAATGCGCGGAGATGGCTGGTCAGGACGTGAGGTTGTCGGATTTCAGGATCTGGCGGCGGGCAGGAATCACACACGCAATGATGGGCCGTGCCGTGTTGGGTGGGTGTTGATAGCCAGCAGGCTAGGCAGAGCATGGCTTAGTAAGCACCGATTATTCAGTATCCGCATTCTCGCAGCACAGGCCCAACGTCCCGGTCAGCACCAGCGAGGTCGAAGTGGATCGTGTTGACACCGCTGGCGGACGCAATATTAAAGGACGCACGGTCGTATCTCCGAAGCGCCCACACGAAGTCGACTTCCATGCCCGGCAGCTGCTCGATCTCGGTATACGCACCGCTGTCGTTGTCGCCCACCCAGCCCTCCCAGAAGGACGGCCCTGAGAGTTCCGGCTCGTCCCAGTCGCCGAACACAAAGGCGATCTTGACGAAAGGCGAGTTGGTCGGGGTCGGGACTACGCGGTCCTCGCCGACGCTGATCGCTGCCATCAGAACCCCGTCGTCGCACCAGATGGTGAGTCTCGGGTTTTCCGCAACCCCGTGATAGTTGTGCAAGATGGTGTCGGTGTAGGGGCGATCGATGCCGTCTGGGCCGCGTTCGACCGCCCAAGCGCTTCGCGGCCGGTGCTCGGCGGGCGGCGTTGCGGGCTTTCCGCAATAACCCAGGAGAGCCTCTTGTTCGGCGAATAGGTCGGGGTCGAATTGATACCTGAGCCCGGCGTTTACGCGGTCCTCGGGGCACACCGCGGTCGCGTTCCGGATCGGGGTGGGAAACGGTATTGGCGTTGAGGAATAGGTCGGGGAATACTCGACTGCCAGCCCTGTCTCGGACGGGGTATGGATCGGCGGCGGCCAGGTGGGCTGCGCCGTCGGGGTCGTCGCGGTCTGCGACGGCCCGCACGACGCGAAAACCAGCAGAGCAGAAGCGGCAACCGCGATGCGGAACAAGCCTAATCCCCTCAGGCGACGAGCAGCCGTTGTCAGTGACAGAAGGCGGTAGCCAGTGCTATCAATCGAAGGTCGCTGATTTTCCTAATCGTGTTCATAGCCGCACGACTATATGATGACATAATGTGTTTACTACAACTATTCTATGAGTTTTAGGAGATACTGTCACAGGCGTAGATAGGCTTGTGGGTATGGAATCTGGGACGTTGACCAGGGGAAATGCCGGAACTGGCGTGCATGTTGAAGTGGTGGACGTTGTCGGGTTGGATGATGCTTCGCTGGACTTGCGGTTGCGGTTGATTGGGCGGGCTCGGAATCAGTGGGACGGGTTTCTGGCGGAGGCGGTGGCGGAGAAGAAGCGGCGCACCAGCCCCTATGACACCGCCAACACGCTCAAGGCCGAGTTGCGCCAGTCGGGCCAGCAGGCTCAGCGGACCATGCGGGAGGCCGAGCAGCTTGAAGCACTGCCGGCTGCCCGGGGAGCTCTCGCTGATAGCCGGATCACCACCGAGCACGCCCGCATTCTGGGCACGGCCACCCAGACCGGCCCGATGGACGAGGACAAGATGGTGGCCGCGGCCGAGCGCGAGACCCCGGAGCAGTTGCGGCGCACGGTGCGCGAGCACCAAGACGAGCTCGCCGGTGACCCAGAGGGCGCCAAACGCCTAGAGCGCCAGCAAAGAGCCCGCATGGCCAGCTTCGCCGAACAAGAAGACGGCATGTGGCGGCTGTTCGCTCTATTCGACCCCGTCACCGCCCAGCGCATCCGCGCCACTTTGAACCACAAGACCGACATGGCTTGGCACGCCACCTCAGGCCGCGAGCGACTGGAGGCTCGCCACCGCCGGGCCGACGCCATCGCCGAGCTGCTGACCCGCACCAGTGACGGGGAGGGTGATCGGCCCCAGCCAACCAGCTTGTTGATCATCGCCGACTACGACGCCATCGACCAGCAGCTTGGCAACCCCCGCCTGGCCGACGGAACCCCGCTTCCCCATGGCGAATTCCGCAAGCTGGCCTGCGACGCCGAGATCCTCACCGGCATCTTCGACGCCGACCTCCAATGCCTCTCACTGGGACGCCAACGCCACCCCAGCCCTCAACTCCGTGCCGCCATCACCGCCCGCGACCAAGGTTGCATCGGCTGCGGGACCGAACCCGAATGGTGCGTGTCCCACCACATCATCGAATGGCAACACGGCGGACCCACCCAACAAGACAACTTGGTGCTGCTCTGCCACCCATGCCACCACAAAGCCCACCACCGCAACTGGCAAGTGGAAAAACATCCCGAAACCCACCGCCCCTACCTCCGCCCGCCCTGGCAACAACCCCCCGAACCGCCCCCCAGACGCTGACCCGAAGCGCCTAAAGCTCTCAGTCAGCTAGGAGTGAACTCACTAAGCGGTTGAGGCTGACGCCGTTCTCCGCAGCGCGGATCACCAGATCTCGATGGATATCTGGTGGGATGCGCACCACGAACTTGCCGCTATACGCCCGATCAGCCAGTGGTTCTGGCAGCGTCTCGTTGTTGGCCAACATGTCCGTCAGAGCATCGTGCACAAGCTCACGGATTCCAGAGAACGCTTCTTCCGGTACCGGTGCCAGCCAACTCAACGAGGGGAATTCCAAGCACAGCCCCACATGCTCTTCGTCCTCGGCCGACCACGTCACGCGATACGTGTAGCGGTCACTCATCGCCACCCTCCAACTTCTCTATGGCCTTGAGAACTTGCCTTACCTGATATGGCTTAACCATTCCTTTACGATTCTGAATATTCACCCTCGGGTCCCCTGCCCACGGCATGCGATACACCCGGTGGCTGCCGCCCGACTGGCGGGGCTCGCCGAAATACCGGTCACACACTTTGACCAGATCAGCAAATCGCACCCCCTTTGGATTCTTGTGGAACGCCTCAACCAGACCCTCCACGTCCACATAGTGATGATACTATTATTAGTATCATCTAGCAAGTACTGAGCAGTTCGATGCCGAGACATCTAGTCGCCCTGTACAGGGAACTAGCCCATCAAGCCAGCTAGCTCATCGACATGATGGCGCCACTCTTCGGGGGAGAGGGCTAGAGGGACAAGCAGCACGTGCTCTAGGCCGGATTCGATGTAGGGGGCCAGGGTTTCAGAGACATAGTTGACGTCGCCGATCACCATTTCCCGATCGCCGTAGCCGTCACCGACTACGGACCAGCGGCCGGCGCTGTCTAGCGGGTCGCCGAGGCGGAGCTCCATGTGGATGGAGATGGTGGTGTCTTCGGGAGCGCGACCGATTCGGTTCTGTTCGGCTCGAAGGACCTCTAGGCGCTCGGCGAAGACCTCGGGTGGTGCCCAGGTGCCCATCCAGCCATCACACCTTGCAGCCCGGCGGAGAGCTCCGGGGGATGATCCACCGATCCAGATGGGGATCGGCGCTGCGGGCTGGGGGTTGATTCGCACGCCGGTGAAGCTGAAGTGCTCGCTCTGGAACTCAGTAGCCCCCGACCAGGCGGCCCGCCAGCCGGCGATGTAGTCGTCGAGTCGCTGAGCCCGGTGCACCATGGGTACACCGCAAGCCTCGAACTCCGGTTCCAGCCAGCCGGCCCCCACGCCCAAAATGGTGCGGCCCGGGGCCAGCCAGTCGAGGGTGGCCCATTGCTTGGCGAACTGCGTGGGGTTGCGATAGGCGGGGATCAGCACTGATGTCCCGAGTCCTACGCGCTGGGTGTGGGCGGCAACCGCGGAGAGCAGCGGCACCGGCTCGGGGAAGAACGACGGCATCCCCTCCAAATCGACCGGCACGGCCACGTGGTCGGCGGTCCACACATCGTCGAAGCCCGCGGCCTCGGCCCGCTGAGCGATTTCCACGAGCAATTCCAGCGAAGCAGCCCGGCCAAGCTGGGGCAGGTGAATGCCCCACTTCATGAGCGCATAGCCAATCCAATGAAGGCGGCACTCATGGCCAGCTCAATACCGATATCGGGGCCAAGGCGGGTGGATCGAGTACTCCACCACTCCATAGCCCCGCTCGCCGGTCTCCAGCACCTCGAAGTCGAAGAACGGCTCGTGGCAATCCAGCCGCACTTCGGCATCATTCTCGTCCCTCATAAGCCCGTTGCGGGTGTGGGCGTGCTTGCGACCGGTGCGCACGGTGAACACCTCACCGTCGGTCGTCTCGAAGGTCATGTCGAAGGCCATGGCGGTACGCTGGTCTTCTTCCAGGCGGGGCACACAAGCAGCCGACCGCAGCGGCCGGGTGCCCTCGGCGTCGCCGATCCAGCCACCGGCCGGCGGCGCTCCAGGGGGCAAAGGCTGCGTGGGACTCATCCACCCAAAAGAATTGAGGTGCCGGTCGGGAAGCTGCACCGAAGGCCAGAAGTGGCCCCACGATTCGGCTTGGGTGCGGCGATGGCGCACATCCCAAGGTCCGGGCCGCTCAAACCGATGGGTCCATGAGTGATCTCGGTGCGACCAGCTCTCCACCGCCCGGCGCTCCCCCGCTCTAGGCCCCGCTCGGGTCTCCAACTCGCCCCGGCACACCAGCGCCTGCTCGTAGTGGCCGCCGTAGCCCTCATAGGCCCCCAGCGGATTCCCACCGAAGCAGTCGTTGTAGTCGAACACCCCGAAGCGATCCTCAAAGGTCAGGTCGAAGCCGAAGCGAGGGGCGTCGAGCTGCCACCGGTAGCGGGCAAATGGCTCTTCCACGCAGTACGACACCCGGCCATCGCCCAAAACTGAGAATTCAAGCTCAGCCTCAAGTGGCTGGCGAGAACCCCACTGCACCGGCACGCCGTCGATCACGTAGAACGCGCTGGCCCGCACATACCCGTGCGACAGGCTGGCGTGGATGTGGTTGATGCCGTACACATCGGCTTCCCGGTCGCATACCGAAAACCAAAAATTGTCGCTCCACAAGGCGTCGCTCCCCGGCGGCGGAGTGTGGAGATATTCGTCTGAGGGGGTGAGCGGCATCGGGGTTGACAATAGGCTTTGGGCTCAGTGGTTGGGAGAATCCAATAGGAAACATGCCGATGTCCGAGATGCCCCTGATCACACCGATGCCCACGGTGGCCGACTGCGTGCTGCCGTGGGACGGACCGGTCAGCGACACTGTGGCGGCCATCGGCGCCGCCCGGTCCGCATGCGGCGATACCTTCGTGATTGACAGCGGCGAGGATCGCTATTTGTTCTTGTTCTCGCCGGCCGGCCTGAGGGACTTCTACGCCGTCCCCGAGCAGCAGGCCAGCAAGGGCATTGCGGATTGGAAGATGCTGATCCGCAAGCTGCCCGACGAGCTCTTCGACGAGCGGCGCACCCTTCCCCACGAGCTGTTCACCCGGCCCAATGTCACCGGATACCTAGAGGCCCTGGAAGAGGCCATCACCATGCAGCTCTCAGAACTGCACAACGGGGCAGAGATTGAGCTGTTCGATTTCACCCGAAGCCTCGGCCACCGCATGGGCCTGGCCAGCTGGGGTGGGCGCGAGGTGCTGCGCTCAGACCGCTTCGAGGAACTGGTCAAAGCACTCGACGTGCTCGACGGCTCCGAGGCGTTCGTCGCCCCCACTCGGATGCGGGAAGTCGCTGAATCAAGAAAAGCAGCCGAATACGAGGCCATGGCCAAGGCCGAGGAGATACTGGCGGAGTCCATTGCCGCTCGCGACACCCCAGTGGGCGACTTGCTGGACATGATCCTGGAACGGTGGGCAGACGCTCCTAATCCAGAACGGCTCACCGGAGTGGCCAGAGACGTGATCCTGGTGCACATCGGATCGATGTCCAATCTGTTCGCAGCCTTAGGGTGGTCGCTGGTCCATCTGGCACAGCACCCCGAATTCGTCGCCCGCATACGAAACGGGCAGGGAGCTGATAACGACCTCGTTTCCCGCTGCGTACTGGAATCGACCCGGATCGGCCAGCGATCCATCATGCTTCGCACGGTCCTCGAGTCGGTGGCCATCGACGACGGATCGAAGACCTACGAGGTTTCTCCCGGTGCCTCGCTGGCAACGTTCCTGCCGCTTACGAACATGGAAGCCGGTCCCGGTTTGGACAGCTACGACCCCGACCGATGGCGGGGCCCCCGCCTGGTGTCGCCACCGGGGCTGCCCTCCGAGTTGGTTATCACCTTCGGCGTCGGTCCCCACGCCTGTCCGGCCCGGCCCTTCTCGGTGACGGCGATGTCCCGTGTGA
The DNA here is from genome assembly GCA_963663255.1 of Acidimicrobiales bacterium. Classification (GTDB taxonomy): domain Bacteria; phylum Actinomycetota; class Acidimicrobiia; order Acidimicrobiales; family Bin134; genus Poriferisocius. Next base: position 335,924 of record OY760141.1, read on the forward strand.
TAGAGCGGCTGTTCGACGCCTACGACCTAGAACCGCTGTTCGATAACCCCAAGCCGCGCCCCGACCAAATCGGGGGTGTGGCCCGTGCTGCGGGATCCTGCCGGGTGGCAGTCCAAGCCCGCTAAGTTCCGCCAGCCAAACCAGGCTCGCCCACGAGGCGAACCTGGCCGTCGCCCTTTTCTATCTCCCCCACTACGGTGGCTCGATGGCCTCCGATCCGCAGGAGGTCGATGGCCTTGGTGGCGTCTTTGTCTCGCACAACCACAACCATGCCCAGTCCGAGATTGAACACCTTGGACATCTCCTCGTCAGACACATCGCCTATGCGCTGCAACTCGGCGAACACCCGGGGTTGCTCCCAACTGCCTCGGTCGACCACCGCGTCGACTTTGTCGGGCAGCACTCGCTCTAGGTTGTCGGCAATGCCGCCGCCGGTGATGTGGGCGATGGCCTGGGCATCCACCTTGGCCAGCATGTCCCGCACCGCGGGGGCGTAGATCACCGACGGCAACAGCAATTCGTCGGCCACCGAATGGGGGCTCCCCTCCCAGGCGGGGTCGTCCAACCCCCGGTTGGCCACCTCAAAATAAAGTCGGCGGGCCAGGGAGTAGCCGTTGCACCTTAAGCCGGGCGACGGCAGCCCGATCAGCGTGTCGCCGGGGCGCGCGCCGGCCCCGGTGATGAGCCGCGACCGCTCAACCACCCCCACGGCAAACCCCACGAGTTCGAACTCGTCATCAGGCTCGTCCACCGGATGCTCCGCCATCTCCCCGCCGATGAGCGCACACCCCGCCTGTCGACACCCTTCAACCACGCCGATCACCAGCTGCTCGACCCGCTCGGGGTCGAGCCTCTGCACCGAGATGTAGTCCAGCATGAACAGCGGCTCGGCCCCCTGGCACACCAGGTCGTCCACGCACATGGCCACCAAGTCGATCCCGATGGTGTTGTACCGCCCGGCCGCGGAGGCCACGTACGCCTTGGTGCCCACCCCGTCGGTTGTCGACACCAACACCGGCTTCTTGTAGCCGTGGCGATTGAACTCGAACAGACCCCCGAACCCGCCGATGTCACCAATGGCCTCGGGTCGAAACGTTGAGCGCACCCTTTCCTTAATGCGCTGCACTGCCTCTTCACCCGCCGCGATGTCCACCCCCGAGGAGCTGTAGGTCTCACCCATTGCCAGTGGCCCACAGGGAAGGCGCAGGCTCCTCTGCGGCGTCGGCGAACTGAACCGCGCTGCGCTGATACGCGATCGAACCGGGAGGTGCCACCGGAACCTCCACCGGGTAGTCCCCGGTAAGGCAGGCGTTGCAAAAGCCGGCACCCACTGCTCCGGTAGCCTCGGTCAATCCGTCTATGTCGATGAACGCCAGCGTGTCGGCCCCCACGTAATCGCACATTTCGGCCACGGTGAGGTGAGCGGCCAAGAGCTCGGTTCGATCGCTGGTGTCCATGCCGAAGAAGCAGGGCCAGCGGTAGGGGGGCGAGCTGATGCGGAGATGAACTTCAGCGGCACCCGCTTCCCGCAGCATGGCCACCAGGGCTCTGGTAGTGGTTCCTCGCACGATGGAGTCGTCCACCACCACCAGCCGGTTGCCTTCGATGCTGTCGCGCAGGGGGTTGAGCTTCATGCGCACACCCATCGAGCGCATCTGCTGGCTCGGAGCGATGAACGTGCGGCCGATGTAGCGATTCTTCACCAGCCCCTGGCCGTAGGGAATGCCGCTGGCCCGGGAGAAGCCCTCGGCGGCGGGCAGCCCCGATTCGGGAACCCCCATCACGAGGTCGGCCTCCACCGGGGACTGCTCTGCCAGTATCCCCCCCATGCGCACCCGGGCGTGGTGAACGCTCTGGCCATAGATCACCGAGTCGGGCCGCGAGAAGTACACGAACTCGAATATGCACAGGCGGGGGTCCACTCGCTCCTCGGGAAACGGGCGCACTGACCGCACCCCGTCGCCGTTGATCACCACCATCTCTCCCGGCGCCAACTCCCGCAGGAAATGGGCCCCGACGATGTCGAGAGCAGGGGTTTCCGACGCCAGCACCCATCCCCTGTCCAACCGGCCGAGGCACAATGGGCGGAAGCCGTTGGGGTCGCGCACCCCGATTACCCGCTTCTCGTCGGCCAGTACCAGCGAGAACGCTCCCTCCAATCGGGGCAACACCGCTTGCAATGCCCGTTCGAGGACCTTGTCCTGGGATCGGATTGACGAGGACATGGACGAGATCTCGATGGCCAGCAGCTCGGCAATCAGGTCGCTGTCCGAACCGACCATCCCGGGCAAAATCGAGGTCTCCTCAGCAAGTTTCGCGGTATTGGTGAGGTTGCCGTTGTGACCCAACACGAACTGGTGGTCGGCAGTGCTGCGAAAGACTGGCTGGGCGTTGTGCCAAGAGCTGGATCCCGCAGTGGAGTAGCGGGTGTGGCCGATGCCCAGATGACCATCGAGCGTCACCAGCGTGCGGTCGTCGAACACAGTGGCCACCAGGCCCATGTCTTTGACCACGGTGATGTTATCGCCATCGCTCACCGCGATACCGGCCGACTCCTGGCCCCGGTGCTGCAAGGCGTAAAGGGCCAGATAATTCAGATGGGCGACGGGATCATGGGGGGCATAGATGCCGACAACCCCGCAGGCCTCCCGGGGGGAGTCATCCATGGGATCAGCCACTGTTCAAGTCTGGCATGGCTGAGCACCACCGTTCAGCTATCGCAGACATATCCAAATCGAACAACCCCTTGATGGAGAGGCGATCGCCGGTGGCCAAGCCGATGCGAGCCACGGACACCCCGTTCGCAGTAGCTGCGGCTTCCACCTCGGGAAGCAGCTCAGCGTCCACCGCTGCCACCACCCGGGATGGAGCCTCGCTGAAGAGTTCCGCATGGCTGTGGATGCGGGCGCCCCGAAAACCCAGTCCAGAAACGGCGGCCATCTCGGCCAGAGCTACTCCCAGCCCTCCGCTGGATACGTCATGGACCGCCGAGAGCAGGCCGTTGGCCACCAAGCCAGCCACCAGGCCGGCCACCCGTCGATGCTGGTCGTAGTCCAGAGCAGGCAGAACACCCCGCTTGTGGCCAGCCGTGGTTGCAGCCCACTGCGACCCCGATAGCTCAGCGCCTCCGGAGCCCAGAACGATCACTCGGTCGCCGTCGCCCCAGGCCAGGCCGGGAGGAATCCAGGTCAAACTGTCGATCACCCCCAACAGGCCGATCACCGGCGTCGGATCGATGTTGTGACCGATCGATTCGTTATAGAGGCTCACGTTGCCACCCACCACTGGAATGCCGAAGGCGTCGCACGCCTCGGCCATCCCATCCACCGCCTCAGAGAACTGCCACATCACCTCGGGATGCTCGGGATTGCCGAAGTTCAAGCAGTTGACCAGGGCCAGCGGGTGAGCACCCACGCAGGCCAAGTTGAGCACTGCCTCCGCCACAGTCATAGCGGTTCCGGCTCGGGGGTCGACTGCGCACCAGCGGTGGTTGCCGTCGGCAGTCAGGGCCAAACCCCGGCCGGTGTCGGCGCCGGTAGAAGGATGCTTGAGTCGCAGCACGGTGGCATCGCCGCCAGGGCCAACCACGGTGTTGCAGAACAGCATGTGATCGTACTGGCGGTAGACCCATGACGGGTCGGCCAATAGCTCCAGCAGATCGGCGGCCACATCGTCCGGCGGCGGCAGATTGTCGGCAATGTCGGCTCTGGCCTCCTCCCAGTCGGCTGGTGGATGCCGCGGACGGTCATACAACGGTGCGTCCTCGTGCAGGGAGGCCGCCGGCAGCTCGCCCAACACCGGTCCGTCGATGCCGTCTCGCACTCGAAGCAGGCCGCCCTCGGTGACCCGGCCCACCACTGATGCCTGCACATCCCAGCGATCGCAGATGGCCAGCACTTCGTCGAGTCCGTCGGGGGCCACAATGGCCAGCATCCGCTCCTGGGACTCGCTAGTGAGCACTTCAAAGGGCTCCATGCCCGGCTCTCGGCGGGGGACGGCAGCAACGTCCACATCCATGCCCACTCCGCCCCGTGAAGCGGTCTCGCTGGTGGCGCAAGTGAGTCCAGCGCCTCCGAGATCTTGGATGCCCACCACCAGCCTGGCGTCCAGCAAGGCCAGGCAGGCCTCGATGAGCCTCTTTTCCTCAAACGGATCGCCAACCTGCACACTGGGGCGCTTTTCGGCCTCCTCTTCCTCGTCGCCAAAGGAAGCCGACGCCAGCACGCTCACTCCGCCAATGCCGTCGCGCCCGGTCGACGAGCCCAACAGCACTGCCAGGTTGCCCTCGCCGCTGGCCCGGCCCAGCACCAGCCGATCAGCCGGCATCAATCCAAGGCACAGAACATTCACCAGCGGATTACCGGTATAGGTCTCATCAAAGACCGTTTCTCCGCCCACCGTCGGCACTCCTACTGCGTTGCCGTATCCAGAGATGCCCGACACCACCCCTTCGGCGATCCAGCGGCTGCGAGGATCATCGGAACGACCGAATCTCAGCGAATCCATAACCGCAATAGGGCGGGCACCCATGGTGAAGATGTCACGAAGAATGCCGCCGACTCCGGTGGCAGCCCCCTGATAGGGCTCAATTGCGGACGGATGATTGTGGCTCTCGATACGGATAGCGGCCGCAATGCCGTCGCCGACATCGATTACCCCGGCATTTTCTCCCGGGCCGACTAGAACCCACGGCGCCTCGGTTGGCAGCCGGGCCAGATGCAGTCGCGATGACTTGTACGAACAGTGCTCCGACCACATCACCGCATACATCGCTAATTCCAGATGATTGGGCGGACGATCCAAAATCTTATGAATCCCTTCGGCCTCTTCGTCGGTCAGTCCTAGAGACCTATGAAGTGGTTCGTTCATCTCAATTCACCCGAATCAAATAGGGGAGGAAAACCGAAGACGCCCTAGAGACTGGGTCCCTAGTTTGAATAAGCCCGCCGTATATAGTTTCATGTTGGCGAACAACAATCCGACCAAACTGAAAGAGGAGCGACAGTGGTATCTGAAGAAGTAAAATCGGCACGGGCTGCCGGACAGGCTCAAGGACGCGCGGTCAGCCGTTATTTGACTGCGCTGGATTCGACCAAGCCTAAGCGTGGTCGGCAACGTTCGACCGAGAAAATGCAAGCTCGCGTTGACGAGCTCCCTGGTGAAATCGCACAGGCCAAGCCTCTGAAGAAGGTTCATCTGATCCAAGAGCTCATGGACTTGCAGGCCGAATTGGCAAAGGAAGAGGAAACGGTTGATATCAGCGCGGTTGAGAGCGAGTTCATCGCAATCGCCGCCGAATACAGCGGCCGCAAGGGCATTTCCTATGCGGCATGGCGTGAGGTGGGAGTGCCGGCCAGCGTGTTGAAAGCAGCTGGGGTAGCCCGTACTCGCTCCACTGACTAACCATCGCTGATCAAGCCTTTCAGCAATAGAGCACCGTCGGTGCTTCCCAGCAACGGATGAGCGGCACGCTCAGGGTGGGGCATTAGCCCCACCACGTTGCCGTTTTTGTTGCAAATTCCTGCGATGTCGTCAGTAGCCCCATTGGGGTTGTCGCGATAGGTCAGCACGATCTGATTCGAGGCACGCAACGCCTCAAGTGTCTCTTTGGAGCAGACATAGTTGCCCTCAAAATGGTTGATCGGGACATTGAGCTCATCGCCCTGGGCAAGGCCCCGAGTAAGCACTGAGCTTGTTGATTCCACTCGTAACATGGTGGGTTGGCAGAGAAATTTGAGTCCGCGGTTCTTGTAGAGGGCTCCGGGAAGCAGTTGTGCCTCGGTAAGGATCTGGAACCCATTGCAGATCCCCACCACTGGTCCCCCGTCGTAGGCAAAGCGGCATACTGCCTCCATTATTGGAGAGAATCGAGCCATTGCCCCGGTGCGCAAGTAATCGCCGTGGGCGAACCCACCGGGCAGTACAACGGCATCGACATCGCTCAGGTGAGTGTCCTTATGCCAAAGGAGCTTTCCAGAACCTCCGATTGAGTCCACAGCCTCCACTACATCGTGCTCGCAGTTAGAGCCCGGAAACACTACAACGCCGACCTTGGCAGTCACGAACGCGTACCAGCTGGCATGTCAATTGGATTGATCATGACGCTCCGTCAATTGATATTTCCGTGTCTTCAATGACTGGATTGGCCAGAATGCGCTCGCACATGGCCTCTACCTGTTGACGAGCCTCAGTTTCGTTGGAAGCTTCCAAATCAAATCGCAGGGATTTGCCCACTCGGACGCCGCTAACGCTGTTGAATCCCAAAGCGGGCAGCGCCCGTTCAATGGTCAGGCCCTCGGGATCGGCTATCCCTTCTCGAAGGCTTACCTCTACAAGCACGTTGAACATCTGGCTCATTTCTTCACCATCACCCGGGCCAGTTGGCGAAGTCGCGGCCGGTGATGATCTCATAAGCGCTCACGTAGCGGGCCGCGCTGGCCGCAACCACCTCATCAGGCAGCGGCGGAGGCGGGTACTGCTTGTCCCAATCCAGCGTGCTGAGATAATCCCTCACGGGCTGCTTGTCGTACGACGGCGGCGTGGCCCCCGGTGTCCAGCCGTCCACCGGCCAAAAGCGTGATGAGTCAGGGGTGAGCACCTCGTCGGCCACCACCAGAGTGCCGTTCACCATGCCCATCTCAAACTTGGTGTCAGCAATGATGATTCCCTTTTGGGCCGCAGCCTCCGAGGCTCGGCGGTACAACTCCAGCGATGCCGACCGGGCCTTTTCGGCCAAATCTGAGCCCACCAGCTCCACCGCCTGGTCGTAGGAGATGTTCTCGTCGTGGCCGGATTCGGCTTTGGTTGAGGGGGTAAACACCGGCTCGGGCAGCTTGTCAGATTCTTGGAGCCCGGCCGGGAGCACTTGGCCGTGCATGGTGCCCTGGGCCTTGTACTCCTTCCAGGCCGAGCCGCTGATGTACCCCCGCACGATGCACTCGATGGGCAGCATCTCGGCCCGATGGCACAGCATGGCCCGACCGGCCACCCCATTCACCTGGGCCTCTGGGGGCAGATCGGCCAAATCAGTGGAGATGAGATGGCTGGGCAGCACGTCGGCCAGCGTCTTGAACCAGTAGGCCGACATGGCAGTGAGCACCCTCCCCTTGTCGGGGACGGGCTCGTCCATAACCACGTCGAACGCCGAGATGCGATCGGAGGTGATCATCAGAAGCCGACCGTCGCTCGCATCAAAAATGTCGCGGACCTTGCCGGAATGGACGGGGGGCAAATTGATGCTCGAGATACTCACAAGATCGACTCCGGCTGGTAGGCGGATGCGTTGGGATATTGGGCTGCTAGTTCCCGCGTGCTGGCAGCAAAGGCTCGAGCTTGTTCAGCGGCAGCTCCGGTCAAGGCCAGAAGCTGGCTCTTGATCTGATCGACATCGACTTCGTCTATCGGCAACCTCTCGTCATCGACGATGGCCGCGAAGAATTTGTTTCCCTTGGAGGCATGCTCGGAGATGATGCGATGGGCTTCTTCCCGGCCTGCTCCGGCAGCCACCGAGGCCATCAGCACCCGGGTCGCGGTGAGCGTCGGCAGGTTGGCGGCCAGTTCAGCGGCAATCGCGTCATCGAATACCACGAGCTCATTGAGCACTACCTGCACCGCTTCAAGCTGGCCGTCGAGAGCAAGAAACGCGCCGGGCAGGGCCACCCGACGCACCACTGAGCAGCTCACGTCGCCCTCGTTCCACTGGTCGCCCACCAGAGAAGAAACCATATCGGCGTACCCCTGAACCACTGCGGACAAACCGCAAATGCGCTCGGAGGTCCGGGCGTTGCGCTTGCCGGGCATAGCCGACGAGCCCACCTGCCCGGCCTGGAACCCCTCTGAGATCAGGTCCTGGCCGGCCATGAGCCGGATGGTGCGGGCCAGGTTGGCGGGCGCCGACGATGTCTGCACCAGCGCGGAGACCACGTCGTAGTCCAGCGATCGGGGGTACACCTGCCCCACGCTGTCCATCACGCTGTCAAAGCCAAGGCTCGCCGCCATGCGCTGCTCCAGTACGCCCACCCTGTCGGTATCACCGGAGAATAGATCTAGCTGGTCTTGCTGAGTGCCCACCGGACCTTTCAGACCACGCAACTGGTAGCGGGCCAGCAAGTTTTCGATCCGATCCAATCCAGCCCTCGCCTCCCCGCCGTAGTTGGCGAAGCGCTTGCCCAGGGTGGTGGCTTGGGCGGGCACGTTGTGGGAGCGGCCCACCATCACCAGTTCAGCGTGGGTGTCGGCCTGTCGGCCCACAGCACAAATCACCGCCACCAGCTTGTCCCGCACCAAGCGCAGAGAATCCCGAATCTGAAGCTGTTCGATGTTCTCGGTGAGATCGCGCGAAGTCATCCCCTTATGGATGTGCTCGTGGCCGGCCAGGGCGCAGAACTCCTCGATCCGGGCCTTCACATCGTGGCGGGTGATTCGCTCCCGCTCTCGAATGGAGTCCAAATCGACCTGTCCAATAGCACCCCGATAGGCCTCCACCACTCCGTCGGGCACTTCGATCCCAAGATCCCGCTGGGCCTCCAGCACTGCCACCCACAGGCGGCGCTCGGCTTTGACCTTGCCCTCAGGCGACCAGATTGCCGCCATCGCCGCGCTGGCGTAGCGATCGGCCAGAACGTCGGGAATCTGGTCTTTCTCAGGCACCGGCCATCTCAGCGCGATGAGTGGCCAGGCGTTCAGCCAACTCTGGGTCGGACACGGCCAATATCTGGATGGCCAACAACGCCGCATTCATGGCGCCATTGATGGCCACGGTGGCCACCGGGATCCCCTTGGGCATCTGCACGGTGGAGTAAAGAGAGTCCACCCCATTTAGCGCTCCGCCGGCTAGCGGCACCCCGATCACCGGCAAAGTAGTTTGGGCTGCGGCCGCCCCGGCCAAGTGGGCAGCCATGCCCGCACCGCAGATGATGGCCCCGAACCCGGCATCGCGGGCGCCCGACACAAACTGGCGCACCTTCTCGGGCGTGCGATGGGCCGACATGACCTCCCAGTGGCACTCCACCCCGAACTGCTCCAGCGTGGTGCGGGCCGGGGACATGGTGTCCTCGTCGCTGGAAGATCCCATGATTACGGCGACTCTTAAGCTCATCTCCCCTACCCCGTAGAAACGCTGTCAACTGCCTTGGCGGCGATGTCAAAGCGAACGTAGCGGCCCGGCCAATCAATGTGGGTGACCCCGGCATAAGCCCGGTCTCGGGCAGTGGCCAAGTCGGGTCCCTGCCCAGTTATGTTCAGCACCCGGCCTCCTGCGGTCACTAAACCCTGGCCGTTTTGACCAGGGGAAACAACACCGCCACTGCCTGGAGGGGCCGACGAGACCCCGGCGCAGAAGACGGTGACTCCCGCTTCCGCGTTGGCTGTTTCTATGCCAGTGATGAGATCGCCGGTCCGGGGGGAGGCGGGATACCCCTCGGAGGCGCACACCACTGTCACCGCGGCGTCGTCGCCGTACTCCGGGGCTTCGGCCAGTGCACCGGCCGCAGCAGCGGCCAGCAGGTCGGCCAAATCCGACCGCAGCCGGGGCAACACCACCTGGGCCTCGGGGTCGCCGAAGCGCACGTTGTACTCCAGAACCTTTAGCCCCTGGGGGGTGAGCATCAGCCCGGCATACAGCACGCCCCGATAGTCGATACCCCTCCCTTGAAGCGCGGTCAGCGTGGGCAGCACTGCCCGCTCCATCACCTCATCCACAACATCGGCACCGGCCACCGGGACCGGGGAATAAGCCCCCATGCCACCGGTGTTGGGGCCGACGTCGCCCTCGCCAATGCGCTTGAAATCCTGGGCTGGGGCCAGCGGCACGGCATGGCGGCCATCGCATACCGCCAGCACCGACAGCTCGGGTCCGGTGAGGCCCTCTTCAATCACCACCCGGCGGCCGGCATCCCCGAAGGCCTCCCCCGACAGATAGGCCCGTACCGCGTCCTCTGCCTCAGCCCGGTCCTCGGTGACCAGCACTCCCTTGCCCGCGGCCAGCCCATCAGTCTTGATGACGAACAGGTCGCTCATGGTGCCCAAGTACCGGAGAGCCGCGTCCAGGTCGGTGAACGAGCCATGGCCCGCGGTGGGCACCTCGGCGGCCAAAAGCAGATCCTTCATCCATGCCTTGGACCCTTCCAAACGGGCTCCGTCGGCACCGGGGCCGAACACCAGGCGCCCCGCCGCCCGCAGTTTGTCAGCCAACCCGTCGACCAGGGGGACTTCCGGGCCGATCACATAGAGATCGGCGTTGATCTCGGTAGCCGGGGCCGGGGTCGAACCGGGGATGCCGGGATTGCCGGGGGTGACCACCACGTCGCACGACCGGGCGAGCACGTGGGTGAGCGCATGCTCTCTCCCACCGCTGCCGACGACGCAGACCCTCACGGGACCGCGCTGAAGGTGATGAACTGATCCCGTCCCGGACCCACGCCTACCAGTGTCGCGGGCACGCCGGCCTGCTCCTCGATGAAGCACAGATAGTCTTCAGCTTCACGAGGCAGTTCTGAACGTTCGCTGACACCGCTCAGGTCGGCGCCCCAACCGGGCAACTCCTCGTAAATCGGCACCGCCCGATGAATCTCCGACTGGTGATAGGGCATCGAGCTGCGACGCTCCCCGTCCACCTCGTAGGCCACGCACACCTTGATCGGATCAAGAGCGTCCAACACGTCGAGCTTGGTGATGGCCAGGTCCGACAGGGAGTTCACCCGCACCGCCTGGCGGAGCATCACCGTGTCGAGCCAGCCACAGCGACGACGGCGCTTGGTGTTGGTGCCGTACTCGCGACCAACGTCCACCAGGTGATCGCCAATATCGTCGGTCAGCTCGCTGGGAAACGGACCCGAACCCACCCGGCTGATATATGCCTTGGTCACCCCGATGACTCGGTCGACGTGGCGGGGGCCGATGCCGGCCCCGACGCATACCCCGCCGGCTACCGGGTTGGAGGACGTGACAAACGGATAGGTGCCGTGGTCGAGATCCAGGAACATGGCCTGAGCCCCTTCGAACAGCAGGTTCTTGCCGGCCTCCAAGGCGTCGTGGAGCAACCCCACGGTGTCGGCAATGTGCGGCTCCAGGCGAGGGCGGCACTCCTCCAGGTACTGGTCAGCCAGGCTTTCGAGATCGAAGGGGAGACGGTTGTACACCTTGGCCAGCAGGGGGTTCTTCTCGTGCAGCACCATACCGAGCTTCTCCCGGAAGATCTTGGGATCGAGCAGATCCTGCACCCGCAGCCCCACCCGGGCCGCCTTGTCGGCGTAGGCCGGGCCGATACCCCGCTTGGTGGTACCCAGCTTGTTGCGCCCCAGGTGCCGCTCGGCCACCACGTCCAGCGCCTGGTGGTAGGGGAAGATGAGGTGGGCGTTGCCGCTGACCTGTAGCCGCCCGCAATCGACTCCCGCCTCGGCCAGTCGGTCCATCTCGTTGATCAGCACCCTGGGATCGATCACCACGCCGTTGCCGATTACCGGAGTCACATGGGGATAGAGGACGCCGCTGGGAACCAACTGGAGCTTGAAGGTCTCGCCGTCCACCACGAGGGTGTGGCCCGCGTTGTGGCCGCCCTGATAGCGCACCACCATGTCCATTTCGCGGGAGAGGAGGTCGGTGAACTTGCCCTTGCCCTCGTCACCCCATTGCGTCCCAACGACCACTGTTGCTGGCAAAGGCCTACTCCATCAGCGTGGCTTACAGGCAGACCTTACTCGCGCCACGCTGCTAGTTGACCAGCATTAAATCCAACTCAGCTGTGGCGGCGTCATCCCACCATACGAGACAGGGTCAGGGCGTAGTCCTCCCGGGCGTCGGTCCACAGGCGCTCCATGGCCAAGCCGACGGAAGCCAGCTCTGGGCCGATGTTCTCCGGTCGGAACTTGGCACTGATCTCGGTGCGCATCCGCTCGTCACGGTCGAAGTCCACCGTCATGCCCAGCCCTCCGATGGTCACCCGCTGGGGGCGGCACGACCGAAGCCACATCTCGACCCACTCTTCGTCGGAATCGAAACGGGCCTCGTGCTCGAACTGGTCGAGATCGAAGTCGGCGTCGAGGCGACGGTTGATCACCGATAACACGTTTCGGTTGAACTCGGCAGTCACCCCATCGGGATCGTCGTAGGCAGCGATCAGCCGATCGCGCTCCTTCACCAGGTCGAAACCCAAGAGAAACGTGTCACCTGGCACCATGGCATCGGCCACTGCGGCCAGAAAGTCCTTACGGGCTGCTGGGGGGAAGTTCCCGATCGTGCCGCCCAGCAGCATCATGAGGCGGCAGCCACCTTCGGGGATGTGGCTCAAGTGGTGCTCGAAGTCGCCAACCACACCGTGGACAGCCAGTCCCTCATACGCCTCAGCCAACTCGGCGGCCGCAGTTCGGAGCGTGGCCTCGCTGTTGTCGAACGGCACGTAACGGCGAAGCCATCCCGTGGCGGCCAGGGCATCTAGAACAATCCGGGTCTTCTCCGAGGTGCCCGAGCCCAACTCCACAACGGTGTCGGCCCCCGACCGCTCGGCGATAACGTCCACCTCGCGCTCGAGGATCTCCCGCTCCCGCCGAGTGGGGTAGTAGTCGGGCAGGCGGGTGATCTGGTCGAACAGCTCGCTGCCCCGGTCGTCGTAGAACCACTTCGGGGGCAGCTCTTTGGGCTGGTTTGTGAGCCCTTGGGCCACGTCTTCCCGAAGCGCTTGGTCGATCCAGGCGCGATCCAAATGGATGTCGACTACCGGCTCGATCATCATGCGTCTCGGGCCAGGCGCACCCCGGAGAAATGCCAGCGCGTGTGGGGGTGGAAGAAATTGCGGTAGGTGGCCCGGATATGCCCGGGCGGCGTAACACAAGCCCCGCCCCGGAGCACGAACTGGTTGACCATGAATTTGCCGTTGTACTCCCCCACCGCGCCAGGTGCGGGGCGGAAACCGGGATAGGGGCCATAGGGGCTACAGGTCCACTCCCACACGTCCCCGTAGAGCTGGCGCGTGCCGCCGCCCGGTGGGGCGGGGGCAGGGTGCAACCGGCCCCCATCTCCTAAATTGCCTTCCGGCTCCTCCCCTTCGGCGGCGTGCTCCCACTCAGCCTCGGTGGGAAGCCGGGCACCGGCCCAGCGGGCGAAGGCATCGGCCTCGTAGTACGACAGATGGCACACCGGCTCCTCGGGAGACAGCGGTTGAAGCCCATGAAGAGCAAACACCCGCCAGCCTTCGTCGGGGTGGAGATCCCAGTAGGAGGGCGCCTCCCATTGATTCTCCAGCCGCTGGTACCATCCGTCCGATAGCCACAGCGTGGGGGTGTCATAGCCCCCGTCGGCCACGAACTCCAGCCACTGGCCGCAGGTCACCAGCCGATCGGCTAGCTGATACGAGGGCAAAATGACCCGGTGGCGGGGGCTCTCGTTGTCGAAGGCGAAATCGTCGCCGTCGTGGCCTACCCACACCTCCCCACCTCCGAAATTGGCCCAACCGTCCAGTTGCTGACCGTTGGCTGACCCACCGGCGGGCGAAGAAGGGAGATCGTGGTAAGCAGGCCATAGAGCCTGGTTGGTCGACAGCACATGCTTGATATCCATGAGCAGCAACTCCTGATGCTGCTGTTCATGGTGGAGACCCAATGTGACCAGCTCGGCGGTGGGTCCATCCAGCGGACGAGACAGCAATTCGGCCATAGCCCGATCCACGTGGGACCGGTAGGCCGCTACCTCTTCGCATGAAGGTCGGGAGAGATTGCCCCGCTCGGGCCGGGGGTGTCGCTGCCCGACCGCCTCGTAATATGAGTTGAACAGATAGCCGAACGCCGGGTGGTACTCGCTATAGCCATCCAGGCGAGGCTTGAGCAGGAAAGTCTCAAAGAACCAGGTGACGTGGGCCCGGTGCCATTTGGTGGGGCTGACATCGGACATCGATTGGATGCACTGATCCTCGTTGCTCAATGGGCCGGCAAGCGCGTCGGTGTAGGACCTTACGGCTTGGTAGGCCACCAAGAGGTCGGAGAGGTCGGGGGCGAGTGTCGGTGTCACGGTCACTGAAGCGGCAAGCACAGAAGTGCCAGAGTCGGACTTTACTAGTCGCGGATCAACTTCTTCGACCTAACTCCTGCGATACAAAACTATGTCGGCCCGCTTCGACTCAAGCTCCCGGGCAAGACTCGCAACTTGGGCCTTGAGCCGAGCGACCTCGGCCTCAAGGGCCAGCACTCGTTCCACGCCGTCGAGGTTCATGCCCTCGCTGGTGAGCTCGTGCACCCGGCGGAGCTTGTCGATGTCGGCGTCGCTGTATCGCCGGCTCCCCCCGCCAGTGCGGGCCGGCTGGACCAGACCCCGGCGGTCGTAGATCCGCAGGGTTTGGGGATGGATGCCGGCCAACTCGGCGGCCACCGAGATGACATACACCGCCCGATCGCGGCCTCGGGGGTCGATCATGGTCTCGCCTCCATCGACTTGTTGAACGCTTTGAGAGCACGTCGCTGCTCGTCGTTCAATTCGGTGGGCACTTCCAGAGCTACTTTCACTAGCAGGTCGCCGGTGCCCTTGCCGGTCTTCACCCCCCGGCCTCGCACCCGAAGAACCTGGTCGGGCTGGCACCCGGAAGGCAGGCGCAGCGTTACCGGGTCGCCCTCGAAAGTTGGCACGGAGATCTCTGCCCCCAGCGTGGCCTGGGCAAACGTAACCGTCACGGTGACGGTGAGGTTCTTGCCCTGACGGCCGAACACGGGGTGGGCCTTGACATCGACCATCACATACAAGTCGCCGGGGGGGCCGCCATTTGCCCCTGGCTCCCCCTTGCCGGCCAACTTGATTTTCTGGCCGTTGGCCACGCCGGCGGGAATCCGGACTGAAATGGAGCGGCCTGCTTGGGCGGTGTCACCGCTCAGCCGGACGTCGGTGGTCACCCCTTGCACGGCCTCTTCGAAGTCCAGCGTCAGATGGGCACTGAGATCGTGCCCCCGCACCGGGCGGGTCTGACCGCTGAATGGATGGCCGCCGCGGCCGAAGCGGCCGCCACCCATGAATGCCGAGACGAAGTCGGCCATGTCTCCTTCCATGGTGTAGCCGCCCGGACCAGCCTGAAAGTTCATGGGCCCCATGTGGCGCACTTGGTCGTACTGGGCCCGGCGCTCGCCGTCGCCCAGCACGTCGTAGGCCGCCGACACTTCTTTGAACTGCTCCTCGGTCTTGGTGTCGCCCGGGTTGGCATCGGGGTGCAGCTTGCGGGCCAGCTTGCGATACGACTTGGTGATCTCCTTGTCGGACGCGGACGGAGAGACACCGAGCACCTTGTAGTAGTCGGTCTCCAACCATTCTCGCTTTACGTCCATGACTCCGAGCTACCCCCTACCCCCGAACCTTCACCATGGCGGGCCGCAACACCCGGCTGTTCAACTGGTAGCCAGCCCGCAACACCTCGGCGATCACCGCCTCCCCTTCACCCGGCTCGTGAATCACTGCTTCGTGGCAGTTGGGGTCGAACGGCGCGCCGGGATCGTCCAGTTTGGCCAGGCCCTCCTTCTCTAGAGCACCGAACAGAGCGTCTCTGATAGGGACGACGTCTTCGGCCCCCTGGGCCACCGCGGCATCGCAGGCATCCAGAACGGGCAGCATCTTCTCGACGATGCCCACCGCGGCCAAGGCAACCGTCTCCTGCTGACGCTCAGCCGCCTTGCGGCGATAGTTGGCAAACTCGGCCGTCACCCGCTGGAGGTCGCTGAGATAGCCGTCTCGCTGGGCCAACAGTTCATCGATCGTTGGCAGCGGCTCTTCCGGGTCGGCGCCATCGTCGGCACCTGCCTCGGGCGGCTGCTCTTCGAGCCCTTCGACCGCCGAATCGTCAGTTTCGATAACCGAACAGTTGGCTAGCTGCTCGTTCGCCGATTCCTCAGCTTCAGCGTCAGCCCCAGGCGACTCGCTCACTGGGAGGCCCTGTCGTCTTCGCCATCTTCCTCCTCGACGATCTCGGCGTCAACGATGCCATCGTCGTCAACCGTGTCGCCCCCCGCACCAAAGTCTCCCGGCGCATCACCGGCCGCAGCAGCAGCCTGCTCGTACATGGCAGCACCGATCTGCTGACTGATGGCCGAGAGCTCCTCGGTGGCCGAGCGGATTCGGTCCAGGTCCTTCTCATCAATAGCTGCTTTCAGGTCAGCCAGCTTGGCCTCGACCTCGGCACGGCTGTCAGGTTCCACCGAGTCGCCAGCATCAGCCATCAGCTTCTCCACCTGATACACGAGGCTGTCGGCGTTGTTGAGCACCTCGGCCTCCTCCCGGCGACGGGCGTCCTCGGCGGCGTGGGCCTCGGCATCGGCGACCATCTGATCGATGGTGCTCTTGTCCAGCGAACTCTGTCCGGTAATGGTGATGGACTGCTCTTTGCCGGTGGCCCGGTCTTTGGCCGACACGTGGACGATGCCATTGGCGTCGATGTCGAAGGTGACCTCAATCTGGGGTACCCCCCGGGGCGCGGGCGGAAGTTCCACCAGCTGGAACTTGCCCAGCGTCTTGTTGTAGGCCGCCATCTCCCGTTCGCCCTGGAGTACATGGATCTCCACCGTGGGCTGGTTGTCGTCAGCGGTGGTGAACACCTCGGTGCGGCGCGTGGGGATGGTGGTGTTGCGCTCGATAAGGCGGGTCATCACACCGCCTTTGGTCTCGATGCCCAACGAAAGCGGGGTCACGTCCAAAAGCAGCACGTCTTTGACCTCGCCCTTGAGCACGCCGGCCTGCACCGCGGCGCCCACGGCCACTACCTCGTCGGGGTTGACCCCCTGGTGAGGCTGGGTGCCGGTCATTCCGGTAACCAGGTCGACCACTGCGGGCATCCGGGTGGAGCCACCCACCAGGATCACGTGGTCTACGTCGCCCGCCGACAGGCCGGCGTCGGACAGGGCCTGCTCAAAGGGCTTGCGACAGCGGTCCAGTAGGTCGCTGGTGAGGTCTTGGAACTTGGCCCGGCTCAGTTCGTAGTCCATGTGGAGCGGCCCGGCGTCGGTGGCGGTGATGAACGGCAGATTCACATTGGTGCTCTGGGTTTGGGACAACTCGATCTTGGCCTGCTCCGCGCCCTCCTTGAGCCGCTGCATAGCCATGTTGTCCTTGCTCAGATCTACGCCGTGGTCATTGCGGAACGAGTCCACCAACCAGCCGATCACCCGGTCGTCCCAGTCGTCGCCGCCCAGGGCGGTGTCGCCGCTGGTGGACTTCACCTCGAACACCCCGTCGCCGATCTCCAGCACAGATACGTCGAAGGTGCCCCCACCCAAGTCGAACACCAGGATGGTCTGGTCGGTGTCACCCTTGTCGAGCCCGTAGGCCAAGGCGGCCGCGGTGGGCTCATTTATGATCCGCAGCACCTCGAGCCCGGCGATGGTGCCTGCTTCTTTGGTGGCGGTGCGCTGGGCGTCGTCGAAGTAGGCCGGTACGGTGATGACCGCCTCTGCTACCTCGGTGCCCAGATAGGTCTCGGCGTCTCGCTTGAGCTTCTGGAGAACGCGGGCCGAGATCTCCTGGCTGCTGTAGTCCTTGCCGTCAATACCCACCGACCAGTCGGTGCCCACGTGGCGCTTGACCGAGCGGTTGGTGCGATCAGGGTTGGTAATGGCCTGGCGCTTGGCCACTTCACCTACCAGCACCTCTCCTTCCTTGGAGAAGGCCACTACCGACGGGGTAGTGCGAGAGCCCTCGGCATTGGCGATAACCGTGGGCTCACCGCCCTCGAGCAATGCGACCACGCTGTTGGTGGTGCCCAGGTCGATACCGACAACTTTTCCCATTTTGTTCGACTCCTTGTTGGATTTTGATTCGCCAGATTGCGATTTTGCCGCTTCAAGGATACCCCTGACTTCCCCCCATCGCAAAACTTGAGTGGGATACACTAAGGGTTGGAGCCGCTACGCTGACCGATGTGGACCCTGCCTTGCTGATACTGCTTCGACACGGGCAGAGCCAGTGGAACGCCTCCAACCAGTTCACCGGATGGTACGACTGCGACCTGACGCCCAAAGGGGAAACCGAAGCCCGAACCAGCGGGAAAGCGTTGGCCGAGGCCGGGCTGCTGCCCGACGTTGTCCACACCTCAGTGCAGACCCGGGCCATCCGCACTGCCGGGCTGGCCCTGGCCGAGATGGGCCGCTCCGGAGTGCCGGTGAAGCAACACTGGCGCTTGAATGAGCGCCACTACGGCGACCTCACCGGACTGGACAAGGCCGAGACCCGCCAGCGCTTTGGCGAAGAGCAGCTCAACGCCTGGCGCCGGGGATATCGCACGCCGCCCCCGCCCATCGCCGACGACAATCCATGGAACCCCAATCGCGACTCCCGCTACGCCCATCTCACCCCCGAGGAGATCCCCAAAAGCGAGTGCCTGGCCGACGTAGTGGAGCGCCTGATGCCCTACTGGAACGACGACGTGATTCCCGACCTGCGGGCCGGGCGGGTAGTGCTGATCTCGGCCCACGGCAACAGCCTGCGGGCGCTGGCCAAGCACCTCGACCAAATCGACGACGATGCCATCGCCGCCCTCAACATCCCCACCGGAATGCCGTTGGTCTACGAGCTCGGTGCCGACATGATGCCCTTGGAAGCCAAAACGACGCTCGCTCGCTCGCTCGACCCCGCCGCGGCGGCCGAAGCAGCCGCGGCAGTGGCCAAGCAAGCGAGCTGAGCGCCTGTGGATCTGTAGGAGTTCAGCCCACAGAAGCCGAGGTGTCCGGGCCGTACCCAGGCACTCCGTGTTCGTGAAGGTCGAGACCACCAATCTCTTCCTCACGAGACACCCGCAGACCCATCGTCTTCTTCATCACCGCAAACAGGATTCCGGTAGTAACCGTCACCCATGCGAACACCAGCACCACACCGATGAGCTGCACCACCAACTGGTCGATGCCGCCGCCGTAGAACAAGCCGGCCTTGTCGGTGGCTACGAACCCATCGGCGTAGCGGGCGAACAGGCCTACCGCCAGCGTGCCCCAGACACCGCAAACACCGTGGACAGAGATGGCGCCAACAGGGTCGTCTACTCCCTTGCGGTCGAAGAACAGCACCGAGTACACCACGATGGCCCCGGCGATGGCCCCCGTCACAACGGCACCCAGCGGATTCATGGTGGCGGTGCCGGCGGTGATGCCCACGAGTCCGGCCAAGACACCGTTGCCAGTCATGGCCACGTCGAGCGATCCGGCCTTGCGCCAGATGACCGCCCCAGCCGTCAAGCCGCCAGCGGCCGCAGCCAGCAGCGTGGTCAACGCAGCATGCATCACCACATTGTCCGCAGCCAGCTCGGAGCCGGGGTTGAACCCGAACCAGCCGAACCACAAGATGAACACGCCCAGTACCACAAAGGCGATGTTGTGGCCGGGCATGGCCCGGGGGTTGCCATTTTCGTCGTATTTGCCGATGCGGGGTCCGAGGTAGATAGCACCCATCAACGCGGCCCATCCGCCTGTGCTGTGCACGATGGTGGAGCCGGCGAAGTCGCCGAACTTGGCGTCGCCGATCTCCAAGTCGGCGATGAGCCCGTCGCCACTCCAGAATGAGTGGACTACGACCGGATAGATCAGCGCGGTCATAAAGAAGCTGAATACCAAGTACGCGGAGAACTTGGTGCGCTCAGCCATGGCCCCTGAGGCGATGGTTACCGCAGTGGCCGCGAACACCACCTGGAAGAAGAAATCAGTGGGGCCGCTCAAACCGCCGTCGATGGCATTCGACATGCCGCTCAAGAAGAAGCCATCGGTACCGAAAATTGATCCGGCGTCGGTTCCGTAGGCAATGCCAAAGCCGAAAGCGAAAAAGGCCATTGCGCCGATGCACATGTCCGCCAGGTTCTTGGCCATGATGTTGCCCACGTTCTTGGCCCGGGTCATCCCGGCCTCGACCATGCCGAACCCGGCCTGCATCAAGAACACCAAGATGCCGGCGATGAACACCCAAAGGTTGTCCATCACCGCCTGCACCGCCTCGGCGCCGCCGTCTTGGGCGGCCGCCGGCACTACACCGATGAGTATTGTTGCGCCAGCAATCAGCGCCCCTACTCCAAATTTCCTTTTCATGGGTTTCGGCCCTCCTTCGCCGTTTAGCGCCTTCGCCACTTCGGCTCTGGCGCAATCAGGGACACCGTAGGAAGGCCAAGTTTCACGATTGTTTCTGCGCTGTGAATTTCAAGCAGGAGGTGGTGGCTTCGTGCTGCCTTCTTGACAATGGAACCAGGGGATCTCGTGCTGCCTTCTTGAGTACGGAACCGGGGGATGCCAACTACTAGTTTGGGGTCGCCATGGACCCAAAGCGCCTGCGTCCCTATCACATAGTCCTCGGCCTCGGGCTGGGCTTTGCCGCCTTTACCATCGCCTCGGGCATCGCCTCGGCCATAACGGAGTTCAAGAATCCCGCCGAGATCACCCGCCACCCGTGGGAGAACATCCCCAACGGATGGAAAGCCGCCTTCTACACCATCATCCCCATCTTCTTGGTGTGGGCGGCATGGGAGTTCGCCAAACGAGTGAAGAATTGGGAACGGGGCGGCCCTGACAACCGCCGCACCACTCTGTCCAACGCCAAGACCCGCCTAGAAGACCTCCGTCGGGGAATGTACATGCGCACCCTGTTGCGGGAGCCCGGCGCCGGGATCATGCACACCATGATCTACGTCGGGTTCATCATCCTGCTGGGGGTCACCACCACTCTGGAGATCGACGAGCAGCTCCCTGACGGGGCCAAATTCCTCCACGGCCGCGTGTATCAGGTGTACTCGGCGGTGGCTGACATAGCCGGCGTTGTCTTCTTGGCCGGTGTGGTTTGGGCGATCGTGCGCCGCTACGGCCCCCGCCGTTTGCGGCCCTACCGCATCCGCATCAAGTCAAGACCCGAGCATGCGGTGATCTTGGGCACGTTTTTCACCATCGGCATAACCGGGTTCGGCGCCGAGGTGTTCCGCATTGCCGACCACGGCGTGCCCGACTTCGAGAAGTGGTCGGTGATCGGCTACTGGGTGGCCACCCACATGAGGGGCCTCGAAGGCCTCGACCACTGGCACCAGTTCTGGTGGGCCGGCCACGTGATCGCCTTTATTGCTTTCTTGGTGCTGTTGCCCATCACCATGCTGCGTCATATGTTCACTTCACCGCTGAACATGTACCTGCGGGACAAAGACCGGCCCAAGGGCGCCATGAAGCCCATGCCCAACCTGATGGAGACCGACCTAGAGTCGTTCGGCGCGGCCACGGTGGAGGACTTCACCTGGAAGCAACTGCTCGACACCGACGCCTGCACCATGTGCGGCCGGTGCACATCGGTGTGCCCGGCCCATGCCACCGGCAAACCCCTCGACCCCCGGGAGATCGTTCTTAAGACCGGGGAGGTCATGGCCGCAACCGGCGAACCGGCCACCACTCCGCCGCTGGGCACGGTGCCGGAAATCAAGGTGGAGGCCAACTCGCTGTTCGAGCGGATCACCGGCGAGGAGATCTGGGCATGTACCACGTGCAAGGCGTGCGACGAGATCTGCCCGGTGAACATCGAGATCCTCGACAAGATCCTCGATATGCGGCGCTACCTGTCGTTGATGGAGTCGGACTTCCCCACCGAGTTGGGCCAGGCCTATCGGTCGATGGAGAACTCGGGGAACCCGTGGGGCATGTCCCAGGGCGATCGAGGAGCGTGGACCGAAGAGTTTGAGGGCATTGCCGTGCTCGACGGGGGCGACCCCCTGGAGTCGGAGTACCTGTATTGGGTGGGCTGCGCCGGTTCTTTCGACGACAAGAACCGCAAGGTCACTCGGGCGGTGGCAAAGCTGCTTCAGAGGGCGGGAGTGAGCTTCTCCATCCTGGGGCCGGCCGAGAACTGCACCGGCGACCCGGCCCGGCGTTCGGGCAACGAGTACATCTTCCAGATGCTGGCCATGCAGAACATCGAGACCCTCAATGAGATGGGGGTCAAGAAGATCGTCACCCAGTGCCCCCACTGCTTTAACACTTTGGCCAACGAGTACCCCCAACTCGGCGGGCACTACGAAGTGGTCCACCACACCCAGTTCCTGGAGGCGCTGATCGACGACGGACGCCTCGACATGTCCGGCGCCCGCCTTGACGAGCGGGTGGTGTACCACGACTCCTGCTACCTGGGCCGCCACAACGACGTGTACTTGGCCCCCCGGCGGGTGGTGGGCTCACTGGGCGGCGTCGAAGTGGTGGAGGCCGAGCGCAACGGCACCAAAGGGATGTGCTGCGGCGCCGGCGGAGCCCGCATGTGGATGGAGGAGACCATCGGCAAGCAGGTCAACGTGGAGCGGTCACAGGAGTTGATTGCGACTGGGGCCGATCGAATCGCCACCGCCTGCCCGTTCTGCTACATCATGATCGATGACGGCATCAAGGCCGAGGGCGCCGACGACGACGTGATCGTGGGCGACATCTCCATGCACCTTTTGGAGGCGTTGGAGAACCGAGACGCCGATGAGGAAGCCGCCCGGCAATCTGAATTGCTCACCATCCGCACCGCAGCTCCAGAACCCGTTGCCATCTCAGCGGCCGAGCCACAGGCTGCGGTTGTTACCGAGGCACCTCCCGCGGCTGAACTCCAGCCGCCCGCAGAACCCGAACCACCGATCGAAGTTGACGAAGCCGAGCCAGAGGAATCGGCGGCTCCAGAGGCCGAGCCGGAGCCGCTGGCCCCGGCCCCCCCAGAGAGGCCCGCACCGGACCCAACCAGAAGACCAGACGACTTCACCCGCATCATGGGCACCGATCCCGCCTTAGCCCGAGCGCTGCCCGATCACGGGATCGTCACCTACGAAGACTTAGCAGCCCTCAACGACGACGCAGTGAAGGAACTCGAAGCCGTCCTAGAGATCCCCGGTCGCATCAGCAAGTGGAAATGGCCCATCCAGGCCGCGGCCCTCATCGTGGAGCGCGACGAGACCGACTGACCGCTAGGCCGCTACGTTGGCTTGGGCATGCGGTAGCCGACGTGGGGCACGGTGACGATGTACCGGGGATTGCGGGCGTCGTCGTTGAGTTTCTGGCGGAGGTTCTTCACCACAGTTCGCATGCGCCGGGCGTCACCGGGCTGATCGGGTCCCCAGACCTTCTGCAATAGCAGGTCGTGGTCCAGAGCCGTGCCGGCTTTGGCCGACAGTTCAGCCAGCAGGCGGAACTCGGTGGGGGTCAATTCGACGGGCTGGCCAGCCACCGCTACAGAGCGCTCAGTGAAGTTGATGGTCAAGTCACCCAATTCGAAAGATACTGGTTGCTCTGGCTTCTTTCGCAATGCGGCCCTAACTCGGGCGGCCAACTCTGTAGATGAGAAGGGCTTGACCATGTAGTCGACTGCGCCCATCTCGAAGGCCTTTGTGATCAGCTCATCTTGGTCATAGCCCGACACGAATATGATCGGTATGTCGCGAATGGCAAGAACGTCCTTCATCAGTTCGATGCCGTCTTTGCCGGGCAGCATCAGATCGAGAAGCACGACTTGGGGTTCGGTTTCCTGAATCAGCGACACGACCTCATCGGGGTCTCCTGTCACCACCGGCTCGTAGCCTGCCTTGGCCAGGGAATCACGAACGTGTTTGAGCGTCCTAGGGTCGTCGTCCACTGCCAGGATCCGGGTTAGCTCGCTGCTGAGCGTCCTCTGGGGCCGAGCAGCGGTCTTGATTCTTTGAGGGGCGACGTGAGGCGTCCTCTCATCGGACGCGGGAATGGTGAATGTGAATTTGCTGCCTAGGCCGGGACCGTCGCTCTCGGCCCAAATTCGGCCGCCGTGGGCCTCCACGATCCCCTTGCAGATGGCTAGGCCCAGACCGAGATCGCGTATCTGGTCGGGACCATCTTGGTGAGAGAATTTGGCAAACAAGTGCGGCATCCGTTCCGCAGGAATGCCTCGACCGTTATCAGCCACAGAGATGGCGACGTGAATGTCCTCGACCCGGGCATCCAATGTGATAGTTGACTTCTCATTGGAGTTGCGTGCGGCGTTGGTGAGCAGGTTGATGACCACTTGGACGATTCGTCGCCGGTCGGCCAGCACCAGGGGAACTTCAGTGGGAATGCTGATGCGGATGTTGTCCCGACCCCCTGCGTTCAAAAAGGCGTTGCGGGATTCGTCCACCAATCGAGACAGGTCCAAGGGCACTGGGTTCACCGACAGCGTTCCGGTCTCTATCCGTACGATGTCGGTGAGGTTGTTGATCAGATCGCGCATGTAGTCGGCTTGTTCATCGATTATCCGGTGGTACTCGACCATCTCGGCTGCATCGAGCGAGAACTGGCCTTCAATCAGAGTGGTAGTGGACCCCTTGATGGCGGTGAGCGGGGAGCGGAGCTCGTGGCCAACGATGCCCAAGAACTCGGTACGCAGCCGCTCCAATTCCGCCAGCGGCGCCATGTCCTGCGCGGTCACGATCACAGACTCAACCGTGCCGTCGGCGGCGTAGATCGGGGTGGCGTTGACGTTGGCGACAACTTCTTGGCCATCGGAGAGATCGATGATGATCTCTTCATCCCGCACGGTCTCCCCCGAGCTCATCATCTGCTCCAAGGGGGTCCCCCTCTTCGAGATCACCCGCCCATCGGCGCGTCGGTAAGTCCCTGAGCTGACTATCTGATGCAGGGAGTCGCCAGTAAACCCCAGATCGCCGAGGATTCGCCTCGCCTCCCGGTTGACCGATCTCAGCTCCCCGGACTTGGCATCGAATACAAGGACGGCCATGGGAGCGATGTTGACCAGGGCTTCCAGGTCGGACCTCGTTCGCTGCTCCATTCGGTATTGACGAGCATTGGAGATGACTAGTGCCGCCTGGGAGGCGAACATGACCAGGGACTCCTCATCCTCGGCGGAGAATCCGTCCTCCTTCTCGGCGAGGACAAGGGCACCAACTCGCTGGTCCTGATAGCGGACCGGCGCCCCCAGATAGGCCGTTGCCGGGCTCATCGACAAAGGCGAGCGGAACTCAGAAAGCCCGTGCTCTTTGAGGTAGCCCTGAAAATCCTCCAGTCGAAGCGGCTCTTCGATGGCGGACAAGTACTCGAACAGCTCCCACTTGTTCGGCAGTCGCTCGAGTTCGCTGGCCTGCTCAGGCGTCATACCAGAGAACAAGAACTCCGCGGTCCCCTTCTCGCCGGCAAACAACACAATCACGCCGTATTGGGCACCGGTAAGCGACCGGGCGCTATCCAGAGTCTCCTGTAGCACCGCCTCAAAGTCGAGGCTCTCATTGATGCGCAAGAAGGCGTCGCACAGCTGCGAGAGTCGCTCCCTTTGCACGGCGACCTCTTGCTCGGCACTCACATCGCTCACCACCTAGTTCTAGCCTATTCCTCCTACGCTCACAAAAGCGTCACACAAACCGAATCAGCTTGGAGATGTCCTCACAAACGGAACCCGCGCGTGCGGCTAGCCAGTGTTGCGCAAGCCAGCGGCAACCCCGTTTATGGTCAGCAGGAGAGCTCGTTGGATGCGCCGCGTGTCACCTTGGGAGCCGGAAGCCGCCCGCGATCGGGCCAGTAGTTCTACCTGCAAAACGCTTATGGGGTCGAGATAGGCATCGCGAACCGCCAGAGTCCGCTTCAGCACCGGGAGATCGCCAAGCAGCTCGCCCTCGGTCAACTTGGCGATGTGGGAGACGGTGAGATCGTGCTCTTCCACGATGGTGTCGAAAAAGTGATGGAATTCGCGGGCAACGAGGCGATTTACATAGTGTCCGGCAATGGCCAGATCGGTTTTGGCCAAAGTCATCTCCACATTGGAGATGAACGTGCGGAAGAACTGCCAGCCCTCGTACATGGCCTGGAGCTGTTCGCCGCAACCTTCCTGATGGGCCGCCTCAAGGGCCGTGCCCACTCCAAACCAGCCGGGGATAATCTGGCGCGACTGGGTCCAACCAAACACCCAGGGAATAGCCCGCAGATCGTCGATGCCGGCGGCCGAGCCCGATCGGCGGACGGGACGCGATCCAATGTTCATGTCGGCTAGCTCCTCCACCGGGGTGGAGCTCTGGAAGTACTCCACGAACCCCGGGGTGTCGAGCAGACCGCGGTACGCCTCATGAGCCCGATCCGACATGAGCTCCATGACTTCGTTCCATGCCTCGATGCCTCCTTGGCCGTGACGAGGGCTCTGGTGGGCGAGCGTGGCCTCCAAGACGGCCGACAAGGCCAGATCGAGGTTGCGCTGAGCCAAGCGGGGCAGACCGTACTTGTCGGCGATCACCTCGCCCTGCTCGGTGATCTTGAGACCCCCGGCCACCACCCCGGCTGGCTGCGACAAGATGGCCGCGTTGGTGGGTCCGCCCCCTCGTCCCACCGTGCCGCCTCGGCCGTGAAACACCACCACTTTGATCCCGGCCTCCGCTGAGATGTCGGCGATCTTGCGCAGCGCCTTGTGGATCTCCCATTGAGAGGTCGTGATGCCGCCGTCTTTATTGGAGTCGGAGTATCCGACCATCACTTCTTGCACATCGCTCCGAATTTTCAGCAGCCGCCGATAGGCGGGTACCGCAAAAAGCTCCCTGAGCATGGGGCCGATGCCCCGAAGGTCATCAATGGTCTCGAACAGGGGCACAAACCCGATTCGGGCGATGCCCCCGGGAATGTCCACCAGGCCAACCTCGCGGGCCAACACGGCAGGGGCCAGCACATCGTCGACCCCCTGGGTCATCGAGACGATATAGCTCTCGATGACATCGTCGCCGTACTGGTCGAGGGCTTGGCGCAAAGCAGCGAAGAGGGCCAACGATCCTCGGGCGCTCGACCCTGCGGGCGGCGCCAGCGGACGGCGGCTCTCGAGCTCCGCGGCCAACAGCGCCGTGCGCTCAGGACGCGACAGCGCGCCGTAGTCGGTGCCCAGCTCGCCGAAGAGTTCGCCGAGGGCCTGGTGGTGTGCGCCGGCGTTCTCGCGGATGTCAAGTATGGCCAGATGGAATCCGATCATGGCCAGAATTCGCCGGACACGGGCCAGGCGGCCTCGGGCCAGAAGCGATCCACCTTTGGCTTCGAGCGACCGGCCCATGACAGCCAGATCGGCTTCCAATTCAGCCGGCGACTGATAGGCCCTCCGACCGGGCGGCTGGCCCATTGCCTCCAACAGTCGTTGGTGGATCACCGAGCAGCGCTGCCGATAGGGCTCGCCAGCGCTCAGCTTGTTGAACCGGGACACAACGTCAGGAAAGCCGTCCCGATCGGCATCGAGTTGTGCCTGCAATTCCTCGGTGATGCCAGTGACCGCGGTGCTCACCGACAGCTCTGAGGACAGTTCTTCGATCTCAGCCAACAACAAGCGCAACGCCCGGCTCCGCTGAAAGGCCAGCACTTGGAGTGTGGTCTCCGGAGTGACATTTGGATTGCCGTCGCGATCGCCCCCGACCCATGAACCAAACCGCACCGGCACTTGGGGTCCTTCCAGCGAGCCGCCAATGGACCTCAACACCGCGTCGACATCGTCGAACAGCTCGGGCACGCCGTCGGCGGCGATCTCGGTGAGGAAGTAGAGGATGGAGCGAGCCTCGTCCACTGGATCGGGCCGCTCGCGGCGAAGCTCGTCAGTCTGCCAGATGGCGTCGATGAGCTCGTCGATCCGGCGGTCAATGCGGCCCTGGTCGGCCGGATCGCTGCCGCTTTCGCCCCGCCGCTCGATAAGCACCGCGATCTCGGTGAGCTTGTCGAGGATCGACCTCCGGGAGGCTTCCGTGGGATGGGCAGTGAACACCGGACGGAGATCGGCAGTTCTGGTCGCCGCCACGATCTCTTCCCGGTCGATGCCCAGCTCCAAGAGCTTGTCCACCGTTTCGGTAAAGCGGTGGCTTCCCGCGAGGCCAGAGGCCTTCAGGTCCTCTACCCGGTGAACCTGCTCAGCAGTGTTAGCCAAGTGGAAATAGACCGTGAATGCCCGCACCAGGTGGATGGCCTCGACCACATCGACGTCGTCGAGGAGCTCGGCCAAAGCCGCTCCCGACTCCTCGTCGCGCCGCAGCCCCCGGGCCATAGCCCGCACCTGCTCGACGCGTCGAAGCAGCTCAGGGCCGTGTTGGCGCACCAAGGCATCGCCGAGCTGGATACCTAGCCGCCTGATGTCATTACGAAGAGCGGAGTCGATTTGGTCGAGATGGTCTGCCGAGGCCATGAATTTCAAACATCCATGCTATCAGGGTTTGAATCGAATAACACCCACAATTTTTTTCTCTTATTACCAAGCAATTGAGCCTCAAACTATAAGAGCCATTCTAACTGTCGCCATTAGTTTTACTTTGTTCAATTAACCACAAGTTAAGGCAATGTTTACTGTCGTTGTCGATCTTCGCCGTTACCGTAATCAATAAGTCAACCAACCAGGAGACTACAAACAAGAGAAGACAAAATCGAACATAAGGGGTCTTATCTTGATCAACACTGATCGTAAATCTACCTACTGCAGACCAATAGCTTTACTAGTTGTTCTGACCTTATTGATGGCGTGGATGGCGCCCGCTCAAGCTCAGGAAGAACCACCAGGCCAAGACGTCCCAACCGTGTCTATCGTCAAGACCGCAGATCAACTGAAAGAGGGATCGAATGCCTTGGTATTCCGCCTACAGGCAGACCCGGCCCCAACTGATGCGTTGCTGGTGCGCCTTGAATCAGAACAGACCGGCTCGTTTCTTCTTCCGGCGCTATTGGGAGAGTTCAACCTGACCATCCCCGCCGAGCAAACCAGTCTCGTTTTCGGCCTGGTAACTGTCAACGACGCAATCGTCGAAGCAAACGGTTCAATAACACTCACAGTCAAGACCTTCGGATCGAGTTACCAGGTGGGCGACGACAACTCGGCCACCGTCGACGTGGTCGACGATGACCAGCCGGTCACTTTGGAGTTCCTCAGCAGCGAAGAAATCCAGGTAGCCGAGTACGTGGGGTCGGTCGATGTATCAGTGGTCGCCACAGTGGACGGAGGCAACCGGCCCGGTACTTATTCAGCTGAGGGAAACACTTATGGAGGCCAGCCATTCACCGCTTGGACGTTGGCCGACACCGCAACCTCTCCTGAAGACTTCGCACCACTATCGGAAGTGCTTCTATTCCTGCCCGGGGACTATGTCCGGCAGGAGTCAGGCGACTATGTCGCGGTCCACACGATCACGATCATGATCGTCGACGACGACTCGGTGGAAGACGCAGAGCATTTCCAATTAGTGCTCGGGCCTTCGGCGAGCACGGGCACCTTGACGCCCCCATCTGAGCCATTGCGCATCGCAATCTTGGCCAACGACGGCGACGATGATCCCGGCAGCGTGAGCTTCTCGCGGACTCAGCCCTACGTTGATTGGAGGGTTCAGGCCACACTGAACGATCCCAACGGCGTATTAGACGGTACGACTTGGGCGTGGTCGAGGGCGGAGAGCGGGGGCGGACCGTTCACCGCCATCGAAGGGGCCACATCACGGCAGTACACCCCCACTGAGGATGACCTGGGTTGGTTCTTGCGGGCCACCGCCTCTTATTCCGATGGTCACGGTCCAAGCAAGAGCGCCACATCCACTGTGGCCAATGCAGTGGATTCCAACCCCTGCGTGTCTGATGCGCCCAGCAACGCCACCACCTCACTAGCACTATGGCCAGGCAGATCGGTCACCAGCCACTTCTGCGACCTGGAAGACGTTGACTGGATTTCGCTCTGGCTGACCGCCGGCCAGGTGTATCGCATCGAGATCAGCCATCCCCACGACGAATACACCCCACGGATCGCCGGAGTGTTCGACTCTGACAGCCAGCTCATCACCGGCACCCACTCCTATGCCGGCAACCCCTACGCCACCCGCCGTCCTCCGGGGGCAATCACCTTCCGGGCCACGACCAGCGGCGCCTATTACCTGGAGGTCAAGCCATCAAGGTGCTGCATCCCCCCAGAGCTGTCGCCGCCGGAGCGCTATGACGTGACCCTCACCGAGGCCGACGGCCCTGCCGACGACGTGCCCAATGTCGAAGAGGTGACGTTGGAGTTCAACCGATTCGGATTCAAAGTGGCGAATCTGGAGCGGTCGATCGAGACCGAAGGAGACCGGGATACCTATCTGCTCCATGCAGAGGCCGGTCAACGATACGTCATCAAGATTCGGAACCACCGGGGTCCCCACGGACTCGGCGGCATCTACGAGTGCATCCACCGCATCGCATCGATCTTCACTCCAGACGAGCCCATTGGCTACTCGGAGTGCGCCCACCGACCCGGGTGGAACGTCACCAAGTTCCTCATCCCCGATGCCGACGAGTCGTTTCTGATAACGGTCGGCTCCGGTGAGGGAACCGGCGGATACACGCTGAGCATCAAGGACGAGACCTCGCCTCCTCCCACGGTGTACGACACTCCACTGCCGGAGAGCGACCTTGCTGCTGACACCAGCACGACCGCCGAGGTGTACGTCAATGACTCCTGGATCAATGGGACCTCGGTACTGGGCGAGATCGATCTGGCCTACGACAAGGACTGGTACCGCGTCGAGCTGGAATCCGGCCAGCGCTATCAGATCGACATCATCAACGAACCCAACAGCGCCGATTACGGCATCCCCGTAACCCTTCACGATCCCCACATGCGGCTACACGACGCCGACGGCCAGCGCATCGAGGGCACCTATGACGATGACAGCGGCCCTTCCCTGTCGGCCCAGTTGAACTACACCCCCACCCGCACCGGCACCTACTACATCGAGGTTGCCGCCAGCGGCAGGCAGATCGGCACCTATGGCGTCTCGGTGATCGATTCCAGCGACACCGAGACCATTTACCGACCGCTCGCATGAAAGCAATAGCCAACACAAAGGAGGTCATGCGATGAACAGGATTGTCAAGAAGACTGGCTACCGCCTAACAGCCGGTTTGCTGGCTGTACTGGTCGTGGTAGCGATGTGGGTGTTCACCGCCCAGACCTACTACGCAGACAACGACCAAGTCCGCTACGAGGTGCCCGTGGCGGCCCACCACGAGGGGCCCGACCAGGTCCATCATGAGCGGCCCGACCAGACCCACCACGAGCGGCCGGTCCAGGTCCATCATGAGCGGCCGATCCAGGCCCATCACGAGGGACCCGATCAGACCCACCACGAGCGGCCGGTCCAGGCCCATCACGAGCGGCCCGATCAGACCCAACACGTGGAGATCCTGTAGGACGACCAACTCGTTCTAGTTCGGCGGGCGACACACACAACGATGTGCGTGTCGCCCGCCGAACTCATCTGGGGACTGGCGTGCTGACGCATCATGGGACATGGACATCGTGTTGACGGGGACCGGCTCGCCGCTGCCCGACGCCAATCGGGCAGGTGTCCACTGTCGCTACGGCCCATACACCGGTAACGCCGGTTCCTATGCTTCCATCGTCCAAGTCACGGCCGGAGCAAACGCACCTGTTCGCCGAGCCCGAGAGGGTGGGAGATACCATGTTTTGGTTGTCGAACGAAGGAACCACGTTGACTTCCGCTTCCAGTGCCAACGCAACCGACATGCGCGAGCGCATCGTCTCCGCCGGCTACAAGATGCTCCTTCAGTTCGGCGAGAACAAGACCAGCATGGGCGACATCGCCGAAGCGGCTGGGATCTCGCGTGGCACCGTGTACCGATATTTCGGCGACCGCGATCAGCTCCTTGATGCGGTGATCGAGTTCTCGACTCATAGGTACTGGGATGCAGTCGACGCCCGGATCGATGACTCGATGTCGCTTGAAGAGAAGCTCGAGACTCGCATCCGCACGAGCATCCGGTTCTCGAGCGGCCTCGGCGATCAGCTGTTGGCGGGTTCGGTCGACCTATATAGGCGGACGCTCGCCGGCAAGACAAGCCGGACCGTCGAGCTATCTGTGGAGCGCAATATCCCGATGCTGGAGAAGGCGCGCGAGCGGGGAGAGCTGGGTGAAGACGTGGATATCCGTATGGCCGCGGACTGGATCACCCGGACCGTGCTCGCCATGATCTGGATCCCGACCTCCACCGTGGTTGATCTCTCCAACGAGAAGGCCGCAGCCCGATACGCTACCGAGCTAATTCTCCGGGGCATCGGCGCCTAGAAGCCCCGTCTCGAGACCTGCGGCACCGCATTGGGTCACCCCGGCTGATCAGCAAGCTCTTGAAGGCGGTGCTTCTGGATCTTCCCTGAAGCTGTCGTGGGGAGTGACTCCACAAGCTCAATTGAGCGGGGGACTTTGAAGTTGGCCATCTTCTCGCGACACCAAGCGATGATCTCGGGGGCAGAAGGGTTGGTGCCCGGTGTGGCGACGACGAAGGCCTTGCCGACTTCGCCCATGCGCTTGTCGGGGACGCCTATCACCGCGACCTGCGCGATCTCGGGCATCTCGAACATGATGCGCTCAATTTCGGCTGGATAGCAGTTGAACCCGCCCATGATGTACATGTCCTTCAGGCGGTCGGTGATGTGGATGTTGCCGTTGATATCGAAGTATCCGATGTCGCCGGTGTGGAGCCAGCCGTTGGTGTCGATGGTCTCGGCGGTTGCAACGGGGTCGTCGAGGAAGGATCGGGTGACATTTGGTCCTCGAACAACAATCTCCCCGGGCTCGTCGGGATCGAGCTCGCGGCCGGAGGTGTCAACGACGATCACCTCGATATCCGGTAGCGGCGGTCCCGAGGTGAGGGCGATGGTCTCGGGCGAGGTGCCTGCCCGGTTCTGGGTGGCTACACCGGCTGTCTCGGTTAGGCCGTAGCCAGTGACTGCGGTGTCGAAACCCAGGTCGTCGTAGACGCGGTGAATGAGCTCAGGGGCGATCGCCGCACCCCCGGTGATGGCAAGCCGCAGGGATCGCAGGTCGTACTGATTGCGGTCGGGGTGCATGAGGAGCGACTCGTACAGGGCGGGTGTCCCAGGCAGCACCGACACCCTGTCCTCACCGACCCTGCGGAGCACCCGGTCGACGTCGAGCATGGGCTCGGGAAGGATGGTGCAGCCTCGCATGATGCACGCCATCCACCCGGCCTTGTAGCCGAAGGCGTGGAAGAACGGGTTGACGATCAAATACCGGTCACCTTGGCGGAGGCCCACTGCATCGCTCCACCGTTCGTAGCCGAACAGGTTCTGTCCATGGTTGATCATCACCCCCTTGGGTCGTCCGGTGGTACCCGAAGTGAACATGATGTCGGCAAGGTCGTCAGGGCCTACCGCTTCGCTGCGGGCCCGGGCCTCATCGGCGCTCACGTGTTTCCCGGCGTCGAGGAACTGCTCCCACGACTGGGCGGGTTCGTCGGCACCGTCGAGCAAGACTCGGTGCCGTAGCGCTGGGAGGCGGGCATCGGCGATCAGGTCGAGGTAGCGGATTCCCAGGAAGTCGCCCACGGTCACGAGCAAAGAGGCGTTGGTGCGGCTCAGGATGTCGGTTGCTTCATCGCCCCTAAACCTGGTGTTCATTGGCACCAGAGCGGCACCGGCCGACTGGAGCCCCACGGCGGCAAAGATCCACTTGGGGCTGTTCGGGGCCCAGATGGCGACCCGGTCGCCGGGACCGATGCCCGCGGCCATGAACGCCCTGGTGGAGTCGAGACAGGCATCCGCGAGATCGGAAAATGTCCACGAGCGATCGTCGCCCTCGAGGGCGACCGACTGGGGAAACCGAATGGCGGCGTCGTGGACCAGCGCCGGAATGGTCGCCGGTCGGCCCTCCGACATTTCGTGCCCTACTTGGCGTGGCTCGACGGCTTTGCGATCCGTATCGCTCGGCGGGCAAACCGCCAACCATCACCGTCGCGGACTACCACATCCTCGTAAATCCCCATGCTGCCAACCTGCTTGTCGTGGGTGTAGAACACGAAGTTCGACATTACGTCGGCCCGGTCGCCATCAAGGTCGATCCGAACGGCGGTGTTCAGGTGAATGCCCTCGGGGGCATTCTTGAGGAAACCAACGAGCGTGTCGTGGCCGATCCAGTCCCGCTTGAACGCGTACATCACGCCGTCCTCGCCGAACAGGCGTGCAAAGTCGTCATACCGGCACTCGTCACATACCAAGCAGTACTCAGCGAGGAGGTGGCGGATGCCCTCGATGTCGTCAGCTCTGGTCATAGCCCGAAACCTCCCATGTGGAACAAATAGGCGAATAGTGTTCTATCTTCAAAGAGCGGCGGCGGCAAGCGCTCATGCCGAGGCGCACGCAAGCGCTGTTGCGGCCAGGATGCCGCCTCGGAAGTCGGTGGCCGAGTCGTCGGCCATGCGGTTCATCGCATAGGCGACAGAGGCTCGAGCGTCGAGGTCGATCACCGCAAAAGCCCCGCCCCAACCGGCCCAGAACATGGCGCGTTCGTTCGGGCTGATCGGGGTGGACTCGCTGTTGAGCCCGAATCCACTGCCGAAAGTCAGCTCGACGCCGCTGACGAGATCGACCCCGCTGATCTGGGCAGATGCGGCGGCCGCTACGGTTGCCTCGCTCAGCATCCGGGTGCCCGAGAGCTCACCGCCGCAAGCCATCATGGCGTGGACCCGGGCGATGGACCGCGCGTTCCCGATGCCGCCGATTGCCGGCAACTCGGCGGCACGCCAGGCGCGGGTGTTCGCCTCGTCGCCGTTCAGCGGAGTGCTCGCGCCCGTCCGCTCAGCAATTTCGCTGTGGAACGGTTGCGACAGACCCTGGGCCGGTGGCACGAGCTCGGCTACGCGGTGGTTTTCGGATTCGGGCAACCCGATGTGGAAGTCGGCATCGAGCGGTCCGGCGATCTCATCGCGAAAAAAGCGGCCGATCGTCGTGCCGGTGACCCGCCGGACCAACTCACCTAGCAGAAAGCCCTGCGTCACCGCGTGATAGCCCGACGCCGTCCCCGGTTCCCACCAGGGTGTCTGGGCGGCGAGGCGCTCGCAGCAGGCGGACCAGTCGTAGAGGAAGGTGACGTCGGTTATCGGCGGTTCGAAGCCGGACAGGCCCGACGTGTGGGCCATGACGTGTGAGACCGTGATGTCGCTCTTCCCGTTGGCTGCGAATTCCGGCCAGTACTTGGCGACAGGTGAATCGAGCTCCAGCTCACCACCGTCGGTCAAGAGCAATATGCAGATGGCCGCCATGGTCTTCGTCACCGAGAACGTGTTGACGATTGTGGATTGTTGCCAAGGCCGTCCGGATGTGTCGGCGCTGCCAGCCCAGATGTCGACTACAAACTCGCCATCGACGGTGGCTGCGCAACTCGCCCCGAGTTCGAGGCCCTGCTCGAAGTTTGCGGCAAACGCATCACGGACCGCTTCGTACCCGGCTGCTACGAAGCCTTCGACGTCTGTCTCGCCTTCGTCAGTCCCGGTAGAGGTCATAGTCGGTGTTGCCTTTAAGGAAATTGTTGAGGTGGATGTTCGCAAACCAGCGAATCGCCCGTTTCTTCGGCAGCACCCGCTTCACGAAGCTCTGCTGAAAGCTGTTCTTGCGGCCCGGCACTAACTGGGGCCGCTTTCCGAGCTGATCGATGATCGCCTCGACGGCGTCCTCCGCGGGCATCGCCTTGATGTGCGGGAAGTTGGCCAGCGCCGTCGTCCGGGTGAGTCCCAAGGGTGCCGCGATTACGTCGACACCGTGGGGGGCCAGCTCAAACCACAATCCCTCGGCGAACACGGTCACGTACGCCTTCGATGCTCCGTAGTTGGCAACAAAGGGAGAGCCCTGACCGTCGGCTCCCGACGAGATCAACACAAGTCCCCCGCGGCCGCGCTCTTTCATCAAAGTGCCGAAGTGGTGTGAAAAGGCGCACGGGCCGGAGACGTTGATGGCGATGAGGTCTCGGTGCGCCTCGAGAGATCCGTCGTGGAATAGGTGGGGAGCCATAATTGCCGGGTCGACCTCCATCGCCGCGCTGTACACCATCATCCCAACCTCGAGATCGGACGTCTGGTGCACAACCTCGTCGAACGTATCGGCGTGGGTGAGGTCGGCGTGTATAGAACGCACGTCAACGCCGAAGCGGAGCTTGAGCTCGTCCTTCTGCTTGTCGAGTGCGGCGAGGTTGCGGTCTATCGATGCGATGTTCAACCCGCGCGACGCCAGGGCGTTCGCCCATGCCTCACCCAAACCGAGCGCCCCGCCAGCAATAAGGGCCCACGGGCCGTATTTGTCGATGAAGCTACTGCCGCTCATTGCTGCTCCTTATGGTGGCCTTTACATTTCGCGGCCGGCGCGCCGTTCATGTTCGCCCCACTGGCGCGGCGGTACGGTGGAGGAAGCTCAACCAGCCGGGCACAGGAGATGGTGCAATTTGGTCGATCTCGTCGAGCTCGTCAGTTGTGAGCCTCCAGTCAAGGGCTGCGACGCTTCCGTCGAGTTGCTCGGGAGACATGGCCCCTACGACCACTGCGCTCACCGCGGGCCTCGCCAAGATCGCGGCGAGCGAGAGCTCGGTGAGGGTCCGGCCGCGGACGGCGGCAAACTCGTGCAGCGCCTCTATCTTGGCGAAGTTCGCCTCGTCCATCACGCCGAAGAAGAACTGCGGGAACTTTGCGGCTCGAGCATCGGGTGGCAGCTCGCCATCAGCACGGTACTTGCCGGTCAACAGGCCTGATTCAAGCGAGAAGAAGGGCAGTGCGCCGATGCCGTATTTCTCGCACACCGGCAGCACGTGGTGCTCGACATCTCGGGTGAGAAGGCTGTAATGGCATTGGGTTGAGATGAACCGCTCGAGGCCCGAGGTCCGCGAGGTCCATTCCGCTTCGACAAGCTGCCACGCTTCGAAGCACGAACTGCCGATGTAGTTGACCTTCCCCTGCCGGATGAGGTCGTCGAGCGCACGCAGGGTCTCCTCTATCGGCACCACCGGGTCGGGGATGTGCATCTGGTAGAGGTCGATCCGATCGGTCTGGAGACGGCGAAGGCTGTCCTCGACGGCCCGCATGATGTGGTGGCGGGATCCTCCGCAGTTCATGGGCCCCTTACCCATGGGTTGGGCAAACTTCGATGTGAGGATTACCTGATCGCGCCGGTGGCGCAGCGCCTTTCCCACTGCCTCCTCCGACTTTCCTGCGCTGTAGCTGTTGGCCGTGTCGATGAGCGTGATGCCACTATCGATCGCGGCGTGGACGATCTCGGCCGCCTGCTCATCAGTGGCCCGTGTCCCGAAGTTGGTGCAACCGAGCCCGATTGCGGAGATCTCGAGGCCCGAGTTGCCAACCTGTCTGTACTCCATCGGCAATGCCCTCTCAACGATGTCGTGGTAGACAATAACGCGATATTTGTACTTTCGTATCCCTTGGGAGACAAGTGAGGGGATAGCTCATGATCGCTGGCGACATCGCCACCCTGCGAAGCCAGTTCGAGGCGCGAGGCCGCGGCTTTCTCTTGGAGTGCACATGACCCAAAGTGAGATCTCTTCCTCGGCCCGACCGGCCAGCCCGGCCGATGAGGCACGTGTTTTTCGGAACTGGCTGGAGGAACATAGCGACGATCTCGCTGAACTGCGGGTTCTCCATGTCGATGCCGATGACCGCGTCGACGTCTTGAGAAGGCTCCAACAGACGCTGCACGAAGCCGGATGGGCCACCCTCGGATGGCCTGAGTCAGTCGGTGGCCGCGGAGGCAACATCTTGCACCGGGCTGTCATCTACGAGGAACTCGCCCGCGCCGGCTACCCGCCTCGATTTGTCTACGAACACCTCGAGGTGCTTCTTCCCTCGCTCGTCAAGTACGGCCATCCCGACCTCATGTCTGAACTCCTTCCCCGGATGCTGCGGGGAGACGAGACCTGGAGCCAGGGATTCAGCGAGCCCGGCGCGGGCAGCGACCTGGCCTCGCTGCGGACGCGTGCAACGAGTGACGGCGACCACTGGGTTCTAAACGGCCACAAGATCTGGACAAGCTGGTCGAAGTGGGCCAAGTGGTGTCTTCTCATTGCTCGTACGGGGACGCCCGAGTCTCGCCACCGGGGCTTGACGATGTTCGTGGTTGACCTCGAGGCGCCGGGAGTCACCGTCACCCCGATCAACCAATCCAACGGTTCCCCAGAGCTGGGTGAGGTCTTCTTCGAAAACGTGACCGTGCCGGCCAATGCAATGGTGGGGGAAGTGGATGGAGGTTGGGGGGTCGCGATGTACCTGCTGTCATGCGAACGGGGTTCGTATGCCTGGCAACGCAACACCTATATCGCTCAGCGTCTGGCGGAGTTCGCATCGGTGGTCGTCGAGCCGTCCGACATAGAGCGCCTCGGCAACAGCGTCGCCGACGTCTTCGCGATGCGCTCCCGCTCATGGTCGACCATGGTTGAGCTCGCCGCCGACGGTCAGCCGGGGCCGCAATCTGCGGTCAATAAGGCGATGCTCGGCGATACCGAGCAGTACCTCTTCCAGACCGCAGATCGAGCCCATCCCTCTGGCTACATGTGGACACCTTCCCCGCGTGAAGAGGTGATGCAGGAAGAGCTGATCTTCTCGCATGCCATTTCGATCTGGGGAGGGACACGCCAGATCCAGACCATGACGATCTTCCGGCAGCTGATCTCCGGTAAGAACTCGACACCCACCGACGAGTACTTGGACGCGGCGATCGCCGCAATGGTGGATCCGGCCGGCTCGAATTCGGGCCTCGAAGCTCTCGGATTCGCCGATGTGGTGGCTGATCTCGACAATGCCGACAGCCGGCGAGCAGTGTCGGCCGTGTTCCAGGCGGTCGGTCGCTCCGGCGAGCACACCACGGCGCTCGCCACCCTGCTCTCGTCTGTCCTCGGCGAAGGTGTGACACTCGCCCTGTCCACGGAGAACCTCGATGGTAAATCGACCCGGGTGATCCTCGACGCGGCGGCCACCGGTGCATCGACGATCGTGCTGGACTCGGCCGATGGGTGGGTCGCCGTCGACGCGGCGGCGGTCTCGTGGCTGGACGACGTTCAATTCCTGTCGAATGACCGCCTGGATGCGGGAGTCGCTGATATGTCGGCAACGATTCGCTTCGACCCTGAAACCGTCGAACAGGCCAAGGCGCTCGGTCGGTGGGCACTTGCCTGCGAAACACTTGGCGCGGTCGACGCCATGTTCGAAGCTGCCGCCCAACACACCGCCGACCGGGAGCAATTCGGTGCTCCGCTCAATAGTTTCCAGGCCGTGCAGTTCATGCTTGCCGAAGCACACATTGCGCGGACATCGCTGCGTGAGGTGTGCAATACCGCGTCAAGGACACTGGCACCTGTACCAACCATGCTTGCCAAGCTCATAGCCGGTCGAGTCGGCCGACGCGTGGGCAAGGAGACCCTTCAGGCCCTTGGAGCCATCGGATTCACCGAGGATCACCCCCACCACGGCTGGTATCACCGGGTGCTGGAGATCGATGCCATCCTCGGCCGTTCGGTGGAGCTCGCCCGTCATGTAGGTGCTGACCTGGTCCGCACGGGTGAGGTTCCGGTTGGGGTGGAGATCGCCGACCTCGAGCGTGGCAGTGACAGCTGAGGGACGCCTGCCTCAGACAAAGTGGCTAGCTCTTTGGTCGGATGAGCGTATCCGATCGCAGTCGCCCGAACGGGTCCAGGTTGATGGCTTCCTCGAGTTCAGCAGCCAAGCTGAGAAGTTCAGCTTCCGCCCCGTAGCGGCCGACGAGTTGGGCGGCAACTGGGAGCTGATCGACAAATCCCACCGGCAACACGATGGCGGGATGACCAGACACGTTGAATGGCGCTCCAAACGGGAACGCACCCCACAGACGGCTGACCGGGTGGCCGTCGATCGAATCGGGCCTTTGGCCGATCCTGAACGCCGTCGCGGCAGTACCTGGCGTAACTAGCACGTCATAAGTGTCGAAGTGACAGTTGACGCGCTCCCGGTAGGCCTCCAAGTTCCGAGTTGCCTCCTCCACAACCTCGGGCTGGAGTCGGCGAGCCTCCTCCAGGGAACGCCGCACATAGCGGGTCAGAGCGTGTTCTCCGTCGAGCAGACGGCCGCGGCGTTCACCCTCCTCCGCCAGAACCAGCGGAGCGAAGATCTCTTCCCAACCGTCGAGTTCGAGCCCGACCGGCTCAAGGGAGTGGCCCAGATGTCGGAGTGCTTCGGTGGCTTCGGCAACCGCGGCCAGCAACGCTGGCTCGACCGGGCGGCCTTCTGGCCGGGCACACCACCCGATCGACAGCGCTGCCCCCCGGCTGTTCTGACGCTCGCCGCCGGCAAGGACATCGAACATGCGGGTTGCGTCCAGGACCGTGCGAGCCAGGGGACCAATGGCTAGGAAACGACTGAAAGCCTTGAAACGACCGTCGTCTTCGATGGTCCCGGTGGCGGGCTTGAGCCCAACCAGCCCGCAAAAGGCAGCCGGGATGCGGATGGAGCCGCCACCGTCCGATCCGAGAGCGAGCGTGCAGGTTCCTGCGGCCACAGAAGCGGCCGCACCGCCACTGGAACCCCCCGGAGTGGTGGATGGGTCCCATGGGTTCCTCGTTGGGGGGCCGAGCAGGTTTTCGGTGGTGGCCGACTGGCAGAATTCGGAGACGTTGGTCTTGCCCACGAGGACCGCCCCCGACTCCCGGAGCCGGCGGACCGATCCCGAGTCTGCGTCGGCTACATCATCGGCATGGGCCAGCGATCCCAAAGTCGCTACCTCGCCCTTGACGTCAAAGGCATCCTTGATGGAAATCGGTACCCCGGCCAACGGCCCCGCAGTGCCGTTCCGGTAAGCCCGTTCCGCCTCTTTGGCCTGCTCCCGAGCCGCGGCTCCGTTTCGGCTCACATAGGCGTTAAGAACCGGATCCACCTCTTCGATCCGGGCCTCGGCCAGTTCGAGGGTTTCGACCGGTGAGAGGTCCCCTGTTTCGTAGGCGCTGATGAGCTGATCAACCGTCCACCAGAGAGGTGACTCAGCCACGGGCGGCAACGCCTCCCGATACCGTGATCACTTCACCGGTGATGTAGGCAGCCCGCTCGGAGGCGAGGAACGCGACGAGTTCGGCGACGTCGGTAGGCTGACCAATCCTGTCGAGGATCGACTTCGTGTCTTTGTAGTCTTCGAAGAACTCTTCGGGGTAGATCTTGCGCAGAAAGTCGTTGTAGATAAGTCCGGGCGCTACTGCATTGACCCGCACGCCATGACAGCCGTTCTCCGCAGCCGCTACACGGGTCAGGGCCAGCACACCGGCCTTGGCGGCGGAGTAGGCCGCGCCATGATCGGTTGACATCTCCCAGGCCGCGATGGATGAGATGTTGATGATCGACCCCCCTCCACCGGCGATCATCACAGGAAGGGTGTGGCGCATGCAGATGAAGGTCCCGGTCAGGTCGACGTCGATGCACCGCTGCCAGGTCTCTACCGACATCTCAGCCACCGGTTCGATCTTGGACCAGCCCGCATTGTTGACGAGCACGTCGATGCCGCCGGCCGACTCTGCGACCTGTTGGACAACCGATGCGACCTGAGCGTGGTCGGTGACATCGAGCTGGTGTCCGACAAACGGGCGTCCGTGTTCCTCCGACAGGCGGGAGGCGACCTCCTCAGTACGCGCCGGGTGGGCATCGGTCACCACAACGTCGAATCCGTCGATTGCCAGCTGGCGGGCCACTGCGGCCCCAATGCCGGCCCCGGCCGCCGCGGTAACCAACGCAACCGGTCGATCCTGTCTCATCCTGCTGCCACCATGGCATCCACGGCCGGCACTATGCAGTCGGCTAGTTCGGCGAGACGCCGTTCGCGCCCGCCCGACAACAGAGCGAAAGTGATGCGATCGATGTCAAGGTCCCATAGCCGGGCCAGCCGCTCCACGCATGTGTCGGCGTTGCCAGCCAGTGCAACCGACCTGACGAAGTCGTCCGACACGATTTGACGGTGACCGGCATGAAGGGAGAGATGGTCGACGAGATGGTAAGCATCGGCCGCTCGCTCGAAATCATCGCGGTAGCGCTCCCAGGCCTCCGGCATACGTTTCCACGGATAGAAGGTGGCGGCCTGGCTGGTCGCCCAGGCCCTCACGTCGTCAAGGGCCCGGACCTCGTCGTCATCGACTGACATGGTGACCACGAGGTCGATGGTCAGCTCTTCGCGTTGTCGACCAGCCCGATTCAGTCCCTCGTGGATGAATTCGAGCTGCCAGGCACAGAAGTCGGGATCGGCGGCCCCCATCAAGATCGCGCCGTCGCACATCTCTCCCGACAGCCGCAACATCTGGGGCTGCGACACGGCCAGATAGATGGGAATCTGGCGGGTGGCCGCGGCCAGCTGGACTTCCGTGCCATAGAGCTCGAGCGCTTCTCCGGTGAACAGCTGCCTGAACTCGTCGATTCCGGCCCGAAGCTCCCCGAGATTCGAAGGAACTCGGCCGGCGCCCAGCACGGCCGACCAGCCCGCACCCAGGCCGAGCATGGCACGACCATCCGAGATCTCGTCGAGTGCCGCGGTTGCGTTGGCGGTGACAGTCGGATGCCGGGTTGTGAGGTTGGTCACTCCGGCGCCAATGTGCACCCGCTCGGTGGCCAGAGCGGCCAGATGCATGGCCGCGTAAACATCTTTCATGCCCAGCTGGAAGTCGATATACCAAAGCGCCTCGAATCCTCGGATATCGACAGCATGGGCTAGCTCAGAGGTTCGCGACAACGGCTCGCGAGAGCTCACCCCCATCGAAATGCCGTATCGCCCGATCATGACTCGACTCGTTCGAGCAGGCTGGCGATCAGCTGGCCGTAGCGCTCGGGCTGGTCGATGGATATGAGGTGACCGGCGTTGGCAATCTCGTGGTACCGGGCGCCCGGAATTGCTTCCACGATCAGGTCCGATGCCTTGCGAGGGCAGAAGGCATCCCTATCGGCGCCGACCACATCTACAGGTATGGCTACCGATTCGAGCTGGGGATTGAGCGGGTTCGAATGTAGGCCGATCATGGCCCGGGCCGCGTTGACATAGCCTTCTCCGCGGCCCACGGTACCCAGCCGAGCCTGGGCCAGAGCTTCAATGTCGACATCGGACACAACCTGGTGCGCCGTGTCACTGCACAGGCCAGCGGCGAAGCCAGTCCAGTTGTCGGCTTGGATTTGGGCGATCCG
This sequence comes from Acidimicrobiales bacterium, assembly GCA_963663255.1. Lineage (GTDB taxonomy): Bacteria > Actinomycetota > Acidimicrobiia > Acidimicrobiales > Bin134 > Poriferisocius. The sequence goes on from OY760141.1 coordinate 378,820, forward strand.
GCTGCCAAAGAAAACAGCCGCCGCCCGTCCGACGATCGAGGATGTGGCCACCGCCACCAAGTGGTCGATGGGCGTATCAGGGCAAGCCGCGGCAGACAACCCTATGGTGCCGCCCAGCGAATAGCCGACGACGGCTCCGGGACCCGACACCTCATGCAGGAACGCCAGCAGGTCGTCGCTGAGCTGTTTGAGCGTGCCTTCGCCGGCACCGGCTGTCGTTGCCCCATGACCGCGGAGATCGACCGCGTACACCGTGCGATCGCGGAGGTGGCCGATCACGGGGTCCCAAGACGAGTGGTCCTCGGCCAGACCGTGGAGGAGAACCACCGGCCGACCCTCACCGTGGCGCCGGTAGTTGACCTCGATGTCTCGGAGCTGCACCCTGGTCATGCGATCGTCACTTCAGTGTTCGGGGCACCTTCCCCCGATTTTCGGGCTACAAGGTCCTGTTGTAGCTGGTGCTTGAGTATTTTGCCCGCGGCCGTGCGGGGGAGCTCATCGACGATCTCCAGTCTCTCGGGCCATAAGCGTTTCGGCAGACCCTGCCGGTCGCAGAATGCGACGAGATCACCGATGTCGAGGCGCATGTCGGTCTGGACCACCGCGCACAGCCGCTCTCCCAGTCGTTGGTCGGGCCACCCGATGACGGCCACTGCGGTGATGTCGGGATGAGCTGAGATCACGTTTTCGGTCTCCACCGGCGAGATATTCACACCGCCGCGAATGATCAGGTCTTTGAGGCGTCCGGTGATGGTCAGGTAGCCGTTTTCAGCGATCCGGGCCATATCCCCAGTTTTGAAGAACCCGTCCGCGGTCAAAGACTGGCGGTAGAGGTCGTCCTGGCGGTAATACCCGTTGAACACTCCCGGTCCCCTCATCACCAGCTCACCTTCTCCGCTGGTATTCAAACCGTGGTCGTCGATCACCCGCAGCTCGAGATCAGGCAGACCAACGCCCACTGTTGTGTCCACTAGCTCACGGGGAGTGGATGCTGTGCAGGTGGTGACACCACCCTCAGTCATACCCCACAAAGGCGTGACGAACGTGTTGGGCAGCTCGCGACGGCACCTTCTGATCAGGGCTGGTGGCACCTGGGCCCCACCGCACAAGAAGGTGTGCAGAGTAGAGAGCTTGGGCTCTGATTCGCTCCAGGGGGCCTTGACCAGATCCAAGAGGTAGGGAGTGGCGGCGGCGCTGAACTCGGCCCGATGCTCCGCTACCAGTTCCAAAGCCTGTCCAGCATTCCACTCATCTTGCAGAACGAGCGGAGCGCCGAGGAATAAGCTGAGACGAGCACCATGGATCGCACCCACGCTGTGGCCGAGCGGGGAGGGCATGAAGATCGGTGAAGTCCCGTTGAGGTTGAACCGGTCGGCGAATTGCCGGTTCAGTGTCTCAAGAGAATCGTCGCCATGGCTGACCGCTTTGGGTGGGCCCGTCGTGCTCGACGTGAACATCAGGTGGTCGGTGCCTTCGGGAACCTCGGTGCCGTGCCATTCACCAGGACCAGAACTAATCAGCTCGATCCGATCGTTGGTTGCCACTGCCACCGCCGCGCTGCTGTTCGCGGCGCTCACAATGTCTCGCGCCTTCTCGGCGGGAACACTGTGACGGTGCAGTGGGCAGGTGACCACGACGGCCGGATCGGTCAACTCGATGATGTGGCGGAAATGTTCGCCGCTGGTGGTAATCGGAGCGGTGGCCGGCACGTGACCGGCCCTAAGGGTGGCCAGGAACGAGACCATCCAGCGCTTGTCATTGGGAAGAATGATGAGCACAACTTTTCGACGGCCTTCGCCGATGCTTCGGATGGTGTCGGCCGCGGCGCCGGCTGTGCGCCAGAGCTCGGCGAAGGAAAGCTGATTCGGGCCCGAAATGACCGCTTTCGCCGACGGGCGAACATCAACATGAGCACCGACCCGAGCTAGGAGGGACTTGCCGGTCCACAAGCCACTTCGGCGATAGCGAGCTTGGCGCTCGTGCATGTCAGATCTCTGAACCGAGATGGGTTGCGGCCGGCCGCTTGTCGGTGAGCAACCGCTGCGCCGAGGCTTCTAGAACCACCTTGCCGTACTCCAACACGTAAGCACTTTGGCATATTTCGAGGGCTCATGGGCTCGCTCCTCACTGGCAATCATGGCCACGGTCCCGCCCTCGTCCAGGGAGCCGGCAAGAGCGCTACTACAGAGTGATCGCGGACGGTTCGCAGGAGGGGCTGCGAGCCCGAGCCGTCGATCGCTCAGACCACGATGTCGGTTGCTGAGCGGATGTCAGTTGCCGAGGCGGCCACCACCAGTCGGTATCGGCCGGGATCGACTGTCCAGCGGTGAAACTCCGGATCCCAGCGGGCGAACGAACGCTCGCTGAGGGTGACCACCGCAGTGGCGGTCTCACCGGGGTCGAGGGTGAGCTTGGCGAACCCGGCTAACTCCTTGGGGGGCCGGGGCACATCGCCGGTAGGCGGGGCCACGTAGATCTGCACCACCTCGCTGCCCGGACGGTGGCCGGTGTTGGTGACCGGGACCGACACGGTGACCTCCGTGCCCTCGCCGCTCACCTCGGGCGGGCCCCATTCGAACGTGGTGTAGGAGCCTCCGTGGCCGAACGGGATCATCGGCTCGATGCCCCGGGCGTCATACCAGCGGTAGCCCACGAAGATCCCCTCGCCGTAGCGCACCACGCCGGCTTCGCCGGGGTAGTTCAGGTAAGCCGGAGTGTCCTGTTCTCGCCATGCCCAACTGGTGGGCATCCGCCCCCCAGGCTCAGCGTCGCCTACAAGCACATCGGCGATAGCCTCACCGGCCTCTTGGCCCGGGTACCAGGCCAGCAGCACGGCTGCTGCCCTATCAAGCCACGGCAAGGTCATCGGGGCGCCGCAGTTGAGCACCACGACGGTGTTGGGGTTGGCGTCGAGCACTCGCTCAACCAACTCATCCTGATTGTTGGGCAGCTCAATCGAATCCCGATCGCTGCCCTCCGATTCCCACTCGGCGTTGGAGCCGACCACTACCACCGCGGTGTCGGCTTGGGCAGCCAGGGTGGCGGCATTGGAAAGGCCTTCCTCGCGGCTGAGGTCGGCCAGTTCTACCCCCACATCAACGATGCTGACCCACATGTTTCCCTCTGGGGGGACGTGATCGAGACGGATGCGGTAGGGATGGCCAGCCTCGAGATCGAGGTAACCATGACCGCCATGCAGGCCAAGGCTGGCACTGAACCTGTCGATGTGGTTGTCGGCCACCAATTGGCCGTCGACAAACAGGCGGGCGTGGGCGAATCCAAGGGCGCAGAGCCGGTGACGACCGGAGTGCTCGGGTCTCATGGTGAACTCCAGCCGCACCGACATGGCGTCGCAGTCTTTGGGCCAGTTGTCGCCAATCCATGCGTTGAACGGCAGGGGCCGGTCAAGGGTCTCAAACGGCTCGCCGTCGAATCCGATGCCGTCGAAGAGCTCGAACTGAACGCCGCCGTCGATCCACGACTCGGGAACAGCCGCAGCCTTTCGGCGCATGTCAATGCCGGGAGCGTGGCCCACCAACCGCGGACCGAGCCGCTCTCCCAAAGACTCCAGCACCGAGGTAGTGCGATGGGGCACCAAGCTGGCCGAACCGCCCCCGAAAAGGGCCGTTTCGGCTGCTCCCGGACCGATGAGCGCCACCGTGCGGTCGCCGGCCAACGGGAGGAGTCCGCCGTCGTTGCGGATCAGCACCATCGACTCGGCAGCGGCCCGGCGGGCCAGTGCTCGATGCTCAAGGTGGTCGACGCTGGCCTCGTCGTGGTCAGTTTGCGTATCGATGCGTCCAGCCCAGTTGAGGAAGCCGACGATGCGTCGCACCTTGTCGTCGACGAGCGACTCGTCCACCCTTCCGGCCTCGACTGCCTCAAATAGCAGACCTCTTCCCCACCATCGGCCCGGACCGGGCATTTCCAAATCGAGCCCGTAGAGAGCGGGAGCGACGGTCTCTTTGATGGCACCCCAGTCGGAAACCACCAAGCCGTCGAATCCCCACTCCTCCTTCAACACGTCGATCAGCATTTCGGGCTGGGCGCAGGCGTGGTGGCCGTTGACGAAGTTGTAGGCACCCATGACGGCGCGTACCCCGGCTTCTTTGACCGCGGCCTCGAATGGCGGGAGATAAATCTCCCGCAGGCTGCGCTCGTCAACGTCGACGTTGATGGTGCGGCGCTCGAACTCCTGGTCGTTGGCCACAAAATGCTTGACACAGGCACCCACACCCTGGGACTGAACCCCGGTGATGTACGACACCGCAATACGAGAGCTCAACTCGGGATCCTCGCTGTAGCTCTCGAAATGGCGACCGCCCCGGGGCGAGCGGTGGAGGTTAACCGTGGGGGCGAGAATCATGTCCACCTTGCGGTCGGCGGCCTCGGTGGCTAAAGCCTGGCCCAGCTCATGGACGAGGGCGGGGTTCCAGGTGGCGGCGATGGCCGACGGACCGGGTACCACCAGCCCAGGGCCCATGTTCCGACCCCGGACCCCTACCGGACCGTCGCTTACACACCAGTCGGGGATGCCGAGTCGCTCGCACCCAGGGATGATCCACGGGCCCTCGCCCGCCACCATCCGGCATTTCTCCTCCAGCGACAGATCGGCAACCAGTGCTTCGACGTCAACCATGAAACCCTCTCTCAAACATCCTCTGGACAATTTTTCTACCACTGGTATATTTTGGGTGCAACAGCGACGGATCCGGGGGGAATGCGATGAAATACTCACGAATGTTGTTGGCCCTGTTACTTGCGTTAGCGGTGGTCGCAACCGCCTGCACAACCGGGGGTGGCGGGGACGCACCCGCCGTTGATGAGGCCCCTACGGCCGAGCCGGCGGCCACCGACGAAGAACCCGAGCCAGGCTCAGAAACTACAGCCGAGCCGGCGGCCACCGAAGACGAACCCGAGCCTGCCGGACCTGCCCCCGATGAGTCCGAGCCGGCCGACGCTCCGGAGGCCACGCCCGAACCTACCCCCGAGCCCACGCCAATCGTGCTTACCGCCAGCTTCCGGGGCGTAACCGAGGACACCATCCGAATCGGAATCGGGTTCTGGGACGTCTCCCTATTCGGGTTCGGGTTCTTTGGCGATCCCGAACCGGTATGGGACGCCCTAATCGGCGCGTTAAATGCCGAAGGCGGAATCCATGGGCGAATGCTCGAGGCACACATCGCCGGTTTCAACCCGGCCCTTCCCAACGAGATGCTGGCCGCCTGTATCAAGCTCACCGAGGACGACCAAGTGTTCGCTGTGCTAGGCGGACTGCGGGGCGACGCCAATTTCTGCGTATCCGAGCAGCACGAGACCATCCACATGGGCTCCCAGGTGAACGCCAAAGGAGAGCTCTTGGAACGGGCTAGGGCACCTCTCGCCAGTTTTAGAATCGAGGGGACGGCCCGGGATGAGGCCTTCATCGCGGAGTTGGCCCGCAGGGGTTGGTTCGACGGCGCTACCGCAGTGGGAATCCACTACGACGGATCCAGCACCGTCGAATTGCTAGGCGAAGTGGTGGAAGCAGCCTTTGCCGATGCCGGGGTGGAGATCGCCATCACCATGAACATCGATGATCTCGTGCTCGATGATGACGCCATTGAGAGCCAGACCGAGATCATGCAAGAGCAGGTGGCCGACGCTGGCGTCGACCGCATGGTGATCTTTGGGGCCGCGGCCACCGGTCTAGTCACCTATGGCGACCTCGGTATCCAGATGGCCGCGGTGGACTCCACCAACTTCACCACTGCGATCTCCTCCGGCATCGACCCGGTTGCACTGGACGGCACCATTTCCTCCGCGGTGCGGCTCAATCTAGCCACCGACCCGGTGGACGCCGAGACCCAAGAGTGCATAGACACTGTCTCTGCCGCGCTGCCTGACGCCCGCTTCGAGCGGCCCGGTCCGGGCGTGGAGAACAGCGATGAAGATCCCAACTACTGGAGCTACACCGTGCTGGCGTGTCGCGATCTGTCGCTGTTCGTGCAGATCGCCACCGCATCCAGCGTGGAACTCACCAACGACTCCTTCCAGGCCGGACTGGAATCGCTCACCCAGGCATCGCTGCCGGAGATCCCGTTCTTGTCGTTCGGACCGGGCAAATACAACGGCAACGACACCCTGCGGCTGGTGCAGTTCGACGGTGACGCCGATGAGGACGGCGAACTCGTCGCCCTGGGCGATGCCGTCGACCTGACCCCGTGACCCCATAGCAACTGATGACCGAAGTGTCGGGCGATCGCCGCAGCTTCGCCGACCTGAGCCGAGCGCTGCTCGACGAGGAGGCGGCCCGCGAGGCGGCCGAAGCCGACCATCTTGAGGTCCGGGCCGACGAAGACCTCCCTGGAGTCGGTGATGAAGCGATAACCCTGCGCCAGGCAGTGGCCACCGGCGGTGTCGGCGTCCTGGCCGTACTGGGCACCCTGGACGCGGTGGATGCCTTCCAGCTGGCCATCCCCAGCCTGCTCGGTCCCGAAATCCAAGACACCTTCGGCGTGTCCGATGCCGGGCTGGCGGTGATGGGAATCGGCGGCCTCATCACCACCACGCTGTGCGCCATCCCCATGGGCAAGCTGGCCGATCGGGTCAACCGTATGCATCTGGTGGGGCTGGCCACGATCTTCTGGAGCGTGGCCATGTTCACCCGGGGGTTCCAAGCCACCGCCCTGGGGTTCTTCCTGGTTGGCATGCTCATGGGGATCGGCACGTCCAACACCTTTCCGGTACAGGGGGCAGTGCTGGCCGACGCCTACCCCATTTCATCTCGAGGCCGGATCTACGCAGTAAAGAACGTGCTCGGCCGAGGCGGAGAGCGGATCGCCCCGCTGTTGGTGGGCGGCCTCATGCTGCTGGTAGACGACAACTGGAGGTGGGCCTACTGGATCTTTGCCTGGCCCACCTTGATGCTGGGGATCTGGGCGCTGTTTGTGCCGGACCCGGCCCGGGGCCAATTCGAGCAGAAGTCAGTGCTCGGGGAAGTGATGGAGGAAGACGACGACCGGCCCCGGGTGTCGCTCGGGGCCGTCTGGCAGCGCCTCATGGCCATCAAGACGCTGAAGCTGGCGTGGATCTCGTTCAGCATCATCGTGTTCTCGATCATCGGGCAGAGTTTCTTGGTCAACCTGTACCTGGAAGACCGGTGGGGCCTGAGCCCGTTCGAGAGGGCGATGATCGGATTCGTCCCTGGGATGCTGGCCTTCGCCGCCGCGCCATGGGCGGCCAAGCGCTACGACGCCTTGTACCGGGAGAGCCCGGCCAAGGCGCTGAGGTGGGTGGGCGCCCTGTTCTTCCCCATCGCGGTGGCCATCCCCATCCAGTTCTTCATGCCCCACCCTGTGCTGTTCGCCGCGGTGGGCATCGTGCCCGCGGTGTTGAGCGTGGTGATTTTCGGCATGATCTCGCCGCTGTTGGTGGGGGTGGTTCCCTACCGGCTGCGAGCCCAGTCCACTGCGTTGTCAATCATGGTGATTTTCTTGGGGGGCGGCGTGCTCGGCCCCATCGTGGCCGGATTGCTCTCCGACGCCACCAGCGAGCGCACCGCCATACTCATAGTGGCGATCCCGTTCAAGATCATCGGGGGCGCCCTGTTGATCTGGGGCGCCCGGCATATTCGCCATGACCTGTCGCTGGTGGTGGATGAGATCGAGAAAGACCACGCCGAATTACAGCGGCGGAAATCGCACCCCGACCAGCTGCCCGCAGTTGGCCTCAGGGACATCGACTTCTCCTACGGGCCGGTGCAGGTGCTGTTCGGAATCAACCTCCACGTGGACCGGGGTGAGACCCTGGCCCTGCTGGGAACCAACGGCGCCGGCAAGTCGACGATCTTACGGGTGATCAGCGGATTAGCCGTTCCATCGCGGGGCATCGTCTCCCTGCACGGGCGCGACATCACCCTCACCTCGCCCCAGACCCGGGTGGACATGGGCATCCAGCAGCTCCCCGGGGGCAAAGCGGTGTTCTTGCCGCTGTCCATAGAGGACAACCTCCGCACTGGGGGATGGACCATGCGACGGGATCGGGCCCAGCTCAACGCGCGCATCGAACATGTGTTGGAGATTTTCCCGGAACTGGCCGATCGGCTCGACGAGCCTGCCGGTGCGCTGAGCGGGGGCCAGCAGCAGATGCTGGCTCTGGCCATGGTGCTGATGCATGAACCCGACGTGTTGCTCATCGACGAGCTGTCGCTCGGTCTCGCCCCCGCGGTGATCGGCGAGTTGCTGAAGATCGTGGAACGGCTCAAGGCCGAGGGCCAAACGATGATCATCGTAGAACAGTCGCTCAACATCGCGGCGGCCCTGTCGGATCGGGCGGTGTTCATCGAGAAGGGACACGTCCGCTTCGACGGTCCTACCTCTGAGCTGGCCGAGCGGGGCGACATCGCCAGAGCCGTCTTCTTGGGCGACGACCGCCCCGAACCGGAAAGCCCGTCGTGATCCTCGCCTTCGAGGTCGGACGGCAATTTGTCTTCATCGGCGCGGTCAATGGCCTTTCCTATGCCCTTTTGGCCCTAGGAATCATCCTCATCTACCGGTCGAGCCGGATCATCAACTTTGCAGTTGGCGCCACCGGGGTGTTGGCCAGCCAGGTACTGGCCCATCTAGTGATCCGCTACGGCGCGCCCTACTGGATCGGTGTGGTGATGGCCGTGTTAGCCGGGGCCGCCTTCTTGGGGCTGGCCGAGCTAACCGTGGTGCGCCGCCTGTTCACCGCCCCCCGGGTGATCCTGCTGGTGGCCACCATCGGGCTGGCCCAACTGGCCCAGGCCCTCATCTTCGCCCTGCCCGAGGCCTCGGCTGCCGACAAGCGGCATCGGTTTCCCACGCCATGGAACCGTGAACTGGAATGGTTCGGCATCCGCATCGACGGTGGGGAGTTCATCTTGTTCGTCGCGTCGGCAGCAGCAGTGGTTGCGCTGAGTATCTGGGTGCGGTGGTCGGCATGGGGACGGGCCATTCGGGCCACAGCGGCCGATCCCGATCGGGCTCGATTGGCCGGAATTCATCCGGGCCGGGTGTCGACGGTGGTATGGGCGCTCACCGGCGCGTTCGCCGGTCTGGTCACGGTGTTCCAAGAAGCCGACTCCATCGGCTCGTTCGTGGCCACTAGTCCCGGCCACGCCACCATGACCCGGGTGTTGGTGGTGGCGGTGTGCGCCTCGTTCGTATCGTTCAGTGTGGCGGTGGCCGCCGGGATCATCCTCGGCATCGTTGAGGCGCTGATCCGGGTCAACTACCCGCTGGATTTAGGAAGGTTTGAAGCGGTTCTACTACTGGTGGCCATCTTGGGGATTGTGGCCACCACCCGCCGGGGCGCCCCCGACGAGGCTGGCGCCTTCTCGTTCAGCCCCCGGATTCGCCCCATCCCGGCCCGGCTGCGCTCTATCTGGTGGGTTCGCCACCACTCTCGAATCCTGGCCGCGGTGGGGGTGGCCATTGCCGCGCTGGTACCGGTGTTCGTCACCACAGCCAGCCGCACGTTCCGCTACAGCGAGATCTTGCTCATGGCGCTAGCCGCCCTCTCTTTGGTGGTGCTGGTGGGCTGGAGCGGACAGATCTCGCTTGGCCAAGGCGCTTTTGCCGGCTTGGGGGCGCTTACCACCACTGCGCTGGTCAGCGGCAACGATCTCGGACTCGGGGTAGCCGGGTTCGACTTGGCGGTGCCCATGCCTGAGCTGCACTTTCTGTGGGCTGCGGTGTGGGGTACGGCCGTAGCCGCCGGCGCCTCGGTGGTTATCGGCATCGGCGCGCTCCGGGCCCGGGGGCTGTTGCTGGCCGTGGTCACCCTGGCGTTCGCGGTGGCCGCCGAGAAGTTCTTCTTCACCCGGCCGTTCCTCAGCGGAGGCAGCCAAACCGCCGCTCTTTTGGAGCGGGCCCACATCGGGCCCATCGACCTCGCCCCCCAGCGAACCTATTTCTATCTGGCCCTGATCGGCCTAGTGCTGGGAGTGGCGTTCACCGCCCACCTGCGGCGCACCGGCATTGGGCGCCGCATTGTGGCCACCCGGGAGAACCCGTCGGCCGCAGCGGCGGCCACCGTGTGGCCCACCGGATCCAAGGTGCTGGCCTTCGCGTTGGGCGGCGGGTTGGCCGGGTTCGCCGGGGCGCTTTTGGCCGGGCTTTATTCGACGGTGCTGTTCTCATTCTTCTCGGTGGACACCTCGTTCAAGGTGGTGGCCATCGCGGTGATCGGCGGCATCGGTTCGGTGATCGGCCCGGTACTGGGGGCGCTGTGGGTGATAGGACTGCCTGCCTTCTGGCCCGACTCGGCTCTGATCCCGGTGCTGACCAGCAGCCTGGGAATCCTGTTGCTGTTGATGTACGCGCCGGGAGGCTTCGTACAACTCTGGTATCTGGCCCGGGACTCGTTCTTCAGCTGGTTCGCCCAGCGACAGCCCGCCCCACTGGTGCGAGTTCGAGAAATGCCTGGCTCGGTTTCGATCCCTTCGCCGCCGTCGCAAGTGGCACTGGCCGCCAACGAGCTCACCGTGCGCTACGGCCCCCGGGTTGCAGTGAACCAGGTGAATCTCGAGGTAGGCCACGGCGAGATCGTGGGGCTGATCGGCACCAACGGCGCGGGCAAGACCTCGTTCATGAACGGGGTGGGCGGCCTGATCCCCGCGAATGGGCGAGTGGAGATCTACGGAGCCGACGTGAGCCGACTTGCCGCCCATCGCCGCCACCGCCACCACCTGGGTAGGGCCTTTCAGGCCGCCACTTTATTCCCCGACCTCACCGTGCGCGAGACGGTGCAGGTGGCACTAGAGCGGCGAGACCGCACTCGGTTCTGGCCCGCAGCCCTCTTGCTGCCGTCGGGCTTTCACCACGAGCGCCGCCAAGAGAAAACAGCCGACGACCTGATCAGCTTCTTCGGCTTGGGCGACTACGCCGACAGTTTCGTGGCCGAGCTGTCCACCGGCACTCGCCGGATCGTGGAGCTGGCCTGTCTGGTGGCCGGCGGTTCCCGGCTGCTCTGCCTCGACGAGCCCACCGCCGGGGTGGCCCAGCGGGAGGCCGAGGCCCTGGTGCCGCTGCTGCAAGGGGTGCGACGGGAGCTCGACGCCTCGGTGCTTTTGATCGAGCACGACATGCCGTTGGTGATGTCGATCAGCGACCGGATCTATTGCATGGACGCCGGAGAGGTGATCGCCGAGGGGCCGCCTCTCGCGGTGCGCGACAACCCCAGGGTGGTGGCCAGCTACCTGGGCACCGACACCCGGGCCATTTCTAGATCAGATGCAGGAGGTGGGCCATGAGCTCAGTGTTCGCCGATCCCCCGCTCACCCCCAAAGCAGAGGCCACCCGGGCTCGGCTGTTGGAGGTGGCCGCCAAGGTGTTCGTGGAGCGGGGCTACGCCGCGGTCTCGTTGCGAGATATCGCGGTGGTCGCCGGCGTTACCAAAGGCGCCATCTACGGGCATTTCCGGTCGAAAGGCCAGCTTTTGGTGGAGGTGATCCGCACGCAGTTGGCAGAACGCGACTCTCGATTCGATGCCCAGGATGCTGTTGAGCGGCCGATCGAAGTCTTCTTCCAGTTCATCAACCCAGACAGCCGCCACCTTCGGCTCTTGCAGATCGACGCGGCCGCGGCCGCCCGCCACGACCCCGACGTGGCTGCCGGGGTGGCCGAGATCTTCTCGGCCCGAAACGCCTGGATCCTCGACACACTGCGGCGCCTCGACGCCCCCGAAGTGCTGCTCTACGTGATCAACGCCCTGTCGGCCGGTGTCGGCGTGCAAGAAGCCCACGGCCGGCCGGCGCCCGACCCCGAGCTGTGGTCCAAGACCGTGGCCCGGATGTTCGGGGTGGTCGACTCGCCTAGGCGGTCGCCGTGAGCCTGCGGGATCTGGCGGACGCTGGAGGAGTCCGCGTCGGGGCCGCGGTCAGCGACACTGTTTTCGCTTCTGGCGACGAGGATTACCGGTCGCTGTTGGCCGCCGAGTTCAACTCGGTCACCGCCGAGCGGGCCATGAAGTGGATGTGGATTCATCCCGAGCCCGATCTGTGGGAGTGGGAGGCCAACGATGAGCTGAATCGGTTCGCGGCCGACCATGAGATGCAGGTGCGGGGCCACACCGTGGTGTGGCCCCACTGGGGCACGCCGACTTACATCACCGAGTGCGAAGATGCCGGGGCTCTTCGTCAATACCTCACCGACCATCTCCAACGGCTCTTCGCCCGGTGGGGAGGGGCGGTGGCCCGAGTCGACGTTGTAAATGAGCCCCTGCACTGGTTGGAGGGCCGTCATGCCGAATCCGTATGGCGCACCCTGCTCGGGGAGGACTACTTAGCCGACGTGCTGGCCCTTGCCCACGAAGTCGACCCAGACATAGAGCTGTGGATCAACGAGACCCACACCGACGTGATCCCCGACAAACACGACCTGTTCACCCGGACTGTTGCCGACCTAGTTGAGCGGGGCCTGCCCCTCCACGGGATCGGCATCCAAGGCCATCAGCTCTATCCCGACTTCTCCCCCGGACCTCCCGACCCCGCTCGCCTCCATCGAGGAGTATCTACCTTCGCCGACATGGGGCTGGAGGTGGCCGTAACCGAGATGGACATCTTGGCCCATCCCACCGATGCCGACCGCTTAGACGTACAGGCCCAGCTCTATGGCGAACTGGTCGACGCCGCGCTGTCGGTAGAGGCGTGCAGAGAGGTCACCTTCTGGGGGGTGAGCGACGCCCACTCATGGGTCGACGAGCACTTCGGGCCTGATCGCGCCCCTCTGCTGTTCGACCGAGAGGGCAATCCCAAGCCGGCCTACGACGCAGTGGCCGCGGCGTTCGCCTCCCGAGCCCGCCGCACGACTGCGGTTTGATCGAGCCCTCCGCTCTGTATTCGTCAGTATTCGATGGGCACCGGCTCGGTGGACGCCTGCACTGGTTGGCCGTCGCGCAGAACCTCGGTCCAGTCTTGGTTGAAGGCGAGGTAGCCCTCTGAATTGGCTGCCGCGTAGTGGTACACCATGGCCGCCCGCATCCCATCGGTGAGGTTGTCAGTAGACCGGTGGCGCAGGTGGGAGTGGAACACCAACAGATCACCCGGCTCCATGAGGACTACTTGCTCGTTGTCGGTGGGGACGTCAATGATCTCGACGTAGGCCAGTCCGGCGCCCTCCCGGGTGTCGGGTACGGCGTCGTGGATCGGCTCGGCATGGGAGCCGGGGACGATCCACAGCGGCCCGTTATCCATGGTGGCCGCCGTGCAGGCCAGCCACACCCCCACCTGGGGCAAAGGGGTCATGCGGAAGTAGTAGTCGTCTTGATGCCAAGGCTGGCCGAGGGTGCCGGGGTGCTTGAAGATGAACTGGGACAAGAAGCAGTCCACGTCGGGGCCAATGAGAGCGCCCATCATCGACAACAGCCGGGAATCGGTGGCGAACTCATAGAACACCGGCTCGGCCCGCATCACCCGAAAGATCTTGGAGACGCCCACCTCTGGAGTGGCCGGATTCTCGTTCGTCTTGTCGGGAGTGATGAACAGATCAGGCCGCAACTCCCCGGCGGCGTCAGCCCGGGCGATCTCCACAATCCGCTCGACCATGGCGTCGGCAACAACCCGGCTAGCGAACCCCCGCTCAATGAAAAACCCGTTCTCTTCCCAGCTCGCCCGCTGAGACTCCGTCAACCCCATCGCCCAGAAATATACCAACGGTCGATTCTCCCGGCGACCAAAGGCTGCCCGCCGGCCTCCCGCCTAGGGTTTGGACCATGGCTGAAGAGCGGCGTTCGATTGAGTTGGATGTAGTGGTTCCCGGTACGCCGGAGGAGGTGTGGCGGGCGGTGGCTACGGGACCGGGGATTTCCTCTTGGTATGTGCCCCACACGGTGGAGGAGCGTGCGGGAGGAGCGGCCATGGCCTCGTTTGGGCCGGGGCCGGAGATGCAGATTCCGGGGCGGGTAGCGGTGTGGGAGCCGCCTCGGCGGGTTTGCTTCGACGGTGGCGAGGGGGTGGAGGGACTGGCGTTCGAGTGGACGGTGGAGCCTCAGGGGGACGACCGGTGCGTGGTTCGGCTGGTGAATACCGGGTTTGGCCAGGGCCGCGAGTGGGACGCCCAGTACGACGGGATGGTGGAGGGCTGGGGGTTGTTCCTGTTCAATCTCAAGCTGCACATGGAGCACTTTGGCGGTCAGACCGCAGCGTCGGTGTTGCCCGTGGGGATGTGGGCTGGTTCCCGGGATGAGGCCTGGAGCGTGCTTACCGACGCTCTGGGGATCCCGGCGGCGCCGGCCGCAGGCGAGCGGATCGAGGTCAACGCCCCTGGAGTTCCCCCGCTGGCCGGGACTGTGGTGGATGCCGCAACGTGGAGGATTGCCCTGTTGCTCGACCAGCCTGCGCCGGGCACCGGGTTCATTACCGTGGAGTCCTACGGCGAGCATTCCGGGGCGTCGGTGTGGATGTACCTTTACGGGGCCGACGGGGCCGAGGCCGCCGAGAGGGACGGACCCCTCTGGCAGAATTGGCTAGCCGAGGCACTAGGGGGACCTGATGGAAGCACTGAATGACCGCAAGATCCTGGTGGTGGGCGCCTCATCAGGGCTGGGCCGGGCCACTGCCATTGCCCTCCAGCGCCACGGCGCGGAAGTGGTATTCGCCGCCCGACGACGCGACTCGCTAGACGCCGCGGTGGCTGAAGCGGGCGGCGGCCATGTGGTGGCCATAGATGTGCTCGACCCCGCCAGCATCGAACAGGGGTTGGCCGAGGCCGTGAGTGCACTTGGAGGGCTCGACGGCATTTTCTACACCGCGGGCATGTCGCCGCTAGGGCCGATGTCGGGCATGTCGCCGGAGGATTGGCAAGCCGTATTCGGGGTCAACACGTTCGGACCCAACTTGTTGATCAGCCTGGCTCTATCCCATCTCAGCGAGGATGCGGTCGTCGCTGCGGTCTCGTCCGACTCTACGGAGCAGCCCCGCCATTCCCTGGTTCCCTACGCGGCGTCCAAGCGGGCCCTCGAAGCGACTATGGAGGGTTGGCGCACCGAGGTATTGGGAACTCGCCGATTCGTCACCGTCATACTGGGGCCGACCGGGCCCAGCGAGTTCGCCAACGCCTTCGACCCCGAGGCCTTTGGGGCCGCGATAACCCACTGGCAGCGGCAGGGCTTCAATACCGGGATCATGCAGGCCGACGAGATTGCCGAAGGGCTGGCCGCCTGCTTCGCCGCCATGTTCGCCGCCCCCACCTTTGGGATGGAGAGGATTCTGCTGCGAGCCCCCGAGCCCGAGGTGGCCAACGAATACACCACCGACGTTCACCAAGAGTGAGCAGGAAAAGACCGCAGTGACCACTTCAGGCGCGATCGAGATCGAGGCACTACCCGGCGCCCCGCCGGCCTTGATCCCTTGTAACTACGACCTCGAAGAGCTGGGCTACCTGGAAGCCGAGTTCGAAGTCCGAGGTCAGGCCCAGTTGTACCGGGCAATTGGAGAGCTTCCGCGCAACGGCCAGATTTCCGCCGAGCCGGCCGAGTCTGCGCCGTTCATCACCCGGCTGCTGGTACGACGGCCGGCGGCCGCGTCCGATTTCAGCGGAACAGTGGTGGTCGAGTGGCTGAACGTGTCAGCGGGCATCGACGGCTCCCCCGACTGGGACTACATGCACCGCCACATCATCCGCAGGGGTGACGCCTGGGTGGGGGTATCGGCCCAAAGGGCCGGTATCGACGGCGGCGGGCTGGCCGAGGGCCTCCATCTCAAGCTGTACGAGCCGCAGCGCTATGGGCACTTGTCCCATCCTGGCGACGCATTCAGCTACGACATCTTCACCCAGGTAGGCCGGGCGCTGCGCCAAGGCGGCTCCCCTCTGATCGGCGACCAGGTTCCCGAGCGACTCTTGGCGGTAGGAGAGTCGCAGTCGGCAGCGTTTTTGGCCACCTATGCAAACGCCATTGACCCTCTGGTTCAGATCTTCGACGGCTACTTCCTTCACGGGCGACCCGGAGTTCGGACCGAATTCGACGGCACCTTCGGCCCCCGGGTGCTCGACGAGCGATTCGACGCTGTGGCCCACTGCCCCGAGCAGATCCGCGCCGATGCCCGGGTACCGGTGCTGCTGTTGAGCAGCGAGACCGACGTGACCGTGCTGCGCAACGAGGCGATCGAGCAACCCGACAGTGAGAACGTCCGGGTTTGGGAGCTGCCCGGAGCAGCTCACGCCGATACCTACATCATGGTGGCATCGAGAGCCGATGGCGGCCAGCTTGAACCCTCGGAACTGGCCCGAATGCTCGAACCGATCACCGAGTTGGTGATCATGACCGTGGACAAGCCCGTCAACTCCGCTCCCCATCAGCACTACGTGGCCCAAGCCGCCCTAGAGCACCTCGACCGCTGGGCCGGAGGCGGTGAGCCGCCCCCAATCGCCCCCCGCCTGGAACTGGGCGATGACGGCATTACCTGCCAGCGCGACGATCTGGGCAACGCCCGAGGCGGTATCCGCAACCCATGGGTCGACGTTCCTATTCGGATTCTGTCCGGAGAAGGGCAAGAGGGCGACGGCTTTGCCTTCCTGTTCGGCACCACTGCGCCCCTAGAGCCCGGGACAATCGACCGGCTCTATCCCAGGGGCGGGGACGATTACCTAGCGGCGTTCACAGAATCGCTCGACCAGACCATCGCGGGCGGCTACATCTTGGCCATTGACCGCAGCGAGATCCTGGCCGTTGCCGCCGAAACGTTCGAATTGGCCCGTCTGGGAGTGGCCTAGCCACCGGTCAGCTCAGCACCCGCTGCATCATCCGGGCGAGCCGCGACTTCCTTCCGGTTATCGCCTCTGATCGGTCGGCAATGCCCATGATCCTCAAAGCACCGTTGATGCCGATCCACCGCAGGGGTTCGGGCTCCCATCGCCGGGACTGGTGTCCTACCCAGGGGAGGTCGATGCGGGGCGAGTCGGTCTCGGTGATCAGTTCGGCGATGGTCCGCCCGGCCAGGTTGGCGGGAGCTACTCCTTCGCCGACGTAGCCTCCGCCCCAGGCCATGCCGCTTTCCCGGTCGAATCCCACCGACGGGAACCAGTCACGGGGGACGCCGAGCACGCCGCCCCACCGGTGGGTGATGGCCACCTCGGAGAGCATGGGCAGCAGCTCGACCAGCGTTTTGATGATCTTGTCGTGGGTGCGCGACCTCTGCTCCACCGAGCTGGCGATCCTGGAGCCGAAGTTGTAGGGCGCCCCCCGCCCTCCGAATGCGATCCTTCCATCGGCAGTCCGCTGTCCGTAGATGACCATGAACCGGTCATCGGTGAACGTCTGCCGTTGGCTCAGCCCGATGCCATCCCAGAGCGCATCGTCGATGGGCTCTGTGGCCACCATCAGCGAATACAGCGGGGCCAGAGACCGGCGGTTTCCCTCCAGCGTGCCGGTGTAACCCTCAAGGGCTCGTACTACCACTTCGGCCTTGACTTCTCCCCGGTCAGTGGTGACCCGGCCGGGTTGAATGGCGGTTGCGGCTGTGCCCTCGACAATCTTGCCGCCCAAGCGCTCAACAGCATCGCCGAGTCCTCGAACCAGGCGGGATGGATGGAGGGCTGCGGTGTGGGCGAAGAACATGCCGCCCACCACCCCGGTGGCGGCCAAATGGGTGCCGGCCTCATCAGCACCGAGCATGCGCATGTCGCCATCGGTCAACCCGTAGGCGCTTTGAAACAGCTCGACCTGCTCGCGTTGGCGGGTCAAGTGAGCCCGGTTCCGGGCCAGGCGGATCGCGCCGCCTTTGGCGTAGTGGCAGTCAATCTCCTCGCGCTCGGCCACCCGGCCCACCTCATCGACCGAATCGTGCAAGGCATGGAGCAGCCGGCGGGCGCCATCGTTGCCGCCAACTGCCTCGTGCCGCTTGGGCCCGGCCGCCATCTCCCCCACACACCAGCCGCCGTTGCGGCCCGACGCCCCAAAGCCGACAATGTCGCGCTCGATGACCATCACCCGCATCGTCGGGTCGATCGACAGCAGGTAGTAGGCGGTCCATAGCCCGGTGTAACCGCCGCCCACGATGGCGACATCGGTGTCCGCATCACCGCCCAGCGATGGGCGGGGCTCAAGCGAATCAGGGCAGGAGTCATGCCAAAACGACCGGTCGCGGTAGCGGTCGCTCACGAGTCAAACCCCACGCCGAATCGATCGAGCAGGCTCAGCCACGGCCCCCGCTTCCCACCCCGACGGTCCGACCGCTGGAGGGCCCTGCGGGTGAGTTGGACGCTGGCCCACCGGGCCGGCTCCGGGGGGAAGGGAACCGGGGGCTTGCGCACCATCTTGAGCTCGGTCCGCTCGGTGGATTGGCCATACACAAGATCTAGCGCCACCCGGGCTCCGAATCGGCTGGCCCCCACCCCGAGGCCGGTATAGCCCGCCACCCACGCCAGGCGGCCGCGGCACGCGGTGCCCCAGGTGGCGGTGAAACGGGTGGTGGTGCCGATGGGGCCACCCCAGCGATGGCTGAACGACAGCCCCTCAAGCTGGGGAAACGTCTGGAAGAAATGCTCGGCCAACCGCAGATGCGTCGTCTCGCTCTGATCGTGGCGATCACCCACACCGTTGTTGAAGTGGTAAGTGGCGTCGTAGCCGCCCCACAGGATCCGGTTGTCAGCCGACAGCCGGTAGTAGTGGAACAGGTTCGACACGTCCCCCAACCCCTCCCGGTCGGACCATCCCACCGAGGCCATCTGCTCGGCTGTCAGAGGCTCGGTCATCAGCACGTGGTCGTAGACCGGGATGGTGTAGCGGCGGGGTCGCCTCACCGGGCCGGGATAGGCGTTGGTGGCCATTACCGCCCGATCGGCCAGCACCCTGCCGTTGGGAGTTCTGATTGCCAGTCGGCTGCCCACACGGTTGACCGACAGGACCGGGCTGCGGTCGAAGACGCCACCTCCCAGACCCTCAACGGCCAATCGCAATCCCCACACCAGCCGAGCCGGATCGACCAAGGCCACATCGTTGCGGCGGATCATCCCGCCGAGGTAAGTGAGCGAATGCACTCGAGCCCGCATCTGGTCGGCATCCAGCAGGTCGACGTCTTCCCCGAAGGCCCGATAGACCTCGATTTCCTCTGCCAGCCCCTCCAGATGCCAGGGCTCGGTGGCCACGCCGATTTCGGGGCAGAGCCGGAAGTCGGCGTCGATGCCATGCTGCTCCAGGCTGGCGGCCAGCCCAGCCAGGTTCTCCCGCCCCATAGGCACCAGAGTCTCAATTTCGTCGGGCCAATGGCTCAGCCCATTGGCCAGCCCGTGGGTCAGGGAAGAATCGCAGAAGCCGCCGTTTCGGGAGCTGGCTCCGAACCCGCACTGTTCGGCTTCCAACACCGCCACACGTATTCCGGGTTGTTCCTCCAAGGCCTGAAGCGCGGCCCAAAGCCCGGTAAACCCGCCGCCCACGATGGCCAAGTCGGCTTCCAATGTTCCCGCCAGTTCCGGAGCCGCAGCCGGGGCATCGTCGCGATCCGACCAGAACACCGCGAGGCGCGCCGCGGCCAGGGCTTGTGCGGCCCAAGCCTGGTCGCTCAGTGTTTCACCATGACGTGTTTGAGTTCGGTGTAGTGCTCGACCGCATACAGCGACATGTCTTTGCCGTAGCCCGACTGCTTGAAGCCGCCGTGGGGCATCTCCGAGATGATGGGGATGTGGTCGTTCACCCAAACCGTTCCGAACTGGAGGCCCTTGGCCATGCGCATCGCTCGACCCACGTCGTTGGTCCACACGCTGGCGGCGAGCCCGAAGTCGCAGTCGTTGGCCCAGGCCAGCGCGGTCTCTTCATCGGGCACCGACTGCACGCTGATGACCGGCCCGAACACCTCCCGCTGAACTATCTCCGACGCCTGGTCGACGCCGACCACCACTGAGGGCTCGTAGAAGTAGCCGGCTCCTTCGCGCCGGGAACCACCGATGGTGATCTCGGCGCCAGCCTCAGCTGCCCGGTCGACGAACCCCGAAACCCGGCCCAAATGCACATCGGACACCAGCGGACCCATCTCGGTGCCCTCGTCGGTGGGGTCGCCGGTGACCACCGCCTTGGCGGCATCGGTGAGCTGGGCCACGAAATCGTCGTGCACCCTCGACCCGGCGATCACCCGACAGGGGGCGGTGCAGTCCTGGCCGGTGTTGTAGAAGCTGTTGTCCCGCAGATTGGCCACCACCGCGTCGACGTCGGCGTCGTCGAACACGATCACCGGCGCCTTCCCGCCCAACTCGAGGTGCACGCGCTTGAGCGAATCGGAAGCCTCCTTGGCCACCGACTTGCCCGCGGCCACCGAACCGGTGAGCGACACCATGGCCACGTCGGGGTGCTGCACCAAAGGCACACCGGCAGTCTCGCCCCGGCCGCACACCACATTGAATACCCCCGGGGGAAGCACGCCATCGAGGAGCTCGGCCAGCCGCAATGTGGTGTAGGGGGTTAGCTCAGACGGCTTCAACACCACGGTGTTGCCCACGGCCAACGGGGGGCCGAGCTTCCACGTCGCCATGAAGAGCGGGTAATTCCAGGGGGCGATCGAGCCCACTACCCCAAGGGGGTCGCGGCGGACCATCGAGGTGTACCCCTCGAGATACTCGCCGGCCGCTTTGCCCTCCAAAAAGCGCCCCGCAGACGCAAAGAACCGCCAGTTGTCGCATAGCTGGTCCATCTCGAATTCGATAATCGACACCGGCTTGCCCACGTTCTCGCACTCGAGCTGCGACAGCTCCTCGACGTTCTCCTCCACGATGTCGGCCACCTTGTGGAGGATCTCGCTGCGCTCCCTCGGAGTCTTGGCCGACCACTCCGGAAAGGCTGCGGCCGCGGCCTTCACGGCGGCATCCA
The DNA here is from genome assembly GCA_963663255.1 of Acidimicrobiales bacterium. Classification (GTDB taxonomy): domain Bacteria; phylum Actinomycetota; class Acidimicrobiia; order Acidimicrobiales; family Bin134; genus Poriferisocius. The sequence goes on from OY760141.1 coordinate 399,619, forward strand.
CATCGGCTGCCGAGCTGGACGCCACCTCGCCGATTGCTGCGCCGGTCGCCGGGTTCACCACCGTGTCAGTAGCTCCGTCGATCGCCGGCACCATTTGCCCGTTTATGTAGTTGTCTTTCAGCATGATTCTCCGTCCTCGTCGTCTTCGACATATTGCAGCACGAAACCCGTTCAATCAAGCCCCTGTTTGAGCCGAAACTAGTTGTCGAATCAATATCTGCAACCGATTTGGTTGCGCTAGTGGCAATATTGGTGTTAAATCGGTAATCACCTACCGGAGCAGGGGGCGCCAACGATGCAACACGACGAGCTAGTCGCGCTGGCCGACCGTCACTTGTGGGGCCACTTCAGCAGCATCGGCAGCGCGGTAGACCGGATGCGCATCATTGAGCGGGGCGACGGCTGCTATGTCTGGGATGCCAAAGGCAACCAGTACCTCGACGGCCTCGCCGGGCTGTTCGTCTCCCAGGTGGGGCACGGTCGGGAAGAGCTGGCCGAAGCCGCCGGGCGCCAAGCCTCTCAACTCGGCTACTTCCCGATCTGGACCTACGCCCATCCCGGCGCGGTAGAGCTGGCTGCCCGCCTGGCCTCGTTCTCCCCCGGCGACTTGAATCGGGTGTTCTTCACCAGCGGCGGATCGGAGTCGGTTGAATCGGCCTGGAAGCTGGCCCGCCAGTACTTCAAAGTGATCGGCCAGCCCGCACGGCACAAGGTGATCAGCCGCCAGCTCTCGTATCACGGCACGTCGATGGGCGCGCTGTCGATCACCGGTCTCGACATGCTGCGAGAGCCCTTCGAACCCCTGGTGCCCGGAGTCTCCCATGCGGTCAACACCAACCGTTACCGGTGCAAACTGTGTGCCGACTGCTCCGCCTGCACGCTGGCCTGCGCGGATGACATCGAGCAGATCATCCTGCGGGAGGGTGCTGAGTCGGTGGCCGCGGTGTTCGTTGAGCCGGTGCAGAACGCCGGCGGATGCTTCGTGCCCCCCGACGGGTACTTCGCCCGGGTCCGTGAGATCTGTGACAAATACGGCGTCCTATTGGTGTCCGACGAGGTCATCTGCGCCTTCGGCCGCCTCGGGAGCATGTTCGGCTCCGAGCGGCTCGACTACATCCCCGACATAATCACCTGCGCCAAGGGCATGACGTCGGGCTACGCGCCCCTGGGGGCCATGATCGCCAGCGACCGCATCGCCGAGCCGTTTGTGGGCACCGACGAGTCGTTCTTGCACGGTTTCACGTTCGCCGGGCATCCGGTGAGCTGCGCGGTGGCCATGGCCAACCTCGACATCTTCGAGAAGGAGCATCTGCTCGACCATGTTCAGGCCAACGAGGCCGCCTTCCGGGCCGCCCTGGATGACCTGACCGACCTCCCGATTGTCGGAGAGGTTCGGGGCATGGGCTACTTCTACGGCATCGAGTTGGTGAAAGACCGCGACACCAAGGAGTCGTTCACCGAAGAGGAGGCAGAATCCCTGTTGCGGGGCTTTCTCACCAACCGCCTCCTCGACTTGGGCTTGATCTGCCGGGCCGATGACCGGGGCGAGCCCGTGGTCCAGCTCTCGCCGCCCCTCATAGCCGGCCCCGACGAGTTTGATCGCATCAACCAGACTCTGCGCACGGCGTTCACCGAAGCACAGGCCCTTTTCTAGAAAGCGAGTTGGATAGTGGCTGCCGTGTTCGACATCGACGAAATCGACAAGGCAATTATCCGCGAGCTGCAAAACGACGGCCGCATGCCCTACGCCCAGATCGCGCCTTTGGTTGGGCTTTCCCAGGCCGCCACCCGGCAGCGGGTCAACCGGCTGATCGAGCGGGGCGTGGTCCAGATCGTGGCGGTGACCGATCCAATGGGGCTCGGAATGGGCTACCAGGCATGGATCGGCATCAATGTGTCGGGCGATGCCCGCAGCGTTGCCGACGCTTTGGCCGAGATCAACGAGGCGGAGTACGTGGTCATCGTGGCCGGGCGGTTCGATGTCATCGCTGAGCTTGTGTGCGCCGACAGCGAGGCGTTCATATCGGTGGTCAACGACCGGGTCCGAGCCATTCCCGGCGTCATCGACATCGAAACGCTGCACTACCTGAGGCTGGTCAAACAGACCTACAACTGGGGCACCGGCTAATGGACGACGGGGGGGATCATCCAGTGAGCGACGCCAGTGCAGCGGTGCAGCTCTCGGCCATCACCAAGAGATTCGGCGATGTCGTCGCGGTCGACAACGTGGATCTGGAGATCGCCGACGGAGAGTTCTTCGCCCTGCTCGGGCCGTCGGGGTGCGGCAAGACCACCACATTGCGCATGGTCGCCGGACTCGAGTTCCCCACCGAGGGCAGCCTCAAGATCTTCGGCAACGAGGTGGGCACGCTTCCGCCCAACAAACGCCCGGTCAACACCGTCTTCCAGGACTACGCCCTTTTCCCCCACATGACGGTGGAAGCCAATGTGGCGTTCGGACTCAAAATGCAGCGGGTGGCCAAGGCCGAGATCGCCGGCCGGGTTCAGGAGGCCATCGGCCTAGTCCGCCTCGAAGGCCTTGAGCAACGGCGGTCGCAACAGCTCTCGGGCGGCCAGCGCCAGCGGGTGGCGTTGGCTAGAGCGCTGGTCAATCGGCCCAAAGTGCTGTTGCTAGACGAGCCGCTGGGCGCCCTCGACCTCAAGTTGCGCCAAGAAATGCAGCGCGAGCTCAAGGCGCTGCAACGAGAAGTGGGCATCACCTTCGTGTTCGTCACCCACGACCAGGAAGAGGCCCTGACCATGGCCGACCGGATCGGCGTGATGAACGAGGGCGAACTCCTCCAGGTCGGCACTCCCGAGGGCATCTACGAGCGCCCGGTGAATCGGTTCGTGGCCAACTTCATCGGCCAGTCCAACCTGATCGACGCGTCCGTGGTGTCGGGCGACACCGTGTGCTTGGCCGACGGCAACCACATCCCCGGCCGGTCGGATCTGCCGGTGGGCACCCGGGTGGCGTTGTGCCTTCGACCGGAACGGGTTGAGATGCACCCGGTGACTGCCGTCCCCGCCGGCCACACCTCGATATCGGGCCGCTTGGAGAGCGTCACCTACCTGGGCAACGCGTTGGTGTACACGGTGGCCAACGAATGGACTGAGCTGGAGATCCGACTCGAGAACCAGCCCGGCGGGTTCCGGCCCTACGTCGGCGACGACGTGGCGGTGTCGTGGATGCCGGACGCGGTCACGGTGGTGAGGGCATGACGGTCGTCGAAGAACGGCGGGAAGCCGAAGTAGCCACCCCCGAATTCGAGAAGGCGGCCAACCGGGCCGCATCACGGCGGGGCTTCCTGCTGTCGCTGCCGGCCTATGCCTATTTGGTGTTGTTCTTCGCCGTCCCGCTGGTGATCGTGCTGATGTACTCGTTCGCCACCCGGAACCGGTTTGGCGGCACCGATCTATCGGGCTGGAACTTCGACGCCTACCGCAAGCTGAGCGAGCCCATCGTGCGGGATATCTTGTTCCGGTCGTTGTGGCTGGCCATACTCACCACGCTCATCTGCCTGGTGGTGGCCTACCCCTTCGCCTACTTCATCGCCACCCGCCGTCCACTGGTCCGCAACCTGATGCTGGTGTTCGTGATGATCCCCTTCTGGACGAACTTCTTGGTGCGCAACTACGCGTGGCGAGTCCTGTTGGGCAACGACGGGCTGTTCACCAACATTTCCGAAGCCCTCGGCTTGGGAGAGCGGGAACTGCTGTTCACCACCTCGGCGGTGGTGATCGGGTTGGTCTATGGCTTCTTGCCGTTCATGGTGCTGCCCCTGTATGCGTCGATCGAGCGGATCGACCTCAGCTTGATCGAGGCCAGCCGCGACCTCTACGCGTCGGGCTTCCAGGCGTTCCGAAAGGTGCTGTTCCCGTTGTCGTTGCCGGGAGTGATCGCCGGGTCGATCCTGGTGTTCGTACCCAGCCTCGGCGCCTATGTGACCCCAGAGATCCTGGGAGGGGCCAAGACCACCCTGCTCGGCTCCTACATTGTCACCCAGTTCCTCACCGCCCGGAACTGGCCGGTGGGGGCGTCTCTCTCGTTCGTGCTGATGGCGGTGATGCTGGTGGCCACCCTGGTGTACTTCCGAACCGGGGGCAAGAACCTATGAGCAGCACCGTGCAGCCCCGGGGCAGCACCAAGATTGCGCTGTCGGTCCACTCCTGGCTCGTCTACCTGTTCTTCTTCGCCCCCATCTTCGTGTTGGTGGTTTTCTCCTTCAGCGCCGATCGCAACGTGGGTCGGTGGGGCGGTTTCACCCTGCAGTGGTACCAGGACTTCACCGAGCACAGTCAGCTCCAGAACGCGGTGTGGGTGTCGGTCCGGGTGGCACTGCTCTCCACCCTCATCTCGGTGGTGCTGGGCACGCTGGCCGCGCTGGCGTTGGAGCGATTCAAGTTCCGGGGCCGCAAGGTGTTCGACGCCCTGCTGTATCTCCCGATCATCATCCCCGACGTGACGATGGCGGTGATGATGCTGCTGTTCTTCTCCGAGTTCTTCGACGTTCTCGACGCTTGGTTCGGGTTGGATCTCCAAAAGGGGCTCGGCTCCATCACCATCAGCCACATCGCCTTCAACATCAGCTTCGTGTCGGTGGTGGTGCGGGCCCGACTTTCGGGCATGAGCGAGGTACTCGAGGAGGCTGCCCTCGACCTCTACGCCACTAGGTGGAAGACATTCCGCTACGTGACCTTCCCCCAGATCATTCCCGGAGTGGCGGGCGGGGCCCTGCTGGCCCTGACCCTGTCGCTCGACGACGTGGTCATCACCCAGTTCGCCGCCGGCCCGGGCGCCACCACCCTCCCGGTGTTCGTGTTCGGCCTCATCCGCCGGGGGGTCACACCTCTAATCAACGCCACCTCGGTGCTCATGCTGGCCGCATCGGTATTCCTGGTGGTCCTGTCGCTGGCCTTCCAGCAGTTCAGCGGCCGCAGCGGGCGCCCCTCGCTGCGCGCCGCCCGGCAAGCCGTGTCCGCCAAACCCACAACCAACACCCACATCAAAGAGGGGATATACCAATGACAACCACACACCTTCCTGGCCGAAACCTGTTTTGGCTGCTTGGCGTGCTGCTGGCCTTTGCGCTGGTAGCCGCCGCGTGCGGCAACGACGATGATGACGGAAGCGCAATCGCCGACTGCGAGGTGAACGAGACCGACGGTAATCTCAACATCTTCAACTGGGCCGAGTACATAGACGAGGAGCAGCTCGCCGCTTTCTCGGACGAGTACGACGTGAGCGTGACCATGGACGTCTACGACTCCAACGAGGCCATGCAGCCCATCGTGGCGGCTGGCAACTCGGGCTACGACCTGATCGTGCCGTCGGACTACATGGTGGCCATCCTGATTGCCGGCGGCACCGTTCAGCCGCTGAACAAGGACGCCATCCCCAACATCGCCAACATTTCCGACGATTTCCGGAACCTGATCTACGACCCGGCGGGTGACTATTCGGTTCCCTACCAGTGGGGCACCACCGGCATCGCGGTGGACACCGCGGCGCTGGGCACCGACTTCCCCCGCACATGGGGTCTGATCTTCGACCCGGCCCTCGCCGATGAGTTCAGCGGCTCCATCTCGCTGCTCAACGATCCTCGGGAGACGATCGGCGCAGCCCTCAAGTACCTGGGCTACTCGCTGAACTCCACCGACGAGGGCGAGCTGGAGGAGGCCACCAATCTGGTGGCCAGCGCAAGGGGTCGTTTGGCCGCGTTCAACACCGACTCGGCCGACGAGTTCTTGACCACCGGTGAGACGGTGATCGCCCACGGGTACTCCGGCGACATGTTCACCCAGTTCCTGGAGACCGACGATCCGTCGCAGTACGTGTACTTCGTGCCCGACGAGGGCGGTACCCGCTGGATCGACAACATGGCCATCCCGTTCGACGCCGGCAGCCCGTGTACGGCCCACACGTTTATCAACTGGCTGCTCACCGCCGAGCAGGGCGCGGCCCTGTCGAACTGGAACTACTACTCCACTCCCAACGCGGCCGCGTTCGGCGGGCTCGATGAGGACCTCCAGGACTTCCTCAGCACGCCTGGGGTGGCCCCGGTGGCGATCTTGGAGGAGATCCAGGACACCGGCGACTTCGAGGTGAAGTTCTCCGACGCCTTCATCGAGGCCAAGGGCTGATCGCCTCAGTCCGCTAGGGACCTAAGGTGGCCGACATGCCTCAACCCCTCGGGGGCAATCAGATGCCCCGTTTCGCGGGCATCGCCACCTTTATGCGGCTACCCGGCCGGTCGGCGGCGGCCGACCTCGATGTCGCCGTCGTGGGCGTGCCGATCGACATCGGCACGTCCAACCGGCCGGGAGCCCGCTTCGGCCCGAGGGGTATACGAAACGAGTCGGTGCTGATTCGCCCCTACAACATGGCCACTAGGGCGGCGCCGTTCGACAGCCTGCGCATCGACGACATCGGCGATGTGGCCACCAACCCCTACAGCCTGACCGACGCGGTAGCCCGCATCGAGGCCTTCTACGTCGAACTGCTCGGCAACGACGTGATCGCGGCGACGATGGGGGGCGACCACACCATTGCCCTGCCCATAATGCGGGCCATGCGCCGCAAGCACGGCCCGCTGGGGCTGATCCACGTGGACGCCCACACCGACATCAACGAACACATGTTCGGAGAGGCCATCGCCCACGGCACACCGTTTCGCCGTGCCGTGGAAGAGGGGCTGCTAGACACCCACCGAGTGGCCCAGATCGGCGCGCGGGGCACCGGGTATGCCGCCGACGACTTCGACTGGTCGCGGGAGCAGGGCTTCAGGGTGGTGCAAGTAGAGGAGTGCTGGAACCGCTCGCTGGCCCCGCTTATGGAAGAGGTGCGCGAGAAGGTGGGCGGCGGGCCGGTGTACATGAGCTTCGACATCGACGCCCTCGACCCCGCCTTCGCCCCCGGCACCGGCACCCCCGAAATCGGCGGCCTCACCGCCCCCCAAGCCCTCGAAATCATCCGAGGCTGCCAAGGCCTCGACCTCGTTGGCTGCGACCTAGTGGAAGTAGCCCCCATCTACGACCCCACCGGTGCCACCGCCCTAACCGCCGCCAACCTCCTCTTCGAAATGCTGTGCGTGCTACCAGGGGTGGAGTACTCGGACTGAACCCGTCTATCGGGTGTTGGCCAGCGGGGCGGTGAAGGTGATGGTCTCGGTGCCGTTGACGAATACCCGGTAGGTCTGGCCTGGGGAGAGGGCATCGCCGAAGCGGATTACCTCTTCGACTACGACCCTTTCTGCGTCGCAGTCGATGGCCCACGGTGTGGGCGGCGGAACCGTCAGTGTGATGGTGGCGTAGATGTCCGACCCTCTGATTTCGAACGACTGGCTGCCCCGGCGGACGCAGTTCTCAACGGTGGACTGGTAGTGGTCCACCAGGATGATGACCTCGGGGTGGTACTCCACCACTTCAGCCCCAATCGCCTCTACTTCTTCTTCCACATATTGGCGGGAGTTCTCATCGTTCCACTCGCCGGTGGGATCGGGCGGCGGCTGCACGATCACCAGCACCATGTCGATTCGGGTGGGGTTGCCCCGAGTGATCACGTCGTAGGCGGTGTCGTTGATGAAGGCCAGCCGGCCGTCGGATTCGGTGATCCGGACTTGGATGGAATAGGTGTTTCGGGGGTTGATGTCGTCTGAGTTGTAAGGCACTTCGAACGCAATCGGCACTTGGCCCGGGTTGGTGATGACCTGCTCGGCGATCAGCTCAGAGGCCACATCCATGAGAGACGTGTCTCGAAGCTGCACGGTGACCACCGCGCCAGGCGTCAGCGCGATCCGCTCCCGATAGGTAACGGTGCCGGTGACTGAGGCGTTGACCTCGGGATCGGCGGTGGGGGTCGCGACGGCGGCTGCCGTCGTAGTTGGCTCGGAAATCTCGGGAACAGTGCTGATGGCGGTAGCGGTGGGATCCGTCTGCGCCCCTACGACAGTGACCGGCTCCTCGTTGGAGCCGCTGCCGCACCCGGTGGCGACCAGCAGAGCGAACACAGCGCCGACAGCGAGGAGCAGTGTGATGGTGCGGTTGGTCTTCATCGGCGAACCTCGCTCCTGTGAAAGTCTACGGCTGGGCCAAGGCCTCCATTGTCGACCTCACCAGATAAGACGATGCAAAAATCGACCAGGTTCCCGTGATCACGCAGATTTGGGACGACGGGGCACGAACGAGCTGGTTCGCTGGACGTACTCCTGGTAGCCCGGGCGGGTCTTCGTCAGGCGGTGTTCCACCATCGGCACGCCGGACACCTTCACCAAGATCCAGGTCATAAACGCCGGTGCGACCAACCCCACTAGCCCAATGGGCGTGGAGGCGGCCACCAAGCCAATGCCCCACCACGCAGTGGCATCGCCGAAGTAGTTGGGGTGACGGCTGTAGCGCCACAGGCCTCGATCCATCAGCTTCCCAGCGTTGGCCGGGTCAGCCTTGAACCGGGCGAGCTGCCAGTCGCCAATCGCCTCGAACCCGAAGCCGACCAGAAACACAACTGTGCCAATGAACCACAGCGGCGTCCATCCCCTATCGCCTGCGCTGATGCCCAGCTGAAGGGGAAGCGACATGACCCACATGGCTGCCGCCTGCAATCCGAACACCCTCACCAGGCTGGTGATCCAGAATCGGTCACCGGCCCGGCGGCGCATTGACCGATAGCGGAAATCCTCTTCTTGGCCGATGTTGCGAAACGCCAAATGAATGGCCAGGCGCAGCCCCCAAGCGGTGGCCATGAACACCAGCAGAGCGGCTCTCACATCGTGCCCGTCGGTGACCAGCCAGCTCACCCAGGCCACCACCACGAAGCCGAAGCCCCACAGGATGTCGACGATGCCCGCGTCCCGCACCGCCACGCTGATGGCCCAAACCGCCAGCATCATCCCGGCGATCACCAGCGCGGCTACCCAGAAAACCATCTGCGATCAGCGTACCGTGGTGGCTTGTGAACGACTCCGACCGCCATGTGCTGTTGACATTCACCAACCCGGTGATCGGCCAGGAGGCCCAATTCCACCAGTGGCACGACATCCATACCCAAGAGGTCGCGTCGTGCCAGGGAGTGGTCAGCGGGCGGCGCTACCGCATGAGCCCCGATGCCGACATGCTGACGCCCGAGTGGATGCGCACCCACGCCGACCGTGCCGATCTGCCGATGCCGTTCGAGTTCTTGGCCGTCTATGAGATCGAGGGCCACTTGCCCTCGGTTATCCAGGGCATTGCCACTAAGGACGACTATTCCATGCGGCCCGGCGACAGCCTCGACCACGACACCGTAGCCAGTTGGGCCTTCACCCAGACCGGTCCACAGATAGGGGCGGCCACCACCGATGAGGTTGACCACCTCGGGATATCGCTGGCCAACCCCACCAAGGGCAATCTTGAGTGGTTTGAGCACTGGTACACCATCCACTATCGGGAAGTCATGGCGACTCCTGGCTTCCTCACCGGGCGGCGCTTCTGGGCCGCCGACAACATCCTCACCCCCCAATGGGCCATCGACCACGGTGAAATCGGTCCCAACGGGATGCCGTTCCAGCACCTAGTCATGTACGAAGTGGGCACTCCGTATGCCGAAGCCAAGCCGGCGCTGGAAGAGCAGCGGAATAACTTCACCGTTTTCCCCGACGGCGCCATGGACTACGACCAGATCATCGGCTGGCGATACAAGCCTTTTGGCGAGCGGGCCACTTAGTCCAGTTAGTCCCCTTGGCGGAATCCTGCCTTGTCCATCGCAAATGGCATGTCGGGGTCGAGGACCTCTTGGAGCTCAATCACATTGCCATCGGGGTCCCGCCCGTACGTTGCCCGCAGTTGCAGCTTCTCTCCCCGCACTCCCAGCTCCTCCTTCGTGGGCGGCGGCCGGTGGAAGCGCATTCCGGCGTCCCTTAGCCGCTCGTATTCGGCATCAATGTCGGTCACGTTTAGTGCAAGATGGGTGTAGCCGTGGTCGCTAACCGGCCGGTCGGGTTCTGAGGGCGTTCCGATTGGCTCGTGATACTGGAATAGCTCGATAAACACGTTGCCCGCCCGCAAGATCACGCTGCTGGCCGATGAATTCTCCAATCCAACGATGCTGTCGATCACCTTGTTGTCGGTCCAGCCTCTCTCGTCAACAACCTCGAATCCGAGCACTTTGGTGTAGAACTCCCTCATCCGAGCCAAGTTCCCGGTGGATAGCGCAACGTGATGGACCCCGACGATCATGGGGCCAACACTAGAACCTGAATTCTGCGACTGGAACGCTGCTGACTGAAGAGGGATCCTTGGCATATCCTGCGAGCGGACTGACGCGGCCTACGACTGAACGGAGACGCCATGTCAGAAGAGATTCGCTCCCTGTTGGCCCGCTACTCCGATGGGGTGTGCCGCTTCGACGCCGAGCAGTGGGCATCGACTTGGGCCACCGACGCGGTGTGGGAAATGGGCCCGATGACCAAGACTGGACGGGACGAGATATCCACCGCCTGGCAGGGCATGCTGGCTCGTCTCGACGGGGTGATCCACGCCTACCTCAACGGCTGGGCCGACCTCGACACAGCCGCGGGCACCGGCACTGGGCGCTGGTACGTCATCGAGCACTTCAAGCGCCCCGGCGAAGACCCCATGACCATGTACGGCTACTACGACGATGAATACTGCCTGGAAAATGGCCAGTGGATGTTCGCCCGCCGAGCCCTCAACCGCCTCTACTACGGCCCACCCGACATGTCCGGCGACTTCACCGGCTTCGGTCTCTAAACGCTTTGAGCCCTAAGCCATGGGTTGCAGCCCTTGGCTGCAACCAGCGGATTGGGGTGCCTCGCCGGGGTCGCCTGCGGAGCAAGCCGTGAAAGTTCCTAGCCAAATGATATAATATTTGGCCGCCGAACTTGCTGAAAATGGTTCAACCCGATGCATGACCCCGATAGCACAGTGGAACTCGTAGTGCGCCACCTCCGCGAGGGCATAATCGACGGCGCATACCAACCAGAGTCGAAGCTTCAACCGAAGGTGATCGCAGAGAGGTGCGGCACGAGCTTCATTCCAGTGCGCGAGGCGTTTCGAATTCTCGAGTCCGAAGGATTCGTCACTGTGTTCCACAACCGTGGCGCATGGGTGTCGTCAATGTCGGTAGAAGACCTCGACGACCTTTACAGCATCCGCACAGAACTCGAATGTGAAGCGGTGAGACGGGCATCGAACTGCGATGAGAAAAAGATCGACATGCTCTTGAACAATCTCGGTGAAGCCCAAGAGCGCCATGCCAAGGGCGACCATGCGGCGGTCGTCACCCTGAACCGCGAGTTTCACTTTGCGATCTATGAATTGGCTGGCTCCCCTCGACGACTCAAGCTGATTGACCAACTTTGGCAACATTCCGCCCGCTATCAGCGACTGTCGCTTCACTACCGACATGATGCAGCGAGTGATGAGCACAGATTGATAGTGGATTCCCTTAGCAATGGCGACCATTTCGCAGCCGCAGAAGCCTTGCGCTGCCATCTTGCATCCACGGTTGAATTGATCAGGGGAGCCGTTGAGGCGGCAAGCTTCGTGGGCCGCGAGGAACGCAGCGGGGTGGAGGAAGTTCCCTAGCGTTGCGGCGCGGGCACGCGACCACCCGGCTAGCGGGGAGTTGCGATTGTCCTCGCCCTTTGCTCGCCCAGTGAGTCGATTCCGAGATGCATTTCACGGCCAGGCTGTAGGTAGCGGGGTGGCGTCTTGCTAAGCCCAACCCCGGCTGGCGTACCGGTGTTTATCAGGTCGCCCGGTTCAAGAACCATGAACTGGCTCACAAACCAGACGATGTGCTCGACAGAGAAGACCATGTCGGAAGTGTGGCCAGTCTGCTCACGGCGGTCGTCGATGTTGAGCCACAAGTTCAGCGTCTGCGGGTCGGGAATCTCGTCGCTCGTCACGAGCCACGGGCCAAGAGGGTTGAAGGTGTCGCAGGATTTTCCCTTGTCCCACTGGCCATCGCGCTCCAGTTGATATTCGCGTTCTGAGAGATCGTTCGAAATGGCGTACCCAGCGACGTACGAGAGCGCCTCCGTCGGAGTCCGCAGGTAGCTTGCCTGCCGGCCGATAATGACGCCGAGTTCAACCTCCCAGTCGGTCTTGGTCGATCCGGGCGGGATACGCACATCGTCATATGGGCCGATGACGGTGTTGGGTGCCTTCATGAACAGAATTGGCTCATCGGGGATCGGCATGTTCGACTCCACGGCGTGGTCTCGGTAATTGAGTCCGATGCCGATGATCTTGCCCGGTCGATTGATGGGGGGGCCGAGGCGCGAGTTGCCCGACTGGAGCGGCGGAAGGATTCCGGCGTCGAGTGCCTCCCTTAGGCGGTCGAGACCATCGCTTCCAAAGAACTCGGCGTCATAGTCCGGGGTTACGGATTCAGCGCTCAAAACCGACCCGTCTTTGGGGTCAACAACAGCAGGGCTTTCTTGGCCTTCGGCACCGACTCGAATCAGTTTCACGGGTAGTCCTTCCCGCCGGCTACAACTTGATTTCGGACCGCACGCCGCGCATGTCCATTTCGAAATCGAGTCCGAGAACTGGCGGCCTCGCCCGGCTCCAGCAAAGCCCGTGGCGTCCCGCCACTCCTATCTTCGGCAGAACCGAGTCCTCTAGCAACCCCTCCAGCAGGAGCACGGTGTACACGTCAATTGCGGTGACCACCTCCCAACTGGCACCTAGACCATGAAGGCGTGACTCCATGATCCCAATCACATGGCCCGCCTTCTCCCGCAGGGCGTCGGGCCCGGACTCCCCTCTTCGGATGATGTCGTCCTCGTCCAGGGCGGCCTCGCGCAACTCCGCGGCACCGGCGACGACGAATGTCATCGGGGCGTCCTGCATTTCGGTAGCGGTGTAGGAGAAGCCGTGCAGTACAGGAGCAACAGGGGGAGAATGAGCCGGAGCCACGTTCGTCCGAGCGACAGGATTGAGGTCGCCAACATATAGATCCCATGTCTGGACCAAGTCGCAGTAGCCCACGTTGAATTCGATGAATCCCTCCATGCTGTACGGCGTGGGCGACCGGAGCTCGACCCCGCAGAGGGCGTGACGAGGTCGACCGATCTCCCGAAGATGGGAATCGATCTTCTCAAAGCCCTCCCGCCAGGGCAGCGGAGTTCGCAGGGTTGCGTGGACGATTTCGTAGCCAGGGTCGGCAACGACACCACAGGAGTAGGGGTCGATTCCCATAAGGAAGTGGTATCCGCCTCGAGGGTTGGCTAACAGCATCAGGAGTCTCCATTCACAGATGGACTACTACGAGACTATCGATATTCCTACATTATGCTATAATATCCATGCCGCAAAGGGCTCTCGGTAGTCATGACGGGCAGCCCACGGAATCCCAAGGAGGTGCCCCCATGAACGTCTCCCCAGAGTCTCGGCTCGAGGAACTTGGGCTCACATTGCCGCCATGCCCGCCGAACACCTCGAATTACCTGGGAACAGTCACCGTCGGCGACCTCGTCTTCGTAGCTGGGCATGGCCCTTTCAAAGACGGCGAGCTCATTCACAAGGGTCGAGTGGGTGAGGACATGGACGTCGACACGGCAGTAGAGGCAGCCCAGCTTGTCGCTCTCAACATGCTCTCTACCCTCAAGGCCGAGTTCGGCGAGCTGAGCCGGATAAAGAGGGTTGTCAAGCTGCTCATCATGATCAACTCGGCTCCGGATTTCGATAGGCACCAGATGATCGCGAACGGCGCCTCCGACCTGATGGTGGGTGTTTTCGGCGAAAACGGAAAGCATGCCCGCTCGACTGTGGGAATGGCAGCACTGCCACTCGGGCTTGCCGTCGAGGCTGAAGGCGTGTTCCAGATCACCTCGTAGGTTCAAGCAGCGCGAGTCCCCCACTGGCACCCAGACTCGGCGGTTGACGAGGCCCACGGGCTGGATTAGCCTGGATTATGCTATAATATTCGATCTCAGTTGGACCGCTCATCGGGGGCGGTGCGCTCTGACCGGAAGGTAGGAACCGATATGCGACGGATGAAGTTGTGGACGGTCTTGGGCATTGTTGCGGCACTCGTACTGGTTGCATCAGCGTGCGGCAATGACGACGACCCAGGAGAGACTTCGGCCCCGGAGCCGACCGCCGCCTCTACCCCTGCGCCCACTGCCGCCTCTACCCCTGCCCCCACTCCTGAACCCACCCCTGAGAGTGCCCCCGAGCCGGTAGAGATCAACGATGAGTACTTCAGGACTCCGCTGGATTGCGATGTGAATTCCACGACCGACGATCTGCTGGCGTATGCCCCACCCGCTGCAGACGCTTCCTACGAGATCGACTTCATGCAAGTGAGCCTGGCCGCTGAGTACTACCAGGCCATGGCCTACGGCGCGGAGCAAGCGGCAGCAGACGTCTCGGCAGCCGGTGGCGGGACCGTCACGGTTAGGCATACGGCGGGTGTGGGCTATACGGGTCCTGCCGACCAGCTCGCCGACGCGGAGAACATTCTCCAGCGCAACCCCGATGCCATCATTCTCGCTCCCGTGGACACGGCTGGCTCAGTTGCGATTGTGGATGCGGCAACCGACGCTGGCGTGCCCATCGTGAACGTCTCGACTGAGGTTCCCGACGGCAGGGTCTTCATGATCATGCAGGACGACTACCTGTTCGGCAAAGCAGGCGCCGATGCCATCGCCGAACTGGTTCCCGAAGGCGGGAAGGGTGTCGTTATGGCGGGACCCGCCAATGCCACCTGGTCTCGCAAGCGGGCCGAAGGCTTCAGAGACCGGGTAGAAGAAGCCCATCCGAATCTCGAGATAATCGCTGCGCCCAACCAGTTGGTCGATCCCGAGGAAGGCCTCGCCGATTTCTTGAACGTGGTTACCGGAAACCCGGAAATCGACTGGATCTATGCGGCCCACTTCGCATTGCTGCTGCCTCCCTCCATTCCTGAGGAATACCAGGACGTCCCCTACATCGCGTCCGATTTCACCAATTTCTCAGCTCCTTGGATCGACGACGGCAGCGCTGATGCCCTATTCCTCGTGAGTCCGTACTGGATGGGCTACATCGGTCTCGGAACTGCGGTTTCGGTGCTGAACGGAGATGACGTGCCTCGCATCAACTGCGTGCCCTTCCCCGTAGTCGACCCGTCCAACGTCAACGAGGATTGGGTCCAGATCGAGCTGATCCCCGCCGGGTGGCAGGCTGAGGTCAGCTAAGTTCCCTGTATAAACGCCTAGCAAGGAGAAATAGATGACTAACAAAGATCACACGATCTGCCTGACCTTCGATTTCGATGCAATCTGCCTCTGGCTAGGCTCATTTGGAGCTGAGACACCCAGCATGTGCTCTCGGGGGGAATTCGCCGTTCCCGGGCTGAAGCGTGTTCTCAAAGTCCTGGAAGATCGGGACATTCCCTGCACCTTCTTCTGCCCGGGTCACTCGGCCCACCTCTACCCGGACCTCGTCAAGGAGATTGTGGACAAGGGCCACGAGATCGGGCACCACGGGTGGAGCCACCGCAACCCCACCAAACTCGCCCTGGAAGAAGAGAGACGAGACTTCGAGCTGGGCTTCGAAGCTATCGACTACGCCGCGGGAGTTCGTCCTACCGGGTGTCGCACCGCGGCATGGGACTTCAGCCCCAACACCTTGGACCTCATGAAAGAGTTCGATCTCGACTATTCGTCGACGTTCATGGCGAGTGACTTCTACCCCTACTACTTGCGAGAGGGTGACGAATTCCCTGCGAACGAACCCTTCGTGTTTGGCACACCGATCGACATCGTGGAACTCCCTCCCAGTTGGGGACTGGACGACTTTCCGCCGTTTGAATACGTCTGGGGTATGAACCAGGGTCCCAATACGCCTTCACAGGTTCGAGAGCTGTGGCAGGGGGAGTTCGACTACATGGTCGAAAACTGCCCGGGTGGAATGTACGTTCTCACTTGCCACCCACAGTTCATCGGTCGCGGGTCGCGTATCAAGATGCTCGAGGAGCTGATCGACTATATGGAGGGCGACGGACGAACCTTCAGCACACTCGGCGATCTGGCTGCGAAGTTCCGCCGTGAGAACCCTCTCGACGAATGGGTGGAGAAGAACCCCTATTTGACAGGGGCGAAAGCACGCCCGCCCGAATCTTGGGCAGGGTTGGACGGCTGATGCCAACGAGCTAGGAGGCGGCCTCGCGGCTGCCTTCTAACAGGCCGGAGAGCGGCAGTGGAATAGAACTATGCTCTTGAGGGGGCTTCTGTGACCGAAGAATCGTTGGCTGCTCACACCTCGTTTACGGCCAGGAGTTATCGGCTCTCCCTCCGAGACTGGGCTTTCAAGTATTCAACCGAGCTCCAGCTTCTCGCTGGGCTCGCCGCGATGATCGCCATTTTCTCGCTCCTCGAGCCGTCGATCTACCCAACTACAGCCAACGTTCAGAACATCTCCCGCCAGGCGGGCGTGCTCCTCGTGGTGGCAATCGGCCAGATGTTCGCCATAACCGTCGGCGGGTTCGACCTGTCTGTTGGGGCGAACATGGGTTTCACCAGCATCGTCACTGCCCAAGCGATGGCAGACCACGGGGTGGCGGCGGCCATAGTCATCGGGCTTCTCACCGGTGCCGCGATTGGGCTCGTCAACGGGATCCTGATCGCCAAGCTGCGTGTGAGTCCGTTCGTCGTGACCATGGCGATGCTGACCTTTTTGACCGGCTACGGCGGCGTGCGAAGCAACGGAGCCTCAGTTATCGCGAACGATCCCACCCTCAAGTGGTTCGGTGGCCGCGACTGGGGTTTCATGCCCTCGACGATCGGGATCGGCATCATCATCCTGCTGTTGGCAGTTGCGTTCACCGGAAGAACGCGTATCGGCCTTTATGTGTACGCCATTGGCGGCAGCCGCGAGACATGTCGGCTGGCCGGGATTCCCGTAGCCCGCTACGAGACCATTACCTACATGATCACCGGCATGCTCGCCGGTGCAGGCGGGATCATGCTCACCGCCCGAGTATCGGTTGGCCAGACCGGGCTCGGTGCCGGTTTCGAATTGCGATCAATTGCCGCCGCGGTGATCGGAGGAGCAGTCATCGGCGGGGGCAAAGGCCGATTAAGCGGGGTCTTTCTCGGGGTAGCTCTGATGACATGCCTGACTGTGGGGCTTGCTGTGACTGGTGTCGGTACCTTCCAGCAGCAGATGGCGATCGGCATCGCCCTCGTGGTCGCAGTGTTGATCAGCCAGATACGGGGAGGAAGCTTCCGCCAATTCTCTGATCTCCTGCCGACGCTGAAGCGACTCTTCATCGGATTCGATGGACAATCCCGGAGGCTTGCCGGCCCGGCCTCAAAGACAGACACGGCGAGCGATGACACCGCCTGACTCCAAATCTGAGCCTGACCTGAGCGCAACGTCCAGCGGGGTGGAACTGCCCGGCGATGTTCCCGCGGCGCGCTTGGACGGGATAAGCAAGTCATTTCCAGGAGTGAAAGCACTCGACGACGTCAGCTTCGACGTGCGGCGAGGCGAAGTTCATGCACTCCTAGGCGAGAACGGTGCGGGCAAATCGACCTTGGTGAAGATCCTGGCTGGGCTGATTCCTCCCGACTCCGGTCGCATCTTGCTGGACGATTCAGATGTGGTATTCCACGGTCCCCGAGACGCCCAGCGACGTGGAATCAGCCACGTCCCCCAAGAAGTGCAGGCGGTGCCAGATTTCAGCATCGGGCGCAACATGCTCTTGGGCTTCGAAGGGCCATTTGACCGAAAAGGGAAGCTCTCCTCAAAGGAGCGGGAGCAAACCAGGGATGCGCTGGACCGTTGCGGCGCTGCTTTCAGCGAATCGGCGCTGTCAGGCCAGCTGAGCGTCCCGGAGCTTCGGCTCGCACAGATCTCTAGGACACTCTTGCATCCCGGCGACGTCATCGTCCTCGACGAACCCAACGCAGCCCTGTCCGAGAACGATGCAGCGGCGATGCTGGACCGGCTACGGCTACTGCGCGACCAGCAGAAGGCGATCATCTTTGTCAGCCACCGGCTGACCGAAGTTCTCGGCATCGCCGACCGGATCACCGTTCTGCGCGATGGCTGTGCAGTGGGCACGTTCCCCCGGGCAGAACTCGACAAGGACAAGATCGTCGCCCTCATGACCAAGACCAGCAGGCTCACTGATCAAGACGGTCCTCCTTCGGGCACCTTCCGCTCCTCTTCGGTGGAAGCGACCAATGGAAGGCCTCTGCTTGAAGTTGACGGACTGACGCGAGAGCCCAATCTCGCCGACGTCTCGCTTCGTTTGCACTCAGGGCAAATCGTTGGTGTGGCCGGAGTTCAAGGATCAGGACACGGCCATCTTCTGCGCGCGATTGCCGGTGTAGACGGGTACGACCGCGGTCTTGTCGCCGTACGCGGTCATGCCCTCCACCCTGGCATGATCAGAGGCGCATACCGTGCTGGGGTGGTCCTCGTTCCGGCCGACCGCCGCGCGTCGGCCATCGTCTCGCAGCTGTCAGTTCGAGCCAATCTCACGCTGCCCATCCACTCCAGGGCGAGCCGCGGTGGAATGCGCCGAATCAGAAAAGAACGGCAATTGGCCCGTGAGCACGTCGAAGCGTTCGGAATCCGCCCATCCAACACAGAGATCCTCGCCGGCAACCTCAGTGGAGGCAATCAGCAAAAGCTTGCCCTGGCGCGAGCTCTGGTTTCGAAACCTGACGTCCTCTTGCTCGACGAGCCAACTCAAGGGATCGATGTCGCGGCCAAGGCAGAGATCCTTGCTCTCATTCGCCGGTTGGTGCAGGAACACGGATTCGGTGTTGTTGTGGCATCGTCAGAGTTCGAGGAGTTGCTCGCAGTGGCCGACGTGATCCACGTTATGAGCCGAGGGCGGTTGGTCGATACCTTGCCGACCGAAGAAGCCGACTACGAGCGGATCCTTCATGCCGCTCTGCCTTAGTGGTGGGCTAGGCGGGCAAGCTCGGCATCTGCACACCGGCGTACTTCTTCCACGCCCGCAAGCCGGACTAGCGGGAAGCCCGCTGGACGAGCCAGCGGAAGATCGGATCGGTGGAGCGGGTGGGCATCATCTCGGGGTGCCATTGAACGGCGACCACGTGATCGCCCATCTCCACGCCCTCGATTGCGCCGTCGTCAGCTCGGGCGGTGACGGTAAGATCCCGGCCCAGATCGGCCACTGTTTGATGGTGGAGGCTGTTGACCTGGGCTGACGAGCCGTAGAGCTCATGCAAGGTGGAGCCCTCGGTGAAGCTCACCTGGTGGATGGTGGAATCAATGGGCAAATCGAAGCGGCCGTGCTCGGGTACGTGCTGGTGCAACGTGCCCCCCTGGAAGACGTTGAGCACTTGGATACCCCGGCAGATGCCGAGCACCGGGACTTCAGCATCGAGAGCGGCCGAGAGCAATCCGAGCTCAAGATCGTCTCGCTCGGACTCGATGGGCAGAAGTTCGGGGTCGGGATCGGCCCCATAGCGGATCGGGTCGATGTCGGTTCCCCCGGGGAGGACAATCCCGTCTAGTCGCTCGCCGATCACGGCGGGGTCGACTTCGATGGGGATGTGTACCGGGATGCCGCCGGCTTCGATGACGCCGCGGGCGTAGTCGGCTAGATAGAGATCGACATCGCTGTTGGCCATCACTTCGGGAAAGCCGCTGACCTCGCAGGCCCGCTTGCGCCGACCGGGCAACCCGATCAGGGGAGTTTTGTTCGCCATGGAATTGTTCCCTGCCTAACGATCTGACTGAGAACGTTAGTTTGGTAGGCGGTGGCTTCCCTGATTCGAGACGTGGACGATGCCATCGCCTGGCGGGAGGCCGGCGACGGCGACGTGATGCTGTTTCTCCACGGTTTAGGGGGGTCGCGGACCGCGTGGGAGCCCCAGATTGAAGCGCTCAGCGACCAGTGGCGCTGCGTGGCGTGGGACATGCCGGGATACGGCGCTTCATCGCCGATCAGCCCGCTGACATTTGAGGCCATCGCCGACGCAGTGGCCCAACTTCTTGACCGGCTGGATGTGGATTCCGCCCACCTATGCGGGCTGTCGTTTGGCGGGCACCATGTGCTGCACACCGCGCTGCGCCATCCCCATCGAGTGCGGTCGCTGGTGCTGGCCGACACCAGCGCGGTGTTCGGGGGCGACGGCACCGACCCCGACCAATGGCGCCGTGAGCGGACCGAGATGATCGATGCCGGACTCTTGCTGGCCGACATCGCGGCCCCTGTCATCGACAGCATCACCGCCCCAGGTTTCGGCGGCGTCGAGCGCGACCGCACCATTGCAGCCTTTGAGCGCGTCCCCGAGGCGGGATTCCGGGCCGCCTGCCAGCTATTGCCAACCCACGATGTGCGCCACCGCCTTGGCGAGATCACCGCGCTCACCCTGGTGGTCGCGGGCGAGCTCGACGAAGAGACCCCGCCGGCTTACAGCAAGGAGCTCCACACCGCCATCAGGGGCAGTCGCCTCGAGATCATCCCCTCGGCAGGCCACATCAGCCCGGCAGAGGCCCCCGAGGTATTCAACCAACTCGTCCGCGAGTTCTTGGGTTCGCTCCCGGCAACTCAGCCATGATGGGCTTTGAGGAACTGGCTGCTTCTTTGTCATGAGAGGAATCACTCCATGAGCGACTACGACCGGATTCGCGTGCTGTGGCCCGACCATCTCGGCCTGGCCCGGGGCAAATACCTGCCTGTCCACCTGGCCGAACACGGCACCGGGCACTGCATCACCACCTTCGCCCTCGGCTACGACCGCAGCCTGATCCCCGCCCCCGGCGCCTACCTATTGGAAGGGCTTCCCGATGTCGTAGCCACCTTCGACCCCGACGAGGTCCGCACCAGCTGGGAGGACGACGCCACCGGTGTGGTGGTGGGCCATCTTG
This sequence comes from Acidimicrobiales bacterium, assembly GCA_963663255.1. Taxonomy (GTDB): domain Bacteria; phylum Actinomycetota; class Acidimicrobiia; order Acidimicrobiales; family Bin134; genus Poriferisocius. Next base: position 420,463 of record OY760141.1, read on the forward strand.
ACTTCAGGGGGCAGCCCTACACCGTCTCCGCCCGCTTTGCCCTCCAGCGGGCCATCGCCGCGTGGGCTGAGCTCGGTTATGCGCCCAAGGTGGGCATCGAGTTAGAGGCCTACGTGCTCCAGCCCGATGGCGAGGGTGGCTGGGAGCGCTGGAAGACTCCCCGGTCGTTTGTCTACGGGACCGGCCGCTCGGCCGATCCGACCGGGCTGATCGACGACATCACCCGCACTGCTTGGAGATGCGGGTTCCCGCTGGAGAGCATCAACGCCGAGTACGACGAGTCGCAGTTCGAACTCACGCTCGAGTACGACGACGCCCTTAAGGCGGCCGACGAGGCGTTCCTATTCCGGGTGCTGGCCCGGGAGGTGGCTTTGGCCCACGGCCTGGACCTCACGTTTCTGGGCAAGCCGTTCGTGGGGGTGGCCGGGAGTGGAGTCCATGTGAACTTCTCGCTGGTCGACGCTGAGGGCCACAACGCCTTGAACGACACCTCGGCCGACGACGGCCTCTCTGCCTTGGCCAAGGGATGTCTGGCTGGCCTGGTTGCTCATCACCAAGCGCTCACCGCGCTGTGCGCCCCCACGGTGAACGCCTACCGGCGGCTTCAGCCAGCAGAGCTCAACGGCTATTGGGCCAACTGGGGCCACGACCATCGCTGCGCGGCCAACCGGATACCCGAGGCAAGGGGAGCGGCCACTCGGATCGAAAACCGGGTTGGCGACGGCGCCGTCAACATCCACCTCGGGGTGGCGACCATCCTCCAAGCCGCCCGGCTCGGTGTGGTCGATGAACTGGAATGCCCCGGTCCGCTCACCACGGACGGATTTGAAGAGGTCAATACCGATGAGGGCGCGGCACCCAGCCTGGCCGAGGCCCTGGTTCAGCTACAGGCTGATCCCGCGCTGATGGCCGCGGTGGGCGACGACCTGTGCCAGAACTTCATCGCCAACAAACAGGCCGAATGGGAGCGCTACATCGCCGCGGTGGGAGAAGACGTGCCCGGGGGCGAAGTGACCCAGTGGGAGCTCGACGAATACCTGATGTACCACTGAGCGAATGGTTCAGTCGGCGAGCACCTCGTCGAGGTACCAGTCGACAAAGGCGTGGCACTGCTTGATGTTGGCCATCTCGTGCTGGCGGGTCTCCTCCATGAGCTGGTCGAAGTCCACCCCGCACTCGTCCAAGTAGTCCTTCGGGGCAAGCTTCAAGAACGACTCGACGTGGGCCACGTCGACTTCGGGGTGGAACTGGGTTCCCACTGTGCAGCCAATCCTTATGAGCTGCACCGAGCTGTCGTTACGGGCCAGCACTTCGGACCCGGGTGGCGGGGTGAACCGGTCATGGTGCCACTGCATCCACGGTCCCGGCCCGGCGGGGTTGGGGCCGTCCTCACCGTCGTCAAGCTCGAACCAGCCGATCTCGGTCACTGGAGACACCTCGACCACTCCCCCCAGCGCCTCGGAGATCAGCTGGCCGCCGAAGCAGATCCCCAACACAGGCTTGCCCTCCTCGTGGGCCCGCTTGATCATGTCGAGCTCCTCGTGGATCCAAGAGTCGATCTCGTCTTTGTCGGTGAGCGAGCGCACCGACCCCATGGGCAACAGCAGGTCATAGTCGTCAATGGACGGGAACGGCACGGCGACGTTGGGGTGGTCGTAGTCGTGGGTCACCACATGGATGTGGACCTCGTAGCCCCGCTGGCGCAGGCGGGTGGCTATCTGGCCGGGTAGACCGTCCAACTCGTGGGCGATGGCCAGAGCGCGCTTCACGAGCTGAACCATAGATGGACTTGGCCGGTCCCCGCGACCGATTCGTATTCCCCGAACTGCTCTCCGGGAGCGGTGCAGGCCGCTCCGCCCAGCGCTCCGACCATGGTCAGGTAGTGGCCGAAGAACCCCTCCGGAGCGTGGGTGGAGAACTCGGGCAAGAAGTCGAGCACCTCGGCATGGCTACCCCGTTTTAGGCAGTCGATGACGTGCTCGTCGGCGACCTTGGCCTCGGGGGTGCGGAGATGGAGTGCGGGATCGGCGGCCTCGTGGTCACGGAACTGCCGCAGAGGCCAGAAGCGGTGGCTCAGCCCGCCGCTGGCCAACACCACTACCCGGCGATCCAAGCCGGCTACCGCCTGGGCCAGCAGCTTGCCGAACAGCAAAAAGTCGTGGGGCTCGGCGGTCTGGCAGATGCTGGCCGAAATCCAGGCCTCGCCGCCCTGCAAGAACGGAAGCAGGTTGATCGTGGGATAGTGCACCGGCAGGTGGGGATCGTCGATAGCGGTGATCCAGGTGTCGTCCCGGCCGGCGGCCTGAGCAGCCCACGCCTCGGCCAACTCCCGGTCGCCAGGCATGTCGTAGGGCATTTGGCACATGCCTCGGGGCAGTTCTTCGGAGGTGAACAGCCCGCCTCGGCGATCGTGGGAGGTCACGATGTGCTCGACAGTGGTAAACCAGTGGGTGTCCACCACCACCACGGTGTCGGCCGCCAACGGTCGCAGCCGCTGTGCCCCCAAGTCGTGTAGGCCCTGGTAGAGCGTGGTGTCTTCGCCGTTGTTGAGCCCACGGCGGACTGCCTCGGGCATTACCAGCGGGGGGACGTGGGAGATCAGCCCGGCCCCGACGATGGCCCCCATCAAAACACCCGAACCGGCAGCCGTTTGATCCCCGAGATGAAGTTGGAGCGCAGCCGGTCGATAGGGCCGGCGGGCTCCAAGCGGATCACCCGCTTCATCAGCTCTTCGAAAACCAGCCGCACCTCCATGCGGGCCAGCCAGGCCCCCAGGCACAGATGCGGCCCGTTGCGGCCAAACGCCATGTGATCGTTGGGCTCTCGGCCCAGATCGAAGCGAAATGGCCGCTCGAACCCCTCGGGGTCGTGATTGGCGGCCACAAACCAGATCACCACCTTGTCGCCAGCCCGTATCTGCGACCCTCGCATCTCGACGTCGCGGGTGGCGGTGCGACGGAAGTGCATGGTGACCGACCCGGTCCGCAGGATCTCCTCCACCGCGGTGTCGGTCAAGCCGGGGTCGGCCTTCCACGACTCCCACAGGTGGGGGTGGTTCAACAGGGTCCACATACCGTGGGTCATGGTGTAGCGGGTGGTGTCGTTGCCCGCGGCCACCAAAAGGGTGAAGAAGTTGTTGAACTCCAAGTCGGTGAGCGGGTCGCCGTCGATGGTGGGGGCCAACAGCTTGGTGATGATGTCGTCACGGGGGCAGCCCCGCCGGTCGGCGGCCTGTTCTTGGGCGTACTGGAAGATCTCGATGGCGGCTGGGCTTCGGAACGGCACCATCCGAAACTGCTCGGTGTCGGTGAGGTCTACCGGGTAGTCGGTGAAGTCGGGGTCGGTGTTGCCCAGCAGCGCGTCGCCCCACGCCACCAGCTTGCGGCCGTCTTCGTCGTCAGTGCCCAGCAGGCGGCCCAGCATCCTCATGGGCAACTCCTCAGCAATGTCGTGGACGAAGTCGAACTCGTCGTTGGCCAGCGCCTTGTCGAGCACGTCGCCCACCAGCTCCCGAATGGAGGACTCGAAGGTCTCCACCGTCCGCCGGGTGAAGCCCTTGTTCACCAGGCGCCGCAACCGGGTGTGCTCGGGGGGGTCCATTTCCATCATGGTCCGGCGGGCCTCGGTCTGCTCGGCGTCCATTTCCTCCAACCGGATTCCCAGCGAAGACGTGAACATCTCAACGTCACGGCTCACCGCCAGGCCGTCGTCGTAGCGCAGGATCGACCAAAATCCCGAGCCGTCGGCTTCCTCAGTCCAGTGGACCGGGTCTTCGGCCCGTAGCCGGTTGAATGTGGCATGGGGGACGCCGGCCACGTAGGTGTCGTGATCGGTGATGTCGGCGTCGTCAGGGCCGAGGTCGAACAGGTAGTCGTCAACGCAGGCCGGCTTGGCCATCATTCGGATTCCATCGGATTGGGGGCGGCCCACAGCGTGGTGCCCCCAGCCATGGAGTTGCCCACTTGCCGGTAGTAGCCGCCGATGATCTCGAAAGGCTCTAGGCGGGTGAGCTCCTCGGTGGGGCTCTCCGGCAGCACGAGTTCGGCGTCGCCGCTGAACACGGGGCCTAGGTCGGCGTCGTAACCCCGCATGGTCACTAGTTCGTCCAGCGAGTCGCGCCCGTCCATCTCGATGGCCGGCATCTGCCGGCTGTGCAGCATCGGGTGGCTGTTGACGTATCCAGGCGAATCAGCGGTGCCCCGGATGGTGAATCGAGCCTCGGCGATCCGCCGCCCCCATGTGCTGAGGGTGGCACCGAATTGGCCGCCGGGCTCGAGCCGGGGACCGGCCTTGCCGTAGATCACCGGCCGGGTCATCCAAATCTCGCTCATCTTCTTGGGGTAGCCCTGGACGTGGCCCCGGGCCATGGCGAAGTCTTTGTCCACCCAGATGTAGGCCGCCCGGCTGAAGACTTGGCCCTGGTAGCAGCAGCGCACCACCAAGAACACCTCTTTGTACTGGGATCGGGCCGGGTCGAGGATCTCTTCGAAGCTGTCGCTGCAACTCTGCCAGTCAGCCCAAATGAGGGCGACGGCACCGGGGTCGTCGTCGACCAACTCCAGCGGCTCGGGGAGAAGCTCGGCCACGTTGGGCGGATCGGTGCGAAACTCCACCGTCAGCATCTCGCCCGAGTAGTGCCACGGTGGGCCGGGCAAGATGCTTCCGGCGCCGGTCGGCGTGCGGGGATACATGAACCCCTTCTGGTCGGCCACATCAGCAGTATATTTGTTTGGTACCAAACGATTCAACCGGACTGTCGGAGTCGGAGTGGTCAACAATAGAGTCGAGGTCGTGGTTGTGCCCTGCGAACCCAAGGTAACCCGGTGAGTCTTGCCGACCTCGCGGCCCGCGATGGGTTGCTGACTCCCAGTCGGGCAGCTGTCGTGGACCAGGTTCAAGCGCTCGGTCCTGCGCTGGCTGCTCGGGCGGCCAAGTACGACCGGGACGCGGCCTTCCCCTTCGAGAATTGGCAAGACCTTGCCAAAGCCGGCCTGTTGGGCATCTGCATCCCAGCATCGGTCGGCGGCCTCGGCGCCGACTTCGTGGGCTACGCCCTGGCGTCCGAGGAACTTGGTCGGCACTGCGCGGCCACCGCCCTCACCTTCAACATGCACTCGGCCACCACACTCATGGTGGGCCAAATCGGCGACGACATGGAGCTGAGCGCCGAGGAGCGCTCAGTGCTGCACCGGAGGAGAGCGGTGCTATGGCAGGGCATTGTCGAGCGGGGACACATCCACAGCCAGCCATTCTCCGAGGGGATCGCGGCCGGGGCCACCGAGGGTTACGCCACCACTGCTACCCCGGTGGACGGCGGCTTCCGGGTAAGCGGCCGCAAGATTTTCGCCTCGCTCAGTGGGGCGGCCGACATCCACAACATCGTGTGCACAGTGGGTGGCGATCCCCGAGTGCGCCTGCTGGGCGTGGGCGCCGATTCTGAGGGATTACGCATCGAGGGCGACTGGGATTCGCTGGGCATGCGGGCCACCGACTCCCGCAACCTGATGCTGGAAGACGTGTTCGTCCCTGCCGAGTGCGAGTGGATTCCGCCGGGGATGTTCGACCAAGCCGCCGCCCGATGGCCGTATTTCTTCATGACCTTGTCGTTCGCCTACCTGGGACTGATGGGGGCCATCATGGATGCCACCGCCGCGTACCTCGTCGGCGACGGCGGGCCCACGGCCCGGCGCTCCAATCCCATCAAGCAGCAAGGCTGGGCAGAGATGAACCTCATCTACGACCGGGCCCAGGCGCTGTGCTACCGGGTGCTGGCCGAGTCGGGGGTCGATCCCAAGCCCGCGGCGGTCCGGCGGGCATGGAGCTCGATGGTCTCCACCATGGACGGCGCCCCTGAGTTGGCTTCGCTTGCGCTGCGAGTGTGCGGTGGACGGGCATTGCTGCGACCGTCGCCGCTGGAGCAGTATTACCGTGACGCACGGTGCGGCGCGGCCATGCATCCCTGGAGCATGGATGTGTGTCTCGACCGCCTCGGCCGGGCCGGCCTTTTTGACGACGCGACCGAGACCCCGGTGTAGCCAAGGGGAGCGGTTCTATGATCGAAAGCGCCTGGGTTAGGCGATACGCCGAGCAGTTCGAAGCCTGCAAGCTGGCGCCGACCGAGACCGCGGTGGTGCTGTCGGAGACCCGGAGCCGCCCCGAGATTGTGCTGACCGCCCGCATGGCCCTGTCGCAATGCGGGGTTTCCCCCGTCGATGTGGTGGTCACCACGCCGCCCAATCCCGGGCCGCTACCGATCCGCTCCACCGGGGCGTCGGTGGCGCTGGGCACCAATCAGGCCGCTCTGGGCGCGCTGACCAATGCCGATTTCATCGTGGACTGCACGGTGGAAGGGCTGCTCCACGCCCCCGAACTCAGCCAGATCCTGGCCAGCGGGGCCCGAGTGCTCATGGTGTCCAACGAGCATCCCGAGAACACCGAACGATGGCCCCACGATCCTTTCCTGGCTGATCGGGTGGCGATCGGGGTCGGCCTGCTGGAGCAGGCCAAGGAGATGAGGGTTGAATCGGATGCGGGCACCCAACTGATGGTCGATCTCTTCGGCGCGGTGAGGGCTGGGTCTCACGGTTGGTGCACTGAGCCAGGGACGATCGCCCACTGGCCCGGCGGTCTGGTGCTGGCGTTCCCCGCCGCGGCCACGGTGAACGGAACGGTGGTGTTGGCCCCCGGCGATGTGAACCTCACCTTCAAGGAGTACATCCGCGAACCAGTGACGCTGACCGTGGTAGACGACTACATCACCGAAATCGAAGGGGACGGGGTCGATGCCGAGCTGTTCCGGTCCTATCTGGCCGCGTTCGAAGAGCCCGAGGCCTACGCAGTGAGCCACGTGGGCTGGGGGATGAACACCTCGGCCCGGTGGGAGGCCATGGCCCTGTGGGACAAGGCCGACCACAACGGCACAGAGCTTCGGGCCTTCGCCGGCAACTTCTTGTACTCGACCGGTGCCAACGAGGTGGCAGGGCGGTTTTGCCGTGGCCACTTCGACCTGCCTATGCGGGGTTGCACGGTGTCCCTGGACAGAACCCCGGTGGTTGTGGGTGGAGAACTGGTGGCCGAACTGCTTCCTTCTTGAGTGTTGGTTGACAGCAATTGCCGTGATCTGTATATTTAATTTTGTATACAAAGGTCGTTTGCTCCCAAACGATTCTTGCCGTAGGGTTTTCAAAACCTGACTGAGGAGGGGGAGCTCATGAAGCTCAAGCTCAATTTCTTGTTGGCGCTCTTGGCGGTTTTTGCCCTGGTGGTGGCGGCCTGTGGCAATGACGACGATGGCGGCGGCGATACCGCCCCGGCGCCTGATCCCACCGAAGCACCCACTGAAGCGCCTACGCCTGAACCAACCGAAGCACCGACCGCAGCGCCCACCGAAGCACCCTCTACTGGCGATGGAGGTGCTCAGCTCTTCATCGATGCTGTACTCAGTGCCGATCTCGATAGCTGCGGAACCCCGCCGTCGGGCGATCCGATTCGAGTCGGCATGGCCATGGACTTCAGCGACGTGGTCGGATTCGTCGACATCCCCGGCTCCAAGCTGGTGCCGTTCATCGCCGAGAAGGTCAACTGCGTCGGTGGTCTCAACGGCTTTCCGGTAGAGGTTCGGGTAGCCGAGGTAGGCGACGACGCGGTGTTGGCCACCCAGGAGCTCCTGGATTGGGGCGCACACTTCCTGATCGGCCCGCCGTTCGCCGACTTCGCATTGCCGATCCTCCAGACCACCGAGGGCCAGGTGCCGCTGTTCGTGGCCGCCTCTACCGAGCCCACGCTGGCTGACGCCTCGATCAACTCGTTCCTGGTGACCTTCGATGACTACGGAATGTCCGGCGCCGCGGCCCAGTGGGCCTGGGACCAGGGCATCACCCGGGCCATCGTGTTCACCGAGGGCGAGGGTATCCCTTACACCGGCATCAACCCCGACGCCTTCATGGCCAAGTTCGAAGAGCTCGGCGGCGAGGTGGTCAGCGTGCAGACCTACGTCTGGGCCGCTGATACCGACTTCTCGGCCCAGGTCAACGAGATTGCCGGCATCTCCCAAAACAACGAGGTGGTGTTCTCGGCCGCGCTCGGCTTCCAGGTCACCGCTCTGCGGGGTCAGCTAGAGGGCCAGGGCCTCGACGGGCTGACCTACATCGGCACCGATGCGCTAGACGCCACCGGCATCCAGTTCGAGGACAACAACGAGGGCATCGCCCACACCCCGCACACCAGCATTTCCCCCGGCGACCGCATCGACACCATGCTGGCCGACTACGAGGCCGCCAAGGGCGAGGCGCTGGACAGTCGGGGCTTCATGGCGCTCTACGTTGACTCGATGTTCCTGGGCTTCCAGGGCATCTTGGACTGCGGCTGCACCAACCCGGCCGACATCGGGGCCGCAGTGGCCCAGATTGAGGGCTTCCAGGGCCTGACCGGTGAGATCACCTACGCGGGCACCAACGGCATTCCGCCCAAGGCCGTGCCAATCAACCAAATCGTCGACGGCGTCGACACCTTGGTCGCCACCATCGGCTAACCACGGGCCCGACAACTCAGGCCTGATGCTCACATACGATTAGCGCCATGCTCGAAGTCTCGAGATTGACAACCAGATACGGTGCGATCTCAGCGCTTCGAGATGCCGATCTGCACGTTGGGTCTGGTGAGGTGGTTGGCCTCATCGGACCCAACGGCGCCGGCAAGACCACCCTGCTGGGATCGATCGCTGGGCTGCTCTCCCCCGCGGCCGGATCGGTCACCTTCGACGGCACCGACATCACCGGCAACTCCCCGGAGAAACTCCTGCGCTTGGGAGTGGCGCTGGTGCCCGAACATCGGCGGATCTTTGGCGATCTCACCGTGGAGGAGAACCTGAAGATCGGCGGCATCACCCAGTCCCGAGATGAAAGAGCCGAATTGCTCCACGAGATGGGCGACCGTTTCCCGGTGCTGCGAGAAAAACGGACGGTAGCCGCCGGTTATCTGTCGGGCGGGGAATCCCAGCAGCTGGCCATTGCCCGAGCGCTGATGTCCAAGCCCCGGCTGCTGATGATGGACGAGCCTTCTCTCGGCTTGGCTCCCGTTCTGGTCGATGTGGTGTTCGACTTGATTGAAACGCTGCGGAGTCAAGGACGCACCTTGCTGGTCGTTGAGCAGAACGCCACCCGCATGCTGGAGGTGGCCGATCGGGCCTATGTGCTGCGATCGGGAGCGGTTGTGGCCGAGGGCACCGGATCCGAGCTGCGGGAACGCCCCGACCTGTTCGACACATTTGTCGGAGGCAACGGGCAATGACCGAGCTGCTTCAGAACCTCATCGACGGCCTCGGCCGGGGCAGCATCTATGCCTTGTTGGCGCTGGGTGTGGCCGTGATCTTCGGGGTCATGCATCTGCTCAACTTTGCCCACGGCGAGCTGATAACCGTCTCTGGCTATGTGGCGTTTTGGACCATCAGCGAAGGCTGGTCGTGGTATTTGGTCACCCCCATAATCATCGGTACCGCCATCGTCACCTCTCTGGTCATTGAGAGGGTGGCGTTCAGCCGCGTTCGGGGGAGCTCCGACTTCACCCTGTTGTTGACCTCGTTCGGCGTCCACTTCGTGGTATCGGCCATCTTCTTGCTCTACGTCTCCGCGTCGGTAAAGACGTTCTCCCGCCCTGGATGGGTCACCAACACCTACAGCATCGGCTCGCTGCACATTGAGGTGTTCGACACGGTGGTGATCGGAGTGACCCTGGTAACCCTCCTGGGGACTTCCTGGCTCATCCAGCGCACCATGTTCGGCCTCGCCCTGCGGGCCGCGGCCGCCGACTTCGACACTGCCAGGCTCATGGGGGTGCGCTCCGACACAGTCATCCGGGGCGCCTTCGCCCTCTCCGGGTTGCTGGCCGGGATCGCCGGCGTTTTCTGGCTCATGCGGGCCGGGAACACGGTCCCGAGCGCAGGTATAACCCCCATGCTCAAAGGAGTGCTGGCCGCGCTCATCGGCGGTCTGGGAAGCCTGCGGGGGGCGGTGCTGGGTGGCTTCGTGCTCGGACTGGCCGAGGTTTTGCTGCGTTCACGGCTACCCGATTCGGTGGCCAGCCTCACCGAGGGCTTCGTGTTCCTGCTGATCGCCCTTCTGTTTATTTTCCGGCCTCAAGGCCTCATCCGGGTAGCCCACGCGGAGCGGGTGTGATGGCCGAACAGCGCGGCCTCAACGCGGCCCACGCAGGGATGTTCCCCAACCTTCGCCGAGATGTGGCTTTCCCCATCGTCGGGGTGGGGCTGCTGTTCGGCGCGTTCATCGCCGTGGGGCTGCTCTACCAGAGCCTGTTCAGCGGAGCAGCCGAGCGCCTGGTCACCATCGCCCTGATCGACGCCATCATCGTGCTCGGTATCCAGATCTATGTCGGTAACACCGGGGTGTTGTCGTTTGGCCACATCGGGTTCGGCGCCATCGCCGGCTATACGTTTGCCATCTTCGCCATCGCCCCAGCCGAGAAGGCCAAGCGCATCCCCGACGCACCGTTCGGGCTCACAGATGTGGATGTGGGTTCTTGGGCCGCGGTGGCTGTAGCTGTCGCGGTCACCGTGGTAGTGGCCGTTTTCGTCGGCATCGGACTGGCCCGTTCTGGGGCCGAGTCGGGAGCGGTGGCCGCCACCGTCATCACACTGGCCCTGTTGTTTGTGACTCACGAGGTTGCCCGACACTGGCCGGAGATGACCGGTGGCGAGCGAGCTGGACTGTCTTTCCGAATCGGCGGCGCCCTCGACACCCGAATGCCCATCTATTTGGCGCTGGCCGGAGCGCTGGTGCTAGCCCGCCTCTTCGCCCAAAGCCGGCGAGGGCGGTTGGCCAAGGCCGGCCGAGAAGACGACCTTGCGGCCCGAGCCATGGGGGTGAACCCCATGGTCCAGCAGATGATCGCCCTGTTGATCTCAGTGGCCGTGGTGTCGATCGGCGCGAGCCTCCGGGTCTACGAGACCGGATCGATCCTCCCCGAGAACTTCTTCTTCAACTACACCCTTCTGACCCTGGCCATGCTGATTGTCGGGGGTCGAAACAGCGTCACCGGCGCGCTGTTCGGGGTGGCCGTCATGACCGTGGGCCGGGAGCTGGCCCGCCGACTGGGCCAGGACGGCTTCGAGGTGTTCGGCCTTGGTCTCGACAGCGCGCCGCTGGACTGGATCTTCCGGGAGAACCTCCAGACGGTGTTCTTCGGTGTGGCCATGCTCGGCTTCATGATCTGGAGGCCCAAGGGACTGCTCAGCGACTGGGAGTTCGATGATTGGCTCTACCGCCGATTCGCCCGGACACAGAGCGCCCCTACGGTACCGGAGACCACCATGGATTCCGACCAAGACGCCCGGCTTGAAGTGGACGATGTAAGCGTCGTATTCGGCGGGTTCCAGGCGCTCTCACAGGCAGGCTTCGAGGTGAGGAGCGGCCAGGTGGTGGGCATCATCGGCCCCAACGGCGCGGGCAAGACCACGATGCTCAATGTCGTCACCGGGCTCGTTCCCGCCACCTCAGGGCGAGTTCGGCTAAACGGCGCCGACCTCATCGGCACCCCGTCGCACGAAATCGCTCGGGCCGGGTTGGTGCGCACCTTCCAGAACCTCCGGCTGTTCGGATCGCTCACCGTTCGGGAGAACGTTGAAGTCACCCGCCTGGTGGCCATTGCCGAGCACGACGACCGGTCCACCCCGGAAACCGACGTTTTGGTGGCTGCCGCCGGATTGTGGGGTCACCGGGACCGGCGGGCCAGCGAACTCGACTACGGCAATTCCCGCCGACTGGAATTGGCCCGAGCCGCCGCGGCCCGGCCGCTGTTCTTGCTGCTCGACGAGCCCACGTCGGGAATGAGCGACACCGAGTCGCTGGCCATGGTCGAGCAGGTGCAGACCATGGCCGCGCTGGTGGGCGCCGGCGTGGTGGTAATCGACCACGATCTGGACTTCATCATCGGGATCTGCGACCGCATCTACTGCTTGGACCGCGGCACAGTCATTGCCGTCGGCACCCCCGATGAGATCCAGGCCGATTCCGCAGTGCAGGCCGCCTATCTCGGATCGTCGGCGTCATGAGCGAGCTGGCCGTCTTCCCCGATCCCTTTGAGGGCACTCGCCCGCCAACCCGCCGCCGGGGCGGCTTGGCCGAAGAGGTCGTGCTCTACATCCGGGAGCAGATTCTCACCGGGGCCCTTAAGCCGGGCACCAAGATCGACCAGGAAGCCTTGGCCGCCGCACTAGATGTCAGCCGCAGCCCAATCCGAGAGGCGCTGGTCATCCTCGGCCAAGAGGGGCTATTGGAGATCATTCCCCGGCGCGGCGCGGTGGTAGCCGACCTGACCCCCGAAGACATCGTCGACCACTACGAGCTGTTCGGTGTGGTGGCCGGACGGGCGGCGGCCATTGCCGCCACAACTCTGAGCGATGAAGAGATCAATCAGCTGCGCGCCATCCACGAGCGGTTCGACGACGGAACCAACGACGACCTCTCAGCGCTCAACTGGGCCTTTCACCGCATCATCAACCGCACCGCGCCTCGGCGGACCCGCTGGCTGCTGCGCTTGTTGGAGCGCTCGGTCCCGGCTGACTACTACGAATTCACCGACGGCTGGGATGCCCAAGCCGTCCAACACCACGCTGCCATTCTCGAGGCCATTGCAGACCGCGATGCCGACGAGGCCCGACGCCGGATGGAGCACCACCTCCACGAGTCGGGTGTGGCCGCGGTGGCCCATCTAGAGCGCCAGGGATTCTGGGAGGAATAGGTGACTGCAAGCCCCGCCGATTTTGAAGTGATCCGAACTGAGGTACGCCGACTCTGCGACAAGTTCGGCAATGAGTACTGGCGCAACCTGGAGCCCAGCGGCTACCCGGAAGAATTTGTGGCCGAATTGACCGCTCACGGGTGGCTCGGTGCGCTCATCCCCGAGCAGTACGGCGGAGGCGGTCTGAGCTTGGCGGGGGCGTCGGTGATCGTGGAGGAGATCTCGGCCAGCGGCGGCAATCCCAGCGCCTGCCACGCCCAGATGTACGTGATGGGCACGCTGCTGCGCCACGGCACAAAGCAGCAGAAGCAGCAGTACTTGCCCCAGGTGGCCGACGGGCGCAAGCGGCTCCAGGCCTTTGGGGTCACCGAGCCGAGCGCCGGGTCGGAAACCACCGCCATCCAGACTCGGGCTGAACGCGACGGGCTCAACTGGCGCATCAACGGCCAAAAGATCTGGACGTCGCGGGCGTTGTACTCCGACCTGATGATCCTTTTGGCCCGCACCACTCCGACCGACGAGGTGGACAGCCGCACCGACGGCCTGTCGGTGTTCCTCATCGAGCTGCGAGGCGACGACGGCGAGCTGGTGCCGGGGCTGACCATCAACCCCATTCCCACCATGATGAACCACAACACCACCGAGGTGTTCTTCGACGACGTGGTGGTGCCGGGCGACGCCCTGGTGGGCACCGAGGGCCAGGGCTTCCGCCACATCCTCGACGGCATGAACGCCGAGCGGATCCTCATTGCCGCCGAGTGCATTGGCGACGGCCGATTCTTCCTGGAAAGGGCCAGCGACTACGCCAAAGGGCGCGAGGTGTTCGGGCGGCCCATCGGCATGAACCAAGGTGTGGCCTTTCCGCTGGCCAAGGCGTACACCAACCTTCAAGCCGCCGACCTCATGCGCTGGAAGGCGGCCAATATGTTCGACGCCGGGGAGCCGTGCGGGGCCGAGGCCAACATGGCCAAGCTTTTGGCCTCGGAGGCCTCCTGGGAAGCGGGCAATGCCGCGCTCAATACCCACGGTGGGTTCGGCTTCGCTCAGGAGTATGACATCGAGCGCAAGTTCCGCGAGACCCGGCTGTACCAAGTGGCCCCGGTCAACAACAACCTGGTGCTGGCCTTCGTGGCCCAGAAGTGCCTCGGCCTGCCCAAGAGTTACTGATATGCGTGCCGTCGTTCTTGAAGCTCGAAACTCCCCTTTGGTGGTGGTGGACGACTACCCCGAGCCCGGTGCCAACAGCAGCGAGGTGATCGACGTCATCGCCTGCGGGCTGTGCCACTCCGACCTGCATGTGGTGGCCGGCGAATTCCCGAGTCCGCTGCCCATCGTGCTGGGCCACGAGGTCACCGGGAACCACCCCGAACTGGGGCCGGTGATGGTGTACGCGCCGTGGGGGTGCGGACGGTGCCGGGAATGCACTGACGGATACGAGATGATCTGCGCGGATGCCACCGAGGCCGGCCTGGTGGTCGACGGGGGCTACGCCGAGCGCATGGGCATCGCCGATCGGGCCTATCTCTACCCGCTGGGCGATCTCGACCCGGTGGCCAGCGCGCCGCTGGCCTGCGGGGGCCTCACCGGCTACCGGGCGGTGCAGCAAACTCTGGAAACACTGCGCCGTCCTGGCCGAAAGCGCCGGGTGCTTGTGATCGGCGCCGGGGGGATCGGGCAGTTCGCGCTGCGATATCTCAAGCTGTTGACCGACGCCGAGGTTTACGCCCTCGACCGAGCACCCGACAAGCGGGCCACCGCGGTGGCCATGGGCGCCGACGGGGCGTTTGACGCCGACGACGAGCTGCCGCTGTTCGATGCGGTTGTTGATTTCGTCGCACTCGACGCCACGCTGGCCCTTGCGGCCGGTGCGGTGGCCCGGCGGGGCCTGGTGGTTGCGGTCGGCCTGTACGGCGGCCGGGTCCCGTTCGGCGTTGGGGCCGTTCCCCACGAGGCCCGCTTCATGTCCAGCATCTGGGGCACCCGACCGCAGCTGGGCGAGCTCCTTGACCTGGCCCGCCGGGAACCGTCCATCCTCGCCCCGGTGGAGACTGTGCCCTTCACCGATGCCCAGCTAGCCCACGAACGTTTGCGCGCCGGCGACGTCGAAGGTCGCCTGGTGCTCCTGATCGACCAAGCCCATGCCAATTAGCCCGTCAGCGAGGTATTCGAATCATGGCTGAGACCACCACCATCGACGATTTCCGCACCGCCTGTGAGCAGGCGGATGTCCACACCGTCGAAGTGGCCGCGCCCGACACGATGGGCCATATCCGGGGCAAGCGGGTACCGGTGGAGCGGTTCTTTTCGACGACCGTCGAAGGCGGCCTCAACATTGCCGATGCCATGTTCGCATTCGACATGCAGAATGACCTGCCCGACCATCCCTACATCAACATGGAGGCGGGCTTCCTCGACTGCCACCTCGTGCCCGACGTCTCCACCGCCCGCATCTTCTCCCATCGTCCGGGCTATGCGCTGGTGTTCGCCGACGCCTTCGATCCCCACGGCGAGCCCCACCCCGCGGCCCCCCGCAATGTGCTGGCCGACCAGATCGAGCGGTGCCAACAAGCCGGGCTGGATCCTGTGGTGGCCACCGAATTGGAGTTCTATATCTGCGCCCCCGACTGGACCCCGGTGCAGAACCACATCCAGTACTCCTCTCTCACCGACGCCCTGGAGCTGGAGGACTGCGTGCGGGACATGCGCCACGGCTTGCTTGCGGCCGGCCTGGAATTGGAGTCGTCCAACCCCGAGTACGGCCCCGGCCAGATGGAGATCAACATCGGCCACGCCGACGCCATGACCTGCGCCGACAACACCGTGCTTCTCAAGAGCATCGTCAAACAGGTGGCCGTCCAGCACGGTTTGCGGGCCACCTTCATGCCCAAGCTGTGGACCGAGCCGTCGGGATCGGGCATGCACATCCACACCAGCCTGTCCGAGGGCGGGGTCAACGCCTTCGCTGACTCCGACGGCCTGCCCAACCAGCTCATGGGGCATTGGATTGCTGGGCTATTCGAGCACGCTGAGGCCATAACGCTGTTGGGTGCCCCCACCATCAACGGCCCCAAGCGCATACGGCCCTACACGTTTGTGCCCACCCACGTGCATTGGGGCCTGGACAATCGCTCGGTGTTGTGCCGGTGCATCTGCGAACCCGGCTCGCAGGCCAACCGGGTGGAGTTCCGCTCGGCGGGTGCCGACGCCAACCCCTACCTGATGATTGCCGCCATCCTGGCCGCCGGACTCGACGGAATCGAGCGGGCGCTGCCCCTGCCCCCCATGAGCGACGGCGACATGTACGCCAACCCCGGCGACTCGCAGCCCCTTCCCAGCGATCTGGCCGGGGCCATCGCCGCCTATCGGGATAGTCCGCTGGCCGAGATGCTGGGGAAGGTGTTCTCGGAGGGCTTCCTGACGTTGGCCGACCACGAGCTGGCCATGGCCCCAGAGAACTCGCCCCACCCCGACGAGGTGAACAACTGGGAGCGAGCCCGATATGCGGAGCACTGTTGACATGGCTCCATCTGCTGTGGTCGAGACACCGAACGTCACCGATCCCAGCCTGTACCTACAAGGAATTCCCCACGATCGCTTCGCCCAGCTGCGGGCCATCGGTGGATTGGCTTGGCATCCCTATGAGGACGGGGGATTCTGGGCCGTCAGCCGCCACGCCGAGGCACGCTCCGTCTCCCGCAACCCGGAGCTGTTCTCGTCAGCAATCGGCCACACCAACCTGTGGGATCTGGAGGCCGATGCGCTGGAGGCCCGGCGGTCGCTCATCGACACCGACGCCCCCGACCACACCCGGCTCCGGCGCCTGGTGGCCGGCGCATTCACCCCCAAGAACATCCGGCGGTGGGAGCAGGTGGTCCGCGAGATCACCATCGAACTGCTAGATGAGTTCGTCGCCGGGGGCGGGGGCGACTGGGTGGACATGGTGGCCGCGCCGATGCCCATCCAAGTGATTTTGACCATGCTCGGCGTACCCGTGGAAGATTCCGACTACCTGGTGGAGCTGTCGAATTACCTGGTGGAGGGCACCGGCGACGCCCAGTCCATTCCCCCCGATGCCTTCGGGAACACCACTGAGCTGCGCCTGCTGCCCTTCAACAGCCCGGCCAGCCACGCCCTGTTCGAATACGGCGAAGGCATGCGCCAACAGAGGCGCGACGAACCCCAAGACGACTTGGTAGGCCACTTGGTCCAAGCCGAATCTGAGGGGGAGCGGTTCTCGCTGAGCGAATACCGCAACATGTTCCACCTGCTGGTGTTCGCCGGCAACGAGACCACCCGCACCGCCCTCAGCCACGGCGCCATGGCCCTGGCCGCCAATCCGCATGAGTGGCAGCGGGTGCTCGACGACCCATCGATGATCGAGTCGGCTACCGAGGAGATCCTGCGGTGGGCCACTCCGGTAATGCACATGAGGCGGACGGCCACCACCGATACCGAGCTAGCCGGAACCGAGATAGCAGAGGGCGACAAGGTGGTGATGTGGTACGCCTCGGCCAACCGCGACGAGGCCGTGTTCGAGGATCCGTTCCGCTTCGACGTTGGCCGGGCCGACAACGAGCACTTCGCGTTCGGGGGCGGCGGTCCCCATCTGTGCCTCGGAGCCTTTCTGGCCCGGCTGGAGGTCACCGTGCTGCTGGAGGAGATGGCCAAACGGTCCCTCTGCCTGGAGCAGACCGCCGAGCCGGTACGGGCCCGATCGAACTTCGTCCACGGCGTGTTGTCGGTGGGCATGCAGCCGGCCACCGCATCATGACTGCAAAGCCCAACACCGACCGCCTGGCCGCTGAGCGCTCTCGCTGGGTGGCCGCGGGCACCGCGGGCCGCCCGTTCTTCGTGGCCCGAGCGTCGGGCGCCCGCATCTGGGACGTGGACGGCCGGGAGTTCATCGACTTCGTCGGCGGCGTCGGCACCGCCAACCACGGCCACACCAACCCCGAGATCGTGGCCGCCATCCGCAAACAGCTCGACGCCTATCTCCACCAGTGCTTCTCGCTGTCGTCCTATGAGCCGTATGTCGAGGTGTGCCGCTTGCTGGCCCAATGCCACCCCGGCGACTTCGACAAGAAGGGGCTGTTGCTGAACTCGGGGGCCGAGGCGGTGGAGAACGCGGTGAAGATCGCCCGCTACTACACCGGCCGCCAGGGCATCATCTGCCTCGACAACGCCTTCCACGGGCGGACTCTGCTCACCATGTCGCTCACCGCAAAGGTACGGCCCTACAAGCTGGGCTTCGGTCCGTTCGCCCCCGAGATCTACCGGGCACCCGGACCGTATCCGTACCGTGGTGTCACCAGCGACGACGCCATAGCTGGCCTTCACCGGCTGTTCAAGAACCAAGTCGACCCGGCCAACGTGGCCGCCATCATCTTCGAACCAGTCCAAGGCGAGGGCGGCTTCATCCCCATGCCCAAGGACTACCCAAACCGAGTGGCTGGGATCGCCGCCGAGCACGGCTTTCTCGTTATCTCCGACGAGGTGCAGGCCGGCATGGGCCGCACCGGACCCCCGGCGGCGTGCTCCCACTACGGGATCGAGCCTGATCTGTGTACGTGGGGCAAAGCCATGGGCGGCGGCCTGCCCATTTCGGGGGTGACCGGCCGGGCGGAGATCATGGACTCGGTACACGGCGGGGGCATCGGAGGCACTTACGGCGGGAATCCGCTGTCGTGTGCCGCGGCCCAAGTGGCCATCTCCCAGGTACTCGACCCCGAGTTCCAGAAGGCAGCCCATAACTTGGGCGAGCAGCTTCGGACCCGGCTCGACGGTTTGACAGCCCATCACCACAGCGTCGGCGAGGTGCGGGGCTTGGGGGCAATGCTGGCCATCGAACTGGTGAAAGACTCTGAAAGCAAAGAACCCGACGCCGAGCGAGCCGCTCGGGTGATCGACGAGGCGTTCGACCGCGGGCTCATCCTCATGGGCGCCGGGGTGTACTCCAACTGCATCCGGGTGCTGGTGCCGCTAGTGGCCACCCAGGCCGACATCGACGAGGGCATGGCCATACTCGACCAGGCATTGTCGGCGGTGGGCTGATGTCCGGAGGCGTGGACTTAGTACGAGTGGCGGTCGACCAGGAGCTGTGCATCGGCGGCGGGATTTGCGAGATGCTCGAACCCGAGGTGTTCGAACTGGACGACGACGTGGTCATCTCCTCGGTCATCAGCAACGGCCTACTGCCCCGTAACCGGGCCGAAGTAGTGGTGGATCGCTGCCCAGGCCAGGCCATCGCCATCGTCGAAGAAAATCTTGACAAGGAGCTCTGATGGAAACCTACGACAACTGGATCGACGGGGGGTTCGCTCCCCCACCCAACGGCCAGCGCATGGCGACGGCCAACCCGTTCAGCGGGGAACCCTGGGCCGAGGTGGCCGACGACCCCGCCGCGGTGGACGACGCCGTCCAGGCGGCTCGGCGGGCGTTCACCGACGGCCCCTGGGCCACTATGCCCGCAACAGAGCGGGCCCGGGTGATGCGCCGCTTGGGCGAGCTGCTGACCCGGGACGCCGAGCAGTTGGGCCAGGCTGAGACCCGGGACAACGGCAAGATCATCCGGGAGACGTCGGCTCAGGCCAAGGGCTTGCAGGGCTATTACGACTTCTTCGCCGGGATGGCCGACAAGATCGGCGGTGAGCAATTGCCCAGCCCATCGCCCAATTTCCTGGTGTACACCGAGCGCGAGCCCATCGGGGTAGTGGGAGCCATAATCCCGTGGAATTCGCCGCTGGCCCTGTTGACCTGGAAGCTCGCCCCGCTCCTGGCCGCCGGGTGCACCGTGGTGGTCAAGCCCTCCGACATCACCCCGGTCACCGCGCTGATGCTGGCCGAGCGGACCGCCGAGGCCGGGTTCCCGCCTGGTGTCATCAACGTCGTGACCGGCGGGGCCGAGGTGGGCGCGGCCATCACCGCCCACCCGGACATCGACAAGATCACCTTCACCGGGGGCGGGGCCACTGCTAAGCACGTGGCCCGGGCGGCCGCCGACAACCTGACCCCCACAGTGCTGGAACTGGGCGGCAAGTCGCCCCAGATCATCTTTTCCGACGCCGACCCCGAGGCGGTGACCAACGGGCTTTTGGCCGGGATCTTCGCGGCCAGCGGGCAGACCTGCATTGCCGGGTCGAGGGCCTACATCCACCGGGACATCGCAGGCGAGGTCATCGGACGGGTCGTGGCCCGGGCCAACGAACTGGTGCTGGGCGATCCCTCTGACTCGGCTACCGAGATGGGACCGTCCGCGTCCGACGCCCAGCGGGATCGGATCCTGGCCATGATCGACCAGGCCCGCACCGAGGGGGCAACCATTGCCGCCGGCGGCGTGGTCGATCCCGAACTCGGTGGGCGATTCGTTCGCCCCACCGTGATCACCGGCGTCACCAACCAGTCCACCATCGTCCGCGAGGAGGTCTTCGGCCCGGTGCTGGCCGTGCTGGACTTCGAAGACGAAGACGAGGTGGTGAAGCTGGCCAACGACAGCGACTACGGGCTGGCCGCCGGCATATGGACCAACGACATCCGCCGGGCCCACCGGGTGTCGAGGGCGCTTCGGGTGGGCACAGTATGGATCAACACCTACCGCAACGTGAGCTACATGGCCCCCTTCGGCGGCTTCAAGCAGTCGGGCTACGGCCGCGACAACGGCCTCGAAGCCCTCGACGGCTTCCTTCAGACCAAGACAGTCTGGGTAGAGCTCACCGGCGCCACCCGCGACCCGTTTGTTATTGGCTGAGCGCACCCCTTCTGCGGGATGCACCTACTTCGGTCAGTCCAATACCCCGACGGAGCGAAGCCGTTCTCCTAGGACTTCGCCACTAATGCTCGTTCGGTCCCTCGAAATGAAATGTACGCCAGCTTCCGCGACTACATCTGGGGCTCGCTGTGCAACAAGAACTTCAAATAGAAGCATCGTTGCCCCTGTGACTACACGAACTGCCTGGACATACCGTTCACTTCGAGCGTGGTCAAGAGTCCCGACGTAGAACATGGAAGGATCGCCATAATTCGACCTGGTCCGAGCCCTCCAAAGGAACTCAAATACCGTCGTAGGTTCCAGTTTCTGATCGATTCGGGCCCGCTCACCGTTTGGTAGGCGCTTCTTGCCCAGGGACTGCCGCCGCTCGTCTGCGAGTTTCGTCAAACGCTTCTCTCTTGTTGTCTTCAGACCTTTCGCTAGCAGGTCATAGGGATCTGAATTTCCTGCCAGATTGCTCACCTCGTCCGGGTCAAAGTCGAATCCCCTAAAGCTCAGGGCCACATGCCCTGTGCAGGCTAAGGACCACGGCTGTGGAAAAACTCTTGAACCCTCCACTATGGAAGCAAGAGCACTAAGCGTCTTGCGATGGTTCTTTGGGGCCTTACTATCTCTCACCAGAAGGAAACTGGCAGCAGCACGCGATGTCGCGTAGTACGCATAGACATTGTTCCAAAGGTTCTGGAGCATCAGCCGGGGGTCGTCATCGTCCACCGCGTATAAGCCCAGCTCCTGAGTCCAAGCACCTAACAAGAGTTCGCGCAAGACTTGCTCATCACCCTTGAAGGGCTTTCCGGTCAGCTTCTTGACCGGCCGTCGGCCCTTTAGGTCGTTGACTAGCGGTTGGTGATACTCAAGTCCGTAGCGATCCTCAATTACTCCAGCTATGGCACCCCAGTAACCCATGTAGGTCGTGAACGCCTTGGCCTCGGCAGTGTCAGCATCGACAAGGGCGTAGACATCGAGGTTCTTGATATTGACTGGGGACACTTGAAGGCTCTCCGTCGGGTGATGTTTCTGTTGTTGGGCCTGAACCCCTCCAGAGTGAAAACTCCCTCTGGCCACTTGGCCCACCTATGTTGAACCCGATCGGGCTGCGGGAGCCTCGCCCTGCTCCCACCGCAACCATATCCCCAACGTGTGCTATTCGAAATCAATTTACCGTTACAACCGCCAGGCTATGCATAAGGACTGGGCTTCTTGAATGGCCTTCCCAAATTGACGCAGGTGCAATCTCTGGGTCACCCAGCAGGAGCGGCCCGGACTTGAGATTTCAATCCGCCGTCCGAGCGATTCACACCTCACCCACGCCAACGCCGAGCTTCGGCAAGTCAGGCCAGATCGAAGACCAAGGGCCGCAACTGGCGACGTTGATTCAATCAGCGCTCTTTGCTCTTGGCCCTCCCCAGGCTTTCCTTTACATACTCGTCAAAGAGCTCTGTTGCAACACGACGTCCAATGGCCCTGGGGTCCATAGGCTGGGGGAACGGAGAGCGCACCCTTTTGGCGCTGCCCTCCGATAGCTTCTGACGCAGTGCATCCTCAGCGCTTCTCGTCATGGTCTCTCCCCCATTATGCCAGCGCTAGAGAACTTACCGACTTCAAGTCGCAAGTCTCTGGGACAGGGGGCCCTGGGTTCGGGATGCTGGCCAGAGTGGCACTTGGAACCACCACCTTCGACATAAATTCGCTCGCCGCGAACCCGCTCCCTCGACATCAGGCCACCTTCACATACAACGACACGTTGCGCTAGCGTCCACATGCAATTTCAAGCACATTGCCTACCAGTGAAGAGAAGAAGCGGGGACGCCAATCGTGAGTGACCTATTCAAGCCCGTTCCGTGGACCGTGCAGAATCTCGTGGCAGCTGTGGAGTCCGGAGCGTTGCGGTTGCCCGACATCCAGCGCCCCTTTGTGTGGGAAAAAGTCAAAGTTCGCGACCTCGTGGACTCCATCTACCGCGGCTATCCAGTCGGCGAGCTGATGTTCTGGAATCTCCCCGGCAATGAGGACGCAAAGGCGATCGGAGTCGACCCAAAGACACAGCCTGCCAAAGCCAAGATCGTCGATGGTCAGCAACGTCTAACCAGCTTGTACGCCGTAATGACTGGTGAACCGGTTGTCGATGACGAGTACCGCCGAGAGCCGATCCGGATTGCGTTCAATCCCTTTGCCGAGCGATTTGAAGTGCAAAGTGCGGCCCTCAAGAGAAGCCCAGACTGGGTGCCAGACATCGCAGATGTCTTTGAGAGTCCGTTGAGGGCGCGAAAAGCCTTCATCAAGCGATACACCGAGTCCCACAATATTGACGAAGAGGCCGAAGAGAAGCTTGAAGAAGTCTTCGCTCGCCTCCATAGCCTCAGGGACTACACGTTCACGGTGATTGAGCTTCAGTCTGAAATCGAGCGTCCCACAGTCGCAGACGTTTTCGTGCGGATCAACTCCGAAGGCGTCAATCTCACTCAAGCAGACTTCATCTTGACTTGGCTGAGTGTCTTCTGGGACGAAGGGCGTGAAGAGCTAGAGCGGTTTTCGCGCCACTCAAGACTCACACCCGATGCCGCCTCAGAGCGGGAGGGCGAACAGATCACCTGGACACCGAAGAACCACTACATAGCTCCAGAGCCCGGGAGGATGCTCCGGGTGGTCGTAGCCCTGGGCCAGAATCGCGGTCGGCTTAGAAATGCCTACAACGCACTACGCGGGCGTGACCCTCGAACCGGGGAGATCAACACACATCAGCGTGATCGTGAGCTCGAACGCTTGAAAGCCGCTCAAGAGAAGGCGCTGAGTCCAACAAATTGGGATGACTTCCTACGTGTCCTGGGAAGGGCTGGATTTCGGTCTAGGAAGATGATCACGTCGGACAACACCGTTCTCTATACGTATGCTCTTTGGCTCATCGGCCTGACTAGGTTCAATGTCGACCGAACGGCGCTTCGCGATCTAATGGCTAGATGGTTCTTCATGTCGCAAACCACTGGTCGATACACGAATTCACCAGAAACCCGCATCGAAGAGGACCTTGCTCGATTTGCTGAACACCGTTCAGGCGACCCAGAGCTTTTCACCAACGAAGTCGAGCGTGTCATCGGAACATTCATGACTGATGACTTCTGGTCAATCAGGCTTCCCGATGATTTCATCACATCTTCAACTTCGGCCAGCCCTGCATACCAAGCGTATCTCGCAGCACTCAATATTCTCGATGCAGATCTCTTCGCACTCGATGGGCAGGTCCGAGAGTGGATGGATCCTTCTGCTGCCACGATCAAGGACGTGGAAGGCCATCACCTCTTCCCCAGGGCGTACCTTCGAGACGAACTTGAGATCACCGACATAAAGCGAATCAACCAAGTGGCCAACATCGCTCCAACAGACTGGGCCACCAACAACCTGATCGCGGACAGGCCTCCTAATGACTACTGGCCTGAGATAGTCCAAGTGAGACGACTGACTGGTGAGGTTCTCAATAGACAGCAGTACTGGCACTCACTCCCAGAAGACTGGGAATCGCTGCCCTACGACGAATTCTTGGACAAACGTCGCCACGCCATGGCATTGGTTGTCCGTGACGGCTTCCTCCGGCTATCAGACCCCTCGTACCAACCGATGGTCGAGGGTGCCACACCGACCGCGCCGGAAGATGAACGGGTTGAAAGCGTATCCCTCAACGACCTTGTCGGTGCCGGGTTACTCAAGATTGGCGACCTACTGATTCCTGCGAATCCAGAACGCGACACAATCGCTGAGATCACAGACGAAGCTCTAATCGCGTTAGATGAGCGCACCTACGACTCGCCACAACGTGCCGCCCGTGCAGACGGAGACGAACACTCTGACGGATGGGACTACTGGGTTGTCGTAGAAGACGAACCCTCCCGCACACTTCGACAACTAGCCGAATCGCTCCGACAGGCCCAAGCAGCGTGACCCACGAACCCGATAGAGCCTTGTAGCGACACCAATTGGCTACACCCAGTTTGCACGATGCAGTTTCTGGGGCTATGAGCAATTGGAAAGTGTTGATCAGCAGGTGCTTCGTGACAGTGCCGGTAGGTGGTCATATTCGACCCACGTCCTAACCTCTGATCGATTCGATGAGTTTCCAAACGCTTGAACTCGGATTGGACCTGGGTGGTGATCCATCCCCCTTGTGCTTGACGTCCAGTTCACGGGCTCGCTGGCTTGCGTCTTCAAAAAGGCTGTAGAGGAGGTCCATAGCTTCTCGAGACAGGTTCTTTTCACACCGGAGAAGTTCGGCCGACTTCGACTGAGCCTTATGTCGACTGATGTAGGAGGTCTGATCCTCGAAGTGGAGGATGAACCACAGCTCGATGCAGGGATTTGAAATGGCCAAATGGATGCCGTTGTCTTCCGCCTTCTGGATGGCCTCTCTCACGTTCGGGTGTGCATCGATATCAAACATGCACCAGATCTCATCGTGGGCACGGCCTCGACCTCTCCTCTGGTCGCGCAACTCGGACCTCTTCGTTGCGACCGCCTTATCTACAAGCGATAGTGGCACACCATGAAATGGATCGATTGAGACGAGCAGACGGTCACGTGATTCCCGCCGCCAGGGCAGCAAGTATCCCCCTTCGGTCTTCTCTCCCTCAGTGAAGACGAGAATTTCTTGCCGCGCTCGGCTCTTCCTAGGCCGACGGGGAGTCCCAGTAGCGCGGTCTCTCAAAGGGCGCCTGCTGTTTCGAAGTCGACAGCGGCAACAAACTCCTGGCGCGAAAGGATCGGCGTCGCGCCGTATCGGCCTTCGAGGTAGCGTTTTCCAATCGCCTCTTGCTTCCGTGGCTCAAGGTCGACGAGTGGGTAGACGCTTGTGCTGCCGTCGTTTTTCTTCTCTGTGAACCAGATCTGATCACGTCCAAGAAGACGTTCGCCGACAGAGTCGCCAAGTAGCGTCGGATCGTGAGAGTTGAAGACCAGCTGAGCACGCCGAGGGTTCGTCTCGGAGTCCTGGAATAGCCGGACTAGCTCCGTCACAAGTGCCGGATGGAGGCTCGCGTCAAGCTCGTCTGCAAGGAAGACAGAGCCAGACTCAAGTGCCTGAATTACGGGGCCGATCAACCCGAACCAAACTCGAGTTCCGAGCGACTCGTCGTCTGCTTGCAGCGGGACCTCCTCGCCACCAGTGCCGCGATGCAACAGCTCAACACCAAGCTCCTCAAAGGCCGGCCCTTCGTCGCTCTCTGGCTCCTCCTCAATCCCTTGCAAGATCCATACCGCGCGGCGCAAGCGCTCCTGCATGACTGGATCAGGCTCTCGCTTTCGTGCCGCAGTTACCCCGAGGTCGGCTGCTTGGAGTAAAGCCAACACATGAAGGTGATGGCGCTCGTCACCGAGCATCTGTGTTGTTAGTGCTTGCCGCCAAAGCCGCGAGTCAGCCTCTGCCAAAACCAGATTCCTGCTGAACCACTGGTACAGAGGCAGGAGTGCAGCGTGCTTTGCCGACGCTGCCGTCGACAGAAACAGGGCGTTCGAACGAATCAACTCTTGGACCGCACGAGTTTTCTGCCGCTCGATTGACCCGGCCTCTATCTCATCGTCATCGCGACGGAAGATCAGCGCTGCTCGACCCTTGGGATAGTGGTAGGCCCACTCCTCCATGACGCGTTCATCATCGATCAGAAAGCCGTACTTGTGACGTACTCCTTCTAGAACAAGGTCGATCTCGAAGCGTGACGGCTGGGTTCGGGACTCCTGATCCAATACGAATGGTTGTCTTGGGATTCGTCCTTCCAGATCACCTTGGCGGAACGAGTGGAGCACGTGCGAGCGCATATCGTCCATCACCTTGAGCAAATTGCTCTTTCCTGAGCCATTTGCACCAAAGACCCCTGCGACGGCCAGCACTCCGATTGAGGAGCCACCCTCACGCCACGTTACTGGCCTCACATATCGCTCTTCGGCCAGACCGGTCGCCATCAGCGAGAAATCCATGCCATCTCGGAACGATCGCACGTTTTCTGTACTAATCGAGAGGAGAACAGACGGCTCACGTGCTACGATCTCATCCATCACAGGCTCAGTATTGCAGTAGACTTGCGCAAAAAGCCAGAAGATCTTGCTAAAATATCCATTACAGGGTTGACATGGATGAAGTTATCATGATGAAATTACAGGAATGCCCTAGGTAGAAGAAAAAAGAGGGGCCGACCAGAAGGCCGACCCCTCTCAGAACTAGGAGACCAGTCGGCCGCCTGTTCGTGTTTAGGTCACTCGGATGGTAGGCGCTCGGTAGGTCCTCCGCAACGATCGGAGAGGATCTGCGTTGTGACATCCGAAGCAAATGGCAATGGAATTCCGCCCTGGGAGGGGCGCTGCCAGGTTCTATCCCTTGATGGCGGTGGCTTGAGAGGAATCTTCACCGCGGCATCACTTGCCGCTCTCGAGGACGATCTCGGCTCTCCTGTGGTCGATCACTTCGACCTGATTTCGGGAACGTCGACCGGTGGTCTCATAGCCCTCGCACTCGGCGCGGGTGTATCGGCTCGATCGATTCTGGACTTCTATCTCGAAGAAGGTCCTCAGATCTTTCGAAACCCACGGCTGAGGACGCCCGTTCACATAGTGCGGTCGAAGTACAGCGGTCGGACACTTGAGGCGGCGGTGCGTCGGCAACTGGGTGATCGCCTGCTCGGCAACAGCAAGGTCCGCCTCGTGATTCCTGCATTCGACCTGACACGCAATGACGTCTACCTCTTCAAGACACCACACCACCCACGCCTGCGGAGAGATTGGCGCGTACCAATGTGGGAGGTGGCGATGTCGACTTCTGGTGCTCCTACATACCTCCCCGCCCACGTACTTCACGAAGACCGAACCATCCTCGTTGATGGCGGGATATGGGCGAATAATCCCTGCCTGGTGGGCATTACTGAGGCGGTCAGCGCCCTAAGGGCTCCACTAACCGACATCCGAGTACTGAGTATTGGCACAACGAGTGAAATTCAACTCAGACCCCGATCAACGTCCCATGGTGGGATCTTTCAATGGACACGCAAGAACACGCTCGTCGATGTACTCCTATCTGGTCAGAGCTCCGGAGCATTTGCCACCACCAGCCACCTGCTCGGAGCCGACAGCGTGATGCGAATAAATCCGTCGGTACCTCCCAGACTCCTTCGCATTGACCGACTAAATCCGGATGACGCTGTCGGCTGGGCCTCCAGTGAGTCCCGACGGGCAGCGCCAAGCGTAAAGGACATGTTCTTTGACCACTTCGCAGAACCGTTCGAGTCATTTGTCCAGCCCAAGGAGGTTTGCAGTGTTTGACTCTGCTGAAGCTCAGCTTGCGGCCCTGCTACAGGGGACCGTCAAGCAACTCGACATTTCACCTGATCACTATCGGGAGGCGGTGAACAAGTACCACCAGGTCGCGGAATTCCTCGGGGCTGGCGACGAGTACGAGGATGCCGACCTCTTGATCTATCCACAGGGATCCTTCCGATTGGGGACTGTCGTCCTCCCGGCCCCTGGTGCGGACTATGACATCGACCTTGTCCTCCGGGTTGCCATAGCTAAAGAGGCGACGACGCAGGGCGAACTCAAGGTTCTCGCAGGTCAGCGCCTCACTGAGTTCGTCAACCGAACCAGCGGAGCACCGAGCCTGGAAGAGGGTGGGAGGTGTTGGACGCTGCTCTGGCCGCGCTTTCATGTGGACATCTTGCCTTCACTCCCCAACCTCGAAAATCTGCCCACTGGAATTCTGCTAACTGATCGTGACCTTCGGTTCTGGCAATGGAGCGATCCCATTGGCTTTGCTGACTGGTTCCACAGTCGGATGCAAGATCAATTTGTCCGGCAGCGGAAAATCCTGGCTGCTGAACGCTCCACGACCGTCGATGACGTTCCGCAATGGGAAGTAAAGACGACCCTTCAGCAGGCGGTTCAGGTGCTGAAGCGCCATCGCGATCTCCACTTCGCTAACCAACTTCACCTAAGGCCACCATCGATATTGGTTACGACCCTTGTCGGTCTCGCTTACGGAGGTCACGATGACCTATTTGAAGCGGTGATCCACATTGCTCCGCGGTTGACCCAGTTCGTCAAGGACCGCAATGGAGTGGGATGGATAGCAAACCCGGTATTGCCCGAGGAGAACTTCGCAGACAAGTGGCGCACTAATCCAGCGCGGCGACGTGCATTTGAACGATGGGCATCAAAGCTGTCAAAAGACCTTGAGGAAGCTGCAGCGCAGCGGGGACTTGACCGGGTGGTTGCTCGCCTAGAAGACGGCTTCGGAGACGGGGTGAGAATCGCGGCTAAGGATCTCGGGATGACCTACAGGTCAGGGCGTGAAGCTGGAGTATTGGCGTCGGCTGGCGGCACAGGCTTCCTGGCGAGTGCTACGGGAGGCACGAAAGGTGCAAGGGTCCGCAAACACAACTTCTTTGGTAGGAGGTGATCATGGGCAACAGGCTCACATTCGCCCAGCAGGCCCTTGGCTTGCAAAGCCGCTTCCCTGATGCGCTCATCGAAATCGGGAGGCACAAGCTCAAATTCGTCGCCGATCTAACCCCCTCTCCTCTCAGCGAGACCTATTCGGTCCGAATTGAATTCGACGGAGTCCACAGACCTGTGATCAAGGTGCTTTCGCCCATCCTCCGACATCCTCCTGAGCGCGATCTCCCTCATACCTTCGAGGAGGACGCCCTCTGCCTCCACCTGCCAGGCGAATGGAATACTTCAGACCTGATCACCCATACGATCGTCCCGTGGACCGTTGAGTGGCTGCTGCACTACGAAATCTGGCTTGCAACCGAGGGGACGTGGTGTGGAGGTGGACACGAACCCGGCGCCTTGAATTGAAGCTTCTGGACAGGCCATCGTGGGCCAGAGACCTACTCAGAGGCGTTCGTCGTCACCGCTCGCAGGAGGCGGGCCAGTTCGTGTTTTTCGGCGACGCTGAGGCCCCCGCTCATCTTGCCCTCGAACTCGTTGAACTGGGGAAACAGTTGCTCGATGGTCTTCAGCCCAGCAGGGGTGAGGGCCACGGTCACCCGGCGGCGGTCCGATTGCATGCGGGTGCGTTCGACCCGTCCCTGCTTCTCCAGGGTGGTCACCATCCCGGTCAGGGTGCCTTTGGCCAGGTCGCACTCGGAGGCCAGTTGAGCCGCCTCCATCTCTCCCCACACCCACAGCACCCACAAGATGGTGAATCCGCCCCACGACAGCCCGGCCTCGGCCAACACCTCCCGCTCGGCCCGCCGACGCACGGCCGCCGCGGCCCGGTAGATGTTGGAGATGGCTTGCAACGAGTCGAAGTCGAGGGGTTGGTCGCCCAGCCGAGCCTGAATGTCTAATTCGGCGTCGAGAAGTCGTTCGTCTGGAGTGGAATCGGTTGCCATGGGATCACTGGGTAGATTGCCAGACATGCCCGAATATCGCCGCATCATCTTGGACGGCTATCCCTGTCAGGTCGAACGCATCGGAGATCGGCTGGTCTCTGGCGACGGACGGACGGAGGCCATCGACGAGGCTGTCCATCTGGCACCGGTGACGCCCACCAAGATCATCTGCATCCATCTGAACTACCGCAGCCGGGTTGAGGAGTTCATGACCAAGCTGCCGGCTGCTCCGACCTACTTCCACAAGCCGATCACCGCGCTGACCGGACACAAGAGCGACGTGGTCCGGCCGGAAGGCTGCCAGTGGCTCAACTACGAGGGCGAGATCGCCATCGTGATCGGCAAGACGTGCCGCAACGTGTCGCCCGCCGAGGCCGGGGACTTCATCGCCGGCTACTCGGTGGCCAACGACTACGGGCTCCACGATTTCCGCGATACCGATGCCGGCTCCATGTTGCGGGTGAAAGGAAGCGACACCTTGTGCCCGGTGGGTCCCGGCCTAGTCACTGGATGGGATTTCCGGGGCAAGCGCATCCAGACCATCGTGAATGGCGAGGTCAAACAAGACGCCACCACCGATGAGATGGAATGGGATATGCACTACATCGTTGCCGACATCGCCCGCACCATCACTCTGGTGCCGGGCGACATCTTGCTGTCGGGGACGCCGGCCAACTCCCGCCCGGTGGAACCTGGCGACGTGGTCACCGTGGAAGTTGAGGGATTGGGCGCGCTGACCAACACCATCGTGACCGGTCCCACCCCCATCCGCGACGACGTTGGTGCACAGCCGTCGAACTCCGAAGAGGTGCAGTCCACCGCCAAAGGCGGCGACTGGGAGTTTCGGGGAATCCGCGCCCCTCAAGGTCCCGGGGCCCAGCACTACGAGTCCACGGTCGAGGAAGAATGACCCTCGTGACCCGCCAGGATGTCGGCGGCGTCTCGGTTCCCGTCGACCACCTGATCGGTGGGTACTGGGTGTCCTCCTCCCAGCGGTTCGAGACCCGGTCGCCAATGGGCTGGGAGCGCCTGGCCGACATCGCAAGAGGTGACGAGGCCACGGCCGCCGCCGCGGTGGCTGCCGCCACTAGGGGGTTTGAGGAGTGGAGCTCCCTCAGCGTCGAAGACCGGGCCGACGTTCTGTTCCGGCTGGCCGATCTGATCGAGGCCCACAACGACGAGATTGCCCTGGTGGAGACCCTCGACATGGGCTTTCTCCATGAGTCAATGAAGCAGCGGCTCGTGGCCCGGGGCGCCCTCAACTTCCGCACCTACGCCGAGTTGATCACCAGACACCACAACCGCACATGGGACGCCAAAGGCATGAGAAATCAAGTGCAACGCATGCCCGCGGGACCGGCAGTGGTGATCACCCCCTGGAATGCCCCCTTCATGCTCAGCACTTGGAAGCTGGCCCCCGCGTTGGCCGCCGGGAACAGCGTCATACACAAGCCGGCAGAGTGGTCCCCGCTATCAGCCGCATTGTTGGCCGAACTCACCTTGGAAGCCGGATTCCCTCCCGGCGCCTTCAACCTCGTGCAGGGCATCGGCGAGGAGGCAGGCGCCGCACTGGTGTCCGACTCCCGAGTGAGGCGGATAACGTTCACCGGCTCCCCCGAGACCGCCCGTCACATCGGCCAGGCCGCGGCAGCCAACATTGTCCCCTTCACCGCCGAGTTGGGCGGCAAGGGCCCGTTCATCGTCTTCGCCGATGCCGACCTCGATGCTGCCGCCCACCGGGCAGCCTGGCAATTCGATGATTCAGGACAGGTGTGTCTGGCCGGCACTCGGCTCCTCGTGGCCGCCGAGGTCCGAGACCAGTTCTTGGAGCTGTTCCACCACCACGCCGATGCGTTGGTGCTGGGCGACCCCCGAGACCCGGCCACTGACATAGGCCCCTTGGCTCATCCCGACCACCGCGACCGAGTCCACGGATTCGTGGAGCGGGCCCGATACGCGGGCGACGTTATCGTACGGGGGGGCCGCCCGGTGGAGGGCAGCCTCCACTACGAGCCCACCCTCATCGAACCGGCTTCCAACCTAAGCGAGGTAGTGCGACGAGAGGTCTTCGGCCCCGTGCTAACCGTCCAGACCTTCTCCGACGAGGCCGAGGCGATCGACCTGGCCAACAGCACCCAGTACGGGCTGTCGGCCCAGATCTGGACTTCTTCACAGGCCCGGGCTGACCGGGTGGGCGCCGCCGTCAGAGCCGGCTTGGTATGGGTCAACACCTTCTTGGTGCGCGACCTCACCGCCCCCTTCGGTGGCTGCGGCATCTCCGGCATCGGCCGAGAAGGAGGCGACTACGCCCTCGACTTCCACAGCGATCTCAAGACCCTGATGATCCTCGACGACACCACCGAGTGATCCCTGCTTGTGATGGCGTTATGAAAGCAATCTCGACCTCCGCCCTAAGCGGCCAGTCACATAGAGCGGGAGGGGTCCATGGCGCCGGGGGCGGCTCGGGCCATGGAGTCTTGGTGGAAGGTGGCCACCAGCTGGCCCTCGGCGGTGAACACCTCACCTTGGCCGTAGACCCGGCCGTTGGCCGCTTTGGTGCCCCGAAGCTGGACTAGCAGCCACTGGGAAACGTCCAGACGGTCCAAGAAATGCAGGGTGTGTGCGATCACCCCGGTGGACAGGGTGCGATGGGCGTCCTCGATGCGGATGGTGTCGCGGTGGGGGCGCATGGCCAGCCCGATGATGCTGCCGCAGGTGGCCCAGCCGGCGATGCCCTGGTTGGCTGCTTGTGGTCCCGCCCCTGGCTCATAGCGGTGCCAAGCCCGCTCGACCGGCACCCCGTCGATCTCCGGCTCACCGGGCACCGGGCGCCACTCGGCGCCGGGGAAGATGAAGGCGAAACCGGGGTCCAGCCCGTCGGCGCCGGGCACATCGGGCATTGCCGGCTCGTGGCGCATCAAATCGTCGTCCACCGTGCTCATCAAGATCAGCGCCCGACTAAGCAACTTGCCCCCCTGGGTGGCGGTCACCGCATCGCTGGCCCACGTGCGCCCGGCCTGCATGGAGTCGACCTCCACCTCGATGGGCAGGGTGTAAGTGCCCGCTCGGGCGAAGATGGAGTGGACCGAGCGGATGTCCTTGGCCCCGCCCGCCTCTCGGTCGGACGCCATCATCATCTGGGCCATGAGCTGCCCGCTGAACACCACATCTCGCCCCTCAGCCGACTCCGCCGGCTGGAAGACGTGGTAACGCTGCTCGCCGACCTCGGTCAGCTCCAATAGGTCAGGCAGTTCGCCGCTCATCTGGTGCGACGGCTCACTCGTCCATCCCGAACATGGCTGGGTCGAAATCCATCATGCCGGCCATGACCTTCACAAACGGGTCGTCCCAGGCGTCCACTAGCGAGGCATTGGTGTGGCCCTGGTCGACCAGAAGGTTGATCCCGTTGATCCCACTGGCCGCGTCGCTGCTCAAGAACAGCAGCGTGTCGCCCATTTGCTCGGGAACCAGAGTGGGCACATCGGCGGCCTCCCGGTAGCTGGCCCCGAATCCGAGCCACAGATCGGCGTTGGCCCGGGCCAAGGGGGTGTCGGTGGGCCCGGGCATGATGGAGTTGATGCGAAGGCCCCTTTGCAGGAAGGGGAATGCCTGGGCAGCCACGTAGCCGTTGATGGCCTGCTTGCTGAACATGTAGCTGTCGGTGCCCTCGTTCTCGTCGATCCATGCTGCGGCGGTATCCCAGTCGGGGGTGGCCAGAAAGTCCTGTACCTGCTCCAGGTTGCTCATCCAGCCCAAACCGGCTGCCGATGAAATGAAGCTCACTGAGCCGCCCCTCCCCAGCTTGCCTCCCTTGATCAGCGCTTCGATCAGGTGGCGCTGAGATGTGAAGTTGATCAGCATGAGGTTGCCGGTTCCGTCGGCCACTCCCGCACAGGCCAACACCGTATGAACCGATCCTTCGATGGCCTCGACCGCCGCATCCACGCTGGCCTGGTCGCCCAAGTTCACATGGATGTACTGCCCGCAGTCGTAAGCGACATCGGCGATGTCCAAGACAATGGTGTGAGCGCCCAACGAAGCTGCCTTCTGGGCCGCCGCCGCCCCCATCCCGGTGGCGCCGCCCACCACCAGCACCCGCTTGCCCTCGTAGTTGACCAGATCAGCCATTGCCGCTCCCTTTTTGGTCTTACTTGTGAATGGTCTAGCCGATATTGGGAGACTTCTTGCAATGAGCAGAGGGCAGCCCAACATCGCCATCGCCCACTGGCCGGGTTTGGAGCTATTCGGCAATGCCGACCTCGACCGCCTTCGGGCGCTGGGGACTCTGTTGAACACCGAGCCCATCGGGGCATGGGACGACCAAGCCAACGCCTTGTTAGCCGACGCCGAGGTGATCGTCGGCCATTGGGGGTGCCCGCCTCTGGACGCGGCCATGTTGGATCGGACCCCCCGGCTCGGGTTGTTCGCCTACGCGGCGGGAACGGTCAAGATGACCCTGACCAACGCCGTGTGGGATCGGAGCATCCGGGTGACCAGCGGGGCCAACGCCAACGCCGAGCCGGTGGCCGAGTTCACCCTGGCGGCCATCTTGTTCGCCAACAAGGGGGTGCTGTGGCGCCGTGGCCCAGCGGACTTTTCGGCCCTGTCAGACATGGGCGACCGCCAATGGGGCAACTACGGCCGCACCGTCGGCATTGTCGGGGCGTCGCTGATCGGTCGCCGGGTGGTCGAGCTGCTGCGGGCCTTCCCCCACTTGAAGGTGACGCTCTACGACCCCTATGTGACCTCGGAGGAGGCGGCATCGCTGGGGGTAGAAAAGCTCGAGCTCGACGAGCTGTGCGCGGGGGCCGATGTGCTGTCCATCCACGCGCCAGCCCTGCCCGAGACCATGCATATGATCGGCTCTACCCAGCTGTCGGCCTTGCCCGATGGGGCCACGGTGATCAACACCGCTCGGGGTCCGCTGATCGACCACGAGGCGCTTTTGCCACACCTGGCGTCGGGGCGGCTCTACGCCATCTTGGACGTTACCGAACCCGAGCCGTTGCCCGAAGACAGCCCGCTGCTGGAAATGACCAACGTGTGGATCAGCCCCCATCTGGCCGGCAGCCAAGGCACCGAGTTGGGCCGCATGACCGACAACGTGATCGAGGAAGTTCGCCGATGGTCGGCGGGCGAGCCTGCCCTCAACGAGGTCACCCGCGACCGACTGGCCACCATGGCATGAGCTTGGACCTCCGAATGCCCGAGCCTCCGCTGGGCGGGGCCACCACCGCCGGAGAACTGGCCGACCGCTTGGTGTCGGCGACCGCCGAGAAGATGGGCGAATTCGAACAGACCGCCGCCCCCGGCTTCATGCTGCCCGGCCTGTACGCCGGCCACCCAGTGCTCGACGACACCACTGCCGACCTCATGTATGTGCTGGGGCTGCTCATCGACTGCGGGGTAGACCAGGTCGCCGGCTGCGATCTGCAAGACCGAATCGCGCCGCTCATCTCCTCGCTCGACCCCCCCTCAGTTGAGGGCTTCTATAGCTACCGGGTCGGTGAGACCGTATTGCGGTTGGGCGGGCTCGATGCGCTGCCCGCTGAACTGCATGACACCGTGCTTGACGCCGTGCACTCCAAGGAGATCATCGCCCGGCTCGACGACACCGACGCCATCCCCCCCAACTTCGCGGTGGTGGCCACCCGATGTCTGAGGGCTCTGGCTCGCCTCCGGGGAGACGACGAGCCTAATGAGCTTCCTCAGCTGCTGGAGCGGGTGCGCTCGATGTTCACCAGCCCCACCGGATGGCTCAACGACGGCATGGGGGCCTGGGTCCACTACGACATCTACACCCCCGACATGTACCTGTTCGCCGAGCCCCTTGTGGACCAACTCGGTCCGGGGTGGGCCGACGGACTGTCCCAAGTGCTTCGCGATCTCGACGAGTTGGCCCAGCCGGGCGGGGCCGTCGTGTGGGGGCGCTCCATCGGCGCGCTGGGCATGGCCATCACCATCGAGTTGGCCGCCATCGCGGCGGGACGTGACCTAAGAGCCCCTCAAGACCGCTGGCTGGCCCGGGCCGATGCCACGCTGGACGACATCTTGGAGTGGTTTCCCGGAGGCGTCATAGCCGCCCACCAGAGCCGGGCAGCCATGTTCTATCGAGGCCCGGCCCGACGGCTTCAGATGACCTTGGACATCTACGGAAAGCTCCTGTTGTCCGCCCTGGAACTGCGGCGCAGACCAGAGGTGGTCGGCGCGCCGACAACCGAAGCCTTCCTGCCGGCCGAGCGCTTCGTGCGATTCGACGATTCCGGGCGAGCCACGGTGTGGTCGTACCGCTCAAAGTCGCTGTCGTTGGCCCTCCCCACCGTCTTCGGCTTCTCGGCCGACTACTCCCCCTCCCCCCGGGGTCCCGGCCTGTTGGAGCAGCCCACCAGCGGCCACCCGGTGATGCTGCCGGTGATCAGCCCGAAGGGGCGAGACGAAATGGCCGGCACCAGCAATGCCCCCCTCGTGCCCGCGAATCTACCCACCTCGGTTGAGCACTCTCCGGGAACGGTCACCATCATCCACGACGGCTGGGCACCCGCGGGCAGCAGCGAGGCAACCGTCGCCGGAACCAGAACGGCCACCTACCAGGTGAAGGGCCGCTCGCTGGTGGTGTCCGAGCAACTTCGCTTCGACGATCCCGATGGTCTGCCGGGGCCGCTCACCATCTCGGTAGCCGAATCAGAGTCTCGCCCCATCGATGTGGAGATCGACTCGGGCCCGCTCCATATCGTCGACACCGCCGGTATCGCCGAATGGCGCAGCTTCTGGGGTGAGCTGCCCCGGGTGTACCAGGCTGAGCTCGAGCCGGCCGCGGCAGTGGACTTCACTTGGAAGATCACCCCTCGCCTGCGGGTGGCCAGCACCATCCACGGCCACCCCTACGACCGGTCGCTGTATGACCCGCTGGCCAACCGGGTGGTGACCACCGGCGCGGGCATTCCCGACGACAAGCTGGTGCGGAGACTTCGTGACATAGATGTCTTGCACATGGCCTGGCCCGAGTGGTGGAGCGGCGTCGATCCTGATCGAACCGCCGAGGTGCTGGAGCAGGTAAAGGCCACCGGCACCGCCATCGTGTGGACCCAGCACAACCTGCTCCCCCACTTCTTCAAGACCGACGAGGCCGCCACCAGCTACAAGCTGTGGGCCGAGGCAGCCGACGCGGTCATCCACCACAGCGAAGTGGGTCGGGATGTGGCCCTGGCTACCTACAGTTACGGCACTCACACCGAGCACCACATCATTGCCCACGGCCACTGGGGTCGCGAGTACGAGGCCGTGGCCAACTCCACCCGAGAGGACGTGGAACTGTCCGAGGGCTGGGCGCCGTGCGGTCTGCGGGTGGCGGTGATCGGCACCCCCCGGGTGGAAAAGGACCTCCAACTGGTGGTGGACGCGGTAGCCGCCTGCCGCCGGGACGACATTCAACTCGTCATCCGGGTGGACCTGTCGGTGGCCGTGCCCGACGACCCTCGGATTATTGCCGAGCACGGCCATCTCGACTTCAATCAGTACCTGCGGCGCATGAAGGCCTTCGACGCGGTGATCCTCCCGTTCGCCCCGTCTGGGATGCTCACCACCGGCACGGCGTTCGATTGCCTGGGGGCGGGCGTGCCCGCCATTACCAGCGACTGGGACTTTTTCGACGAGACCTTTGAAGGGGCCGATATCCGCTATGGCTCCACCGTCGAAGACCTCACCCAGTGCCTCGACGAGCTCGCTCCCGAAATCTTGGAACGCTCCCGCCAAGCCCTGATCGACCGCCGCCCAGCCTTCGACTGGAAACCCAGTGCCGATAGGACCTTGGCCGTACTCGAAGCCGCCGCCCTCCGCTACGTGTGATGGCCTAGTGGTCCATCACACCACGGCGGGGACAATCAAAGCCCCCCACGTCGTAAGCATAAACCCCGCCAAAGTCGTCAGATACATGCGGGTCTGTTTGGCCAGCGCCAGCTTAATCTCGCCCTTGTGATCTGCGAATTCGCTCCGCATCTCACCCCTGAACTCGGCGAACTCGCTCCGCATCTCACCCCTGAACTCGGCGAACTCACCTCGCAAGGTGGATTCCAAGACTTTGATGTCGTCTTTGGTGGCCAATTGGTCCCGGCCTTCGGGAATGATGCAGCTCATGAGCGTCTCGGTGGCCTCCTCGCCGATGACCGATACCAGCCGGTTAGCCAACTCCGTGCGCTCTACCTCGGTGACTGCCATTGGGTTCCCTTCGTCGTCTATTCGATTCTGAGGGGAACCCTTTATGCTCTGGGGCGGTGCCGGTTCCGACTGCTTTTTGCACCCTACACATATCTGTTAGCTGAAACAATCAATTCCCGTAAGGACACTCCATGGACGAGTTCAAATACGTTGAGTACGAGACCGCCGATGCGGTGGCCACCATCACGCTGGCCCGACCCGAGAAGGCCAACGCCCAGAACGAGCGCATGCTCGACGAGCTGCACCACCACTTTCTGGCCGCCGAATACGACGATGATGTGAAGGTCATCGTGCTGCGGGGCGAGGGCAAGCACTTCTCCGCGGGCCACGATCTGGGCGGCGGCGCCCCCGACCCCGACGCGGTCTCCCTGGCCGAACCCGACGGGAGCTGGCAGCTCAACAAGATCTACCGGTGGGAGGCCCGCAAGTACCTGGGCTACTCGTGGCACTGGCGCAACATCCCCAAGCCAACCCTCGGCGCCATTCAGGGCAAGGCCATCGCCGGGGCCCTGAACCTGATCTGGCCGCTCGACCTGCTGGTGGTGGCCGACGACGTGGAGTTCTCCGACCCGGTGGTGCTTATGGCCATCGGCGGGGTGGAGTACCACGGCCACACCTGGGAGCTGGGCGCCCGCCGGGCCAAGGATCTGCTGTTCACCCAGCGCACGCTGGGTGCCGAAGAGGCCGTCCAAATCGGGGTGGCCCGAGAGGTGGTGGCCCGCGACCAGCTCTGGGAGCGCACCCACGAGCTGGCGGCCCAGATCGCCAAGAACAACGCCTTCGGGCTGGCCCAGGCCAAGCGGGCGGTGAACCAGACCCTCGATGTGCAGGGCTACTACACCGCCCTCCAGTCGGTGTTCGACGTGCATCACACCGGCCACGGCAACGCCATCAGCGTCAGCGGCTATCCCATCTTGATGCAACTCGACGAGATGAAACAGAACTTGAAGAAGCAGTAAGGGCGCTGAATGTCTCGATACCTCAAGAAGCAATAGCCGCCCAATGCCGCCAAACCCCCACAAGCACTAGGCCCCAATCGGCATGGCCACCGACTACAACGCCATCTTCAAGGCCTACGACGTGCGGGGCACCGTCGGCGACCAGATCGACGCCGACGGGGCCCGAGCCATCGGCGGGGCGTTCGCCCGGTTCACGGCCGCATCGGGAGCGAGGGCGGTGCTGGTCGGGCGAGACATGCGCCCCGAGGGCGAGGAGTTCGCTGCCGCTTTCGGCGACGGGGCAATAGACCACGGGGTCGACGTGGTGGACGTGGGGCTGTGCGCCACCGACATGCTCTACTACGCCTCGGGAACGCTTGACCTTCCCGGCGCGGTGTTCACCGCTTCCCACAATCCCGCGGGCTACAACGGAATCAAGATGTGCGGCGCCGGGGCCGCGCCGATCAGCTCCGACACCGGGTTGGAATCCGTAAAGGCCATGGCCATCGCCGGCCCTGACCCGGCGCCGACCAAAGGCACCCGCACCACCCGCAACCTGTTGAGCGGCTTCGTCGACCACGTGCGCTCGTTCGTAGACGTGGATGCGCTGGCCCCGCTGGTGGTGGTGGCCGACACCGCCAACGGCATGGGCGGCCTGGTGGTGCCCGCGGTGTTCGACGGGCTGCCCTTCGCGCTCGACCACCTGTATCCCGAACTGGACGGCACCTTCCCCAACCATCCGGCCGACCCCCTCCAGCCCGAGAACCTGAGGGACCTGCAAGACCGGGTGGTGGAGGTGGGCGCCGACATCGGATTGGCCTTCGACGGTGACGCCGACCGCGTGTTCCTGGTGGACGAAACAGCCCGACCGGTGTCGGGATCGCTGACCACCGCCATCATCGCCCGTTCGATCCTGGCCCTCGATCCCGGTGCCACCGTGATCCACAACCTGATCTGCTCCCGGACGGTTCCCGAAGTAATCACCGAGGGGCGCGGAACGGCAGTACGCACCCGGGTGGGCCACTCCTACATCAAACAGGCCATGGCCGAGACCGGGGCAGTGTTTGGCGGCGAGCACTCCGGCCACTACTACTTCCGAGACAATTTCCGAGCCGACAGCGGACTGATCGCCGCCCTGGTGGTGTTGGAAGCCATCAGCCGCCACCCGGCCGGGCTCGCCGACCTGGTGTCCGATCTCGACCGCTACGCCTCATCGGGCGAGCTCAACACTGTGGTGGAAGATGCCGCCGCAGTAATCGAACTAGTGGCCACGGCCTACGCCGATGCTGATCAAGACCGCCTCGACGGCCTCACCGTGAACCTGGGCGACTGGTGGTTCAACCTGCGCCCTTCCAACACCGAGCCCCTGCTGCGGCTGAACCTGGAAGCTCCCACTCCCGAAGAGGTGGGAGAAAGAGTGGCCGAGGTCCAGGCTCTCATCGCCCAATGACAATGGCGAAATCGCAGCCGGGGAGAGGATTGCCCCCCTCCCGACCTCCTCTCCCCGGCTCGACCGTAACTTAGACGCTGAGGAGAAAACCCGCACGGCGACTCGTTCGGCTAGGGGTGTCGGCAATGAGACTGGGGTCAGCTCCATCGAAGGAGGCGCAGACGTTATCGCCAACCAGCGCGAACGTGGGATCGTAGGCTGAACGCCGTGACCATCAAGGACCAGGCGGCGGTCGTCGGTATCGGTCGGACGCCATACTGGAAGCGGGGGCAGTCGTATCCCGAGACCGAAATGTCGATGGCCTGTACCGCAATCCTCGCCGCCCTCGATGACGCGGGGCTCACGGTGTCCGATCTCGACGGGTTCGCCATCTACGCGCAGGCCTGCGACCCGGCGACAGTGGCCGCCGCCATTGGTGTTCCCGAAATTCGCTTCGCGGCCACCACCACCGCCGGCGGAGGGGGCTCGGCCGGCGCCCTGGGGCTGGCCGCCTCGGCCATCGCCGGTGGGATGGCCAGTTGCTGCGTGACGCTCATGTCGCTCCAGCAGCTCAATCGACGGTTGGGCGGGACCGCGATGGACGGCATGCTGGCCTACGCCACGATGAGCACGGGGGGCGGCGGCTACGGGAGGGGTGGTATCTCGCCTCTAGTCCCCTTTACCGCCAACAACGGCATGCTGTCGCCGGGCCATGGTTTTTCGTTGATCACCGCTCGGCACATGCACCTCTACGGCACACGGCGAGAGGCGTTCGCCGAAGTGTGCATCTCCCAACGGGAAAACGCCATAAAGCGGCCGATGTCTCTACAACGGAAACCGCTGTCTCTCGACGACTACTTCGATGCCCGCATGGTCTCTGATCCGCTGTGCCTGCTCGATTACACCATGGAGAGCGACGGAGCGGTGGCGGTGATCACGGTGGCTGCGGACCGGGCCAGAGATCTGAAGCAGCCTCCTGCCTACATCATGGGCTCGGCCCACGGTGGCAGCGGACGATGGGGGCCGGGCATCTTCCGGTATTGCCAGACTCCGGACGAGGAATTCGCGTCATCGGGTCACCAGCCAGTGGCCAAGCGCCTTTACGAGATGGCCGGTATCGCACCGGAGGATGTGGACGTGGCGTTGCTGTATGACCACTTCTCTCCGATGGTGGTCTTGCAACTGGAGGACTACGGCTTCTGCCCCATTGGCGAGGGCGGGCCGTTCGTCGAAGACGGCAACATCCGGTTTGGCACCGGGACGATTCCGGTCAACACCCACGGCGGGAATCTGTCCGATGCCTACATCATCGGAATGACCCACATCGTCGAGGCGGTCGAGCAGTTGCGGGGCACGGCCATCAACCAGGTGGAAGACGCCGATATCGCCCTGGTCACCGGGGGTCCGGCCAGTCTGCCGGTGAGCGGCACACTGCTTAGGAGGTGAGATGACCGACAACCCTTTCGGAGATGTCCAGCCCGGGGTCTTTCCCGTCATCCTGGCCGAGACCCATGCCGATGAGAGCACGCAACCGTTCTGGGACGCCGCGAGGGATGACCGTCTGATCGCGCCCCGCTGCACCAACTGCGGCACCTTCCGGTTCCCCCCCGATGCAATTTGCTTCGAGTGCCAGCACCGCGAGGTGGAGTGGGTCGATCTCCCCGGCACCGGCACCGTCTATTCCCGCATCATCGTCCGCCACCCGCTGCACCCCGGCCTGGCCCCTGCGGTGCCGTACGTCACCGGCGTGGTCGAACTCGACGGCACCCAAGGCGCCGGTGCGAGAATGCTGGTCAACATCATCGACTGCGATCCCGAAACCATTGCCATCGGCGATCGAGTCGAGATCGTGTTCGAACATGTCAATGAGGAAATGGCCGTTCCCCGATTTAGACCGACTGAAATAGACGTTTGAAACCAGCCCTCACCCGATAGTGATCAGGGTGGTGCCGGTCAGCACGGCGGCAATGCCGATGGCCTGCCACCATCGCAGGGTGTCGTCGTCAAAGATCACCGCCAAGGCGATGGTGACCACCGGGTAGAGAGATCCGGCTACCGACACCTCGCCCAATGGGCCTCGCTGCACCCCAGCGATGAACGACGCCATGCCCAAGCCTCCGGCGATGCCCCCAGCGAGGCCGGCCAGCCGCAGCGACCGGGGCAGGATCTGGGGGATGCGCCGCGCCCTGGTGACCATCAACATGAACACCAAGGCGGCGGCCCGCTGGGTGACCGCGGGCCACATGCCGCTGTCCACATCGGTTCGACCCAGCAGCACAATCGCCACTGTGAACGCCAGGCCCCCCAGAACGGCATAGGCAATGCCCGCCCCGATGTTCTCCACCGTTTGGGGAACAATCACCGCCAAGAGCAGGCCGGCCACCGCCACGGCGATGCCAATGGCCGCCGTGGTGGTCGGCCGCTCGCCGGTGGCAAACCCATAGGTCAGCGGCCCCACCGCGGTAAAGGCGGCCACGATGGGCGAGGCAATAGCCGACGAGGAAACGGCCAGGCTGTGCCACATCGACGAAATGGCAATGGCGATCAGCACCCCGGATGCCGCCCCCAACAGCAAATCTGCCGAAGTGATAGCGCTGGGCACTACCAGCAGCAGCACCAGCGTTATTCCCAGTCCGCCCACGAACGCCGTGCCCACCGAGGTCATGGCCTGGGCACGCCGACTGGCGTAGCGCCCGAAGTAGTCGGAAACCCCGATCAGCCCCGACGCCAAAGCCCCCAGCAAAACCGGCATGTCTCCCGCACGCTAGTAGCCCGCAAGTTGCCCGATTGCTCACCGGCTATCTTCTGGTTCGCCAGGGAGGTCCAACTGTGCCGACTCGAGAGCCCACTATCCGAGAGATGCCGCCGCCCCCGCACATTGTGGGGTTGCAGCACTTCACCACCTATGCCGAGATCGACGAGATCTTGCGGTCGCGGAGCTTTCGACAGGGGTCGCATCAGGAGAGCCAACCGTTCTTCGGGCGTTCATTGTTGACCATTGACGGCGACGAGCACTTCGAACGCCGTCGGCTTGAGGCCCCGCTGTTCGCCAAGGCCGCACTGGAGTACTACGAGCACACCGAGCTGATCCCGCTGATCGGCAAGACGCTGGAGGAGTGCCGCCATAACCGGGGCGACGACGGAGTAGTGCGGGCCGACCTGTGCGTTTTGCTGCGCACGATGCTGGCCCGCATTGCCGCTGCCACTACCGGGATCGACGGGGTGGACACTCCCGAGCGCACCACCGCTTTTCGGGAGTACGTCGAGTGGCTAGGCACCGGTGCCACCGTCGAGTGGTCCACCGAGGACCACGATGCGGTGATTCGGCGCATCTTGGCAGTGAGGGATGAGTTCGACCGCGACTTCTTTGCCTCATCGGTGGCCCGCCGCCGGGCCCTCATCGAGCGTTTCCACCGAGGCGAGATCGATCGTGACGAACTCCCCGTCGATCTGATCACCATGCTCTATCTGCACTGGAACGACGACTGGGACGAGGGGCTGCCCATTCGGGAGGCCTGCCTGTTCTTGGTGGCAGCCACCCAGACCACCACCCACTCGGTTCCCCACCTCATCGCCCACCTTGACGAGTGGTTCGACGCCCACCCCGAGGACCG
The DNA here is from genome assembly GCA_963663255.1 of Acidimicrobiales bacterium. GTDB lineage: Bacteria > Actinomycetota > Acidimicrobiia > Acidimicrobiales > Bin134 > Poriferisocius. The sequence continues at coordinate 464,544 of OY760141.1, forward strand.
GGCCAAAGTGTCCGACCGGGAGTACATCAAGCGGGCCGCCCATGAGGCCCTACGACTGCACTTGCCGTCGCCCGCCCTGCTGCGGATCGCCAACGAGGATTTCGCGCTGAGCAACGGCAAGACCATCGCCACCGACGAGCGGGTGGCTTGCCTTTTCACCCCGGCTAACCGCGACCCTGACGTATTCGGCCCCGATGCCGGTGAGTTCAAGCCTTACCGGGAGGTGAGCTCAGTGAAGCCCTGGGGCCTCACCTTCGGCGGCGGCGAGCACATCTGCATCGGGCGTACCTTGGTCACCGGCCTCTCGGCCCGCACCGACAACGATGAGGGCACCGACGGCACGCTGGTGAACATCGCCAGCGCACTCTACGACGCCGGCATCCAGATCGACCCTGACGACCCGCCGTCCTACACCGAGGCCAGCCACCACGACGCCTACGGCCGCTTCCCGATCCTGCTCACCAAGCTGTAGACCATCCATGGGTGCCGAAAAGCTGCACGTCACCGTCGACCACCACCAATGCCAGGGGGTGGGCTATTGCGAGCGGGTCGCGCCTGAGGTCTTCCAACTAGGCGACGATGCCTTGTCACACGTCATCGACCCGCATCCACCCGAATCCGAGCGCGACGCCGTCGAAGAAGCCGCCACCCTCTGCCCCAGCCGCGCCATCCGCTACTGATCGCCCCTGCTTCTATGCACTGGGGTCGACGAGGCGACCAATGAACAGCAGTGCGCCGGTGTCCTGGTGGGTTATGGCCCAAAGGAAGGGGCGGTCGGCAACGACAGTGAGATCAGGCTCAGGAGACTCGGATGCGGGGAAGCCCACGGCGGTGGCCGCCGCGGCTTCGGTGCCCTTCTCGTCCACGATCACCTTGGCGCCGTGGAGGGCGGCGGTGATGAAGATGCCGGGGGCGATGTTGTCGAAGCCTGCGCCAGCGCAGAACCCTTGGGGACAGAGCCATTCGAATAAGTCGGTGGGCGGCAGTGTCTGCTCCCACTTGGGCATGGTGAGGTGGACCAAACCCTCCTGCGCCATATCATCCAGCCCGATCAGTGCTACGGCGCTGAGGGAATCCTCGACAACGTCTAGTCCGATGGGCCTGTGGGGGACGATCAGCCACATGGCCAATTCGCCCCCTTGATAGGGGAGCTCCACCACATCGGAGTGGATGAGTCGGACGAAACGGCGTTGAACGGGGTCGTAGTCGCGCATGAACGGCACCGCCACTGGCTGGCCTTCGGCGGTGGTGAACTCGTCGACTCGGGTGAGGTCAGCCACGAAGGGCACGAGCCAGTCGGCCTTCAGATAAACGGTGTTCACCAGGATCAGCTCCTGGTTGCTCACCGAACCCTCGTCGACGATGGTGGGGATGAGCCCGCGGGTGCTCTCCGACACCCAGCCGTTGATGGCGTCTGCTGCATTGCCGGCATCAGCAGTGTTCACCGGTTGGATGGCCGCTCCGTAGTGGGCTGAGGCGATGTCAACGAAGGCGGGCAGCGGTGAGAAGTCGTCATCGGGGAAGAGCCGATTGGCCACTTCCAAGATGGTGGGTTCTACCGAGGCTTCGGCCAATCGGAGATCGACTGTGTTGGCGGCGCGGTGCGTGTCAATACCCGGGAACCCGAAGATCTTGTCGAGTTGAGTCCTGGAATCAGCCCAGGCCCCGGCCCGACTCAGGCTGAAGGCGACACCGATGCTCATCGGGCTGGACACCGCATTGCCCTTCAGATGTCGGTGGAATTCCCACCCGGCGGCGTTAATGCCGGCTACCCACTCGGTTGTGGGAGCCTCAGGGTCAGCGGGCAACCGGGCAACGGTCGGCGGCAAGACGGCTGCGGGGGTGGGCTCAGGAGCGGCGGTTGCCGTGACAGGAACTTCAGGGGTCGCGGTTGGACGCGATGCCACCGTCGTGTCGGAAGAATCGCAGGCCAATGCGATTGAGCCGAGCAGGACAAGCAAGCCGATCAGCTTGGTCATACTTGTTTGACGCCCCAGACCTGTCGAGGGTTCCCGAGGCGTCGGGAATCAGAGCGCGGCTCGTAGAGCCACTAGATCGCGTTGGGCGGACTGGAGGATGTAGGCCGGATTGTCGAACTCGGCGCCGTCGCGACCGAAGCCCCACATGCCGAAGGAGAATTCGATGGTCCATGTGGCGTTGGGGGATGCAGCGCTTATGGCTTCGGCGGCCGGCCGCAGTATCTCGCTCAATTCATCAGCGCTGGTGGATTGTGGGACTTCGGCCACCTGGACGTGGACATGGCGCACCCGGCCGCCGAGCACCCCCAGCGGCTCAGACCACTCGTCTCGGGCCATGGGGTGGACGTGGACGATGGCCCCCAGTCGGTCGGCATCGGCAATGGCGTCGAACATGACGCGGGCCACGTTGGGATCCTCGGCCACGGTTCCGAAGTGGCACTCGCACAGCAACCGGGCGCCGTCGGGCACCTCGGCCTCGAACCGCCGAAGCCGCTCGGTGTAGTCGGCAATGGAGTCGAGGTCGCTGCCCACGTTGAACTTGACGCCCTTCGCTCCCAGCCGCTCGATCCACGCCGCCGTCTCGGCTCGATCGGCATCGTCGGGCTCGTCCCAGCTGGTGTAGCAACTCAGGATCTCGATTGGTAGCTCCGATGCCAGCAGCGCGTCGAGTTCCTCATCGGGGGCCGAACGGGCATGGCGTTCCCACAGCTCCAAACCGTCGAAGCCCGCTTCGCCGATGGTGGACAACCACTCCGACACCCGGGTCAGCGGATTCCCGCCGGGTTCGGCCAAACCCCAGCGGTTCGGCTCAATGGCCACCGTGCCCAAATAGATCTGCCCCGTCATTGTGGAGCGGGTGACGAGAATCGAACTCGCGTCATCAGCTTGGGAAGCTGGGGTTCTACCACTGAACTACACCCGCAGGTTCTCGGCACTATAGCCAACCGGCAACGGTCAGGGGATCGACAATTGCCGCTCAGACAGGGACGGCTAGTGTTCCTTAGAGCGGAACATCATTCCGCAATTGTGCGAATCGAGAGGGACGCCTATGCCTGATGTTGTCGGCTACCGGGCCAAGATCGGGGTCATCGTGCCGTCGACCAACACCGTGGTCGAGCACGACTTCGCTCGAGTGCGGCCCCCTGGGGTCACGTTCCACAGTGGGCGCTTTTTGGTCGAGGCCCCCGATTTGAGCAGCGACGAGGCCTTCCTCCATTTTCTGGACCTGATCCGCCAGACCATCCCCACCGCCGTGCACGATCTCATGACCTGCAAGCCCGATCATCTGCTAATGGGGATGTCGGCCGAGACCTTCTGGGGAGGAAAGGAGGGCAACGCCGCATTCCAGGCTCGGGTGATGGAAATCGCCGGCGACATCGGCATCACATCGGGGGCGGCGGCCTGCAACGCGGCCTTGGAGCGACTCGGTGTGTCGCGAATCGCCTGCCTGACGCCCTACCAGCCGGCCGCCGACGAGCAGGTGTACGGCTACTTCACCGAGTGCGGCTACGAGGTGAAACGGGTCCACGGCCTGCGCTGTGATTCGGCCACGTCCATCGCCGACGTGACTCCAGAGACCCTTGTCGGAGTGCTCAAAGACCTCGACGGCGACGACATCGACGCCATCGTCCAGTGCGGCACCAATCTGTCCATGGTCGAGGTGGCCGACCAGGCCGAGCGCTGGCTGGACAAGCCGGTGCTGGCCATCAACGCCATCTGCCTGTGGCACGCCCTGCGCACGCTGGACATCAACGACCAGTTCGTGGGCCACGGGATGATGCTGCGCGAGTTCTGACCGATGCCACCCCGCGTGGTCGTCGTAGGCGCCGGCCCTGTCGGTTGTGTGGCCGCCGCCGAGCTGGCTGCGGGCGGCCTCGATGTGACGCTGCTGGAGGCGGCCCCTGAGCTACCTCGAGAGTTGCGGGCGTCGACGTTCCACCCCGCCACGCTCGACCTGCTCGACCGCTTCGGCGTGGTCGACGAGATGGTCCAGCGGGGCTTGGTAGCCCCCCGGTTCGCCTATCGGGACCGGCGCCTGGGAGTGGTGGCCGAGTTCGACCTCACCGCCTTGGCCGATGTGACCGACCACCCGTTCCGACTGCAATGCGAGCAGTTCAAGCTGTGCGAGATCATGCTCGACCGGTTCCGCCCGGTGGCCAATGTGGCCGTCAGATTCGGTGCTGAGGTGGTGGGTGCGGTCGACCACGGCGATTGCGCCTCTGCCCATCTGGCCTCCGGCGAGACGCTGACTGCCGATGCGGTGGTGGCCGCCGACGGCGCGGCCAGCGCGGTGCGCAAGTCGCTGGGCCTGGGCTTCGACGGCATGACCTACGAAGACCGCTACTTGGTGCTCTCCACCCCGTTCGAGATGGCCGACCACCTCGCCGACCTGGCCTACGTCAACTACATCTCTGATCCCGATGAGTGGCTGGTGCTGCTGCGAACCCGGGATCTTTGGCGGGCGCTGTTTCCCGTTGGCGATGACGAGACCGACGACGAGGCGCTCAGTGACCTGAGCGCCCAGCGCCGGCTTCAGGGGATCGTGGCCCGCGATGAGCCCTACGAGGTTGCCCATCGGACCATCTACCGGGTCCACCAGCGGGTGGCCGACCGCTTTTTGGTGGGCCGGGTGGTCTTGATGGGAGATGCCGCCCACATCAACAATCCATTGGGCGGTATGGGCATGAACGGTGGCGTCCACGATGCGGTGCTGCTGGGGGCGTCAGTGGCCGCCATGCTGCGGAATGACATCGGCGCTGACCGCCTGGCTCACCACGCGGAACTGCGGCGGAATCTGGCCATCGACTACGTCAGGCGGCACACCCACGACAACGCTCAGAGCCTGGCCGCCCCCGACGGCGCCGCCCGCCAGCGGGCTCTAGATCTGATGGCCGCCCGGGCCGCCGATCCTGATGAGGCCCGGGCCTACATGCTCCAGGCCAGCATGATCAACGCCTTGGACGCCATGAGCGCCGAGCTCGAGGAGGTCGGCGTGTTCACGACAGGCTGAAAAGGCCCTCCATTTGACGGGCTCCGCTGTGCATCTTCACGAGAAACTGAAGATCAGCACCTCGTGGGTTTCGTAGCTGGTGAATATCACTTCGTTGTCGCCGTCGCCATCGAGGTCGGCCACCGTCCCACCGGCTGCTTGGGCAAACGACTCGGCCAGCACATGCTGCACAAACTGGCCAGGAGATGTCTGCTCGAACCAGAACACCCGGTCGTCGCCGTCTCCTGAGACGGTGAGGTCGATGTCCCCGTCGTCGTCTACGTCTCCCCATGAGAAAACCCCGGGAGCAGCCTGGAAAGCGGCCCCCACCGTGGGACGCGACTCGATGCCATCGCTGATCATCCTCTGGTCCCAGGGCAGCCGGGGATCGGACGGGGGCTCCATTATGTAGATCCCGGCTTCGTGGTCATCGGGGGATTCGGGGGCCGGCACGTGGTTGGAGCCCACCCAGCCTTCCGTCCCATCGCCGAACAGCCGGGGAATCACCGAGAGCTGGATGGTGCGCCCTTGTGAGTCGGTGATGTCATGGCGTTCCCAGACTCCCTCCGGTCGGTCGGCCGACGGGGGCTCGATGTTCTCGAACCACACGTAGGACTGGCCTTCCAGGAAGTACTGGCCGCTGGCCAAGTCCAAATCGCCGTCACCGTCCACATCATGGACCACTGGAAGGCTTCCCCCGCCTTGGCCGATGACTCGCGGCGTCGGCTCGAAGCGGTTTGGCCCCTCGGTGCCCTTGAACCACTGCGCCTCAGCGTCGTCGAGCAGCTCGGCCACGGTGATCAGGTCGTCAATGCCGTCATGGTCGATGTCGACAAACTCGGCCCGGTGATAGAAGTGCGGAGACCCGCGGGGCACGATGTCCCGGCGCGCCCAGCTGCCATCGGTGTTCTCCAGCCAGAACAGTGCGCCACAGGGGCCCACCGCCGAATTGAACTCGCACACAAAGAAACCCCCGCTGACCAACAAGTCGAGGTCGCCGTCTCCATCGATGTCATGGGGAAGAGCCTCATTGGGGAAATAAACCCCGTCTGCCCGGGTGATCAGGGGCTGCGGAGTCCAGTCGTCCAGTCCGCGGCCGCCGTTCCAATACACCGTGAGGGAACCCGGCGGGAATTGCACCGGAGTGGGGTTGATGCCCCGCCAGCCGAATGAGTTGACGATGAAGTCGAGGTCGCCGTCGCCGTCCATGTCGGCTACTTCGGCGCCTGCGGGACCATCGGCGAAGTCGTCGACCACGGTGATCGAGAACCGCTGGTCGGTTGCGGAAGTCGGTTCTATGTCGGGGGGAATGATGTTGCCCTCGGCATCCCGGGGAACCGGGCTGTCGTCTACCGAGGTGGACTCGACCGGGGTGGGCTCGACCGGGGTGGGCTCGGTCAAGGTGGGCTCGACCGGGGTGGGCTCAGTCTGGGTGGGCTCGGTCAAGGTGGGCTCGACCGGGGTGGGCTCAGTGTGGGTGGGCTCAACTTGGGAGCTGCTACCGCCGCAGGAGGAAGTGAGCAGGGCAAATGCGAACCCGATGGCAACCACGGCGTGTTTCGTTGACCGGAACACTGTTTCGTTCTAGCCTAAGGCCGACGTTGCTGGCAAAGGAACACTTGTCCGCACAAGAGCTTCTCAATTCGCAATCTCAAGGAATCTATTGCCGCTTATGGGGCAGTAAGAGGGGGAAGATATGTTGGATCGCACTATTCGACGCCTGCTCATCGCTGGTGTCGTTGTCGCCCTTACCGGTCTGTTTGTTGCCCCGGCAGCAGTAGCCGACCACGGTGAGGGTCATAACGGAGAGACTCTCGAGCTTTCCAATAGCGAGGGACTGCAAGATGGCGAGGTCGTCACCGTTACCCTGACCAGTTGGCTACCGGGCAAGACGGCCACCGTTGTCACTTGCTACACCTTCCCGGCGGCTGGACCGGCCGATTGCGAGCTGAGCAATTACGGCATGCACATCGTGACCATCGGCGACGATGGGACCGGCTCCCTCGAATACCCAGTTGTCTTTGTGCCCGGACGATGCGACGAAACCACTGCGTGCTTCGTCGTGGCCGGTGACGGTTTCGGTCCGAACGCCAACTACGCCGCCCAGGAATTCACCTTGGCCGCAGGATCTGCCCCTGAGCCCGAGCCCGAACCAGAACCTGCGCCAACTGAGGCCCCCGAACCCGAGCCCACACCCGATCCAGAGCCGACACCCGAGCCAGAGCCGACCCAGGCCCCCGAGCCCGAGCCGACACCCGAGTCCGAGCCGGAGCCGACCGAGGCCGCGGCCCCGGCACCCGAGCCCGAGCCGGAGCCGACTGAGGCCCCCGCGGAAGCCGCGGCCCCAGCCAGCGATGACGATGACGGAGGCAGCTCGGTATGGGTTTGGCTGCTCCCCGTGATCATCGTGGTCGTGGTGCTCGCGCTCGTCGGGCTCTGGATCCGCCAGCGCAGGAGCGGCCGCGCCGCGGCCTGAGGTGTTCAGTCTCAGGACGGCTCTCGCCGTTGCCGGGATCGCTGCCATTGGCGCGGTGGCTTGCGGAGGAGAATCCAAGCCAGAAACAGCCGCCCAGAATGAATGGACCATCCAGGTCGGCACCGAGATGCCGGACACCTCCTTTGGAGTTGCGGCGGCACCAAACGGTGATCTGGTCTTAGCGGCAGTCACCGAGGGCGGCCTGGCCGGTGAGAACCAAGGTCAGCGTGACGTCTATCTCGCCCGCTACTCGCCCGCCGGGGAGTTGCTCTGGTCGCAGCAAGCCGGTGGGCCGCAGAACGACTCCCCGCTCGGCGTATCGGTGGCTCCCGACGGATCGATTTATGTTGGCGGCGTCACCGACGGAGAGTTCATCGCGCCCAGCCAAGGGTCGGCCGATGTCTGGCTGGCTCGCTATGACGCCGATGGCAACGAGCTGTGGAGCAGGCAGTTTGGCAGCAACTTGTGGGATCGCGGCTTTGACGTGGTTGCCTTTGACGGAGGTGCCTACATCACCGGCTATACCTCCAGCTCGCTGGACCCTGCCACCGACCTCGGGGGTTTCGACGGCTTTGCCGCCAAATTCGACGCCCAGGGAAACCAGCAGTGGCTGCGGCACATCGGCACCGATGCCACCGATTGGGGGCAAGGCTCGGCGCTGGCCCCCGACGGCGGGCTCTATGTGACCGGATACACCGAAGGCGTGCTCGGCGGGGCCCACGCCGGCGACAAGGATCTGTTCGCCGTGCGGCTCAATCCCGACGGCAGCATGGCTTGGGCCACCCAGCTCGGCTCCGCGGCATTGGACTGGACCCAGGGCGTGGGCCTCGGCCCTGATGGGGGATTGCTCCTCGCCGGATCCACCGAAGGGGACTTTGCCGCTGAGAACGCCGGTGAGCGGGACATGATTGTGGTGTCGATAGGGGCCGAGGGCACCGAGCAGTGGCGTTGGCAGGCGGGCACCGCGGGAGCCGATTCGGCGTTCGAGGTTCGCATGGCCGGAGACTTCATTGTGGCCACCGGCAGCGTCACCGGCGACTTGGGGGGAGGATCAGGTGCGCTGGGCGAACGGGATGCTGTCCTCGTCTGGCTGGATCTCGCCGGAAACCTGATCGAAGTTCAACAGTTCGGCACCGACGCCGTCGATGACGCCACTGGCCTGGATGTGGATGCCGACGGTGCGGTGTACTGGAGCGGGCACACGTTCGGTTCGTATACCAGCACCGGAGCAGGAGAAGCCGATCTGATGTTCGGCCTCCGGCCGGCCCGCGGAGAATGAGCAAGAGCGGTGGGTGCTGAGGCTGCTGATCGGGCCACCGGCGAGTTGCTGGTGGAGGACATGACCGAAACCGAGCGCGAACGCGCTCGGCGGGTCGACCAAGTGCTTCCCGCATTGGCCGAGCAGGCGGTAGAGGCCGACCGCTCGGGCCAGTTCCCCCTCGAGCACGTCCGCACGATCTCAGAGGCGGGCCTGTTGGGGCTCACCGTTCCCACCGCCTACGGAGGTCTCGGAGGGGGGCTGCGCGACCTGGCGGCGGCCACTTTTGCCATGGCCACGGCTTGTCCGTCGACGGCGCTGGCCTATTTCTTCCAGTGCAGCGGATCGTCTCGAGGCCTCCTGCCGCTGGCCGCCATCGACGCCGGGCTGTTCACCGACGACGAAGTGCCTACCGTCCGGGCGTTCGGCGAGAAGGTGCTGCGCCGCATGGGGGCCGAAGGCCGGTGGGTGGCCAACTTCGCCAGCGAGTCGGTGCGATCCAAGAACGCCGCGGTGACCATCGCCACCGAGGCATCCCGCACCCGGGGGGGGTGGCTGTTGAACGGGGTCAAGTCGTTCGGCTGCGCCACTGGAGTGGCCGACGACTACCTGGTTACGGCCAAGCTTGACACCGGCGACACCTCAGAGTTTCTGTCGGTGTTCTTGATCCCCCGGGATACACCGGGGGTGAGCGAGCGGGCCAAGTGGGACGCCATCGGCATGCGGGCCACTGCCACTCATGGCATCGTGCTTGAGGACGCCTTCGTGCCCGATGAGAATGCGCTCACCGTGCCGGGAACATTTGTCAAGATGACCCAGGTGAGCCGAGGCAGCTTTGTCGGCAACCAGGTGGCCCTGTCGTCGGTTTACATCGGCGCAGCCCAGGCAGTACACGACTTCGCTCTGGACTTTCTGACCACGACCACCTACCACGGCACCGACGAGCCCATCGGCGGCAGCGACCTGCACCGCCAGCTCATCGGCAAGATGCGCGCCCATCTCGACACCGCGTACCTGTGGGCCCGTCGCCAGATACTGCTGGAAACGGCCGACCCCGAGATCATCCCCAAAGATGATGTGGTGGCCAACTGGCGGATCGCCAAAGGGGAGATTGCCGACAATTGCTTCCAGGCCGCGGTGCAGGCCCTGAAGGCATGCGGCACCGGCAACACCGGGATGGAGGGGGCGATTTCTCGTGGCCTGCGCGATCTGTCGATGGGGCTGGTGCAGGGCTTTCCCGCTGAGCGGGGCCGCCTGGAAGCCGCCTCATATTTGGTGTTCGGCAAAGAGGGCGATCAGTTCGGCACCGCAAAGGGCACCCAGTGAACCCGCTGCGAAAGCTCCCCTGGTTCTTCCCTGGGATGGGAGCGTTCCTGTACCTAACGGGGATGAACGACGAGTTCCTGCACATTGTCGGCGACCTGTGGCTGGACGTCGGTCGCTGGGGCCAGACCGGCTTGGTGCTTGCTCTGCTTGCCCTCGTGGCCTACTTCACGCTGGACGCGCTCAACCGCCGGCGCTCGGCCTACCACTCGGCGGTCCGGGCCGCCGATACGACCCGTTCTTCCTGCCCATGAACCCGGCCCCATGAACCCAGCCATATGAAAGGGTGTGTCCGATGATCTTCTTTGCCAATCGCCGTTCGCCATCGGTTCGTTCTCGGGCGCTGGGGCTGCTGGTGGTTGCCGCGCTGGTGGCCGCGGCCTGCTCCCAAGAAGCCGACGACACGCCCTCGGCAGCAACCGCCGCACCCACCGCGGCCCCGACCACAGCAGCCGCCCCCGATGTGCCCGACGAGTCAGAGGCGCCGGCCCCCCAGCCCGAAGACACCACCGGTGGCTTGGTACCCGCCGGATCGGACACCCCCGGTGTGACTGATGACACGATCACCATCTCATTCATCATCACCGACACCTCGGCCGTGGCCGCCGCCTTCGGCTGGGAGACCCCTGACGAGGGCGATCGCGAGGCCCAGGTAGCCGCGTTGGTGGACCATTTCAATGCCGAGGGCGGAATCGCCGGGCGACAGGTGGAGGCCAAGGTCACCGTGTTCAACGCCATCACCGACGGTCCGGTGGCCGAGGAAGCCCTGTGCAACGCCATCACCCAGGACCACAGGGCTTTCGCGGTAGTGATGACCGGCCAGTTCCAGGAGAACGCCCGGCCCTGCTATCGCAACGCCAACACCCTCATGTTCGATGCCACGCTCTATCCGGTGGACAACGCGGGGTTCGAGGAGTTGTCCCCCTACTACTGGTCGCCGATGCTCCCCTCCTACGACGACTTGGTGGGCGGACTGGCCACGGGGCTCATCGACGACGGCTGGTTCGACGGCGCAACGCTGGGGATCATCGCCATCGACTCCGAATTGAGCCAGCGGGTCTACGACGAACAGTTCGCCCCCCGTCTGGCCGCGGCTGGAGTAGAAGTGGCCTCATACAACACCATCGACCCCACCGACGGGACGTCGTTCAACAACGACCAGCTCCAAGCCATCATCAACTTCAAGGAAGAGGGGGTGGACAAGGTGGTGGCCATCGGGGGATCTCGACTGGTGTCGTGGTTTATCGATACCAGCATCACCCAGAACTTCGCCCCCGCCTACGCCGTAACCAGCCACGACGCCCCCGAGTTCAACGTGTTCAACTACCCGGAGATGATGCCGGGCGCCAGTGGCATAAGCGTGCTTCCCGGTTACGACGTGAACGACGATCAGTACCCGTTCCCGGCCAGCGCGGCCGAACAGGAGTGCGCCGACATATTTGCCGCGGCCGGTTTGGAGTTCTCCGAGCGGGCCAACGTCCGCACCGGGCTCATGTACTGCGACGTGCTGCGCCTGCTGAGGGCGGCCACACCGCACATGACCGAGGTGAGTGCCCAGGGGGTCACAGAAGCGCTATGGGCCCTGGGCGACTCGTTTGAAGCTGCGTCGGTCTACGGGGTGGAGTTCACCGAGGGAAGCTACGCCGGAGGCGATCTCTATCGGCGCTTCCGGTTCAACTCTGACTGCGAGTGCATGGCGCTGGTTGGCGATCCGGTGGACTTCGACGGATAGTCGGCCGGCATGGACAACGAGCCCGAGGGGCGTCCGGGCAACCCCCGCCTCTTGGCCGCGATCTCCTGTCAGGGTGCGGCCTTGGCCTCGCCCCTGCCGATATTGCTGTTCAGACGAGCGGAGATCGCCGATCGCCTCGACCGGCTGGGGGCCGTAACAACCGAGGCTGCACTGCTGGGCGCCGTAGCCGTAGTGGCGGCGCTGGTGGTACCCCGGCTGCGGGACAAGCTCCCCGCAGGAACGACGCTGATGCTGGGTGGGCTGATGGCGGCGGTGGGCCTGGGACTGATGGCCTGGACAATCGAGCTGACCCTATTCACCGTCGGTGGGGTGCTGCTGGCGGCGGGCGCGGCCCCTGGGCTGGTGGCCCACCGAGTTCTTCTGACCACCGACGTCCGCCCCGCCGACCGGTTCCGCACCATGTCGTTGTACTGGGGGGCGGTGGCTGCGGGTGCGACGTGGCCGCTCGTCGTTCTCATCTTCGGGGCGGTGGGATATGACACGCTGCTATGGATCAGCGCGGCGCTGACGCTGGTCACCGCGCTGGGGGCCGGCCGCCACGCCTTGGCCCACGACGAGGACCACGAAACTGAGGTAACCGTCGCCCGTCTCGATGTGCCCTGGGCCCGACGTTCCTACGGGGCGGCCTTCGCCGTGGGGGCGGTGGTGATCGGTGGCGCCGACGCCGCCCAATCGCTCTTGCTGGGGGAATGGCAGCGCAGCGCCGCCCAGAACGCCGCCGTGCTCGCCGCAGGAACCGGGGCGGCCGCGCTGATCTGCCTGTTCGGCCCGTGGTATCACCGGCTTCACCGGCTCGGAGGCAGCCGCCGATCCGATGCAATCGGAACACAGCTGCTGATCGCCGGCGCGCTGATTTTCCTGGGGGGCCTGTCGTTCACCTACATCGGTCTGGTGGTGTGCTGGCTGTTCGCGGGCGGCGCCATCGCCTTGGCCACCGCTGGCCTGGATGCCGCGGTATTCCCGGCGCTGGCCCCCGCGGTTCGGCGCTCGGTTGCCGCCCGCCAGGTGCTCTGGGCGGGCGCGGGGGCACTGGTCGGGTCGCTGGTCAACGCCCAGGTCATCGGAACGTGGTCGGACCAGTGGAAGATCGGATGGCTGGGACTGCCCCTGCTGGTTGCCGGCTGGGCGATTCGCCGGTTCGCGTCACCGGCGCGCGATGCCGAGACGGCGGTGGCCAAAGCCCAGGACACCACCGTGCCCCGACGAGTGTTTGACGCCGATTCCTATGCCCCGCTGTTGTGTGTCGAGCAAGTGTCGGTGGCCTACGGCTCAGTGCAGGTCCTGTTCGAAGTGGACCTCCGAGTCGAGGAGGGCGCGGTGGTCGCCTTGTTGGGCACCAACGGCGCGGGCAAGACCACGCTGTTGCGGGCGATCTCCGGCCTGGAGCCGACCATCGGCGGGCGCATCGTGTACGCCGGGCTGGACATCACCAAGACTCGCCCCACCTGGCGGGTCGGCATGGGCCTGCATCAGATCGTCGGTGGCGAAGCCGTTGTCGGCCCCCTAACCGTGGCCGACAATCTCAGCCTCTTCGCCCACGGAGTCAGCCGCTCGCAACGCGACCAGGGCATTGACGAGGCCTACCGCCTCTTTCCCCGCTTGGCCGAGCGGTCGAGCCAGCGGGCGGCCACTCTGTCGGGCGGCGAGAAGCAGATGCTCTCGTTGGCCAAGGCCATCATCTCCCCTCCCCGCCTGCTGCTAATCGACGAGTTCTCGCTGGGGTTGGCCCCGGCGGTGATAGCCGACCTGTTGCCGGTGGTCCGCCGCATCGCCGACCAAGGTGCGGCCGTGCTGCTGGTGGAGCAGTCGGTCAACATTGCGCTGTCGGTTGCCGACCACGCCTATGTGATGGAAAAGGGCGAGATCGGCCACTCGGGCCCCGCGGCGGAACTCCGGGCCAGACCCGACCTGTTGCAGGCAGCCTATCTCGAAGGATTGGCCCAGGCCCTGCGTACCAGCGGCGGTGGAACCGGAGCACAGTGATGGGCTCCTTCGACATCTCCGGCCCGCTGTTGTTGCTGGGAACGATCTTCGGACTGGGCTATGCGCTATTGGGCATCGGGCTGGTTCTGGCCTTCCGATCCAGCGGCTTCATCAACTTCGCCCACGGCTCAATCGGTCTGGTGGCCGCAGCGATGATGTCGGTGGTGGTCAACGACTACGGAGTGCCCTACTGGTTGGGCTTTCTCGGAGCGCTGATCGTCGCTGCGCTAATCGCCGCGGGAATCGAGTCCTTTGTGGTCCGCAAACTGGCTGCCGCGCCCAAGGTGCTGTCGATGGTGGCAACCCTTGGGGCCGCCGAGGCATTGCTCCTGCTGGCGTTGTCGTTCTCCAAGGGGGGCTTGGGCGGGGGGAGCTTTCCCCAGCCTCCGGGATTTCCCCAATTCGACCTCACGGTGTTCGTGTCGCCGTCGGCCACCGCGCTGTTGTGCCTGTCGCCGGTGGTGGTCGGCGGGCTCTATCTGTTCCTTCAGTGCAGCCGGTTCGGCCTCGCCATTCGGGGTGCGGCCGCCAATCCAGACTCGGCCACCTTGGCCGGAGTGGATCCTCGGCACATGGCCATGCTGTCGTGGGCACTAGCTGGGGGCATCGCCGCCTTTGCGGCCATGCTCATCCTTCCCAACCAGTCGACGGTCACCGCCGACGCTCTGGGTCCCGATTTCATCATTCGCGGCCTCGCGGTGGCGACCCTGGCTCGGTTTGCCAGCCTTCCCATTGCGCTGCTCGCCGGGCTGGGAATCGGACTGGTCGAGCAGATCTTGGCCTCCAATCCCGAAGCCACCGGGTGGTTTGAGGTGGCCCTGTTCTTGCTCATCCTGGTGGGGGTGGCCATGCAAGTGCGGGTCGGCCGAGAGCTGTCGGAGCGCTGGTCCAGCTTGTCCCCCAGCCGCCGGCTGCCCGACTCCTACCGCGACATCTGGCTGATCCGGAACCTGGCCTGGGTCACCGGCAGCGCAGCCGCGGTGGGCGCTGCTCTGGTACCCCTGGGTATCAGCAACCGGTCGGCGTTCGTGCTGTCCACCATCATCGCCTTCGCCACCATTGGAATCTCGGTGAGCTTCCTTACCGGGTTGGCCGGCCAACTGTCGCTTGGCCAAGTGGCCTTCGCCGCTATTGGCGCGGTGGCCGGGGTTCGGGTGGCCACCGAAACCGGCAGCCTGCTGCTGGGCCTGCTGTGCGGCGGAGCAGTTGGCGCCGCAACGTCGGCCGCAGTCGGCCTGCCCGCTTTGCGGGTGCGGGGCCTGCTGCTGGCCATCGCCACGCTGGCCTTCGCCCTGGCCACCTTCAGCTGGCTGCTCCGCCAGGACTGGGCGTTCGGCGCCGGTCTGTCGTCGCGGCCGGCCAGCGTGCTCGGAATCGACCTCACCACCTCGCGGGCCTTCTACTTTGTGGCGCTGGCGGTGTTCGCCGGCGTGCTGGCCATCGCCCACGTGCTGCGCCGATCCTCATTCGGCCGCTCGCTGGTGGCGGTGCGCGACAACGAGGCCGCGGCCCGGGTGCTGCAAATAGCCCCTAGGCGCCTGCTGTTGCAGGCCTATGGCTTCGCCGGATTCGTGGCCGGAGTAGGCGGCGTGATTCTGGCCATGAGCAACACCTTCGTCACCCGCAGCATCTTCACCCCCAGCGACAGCATCAACGTGGTCTCGCTGGCCGTCATCGGCGGCCTCTCGGAGCTGACCGGCCCCCTCATCGGTGCGGCCTACCTGATCGGAGCCCGGGAGTTCTTCGATCTCGAGCTGTCGGCTCTTGCCGGTTTGAATGCGGCCTGGCTGATCTTGATTCTGGAGCAGCCTCGGGGTGTCCACGGCCTTCTGGCCTCCACCCGGCGCAACCTCATCGACCAGATCGCCCGGCTGAGGGGCATCGATCCGGTCCAAGCCCGAGATGAGGCTGGTAAATTCGAGGCTGGCGCCGCGTCGGTGACGGCCACGCCATTTGCCCAAGTCTCGAGGTCGGCGGGCGTGGTGCTGGAGGTGAGAGGCCTCACCCGGAGTTTTGGCGACCTAGTGGCAGTGGACGATGTGTCGTTCACCGTCGACGACGGCGAGACGCTTGGGCTCATCGGACCCAACGGTGCGGGCAAGACCACCGTGTTCGAGCTCATCAGCGGCTATCTGCGCCCTCAAGCGGGCACGGTGATCTTCGAAGGTGCCGACATCACCGGGCTGACCCCGGAAGCCCGCAGCCGACGAGGTCTGGTGCGCTCGTTCCAGAACGCTCCGCTGTTTCCCACCATGACCCCCCGCGACATCGTCTTTTTGGCCAATCAGCGGGCGCACCAGCATGGCTTCGTTGTGGGCGGCTCGCGAGCTGAGCGAGAGCTGGAAGACCACACGTCGGAGACGCTGGCCATGTTCGGGCTGAGCGGATTGGGCGACCAGCCTGTCAGCCTGCTGTCCACCGGCACCCGGCGCCTGGTCGAGCTGGCCTCCAACGTGGCCCTGCGCCCCCGCTTGCTGCTCATGGACGAGCCGTCAGCCGGCATCGCCCAAGCCGAGACCGAGGCTTTGGGAGCGGTGATCACCCAGATCCGCGAGGTCTATGGCATCACTCTGGTGGTGATCGAGCACGACATGCCGCTGTTGACCTCGGTGTGCGACCGCTTGATCGCCCTGGAGGTGGGAGCGGTGATCGCCGAGGGCACTCCCGCCCAGGTGCAAGCCGATCCCGCGGTGGTGCAGAGCTATCTGGGCGGCGACCCCAACGCTATTGCCCGTTCACGCCCCCTCGACCTGGGCGAATAGATCCCGCCTCCGGAACGAGGCGATCATGAATCGGGCGAAGGCCTTTCGCCGGGTCAGCCACACCACCCGAGCCCCCGATTTGTCGGCAGCCAAGATGTGGTCGGCCAGCCAGGGGGTGACGGTATGCACGTGGTCGCCAAGGATGTTGAAGATCTTCTTCGACTTCTCCCATTGCTCGGATGTGAGGTCGTAGTCGCCGGTGAGCAGGTCGGTCACGACAATGCCCGGCGACACGGTGCACACCTGCACGGGGGTATCGGCGGTGTCCTTGCGCAGGGCTTTTTGCAGGTAGCGCACCGCCCGCTTGGTGGCCCCGTAGGCCACCATGCCGGGCTGGGTGGCGCCGTCGGAACCGAATCCCTCGGTGTTCCACACCTGGCCGTGGCCTTGGCCCACCATGTTGGCGATGGCCGTCTTGCTGGCCAGCAGCGCGCCGGTGAGGTTGGTGTCGACCAGCGCAGCCAGTTCGTGGTCGTGCTGCTCCCAAAGCGGCTGGCGGGTGATGCTGATACCCGCATTGTTAATCCACACGTCGACACCGCCGAAGGCGTTGGCCGCGCTGTCCCACAATCCCTGGAGCTGTCCGGGGTCGGTGATGTCGCAGGCCGCGCCGTACACCTTGGACTCGCCGTAGTACTGGCCCAACTCGGTCACCACCTCGTCGACCTGGTCGGGAGAACGGCCGCTCACGGCCACCTGGCACCGGCGCTTCAAAAACTCGCGGGCCAGCCCGTTGCCGATACCCCTGGTGCTGCCGGTGATGACGATACGCTTGGTCACTCTGTCCCCTTCCTGATGCTATTGCTTCAGCGTCGATCCCAGTGCCTGACCGATGGGCGATCGACCAAATGCTCCATGCTGATTCGACTCGGCCAGCCCAGGCTGGCGGCGATGAACGCGGCGATGAGGTCGCCGAGCATCTCTCGGATGGCCGGGTCGTTCTTCTCGGAATCGGGTTCCAGAAAGGAGCGGCCGCTGGTGGTGTCCACCGGATCGCAGATGGCGAAGTGTCCGGCGTCGGCCAACTCGACCAGCCAGGTATCCCCCTGTTGGCGATGAATGGCCTCGGCAAAGGTTCGGCGAACGGGATCATGTGCGCCGTCGTCGGCCCGGTAGCGGTCGCGGCTCGCCGCGATGACCCCGTCGTCGGCGCCGCCCAGCAGCATGATCGGCACCTTGGCCGGGATGGATGCCACCGCGGCCTCACCATGGCCCAATGCCGTGGCAATCATGGTGTGGGCGGCGTAGGCGAACACCGCCTGCAAGCCCGGCACCCACTTGGGCTCGCTGTTGTGCAATACCGCCGTGCCCCCCGCCGAATGGCCCCCCACGACGACTCGGCCCAAATCCAGGTGCCCGGCCACCGGGGCGTGCTCATCGGCGGCCAACTCAGCCAGGTGAGCGAGCAGCGGTCCGAGGGCGGTGGACGACGGCCTGGTGCCGATGGTGTCGGTGGCGAGGGCGGCCAGGTCGATGCCAGGAGTGATCCCACGCCCCGCCGGTCCCAGCGATCCGATGGCCGCGTAGGTCACCACGCATAGCCCGTCGGCAACCAAGCGGTGGGCCAGCCATCGGTAGCTGTCAGGGACCACGTTGATGCCGGGCATGATGACGACCACCGGCCACGGAGCATCGGTTTCGGCCGCCGGTACTTGCCCGGTCAGACGGGCTTCATCCAGTCGGCCGTCATCACCGGGGTAGAACAGCGTGGCCAACGCGGCATCTCCCTGGGCGTCAAATGAGAAGTGCAGCCCTCGGACGATCATGCGGTGCTCTTTGTTCCGCTCACGGGAACACGGTTTCATCCACTACCGGCACACTCTACGATTCCGAAGGTGAGCGACACCAGAAACTACGGGCCGGCCTCACCCCGGCCGTATCAGTGCTTCATGGGCCACTGGGAGGGGTTGTGCAAGAGCTTCAGCCCCCATGGCGATTTCCTCGAATCCAGCGCCGTTCACATGGACGTGTACTGGCTCGACGAAAACACCTGGCACCTCCACGAGCATTTCGAGAATCTCTACGGTGTGGGTGAGACCATCTTCGACACCCCGATCCAAGTCGACGGCAAGCGGTGCTTCGCCGACAGCGACCAGCTCAGCCTTGAAGGCGCCGAGCTCACGCCGTACAACTACGTCTTCACCATCGACAGCCGAGTGAGCAACAACATCGTCTACAACAACCACTACTTCTTGGACCCCGACACTCGTCGCATCATCACCCACAAGGTGCGCGACGGCGCCACCAACCTGTTCCAAATTCAAGACTTCACCCGGGTGCAGCGGCCATGATCGTTCAAAGCGCCCCAGGAGGGAGCGCCGACGCCCCCCACTTCGTGATCGCCATGCACCAGCACACCGCCTTCGCCGGTTCGTTGGCCGCCAACTTCGGCAACGACGAGTTCGACGGGTTGGAGCCAGCTGAGCCGATGCAGTTCATCGTCGACCACCACGACCAGGGCTGGACCGCCCTCGACGCCCAGGCCCCTCAGAACCCCGACACCGGCCTTCCCTACAACCTGACCGCCACACCGCTGCCCCAGATCGTGGCCACATCGGCGGGATCGCCGGCGTTCAACGAGGACCATCACCCGTTCAGCGGCATCATCTCGTCGATGCACACCTATGGCCTGTATCGAGGGCGATACGGGTTGAGCGACAAGATCTTCTTGGATGTGATCCCCGACGAGCTGCGACCCGAGGTCGAAGCCATGCTGGGCAACGAGGAAAACCGCCAGCGCCGCCTAAAGGATCGGTTGGCCGCCGACGATCCCGACCACGCCACCGACGAATACCTGTTCCACGCCTACAAGCAGCTCCAGTTCTTCGACACCATCTCCCTGTACTTCCACTTGGCTCCGGAAGGCGAGCGAGGAGAGTCGGACTTCCCCAACGTGCCCCGGGCGGTGGGCGACGACGTGACCATCTCGGTGGTCGAGCGCCCCGAAGGGGTCTACGGGCTGGACCCCTACCCGTTTGCCGAAGACGGGCTTGAGCTGGCCACCGAAGGCCGGTATCTGGCTCCTCAGCCTCCCGGTACCGACCTCGGCCCGGTGCTGGCCGCCACCCCGGTGGCCACCCAGACAGTGCGCCTGGTCCGGATGTGAGCCAAGGGTCGTTCTCCCAAGGAGTTGGAGAATGGATCGGCGCGGCCGAGGTCTATGACGCCGACGGCCGCTTTGCCGGCTTAGGGCGTGACACCCGATCGGTGAAGGCCGACGACCAGGCCGGACGGGTGACGGTGGAGGTCGAGTTCGAAGGGCCGTTCTCCCTGTCGGGGGTCTACACCATTGCCGATCGCGGATCGCATCGCACTTACGAGGGCCCCCTCAACATCGGCTATGCCGAGGCGCTGGGCGACGGCCTGGTCGCCGCCCACAACTACTGGCCCGACCTGGGACTTTCGCAGCGGTTCTTTTTGATGGTGCTGCCCGACGGCACCCGCCAGCTCTCACTGGCCCTGCTCAGCCGGGGCGATCGGCTCCAATGGACAGTGGTGGGGGAATACCAGCGTCAGATCGACCCGTCTGGCCCCGAGCCTCCCCCTGTGGCGGAGATGGATCCCCAGGTGTTGCGAGACGACCCAACCGCAGGCCGAGGTGAGCTCTTGTTGCTCCGACCCGGCCGCTGGTCGGGCCAGCTGTACCGCCTCGACGCCAAGTACACACCGACCGGCGCAGCTGATTATGCGGAGGCGGTTGCTGTTAAAGACGGCTCTTGGGAAGTGGAACTATCAGGGGCTGACTACTCATCGGGGCTGTCGTTCCCCCTGTTGTCGGACGGCTGGACGGCGTGGACACCAGAGGGTGATCTGATGGGCAGCGGCAGCCTCAGCGGCGGCCGGGGCTTCAGCGGCCAGCTCCACCTCCTCTCAGGAGGGCTCCGAGTGTGGCGGCGCGAAGTGGTGTCGCGGGACGGCAGCATGAAGGCGGTGCTCCACATCTGGTATCGGGGCGAGCAGCGACTCGGAGCGGCCTACGGGGCCTTGGACTTCGAACCGGCATGAGCAAGAAAGACCGCTTCGGCGGCGACTGGCTGATCAACGAGTACGTCTATGACCCAGACGGCACGTTTCGCGGCGAGGTGGCCCAGCGCCGGATAGTGGAGCCAGTTGGAGAGGGCCGGCTGCTGGTAACCCAACGGTGCCACCCATCGCCCCAACTAGCCGGTCACCCCATGGCCGCTTTCTCGGGCGAGTGGGCATTCGAGCTAGAGGTGGACGGGACCCAACGTCGCTATCTCGGCCCCGATGTTGTGGGCTTCGGCACCTTGTGGCAGCCCGGCGCCCTCACCGGCCAGGGACTCTGGCCCCGCTTCGGCTACGAGTTCGAGTCTTACTCCGTCCTAGTGGCCCCTGACCGCCAGCTCACCGGCGGGTTCTTCTCCCTGGCCGGCCGGTCGGTGGCCGACATCGTGGGAGTAGCGGTCCCCGAAGCCTCCGGTGAGGCGCCCCGCCTCGACCTGACAGCGCCACTCCCCGACCCCGACGGCCACTGGCCCCTGCGCCGGGCCGTAGGCCCCATGCTGGTAGCCGCCGACCAACCCTCCCCAACCCACCACCGCCGCCTCTGGGCCATGCGCGACCCAATCGGAACCACCGGCATCGAGATCACCGAAGACGTGGAAGATGGAAGCCGCTCAGTCTCAGTGACCGTGGGCTAGGAGTCGGGGGTGAAGGTCAGGGGGCCGAAGACGATATCGGTCATGCGGTCGCCGGAATAGAGCTTCCAGGCCACGGCCAGGGTGTAGTCGCGGTCGATGATGAACTCACGGCCTTTGACTTTGAATGCCTCGCTGACGTGGTGCTGGGAGGTGTAGAGGGCCCGGCCGTAGGCAATGGCGTTGCCCCAGAGATCGGGGCCGTCGTAGGTATAGCGGTTGCCGTGGGAGCGGGTGCGGATGTAGGTGTGTGAGTAGTTGATCGCCCCGGAGAGCTCAAGGGTTTGGGTGGCGCGCACCAAGTCGATGGGGTCGTGGCGCAGACGCACGCTCACGGTTCCCCGGCGTTGCTGGTCGGCCCCGAACACTTCGCATTCTCCGGCCCATTCGCCCCCGGTGCGGTCGGGCACGGTGTGGGGCCATGCGGCCAACTCCCGCTCGGACTCGATGTGGGCATCGATCCACGCCTTGGTATCGGGATTGGTGTCGTAGTCGTCGGCGTTGAGATACACCCCGTTGAACACCGAGAAAATGGTGGGACCCTCATAGAGCAGCGACGAGTACACCTGGGTCACCCCGTCGGGCAGGATCTGGTTCATGGTGTTCAGGTCGGCCCGCCAGCCCGGCGCGTAGTAGTGCGAGTCCACCAGTGAGCCATAGGGGTGGCCGGCCCCGTAGAAATCGGGACCCTGGTAGATGCGGTCGTTGCCTCTGTCGTCCACGCCGAACTCGAAGTCCTTGATCTCGAACCGGTTGCGCAGGGGGCCGGTGTTCATGAAGTTGCACTGCATCCAGTAGGTGACCTTGCCATCGGCGAACACGCTGGCCCTGCTGACCTTGTTGAACCCGGTGTGGTTTCCCTCGGCGTCGAATACCGATGGCAACCCGTACCACTCACCGGTGATGCGCTGTTGCCATTCGGAGGCTTGGGTTTCGCTCATGGTGACCTCCTCAGGAGCGGGCCGCGGTTTTGAGGCTGGCCTGGATGTCGGCGCTCGTCTCGGGGCCGAGCAGTTGATCGACCCGGGCCCAAACGGGGTCGACCTCCGGATTGAAGATGGCAGCCCGGTTGCGGGCGTCGCGATCAGCCAACTGCTCGGCGGTGGCCCTGCCGGTGGCATCCTCGGGCACGCCGTCGGCCACCAGGCTCAGCCAGTGGTCGCGGTAGGCGGCCACCGCACCGAACACTGCTCGAAAGCCGTCCTCGTCGGCCCGGTGGGCCAGCATCCACGCCGACATGAGCTGCCATTGGCGGGGCGACAGGTGGGCAGGAGTGAGCCCTTCGATCTGCATGGTCTCGTCGTGAACCTCGGTGAGGGGGCCGTAGCAGTGGTCGAT
This sequence comes from Acidimicrobiales bacterium, assembly GCA_963663255.1. GTDB lineage: Bacteria > Actinomycetota > Acidimicrobiia > Acidimicrobiales > Bin134 > Poriferisocius. The sequence goes on from OY760141.1 coordinate 487,063, forward strand.
ATAGGCCAGGTTGGCGCCCGGGTCCACCCGGGGGATCAGATCCAAGTGGAAGGCATAGTGCGGGCCAGCCAACACCGAGTCCACCGTGAAATGGGGCACCGGGCTGGCCGCGGGCGTGAAGGCGAAGCACATGTGGCTGTCCAGCCCGAAGGCCTCCACGGTCATGCCCACGTACACCAGTTCCGCCACCCCGTCGCGGGCTAGCACCCGATGGGCGCCCACCGGCGAGCCATCCATAGCCGAGGCCAGCGGGGTGTTCACGGTCTCCTCCAGCTCCAGTCGGCTGGCAATGGCCTCCACCGTGCCAACGCAGAGATCGGCCGACAGGCTCATGATCGGTTCTCGCCGATGGCGGGGAACACCCAGGCATTGGTCAGCTCGGGGTCGCTGGAGCGCCCTGGCGAGGGGATCACCGCCGCGGCTCGCATGGCCTCCTCGTCCGACGGGGTCTCGAGCGCCCAGCCCTTGTCGATCTGCTCTTGGCGCCAGCGGCGGTAGGCCAGTTGGATGGAGTCGGACTTGACGTGGAGCTCGGCTGACAGGTCGAACGGCAACAGCTCCGGGCGCTGGCCCTCAACAGTCGGCTGGTCTTCCAAGAAGATCTTGATCGTGCGCTCGTAGGAGTTCTTGTCGGCCCAGCCCCCGGTGAAGAACGTGCGCAGCATGCAGAACTTCGAGACGGTGACGTGCTCATCGCGGGGTACCGCGGCGGTGAAAATGCGGATCTCGCCCATGGGCAGGCGCACGATGAGCATCGAAACGTTGGGCGGGTAGAACCCGGTGGAGGTGCTCACCGGCGGACGGTCCTTCTTGGAGATGAACCGCCACATACCCGACGGTCGGGGAGGTTCGAGCTCCACGGTGGCGGTAACCGATGCCAGGTGGCCGTTGACCCGGGTTTCGTCGAGGTCGAAGTCTTGGATCTCAGGCTGCTCTTTGTTACCGAACGACCCGGAGTGCACGAAAGGGGTATGGGCGATGTCCACCGCGTTCTCCAGCACCCGGTCGTAGTTGGCCTGCCAAGTGAACTCGCCGATGACCGCCCGGTATCCCTCGGCCCTGGCTTCGATGTGCTCCTCAAGGCCTTCCAATTCCGGCACCGGGGGCCGATGCTCGGGAGCCAGATCGCCCAAGAACACCCACACGAAGCCGTAGCGCTCGATGCAGGGATAGGTGTCGACCCGGGCCTTTTTGGGAATGGGCAGGCCCGGGCGGTTGGCCGGTATCTCCACGCAGGCCCCATCGGCGCCGTAGCGCCAGCCGTGGTAGGGGCACTGCACGCAGTCGCCCACCACCGAGCCGCCGGCCAGCGAGCCGCCTCGGTGCACGCATAGGTCGGACTGGGCGTTGACTGTGCCGTTGGGGCTGCGCCATAACACCAGGTCGTGGCCGTGGACCCGGGCCAGCACCGGCTGGTCGGTCACCCACTGCCCGAATTCCACGGCGTACCACTGGTTCTTGATCAACATGCCAGCTCCCCCCTAGGCAGGTCGGGGCAATACCCGGTCGCCGCCCCACAGGGCCCGCACCAGACGGTCGGTCATCTCCTCTCCGAAGAACCGCACGCCCATGATGTTGGCCGGGTCTCTCTCGGCGATGTTACGCCGCCGGGCCAGATCGTCGGCTGCCAGTTGCTCCCGGCGCTCAAGCGGCACTGGCTGGGCCTCGTCCACCCACGCCAGCCACTGGTCGAGTCGCTGGTGGGCCAGTTCGCTGACCTGATTCAGCCGGCCCTCGTCGTAGACGATGCCCGGGGTGGTGAAGCAGATGGCCACCTCGCTCAGCGCCTGGCGGACGTACAACGCCCGGGACGTGAACGGCGCCAGCCCTTCGTCGGCCCGCAGTTCCAAGAACTCCTCGTTTAGCGAGCCCCAGTATTTGTCAAGCACATCGGTGTCGAGCATGAGATCGGAGCGGGGGTTGAAGTCGATGTAGAACCACAGATCGGGCAGCGTCCCCCACGCGATTCCCAGATGGGGCACGTCGATGTGGGGGCCGAGCCAGGCGGTGACGTGCATGTTGGTGAACCCCAGCGGGGGGTTGCCGATCCAGGAGTGGATGAGCCAGTCGATTTCCGGGCCGGCATAGCCGGCCAGCCGACCGGCGGGGTACTCGGCCTCGCCTTGGTAAGACTCCAGATCCTCAGTACTTGGGTCGCGAGTCAACTCGAAGCGGGCCTCGATCTTGGCCATAAGCTCTTCGGTGATAGACCACAGCCGGTTGAACGTGGCCGTGGCGTCTGTGGGGCCCCGCTCGTCAAAGATGTCTTGGACGCCCTTCAGCGTCTCGCGCATTGGTGCTCCGGTATCGTCAGCGGCACACTGTTCCGGTAAGCGGAACAACGTTTCGTTAGTCTGACAGTAGGGCCAAGCCAAACCAGTGTCAACCAACCGCGAGGAGCCAAGAATTCGATGAGCCGCACCACGCTTTATGTGCCCGGAGATCGTCCCGACCGCTTCGACAAGGCGCTCAAGTCTGGCGCCGACGCCATCATCTGCGATCTCGAGGACGCGGTGGCGGAAGCGGCCAAGCAAACCGCCCGGGAGGCGGTGGGCCAATGGCTCCGGGCCAATCCCGACGTACCGGCATGGGTGCGGATCAACAACCGCCCCGATCTGGTGGATCACGACGCCGAGCTGGTGCGGTCTATGGTTTCCGACGGCGTGGGCTTTGCCGGAGTGGTGGTGCCCAAAGCCGATGCGGCGGCCTGCTCAACCGACTTCGGCGGCTGCCCGGTTATGGCACTCATTGAATCGGCGGTGGGGGTGGCTCAGATCTACGAGATCGCGGCCGTGCCCGAAGTGGTGCGTCTGGCCTTGGGCGAAGCCGACTTGGCCGCCGACATGGGCATGGAGCCTTCGCCCGATGCCCTGGAGATGTGGCCAATCCGCACTCGGGTGGTGGTGGCATCGGTGGGAGAGGGACTCGAAGCGCCCTGTGGGCCGGTGTTCACCAACCTCGACGACCACGAAGGGCTGGCGGCCACCAGCGAGTCGCTTCGCCGCCACGGCTTCGGCGGCCGGTCGGTGATCCACCCCAATCAAGTGGCCGCGGTGAACGCGGCCTTCACCCCATCGGATGACGAGATTGCCCGAGCTGAGGGGCTGGTAGCCGCCTTCGAAGAGGCGACGGCCGACGGACGGGCGGTCGCGGTTGTCGATGGGGAGTTCATCGATGCGGCGGTGATGCGCTGGGCCAGGTCAGTGCTCAATCGGGTGCCGCGGGAGCGCCCGCGGCCGTAGTCTGCACCGGGGGGGCAACAAGCGCCGCCGCGGCCCTCCAGGGGCGACCGCCCACGAGGTCGGTGTCTTTGGATACCTCGCGGTTGACTGCCCGGCCGGGATGCAGGGTACCGATCAGGAACCCGTCGTCGGGCTCAACCCGGTGACTGATCGGGGTGTTGATGGTCCCGTCGTAGGGACTCGATCGATTGGCGTTCCACAGCGAATCGGCCGGCGGGTTGAGCAGCATGGTGGACGCGAGCGGTCCAGGGGACCCGCACGCCGCTGCGCTGATCCGGTTCTCCGCGGCCCGTTCCATCAGCGCAAGGTCGCACTCCCAGGGGTGCTCAGGCTGCCAGCACACTGCCACCAGATGGGCCCCGGCGATGGCAGCCAGTCGGAAAACCTCGGGGTAGCGGTGATCGTCCCCCACAATCACCGCGATGTCGCCGAACGGCGTCGGATACAAGCCCATCTCGGTGCCCAATCGTGTGGCAACCGCGTGGCGGTCGCAGTAATGGACCTGCGCCTGCTCGTGGACAACGCCATCGGCCGACCACACCTGGCCGAGGTGCTGGCTATCCCGCAGGGCAGTGGTCACCACCAGCACACCAGAGGGGATGTTCGGCGGCGGAGGTGTCAGCTCGGGCAGCACCACCAGCGAGGCGCCGGCGTCGATGGCCTTTTGGACCAACTCGGGACTTGAGCGGGCGCCGGGCACGCATCCGGCGACCACCTCGGGCTCTCGGCCGGAGTCCGGACGGGAGGTGCGGGACTGGGCCAGCGGGCCGTACACCTTTGGCCGGCGCCCCCGAATCCGGTCTGACTCAACCGTGGACAGGTCCAAATCGGCGACCACCACCGCTTCGCCGGTGCGGGTTGCCTTGGCCAGCACCGTGCCGTCGGGGGCAACCACCTGGCTCTCCCCGGCGCCGTTCAAGGCCTCAGGAGGCACACCCAGCGCCTGGCTGAATTGCGGCACCTGCTCGGCGGGCAGCAATGGACCGACCTTGTTGGCCGCCACTACGAAAACCCCGTTTTCGACCGCCCGCACCGGTATGTGCAACCTGGCCTCATCGAGGGCAAACGAGTTGAGGCTGTTCAACAGAAGGCGAGCACCCCTCACGGCAAACGTGCGAGGTACCTCGAAGGTCACACCGTCCATGCATGAGTACAAGCCCACGGGTCCGAATGCGGTGTCAGCCAGTGGACTGACCTCGGTGCCCGCGCTCAGGTGGGCGCGCTCGTTGCCCATCAGCATCTGCTTGTCGGCGGTGGCGGCCACTCGGCCTTGGGGGTCGACCAGCACATTGGTGGCCGTCACCCGGTCGCCGTCCCGGGGCACGGTCACCGTCAACGAGGTGTAGACCCGGTGCTCTGCGGATCGCCGGGCCAGGGCCTCCAACCAGGGGCCGTCCAGCGCCACCGCCACCGATTGGCAGTGGTCTTGGTCGCTGTACACGGAGATGTGGTTGCAGAACTCAGGCATCACCACCAGTTGGGCCCCTTCGGCCGCGGCTGCGTCCAGCATCCGCAGGCAGGTTTCCAAGTTCTCATCGAGGTCGGTGCCGGTGGCGAATTGCACCGCGGCCACTCGAACGCGGTTTCTCACGGTAGAGCCTCAGGTGCCGGGGTTGGGGCGGGCCCCGAGCTTGATGGAAAGCCCTCGGGTGGCTTCTACCACCGCGGCGGCGGAGCGGGCGATCTTGTCGCGGAAGCGCTCCAGCGGTCCGCTGATGCTGATCACCGCCACCGGCTGGTGGTTGTGGTCGAGGATGGGGGCGGCCACTGAGCCCGCATCATGCTGTCGCTCTCCCAGCGACACCGCGAATCCCTGCTGGCGGATGCGGTCCAGCTCGGCCCGCAGTTCGTCGACCGACACGATGGTGGCCTCGGTCAACGAGTCGAGCGGGTTCTCGGCCAGGTAGTGGTCGATCTCGCCGTCGCTCAGCCAGGCCAGGAATGCCTTCGACGATGCGCCGGCGTGCAGCGGGAACGATCCGCCAATGGGCACCGTCATCTTCACCTCTCGGGGAGGAGTGATTTGGGCCACGTAAACCCGCCGGTTGCCGTGGCGCACCGACAAGGTGGCGGTCTCGTCGGTCTCGGCACTGAGCCTTCGCATCTCTTCCAGGGCCAAGTCTCTGACGTCGAGTTGGTCGCGGTAGGCCGCGGCCAACTCCAGCACCGCGGGGCCCAACGCGTACCGTCGGCTTTCGGGGTCGACGGTGAGCAGGCCGGGTTCGCACAGGGAGGTGAGTATCCGGTGGACGACCGCTTTGGACACCCCCAATTCACGGGAGATCTCGGTGACGCCCAGCGTGCTCGACGACCGTGAGAACAGGAACAGCACATCGACGGCCCTCTCGATTGCCGCCACTCCCCGACCCGAACCAGACCCCGAGTCCGAATTTCCTGCTGTTCCGCTCAGAGGAATGACCATACCGCGATCCGGGCGTTTTGACCCATAATTCCCTGTCGACGGTTGCTTGACCCCGCCAAATTGGGGAACACTACGGACAATGTTCCACTGGGAGAAACGTCGTTCCGCATGATTGGGCCCCTCACCGATCTGCGGGTCATCGACGCCTCCACCGTTTTGGCCGGACCGCTGATCGGCCAGATCATGGCTGATTTCGGTGCCGACGTGGTCAAAGTCGAGCATCCCCGAACTGGTGACAGCCTGCGGGGCCACGGGGCGCAAAAGGACGGACACGGACTCTGGTGGAAGCTGGTGGCCCGCAACAAGCGCTGTGTGGGCTTGGATTTGAGCCATCCCGAGGGCTCTGAGGTGTTCTTGGAACTGGCATCCACTGCCGACGTGGTGATCGAGAACTTTCGGCCGGGCACGCTTGAGCGCTGGGGGTTGGGGTGGGAGGTGCTGTCCGACCGCAATCCGGGTCTGATCTTGTGCCGGGTAACCGGATATGGCCAGACCGGCCCCTATGCCCCACGACCAGCATTCGGCACGTTGATCGAGGCTATGAGCGGCTTCGCCCACATGACCGGTGAGGCTGACCAGCCCCCGACCCTGCCGCCATTCGGCTTGGCCGACAGCGTGGCCGGATTCAGCGGGGTGGCTGCGGTGATGATGGCGGTCCACCACCGACACGCCACCGGCATGGGCCAAGTGGTGGATCTGTCGATCCTGGAGACGCTGGCCGCGGCGCTCGGTCCCCATGTGGTCACCTGGGATCAGACTGGTCACATCGCTCAGCGATCGGGCAACCGATCGTCCAACAACGCTCCCCGCAACACCTACCTCACCACCGACGGCTGCTGGGTGGCGGTATCGAGCAGCGCCGATGCGGTCGCCCGCCGCACGATGGAACTGGTTGGCCGGGGTGATCTGGTGTCCGAACCCTGGTTCGCCACCGGATCGGGTCGAGCCGAGCACGCTGATGAGATAGATGCGGCCTTGTCCTCATGGATCAGCGACCGACCGCTGGCCCAGGTGATGGAAGCGTTTGCCGCCGCCGAAGTCGCACTAGCCCCGGTGTACGACGTGGCCCAGTATGCGGCCGATCCCCAGGTGCAGGCTCGGGAGGCAATCACCGCAGTTGACGACCCCGACCTGGGGCCGGTTCGGATGCAGAACGTCTTGTTTGGGCTGTCGTCCTCTCCGGGCGCCATCAGACACACTGGCCGAGATCTGGGGGCCGACACCGACGAGGTGTTGAAAGAATCCGGGTTGAGCGTCGAGCGCATCGACGATCTTCGAGCCAAGAAGGTCGTGGCATGACCGGCAGTCGTGTCGACGCGGCCGGGGCCCTGATCGATCTCGTCGCCCAAGCCACGGTTTACGACTTGGGCCGACCCATGCAAAACGGTATGGCCCAGTCGCCCAATCACCCGCAGTTTCACCACTGCCTTGACCGACTGCACGGTGATCGGATGCGACCCGATGGCGGGTCGGCCGCGGCCGACCTGCTCACCACCGGCTGTCACGTGGGAACCCATGTGGACGCTCTGGCCCATGTCAGTCACGAGGGACAGCTCTATGGCGGAGTGGATGCCGCTGAAGCACAAGATGGTGGCGGTTTCGCGGTTCTGGGCATCAATGAACTTCCGCCGTTTGTGGGCCGCGGCGTGCTCTTGGACGTTCCTGGGCTGTTGGGAACAGACACCTGCAACGGGGGCCATGAAATCACTGTCGCCGAGTTGGAGGCCGCCGCCGCCCGTCAGGAATCACCGGTCCAACCGGGTGATGCGGTGCTGGTGCGCAGCGGTTGGGGCGCCCACTTCGACGATCCCCAACGGTATCTGGGAGTCGAGACCGGCGTTCCCGGCGTGGGAGAAGCAGGGGCTCGCTGGCTGGCGGATGAGGGGGCGGCTCTGGTGGGGGCCGACACGCTGGCGTTCGAATGCCTTCCCGCTGGTCAGGGCCATGCCCTGCTGCCTGCCCACCGGGTGCTGTTGGTGGAGCGGGGCGTCAACATCATCGAGGCGATGGACCTAGATGGCCTGGCCGCCGCCGGGGTGTTTGAGTTTGTGTTTGTGCTCTCGCATCTGAACATCTACGGAGCCACCGGCGCTCCCGTCAGACCGCTGGCCCTGGCGTGAGGCCAATCCTGTCGCAGCTGGGCGCGCTGGCCGTCGGCCCGGTCCCCGAGGCGGTGCGGGCCGGTATTCCGTCTCGCATCATCGACATCGTGGGGATAGCAGTGCGGGCCAGTTCGCTGGACACCTCTCAGGCGGTCATCGGGTTTGCCACCGACCAGTGCTCTGCCCCCCAAGCCACTCCCATCGGCGGAGGCCGGGCCATGTCGGCACCAGAGGCGGCGTTTGTCAACGGCGTGCTGGCCCACTCGCTGGACTACGACGACACCCATCTGCCCTCCATCCTCCATCCCAGCGCGACAGTGGTTCCCGCCTCGCTGGCCGTGGCCGAATGGCAGGGGGCTTCCGGCCCGGCGTTGATCGATGCCGCGGCGGTGGGCTTGGAAGTCACGGTGCGGCTGGGCATGGGCGGCTACGACAGTCGAGCGCGCCAGTCGGTGTATTTCGAGCGGGGCCAGCACGCCACCTCGATCTGCGGTGCGGTGGGGTCGTCCGCGGCCGCGGCCCGTCTGCTCGGGGCCGACGCCGACGGAATCGCCCATGCCATGGGCATTGCGTGCAGCATGTCCAGCGGCATCATCGAGGCCAACCGGGCGGGGGGCACGGTCAAACGGCTGCACTGCGGCTGGGCCGCTCGAGCCGGGGTCACCGCGGCCCAACTCGCCCTTCGTGGCATAACAGGACCGCCGACAGCTGTTGAAGGCCGGTTTGGGCTGTTCCAAGCATTTCTCGGTGACCAGATGGACCTCAAGGCGGTCACCGCCGATCTGGGAGAGCACTGGGAGGCTGAGAACATCTTCTACAAGCCCTACCCGGCAAATCACTTCACCCACACCGGCATCGATGCCGCCATCGCCCTGCGCTCAAAGGGCGTGGGCCCCGACGACATTGCCACCGCCACCCTGGAGGTGGCCCCGCCCACCGTGCGCACCATTGGCGAGCCCATTGAGGCCAAGCAGAAACCGGAAACCGGCTACCACGCCCAGTTCAGCGGTCCCTACACCGTGGCCGCCGGGTTCTTTGGCGGAGGGGGTCTGGGGGTCGGCATGGCTGACTTCACCGACGAATTGGCCCGCGACCCGGTGCGGCGAGAGCTGATGGCCCGGGTCAATGTGGTGGGCGACCCCCAAATGATGGCCATCTACCCGTGCCAGCTACCCGCCCGTCTGAGCGTTACCACCACCTCAGGCCACACCCTGGTTGAGGAAATGCTGGCCAACCGGGGGGGACCCGATCAACCTCTATCCGATGACGAGTTGGCCACCAAGTTTGCTGACAACACCGCCGGCTTGGTGGCCGACAGCATCGCCAGCCAGATCCACGATGACCTGTCCGCCCTGGCTGCGGCGCCGTCAGTCGCTGGACTGCTGGCTCCACTGCTCGATCCCAATGGGAAGCAGCCATGACTGACACCGTTATCACCGGCGCAAAGGTCGTCCGCCCCGACACCGGCACGGTCGACGAGCTTGACATCGCCATCACCGACGGGCGGATCAGCGAACTGGCCGTCGGCCTGGCCGCTTCTTCTGATCCCGCCGAGGTGTTCGACGCTTCGGGCTTGATTGCCTTTCCGGGCTCGGTGGACGCCCACACCCACATGGGTATCTACAACCCATTGGACGAGGACGCCACCAGCGAGAGCCGGGCCGCGGCCCAGGGCGGCACCACCACCGTGCTCAACTACATGCGCACCGGCCAGTACTACCTCAACCGGGGCGGACCATACGCCGAGTTCTTCCCCGAGGTGCTGCGGCTCATCGACGGCCGCAGCTACGTGGACTACGCCTTCCATCTTGCGCCCATGCAGGCCTCCCACATCGACGAGATCCCGTTGCTGGCCTCTGAATTCGGGGTCACCTCGTTCAAGATCTTCATGTTCTACGGCGGCCACGGACTTCACGGCGCCAGCGACGACCAAGCCAGCTTCTTGATGACCCCGCCCGGTGAGCGCTACGACTACGCCCACTTCGAGTTCATCATGCGGGGAATCGCCGAAACCCGCCTGGCCCATCCCGAGTTGGCCGATGCCCTCTCGCTCTCTCTGCACTGCGAGTCGGCCGAGATCATGACCGCCTATACCAAGCTGGTCGAAGCAGAGGGCCGCCTGGCCGGCTTGGCCGCCTATTCGGCGTCTCGACCTCCCCATTCAGAGGGACTAGCCGTCACCATTGCGTCGTATCTGGCCCACGAGACCGAGGTGTCCAACATCAACCTGCTGCACCTGTCGTCGGCCAAGGCCATGGACGCCGCCCTGCGCATGAGCCGGTGCTTCGAGAATGTGGACTTCCGCCGGGAGGTCACCATCGGCCACCTGCTTGTGGACATTGAAACCTCTGGCGATCCCTGGGGCAAGGTCAACCCCCCGATCAGATCACGCTCCGACGTGGAAGCGCTGTGGGAGCACGTCCTGGCCGGCGAGGTTGACTGGGTGGTCAGCGATCACGCGTGCTGTCGAACCGAGGCCAAAGTCGCCGCGGAGAACCCCGACGACATCTGGCTGGCCAAGAGCGGCTTCGGCGGCACCGAGTACCTGCTGAACGGCCTGTATTCCGAGGGAGTCAAGCGGGGCTTGGGGCTGGCCGACATCGCCCGGCTGCTGTCGTGGAATCCGGCGCGGCGCTACGGGCTGGGCACCAAGGGCACCATCGGGATCGGCTACGACGCCGACATCGCCCTGCTCAATCCAGCGGTCACCCATGTGGTCCGGGCAGACAAGTCGGAGTCCAGCCAGGGCTATACCCCGTTCGAGGGCCAAGAACTCACCGGGAAGGTCAGCCACGTCTGGCTGCGGGGCCAGCGCATTCTGGCCGACGGACAGGTGGTGGGCAGCCCCGGCGGCAAATACCAGAAGCGGCCGACATGAGCGCGGCGGCCACTGCTGTGAGGTGCTCAGCGAGGTTGCGGAAATCCTCCGGCCTTGGCCACCAAACTGGGCACGCCGTGGCCGAGTTGGGCTTCCAGCCAGGCGGTGGTGTCGATGAGCGCGTCCAGGTCCAGCCCGGTGTCGAAGCCCATCTCGTGCACCAGATACACCACGTCTTCGGTGGCGACGTTGCCGGTGGCTTTGGGAGCGAACGGACAGCCCCCCACCCCGCCGAGGCTGGAGTCGAACACCCTCACGCCGGTGTCGATCGCCGCGGCGATGTTGGCCAGCGCGGTGTTGCGGGTGTTGTGGAAGTGCCCTCGCAGCGCGATGCCGGGAGCACGCTCCCGGGCCCCAGCGAACAGGTCGGCCACCTGGGTGGGAACCCCGGCCCCGATGGTGTCGGCCAGGGCCAGCTCGTCGGGCTGGGTCTCGGCCAGCTGGGCCACGATGTCGAGCACCCTCTGGGCTTCCACTCGTCCCTCGTAGGGGCATCCGCACACTGCAGACACGGTGACCGCGGTCTTGATGCCAGAGGCCTGGGCGGCATCGCTGATGTCGCGCCAGCGCTGCACCGACTCAGCCACACTGGCCCGTTGGTTGGCCTGGGAGAACGCCTCGGTGGCCACCACCACCCCGCAAACCTCGTCGACCCCCGCGACGATGGCCCGTTCAACCCCTCGCTGGTTGAGAGCCAGTGCGCTGTAGCTCACCCCGTTCGACCGGGGCACGCCGGCCATGACCGCATCCCCGTCGGCCATCTTGGGCACTGCCTTGGGGCTGACGAAGCTGGTGGCCTCGACGCGAGTGTGGCCCGCGGCGACCAGCCGCTCGATGAGCTCGACCTTCTGCGCGGTGCTGAGGTCGGCGGGATCGGCCTGCAAGCCGTCCCGAGGGGCCACTTCGACTATTTGGATGCGCTTGCTCACTGCGAGTCCGAGCATATTGGAGAATCATGTCTGGAGCTCTGACCGATATCCGGGTCATTGAGATGGGCACCCTGCTGGCCGGCCCGTTCTGCGGCCAGCAGTTGGCCGACCACGGGGCCGAGGTGATCAAGGTCGAGCCGCCGGGAACCGGCGATCCCATGCGGGTATGGGGCCAGGAGAAGGCCGACGGCAAGTCGCTGTGGTGGCCGGTGGTGGGCCGGGGCAAGAAGTCGGTCACCGTAAACCTGCGCGAAGCCGCCGGACAAGATCTGGTGCGTCAACTGGCGGCCCACGCCGACGTGCTGGTGGAGAACTTCCGACCCGGCACCCTGGAAAAGTGGGGCCTGTCCCCCGCCGAGCTCCACGCCGTCAATCCCCGGTTGATCATCACCAGGGTGTCGGGTTACGGACAGTCTGGCCCCTATGCCTCCCAGCCGGGTTTCGGCGCCATCGGCGAAGCGCTGGGCGGCATCCGCTACACCACCGGAGACCCGGAGAAGATGCCCAGCCGCACCGGTATCAGCATCGGCGACACCCTCACCGCCATGTTCGCCACCATCGGCACGCTCAACGCCCTCCACGCCCGCCAGCGCACCGGCAAGGGACAGGTGGTGGACGCTGCCCTGTACGAGTCGGTGATGGCGGTCATGGAGTCGCTCTTGACCGAGTATCACGTTGCGGGGTTCGTTCGCGAGCGCACCGGGTCGATGATCCCCAACATCGCGCCGGCCAACGTGTACCCCACCCGGGACGGAAAGATGCACCTGATCTCCGGCAACCAGGACACCGTGTGGCGGCGGCTGGCCGAAGCCATGGGCCGACCCGAGTTGGGCGAGGACCCCCGCTATGCCACCCACCTTGCCCGGGGCGACAACCAGCTTGAGCTCGACGAGCTGATCGCCGAGTGGACAGCCACCCTCGATGCCCGCGACCTTCACCGGCTGCTGAACGAGCACGCCGTGCCCAACGGCCAGATGTATCGAGCCCCCGAGATGCTGGCCGACGAGCACTTCTCGGCCCGACAGGCCATTGCCTGGGTGGACAGTCCCGACTTTGGCTCGATCCCCATGCAGAACGTGGTGCCCAAGCTGTCGGACACCCCCGGAGAGATCGAATGGTCGGGGCCGGTTCTGGGCGAGCACAACGAAGAGGTGCTAAGTGGAATCCTCGGCCTCGATGGCGACGCCATCAGCCAGCTCCGGACCAATGGGATAATCGACTGATGCAGGGGGACCGGGCATGACCGGAGACAGCTTGGCCGACGACTATCGCCAGGCAGGGTTCAGCAACCGTCTCGGTTTCGGCCAGCAGCCTGCCCTGGTGGTGGTCGACTTCTGCCAGGCATATCTGGAACCCGATTCGCCGCTGTATGCCGGCGTGGAAGACGCCAGAGAGTCGTGCATACGGCTGCTGGCCGCCGCTAGAAGGGCTCAGATCCCCGTGCTGCACACCAGGGTGGAGTTTCAGCCGGGAGGGGCCGACGGCGGGGTCTTCTTCCGCAAGGTCGGCGCGCTGGAGTGCTTTGTACGGGGCAACCCGCTCGGCCAGTACGGCGAAGGCTTGGAACCGGCCGACGAAGAGGTGGTGGTGGTCAAGCAGTACGCCTCAGGATTCTTCGGCACGTCGCTGGCTTCTACGCTGACCTCCCTGGGCATCGACACGCTGATCATCACGGGTGTGTCAACCAGCGGCTGCGTCCGGGCTACCGCACTCGACGCCTGTCAACACGGGTTCGTTCCCATCGTGGTGAGAGATGCCTGCGGCGACCGAGACCAGCGCGTCCACGAGGCCAACCTGTTCGACCTCGACGCCAAGTACGCCGACGTGGTGTCCGAGCAAGAGGTACTCGACCACCTGGCCGCTCAGAATTGAGCGCCCTCACCTAGGTTGAGGAAGGCGGGGTCGAATCAAACGGTGCTGATCACTGAGCTGGGTTGACGAGGCGGCCGACGAACAGGAGAGCCCCGGTGTCTTGGTGGACGATGGCCCACAGGAAGGGGCGGTCGGCCACCACGGTGAGGTCGGGCGGGGGCGGTAGGGAAGTTGCGAAACCGGTTGCGGTGGCGGCAGCGGCTTCGGTGCCCTTCTCATCCACTATCACCTTGGCTCCGTGCAGTGCTGTTGAGATGAAGAGGCCGGGAGCGATGCCGTCGAAACCCGCTCCCGGGCAGAACCCGAGCGGGCAGAGCCACTCGAACAGGTCAGCCGGCGGCAGGGTCTGCTCCCACTTGGGCATGGTGAGCTCAACCGTGCCTTCTAGCGCCGAGCTGGACAACCCAATCAACGCCTTAGCGTCGAGCGACTCCTCCACGGCGGTCAAGCCATCGGAGTCGTGGGGGACGATGAGCCACATGGCCAGGTTGTCGCCCTGGTAGGGCAACTCCACCGCGTCGGCGTCGTCGAGTTGCACGTAGCGGCGTTGCACCGGCACCCGGTCGTGCATGAAGGGCACCGTCACCGACTGGCCGTCGCCGGTGGTGAATTGGCGGTCGCGGGTGAACTCGGGCAGGAACGGCACCAGCCAGTCGGCCTTGAGGTAGACGGTGTTCACCATGACCAGTTCTTGGTCTTGGACGACCCCTGCGTCGACGATGGTGGGGATAAGACCGCGGGTGCGCTCCGATACCCAACGATTGATGGTGTCGGCTGCGGCGCCGCCGTCGGCAGTGTCGACTGGTTCGACAGTGGCACCGTAGTGAGCGGTGGCGATGTTGAGGAATTCTTGTCGCGGGGAAAATCCATCGTCGGGGAAGAGCCGATTGGCCACCTCCAAGGTGGTCGGTTCCGCCGAGGCCTTGACCAACCTGCGATCTACGGCGTTGGCCGCACGGTGGGTGTCAGCCCCGGGGAACCCGAAGATCTTGTCGAGCGCCGCTCCGGAGTCAGCCGATGCCCCGGCTCGGCTCAGGCTGAAGGCGACACCGATACTCATTGGGCTGGAGACCGCATTGCCCTCCAAATGACGATGGAAATCCCAGCCGGCGGCGTTGACTCCCCCCACCCATCTGCTGGTTGGGGCATCCGGATCAGCCGGTAAGCGATCGGTCACCGGCTCAACAGTGGCCACCGGAGTCGGCACAACAGTTGCTACCGGCTCCACTGTCACCACGGGAGTCGGAACCGCAGTCGGCACAACAGTGGCGATGGGGGTAGGAACCGCAGTCGGCTCAACAGTGGCCACTGGAGTCGGAACCGCAGTCGGCACAACAGTGGCGATGGGGGTAGGAACCGCAGTCGGCTCAACAGTGGCCACTGGAGTCGGAACCGCAGTCGGCACAACAGTGGCGATGGGGGTAGGAACCGCAGTCGGCTCAACAGTGGCCACTGGAGTCGGAACCGCAGTCGGCACAACAGTGGCGATGGGGGTGGGAGTCCGAGTGGGGGCGGCGGTGGGTGTCGAAGTGGGTTCAACGGTCGCCGCAGCAGTGGGGGCGGCGGCCTGAGTGGCGGTGGGGGTTGGGGTCTGGTCTGAACTTCCGCAACCAACCGCGATCGCAGCAAGCAAAATGATCGACCCAACCAGCTTTTTCATAACCGTTAGACGCCAAGGATACGCCTCAGGTTCCCGAGACCGTTGGTGCCTGTCTCCGTGACCTCTAGGGAACCAGCACCACCTTGCCCAGCTTGCCGGGGAGGGCGAAGTGCTCGTAGGCCGCAGTCGCCTCAATCAGGGGGAAGGTGCGTGCTATGGGAACCCGGACTCGACCCGCATCCACCAGGGGGAGCACATGGCGCTCCATGCGGCGGGCGACGGCGGCCCGCTGCTCCAGGGTGCGCGGCCGAAGCGTGGAGGCGAACAGACGTGCCCGCTTGACCATGAGCAGCGCCAGATTCAGCGAGACCTCCGACCCGGCCCCAACTCCGATGACCGAAATGCGGCCCTCGGTGGCCAGCGCCTTGAGATTGGCGGGCCAGTTGGGGGCGCCCACCAGCTCGAGGATCACGTCAAACGGGCCAGCATCAACGAAGTCGACGGGGTCAACAGCGTGCGCTCCCAACTCGGCCACCGCGCCGCGGGAGTCAGGATTGCGCACAGTGGCGGTCACTTCCGCCCCGGCGGCCGCCGCCAACTGCACTGCGGCCACCCCTACTCCACCGGCGGCACCGTGGATGCACACCCGCTCGCCCATGGCCACCCCAGCCTGGGTGAACAGGGCGTCGTGGGCGGTGGCGAACACCTCGGGGAACCCGCCTGCACTCTCCCAATCCATCGACTCGGGCACCGGCATGGCCAGAGGCTCATCCACCACGCACAGTTCGGCCTGTCCGCCCCCCTGCACCACGGCCATCACCCGGTCGCCCATCGAGAACCGCTGGCAACCGGGCCCGGTGGCCACCACCTCGCCGGCCATCTCGAGACCGCCGGTGGTCGGCGCGCCCGGCGGCGGTGGGTAGCCCCCCTTAGCCTGGGCAATATCGGCACCGTTCAGCCCTGCGGCATGCACCTCCACCAGAAGCTGCCGATGGCCCAGTACCGGGTCGTCTACTTCGCCGATTGTCGCCTGTCCGCTCTCGAAAACCACCGCTCGCATCAGTCCTGCAATCTAACGGTCATGAGGCGCCTGACGGGCAGGTGAAAGCGTTCTTTGTGCCGTAGGATTCGGGCATGGCAACGCTGACTCAGGCCACGTTCACCCGCATGGACGAGTCCACCGCAGAGGACTGGGCGGCAACCGTCCCAGCCCACCACTACTTGGAGCAGGGATTGGCCGACCGGGTGCTGCGGGATCTGCGGGATCTGGCCATCGGACCCCAGGGCTTCGCCGTCGACCGGCTGGTCCACAGCCTCCAGACCACCCACCGGGCCGAAAAGGCCGGGCGCGACGACGAGTACCTGGTGTGCGCGCTGGTCCACGACATCGGCGATCTGCTCACCCCCTACAACCATCCCGACCTGGCCGCGGCCATCCTCAAGCCGTTCGTGTCGGAAGCCAACCATTGGATGGTGCAGATGCACGGCGTTTTCCAGGGCTACTACTTCTGGCATCACGTCGGGTTGGATCGCAACAGCCGTGACGCCTACACCGACCACCCCCACTACGACCGCTGCGCCGAATTCTGCGCCGAATACGACATGCCCGCTTTCGACCCGGCTTACCCCACGCCATCCCTGGAGCACTACGAGCCGCTGGTGCGGAGCTTCTTCGCCCCCAAAGCGTGATCCTCTCCGACGTATCCATCCGCAAAGAGCTGGAGGACGGTCGCATCGAGATCGACCCGCTGGCCGACGGCGCCATCCAACCGTCGTCGGTCGACTTGCGCATCGACCGGCACTTCCGGGTATTCCGCAACCACACCGAGGGCCTGATCGACGTCAAGAAGAACATGGACGCCCTCACCGAGCCGGTGGAGATCGAGCCCGATGGGGTGTTCATCCTCCACCCCGGGGAGTTCGTGCTGGGCTCCACCCTGGAGCGGGTGCGGATTCCCGACGACCTGGTGGCCCGACTGGAGGGCAAGTCGTCGCTGGGCCGCCTCGGGCTGCTGATCCACTCCACCGCTGGATTCGTGGATGCCGGTTGGAACGGGCGACTCACCCTGGAGCTGTCCAACGTGGCCACCCTGCCCATCACCCTGTATGCCGGGATGAAGATCGGCCAGATCTCCTTCATCCGCATGACCACCCCCGCCGAAAACCCATACGGCTCCACCGAGGCCGGCTCCAAGTACCAAGACCAAACCGGCCCCATCCCCTCCCGCTACTGGAAGAACTGGTAGTGCGAACTGATTAGAGCTTGGGCAACGAGGCACATTCGTAGCCGCCCTCCCAAAAATGTCATAACTTGCCAAATGTCATAATCTGCCATATTGTGACGGAATGGTGAAACTGTCTCACTGTGCCAAGCAACCCGAAGTGGGTCTTCGCGAATACAAGCGTGATCGAACCAGGCGCTCGCTTCGGGAGACAGCGGTGCGATTGTTCGCCGAAAACGGCTACCACGCAACGACGGTCGATGAGATTGCTGGCGCCGTCGGCGTCTCGCCCCGAACCTTCTACCGTTACTTCCCCTCCAAGGAAGAGGTGTTGTTCGATGTTTCAACTGACATCAGGGCGGCAGTGGTCGAGGTGCTAAGCGAAGTTCAGCCCGCGATATCCCTGGCCGACTCCATCACCTCGGCGGTGGTAGAGGTCGCGTCTGCCTATGACAGTCAAGCCGAGCTGTTCCAGCAGATGGCGCAGATCATGATGGCGTCGCCCGAGCTTCGCTCCGCCGGGCTAGAAGACCTCCACCGCTGGGAGGCGGTGTATGTGCCGATCATTGCTCGCCATCTGACGGACATTCCTACAAGTGACGCGACCATCGGCGTTCTTGCCGGTGCTGTGGTCGCGGCCCAGCGAATCGCCCACGATCGCTGGATGGCAAGCGGCCAGCAACAGGACATGGCCTCCCATGTCAAAGAGTCCCTGGCTGTCCTCGGACCACTATTCGCCGCTATCGAGTCCGCTGAAAGCACAAGGACATAGCAATGAGCAACTCAGCACTCCCAACCGGCATCGGGCTTGGATTTCGTTTCGACCATCTGACAGTCGACGAGACCCAAGGTCTGGCCAGACAAAGCGAGCAACTCGGCTACCGAGCGATCTGGTTGACCGATTCCTTCGGCCGAGACCCGCTCATCCACGCCGGCCAGCTGCTCGGCGCTACCAGTTCGCTCACGGTAGGCACCGCGGTGCTCAACATCCACCTCCGGACGCCTGAGTCTGTGGCCGGGGCCGCCAACACGCTTGCCGACCAGTCAGACGGGCGCTTCCTGCTCGGAATCGGCATGTCGCACCCCGAGTTAATCGAGGATGCCCTCAAGCGGACCTACTCCTCGCCAATCGAGACCATGACGCAGTATCTCGCTGCCATCCAGGCAACCCTCTGGTTCGGTCCTGCCATCACGGAGCCGCCACCTGTCGTGCTCGGTGCGCTTGGTCCCCGGATGCTGAGAGCCGCAGGAGATCACTTCGCGGGTGCCATTCCAGCTCAGATCCCGCCCAGCCTCACCCTAAGAGCACGGGAGGCCCTCGGTCCACAGGCCTGGCTCGGCGTCAAGCAGTACGTTTGCCTTACCCAAGACCACGCGGCCGGATTGGACGCGGCCCGTGCTCGTCTGGCCGGCTCACTGGGCATGCGCAATTACCAGCGGCTGTTTCGCTCGGCTGGTTTCACCGACGACGACTTGGCCAACGGGGGAAGCAACAAGCTGTGCGACGCCATTTTTGCCATCGGATCAAGCGGCGCCATTGCCGAGCGGATTGGCGAGCACTTCGATGCAGGAGCCGATCACGTGGTCATTGAGCCCATCCAAGTCAACGAGCCGCACCTCCTAGATGTGGAGGCATTCGAGCCGATCGCCGCTGCCGCCCCCCACATCTCGCAATAGGCCTGGAAGGCGCTCGAAAGGCGGGTATAACTAGGTTGTGCCCGAGTCCGCTCCTTCGACATCTCTGACGCCCCGCTCGCGGCCTGGGCTGTTGGCCGAGCTCGAGGGTGAGCGGTTTGATTTGGTGGTCATCGGCGGGGGGATCACGGGGGCGGGGGTGGCACGGGATGCGGCCCGGCGGGGGCTGAGGGTGGCGCTGGTGGAGAAGGACGACTACGCCGCGGGGACGTCGTCGCGCTCTTCCAAGCTGATCCACGGGGGGCTGCGCTATCTGGCGATGGGCGATATCGGGCTGGTGCGGGAAACGGCCAGGGAGCGCAAGGCTGTCCACCAGATGGCTCCCCACCTGGCTGAGCCCTGCTGGATGGTGGTGCCGGCTCGTAGCCGGGCGAGCTTGATGAAGGTCCGAGCCGGAATCGGGACCTACGAGAAGCTCGGCGCAGTGGAGGATGCCGACCGCCACCTCAGCTGGGATCGCGACGCTTTGGGGGAGCAGGAGCCTCGCATGCGCCAAGACGAGTTCCCGTGGGCGTGTGCCTATCGGGAGTACATGACCGACGATGCCCGCCTGGTGCTGGCCGTGCTGCGCGACGCTGCTGCCGCAGGGGCGCGGGTGGCGAACCGGCTTCCGGTGGTGGGCGTGGTTTGGGAGGGCGAGCGGATCGACGGAGTGGTGGCCGAATGCGGCGTGAGTGGCGATCAAGTGGAGATCCGAGCCGATGTGGTGGTCAACGCCACCGGGCCGTGGGTGGAGCGTCTGGCCCGACTCGAGGAAGAAACCGCTGTCGATCGGCTTCATCCCTCTAAGGGCGTGCACGTGGTCGTACATGCATCACGGCTACCTGTACGGAACCTGGTGATCATGGAAACCTCCGACAAGCGCAGCATCTTTGTTCTGCCCCGAGGTGACACCGTGGCCATCGGCACCACCGACACCAGCTATCACGGCGATCAACTCCTGTGGCCCGAAATCGAGCGGACCGACGTCGAGTACTTGCTGCACCCGCTCAAGCGTTATTTCGACGTCGATCCTCTGGGCTTCGACGATGTCGTGGCGGCCTGGTCGGGCGTGCGCCCACTGGTGGCCCAAGGAAACAAGGAGGCCGCCGAGATCTCTCGCAAGGAGGAGGTGTGGCTCGGCGCCGGGGGGATGATCACCATCGCGGGCGGCAAGCTCACCGGCTTTCGCACCATGGCGATGACGGTGCTCGACTTTGTGGCCGAGCAGCAGGGCCGATCGCTGGGGCCGAGTCCGGGGCCCGATCCGATCCCCGGCGGCGACCTGACATCGAGCCTCGACACCCACGCCGCATCGGTGGCGGCCGCCGTAGGGGTTGAGCAGCCGCTGGTCGACCGACTGGTGCGGCTCTACGGCGACGAGACCAGCGCGGTGCTGGCTTTGGGCCACCAGCCCATTGTCCCCGGTGGGCGGGTGGTGGCCGGTGAGGTCGACTGGGCGGTGAAGGTGGACGGTGCGCTGACCCTCGAAGACCTCATCTACCGCCGTACCCGGGCTGCCTGGTACACCCCCGCCGAGCGCGACGCCCTGATCGCCCCCGCTGCCTCGTTGATGGCCGACCTGCTGGGGTGGGACGAGTCTCGCACCGCCGCCGAGATCGAAGCCGTTCGAACCCGCTTCGCCAGCGAGCTCCAATTCCGGGACAACGCCTGATGACACTTCTCGACGACCTCGCCGGCCTGCTGGGCGACGAGCTGCTAATCGACGACGACGCCCGCCGAAGCCGAGCCCGCGACACCTGGCCCCGCTCCGAGTTCGATCAGTGGCAAGGCCGCCTGGTGCTGCCGTTTGCGGTGGCAACGCCCTCTACCACCGAGAAGTTGGCCGAAACGGTGCGACTGTGCCGGGCCCACTGTGTGCCGATGATCCCCCGGGGTGCCGGATCAGGCTGCGTGGGCGGCGTGTTGGCCTCTCCCGATTCGGTGGTGATCAGCACCGAAGGCATGAGTGGGCTGCGGTCGTTCGACCCGGTGGACGGATTGGCCTCGTTCGGAGCAGGCACCATGGGCATCGACGCTGAGAACCGGGTTCGCCAGGACGGCTTCACCATCGGGCACTGGCCGCAGTCGATCGAGATCTCCTCGGTGGGCGGGTGGGTGGCCACTCGGGCCTCAGGCCAGTACTCCACTGCATACGGGAATATCGAGGACATCGTGTATGCGGTGGAAGCTGTGTTGCCTGACGGGTCGATCTACCGATCGCGCTCCACTCCCCGGGCATCGGCTGGCCCAGATCTGCGCCAGCTGCTGCTGGGCAGCGAGGGAACTCTGGGGATCATCACCGAGGTGACCTTCTCGCTGCGGCCGCTGCCCGAGCCGGGAGTGCGCCAGGCCTTCCACTTCGAGGATATGAACGCGGGGATCGAGGCGGTGCGAAGCGTGATCGCGCCTGGTTGGCGACCTCCGGTGGTGCGCCTCTACGACGCCGGCGAGACCCGCCGCCACTTCCGCGACCACGTGCCCAAGGGCCGCTGCGTGGCCATCTTCTTGCACGAGGGCCCGCCTGGCCACGCTGCTCTGGAGGCGGCCGCGGTTGCTGAGCTGTGCCGGGTCTGTGGGGGTGAGCAAGCCGATCCAGGCGCAGTCGACCACTGGTTTGAGCATCGCAACACCGTGCCAACCTGGACCGAACTCTTCGAGCAGGGCCTCGTGGCCGACACCATTGAGGTAGCCACCGGCTGGGGCCAGCTTGCCCGGCTCTACACGTCTGTCACCGACGCGATCAGCGCGGTGCCCACCGTGATCGCCGCTACCGCCCACTCATCGCACGCCTACCGCTCTGGGGCCAACCTCTACTTCACCTTCGCCGCCCAGCCGTCTGATCCCGAGGAGTACCAGTCGGTCTACGACGCCTGCTGGACCGCGGCCATGCGGGCGGCCACTGACTGCGGTGCCGGCATCTCCCACCATCACGGCATCGGCCGCGTCCGCCGACCATGGATGGCCGACGAACTAGGCGACGCCGGCGTCAGTGTGCTGCGTGCTGTCAAGGCCGCCCTCGACCCCCAGAACCTCATGAACCCGGGAGTTCTCGTCCCGGACTGACGACCAGCCGTCTAAGCCGATCGCAGCATTGCCACGCCCATGCAGCGTCCCGCTCGGCCGGACTGTCCCCGATGGGAGAAGAAGCGCCGGGCATCCAGCGTGTCCATCCGACAGTCTTCTATGTACTTGAGCCATACCCCGGCATCAAGCACCTGCTGTTTGACCATGAACGGGATGTCGAGGTGCGGCTTGTCCCCTGCGTCGTAGAGCACCGCGGGCTGCTGATGAAACTCGCCCTCAGCCTGCATGGCCTCGTTCATCGATACTTCGAGGGAGAGCGGTTGCAGGCATGGACCGATTCCAACTCGGATGTCCCGCGGCCGGCACCCGAACTCCCGAGCCATTGTCTCCACAGCTTTTTGTGCGATACGCCCGATTGCCCCCCGCCATCCGACATGCACGATCCCGATTGCCGGTTGAACTGGGTCGTACAGCACCACCGGCGCACAGTCGGCTACCAGGACGGCCAGTGGAATCATCGGCGTAGTTGTAACCAGCGCATCACAGGCGGCCACTCCAGATTCAGCCGAATCGGCACCCCGACCCCTGTCCTGCTCGCCGACAACCTTCACCCGGACCCCGTGCACCTGGCGGGGTACAACCAGATCCCGAAAGTTGAAGCCGAGTCTGTCGCCCACGATCTTGCGGTTGGCCACAACGCTTCCTGAGTCGTCCCCCACCTCGAAGCTCAGGTTGAGACTGGCCACCTGGCCGCGGCTCACCCCGCCATCGCGGCCGGTGACCGCGGCGAGCGCCTGGTCTCCATCAAAGCTAAACCGAACTGAGTCCATAAACTTCCCTCACGACGAACCAGTCAAGATCGTAACGATTCGCATTACGCTGATGCGGCGAGGAGAGATCCGCATCGTCAACTTCATGGTCCAGCTCGACAACGCTCTGCGACTCCATCTAGCCCTGTGACTTGCTCACAGCGATAGGAGCCGGTCATGCACGAATCTCCGGTGTGGACCTCGCCGGTGCTGCGGTCGGTACGAGGGGTGGTCGATCGCTCTCGACACGTTCGCACATCGGTCGAGGCCATCGAACAAGTGGCCTCATGGATGGCCTTTGAGGAGTTCGCCTTTCCTTCTGGCCCAGTGGACGGCGCCTTCAGCGAAAGGTCTGACCCGGCGGAGATCATTGATGTGTCCTTCTTCTATGCGGTCATGAACTTCGCCTTCACCGACTTCGACTCCGGGGTGAAGTTCGCCGCCGAATACAAGGGCCGCACCTGGTCGGACAGCGAGGGCATGTTCGCTTGCGTCAACCGGGCACTGGATGAAGGCGTGCCGCTGACCGACGGGGCCTACCTGGCCGAGATCGATCGAGCCGAACTTGGCCGCGTGTTCAGCGGGAACATCGCAATCCCCATGCACGATGAGCGCGTCGAGATCCTCAACGCGGCGGGCCAAGTCTTGGCCGAACGCTACGACGGCAGCGCCCATCGGTTCGTGGCCGACTGTGCGCCCGCCATGTACGCCGACGGAAACGGCCTGCTGGAGCGGCTGGTGGTGGAGTTTCCTCGGTTCAACGATGTCAGCACACACGACGGCCACGAGGTGCAGCTGCACAAGCTGGCCCAGCTGTGGCTGTGGCAACTGCACATGGCGCTGGCCAGCGGTGGCACCTTTGCGGTGGCTGACCTGGATCGGATGACGGCGTTCGCCGACTACATCGTCCCCGTCGCACTGCGGCTCATGGGTATTCTGTCCTACTCCGAGGAACTGGAAGCCGCCATCAACCATGGCGAACTGATCTCCGCAAGCAGCGCCGAAGAAGTAGAGATTCGAGCTCACACCCTGTACGCCACCGCCCTGCTAACCGACGCCATCAACCGAATTCGCCCAGACTCACAGTGGCTGGTCGTCCCCCAAGTGGACTTTCGACTCTGGAAGGCGTATCACGCCACCTTCTGGCCCCACCACCTAACCCGCACCATCATGTACTGACCTCCATATTCCGGCGGGATCGGGCCATTTCCAGTAGGTCAGTCGTTGAGCTCTGTGAGGAGGGCGTCGGCCAGGGTTCGGTAGTGGGATTCCTCGTTGTAGAGGTGGGCGGAGATGCGGAGCAGGCGCTCGGGGGGTTCGGGCCAGGTGAATACCGGCACCTGGATGTTGTGTCAGATTTCAAGAAGCGCTGACTATTTCGCTGATCGTCCTTGCCAGCTGGCTGCCGTCGTCGCAGGCCTCCGCCCATCCGGCAGCGTCGGAACTGTAGATGTCGTCAAGAATCGTCACCGATGAGCCCCGTTCGAGTAGGCGCCGAACCGCTTCGAGACGGCGAAATTGAATAGCGAAATGCAGTGCAGTTGTATTGCGGTAGGGACGCACATCGATGTCCACGCCGGCGTCGAGGAGATATTCCATGACTGTGAGCCGGTTGTTGAGCGCAGCGAAAACGAATGCCTCGCCAATGACCTCTATCGGGTCGTCGGAGGGTGGATTGCCGGCCGGTCGGCCGACATCGGCCCAATTGGGACGGTGGATGCCCGGATCATCGAGGAGTGAACCGTCAGTGGATACCCAGTGCTTGACTCTGTGCAGCAAACCGCAGGCGGCAGCAAGCCACAGTGCGGGCCTGTACAGACCGGCGGCAACGAGCACATCAGCGGCCTCAATGGAACTGTGCATTGCGGCCGATTCAAGGGGCGTGATGTTGGCGTCAGCGGTGGCTGCGGGGTCGGCACCGGCGGCAAGGAGTTGTTCGCAGAGGGCCGCCAGGTTCCAGCAACCGGCAAGGTTGAGGGCTCGATCCAGTTCAGCGCCGGCGCCAATCAGCAGGTCGACGATCTGGGGCGAGGGCGGCCCAACCCCAGGTTGTGTGGCCCACTCCAATAGCGTGTTCCCCGCAACCTCGAAAGTTGCTATCTGCAGGTCTGCATTCAGAGCGACTGCAAGCCCATCAACATCCCCCGACAAGAGTGAGTGCAGAGCGGGCTGAATTCGCTCGTCATCGCTCTCGTTGCCCATTGACGCCCATTCTGCAACATAAACGGCAAGGTCTTTGACGTTGTGGGCGTACCGTTGACGGGGCCGTATCATGCGGCAGCTACAGGAGGCGACGACATGTCTGATTCAGAACTGGCAATTGGGAGCCAGATCCATTTGGGCCATTCGATGATCACCTTCATCGAGCCGCACCGCGGCGAGGGGCTGCATGAATACAACCGCTGGTACGAGCACGACCACGCCTATGCCGCCATGACCGCCGCGCCGGGCTGCTTTGCCTACCGGCGCTACGTGGCAACGAGGCGGCTCAAGGACCTGCGTTTCCCCGCCGACGGATCGGTGGCCGATCCGGTGGACAACGGCTCGTTCATCGCCCTGTACTGGATGGAGGAGGGGCACGACGCCGACACCTTCGGCTACTCCTTCTCGGTCGGCCCCGACCTGTTCGCCACGGGGCGCATGAACCCCAACCGCGACCACGTCAGCACCGCCGCCTACGACCTCGTCGGTTCGGCAGGCCGAGGGCCCGCCCCGGTCCCACCCGAGATCGCCCTCGACCACCCCTACCCGGGCCTGGTCGTCGCTTGGATCCGAGGCGACGACACCGACTCGGTGCTCGCAGCTGCGGCAGGCCTGCGGGCCGAGCGCGACCCGCAGCTGCTAGCCGAGGGCAGCCCCATCGGCCAGATCATCGACTTCGTCCAGGTCGCCAAAGAGGGCGGTCTCCCGCCCCTCACCGGCGAGCACCCCGAAGTCCTCCGCCTCTACTTCTGCGACCAAGACCCCGAACAATGCTGGGACGCATTCGCTACCCTCGCCGACGACGTCGCCGCCCAAGGCGCCCGCCTAGAACTAGCCGCCCCCTTCATCCCCACCATCCCCGGCACCACCCAATACCTCGACGAACTCTGGTAGCAGCTCTGGGTTCTTACGCCAGTTCCAGGCGGTCAACCTCGGCTTTGATTTCCGACCAGCCCACATGGTCGGCCAATTCGTCCAATGTCCTGACACCAACGCTCTTCTGATCTCCCAGCTTGTCGTTCAGAGTCTGCTTCGAGATCACCCAGAACTTCCAAGATGCCGGATCGCGCACGTTCTCATTTGTTGCCTCCTCCGGATAATGAAGGCAAAACACATAGACGTCGGCGAACCTCACAGGCGGGTTGTGCTCGATCCACTCGTTGGTCTTGGCCACCCATATTTTCCACCTCGGGGCAATATTGAATTCCGGCTTCGACGGCTGACCCTGGGGCCAAGCCTGGCTTCGACCCGATGCCTTGACCTCGACTTTGATCTTCTTCTTGTAGCACAGGTCGTACGCATCCCACTCACGCCTCTTGTCACCATCTCGGATGACCTCCAACGCCTGCCCCACCAGCCACTCCGCGAAGATCCCCCGATTCCGATTGTCGACGAGGTCCCCCATGGCCCATCTGTGGAACATCTCGATGTCCAGCCTCTGATCTCCCATAACGATGAACCTAGCCATCATTGCCCACACCAGAAATGACCCTTGGTGATGGTGTTCGCCAAGTATTGCGTTCAAGATCATGGAAGGCCTGCTAGTTCCGATATTGACACAGGTCGTCGCTACTATCGTCGATCAGAATCCTGCATATGGAGAGTGGGCGGCAATGAGCCAGCGGTCCCCGATCGAGTGGACAGAATCAACTTGGAACCCCACAACTGGGTGCGATCGAACGTCACCTGGTTGTGACAACTGCTATGCGCTCACTCTGGCGCGCCGACTAAAGGCGATGGGCGTCGACAAATACCAAGAGGATGGAGATCCCAGGACAAGCGGACCAGGTTTTCGCTTGGCCATCCACGAAGATGCACTAGACACCCCCAAGAGGTGGAGACAGCCACGCCTCGTGTTCGTGAACTCGATGAGCGATCTCTTCCACGATGACGTGCCCATTAGCTTCATTCAACAGGTCTTTACCGTGATGGCTGAGACCCCACAGCACACCTATCAAATCCTTACCAAGAGATCTAGGCGGCTCAGGAAGATCGCTGAGGAGCTGCCATGGCCCAGAAACGTATGGATGGGGGTCAGCGTTGAGAACTCGCGGTACACATTTAGGGTCGATCACCTTCGGCCTGTTCCCGCCAAAGTTCGCTTCATCTCAGCAGAACCCCTCCTCGGGCCCCTCGGACCTGTCGATTTGGATGGCATCGACTGGGTGATTGCAGGAGGAGAGTCCGGCCCTGGCTACCGACCCATGGACATCAATTGGGGAAGAGAACTGCGCGACCAATGCCTGGCAGATGGCGTCAAGTTCTTCTTCAAGCAATGGGGTGGGCGAACGCCCAAGGCGGGAGGCCGCATTCTGGACGGCCGCACCTGGGACGACCTGCCACAGCGCGTCGCAATCTGACCAGCCGTGGCATCCCATTCGGACTTCTTTGGGGAACGCAGGCCACAGGCAGTTCTCAAACACGGCGTTCTGACCCGTTACGCCCACTACTTCGCTGGTCGAGCGGGAAGGGCGACTGGCGGTCGTGTGGCCTTTATCGATGGCTACGCCGGAGCCGGCCGCTACGACGACGGCAGCCCGGGATCACCTCTCTTGCTTGCTTCAGAGGCCAAACGAGCTGAGGCATTTGGGCGCGACATAAAGCTCTCCTTCGTTGAACCCAATCCGCAGTATCGCCACCAGCTACTGGAGTCACTAGTCGATGCCGGAATCCAGCCGGATTCACTACTTGGCACTCCATTCGATGAAGCCCTCGACAGCCTTCTCAGCCGGTATGCCGATCACGCTCTGCTTATTTTCATCGATCCATTTGGACTAGCGATAGGGCGGAAAAAGCTCCTCCAGATCATTGAGCGTTCCTCAAGACGCCAGCCGATCGACGTGCTTTACCACTTCAGCCTTTCTGCTGTTGCCCGCATGGGGCGAGCAGGCATCGCTCATACCTACACTTCGGTACATAACGCGAAGTTGATTGATGAAGCGCTCGGAGCGGTCGATTGGCGCGAGAAATTCACGGAAGCCGATGGGCATGGAAAGGCCACAAAGGCTGCAATGTCGGTAGCTGCACGCTTCTCGACCTCCGTGGCTACCGAGAGCGGCGCCTCTGCAACAAGTATTCCTGTTAGACAACGGCCCGATTACCTACCTCAGTACCAGCTAATCCTGTTCTCTAAGAACCAGAAGGCCCATTGGGACTTTGCGGATCAAGCCTCAATGGCCTACGTCGACTGGCTGCATCACTGTGACATTATTGACTACCAGGCCAACCTGAAAGCGAGGGAAGTCAGTGGCATACAGACACTCTTTGAGGATCCTGCACCAGATCGCAGCAACGTCGAAGAGCTTTTGGAGTCAGAAGCCATTGGATACTTGACAACTCGCGTGGCTGAAATCATCCACCGGCATCGCCGGATTCGGCTGATTGACCACATCGAAGAGGTGTACGGCAAGATGCTTGGTAGAGCAAGAGTTCGCCACCTGCGCAAAGCCATCGGGTCGCTCCACACCGAGGGTCTGATCGACGACAATGGCGTTGGCGACTTTTATCGCCGGTACATTCACTGGATGGCGTGAGGCCGCTGCAATCAGCACTCTGGTATTTCACTGAGTCGGGGAAGCCGTCACACTCGGTCGGTACGATGCGGATATGGAGGTCGTCTACGATGAGAGCAAATTCGTCGAGATGGCGCTATATATTGCTAGACGGCTCCAGGACGACTGTGCGGGTGGTGCCACAAAGCTCAACACGGCCCTCTTTCTTGCTGAGTTCACACACCTTCGGCGCCACCACCGAGTGATCTCCGGTTGCGAGTTCCAGAAGCTGGCTCAAGGCCCCACACCTCGCCAGCTCCTACCAGTGCGCATTCGATTGATTAAGTCCGGTGAAGCCAACCTGGTCAAAGAGGACTTTCTGGGGCGGCCACATAACCGGTTGGTACCCACCCGCTTCGCGGATCTCAGAGTGTTCTCAGACGATGAGCTCAAAACGATCGAGGACGTTCTCACCCAACTCGCAGGCATGACCGACACCCAGGTCAGCGAGCTATCCCGCCAAGAACTCGGCTGGCGGCTGGCCTTGGCCGGGGAGGCAATCCCGTTCTCGACCGCATTCCTCGGCGTCCAGCAGGTACAGACACCGATCAGCAAACAACTGTCCAAGGCGGTCGCAGATCGCTTCGGGCTTGAGACCAAGGAGTAGTGCCTGAAATCCCAGTTGGCAGCTTCGCTGCCAGCACAATTGGCCCAAATGCGGTCTCGGGGTCGCCACCGAAGTGGCTTAGTGGGCAAGATTCAGCGATGGCGCGAACAACCGCACAGAGGGTGAAGGACTCGATGGCGAAGCTTGAGGCTGGGGGTGATGCCTGGCTGGCTACATCGGGCGGGGCCGGACCTCATCTAGTTCCTTTGAGCCTCGCTTGGGATTCGGCCACTGGCGAATTGATCTTCTGCATTGAGCAGGGAGCCGTCACTGCGCGCAACATCGCTACTGAGCCGTCCGTCCGGGTCGGGATCGGGCCGACTCGCGACGTTTTGATGATTGACGGAACAGCCCAAATTACCGGGCTCGTCAACGACGACGTCTCTCTGGCTGTTTTCTTCCACGAGAAGGCCGGATGGGATCCGCGCCTCGATGGCGACAATTTGATCTTCATTCGCGTCACTCCCTCTCGGATGCAGGCATGGCGGGAAGTTGATGAAGTCGCGAATCGAACCGTCATGGTCGATGGGATCTGGAAGACGGCTGTCAAGTCATGAGGCAATTTGCCTACGTCGTCTTCTGGGCCATGACGGTGGTCCAGAAGTGCATCATGTCTTCGACGAAGATGGGGGCTAAGTCGGGGGTTCCGGCGAGGTGGGCGCCGCGGACGCCATAGCCGGCTTTGGCGGCGTAGAGGAAGCCGTCGAGGTCGACCAAGGACGGGTCGGGGTGGTCGGAAGTGGGAAGGATGAAGGCGCCGTCGTCGGCGATGTAGACGATGGGGGCATGGGGGGCCACGGTGGCTTCGGGCATGTACTCCAGAGGAGCTGTTCGGTCGAAGCTGTGATGCGCGCCGCCAACGATCCGAACGGTGGCGTCGCCGCCTACGACCCGTATGGCCTGGATGTGGGCCTGGACCTGGGTGGGTGAGCACCAGTCGTCGAGATCGCCGATGATGGCCCGGACGCGTGTGCTTCCCACGGCGGGGTTGAGGAACTGATGACCCGACCAGGGGTAGGCGGCGTATACGCCGACGAGCTTGGGGGCGTTGGCCGCTGCGGCCAAGTGCACCGACACCGCGCTCAGCACCGCGGAGCCCCCTCGGCTGTGGCCTTGCGCGCCGATTCGTGTGGCGTCGATCTCGGAGCGGGACGCCAAGACCTCGGCGGTGGCCAGAACATCCCAGGCACTTGCCGCAAAGGAATACTGGAGCTGGTTGTCGACGGTGGAATCGACGTTTCGGGGGCCGAAGGGGTCGAGGGCGCATGCCGCGATACCCGCGTCGGTGATCGACGCCGAGTGGGCGAGGTTGTGCGGTTGGAGCCCCAAACTGCCCGGAACCATGATCACCACCGGAAACGGCCCGGGCCCTTCGGGCACAAAGAGCTTGGCCCAAAGATCGAGGCGGGGCATCGCCACCTTGTCGGAAATTGCCTGATAGAAGTTCTTGGGATTGGCCGACGGAACGGTCAGCGCCTCGCCCACCAACCCATTGTCCAAGCAGAAGTCGTTCTCATAGACGGCATCGTCATCCTCCACCGAGTCACCTTAGTGGCGGTATGAGATTTGAATCAGCGACCCTATCCCAGACCTGGGGCACTGGTTTGGCCAAGGCGGCGTCGCTGCTCGTGCGGACTTAACGAATCCAGCCACCAACCGATGTCCTGCTCCGCAGCACAGGAATCTGGCTCATTCGGGGGATTGAATACACGGCCCTTTCCAAGCATCCAGCCCCCCGGCTTGGGCAGACACTCCATTAGCAAGTCGGCATAGGGCGCACAGCTGATTCGTTCCCTTCCAAATCCGAAGACCCGCTCCACTCCCAGAATTGCCTTCGCCCGAGCTCGGCTTGAAACCAGCGCCGAGTAATCGTTGCGATCAATCTCCCCGGTGTAGCACTGGATCGTCTTCTGCACTTGCTCCATCGCCATGTCGTCGAAGGGCGCGTAAATGGTCGGGAAGGGCAAGTCGTCCCATAGGCCCCAAAACCAGAGCCTCGGTCGGTCATTGGAGTTCTGAAGGGCCGATACCACTGCCCGGCCAACCAACTCATGGGCATGGTGGCTATCGTGGGGTGAGGGGGCAACAACTAACGCTGGGCGGAGTTCATCGAAGAGGGACCGGACTTCTAAGCGGACCCTATCGAACCCGACATTGAGGTCGTCGACACTACTGAGTGGGACAGGTATGTGCGGCGTACGGAGTTCAAATCCAGAAACGTAGGCCGCGCAGGCAGCCTCTCGACTTCTCCGTCTACGGTCTTCTGGCCGCCCCATGGTGGCAATAAAGTTGACAACTCTCCACCCAGATTGCCTCAAGGCAAAAAGCACCCCGGGGCTTCCAAGTGCCTCATCATCCGGATGAGGCGAAATATGCGTCAGGATTTGCGTCGAATCCCCATTAGTCCCCATCGGTGAGACCGTATAACTCCCTCATGCGGGTAGCGCTTGCTTCGGCAGTGGCCTGAATCCTGGCCGCAACGGTGTCAGGATCAGCACCAACGTACTTGTCCACAACGTGCTCAGCGCCCTCACGCATCAACTCAGAAACAGACAAGCCTGCGACCTCTGCGGCGACCGACAGCTTTTTCTGGAGGTCGGTGGGGAATCGAACGGTAGTCGGTCTCCCGGAGAAGGCCGTTCCTCTGTCGGCGCGACCCTTCGGTCCGACAACTTCAGCGTCTTTCTGGTTCTTCCGAGCCACTTGCAAACGTGATTTCGTCATGGGTTTCTCCTCTTTCAATTGTGTGTATTGGACATGGGTCCCTGTAGGGCGGTTATAGTGTAATACAAGAATACGGTACAACACAGGCAGGTCAGTTTCGAGGAAAACATGAGCATGCGGCCGATCGTTGAATCCCTCACAACAACCACTGACCAGTTGTTGGCCACACGGGAGCCTGGAGCATACGTTGACCTAGACGACCATTTGGGTGGGCGGGCGACAGAAGCAGACCTCGCAGCGCGAGACACGATGGCGGCTGAGGCGAAGCGACTCCGACCCAATGCCATCTTCGTCTCGGAAGAATCGAACCAGCCTGCCGACATCCCGTACCCGGATGCCTCAGAACCAGCCGAGGTCTTCCTCGCCGATCCATGCGATGGTTCGAGGCAATTCGGCCAGTTGGGCTTCGGTTACGCGTCCTGCGTTTCGTATCACACCCGCCAGCCGGATGATTGGTGGCTACTCGACTCCGCCTCGATCACTGTCTCTGGCAAGACTGCTTCTTGGGCCCGTGACGGCCTGCTGGTTGGTGTAGGCGGCAACACCGATGACAGCACGGACCTACGCGAATACACGACCAAATCACGAGTCCGAATTCCACCGTGTGTCGCGGTCGGTGCCAGCTCCGAAAGAGGCATCCCGTTGCTCTCCCACCTCATGTGGGTCCGCGATCCTGAAGTCGAACTAGACGCGGAAGGTGAGGACCCGTACCTGCGAGTCTGGAACACCGCCGGCAATCCGATCACCCCAGGGCTTCTGCGCTCTCATACGATGGTTGCTGTCCAGCTCAACTGGTCCACCCAGTGGGACACGCTGTTTGCGTTCTTCGCCTCAATCGCAGGGTTGGGCGTGTATCCACTGGCATGGAATACCCGGGGTGAACAGCGGCCGGTCGATGAGGAAGGTAGACCGCAATTTGTGGACTCGTTCGAACGCAGGTTGTGGTGGGGCCGCCCCCGATGGGCTCCCTTCGAACGGCGGTGCATCCCTCCAATTGTTGTGGGACCCAACGAGCCGTTTACACATGAGGTGTTTCGCATCGTTCAGGATTCGGGTCTCGTAGAGCGCACGCGGCCAGCAAACTCTGATACAGAGCAGTGGCAGTTCGAGAGTGCGATGCGACAGGATCTCGAGGACCTGCTCAAGGCACTGGACAGACGTCCACTCCAAGGTCGAGAGTGAAGCACCATGGAAGTCATAGTCTGCAAGTCGCCCGAAATGGTTGCATCGCTTGTGGCAACTCACATATGTGAGTTCGTCCGCTCGGACCGCGAAGCTGTTCTTGGGCTCGCGACTGGCAAGTCCCCGCAGTTGACCTACCACAAGATAATCCAGCTAGCGGAACGGAATGCCATCAGCTTCAATGGTGTTCTGGCCTTCATGCTCGATGAGTACATAGGGGTCTCGGACGACCACCCTGGCAGGTATCGCAACGTGCTCCAAGATTTCATAGGACGCGCCGGGGTCAGGGAAGAAAACGTATTCGCTCTCCCGAACGATTGGCCGTCAGGGGCAAATCCCGATTTGGAGCTAAACGAGAGATGTCAGCGATTCGAGGATGACATCGCCAAAGTTGGCGGCATTGATATTCAACTCTTGGGGGTCAGCGAACACGGACACATCGCATTCAACGAGCCGATGAGCTCGCTCACATCACGTACAAGGGTGAAGACTCTTACTAACTACTCGCGGTCTGCAAACGCTGGCGCGTTCGTAGACATACGGCACTTTGGGGACAATATTGATTCATTTGGCTTCGAAGTGAGCGATTACGAAGATTACGTCCCGATACACGCCGTGACGCAAGGCATCGGCACGATCCTCGATTCGGACCACGCAATCCTCATCGCAACGGGCATCGAGAAGTCCAAGGTCATCGCTCGAGCCATCGAAGGTCCGTTGACTGCCTTCGTCCCGGCATCTGCTCTCCAGATGCATCGGCATGCGACCTTTGTCTTGGATGAGGATGCAGCGAGCCAGTTGGAGATGTTGGAATACTACTGCCAGGTAAAAGAAAGCAAGCGCTACGTCCAGCCCCCAATCACTTGAAACGGCAATTGGAGCTTTCCCATTTCATTCTTGGCTCGATCCACCAGTTTCGGCTTGTTCCCGACAAGCTGAGATATCTTGTCAAGAGCTTTCAATAGGCTCTTGACAGCCACCCTTGGCTTGTCGAAACACCGCCCATTTCAGCAGTGATGCATGCGGGGATGTCCTTCGAGCTCAGTGTGACAAGCTAAGCGAAGTTGTCACTCTGCTTGACAGCACCGCGACTGCCGAGGAAACCCGCGACATGTCCTCCTCTCTCCCCACGACCGACACCGATGCGTTCACCTCATCGGCCGCCTACGCCGACGTTGAGCGCTGGCACGAGACAGTGACCCCGCTGCGTCTGTCGGCGCCGGTGGTGCGGCTCGAGGGGACGGGCATCGAGCCGGTATGGGCCGTGCTCCGCCACGCCGAGCTGCTGGAGGTCGAACGCCAAAATGAGTTGTTCACCAGCGCACCGGCCTGCACCGTCAGCCAGGCCCGGGCGGTGTCGTCGCCCGGCTATCGGCCGTCGCCGATGAAGACCCTGGTGGAGATGGACGGCGACGAGCACCAGGCCCACCGGTTGGTCGTGAACAAGTGGTTTCTGCCGGGGAGCATCCGCCGCCTCGACACGGCGATCACCGCTCGGGCAGAAGACGCGATCACCGACATGGACCGACTCGGCGGGTCGTGCGACTTCGCCCGAGACATCGCCATTCGCTACCCGCTCAACGTCATCATGACGCTTTTCGGCGTCCCCGACACCGACTACGACACCATGCTGCGACTCACCCAGGCCCTCATGGAGGCCCAGGACCCCGAATCGGGGAGCTCGAGCGCAGAGACCATGCTCGAGTTCTACGAGTACTTCCGGGTCTTGGCCGAACAGCGAAGGGCCGAGCCGAGAGACGATCTCGCTAGCGTCATCGCCAACGCCGAAATCGACGGGAATCCGGTGGGCGACCTCGGCACATTCGGCCTCTACCTCATCATCGCCACCGCGGGCCACGACACCACCAGCAGCGCGGTGGCCGGGGGGATGGAGGCCCTGATCGCCCACCCCGAACAGATCGAGACCCTGCGAAGCGACCCCGGTCTCATCGCCAACGCAACCGAGGAGATCATCCGCTGGGTGAGCCCGGTCAAACACTTCTTGCGGACCGCTCAAGGCGACTGTGAACTCGGCGGCGCCTCAATCCGCGAGGGCGACCGGGTGCTGTTGTCGTATCCGTCGGCCAACCGCGACGAGCTCGTGTTCGATGATCCCGCAACTTTCGATGTAACCCGGCCCAACGCCGATCACCATGTGGCCTTCGGCTTCGGTCGCCATTACTGCCTCGGCGCCCACCTTGCCCGCCTCGAGGTAGCCAAGTTCTTCGAGCTCCTGATGCCGCGCCTCGACCACGTTGAGGCCGCAGGGCCGTGCCGCAACCTCGAGTCGAGCATGGTGAGCGGACCGATCAGCCTCCCGATCACCTACAAGCTGCGCCGAGATAGCGAGGGCCCTATGCCCCATTTGAACACCTTCGATACGAAGGAGGAGACATGACTACTCCCGGACTGCCCGAACAAGGAGATTCCAGCGTCGATGCCATCAAGCGCGGGCATGTGCCTGTGGTCGATCTGGAGCCCGCCACCACCGGCGACCCGTTGGCACGCTCGGAAATCGCCGCCAAAGTCGGGGCCGCATGCGAGTCGCTGGGCTTCCTCGTTGTCACGGGGCACGGTGTTGCGAGTGAGACTGTGCAGGGGCTGATGGCCGCGTCGTGGGGGTATTTCAGTCTGCCCGAGGACGACAAACGGCGCTGGATGCCCCCAAGCCCATACGTGTTTCGGGGATTCTTTCCGATCCAGAGCTCGGCGCTGGCCGGCAGCCTCGACGTCGAGACGCCGCCCGACCTATGCGAGGTATTCGCCGTCAACCGCTTCGATGATCCCGCTGACGCAGATGCTGCGGGCCTTAGCGAAGGCCGCGAGGGGTTCTTCGCCCCCAACATCTGGCCCGATGTCGAGGGTTTCCGTGAGTCGTGGACCGACTACTACCGGGCTATGGAGAGTCTGGCCGATGAACTCATGGCGCTCATGGCCCGCGCGCTCGGCCTCGAGGAGGACTGGTTCGACGACAAGATCGACCAACACATCTCCAACCTCGTCGTCAACCACTACCCAGCACAGCGAACGCCACCTGCCGAGGGTCAGATCCGCCGAGGTGCCCACACCGACTACGGGTCGCTCAGCATTCTCTACCAAGACGACAATCCCGGCGGCCTCCAGGTTCAGCTACGCGACGGAGCATGGGCCGACATTCCCCACATCCCCGGCTCGTTTGTGATCAATCTCGGCGACCTCATGGCCGCATGGACCAACGACCGGTGGGTATCGACCATGCACCGCGTGGTCAACCCCAAACCCGAGTTCCGCGACACGTCACGCATGTCGGTCGTGTTCTTCCACCAGCCCAACTACGACGCCCAGATCAGCTGCATCCCCACCTGCACCACTCCCGACGACCCGCCCCACTATGAACCGGTGACGTCGGGCCAATGGGTCCTGGACAAACTCTCAAAGTCCGTCTACTGACCGGTGGCCTCTTGACGGCCTGCCCCCGCGGGCGAGACACAACACTACCTTCAAATTGTGTAGCAGGATCGTGATAACGTGATATCATGCTGTCATGACGAAACAGACGACGGTGCGACTACCGGACGAGTTGGCCCAAGAGGCGGAGGCGTTGGCCCGAGTCCAGGGAACGAGCATGAACCAGTTGGTTGTTGACTCGCTTCGAGCTGAGATCCAGCGGGTGAAGGCCGATGAAGAATTTGTCGCACGAGCCAAGCGGCTGTTGGAGCGAGACAAAGAGCTTCTCGAGCGCTTAGCCCGTTGACCCGGTACATCAGCTTGGCAGAGTACCTGTGGCTCGCCGAGCAGGTTACCGGCACAACCGCGGAGACATTGTGGGCATCTAGCCGCATAGAACTGGCGGATTCTGCTCTCCACGCCCCAATGGCCCAATTCGGCGGCCAAGAGTTCTATCCGGACATCATCGACAAAGCAGCGGTTCTCTGCTGGCGGCTAGCCCGTAACCATCCGCTGCCCGACGGCAATAAGCGGGCTGCGTGGGCTGTTCTTGTCGTCTTCATCGACCTGAACTCCGGTCGGTGGTCTCCTGACCCACCTGACGTCGACGACGCCGAACAGG
This sequence comes from Acidimicrobiales bacterium, assembly GCA_963663255.1. Lineage (GTDB taxonomy): Bacteria > Actinomycetota > Acidimicrobiia > Acidimicrobiales > Bin134 > Poriferisocius. The sequence goes on from OY760141.1 coordinate 524,154, forward strand.
CAATGCTGGCCGTTGCTGCTGGCCAGATCAACGAGCAGGAGCTCGCGGCTTGGCTGGGAGAGAGAGTCGTATTCGACTGAGCCTGTCAGACCCTGTAGTGGGGTCTTGACGATCACCCAGAACCAGCCGAAACACGGCCCATCCGGAGGGGGGTCCATTTTTTCGGGGGTGGGGGGTCCATTTTTCTGAAGGAGTCGGATCCAGTCGGCTCCTGCGATGCGTTTCCCCAGTTCATAGCTGTGATGTGTCCCTAGAGACCCATGGTCACTTCAGGGTCTGTTGGCGGCGGGCGGGCCCCAATCGCTGCTTGTGTTGGCCAGAAAGTTCATCCCAACCCCGTCCGGCGCAATTCCAGAATCGGAACTGCGCAAACCTCGGAGATGTTCAGAGCCTGCGCCATACCCGGATGGGTTTACTTGAGTTCAGCTCGTTGTTCATGCGCCGATCGAGGCCAGGTAGTCGTCGGCTGGCTCAGGTCTGATCGGGCTGTGGGTCAGCAGTGGTGAGCGGTTTCTTCCTGTTGCCACTCTCTCTGTTCCGGTCCTTGCTGTGGGTCCTGTGCGTGTTCCTGCCCATGTCAGGTATAGGAAATCGGTGGATCTGGTCATTGCGACATAGAGCAGTCGGCGCTCTTCGTCGGGATTGCAATCTGGGTAGGGGATTATGCCTTGTTCGACACCGACGACGATTGCGACGCGAACCGTCAGACCCTTTGAGCTTGCCATGGTCATCAGTCGTACTGCCTGGGCTGCACGCCCAGTGCGGAGGTCTTTTCCTACTGGCTGGATTTGGCCGAGGAACCGACCTAGGCCCTCGCTGCGATCAACTTCCTCATCTAGGTCCACCAAGAGGTCGTGGAAGCGGTCTTCGCATCCGCCGAAGTCTCCGGCCCGCTTTGCCAACCATGTTCCCCAACCGCTTTCTCCAAGGTCGGCCCCCGAGATGTCGACTGTGCCGATCAACCCGAGGACGGGCCGGATCGCGGACAGCACTTTGTTGCGAGGCGCCGGAAGCAGGTCTGGGAACTCGTCTGCATGTTCGGACAGCAATTGTTCGGCGAAGGTAGCAGCGTTGGACGCGGCTCGTTCATAGAAGTGGTCCCTGACTTTCGGGCCGATCCCATGGGTCAGTTCAAGGATTGTCCACCAGGCGAGCGAGTCGTTTCGATCTACGAGGAGGCGTGCGATGGCCAGCAGCCGCCGATTCGGCGGTTCGCCCAGCATCTGCGAAACCTCGTCAGGATTGATGACAGGAATTTCTCGATTCTGGAGTTCTTGCTGCAGAGGGGTAGACCACGCGTTGTTGTGGTTGGTGCGGAAAAGCACGGCAATGTCTTCGGGCGCGATCCCCTTCGAGTGCAGCAACCACTCCACCAACCGAGCGGCGCCTTTTGCTTCTGCAACCCCACTTCTGAAACTGAGATACCTTGCCTCTCCTGGGGGGCAATGAGAAGCCGGTGTTAGCGAGGGGCGCACTGGTCGTTCTGGGAGGCTCTCGATTACATGTCGCGCCCAGTTGATGATCTTCGATCCGCAGCGGTGGCTGATCGACAGCGTGTAGTCGGCTGCTCCGGGGTAGTCGTCCTCCACAAATCGCTGGATTCCCCTGGGATGGGCTCGCCTGAAGGAGTAAATCGACTGGTCGTCGTCTCCGACTGCGACCAAGCAGCGTCCCCGTTTGCTGATCTGTTTGAGCAGGGAGATGTCGCACAGGTTGAGATCCTGATACTCGTCAACCACCATCACTTCCCAGTCGCCCAGACACAGATCTGGGTGGTCTTCCAGTGCTTGCAACAGCCGAAATGGCAATTCCGCCAGCAGCGAATACCCGAATACAAGCCGATGCCTCTCCCAGATTCCAGAGAACCGATTGCGGATCTCTTCTGGAAGGTCGGGATCGATCTTGGGTTCAAGCGACTCCCAGTTGGACGCCATCTCAGCACGCGCCCGCTTGATGCTCCTGACACCACAGCCGACAAGATCCTTGAGGTGGAAACGGATAAGCCCGTCCCACTCCCAGTCATCGGCGATCCGCAGGGGTTCGGGGAGACCAGAAGCCTCTGGATTGGCCAGAATCGTAGAAATTGCAAACGAATGGATCGTGCTAGGACTCTCCAAGGCCTCGGGCTGCTCTGCCACCTTCTCCTTCAGCTCATTCGTCGCAGCCCTGGTGAAGGTCAACAGCTTGCCCCTACCGGCGCCATCGTCGGCCATCTCAAGCATCATCCGGATGACCGTCGCGCTCTTGCCTGTCCCAGGGCCCGCGAGAACGCGGCCATGGCATGAGGGGTCATGAGCGATGATCGCCCGCTGCTCAGGAGTCGGTGTCCAGCTCATAGTCCTGTTATAGACCTCAAACGCGGCAGGTATGCGCATCAACCGTGGCGGCCACTGAACCTTCCCAGGTACTGCGCAATACCCGGGGAGGTTCACTACGCCCACACCCGGGCAGCCTCTGTCTTCCGCCGGGCCAGCAGAACCACGGACCACCTGTTCCAAGGCGAACTGCGCATCGCCCACCCCGCGGAGCGCCAGCTAGCCCTGGACCTATTGGAGTTCGACCGCGAATTCGACACAGCACTTGAAAAACTCAGCCCACAGGTGCTCTGCGCCTACGCGTACACGCTGGCCCGACAATTCACCCGCTTCTACGAGCAATGCACCATCCTCGACGAACAACACGACGACACCACCGCCGAGTCCCGCCTCGAGCTGTGCCAGCTCGCCGCCAAACACCTCACCCTCACACTCGCCCTACTCGGCATCGAAACCGCCGACCACATGTAACCGCTGGGAGCAACAAACACAACCGCCAAATACACTGGGACCGTGAATAAACCTCCCCGAGACGCCTCTGTAGTTCAAGTCTTGGGGTGTGGTGCTGGTTGGCGGTGATGGTCAGTCATGACGCGTTTCTAGATTTCTCGGGCCAAGAAGCGCTTGAGGCAGTTATCCGTGCTGCGAGAAGAAGTATCTGTAGGTGAGCCTGCCCGGCATGCCGGGCAGCCGTGGCAACGGCACGCAACAGGAAGAACACGTTCTTGTTGGCCGGCACCACGGTACTGGCAGGCCCACAGTGGCCGTGGTTGGACCCTTGGCCCAAGGAACACCGGGAATGGTGCGACCGATACAAGCACGAAAGTGATATTGAAGTCATCGCCCAGATGCTTGCACCTATTATCACCGATTGGTATGAGATAGATCTCGAATGCAACACCGACGACTACCTGTCATCCTGGACGGCCCAATCGCGTTCGCATCTCGACAATACCATGGGCTAACTTCTGGAACAGCTTTCCATAAGGGGACTGAACTCCTTGCCTCCAACCGACCAAGTTGCCCCCAAGGCCTGCAAACAACTCTGCTGCCGTCAAGCCAATTCCGGCGTCATTGGGAGGTGCCTCAAGAATCCTCGCAAAGAAGTAGATTTCAGCCTAGGCGAATGCAGCGATTGGTAGGCACCCTTCCCAGACAACGCTTCTCAGTCATCCGGCCTGTGCGAAGCCCCTCTGCGGATTGGTGCAGCCGGAATGGGTAAAGTCACATCCGCCATCCACTACAACACTCTCTAAACTCCAATCGCCGGACCACATAGCATTGCCTTCGCACTAGCGACAATCTTCTAATGCGCTACCAATGATCTGGTTTGAACATATACGCTATGACATCCCTATCCTCGTGAGACGTTTCCAATGTGTCAAGAATAGCCGCAACAGCAGCTTCTACATGAATGAGTGATGTGCATAACATCGTAAAGGTGCCATCAGCAGGCTTTTGGTCCTCTCCCCACCACTGCACTAGGTCATTGCATTCACGCAATCTCCCGAGTCGCCACAATTGCCACGCCGCTGCCAACAGTGGACAGGAAGGCACTATATCCCCACTATAAGTTCTAGCATGCTTGGGAACCGTAATCCCGACTCCTTGGTAGTCAAAAGCAAAGTTACGTTCTGTGTCGTCACCCGTTGGTCTTTGTCCAATCATCGCAAGCGCTCCTTGAATAAGGGAACGTTCCGAAACGATTGTTGATTCGTGAGGCAAATACAATTGTCCAATACGATTAGCTTCTTTCGCAGACCGTTTCCAGGATTGCGAAATCATCTCGGCAATCCGTTCTACTGGCAACATGTCCATCAGTCGATTCGACACGAATAAGTCATCCAACAGGAAACAAATTACAAAATCGTCGCCAAAAGAAGGGACATAATTGATAAGCGATGCCACTGCCTTGCCAATAGATTTATTGATCAATTCCAGGGCATTCGTTTCAAGGTACTGGGAGGCATGTCGCCCGTGACCAAAGGCAAATTGCTGCACATACTGTTCCTGCCTTTGACTCCAAAACCCAAGAGGGTGACAGGGCTCGATGCTAAAGCGTCCTTGGTCGCTATCGAGATTAGAATTCATTGTGAATCATCTGCGTCAACATAGTACACTACCCTCAACAACCCAATATCCACCTCACTCGTCATTTCAACCTCCCTATTGGGTTTCATTAGAACGTCCTAGGTTACCTGGGACACGACTAGAATGGACGATCATTCTCAACAGGTAAAAATACACCACGGGGATGAGTCCTCCGACCAACAATATGGTAAGTCTTTTCCAGAATTCCAGATCGCCTACTGTCGCAGAAATAACCGATGTACCGACAATGCCAACGATTGCAATAAAAATACCGAGGATCTCTACAATCCGCAATGATACTTCACGAAATGTCTTTTCCAATTCTTCTTTTGCTTCGCTCTTGATAGTTTCTGTAGCACCTTTCAGCCTTTCGTCGATAGAGGCACGGGTGTTGAAAAAGAGATTGCGCCTGAGGACTCTTTCAAGTTCCAAGTTTTCACTGACCACTACATAGTAGGACTTCCTAAGTACATTCTCAGACGGCACACGAGCGATGGCTTGTTCAAGGTGTCCAGCTGCCCTATCGTAATGTTCTTCCATTGCCCGCTCGTCATCACTTGTTTCCCCCATAGATTCATTTTGAGCACGGAGCAATGCGATATCAGCTTGTATTCGCTCCGAGTAATGCAAGCAATAGAAGAGTTGATGTTTGATGCTGTTACCCACGTCATCCAGGTCGTCGGCCTTCTCAGTATTGTCGTTTCCATAATAGTCTGTTTCACTTTGGTCATCTTCGCCTATAGTCGTCCCAAGGTCAGCCAGCAAATTGCCAGCCTTATCCATCCATTCAATCACCGACTTGCTGTTGCTTCTTGAGGCGCTTTCAAAAGCCAGAAGTGCATCCCTGCTTACGTGTGTTATAGAATTGTAGATCTGCGAGAGCGCATGTGCTTTATAAATGTCTATGACATTATTTTCAACTCGGCCTCTTATTCGCTCTCTGAGTTTCTGTAAATCAATCAGAAACTTTGGATTCAAGCTCTCTCTTGCAAGTCCTAGTTGTTGAAGCAACGTTAGGCCGGCAAATGTGTCGAAGTGCTTCGCCTCTCCAGGTTTATTGTCCAACCGGGTGTCCACCGCCGAGACTAATTGACTAATAGTCTCATAGTTGTAGTCATCTCGTGCGGAATGGGCGTGCAATATGGACAAACATATGAAAATAGCAATTTCATAATCTCTGAAGATAGTCTGGATATCCTTGGAATTGTTGAACGACGTCTCCAACTGTTCATTGTCATCACGTAATTCGGCAATTTTGAATCGGAATAGTTTGCTGATCTCGGTGTGCGTTACTTTGCGAACATCCAGGTGAGCTCTTGCGGGGGTGAGAACATTCCTAGCATATTCTGCCGCATTATCTGCCTCATAACTAAGTCTCTCCAGTAGGTTGTTGAGTTCTATTTTGTTTCGTTCATACAAGTTGTCATCACTGAGTGCAGTATCGCTGAAGTGATTTGGAGGCTTATACAAGATGCTATAGACAATTGCTGTCGCTACAGACACGGTCCAATCCCGTTGCCCTTCTTCTTCGGTCAATCGGCATCTGTCTATTATTGCCCTCAGCTGTTTTTGAAGTTCTTCACTTGCACTTTCAATGTTGATCATATTCACAAAAATCGTTTTCCCTTCAGGCCATTTTCTGTTATTGCAGCACGGAGGAACATGTATTCCGGGTGGTCTTATACTTCTATGGGAATATTTGGATAAGAAGAAGGACAGTACATGCACCTCAACTTCTTTCGAGGAGATTGTAATTGTTGGCTGTTTTCTGAGAGTAACCGCAGGTGGGCACTTCCCCATGTCGATAATCGGAGACGGCAGCCACTCTCATGGTTGCTATTCCGCTGTCACCAAAGCCCCAGCTTATCGCGCTGGGCCTGCCACGCGAAGTAAGTTCGAGACATCCACGCAGGCACACGGAATGGTGTCCCCTGGGACGTTCCTATAGATGTCAAGTGCGGGTTTTGAGGGTGGCGAGATCGGCTCGGAGGGTGCGGTAGATCTCTCGTGCGATGTAGCGCTTGAGGCAGCGGATGGCTTCTTTCTTGGTTTTGCCCTCGGCGATTCTGCGGTTCAGGTAGCTGCGGGTTTGTTCGCAGTAGCGGAGCCAGACGAAGACGATCATGTGCAGGGCCCGGTTGGGGGCGCGGTAGCCCGCGAAGTTGAGCTGGTGACGTTTGGTGCGTCGTGGCGATGCGGAGACGGGCGGGGCGCCGCACAGGTGGGCGAACGAAGCTTCGGAGCTGAGCCGGTCGATGTTGTAGCCGGCGGCGACGAGCAGCGTGGCGGTGTGTTGGGTGCCGCAGCCGAGGCGCGAAAGGGTTGTGGGCGCTGCGACTGCGACCAGCCGGTCAAAGCGGCGCTCGAGTTCGGCGGCTTCGGCGCCGAGTTGGGCGATGCGGCGGCCGAGGCTGCGCAAAGCGGCTTTGGCGGGGCCTGGGCGGGATCGGCGAGAAATCTGGTGTCTGGGCGCAGCTGAGCGCACACCGAGGCCTTGCCCTCCAAGGTGCGACGGACGTCGAGCTGCTCGCGCAGCACGGCGGGGGCAGTGATCAACAGGTCGCCGAGCTGGCACAGCGCAGCCGCCCGGGCCTTGACGGCGCTGTTGCGGGCGACGCTGAGCTGGCGGATCGCCTCAACGATGCCGGAGGTGTCTTTGGCCGCGGCGGTCGCTTCGCCCGAGAGCACCTTGCGGGCCGCGGCCTCGGCGTCGATGGTGTCGTTCTTGCCGCGGCGGGCGCGCAGGTGCCGATGCGGCTGGTTGACCTCGACCACCGCATAGCCCCGCTCGAACAGCGATCGGGCCAAAGCCGCTCCACAGCATCCGGTGGACTCGACGCCGACCGCGGCGACAGACCCGAACGACGCGAGCCACCTATGGGTCGAGCCATAGCCAGCACACGTCGCAGGAAACGACTCGGTGCCCAGCACCCGGCCCAAGGGGTCGAGCGCGGCGGCGACATGGAAATCGGTGTGGCAATCGATCCCCGCGATCACCGTTTGGTTCTGATCTGGCATGCTATTGTCCTTCTTCTCGAAGAGGCTGGCGTGCCGGGACGGGACGGACATAACAGTGATGAGGCATCTGCCGCACAGGTTCCTATGAGGTCACGTCGCTCGTCCCGGACCGGCCGCAGCTGACAAGTCCCGAGACGGGCCGCCAACATCGACGAGGCCCGAGCAAGGCACCCGCAACGCACGGGGCCAGTTTCACGCCACCTCAGACGCCAACGGCCCGCCCCGCCCACATCTTCACTGTTTCGCGCAGGTTGTTTTGGTTGTGTGTCGGGTGGTTCAAGAGATCTGTACCAACTTCACAGGAGGACGGCGTGAATGGCTACGTTGAGTAGTTAAGGGCGAGTGTCGTCGCCATTCGCCACTGCACCAGACACAGTGAAACCAACGTCGCCACGGGCTTCCCCCGACTTCGGGGGCCTAGGCACCTAGCGGGAAGAGCGAGCTATGCCTGAATCGCTACAAAGCCAGAATCGGGGTTCTGAGCCGGTTCTGGAGCCCCTGCTGTACGCCCAGTATCAGCAAGTGCCACTTCGTGCCGATCAGTCCGTTAGAAGATCCGTTAGAAGATCAGGCGCTTGGCTGGGATTCCTTGAACACGATAGCGCTGTGACCAGGGGATTTATTGGTGGCGGGGGCAGGATTTGAACCTGCGACCTTCGGGTTATGAGCCCGACGAGCTACCAGACTGCTCCACCCCGCGTCGAGTGGACTGATTACTTTATCCCCCTGCCGCCGGACTGTCACCTTGATTTTTCCATGGTTCGGAGGTGACAGCCCGGCGGGTCGCCAGGGGGTTCGGCGATTGGGTTGGGGCGCCTAGCCAGGGCGGGCGAGGGCTTGGATCTCGGCTACGGCTATGGGGCGGGGCGGGGCGGTCAGTACCTGAGTGGGGACGGCGGGGGGTGGATTGGTGCAGGGGCCGCCGTTGAAGGTGCAACTCACTGAGACATCCCAGTAGGCGGTGAGCACCACCTGATAGCGAAGGTCGGGGGCGTTCACCGACGATTGCCGGTAGTAGTGGAAGCAGTTGGACGGCTGGTCCAGCGGGTCCCGTGAGTGGTCGAAGGCCACGACGTCGTCGGCGTCGCACCACAGCGTATTGCCGTCGCCCATGTCGATCCGCAGAAAGCCCAGGCGACGGGGGTAGGCGGTTGCAGTGAGGGTCAACTCGTGCTCGTCGAGCATGGTGGTGACCGTCTCCGACACCGGGGCGCGGTCAGCGGCCGACACCCAAACGAAGGTGGGGATCTGGACAATGGTCACCTTGCCAGGCGCCATTTGCGTGGTCGGCTCGGGGATGGCCAACCGACCCCAGGCTTCGTTGCGCAGCCGGGTGGTCTCTTTGATTGTGGGCGACGAAAGCTCTCTCGGCGGCGCGGGTTGGTGTACCCAAAACATAACGAGCCGCGTACCCTCGTTGGTTTCGCAGAGCTTCAGGATGTACACCTCATCGGGGTCGGGAGCGATCACGAAGTCGTTCTCCAACCAGGCGTTCAACTCCGCGTAGTTGGCTTGCCGGAAGTAGCAGGGCGGCAGCGAGGGGTCATCGGGGTGGGCATCGGGCTCGGACGCCCCGGGAACGGCCACTTCGATCCATGCCCCCAGTTCCACCAATCCTTCTCCGGCCTCCACCGACGTGCCCTCATCGGCCTGCTGCCACCCGGCCGCCGATTCCAGGTTGGACACAGTGAGGAGGCAGACAACAGCCCAGACCACCAGTGCAGAGCTTCGCATTGAACTTCCCTTCGACTCATCGGGGGCGCGCCACGCGCAATGAGGGGGAAGTTCAGGGGGAAGGCGCCAACTCTGCTACGCCGATCCTCCGATGTCAATGGGCAAATTCAATACGACACTTCAAGCTGGGGGCGGACCAGGGTGCGGCTCACCACTAGGGCCACCAGCGACAGCGAACCACCGGCGAAAAAGGCCATGGAGTACGACGACAGCTCCACCACGCCCCCCAAAATGAGCCCGCCCAAGCCGACGGCCAGATCGAAGGCGATGCTGAAGGTGCCGATGGCCTGGCTGCGCCGGTTGACGGGTGCCGACTGGATAGCCAGCACGAACAGGGCCGGGAACAGGAACGTCTGGCCCATGGCCAAGATGGCGGTGCCGACGAACACACCGGGGATCTGCTGCCAGAAGGCGATGACCCAAAGGCCGGTGGCCGAGAACACATAGGACAAGGTGCTGGTGCGCTGGGGCCCCAGGCGATCGGGCAGGCGAGCCAGCAGAATCCGCAGGCTGATCACCATCACGGCGAAGGTGGCGAACACCGCCCCGGAGTGGGCAAAGCCGATGTCGTCCACATGCAGCTTGATGAACGCCAAGAACCCGGAGTAGCCCATAAGTCCTAGCCCCAACAACAACGCAGGACGGATGGCGGGCCGGTGTATGAACGTCGTCGGCCAACCCGACTGGGCACCCTCGGGGCGGCCGGGCATGGACATCGCGCCCAGCACAGTGCCGAGCGCGCACAGCGCCCCGCCCAATATCCAGACCGCGTCGGCACTGACCGCGCCCTCCAACTGCTCGCCGATAATCGGTCCTGCGGCCAGACCCGAGTACACCGTGACCGAGAAGTACGAGGTGGCCTCTCCCCGGCGATGCTCAGGGGCCATGTCCTGGGCAGCCGCGGCGATGCCCACGAAGTAGGCGGCTTCTCCCAAACCGGTAAGCAGGCGGAACAGCACCGCCACCGCCACCGAGGCAACCCACAGGTTGCCGAGGATTCCGAAGCCGGCCAGCACACACCCCCACACAACTAGAAAGCGTCGGCCCTTGGAATCGCCCAGCGGACCGACCAGGGGACGGGCGATGGCAGCCGACAGGCCGAACCCGCCGACGGCCAGACCCACCGCTACCGGCCCTCCGCCCAAATCGTTTTCCACGAATCCAGGCAGCACTGGGTACACCAGACCCAGCGACATGAAATAGAACACCCCGCACAGGCACAGCACGATGAAGCGGCCCGTTAGCAGGGGCTGGGTCTGGGCAGTCACTGTTGGTTAGTGGTCCGTCTGTGAATTGGCAGGGGCGGGCTATCGCCGGTCGGCGAGAAATGGATAGCGGGAGCGGACCTGTTCCAACCGGTCGAGATCGATGTCGGCGTACAGCACGGCCTCCTCGCCCTCGGGCGCACCGGCCACTTCAACCCCGAACGGGTCGATAACCACCGAGTCGCCCTTATAGTCGATGCCGCCCCCGCTGCCCACCCGGTTCACCCCCACCACATAGGCCTGATTCTCGATGGCCCGGGCCATCAGCAGCGCCGACCAGTGGGCCCTGCGGGCCGCGGGCCAGTTGGCCACCACCACGTAGCAGTCGGTTTCGTGGGCCAACGTCCAGAAATCGTCAGAAAACCTCAGGTCATAGCACACGAACGGGGTGATCCTCACCCCTTCGACGGTGATGGTCAACCGCTCGGATCCGGCGGCATAATGCTCGTGCTCGCCGCCGTAGGAGAACGGGTGAATCTTGTCGTAAGAGGCGACTGAGCCATCGGGTCCGGCCAGCACGAACCGGTTCACGGGCAACTCGGCCGTCGACGGATCCCGCACCGGCACCGAACCGCACACCCACACCCCGTGGGTCGCAGCCTGTTCGACCAAGAACCCCACGCTGGGCCCGTCGGGGGGCTCGGCTACCCGGTTTGAAGCCATTGAGAACCCGGTTGAGTACATCTCGGCCAGCACTACCAGCCGGGCGCCGTCGGCCGCGGCCTTGGCCACCTTGGGGCCGAGCGACGCAAAGTTGGCCTCCGGGTCCTCCCACTCGATGTCGTGTTGGACGGCGGCGACCTTCATGAGCCAGCCCCCAGTTTGGCCAGCCGCTCCACTGCTTCATCTAGCACCTCGGGCCGCTTGCAAAAGGCGAACCGCACCAAGTGCCGGCCCTCGTGTTCGTTGTCGTAAAACACCACGTTGGGCACGGCCACCACCCCGCACAGTTCCGGCAGCTTGCGGCAAAGCGCCATGCCGTCGTCAAAGCCCAGCGGCCGCACATCGGCGGTAACGAAGTAAGTGCCCGCCGGGCGGTAAACCTCGAACCCGGCGGCGGACAGCCCGTCAGAGAGCTGGTCGCGCCGAGCCCTCATACTGTTGCGCAGCCCGTCGAAGTAGTCGTCGCCCAGCCGCAGCCCCACTGCCATGGCGTGCTGGAACGGCGCTCCATTGACGAAGGTCAAGAACTGCTTGGCAGTAGTGACGGCATCGCGCAGCTCCGGCACCGCGCACACCCAGCCGATCTTCCACCCGGTGAACGAGAACGTCTTGCCCCCCGAAGACACCGAGATGGTGCGCTCTCTCATTCCCGGCAGCGTCGCCATTGGAATGTGCTCGCCGTCGTAGGCCAAGTGCTCGTACACCTCGTCGGTTACCGCCAGCAGGTCGTGTTCCCGGCACAGCTCGGCGATCAGCTCAAGCTCGCCTCTGTCGAACACCTTCCCAGTGGGGTTGTGCGGCGAATTCACCACGATCATCCGGGTGCGGGGACCGATGGCCGCAGCCAACTCGTCAGGATCGAACCGGTAATCGGGTGGCCGCAGCGTCACCAACCGCCGCTCGGCCCCGGCCATGGCGATACCCGCGATATGGGAGTCGTAATAGGGCTCGAACAGCACCACCTCGTCGCCCGGCTCCAACAGCGACAACATCACCGCAGCAATGGCCTCAGTAGCCCCCGCGGTTATGAGCACCTCGGCATCGGGGTCGAAGTCCAGGTCATAAAACCGCTTCTGGTGCTCCGCCACGGCCAGCCGCAATTCAGCAATCCCCAGCCCCGGCGGATACTGGTTATGCCCCGCCCGAATAGCCGCCACCGCCGCTTCCGCCACCTCAGAGGGCCCATCAGTATCCGGAAACCCCTGCCCCAAATTGATAGCCCCAGTGGAAAGCGCCAACGCCGACATCTCCGCAAAAATCGTCGTCCCAAACTCCACCAACCGCTCATTCAAAACCCGCTCAGGCACCGCCGAATCCTACTTCCCTCCCCTCCACAACCACGCCCGCATATCCGTAACGCAGAGGCTGGTACCGCCCCCCTCCCTCTCAAAAAACTGTGTAGCCCCAAACGTAGGCGGGGCTGTGGGTGGCCCGGCTCAGGGCGCCCGCCGCCCGCAGGTCACGAGGACGGCGGGCTGGGCCGGGACAGGCCCCGCAGCCCCGCCGGTGGATGGTAAACCCCAAAATCCCGCTGCCAACCCAGCATGTGCTAGCAACCACACCATGACCTCCAACAACCAACCCTACGGCGGCACCATCGGCAACACCGTCGCCGACTCCACCCCCTGGTGGCCCGAACCAACAACCCCGCCAGAAGGCAGCCCCAACGTAGTAATGGTCGTCCTAGACGACGTCGGCTTCGCCGACCTGGGCTGCTACGGCTCCGAGATCGACACCCCCACCATGGACGCCCTGGCCGCCAACGGCCTGCGCTACAACAACTTCCACACCACCGCCATCTGCTCCCCCACCCGGGCCTGCCTGCTCACCGGCCGCAACCACCACTCGGTGGGCATGGCCGTGGTCAGCAACTGGGACACCGGCTTTCCCGGCTGCACCGGGCGCATCTCAAACCGGGCGGCCACCATGGCCGAGATGCTCCGCCCCACGGGCTACTCCACCTTCGCGGTGGGCAAGTGGCACCTGGCCCCAATCGAGGACACCACTCCGGCCGGCCCGTTCGACCAGTGGCCGCTCCAGCGGGGGTTCGACCGCTACTACGGGTTTTTGGACGGGGCCACCAACCAATGGGATCCCGATCTGGTAGCCGACAACCACCACATCGACGCCCCCGACAAGCCCGGCTACCACGTCACCGAAGACCTGGTGGACCAGGCCATCGGCATGGTCACCGCCCAGACCTCGGCGTGGCCCGAACGACCGTTCTTCCTGTACCTGTGCTTCGGCACGGGCCACTACCCGATCCACGCCCCCAAGCCCCACATTGATCGCTACAACGGGCGCTACGACACCGGCTGGGGCACTATCCGAGAGGAGCGCTTCGCCCGTCAAAAGGACATCGGCATCATCCCAGCCGATACCGAACTGCCCCCATTCAACCCCGGCGTGCCCGAATGGGAGGAGCTGAGCGCCGACGAGCAGCGGTTGGCCACCCGGATGCAGCAGGCCTACGCCGGGATGCTCACCCACACCGACGAGCATCTGGGCCGGCTCGTCGCGACACTCCAGGAGATCGGCCAGGCCGAAAACACCGTGTTCGTGCTGCTGTCCGACAACGGCGCCACACAAGAGGGCGGCCCTTCAGGCCATGAAAACGCCATGCGCTTCATCAACGGGCTCGAACCCCGGTCTTTGGCCCAACAGCTGGCCGACATCGACGAGATCGGCGGACCCAACTCGTGGATGGCGTACCCCATGGGGTGGGCCATGGCCGGCAACACCCCGCTGAAGTGGTACAAGCAGAACACCCATGCCGGTGGGGTACGGGATCCGCTCATCATCTCCTGGCCTGCCGGGATTTCCGACACCGGGAAAGTGCGCACCCAATACCACCATGTGAGCGACATCGCCCCCACCCTGTTGGAGGCCATCGGCCTCGAGCCTCCCGCGAAGATGGCCGGGGTGGAACAGATGCCGATCGAGGGCACCAGCATGGTCTATTCCTTCTCCGATGCTGAGGCCCCCACGGCCAAGGCTGATCAGTACTACGAGATGCTGGGCCACCGGGCCATGTGGGTCGACGGGTGGAAGGCGGTGACCCGCCACATCCAGGGAGAGAGCTTCGACGACGACCGCTGGGAGCTATACCACTTGGATCAGGACTTCTCTGAGGCCCGAGACCTGGCCGAGGCCGAACCCGAGCGGCTGGCCACCCTAATCGATCGCTGGTGGGATGCGGCCCGCGACTACCAGGTGCTGCCCCTAGACGACCGCATCCTGGAGCGGTTCCACGTGCCCAAGCCCCGGCCCATCACCAGCCGGTCCCGGTTCGTGTACTACCCGGGGGCGTACATCCCCAGCGACGGCTGTCCCGACCTCAAGAACGTTTCCTATGAGATCGCTGTCGAACTGGAGCGAGCCGACGGCGACGACGGCACCCTGCTGGCCTGCGGCGACGTGGCCTCGGGGTTTGCCCTGTTCATCCAAGACGGCCATCTGGTGTGGGACTACAACATGGCCTGGGAGCATTACACCGCGGTCTCAGACCAGCCTCTGCCAACCGGAGTGCACGGCATAACTGCGGCCTTTGAGCGCACCGGGAGCTACGCCGGCACCGGCCGACTGCTGGTAGACGGCGTCGAAGTCGGGTCGGTGGCCATGCCCCAAACCCATAACACCCACATCCACGCGGTGGGCATCAGCGTGGGCTTTACCAAAGCCCCGTCCCCCAGCCCCCGCTACAGCGGCCAATTCCCGTTCACTGGCCGCATCGTCCAAGCCGTCATCAACCTCGGAGACGACCGGGAACTCCCCGATCAGGCGCTCATCCTCGACTGAGTTCCCGTTAACCAGCAAAATCGCCCCATCTGTTTTCAAACGCGGTGAGTGGCCCCGGCCCGGCAATTCAATACCGGACTCGGCCACTTGGGCCGGGGCCACTGCGCAAATGAGGATAACAACCTCTGCTCGTTGAAGGCGGCGCGATATTTTGGCCAAGTGGCTGCTGGCGATCAGAAGTGGAACTTCGTGGTCGCGGCCAATCGCCTCCCAGTTAGACGGGTGTGGGAGGGCGACACGGCCAAGTGGGTCCCCAGTCCCGGCGGGCTGGTGTCGGCACTGCGACCCGTCATGTCGGGCAATCCCGACGCGGCGTGGGTGGGTTGGACCGGCGTCCCCGGCCCGGGCACAGAGCCGTTCGAGGTGGACGGGTTCCAGTGCCACCCGGTGGGCGTGAGCCAGGGAGAGCTCCAGCTGTTCTACGAGGGGTTCTCCAACGCCACCCTGTGGCCGCTATTCCACGACGCCCTGGTGCCCCCCGAGTATCACCGCACCTGGTGGGATGCCTACCGGACCGTCAACCAGCGCTACGCCGCCGCCGTGGCCCAGTTGGCCGCCCCCGGCGCCACCGTGTGGATCCACGACTACCACCTGCTGCTGGTGCCCGGCCTGCTGCGAAAGGCCCGCCCCGACCTGCGGATAGGGTTCTTCCTTCACATACCCTTCCCGGCCCGCGAGCTGTACATCCGGCTGCCTTGGCGGGCCGAGATCATCGACGGCCTGTTGGGTGCGGACTTAATCGGCCTGCAAACCGCATTGGGCGCCGACAACTTCTGCCGGGCAGTGAACCGGATTACCGGATCCAAAACCACCGGAAGGGTGATCTCGCGAAACGGCCGGGCGACCCAGGTGGGTGCCTTCCCCATCGGCATAGACGTCGACCGGATCGCCCGATTGGCCGCTGATCCGCGCGTAAAGACTCGGGCGGAGGACGTTCTCCAAACCCTCGGCTCTCCGGCCACCGTGCTGTTGGGGGTGGACCGCCTGGACTACACCAAGGGCATCGAAGTCCGGCTGCGAGCCTTCAAGGAACTGCTGGCCGAGGGGCGGCTGTCGCCTGACCAGTGCGTGCTGGTACAGATCGCCGAGCCCAGCCGGTCGCAGGTCACCGGGTACGCCGAGGTCCGCCAGGCAGTCGAGCAGATGGTGGGGGACGTGAACGGGAACTTCGGAGTGATGGGCCGTCCCGTGGTCCACTACCTGCACCAGAGTCATCCCATCGAAGAGCTGGTGGCCATGTATCTCATCGCTGATGTGATGCTGGTGACCCCGCTGCGTGACGGCATGAACCTGGTGGCCAAGGAATACGTGGCCTGCCGGTCCGACAACACCGGAGTGCTGGTGCTCTCCGAGTTCACCGGTGCGGCCCAAGAACTGCGGACCGCAGAGCTAATCAACCCCCACGACGTCGAGGGTCTGAAGACCGCCATGGAGGCCGCCGCCCACCGATCCGGCACCGACGCCGAGCCGGCCATGCGGACCATGAGACGGGTGGTGAGAACCAACACCGCCCAGCGCTGGGCCGAGCGCTTCCTGAACCGCCTGGAGGCCTGCGAATGACGAGTCGCTCCCTATCCTGCCGGGAGGCCTGCGAATGACCGGGATCACCGCAAGCGGGCCGATCATGACCGCCGAAGAAGCCGACGCCCGGCTCCGGGAGATGGCCCGGGTGCCGGTGCTGCTGGTGGCCTGCGACTACGACGGCACGCTGGCCCCCATCATCGACAACCCCGACGAGGCCCGGCCCACCCGGGAGTCCGTGGCCGCGCTTCGCCAGTTGGCGGCCATGCCCGACACCCACGTGGCGGTGATCTCCGGGCGGGCCCTTCGGGATCTGGCCGCACTAAGCCGCCTGCCCGAGGAGATCCACCTAGTGGGCAGCCACGGCACCGAATTCGATGTGGGTTTCGCCGACGATCTGTGGCCCGAGCAGCGGGAGCGGCGCGACCGGGTGCTCGAGGCGCTGAACGACATCGCCCGCCGCGACCGGGGATTCATCATCGAGCCCAAACCGGCCGGGGTCGCCTTCCACTACCGCAAGGCCGACTCCGAGATCGCCGCCGAAGCGGTGGACGAAGTGCTGCGCGGCCCCGCCAAATGGGACGGCGTCCACCTCAAGACCGGAAAGATGGTGGTGGAGCTGTCGGTGCTAGACCTCAACAAGGGCGACGCCTTGGACCGTCTGCGAGCCGACGTGTCGGCTGAGGCGGTGCTCTTCGCCGGCGACGACGTGACCGACGAGGACGCCTTCGCCCAGCTGGCCGGTCCCGATTTGGGGCTCAAGGTGGGCCCTGGGCCGACCCTGGCCCGGGCACGGCTGGACGACCCCGGTGAAGTGGCCCAGATGCTGGCCCTGTTGGCCGAGCGGCGGCGGGCCTGGCTGATGGGTGAACACTCCCTGCCTATCGAGCGCCACAGCCTGCTTAGTGACCAGAGAACGGTGGCGCTGGTCACCGCCGATGCGTCGGTCAATTGGATGTGCCATCCCCGAGCCGACTCCCCGGCGGTGTTCGCCGGACTGCTGGGAGGAGCGCGGGCCGGCCACTTCTCGGTCAGCCGACACGACGACAGCCCGCCCATCTCCCATCGCTACCTAGACGGCACCATGATTGCCGAGACCCGGTGGTCGGATGTGACGGTAACCGACTATCTGGACTGCTCCGACGGGCGACCCACCGAGCCGGCGGGGCGCACCAACCTCATCCGGGTCATCGACGGAACTGGCCGAATTCGCATCGAGTTCGCCCCCCGGTTGGACTTCGGAAGAGCTCCCACCGGGCTGCACAAGACCAACGGCGGCCTCGAGGTGTGGGGCGCGGCCGAGACCATGGTCTTGCTCTCGCCCGGAGTGAGCTGGGACATCATCAACGACGGCCCCCACCAGACCGCAGTGGCCGATGTCCAGCTCAACGGCACCCCGCTGGAGCTGATGCTGCGCCTCGGCGTCCACGGCCGCCACCGCACCGACCTGACCGAAACCGACCGCCGCCAGGTCACCGAGCGCCACTGGCGGGACTGGGCCCAAGAGCTGACCCTGCCGCCCACAGCATCCGAGGAGGTCGAGCGGTCGGCGCTGGTGCTGAAAGCGCTGTGCCACCAGCCCTCGGGGGCGATGCTGGCCGCGGCCACCACCAGCCTGCCCGAGGTGATGGGTGGGGTCCGCAACTGGGACTACCGCTACTGCTGGCCCCGGGACGCCAGCATGAGCGCGGCTGCTCTGCTGGCCTTGGGCAGCAGCCAGGAGGCCGGCGACCTGCTCGACTGGATTCTCGACCGGGTTGAGCATCTCCCCAGCCCCGAGCAGCTTCGACCGGTGTATCCGCTGGTGGGCGACGAGGCGTTGCCCGAGGCGGTGCTGCCTGAGCTGGCCGGCTACGCGGGGAGCCGCCCGGTGCGGATCGGCAACGCGGCTGAGCACCAAGTGCAACTCGATGTGTTCGGACCGGTGGTGGATCTGGCCTGGCGAATGTGCGAGGCCGAGATAGCCCTGAGCGAGCGGCACTGGGAGGTGGTCAAAGCGGTGGTGGGTGCGGTGGCCACCCGCTGGCATGAGCCCGACCACGGCATATGGGAGGAGCGCCGCCCGCCCCGCCACCACGTCCACTCCAAGGTGATGTGCTGGATGGCGGTGGACCGGGCCATCAAGATCGCCGAACGCCTCGACCCGGAGCTGGCCCTGTACTGGAGTCCGCTGCGCCACCAGATCGCAGCCGATGTGGTTGAGAACGGCTGGAGCGAGCAGCGCCACTCCTACACCACCGCCTACGGTTCCACCGACCTCGACGCCAGCCTGCTGTGGATCGGCTTGAGCGGGCTGCTGCCCCCCACCGACCCGCGGTTCGTGTCCACCCTCAAAGCGGTGGAGAGCGAGCTGCGGGACGGCCAGACGGTGTACCGCTACCGCCACGACGACGGCCTACCCGGCACCGAAGGCGGCTTTTTGATCTGCGCATCATGGCTAATCGAGGCCTACGTGCTCATCGGCCAGTTCGACGATGCCCGAGCACTGTTCGACCGCTACCTCGACCTATGCGGCCCCACCGGCCTGCTACCTGAGCAATACGACCCGGCCAGCGAGCGCCTACTGGGCAACCACCCCCAGGCTTACTCCCACCTAGGGCTCATCAACGCCGCAATAGCCCTCTCAGCCCCCTCCTGGGGCTAGGCCGATCCTGCGACTCGGCAATCAGCCCCCAGATCCGCTCAGGTGTGGCCGGCATGGCCACGTCGTTGATCCCCAGTGGCGCCAGCGCATCAGCGATGGCGTTGATAACCGCGGGGGTGGAGGCGATGGTGCCGGCTTCGCCGATGCCCTTCACCCCCATCGGGTTGGTGGGACTGGGGGTCACCGTTGATTCGGTGCGGAACGACGGAGTCTCGGCCGGTGACGGCACTAGGTAGTCCAGGAAGCTGACATTGCGGGGCTGTCCTTCGGCGTCGAACGCGGCCTCCTCCCACAGCGCCTGAGCCACCCCTTGGAGGATGCCGCCGTGGATCTGGCCTTCAACCACCATGGGGTTGATCTGGTTACCGCAGTCGTCCACCGCCACGTAGTCCACCATCTCCACGTCACCGGTCTCGGTGTCCACCTCCACCACGGCGACATGAGTCCCGAACGGGAAGGTGAAGTTGGGGGGATCCCAAGTCATGTGCCCCTCGAGGTTGGGCTCTAGTCCGTCGGGCAGGTTGTGGGCGGTGAACGCCTCGAAGGCAATCGCGGCCAGCGGCATCTCGGCGTCGGGCTGGCCCTTCACCCGGAAGGTGCCGTTGGAGAACTCCAAGTCTTCGACGTTGGCCTCCATCTGGTGGGCGGCGATCAACCGGGCCTTGTCGATGACCTTGTCGGCCGCCATGTATACCGCGGTTCCGCCCACCGACAGCGAGCGGGAGCCGTAGGAGTCGAGTCCCAGCGGGGAGATGGCGGTGTCGGAGTGCAGCACCTCCACGTCGTCGGGGTCAACCCCCAACTGATCGGCCACGATCATCGACCAGCAGGTCTCATGGCCCTGCCCGTGGGGCGAGGTGCCGGTGACCACCTGCACCTTGGCGGTGGGCAGCACCCGAACGGTGGCTGACTCCCAGCCGCCGGCGGCATAGTTCAGTGAGGCCAACACTCGGCTAGGGGCCAATCCGCACATCTCCACATAGCTCGACAGGCCCACGCCCAATTGGCGGGTGTCGCCTGCGGCCCGTCGCTCGGCCTGTTGGGCGCGCAGTCCCTTGTAGTCCACCAGCTCCAGGGCCCGCTCCAGGGCCTGGGGGTAGTTGCCGCTGTCGAACAGCAGCCCCGCCCCCGACTCGTAGGGGAATTGCTCGGGGGCGATGAAGTTGCGCCGCCTGATCTCCGCGGGATCCACGCCAACGGCCGCGGCCAGCGAGTCCATGGCCCGCTCGATGGCGTAGGTGGCTTCGGGTCGGCCCGCGCCCCGGTAGGCGTCGGTGGGGGTCATGTTGGTGAACACCCCCGTGCACACGAAGGAGTAGTTCGGGATGTCGTAGCAGCCGTGGTACAGGAAAGCACCCAAAAGGGGCACTCCAGGGGTGACCAACTGGAGATAGGCCCCCATGTCGGCCACCAGCTTCACCCTCACGGCGCTGATGCGGCCCTCGGCGTCGGCGGCCAGCTCAATGTCCTGTATCTGGCCCCGGCCCTGGATGGTGGACCCGGCCGCCTCCGAGCGGCCCTCGGTCCAGCGCACCGGCACGCCGTGGCGCAGGGCCAGTGCGGTGCACATGATCTCCTCGGCGTAGACGTTCAGCTTGGAGCCGAAGCCGCCTCCCACCGCGGGGGCCACTACCCGCACCTTCTGCTCCGGCAGGCCCAAAGTGAGGGCCACCATGACCTTGAGGATGTGGGGAATCTGGGTGGCCGAGTAGATGGTGATATCCCCGCCGAACGGCGAGGGCACGGCGACCACCCCTCGGGGCTCCATGGCCGCGGGAATGAGCCGCTGCTGGATGTAGCGCTCTGACACCACATGGGCGGCACCGGAGAACGCGGCCTCCACCGCGTCGGCATCGGGCGTCAACTCCCAGGTATAAGAGGCGTTGGTGCCCAGATCCTCATGAATGACGGTGCCATCGGACAAGGCATCTTCGAGATCGACCACCGCATCGAGCGGCTCGTAGTCCACCTCCACCAGAGCGGCCGCGTCAACCGCCCCGTAGCGATCATTGGCCAGCACCACTGCCACCACATCACCCACGTAGTTGGCCTTGTCCACCGCGATAGGCAGGTGCGCCGGATTCTTCATGTCGTCGGTCACCGGCCAAGCACACGGCAGCGGCCCCCAGGATTCAGCCAGATCACCCCCCGAATAAGCAGCCACCACGCCATTGGCATCCAGTGCAGCACTCAGGTCAACCGAGTTGATGCGAGCATGCGCATGAGGACTCCGCACACAAGCCACCCACAACGCTCCCGAGAGATCCAGATCATCCACAAACCGGGCCTCTCCAGTCAGAAGCTCAGGATCCTCCTTCCGAAGCAACCTACTCCCCACCACAGCCGTCGAGGACTCAGACATCTCGCCACCTCCCAAAGCTCCCCTTGAGCGTATCCCCCCATCTATTTCAGTGCAGCCGGCCCCCGCCGGAGTTGGGAGGGACTAGTTAGAAGCGGCGGTGCGGAGGTCGGCCAAAGTCTCCATCCACCAACGGTTCGCGACCGTGGTGTGTCCGGGCAACGTGGCCAGGCAATCATCGACTTGGGTGACAACTTCAGGAAGTTCGGCGGCCGCGAGACGCAGGTCCAACAGTCCGTCTACCACCCGGGAGCGGCTGGTGAGCTCCCCATCGATGGCGTCCAGAAGCCCATCCACCAATTCGGTGATCTCGATGAGGGCCGCTGGGTTGCGGACTGTATCCAATGTCACTGGTCTCTCTCCTTCGCTAACGGTTGTGGTTACAACCGCCGGGTACCCGGATATATTCCCTTCGCTAGCCATGCTATCGGCAACAGCGACAGTCCGCGAACAGGGTTACCCCCAAGCGTGGCCTATAGCGTTACGGGCGTGGGAGCTCCAAAGAGAATTAGCAGCAAGAAGCGCTGGGTGCCTGTGCTGCTGGCCATCGTGCTATTGGCCAGCGCCTGCGGTAACGACGACGACTCGCCACCTCCCGATGCCCAAGAGCCCGCTGAGTCCCCAGCGACGGCCGAAGAAGCACCGGCTGCGAGCGAAGCCCCTGCCCCGAGCACTGACGATGACGACACCAGAGTGGTCATAGGGCTGGAACAAGAACTCACCAACTTCAACACGTTGACCGCCGCAGACCAACTGCTGGCCGGTCGGCAGGTCCTCCGAGCGGTCTGGCCTACTTGCGTTCGGGTCCGGCCGGACTTCTCGTTTGAGCCGTATTTCTGCGAGTCGCTTCCCACCATCATCACCGAAGACCCGCTGGTGGTCGAATATCGGCTGCGAGCCGACGCCACGTGGAGCGACGGCACCCCGGTCAGCTCCGACGACCTGGTGTTCTACTACGAGAACTGCAACGACACCGGTGACGATTGCTCCAGCACGGCGGGGTTCGACAGCTCCGAGCTAGAGGTGGTGGACGACAAAGCCGTCCGGCTGAGCTGGCCGTCGGGGCAGCCCTACGTGGAGTACATCGCGCTCTTCTCCGCCCCATTCCCGCCCGCCCATCTGGGCCGGGACTGGAGCGAGGGCTTCCGTACCGACGCTGGGGTGGGCGCCGGTGCTTACGTGGTGGACGAGTACAACCCCGGCAGCGACCTGACCCTGGTGGCCAACCCCACCTGGTTCGGCGAAGGCCCCCATATCGACGAGGTCACCTTCCGATTCATCAGCGACGTGGGCAACCTCCCTCTGGCGCTGGAGAACGGCGAGGTGGACGTGATCTACCCGCAACCTCAAGTAGACCTCGTTGAGCAAGTCGGCCGGATAGGCGGGGTTGAATCTTCCATCACCTTCGGACCCACCTGGGAGCACATCACGTTCAACACCGCAACCGTGCCGCTGGAGGCGCGCCAAGCCATCGCATTGGCCCTCGACCGTGAGCTGATCGTGACCGCGCTCATGCGGCCGTTTTCAGAGTCGGCCCAGCCACTAGGCAATCGGATCTACATGAACGGCCAACTCCAATATCTAGACAACACCCCGGCTGAGTTCCAGCAGAGAGACGTGGCCGCGGCCCGAGCTGCGCTAGAAGGAGCCGGCTGGGAGCTCGAAGGCGACGTGTACGCCAAAGACGGCCAGCGCCTGAGCCTCCGAATCCGAACTACTGGGGGCAACAATCGCCGGGAGCAGTTCCAGGAGCTAGTTCAGAATCAGTTGGCCGAGGCCGGCATCCAGATCACTATCGACAACCTGCCCGGCGGCGAGGTATTCGGGCCGGTATTCGGCTCAACCAACGACCCGCCCGGACCGCCCGGAGACTTCGATCTGGTGATCTTCGCCTGGGTCGGCGGTCCCCTGCCGGCTGGCGCGGCCCTACAGGTGTTCGGCACCGACAGCGACAGCAACCCGGGCGCCTATGTGGATGATCGGGTCAACGAGCTGCTGACCGAAGCCACCTTCACCCTCGACCCGGACCGCCAAGCAGAGCTGTTGAATCAGGCCGACGCCCTTATGTGGGAGACCCTCCCCAACACCCCCGTCTACCAACTCCCCTTCTTCCTGGCCTGGAACGAGAACCTCCAAAACATCCAAGACAACCCAACCCTGGAAAGCTTCACCTGGAACCTCGAAGACTGGGTTATGGCTAACTAGCTTTTCTACAGATGCTCGGGTTCGCGACACGCAAGCTGCTGATCTCGATCGTCGTTCTTTTCTTCGCCACCCTGGTGGCCTTCTTGCTGGTGGCCACCGTCGACCCCATCGCCGAACAACGGGTGTTCCTGCTCTCCCAGCCCGGCGGCGGCGAGCAAATCGACCGCCTCGAAGCCAGTCTGGGCCTCGACAAACCCCTCTTCGAGCGTTACGGCAGCTGGCTGGGCGACCTGTTCACCGGAAACATGGGCACCTCCACCGACAACGGCCGGGCGGTCACCTCATTGCTGGGCGATGCCGTCCCCGTGACCCTTCGCCTGGTGGTGGCCGCCACCGTGGTCTCGGTGATCCTCGGTGTTGCCGTGGGTGTGACTAGCGCGGTGCGCCAATACGGTGCCTTCGACAACATCTCTACCTTCTTCGCCTTCCTGTTCTTCGCCATGCCCGTTTTCTGGCTAGGGGCAGTGCTCAAAGACCTGGGCATCCGGTTCAACGACTGGTGGGGCCGGCGCATCTTCTTCACTATCGGCGAGCAGTCGCCCCGCCTCGATGCCGACTTCTGGGGCACGTGGACCGACCGGGCCGGTCACATTATCCTCCCCGCGCTCACCCTCGTTCTGATCCAACTGGCCGCCACCAGTCGATTTCAGCGCTCGGCCATGCTGGACGTGCTGGAAAGCGACTACATCCGAACCGCCCGGGCCAAAGGAGTACCTCGCCGGCGGGTCATCACCCACCACGCCCTTCGCAATGCCCTGCTCCCGGTGGTGAGCTACACCGGGCTGACCTTCGGCACCCTCATCGGGGGCACGGTGGTCACCGAGGTGGTGTTCAACTGGAAGGGCATGGGCCGCCTATTTCTGGAGTCCCTGCTCAACGGCGATGTGGCAGTGACGCAAGGGTGGCTGCTGGCAGTGGGCATCTCGGTGATCATCGTCAACCTTCTGACCGACCTGACCTACGGCTTCTTGGATCCGAGGGTGCGAGATGGCTGACGTACCGGTCGGCATCCTCGCCGGCACCCCCTCACAGACCGAGGCCCGCTCGCAATGGCAGCTGGTGCTTCGACGGTTCCTAGCCCACCGGCTGGCGGTGGCCGCGGGCGTCGTGCTGGTGGCTGCCTATTTGTTCAGCTATCTGGCCGAACCGCTCACCGGCTGGGGCTACAAGGACCTGTCGCCTGATCTGTCGCAGGGACCGTCGGGCGACCACTGGTTCGGCACCGACACCATCGGCCATGACATGTTCGCCCAGTCCATGCGGGGGCTGCGAGTATCGGTCCATGTCAGCGTGGTGGTGGCCGGCATCGCCACCGTTTTGGGGTCGGTGTTGGGCGCGGTACAGGGATGGTTCCGGGGCAGGGTGGACGGGGCCCTAGGGCTGTTGGTGGACTTCCTGCTGATCCTTCCCCTGCTGCCGGTGCTGATGGTGCTGGGCACCCGCACTCGGGCTAGCGGGGGCAGTTCCCTCATGTTCGTGGCGGTGATCATCGGCCTTTTCCTGTGGGCACCGTTGGCCCGGGTGGTGCGGGGCGAGGTGTTCTCCATCCGGGAGAAGGAGTACATCGAAGCGGCCGAGGCTCTGGGGGCCTCGAACACCCGCATCATCTTCCGCCACCTCATCCCCAATGCCATGAGCTCGATCATCGTGTACGCCACCCTCACGGTGGCCACCGCCATCCTGCTCGAGACCGCGCTGGCGTTCTTGGGCTTCGGCATCCAGCCCCCCGAAGTGTCGCTGGGATCGCTGGTCGACGAGGGCCGCGACGCAGCCCGAACCCGGTGGTGGCTGTTCTATCTGCCGGGAGCGGTGCTGGTGGTGCTGGTGTTGTGTGTGAACTTCGTGGGCGACGGGTTGCGCGACGCCCTCGATCCCCGCCGGGAGCAGCGTCGATGACCGGCCAGACCAGTTCCCGAACTGAGATTCCGGTGCTGTCGGTGCGCGACCTGGAGGTCACCTTCCCCACCCCCGACGGCGACGTACAGGCAGTGCGGGGCATGGGCTGGGACGTGTACGAGGGCGAAGTGCTAGCCATCGCTGGGGAGTCCGGCTCGGGCAAGTCGGTCAGCGTCATGGCCGCCATGGGCCTGCTGCCAGCCACCGCCCAAGTAAAGGGATCCATTGCCTACCGGGGCCGCGATGTGCTGGCCATGTCCAACAAAGACCTCGAACGGTTGCGGGGATCGTCCATCTCCATGGTGTTCCAAGATCCGATGACCTCGCTGAACCCGGTGATGGCCGTCGGGGCCCAGATCGCCGAAGGAGTCCGCATCCACCAGCAGGTCAATTCCCGCTCGGCCCGGTCCAAGGCAGTCGACCTGCTCGATTTGGTGGGCATTCCCAACGCCAGCCAGCGGGTGGATTCCTACCCCCATGAGCTGTCGGGTGGGATGCGCCAGCGGGCCATGATCGCCATGGCCATTGCCAACGATCCCGACCTACTCATCGCCGATGAGCCCACCACTGCCCTCGACGTCACCATTCAGGCCCAGGTGATAGACGTGCTCGAGCGAGCCCGGGAGGCCACTGGTTCGGCGCTGGTCATCATCACCCACGACCTAGGTGTGGTGGCCCGCATCGCCCATCGGATATTGGTGATGTATGCCGGTCGAGCGGCCGAAACCGGGATGGCCGACGAAGTGTTCGAACGACCCAGCCACCCCTACACCGCCGGGCTGCTCGGGTCGATCCCCCGCCTCGATGCCCCCAAGGGAACCCGGCTGATGCCCATCGACGGGGCTCCGCCTTCCATGCTGGCCCCACCTCCCGGATGCGCCTTCGCCCCCCGCTGTCCCCGAGCCACGCCACTCTGTTCCCAAGAGATACCTGAGCTGCGCCCCATAGGCAACCAGCAGTCCGCCTGCCACCACGGCGAAGACCAGTACAACGAGGCCGAAGATGTCTAGCCCCGCCGACCTGCCGGTTGAAGCAGCCCCTCTGCTGGAAGTCACCGACCTGGTCAAGGACTTCCCGATCCGATCCAAAGGCGTCGTGCGCCGGACGGTAGGAATGGTCCAAGCAGCAAACGGCGTGTCGCTGCACATCAATCGGGGCGAGACCCTTGGCCTGGTGGGCGAGTCGGGGTCGGGCAAGTCCACCATTGCCCGCTGCATCCTCCGCCTCATCGAACCCACCTCGGGGTCAGTTCGATTCAAGGGCCAAGACCTCGGAGAACTGAGCCGCCGCCAGCTTCAGGCCATGCGGCGCAACATGCAGATCGTCTACCAAGACCCGATGGCCTCACTCGACCCCCGCATGACCGTGTCGGCCATCATCTCCGAGCCTCTGCGCATCCACCGCGCAGCCGGAGACGTTCAGGCCCGGGTGGGCGACTTGTTGGAGCTGGTCGGCCTAAACCCCGAACACGGCAACCGCTATCCCCACGAGTTCTCCGGGGGCCAGCGCCAGCGCATCGGCATCGCACGAGCCCTAGCCCTCGAACCCGAACTCATCATCCTGGATGAGCCGGTGTCGGCCCTCGACGTGTCCATCCAGGCCGGAGTGCTCAATCTGCTGGAAGACCTCCAGCGCCAACTGGGGCTCACCTATCTGTTCGTGGCCCACGACCTGTCGGTGGTCCGCCACATCTCCGACCGGGTGGCGGTGATGTATCTAGGGCGGATCGTGGAGACGGGTACCGGACCGGAGGTGTACGAAACCCCGGCCCATCCCTACACCCAGGCTTTGCTGTCGGCCGTTCCGATTCCCGATCCCAAGCTCGAGAAGAGGCGCCGACGCATCGTGCTTGAAGGGGATGCGCCCAACCCGGCCTCGCCCCCTTCTGGATGCCGCTTTCGCACCCGATGCTGGAAGGCGCAGTCGATCTGCACCGAATACGACCCCGAGTTGCTCGACTTGGGGATCGGACACCCCGTTGCCTGCCACTTCCCCACCCCCGACGACCTGATGGGGTCCGAGCAGGGATAGGGTTTCGCCCAGTGTCCGACGTCGTTATCTCTGCGCGTGGAGTACAGAAAAGCTACGGGTCGAACCACGTACTCCAGGGCCTTAACTGCGAGGTCGGAAAGGGCATCACCGGGTTGCTGGGACCCAACGGCGCGGGCAAGAGCACATTCATGGGGCTGATCCTGGGCCTGCGCCCCCGCCAGGGCGGCGAGCTGAAGGTGCTGGGGGTGGATCCCGACCAGAGCGGGCCTGAGCTGCGGGCTCGGTTGGGCTATGCCCCCGAACACCACGACTTGCCCGGCGATGTGCAGGCCGCCGACCTAGTGCGCCACATTGCCCAACTCCACGGCATGCCCCGGCGGGCCGCAACCGAACGGTCCAGCAACGCCTTATGGCAGGTGGGCTTGGGCGAGGAGCGGTTCCGCCCCATCGGCACTATGTCAACGGGACAGCGTCAGCGGGTGAAGATGGCCCAAGCCCTGGCCCACGATCCCGACCTTCTGCTGCTCGACGAGCCCACCGACGGGCTCGACCCGGTGCAGCGCGACGACATGCTGGCCCTCATCCGCCGGGTGGGCAGCGAATTTGGCATCGACATCCTGCTGTCTTCGCACCTGCTGGAGGAAGTGGAGCGGGTGTGCGACTCGGTGGTGATCCTGGCCAACGGAATGGTGGGCCACAGCGGCACTCTCCAGGATCTGGGCGCAGCTGCATCGGGGTTCAAGGTGGAACTGGACTCCGACCCCGAACCACTGGCGGCTGCGCTGGTCGCTCGGGGGGCAGCAGCAGCCGTCGACGGCCACTCTCTCATAGTGTCAGGTGTCGATTCGGCCTCCGATCTGATCAGGGACTTGGTGGCTGATCTGGGGCTGGGGCTGCGTCGACTGGAGCCCCGCCGCACCACTTTGGAAGACGTGTTCATAGAGGCCTCCCTGTGACCGAGGCTCGCATCCACGACCGGGGGTATATGGCCTACGACGGGCCTCGTCACGGTCCAGGCCGCGCCATGGCTAATCTGAGCTACCACACCGTGCAGCGGGTGCTGGGCTTGAAGCGGTCCAATTGGCAGAAGGTCCTTCCTGCCATCGCCTTGTTGATCTCGTTCATTCCCGCCATCGTGTTCATCGGAATCGCCGCTTTTTTGCCTCGAGGAGACGAACTAGGGCTGGAATCCTCGGCCGACTACTACGGATTCATCACTGGCGCCCTCTTCTTGTTCGCGGCGTTCGTCGCCCCGGAGGCGGTATGCACCGATCGCCGGAGCGGCATGCTGGGCTTGTACCTGGCATCGCCGCTGAGCCGAGACACCTATCTGGTGGCCAAAGCCGCGGCCATCGCCGCCGTCCTAGGCACGATGACCTTGGGGCCTCCGATCTTGATGCTCATCGCCTATACCCTGGCTGACGCCGGACCCGACGGAGTGACCGGCTGGTCGACCGAACTAGGACGAATTTTGGCGTCGGGGACTGCGTTGGCCGTTTTCTGGACGGCACTGTCGCTGGCAGTATCCAGCCTCACCGCTCGCCGCTCCCTGGCCAGCGTGGGCATTTTTGTCGGATTGCTGGCCAGCTCGGCGGTAGGAGACGGTCTCGCCGAGGGAGCTGAGGTCGGCGACTCATTCGCGCTGTTCAACTTGATCGGTCTGCCCTTTGAGGCCGTCTTCCGCATCTTCGGACAGACCAACAGCGAAGGACCGCCTATTGGCGAAGTAGATACCTGGTTGATATTCGCGACGTTCATTGGGCTCATCGCTGTTTTTGGAGCGTTCGCCCGCTGGCGCTACCAGCGAATCGAGATCACCGGATGAGCACCCAAGCCAGCCCGCCGCCCATGGTGCAGGCCGCCAGCGTGTCCAAGTGGTTCGGCGACTTGGTGGCGGTGTCCGACGTGAGCTTCAGCATCGGGGCCGGGGTCACCGCGCTGCTCGGGCCCAACGGCGCGGGCAAGTCCACCCTGCTGAGGATGATGTGCGGCCTGGCCCGACCATCCAACGGGACGCTCACCGTGTTGGGCCAGGACCCCCGCGCCGACTTGGCCGTGCTGGGCCGTATCGGCATGGCCCCCCAGCAGGAGTCGCTGCTCGACTACCTGAGCGGCCGGGAGTTTGTGGAGCTGGCCGCTCAGCTGCACCATGTCGGCAACCCCGTCGAAGCCGCTCGCCGGGCCATTCAAACGGTAGAACTCGACCCTGACGACACCCGAAGGCTGTCCACTTACTCAAAGGGCATGCGCCAGCGCATCAAGCTGGCCCAGGCCATCGTGCATGATCCCCTGGTCATTGCTTTGGACGAGCCCCTCACGGGCCTCGACCCTCGACAGCGGCGGGAGATGATCCAGCTCTTCCACCGGCTGGGGGACGAGGGCAAATGCGTGATCGTGTCCAGCCATGTGCTCGACGAGGTGGAACGATTCGGCTCCCGGGTGCTGGTGATCGCCCAGGGAAGGCTGGCCGCCGAGGGAGACTTCCGAGAGATCCGCAATCTGATGGACGACCGGCCGCTGCGCATTAGCATCCGCACCGATCAGCCCCGAGCACTGGCCATAGCGCTGTTGGACCGCGGCGTGATATCAGGGTGCCGATTGGAGGGGAATGATTCCGTAGTGGTGGACACCACCGAGCCGGCGACCTTCCGTCGGGCCGTGGCCCCGGTGGCTCGCGACCGCGATGCCTCGCTGCTGGAGTTGCGACCGCTTGACGATGACTTGGAGAGCGTCTTCCGATATCTGGTGGGCCAGTGATAACGCATCTGGAGGCACAGTGATAACGCATCTGGAGGCACAGTGATAACGCATCTGGAGACCCAGTGAACCCCCACATCTTTCGGGTGGTGGTCCGCAGCCAGATCAGCACCGGCCGACTGCTGGCTTTGGCTGGGCTGAGCGGCGTGGCCATCTTGTTGGCCTTCGTCGCCCGAGTCGCAGACGATCCAGTTGAGGTCGCCACCCGAAGCATGGGCACATTCGGGACCAACATCTTCGCTCCGTTCATCGCCTTGGCTTTGGGCTCGGCTGCGTTGGGAAATCTGGTGGAAGACCGCACCCTGGTGTACGTGTGGCTCCGACCTGTTCCTCGCTACTCCGTGGCCACCGCTGCCTTTGCGGCAGTTATAAGCGTGGTAGGCCCCATTGTGGTGGCGGTCATGACCGTGGCTGCAGCCATCACCGGCGTAGGCGACCTCCTAGTAGCCACCGCGGTAGCCACCGCCCTGGCGGTGTTCGCCTATTCGGGGATCTTCTTGGCTTTGGGGCTGCGGTTCAAGCGGTCCCTGTTGGTTGGCTTGGGCTACATCGCCATCTGGGAGCTGCTGTTGTCCCGGCTGGGCGACTGGTTCGCCCGCCTGTCGGTGCGCAGCTATCCCATGAGCATCCTGTCGGACGCCACCGACGTGAGCATGCGGCTGGCCGACCGGTCCACGCTGGCCTCCTACGTGGTGCCGTTGGCTGTCGGTTTCGCCGGGCTGGTCTACACCTCGTGGCGCCTGTCCCGCACCGAGATCGACTGAACCCACCCGTCCAGCGGAGGCATAAGATTCCCCCATGCTTGACATGATGGTTGCCCCCACCGCCCAGCACATCGGAGAGGACGACCTCCCCTGGGCCTACGGCGAAGACGGCATCGGCCTCAAGGTGCTCCAAATCAAAGAGAGCGAGGGGTTGTGGGTCATCAAGAACCAGTTTCCGCCGGGCTACTCGGTGCAGACCCACAAGCACACCGGCCAAGTGTTCGCCTACACCAGTGCCGGGGCCTGGGGATACAAGGAGAGCGATTTTCTGAACCGGGCCGGGTCGTTCCTCTATGAGCCGGCCGGCTCCATCCACACGCTGTATACCCCTGAGGAAAACACCGAGACCACCGAGGTGTTCTTCGCCATCTGGGGCGCCAACTTGAACATGGACGCCGACGGCAACATCGAGAGCATCACCGACGGCCAAACCGTTTTGATGGGCTACTACTACAT
This sequence comes from Acidimicrobiales bacterium, assembly GCA_963663255.1. Taxonomy (GTDB): domain Bacteria; phylum Actinomycetota; class Acidimicrobiia; order Acidimicrobiales; family Bin134; genus Poriferisocius. Next base: position 555,632 of record OY760141.1, read on the forward strand.
GCTCGAGGCCCAGGGCACTCCCCGCCCCAACAACATCCTGCTCGACTGAGCGCCGTGCGACCCGCCCAATCCGGCGGCAGACTGAGCGCTGGCTAGCCGTCGGCTGAGTCGAGGAGGGACTCCAGCTCCTCGATGAGACCGTCGAGGCGGCGGCGGTCCTCGTCGAGAGAGTCCTGGGTGGTCCGCAACTCGGAGATGAGCTCGCTAAGGGCTTGCCGGGTGTCCGCGTCTATTGGGGTCCCATCGGTAATCGACGGCGCGGCGGTGGGGGTGGGAGCGGGCTCAGTGTCGTCAGTTTCCGGTACCGATGGCGGGGCGGGAAATACCGACAGCCCGTCGGGGTCGGACAGGGCGGCCAAGGCCTCGTCCAGGGTCGGGCGGATAACAAGCACGAAATCGTCATCGTTGCCAACCCCGGCGATCACTTGCTTCACCTGGGGCAGCTCGGTATCCCCGGTGGCCTGCACGTAAACCGGCCGAACGAACAACAGTGAGTCGCCCACAGGGATCATCAGCAAATTCCCCTGAAGCACGGTGGATCCCTGCTGATTCAACTGGGTGAAGGCATCGGCGATTGCAGTATCGGCTTGGATCTTGGCGTCGACGATGCTCGGGCCGGGAATACTGGTGCCCGGCACGGTGTACACCAATAGCTGCCCGTACTCGTCGATGTCGCCCTTGGCCGCCATGAAGGCGGTCAGCTCCTTGCGCTCATCCTCATCATCGCCCGCCCCGGAAATAGGCACGAACGGGCGGAAGATCACGAAGTCCAGGTCGTCTTCTCCTGGGAGTTGGAGGAGCTGGTAAAACGGGCGGATTCTCCGCTCGAGCTGGCGGGTGGCGGCGGCGGTGGCCGTCTCTTCGGCGGCAATGGCCTCGGTCACCTCATCGAGAAACGTTCGGGCGGTGATACGGGTGCCCGGATCCTGGGCCACGGCCCAGGTCACCGAGTTGGCGTAGAAGGTCTCGGGATCATCAATGAAGTAGCGAGCCCACATGGAGGTTTGCACGCGGAACAGATCCTCGGGGTAGCGCAGGTGGTTCTTGAGATCGAGGGGCATCTCCTCGAAGTCCTCGAACAAGCCCGGGAAGATCTTCCGCCATGCCTGGATAATGGGATCGTCAGGGTCGATCACATAGAAGGTGGTGGTGCCGTCGAAGGCATCCACCACCACTTTCACCGAGTTGCGGACATAGTTGAACCGCTTTCGCAGCCCGCTCTCCGTCGGCAGATCGCTGATGTCGGGACGCTGCCCGTAGGGATACCGGTCGCTGGTGGTGTAGGCGTCCATGATGTAGAACACCCTCCCGTCCGATACAACGGGATAGGGATCGGCGTCCAGCTCTAGGAACGGGGCCAGGTTCTGCACCCGAAGGCGCAGATCGCGATTGAAGATGATCCGGGAATCGCCGTCTACGAACCCGGAGATCAGCGGGTTGATGTCGCCGAAGCGCAAGGCGAATGCCGACTGGCGGAAGAAGCTGCCGATTCCCACTCCTGCTTCCCCGTCGTACTCAAACGGAACCGTCTCGTTGTCCTTGGTGTAGTCAACCTCCGGTATCGAGGCGCCGACGATGGCGTATCCGGTAAGACCCTCGCCGATATATAGCTGGGGCCGGTCCAACACGAAGTCGTCGCTGGCCACCACCGGTACGTCTCCCACCACGAAATCGGGCGATCCCTGAGTGGTTACCGAATTCACGGGGGCCACTGCCACGCCATAGCCGTGGGTGTACTGCACATGGCGGCCCTCCCAGGACTGCTGGGGAACGTCAGCCACGTTGAGCTGACGGGCACCGATAACCACCTCGGTGGTCTGGCCGTCGATCTCGTAGCGGTCGACGTCGACCTCGCCGCCGAAGGAGTAGAAGGTGCGCTCAGACTGCTCCACTTGGAAAGCATTGGGCACGATGTCTGGGTCTAGCAATCGGATGTTGCGCACGCTTTCGTTTGCGGACAACTCCTCCACGGTGATCTGGGTGTCAGGGGAGTACGGGCGGGTGATCACGTTGTCGAGGCCCAGAGCATCGCGGGTGGCCTCGATGTTGCGCTCGATGTAGACCGCCTCCTTCTTGGACTCCTCCGGCTCGGCTCGGAACCTCTGGATGATGGCTGGATAGATCGCGCCCATGACGATGGCCACAACCATCCACAGGCCCACTGCTGTCACCGGCAGCACCCAGCCCCGCTGCCAAATGTTGATCACCAGCAAAACCGCCGACAGCACCGAGATCAACAGCAGCAGGTTGAGCGCCGGCAACTGCGCGTTGACATCGGTAAAAGACGCCCCGTCCACTGGGCCCCGACTGGAGAAGTTGAGGCCATATCGGTCGAACCAGTAGCCCACAGCCCGAACGAGGGCGATCAGGGCCAACAGCACCGAGAGGTGGACCTTCACCTGGGGGGTAACTCGCTGACCAGTGGTCTGGACCCTGATGCCGCCGTTCACGTAATGGGCGATCGCTGTGATGACAGCCACAATGATGAGAGCCCGGAATACCCAGCTGACCAAGAACTGTATGAACGGCAGCTGGAAGACATAAAAGCCGATGTCTTTACTGAACTGCGGGTCTTCGATGCCGAAGTCCACGCTGTTGAAGAACAACATGGCCTTCTGCCACTCTCCGCCGGTGCCGCCTCCCACGATGAGGGCGAACAAGATGGCTATCACCAAGCTCACCAGCCGACGGCGATTGCTAACCGCTTCGTGATAGTGGCGGAGCAGGTCCTCCTCCGGTCCGGGTGGACGGGATGAGGGAGCCAAGCGGTCGGCTATCGCCAAGTTGGAATACATCAGCAAGAAGAACAGGACGATGAAGATGACCGACAGAATGATCTTGTAGACCAAGATCTCAGTCCAGACGTCTCCGTGGCCTAGGGAGTCGAACCACAGGTAGTCGGTCCACATGCGGGCCGTTCCCCGCAAAGACAGAATGGCGGCCAGCAGCACCACCAAGATGAGCCCGGCGATGACCTTGGATCTGCGCGAGAACCGCGGGCGAATTGGTGGGCCCGATCTGGGCACGTTTCTGGGGACGCGCATACCGGGAGCAGACTACTCGTCGCCGACGGGGGTTTTCGCAGCGCCCAGCGCGGTTTCGCGATCGTCTTGCGGTAGACCGCTCTGGGATCGCAGGCGAGCGAAGATGGCATCCACTTCGCCGCTGTCGCCGACATTGGTCAGCACAGGGTGTTCGGCCGCGGCCTCAACCGGGTCGCGCTCTACAGGAGAGAGGATCGTCACACTCTCACCGACCTCTTCAGAATCGTCGCCCCCTGCATTGGCGTCTGGCACCATTCCCACAGTCTGGGCATCGTCCAACTCCGACAGCAGGGCCAAGTCGGTGGGCTCGGTTTCGTCCTCCACTCGGCGGGCGGCCGCATCAGCCACCACCTTGGCCTCCACCAGCGACAGCTTGGCCGCCTCCATCGATTGCTCGATGGAGTGCCGAGCATCGCTAAGGGTAGCCATCAGCTTGTCGCGTCCGGCTCGGAGCCGCTCAACCTGGGCACGAGCCGTCTGGCGACGGCGAGCCATGTCCCGCAACACCGTCAATCGAAGTGTCTTGGCCTGCTCTACGATCTCCCGGCCTTGGACTCGGCCATGCTCAACCTCGGCCTCGGCCTGCTCTCGGGCCTCTTGAAGCAGCCCGGCCACCGCTTGAGCCTGTTCACCAGCCTGCTCCAACAACTCCACTATCTGTCCGGCATCCGAGAGATCCTGCTGTGACCGCAGAGCCTCAACAGATTTGTCTAGCTTTTCGGCAAGCTGGCCGGCCCGGGCCGCCATTTCGTTGGCCTCAGTCTGCGCTAGGCGACGGGAAGCCTCCATCCCGTCGTCGAGCAGCTTGACCCCCTGCATGCTGAATTCAGGCTCAGGTTCGGGCTGCGCGTCGATTTGGGCAACTTGTTCCCGCAAGTCCCGGATCTGCTGCTGGCCTGCCTTGATCTGATTGCCCAGCGAAACCAAATAGGCTTGCACTTGCTTCTGGTCAAAGCCCTTGCGGGCAACTGCGAACGTCTGACCGGACACCTCTTCAGGATTTACCCGCTCAAAGGGAGTATCTCCGCCAAGACGTTCGGCCATCCTCGAATGGTAGTCCTGTCATGCCTCGGCCAATGCGTCCAAGGCCTCTTGCAGTGACGCCACCCCTACCACCAGCATGTCATCGCCTACGTGATCGAGGGCATCCCTCAGATTCGTGGTAGGAACCAGCAGAAGATCGGCTCCGGCACGGCTCGCTGCGATGGCCTTCTGGTCAACTTCTCCAATTGCCCCTACTGAGCCGTCGAACGCGATCGTGCCGGTGGCCGCCACCTTGAGCCCGCCGGTCAGCTCGCCAGGGGTCAACAGGTCGATGATCCCAATGGTGAGGGCCAGCCCGGCGGACGGCCCTCCTATTGTGCCGCTGTCGATGGCGACCTCAATGGGTAGCTCTCCGACATCGGTTCGCTCGCGCGCGCTAACCCCGATCAAGGCTCGATTGGCATCTTCAGGGGAGGCGATCAGCTCCAGTGGCACCGACTCCTCTGAACCGCCGTCTGCCCTCTCCACATCTAAGACCACCGTCTGCCCGGCACTCCGAGAAGCCAGAACCTCAGCCAAATCCTTCAACTCGCCTACCGTGACGCCGTCGATCCCCACGATCACATCGCCCCGCTCCAGTACTTCCGCGGCAGGAGCACCGGCCATGGCCTCCGCCACGATGACCCCCGAGGCGAGGCGGGGGATCTCATAGCCCAAATGCTCCAGCGCCACCACGACGGCGGTGTGCTGGGAGGTTTCCATCCGCAGCTCGTTGAGCCGGCGAAGCTCGCTGCGGGTGCCGTCGCCGGTGAAGGTCCGCTCGGGCTCGATGTCCACCCCTGACTCGAACTCGGCGCCGATGCGCTGCCAAATGGTCAGCCGCTGGCTGACCAGCACGGTTACCAGGGCAATCTCGCTCTCTGGGGGATAGACATCGGCCCCCGAAATGGTGATCCGGGAGGGCACCTGTTCCACTGAGCCAGGGCGGACCGCCACCTGATCGGTGCGCCAGATGGTGAACACCACCGAGGTGATCGCCAACACAGCCACGAGCACGGCCACGGGAACCAGCCAGACCATGTTGCGGTGCCACCAAGTCGCCTCTGTGGGTGTAACTACTCCTGACTCCGTAGAAGAAGTGCCGTCGCGAGTCACAGCGGCACCCGGACTTCGGTGGTTGGAACTATCCTGGAGGGCTCTGTGGTCGATTGGTCGCGCATTCGTGTTTCCCTCTCCGACGATACTTGGGCAGCGCTAAAGGATCGGTGGCAGCGCCGGTGGGAAAACTGGCGGGCGACAAGGGCCGAGCGGGACATCTTGGCCTCCTATCGGGCTGAGTACGGCGAAGGGGCGCGGTTTCGGTGGTGGCACCGTTTACGAGCGGGGGTCAGCCTTTTCTTTGTGATCGTCTTGCTGGGAGCAGGACTGACCATGTTGGTGGGGCTCTTCTTCGTCGGCCTCACGATTGCCTTGGAAACACTGGTGTGAGCAGGTTCCCAGAAGACAATCAGCACCCCCGCAGGATTCGACGCCGCGACGCGGTGATCGCCGGGCACTCCGGGGATGAGGCCACGGCTAGGGCGGGCCAGAATGATGATGATCCCCGTGTGCGGGCATCGGCACTCGGGGCTCTAGACCGGATGGGCGCGCTGGCCGACGAAGAGCTGCGAGTCGCACTTGGCGATCCGTCGCCGGAAGTGAGGCTGCGGGCTGTGGTGTTGAGTGTTAGCCGCACAGAGGTGTCGCCTGCCCTCTTGTTGGACGACCCGAGCGACGACATAGCGGAGGCCGCCGCATGGGCCTGTGGCGAGCGGGGTTTTGAAGAACTCGGCACCGTGACTCGGTTGGGTGAATTAGCCACCGGCCACTCGAATCCCCTGGTGCGGGAAGCGGCCGTCGCCGCGTTGGGAGCGATCGGCCACCCTGCTGGGCTCGAAGCCATTCTGGGGGCAACCACCGACCGAGTTGCTGTGCGCCGACGAGCGGTGCTGGCTCTGGCCCCGTTCGACGGCCCCGAAGTGGAGGCCGCTCTCCGGCGAGCTGCGAAAGACAGAGACTGGCAGACCAGAGACGCGGCCGAACTGCTCACCAGTACCGACTAGAGGCCTGCCGGCAAAATGGTCTGGCTCACTCCATGAACATGGCCTGGACGTCTTCGAAAGACTCCAGGCAGCGGCCTGCCCCGATCACCACCGCCTCCAGCGGTGTGTCGACCAAGCTGACCGGCACATCGGCGGCCTGGGACAGCCGCTCGCTCATCCCCCGCAGCAGCGATCCTCCCCCTACCAGGTGAATGCCGCGGGAGATCACATCCTGTGACAGCTCTGGGGGCGCCTCCACCAGACACGACACCACCGAGTCCACAATGGACAAGACCTGTTCGCCAATGGCTGCCCGCACTTCGAACGGGGACAACACGATGGTCTCCGGCAGACCGTTCATGAGATTGCGACCTCGAACCTCGGCGCTGCACTCCCCGGCCACATAGGCCGCGGAACCGATGGTGATCTTTACCTCTTCGGCGGTGCGCTCGCCGATGGCAATTCCGAACTCGTGTCGAACATAAGACTGGATGGCAGCATCGATGTCGAACGACCCCACCCGGATGGCCTTGAGCGCGATCACCCCTCCCAAAGAGATGAGAGCTGTCTCGCTGGTTCCTCCACCGATGTCGACCACCATATTGCCGACCGGCTCGTGAATCGGCAGGGAAGCGCCGATGGCCGCGGCGAGTGGTTGTTCAATGAGCCGGGTCTCTGCCGCGCCTGCTCGCCGAGCTGCCTCAACCACTGCCCGGCGCTCGACGGCGGTAATCGCCGACGGCACACATATGACCACCTTGGGACGGCTGAATCGATTGACCCCGGCGCGCAGGAGCAGCAAGCGGATCATGCGCTGGGTGACCTCGAAATCGGTGATCGCGCCTTTGCGCAGCGGGCGGACGGCCACAATGTGCGCCGGAGTGCGGCCGATCATCTGCCACGCCTCCCGCCCCATGGCCAGCACTTCGTTGGTCTTGCGGTTAAGGGCGATAACCGAGGGCTCGTTCAGGATAATCCCCTGGCCGCGGGCGTAGACCAGCGTGTTGGCCGTGCCTAGGTCGATAGCCAGATCTCGAGCCATGAGTTCAGCTGGCCGACTCGCCCGAGGAAACAACCGTCACAGCTTCAGAGATGTGCTGGGCCTCCAAGCCCCAGCTCTCACCTCCCTCCCATTTCTCCCGCTTCCAAATGGGAACGGTCGCCTTCAGCCCGTCGATGCAGAATCGGGCCGCAGCAAAAGCCTCTTCCCGATGGGGTGCAGAGACCGCGGCTACCACCGCCGACTCGCCGATTTCTACCTGGCCGACTCGGTGCAGCACCGCCACCCGACCGATGCCAGGCCACCGGACCCGAGCTTCGTCGACCAGCGCCTCCAGTCGGGGGGCCACCTGCTTCTCGTAGGCCTCGTATTCCAGCACGGTCACTCCTGGCCGCCCCTCTGAGTGGTCGCGGGCGGTGCCGCTGAACAGGACGATGCCGCCACAATCCGATCGGCCAACCCAAGAAAGCACCCGGTCCAGCGGCAGCGGCGACTCGCTGAGCCCTATCCAGACGTCAGCGGCTTCTGGCGGTGTCACGGAATGAGTGTAAACCCTGCGCTCCGGTGGGAATCCACCTCATTGACGAGGTTACCGGCGAAATAGCCGTCGAGCAGCGGCTGAGATTCCCCATACCAGCGCCAATCCGCCCACAACTGCACTGCCCAGGGCGATTTGCTGACGGCGACGAGAGTCCAACATCCCCCACGGGTGACCCTTACGCCCGGAGACAAAGGCCAACTCGCTGGTGTATTGAGGGGTCCAGCCCGCCGCCCGAAGCCGATCGCTGGCCACAACCCAGGGAAATCGGGCATACCGGAGCACGCCGGGGCTGGTGGGCACGAGGCGGTACTTCCACCACCACGCGCTAAGACGACCGAGCAGTTGCTCTGGTAGGCGGACACGAGAAGTCAGACCTTCAAGGTCAAGGGTGGTGCCGCTGCTCATCCAGCCTTCAGGGGCGACGTTGTAAACCCCGGTCAGATCGCCCACCACAGACAGCTCGACCGCGGCAGCTAAATCATCCAGGTGGAGGAATTGAACCGGGACTTCGCTCTCTCCGGTGAGGCTGGCAGCCGAGCGCAGCGATCGGGCCACCCATCCCACATGCTCTTCGGCCAGGCTAGCCGTGGGACGCAAGGTGACGATGTCCACTGCGGGGTGATCCTCGCCCCATTGAGCGGCAAACCGCTCCAGCTCAGCCTTGTTGACGGCAAAGCCGAATTCAGGAATCGGTCGCAGCGGAGAGGCCTCAGTTAGGGGAACAGGGTTGTCTGGCCATGCGCCGTACACCATGGCGGTGGACATCAGCACGAGCCGACCAACCCCGGCAGAGCCCGCGGCCTCGAAGAGCCGGCGGGTGGCCTCACCATCACTGGTGCCCGCGTGGGCCTCGTCGGGCCACGGCTCCAGCGCCGACACCAAGTGGACCAGCACATCGACCTCGGCAAGCAGCTCACCGAGGTCCAGTTCTCCGACATCGCCGCAGACATAGTCCATTCCGGCGATTCCGGGATCGGGGCGCAGATCGAAGCCGACGACCGAGCCGACCCGGCGATGATCCACCAATCGCCGGCAAACCCGACGGCCCAGCGGCCCGCATGCCCCAGCCACCGCCACGGTCAGCGGACTCACGGCAGTAGCATAAAGCAGCGTGGACAGCCCTGACTCACCCGACGAGTTCAATCCCTTCAAGGGTCTGCCGATTTTCGGGGATCTGGGCAAGCTCCTTTCCCAGCAGGCGTCGTCAACCTGGGAGACGGCGCGCCAGTTCGCGGTGGCCCTGGCCACCGACGCCCAATCGGAGCCCAACGTCGACCCTGCCGACCGCATCGCCCTGGGTGAACTGGCTCGAGTGGCCGAACTTCATGTGGCCAACGCCACCGGGCTGTCGATTACCCGCGCGGGGCAAGCCGCGTCGATTATGCCCGTGACCAGAGCGCAATGGGCCACAGCCACCCTTGACGCCTATCGGGGCCTTTTGGAGCCCATTGGGAGCGTGTCGGGCCGGGCTGAGAATGTGGAGACATCCATCGATCCCGCTCAAGCCATGTTCGGCCAGATCATGAAGATGATCGGTCCGGTCATGATGAGCATGACCGCAGGCAGCATGGTGGGAAATCTCGCTCGCCGGAGCCTGGGCCAGTACGACCTGCCCATACCCCGCGACGGCTCAGAACTTATGGTGGTACCGGCCAACATCGACGAGTTGGCCGATGCGTGGAGCTTGGACCCATCTGACCTGCGGCTTTGGGTATGCCTAAGCGAGCTGACCCATCACGCGGTGCTCTCTATACCCCATGTGCGCCAGAGAATCGACGATCTGCTGGCCGAATACGTCGGGGGATTCGAGGCAGATCCCGACGCGCTGGAGAGCCGGCTGAGCGATCTGGATCTCGCCAACACTGATTCGCTGAGCGGCCTCCAGTCGGTGCTGGGCGACCCCGAAGTGATCCTGGGGGCTGTCCAATCACCGGCCCAGCGGGAATTACTGCCACAGATCACGGCATTGGTGACGGTAATCGCCGGATATGTCGACTGGACCATGGACAGTATCGGAAGCGGGCTTATCGGCTCGTACCAGCGCCTCAGCGAAGCCCTGAGGCGGCGGAGAGTCACCGCCGAGGCGGCCGATCGCTTCATCGAGCGGATGTTCGGCCTCGAACTCTCCCAGGACCAGTACGACCGAGGAGCGGCCTTTGCCAGCGGGGTAGTGGAACGGGCTGGAACCGAGGGCCTGACCCGGCTCTGGCGTTCTGCCCGAGAACTGCCTACGCCCGCTGAGGTTGATGCTCCGGGCCTGTGGTTGGCCCGGATCGACCTTCCTGAATAGGAGTTCGCCGCACCCAAAAGAACACAGTGGCAGCCGCAGCGGCTATGGCAATGAGGATGAAGCCGACTCGGGCAGGCATGGGAATGACTACTGGGATGAGCGCGCCCAGAACCCAGAAGATCTGGAAGCGGGTCTCAAAGACGGCAAACGCCCGCCCATGATTGGCATCCCCGGCGTCGCGTTGCACGATGGAGTCGAAGGAGAGCTTGCCGGCGCTGGCTGTTATCCCCACACCCAGGGCAAGCAGCAAGGTTGAGCCAAAACCTCCTCCCCAAGCGGCCAGCAGGCCGACAAGGAACAGGGCGACCAACGCCGCGGCGATAATGACCTCTTCTCGAAACCGGTCCCTAAGTTTGGGGGCCAACAACGAGCCCACCAAGAATCCGCAGACAAGGGCGGCCGCTACCAGTCCCAGTTTCCAGGCCGGACTGGCGTCAGACGCCACATCGCCTTGAAGAGCGTGGCGGACGCCAGCTCCAAACGCCTTGCCCACCCCGGAGAGGTTCACGTCGTCGGCACCGCCCCGTAAGGCAAACGCAGCCAGAAAAGTCATAAATCCCACAATGCCCCGCAGGGTGCCGGTAGCGGTCGCCGCCTTGCGGATGCCCACGCCGCGCAGTTTGCTCGCCTCCTCATCATCCATCGGCTCCGGGGCAATCCGACCTTGGGGAAGAGACAAGGAGGACAACGCAGCCAGGATGTAGACCACCATGGCCAGACCTACTGTCCACGATGCCCCGCCCAGCCAGTTGGCCAACAGCGCGGGACCAGCCCCGATGAAACCGCATACGCTCCCCACCAGCGCCAACCGGGCATTGCCCCCCACAAACTGCTCTTCGTTCGGCAAGATGAGGGGGACCATGGAGGCCTTGGCCACGCCATAGCTCTTCTGGAGTACCAACATGGCGAAGGCGAGGGGGAACAGCAACAGCGAATCCATGTTGGAGATCATCAAGAAGGCGACAAATGCCCTCCCCGCATTGATGGCGAAAATCATGGGGCGTCGCCCACCACGAAAGCGGTCCAGAGCCGGCCCGATCAGCGGACCGACCACCGCAAACGGAGCCATGGTCAGCAGCAGATAAAGGGTGACCCGCAATCGAGCCGCGCTGGGATCGATGGAGAAGAAGAGTGAACCCGCGAGTGCGACGGTGATCATTGCGTCGCCCGCCGCGGCAAGGGCATGCACCCTGACCAGCCGCAAGAACGGGATATTGATCACGTTATGAAGACTACGACGAGGATTACGGCGGCGCGGTCTCTGCCGGTGCACCAGTGGCGTATTTGTAGCCCAGGCCGCGGATAGTCACAATGCGAGCGGGATTGGAAGGGTCATCCTCTATCTTGGAGCGAAGCCGTTTGACGTGGACATCGAGCGTCTTAGTGTCGCCGACATAATCACTGCCCCACACTTGGTCGATCAGCGCGTCCCGGGTCATCACCCGTCCTGCGTTGGTCAGCAGCAGTTCCAATAGGTCGAACTCTTTGAGGGGCAGTTCCACTTGCTCGCCCCGCACGAACACCTCATGTCGCTCGGGATCGACGGCCACATCGCCCACCTCGATGACGTCTCCCCGGAATGTTTCGCTCTCCGCCGTCCACCGGGATCGCCGCAGCAGCGAGCGCATCCGAGAGATCAACTCCCGTAGGCGATAGGGCTTGGTCACGTAGTCGTCGGCCCCCACTTCCAAGCCGACCACCGCATCGATCTCCTCGCCTTTGGCGGTGACCATGATGATGGGCACTTGGGAGCGGGCCCGGATCTGGCGGCAGACATCGACCCCGGAAACCAGGGGCAGCATCACGTCGAGCAGCACGATGTCGGGAGAGTAGGCGTTGAAGAAATCAAGGGCCTCCTTGCCGTCGCGGGCAACGTTCACGGTGAAACCCTCACGGGTCAGTCCCACCGTCAGCGCCTCGACGAAGGACTCCTCGTCTTCGACGATGAGAACCCGTCCCGACCCGCTCATGCCTGCACTTCGATGGGTTGCAGATTTTGGGAATCCTCTTGTTCGACCAGATCGTCATCGGACACCGGCACCGCCAGCGTGAATGCAGAGCCTTGTCCCACCGTTGACTGCACCCGGACCTCGCCTCCGTGGTTGGTGGCCACATGGCGCACAATGGCCAAGCCCAAGCCCACTCCGCCATTGCTCCGCCCCCGGGAGCGGTCCACCTGATAGAAGCGCTCGAAGATCCGCTCTTGGTGGCCCTGGGGGATGCCATAGCCCTTGTCGCGCACCTCAACCTCGACCCAGTCGCCTTCCATTCGGGTTGTGACCCTGACCGGTTGATTGGCCTCGGAGTACTTGACCGCGTTGTCCAACAGATTGAACACCGCGGAGGTGAGCTGACGACGATCAGCCCGGACCACCAGATCCAGCGCGGGCAGAACAGTTTCGATGGGAACCTCCTTCTCCTCTGCGGAGGGCTTAACCCGTGTCAGCGCCTCGCTGATCACCTGCTGGATCGCAACTGGTGCCTGCTCAGACGCCTCGTTGCTCTCAATCCGGCTGAGCTCCAGCAGGTCGTCCATGATGTCGGATAGCCGGATGGCCTCGGCCTGCACCCTCACCGCCAACCGGGACACCACGTCGGGATCGGTCTCCTCGGCCAGGGTCTCGGCCAGCAGGCTGAGCGCGCCCATCGGGGTCCTGAGCTCATGGCTGATGTTGGCCACAAAGTCCCGGCGCATGGCATCCAGGCGTTGGGGCTCGGTGATGTCGTCGATAAGGGCCACCGAGCCGTAGTCCCTGCCCTCGAATCGCAGCGGCATGGCGCTGACGAACAGGCATTGGCGAGGTGGGCCGAACAGCTCAACCTCTCGCTCCACCGACCGTCCTAGGGCTGCCTCGGCTAACAGCTCGGCCACCGCGGCCTCCACAAGGGCCTCGCCGTGGCGAGCTTCGATAAACGGCTGAGCGTAGAGATTGCGGTACAGCACGGTGCCGTCGGGATCGGCCATGACAACTCCCTGGGTCACGGCGTCCAGCGACAGCCGGAGACGGGTCTCGCTTTCCACAACTTCGTCTTCTTGGCGGCGGTGCAGTTCGTCGTCGCGTCGGCGGCTCTCCTCGGCGTCGACAAAGTGCCGGTGCTCGCGCCATGCCACTGCGGCAGCCAGCGCCAAACCAACCACGGCGGCCACCACAACGAGGGTCACGATCACCCGAACACCCCTTGCCGTGGGCTAGAGGCAACCCGTGACACCATGCTCACTCCTCGTCGGTCTCTACGTCGGCCTCTTTGTCGGTGCCTTCGCCGGCTTCGTCGAGGTGTTGGTGCTCTCGGATCTTCAATCGGGCCGACCCGGTGTGTTCGGGAAGCCATCCCGTCACCATATACACCACCCGTTCCCCGATATTCACGGCATGGTCGCCGATGCGCTCGTAGTACCGGCTGATCAAGCAGAGCTGCACCGCGGCTTGAAGGTCGATGGAGCCGTCGTGGTGGGCTTGGAACACGGCCTGAACGCAGTCGCGGTTCAAGCCGTCGAGCTGGTCGTCGATGTCGTCAAGGGCGGCGGCCAGCCCCGCGTTTCCATCCACGTAGGAGTCGATAGCCAAGCGCATCAGCCGACAGGCCTCCTCGCTCATTCTCACCAGCACGCCCCGGAGAGTGGCGTCGTAGCGGGTGCCGTAGATGCGCCGGGTTGCCTTGGCGATGTTGACGGCCAAATCTCCCGATCTCTCCAACTCTGCGTTCAGCCGGAGGGCGGTGCTGAGAGCCCGCAGATCACTGGCCATCGGGGCTTGGAGGGCGAGCACTTGATAGCAGCGCTCCTCGAGGAACACCGACAGGTCGTCGAGCTCGTCGTCAGCGGTAATGAGCTGCTGGGCCAGCTCCAAGTCGGACTCCAGCAGCGCCTCGGTGGCCCGGGGTACGGCCTCGTTGACGAGCGCGGCCATGCGCACAATGCCAGCCTGGATCTCGTCCAGTTCTTCGTGGAAGGACTTGCGCAGTTCTCCCACCCCGGGTTCCGGTCCGGTGCTCAGCCGAACCGTCCGGTGACGTAGTTCTCGGTCCGCTCGTCAGAGGGATTAGAGAAGATGGTCTCAGTGCGGTCGTACTCCACCAGAAGTCCGCACCGCTGGTCGGTGGTGGAGTCGAGCTGTGCGGTGAAGAACGCGGTGCGATTGCTGATGCGGGCGGCCTGCTGCATGTTGTGGGTGACGATCACGATGGTGTAGTCGTTCTTGATCTCCTGCATCAGATCTTCAATGCGGGCGGTGGCAATGGGGTCGAGGGCCGAGCACGGCTCGTCCATCAACAGCACATCGGGATCGACGGCGATGGCCCGAGCGATGCACAGGCGCTGCTGCTGGCCGCCGGACAGCCCCAGCGCAGAGTCCTTGAGCCGGTCCTTCACCTCGTCCCACAGGGCGGCCCGATTCAGCGACTGCTCGACGATGCCGTCCAGTTCGCTCTTCTTTTTGGCCATTCCACACACGCGGGGACCGAAGGCGATGTTGTCGTAGATCGACTTGGGAAACGGGTTGGGCTTTTGGAACACCATGCCGATGCGGCGGCGAACCTCAACCGGGTCCACCCGGGGGTCGTATATGGGGACTCTGCGGAAGTCCAGGCGGCCCTCCACCCGGGCGATGGGGATGAGGTCGTTCATCCGATTGAAGCACCGCAGAACCGTGGTTTTTCCGCAGCCCGAGGGACCGATCATGGCAGTGATCTCGTGCTCGTACACCGTGAAGGTTGCCCCTTGAACGGCGCGGAAGCTGCCGTAGTACACGTCCAGGTCTTCAACTTCGAAAACCGGGTCGCCTGTGGGGTCGGGAGCAGCCGCTTGCCCAGTTCGATCCACTTCCAAACCGAGACGAGGAGAGGCTTCGGGCTCAACCATTTCGGTGGCCATACTCCCAGAGATTGTTTCCACGAATCACCCTCTCTTCTTTTCAAAGTGGTTGCGCAACAAGATGGCCACCGCATTCATCAGGATAACGAACACCAGCAGAACCACGATGGCAGCGGCCGCGGCTTCGGCAAAGCCCGGATCACGACCAGAGTTTTGCACCCATTCGACGATGATCACTGGCATCGCCATGAAGGACTCAGCGTTGATAGCGCTGAGGTCGAAGAATGCAGGATCAGTGCCCAAGCGGCCGGAGACCGCGCCGACCAGGAGAATAGGGGCGGCTTCGCCGATGCCACGGGACATGGACAACAGCGTTCCCGTCAATATGCCCGGAGCGGCGTAGGGCAGGACTTGGCTGCGAATCATGGTCCACTTAGTTGCCCCTACGCCGTAGGCCCCTTCTTTCAGCCCTTGCGGGACAGCCCTGATGGCTTCTTGAGCGGTGATGATCACGATGGGGAGCACCAGGATGGCCAGGGTGATGCCTGCAGAAGCAATGGACCGGCCCCCGGTGAGGTCGCCCAGAGCGTTCACAAAGTAGAACAGGCCAAGCAGGCCATAGACCACCGATGGCACCCCGGCCAGATTGCGGATATTCAGCTCGATGAACCGGGTGAACCGGTTGTCGGGGGCGTACTCCTCCAACCATATGGCCGCGCCGATTCCGAACGGGAAGGCCAGCACGGCCACAAACACCGCAATCCAGAACGTGCCTACCAGGGCCTGGTGGACGCCCTGCTTTGGGTCGTGGGAGACGGACCGCATGGTCCCGTTCAAAAACCCACCGGGACGGCCGGTGAGCACGCCCCAGGCGTCCACGACCACGTCCACGATCAGCACGCCGAGGATGAATAGCGAGATAAACAGGGAGAGCAACAGGGTGGCCTGGAATACCCGCCCTCTGATATCCCATGACCGACGCTCCATTGCCTGCACCATCATCTTGCTGGTGCGAGGGCCAACCAGCCTGCCGACCGCCATCAGTACTGCTCCCGGACCCGCTGGACGAACCGGTTGGCCACAACGTTCAACCCGAAGGTCATCACGAACAAAACGAGACCCACGAAGAAGAGGCTCTGGAAGGTAAGACCTTCGCCCACCACGTTGTCGGTGCCCCGCGCCAGTGAGGCCATGGCCGCAGTCATGGGGAGGCTTCCGTCCAATGCGCTGTCGGTGTAGGTGGCGGTCTGGGATGCACCCCCGGCCAGAAACACCACCATGGTCTCGCCCAAGGCCCGGGAGACGGCCAAGATGAACGAAGCCACCAGCCCGGAGATCGCGGCCGGGATCACCACCCGGACGGTGGTGGTCATTTTGCGAGCTCCCAAACCAGAGGAGGCTTCCCGCAACGACATGGGCACCGCATTCATGGCGTCTTCGGAAATGGATGCCACCAGCGGAATGATGAGCACCCCTACTCCGATGCCCGCGGCGAGCAGCGACCCCGCCGCCGGCCCGTTGAAAAGGGTTTTGACCACGTTGGGAGCGATCCACTCCAGGGCGAAGAAGCCGAGAACCACGCTGGGGATCCCCGCCAGTATCTCCAGGATGGGCTTGAGCGTCCGGCGTACCCTGGGACGGGCGTATTCCGACAGGAAAATGGCCGCTCCCAATCCCAACGGGGTGGCCACCAACATGGCGATGCCGGTGACGATGAAACTGGCCACGATCAGCGTCTTGACGTCGTAGATGCCCCTGCGGGGGAACCAGCCGATGTCCCACACCGAACCCCAATTCACCTCGACCATGAACGTCCACGCCTCAGAGAACAGCGACCAGATGATGAGCGCCGAGATCAATATCGACACCAGGGCAGTGACTCCAAGCGAGTAGCGGATCACCCGCTCTTTGCGGGCCTGCCGGGGGTCGGCCGTCAGGGACTCGACGGTGAGCCTCCCAGTGTCGGTCATCGGGCTGACCATTCGGCTCGAGTAGCCATCCTGTCTTCATCAGTGAGATTCACGTACCTCACGTCGCTGACCGCGGTGCCCAGGCCCCCGTCGCTTAGGTAGAAGTCCACAAAGGAGGTAACCGCGGGGCTGACTTCAGCCTTGGCTTTGTTCACGTAGATGTACAGCGACCGGGACACCGGGTACTCGCCCGAAGCGATGGCGTCGGGGTTGGCGGCCTTGCAGCCGTCGCCGCCGTCGACTTGCAACAATTTCACGCCTTCGACATTGGCCGTAAAGGCAAACCCGACCCAACCGAGACTGGTGTCGCTGGATTGGAGTCCTTGAATGATCACGTTGTCATCGGCGTTGGCGTTGTAGTCGGGGCGTGTGGTGGCTTCCTGGCCCCGCTCATCGGCAATGTGGTCCAGCACGATCTCAACGAAGCTGTCAAATGTGCCCGACTCCTCACCTGGGCCATAGATGTCTAGAGAGCCATCGGGCAGAGTGGAAGACGACCCCAACTCCGAGGCCAGGATCTGGGCATCTGACCATCTCTTGAATCCGGTGGACTCTGGACCCACCAGCGCATAAATGTCGGCAAAGCCGACGCAATCCACCGGATTGTTCTCGCTGGTCATGACGGCGATGCCGTCTATGGCCACCCGCAACTCGACAAACTCGATACCCTCTTCCGCGCACTCGGTGACTTCTTTGTCCTTGATCGGTCGGGAGGCATCGGAGATGTCGGTCTCTCCGGCACAGAACAGCTTGAACCCGTCTCCGGTGCCCGGACCATCGACGGTAACTGCCACGCCCGACTCCACATCTTCGAACAGTTCCGCCACCCGAACCGAGATCGGCTCCACCGTCGAAGAGCCCGAGATCGTCACCCGCCCGGATATGCCGCTGCCAGCACCTCGGCCACTGCCGCGACTACACCCCCCGGCTACCAGGGCGAACGCCACCACAATTCCAATGACTTGCATACCGAATTTCCGCCGCCGCAACCATTCTCCCTAGAAGACCACCGACCGGCCTCGCCGATCAGCACCCTGAGTCGCCCAGACAGTAGGCCAGCCAAATTGACGGCTCGTCGCGCCGGGATGAACCGTAAGTGAACGAAAGTGAAATACTCGTGGTCAGCGCAAGCTGGAGACCTAAGCCAGCACGCTGTCGCCCACCAAGGCCAAGAAGGCGCTCACAATCCTGAGGTCGCGCTCACTTGTGAAATAGTTCAACGACTCCACCAAGGGCACCCAGGCGATGGCGTCTACCTCGAGACTCGGGGTAAAGCTGCCGGAAATTGCGTCCATCTCCCAATAGTGGACTTGACGGGTCCGGCCCCGCCGGTCGGTGTATTCCACCATGTCGAGCTCTCTGCCCAACTCGCAGACGTAGCCGGTCTCCTCGTGCACCTCGCGTAACGCGCACTCGGCCAGCGTCTCCCCCGGATCGAGCTTGCCGGCGGGCAGCGACCAGTCGAGGTGCTTGGGCCGGTGGACCATTAGAATTTCCAACTCGCCGTCGTTGTGCCGGGTGATGAGCCCGCCCCCACCGAGTATGACCGCGACTGTTCCGAACCGCACGAAGATCAACGGTAGGGTCTGAACGCGCTGAAAACGTGGATACCTGCGTGATCTGCCACGACGGGGGATCTAAGAAATCGCGGTCGTGGCCAGCTGCTCGAAGGCGGTGTGGGCCTCAAAACCCGTGCCCTTGGGGACCCGCCGCCAGGTGCCGTCGGGCATTAGATCCCAGGCCAGCGAATCGTCAGCGAGGTTGATCTCCAGCACCTGGTCGAGCCGCTGGCGCAAGCTGGGATTGATCACCGCCACTAGGGCCTCAATTCGGCGGTTGAGGTTGCGAGGCATGAGGTCGGCCGAGCCGATGTAGTAGGCCGGAGCGCCGATATCCTCACCGTTGCCGAAGTAGTAGATGCGGCTGTGCTCCAGGTATCGCCCGATGAGGGAGCGGACCCGGATGGTGTCGGACATGCCAGGCACGCCAGGACGCAGGCAGCAGATAGCCCGCACAATCAGGTCGATGTCCACCCCGGCCTGGGAGGCCTCGTAGAGCGCCTCAACCATGTCGGCGTCGGCCAGGCTGTTTATCTTGATGATGATCCTGCCCTCGGGGCCGCGGGCCGCTTCGTTGCGGATCAGCTCCGTCACCGTGGGACGAAGACCCTGGGGCGCGGGCACCAAGCGGCGGAACTCGATGTTTCGGCCGTAGCCGGTGAGGGAGTTGAACAACTGGGTCAGATCGACCCCGATCTCGGGATCGGAAGTGAATAGGCCCAGATCGGTGTACACCCGGGCAGTGATGGAGTTGTAGTTGCCGGTTCCGATGTGGCAGTAGCGGCGCACACCGTCGGCCTCCTCCCGCACCACCAGGCAGGTCTTGGCGTGAACTTTTAGCCCAACCAGGCCGTAGGCCACGTGGACGCCGGCCTGCTCCAGGCGGCGGGCCCACTCGATGTTGGCCTCTTCGTCGAAGCGGGCCTTCAGCTCGACCACAACCGCCACCTGCTTGCCACTCTCTGCGGCCCGGATGAGCGATCGCACGATCGGACTATCCCCCGAGGTTCGATACAGGGTGAGCTTGATAGCCAAGACCTTGGGATCGTTGGCCGCCTGCCAGATGAACTCCTGCACGGTGGCGGTAAAGGAGTCATAGGGATGGTGGACCAGTATGTCCCCCTCGCGGATGCGGGCGAACAGATCTATCGGCTTATCGCCAGACGTTGCCGATGGGAGGGGATTTACCGACTTCCACGCTGGGTTCTTGAGGTCGGGGCGGTCGACGGCAAAAAGATCCCACAGACTGGAAAGCTCCAGCAGTGTGTCCACCTCGTAGACGTCGTCGCGCTCGATGTCGAGCTCCTCGATCAGCAGGCTGCGGATCTCGGAGGACACCAGATGCTCAACCTCCAGGCGGACCACGCTGCGAAATCGGCGGCGCCTCAGCTCAACCTCGACCGCGGCCAGCAGGTCTTGGGCCTCGCCCTCATCCACGGCCAAGTCGGCGTTGCGGGTAACCCGGAAGGCCACCGTCTCGGTGATCTCCATCCCCGGGAACAGCGTGGGAAGGTGTGCGGCCACCACTTGCTCGATGGGTACAAACCGATGCTCGTCGGGGAGTCGGACGAAGCGCCCGAAAGTGGCCGGCACCTTGAGTCGGGCAAACCGCTGATGGCCGTCGGCGGGATCGATCATCAGCACGCCCAAGCTCAGCGACAGATTGGAGATATAGGGGAACGGATGACCAAGGTCAACTGCCAGGGGGGTCAGCACCGGATAGATGCGGTCGTCAAACTCGCCGGACAGGAACTTGCGGTCCTCATCGTCCAAGTCGTCCCAGTTCAGTATCTCTATGTCGGCGTCGGCCAGCTCTACGGTCAATCCGCTCAAGCAGCGGGCGGCTCGGTCCATCTGAGCGTCCACTTCGATGCGGATCTCATGGAGTTGGTGGGCGGCAGTGCGGCCGTCGGGGGTGGTGCCGGTGAATTGGCCGGCCAGTTGGTCCTTGAGGCCGGCCACCCGAACCTGAAAGAACTCATCCTGGTTTGACGACCAAATGGCGCAGAATTTTACCCGCTCCAAAAGGGGCACTGACGGGTCTTCGGCTTGGGCCAGCACTCGGCTGTTGAAATCCAACCACGAGAGCTCGCGATTAATGAATCGCCCAGACTCAGCATCTGTGTCGATTCCCATGTCGATGGATTCCAAAACCATGTCGTACAGCCTTCGCGCCTACCCCCCGCCGGACTCGCCCTCCTCTTCTTCGTCGTATCCCAAATCCCAGTCGATGAGCAGATTCTCCCGCTCGGCGTCCCGATTGACCCTCTCCCGGTTCCGGCGGAACTGCGGATCGTGGGGAGGGAGCAGCAGCAGGCGGGCTTCGGCCCGGACCCTGAACTGCTCGATGTGGCTCGAATCGCCAAAATCAGACATGAAGTCCCAATGAGGTGCCACCGGACCCATATAAACCACCTTTACATGCCCAACCGGCGGCTCGGGCAGGGCATCTAGGGTCTCAGTCATGGCGTCGCTCCTGTAGGAAATGGGGCCTTGATATTGTAACCGAATCGGGGCGATATCCCGAATGCCCATCTCGTGGCTATGATGAACGGGCGGGCGGCCGAAAGCTCTTGGAATCCCTGGAGCGGAGGGAACTTTTGGCTGAGGTGGGGCGTCTTACATGTGGGGGCATGTAACCGATGGAGGTCCCATGAACGAAGGTTGGATGGATCACGGCAATTGCGTTGGGAAGTCACCCGACATCTTCTTCCCCAGCAGTGGTCTGGGGGTGGACAGAGCCCGAAAGATCTGCCGGGAGTGCGTTGTGCAAGAAGCATGCCTGGCCTACGCCCTTTGCAACCGCATCAAGCACGGCGTGTGGGGGGGAAGATCCGAGCGCGAGCGCAGACGCCTGCTTCGACAAGCGGCCGCTTGAAAACCGCGCTCAGGACAGGACGGACCGGGAAGCCGCCAGGACTTGGGGGGCCATGGTCTGGGGGCCGGCCGCGGCCAGAGAAGTGCTGAAGACCTCGGGAAACCAGATGGGGGTGGCGCCGGAACCAGTGATGATGCCCAAGACCTCAGCGAAGTCGACCGCGCCATCGCCTGGAAGCAGACGAGAGGTCATGGTCTCGGTGGCGATGTCCACGTCGTCGGGGAGTTCGGCGGCGGCATCGCAGAGTTGAACCACCCGCAGCTTTTCGGCGGGGATTTGGCGTAGCAGGTCGGGGTTGGGGCCGCCGGGCTGGCGGAACCAGTGCCACGTGTCGACCATGATGCCGCTGTTGTCGCAGTCGGCCCGCTGCAAGATCTCCCACGCGGTGGCCAGGTCGGCGATGCCGGTCCAGGGCAAGAACTCCATGCTGACCTGCAACCCAGCGTCGCCGGCGGTCTGACAGAGGGTCTTGAAACAAGCGGCCACCTCGTCCATGGGGGGCAACGTCGATTCCATGGTGACCGCCACCACTTCTCGGCTGCCCACTGCGGTGGCGTATTCGCTCAGACTGGCCACCTCAGCAGCGGCCGCATCACGATCAGAGTTCAACCAACCGAAGGCCGCTTCAGCCACGGGGTGGGTCAGTTGAAGCTCTTCTAATCGGTCAGCCAGCCAAGAGGCGTCGACGTCGGCCATTCCCAGGATGAAAGGCCAAACGCTGATGCCGGTATAACCCGCATCGGCCGTCGCAACCAGCGATGTTTCCAAATGATCAAAGGTCAGCTCGAACGGATTGGCGGACATCGTGGCCAATGACATGACCATTTCTTCAGAGGCAGCTACAGACATCAGGGGGTGATGCTACGAGTCTTTGGGCTTTTGCTCGGTATTCTCTTCGGCCTTCGAATTCTCGGTTACGCCTTCTTTGAACTCTTTCTGGGCTCGGCCCAGCGATCGGGCCAACTTGGGGAGCTTTGCCCCGCCGAACAGCACCAGCAAGATGACCAAGACGATGATCAACTCCGTCGCACCGAGATTCATAAACTCAGGCTACCCCGAAACCGCTCTGTTTGCGTCAGGGGGTGGAGACTAGGCGCCAGAGGTGTCGGCCACCGCGGTGATCGGCTCCCGCACTCGGGTGAGCCCCCGGGCCCTTCGGACCCGACGCCGCTCCCGCTCGCTCATGCCACCCCAGATACCGAACTTCTCACCGTTCACGATGGCGAATTCCAAGCACTCTTCTCGCACCACGCAAGCCCGGCAGACCTCCTTGGCTTCTCGGGTGGACGCCCCCCGTTCCGGGAAAAACAGATCGGGATCCACTCCCAGGCAGTTGGCCAGCGCTTGCCAAGCCCGACCATCGTCGCCCGGCTCCGATTGCATCGCAGTTGTCTCCACCAGTCTCATAGCACCCCTCCTGGATTGCTCGGTCGCGGAAACGACTCGCTTGTAATTTCAACAACGTAACTCTGACATGCAACGGCTACCAATGCAAGAGGAATCTTTCGCCGGTTGGGAAGAATCTCAGTGGCGGCGGGCGCCCAGCAGCTTTCGCTTGTGCTCCACGAAATCCACCAGCACATAGTCGCCCAGGGTCTCCGGGGTGGTGAAGAAGGCCCGGCCGCCGTTCATCTTGGAGATCTGCTCGATGAAGTTGGTGAGGTACGAGGTGGCATCCAGCATGAAGGTGTTGATGCGAATGCCCTCCCGGGTGGCCCGCATGACTTGCTCCAAGGTCTTGTCCACCGTCTCCCGGGCCGGTGGATAGGAGAAGAAGGGCCGGCCCTGTTCATCCACATGGGCGGTGGGCTCGCCGTCGGTGACCATGATGATCTGCTTGGTGCCGCTGTGCCGGGCCAACATCTGGCGGGCCAGCATGAACCCGTGCTGCATGTTGGTGCCGTACACAAAGTCCCATGACACCTCGGGCAACTGCTCGGGCTTGACCTCACGGGCGACCTCGCTGAAACCCACTATCCCCAAGAAGTCCCGGGGATACTGCGAGCTGATCAGAGAGTGCAGGGCCATGGCCACCTTTTTGGCCGGCAAGAAGTTGTCCCTCATCGGCATAGACAGAGACAGGTCGAGCATCAACACGGTGGACGACCTCACGATGTTCTCGGTGCGCTCCACCTCGAAGTCATCCGGCGTCAGCTCCACCGGGGTGCCTCCCCCGGTGCGCTGGATGGCGTTGCGGATGGTCCGCTCAATGTCCAGGTTGAAGGGATCGCCAAACTCGTAAGGCTTGGTGTGGTACTCCCGCTCGTGACCTCCCCCGAACAGCTCCATGGTGTGCTGGCCGAACCGATCTTGCTGGAGCTTCTTGAACAGGTCTGACAGTGCGTTCTGGCCGATCTGGCGAATAGCCCTGGGGGTGAGCTCCATGCGGCCTTCCCGGTTCTCGATCAATCCCGCTTCTTCCAGCAGCTTGGCCAGATCGGCCATCTGCTCCAGGCTCTGGGCCGCCTCGTCGCCCAGCAGCTCGCGGGCTCGGTCGATGTCCACCTCGGCCAGCGCGCCGGGGTTGTTGGCCGACCTCAAGAGGTTGTCGAGCTGGTCCAAGTCGCCCAGCTCCTGCATCATCTGGGCGGCTGAGGCGAAGTCCAACGGATCGGCCCCGCTGAAGTCGTACGACTGGTCCCAGCCAGCGTCGGGGAACATGGCCTGGAGATTCTGGGATAGCTGATCCACCTGCCAGCGCAAGTCCATGTCCTGCAACAGCTGCTCGGCCAAGCCCTGGAGCTGCGCCCGCTGCTCGGGCGTCATCGACGCCATCATGGCCGACATGGCCGCCATGCGCCGGGCCATGACCTCCAAGAGCTCGCTGAGGGTACGGGGATTCTCGGGGAAGAAATCGCCGAAGCGCTCCATGAAGCTGTCGAAATCGGGCTGGAGGCGCTCGTCCAGCATCCGGTTGCGCTCGCCGGGGTCGTCGATGTCGGGGGGAAGCTGCTCGTCGGCCGTCTGGCGCTTCTCCAGCAGGCTGTTTAGCTCCGCCATCATGTCCTTGGCCCGAGCCAGGTCTTCAGGGGAGAGGTTGTTCATGCCGTCGGTCATCTGGTTGACGTAGTTCTGCATGAGCTGCTGGCGGAGCTGCTCCACCAAGTCGTCAAAGCGCTGCTGGGCCTCCGATGAGGTGAACTGGTAGTCCTCCAGCTCTTTGATCTGTCCAGCCAGATCGGGGGGCAGCATGTCCAACTGGAACTGGCGCTGGGCCACGGTCTCTTCGGTGATGGCGGCGCGGCGCTCGTCCCCCGATTCAGCCGCGGTAGCGGCCAGATCGTCCAGCGCGTCGCGCTCCATATCGATCACGTCGCGCAGCTCCTGGGCGATGTCGTCATAAACACCGCCCAAGTCGTGCTGTTCCAATCGCTCCTGGCGCTTGCGGCGGAGCTGCTCCATCATCTCCCGAAGGCCCTGAACCTGCTGGCCGTCGACCTCGAAGCCCTGTTGGAGGAGCCGCCGAAGGGCGGCGTTCACGTCGCCGTGGTAGAGCAGGTCGTCGTTCATCTGGGAGAACAAATCGGAGGTGGAGAAGTCGAAACCGGTCTGGCTGCCGTCCCAGCGGGAGTAGGCCACCCGGTGAGCGGACCGGCGGCGGCCTCTTCGCCATCTCCGAAGCATCCCGCCAACCTACTCTGAACGAAGTGAGAAGCAGCAGCGATACCGGGAGCGGCGAATTTGCCTGGGGGTGGACCGCAGACTCGGTGGCACTGGAAGGAGTGGCCCCCGCCGCGGACTGGTCGGTGTGGGAGCGGGAAGGTCGTGCCCCCGGGTCGGACGAGGGGAATGGCTTCGGCATCGACTTCCGGGCCGACCTCGAGATGTTGGCCGACTGGGGGTTCACACATTGCCGGCTTCCGGTGGAATGGGCCCGGGTCGAGCCCGAGCCCGACAAGCTGGACCACGACGCCGTCGACCGGTATCTGGACATGCTCGCCGCAGCCCGCGACGCCGGATTGCGCACTTGGCTGGTGTTGCAGAACACCACCTTGCCGGGTTGGTTTGCCGACGACTTGGGCGGATGGAGCACCCGGCAGGGGCGGACCATGAGGTGGGCCCGGTGGGTGGACCGGTGCGGCGAGTGGTTCTCCGACCGGGTAGCGGGGTGGGTGCCAATAGAAGATCCGGTGGGCTGGGCAGTCCGCAGCCGCATCTTGGGCCAGCGTCCACCCGGAAGACGCAATCTGTCCGCCGGCCTGGAGGCCGCCCAGCACGGTCTAGAGGCCATGTTCGAGGCCTGCCGCCTGCTCCGCAGCGGAAGCCAGCCGGTGATGGGAGTGTTCGGTCTCCACACCCTGTTCGCAGCCGACCAGCGGTCCGACACCCTCGGCTGGCAGGGATGGTGGGACCGCCTTCTGTGGCAGAGCTGGGTCTCGGCGCTGACCGACGGAGAGATCACCGTGCCCGATCGCCCGATTGTCGCCCGCGAGGAGTTCCGGGAGGCGCTCGACGTGGTGGGAGTGTGCTTCGACGTACCGGTATCGGTTGACCACAACGGCCACCTAGGCCCGTATCCACCAATGGCCCGATGCGATGACTCCGGCCTGGCCCCCGAGCCCGAGGAACTGGGCCGGACCCTGGCCCGCCTAGCCGACATGCTGGGAGACAAGCCGCTGTCCGTAGCCGGCACCGGCGTGTCGACCACCGACGAGACGTGGCGCGACCAGCTCTTGGCCCGGACGCTGAATCACGTGGAGGCCGCGAGGTCCGAGGGCATCAACGTGGTGAGTTTCTTCGCCGACACCGCGGTGGATGGCTACAGCTGGCAATTGGGCCGGTCAACCGCCCGCGGTCTGTTCGACCGAGACCGCAACCCCAAAGACGCCGCCTTCACCCTGCGGGACCGCATCCGGGGAATAGAGGCCAGCTAGGTCCTGCCCCGGTAGACGGCGGCGCCGGCCAAGGATTCCTTGTTGAGGCGTTTGGAGAGGTGGAGGCCCTCGAGCACAAACTCGATTCCGCTGGCCACCAACGCGGGATTCTCCAGATCGCCCGGCTCGTAGCCCAACGCGGCCAGCGCGCTGGCGAAGGCGGGCACCTCGCCAACGAGGGCGGCATAGTCGGTTGAGGAGATGTCGTCTCCCGCGTTGACCACCCGGCCCTCTTCGAAGGCCTCGACCACATCTTGCTGCTGCTCGTGGTCGACTGCGTCTTTGAAGGCCTGGCGGACGGCCTCCTTGCGAAGGGTTCCCACGATCTCGCCATCTCGGCCGTCGTCGATGGTCTCAATCTCGATCTTGCCCAAAGTAGACGGGTCGAGCGCGTCCAAGTCGGTCACCCGGGGGACGGCGGTAGCCTCGCCGGTGCGCAGCGCCCGTCGGATGGCGGCCGCGGCCAGGGTCTCGTAGTTGGACACGGTCAACCGCACCGACACTCCCGAGCGCTGATTGATGTGCGGGCTCTGTCGGGCCAAGAAACTGAGATACACCAGCACTTCTCCCATGAAGTCGGGCATGACCACCGGCACATCGGCCTCGGGCATCACTGCCTCCTGCTCGGTGATGTCCATCTCGATGTCGACGTCGGTCGGATAGTGGGTGCGGATCTGGGCGCCGAAGCGGTCCTTCAACGGGGTGATGATGCGGCCCCGGTTGGTGTAGTCCTCGGGGTTGGCCGAGGCGAACAACAAGATGTCGAGGGGCAGGCGGATCTTGTGGCCCCGGATCTGCACGTCCCGCTCCTCCAGCACGTTGAGCAAGCCCACCTGGATGCGCTCGGCCAGGTCGGGCAGCTCGTTGATGGCGAACACCCCCCGGTTGGTGCGGGGCACCAGGCCATAGTGGATGGTGAGCTCGTCGGACAGATAGCGGCCTTCGGCCACCTTGATGGGGTCCACCTCGCCGATGAGGTCAGCAATGGAGGTGTCGGGGGTGGCCAATTTCTCTCCGTAACGCTCGCTGCGGTGTACCCATGAAATCGGCGTGTTGTCTCCCTCGGCGGCGATCAGGTCTTTGGCATGCTTGGACACTGGGTTGTAGGGGTCGTCGTTCACCTCGGAGCCGGCCACAATCGGGAGCCACTCGTCGAGCAGGTCGAGAACCAGGCGAATCATCCGGGTCTTGGCTTGGCCGCGCTCACCCAAGAAGATGATGTCGTGGCCGGCCAGCAGGGCAGTCTCCATTTGGGGGATGACGGTGTCTTCGTAGCCCCAGATGCCGGGGAACAAGTCTTCGCCGGCTCGGATACGGGCGATCGCATTGCGACGGATTTCGTGTTTTACAGAGACGGACTGCCAGCCGGTTGACTTGAGCTCGCCGAGGGTGGTGGGCTGTGACATAAGAGAGCAACCTAGCCCATAGATTAAGCAAGTGGACCTAGGTGGGAAATGGGTTGGGGCTCCGGGGGGTGGGGGGCTGTTGGGGTTTCCTGATGAGGGGTTTGACGACTCTGAGTGGGAGTCAGTTGCGGTGCCTGGACATTGGGGGCGGGTTTCTGAGCTGGCCGACGCGACTGCGGTGCGTTATCGGCATCGGTTCAATCAGCAGCCTCCGGCGGCGGGTGAGCGGCGGTGGCTGGTGTTCGAGGGGTTGCTCTATCAGGCCGATGTGTGGTTGAACGGGAGCTACCTGGGCGATGTGGAGGGCTATTTCATGGCCCACCAGTTCGACGTGACCGAGGCCATGGCCGGGCGCCGGGAGCACCTCTTGGCCTTGGAACTGTCGTGCCCGGCGCGCTCGTCGGACATTTCCGGGAGCCCCATGCTGGGATCGCTGGGATCAGCGCCGGAGCTGTTGCCCCCGGGCAACCCCGGCGGGTTGTGGGCGCCGGTGAGGGTGGAAAGCACCGGCGAGGTCCGCATTATGGATCTGCGAGTGGGAACCTTCGGCGCCTCTGAACGGCGAGCAGTGGTGGCCTTGCAGGCCGACTTGGACGCTACGCGAGCGGGCCTGGTTCGGCTTCACACCATCGTGGGCGAGGTGGAGCAAACCGACGATCATGTGCTGGCCGCGGGACTCAACCAGGTGGAGTGGCGAGTGACCGTGCCTGAACCCCGGAGGTGGTGGCCCCACCGGCTCGGAGACCAGCCCCTCTACGACGTGACCGTAGAGGCGGGCACTACCCAAGGAGGGCTGAGCGACCGGCGGCGGGTGCGCACCGGACTGCGAGCCGTGGAAATGAACCGGTGGCAGTTCTCGATCAACGGTGTGCGTATCTTCTTGAAGGGCGCCAATTTCGGACCGGCATCCCCGTGGTGGGCCGAGGTGGACGAGGACAGCCTGCGCCGTGACGTGGAACTGGCCAAAGAGGCGGGGCTGGATCTGATTCGGCTGTACGGCCATATCGCCCCTCCTGCCTTGTACGACGTTGCTGACGAGGCTGGGATGTTGATCTGGCAAGACCTCCCCCTGGTCGGCCCGTTTCCGCAGGGCAGCCGGAATGCCGCCACCCACTGTGCCCGAGCAGCTGTTGGCGCGGTAGGGGCCCACCCCAGCGTGATGCTGTGGTGCGGCCATGTAGACCCCTTGGGCGACAGCGCCAACGGGACGAGTGAGAACCTCTCCAGCATGGGCCGGAAGCTGGCCGCCCATCAGCGTCCAAGTTGGAACCTGTCGGTTCTGGACCGAAGCGTCAAACGAGAACTCGAGCGTCGCGACCCCACCCGACCAACGATTGCCTACTCCGGGGTGCTGCCTCATCTCCCCCGGCTGGACGGGACCGACACTCACCTGTGGCTGGGGTGGAAGCGAGGCTCCGAGCGGGACTTGGAGCAATTCGCCGCACGCTGGCCGCGGGCGGTTCGGTTTGTGTCACAGTTCGGAGCCCAGTCGCCGCCCCAGGAAATGCCGCTGCTCAGCTCTCAAACCTGGCCCGACCTCGACTGGGCCCGCCTGGCCCGCACCCACGGCTTGGATGCCGCAGCCATGAATCGCCACGTCCCGCCGCGGGACCACACCACCCTGGAAGGGTGGCAGGAGTCGGCTTGGGCCTATCAGGCCATGCTGGTGCGGCGGCACATCGAAACCCTGCGACGGCTTAAGTACCGTCCGGCCGGGGGATTTTGCCAGCACTTCTTCGCCGACTCCCACCCCGCGGTGTCCACTTCGCTGGTCGATTGGCAGCGCTGGCCCAAGCCGGCCTACGAGGCGTTGGCCAAGGCCTGCCAACCGGTCATCGTGGTGGCCGACCGGCTGCCCGCCGTATTGACCCCCGGCGATGAGTATTCGATCGGCGTTCACGTGATAAGCGACGCACGAGACCCCATAGTCGGACTGCACGTTGAGGCCACCCTGGAATGGCCCGAAGGCAGCCATTCCTGGGGCTGGGAAGGAGCGGTAGGCAGCGACGAGTGCGCACTGGTGGGAACCCTTCACTGGCGCGTCCCCGACGCCTCCGGCCCCATCGCCCTCCACCTCCAGCTAACCGGCCCCGTCGAAGCCACCAACCGCTACGACGCGGTGATCTTCGGGTAGCCCCTGTTCGGCTAGTCGGCAGGAGTGGGGCGCCGGTACCGTCGGCGGTTGATGGCCCAGACCATTTCCAGAGTGAGCACGCCGCCGCCGGTGCGGTCAGAGCCCAGGGTGAGGCTTCCGTGGCCGCTCAGCATCTACCAGACTGCGGTTGGCAAGAAATGGGTTATGGGCCTCACCGGCGCCGCCTTGCTGGGCTTCATCGTGGTCCACATGATCGGCAACCTCCATCTATATGAGGGGCCGCTGGAGATCCACGAGTACGCCGAGACCCTGCGGGATTTGGGCACCAAGCTCTTGCCCCGCACCTGGCTGTTGTGGGCCATGCGCATCGGGCTCATCATCGCCTTCGGCTTGCACATCCACTCGGCCTATTCCCTGAGCCGGATGAGCTGGGCCGCCGACCAGCGCTATCCCGGCGGCCGGAACTACATCGCAGCCAACTTCGCCTCTCGCACCATGCGGTGGACCGGCCCCATCATCGGGCTGTACCTCTTCTACCACCTGGCCGACCTCACCTGGGGTTGGTTCAACCCCGACTTCGTGCGGGGCGACCCCTACCACAACGTGTCGGAGAGCCTGGGCAGCATCCCGGTGGCGATCCTCTACATCGTGGCCAACACCGCTCTGGCCGTCCACATATTCCACGGCACCTGGAGCATGTTCCAGAGCCTGGGAGTCAACAGCCCCCGCTACAACCACCTGCGCCGCTACCTGGCTGGCGGACTGGCCGGGATCATCCTGGTGGGCAACTTGAGCTTTCCGATCTTTGTGCAAGCCGGCGTGATCGACGACAACGGCCGCTCAGTTGTCGAGGAACTCCAACAGCACGGCGCAGCTGAAGGGGAGGACCACTGATGCTCGGCTCGCTAGACGCCCGAATTCCAGCCGGATCGCTGGAGAGCAAGTGGACCGACCACAAGTTCTCCATGCGGCTGGTGAACCCCAACAACAAGCGCCGCTTCGATGTGATCGTGGTGGGCTCAGGCCTGGCCGGGGCGTCGGCTGCGGCCTCGTTGGGCGAGCTGGGCTACCGGGTCAAGGTGCTCACCTACCACGACTCCCCCCGCCGGGCCCACAGCATCGCCGCCCAGGGCGGCATCAACGCGGCCAAGAACTACCAGAACGACGGCGACAGCGTCTACCGCCTGTTCTACGACACCATCAAAGGAGGCGACTACCGGGCCCGGGAGGCCAACGTGTACCGCCTGGCCGAGGTGTCGGTGGACATCATCGACCAGGCCACCGCACAGGGCGTGCCCTTCGCCCGGGAATACGGCGGCCTGCTCGACAACCGCTCTTTCGGCGGCGCCCAGGTGTCGCGTACCTTCTACGCCCGGGGCCAGACCGGCCAACAGCTCCTGTTGGGGGCGTACTCGGCGCTCATGCGCCAGGTGGCCGCCGGAACGGTGGAACTGCACACCCGCTCGGAGATGCTGGAGCTGGTGATGCACGACGGCCGGGCGGTGGGCGTGGTGACCCGCGACCTCATCACCGGCGAGATCGTTCCCCACTCGGCCCACGCCGTGGTGCTGGCCACCGGCGGCTACGGCAACGTTTATTTCCTGTCGACCAACGCCAAGATGTGCAACGTCACCGCGGCGTGGCGGGCCCACCGCAAGGGCGCCCTGTTCGCCAACCCGTGCTACACCCAAATCCACCCCACCTGCATCCCGGCCAGCGACGACTTCCAGTCGAAGCTGACCCTGATGTCGGAGTCGCTGCGCAACGACGGGCGCATCTGGGTGCCGGTGGCCCACGAGGACGGCCGGGAACCCCACGAGATCCCCGACGCCGACCGGGACTACTTCTTGGAACGCAAGTACCCGGCCTTCGGCAACCTGGTGCCCCGCGACGTGGCCTCCCGCAACGCCAAGACCGTGGTGGACGAGGGCCGGGGAGTGGGACCTCTGCGCAACGGCGTCTACCTGGACTTCTCCGGCGCCATGGCCCGAGACGGCGAGTCGGTGATCCGGTCCAAGTACGGGAACCTGTTCGACATGTACGAGCGCATCACCGGCGAGGACCCCTACCGGGTGCCCATGCGCATCTACCCGGCCACCCACTACACCATGGGCGGGCTGTGGGTGGACTACGAGCTGATGAGCAACGTGCCCGGGCTGTTCGTGCTGGGCGAGGCCAACTTCAGCGATCACGGCGCCAACCGCCTGGGCGCCTCGGCGCTCATGCAGGGACTGGCCGACGGCTACTTCGTCCTGCCCTACACCATCGGCAACTACCTGTCCGATTTCTTGGGCGACCCTGCACTGGGCACTTCCGAGCCTGTGTTCGCCGACGCTGAGCAGGAGGTGGCCGACGAGATGAACCGCTGGCTGTCGACCGGCGGCACACGCTCGGTGGACCACTATCACCGGGAGCTGGGCAAGCTGGTGTGGGACTACATCGGGATGGCCCGCGACAAGACCGGCTTGGAGAAGGCGATCTCGGAGATCCCCGCGCTGCGAGATGAGTACCACCGCAACGTGCGGGTACTGGGCTCAGCCGACACTTTGAACCAGTCGCTGGAGAAGGCCGGCCGGGTGGCCGACCTGTTCGAGCTGGGCGAGCTCATGGCCCGAGACGCCCTGGCCCGGGAGGAGTCGTGCGGGGGCCACTTCCGGGAGGAGCACCAGACCGAAGAGGGCGAGGCCATGCGGGACGACGAGAATTTCACCCACGTGGCCGCCTGGGAGTGGAACGGCGAGGGCACTCCCCAAACCCGCCACCGGGAGGAACTGGAGTTCGAGAACGTCGAGCTGACCCAAAGGAGCTACAAGTGAGCTCTGAGATCAACCTCACGCTTCAGGTGTGGCGCCAGCCCGGCCCGCAGGCCGAGGGCCGTTTCGTGACCTACGAGGCCAGCGGCATCAGCACCGACGCCTCGTTCCTGGAGATGCTCGACATCGTCAACGAGCGGCTGATCGAAAATGGCGAAGAACCCATCGTGTTCGAGTCCGACTGCCGGGAGGGCATCTGCGGCACCTGCGGGCTGATGATCAACGGGCAAGCTCATGGACCCCAGAAGAGCACGGCCACCTGCCAGCTCCATATGCGCAGCTTCAAAGACGGCGACCACATCGTGATCGAGCCGTGGCGGGCCACGTCGTTCCCCGTGCTGCGGGACTTGGCGGTGGACCGCCGGGCCATGGACGCCATCATCGCCTCTGGTGGCTACATCTCGGTGAACACCGGCGCCGCCCCCGACGCCAACCTCACCCCTGTGCCCAAGGAGACGGCTGACACCGCCTTTGATGCCGCCGCCTGCATCGGCTGCGGGGCCTGCGTGGCCGCTTGCCCCAACAGCGCGGCCCAGCTGTTCACCGCAGCCAAGGTGCAGCACCTGAACCTGCTCCCCCAGGGCCAAGCCCAGCGATGGGCCCGCACCGAGGCCATGGTGGAGACCATGGAGGAGTTCTTCGGCTCGTGCACCAACCACGGCGAGTGCGAAGAGGCCTGCCCCAAAGACATCCCCATCGACTTCATCGCCTGGACCAACCGGGACTACATCAAGGCCAAGGTGAAAAACCGCAAACTGGCAGGCTGACGCTAGCGTCAAAGCATGACCACCGTAACCGCCGACCTCGAGGTCGAGACCGGCCAGGATTATTCAGTGGAGCTCCGAACCGGCTCGCACGTATGGGGCGCCGATGAGCCTGAGGACCTGGGGGGTGGTGATACCGCCCCCAACCCCTATGAGCTCCTCATGTCGTCGGTGGCGGCCTGCACCTGCATCACCCTGTCGATGTACTGCCAGCGCAAAGGGTGGCGGCTTCACTCGATTTCGGCCCGGTTCGAGCACGACCGGGTTCATGCCCGGGATTGCGAGGACTGCGAAGCCGACGCCTCGGGCTACGTCGACCGGGTGCGCAGCCAGATCTTCATCGAAGGCGACTTCGACGACGACCAGCGGGCCCGCTTGGAAGACATCGCCCGCCGCTGTCCCGTGCGCCGGACCCTTGAAGGGGGCATGTCCTTCACCACCGAAGCGGTTTTCGCAGGCTGACGCCCTACCCTCTGGCCATGTGGTCTAGGGCTAGAGATGCCGCCCACCAGGTATTGCGGGGGGCGCTCATGGGGGCGGCCGATGTGGTGCCTGGCGTATCGGGGGGCACTGTGGCGCTGCTGCTGGGGATCTATGCCCGGTTGATCGACACCGTGCGGGGCGGGGCCAGTGTGCTGGGAGCCCTAGTGCGAGGCCGCTGGGGCGACGCGTGGCATCGTCTGCGCAGCTTCGACTGGTGGTTCACCGTGCCACTGGTGGTGGGCATCGTGGTCGCCGTCGGGGCCCTGGCGTCGGTGATCGATGATCTGTTGACCGATGAGCCCGAGGCCATGGCCGGGCTGTTCTTCGGCCTGGTGGGGGCATCGG
This sequence comes from Acidimicrobiales bacterium, assembly GCA_963663255.1. Classification (GTDB taxonomy): domain Bacteria; phylum Actinomycetota; class Acidimicrobiia; order Acidimicrobiales; family Bin134; genus Poriferisocius. Next base: position 589,569 of record OY760141.1, read on the forward strand.
TGGTGGTGGCCTGGCGGCTTTTGGAGCGACCGGGGGTAGGGCTCGCGCTCGTTTCGCTGGCAGTGGGCGGACTGTTCTTCGGCTTGCTGGGGCTCCAGTCGGGGCCGGTGGCCGACCCTTCTGCCATCGCCCTGTTCGGAGCAGGAACTGTGGCCATATGCGCCATGTTGCTGCCTGGTATCTCCGGGTCGTTCATCTTGTTGATGATCGGGGTGTATCCCGCGGTCATCGGAGCGGTCGATGACCGATCCTGGGGCGACTTGGCCGCACTCGGCGTCGGGGCAGTGGTGGGACTGGCCCTGTTCTCCAACGTGATCGGCCAGGTCCTCGACCGCTGGCACGACCCCACCCTGGCCGTCATGGTGGGGCTGCTGCTGGGCTCGCTGCGGGTGCTGTGGCCCTGGCCCGCCGGAGTGGGCGTGATCAGCCGCCACGCCGAAGAGACCATCGACGGCACCGGACTGGGCTGGGCTTCCACCGACGAGATCTGGCTCCCCGCGGTGCTCGCGGTGGCCGCGGCCTGCTTGGTGATCGCTCTTTCCCGCCTACAACGCTCCCCCGCCTGACCCGGCGAGACGATTCCTCTCGGTCCAGGCAGGACCGTCGGGGGTGGAGACGAGAGATCGTTCGAGGCGGGAGCGCTGGGCGGTGTCAGGGTGGTCGACGGGCAGAGGGGCAGAAGCGATCACCTCGCTGGCTATAGGGCCGTTGGACCACTCCTGATCCCACCAGGCGGGCAGGCCCTCCCAATGGAAGCGCCGGCCCCGGCCGTCTAGCTCGTAGGACTCTCCGCCTACCAATACCAGGCCGTGAACCACATCGCGCAGGCCATCGGCAGCCTCCCACTCCAACTCCAGGCCGTAGGGCACCCGTTCGCCCCAGCCTCGCCCGAACACCTCTTCGGCGTCGTCCAACGCCACCGCAAACGCCTCCAGATCAACCGTGAAGTGCTCGTCTGGGATCTGCTCGATGAACTCGGTCCACAATCCGGGAGCCCGCAGTTCCAGGGTGGATGGCCTTGGTAGTTGGGCGTCGGTCTCCACCAACACCACCGGGCGCCGGTCAACACCGACCAGCGCCGACCAGAACCAACTTCTCCCCAGATTGGGCCATAACGTGAGCTGGGCATAGCCGCCAAGAGATCCGTCGGGTGCAGCGAAATCGCCGTACCAGGATTCAGCCCACAGTCGGTGCGTCGGTACTGCCGTCATAACTCGTCACCGGTACCGTAGGGCCTGGTGCCGGCGTACTTGAGCGACGAATGGATTCAGGAAGCGGATGCTGCGCTGCGGGCGTCGGGACTGTGCACGGCAGACGACGAGCGGTTCGCAGTGGAGCAGCGGGTGGGCGAAGTTGTGTTCCACATGGTGTTCGACGGCCAGGGTGCCCGGGTCTGTGCCGAGCCGGCAGTCGAACCCTCGGTGGTGCTCAGCCAGAGCCGGGACACTGCGGCGGCCATTGCTCAAGGCGAGCTATCGGCCGAAGAGGCGGTATTGAACGGACTGACCGTCGTCGATGGTGACCCGCTGGCCCTGTTGTCCCACCACAAGATTCTGGCCAGGGCCAACGACGTGTTCGCCGACCTTCGGTCCCGCACCGTCTGGGGCTAGTGGTCAGGCAGATCGGCCATGTCGGCCAGTGCTCCGGCCGCAGCTTGCACCAAGGGGAAGGCCAGGCAGGCCCCGGTTCCTTCTCCGAGGCGGAGATCTAGGTCCAACAGGGGACTCAGGCCCAGGTGATCAAGGACGATGGACGCGGCCGGTTCGCTGGAGCGATGGCCAGCGAAGGCGTGGGCCGCGGTCCCTGGGACTAGAGCATCGGCGGCGCACAGGGCCGCCCCGGCGATCACCCCGTCGACGATGTAGGGGACTCGGTGTTGGGCCGCGGCGATGTACAGCCCGGCTAGAGCGGCGATCTCCAGCCCCCCGGCTGAGGCGAGCTTGTCCAGAGGCTCCATGCAGTCTTCGGCTCTCCGAATAGCGGAGGCCACCAATTGGCGCTTGTGATCGAGTCCCCCTTCCGGGACTCCCGCGCCAGAACCGGTGACTTCGTGGGAAGACCGCCCGGTGAACGCCCCGATCAGCGCAGCCGCCGCCGTGGTGTTGCCGATGCCCAAGTCGCCGCCGATCAGGCAGTCGGCTCCCGCTTCTAGCTGCTCGACCGCGATTCGAATACCGACGGCCAACGCCGCCTCAACTTCGTCACGGGTCATTGCCGCCCCGGTGGCAAGGCTGGCGGTGCCATCCGCCACCCGCTCGGCCCTCACATTCGGGAGCGGGTCGAGAGGGGCATTCACCCCGACATCGACCACCACCACCTCGGCACCCACTGCCTCGGCGAACACCGAGATAGCCGCCCCACCCTGGCTCACCGTGGCCACCATTGCCGCGGTGATCTCCGAGGGCCAGGCGCTAGCCCCGTCGGCCACCACACCATGGTCACCGGCGAAGACAACCACCACCGGGCGGCGGGGCGCGAAAGGCGGACAGCGGCCCGTGACCCCGGCCAAGTGGACGGCTAAGTCTTGCAGGCGCCCTAACGCGCCCGGGGGCATGGCCCGAGTTGACCACCGTTGCCGAGCTTCGGCCATCGCCTGGACATCCAGCGGGGGTGCGGCAGGAGACATCAGCGAGCCCTTGTCACTCACCGGAGCGGCTGAGGAGCCACCCGATGATCCCGGCCAGCACAAGAAGCCCAGTTGCGACGAGCTCAACCCGTTCGGCCATCCGCACTGCCGAGGGGATGTCTTCAGCAAGCGGCCGTGGACCCGTACCAAGATGAGGTCGATTTTCAGCCGCTCCCTCGTAGCTGAGTGGCCCGCCGAGTTCTCGACCCAGCGCGACAGCCACAGCAACCTCGGCAACCCCAGCGTTGGGTGACGGGTGGACAGGGGCATCCCGGCGAACCGTTTCCAGGATCCCTCGAGCCTGTTCCGGATACAACGCGGCAACCAGAACCGCAAAGATCCGAGCAGGGACATAGTTGGCGGCGTCGTCGAGCCGGGCCGCCGCCCAGCCGAAGTTTCGGTACCTCTCATTTCGCCGCCCGACCATGGCGTCCATGGTGTTGATCGCCCGAAAGGCGGCCGCGCCGGGAGCACCGGCCACTGCGCCCCAGAATGCGGGGGCAATCACTGCGTCAACACTGTTCTCGGCGACCGACTCGATGACCGCAGCAGCTATGCCCGACTCGTCGAGTTCGGCGGGGTCGCGCCCAACTAGCGAGGGGAGTGCGGCCCGGGCCGCAGGTAGATCTCCGTCGGAGATCGCCTCTCCGATGCTCAGGGCGGTGCGGCGGAGCTCGCGGCCGGCGGAGGCGACCGCTACCGCGATGGCCGTTGAGCGCATCATGCGGCCCCCAACTGCACCAATGGCCACCCCAACTGCGGCATACGCCGCGCCCCGCAAGCGCCGATCAGCCCAAAGCGTGTGTTCGACACGCTCCATGATCTGTCCAAACCCGGCAACCGGATGGACAACAGGAGGCGGTTCCCCCACCAATCGGTCGATGAACAAGCCCGCCGCCGCACCCAGGCATCGCCCTCCTAGCCGGCTCATGGGTCGGCCACCAGTGCTAGCAGCGCGGCGGTTTCAGCCACCATGATCACCGCTCCCAGCACATCACCGGTAAACCCGCCCAGTCGTCGCCACGCCAACGCCACGACTCCGACTGCTGCTGCCATCGCGACCCCGGCCGCCACTGCACCGGGAATCCCTTCGATCAGCACCAGAGCGGCAATCGCCGGTGCCAGCCACAGTGCCAGCCAACGTCGGGCGCCGGCCACAAACGGATCGGCCAACCCGCCGGGACGGGCGTAGGGCACGATTGCCGGAACCAAGGCGACCAGGGTGCGGCTGATCGCCCAAATGGGTACGAGAGCCAGCGATTCGATGCCGTCAACCGACAGCGCTGACCATCGGGCCGCCACCACGACCACCACCGCTGCAACGGCGAACGCGCCTACGTCGGGACGGCTCATCACCGCCAGCCGACGGTTTCGTTCCATGTGGGGAATCAGGCCGTCGGCGCTGTCGGCCAGCCCATCGAGGTGCAATCCCCCGGTAAGCACGAGGTCGGCAGCCACCACCAGGATTCCAACCACCATCAGGGGCCACAGCTCGCCCGCCCCCCAGTGGACGCCAGCCAAGACCGCCCCTATCCCGGCACCGACCATTGGAAACCACCACAAGGCCCGGGCCTGGGGCACCTGCCCCCTGCCGAAGACAGTCAAGAAGGCCACCGCGCCCATCGCTGCCGGCCGTCTCATCGCCATCAGACCACCTCATCGGGGCCGGACAACTCGAGGACCCGTCCGGCCACCACCAGCAAGACTCGATCAGCTACGGCAGCAACCTGCTGGTTCAACATCCCCAGAACATCGACATATCGTCGGCCGAGTTCGCTGGTCGGATGGACCGCCAGCCCGACCTCTTCAGAGACAATGACAGTAGGGGCATCCCGGCTGGCAACTGCGGCCAAGATGTCGTCGGCATCAACGGCCATATCTGGATGCAGGGTCACCCAAGTGCCCAGAGAGTCGACCAGGACCAGGCTGTCGCTTTCTTTCAGAACTCTGGACAGGTCTTCGGGCGTCTCGCACTCGACGGTGCTCCAATGGTCGGGACGACGGGACTTGTGGGCCTCCACCCGGCTGGCATGGTCGGCATCGCTCGGATCGACCGCGGCAGTAGCCACGTAAACCACCGTCGTATCCAGCGATGCAGCAATCGACTCCGCAACCCCCGACTTGCCCGAGCGGGTCCCGCCCAGCACCAACACGATCACAGCGGTGCCTTGATCCCCGACCGAGGCCGATAGTCAGCCATGGTCTCGGTCAATAGTCGAGGCCCTTCTTGGCCAGGATCTGGCTGTCGAAGGCGTGCTTTACCTTGACCATCTCGGTGACGGTGTCGGCCACATCGATCACCTCTTCGGCCATGTCCCGGCCGGTCAGGATCACGCTCACCCGCTCAGGCCGAGACTCCAGCGCGGCAGCCACGTCAGCGGCGTCGATCCAATCCCAGGTCATGGCGTAGCTAACCTCGTCCAGCACCACCAGGCGATACTGGCCCCCGGCGATGAGCTCGGCCGAGAACTCCCAAGCGGCCACGGCCATGGCCCGAGACTCGTCGATGTCGTCGGAATCCCAGGTGAACCCGTCGCCAGCCGAGAACCACTGCACCCCGAGCTCGCGGCACACCTTCTCCTCGCCGGTGTTCCAGTCGCCGCTCTTAAGAAACTGCACCACGGCCACCGGCCAGCTCTGCGACACCGCCCGCAAGATGGTGCCGAATGCCGCGGTGGACTTGCCTTTGCCGTCGCCGGTGTTGACCAACACCAGCGAGGAAGCCGTTTTCATGGCCGAAAGGTCGTAGGGACGCTCTTCTTGAGGGGCAGCGTCGGTACTCATGAGATCTCCTTTTGGGAATGGACTCGACGGCGGGGTGCGGGCAGCACCACCAGATCGCCGTCGATTGATTGAACAGTAAGCGGCGTGCCGTACACCGCGGACAGCAGTTCAGATTGCAACACCGCCTCGGGGCTGCCCTGGGCCACGATGCGGCCGTGGTCGATGAGGATCAAGCGATCGGCGAATCGGCCTGCGGCACTCAAGTCATGCATAGCAGCCAACACGCTGAGACCCTCGGTGCGGCGCAAATCGTCCACCAGTTCCAATACTGAGACCTGATGGCCCACATCCAGAGCGCTGGTGGGCTCGTCCAGCAGCAGCACCGGACATTGCTGGGCCAGCGCCCGGGCCACCACCACTTGTTGCGCCTCTCCGCCCGACAAGGTGGACACAAAGCGGTCGGCAAACGCTGACAGATCCAGGCGGTGCAAGACCGAGGACACGATCTGCCGGTCGACTTGCGATTCTCGGGCCAACCACCCGAGGTGCGCAGTTCGCCCCAACAGCACGTACTCGGCCACGGTCATCCCCTTGGGCAGCACCGGGAATTGGGGTACCAAGGCGACATCGGCGGCCCCCGGGACCCCCCCGTCTCCCAACGACACCGTGCCGAGATGATCGGTCAGGCCGACGATGGAACGCAGCAAAGTGGACTTGCCAGCTCCGTTCGGGCCGATGATCCCAAGCCAATCTCCCGCGCCCAATTCCAGATCGACACCGCAGACCACTTCGTGATCACGGAAAGAAACCCGTATGTCCCGACAGGACAGGGTGGGAGCCGATGGACGGGCCTTCATCAGCCTGGTGGGGCTCATGTGGTGCTCCACCGGTCGCGCCACAGCACCAGGCCGAAGAACGGCGCTCCAACAAACGCGGTCAAGATCCCCACCGGCAACTCCGATGGGGCCAGCAGGGTGCGGGCACCGATGTCGACGAATGCCAAGAACGCCGCCCCCACCAGCGCGGAGAGGGGCACGATCACCCGGTAACTATGGCTGATCAGCAAGCGGACGATGTGGGGGACGACCAAACCCACAAAGGCGATCAAGCCGCTCACCGACACCGCGGCCGCGGTCAACAACGAGGCGGCGACGATCACCGTCAGGCGCGAGCGCACCGGGTCGAGACCCAACGAGCGTGCCTCATCGTCGCCCACCCGCAGCACATCGAGATGGCGCCTGTGAACGAAGAGCACCGCTCCGCAGACCGCAGCGTAAGGCAGCAAGAGCCAGATCTGCTTCCATCCGGTGGTGTTGAGCTGCCCGAACAGCCACGAAAGCACTTCTCGCGCTCGGTTCTCGTCCAGTTGCTGGATGGCATAGGTCTGCGCCGCGGAGAAGAGAGCGGCCATGGCTACGCCCCCGAGCAGCAGCGTGGCCGGCGATGACCCCCCACCCCGGGCGATAGCCATCGATGCCAGCACCGCCACCAGCGCCCCGATGAAGGCCGCGGCCGGCACGGTGTCAAATGGGCCCCAACCCAGATCGAGTCCGAATCCCAAAGCCAGTACCGCGCCGAACCCTGCCCCGGCCGAAACGCCGAGCAAGTAGGGATCGGCCAGCGGGTTCCGGAACACTCCCTGATAGGCCGCACCGGCCACGCCGAGAGATCCTCCCACCAGCATGCCCAGCACCAGTCGGGGGAGCCGGATCTCAAACAGGATGCTCTCCTGGGTAGCCGACAGAGTCGACTCCACGCCGAGCAGTGGGATCCAGCCGAACAAGGAGGCGAACACTCCCTTGACCGGCAACCCGGCAGCCCCGCTTGTGGCGCTGAGCAGCCCCACGACAACCAGAATCACCAATCCGATCAGAGTGGCGGTGACCGACAGCCCGAAGGCCCGCCGCACTGCCGGATGAGCGGAATCGCTGTCCGTCAGGGCGGTAGTCGGGTAAGAGGCTTCGGCCATGAGCGTGCCCTATGACACCGTAACGGCCACCGATTGCAGGGCCTCGGCTACCGCGTTGATGAACTGCGGCAGCCGCGGACCCCATCGAGAGGCGATGTCGGCGTTGACCACGACGATGTTGCCGTTGCGCACCGCAGCCACTTCGCCCCAACCGGGCCGGGCAGCCACATCTTCGGCGGTGTAGCCCTCAAGATCGGTGATCACAATCAGCTCGGGGTTGGCTTCGACAATGTACTCCTCGGTGAGCTGGGGATATCCGTATCCGTCGGCGTCAGCTTCATCGGCGATGTTGATTGCCCCCATCGCGGCGTAGACCGCCCCGATGAAGCTGTTCGAGCTGACCGAGAAATACGTGTTGTCCAACTCGTGGTACACCCGCACCGGCACATCGGGAGCGGCGGCCAATGCGGCATCGATTTCGCCTCGCAAGTCGGCCACCAGCGCGGCCGCCTCATCAACCCGGCCAACGGCGATTCCCAGTTCGGCAATCGAGGCGTAGCCTCCTTCAAGATCCGCCGGTGCGAAGCTAAGGAGAACCTCGACACCAACGGCGTCCAACCCCGCCATGAGGTCGTTGGCGTCGTTGGCGATCACCACGAGGTCGGGTTCGTAGGACAACACCGCCTCTACGTTGGGGTCCCATCCCGACAAGTCGGTAACGGGGGCCTCCGGTGGGTAGTAGGAGAATTGGTCGACCGCCACTATCTGATCTCCAGCGCCGATGGCGTACAAGATCTCGGTTGCCGTGGGCGACAGCGACACGATGCGATGCGGCGGCATGGGGGCAACTTCAGTCGGGGCCGGCTCGGGCGCAGGCGCCTCAGTTGCCGGCGGGGCAACTTCAGTCGGGGCCGGCTCGGGCGCAGGCGCCTCAGTTGCCGGCGGGGCAACTTCAGTCGGGGCCGGCTCGGGCGCAGGCGCCTCAGTTGCCGGTATCTCGGCAACATCTTCATCGTTGCCGCAGCTAGCGCCCAAAAGGGCGAGTGCAAGCAGCAGCACGGAGAGGAGTCGGAACGGACGTCGGGGCATATTCACCTCCTGTAGATCGAGGAACGGAAGCTCGATCGGCAGGAGCCCTGCCCTCGAACCAACCCAACCCTCGGGGCTTATGGCTCGTTTCGGCGCAAAGCTCGACCGGACTCGCTGGCTCAGGGCCAGTTCACCGTTGCGGGACAGTGCCGGAATCTAACCGGACTTCGCCTCCACGCCGGCCCGAATCATAGCCGACTCCAAGCGAGCCAACCCCTTCGAATCTGGCACTCCTACTCGCACATACTCCGGCATTCCGAAACTGGAGCAATCTCGAATCGCCACCCCAAGCGGCGCCAGCTGTTCCCGCAACCCAGGGGCACGAACCAATACCCATGGTGCATCGGCATCCTCTACAACGAACCCGCGACGTCGAAACACCTCTGCCAACTCCTTGCGAGCAGTGGCGATTGCTTCCGACCAGGCCGGCAAGTCAGCCGACTCCAAGAGCTCCGGCAGCGCCGACACCGCCAGCGAGCCAACCGACCACTGGGGTTGGTGGCGGGAAAACCGCTCCACGTCGTCGGCAATGATGTAGCCGAGCCGCAGGCCGGGAGAGGCGAACACCTTGGTCAGTGAGCCCACCACGACAGCGTCCCGTCGCTCCGTCCATCTCCCAGTGGCAAGCGGATAGAACGCCTCATCCCACACGTCTGCGGTCTCGCCGAAGCCGGCCAAGCGCCCGCTGGGATTGTGGGGGTCGCTGCGCCACACCGGCCCGTCGGAGTTGCGGGGATGCAGACCGAATTCGGGCTCGGCCCATACCCGGCCGCCGATTTCTTGGGCCACCAACGAGATGGCCTCGCTGCCCCCATTGGTCAGGACGACGCGTTGGGGGTCGACGCCGATGGCGTCGGCCAGGAGCCGAGCGGCTTCCCACGGGTCGGGGTATCGACGCACAGCATCGAGATGGCGGGCCAGCATCGACGCCACATCAGGAGCGAACGGATTGGGACTCTGCGACAGGTCGAGGACAGATTGGGGGTCGATACCCAGTGCCCGGGCAATGCGAGGGCCGTCTCCGCCGTGAGGACCGGCAAGAGGGATGTCGGGCAACTAGATCAAGCCCAGCTCGGCCACCGTGTCGCGCTCTTCGACTAGCTCGGCAACCGTGGCGTCCAGGCGGGATTGGGAGAACTCGTTCAGCTCTAGGCCGCCCACGATCGACCACTCGCCGTCAGCCGTCGTGCAGGGGAACGAGGAGATAAGGCCCTTGGGCACGCCGTAGGATCCGTCGGAGGGCACGGCCATGCTCACCCAGTCTCCGTCGGCAGTGCCGTGGACCCAGTCGTGGACATGGTCGATGGCCGCGTTGGCCGCCGAGGCTGCGCTGGACAGGCCGCGGGCCTCGATGATGGCTGCGCCCCGCTTCTGCACCGAGGGGATGAACTCATCGGCGATCCACCCCTGGTCGCCCACCGCTTCAGCGGCCGTCTGCCCGCCCACTTGGCAGTTGAACAGGTCGGGGTACTGGGTGGCCGAGTGGTTTCCCCAGATGGTCATCCGCCTCACGTCGCCCACGGTCACCTCCAGCTTGGCCGAGAGCTGCGCCACCGCCCGGTTGTGGTCGAGGCGGGTCATGGCGGTGAACTGCTCTGCGGGAATGGCGTCGGCATTGTTCATGGCGATAAGGCAGTTGGTGTTGGCCGGGTTGCCCACCACCAGCACTCGCACGTCGTCGGCTGCCCCGGCGGAAAGCGCCCGCCCTTGGGTGGTGAAGATGGCGCCGTTGGCCTCCAGCAGGTCGCGGCGCTCCATGCCCTTGCCCCGGGGCCGCGACCCCACCAACAGGGCGTAGTCCACGCCGTCGAATGCCTCGTTGGGATCGTCGGTACACACCTTGCCGGCCAGCAGCGGGAAGGCGCAGTCGTCCAGTTCCATGGCCACTCCGCCCAGGGCGTCCATGGCCGGGGGGATCTCCAGCATTTGGAGCACCACTGGTGTGTCAGGACCGAGCATCTGTCCGCTGGCGATGCGGAATAGCAGGCTGTAGCCGATCTGGCCCGCCGCTCCGGTCACAGCCACTCGCTTGGGTTCGCTCACCGAAAGGTCTCCTTTGGGCAGAAAGGGCTAGGAAGGACTATCGGGCAAGAGTTGGCGGACGGTTAGAGGCGGTCGACGATGGCCGACGCGAACTCCGAGCACTTCACCTCGGTGGCCTCGTCCATGAGGCGGGCGAAGTCGTAGGTCACGATCCTCTCGCCGATGGTGGCCTCCACCGCTTTGATGATGTCCTCGGCGGCATCGTCCCAACCCAGGTGCTCGAACATCAGCACGCCTGACAAGAGCACCGAAGACGGGTTCACCTTGTCTTGGCCGGCGTACTTGGGGGCGGTGCCGTGGGTGGCCTCGAACACGCCGTGGCCGGTCACGTAGTTGATGTTGGCCCCCGGGGCGATGCCGATGCCCCCCACCTGGGCGGCCAGGGCGTCGGAGAGGTAGTCGCCGTTGAGGTTCATGGTGGCGATCACGTCGAACTCGGATGGTCGGGTGAGTACCTGCTGGAGGGCGATGTCGGCGATGGCGTCTTGCACCAGGATTTTGTCGCCGGCGTCGCCGCCGCAGTCATCCCAGCCCACGGCCACGTCGGAGAACTCCTCGCGGACCAGTTCGTAGCCCCAGCCACGGAACGCCCCCTCGGTGAACTTCATGATGTTGCCCTTGTGCACCCAGTGGACCCGCTTGCGGTTCCGCCGCACGGCATAGTTCAGCGCGGCCCGCTGGAGGCGCTGCGAGCCGGTCTTGGACACTGGCTTGACGCCGATGCCGGCGTCTTCTGCGATATTCCAGCCCAAGGCATCGTGGAGCAGGTCGCGCAGCTTGGCCGCTTCGGGGGTGAAGGCCTCAACCTCGAGTCCGGCATAGATGTCCTCGGTGTTCTCCCGGAAGATCACCATGTCCACCAGCTCGGGGCTCTTCACCGGGGAAGGCACGTTGGTGAACCAGCGCACCGGGCGCAGGCACACGTACAAATCCATGATCTGGCGAATCGACACGTTCAGGCTGCGAAAGCCACCGCCCACCGGGGTGGTAAGGGGGCCCTTGATGCCGATCAGGTACTCGGTGAACTTCTCAATTGTGTCCTGGGGGAGCCAGTCGCCGGTCTCATTGAACGCCTTCTCGCCGGCAAGCACCTCAATCCACTCGATTTTGCGGCCGTACTTGCCTGCGGCGGCGTCCAGCACGTGCTTGGCTGCCGGCCAGATATCCACCCCAGTCCCGTCGCCCTCGATGAACGGGATGATGGGATTGTCAGAAACGCTTAGCTTCCCATCTGCTCCGATTGTGATCTTGTCGCCCATATACGGCGAGCATACCGACGCCCCTTTGCCCCCGACGAAGCCAAGAATTAACTCCCAGCAAGGGGCGGTACGGCTTCGACAAACAATTCCGGATAGCCGGGGACCGGGCCATACGCTGCCTTGTTGATGGCACGGATAGCCGACTTGCTGGTGGATCAGCCAACGCTGTCGTTCGAGTTCTTTCCCCCAGCCGACGAGGTGGCCGCCAAGCAACTGGCCGAGACGCTGGACGAATTGGCCGCGCTGTCACCCTCGTTCGTGTCGGTGACCTGCGGGGTTGGAGGCGATGGCCACGATCGCACCCGCGACATCGTGACTGGCATCTGCCAAGACCGGCCCTTTCCCGCCATGGCCCATCTGACCTGCGTAGGCCATACCAGGCATGGGGTCGCCGCCCTGCTGGACGACTACGCCGTGTCCGGCGTGAGGAACATCTTGGCCTTGGCCGGTGATCCGCCCGACGGGTCGGCCATCAGCGGCGACTTCCGCTATGCCTCAGAGCTGGTGGAAGTAGTGCGGGACCACCCCGCCAACTTCAGCATCGGGGTGGCCGCCCACCCCGAAGTCCACCCCCGCTCAACAGACCGGGCCTCCGACCGGCAGTTTCTGGCCGCCAAACTGAACCAAGCCGACTTCGCCATCACCCAGTTCTTCTTCGACCCCGCCGACTACACCCGACTCTGCAATGAGCTGGCCGACCTTGGATGCCATCGACCAATCCTCCCCGGCGTCATGCCAGTGATCTGGCCCAAGAGCACCCGCCGCTACGCCGAAATAAATGGTTCGACCGTGCCCGAGGAACTGTTCGCCCGTCTCGAAGCCTTATCCACTCCCAACCGCATCACCGCCGCCGCCGAAGCCGCTGCCGAACTGTCCCAACAGTTGCTAGACGCCAGCGCCCCCGGCATCCACCTCTACACGCTAAATCGACCTGATGCGTCCCTCGCTGTTGTCAAGGACCTCCCCTTCCCCAAAGCAAGGCGAACGTCACCCCCGCCACCGGACTCACAACGGTAGGCGTGGTGGGGGGTGGCCCGGCTCAGGGCGCCCGCCGCCCGCAGCTCTGCGAGGACGGCGGGCTGGGCCGGGACAGGACCCGCCACCACGCCGGGTGGAGCAACGACTAGTGCTTGAAGTGGCGTTCGCCGGTGAAGATCATGGCCATGTTGTGCTCGTTGGCGGCGTCAATCACTTCTTGGTCGCGTATTGAGCCGCCGGGTTGGATGACGGTGGTGCACTGGGCGTCGGCAGCGGCATCGAGGCCATCACGGAAGGGGAAGAAGGCGTCGCTGGCGCAGGCTCCGCCCGCAGCGCGGCCCGCGGCCTTCTCCGCCGCGATGCGCCCGGCGTCGCGGCGGTTCTGCTGACCGGCGCCAATTCCCACTGCCTGGCGGTCTTTGGCCAGCACAATGCAGTTGGAGCCCACCCGGGCCGCCACCCGCCATGCCAGCTCCAAATCAGCCCACTGGTCGTCGGTGGGTGCCCGCTCGGTGACCACTTTCCACGAAGAGCGGTCCATGGTCACCGTGTCGGGAGTCTGCACCAGAGCCGCACCCCCTAGAGTGCGAATCTCCAAGTCGGCAGCCTCCGGCGGCGGGGCCTTGAGCACCCGCAAGTTCTTTTTCTTGCCCAGCAGGGCCAGCGCGGCCTCCTCGTATTCGGAGGCGATTAGTACCTCTGTGAATACGTCGGCCATGGCCTCGGCCATCTTGGCGGTCACCATGCGGTTGACGGCCAAGATCCCCCCGAATGCGGAGACCGGATCGCACTCGTGAGCCCGGCGGTAGGCGGTTGCGATGTCGTCGGCCACGGCTGCTCCGCAGGGGTTGGCGTGCTTGATCACCACCGCAGCCGGGTCATCCCCCAACGAGTGGGCCAGCCGCCAGGCGGCATCGGCGTCGAATACATTGAGGTACGACATGGCCTTGCCCTGGAGTTGGCTGGCCTGGTCCCACCAGCTCGACTGGTTGGAAATTCGATAGCGGGCGCCGGTTTGGTGGGGGTTCTCGCCGTAGCGCAGCACTTCCTGGCGCTCCAGAGTCAGCGCCACCGTCGGCGGTAGTTCGTCGGCGTCGGCATCGGTCAGCCAATCGACGATCTCCGCGTCGTAGGCGCTGGTGTGGGCGAATGCGGCCCGAGCAAGCCGTCGCCGAGTGGCGTCGGAGAGGCTGCCGTCGGCCTCCAACTCGTCCAGCACCGTCCCATAATCCTCGGGCTGCACCACCACGCCGACCCTCTCGTGGTTCTTGGCCGCGGCCCGCACCATGGCCGGGCCGCCGATGTCGATCTGCTCCACCGAGGGGTCGGAGCGGAACGGATATAGGTTGCTCACCACCAGGTTGATGGGAACGATGCCCCGATTCTCCAAGTCGTTCACATGATCGGGGTTCGACAAGTCGGCCAACAGGGCACCGTGAATGAGGGGATGGATGGTTTTGACCCGCCCGTCCATCATCTCGGGGGCACCGGTCACCTGCTCCACCGGGATGACCGGAACGCCAGCCTCGGCCAACGCAGCGGAGGTTCCCCCGCTGGAGATGATCTCCCACCCCAGGGCCACCAGCCGCTGGGCCAGATCTACCACCCCGGTCTTGTCGTACACCGAGATCAGCGCCCTCGGCGGGTGGTCAGCTCCCTGGCTCATAAGACGTACCCTCGGTCGATAATTTCTCGGACAGTGCGAATGTATAGGTCGCGCTCCACTGTCTTGATCCGCTCGTGCAGCGTGTCCACTGTGTCGTCGGGCTCCACGGCCACGGCCTGCTGGGCCAGAATCGGCCCGGCATCCACCTCCAGGGTGGCCACATGCACAGTGCAGCCGGTGACCTTCACCCCGTAGTCCAAGGCGTCTTGCACTGCATGCCAGCCAGGAAAGGCGGGCAACAGCGACGGGTGGGTGTTCAAGATGCGGCCTCCGTAGGCATCTTGCATCGGCTGATCCAACACTGTGCCGAACCCCGCCATGGCCACCAGCTCAATGCCCTCGGCCGCCAAGCGCTCGGTCAGCAGGCGGGTGTAGTCAACTCGGTCGAAGTCGGGCCTGAAGCTGGTCCGCTCTACCATCGCACAGGTCAGCCCGTGATCGGCGGCCACCTTCTCGGCGCCGCAGGAACGGTCCACCAGCACCAGCGAGATGGGCAGCCCGCTGTGGGCCATCGCATCCAGGATCGTCCCGCTGCCTGATGCCAGCACCGCTAGTCGCATCGAGCCGAACCTACCACCCGCTTAAGGGGCTGCTTGGGATGGGCTTCCGCCCACCGATTCGCCCTAAAAATCAGAGTCCGGCAACTACCTCGGCCATGATGTCGCCGGCTTCACTGGGGCTCTGGCCGATGTGTACGCCAGCGGCGGCGAGGGCGTCCATTTTGGCCTGAGCAGTGCCTTTGCCTCCCGAGACGATTGCCCCGGCATGGCCCATCTTCTTGCCCGGCGGAGCGGTCATCCCGGCGATGTAGGCCACTACCGGCTTGGACACTTTGGAGGCGATGAATTCGGCGGCCTCCTCCTCGGCCGACCCTCCGATCTCGCCGATCATCATTACCGCCTCGGTCTCGGGGTCTTCCTCAAAGGCGGCCAAACAGTCGATGAACGACGTGCCCGGCACCGGGTCGCCGCCGATGCCCACGCAGGTGGTACAGCCGATGTTCTTTTGCTTCAGCTCGTACAGCGCTTGGTAGGTGAGGGTGCCCGAACGGCTCACGATGCCCACCGGGCCGCCCTCTTTGGCGATATGGCCGGCGGTGATGCCGATGTTGGCCTTGCCGGGGCTGATGAGGCCAGGGCAGTTGGGGCCGAGCAGCCGCACGCCGGGGTAATCGGCCTTGAGCTTGTTGTAGAAGTAGGCCTCGTCGTGCATTGGCACCCCCTCGGTGATTACCACGACCAGCTCCACTCCGCCCTCGGCGGCTTCAAGTACTGCGCTGTGCACCCCAGCGGCGGGGATGAATACGCACGAAACATTGGCCCCGGTGGCCTCCACCGCATCGGCCACAGTGGCGAAGACGGGAATCCCCTCAACGTCAGTGCCCGCCTTTTTCGGGTTAGTGCCGGCCACTACCTGGGTGCCGTAGTCCCGGTTCAGCAGGCCGTAGTACCGGCCCTGGCTTCCGGTGAGGCCCTGATAGACCACCTTGGTGTTCTCGTCGATGAAAATGCTCATGAGGCGGTCCCTTCCGCGAGGGCGACAGCTCTTTGGGCCGCTTCCAACATGGTGGGCACCATTACCAGCCGGTCGCTGAGGTGGGGCTCCAGCAGCGACCAGCCCACGACCGCATTGGTGCCGTCGAGACGGATCACTATGGGGGAGCTTATGTCGACCCGGTCCATGGCCTCGATGATTCCGTTGGCCACCTCCTCGCCCCTAGTTATCCCCCCGAAGATGTTGATGAAGATCGACTTCACATCGGGGTCGTTGTTGATGACCTCCAGCGCCCCGGCCATCACGTCGGCGTTGGCGCCGCCGCCGATGTCCAGAAAGTTGGCCGGCTTGCCCCCTACCTGGTTGACCACGTCCACAGTGCTCATGGCCAGTCCAGCACCGTTGGCGATCACTCCCACCGAGCCTTCCAGGCCCACGTATTGCAGCCCCTTGGCGTGTGCCGCAGCTTCCCGCTCGTCCCGAGGCTGGGTGGCGTCGAAAGGAGCCAGTTCATGGCGGAAACCGGCGTTGCCGTCAAGGGTGACCTTGGCGTCGAGCACATGCACCCGGCCCTCGGGGGTAACAATCAGCGGGTTGATCTCCACCAGATCGGCGTCGCCGTCGGTGTAGGCCCCGTACAGCTTCAACAGCAGCTCCACCGTCTGGTCGGTGACGTCAGAGTTGAGGTTGGCGGCCAGAACCCACTGGCGACACTGGTCTTCGGCCAGGCCGTCCACCGGGTCAACCCAGATCTTGGCGATGGCGTCGGGGTCTTCCTCGGCCACCGTCTCGATCTCCACCCCGCCCTCGGCAGACAGCATCCCCAAGTGCTTCTTGGCCGACCGGTCGAGGGTGAAGCTCACGTAGTACTCCTCGGCGATGTCGGAGGCCTTCTCGATCCACAGGTTCTCGACGACATGGCCCCGGATGTCGAGCCCAAGGATATTGGCGGCGTGGGTGCGCACGGCGTCGATGTCGGCCGCGAACTTCACCCCACCGGCCTTGCCCCGCCCGCCGGTATGTACCTGCGCTTTGACCATGACCGGGGGACCCAGCCGTTCAGCGGCTGCTACCGCATCATCGACCGTGGTGACTGCCTCACCGGGCGAAACCGGCATGTCGTACGACGCGAAGAACTGTTTTCCCTGATATTCGAATAGATCCACTGGCTCCCCAATACAGAGCGTTGGCCAAGTTTGCGCTGGCGGCTTGGCAATGGTTCGTACCGCCGACGCTTCGCCGCGATACTAGGAGCAACCCCATCAGTTGGAACGAACCGAGGGAGCGACATGCCCGTCTCATCGGGTCCCAAAATCACCCCCCTGCGGGCTGCGATCTACAGCGTCATCAGCATCGCGCTGGGCGTGGGACTGGTGTTCGCTGTGGTGTCGCTGGCCGGATCCGACCAAATCGAGGTGAAGCTGGGCGACGACGACTTCAACGCCGGCGACGTCGAAGAGCTGGCCACCGAGATCGCCGAGAGGGGACCGGTGCCGTGGGCTCCGCTGAGCCGGGGACGCAGCATCTGGATCAACCACATCGGCGGCGACTCCGAAACGGGATGGTTTGCCTTCGACGTCCAGTCTCCCGGCGCCAGCGGCGACTGCGTGGTCGACTGGGACACCGACCGACGGCTGTTCGTCGACACCTGCGATCCCACCCTGGTGTACTCCGCTACCGGCGACGGCCTGACCCAGTTCGGAGTATGGGTGGACGACGGCGACCTGATCGTCGACGTGAATGCCAACGATCTCACCGAATCGCCCGATCCAGCTGTTGAGGAATAGCCGAGACTCAGACCCTTTCCAGTCGGGCGAACGAGGCCATAAGAACTTTGGAGCCTGCGTTGGTGAAGTTGACAGTGATCTCGGCGCTACGCAAAAGGCAAGCCCTATTGGCTGTCGCCCCTACTCCAAGTCGCGAGACACGGTGATCCAGCCTTGGGCAACGGCGTGGGACACGCCTTGGATGGTGCTGTCGACTCCGAACTGGTGCCACATGCCGGCAAGGATGCGCTGGAGGTGGCGTTCGGAGTATCCGAGGCGCTTGGCAAGGTCAGCGTGTTTCTCGCCATTGGCCAGGCCTTGCAGACAGGCGAGCTGCATCTTGTCGGGCGCAATCGAGGAGTTGAATCGGCAGAATCGAGCCACTGCGCCGGCAGCAGCGTGCAGCCTCTCCGCCGCATCGGGGTGCAATAGCTCGGCGAGTTTCTCATAGTGGATCACCTCGGGCATGTTTTCGATGCCGGGGGGATCGGACGTCTCCATCTGCACCGCGCAGTCCGGGTCTTCGTCTATCGCTGCCGCAACCGCACCCAAATACCTGGCAACATTCTCCCAATCGCCGACAACCGATTCATCGGGCAATCCAGAGCCCATCAACCAGGCACAGCGCTCATAGGAGTCGGCCACCTGCCGCAGGAAAGAGGGGGGCAGGGTCTCTTTCCACACCTTCTGAGCCTTGCGTTGAGACTCCACACCCCAGATATCAGTGTGCTCACCGGGGCCATAGCCCAAATCGTGTGCCTCAGCGATCCGGCAAGCGTATTGCTCGATCGGGACAGCATGTCTGAGGACCACCTGGAGCGGACCATCACTGAATTGCACAATATCAGCATAGTGTCCTCATATTTACACCATTTCAACGCCTACTGCCGTCATGCGGCGGGGAAGCTATCCACCCCATCTGCACAGCTAACGCGACTCCCTGCACTTGATTTCGAACGCCAAGTCGCTTCCACATTGCCTCAAGCAACCGGTACATGCCTCTCGTCGAAGTGTTATTGCGCTCGGCAAGCACGTCGATCGGCTCCTGAGCGGCCACCGAGAGCAGCCACTCGAGCTCTTGAGCCGTCGGCACCATCTGCAAGTGTGACTCGCAGCAGAGGGCAACCACCTTGGCCGCGTCCCCCAGCTGCTTAACTCCCTTGGAGTCCAGCAATTCGGCGAAGAGCTCATACCGCAACACTGCCGGCGACGTAGACCCGATCTCAGCAGCACCAACTCCGTAAGCAACCTCCGCCACTGACGGCATCTCCCGCAAGGCCTCCGACGTGGAGCGCAGGAACTCCGCGACGATCCACCAATCGCCTGCAATCCCGTCTTCCGGTACTTCGCCATCCATCAACCCCGCGCAATACCCGCTCGTATCGGCAACTCCCCGCAGATACTCAGCGCGCAGAGTCTGCGCGTAAATGGAAGAAGCACGCCGCTGAAAGCCAATCCCCCAAGGCTTCCAAGACCGACCCGGACCATGGCCTAAGCGGTGAGCTTCCGCAATGGACCCCGCGAAGTGGGCAATCCTCACGGCAAATGAGCTGACTGAACCCAACTGCGTCTGGCCCAACTCCACGACGCCACCGTAGCAACTCGTTACGCTCAGTGGGCACCCCCGCCTTTCACCGCGAAGGGAGGGTACCAGTGTCAAGCTCATTCCAATCAGGCTCAGGAGGCGAACAGCACTCCGTAGCCGGCAGTGGAAAATAAATCTCATCCCTTACCCGCTACTGCCAGAAGAAGGTCCGGGGGGGATTAACCCCCGGACCCTTCCCTTGTTGATGTCAAGCCACCCGTTAGAGCGAGGTTAGGGCAGAAATCGCCGGACGCTCCACGTCTTCAGGGCAGTCATAGGTGTTTCGGACTATCACCACGGCCAGCAAAGCCGCTAGGAATGCAATCACCAGTGCTGTGGCAACAGCTGCCGCAATAAACCGGAAACGAATCACACTATTCACTGAATCATCCTAATCGCTGGTGTGCCAGGTAAACGTACCGTTGGAGTACGAGTAAAGCAGATTATACGGGTAGCTGCTAGAAATGCACCCATACTTGACAATGCAGTTCTCGAAATGGCCCTGTTTCTCGTGTCGGTAACCGCTCTTGGGATAGCCGGAATACCAGGAGAAGTGATAGGTATTGTCAACGATGAGCCCTCGCCAATAGTAGAAGGGGTCTACATCGCTTAGATAGAATCCGGTCGTAACGTCGTAGATGATCCGGTCGGCGCGATTCCAGCACCAACGGGTCCAGGTAT
This sequence comes from Acidimicrobiales bacterium, assembly GCA_963663255.1. GTDB lineage: Bacteria > Actinomycetota > Acidimicrobiia > Acidimicrobiales > Bin134 > Poriferisocius. Next base: position 609,389 of record OY760141.1, read on the forward strand.
TGAACCAGTATGCGGTCTTGCCCAGCAGCGTCTCCTTCTCGTTATGAACAGTGACTTTGCGGCATCCGCTCGCTGACGACGTGCCGCCGCTTCCGCTGTTATCACCTAGAGTCACCGCCGACCCCGAGTCGATAGACTCGGTGTATAACAGGTTTCCCTCAAGATCGAACGTCTCGACGGTGATTCGATCTGATCCCGCCGATGGTGTGATCGATGTGGTGGTGTCTTCAGCTGATGCCGAGACAGGAATGGCGACCGCAACAGCCAACACAATAGTGGCGGCTGCGGCAATGAATGAATTGCGGTATTTCATGTTCCCTCCAATTTTCAATATTTGGGATACATGCGATCGTAAGGTGATGTAAAAGGAGAGACAACTAAAACGCCTGTCACACTGTGACGAGTTTTCGTCACCTTCTGACATTGACAAACTTCAGTGGATCATCTAAAAGCAAGTTCATCCGGATGAATTCCATCTCTAAAGAGGAATACATCTGCCGCCTATTCAACCCTTGTGAATAGAACAACTATCCAGGTCTGAGGTACGACAACCCTGAAAGAATCCCGCAGTCAGGCCTTTTCCAGTCGGGCGAACGAGGCCATAAGAACTTTGGAGCCTGCGGTGGTGAAGTTGACAGTGATCTCGGCGTCGCCACCGGCCCCCTTTACGTCGGTGACCACGCCGAGGCCGAAGGTGGCGTGGTTTACGTCGTCGCCCACTACGAGGCGGACCGGATCAGGTTCGGCTTCGACCGGGGTACGGGTGGCCTGGGGAGCTTCCACCATCCGCTCACGACCAGCGAACGAACTGGCCGAGTACCGGTCGGAGCCCGACCGGGTTGAGCGGCTCCGGCTGCCGCTGCGGTTGTCCATCAGCTCCTCAGGGATCTCCTCCAAGAATCGCGACGGTGGGTTGTACATCGGGGAGCCGTGGATGGTGCGATGCCAGGCGTGGGTCAGATACAGGCGCTGGCGGGCCCGGGTAATTCCGACATAGGCCAAACGGCGCTCCTCTTCGAGCTCGTCGGGCTCGGTGAGCGATCGGAAGTGGGGGAACACGCCCTCCTCCATGCCGACCAGGAACACCACGGGGTATTCCAGACCTTTGGCCGAGTGCAGGGTCATCAGCGTCAGCATGGAGTCATCGGCCAGGTCATCGGTGTCCGACACGAGGCTGATCTGCTCCAGAAAGTCGTTTATGTCTTCGCTCTCTGAGGCCGCGCTGATCAGCTCGTCGAGGTTCTCCAGCCTTCCCTGGGCCTGCACGCCGACCTCGGTCCCCCCGGCGGCTTCGACCTCTAGTTGGTCGAGATACCCGCTGGATTCGAGCATCTGCTCCAACACGTGGGCAGGTCCGCCGTCGAGCATGCCGCGAGCGTCGTCAATCACTTTCAAGAAGGCCCCGATACCAGTCAGTGCTCTCCCCTTCACCCCGGCTTCGGATGCGTTCACCAAGGCGTCCATCAACGTCAGGCCGTGGGCTTCGGCCCATGCCTCCAGCTTGGCCACCGATCCGTCGCCCACCCCCCGCTTGGGTGTGTTTAGCGCTCGCCGCAGGCTGACGGCATCGTCGGGGTTGACGGTTACCCGCAGATAGGCCAGCGAGTCCTTGATCTCCCGGCGGTCGTAGAACCGGGTTCCGCCGATGATCTGATAGGGAACGCCCGCCTCCATCAACAGCTCCTCCATTGCCCGGCTCTGGGCATTGGTGCGGTAGAACACCGCCATCTCGTCCCAGCGGTGCTGCTCGTCGTCGTGGAGCCGGTACGCCTCCCGCACAACCCAGCGAGCCTCGTCGTACTCGTCGGTTGCCTGGTAGCACACGATTGGGTCGCCACCGGTCTGGTCGGTCCACAGGTTCTTGGGCTTTCGGCTCAGGTTGTTGGAGATCACCGCGTTGGCCGCACTCAGTATGCGCTGGGTGGAACGGTAGTTCTGCTCCAAAAGCACCACGGTGACGTCCTCGAAGGCCCGTTCGAAGTCGATGATGTTGCGGACGTCGGCCCCTCGGAATCGGTAGACCGATTGGTCGGCGTCGCCTACCACAAACACGTTGCGGTGCTCTTTGCCCAGCATCAGCACCAGCTCGTTCTGCACCCGGTTGGTGTCTTGATACTCGTCCACCAGAACGTGCTCGAAACGGCGGCGGTAGCGGTCCAGCACGTCGGGCTCCCGCTGGAACATCCCGACGGTGGTGCCCAGCAGATCGTCGAAGTCCATGGCTCCTGCTCGACGCAAGCGCTCCTGGTACTCCCCGTAGACCTCCCCGATCCGGCGCTCAAAGACATTGGCGGCCCGGTCTTTGTATTGGGCTACGCCGATCATCTCGTTCTTGGCCGCACTGATAGCGGCGTGGATCGACCGAGGCGGCATCTTTTTGGGATCCAGATTGAAATCGTTGAGGATGTAACGGGTGAGCCTCACCGAGTCGGCTTGGTCGTAGATCGTGAAGCTGGAGGGGAAGCTGATCGCCTCATGCTCGTAGCGCAGGATGCGGGCGCAGGCGGAGTGAAAGGTGCTCACCCACATCTTCTCCGCCACCGGCCCAACGAGCGCTCCCACCCGGTGCTTCATCTCCTGGGCGGCCTTGTTGGTGAAGGTGATGGCCAAGATGCCAAATGGGGAAATACCCTGGTTGTCGATGAGATGGGCGATGCGGTGGGTGAGGACGCGGGTCTTGCCCGAACCGGCCCCGGCCACCACCAATATTGGGCCTCCAGCATGGGTGACCGCGTCGATCTGGGCTGGGTTCAGCCCCTCGGTGAGCGCGGTCATTGGCATTGACTCACACTACCGATAGGCCGTGTCTGTTTGAGAGTAGGGTGCGCGGCGATGCGGGCGTTTCGATTTGGGGTGCAGGCTCGGGGGCCGATGGAGGCCGGTGGGTGGCAGGAGCTGGCCCGGCAAGCTGAGGGCCTGGGATACGACGTTTTGAGCGTGCCCGACCATTTCGACCGCGGCCCGGCCCCGATGGTGGCGCTGGCGTTCGCCGCGGAGGCCACCACCACGCTACGGCTGGGAACCCTGGTGTTAGCCAACGATTTCCGCCATCCCGCGGCGGTGGCCAAAGAGGCGGCCACCTTGGACGTGCTATCCGACGGCCGGTTCGAGCTGGGCATCGGAGCCGGATGGCAGACCACTGACTATGAGCGCACCGGCATCCCGATGGATCGGCCCGGCGTGCGGATCGAGCGCCTAAGGGAGGCGGTGACAATCATCAAGGGCTTGCTAGCCGGCGAAACGGTCGATTTCTCGGGCCAGCACTACGCTATCGACGGCTTAACGGGGCTGCCCGAGCCGGTTCGACCGGGGGGGCCGCCGCTGTTCGTGGCCGGGGGCTCTGAACGGGTACTGCGGCTGGCAGCGCAGACCGCCGACATCGTTGGAGTCAATCCAAATATGGCCGCCGGAGTCATCGACGAGCGGGTGGGCCCTTCGGCCACCGCCGAGGCCACCGCGGCCAAGATTGACTGGATCCGCGAGGAGGCCGGCGAGCGGTTCGGCAATCTGGAATTGCACAGCCGAGTCCACGTGGCTTGTGTCACCGACGACGGTAGAGGTTTTGCCGAGGCATTGGCCCCGGCCATGGGGTTGGACACAGATCGGGCTCTGGTTTCGCCCCACAGCATGATCGGGACGGTCGACGAAATAGTCGACAAGCTGGTTCGCCAGCGAGAGGAGTTGGGCATCAGCTACATCGGCCTTTCCGCCGACTCCATGGAAGAGATGGCCCCGGTGGTCGACCGCTTGGCGGGAACCTGACCGGCCTTCTCTTATCGGTTCTCTGGTCTAGGCCATTAGGGTTAATGCCCCTATGTCTGAGGCGGAGACCACCTTGGAATCCGAGGTAACCGAACTAGAGCCTGAAGCCCAGGCTGTCGCGGATCCTGAACCCGAAACAGAAGTGGCCGAAGAGGCCGAAGAGGTCGAGGCCGAACAAGAAGCCGAAGCCGAAGTGGCCGAGCCAGTCGAAGAACCCGAACCCGAGACAGCCGCCGAACCCGAGGCCGAACCCGAACCCGAACCCGAGACAGCCGCCGAACCCGAGACAGCCGCCGAACCCGAGGCCGAACCCGAACCCGAACCCGAGACAGCCGCCGAACCCGACGCCGAGGCCGAACCCGAACCCGAACCCAAGACAGCCGCCGAACCCGACGCCGAGGCCGAACCCGAACCCGAGACAGCCGCCGAACCCGACGCCGAGGCCGAACCCGAACCCGAGACAGCCGCCGAACCCGACGCCGAGGCCGAACCCGAACCCGAACCCAAGACAGCCGCCGAACCCGACGCCGAGGCCGAACCCGAACCCGAGACAGCCGCCGAACCCGACGCCGAGGCCGCCGAGCAACCCAAGCCCGAAGCCCCACCAGGTGAACCGGCGGCGGCCACGGTGGACGGGCTAACAGGAGGGACCATCGTGTCCGGGTCGGTCAAAACCAAAGCCATCCACGAGGTAGAGCTGGATTTGGGCGGCGGTCGGATCGGGGTGATCAGCCAGCGCTACTGGGGCGACGACCCGGCTGTCGACCTGACCCGAGAGTGCGTGCTGGGCGAGGTGGTCAACGCCGCCGTGTTGGTGAGGGAAGACCACAAGGGGCGCATTGTGCTGTCCCGGCTGTGGGCCATGCAGCAGATCGCCTGGGTGAACGTAGCTCGAGCGGCCGCGGCCAACGAGGCGGTCACTGGCACCATCACCGCGGTGGTCAAAGGCGGGCTGTCATGCGATGTGGGAGTAAGAGGTTTCATCCCGTCGTCGCTGATCGATGTCGAGCCGGTGGAAAACCTCCAAGCACTGGTCGGGCGGGAAGTGCAGTGCAAGGTGGTGGAGGCCGACCAGGTGTCGGGCCGTCTGGTGCTGTCCCGCAAAGCAGTGGTCCGGGCTGAGCAGCGTAAAGCGGCCAAAGCATTCATGGAGACCATGTCGGCGGGCGATGAGTACACCGGCAAGGTGGTGGATCTTCAGGATTTCGGGGCTTTCGTGGACATCAACGGCGTGCGGGGCCTGGTCCACACCACCGAGATGGCCTGGAAGCGGGTGCAACACCCCAGCGAGGTGGTGAGCGTGGGCGACGAGGTGCAGGTGCGGGTCAAGTCGATCCAAAAGCCCAAGCAGCGGGTCAACCTCACCATGAAGCTCACAGCCGACCCGCTAGGCCAACTCGAAGTAGGCGCGGTGACGACTGGCCGGGTGACCCGCCTGGTGGACTTCGGCGCCTTCGTCGCCATCAACGACAACATAGAGGGCCTAGTCCACATCACCGAGATGGCCGAATACAGGGTGTACCACCCCGAAGAGATCGTCCTCCCCGGCGAAGAGGTCTGGGTCAAGATCCTGGCCGTCGACCGCAAACGCCGCCGCGTGGACCTCTCCATCTCCCAAGCCATCGCCGGCTGACGCTCGAGAAGACTTTGTGACCCTGTCTGGCGGGGTCGGGGTAAGCCACCGGCTGTGGCCACTATCTCCCAGACGAGACTCTGTCAGTTCCAGCGGACGTGGAGGTGTTCGTGGCCGTGGAGAACCAGGGTGGGGCGATACACAGGAGCGGGCTTGTCGGGGTCTAGCTCCAGGGTGGGGAAGCGCTGGATTAGAGCGTCGAGGGCGGCGATGGCCTCGGCACGGGCCAGAGACGAGCCCAGGCAGTAGTAAGCGCCCAGGCCGAAGCCGTTGTGCTGGCTGGCGTCACGGGTTAGATCTAGCCGGTCGGGGTCAGCAAACGCCTCGGGATCGCGGTTGCACGCCCCCAGCATCACCACGCACAAATCCCCCTCGGGGAAGGTTTGGCCGGCCACCTCCACGTCGGCGGCCAGCACCCGGTGGTTGATCTGCACTGAGCTGTCGTAACGCAGCAATTCCTCAAAGCCGTCGTCGATCATCTCGGGGGTGCCCTGCAACTGCTCCAGCTCGCCGGGGTTCTCCAACAGCGCTTTGGTGGCGTTGCCGATGATGTCGGCGGTGGTCTCGTGGCCGGCTTGGAGCAGGATTATGCAAGTGGGGACGATCTCCTGGTCGGTGAGCGGCCCCCGCTCGTCCTCCACCGTGACCAGCTTGGTCATCAGGTCGTCGCCGGGGTTGGCCCGGCGCTCGGCGGCCAACTGGGTGAAGTAGTCGTTGAATCCCCGCACGGCCTTCTCGCCATTGGCGATCATCTCGTCGCTGAGCGCGGCGATGTCGCCCCGGCGGGCGAAGTCCCACATCCACTGCTCGATGTCGGGAATGTCGCTGCGGGGGATGCCCAGCATCTCGCAGATCACATGCACCGGCAGCGGGTAGGCGAACTGGCTCACAACGTCCATACTGCCGTCGTCGGCCACCGCGTCGAGCAGGCCGGTCACCACGTCGTTGATGGCCGGCTTGATCTTCTCCACTGCTCGAGGGGTGAAGACCCGGGCCACCATCGAGCGGATGCGCTGATGGTCAGGCGGGTCCAGCCACAGCAGCATCCGCTTCATCATGTCGTAGTACTCGGTGCCCCCCGCTCCCACGTTGTACATCTCGGTGGTGCGCCGGTCGCTGATGGCCTTGGGGTTTCGCAGGAGTTGCTCGGCGTCGGCGTGGCGGGTGAACACCCAGGCCTCGTGGAAGATCGGGTTGTGGGTCTTGTGGATGGGGGCGGCATCCCGAAGGGCGCGGTAATGGGGGTAGAGGTTCCCCCGCGTCTCCGGGTCGATGATGTCGGCGATGATTTGCTCGGGATCGGCGCTCATAGTGAGGGCCAAGTTATATCCGGAGCGGGACCGCCCGCCGTCTGGATGGCCTGCCATACCCGCTCAGGTGTGAGCGGCAGGTCGATGTGGCGGATGCCGAGGTCGCTGAGGGCGTCGATCACCGCGTTCTGCACCGCTGGGGTGGCGCCGATGGTGGCGGCCTCGCCGATGCCCTTCGCTCCCAAGGGGTTCAGGTGGGTGGGGGTGATGGTGCTCTCGACGGTGAAATCGCAGTACTCGGCCGCCGACGGCATGGCGTAGTCGGCCAGGCCGGTGGTGAGCGGGTTGCCGTAGTCGTCGTAAACCACCTGTTCATACAGCGCTTGGCCAATGCCCGAGGCCACTCCGCCGTGTTGCTGACCGGCCACGATCAGCGGATTAAGCAGATTCCCGGCGTCGTCCACGGCCACGAAGCGCAATAGGTTGACCATGCCAGTCTCGGTGTCCACCTCCACCACGCAGATGTGGGTGCCGAAGGGGAATGTGGCTCCGTCGGTGGTGTGGTCGAGCTCGACCCGCAGCGGCTCATCGGATGCCGCGGCCACCTCGGACCACTCCACCGAAGCGCTGGGCACTCCGGCCACCCCCAAACGCCCCTCGTCGGTGACCACGATGTCGTCGGCGCTGGCCTCCAGCAGCTCGGCCGCCCGCTGCCGGGCGATGGCCAGCACCTCCATAGAGGCGGCATGTATTGCGCTGCCCCCGAGCTGGGCGCTGCGCGATCCGCCGGTGCCGCTGCCCCGGGCCACCAGCGCGGTGTCGGACTGCACGAAGGCGATGCGATCCATGTCAATGCCCAGCCGGTCGGCCACGATCATGGTGAACGCGGTCTCGTGGCCCTGCCCATGCGAGGACGTGCCCACCGACACGGTGGCCGACCCGTCGGGGTGAACCTCCACTGTGGCGTGTTCTTCCTGGCCGGTCGGTGCCGTGACCTCCACGTAGCTAGACAGTCCGATGCCCAGCCTTATGGGATCGCCAGCGGCTCGGCCGGCAGCCTGCTCGGCTCGCAGCTCCTCATAGCCAACCAATTCGCAAGCCCGGTCCAGAGCCTTCTCGTATTCGCCAGTGTCGTAGGCCCCGCCGGTGGGAGTTACCAGGGGAAATGCCTCCGGGGCCAAGAAGTTGAGGCGGCGGAACTCCACCGGGTCGATGCCCATTTCAGCCGCAGCCAGATCAGCCATTCGCTCTATGGTGAGGGTGGCCTGGGGACGACCCGCTCCCCGGAACGCCCCCAGAGGCGCCCGATTGGTGGCGGCCAGGCCGTAGTCGAACTGCACCTGTTGGATGCCATACACGCCGGACGCCATCACCCGGGTGATCATGGGGAGGATGCCGCCCAGGCCGGGGTAGGCCCCGGCATCCACCAACGCCATTACCTCCAGCGACACCATGCGGCCTTCGTCGGTCACCCCCAGTCGGGCGTAGTGGACTTGGTCGCGGGCCTGCATGGAGATGAGGTTCTCGGCCCGAGTCTCGGTCCACACGACCGGGCGGCCCAGTTGACGGGCAGCCGCGGCCACCGCCACATGCTCCACCCGCCATCCGCCCTTGGCCCCAAAACCGCCCCCAACCCACGGAGCGATCACCCGCACGTCGTCGGTTTCCAGACCCAGCGACTCCGCGATGCCCGCCCGAGTGTTGTGGGCCCCCTGGGTAGAAACCCACAAGGTGAGCTGCTCTCCAGTTGGATCGGCGAGCACCGCGTCGGTTTCCATCGGCACCACTGCCATCCGGTTGTGGACGATGCGGCCAGTGATGATCCGGTCGGCCCCGTCGTGCAGACCTTCCACTGGGTCGAAGGTCCGAATCATCGAGTCCGATCCCCGGTCGGGGAACAGCACCGCCTCGCCGTTGGCTATCGCGGCCTCGGCGTCCATCGACGCCGGCAGCGGCTCGTAGTCGACCATGATGAGATCGGCCGCGTCCTGGGCTACGGCCAGAGTTTCGGCCACCACCATGGCCACCGGCTCACCCACGAATCGAACACGATCACCGGCCAGCGGCCCCCGCGAGAAGTGGGGATCGAGGGGAAATCGGGGCTTCACCTGATCTACGCCGATGGTGGAGGCCGTGTGCACCGCAGCCACGCCCGGCCGCTCCGCCGCTGCACCCACATCGACTTCTTGGATAATGCCGTGGGCCACCGGAGAGCGCACGAAATAAGCCGTCAGCAGCCCGTCAGGCCGCATATCGCCGGTGTAGAGACCCTCGCCCGTAAGCAGGGTGCCGTCCTCCCGGCGGATAACTTCGGTACCCAAGATCGACCCAGCCATAGGGTGCCAATTATGGGAGGCGCACCCTGGGATCTCGGAGTGGGAGAGTGAAAAAGATGGAACTACGCCAAGTGATTGCACCCGAAACGACCGCTTTGGTGCTTCAGGAGTGCCAGAACGGGGTGATCGGGGAGCTTTCGGCCCTGCCCGCGCTGGCTGAGGCCGCTAAGACCGGTTTGATCCCCAATGTGGCGGCATTGGCAGCCGCAGCCCGGGCCGCCGGCGTGCGGGTGATCCATTGCACGGCCCAGCACCGGACCGACGGGTGGGGCGGCAATCGCAATGCTCGCCTATTCAGGGCCATGCCTAAGATGCCGGTGCAGTTGCACGTGGGCACCCCCGCAGTGGAGGTTGTGCCCGAGATCGGGGTGGCCGACGCCGATGTTGTGCTGCCCCGCCACCACGGCCTGTCGCCGTTTGAGGGCACCGAGCTCGACTCGCTGCTGCGCAACGAGGGCGTTCGCACCATCGTGGCCGTGGGGGTGTCGGTGAATGTGGCCATCATCAACCTGACTCTCGACGCCGTCAACGCCGGCTACACAGTGGTGATCCCCCGCGACGCTGTGGCTGGCACCCCGTCCGACTACGTAGAAGCAGTGTTCGAGCACACCCTCAGCATCGTCGCCACCATCACCGCCACCGCCGACGTGGTCGGCGCCTGGGCGGGCTAGGTCAGCCCAGGCCGCCTCTCACGTAGGCCACCACGGCGGCGATCTCAGGGTCGGTGAGTTTGGAACCGAACTCGGGCATCTCACCAAGGCCATCGCGCACTATTGCCTCCATGGCCTCGGCCGAGGCGTACTTCTCCAAGACTTCGCCGGGGCGGATGTCGGGGCCGACGATGCCGCTGCCGTCGAGGGCGTGGCACCCCACGCAGCGCATCAAGTACACGCTCTTGCCCGTAGCGATCTCCTCTGGAGATGCGGATTGGCTGTTTGAGGGATCCGCCGGTGCAGCCGGCTCCACGGGATCGGTCCCCCCACTACAGCTGGCAACAGCCGCCAGTGCGAAACAGCCGCTCAGCAGCAGTAATCCCAGGCTCCTCCCCCGATGGGGACGAGACAGGGTCAAGCTCCCACCGGGGCGCTGGGGGTGAATGTCACCGGCATTGCCTCGGGGCCGACGATGAAGTTGGACGCCCGCCACGGCAAGGGGTCGTCGCTGGCCAGCTGCATGTCGGGCATTCGCTCGGCCAGCCGCTGGAACATGATCTTGAGCTCCAGGCGGGCCAAAGACGCCCCCAGGCAGAAGTGCGTTCCCCAGCCGAAGGCCAAGTGGTGGTTGGGATCGCGCTCCAAGTCGAACTTGAACGGGTCGTCGAACACCGCTTCGTCCCGATTGGCCGACGGATAGAACAGGATTACCTGGTCATCCTCGCCGATGGTCTCGCCGTGCATCTCCACTTCCCGAGTGGCGCTGCGGGACATGTTCTTGATGGGGGTCACCCAGCGCAGCATCTCCTCCATCGCCCGCTCCATCCAGGCCTCGTCGGTCGCCCGCTGGTTGAACAGCGCCTTCTGGTCGGGGTGCTCCATAAGCGCCAGCATCCCCCCGCTGATCACGTGGCGGGACGTCTCGTCGCCCCCGATCAGAATGAGAAGCGCCTCCTGATTCAACGACTCGTCGTCGAGCTTGTCGCCGTCCACCTCGGCATGGCACAACACGCTCACCAGATCAGACTGGGGCGGGCGGGCTCGGCGGTCGGCGATCACCTCTAAGAGGAACTCCCGAAAGGACACGCCAGCCATGATCCCCTTCTCCAGCGCCTCCTGGTCGGTCTCGGTAGTGGCCCGCATCATGTCGTCGGACCAATCCAACAGATCGTCGTAGCTTTCCCGGGGAAAGCCCAGCATGTCGCCGATCAGGATCAGCGGCAGGGGCGCGGCTATATCCCAGATGAAGTCGCACTCGCCCCGCTCGCAAACTCTGTCGAGGATCTCGTCGCAGATGGCGGTGACCTCGGACGTGCGGTCCCGCACCCGCTTGGGGGTGAAGCCCCGGTTCACCAGCTTGCGGCGCTGCTTGTGCATGGGGTCGTCCATCGAGATCATCATCGGCAGCGAGTTCCCGTGGGGGCGGGGGCTGCGGTAGGAGGAGAACGTCTTGGGGTCTTTCTCAACAGCCAAGATGTCGTGGTAGCGGGAGATGCCCCACACATCGCTGTTGGCGTCGTAGTACACCGGGGCGTTCTCCCGCATCCAGGTCCACGCCTCGTGGGGCTCGTGCTGGAACCAGAATCCGTCCATGAAGTTGACGCCATCGAGAGTTGGGTGATTGGGCATAGCTCTCCCTAGTACTTGACCTGCTGGATTAACCCTCGCCCATGAGCCGGGCGATCATCTGTTGGCCCTTCTCGGCATCCCACGCCGCCACCATGTCGTCGATTCCGTCCTCCCACGACACCGCACACGGCCCGGTGATGGAAATGCGCCTGGCGCTGTCGTAGGCCCGGCTGTGGGTGCCCACCGGGAAGTACTGGAATTCGGGCTCCACCCCGACCTGCTCCCCCATGCGGCGGCACATGTCCTCGATGCTCACGTTCTGGTCGCCGCCCCAGTTGACGATGGTGGCCGGCACGGTGGCCGACTCCAAGAAAGCCTCGGCGTGGGCGCACATATCTTGCTCATGGACCGGGGAGAACATGTTGGGCTCCGAGTCCTTGAGCATCACCGGCATGCCGCTGGTCATCATGGCCAACAAGATGGCCGGTAGACCCCCGTTTTGGCCGTAGGCCACGTTGATGCGGCCTATCACGGTGGGCAGGTCATAGAGCCGGCACATGGTGCGGGCCACCGCCTCGGCGGCCATCTTCGTCACTCCGTAGGTCTCCGAATAGGGCTGCTCGCTGTCGCCCAGCGGATCGCCCTCGGCGTAGACGTAGGTGTGGTCGGGGTTGTTCTTGTACGCGGCGGCGGTGGACGCGTGCAGAAAGCCCTTGGCGTTGCGGCAATGCGCCATAAGCAGGCCGGTGGCCTCGGCGTTCTGGGTGAGGGCGAAGTCGTAATCGGGGGTCGCGGCCATGAACGCGGCCATGTGGATCACGTAGTCGAAGTCGTCGGGCAGTCCGTTCAGTTCGCCGGAGGCCAGATCCGCGGCGTGGGGAATGGCCCCGGCCTCCTCCACCTGCTCCCGAGATCCCGGCTGGCTGAACCGGGCCAGCCCCCACACCTCGTTGTTCTGGGCAAAATGACGGGTCATGGGCAGGGCGATCTGCCCTGCGGTCCCGGTGATCAGAATCTTTTGGCCTTCCACAGCGGTACCTCCTTGACGATTGCTGACCTTGTACTAGCACGGCGAGCACTCAGCGTTGACATGATAGGGATAGAGACATGATTCGCACCGAGCCCATCGACGCTCCCCTGGGTGCGCTGGCATCAGGCTGGGACCCGGGCATGCCGCTGTCCGACGACGATCTTGCCGCTCTGCGCCAGGCGCTGGCCGACCGGTTGGTGGTGGTGCTGCGGGGCCAGCGGGAGTGCGACGCCGACGAGCTGGCCTCGCTGGCCCAGCAGTTGGGTGAGCCGTTCCCCGCCGATGAGCTCTACAACATCCCCACCGAGGTGCCTGAGGTGCTGGCTGTGTCCAACGAGTTGAACGACGACGGCCACGAGGTCGGCACGGCCGGCAGCGGTCCCCTGCCATGGCACACCGACTACGCCTTCCTCAACACCATCGCCCGGGAGTCGCTGCTCAACGCCCAGCGGGTGCCTGCCGACGGCGGGGCCGACACCTCGTACTGCGACATGTACGCCGCTTATGAGACTCTGCCCGGCCATCTGGCCGAGAAGCTGGCCGGGCGCATCGGGCACTACACCATCACCTCGGAGAACAACACTCGGCTTCACCAGAACCACCACGACGAGGATCCCGCTGCGGCAGCCGCCCGCCGTCTGCGAGCCAACCCCGACATCGTCTATCCCGGTTCTGGGGAGGTGGTCGAGCACCCGGTGGAGATGCCCCACCCCGACACCGGGCGGGTGGCGCTGTACATTTCGTCGTTTTCGTGCGGATTTGAAGGCATCGACGATCCCGAGGAGGCCTTTGCCCTCACCCAAGAGGCCATGGACCACGCCATCGTCGGTGAGCACACCTACACCCACCGCTGGCGCCAGGGAGACGTGGTGATCTTCGACACCGTCGGCACTGTCCACCGCCGGGAGATGCCCCACAGCGCCGGCTCCCGCTCCCTTCGCCAGCTGTCCATCAAATACCCCTGACGCTGCTGAATGCCCGGTAGCCAGCCGCGCCCCTAATCTGGCGCCATGCCAACGCCCACCCGAGTCGCCGTCGTCCCCCAGGAAATGGGCCAGCCTCTGCGCATCGAAGAAGTAGAACTGCCCGACCCCGGACCGTTTGATGTGGTGGTGCGCCAGTTCGCCAGCGGGGTGTGCCACAGCCAGCTCCACGAGATCCACACTCCTCGGACCAGCGACGTGGTCTTGGGCCACGAATCCACCGGCGACGTGGTGGCGGTGGGTGCCGAGGTGAGCCACGTGGCCCCCGGTGACCGGGTGTTCGTGACCTGGCTGCCCCGCAGCACCCAACCCCCTGATCGCCGTCCGGCCATGGCCCAAGTCGTCCAAGGCGACGGCTCAACGGCCAGCAGCCTGGGAGTGTTCACCTGGGCCGACCACACCATCGCGGATGAGATGTTCATCGTGCCGCTGCCCGACGATGCCCCCACGGATGTGACCGCCATCATCGGCTGCGCGGTGATGACTGGTGCCGGGGCGGTGATGAACACTGCCGGGGTTACTGCTGGGTCTTCAGTGGCGGTGTTCGGCGTGGGCGGCGTGGGCCTCTCGGCCCTAGCCGCGGCCCAGGCATTGGGCGCCGACCCCATCATCGCGGTTGACCTCTCCGATGAGAAGTTGGACTTCGCCCTCCGCCACGGGGCCACCATCGGAGTCAACGCCTCCGATTGCGATCCGGTGGCCCGCATCCACGAGCTCACCCCCCGCGACGGCCTCGACCTGATGGGCGCGCCGTGCTCAGGGGTGGATTTCGCCTTCGACTGCATCGGCGCGGCCGTGTCCCAGGTGGTGCCGTCGCTGCGCAACAAACGCTGGGGGTCCAATGAGCGGGCGGTGGCGGTGCTGGTCGGGATCCCCACGGCTGCACTCGACGTCGACATCGGCGATCTGCTGATGCACGAGAAGCACCTCACCGGGAGCATCGGGGGCACCTGCCACCCCGAACAGGACTTCCCCGTCTTCATGGACTGGTACCGCCAGGGCATCCTCGACCTCGACAGCCTGGTCACCCAACGGTTCGCCCTCGACGAGATCAACGACGCGGTAAACGCCCTGGAGAACGGGCGGATCGCCGGTCGGTCCATCCTGGTATTCGACTGAGCTCGGAAGAGACAGGAGTCAGCCATGCCCGACACCGTGCTGTATGAGCAATCCGGCCATGTGGCCACCATCACCTACAACCGCCCCGAGGCGCTCAACGCGGTCAACGGCGAGCTGCGCCAAGACTTGAACGCGGCCTGGGACCGGTTCCGGGGCGACAACGACGCCTGGGTGGCCATTCTCACCGGGGCGGGCCGGGCGTTCTGCGCCGGGGCCGACATGCGCGACGGCGCCGGGTCGGTGGGGGTGTTCGAGGGCACCTATTGGGAAAAGCCCACCATCAACTCCTTCGAATCGGGCTTGGAGTTGTTCAAGCCCACCATCGCCGCGGTGAACGGCCACTGCCTGGGCTACGGACTGACTGCCGCTCTGGCTTGCGATTTCCTCATCGCAAGCGACCAGGCCACTTTCGGCTTCCCCGAGGTGCGCTTGGGGGTGCCCACCATCGTGGGCGCCATCACGCTGCCCCGGCGGGTGGAGTGGGCCGACGCCATGGAGCTGCTGTTGACCGGCGAACGGGTAGACGCTGAGCGGGCCCGGGAGATGGGCCTGGTGTGGCGGGTGGTGCCCCACGAACAGCTCATGGACGAGGCTCAGGCTCTGGCCGAGCGGCTCGTGGCCTCGGCGCCTCTGGCAGTGCGGGCCACCAAAGAGGTGGCCACCCGCACTCGCGCCATGTCGTGGGTGGAGGCGGTGCGCTTTGGGGAGACCATGCGGATAGTGGCGGGATCGACCGAGGATGCCACCGAGGGCATGACCGCTCGGGCCGAGGGCCGTCCTCCAGACTGGCAGGCCCGCTAGTGGGCGTACGGGCCATCGTCTTTTGCGTGGCGGTGGCCGGCCTGGCCTTCGTCGCCCTCTCATTGGCGGGCTTCGTTTCCACCTGGGGCTTCGACTGGGTAACCATCGAATCGGAGGAGCCCGATCCCGATTCCACCCCCGAGCCCACTCCCACGGCCACGCAGACACCCCCGCCCGCGCCCGTGGAGGTCGAATTGGAGATCGACCCCCGCTATCCCCCCGACACCCCGTGGAGGGTATTCGACGTACCCTCAGCCCTCAACGTGCGAGCCGGCCCCAGCACCGCCCACGAGGTGTTGGGAACAGCCAGTTTGGATTCCACCGTCACCCTCACCGGCCAAGTGGTGGAGTCGCCCACCAGCGGTACCTGGGTGCAAGTCCACGCCAATACCGTCTCCGGCTGGGTCTTCGCCGCCTATTTGACTCCGGCAGGCTGAAGCAGGCCCGGATCCCAGGGGTTAGGAGGTTCCCAGGGAGCCAACGACCGGGATCTGGTCTTCGGGGATGGGGGCCATTGGAGTGCGGCGGGCGAGAGCGGCTTCGATGTGGGGGGCAAGGCGGGCGGCTTTGGCTGCCTCCCGTTCGTCTTCGCCCTCTTTGAGGACAGGCATGACCTCATTGGCGAACATCTCCAGCGACTGGCAGATGTGGTCGTGGCGGTTGCGGCCCGACTGCTGGATGAACATCACCTGGTCGACACCGGCCTCGGCGTAGCCCTGGAGCTGCTTGGTGACCTGCTCGGGTGTGCCGATGCCCAGCGTCTCGCCTAGCCCCTCAAATGACTCCTTGGATTCCTGGAAGTTGTCCCACACATTGGTTCGGCCCGGCCGGTGCTGGCCGATCACGTAGTAGTGCAGCAGGCCGTGGCCGAAGAACTGGAACCCCTCGAGTCCTCGGCGCTCGGCCTCGTCTCGATCGTGATGCATCGACAGCCCCACCACCATGGCGATGTTGGGATTGACGGTGTGGCCGATGGGCACGCACTCGGTCGAAAGGATTCGGTAGTAGTCGTCTACCCACTGGGCGGCCTCGTCGGGGTCGACGAAGGCGAATGTCAACGCGCCCATGCCCAGGCGGGCGGCCAGCTTGATGGTCTCCCGGTTGGAACACGCCACCCATAGAGGCGGGTGGGGCTTCTGCGCCGGCTTGGGCACCACGTTGCGGCACGGCATGGAGAAGTACTCGCCCTCGAAACCCGGGTAGGGCTCCATGACCATCATGTTGCAGCACTGCTCGGTGGCCTCGGCCCACGCCGGGCGCTTGTCGGCGTGCTCGATGTTGAACCCGCCCAGCTCTACGGCGGCCGACGACTCCCCGGTGCCGAAGTCCACTCGGCCGTTGGAGATGAGGTCCAAGGTGGCGATGCGCTCGGCCACCCGGGCCGGGTGGTTGTACCTGGGGGGCATCTGCACGATGCCATGCCCCAGCCTGATCCGCTCGGTGCGCTGGCTGGCCGCGGCCAAGAACACCTCGGGGGCCGAGGAGTGGGAGTACTCCTCCAAGAAGTGGTGCTCCACCTCCCAGGCGTAGTCGTAACCCAACTGGTCGGCCAGCTCCACCTGCTCGAGGGCTTCGTGCAACAGCCGCTGTTCATCGCCGGGCTGCCACGGCCTCGGCAGCTGATGCTCATAGAAAACGCCGAACTTCACGGGCCGAGCCTACGCCGTGCCTCTTCGATCAGCAGATTGGGAAGGAAGGTGTCTACCATCGCCACGATGAGTAGCGACCGGGCTCCGGTGTTGGTGGGCGTGGCCCAATACGTGGGACGGGAGACCGACCCGACGGCCGCACCCGATCCGTTGACCTTGATGGCCGATGTGGCTACTCGGGCCGCTTACGACTCTGGAGTGGGCCAAAGCCTGTTCGCCCATGTGGACACCTTCTTTCAGATCCCTCTGGCCTATTGGAACCCGGTGAATGGCGCCGGCCTCACCGCTGAGCGTCTGGGCATCGAACGCCGCGCCCGAGTGCAGAATACCGGTGGAGGCGGGGAGATGGGTGTGCTGGCCGCCAACCATCTGGCTGCCGAGATCATGGCCGGTCGTACCGAAGTTGCGGTGATGACGGGCGGCCAGATTTGGAAGACTGCCGAGCGGGCCAAGGCAGCTGGAGTGGAGCTGAACTGGCCCATCGGCGGCGACCCCGCCGGCACCGACGACCGGTTCGCCCTGACAGCCAAGCCCATGGTGTCGGATTTGGAGGAGCGTCATATGCTCTCCCGGCCTATCCAGGCCTACCCCTTGTTTGAGAACGCCCTGCGAGCCTCCCAGGGAATGACCCTGGCCGAGCACGCTCAGCGGCTCGGCGAGATGATGACCGAGTTCACTGCGGTGGCGGCGGCCAACCCCTACGCCTGGTTCCCCACTGAGCGGAGCGCCGAAGAACTGGCGACCCCAACGCCTGAGAACCGCATGATCGGGTTCCCCTACACCAAGTACCTGAATGCAGTCTTGAATACCGACCAGGCCGCGGCCTACGTGATGACTTCGGTGGCCAAGGCCCAGGAGCTGGGAATCCCCGAGGACCGCTGGGTGTACTGGTGGGGCGGCCATAACGCCGCTGAGGAGGCCTGGTTCGCAAGCACCCGCCCGAACTTCGCCGAATGCCCGTCGATGAAGGACTCGTCTATGGGCGCGCTCGACCAGGCTGGCGTGGGCGTCGACGAAATCGCACTGTTCGACTTCTACTCCTGCTTCCCCGTGGCGGTGCGGATGGCCTGCGCCATGCTGGGAATCGACGAACTGGACCCCCGGCCCTTCACTGTCACCGGCGGCCTGCCCTACGCTGGCGGACCGGGCTCGGCCTACAACATGAACTCAATTGCTGCGATGGTCGAGCGGCTGCGGGACACCGACGGCTCGGTCGGTCTGGTCACCGGCAACGGCTTCTTTCTCACCAAGCACGCCGCCGCGGTTCTGTCTAACAAGCCCAAACAAGGCGGCTGGGACCGACCCGACGGCCCCCCGCCATCGGCGGCCATGGACACTGACCCGGCCGTCCCAGACGAGTCGGCCACCGGTCGAGGCCGCATCGAGGCCTACACCGTCATGCACGACCGCGACGGCCAACCATCAATGGGCTACATCTGTGGACACCTCGACAACAACGGCTCTGAAGGCCGCCGCTTCCTGGCCAACACCCCCGAA
This sequence comes from Acidimicrobiales bacterium, assembly GCA_963663255.1. Taxonomy (GTDB): domain Bacteria; phylum Actinomycetota; class Acidimicrobiia; order Acidimicrobiales; family Bin134; genus Poriferisocius. Next base: position 627,671 of record OY760141.1, read on the forward strand.
GACCCCGCCGTGCTCCGCGACCTGCTGGCCTCCGAGGCCGTCGGCCGAACCGGCGAAGTGCGCTACGACAACGCCACTGGCCGCTGCATCTTCACACCGGCCTGAGCCGGCGGTGCCAGACTGGACTGCGCCTCAGTCGGTGGCCACCCCGACGGGGCAGGTGACGCCGGTGCCGCCTAGGCCGCAGTAGCCGCCGGGGACTTTGGCCAGGTACTGCTGGTGGTAGTCCTCGGCGTAGTAGAAGGGCGGGGCCGCGATGATCTCGGTGGTGATCTCTCCGTAGCCGGCGTCTTGCAGCCGAGCGGCGAACCGCTCCCGAGATGACTCGGCGGCCACCTTCTGGTCATCGTCGAAGTAGTAGATGCCCGACCGGTATTGGGTGCCTACATCGTTGCCTTGGCGCATTCCCTGGGTGGGATCGTGGTTTTCCCAGAACAGCGCCAACATCCGCTCGTAGCTGGTGGCCTCAGGATCGAACACAGCCAGCACCACCTCGTTGTGGCCGGTTAGGCCACTGCACACCTCCTGGTAGGAAGGGTTGGGGGTGAATCCTGCGGCGTAGCCCACCGCGGTGGTGAACACGCCGTGCGCCTGCCAGAACACCCGCTCCGCACCCCAGAAGCAGCCCATGCCCACAATGATCTGCTGCATCTGGTCAGGAAACGGCGGCTTCAACGGATTGCCGTTCACAAAGTGGACATCCGGAACCGGCATCTCATCTACCCGGCCGGGAAGAGCATCGGCGGGTTCCACCATCATCGTCTTGTTGCGTCCGAACAATCCCATGGGACCAGTGTAGAGGCCGGCCACAGCCATACCACCGGGCCTCCATAGCAAATTTAGATCCCCTATGACTCCAACAATCTGGCGGTTCAGATCGCTGTACTGCTTCGTTACTGCATATTCTTATCACCGCGTCTCAAACCAAGAACGCCTTCAATGGCGAATGGCCGATAGGGAGAATCAAGGTGAAGCAAGAAATGGCAAAGGTGCGAGTGGCAGCTGCCACTGGAGTGATCGTTGCCCTATTGGCCGGAGTGCTGGCCTTCGTCGGGGCGGGAGCGGCATCAGCTCAGGAACCGGTCTTGATTTCAGCCGAAACGAGCTGCGAGACCGTCGATCTGGGAACGCTGGGTAGTACCCCAGGCAGTGAACTTCGGGCGGGCGGTAGCTGGACCACCGAAGACTGCGATTCGCGCTTCCGCAATAATAGCGACGCCCACACCTATCGGTTCGAGATTGCCCAGACAGGGCGGATCAGGATCGACGTGACTTCGCCGGATGCCGATTCTTACCTCTACTTGCTCGATGAGGACGGCAGCCGAATAGCCGAAGATGACGACGGAGGTGTGGGGGCTCTCGATGCCCGAATCGAAAGAGAGCTCCAGGCGGGTGCTTATCTCATCGAAGCCACCACGACCGCAGGCCGTGCCCGGGGTGCGGCAGACTTCGAGGTCGCGGTCACCCAGGTCGCCACCTGCGAACCGCAGGTTCTCGGTGCGCTGACGCCCGAGCAAGAAATCGAGGTGACGGGCTTTTGGACACCGGAATCCTGTCAGTCAATCTTCCTTACCGGCCATCCCTCCAAATACTTCGTATTCGCCCTGCCCCAAGGCGCAAGGGTACGCGTCGATCTGACATCGGAGATCGGCGATCCCGTGCTCATCGTCGCGCCGATCGTCGCCCTGCGGTCGGTAGTTCCTGGACAGGTGGCCCACAACGACGACGCCGGCAACACCCGCAATTCTCGAATTGAGCAATACCTGCCCCCTGACATCTACGGAATCGAGGCAACAACCTTCCGGACCAGAGACCTTCAGGGTCCTCTGATCGATTTCACCCTCACCCTCACCATCGTGGAAGAAGAGGTGCACCAGGGCCGTCCCTTGCTGAAGATCGAGGAAATTGACATTCCCACCGAGGTGGTGGCCGGTAATCCCCTCCCGATCAACTTCCGCGTCGGCAATGTAGGCGGCGCCGAATTCCCCGACCGGGCGAGCAACGCCATCCTCTATGCGATCGGCCCCCGAGTGTTCGACCGTGCCGCGCCCCTATTCGCCCATCTCTGGCCCGCTGGCGTGGCCTATCACACCAATGAGGAGACGGCGAGCGCTACGAGCACGACAACTTCGGGAGTATCCCCTTTCTCGGTGACCTTCCAAAGAACCGGCCCTGCCTGGGTGTTTACCGCGGTAGTAGCGCTCGACGGCAACAGAGATGAGATTGGATTCCACGGCATCTGGCATGACGTAATGGTGCTGAGCAGCGAAACTTACGGACCCATCGAGGTGGAAGTCGACGGCATGGCTTATTCGGTTGTCGCAGAGGCCGATGACGAAGGACTGGTGACCGCCGCGGTGACATCCGTCGACGATCCAGAGGCGGAAGTCGACCCAGGGATTCGAGCGAAGGCCCAGTACACAGCCGGGGTGCGTATCCAAATGCTCGACGGCATCTTCAACCGGCCGAAGATTGCCGCCCTTCCGCTGGCCGCGCCCCCGTATTCAATCACCGTGCCAAGCCCCACATCAGACTCGCTCCTCAAGTCCGCCGCAGGCCAGTTTGCGGCTCTTGTCAATGCGTCGGGCCTGCTGGAGACGCTGGCCAACGGGGAGGCAATCAACCCGGTCGCCGTCGAAGACTTGATACTCAGTTCAGCCAAGCGCGTTTCGGGGACCTATGTCACGCTGGCTGCCTCCTGGCAAGCTCTCCTGAGGCAAGTAGACGACGGCGAAGCGATGTCTTTTGCCGACGCGCTCGCCTTCCATTCCGAGCTGGTCTATGCCGAGCGCATCCTTTCGCCGGCGCAGTCGCCCATCGAGATAGTCACCGCGGCCCGCTCCGCCGAACAGGGCTGGGATGATCCCCAGGTTCGGGCGATGTTGGCCAGCCAGCCAATCTGCAACCTCAGCCCCACGGCTCTGCGCGACGCCTACGAAGCCACCGGCATCGACAACGTCGACGAGCTGATCGCGCTTGACACTGAGATGCGAGCGGCCCTGCCCGTTTACGGGCTCTTGGTTGACGGCGCCTTGTGTGAAGCTTCGGCGGCCGACGCCGCCAACCTGCGCTTTTTGGAACGGCTGGCAATCGACGACAGTGACGAGCTTCTCATGCTGTTCGAACCCGAGGAGCCTCCGGCACCTGAGCCCGGCCCTGCACCACCAATCGGACTGCGCATCTTGGCCCGGTTGGTCGAAGACGGGCGCATCGAGCACGGCGTAGAGCTCGCCAGCGGTCTCCAGATCCTGCCCGAGAGACGCTTCTTGCCCACCGACACCGAGATCGGAATGTGGCATACCACCCAGGACGTCGATCTGGACGGCAGTTCGCTCGGTCAGATTCAAGCCCGACGTCTTGCCGACGGCCGGGTCGAAGTGGGCTTCCGCAATGCCGAGGGCGACATTGTCGTCCCTGATATCGCGTACCTCCCCGCCGATCCCAACGAGGGCGTCTGGTACCGCAGCAGTCTGATCGAGGTCCCCCAGCCCCCAGAGCCCACCGAGGACGACGTAGCAGCCGAATGACTGCCCGTTTGACCGGTCAGAGCGTCGACCGCGTCGAAGGCCCTCGCCTGCTGCGGGGCGGGGGCCGCTTCATCGGCAACATCCGCCACCCCGACCTGCTCCACGCCGCCTTCGTCCGCAGCACCATGGCCCACGCCCAAATCCTGGGCATTCACACATCGGACGCCAAGGCCACTCCCGGGGTGGTCGCCGTATTCACCGACGATGACTTCACCGGGGTGGTCAATCCCATCACCATCGTGGGTCCCCCGGAGCTTTTGGGCAGTCCCTTCACCGCGCTGGCTGCTGGAAAGGTTCGCACTGTGGGCGAGCCCCTTGCCATCGTCGTCGCCCGCACCCGCCAAGCAGCCGTCGACGGCGCCTCCGCAGTAGAGGTGGCCTACGACCCCCTGCCCGCGGTGGTGGACACGCACGCCGCCTCCGCCTCCGATGCTCCCCTGCTGTTCGAGGAGCTGGGCACCAACGTGGTGTACGAGATCGAACAGGCGTGGGGAGCGGATATCGAACAGACCTTTGCCGATGCTGACCGGGTGTTCACCCGCACGTTCACCCAGCACCGCTTCGGCCACGCCCCGCTGGAGGGACGGGTGATGGTGGCGTCGTACACTCCCTCAGATGGCCGTCTAGAGATTGAGATCGCCACCAAGCGCCCCCACGCGGTCAAGCTGAACCTTGCTGGCCTCCTCAACGTCCCATTCAGCAAGATTCGCGTGCAGACCGGCGACATCGGGGGTGCTTTCGGCTCCAAGGGCCAAGTGGGACGAGAAGATATCTCGGTAGCAGCCGCGGCCAAGATGCTAGGAGCGGCAATCCAGTGGACCGAGGACCGCACCGAGAACCTCCAGATGGCCGGACACGCCCGCGAAGAGGATCTCGTCGTGGAGGTGGCGGTCAAAAGCGACGGCACCCTTGTGGGCATCCGGGCCGACATGACCATGGACCAGGGTGCATATCCCATGCCGCCCTATCCGTCGTCGCTGTTCTGCAATCTGGTGAAGATGCTCATCCCCAACGCTTACCGAGTGGACGCATACGCGTTCCGGGGCCGGGTGGTGGCCACCAACAAGTGCAGCTATATCGCCTACCGGGGGCCGTGGGCAGCGGAGACCTGGGTGCGGGAGCGGATGCTGGACGAGATCGCCGCCGAGTTGGGCATCGACCGGGTGGAGATCCGCCGCCGCAACCTGATTGACCAGGACCAGCCCACCAAGATGATCACCGGCCCAACCATTTCGGGCATTACCGCTCGCCAGACCCTGGACCGGGCAGGGGAATTGATGGACTTGGACGGCTTCGCCGCTCAGCAGGCCGCCGCCCGAGCCGAGGGACGACTACTGGGCCTGGGGTTTGCCACCTTCATCGAGATCGCCCCCGGCCCTCCCGATTTCGCCCAGTCAGCGGGCTTCGATTTGCGGGGCGAGTTGGCGTGGGCGCGGTTGGAACCCACCGGAGATCTGACCATCGCCAGTTGCCAGTCGCCCCACGGCCAGGGCCACGAGACCACTATCGCCCAAGTGGCTGCCGATGAGCTAGGGGTGAGAATCGACCAAGTGCGGGTGGTGTTCGGCGACACCGACTCAACCCCGTTCACCGTCTTGGGCACAGGTGGCAGCCGGGCCTCGATGATGGCTGCCGGGGCGGCCCGGGCCGCCGCCGCCAAAGTGAAGGACAAGGTTCTGGCAGTCGCTGCTGAGCGGTTGGAAGCCAACCCGGCCGATCTGGAAATCGTGGACGGGAACATCTCGGTAAGGGGCACACCCGGACACTCCGTCCCCCTCGCAGGCATAGCCCAGCAAGCCTGGTTCGCGCCATCGTCGCTGCCCAATGGAATGGACCAGGGCATCGAGGTGACGGTGGAGTACCGCACGCCGCCGGGAGGCTGGGCGTCGGCCACCCACTGCTGCTGGGTGGAGATCGACCCCGACACCGGCGAGATCACCATTCCCCGCTATGTGGTGGTGGAGGACTGCGGGGAGATGATCCACCCGGCCATCGTGGACGGGCAGATCCAAGGCGGCGTGGCCCAGGGCATCGCCGCCGTGTTGTTCGAGCGCCACCACTACGACCAAGACGGCAACCTGCTCACCGCCTCTCTGGCCGACTACTTGGTGCCCTCAGCCGCCGAGATACCGGTGATCGAAGTGGAGCACCTGGAAGTCGAGCCCCTGCACGACGCCGACTGGCGGGGTGTGGGCGAAGGCGGCCTTATCGGCGCACCGGCCGCAGTGACCAACGCAGTGGCCGACGCTGTCCGCCACCTGGGCGTCGACATCACCGAGCAACACCTCCCACCCCAGCGAATGCGCGAGCTAATGAACGCCGCGACAAGCTGACTCTCGACTTCCAATTCTCCCCATGGGACCGAGCCCCGGTTGGCAAGTAGGCTCAGCGGCCTACTGATGAATGAACCCAGAATCCATTAGGGGGATACCGATGGCTGTCGCACCGGAGAAGATACGCAACGTCGCGCTGGTGGGGTCACAAGGATCGGGAAAGACCACGCTGGCTGAGGCGCTGCTTTACCGGGCCGGGGTCATCGACCGCACAGGCCGGGTGGAAGAGGGCACTACGGTGTGCGACTTCAGCCCCGAGGAACAGGCCGCCACCCACAGCCAGTCGCTGGCTTTGGCCAGCTTCGAGTGGCACGACCACAAGATCAACCTGCTCGACACCCCCGGCGCCCCCGACTACGCCGGCGAGCTGCACGCCGCCCTCCAAGTAGCCGACTTGCTGGTGTTCGTGATCGACGCCTCCAGCGGCGTGGACCACCGCACCACCGCCATCTGGCGACAGGCAGCCGACGCCGGCCTACCCCGCATCGTGTTCGTCAACAAGCTCGACCGGGAGCACGCCAGCTTCGACAACGTTCTCTCCGAGCTGCAAGATGCCTTCGGCACCGGCGTAGCCCCCTTGGAGCTGCCCATCGGCGCCGGCCCGGACTTTCACGGCATCGCCGATCTGCTCACCGACAAGGCTTACATCTATGACAGCGGCGCCGCCGAGGAAGCCGAGATCCCCGCGGAGATGGAGGACCAGGAGGCTGAGGTTCACGAGCAGCTCGTAGAAAACATCGTGGTTGCCGACGACGAGATGCTGGAGCAGTATTTCGAAGGCAACACCCCCAGCCCGGCGGAGCTCGAGGTGGTGCTCGGACGAGGTGTGGCCGACGGCTCGGTGTTCCCTGTGGTATGCGGTTCGGCCACCGGTCCCATTGCGGTGGACCGGCTGGCCAACTTCCTGGTGGAGATCGGCCCACCCCCCACCGCCCGGGCCATGACCGTCACCATGAGCGACATCGACACCGAGCCGGCCTGCGATCCCGACGGCGACCAGCTCGCCTGCGTGTTCAAGACCATCAGTGACGACTACGTGGGCCAGATCTCGCTGTTCCGGGTGCTCTCGGGCACCATCCGCCGCGACGACAACCTCACCAACTCCACCTCCGGCGACAGCGAGCGGTTGAGAGGCCTCGTAAACCTGGTGGGCGGCAAGCAGCAGGACATCGACGGCATTTCGGCCGGCGACATCGGCGGGGTCACCAAGCTCCAGCAGACCCGCACCGGCGACACCCTTACCAACGCCGGGCGAGCCGTCGTCCAGCTCGATGCCTGGCCCGAGCCGGTGCTGGCCTACGGGCTGCTGCCCAAAACCCGGGCCGCCGAGGACAAACTGGGCACCGGGCTGCGGCGGCTCACCGACGAAGACCCGTCTCTGATCCTGGAGCGCAGCGAGGAGACCCACCAAACGCTGCTTTGGGGCCTGGGCGAGGCCCACTTGCGGCTGGCCATTGCCCGCCTCGACCGAATGGGCATCGAGGTGGAGACCGAAGATTTGCGAGTCCCCTATCGCCAGACTGTGACCGGCAACGGCGATGCCGAAGGCAAGCACAAGAAGCAGTCCGGCGGGCACGGCCAGTTCGGGGTGGCCTATGTGCGCATCGAGCCGCTGCCCCGGGGCAGCGGATTTGAGTTCGTGGACGCTATAAGCGGCGGCGCAATTCCTCGGTCGTACATCCCCGCGGTGGAGGCCGGCATCCGCGACGCCATGGCCGACGGCGGAGATCTGAGCTTCCCCATCGTGGACATCAAAGCCACGGTGTACGACGGCAAGCACCACTCGGTGGACTCGTCGGAATTCAGCTTCAACATGGCCGGCAAGCTGGCGTTCAACGCCGCCTTCGCCCTGGCAAACCCGGTGGTGCTGGAGCCCATGGCCCGGGTGGAGATCACCGTGGCCCCCGAATACCAGGGCGACGTGATGGGCGACCTCTCGTCCCGCCGAGGCCAAGTACAGGGCACCGACGCCGGACCGTGGGGCGAACAGGTCATCCACGCAATCGTCCCGGAGGCAGAACTGGTGCGCTACGCCATCGAGTTGCGATCGCTCACCGGCGGCCGGGCCCGGTTCAAGGCCGAGCGGGTGGCCTACGAGATCCTGAGCGGTGCTCTTCCCGAAGCAGCCACTGCCTAGATCGGTAGACTGGAGAGATGCCCGAGCCGGAGGATGCCGAGGATCTGGAGTTCCAGTGGTCTGATCCCCGGGACTATCAACCGCCAGAAGGGCTGGTTCAAAAAGTCACCGGCTCTGCAGGCGGCTCGGCCATCGGCGCCGCCATGGTGGCTCTGGGGGAGATCCTGGAGCCCGAGAAGGTTCGGGTAGAGATCCAGCAGGAAGACGACGAGCCCGAGCCCGACATGCCCTTCACCATCGACTTCGGCGACCTCCCCCCGCTCACCTAGAGCTTCCTAGCTTCGGCGACCACCGGGCCGAGAAGGCCGACATCGAGGCGATGGCCGCGGCTAGCAAGAAGATTGCGAAGTACCGCTCGGATGAATCGCTCGAGCCCAACACCGTGATCATGATGGTAATACCGGTGGCTGCTCCGATGTGACCGATCATTTGGTGGGCGCCTGATGCCACCCCGAGATCGGCGTCGTCTACCGAATTTGCTACGCCAGCCACTGCGGCGGGTCGAATGGTGCCCTGGCCCACTCCGGCCACGAACAGCAGCATGATCACTCCGGCCAGCCAACCAGCCAGAATGGACGCCCCGGTTCCAGCCAGTGCCACTGACATGATCACCGCCCCGGCAACCATGATCGTCCGCCCGCCCAACCGGGATTCCACTCGTCCGGCGTACCACGCCCCCACGCTGAACCCCACCGGTCGGGCGATGAGTGCGGCTGAAATGCGGCTGACCTCGGTAATCCCGAAAACCCCCTTCAGCATGAAGGGGGCGACAACGAGCGTGCCCATATACGCCATATGGCCCAGGAATGTGACCAGGTTGGGAGCAACAAATCCTCGTCGGCGGAGAAAGTCCAGCGGGAAGAGAGGGTCGGCGGTCTGGCGCTCGATGGCGGCAAACACCATCAGGGCGGTGGGGCCAACCGCCAGCCCGGCCAGCACTAGCGGGTGGCCCCAACCCCATTCCGGACCTCGGTTGATGGCCATGAGCAGGCCGGCCACCGCCAGTCCCAAGCTGACTGCGCCGCCGATGTCGAAGCGCACCTCGGGCTTGCGGGCGGTGTCGGGCAAAAGGGGAATGGCAGCTAGCAGCGCGATCATCGACGGCACCGCCTGAATGAAGAAGATGGTCCGCCAGCCGAAGGCATCCACCATGAACCCGCCGAACGCCACCCCGATGGCCGGTGACAGGGCAGTGACCGCAGACCAATAGCCCAGTGCCAACGCCCGCTCCCGCCGAGCGAACACCGTCATGATGATGGCCATGGACGACGGGAGTGTGGCCGCCCCGATGAACTGGCCCAGGGTTCGCAAGGCCACCAGCGCGCCAACGTTCCATGCCAACCCGGTCAACACCGCGAAGCCGGTGGCCAACGCGTAGCCCCAGAGGTACAGCCGCCTATGGCCGTACAGGTCGCCGACTTTGCCGGCAATGGGCGTACCCATCGCCATGGCGATCAGCGGGGCAGTTTGCACCCAGCTCACTGCGCTCTCCGTCGTGGTGAGATCGGTGGCGATCTCGGGCAGCGAGGCCGACAGGACGGTGATGGGGAAGCTGGTCGAGGCGATGCCGGCCATGGTGAGCCCCAGCACCGCCCAGCGATAGTTGGGCCAATCCTGAAACCGCCGACGCCGGTCAGTCCATGGGGATGGGGTGCTCACACCCCGGTCGCAGGACCGGCGCTAGGCCCGAGCTTGGCCCGCAGATCGTCTTCGACGGCCTTGATCAGCTCTCCGGCGTGCTGGTCGCGAAGTTCGGCCAGTCGGGGTGCCCCGGCGGCCGATTCGGCGTCCCACTCATCGGCGAACCGGCCTGAGGTGATGTCCTCCACCAGCTCCCGCATGGTGGTGGCCACGTCAACGTGGTCGAAGCGGCCCCGTCGGGAGAGCTGGCCGTACTGGCTAGCTGGGGAATGGTGGTCGAGTTGCGCCACAAACCCGGTCTCCCGCAACAGCCGGTAATTGCGCTCCACCTCGCCGGAATAGAACAGCTCGGTGGTGATTGCCTCCAGCGGGATGCCCAGTTCCAGCATCACCAACACAAAGTTGGTGTTCACATAGGTCAGCACCGGCGACAGAAGCTGCTCCACCGCCAGATCCAGCACCGCCTCTTGAATGGGCGTCATGGCTATAGCCCCCTGGCGCAGCCCGCCGATGGCCCGGGCCACGGCCAGCATCCGGGGCTGGGCGGTGCCGGTGGCGTCTTTGTGCACGCCCACCGCGGTGATGAAGCCGACTTCCTCCTCGTAGCAGCGCCGCACCTCGGGGCCCAGCATCCGGGGGGCGACCATGGCGATGTCGCCGTCGGGAGTGAACCGGTTGAAGGCCAAGGTGTAGCCGCTGGCCACGATGGTTAGCGCTTCGGGTCCCGGAGCAAGTCCCAACCCGGGGATCGAGTCGTCGGGAATCAGCACGCAGATGACATCGGCCGACGAGGCATCGGCAATGTCTCCAGCGTTGAATCCGTCGGCGATGGCCTGCTCTCGGGTTTCGTCGGCCCGCACATGTACCGAAACCGACAAACCCGAGTCCCGCAGGTTGAGCGCCCACGGCCTCCCTTGGTTGCCGTACCCGACCACGGCCACCTGCTGGCCGTCGAGGGAAGCAAGATCAGCATCCTGCTCGTAGAAGAAATCGGTCATGGCCCCACTCTCCCAAATCGGCGGCCTATCAGCCGAGGCGGGCTGCCGCCTTCGCTGTACTTGTGTCAGTATTTGCCATGAGCGCGCCCGCCTCTTCCACCGTCCCATTGGAAGCTCACACGGTGATTGATCCCACCGTTTGGGCCGATCCCTACCCCTTCTACGAGCGTCTCCGTCGAGAGCACCCGGTGTGGCTGGTGCCGGGGCTCGATTTGGCCTATGTCGCCACCCATGAGCTCATCGTGGACGCCCTCCGCCGCATCGACGACTTCTCCAACCACCTCGACGTGTTGTTGATCACCGGTGAGGATGGCAACCCGACCCTGTTCCGCACCGAACAGTTCGGCGAGGGCACCACCACCTTGGCCACCGCCGATCCGCCCGAGCACACCGTGCATCGCAGCGTGGTGTTCCCCGAGTTGGTGGCCAAGCGCATGGAAGCCATGCGACCCGAAATCGAGGTCTTCATAGAAGAGCAGTTCGCGGCGGCCAGATCCCAGGGGAGCCGGGTGGAATGGGTCAACACCGTGGCCCATCCCGTGCCCGCCCGGGTTATCGGACGGCTCATCGGGCTGCCCGACGAGGTCTGGCCCAATGTGATGAAGTGGGCGCTTCACGGTGGCCTGCTGCTGGCTGGCTTCCTCACTCGGGAGACCATAAGCGCCATCACCGAAGAGGCAATCGAAGCCGGGGGTTTCCTATTCGAGAAGCTGATAGAAGCCAGCGACGAACCGGGTGACGACTTGGTGGGGGTGTGCGCCAAAGCGGTGGCCAACGGCGACCTGGACGTGACCCATGCCGTCGGCACTCTCACGGTGTTACTGGGCGCCGGCGGCGAATCAACCGCGTCGCTCATCGGAAACACGGTGCGAATGCTGGCCGACGATCCCGCCCTCCAAGAGCAGATTCGGGCCGACCACAGCCTCTTGGAGAACTTCATCGAGGAGGCTGTACGGCTGGAGTCGCCGTTTCGGGGCCACTACCGCCAGGTCAAGCGCGACTGCGAACTGGGAGGTGTGACCCTAAAGGCCGGCACCACCGCCTATTTGCTGTGGTCATCGGCCAACCGCGATCCAGCTGAACACGAGCGTCCCGACGAGGTGGTGCTAGACCGCCGCATCCCCCGCAGCCACCTGGCCTTCGGCCGGGGCATCCACCACTGCGTGGGCGCCCCGCTGGCCCGATTGGAAACGCTCTGCTCGCTCGAGCGGCTCCTCCAAGAGAGCTCTTGGTTCACTGTGGCCGAAGACGACCCTCCCCGGTGGGAAAGGAGCGTCTTTGTCCGTCGCCACGAACACCTGCCGTTGGACGTGACCTGGAACTAGCCGATTGCCCGGCTCGCGGCCCTAGGGTTGCAAGCCATGAGCGATTTCTCTGGACGGGCTGGTGGGGCGCTGGTCACCGGGGGCAGCGGCGGCATCGGCGCAGCCATTTCCGTGATGCTGGCCCAGAGGGGCTGCCCCGTGGCATTCACCTACCGGTCCAACGCAGAGACCGCCGAACAGGTGGCCACCGCGGTGCGCTCCGCTGGCGTGGACACCCACGTGGGAAATCCGGCACTGGAGGACGCCGAGGCAATGCGGGCGTTCGCCGACGAGGCGGCCGAGCGGCTGGGCGGGCTGCACACCGTGGTGAGCGCGGCGGGCCCCCACGTGCCCCAGATGTACCTGTCGCAGACCGACCCCGCCTTATTCGCCAGCCAAATCGAGGCCGACGTGATCGGGGCCTTCAACCTGACCGTGGCCGCGCTCCCCCATCTGCGACCTTCGGGGGGCAGCATCGTGTATGTGACCACCGCAGCCACAACCGTGTTCCCCAAGCGCGACGCCCTGTCGTCGATTCCCAAGGGTGCGGTGGAGTCGCTCATGCGGGCGGTTGCCGTGGAAGAGGGAAGATTCGGGGTGCGGTCCAACTGCGTGGGACCAGGAATGCTGGAAGACGGCATGGCCGCCCGGCTCATGGCCGACGGCGACCTGGACGATCGTGCCCTAGAGGCTGCCCGGACCAACATCCCGTTGGGCCGTTTCGGCAAGGCGGTGGACATTGCCGAGGCCGCTTGCTTCCTCGCCTCCGACGCCGCCAACTACATCAGCGGCCAAAAGCTCGACATCGACGGCGCGTTCACCATCTAACGCTGAGCGCCTAGTCCCACTCCTCCACCGTTACCCGGTGCATGAGGCGGCGCTCGATGTAGTCGGGGACGGCGAAGTGCTGGACGGACCGGTTGTCCCAGAAGGCGATGGAGTCGGTGCCCCACCGGAATCGGCACTGGAACTCGGGGGAGCGCACATGGTTCAACAAGAACGGCAGCAGAACGATGTTCTCGGCTTCGGATACCCCCACTAGGCGGGAAGTGAAGTTGCTGTTCACGAACAGGGCCTGCCGCCCCGTTTCCGGGTGCATCCGCACAACCGGGCGGATCAACTCCGGGTATTCGGCCTGCATCGTGTCGAGGTGCTCCTTGGCCAGACCTTCGTCGATGGCCCGGGTGAGGGTATAGGTGAGGTCGTGAGCTGCCTCCAGCCCGTCGACAAGCGTCCGCATCGGCTCAGACAGCTGTTCATAGGCCTTGTACATGTTGGCGAAGCAAGTGTCGCCCCCCACCTCGGGCATCTCCACCGCCCTCAGGATGGTGCCGAGTGGTGGTTTGGGCATGTAGGTGTTGTCGCTGTGCCACCGGGCGGCCAATCCCCCCACGGGGGCGACTTGGTCGAGCACGGTGATCTCCGGGTGGGAGTCCAGCTTGGGACCGAACGGTGCCACGTTGATGGGGCCGAATCGCTGGCCGAAGGCCAAGTGTTGGTCGGGAGTGATGGCCTGGTCCCGGAAGAACACCACCAGGTGGTCGAGCAAGGCCTGGCGGATAGCGGCCACGGTGGCGTCGTCGAGTTCCTCGCGCAGGTCAACCCCGTGGATCTCGGCACCTATGTCCAGGGTCAGAGGGCGGATGTCCAGAGCAGCCATGGCGGTTCTAGTCCTCAAAATCTCCCGCATCGCGGCGGAGTGTCCGGATGGCGTCGTCCAAAGCGCCCAAGGTGTCGGCGGACAGACCGGCCAAGCCGAACTCGATGTCGGCCAGGGCATCGGCCGCCTTGATCACCACTCGGCGCCCCTCATCGGTGATCTCGGCCAAAACGGTTCGGCGGTCCTCTGAGTGGGGCACCCTGCGAACCAAACCGTCTCGCTCCAATCGATCGATGGCATTGGTGACGCTGGTGGGATGGACCATGAGCCGGTTGCCCATCTTGCCCAGCGGCAGAGACCCTTGGCGAGAGAACTGAAGCAAGGCCAGCGCTTCGAAGCGGGAAAATGTCAGGTCGAACGGGGCCAGAGCCTCGTTGATCCTCCCTATCACCAGCTGGTTGGCGCGGGTGATCGAAGTGGCCGCCGACATTGCGTCAACGGCTCGCCAATCGTTGGCTTCCCAGTTTTTCCGGGCCTCTCCAATGGGATCGAACGGCAGCATCCGCCCGCCACTCTAGGTGACGACCGCTCCGGTCATCGTTGTCGGCAGGTGATCCGTCCACCAGCCTCCCCAATGGCTACCCTGTGGCCGGTTGCCGCACCATGAGGAGCTCCCATGATCGTCGTTGCTGGTTCCGTTTCCGTCCCCCCCGAGAACTCGGAGGCATTCATGGTCGCCGCCACGGAAGTCTCCGCGGCGTCGCAAACCCTGGACGGCAATGTCGACTATTGCATCTCGATGCAGGCATCGGGCGTGTTCAGGTTCTTGGAAATCTGGGAGACCGAGGAAGCCATGATGGCTCAATTCGCCGGTCCCCACTTCGCAGCGTTCCAGGCCGCAGTCAGCGATCTGGGGATGGCCGGGATGGACGGCAAGAGATACGAGATCTCCTCGGTCGGCCCACTGTTCGGATAGCGGCAACGGCAATCACCCCGATCGCGTTTCCCACCGCCCCTCTGGCTACGCTGTGACCGCTTATCACCACTTTGAGGAGATCCCATGATCGTCATCGCCGGCACCGGCTCCCTTTCCCCCGAGAACACCGAGGCGTTCATGGCGGCCGCCAATGAGATGGCCGCCGCGTCCCGAGCCGAGGACGGCAACATTGAATACGTCTTCTCGGTGGAAGCGCCGGGCAAGATCCGCTTTTTCGAGATCTGGGAGAGTGAAGAGGCGTTGGGCGCCCACTTCACCGCTCCGCACATTGCGGCATTCGGCGCGGCCATCAACGAATTGGGAATCACTGGGATGGACGGGAAGAAGTACCAGGTCTCCTCGGTCAGCCCACTCTTTGGATAGCCCGTTCGGCCACCTGTCGTCCAGGGTGGCGTGAAGAACCAGCGGGAGACGGGCAGACTGAACACGGTGGAGGACTATTTCCAGCAACTGGTGCGCTCTTGGCGCAGCGTCACCTCCCGGACGGTGCGCGAGGCCGTGGCCGTGCTGTTGCTGTTGATCGTGGTGTTAGGGTCGGGTTTCTCCGCGCTCACCACCTATGCCGATCTGGTGGTGTTCGACGACGACCGCTTCACCGAGGAGCTCGCCGGGATTTTCGACGACGAAGACGTCCACAACGTGGTGGCCGCTTCCTTCATCACCACCACAATTGAGATGGCCGATCTGCCGGTCACGCCCGCAGGCTCGGCCGGCGCCCAGCAGGCCATCCAGCAGGAGATCCCCTCGGTGGTGGGGGAGCTGCTCACTGATGAGGCCAATAGCCGGCTGCTGGAGCAGACAGTGCGACAGGCTCACGGCGATGTGCTGGCCGTAGTGGGCGGCACCCGGGTGGCCAACCCGCCCATCCGGAGCGTTGAGATCGATCTTGGGCCGATCTTCAACCAGACGCTGGCTGAGATCGCCACCGGCGAAGAACTGGCCTTTTTGAACAGCGTGACGCCGCCGATCGACGCCGGGGTGGTGACCGTGCTCCAGCGCACCGAGCCGGGCGACCGATTCTGGGAGTTCCTCGGTCAGCTCCAAGACCGGCGGTCCTCCACCATCACCCTGATCCTGCTGTGCGGCATGGGCGCACTGTTGATATCGCCGTCTCGCACTCGGGTGTTGTGGAGCATGGGCGCCGGCATCGTCGCCATGGCCGGGATCCTGGGAGTGGGAATCTACGGCTCCCGGGCGCTGCTGGCCGTGCTCATCGACAACACCGACACAGTGCGGGCCGCCCAGTCGATTCACGAAGCCCTGCTGGGGGATTTGAGCGGCCGATTGGTTGACATGGCGCTCATCGGGGTGCTGATGATCGTGATCGGCGCGGCCCTCGGCTGGCTCTGGCGCCGCTTCGGCCCCACACCCCCCGAAGAGAGGGCCTTGGCCGTTTCCGAGGCCAACCCAGTTCTTTGACCCTGATGATTACGACCCGGTGAACTCTGCTTTGCCGGGGCCGTTCTCAAGGAAGCTGGCCACGCCGATGTGGGCGTCGTCGGTGTCGAAGCAGGCGGCGAACGCCTCCACCTCCACGGACAGGGCCTCATCGAGGGACAGGAAGTAGCCGTCGAGGATGGCTTTCTTGGCCAGGGTGATGGCGGCGGGGCCTGATGCATAGCGGGCAGCCAGCTTCACCGCCTCGTCGTATAGCTCGTCGTCGGGATAGGCGGCCGAGGCCAGTCCGATGGCCACCGCCTCATCGGCCTTCACGGTGCGCCCGCTGTAGATCAGTTCCTTGGTCTTGGTGATGCCCACCAGGCGACTCAGCCTCTGGGTGCCTCCCCCGCCGGGGATGAGACCCAGCAGAATCTCCGGTTGGCCCAACACCGCGCTATCCCCAACCAGGCGGAATTCGGCGGCCATGGCCAGCTCGCATCCCCCACCGAGGGCGTAGCCGTTGACGGCGCAGATGGTGATTTGGGGCAGAGACTCCAGCGCCCTAAAGGCGTCGTTGATCCTCTGGCTCAGATCTCGCGCGTCATCGGTGCTCATCCCAGAGAACTCGGTGATGTCGGCACCGGCGGCAAACACCTTGGGCCCGCCCCAGATCACCACCGCTCGGATGTCGCTGCGCCCGGCCAGCTCGTCGGCCGCCTGGTGCAACTCGGCCACGACCTGCGCGTTCAAAGCGTTGACCTTGGGTCGGTCCAGTCTCAGGGTCGCCACCCCTTCGGCTGTGCCGGTCTCAATCCGCACAAATTCGCCCATGACCACGCTCCTTGCTGTTCGGACCCGCCAACCGTATTCCTCCGACAAGGCGGGTACTCAGTCATCCCGGAATGGCACACTCAGGAGCAGCTGTGCGCGGGTCTCACTCGGTTGGGTCATCGGATACTCACCCCGAAATGGCACACTCAGGAGATGTGGGCCGAAACCATCAGGGCGTCGGGCAGGCGGTTTTCTGATCGTCCGGCCCTGGTGGCGGAGGAGGGCTGGTCGGTCAGCTTTGCCCAGTTCGATCGTCTGACCGACGAGGTGGCCGCTGGACTGGCCCACCGGGGCGTAAGCCACGGCGAGGTGGTGGCCCTCCTGGTGCCGTCTTCGGTGGACTACATCGTCCTGTACGGGGCGCTGGCCAAGCTGGGGGCCATCACCGCCGGTGTGAGCAGTCGCCTGCCCGCGCCGGAGCGCACTGCGCTGGTGAACGATGTAGCCGGCGCCGAACGGGCCGTCGCCACCGCCGCCATGGCCGATGGGATGAGCCTTGACATCGATGTCATCGAAGTAGCCCTGGGCGACGGGCCGGGCTCGGTGTGTGCCGATCTCAAGGTGCTCGACGAGGCTCCGACCCCGCTGCCCCCCGACGGCGACCGGCCGGTGGCGGTGGTGTTCACCTCGGGAACCACCGGTGTGCCCAAAGGGGCGACGTTCACCGACCAAATATTGGCCGACATCGCGGTGGTTGACACCGGCAACGGTTGGGGGGAGGGCGGCCCAATCACCTCCAACACCCAGATGGCCCATATCGGGGTGATGGGCAAAGTCCCAGCCCAGTTCGCAGTAGGCACGACGCTGCATGTGATCGACAAGTGGAGCGCCACCGCGGTCTTGGAAGCCGTATCCCGCTACCGGATGCCCGCAATGGGCGGGGTGGCCCCACAGATTGCCCTCATGCTCCGCCATCCCGACTTCGATCAGTACGACTTCTCATCGGTGAAGCTAGTGGTCACCGGTGGGGCGCCTTCACCCCCCAATGTGATCGAGGAGGCCCGCCAGCGATTCGGGGCCGACTGGACTCAGCGATACGCCTGCACCGAAGCCGGTGGGATTGGAACCTTCACCTGGATCGACGCCCCCATGGAGGAGATGCTCTACACCGTGGGGCGGCCTCGCCCCGGCATCGAGGTGGAGGTGCGCAACCCCGACAGCGATCTTGCCGTGTCCCCCGGGACGGTAGGCGAAGTGTGCTTTCGATCCCCAACGGTGATGGCCGGCTACTGGCGCAATCCCGCCGCCACCGCCGAGGCGTTGCGGGACGGCTGGCTCCACACCGGGGATCAGGGCTGGATCGACGACACCGGCAGCCTGCGCCTGGTGGGCCGTCGGGGAGAGGGCTTCCACCGGGGAGGCTACGTGGTGTTCCCGGTGGAATCCGAGAAGGTGCTGGCCTGGCACCCGAAGGTGGCTGGCGTGTGCGTGGTACCCCGGCCCGACGAGGTGATGGGTGCCGTCGGAGTGGCCGTTGTCATCCCCACCGATCCCGCCGACCCCCCCACCCTGGAAGAGCTGCGAACCTTCGGCCAGCAGCACATCGCCACCTACAAACTCCCCGAACACCTCCGCCTCACCAACGCCTTCCCCCTAACCCCCATGTCCAAGATCGACCGCAAATCCCTAGAACAATCACAAGTGGGAGAAGCGGAGCAACGGTAGGCGGGTTGGGGGGTGGCCGGGCTCAGGGCGCCCGCCGCCCGCAGGTCACGAGGACGGCGGGCTGGGCCCGGACAGGACCCGCCAACCCGCCGAAGGATGGTAAACCGAATCAGCGCGGCCCCTTCGGCAGTCCCAGCACGCCTTCTCCCACGCCGTTCTTCATGACCTCGTCGGTGCCGCCGCCGATGCGAATGGCGCATGCCCCAAGCAGCAACTGTTTCCAGGCGTAAGTGCCCCACTCGCCGGTGTCGGCGCAGATGCGGGGGCCCAGCAGACGGGCGATCACCGACGCCGCCCAGTTCATGTGCCGGGCGGTGGCGTACTTGGCCGCGGCTGGGCTTAGTGGGGGCCGCCGGTTGGCGTTCCACTCCACCAGTCGGTAACCGGTATATAGCCGGGCCAGGTCCTGGCGCACCACGGGGTCGTCTGATAGGCCGAAGTGCTGGGCCAGTTGGACAACTTTCTCCGGGGCGGCCAGGCCCACCAGACCGCTGCCGCCGTAGCCCGCACCCCTCGACCCAATAGAGGCCCGCTCTGATTGCAGTGTGGTGCGAAACACCGCCCAGCCGGCATTTACATCGCCTACCCGGTATCGGTCATTGATGCGGGAGTCGTCGAAGAAGACCTCGTTGAACTCTGATCCACCGGTCATCTGTCGCAGGGGGCGCACATCGGTTCCCGGCGTGTCCATCGGATAGATGAAGGCGGTGATGCCCCGGTGTTTGGGTGCTTGCAAGTCGGTGCGGGCCAGCAGCAGGCCTATATCTGAGTAGTGGGCCCGGGAGCTCCACACTTTCTGCCCGCTGATCACCCACTGGTCACCGTCAGCGGTGGCCCGAGTGCTGAGCGAGGCCAAGTCCGAACCAGCGCCCGGCTCGCTCAGCAGCTGGCAGGCCAGAAGCTCCCCTCGGAACAACCGGGCCAGGTACTGCTCCTTCAGCCAAACCGATCCGTGGGCCAAGATGGTGGGGGCTACGACTCCCAGTGCGGTTCCAAACATGGTCTGCGACGGCACCCGATAGCCGGCCTCCAAATCGAGGTAGAGCCGCTCATACTCTGGGTCGAGGCCTCGTCCCCCGTATTCGGGCGGCCCGGCAATCCACCCCAGCCCTGCCTCCCACATCTTGGCCCGCCATTGTTGGGCAGCCCTGACCGCCGCTTCCTCCTCATCCGGGCTCTTCTCGGCGTAGACAGTGATCTCGTCGGAGCCGATTCCCCAGGTGAACTCATCGAGAATGGCCCGCTCGGCGTTGGCGTCCAAGAACGCCCGAACCTCGGCGGCGAATTCGTCCGGGGTCGGCGTCACACCACGAGTTTGGCCGTTGAATCTGCCCTTGGAGAAGGCCAGGCTCCGACGGAGTTTTCCACAACCAGCATCCTTGCCCCCTAAAGGAATCAGATGTAGTTTCAGACCAGGCAATATGAAGCGGATACCGGCTCATCGAGCCGGATAGGAGAAACCGGGGGTATCACATGTTGTCATCATTGAATGCCATGCAACGCGGGGGCGTGTACATCTTGTCCGGTGGGGTGATATCCGCCGTCGGCAGGGGCATGAAGCCAGGGATTGTCGTAGACAATGTGGACTGGTACGACATCGGCGGACTGGTCGACGCAATGGAAGCCAACGAGGTTCTCACCCATGTCTCCGCGGTCTTGTACGCCTTTGGTCTGATGTTCGTCATCACCGGCCTCAACAGCGTGAGAAGCTTTGTGACCGACAAAGGCCTAGTGGGAGACATGGTTCGCGGCGGGACGCTGCTGGGAATGCTCTCCCTCTTTGTCATCGCCCTGATCGAGGGGTTTGACCACATGACGATAAGAGTGCTGAACGACGGCATCGGCAGCGACAGCAGGGTGCTAGCGGAGGCTTTGCAATCGGTCAAGCTCGGAGTCGTCTTGATCGCTTGGCCCGTGCTCTACGCATCAATCGGAGTTGCCGGCGCAGGCGGAACACGCCTGCTGCCTGGAGGGCTTCATCGAGGCATACAGGCCATCGCCTCACTCTTCATGTTGGCTACCGCAGTGCTCCTCCTCATGGCGGCGGCAGTGGATTCCAACGACTTCTGGAACGCGGTCAGCCTCATCACCTCCATCGTCTTGGCAATCTGGATCATCGCGTTGAGCCATGCGTCTTACAAGGGCAAGGTGTCTGCTTCGACGTCCTAATTGAATAGCCACATAGGCCGTGTCCCGCCGGTGATGGTCGCTTCCGGGTTCTATTTCCCCGAGGCGCCCCGCTGGCGGGACGGCCACTTGTGGTTTTCCGATGTCTTCGGTGGCCTGGTCTATTCCTGGGATCCCGAAACCGGTGAAATTGCCGAACAGGCCCAGGTGCCACAGCGCCCGTCAGGGCTGGGCTGGACCCCCGATGGCCAACTGCTAGTGGTGTCCACTTTGGACCGCACGCTGCGGCGAGCCGACGGGACCATCGTCGCTGATCTCAACCCGGTTTCAGACTCCAAGATCAACGACATGGTGGTAGACACCGACGGCACCGCCTATATAGGCAACGATGGCTTCGACCTAGAGGCCCGGGCCCCGGAGCAGCCCGCCCAGATCTTGTGGGTGAGCCCCACCGGAGAGGTGTCGGTGGCCTCCGACGGGCTGCGCTTCGCCAACGGCATGGTCATCACTCCCCAGCGTCGGCTGATCGTGGCCGAGACCTGGGGTCGGCGACTGACCTCGTTCGCGATAGACGACGACGGCTCGTTGGGCGACCGGCGGACGTTCGCCGAGTTGGACGCCGGGTCGCCCGACGGCATCTGCTTGGCTCCTAACGGCCAGGTGTGGGTGGCCGACCCCATGGGCCGCCGGGTGCTGCTGATTGCCGAAGGTGGCACTGTGGACCAAGTCATCAACTTCCCCGGTTGCCGACCCACTGCCTGCGTGCTGAACGACACCGGCAGCCATCTATACGTATGCACCGCCCCCAGCATCGACCCGGCCAAAGTCCAAGCACGCCCCGGCGGCGAGATCGTGGTTGTCGACTTCGGGTGATAGACCCATTGCCATGACGTTGCCGTTAGAGGGTGTCAAGGTTTTGGAACTGGGCGAATACGCCTTCGTGCCCACCTGCGGAGCGGTGCTGGGAGAGTGGGGCGCCGAGGTGGTGAAGGTGGAGCGGCTCACCGGCGACCCCGGTCGGAGGGACATGCGCTCGGGCACCATGGGCGAGGTTGCCGGGTACAACTCCTCGTGGCAGCAGTACAACCGCAACAAGCGGGTAATGGCTCTAGACCTCATCAGCTCGGAGGGCCGTGTGGCGCTGGACCGCCTGGTGGAGTGGGCCGATGTGTTCGTCACCAGCTTCCGCCCCCAGGCTCGGCGCAAGCTGCGGTTGGAGCCCGAAGACCTGTGGCCCGTCAATCCCACACTGGTGTACGCCCGGGGCCACGGCCACGGAGTGCGGGGTCCCAATGCCGAGGAAGGCGGGTTCGACGCAGTGTCGTACTTCGCCCGCAGCGGCCTGAATTACATGCTCAGCCCCACTGAAGGCCTGCCGGTGGGCCAGCGGGGGGCCATGGGCGACGGCCCGTCGGGGCTGTCGCTGGCCGGGGGAATCGCGGCTGCCCTTTACCGCACCGCCCGCACCGGCCAGCCGATGGTGGTGGACGTTGCGCTGATGGCGTTCGGCATGTTCCAGCTTTCGTCTGATCTGGCCTCAACATCGGCCGACGGTGCCGACCCTCCCCGACGCACGGGGGGCGGTATGGCTAGTCCGAATCCGTTGACCGGTACCTACACAACCGCCGACGGCCGCCACATCCAGCCGGTGATGCTGGACATGGCCCGCTTCTGGGGCCAGATGTGCCGGGCGCTGGGCCTGCACGAAATGGCCGCCGACCCGGCCTTTGCCGACGCCAAAGTGATCATGGAGCGCAGCAGCGAGATCCGCCAGATCTACACCGAAGCGTTCGCGTCCATGACGGTGGCTGAGGCCGAGGCAGCTCTCACCGCCGAGAGCTGCATCTACTCCAAGGTTGCGAGACCAAGTGAGGCCTTGGTCGATCCCCAGGCGGTGGCCAACGGCTACACCCAACCCCACCCCGATCACCCCACCGCCCGCTTGGTGTCGTCCCCTGTGCAATTTGACGAAACCCCAGGGCGGCTGGCCTGCACTCCAACTACCACAATCGGCGGCGACACCGACGATGTGCTGGCTGAGGTGGGGTTCACTTCCGACGAGATCGACGCCCTCCGCTTCGCCAGCGCCATCCACTAGCACTGCCCTCGGCGGTCATCCCCTTTAGACGAGTACCCTCGCCTCATGGGCGATGTCGAGCTTTTCTCTGCTGACTCCCACGTCAATCCCCCGCCGATCATGTGGACCGATTACCTACCGGCGGAATACCGCCACCGCGCGCCGGTGGTAGAGGAGACCGACGAGGGCCAATTCCAGGTGTTCGAAGGCCAACGCACCCCCATGCTGGGCATTTCTGCCATGGCCGGCAAGCGGCCTGAGGACTACAGCTGGAATGTCCGACGCCTCGATGATGTGAGGTTAGGCGGATGGGATCCCGATGCTCGCCTAGTGGACCAAGACATCGATGGAGTCTCGGCCGAGGTGCTCTACGGTGGCGGCCCGCTGAGATGCGAAGACCCAGGGCTGGCCCGGGCCAGCTATTCGGCGTACAACGACTGGCTGAGCGACTTCTGCTCCACCGACCCCGCCCGGCTCATCGGCATGGCCTACCTCCCCGCAGCCGACCCCGACGACACCGTGGCCGAAATCCGGCGGCTGGCTGGGAGGCAGACGCTTCGGGGCGCGGTAATCAGCCGGTTCCCCGAAACCGGCGAGTGGTACGAGCCCCGCTGGGATCCGTTGTGGCAGACCCTGATCGAGGTCGGCTGGCCGGCGTCCATCCACGTGGGAGGCCGGGGCCGGGCCGCGCCCATGCCCCGCACTGACGGCATCGGCTACATCGTGGACCTGCTGATGTCCAAGTTCGCCATGGGCGAAGCGGTCACCACCTTGGCGGTTAGCGGGGTGCTGCGCCGATTCCCCGAGCTGCGGGTGATCTGCGTGGAGGGACAGATCGGTTGGATTAGCTTCGCCCACTACTATCTGGATCACCTGTGGGCCAAGCACCGGTTCTGGACCGGTAACGACCTGCCCGAACCGCCTAGCGTCTACCTGAAGCAGCAAGTGTGGTCCACGTTCATGGAGGATCCGGTGGGACTACGAGAGCGCCACCATATCGGCGTGGACCGCATCATGTGGTCGAGCGACTACCCCCACTCGGAGACCACCTGGCCCCACAGCCGCAAGCTCACTGACGAGTGGTTCACCGACATCTCCGACACCGACCGTCGCCTCATCTTGGCCGACAACTGCAACCAACTCTTCGGTCTCTGAGTCATCGGGGTGTCTGATCGACTAAGCAAGTCCACATGACACCGCTGATCTCCATCAATCTCCGCACGTTCGCCGCCGCCGACCCGGGTCCGGGGGGCTGGCAACCGGTGCTGGATCTGGCCAAAGCAGCCGATGCCGCCGGAGTGGACAAAGTTGTGGTCAGCGACCACGTGGTGTTCGGAGAGCGCTTGGACGCCTACGGCCAGCCTGAGCTGGGAGGCATGGCCGGGGGCCGCCAGCCCACCGGACCCGATGGTCACTGGCTGGAGCCCACCACCGTGTTGACGGCGCTGGGGGCTATCACCAGCAACCTCCGGCTGGGCAACAACATCTTGTTGGCCGCGCTGCGCCGCCCGGTGATCCTGGCCAAATCGCTGGCCACCCTCGACGTGCTCACCGGCGGCCGGGTTGACCTGGGCGTGGGTGTGGGATGGCAGGCCGAGGAATACGAGGCCGCCGGCCTGGACTTCGCCGAGCGGGGCGCCCAGCTCGACCACACCCTGGCGGTGTGCCAGGCCTTGTGGGGCTCCTGTCCAGCCGACTTCAGCGACGACCAGCTCGAGTTCTCCCGCATCTATATGCAGCCCCAACCGGTGCAGCCCGGCGGGGTGCCCGTTTGGGTGAGCGGTACGGTCAACCCCCGGGCCATGCGCCGCCTAGCCCGCTTCGGCGCGGGCTGGATCCCCTGGGGCGACTACATGGGCGGCGACATGGCTTCCCACATCGACCAAATGCGGGAGGCGGTGGCCGGTTTCGACAGCGACCCGTCCGGCATCGGGGTGGTGGGCACTCTCCCGATCGTGCGCACCGACGACGGCGTGGACTTGGCCGCCACCATGGACAGCGTCCCTGCCCTGGTCGAAGCCGGCGTCACCGACTTCCGAGCCCACCTCCCCATCCCCTCCGACGCCGCCGAGGCCCACGACTACCTTTCCGAGGTAGTCGCCGCCTTCCGCCCCGCCGCCGGCCGCTAACCCGTCCCACGCTGCCAAGAAGCAGCCATCGCGGCATCCCGCCGCCCTCACTTCCCCCCACAAAGACGTAACTCCGGCCGTGTGCCGAAGCAGGGACGGTTCCGGGGTTTAGACAAGTGAGGGTTGCGGCCGATGTCAATCCCGTCAACGTTCGATCCCGCAGTGATCTTGGATCGCTTGAGCTATGACCGCCTGCGGTCGTATCTAGATGACTGCGACAACGACCCAATTCGAGCACTAGACCTCTACGCCTGGAATGCCCAGATCGCTGCCGCGTTCCTAGAGGATCTAGGCCACCTCGAAGTCGTATTGCGTAATCGCTTTGACGAGGCATTGACTGCGCTCGTCGCGACAGTAGGACGGTCACCGCTCTGGTACGACCACACCTCGCTCTTCCCTGGCAAGCACGCAAAGAACGCGCTTCGCGACATTAGGAAGGCGAAACAACGTGCTACCGACCATGGGAAACGCCCGCTGGTCCACAGCGAACTCATTTCTGATTTGAACTTCGGTTTCTGGAGGTTCCTCTGCTCACCGCGTTACCACACCACAATGTGGGTTCCTGCTCTTGCGGCACAGTTCCCAAATCACCCCTCACCTGGCCACGCTGCTCAAATACGGACCGATGTGGAATCCCGGATGAGGCAACTCCAATTCCTCCGAAACCGAGTGGCCCACCACAAGCCGATCCATCGCCGAGCACTAGCGAATGATGCTGGGTTGATCATGGAACTCGTGCATTGGATGTGCTCCGACACCGATGCCTGGATGGCTGGACTTTCCCGCATCCCTGCTGTGTTGGCCTCCAGACCAGCTTGATGACTACTTAAGCTGCTCGTCTTGAGGAAAGTTGTTGCCCCACATCCCAGCAACTCGTAAGATTATTGGCCTAGACTCCGGAACCGTCCCTGCCTAGGCAAACGGCCGGGGTTACGCCTTTGTCAGGGACTTCTTGCCCGCTGCGGCAAGTGTGTTGGATTCTGCTTCGAGGAATTCGCTCACGCTGCGGGTGGGAGGTCTTTCTCGGTAAGCACATCACCCCAAAACAGCCACAGGTCACGCATCAAGGGATTGTCGAGGCGGTCTCGCTGCTCATTCTGTTTCGTGTAGAAATCAGAACGTGATCACGATCATTAATGGGGGGACGCAGGGGTTGGGTGAGGCGGTGGCGCGCAAGTTGGTGGGGGATGGGGGATCGACGGGGTTGGTGCTGGCGGGGAGGTCTGCCGATCGGGGTCAGGCGCTGGCTGATGAGCTCACCGGGCTGGGCACGCCGTCGGTGTTTGTGGCGGCCGACATTGGGGAATCGGATGCGCCGGGCATGGTGGTGGAAACTTGTGTAGAGCGGTTTGGGACGGTGCACGGGGTGGTGAACGTAGCGGCGCTCACTACCCGGGCCACGCTGTTCGACGACACCCCGGAGCATCTTGACCGCCACTTCGCAGTCAATGTCAAGGGGCCGTACTTCCTCATCCAGGCCGCGGCCCGGGTGATGATCGAGACCGGCGTTGCGGGATCGATCGTGAATGTTGGCTCGACCAGCGGCTATGGCGGGCAGCCCCGGCTCACCGCATATTCGATGTCAAAGGGAGCGCTGGCCATCAAGACCAAGAACCTGGCCTACGCCCTGATGCGCCACGACATCCGAGTGAACCAGGTGAACCCAGGGTGGATGGAGACCGAGTCGGAGCACCACACCCAGATGACCCAAGACGGCGCGCCGGAAAATTGGCTGGAGATGGCCGCCCCTACCCGACCATTCGAGCGCCTCGTACAACCCTGGGAAGTGGCCAATGCCATCGCCTTCTGCTTGTCGCCCGATTCGGGCCTTCTTACCGGCAACGTGATTGACATCGACCAAACCGTGCAGGGTGCCGGCGAACCACCCCTGCCTGGCAGCGAGGAAACCCCGCAGCTATAGGGTCGAATGTCGACGGGTGAAGAAGTCTCCTCTGCGGATGATCGAAAAGATTTCGTTTCATGGTTTGATTTGTGGAGTATCCTGCCAACGCCGATTTCTGAGAGGACGTGAACATGTCAGGAGCAGTCGGAGTACGCCACTGGTCGCACGTGATCATTCACCCAGTGGATGTTGATGCCTCGCTGGAGTTTTACACCAAATTGCTGGGCTACGAAGTCCTGTCCGACGAGCAGATCTCAGGACCAGGACTGGACGCCATCGTCGGCCGAGAAGGGGTCCAGGGGCGGGTCGTGGTCGGGCTGGTCGGAGGGCAGAAGGTGGAGTTCGTCTACCTGGGGGACACGGGGATGAGCGACCCTCAGGAGAACCAGCGCGGCTTGCAGGGATTCACCGTCCGGGTTGCCGGCATCAATGAGGCGGCGGACGCCTGTGAGGCTAACGGTGTCCCAATTGTCAGCGGCCCGTCGGAGATCAAGGGATTCTGGCAATTCATGATCCTGGACCCCGACGGAGTGATGATCGAGATCTCCCAGACGCCCCCCGGCGTCGAAGTATCAGGACCGTTGTCATGAGCGAGCAGTCTCAGCAAGCGTCTAGCCCCATTGCGCTAGTAACCGGCGCGAGCCGGGGAATCGGCCGGGCCAGTGCGTTGGCTCTCGCCGATGTGGGATACGACGTGGCCATCACCGCACGGACGGTGAGGGAGGGCGAAGGGACGATCGGGCCTCCGACATCGGATGGCGGTGGCGACGTGGCCGTGCCCGGGAGTTTGGAGACAACGTCCGCCGAGATTGCCGACCGAGGACAGCGGGCCCTGCCCATCACCATGGATCTGCTGTCTGAGGAGTCGGTGCGCGCCGCGGCCGATACAGCCCTCGGCGAATGGGGTCGGGTCGACGTCTTGGTGAACAACGCCATCTGGAGCGGCCCAGGCCTGCTCGACCCGGTGGGGGTGCTCGATCTCGGGGCCCTCGACACCGCGTTCACCGCCAATGTGCTGCGCCAGGTTCTCCTCACCCAGCTCATCCTGCCCTCGATGATCGAACAGGGATCGGGCCTCATATTGAATCTGACCTCGGGGGCCGGCCAGGTCGACGATCCCCCCTACGAAGTAGTCAAGATGAAGATGCTTGGCTTTGCCCACTGCGCCTCTAAGGGCGCCTTCCACCGCATGGCGCCGCTGATCCAGGCCGAGCACGAGTCCGACGGAATTACCGCCATCAACATCGATCCCGGCTTCACCTGGACCGAGACGATGGAGGCGCTCGACTTGCACAATTTCGGCGGCGCTCCCCCCGAAGCCACCGGGACGGTGGTGGCCTGGCTGGCCGAGGACCCCGAGAGAACAGCAGAGTGGCGGGGGCGCACCCTCAACTCGCTGGAGCTGTGCGCCCAACTCGGCCTTGTCGAGGGATGGCCGCCCGGGAGCAGCCAATGAGAGATAGTTGTATGAGCCTTCGCTACTACCAAAAGGATGGACAGATTGGACGAATCTGAGAACCCTGCAACCACGGAGATCCCGCCCACGATCCATCTTCGGAGCCTGCTGCCTAGCCTGACGCCGAAGCTGGCCGTGGTGGCCGAGGAGATTCTGGCCGATCCGGCATCGGTTGTCCGCCTGTCAGTGTCGGAGTTGGCGCGGCGCACGGGCACCTCGATGTCGACCATCGTGCGCCTGTGCCAAGAACTCGGACTCCGGGGATTCCAGGATCTGAAGCTCCAACTGGCCGCCGAAGGAACGTCAACCGGATTTGCCGGGCCGTCAGAGGGCGCCGACCGCGAGTCGATTCTGTCCAAGGTTCTTTCTTCAACCGTCGACGCCATCAGCCACACTCAGCACACATTGGACAAGGCCAGCTTCAACCAAGTGGCCGAACACCTCCTGAGCGCACGCTCGATCATTTTCTTGGGGGCGGGGGCCAGCGCGGCGGTGGCCTTCGATGCGGCCTTCCGGTTCCGCACACTGGGGCATCGAGCCGAGTTCCACTACGACTCGCATATGCAGCACACTGCGGCCCGATTCCTGCATCCGGGCGATGTCGCGGTAGCGATCAGCCACTCGGGGTCGACCCGCGAGACCCTGACCGCAGTCGAAGCTGCTTCCGATGGAGGAGCCCAGACGGTGGCCATTACGACGTTCGCCCGTTCACCGCTTGCCGAAATGGTCGACCACCTCTTGTTGGCCGGTGGTACCGAGTCGGAGTTCCGCATCGCGGCCGTCTCCAGCCGACTCGCCCACATGGCAGTTATCGATGCGCTGTTCGTCGCCATCGCCCGACTGCGACCCGAGCGGGCCCGAGCCGCCCAAGAGCTGTGGAGCGACATGATCGCCGAGCACCGGCTCAGTCCTCCGTGGGCCACCCGGCGTGAGCCGGAAGACTGATTTACGGTTCCAGCAATAGTCTCCTCAAAGCATCGACCTCGGCTTCAGAGAGTGAGAGTTGGTCTTGGGCGTAGGCGTCGATTCCTCCAAAGTCACGTTCGATGATGTCAAGGGTCAGCTCGATGTAGACAGACCTCGCCAGTCCCAGGGCCAGCAGAACGTCGCGTGACTCCTCGGGATACTCGGCTAGCCGGAGTTGGAAGGTACTGGACTGATCGGTCAGCCGGTCGTTGGTCAGCATGTAGTCGTCGACGATCTGTTCTCGGTCCACTCCCAGGATCGACAGGATGACTGCGGCTGCGACTCCTGTTCGGTCTTTGCCCCCAGCACAGTGGAAGAGAACCGGTGAGTGATTGATGATGGAGCGGATGAGCGCAGAAATGGCCGGGCCACCGGACTCTGTCGTGTGCCGGTAGGAATCGAGCAGGATCCCATGAGCGTGCTCGGGGGTCAGCTCCCCGGAAACCAGAGATTCCATCACCTCGCCAGCCGTCCGGTTTCCTGGGGGGTACGGCGCCGACACAACTGTCGCACCCTGCGGAATCCTGGATGGGCGAGCCTCCACTTCGTCGGGATTGCGGAAATCCACGATCGTTCGGATCGTTCGATTCTCGAGCTCGGCGAGATCGAGATCGCTGAGCTCGGCAAGATCGTCTGACCGGTAGACCAAGCCGAATCGAACCTGCTCGCCGCTTGCCGTGGTGGCACCACCGAGGTCTCTCACGTTCATGGCACCGTCAAACCGAAGAATCCGGCGGACTAGTAGCGCGGTCTCGCTCTCAATGGCGTCTGGGCTGTCTTGTGCTGGCGGCATAGTCCTCACTGGTTTCCTAAGTCGGATCGGGAAATGGCCCGGTCATCGGTTCCCAAATAGCTGGCGACGACCAGTGGATCGGAGCGAACCTCGTCTGGGCTTCCCTCGGCGATGACCTGCCCCGCCTCCAAGCAGTAAACGTGATCGCTCACGCTCATGATCAGCGGCATGTCGTGTTCGATGATCAGCATCGAAGACCCGAGTTCGCTATTGATGCTCACCAGCAGTGGGCCAAATGCTTCGGCCTCTCGCTGGGCGACACCCGCGGTTGGCTCGTCCAGGCAGAGCAGGTGGGCGTCGAGAGCCAGAAGGCCGCCGATTTCGACGATCCGCCGCGTACCGGTAGAGAGATCGCCCACGTAGGAATCGCCGTATCGGCCCAATCCCAGGAAGTCGATTATCTCATCAGCGGCCGCCCTTTGCGCTCGGGAGATCCTGGCCGAGGGCGGCAGGCCCGTTGCGGCGGCCAGGATCGGGGTGCGTTCCCGGGCTTCGAGGGCGACTTGCACGGTCTCGCGTACGGTGAGCTCGGGGAACAGCGTTGCCCCCTGAAAGGTGCGGCCCAAGCCGAGCAGGGCCCGGCGGTGGGGGGCAAGGCGGCTGATCTCCGTTCCATTGAGCCGCACCCCGCCGCCAGCCGACACGAACCCCCCAACGGCGTTCATGAACGTGGACTTGCCCGCACCGTTGGTGCCGATGAGCCCAACGATGCGGTTGTGGGGAACAGACAACGATGCGCCGCTCAAGGCCTGGTTTCCCCCGAACGCCACACTGAGGTTGTGAGTCTCGAGAATGGCCTGACCGGTGTCGGCGCGATCCCGATGCGATACCGGCAGTTGAACCGAGCCCCGGGCCCCCTTCGGCGGCGTCGACAGGCCGTAGCGGTTCTCCGCCCATCTCAGCGCTGACGACCGCCACGAATAGAGGATCTGGACGAAGCCGCCGGGGAAGTACATCACCACCAGTAGAAGCCCGATACTTGAGGTGAACAGCGCCACCACGCTGCTGTTGTCGAACAGCGACGGGAGTCCCTCGATCCACAAGGCGCCGAGCACCGGTCCGATGATCGTCCCAAGACCCCCGATAACCACGATGCCTACCAGCCTGATCGAGTCGTCGACGGTGAAGAACCGCTCGGTGAGCGGGACGGATTGAACCAGCCCGGCGAGCACTGCCCCGCCGAGGCCGACGATGCCGCCGGCCATTGCGAAGGCTGACAGCTTCAGGCGAGTGGAGCTGACGGAGTAGGCCGACGCCGCTTCCACGTTGTCTCGAATGGCAATGGTCCCCCGGCCGACGCCGGATCGGCGAAGCCGCGCCAACACGAAGAGGACAACAGTCAGGAGTACCAGGCAGAAGTAGTAGTAGTTGCGCTGGCTGGCCAGGTTGATGCCGAACAGTTCGCCCCGCAAGAACGGGACGGTGCGGGGGTTGCCATCGGCGAAGACCGGCCGCCGGAAGATGTAGTGCGAGGCGGCCAATGCCAACACAAGGGTGGTTACGGCCAGCATGAGCCCTTGCACCCGAAGAGCGCCCACTCCCACCACCGCGGCCACCAAGGCGGTAACCAGGGGCGCGATGAACACGGCTAGCGCAAACGGTATGGGGTCGGCGGTGAAGTCGATGAACCAGAAATCCATCTCGATGCCTCGGGTCAACGCGGCCGCGGTCAGCGCGCCGATTCCGGCAAAGCTCATCTGCGCCAGCGACACCTGCCCCGACCATCCGGTGATGACGGTGAGCGAGCTGGCGCACAGCGCAAAGGCCAGAACCGACGCATACGACAGACTCCGGCTCGGCTGGGTGATGATGAGCGGCAACAGGATCAACGCCAGAAGCCCGACACCGAATCCGATCCGGCTCATGTGGCGTATCCACCAGATTTGACGGAGGTGGTTGGGTATCGCGGGGACTTTGGGGGTGAACGAGAACGACTCGGTTGACACTCGCTGGTGTCGCTGCATTGCCACCGCGCCCAGCACGGCCAAGAGCAGCAGGAAATCGAACAGGCCCGGCTGGTCGAGGAAGTTGAACTGAATGGTGAACTCGATGATGCCGAGGTAGATGCCGGCCGCCATGGCCCTGGGAAATGAGGTCATTCCTGCGATCGCGGCGGCCACCAGGGCCCGGGCCAGCGTGGAGGGGCCAAGCCCCCCGATGCCGGACACGCTGCCGCTATGCCCCGACAGCAGAACGATGGCAATCGTGGATATGAGCCCGGCTATCACCCACACAAACGTTGAGACCACTTTCGGGTTGACGCCCGCGAGCCGGGACAGGTCGGAATCTTCGGCCGCGGCAGCCACGTTCTTGCCGAACCAAGTGCGGTTGAGCACCAAATAGAGGCCGAGCGCAACGAGCGGCACCGCAACGAGGATGGTGAGCTGCGTACCGGCAACACGGATCCCCTTGGGCTCGCCCCCGCCCGATACCAGTGCGAGCACCCCGAAGGTCACCGCCAACCCGACCACCCATGTCCTCAGCCAGATGTTCCGGCGGCTGGAGCGGTCTTTGGGGGGACGAAGTGCCAGCAGCCCCCAGCCGACTGCTGCGATCACCGCCGGGGCAGCCAGCACCGTCCAGAGCTGGACCTCGCTCACCCCCAGCGCTTCGAAGGGCCGCCAACTGGCCGAGGTCACCGCCGGATAGCGCCGAATTCCCTGGACGTCGAGCTCAGGGTACGTCAGCGGGATCACCTGGCAGAGCTGGGCGACCCCCACCGTGGCCACCAGCAATATGACCCTGGGCGCTCGGAACAGCCGCCGGATGACGGTGAGCTCGACGATGCCCCCGAATACCGCGCCCATCACCAGAACCAGGGCCACCGCCGTCCAGAACGGGAAGTTGTATTGGAGCACGAGCAGCGGCATCAGCACTCCGCCGATCAGTCCCATGTTCCCTACTGCGAAGTTGATCACCTTCGTCGATCGAAACGTCAGCACGATTCCCATCGCCAGCAGGCCGATGACGATGCCCGTAACCGCGCCGTTGAACATCACTTGGGGATTGATTCGGCTTGCCGCGAGAATGGCCGGGAGCACCGCTAACCGCCTTCTTCTCCTAGGAAGACTGCTCGGACGATGTCGTCGCGCTCGGCCAAATCGGCGGTCAGCCCTTCGAACCGCACCTCGCCCTTCTCCAAGAAGACGGCCCGCTCGGCGATAGACAGCGCCACGTTCAACGATTGCTCGACGATGATCATGGTCTGGCCAGCCGACTTCAAAGACTCGACGAGCTCTAGAAGCTCGGCCACTACCGCTGGCGCAAGCCCGAGCGACAGCTCGTCGATCAGCAGGATCTCGGGCTTATGGAGCATCACCCGGGCCAGGGCCAGCATCTGCTGCTGGCCGCCGGACAGGTCGCCGGCCAACTCCTGTTGCCGGTTCTTCAGCATGGGGAACAGCTCGTACACGTAATCGAGCCTTTGCTCCAGAGCAGCGCGATCCTGGCGGTAGCGGCCGGCACCGACCAGGATGTTGTCGGCAATCGTCATCGATCTGAACACCCCGCCGCCGCCGGGAAGCATCTGGACGCCCATGGCGACTCGCTGCTCGGGAGTGGCGAAGGTGATGGTACGGCCGTTGAGACGGACGATCCCCCGCTCCGGTGTGTTCAAGCCGGTAATGACCTTGAGGGCAGTCGACTTTCCGGCCCCGTTGGTCCCCAGCAGGGCCAGCGTTTCGCCCTTTTCCACCTCGAAGCTGAGATCGAACAGAACCTGCACTTGGCCGTAGCTGAAGTCGATGTTGTGGAGTTGCAGCGCGGGGACACTCGCCCCTGGCTTGGCCCGGCGCTGCTGCTCTTCTTCCTCCTCTTTGAGCTCGGCCACCACCAGCGACAGGTCACGGCGCATCCGGCTCGACCCCCGCATGATGTAGAAGGCCCCGAGGGGCATGGCGATCAAGGTGATCGTGATGATGGTGGACCGCTCTCCGATCTCGTCTTGGAGGACCGAGGCGAGCAGCCCGCCGCCCACCGCGCCGATGGCGAACATGAAGAACAAGATGATGGCCATCCCCATACCTCGCAGGCGGTAGGGAAGGACTGTTTGGACGGCGGGTCCGATCATCGAGAACGCGGCTCCGAGGAGCGTCCCGTTCACCACCGACATCGCCACGAACAGGTAGACGTTGGGCATGAAGTACTGGATCGGCACCGTCACCGCCAGCGGGAACAGCAAGGAGCCGAGGATGCGGAGAGCCCGATTGGGATCCCGCTTGAACGTCTGGTCGAACCGCTTGCCAATGAAGGGCAGAAAGAGCAACAGGCCGAAGGCGGTCGGCGAGGTGGCCATGCCCCGTTCCAGCGCGTCCAAGCCGAACTCCTCTTCAAGAAAGAAGCTCTCGATCGACCCGGCCGGGAAGAGCGCGAACCCGAGGGCGGCCAGCGCGATGGTCATGTAGCGGATGGTGTCGATGCGCCATATGCGGGCATAGGCGGCTTCGACGGAGATCTCCATGTCGTCCTCGGCGTCGAGCCCTTTGCCGAGGACCTCGCGCTTCTCCCACTGGCCGCGCTCGGGCTCGGGGAGGCGCAGGGCGTAGAACCCCATCACCGCAATCGGGATGCTGAAGATCAGGTAGGCCCATCGCCAACCCTCATCGCCCCCTGCGACGGTGGCCACTGCGCCGACCAGGATTGGGCTGATCGTCCCGGCGACGCGCGAAATGCTCTTCTCCAGCGCGTACATGCGACCCCGGATGGCAATCGGGTAGGCGTCGGCCAACAGCGCGGGGTGAATGGTGAGGCTGTTGGCCTTGGCAATGCCGGCACCGAAGCGCAGCCAGAACAACATGAAGGCGCTTACTGCCAGGCCGGTG
Organism: Acidimicrobiales bacterium; assembly: GCA_963663255.1. Lineage (GTDB taxonomy): Bacteria > Actinomycetota > Acidimicrobiia > Acidimicrobiales > Bin134 > Poriferisocius. The sequence continues at coordinate 662,355 of OY760141.1, forward strand.
GCAAAGGAGAAGAAAGAGAAGAAGATGGTGGCGATGGCAACAATGGGGGTTCGGCGCATACGATCGGCCAGCCATCCCATGGGGGCAGCTCCGAGCACCAAGAAGGCCGCCGACGCCACCGAGATGAAGGTGATGGTCCCGTCGGATACGCCGAAAGTGTTGGCGATGTCTGGGCCCAAAACGTTGAGTGCGGCGCCCTCCAACTCGTCGAAGGCCTCGATGGCGGCAAGGGTGCCGAACGTGATCATCCCGCCCCGGCGAAGGCCATCTCGCAGGTTCATCTCTTCAACGCCAACGCCGGGCAGCACGGCGTCCTCGTAAACCACATCGCGCCTGGATGCCTCGGCGGCCTGCATCCGGGCCTCTTCGTTGTCGAGGATGGTGGAGCTCAGCGTGGAGGCGGCACCCTGACTCAGGCCTTCGGCAGACTCCATCTCACTATCCACGTCAGATGGATAGCACCAAAATTCACTTCGGGAAAGACAGAGTTTCGATTCTTGTCTAGAGTTATCGAAATTGTTGCGAAATATTGGCCGGTTTCTCGCTGAGATGCCGAACATTTCGCTACGTTGTGTCCACCACGGAGACTTTGGAGGTTCAAGTGTTCAAGCGACTTCTAGGGGTGCTAATCGCTCTATCAGTGCTCATCACCGCCTGCGGTGGTGACTCCGACTCGGCCGACGACGCGCCGGCCGAACAACCGACAACCGCGCCCGCCGCGCCCGAACCCGCCGACGACGAAGAACCCGCAGCCGCGCCCGAACCCGCCGACGACGAAGAACCCGCAGCCGCGCCCGAACCCGCCGACGACGAAGAACCCGCAGCCGCGCCCGAACCCGCCGACGACGAAGAACCCGCAGCCGCGCCCGAACCCGAGGCGACTCCAGTGCCGCTGACCGCCTCATTCCGAGGGGTGACCGAAACAGAGATCCGCATCGGCATGATCTCCCTCGATGCCGAGATGTTCGGATTCGACCAGGGCGACCTGGCCTCCAAGTGGCAGGTGGCCGCCGACGCGGTGAACGCCGCCGGTGGGATCAACGGCCGGATGCTGGTTCCCTTCATCGAGGTCATCGACGTCATCGGCTCAGTGGGCGCCGACGCCGCCTGCGTGAAGTTCGTCGAGGACGAAATGGTCTTCGCCTTCGTCGGGTGGCTTCGTGAGGACAACGAGCTCTGCTACACCGAGCGCAACAACACCATCGCCGTCAACGGCAACGATGTGACCCCGGAGGCCATCAACCGCTCCAATGGCCTGCTCTTCGCCACCGAGGCCACCAAGTTGGGAATCCAGCGGAACATGATCGCCGCCGCCGCGGCCGACGGGCTCCTCGATGGCAAGAGCGTCCACTTCAGCATCTTGGCCAGCGAAGACTCTCTCACCGACCCCCTCGTCGAATCGCTGGAGGCTGCCGGCGCCACCATCACCTCGGTGAGCAGGGTGACCGCGGTTGACGACGTGCAGGCCGCCGAGGCCAACCACGACGTGATCGTCCAGCGGATCGCCGATGAGGATCCTGATTTGGTGTATTCGCTGGAGCCTGTACTCATGTCTGCGGCCATGATCAGGGCGGGGATCGACATCCCGCAGATCACCAGCGAGTCTAACGAAGACATCTACCTGAACTTGGGCGTCGATCCCACCGCCATCCAGCTTCACGTGTACGCACCGGCGCAGATTAAGACGTTCTGGGACCGGGGGGACGATTCCCTGCTCATTGAGTGCGTGGACAATTACAACAACGCTCAGATCACCGACGAGGACGGGAACGTCGAACAGGTGAACGTGACCGAGGAACCCGGCCGGCCCATCAACCTCGACTTGGTGGTCAGGGCGTGCCAGACGGTCTGGCTGTTCGCCGCCATTGCCACCGCCGCTGGCCCCAACCTCACCAACGAGACATTCCTGGAGGCGGCGGCCAACCTCGGGTCGCTCGACCTTCCGGGCATGTCTGCGGCTTCTCTGGTCGAGGGCAAGATAGGCGCTGACGACTCCCCGCTGGTCAAAGTGATCTGGGATCCCGACGAGGAGGAGTTCGTTCCGGCCGGTTAATGGGCATTGACGTCTTCGAGCAGTTGGTCCCCGTCAGGGGCACCAAGAACCTACGCGACCTCGGCGGCATTCAAACGCCTGAAGGCCAAGTGGTACGCGGCGGTGTCCTATTCCGTTCCGACACTCTCCATGAAGCCAGTGGAGAGGACTTGGCCAAGCTGGAATTGGCCTGCGTGGTCGACTTCCGCAGCACCGCCGAGGTCGAGCGCCGACCAGACCGGCTCGATGGCCTCGACGTGCGATGGGTCAATCTGCCCATCGACAACCCGAGAAGCTCAAGTGCTCTTCTCGGCGGCCAAGAAGAGCTGTCCGAAGTCCGGGCCGAGATCATCCATCTTTGGCTCAACCAGGACTTTGATGAGGTGGTCAAGTTGACGGATGGGCTGGGTCTCGACATCGCCGGTGACCGGGTGACGCGCTACGTGAGCTTCGCTGTCGACTTCGCCTCTGTGTTCGCCGCGTTCTTCTCAGAGTTGGCAGCAGTTGCGGGTCGGCCTCTCCTCTACCACTGCGAGGGCGGAACCGACCGAACCGGCGCGGCCACCGCCATGCTGCTCGGAGTTCTCGGCGTGGATCGCGAGACGGTGGTGGCGGACTACCTCGCCACCAACACTGTGGTGGCCGAAGAACTGGAGGAGCAGCGCCGCCTGGCCCCCCCTTCCCTTTGGCCGATAATGGGGGCGCACGAAAGGCAGATAGCGGCGTTCCTCAATCACATCGACCATGAGCTAGGCGGCATCAACAGCTACGCCCGCTCCCACCTCAACCTCACCGACGACACCATTGCTCAGCTCAGGTCCAAATATCTAACAGAGCCATAGCCGAGCTGGAGAAGCCGTTAGTGGGTCGCCCGACGGTGGCGGTGAGCCACCAGTTGGGCGGCCAGCTCATCGGGGGTGGTCTTGTTGGCGAGGGCCTCGAACACCAGATCTTGCTGTGACGGTGGCGTGAGGCCGCCGATGGGCACGTCGCGGTCGAGGTTGGTGGGAAAGGCGTAGCCCTCGGCGCTAGCCGCTACCGCACAGGCGATGAGAGCGGGGTCGAGCCCCTCTTCCTTGCGGCGCAGCAGTACGGGATAGATGGCGTTGACGATGCGCTCCCGGTCCACCGCCTCGGTAGCCCGGCCCATGGCTGAGGAGATCTGCAACAGGTTGGCCATTCGCCGGACATCGTTGGTTTGGTTGTGGCCCCCGGCATGGAACACCGCTGGGCTGAAGAACACCAGGTCGCCCTTGTCCAGCTCGACCTTCACGTGGTTTTCGGCGAAATACTCGATCAACTCAGGCCGCCGCCACGCCAGATAGCCAAGCTCGTACTTGTGGGAGTGGGGCAGCAGCATGGTGGCCCCCGTCTCCGGGGGCATGTGGCAATGGGCCACACCCCCCTGAAGGGTCAATATCGGCGACAGGCGGTGGGCGTGAATTGGATAGCGCTCGGCCACCTCATCGGTCATAAACCCCACGTGGTAGTCCCGGTGGGGCATCTGGGCCGCGCCGCCGGGGTTGATGGCGTTCACCTGGGCGGTGACCTGGTAGCCGGGTCCGAGCCAGGCCAACGAGGCAAGGTCGATCATGTCGCAGGCGTGGTAGTCCACAAAGGTCTCAGGATCGGCTACGGCCAGCTTCTCCAGCGCATTCCACAGACGGTCGTTGGCCCCAGGCTTGGCGTAGTGATCACCCCCGCCGGTTCCGGACTCGCGCTCTTCGGCGATGATCCGTTCGAACACCTCGGTAGCCCGGTCGACCACTGCAGACTCGATGGCACCGGTTATCACGATCACCCCCGGACCGTCGTTAAGCGCCCGAGTCAGCTCGTTACGAACGGCGGCGGCATGGTCGAGATCGCGTAGATGCCCCTGCAATTTCTCGGTGCGGTATACCAGTGCCCGATCAACCTCCGCGTCGGCCAACGGATAGTCCTCCAGCGCCACATCGACTTCCACAATGGAGCGCAATTCTTCGAGGTCAAACCCGTGTCGGCTCGTGACCGCAGCCTCTCCCGCGATGGCTCGGGATGGGTCGAGCGGTGTGGTGGTCATACTCGTGAAAACCTCATATCCGCTTTCTGGCAACGTTACTCCACGTCTGTTAGCGTCGCCGGAAGAATCATCTGCCGGTGAGGCCGGAGGGGGAATCCGATGAGTCACACCAAGTGGCGTCCTTTTATCTTTGCACTTGTCGCGGTATTTGCGCTGGTCGCAGCATCGTGCAGCAGTTCGGAGGATGCTGACGAAACCCCGGTTGCAGAACCGGCGGCCACCAGTGCCCCCGCACCCGCCGAGGAGCCCGAACCCGAGCCCACGGCCGAGCCGGAGCCTGCGGATGAGCCCGCTGACGAACCGGCCGACGAGCCTGAGCCCGCTGATGAGCCGGCCGACGAGCCGGCTGACGAGCCTGAGCCGACTCCCGAGCCCACCCCGATCCCGGTGCCCGAAGGATCCACAGTGGGCATCACCGAGGACACCATCAAGGTGGCCATCTTGCGCAGCGACTCCAAGGCCCTCGAAGATGCGGGCATCCTCCCCGACACCGGAGACATCCCACGCAACTACGTGGTCTTCGCCGAACAGGTCAACGAGAGGGGAGGCGCTGGGGGGCGCAACATCGAAATCGTGTTCCACAACTACCCGCCGGGGGCGTCGCCCACCGACCAGCAGGCGGCCTGCATCGCCGCCACCGAGGACGACCAAGTGGCCATCGTGCACTTCGTGGGCGGGGTGACGGCCGAGACCGTTCTGTGTGCCACCGAGGGCCACGAGCGGATCGCCTACATGCTGTCGGGCATCCTGCCCCAGGAGATATACGACCGCTCCAACGGGCTGCTGTTCTCCCATGCCATGACCACCGAACGACTAGTGAGCTCGTGGCCGATCTTGGCTGATTCCCTGGGATTGCTCGAAGGCCGCACTCTCGGGCTGATGCGAGGCGACATCGGCGAGCACGAGGTAGCCGCTGGTGTGCTCAGGGCCGCCCTGGCCGACGCCGGTTACGAGCTAGCCGACGAGGTGGCTTTGCCCTGCCAAGGCACAACCTGCTCTCAGGTCGATATCGGCTTGGAGCGCATGCAGGCCGCAGACGTGGACACGGTGTTCTCCCTTGTGCCCCCCTCGCCGTTTGGGATCGCAGTATTCCTGGGCGCTCAGGCGGACTTTAAGCCGCAGTGGCTGGTCAGCGATATCGAGAACATGGTTTTCGCCTCGGTGGCCCAGGCGGTGTACAACCGGGGCGCCGATCCCACCCTCTTCCACGGCATGTACGGCCTGAGCTACGGTCTCGACCGGCTCAGCCCCGACGAACACAGCATCGAGTGCAATGCCGCATTCACCGAGGCCACCGGCATTGCCTATGACGAAGTCGAAAACGAAGACGCCTGGAGCGCGGTGGGCAGCACCTGTCTGTTCATCAAGAACCTGGAGGCGGCGGCCAACTGGTCTCAGGAGACGTACGGCACCGTGAACCAGACCACGCTGATCCAGGGCTTCGAAACGCTCACCGACTACAAGCTCGGTGACATCACCGGCTCGTGGAGCACCACCAAGCACGACGCCCCCGACGTGGTCACGCTCAAGGAGCTCCGAGCCGACTGCGCCTGTTGGGTCGAAGTTGACGGCGTTCGGATGTTGCTCGACCAATAGCCGGGCTTCATCTCGCTAGCAACGCTCGGATCCATCTGAAGGGATGACCGATTCCCCAAGGTCGGAGACCCCGGCGGATCTGGTCGCCAGAGTCTTCGACGAAGAGGAGCGCCGCCAACAAGATATAGCTGCCGCTGAGGCCGCCCAACGGGGTCCGGCAGGCAGTTTCGACGCCGAACAGCTCACGCTGCGCCAGGGTCTGCGCAGAGGCGGCAAGGGGCTGATCGGGTTCATCGGCTTGCTCGGCTTCGTGGAGACGCTGGAGACGTCGGCCTTCGCGGTGGTCGCCCCCGACATCCAGAAGTCGCTCGACGTTTCCGATGGAACCATCGGCGCCATCGGAGGCGCCTTCGGCATCTTGTTCCTGTTGGGCTCCATCCCGCTGAGCTCATTGGCCGACCGCATGCCCCGCAAGCTGGTGGTGGGGGCGGCGATGTCGCTGTGGTCGGTCGTGGTCATGGTCACCAGCGCCATATCCAATGCGTTCTTGCTGTTCATCGCCCGCATGGGCGCCGGGCTAGGGCAGTCGTATTACATCCCGGTGGCCGGACCCATGCTGATGGACGGCTACCCCATCGGGGCCCGGGCCAAAGTCTTCGCACTGAACGGCTGGTTCCAGATGGCCGGCCAGGCACTGGGCCCGCTGTTGGCCGGCCTGATCGTGCTGATCGCAACCGGCGACGAGGGGTGGCGGTGGGTGTTCGTCACCATGGGGGTCATGGGCATTCCCTTGGCCATCAGCGCCTTTTTTGTGCGCGAGCCCCGGCGAGGCAGCCACGAGATGCAGGCCGTACTCGGCAAGGAGCTGGAGCAATCCGACGATGAGCTGCCCATCTCGCTGTCAGTGGCCTTTGAGCGGCTCCGCAAGATCAAGTCGTTCTACTACTACCTCACCGGCATGGCGGCCATCGGCTTCGCCATATTCACCACCATCATCTTCATCAACCTCCATCTGGAAGAGCACTTCGAGCTGAGCGCGTTCGAGCGGGGCGTCTTCGGTTCGCTGACCGTTCTGCCCGGCTTCGTGGGAGCCGCGGTGTCGGGCAAGCGGGCCGACGCCCTGTTCAAAGAGCACCCCTCCCGGGCCATGGTCTTCATCGGCGTCCTCGTCGTCACCTTCGGGGCCATCCAGGTAGTGGGGATATGGATGCCCACGGTCTTGCTGCTGGGGATATTCCTGGGCGCCTCCAATGCCTTCGCACGGGCCGCCTTCGCCATCCTGCCTGGAGTGATCGCCTCGGTCATCCCCTACCGGCTCAGGTCCCGGGGCACCGCGCTGGTGGGCATCTACATGTTCTTGTTCGGGGCGTTTCTGGGCGCAGTGATAACCGGAATGCTCAGCGATGTTCACGGCGAGCAGACCGCGCTCACCATCGTGATCCTGCCGGCCACCCTGGTGGGGGGATCGCTCATGGCCTACGGCTCCCGGTTCATCGAGGGTGACATCGCCTTGGTCATCGAGGAATTGCACGAGGAGCAGGACGAGGCCGAGCGCATGGCGGGCGCCGACGCGGCCGACATCCCGGTGCTCCAGGTGCGCAACCTGGATTTCTCCTACGGCAAGGTGCAGGTGCTGTTCGACATCGGCTTCGAGGTGCACCGAGGGGAGTCGCTGGCCCTTTTGGGCACCAACGGCGCGGGCAAATCGACGGTGCTGCGGGTGGTGAGCGGGCTGGGAGTGCCCCAGCGGGGAGTGGTACGGCTCCACGGGCGCACCATCACCTATGCCGACCCGGGTATGCGGGCCAAGATCGGGATCGTGCAGTTGGCCGGGGGCAAGGCCATCTTCCCCGGCTTGTCGGTGGAGGAGAACCTGCGCATGGCCGGGTTCCGCTACGGCCCCGCCGAACTCGAGCCGCGCTTGGAGCGGGCCTACGACCTTTTCCCGGTTGTCGCCGAGCGCCGGTCGGCTGTGGCCGGTGATTTCTCCGGAGGCCAGCAGCAGATGCTGTCACTGGCCATGGCGCTGATGCACGACCCGGAGATCTTGATGATCGACGAGCTGTCGCTTGGCTTGGCTCCCGTCACCGTGCAATCGCTGTTGGAAGTGGTGGAGCGGCTACGGGCCGAGGGCCAGACCATGATCATCGTGGAGCAGTCGCTGAATGTGGCCCTGGCGGTAGCCGACCGGGCCATCTTCCTGGAAAAGGGGCAGGTCCGCTTTGAGGGGCCGGCCCAAGAACTGGTCGAGCGCGACGACCTGGCCCGAGCCGTCTTCCTCGGACAGTCGGGATCGGGCGGCTGAGCGTGCTGGCCACCATTCACACTGTGCTGGGCACCGTCAACGGTGTGCTGGGCACCGTCAACGGTGTGCTGGGCACCGTCAACGGTGTGCTGGCGTTCACCTTCAACCGCCAGATCGTGTTCAACGGGCTGGTCACCGGCATCACCTACGGGGTGATGGCCGTTGGTTTGGTGCTGATCTTTAGATCTACGCGGGTAATCAATATCGCCCACGCCGAGGTCGGGGCGTTCGGCGGGGCGCTGCTGGGCTTGCTGGTGGCCAAGTACAGCGTTCCGTATCCGATAGCGCTCGTTGCCGGGCTGGCTGCGGGGGCCGCATTCGGCGGGATCATCGAGCTCACCGTGGTGCGGCGCCTGGCCAATGCTCCCAAGGTGATCTTGTTCGTGGCCACCATGGGGGCGGCGCAGGTGGTGTTCCTGGCCGGCTTCTGGCTGCCCAACTACACCGCCATCGCCAGCTTCCCCACCCCGTTCGACGGCCGCTGGGAGCTATTCGACATCAGAATTCGCAGCGCGCAGCTCTTGGTGCTGATCGTGGTGCCGCTGATCGTCGCCGCCCTGGCGCTGTTTTTGGAGCGAACCAAGTACGGCACGGCCATCCGGGCCTCGGCCGAGAACCCCGATGCCGCCCGGTTGTCGGCCATCAGCACCAAGGCCATGTCCACCTCGGTGTGGACCATCGCCGGGTTGTTGTCGGCCATCACCGCGGTGCTGGTCGCCCCGCTCAAGGGCCAGGGCACCGTGATAGAGGCGGCCACGCTGGGGCCGGGACTGTTGCTGCGGGCCCTGGCCGCGGCTCTGATCGCCCGCATGCACTCGCTGCCGATGGCGCTGTTGGCCGGCGTGGTGATCGGCGGGGCCGAGGCGACGGTGTTGTTCAACTATTTCGACGAACCGGGGCTGATCGACGCCGGGCTGTTTGCGATCATGCTGGTCTCGGTGCTCTCGTACTACCGGCGACAGCGAGGCGGCGACGGGGCCCAGTCGATGTCGTTCGCCCCCCGGGTGCGACCGGTGCCCCGCCAGCTCCAACAGCTCTGGTGGGTGCGCTATCTGCCCCAGATAACGGTCACCGTGGCGCTGATTATCGCCATCGTCCTGCCGCTGATCGTGACCCGTCCGTCGCGCCATTTCCTGTACTCCCTCATGTTGTTGTTGGCCATCGTGGCCATGTCGCTCACCCTGCTCACCGGTTGGGCCGGCCAGCTCTCGCTAGGGCAGTTCGCCTTCGCCGGGCTCGGGGCCATGCTCACCACCGCGATGGTGCGGGGCGTCAACTTCTCCATCGGCGACCGCGAGTTCGAGCTGCCGGTGATCCCGTTTGAGGGGGCCGTATTCCTGGCCGCATTCGCCTGCCTGGTTACCGCAGTGGTGGTGGGGCTGCCCGCGCTGCGCGTACGAGGGCTGTTCCTTGCCGTCATCACGCTGGCCTTTGCGGTGATGGCCCAAAACTGGCTCTTCGAGCGAGACGTGCTCACCGGGGGCGATTTGGTGGTGCGCCTGCCCCGGGCCCGGTGGGGCGACAGCTTCGACCTCAAGTCGCAGCGCACCTACTACTACGTGTGCTTGGGGGTGCTGTGCCTGTGCGCCATCTTGGTGAGCCGCATCCGCCGCAGCGGGGTGGGCCGGTCACTCATCGCGGTGCGCGACAACGAGCAGAGCGCGGCAGCGTTCACCGTGTCGCCCACCCGGATGAAACTGGTGGCGTTCGCCATCTCCGGGGCGCTGGCCGGTCTGGCCGGCGGGCTCATCGCCGGGCTGCGGGTGCAATTCGGGCCCACCGCGTTCTCCCCCAACGAATCGCTGCGGGTGGTGGCCATCGCCGTCATCGGCGGATTGTCGTCGATCTGGGGGGTGATCCTGGGTGCGCTGTGGGTGGTGGGCATCCCGTCGTTCTTCCAGGAGTCCGAGCAGGTGCGCCTGCTCACCTCGGGAGCGGGCGTGTTGATCCTGCTCATGTACCTTCCCGGCGGGCTGATCCAGGTTGCCTACTCGATTCGCGACGCCATCTTCGCCGCCGCGGCCAAGCGGATCCCCGACACCTCCACCGAACGGGAGCCCGCCCCCATCCCCGCTCGAGCGGCGTCGGCCGCGCTGGCCGACCGAGCAACCCCGGCCGGAGTGCCCGCTCTGGCCACCGGCGGAGTGTCGGTGCAGTTTGGCGGGGTACACGCAGTAGAAGAGGTCGATATCTGTGTGCAGCCCGGCGAAGTGGTCGGTCTCATCGGCACCAACGGCGCGGGCAAGACCACGCTCATGAACGCAGTGGGCGGGTTCGTGCCGTCGGTTGGCCAAATAGAGATATTCGGTACCAACGTGACCCGTTTCTCCCCCAGCCACCGGGCCGAACTGGGGCTGGGCCGCACCTTTCAGCAGGCCGACCTGTTCCCCGACCTCACCGTGCGAGAGACCATCCAGGTGGCGCTGGAAGCCCGAGGCCGCACGCAGGTCATCCCCACCCTGCTGGGATTGCCCAGCGCCCGGCGCCGCGAGCGCACCCGCCAGGCCGAGGGCGAAGAGCTCATCAGCTTCTTCGGGCTGGGGCGCTATGCCAGCTCGTTCATCAGCGAGCTGTCCACCGGCACCCGCCGCATCGTGGAGCTGTCGTGCCTCATCGCACTGGAGGCCCGGGTGCTGTGCCTAGACGAGCCCACCGCCGGGGTGGCGCAACGCGAGACCGAGGCGTTCGCCCCGCTGGTGTTGCGCATCCGCGAGGAACTGGGCGCTTCTCTGCTGGTGATCGAGCACGACATGCCGTTCATTATGGGCATCAGCGACCGGGTGTATTGCTTGGAGGCGGGGGCCATCATCGCCGAGGGCACCCCCGACGAGGTTCGCAACGACCCCCTGGTGATTGCCAGCTACCTGGGCACCGACGAGCGGGCCATCGCCCGCAGCGGCGCGGCGGCGCCCCATGACAGACTCATCCCTGAGGAGGGGGACAGCCATGACTGACCCGGACAACCGGAATTTCTTCACCGATCCCGACTTGGTAGCCAACCCGTTTGAGTACTTCGATCATCTTCGGTCCCAGTGCCCCGTGCAGCGCGAGCCCCACCACAACGTGATGATGGTGACCGGCTACCGGGAAGCCATCGAGGTCTACAACGATGCCAACGGCTTCTCGGCCTGCAACTCGGTGTCGGGACCCTTCCCGGGATTCCCGGTTCCGCTGGAGGGCGATGACATAAGCGACCTCATCGCCGAACACCGCCACGAGCTTCCCATGTCCGACCAGCTCCCAACCATGGACCCGCCCGACCATACCGACCACCGGGCGCTGCTCATGCGTCTCATCACCCCCAAGCGCCTGAGTGAGAACGAAGAGTTCATGTGGCGGCTCGCCGACCGCCAGCTCGACACGTTCATCGAGCGAGGCCAGTGCGAGTTCATCCGCGATTTCGCCCAGCCGTTCGCACTGTTGGTGGTGGCCGACCTGCTAGGCGTGCCCGATGATGATCGGGACTACTTCACCCAGCAGCTTCTCCACCGTCCCGACGACCACGGCGTCGGATCGACTGACGAGCATGCCATGGCCCACAACCCGCTGGAGTTCCTCTACGACCAGTTCACCGGCTACATCGAAGACCGCCGGGCCAACCCGCGCGACGACGTGCTCACCGGGCTGGCCAGCGCAATATTTCCCGACGGGTCGTCCCCGGAGGCGATCGATGCAGTGCGCATCGCCGCCAACCTGTTTGCGGCCGGCACCGAGACCACCGTGCGCCTGCTTAGCACCATGCTCTATTTCGTGGCCGAAAACCCCGAACTCCAAGAACGCCTCCGCGCCGACCGCTCGCTAGTCGGCAACTTCGTGGAGGAATCGCTGCGCATCGAGAGCCCGATCAAGGGCGACTTCCGCCTGACCCGCCGACCGGTGACCGTCGGCGGGGTTGATTTGGGGGCAGGCACCACAGTGATGGTTCTAAACGGGGCAGCCAACCGCGACCCTGGCCAGTTCCCCGACCCCCATACGCTTGATATCGAGCGGGAAAACGCCCGTACTCATTTGGCCTTCGGCCGAGGCGTGCACACCTGCCCCGGTGCGCCGCTGGCCCGGGCCGAGGCCCGGGTGAGCCTCAGCCGCATTCTCGACCGCATGGCCGATATCCGCATCTCGGAGTCCGTTCACGGGCCGCCGGGTGAACGGCGGTTCACTTACGTTCCCACCCACATCCTGCGGGGCCTCGCCTACCTCGGCCTCGAGTTCCACGGGCAGTAGCGGTGCGCGTGGCGGTCGACGACGACCTCTGCGGGGGCCACGGCGTGTGCACCACGCTCTGCCCGGAGATCTTCGTGCTCGAGGACGCGGGCTACGCCCGGGCTCTGATAGAGCAAGTCCCCGACGAGCACGAGGCCGCGGTTCGCGAAGCCGAGATGCGGTGCCCGACCAGAGCCATTCGCGTCAAATGAAGAAAACCAGCCTTAGTCCGCGAACTCCGGCAGCACCTCGGCGGCAAACCGTTCGATCTGTTCACGGCCACCGCTCGGCCATCCGCAAACGAGGTAGCCGCATCCGGCGTCGCGCCACTTCGCCGCGTGCTTGCGGGCGGTGCCAAGGTCGTCGAGCGACAACGAGCTTGCCCGGGTGATCGACGCAGGATCCCGACCCGCTTGTTCGGCGAGCTGATCGACTCGGGCATTCGCCTCGACCAATGACGAAGGCGATCCCCATGCATGCCACACGTCGGCAAACTTGGCAACCAGCGGCAAGGTCCGCTTCGGGCCGGAACCGCCGATCCAGATGGGCGGATGCGGGCGTTGCACTGGTTGAGGTTGCACCTGGGCGTCGCGGAGCGAGACGACCTTGCCGTCGTAGCTCACCACCTCACCAGTTGACAGGCGGGTCATAATCTCAAGGGTGTCTTCGAGCAGGTCAAACCGTTGGCCAAGCGGCGGGAATGCCATGCCGAGCTGGTCGTGCTCATCTTGAAACCATGCCGCGCCGAACGACAATTCAAGCCGCCCCCCCGACGCGTGGTCGATCGTTAACGCCTGGGTGGCATACAGCGAAGGGTGGCGATAGGTCACTCCAGCGACAAGAAGTCCGAGGCGGATGCGACTGGTGACACCGGACAGTGCGGCCAGCGTGGCCATCCCCTCGAACGTCTCACCGGGGCCATCGCCGTACATCGGCCGAAAATGGTCGAACCCCCAGGCACCATCAAACCCGAGTTCCTCGGCGAACTGCACCCGACTGACCACCTCGTCCCACCCCATGCGCTGCTGGGCTATATCGAGTCCGAATCGAATGACCTATCCCTCCTCCACTCGCATTACCCGACGGGCGAACAGCCAGCGGCCGTCGACCATCCGAAGTGTGTCGTGGTAGCGACCCACCAATTGAATGGTCCACCCGCTCCCGTCGTGCACGGTAAACAACAGGTCGCTCACCGCATCCACCTCGTCTCCCCGACGCTCCGAAATCAGGGTGTTGACCACAAGATGGCGCTGGGGCCGAACCGGTTTCCACTTGGCGAACGCCGCGCTGATCGCGTCATGCCCTTTGAAGACGCCGAACCCAGGTAATTCGACAACTCCGTCGTCGCAGAAGGTGGCCACGAGATCGCCGGTGCGACCGTCGTCGAGGGCCAGCGCGTACGCGGCGATGGTGAACCGCACGCCTTCGGCTGCAACTGGATCGAGGGTCATGGCAGTTCCCTTATAGGCATTTCGAGCGGATTGACGTTGACCTTGGCCAGCATAGGGAGCGTCGCATCGTGACCCTGGCCCGAGAGAAAGGCGTCGATTACCCGGTGGCAGTTGGAAATGTGGCCCTCCATCTGATCGGAGAGGCGCAAGAAGTCGAGCCCTATTGAGTGCAGACCTCGCTGCTGGCGGGGCAGATTGGAGAAGTCCTGGCGGGGGATCGGCGGGAATCGGGCATCGTCGTGAGTCCAGACCTCCGGAGCGGTGGGGCGGGGGCGTTCGTCATTGTCGTGGGCCCGAGTCAACGACCAGATCTCCATGAGGGTCTCCTCAGGACCCAGTGGCCTGAAGCGATACGACGAGGCACTGCTGTACATCGGCAGCACAAAGTAGTGGGGGAACGCATATCCCATCGGTTCGTTCCGGCCGGTGTCCTCCAGCTCGTTGAGGTCTGGCATGGCGGCCCCCCGCTGGCGATGCCACCCCACCACTGCATCGTTGAAAGTGCGGTGCCATGTGGCCATGATCTCGTCCGCGTCGCCATCGAGTTGGATGTCACCCCGTAGGCGCTCGGCGATGGCGACGTCATCGGCGTGGACCATGCCAGCCATCCCGGTGCTCATTGCGTACAGATAGCGCAACTCGCCGTCGAGGAATGTCTCGGCCTCCAACGACCCATCCCGACTGGGGAAACGCTCTGGTATGGCAAGCTGCGGATGGGTCTGTATTACGTGGTACTGCTCGACGAAGGCTTCCACGGCGAGCTTCCAGTTCACCGGCAAAAGGCAGGCGCGCCACCATTCAGAGCGCAATGACTCGACCTCCCAGGCCTCAAGGATTGACGCAACTGGCTCAAGCGAGGCTCTAAGCGGCGGGGCGTCGGGATCGAGGTTGATCCACGCGCCGCCCCCCCAGATGTCGCACTGCACCGGGACCAAGTCGATCTCCCCCTCGACGAGGTTGTGGGCTGAAAACGCCCGCCGGCGCGGAATCCCGATGTTCTTGCCGTCGGATCCGTAGGACCACCCGTGGAAGGGACACACGATCCCCGTCGCACAGTTGCCGGCCCCGGAGACCACGCGGACCCCGCGATGGCGACACGCATTGTGAAACGCTGCCACCTTCCCATCGGTCTGGCGGACGACAATGACTGACTGGTCGAGGATTTCGTACTCAACGAAGTCGCCCGCCTCGGGAATCTCCTCGAGTCGGCAGGCCATCTGCCAGACGCGGGGCCAGAGCAGCTCGGCTTCGAGAGCGAAGAACTCCGGGTCGTAGTAGCGCTCGGTGGGGATGCGATCAGGTATTTCGACGGCAAACGGAACCTGTCCCCCTGCGGCCATCGACATACCCTAAGGGGAATGAGCCCCGGGTCGCACGATTTCACCGGGAGGACCGCACTGGTCACCGGCGCGGGGCGTGGTCTCGGACGCGCCTACGCGATGTTGCTGGCTGATCGGGGCGCATCCGTGATTGTGAACGATCGGGGCAGTTCAATTTCGGGCGAGGGCGCCGACGCCGGGCCGGCCACAATGGTCGTCACCGAGATTGTCGCTTCAGGCGGGACCGCGGTGGCCGACTTCCACGATGTGAGCGACCTTGCCGGAGCAGCAGCAATGGTCGCGGCGGCAATCAATCTCGGCGACCGGATCGACATCGTGATCAACAACGCCGGCATCGTCCGGTGGGCTGGCCCCGACTCCGCCGATTCGGCGAACCTCGAACAGCACTTGGCGGTCCATCTGCACGGTTCGTTCAACACAGTTCGAGCGGCATGGCCCCACTTCGTCGAACAGTCCTACGGTCGGTTGGTGATGACTACCTCCACCGGCATGTTCGGGCTGCCGGCCAACCTGTCGTATGCGGCTGCCAAGGGCGGAGTCTTGGGACTAACCCGAAGCCTGGCCGTTGCCGGACGACCCCACGGCATTTTGGTCAACGCCATCGCACCGGCAGCCATGACCCGCATGGCCGACCCCACCGTGGAAGATCCCACCGGCGATCCTCTCGATCCCGCCATGGCGGCGCCTATGGCTGCCTACCTGGCCCATGAGGCGTGCCAGAGCTCAGGCGAAGTCTTCACTGCGGGCGCGGGCCGCTTCGCCCGACTCTTTCTCGCCTCTACACCCGGCTGGGTGCATGAAGGCAGCGACACCCCCTCCATTGAGGACATAGCACAACACTGGGACCGGATCGGTGACGAAACTGGCTATGAGGTGCCCGGCGACCTCATGACGTGGTCGAGCTCATTTCTCTCTCATCTGTCAGAGGAGTAGGGCCTAGGTAGAGCTGAGCCGGTCTAGGCCAGCGCGGGGGCTTCAATGCCCAGCACTGCTCCAATCGTGCCCCCGACCATGGCGCGGCGCTCATCGTCGGGGATACCGGAGAACAGACTGTCAAGAAGCTCCGGACTATGCCGGAATGTCCCCTCGGCATGGGGGTAGTCCGCGCCCCAGACGATCGTCGACAGTCCACTGATGTGTCGGGTCGCAACCGCAACTGGATCGTCCTGGAACGAAACGTGGAACTGCCGCTGCACATACTCGCTGGGTCTGAGCGGATAGAGCCACTTGTCGTTGAGCCGGAACAGTTGGGCCATCTGCGGCTGATCGTCGTCGGGGCGAGTTTCATCCCAGTAGCCAAGCCACCAGTCGTCGTCTTGGCCGATGCCAGTTGCCCAGCACTTGTCCATGCTCCCCACAAGCGATGCCAGCCAGTGGGCGTTGAATTCGATCAGCCCAAAATGAAGATCGGGATAGCGCTCTGGCACGCCTCCGGAGATCAGCTCCATGATGACCTGCTGGGGCACCATCGGGCCGTAGTTGCACTGGGTGATCATCCGCTGGGCGGCCGACTTGGGCGTGGTCGGCTTGTTGACCTGTTCTGCTTGGGCCATCACCACGCGAAGAGTCGTCGACATCGGATCGTCGACCTTCACCCCTCCAGTCTGGGAGTGCATGAACACATGCCCGCCGCTGGCCTGCGCCGCCGCCCAGATGGGTTCGAAGTCGGCGGAGTAGTACGGCTTCGGTGGGATAGCGGGCAGCAAGATCGCCCGAAGCCCGGCAGCGGCGACTCGCTCAATCTCGACGACCGCTTCGTCGACATCGGTGATGGGGATGGGTGCGGTTGGGACGATCCGATCGGAATAGGGCGTGAATCGCTCGATGATGTAGTCGTTGTAGACCCGGGCGTGGGCCATCGATAGCTCGTGATCATCGGAGTACAGGCCGAACAGCGACAAGTTGGGGTGCATGAGCTGCACGTCGATACCGTCAAGATCCATATCCTCGATGATCCGCTCGGGGTCGCCGGTGTTTGGCGAACCGTCGTAATGACGGAAACGCGAGACGGTCCAACCCTCGAAGCTTGGCGAGTGAAGGCGACGAAAATCCCGCACTCCGCCTTCGACGAGGGGTTCGATCTCGAAGTCCTCCTCCCAAACGGCGCGATCGCGCAGATGCTTCGGGAGCCTTGTCCGAAACAGGTCAGTTGGCTCCAGAATGTGGCCGTCGGCGGAAACGACGAAGTCTTGCTGTGTCATGATGCTCCTCGGAACTCTATCGAACTTGCTATTGAGGGCGAGCGAGAGGAACTGCTTCGGTGAGCGAGCGTTGGACACGGCGACCCGAAGGGTCTACATGGGGAGACTGGGGTGCCAACGACGAGTTGGGCCGGATCAACCTGCTCACTCCCGCCAAGGTGCTCGAAGGCATTCGAGAAGTCCAAGAAGGCATCAGCTTCTGCCTGAGCCTGCCTCTCGACTTCCCCGGCGGCACCGTGCTCAACCAGCGACGACATCCACCCAAGATTGCCCCGACTGAGGACATGGACGGGGTGCCGGGCACCTTCTACAACGTCCACATGAGCGATATGCCCGATTGGGGCGATCCGAAATATGTCGATGTCTGGGCCGACGACGTTGTGACTCTCTCGCTCCAGTACTCCACGCAGTGGGACTCGCTGGCCCATGTGGGCGCCGAATTCGACGCAGACGGCGACGGCATCGACGAGGCCGTCTACTACAACGGCTACCGCTCCGGTGTCGACCTCGTGGGCCCGAGCAACGATGCGGCCGCGGACGGGGTTGGGCACCGGTGCTTCGCCCACCACCTCGGGCTTGAGCACATGGCGTGGCACGGCGTGCAGGGCCGCGGAGTGCTCGTTGACCTCGCTCACCACCTGGGTCTCGACTGGCAGGCCGTCGGCCTCGAGACCCTCCAAGAGATCATGGCCGCCGACGGCATCAATGTGGAGCCGGGCGACATGCTTGTTCTCCATACCGGGTTCGCCACCAAGATCCTCGAATGGGACAAGAGCGCCGATCCGGCGACCATATTCACCACCGCCTGCTACCTCGACGCCCATGACAACGCACTTCTTGACTGGATCGCGGAGTCGCAGATCTCCGCGCTCATCGCCGACAATTACGCCGTTGAGGGCCTGCTCGGCAAGGACCGAGACCCGAGTCGGCATTCGTTCTTGCCCATTCACCACCTGTGCCTGTTCAAGCTCGGCGTGCCGCTGGGCGAAATGTGGTACCTGCATGACTTGGCCGCCTGGCTGCGCGATCACGGGCGGAGCAATTTCCTGCTCACCGCTCCTCCGCTGCGCCTGCCCGGCATCGTCGGCTCGCCGGTAACCCCAATCGCCACGGTCTGAGCCCGTCGCCGCTCAATTCCGCCTCTCGAATGTGAAGGCCGCGTAGTCGGTGTCTCGAACTCGCTGGAACTCCTTGAGCAGCTTCGGCCGACCGCCCGAGTTCAGCAGGTACTTGCGGGGCTTGCCGGGGATGTTCGTGCCGAAGTAGTAGCTGCTCTCGCCGAACGGGGAATGCACGACGCCTCGGTCGATCATGTCGGTCCAGCGCCCTTCGGCATCTGCGCCAACATCGACCACGGTGTCGCCTCGAGTGCGCATTCGTTCTAGCAGGGCCTGCACGAATTCGACTTGGTCGCTGTTGTACCGGGGATTGTTTCCCGCAGCCGCGTGCGGCCCGCCCGGGAAGTAGAGGTTGGGAAAGCCGTGAGTCATGATGCCGAGGAACGTCTGGGGTCCGTCGGCCCAGTGGTCGACAAGCCTCCGATCATCACGCCCGACTATGCCCATACGGTGCAGGGCACCGGTGCCGAAGTCCCAACCGGTGGCCCAGATGATGATGTCTAGATCTTCGGTACCCGCGGAGGTTTCGATGCCCGCCTCGGTGATTCGCTTTATCGGCGTCTCACCGAGGTCGACTAGGCGCACCTTGGGATCGTTGAACGTCTCGTAGTAGCCGGCGACGAACGGGGGTCGCTTCTCGGAGTACCTTTCATTGCGGGGGATCAGCTTCTCGGCAGTTGCCGGGTCGGCGACAATTGCCCGGATCTTCTCAGCAATGAACTCGCACCACTCGGCGTTCGCCCGTTCGTCGGTGGTGAGGTCGAGGTAATTGCTGGTCAGCTTGGTGAACCCGGGGCTCGCCCACATCTTTTCGTAGAACGCCCACCGTTCGTCTCGATTGTCATCGAAAGTCGCCCGATCGTGAGGTTCGTGAAGGAATCCGTGGATTGAAGCGTCGAGTGTCGCCTTGATCGCGGCAAAGTTCGCCTTGAGTTCGGTCTGTTCGGCCCTGGTGATCGGGGCGTTGTTGAGCGGTGTGCACCAGTTGGGCGATCGCTGGTACACGATGAGCGACGCAACCTCGGGAGCAATGGCGGGAATCACCTGCACACCGCTGGACCCGGTGCCGATCACCGCGACCCGCTTGCCGGCAAAGTCCACCGGTTCTATCGGCCACCGGCCGGTGTGGTGGGCCTCCCCGCCGAAGTCCTCGCGCCCGGCGATGTCGGGAATGAACGGTATCGACAGCACCCCGGTGGCAGCGACCAGGTGTTGCGCATCGTAGGTCGTACCGTCATCGGCACTCACCCGCCAGCGACCTGCCTGATCATCCCAAACCGTGCTCCAGACACTGGTACCGAACCGCGTGTGGCGGCGCAGGTCGAAGCGGTCGACGACGTGGTTGAGATAGCGCTCGGTCTCGGGCTGGCCGGCGAAATGCTCCTGCCACTCCCACTCCTCGAACAGCTCCGGTGAGAACAGGTAACCGTAGGTGTAGCTCTCCGAATCGAACCGGGCACCCGGGTAGCGGTTCCAGAACCATGTACCGCCCGGCCCGGCTCCAGCGTCGACCAGTCGAGCAGAAAGGCCGGCTGTGGTCGCAAGATGGAGCTGATAGAGGCCGGTAATTCCCCCGCCGACGACTAGGACGTCAGTGACCTCCGACCTGTTCTTTGCTCCAGGTTCTTCGCCGAGAAGCATGCCCACCTCATTGAACTAGAATTTGCAGCCCAGTGACAGCACAAACCGACACTCCGCCCTACTACGACCCCTACGACTTCGAGATCGACGCTGATCCCTATCCGGTGTGGAAGCGCCTTCGGGACGAGTATCCGCTGTACTACAACGACAAGCACGATTTCTACGCCGTCACCCGGTGGGACGACGTCGAGTCGGGCCTGAAAGACCACCGCCGGTTCATCTCGAGCCGCGGCTCAGTCCTGGAGATCATCAAGTCCGGGGCTCAAATGCCCCCCGGTTTGTTGATCTTCGACGATCCCCCCAGCCACACGGTGTATCGGGGACTGCTGTCCCGGGTATTCACACCGCTGCGCATGAACTCCATTGAGCCGCAAGTCCGCCGCTACTGCGCCGACGCGCTCGACGGGCTCCGGGACACGAACCGCTTCGACGTGATCGCCGAGCTCGGCGCCAAGATGCCGATGCGGGTCATCGGCATGCTGCTCGGCATTCCCGAGGACGACCAAGCAGTCTTGCGTGAGCAGATCGACGACGGGCTTCGGATAGAGGCCGGTGAGATGCCCGAGGCCATGCAAGAGTTCAACAACGATGCCGCCGAGGGGAACTTCGGCGCATATCTCGACTGGCGAGCTGAAAACCCGGCCGACGACGTGATGACCCAGCTCGTGCACGCCGAGTTCGAGGACCACAACGGCGTCATCCGGTGCCTGACCCGGGAGGAGATTCTGGGTTATGTCAGCCTTCTGGCCGGCGCGGGGAACGAGACCACCACCAAGCTGATCGGCTGGATGGCCAAGACTCTGCCCGAGTACCCGGATCAGCGCCGCGAGCTGGTGGAGAACCCCGCGCTCATCCCCAATGCCGTCGAGGAGATGCTGCGCTACGAGGCACCGTCACCAGTACAGGCCCGCTACGTGGCCGAGGACGTGGATATCCATGGCCAATCCGTCCCCAAAGGCAGCGCCATTGCCTTTGTCAACGCCTCGGCCAATCGCGACGAGCGCAAGTGGGGGGACACTGCCGACCGGCTCGACATTCACCGCCGGCTCGACCAGCACCTCTCATTCGGCTTCGGACTGCACTTCTGCCTGGGAGCGGCACTGGCCCGCCTAGAGGGCAGGGTTGCGCTCGAAGAGTTCCTGAAGCGCTTTCCCGAATGGTCGGTTGACTTCGAGAACTCCGAGCGGTCGCACACCTCTACTGTGCGGGGCTGGGACCGCCTCGAGCTGGTAATCGGCTGAACAGGCAATCAAGCAACAGGTTGCCGCTGGAGGAATTGCTCATCAAACAGAGTGGCTCTGATCGGCGTGGCGCGCTTGGAGGGACTCGAACCCCCGGCCTTCTGATCCGTAGTCAGACGCTCTAATCCAACTGAGCTACAAGCGCGGGCAGCAGCCAGTGTACCCGGCCCCTGGTGGGTGGTCGCTACTGGTTTGGCGTTTGCCGGATGGAACGGGTCAGCATGATTCCACCGACGAGAGCCACTATTGGGGCAGAGCCGAACGCAGAGCTCCCAAGCACCGCAACTGCCAAGACGTTGGAGCCAGCGATCACTGTGATAGCCACCCCTGCCGCCTGTGAGATCGTCAAGAGTGCCTGCCTCCTGCCTCCTAAAACCAAGAGGGGAATGGAGAGGAGTTCGACGGTTAATACCAGGGCAAGTCCCCCAAGTATGAGGACGGGAAGGCCGAAGAGCACGTCCGAGTCCAAGCCGTTGATGGGGCCCTCAACCCAATCAAGCCAGAACGAGGCGACAACCGCCAGAGCTGCGCCCAGTGCTGCCTGCATGGGACGAAGTTCCAGCGTCGGCTGATCGTTCGACTCGAATGCCGTTTGTAGCGCTCCCAATACGGCAACCGCCGTGCCCGCCAAGCCCAGCCACACGCCGAAACCGAGGATGTTCCTGTCGGTTCCGATCAATACGATGAAGATCAAGGTGATGGCAAAAGCACCCAATGCCATGCCCAGGGTCGCCCCGACCGACTTGCGCCGCAGAAGGAGCGACAAGCCCACCAAGAAAACGGCTAGCCCGACGCCAATCGTCGTAACGCCCACACCGGTGACGTTGGGGAAGCTGTCATGACCCACCTTCAGCCAGCTGAGCAGCGTGGAAACGGCCATAACCACCCCACCAACTCCGACCAGCAGTCGGCCTGTCGAAGGGATCTCGATTTCTCCCAGCATCCCCGCGCCGCCCCCATCTTCGCCACCCTCATCGGCGGCTTTGGGGGAGGCATCAATCATGGGCTCTTCAGGCTCCTCGGCGGCGGATTCCTCCGACATGGGTTGGTCGGATTCAGTGGTGGAGACGTCGTCGTTCATGGCTCTCCCCTTCCCGATTGACAACCCTCTCAGACTACTCCCGCCACTCTGGCCGGGGTTTTCGGGCCGCAGCCAAGTGACCCGCCATTCGTCGAGTACATAGCTCCGAAGAGTTACCGGCTGTAGTTACATTCTGTGATCAAGCCTCTCGTATCGATCTGATCATCAACAGCCCACCGACCAGGGCGACCAGCGGTCCGGAGCCAAAAACGAACAATCCGAGAAGCATCATGCCCACAACGTTGGAACCAGCAATCACTGTGATGGCTATGCCTGCAATCTGACATACAAGTAAGAGAACCTGACGCCTGCCCTCAGACGTGATGAGGGGAATAGCGGTGAGCTCAGTGCACGCCAGCAGGACAATGCCGCCCAAAATGAGGATGGGCACACCAAATAGCACATCAGGGTGTAGGCCATTGAGTGGTTCGGAACTTTCAGATCCACTGAAGATGTAGAGACCAAAATTGAGCATCCAGTCGAGCCAGAATGAGGCGACTACAGCCAGGGCCGCTCCCAGTGCCACAGGCATAAGACGAACATCCAGGGTTGGTTTCTTGTCTGACTTAGCGGCTACCTGAAGCGCACCAATCAACGCGATCCCCGAGCCGGCCAAGCCTATCCACGCTCCAATGGCCAACTCCCCACCGCTTGTGCCGACTATTGAGATGAACACCAATGTGATGCCAATCGCACCCAAGGTCGTACCCAGTGTTACTGCGACAGACCAAGGTCGCAGGAACAGAGACAGCCCCAACACGAAGACGGTCAGACCTACACCGAAAGTTGTCGTGCCTACGCCCGCAACGTTTGGGAAGCTGTCGTTGCCCACTTCTAACCAGCTGAAAAGTGCGGCGATGGCCATAATCGCCCCGCCGACCCTAACCAGCATGCCACCCGTCAAAAGGTTTTTGAACGACCCGAGCTTCCCCGGACCTCCCCCATTTTCGCCCTTCTCAGCCGCGGGCTCAGATTCGCCTCCGGCCATGGGTTCTTCGGGCTCCTCGGCGGCGGAATTGTCCGACATGGGTTGGTCGGATTCAGTGGTGGAGACGTCGTCGTTCATGGCTCTCCCCTTCCCGATTGACAACGCCCCCAGACTACCCCCGCACCTCCGCCTAGGGGCTTCGGGCAAGGCGGCTGATGCGACCAGCAGACCGGCTAATCGATGTTAGGCAGCTGATCGAAGGGAACCACTTGGGTCTCGGCGGTGGGGAGGGGGGCGTTGGAGCGGAACCAGCGGAGGCTGAGGGATCCTTTGGGGTGGCCGGCGGTGTCTAGCCAGTTAGGAAGGCCGGGGTCTTGGTGGGCCACCACCAGGCGCACCGATCCGTCGTCGCGGCGCACTGCGGTGTCGCCGTTGATTACCGCTGTGCGGTTCCGCCAGTCCACCGTCTCACCCCAATAGCTGAGCAGCACCCATCCCCAATAGTCGGCCCCGCCCGACGGGTCGAAATCCACAATCAGCGCCTCGTCAGGGCCGAGTTCATAGTCGCCGTAGAGGTAACGCACGTTGTCGGGGGTGAGCAAGTCGCCATCGTCGGGCATCCGTGGAAAGCTGTTGACGGGCACATGGCTCGGCTGCGTCTTCCTCTGCTGCAGCCACCAGCCGAACGAACCGGTGGTAAAGAGCGCGGCCTGCTCCAGTCCCTGGCGCAGCTGATCAAGTGTGAACGTGGGGGCACGCCCCGCCGACGGGATGGCCTCAATGGAGGGCCGGGGATGGGCCAACCTCACGTCCCGATCAGTGAAATAGGTGCGAAGGATGACGGAGCTGGCGTCGGGCTCCAAGCGCAGCTGATTGGTGTCGTCGGGTTGGGGGTCGGGGGTGAGCAACAGCTCATAGGTGCCGTCGGGGTCCACCCGCAACGTGGTGTCCTCCACAGCGTCGACCAGCCGGCGGCCGCCGTCGCTGCGGAAGTCCCCGGCGTAAACCCCTACCTCCACCGCCACCGCCCCGGCCATCGTGGCGTTGATCCGGTACGACCGGTCGCCGCTGATAACGGCGGAAAAATAAGTCTGGTCGGGGTTGTCTCCCATGTATTTGCGGATGGTGGTCTGGTACTCCACGAAGTCTGGTCGCTCCGGATCGACCCGCTCCAGGAAATTCTCCAGCGCAAAGGTCGCGTAGCGGCTCAGAGCGCGGATTCCCTCAGCCCGCTCATCGGGATCATCCGGCGTCCCCGCGGACAGCACGAACTCCCCGGCATCAGCCATGGCCTGGCAGTACGCCCGCCAGACCTCTACTGAAGGATCCACGGGCCTAGTACACGCCGGGGAAGATGCGGTAGGGCACCTTCTCCTGGTACTCGGCCCACTTCTCGGGGCCGTATTTCTGGGCGCATTCCCTCTCGTCCCAGCGCTGGCGGAGGGTGAAGAATGTGATGATGAAGATGGCGTAGGTCCAGGCCCACAGAACGCCGAAGTGCCCGAACGACAAGGCGATTCCGATGCACAGGAAACCCTCGCCCAGGTAGTTGAAGTGGCGAGCAGCACCCCAGTAGCCGCTGATCAGGATCTTGCGCTCACCGGCCTGGATGTGCGTGGGCGGGATGATCCCGAGGAAGTGGCGATCAGGGAATCGCTTGAACATGTACTTCTGCAAGTTGGCGCCCCGCGAGATGCTCCATCCGACCACGAACAGCACCGCCGATACGACCAGCCAGAAATTCCTCCACCCGTACGACATATCGGGATTGGCGTAAGCAGCCATGCCCCAAAGCGGGAGGATGAATATCCACCCGTAGACCATCAGTCCGCCCCACCACAGCTTGAAGCCGAGGTGCTCGTGGATCAGGTCGTAGGTGTAGAGCTGGACCCGCTCGAAGATGAAGTAATCGAACACGTAAAACGTCATGAACGCCGCGTACATGTAGACGCCGGGGTTGGTGCCGTCGATGTTCTCGCTGTGCCACACGGCTCCGGACAGGGCGTTGAGCGACAACATCGTGCCGCCGACAACGTAGAACCACATCTTGATATCGACGCGCTCACCGAAGAACTGAGTCTCTTTGGCCCGCCCCTCCCAGAGGGCCAGCAATGGGTTCTGGATTTCCCCCTTGGGCTGGCTGTACACCGCGATGAGGGAGAAGATCACGGTGAAGATCGAGCCCCCCAGCACAGCCCAGAGCGTGGACCGGTAGAACCAATCACGGTCCAGGCCCGTGGCCTCGGTGGCCCACAGGATCTGGGCGATGACAAAGATCAGAAGACCGTTGAGCCGGTAGTTGCGGGGCTCGCCAGTCTCCGGATTCTTGACGTAGCCGGTCACCTTCCTGGCCGGAAGTATGAGCTGTGCCAGGAAGAACGCCGCGAAGATGATCAGCGGCGTGAAAAACGCCCATACCTTCTCCGACCCCGAGAGCTCAAATAGATGTTCGATTCCAAGTGCGTCGCCCATGGGTCGGATACTACTTCGTCGGTAAAGTGACCATTCATGATGCTCCACCGCCCCAAGATCCAATGACTGAGCATGACTTAGACGTCGTCATCATCGGGGCAGGCGCGGCGGGGTTGTACGCCCTCCACCGGGTTCGCGGACTCGGCTTGTCGGCCAAGGTCTTTGAGAAGGGGGACGGCGTAGGCGGTACCTGGTACTGGAACCGCTATCCCGGCGCCCGGTGCGACGTGGAGAGCTGGGACTACTGCTACACCTTCTCTGAGGAGCTCGAACAGGAGTGGGAATGGACCGAGCGGTTCCCCACCCAGCCGGAGCTCGAGCGCTACTTCAACCACGTCGCCGACCGCTTCGACCTGCGCCGCGACATCGAGTTCGACACGCGGGTGGAGCAGGCCCGTTTCGATGACGGCGAGAACCACTGGCTGGTAACTACCTCAAAGGGCACAACGGTCTCGGCCCGGTTTCTCATATCGGCAGCCGGTTGCCTCTCCGAGGTGAACAGGCCGCGATTCGAGGGGGCCGACACCTTCGAGGGCCAGCAGATCCATACCGCCCGTTGGCCGAAAGGCGGCATGGACGTAACCGGCATGAGGGTCGGCGTGATCGGTACCGGATCGACTGGCGTTCAGGCGATACCCCAGCTGGCGAAGCAGGCCGAGCACCTGTTCGTCTTCCAGCGGACACCGCAATTCGCCATCCCGGCCCGCAATCGACCGCTCGACGAGGAAACGCTAGAGGAGCTCAAGCACAACTACCGCGAGCGATGGGCGCTCAAGCGCGAGAGCCCGACCGGGATGGGGCGACTACGCCCCAAGGTGTCGTCGGCCCTCGAAGTGGATGAGGCGACCCGTACCCGGCTCCTGGAGAACTCGTGGGCGCTCGGCGGGCCGGGATTCGCCCGGACCTTCGACGATGTGATGACTAACGCCGAGTCAAACCAGCTGACGGCCCAATTCGTGCGGGACAAGATCAAAGACAAGGTCGAAAACCCCAACGCAGCTGAGTCGCTCCTGGAGATCGACCATCCTCTCGGCGCGCGGCGGCTGATCGTCGAGATCGACTACTTCGAGACCTACAACCGACCCAACGTGACGCTGGTGGACGTGGCCGCCAACCCCATCGCCGAAATCACGCCCCAAGGCCTGCGGACCGCCGACGGCACCTCCTACGACCTCGACCTGATCGTGTATGCCACCGGATTCGACGGCATGACCGGGGCCCTGCTGGCCATAGACATCCAGGGAATCGGGGGCCTGCTCCTCCGCGACAAGTGGGCCAACGGGGCCGGCGCCTACCTCGGCCTGGTGGCGTCGGGATTCCCCAACCTGTTCATGATCACCGGCCCGGGCAGCCCGGCGGTGTACAGCAACGTGATCTTTTCCATCGAACAGCACGTTGACTGGATCACCGACTGCCTGGCCCACATGCTCGACCACGATCTAGACCGCATCGACTCCGATCCTCAGGCCGAGGTCGAATGGACCCGGCAAGTCCACGAGATCGCCGCCCAGAGCATCGTCGGCAAGACCGATTCCTGGTGGACCGGATCCAACATCGACGGCAAGCCCAAAGGCGTCACCTTTTACCTCGGCGGCACCAACACCTACGCCGCAATCTGCGACGAGATCGCCGCCAACGGCTACGAGGGTTTTGCCTTCCCGTAACGCCTCGCTGGCTCTCGACGACACCCGAGTCGTGAGAACGGACTGTGGATCAGAGATGGCCGTCTATGGGATATTGGGACATGTTTCGGGTCACCCAGTTTTCGGACCTTCACTTCAGTACCGAGCCCGAGGGTGAGGCGCGCAATACCGACGATACGTGGGACGTGGTGTATGCCGACGCGTTCGAGACGGGTCTGCCGCTCCCCGATGTGGTGGTGATAACCGGTGACATTGCTACCAGCGGCTCCGAAGCCGAGTACGCCAAGGTCGCCGGGAAGCTCGACCGCCTCCCGGTTCCCGCCGTGGTGTGCATAGGCAATCACGACAAGCAGGTCCCGTTCGATGCCGTATTGCCGCGTCCGGGGTTGAGCAACAGTCGCACGTTGCGGGGCGGAAACTGGCTGTTTTTGTTCGCAGATTCCAACTTGGCGGGGCGGGATCAGCGCCCGGACGGCTCGCTAGTGGACCGCGAGGACCGGATCAAAGCAGCAGGGCACTTTGGGGACCGCGAGCTGATGTGGATGGCCGACACGGTCGAGCGGAGCGACGCGGAGCATGCTTTCGTTTGGACCCACCATCCGCCGGGTGCGTACAACTTCTTTCAGAGCGGGGATTATGAAGACGAGTTCGCCCGGCTGATCGACCTGGCTCCCGCTATCAAGGGGGTCGGAGCTGGCCACACGCACACCTACACGGTTGTGGACTGTGCCGGGCGCCCCGTCCACCAGTGCCCGTCGCTCTCGGTCAACATCGACTTCGAGAACTTCACCACGCTCCCGCCCGGATACCGCACCTACGAATTCTGCGACGATGGCTCGATCAATACCGAAGCGCACCTCGTGGGGGACGACAGGTGGCCCAGCAGCGCACTACCCGAAATCGCCTGTCGCCTGCTCCGTGGCGAGATCAGCTACTGGGAGATGCAAGAGGAATGGCATGGTGTGCATGCCAACTAACCGCAACGTTATCGGTCGTATGCAATTCTGAGTTCACCTGGAAGACAGCCTCAGTGCCAGAGAAGGGTAGCTTTTTGCTGGTTGCACCAGCAGACGGCGAGGGGGAAGTGATGCGCCGATGGGATTGGCTGGCTTTGGTGGTCGTGGCGGCGCTGTTGTTTGCCGGCTGTGGTGGGGATTCGGACGGATCGTCGCCCGCAACGGCTGGCGCGAGCGAGCCGACGGCGGCACCTGAGCCTGCGACCGCTCCCGATAGCGATAGTGCCGACATTGAAGACGCTGGCGATTCGGCGTCGGCTGACGGAGGCTCTGAGCAGAGAGGCGACGCAGGCAGCGAAGCTTCTGAGGAGGCCAGCGACTCCGCTGACGGAGGATCTGAGCAAATCGGCGACGCCGACAGCGGAGAGGCCGACGGTGGTGTTGTAGAGCTGACGGCGACTGCTCGGGGGGTGACGGCCGACACGATCACGCTGGGCGTTGCCATCACCGACGTGACTGTTTTCGCTGAGGTGGGCGACATCTTGGCCCGGTACCAGCCGCTGGTCGACGCCACCAATGCCGTCGGCGGGATCAACGGTCGCCGGGTGGAGATCATTACCGAGCAGTGGGACATCCTCGACCAGACGGCGTTCGAAGCAGCGTGCGTGGCCCTGACCGAGGACAACAAAGTGTTCTTGGTGCTCGGATTCCTCCCCGCTGGCTGGGGCAACATGTTCTGCTACACCGACCTCAACGAGACCATCGTCATCAACACCGCCGACTTGGACCAACAGGACCTTGAGGTCAGCGACGGGCGTTTGATTACCACCCGCCCGTACCAGTTCGGCTCACTGCTAGCCGGACTGGAGCTGTTGAGGCCCGAACTTGAGGGGGCCAGGGTCGTTATCTACGGCGCTTCTGTCGACGGGCGGATCGAGATGGCCGAGGAAGTGCTTCGAGGTTTCGGCGCCGAGATTCTCGAGGTCACCCGACAGCAAATTGGGGGGGAAGATCTGATTGCTGCGGAGTCCGAGATCGGCATCCACGTCGAACGGTGGCGGACCCACGATCCCGAGTGGATCATCAACGTCGACGGCGCCGTGGCCGGTGTCCTGCACGGTCTCGAGCGGGCAGGGCAGACCGACTGGAACATCGTCACCCCGGCCAACGATGTGGCCACCAACACCGCGCTCGGAGCCGATCTGAGCGTGTTTTCCAATCTGATCGCCACCGGTGAGCCCGGCGTCGACGAGCTGGCGGCCCAAGGCCTGTACGGCATTCCCGAGTGCTTCGAGATAATCAACGAGGCGACCGGTCAAGGCTTGGGGACATCCACCGAAGGCGAAGACGCCGAAGCCGGGACTGCCGTCGAGGTCTGTGCGTCGTGGGACGTCTTCGTGGCACTGGCGACAGCCGCAGGGCCCGAGCTCACCCCGGAGAGCTTCCTTCAGGCTGGCTACGACCTCGGGCAATTTCCCATGACAGGGTCGCCGAGCGGATCACTGACACCCGACAAGCCGTGGGTGTCCAACGCCCAGCCCGCGCTGTTCGTCTACAACGCGGAGTTGGATGCCTTCGTTCCCCGCTGACGAGTGCCAGCCGTCGTCCAATGGCCAACGAAGCGATTTGGCGGAAGGTATGGGATTCGAACCCATGGTGACCCGGAGGCCACAACGGCTTTCGAGGCCGCCCCATTCGTCCGCTCTGGCAACCTTCCGCTCTTCAGGGTAGTGGGCCGCGTCGGCGCACTCCCAGCCCATAACCTGACCTCGTGACCGATGACCGCCAGCTCATGGAACTGGCATTGGCCGAGGCCCGGCGAGCGGGTGAGCGCGGCGAGGTGCCCATCGGAGCGGTGGTGGCCATTGACGGGGATGTGGTGGCAGCCCGCCACAACGAGCGGGAGAGCACCAACGATCCCACCGCCCATGCCGAGTTGCTGGCCCTGCGGGACGCGGCCACGGCTCGGGGCTCCTCCCGGCTAGATGGGGCGGTGCTAGTCACCACGCTGGAGCCGTGCCCGATGTGTGCAGGGGCGGCGGTAATGGCCCGGGTGGGCCGGGTGGTGTTCGCCACAGAAGACCCCAAGGCCGGTTCGTGCGGAACGCTCTACAACTTGGGGGCCGACCCCCGCCTCAACCACAACTTCGAGGTGGTGGGCGGTGTGGGGCGTGACGAATCGGCCGCCCTGCTCAGAGACTTCTTCGCCGCTCGCCGCTGAGGTTCAACGTTTCTTGCCGCGGACCTGCTTGCGGGGCCAGAAGACCCAGGCAGCTAGGACCACGGCCACGGGGATGATCACCACCAGGGCCAGGGTGCTACCGCTAATGCCGCCTCCGCCACCCGACCCTTCGGCGGCCGAGGCGGGGAGCCACTCGGGTGGGGCGGCGGCAGGGTCGTAGGTGAATTCGAACTCCTCTGTGGCCCAATCCCCGTCGCTTTGGTCGAGTAGCTCCCAAATCACCTTGTACCGGCCAGGCTCGGTCAGCGGGTCGAAGCGGCCCTGCACCAGGTGGCGGTCCACCGTTATCGACGTGAGGGTGAGGGTGCCGTCGGGATATTGCAGCGCCACTCCATTGGATTCGTGGGGCTGAATTGGATCTCGGAACTCAATCTCCACCCGGTCGACCATTCCGCCCACCACCTGACCGGGATTCGGAGCCGACCGTCGCATCTCGGCATGGGCTGCGGCAGTGCTGCTGAACACCGCCAGAAGCGAAAGCAAAAGGGCGAGCACGATGGCAATCGCCACCACCAACGCCACGATCTTTCGAGTCCTAACCCTCACGCTGCAACCCTACGACGCAACTTGCCCCTCCAAACAGCCGACTGTCGCACCTGCGGCGTATCGTGCAGGAAGTGCATGCGATGGGCGGCGCTCACGGCGCCATCGGCCACGATCCTTCCGGGGTCAAGGGCAAGCAGATAGCCGGGCAAACAATCCGCCGGGTGGCCGGTTTTGCGCGGCCCTATCAGAACATGCTCATCGGATTCGTGGTGGTTCTGTTGTTGGGGGCACTGCTGTCGCTAGTGCCGCCTCTGTTGTTCCGCCAGATCATCGACGACGCCATCGCCAATAGCGATCGAGGGCAGGTGAATTTGCTCGCCGCCATCATCGTGCTGGCTGCCTTCGGAGAAGCGGCCCTGGCGTTCATCGAGCGCTACTGGTCGTCCCGCATCGGAGAGGGGCTTATCTACGATCTGCGGGTGGGACTGTACGACCACGTGCAGCGCATGCCGATGGCGTTCTTCACCCGGGTGCAAACCGGCTCGCTCATCAGCCGGATGAACAACGACGTGATCGGCGCGCAGCGGGCCTTCACCGGCACACTGGGGTCGGTGGTGTCCAACACCATCGTGCTGGCCACCACGCTGGTAGCCATGTTCTTGCTGGAATGGCGCCTCACTCTTATGGCTCTGGCCCTTCTGCCGGTGTTCATCCTGCCCACCAAACGGGTAGGGCGGCGGCTTCAGGCCCTCACCCGGGAGTCCATGGAGCACAACGCCTCTATGAACACAGTGATGACCGAGAAGCTGAACGTGTCAGGAGCGATGCTGGTGAAGCTGTTCGGGCGCCACAACCAGGAGCGGGACGGTTTCGGGTACACCGCAGGGCGGGTACGGGACATCGGGGTGCGCAGTGCCATGTACGGGCGGGCGTTCTTCATAGCGCTGAGCCTGGTTGGAGCGGTGGGAGCCGCGGTTCTGTACTGGGTGGGCGGCCATCTGGTGATTTCCGAGACGATCACGGTGGGGACGCTGGCGGCCATGGGGCTGATGGTGGTGCGGATCTACATGCCGCTCACCAGCCTGACCAACGCCCGGGTGGACGTGATGACCGCGCTGGTGTCGTTCGAGCGGGTGTTCGAAGTGCTTGACACCCCCAACCCCATCGCCGACCGGCCCGACGCCCCGAAGCTGCAAAGTCCCAAGGGCCGGATCGAACTCGCCGACGTGACCTTCACCTACCCGCCCAGCGACGACCGGCTGGCCTCGCTGCAAACCAACGCCGCCGCGCCGGAGGCCACCGGTAGTCCGGTGCTGCGCCACGTGTCGGCGGTGATCGAGCCGGGCCAGCTGGTGGCACTGGTAGGACCGTCGGGAGCGGGCAAGACCACTTTGGTCGCGCTGTTGAACCGGCTTTACGACGTGGACAGAGGGGCGGTTCTCATCGACGGTACCGACGTGCGGGACGTAACCCAGGAATCGCTGCGAGCCTCGGTGGGCGTAGTTCCCCAAGACCCGCACCTGTTCCATGAAACGGTGGCCGACAATCTTCTCTATGTCCGGCCCGGCGCGACCCAAGCCGAGATGGAGGCCGCCTGCCGCTCAGCCCACATCCACGACCTCATCGCCTCGCTACCCGAGGGCTACAACACCCTGGTTGGCGAACGGGGCTATCGGCTGTCGGGGGGCGAGAAGCAGCGGGTGGCCATCGCGCGGGTGCTGCTCAAGGATCCGGCCATCGTGGTGCTGGACGAGGCCACCAGCCATTTGGACAGCGAAAACGAGGCGCTGGTGCAACAGGCGCTGGCCATCGCGCTCCAAGGGCGGACTGCGGTGGTGATCGCCCACCGGCTGTCCACGGTGACCAACGCTGATCAGATCCTGGTGCTCGACCAGGGGGAGTTGGTGGAGTCAGGCCGCCACGATGAGCTGTTGGCCGCCGGCGGTCTGTACGCCGAGCTGTACCGAACGCTGGTGCGCAACGAGCAGCGGTCACCGGCAGAGAGTGCGCTGTGAGCCTGTTCGACTCGGACGGGGCCAGGGCCCCCAGCGAGCCGATGACGTTCACCGTGGCCGAGCTGGCCAACCGGATCAAGCAGGTGCTGAGCGACGCCTTCGGCGACGAGCTGTGGGTGGAGGGGGAGATCCGCAACTTGAGCCGGGCTCGCAGCGGGCACATGTATTTCGACTTGGTGGAGCCCGACTCCGACAACGGCTCCGGCAAACAGCCCGAGGCGTCGATATCGGTGGCGCTGTTCCGGTTCAACCGCGAGAGGGTGGAGGAGACGCTGCGCCGCCAAGGCGGCATGACCATGGAAGACGGAATGAAGGTCCGCATCCAGGGGAAGCTTGACTTCTGGCCTCCGGGGGGTCGGCTCCAGTTGTACATGGCCGGCATCGACCCCAACTTCACGCTGGGAGAACTGGAGGCCGACCGGCTGCGGTTGTTGGAGAAGCTACGCGACGAGGGCCTGTTGAACAAGAACCAGGGCGTGCCCTTCCCGGTGGCCCCGCTGAGAATCGGTCTGGTCACCTCCAACGGGAGCGCGGCCCATCACGACTTTTGCGACGAGTTGGTTGCCAGTGGCCTGGCCTGGGAGGTAACGATGGCCGACACCCCGGTGCAAGGGGTGGACGCGCCTCCGCTCATCGCCGCGGCAATTCGGGCGGTGGGGCGGTCTGGGGTGGACGTGATCGCAGTGGTGCGCGGCGGTGGGGCCCGCACCGATTTGGTGGCCTTCGACAGCGAGGTCGTGGCCCGGGCCGTCGCCGACGCGCCGGTGCCGGTGGTGACCGGAGTGGGCCATGAAATCGACCGAACCATCATCGACGAGGTGGCCCATGAGGCCCAGAAGACGCCTACTGCCTGCGCGGTATTCATCGTGACGGTGGCGCGGGCTCACCTAGAAGCAGCCGAGCAGGCTTGGGGCAGCATCGCCGACTGGGCCAAGCGGCTGTTGGGTGACGCCGACCAGCGGCTTGTGAACGTGAGCCAGACCACCGCCCGAGCCGCTGACAGCCATCTGCTTCGAGCGGGTAGCAGACTTCAGCGCCGAGCCGGGCGAATCAGGGAGCTGGCCGAGAGCCGGACCCGGGGCGAGACCCGCACGGTGGACGGTTGTGCGGGGGCCATGTACCACCGGGTGTCGACTGCCATCGTCAACGGTCGGCGCACACTTGACCTGATTGAGTCGAGGACGACAGCCCTGGCCCTGCGAATCCCGAAATCCGCTTCTAAGGAACTGGAAAATCTGGAGGGCCGGGTGCGCCTGCTTGATCCTCGGGCAATCTTGGCCCGCGGTTGGTCGATCACCCGCCATAGCGGCAAAGTTGTGCGCGACCCGGTGTCGCTAGCTGTCGGCGATGAGCTGGTGACCACCCTGGCTGAGGGCGAACTGCACAGCACCGTGTCTCAGAGTCAATGAGGAGCACAACACGATGAGCACACCAGAGATCGGCTATGCCGACGCGTTGAGCGAGCTTCAACAGATTCTCGGCGAGTTGGAAGCCGAGGACATAGACATCGACGTGCTGGCAACCAAAGTCGAGCGGGCCGCCGAGCTGATCCGGGTGTGCCGGGGACGCATCAACGACGCCGAGGTGCGGGTCAAAGAGATCGTGGCCGGCCTAGACCATCAAGAAGACAAGCCCTCCCCTGCCAACAATGAAGACGACTGGGACGACGCTTTCTCAGACGACTAGAACGACACCCACCAACTTTCCTTTGATTGCCGCCCAAGCGGGGAGCAGGTCTTGCCCATAGAGAAACTCGAGACGGTCGATGCCTTCATCGTGTTCGACTTGGCCGACGCGCCTGAGTCGGTGGGCATGGTTCGGTCGGCCCGCAAGATCCTGCCCGGCGGAGCCAGCGACTTGGCTCGGTCGATGACCTACGCCTTCGCCACCTTCGAGATGCGTCGCAACGGTGCCTCGGCGGGGATCAACGCCCTCGACGACGACCGGGCCGACGCAGTGGCCAAGTTCACCGCCGAGATCGCCCCCATGGTGGCCTCCGGCCGCTTCCTGCCCGAACCGGGCACCCGGGTACCCCGGGCCGCACTGGCGTCATTGGCCGAGGCCGACCCCCGTGCAGGAATAGGCGAAGTGGCCGACCAGGCAGCCGTAGCAGGGGTGGTGGCCGCGGCGGCCTCCGCCGCCGGCGAATTAGACGGCCGCACGGTAGCCATAGAGGGCTCGGGATCGATTTGCGATGCTCTGACAATCGCGGTTGAGGATCGGGGCGGCACGATTGTGGAAATGCACGGCCCAGCCGACGTGCTGTTTGCGGGTTCGCGCATGGGAGTGGTGAATCACACGGTCGCCGAGGGCTTGGAGGTGGGCACCCTGGTCCCCTACGGCCCTATTCCGGTCACCGCAAAGGCCTTGGCCGTACTCGGCCGGTCCGATACCACCGTGGTCCCCGACTTCATCTCCACCGCCGGCCCCCTGTTCGCCTGGTGGCCCACCAGCGACCCAACCCCCGAGGCCATCACCGCCGATGCCGCCGCCAAGATAACCGCCTCCCTAGAGGAAATCGCCGATCACCCCGACGGCCTCTTCCTCGCCGCCGCCCAAAGAGCCGAGTCCTTCCTCGCCACCTGGCAAGACTCTCTCCCCTTCGGCCGCCCCCTAGCGTCGTAGAGGTTCAGCGCAGCTAGCCGCTGCGGGGGACTTGGTTGAAAGGGAGGTCGCGGTCGGCGGCGGGTTCACGGGGCATGCCGAGGATGCGCTCGCTGATGATGTTGCGGGCCATCTCGGTGGTTCCGCCGCCAATGCAGGCTTGCTGGCGCTGAATATATTCCAAGCCGAATGCACCGGAGGACTCCCCCTGGTTCCAGACCAAGGCGCGGTCGCCCTGCATCTCCATGGCCACCGTCTGGCGCTCGGTGCGGGACAGTCCGTGGAACAGACGCACCAGCGAACCGGCCGGGGCGGGCAGAAAGCCGCCTTCGATGCCCTTCACCACCCGGTCCGATAGCAGTTCCTCCACTCGGCTGAGCGTCTCCATGTACCCGAGCCGCTGGCGGTGGCGACCCATGTCAGCACCGCCGTGGACCTGGGCGATGGCGGCCAGATCCTCCACCCCGTCGGCGGTCCGGTTGCGGTGTCGGCCCTGGGTGTAGGGGGAGGCGTTGCCCACTGCGGCCCGCTCGTGGAACAGCAGACGGCTGGCCACCGTCCATCCATCGTTCACCTTGCCGACCACATTGGCCGCCGGGATGGCAACGTCGTTGAAGAACTCCTGGCAGAACTCCTCGGTACGGTCCACCATCTGGATGGGGTGGATCTCGATGCCGGGATGGTGAATGGGGACGATGAACATGGTCAGCCCCCGGTGCTTGGGCACCTCCCAGTTGGTTCGGGCCAGCATCAGGGCGTAGTCGGAACGCTGGGCGAATGTGCTCCAGATCTTGGACCCGTTGATGATGAACTCGTCGCCGTCCCGGTCGGCCCGAGTCAGGGCGCCGGCCATGTCGGAGCCGCCGCTGGGCTCGGAAATGAACTGCACCCACAGCTCTTCGCCCCTGATCCACGCCGGGATGTAGCGCTGCCTCTGCTCCTCGGTGCCGAACTCCAATATGACCGGCCCGCAGATCGACAGGGTGGGCACGCTGAACAAGATGGGCATGTCGAAGTCCATGCTCACGTCGTCAATGATCTTCTGGTGGGCGGCGGTAAGGCTCTGGCCTCCGTACTCCTTGGGATAGCACACCGCGGCGTACCCCCCGTCGTAAAGCCGCCGCTGAAGCTCCCGGTTGCGGCTGCTCCTCAGGTCATCGTCTTGGGTGGGGTGCCAGGGATTGACGGGGTCGCGACGGGGCATGTTCTCGTTCATCCACGTCTCGACCTCCTCTCGATATCGGTCCAACTCGGCAGGATCGGTTTCGGCATACACGAAGTCGTCCATTGCTCCCCCTAGTACCCCATCATTTTCGACAAGGTCACACGGTGGTCGCCCGGCGTTCCGAACAGCCCCCGGTTGACGGTGGCTCGTCTCAGATACAGGTGAAGGTCGTGCTCATAAGTCACTCCGATGCCGCCATGCATCTGCACGCAGTCCTGCATGAGCTCCACCGAGCGATCGCCCACGTACGACTTGGCCACGCTCACCATCCGAGCCTCGTCTTGACCGTCAGCGAAGGCGTCGGCCGCGCCGTCGACTGCTGCTTGGGAAGCCTCCGACCAGAGCTTCATGTCGGCGAATCGGTGCTTGAGGGCCTGATACGACGCCAGAGGCCGGCCGAAGGAGTAACGGTCGAAGGCGTACTCGATGGTGAACTCCAGCACCTTGGCCGACGACCCGGCGTTGTCGGCGCACTGAAGCAACTGCATTAGGAGGCATTGTCGGGCCACGTCGGCCTCGGTGGCCGCACCCGGTGCCCCCACCAGGGCTTCGGGGCCGACGGCCACTCCCACCAGGCGCACTTCGGCGAAGCGGCGGCCCAGATCCAGCGACTCCTGGGGAGCGATGGTCACACCGGGAGCATCGGAGGGCACCAAGAACTGGGCCAAACCTTCGGCAGTGCGGGCGGTGACCAGCAGGTGGTGGGCCTGCGGGCCGGCCTCCACTGCCACCTTGGTACCGGTGAGCGCATAGCCGCCGTTCGATGGAACGGCCGCGGCGGTAATGTGGCTGGCGGTCCAGTCGCCGCCCGGCTCGCAGAACGCCCAGGCCAGAACAACCTCGCCAGCCAGAACCCCCTCGAGCAGCGCCTGCTGGTCGGGCGAGCCCGATCGGCCCAGGGTGTCGGCCACCACATTGGTGGGCATGAACGGCCCCGGCGTGACTCCCCGGCCCATCTCGTCGGCCACAATGGTGAGGTCCACGATCGGCCGCCCAGAGATGCTGCCGCCGCCCAGCGACTCGGGCACCATCAGCGAGGTCCACCCCAGCTCAGCAGCCGCCTGCCACCAACTCTCGGGGCACCCGTCCGGGAGTTCGTGCCACTCTCGCACCACGCTGATCGGGACCTCGGCCTCGATGAATCGCCGGGCCGTTTCCCGGAAGAACTCCTGATCGTCGCTCAGATCGAAACGCACCGGGGCCATTCCACCACGACTACGCCAGCCGGTCACATTGAGCGGGCTATTGGGTCGTTGGCCCCGCAAATCGCCCGGTACGCTTGAACAGTCCGGGGCTGTAGCTCAGCTGGCTAGAGCACCTGCTTTGCAAGCAGGGGGTCGTGGGTTCGAGTCCCATCAGCTCCACAAATGGCGGTTACCTCCACCACGCCCCCGGCTGCTTTCGACAGCTTTGGTGCCCAGGGGTTCTTCATTTTGGACGATTTCGCCCCACCCGAGGTGGGCGACCGCATGCTCGACGATGTGGTCGGCGTGGTGCGCCACATCGACTCCACCGGTGACACGCCCGAAGGAATGTACGTCGCCCCCGAATCCCAGGGGAACCTGAGCGGCACTCTCCCCGAAGACACCGTGTCCAAGGTGTTCACCCTCCACGACCGACCGGTGTTCTCGTCGTTTCTGCACGACGAGCGGATCGCCGAGATATTGCGCGACCTGATCGGCCCCGACGTTGACTGCTTCTTGTCGCAGTTCATATTCAAGAACCCCGGTGCGTGGGGCCAGCCCTGGCACCAAGACAGCTTCTACTTCCCGTTCGACCCGCCCCGGCCCATCGTGGGGCTGTGGCTAGCGGTGACCGAGGCCACCATGGAAAACGGCTGCCTGCACATCCTGCCCGGCAGCCACACCGAGCCGGTCCACGAACACATCACCGACCGGCGGCCCAACGCCAACCAGGGATACGTGGAGATAGTCGACCACGACATGTCCGACCGCCAGGCCGTGATGATGTCGACCGGCGATCTGCTGGTGTTCGACAGCCACCTGATGCACTGCTCCACCGACAACATCTCCGAAGGAATACGAGCGGCCATGGTGTTCCACTGCTGTGCGGCCGGCACCGTGGATCTGGGCTTCGAGCAGTTCGACGGCTTCAAGAGTCCCCTGCACCACTTCGACCCCCTGCTACGCGACGGACATCTGGTGGAATAGCAGACATGTCAACGCCAACAGCCACGGTCTTGGTCGATCCGAGGCGGACGACGGGGGCGATCGACCAGCGGGTGTACGGGCAGTTCTTGGAGAACATGGGGCGGGCCATCTACGGCGGGGTGTTCGAGCCGGGATCGCCGCTGGCCGACGCCGACGGGTTCCGCTCCGACGTATTGGATGCGGCCCGAGAGCTGGCCCCGCCGGTGCTGCGCTGGCCGGGGGGGAACTTCGCCTCGGGCTACCACTGGCGCGACGGAATCGGCCCGCCCGAGGACCGGCCCTCCCGCTTCGATCTGGCCTGGTCCACGCTGGAGCCCAACCGCTTCGGCACCGAGGAGTTCTTGGCCTACGCCCGGCTGCTGGGCTCGGCGACGTATCTCAACTTGAACGCCTCTACTGGGACTATCGACGAGGCACTGGAGTGGCTGGCCTACTGCAACAGCGACCTGCCCGTCCCCGAGGTGGGCTTGCGGCAAGGCGGGCCCCACCCCAAGCGCCACGACGTGGCCATCTGGGGCATTGGCAACGAGAACTTCGGCTGGTGGCAGCACATGCACACCTCCGCGGAGTCCTATGCCGAGTTGGCCCGGGAGTGGGGGAAACTCTTGCGGTGGTCCGACAACCGCATCTCACTGGTGGGGGTGGGCGCCGAAGATCCCGATTGGAACTGGACGGTGCTCAACGAGGCCGGGGTTGTGCTCGACTGGCTGTCGCTGCACTTCTATTGGAACGAGCTCAGCTACGAGGGCGTCCTGGCCGGCCCGATGTCATCAGAGGCGGCGATCTGCGACACCTGGGGGCTGATCGGGGCAGCCAAGCGGCGGCGCGAGCTACACCACGACCTGCGGATCTGCGTGGACGAGTGGGGGGTGTGGCCCGAGCCCTATCTGTCGATGGCCGACCAGCCCGAGGTGATCAACCGACGGCGCCGGGCCGAGGTGGGTCCACCGATACACACTGAGCCCGTCCCCATGATCGAGTACCACTTCAATCTCAAGGACGCCCTAGCCCACGCCACCTGGCTGCATGTGTTGTGGCGCCATCCCGACAAGGTGTCACTGGCCACCCAAGCGCAGATGGTGAACGTATTGGGCCCGATCTACACCACGCCCGACGGGGTGGTGCGCCAGACCACCTTCCATCCTCTGGCAGTGGCCCGCCGCTGCGCCCAGAGCACCGGGTTGGACGTGGCAGTGTTGACTGAGGCCGGGATCGACGCCGCCAACGCCCCCGACGGAGGGATGGCGGCACTTGATGCCGCAGCCACTTGCGACCCCGACTCCGGCCAATTCCACCTGTCGCTGGTCAACCGGCTCCCCGACGACGAACTCTTGGTTGACCTCGACGGCATTGGCGGGACGGCAACGCGTACCACTCTGTGGGCCGACGACCCCGCCGCAGCCAACACGCCCGAAGACCCCAACCGGGTGGTGCCAGTCGAAGACCACATCGACCTCGGCGACCCACTGGCCCTGCCGCCCCACAGCCACGTCACCCTGGTGTTCTGATGGCCGACGGCACCTACACCCCTCACCCCTGGAACCAGGACTTCGCCTGGCAACTGGCCACCTCGTCGCCCGCGGCGCTGACCCCCGAGCAGACCGAGGCGTTCAACCAACAGGGGTTCTTCGTGATGGAAGACCTGCTCGATGCCGACACCATCGCCGCGGTGGTGCAGGAGATCGACGCCATCGAGGCCGAGACCGAGGCCGGCCTCCGCCAAATCGAGGGCGAGCGGCTGATGATCGCCGAGGCCGGGGCCATCACCTTCACTCCCCACCTTGTGGCCCGCTCCAACCTTCTGCGCAAGGTGGCCGCCGATCCCCGCATCGCCGCGGTGTGCACCGACCTCGTGGGTCCCGACGTGAACCTTTACTGGGACCAGGCGGTGTACAAGAAGCCCGAGAAGCCCCGCCGGTTCCCCTGGCACCAAGACAACGGCTACACCTTCATCGAGCCCCAGCAGTACCTCACCGTGTGGATGGCTCTCACCGACACCACCGTGGAGAACGGCTGCCCGTGGGTGGCCCCCGGCGTCCACCTCCACGGCACACTGGCCCACACCTACGTCGATCCCCTGGGCTTCGAGTGC
The DNA here is from genome assembly GCA_963663255.1 of Acidimicrobiales bacterium. GTDB lineage: Bacteria > Actinomycetota > Acidimicrobiia > Acidimicrobiales > Bin134 > Poriferisocius. The sequence continues at coordinate 703,394 of OY760141.1, forward strand.
TTCGAGCAGTGCGAAACGGCGGTAGCTGCCCCAGTGCCGGCGGGCGGGGCGGTGGTGTTCTCGTCGCTCACCCCCCATCTGACCGGGCCGAATACCACTGACGAAGTGCGCAAGGCCTACATCCTCCAATACGCCCCCGCCGGGGCCGAGCTGCTGACCGGCGATCCGGCCCAGGGACCATCCACCGGCCGGGTCCCCTGCGACGCTCCCGAGCGGCAGTACCCAGTCGCCCGCTCAGGGAGACCGGTAACCCCAGACCGCATATGATCCCCTGAGCCGGGACGGCCTGTCCGGCCCGGCACCCATCAGGGGACCACAGAGGGGGAACCCCATGAAGACCAAGATGATGCGCTGGTTTATCGCCATGCTCGTAGCGCTGTCCATGATTGCCGCGGCCTGCGGCGGCAACGACGACGACGACACCGGTACCGACGAACCGGCGGCGCCGGCCACCGAAGCCCCGGCCGCCCCCGACCCCGAGGCCGAAGCCCCCGACCCGGAGCCCGAGGCCGAAGAGGCCGCACCCGAAGAACCCGAGCCAGAAGAGTCTGAACCGGAAGAAGAACCAGAGTTCGAACCGGCTCCCACCGCAGAGCCGGAGCCAGAGATCCCCCTGACCGCCACCTGGCGAGGGGTCACCGCCGAGACCATCACCATCGGTGTCACCTATCTCGACATCGACCAACTGGTCGAGCTCGGCTTCTCGCCAGCCACCTGGGGCGACCAGGAGAAGGTCATCCAGGCCCTGGTGGACGACATCAACAACCGAGGCGGCATCAATGGCCGCCAAGTTGAGGTCATCATGGACAAGTACAACCCCATCGGGGCCACCGAGGCCGAGGCCGCCTGTCTCCGTGTGACCGAGGACAACGAAGTGTTCGCCGTGCTATTCGGGTTCCTCGGCCCCGCCGAGGTGGCCAACACCTGCATCGTCGACCAACAAGAGACGATCTTGGTGGGCGGGACCATCACCGCCGATCGGCTGGCCCTAGCCCGGGCCCCATGGGTCAACGAGAGAGCCCCGCGTGAGCGCACCACCAGCGCGCTGTTCACCCTGCTCGACGAGGAGGGGATGCTCGAGGGACGCTCGATCGCCATTGTGGCCGACCTCCCCTCAGCCCCCCAGCTAGATGAGGTTGCCGGGCTGTTGCGGGATCATGGCGTCGAGCCGGTTCTCGAAATTGCCACTTCCTCCAACGTTGCCGACCTCATCGCCCAGAACCAGGAGTGGGCCGCACTGTCGGAGCGCATCAGGGCAGCCGGCGCCGACACCCTTCTGCTCGTCGGCAACGTGTCAGCCGGCATTGAAAACGCTGCTATCAACGGCCTCGAAGTAGACATCTGGGCAACCGACGCTTCCGGAATGGGAAGCAACCTAGGTGCCAACGTCGATCCTGAGTCCGCTAGGGGTGTGATCTCCGTGTCGGCCATGACCGGGGCCCAGACATACGAATCCGATCCGAGGATGCAGGAATGCAAGGATGCATTTGCCGCTGCTCACCCCGACATCGAGGTCAAGCATCCCGACACCTTGGAGGAAGGCGAGCCGCTGTGGTTCACCGCCCTGTCCGGCCACTGTCGCTTCTTCCAGATATTTGAGTATCTGGCCACCGAAGCCGGTCCCATCCTGACCCATGAGACCTTCGCAGCAGCCATTGAGAACGCTGGCCAGTTCTCTGTTGCCAGCCAGCCCTACGCCTCATTCGGACCGGGCAAGTACTCCAGCAACGACTCCTTCCAGCTCGTAGCCCAAGATCCCGATCTGGGCGCCCGAGGGCAACTCGTGCCCATCGGCCCAATGCGAGACGCCACTCCCTGATCCGAAAGGAATTGTTTATGTCCGTCTTCGACGACGTCATCCCCACCCTCATAACAGCGACGCCCGCTGAAGGCCGTGAGCTGGCCATCATGGTCGCCCGCAAGACCATCGCCTCGATCCAAACCGATGCCGAGGTACGAGGGAGCCTGCGCGACGACTACGCCGGCGATACCGCTCAACTCATCAGCTCGGCCCACGTCGTGGCCGTTGAGTTCCAGACCATCGCCGCGGCCAATAACTACTGGCGTTAGCCAACAACCGAACTGACTAGTTCCCCCTAACGGGGGACACGGTTGCGGCCATGAGCGACGCCGCATCCGTGAACCTCTCGGGGGCACCATTAAACCCTGTTGGTATATGATTCTCTTGCCGATCTGTCAGCCTGAGCTGATCTGAGTTCGGCATCTGCGAGGGACGCGGAAGGGGAACCTCATGAAGACCACCAAGACGCATTGGCTGATCGGGATACTCGTGGCACTGGCCATGGTCGCTGCCGCCTGCGGAGGCAACGACGACGAAGGCGATGCCGACGCCCCGGCCACCGAGGCCCCGGCCACCGAGGCCCCGGTCGCGGCCGAGCCGGAGCCAGAACCAGAACCAGAAGCGCCCGAACCCGAGGCCGAAGAGGCCGCCCCCGAGGAGCCGGAGCCGGAGCAGGACGGACTTGCCGAAGCTCCCGAAGAGGAGGAGCCCGAGTTCCAACCGGCCCCCACCGAGGAGCCGGAGCCCGAGATCGAGCTGACCGCCACGTGGCGAGGGGTCACCGCCGACACCATCACCGTCGGCGTCACCTACCTCGACACCGAACTAATGGTTGATCTCGGCTTCGCCGTGAACACTTGGGGCGACCAAGACCTGCAGATCCAGGCGCTGGTCGACGACATCAACGAGCGGGGCGGCATCAACGGCCGCCAGTTGGTAGCCCTCACAGACAAGTACAACCCCATCGGCGCCACCGAGGCCGAGGCCGCCTGCCTCCGGGTGACCGAGGACAACGAGGTGTTCGCAGTCTTGTTCGGGTTCCTCGGCCCGGCCGCGGTGGCCAACACCTGCATCGTCGACCAACAGGAGACGATCCTGGTGGGGGGAATCATTACCCCCGACAGCCTGGCCCAAGCCCGGGCTCCCTGGGTCAACGCGCGAACGACGCGCGAGGTCAGCACCAGCGCCCTGTTCACCCTGCTCAAAGAAGAGGGAATGCTCGAGGGCAGGTCGATAGCGATAGTCGCCGACATCTCTGCTGCCCCAGAACTCGAGAACGTTGCCAACCTGTTGCGGGATCGGGGAGTCGAGCCCGTGCTCGAACTCGCCACCTCCTCGCAGGTGGCCGATATCGTTGCCGAGAATCAGGAGTGGGCCGCCCTATCCGAGCGCATCAGGGCATCGGGTGCCGACACTCTGCTGTTGGTTGGCAACGCCTCGGCCGGCGTCGAGAATGCCAGGCTCAACGGCCTCGAGGTGGATATCTGGGCCACCGACTCCTCCGGGCTGGGCGCCAACCTCGGAGCCAACGTCAACCCCGAGTCGGCCCGGGGTGTGATCACCGTGGGGCCCATGACAGATGCCCAGATTTTCGAGACCGATCCCCGGTTCAAGGAATGCCTGGACGCCTTCAATGCCAAACATCCCGATATCGAGGTCAAGCACCCCGACACCCTCGAAACTGGCGAGCCGCGTTGGTTTACCTCTCTGTCCTTCCACTGCCGGTTCTTCCAGATCTTCGAGTTGTTGGCCACCGCGGCCGGGCCCAACCTGACCCATGAGACCTTCGCCGAGGCCATCGCCAACATCGGAGAGTTCTCGGTTGCCGGCCAGCCCTACGCATCGTTGGGGCCGGACAAATTGTCCAGCAACGACTCCTTCCAACTCTTGGCACAAGACCCAGATGTGGGCGCAAAGGGCGATTTGGTGCCGGCCGGCCCGATGCGGGACGCCACTCCCTAGGCGGGTCCATACCCAACTGAATCTGCCCCCACATCGGGGGATACGGTTGCGGCCATGAGCGACTCCGTATCTGCATCCCATCCGCTGGCCGAGGCTTTTGCTTCGAGGCGCCCCGCGTTGGGTGCCTGGGCGGGGTTGCCCACGGCGGTGAGCTGCGAGATCATGTCCCAAGCCGGGTTCGACTACGTGTGCATCGACATGCAGCACGGCCTGGCCGACTACTCCGACGCGCTGGCGATGCTGGCCGCCATCGACCTCGGCACGGCCACCCCGGTGGTACGGGTGCCGTGGAATGAGCAGGGCATCATCGGGCGGGTGCTGGATGCCGGAGCGATGGGCATCATCATCCCCATGGTCAACAGCCGTGAGGAGGCCGAGGCCGCGGTGCGCTCCTGCCGCTACGCCCCCGAGGGATCCCGCAGTTTCGGCCCCACCCGGGTGGCGCTGCGCGACGGTCCGGGCTATTTCGCCGGGGCCAACCAGGCGGTGAAGTGCATCCCCATGGTGGAGACGGTGGCCGCGCTGGAGAACCTGGACGACATCGTGTCCACCCCCGGGGTCGACGCCGTGTACGTCGGCCCCGCCGATCTGTCGGTGAGCCTGGGCCTGCCTCCCGGTAACAACGATGGCGAAACCTCGTTTGACGACGCCCTTGCCGCCATCGTGGCCGCCTGCCAGACCCACGGTGTGGTCCCCGGCATCCACTCCACCCCCACGCTCACCCCCACCCGCGTAGCCCAGGGCTTCCGCCTGGTCACCGTCACCGCCGACAACGCCGCCCTCACCTCCGGCATCACCACCGCCCGCCAATCCGTCATAGAAGCCCTGAGCGGCGACACCGACGCCGCGACGGGTGAAAAGGGCAGCGAATCCCTCTACTGAGTTCCCAGTAGCCCGCTATCGGTAACGGCGGATTATGGCGGTGGTGTCTAGGCGGTTTTCGCCAAGCGCCGCCGTCTCTTGGGTGTAGTGGCGGCAGAGTTCTACTAGGGGGATGGGGGCGTTGAGTTCGGCGGCGGCGTCGGCTACTAGGCCGAGGTCTTTGATCATCCAGTCGATGGCGAAGCCGAAGTCGAACTCGTCGGCCACCATGGTGTGGCCCCGGTTCTGGAGGTACCACGACCCCGCCGCCCCCTTGGTGACGGCGGCCAGCACCTTCTCCATGTCGAGCCCGGCCCGCTCGCCGAAGGCCAGCGCCTCAGCCGCCCCCTGCACGGCGCCGGCGCACAGGATCTGGTTGACCATCTTGGTGAGCTGCCCGCTGCCGGCCGGTCCCAGAAGGGTGACCGCCGACGAATAGGCGTCCATCACCGGGCAGGCGGCCTCGAAATGCTCGGCCTCGCCGCCGCACATCACCGTCAGCACGCCGTTCTCGGCCCCGGCCTGGCCGCCAGAGATGGGGGCGTCCAGCCAGCCGATCCCCCGCCCAGCACACACCTCGGCCATCTCCCGGGCCACTTCGGCCGACGCCGTGGTGTGGTCTACCAGCACCGAGCCGGCGGCCATCGCCCCCAGAGCCCCGTCGTCGCCCAGCACCACCGCCCGCAGGTCGTCGTCGGCCCCCACGCAGGTGAACACGAACTCGGCCCCGTCGGCCGCCTCCGCCGGGGTTGCGGCCACCGCGCCGTCGTGGGCCTCCCCCCAGCGCTCGGCCACCGCGGCGGTCCGGTTGAACACCCGCACCTCCTGGCCGGCGGCGGCCAAGTGCCCGGCCATCGGGAACCCCATGTTGCCCAGTCCGATGAATGCGCACACGCTCACGACGGCCACGATACCCGTCCTTTTCCCCAGCACCCCCGGCGATGGGCGGCTTCTGCACGCGTTCCCATAACATCGGTGGCGATGAGCGACAACGGCTTCGACGTCTTCTCCGCCGACTCCCACGTGATCGAGCCCCACGACCTGTGGCAGATCTACACGGTGGAGGCCTACCGGGATCGGGCCCCCCGGCTGGTGCACGAGCCCACCACCGACCGCCTGGTGTGCGACCAGGCCCGGCTCCCTCCGGTGGGGCTTTTGGCCGGGTGCATGCGCACTGACGACAACGTGCGGGCCAAGGGCCGCTGGGACGAGGACGTGCCCGACGTGGGCTGGGATCCCGAGGTCCGCATGGAGGCGCTGCGCACTGACGGGGTGACCGGCGAGGTGCTCTATCCCACCATCGCCATGCAGATGTACCCGATCCAAGACGTGGAGTTCCAGTGGGCCCTGTTCGAGGCCTACAACACCTGGGTCGGAGAGTTCGTGAGCCAGATCCCCGACACGTTCGTGGGCATCGGCCTTTTGTCGCCGGTTGATCTCGACCGGGCGGCCAAGGAGATCAAGCGCTGCCGCGACATCGGCCTCAAAGGGGTGATGATCCCGGTGATCAACGGCGAGGACAACCCCTACCAAGACCCGTCATTCGACCCGCTGTGGGCCGCGGCGGTGGAGCACTCCATGCCGGTGAACCTCCACGCAGCCACCACCCGCGACCCCGACAAGTCCTGGGACAAGGGCACGTCCACCCGATCGGTGCTGCAAACGGTGGACATCCAAGAGGTGGTGCTCGACCTCATCTTCGGCGGCGTGTTCGACCGCTTCCCCGACCTCATGATCGTCTCCGCCGAGAACGACGTGGGCTGGGCCGGAAATCTGCTGGAGCGGGCCGACTACTGGTTCCACCGCAACGCTCAGCTCCTCCCCGACATGAACTGCCAGGAGGAGCCGTCGCACTACTGGCGCAAGAACTTCCGGGTCACCTTCATGCGCGACCTCACCGGGGTGGCCGCCCGCGACGTGATCGGCACCGAGACCATGATGTGGGGCAACGACTTCCCCCACCACGTGTCCACCTGGCCCCACAGCCAGGCGGTGATCGCCGAGCACTTCGCCGACACCACCGACGATGTGCGCCACGCCATCGTGTCGGGCAACGTCCGCCAGCTCTACGACATCCAGGTGTAGGCAGCCCAAGGCTGGGCTGGATCGGTTGGGCAGGCGCCGTGGTCAAGCTCTCCGACATGGGGCGCATCGGGTTCACGGTGCGCGACACCCAGGGCGACGCCCACCCGGTGACCTTTTTGCCCGAACCCGAGCGCCGGGTGCGCCACAACCTGCTCATCTCGGTGGACGACCACGTGGTGGAGGCCCCTGACGCCTTCGAGGGCCGCATCCCGGCCCGGTTCGGCGACCGGGGCCCAACAGTGGTGACCGACGACGACGGCATGCACGCCTGGGAGGTGGACGGGCGCCGCTTTCCCACCGTGGGGATGAACGCAGTGGCCGGGCGACCGGTGTCGGAGTACGGCTTCGACCCGGTGCGGTTCGACCACATGCGCCGGGGCGCGTGGGACATCGACGCCCGAATCGCCGACATGGACCTCAACGGGATCTATGCGTCGCTGAACTTCCCCTCCGCGCTGCCCGGGTTCGCCGGCCAGAACTTCATGCGGATGACCGACGACGCGGAGCTGGGCCTGGCCTGCGTGCGGGCCTGGAACGACTGGATCCTGGACGGCTGGCACGGCCGCTACCCCGACCGGATCATCCCCTGCCAGATCCCCTGGCTGTACGACCCTGAGGTGGCCGCCGAAGAGATATACCGCAACGCCGAGCGGGGTTTTCGGGCGGTGTCGTTCAGCGAGGCTCCCGAGAAGCTGAAGCTGCCGTCGCTGCACACCGGCCACTGGGACCCGTTCATCCGAGCCTGCGAGGACACCGGCACCGTGGTTTGCCTGCACGTGGGGTCGTCGTCGCAGGCTCCTTCCACCGCGCCCGACGCCCCGCCCGACACCATCGGGGTGCTGTTCTTCGGCTACGCCATGTTCGCCGCGGTCGACTGGCTCTACTCGCTGATCCCGGTGCGGTTCCCCAACCTGCGCATCGCCATGTCGGAGGGGGGCATCGCCTGGGTGCCGGGGCTGATCGACCGGCTCGACCACATCACCCGCTACCACGACATGTACGGCACCTGGACCAACATCGACATGAAGCCCAGCGAGGTGTTCCGGCGCAACTTCTGGTTCTGCGTGATCGACGACACCTCGTGCCTGTCGCTGCGCGACCACATCGGGGTTAGCCACATAATGATGGAGTCGGACTATCCCCACGTGGACACCACCTGGCCCGACACCCAAGAGGTGGTGCGCCGCCAGCTAGAGGGGTTCGAGGCCGAAGAGACCGAGAAGATCTGCTGGCGCAACGCCGCCGAGCTGTTCCGCTGGCCAGTCCCCGACGCGGTGGCCGCCGACCCGGAAATATTCTGAGGACAAAACCAAGGAGAAGCGATGACCAAGACCTGGACCGAAGACCATCCCGCCTTCCAGGTGGCCGCCTCCCGGCGCATCCTGGCCCGGGAGGGGTGCGAGAGCCGGGTGGCGGGCCACGTGTCGGTGCGCGACTCCGAGCGGGCCGACGCCTTTTGGGTGTCGCCGTTCGGCTACTTCAGCGAGACGCTGCCCAGCGACGTGAACTGCTACGACATGGATCTCAACCTGCTCGACGGCGACACCCCGGCGTCGCCAGCGGTGCGGTTCCACGCCGGGTTCTACGAGGCCCGCCCCGACGCCAACTCGGTGATCCACACCCACTCCCACTACGTGGAGGTGCTCTCCACCACCGGCAAGGACGTGGGCCTTTACTCGGCCGACGCCTGCCTGTTCTACGAGGAGCAGGCCCACTACGCCGACAACGGCATCGACAACCCGGTGGACGGCCCCCGGATGGCCGATGCGCTGGGCGACCGGTCGGTGGTGCTTATCGGCAACCACGGCGCCTGTTTCGTGTGCGGCTCCCTCGAGGAGGCCACCATCAAGGCCATCGCCTATGAGTCCTCGGCCCGGGCCCACTACGAGGCCAAGGTGGTGGGGGGCCACGAGATGCCCGAGGCTGAGGCGGCCCGGGCCAAAAAGGCCTACCACAAGTACTTCATCCCCATGATGTGGGAGGCCAACTACCGCCGCCTGCGCCGCACCGACGCCGACCTGTTCGAGACGCTGGCCCGCTAGATGGCCCCTCACCCTATGGATGGCATCGGCGTGGTCGACCTCATGCTGGGGGTGCCGTCTGACCGCGACGCCTGGTACGCCAACTTCCAGGGGCTGCTGAAGGACACCGAGAGCCGCTCCTTTGGCCACGGTGCGGCCTACATGTTCAAAGACCTGCCCCAGGTAGACGGCACGGTGGACTTCATCGCCTACCTACTGGCCGAGATGGACCGCTGGGGCGTGGACAAGGGACTGTTGCCGGTGAACTTCGGCGACACCTGGGGCACCCGAGGGGTCACCGAGCATCCCGACCGCCTCTACGGCAGCTACCTGGTGGACCCCAACCTCGGGGTGCAGGCGGTGCGCGACCTCCGCCGTGCGGTCAGCGAGCTCGGGGTGATCGCCGCGGCATGCTTTCCCACCGGGCTGCACCCCCAGGTCAATATCAGCGACCCGCTCATGTACCCGCTGTACGCGGCGTGCTGCGAGCTGGAGATCCCCATGTGCATAAATGCCGGGGTGCCGGGGCCGAGGTTCCCGATGGGCCCCCAGCACGTCGAACACCTCGACCGGGTGTGCTACGACTTCCCCGAACTGGTGCTGGTCACCCGCCACGGCGCCGAGCCGTGGGAAGACCTGATGGTCAAGCTCATGTTGAAGTGGCCGGGGTTGCACTATTCAACTTCGGCGTTCGCCCCCAAGCACTACCCCGAGGCCATTGTCCGCTACGCCAACACCCGGGGGGCCGAAAAGGTTATGTACGCCGGGTACTTCCCCTCGGGTCTGTCGCTGGAGCGGATCATGACCGAGATGCGCGACGTGGGATTTCGCGACCACGTCTGGACCAAATTCCTGCGCGAGAACGCCCTGCGGGTGTTCAATATGGCATGAGCATGATTGAGCACATCTTCCGCCGGCGGGATCTGGGAATCATCGATTCCCTCATCGGGGTAGGCATCCTCGTCGTAGCTGTTTTCGCCTGGGTCGAGCGGTCGGCGGTAGTCGACCCCAACGCCGAGTTGGCCGACAACTGGAAGTGGCAGCTCTGGCAGATCGGCCCTCTGGTATTTGCCATTGTCGGGGTGTGGATCATGTGGCGCAACACCAGCAAGGTGCCGTGGGTGCGCACGGTGAGCCTGGTGGCATTGGCCGTGGCCATCCTGCTCAATTTCTACACCGACATCTTCAACTACAGCGGCAACCTCTGGTTCACGATCGACCCGCTGTTCTTGGCCTGCGCCAGCGTGGCCATCAGCTCCGGATGGGGCAGGGTGATGGCCCAGCGGCAGGGCATGGAGCCGTTCAATCCGTTCACCGCCATCGCCACCGTCATCGCTTTCGGCGTGGCCGTGGCGGTTTTCATCATGGCCTACTTCTTCGCATACGAGCAGACCGCCTGGGAGGTCCTCGATCCCCTGATGATCCTGGCCCTGCTGACGTGGGCCATCGGCGCCCGCCGCACTAACGTCGGCGACGCCATCTGAACCAGGAGAAAACCCATGCCCGAGATTGACGGCTATGTCCACGGCGATTTCAGCTGGGTCGATTTGTGTACTGAGGAACCCGACAAGGCCAAGGCGTTTTACTCGGCGTTGTTCGGGCTGACCTTCCACGACGAGCTCGAGGGGTCGGAAGTGGTCTACACGCTGGGACTGAAGGGCGAGAAGCCGGTGCTGGGGCTGCTCGAGAAGCCTCAGCAGATGTGCGAAATGGGGATCCCCAACGTGTGGGAGACCTACATTTCGGTGGACAACGCGGATGAGGCCCTGGCCAAGGTGGCGCCCGCCGGGGGCTCGCCGATGGGGCCGGTGATGGAGCCGTCTGGTGCCGGCAGAATGGCGGTGGTGGCCGACCCCACCGGCGCAGTGGCGATTCTGTGGGAAGCGCTGGGCCAAGACGGCGCCGCGCTGAAGAGCGAGCACGGCACCCTGTGCTGGAACCAACTCCTCACCTCCGATGTCGACAAGGCCATGGCGTTCTACTCCGAGCTGCTGGGCTGGACCCCGATACCCCTCGACATGGAGGGATCGATGGGCATCTCGCATAACGGCGAGATGATCGCCAGCGCAGGACCGCTGCCCGCGCCGGTCATACCTCCCCACTGGGCGGTGTACTTCGCAGTGGACGACTGCGACGCCACCGCCGCGCAGTGCCAAGAGCTGGGCGGCCATGTGGTCGTCCCGCCCATGGACACTCCGCCGGGGCGCATGGCGCAGCTTGTGGACGACGCCGGCGCCATGTTCTGGGTCATCACCCTCAATCCCGACTTCTCGATGGACTGAGCCAGCAGAAAGAGCACAAAATGCCAATGCCCGAGGGAATCGGCGTCGTGGACCTGATGATCGGGTTCCCATTCGCCTCCAAAAAGCAGGTGTACGCCAACCTCCAGGCCGGACTGAAAGACGACCAGTCCACCGAAGAGTTTGTGATGCCGGTGGAGTACATGTTCAAGGACATCCCCGACGAGGCCGAGGAGGGCTCCGACCCCATCGCCTACACCATCGCCGAGATGGACCGCTGGGGCATCGACAAGGGGCTGTTCGGGCTGTCGGAGACCTCCATCGAGGCCAAGCGGCTCCACCCCAACCGGGTGTACTTCGTGACCGAGGTGGATCCCAACGACGTAATGGGCGCCGTCCGCCACGTCAAGAAGCTGAAGGCCGACCACGACCTCAAGGCGGTGAGCGTGTTCCCCTCCGGCCTCATGCCCCAGGTGGGGGTGTCCGATCCGCTCATGTACCCGCTGTACGCCACCGCCATCGAACTCGACATCCCGGTGATCGCCAACGCCGGCATCGCCGGCCCCCGGTTCCCCAGCGCACCCCAGCACGTCGAGCACTTCGACCAGGTGTGCTACGACTTCCCCGAGCTGCGCCTGGTGATGCGCCACGGGGCTGAGCCGTGGGAGAAGCTGGCCATGAAGCTGATGCTGAAGTGGCCCAACTTGTACTACATGCCCTCGGCGTTCGCCCCCAAGCACTACCCCTCCGCCATCATCGACTACGCCAACACTCGGGGGGCCGACAAGGTGATGTACGCCGGGTACTTCCCCGCCGGGCTCACCCTGGAGCGCATCTTCACCGAGTTGCCCAACGTGCCCTTCCGCGACCACGTGTGGCCCAAGTTCCTGCGGGAGAACGCCCTGCGGGTGTTCAAACTCGACGACTGACACTGCGATCAAGAGAAGCGAGGGTCCGATGACCGACGAGGCAGCAACCAGGCCTGAGCCGTATGAGGGATGGGAGGGGCGGGCAGGCCGCACCGTAGCCGGCTCCGATCCATGGTGGCCCGAGGCGGCGCGGGCGCCGCAGGGGGCGCCCAACATCGTCGTAGTGCTGGTGGACGACCTGGGCTTTGCCGATCTGGGCTGCTACGGCTCGGAGATCGACACCCCCCACATCGACAAGATGGCCACCGAGGGGCTGCGCTACCTCAACTTCCACGTCAACCCTATGTGCTCGCCCACCCGGGCATCGCTGCTCACCGGCCTCAACCACCACGACGTGGGCGTGGGCCACGTGTGCCACTCCGATCCCGGCTACCCCGGCTACACCTCCGAGCTCACCGAGCACTGCGCCACGGTGGCCGAGATCCTGAGGGCGGGGGGCTACGCCACCTTCATGGTGGGCAAATGGCACCTGTGCAAGGACTCCAACCTGGTGGGCCCCCGCCACTCGTGGCCGCTCCAGCGGGGATTCGACCACTACTACGGTTTCCTAGACGGGTTCACCAACTTCCACCACCCCCACCGGCTGATCCGCGACAACAGCGTGGTGCGCACCAACCAGTATCCCGACGACTACTACTTCACCGACGACATCACCGACGAGGCCATCTCCATGGTGCGCGAGCAGAAGGCGGCCCGCCCCGACCAGCCGTTCTTCTTGTACCTGTCGCATGGGGCGGTCCATGCCCCTCTCCAGGCCAAGCAGGCCGACATCGAGAAGTACCGGGGGGCCTACGACGCCGGCTGGGATGAGATCAGAGAGCGCCGCTTCGCCCGCCAGATCGAGTTGGGCGTCATCGACGAAGGCACCACGCTTCCCCCCCGCAACTCCGAGGAGCGCAACGATGTCGCTCCGTGGGACGAGCTGTCGGACACCCAAAAGGAGGTGTTCGCCCGCTACATGGAGGTGTTCGCCGCCATGGTGGACAACGTCGACCAGAACTTCGGGCGGCTGCGAGATGCCCTGGAGGAGTTGGGCGAGTGGGACAACACGCTGGTGCTGTTCACCTCCGACAACGGGGCGTCCCGCGAAGGCGAGGACACCGGCTGCTCGCAGTACTTCGAGGTGCTGTCGCCCACCCAAGGCGACATCGACGACGACCACGCCCGCCTCGACCTGCTGGGCGGGCCCCAGACCCTGGCCCACTATCCCCGGGGCTGGGCCATGGCCGGCAACACCCCCTTCCGGCTCTACAAGATCAACACCCACGCTGGCGGGCACCAGGTGGCCATGATCTCGTCGTGGCCCGGCCGGATTCCCGACCCCGGCGGGTTCCGCCGCCAGTACCTGCACATCACCGACGTGCTGCCCACCGTCTTGGACATCGTGGGACTGGAGGCCCCCTCCGAGCGCAACGGCCAGCCGCTGAAAGGGCCGCTGGCCGGGGCCAGCTTCGCCCCCACGTTCGCCGACGGCGACGCCCCCGAGCAGCACACCGAGCAGTACTACGAGCAGATCGGCCATCGGGGCTTCTACCGCGACGGCTGGGAGGCCGTCACCCTGCACTTGCCGATGACCCCGTTCGGCGACCACGAGTGGGAGGTGTACAACCTGGCCGACGACCCCACCGAGACAGTCGATTTGTCGGAGGCCGAACCCGAGCGGCGCCAAGAGCTGATCGACGCCTGGGAGGAGGCCGCCCACCGCTATCAGGTGTACCCCCTGGATGAGGGCTCGATGCTCAAGTTCGTGCAGCGGCCTGAGTCGGAAGCGGTGTACGAGACGCCGGTGCGGATCGTGCCGGGCACCGACACCCTGGAGCGCTATCGCAGCATGAAGCTGATCGCGGCGCGGTCTTTCACCATCGACATCGAATTCGACTACGCCTCAGGCGACGCCGGGATGCTGGTGGCCCACGGCGACCAGGGAGGCGGCTACGCCTGCTACGTCGAGGGAGGCGAGGTGGTCTACGTCCACAACGGCTACGGCCACATGCGGCACCTGAGCGGAGGCCCACTGGCCGAGGGCCGGCGCAGCGTGCAGCTCGCCTTCACCATCACCGACAGCTTCGCCTGGGATCTGCGCCTGCTGGTGGACGGCGAAGAAAGAGCCGCCGGCGAGGAGTTCACCGGCATGTGGACCATGGCCCCCTTCGAGGGCATCGACGTGGGCATCGACCGGCGTTCCCCCGTCTCATGGGACATCTACCAGCGCCACGGCCCCTTCCCCTACACCAACGCCATCGACTCCGTCACCTACACCCCCGGCCAACCAGGCCGCATGGCGTCGGTCCACACCACCCAAATCCTCAAACAGATGGGCGCCCGCTTCGAGTAAGGCGAGAACGAGAGATGGTGCAAACTAAGGGAAATGGATCTCGCCCCTACTGTCGACCAGGAAGCTTTCCGGGCTGAGTGCCGACAATGGCTCAAAAGAAATCTCCCCTGGGAATATGGCCAAGGCCTGCCGCCCTTGTTCGACGACTTGGGCAAAGAAGTCGATTTCCTAAGAGGCTGGCAGTCAGCCCTCGCTGAAGCCCGTCTCGTCGGCGTCTCCTGGCCGGAGGAGTACGGCGGCCGAGGCGCTGGCCCCTTGCACCACTACATCGTCCAAGAGGAGCTGGCCCGGGCTCGAGCCCCTGAGCTGGTTGGCCGCATTGGCGTGAACCTCATCGGCCCCACCATCCTGGCCCACGGCACCCCTGACCAGAAACAGCGCTGGCTCCCGTCGATCCTCCCCGCCGAGCAGCTCTTCTGTCAGCTGTTCAGCGAACCGGACGCCGGCAGCGACCTGGCCTCGGTGTCCACCCAGGCCACCCCCGCCGACGGCGGATGGCGGCTCAGCGGCCAGAAGGTGTGGACCTCTTATGCCCAGTTTGCCGACTGGGGCCTGTGCCTGGCCCGCTCCCATCCCGATGAGCCAAAACACCGAGGCATCACCGCCTTCATGGTCGACATGCACGCTCCCGGCGTCGACATCCGACCCCTGCGTCAGATCACCGACGAGTCCGATTTCAACGAGGTCTTCCTCAACGACGTGCTCGTGGCCCACGACCAAGTCATAGGCGAGCCCGGCAACGGCTGGCGAGTGTCGCAGTCCACCCTCGGCGTGGAGCGGGGCACCAATCCCCGCCAGCTCGTAATCCACACTCAATTGCTCGACGAGCTCTTCCGACTGGCCGCCGAGACCGGCCGCAACCAAGACCCCGTGATACGCCAGGCTCTGGCCCAGGCCTTCATCGAGGTCCGCCTGTTTCAGCTTCAGAACTGGAGGGTGCTGTCCCGGCTGGCCCACGGCCGCGATCACGGCTCCGAATCGGCCACCGCCAAGCTCTTCTGGAGCGAGATGAGCCAACGGCTCCATGAAACGGCCATGGATGTGCTGGGCCCCGCCGCCCCCCTGTGGCGGGGCGACCCCCACAACCCCGGCGGAGGCCGCTGGCAGCGGTCTTGGCTGTACTATCGAGCAGCGACGATCTTCGCCGGAACCAGCGAAATCCAACGCAACATCATCGGGGAGCGAATTCTTGGTCTTCCCAGGGAACCCCGATAGAAGTTCGCATTCAAACATTAGGCTTGGGTCCCTGGGCCTGCCTCGGGAGCCCCGTTAGGAGCACTCATGAGCACCGCATTCGACACCATCAACTACAGCGTCGAAGGGGCCGTCGCCACCATCACCCTCGACCGTCCCGATGTGGCCAACGCCCAGGACACTCAGCTCATCGACGAGCTCGACGCCGCCTTCGACCTGGCCGAGGCCGACGACGATGTGCGGGTGGTGGTCATGGCCGCCAACGGACGCCATTTCTCCGCGGGCCACGACCTGAAAGCGCTGGTGGGCGATGTGGAGCCCGACAAGTGGCGGCTCATGCGGGACACGCCGGAGGGCAAGTTCCACCACGAGAAGACCATGTACTTCGACCGCTGCCTGCGGATCCGGGACTTCCCCAAGCCCACCATCGCCGCCGTCCACGGCAAGTGCATCGCCGCGGGGGTGATGCTGGCGGCCATGTGCGACTTGATCGTGGCCTCCGACGACGCCTCCTTCCAGAACCCGGTGCTGCGAATGACCGGCGCTGCGGTGGAGATCCTCATCGAGCCCTGGGAGATGCCCCCCCGCAAGGCCAAGGAGTTCCTGCTCACCGCCCAGACCATTACCGCGGCCGACGCTGAGCGCTTGGGCATGGTCAACCGGGTGGTGCCCCGCGACGAGCTGGCCGCCGCCACCCAGGAGATGGCCGAGGCCATCGCCCTCGTGCCCCCGGCCACCGCCGCAGTGGTGAAGCGGTCCATCAACAAGACCCTGGAGCTGATGGGCCAAAAGGACGCCTGGGATTACCACTTCATGGCCCATCACTGGATGCACAACACCGACACCGCCCTGGGTGCGCTGGAGCGGCGCATGCAGAAGTCCTCGATGAAGGAAGTCTTCGCCGAGCATCGGGATGCGTAAGCCCCTGGCCGGATTGCGGGTGCTCGACGTTGGCACCCGGATCGCCGCCCCGTTCTGCGCCGGCATCCTCGGCGAGCAGGGCGCCGAGGTCATAAAGATCGAACAGCCCGGTACCGGCGATCCCATGCGCACCATCGGCCCCTTCGCCAACCCCGGCGAAGAGCCGGGGCAGGGGAGCGACCACCCCTACTCGCTGTTCTGGGCCGTCGAGGGCCGGGGCCGCAAGTCGGTCACCCTCGACCTTCGCCAATCCCGAGGTCAAGAACTGTTCCGAGAGCTAGCTCAACATGCCGACGTGGTGTGCGAGAACTTCCGCCCCGGGACCCTGGAGCGCTGGAACATCCACCCCGAGGCGCTGCCCCGCCGCCTGGTCACCGTGCGCATCAGCGTCTTCGGCCAAGACGGCCCCAAGTCGCTGCGCCCCGGCCTTGACCGCAACGGCGTGGCCTACGGCGGACTGCTCCACCTCACCGGCGAGCCCGACCGCCCTCCCGTGCGCCCCGGTCTCACCATCTCCGACTACCTCACCGGGGTGTTCGCCGCCCAGGCCGCCACCGCCCTGCTCTATGAACGAGACGCCGGCGGCACCGGCGAGGGCGGGGTGATCGACGCCTATCTCTACGGATCGGTGTTGCGCATCCTGGAGTGGACCCACGCCGCCTACCACCACCTCGGGCAAGTGCGGAACCGCACCGGCAACCGGCTCGACCACTCGGCCCCGCTCGACAACTACCCCAGCCGCGACGGCCGCTGGGTGTGCATCGCCGCCGCCATGGAAACCAACTTCGCCCGCCTGTGTACGGCCATGGACCGCCCCGACCTGCTGGAAAACCCCAAGTTCGCCACCGCCGCCGCCCGAGCCGCCAACGGCGACGAGGTCAACCAGATCGTGGCCGACTGGACCGCCCAGCTCGAAGCGGCCGACATCGAAGCCCGCTGCGTGGCTCACGACGTGCCCGTGGCCACCGCCTACGACGCCGCCGACATCGCCGCCGACCCCCACATCGCCGCCCGCGGCGACCTAATCGCCATCGACGACCCGGTAGTCGGCCCCCTGAACCAGCAAGCCCCCTTCCCCCGCTTCGACAGCCACCCCCCGCCCATCCCCACCGGCGCTCCCCGCCTCGGCCAGCACACCGACGAAGTCCTCACCGCCCTCTGCAACCTCACCCCAGACGATCTGGCCTCCCTGCGAGCCGACAAGGTCATCTGAATTGGGGCAGAGTAGGGGAGATGACTTCCGCCGCTGATGCCCCGGTGCTGAAGCTCGATGTCGGGCGGCTGCGGCGGGAGCGTTATGCCAAGCTGCAAGCTCAGATGGCCGCTGATGGGCTCGACGCCCTGGTGCTGCTCCACGGGCCCCATGTGGCCTACGCCACCGATTGCCTCCCCGAAGCCGTCGACGTCACCCATGCCTCGGCCAACCGTCCCGTTGCCGTGGTGCTGGCCGACCATCCCCAGCCCTGTCTGCTGGGCGGCAACCCCGACGATCTCGACGTCGACCCCCATCCCGTCGTCTGGCCTGAGATCGACGAGGGCGCTGCCGACCTGGGCGCCCAGCTCGATTCCATCCTGGGCAAAACAGCCCACGGCGGGCGCGTCGGCATCGACGTGATGACCGGGGCCATGCTCCGCACCGGCGTGCTGTCGGGCGCCGAGATCACCGATGCGGCCAACACCTTGGCCGCGGTCAAGCTCCACAAGACCATCGACGAGCTGGCTTGCATCCACCAGGCCCAAGTCCGCACCAGCCGAGCCATGTCCACGGTGCAAGAGGCCCTCGTTCCCGGCGTGCGCCGCAGCGAGTTGGCCTCCGTATTCCTCCGCCGCCTCCGGGAAGAGGGCATCGACGCCAACATGATCGACGTCATCTTCCAGCCCATGGCCCGCCGAATGATCGATGGCCCCCGCACCACCACCGGGCACCTGGCCTTCCCCACCTGGTCGGGCGACCCGGTCTATGCCGAGGGCGACCTCATCTGGGTGGACGCCGGCAGCGACTACCACGGCTACGCCTCCGATTTCGGCCGCACCTGGGTGGTCGGCCGTTGGCCCACTCCTGCTGAGCAGCGTTGTTTCCTGCGCTGGCTGGTGGTGATGGACGCGGCCTACAAGGCCATCGTCCCCGGAGCCACCTTCGCTGAGGTGTGCGCCGCGGCCACCGCCGCCGACGCCCCCCACCGACCCGACGGCGACCCCCCGTGGATGCCGCACTTCTACCTGGTCCACGGCGTTGGCGTCGAGAGCGCCGAGATGCCCTTCTTGGGCACCGACAACGGCCCTGATTTCGACGCCGCCCACACCCTGGAGCCCGGCATGGTCATGGTGCTGGAGCCCGCCATCTGGGAGGACGGCATCGGCGGCTACCGGGCCGAGGAGATCGTGGCCGTCACCGAAAACGGCTGGATCCCCCTGGGCGGCGGCCACCCCTACGACCCCTTCGAGGTGCCGAGATGAGCCTGCATCTCCAGCGCCGCACTCGCGCCATCGACGCCCTCGCCGCCGCCGGGATCGACATGATGGTGTGCGGACGACAAGACCACATCAACTACATCACCGGCGCCCATCAGCTGTGGACTGCCGGCGCCCGCCCGTTCGGCCCGGTCTGCACCGTGAACACCGCCACCGGCGAGATCTTCCTGCTGTCCACCTGGGACGAAGGCGTCCCCGACGACATCGATCTCGACCACCTCCATGGCATCACCTGGAGCGGGGCCATCATCTACCAGCGCCTGGCCGCCAACCCGGGCATGGCCGAGGCCAAACGCGTGGGTATCGACGCCTGGTCGCCGGGCATGGCCGCTCTGCTCAGCGCGGTGGCCCCTAATGCCGAGGTGGTCCCCGCCGACGACATCCTGGCCCGAGCCCGCCGCACCAAGCTCCCCTCCGAGATCGACACCATCCGGGCTGCCTGCGCCGTGGCCGCCGCCGGAGCCGAAGCAGCCATCGCCCACCCCGGCGCCGACGCCCAGCGGCTGGCCGCCGGAGTGGAGGCCATGGCCCTGGCCGGTTCGTCCACCCCCGCCGCCGAGCCCCGGGTCGAAGGCCCCGTCGTCGACTTCAGCTGCATCCGCTCCCACTACGAGGGCGGCCTCGGTCGCACCGCCGAAGGCGACCCCGAGCTCACCGCCGGGCTCATCGCGGCCTGCGTCCCCGGCGCCACCGCAGAAGACCTCCGTCGAGCTGCCCCTGACGGCCAATGGCTGGTGCGGGGATGCGGCATGGGCTATGAGCCTCCCGTGATCAACACCCGCTACGGTAAAGGGGAGGTACTGGAAGCAGAAATTGTGCTGAGCGTGGGCGCCAGCATCGGCGCCGACCACCGGCGCGACATCGTTCTGGTCACCGAAACCACACCCGAAATCCTCTCCCCGGAGGAGCTATGAACCTCAACTACGACGCATACGACGCCGACAACCACCTCTACGAGCCCATCGACTCGTTCACCCGCCATCTGCCCGAGCGGTACCGCACTGCCATCCGCTATGTGGATATCGAAGGCCGCACCAAGATCGCCATCAACAACAAGATCAGCGAGTACATCCCCAACCCCACCTTCGAGGTTGTGGCCGCCCCTGGCGCCTGGGAGGACTACTACCGGGGCAAGAACACCGATGGCAAGACCTTGCGGGAGCTCACCGGCAAGCCCATCCGCTGCCATCCTGGTTTTCGCCATCCCGATGACCGCATCAAGCTGCTCGACGAGCAAGGGGTGTACGGCACCCTGCTGTTCCCCACCCTGGCCTCGCTCCTCGAAGAGCGGATGAAAGACGACATCGAGCTCACCCACGCCGCGGTGTCCGCCTTCAACCGGTGGATGCTCGACGAGTGGACCTTCAACTACCAAGGCCGCATCTTCCCCACCCCGATCATCACCCTGCCCGATCCCCGCCGGGCCATCACCGAATTGGAGTGGGCCGTTGACAACGGGGCCCGAGCCGTGCTCATCCGCCCTGCCCCGGTGCCTGGCCTGAGGGGCTCCCGGTCTATGGGCCTGCCCGAGTTCGACGACTTCTGGAACGTGGTTGAGCAGACCGGCATCTTCGTTGCCTGCCACGCCTCCGACTCCGGCTATGACGCCTACGCCAGCGACTGGGAGGGAGGCCGCGACGAGTTCCTGCCGTTCAAGCCCGCCGCCTTCCGTCTGGTGATCAGCCATGGACGCCCCATCTTCGACACCATGGCGGCCATGATCTGCCACGGCCTGTTCGAGCGCCATCCCAACCTGCGGGTGGCTTCCATCGAGAACGGCTCCACCTGGGTGGCCCCCCTGCTGTTGGAGCTGTCCGATGCCTACTCCAAGATGCCCCAAGAGTTCGCCGAAGACCCGGTGGAGACGTTCCGCCGCCACATCTCGGTGAGCCCGTTCTACGAGGAGGACATCTCCGGCCTCATCGACAAAATCGGCATCGACCGGGTGCTGTTCGGTTCCGACTTCCCCCACCCCGAAGGACTGGGCAAACCACTCGACTTCGTCAAGGAAGTGGAAGAATGCAGCGCTGATGACCAGCGCAAGGTCATGTCCGAGAACCTCAAAGAGCTCCTCACTCTCCGACCTGCTGCATGAGCGAACCCACTGAATCAACTGCGGATTCCAGCGTCTTCTCGCGGTCCGACACCGACGAGGCCTCCGAGGCCGAGCGCACCAAAGGCCTGATCGAACCGGTCGCGCTGGGGGAGTGGATGGACGCCCAAGGCCTCCCCGGCCAGGGCGAGCCCATCACCAGCCGGTTCATCTCCGGCGGGGCCTCCAACGAGATCTTTGAGATCTGCCGGGGGGAGCATCGCTGGGCCCTGCGCCGCCCGCCCCGCAAAGTCCCCGACGGCCGCAACGAGACCATGATGCGGGAGTTCCGCATCCTCTCGGCGTTGGCCGACACCGACGTCCCCCACGCCCGGGCGGCGGGTGGCACCGACGACACCAGCGTGATCGGCGCCGCCTTCTACCTCATGGACTTCGTCGACGGCTGGTCGCCCATTAGCGAGCCTGGCTGGCCCGAGCCGTTCGCCTCAAACATGGAAGCCCGCCCCGCCCTGGCCTACGAGCTGGTCGACGCCATCGCCCGGCTGTCCAAGGTCGACTGGCAGGCCAACGGCTTAGATGGCCTGGGCCGCCCCGACGGGTTCCACGAGCGCCAGGTCGACCGCTGGTACGCCCACCTCAGCCGCTTCAAGTTCCGCGACATCCCCGGCCTCGACACCGCGGGCGACTGGCTTAGGGGCCGCACCCCCCGCAGCTATACGCCGGGCATCATGCACGGCGACTACCAGTTCGCCAATGTCATGTTCCACCACGGGGCCCCCGCCCGGATGGCCGCCGTCGTCGACTGGGAGATGGGCACCGTGGGCGACCCGCTGCTCGATCTCGCCTGGGTGGTCATGAACTGGCCCGAAGACGAGGCCAGCCGCCCCTCGGTGGGCTACGTCGACTACGAGGGCCTGCCCTTCCGCGACGACCTGTTGGAGCGCTACGCCACCATGTCGGGCCGCGACGTCGACGAGATCGACTACTACGTGATCCTGGCCCGCTTCAAGCTGGCCATCGTGCTCGAAGGGGGTTACGCCCGCTTCGTGGCCGGCGGCGCCGACAACCCGAGAATGGAAGCCTTCGGCCGCGTCGTCCTAGACCTAGCCCGCGACGCCGCCGCCCTCGCCCAAACCACTCAGCTCTAGTCGCTCTCCGACTAACCGATTAGGCGTCCCACACCACCGGAATAGCCGCAGGGGCGCGAAAGGCCAGGCCCACTATGTCCGGCGCCTCGGCCTCGGGGTCGAGTCGCAGGCCGGGGAGGCGGTCGAGCAGGCATTCAAGCACTGCCCGCATCTCCATGCGGGCCAGGTGGATGCCCAGGCACAGATGCGGCCCGGTGGCGAACGCCAGATGCGCTTTCGGCTCCCGGAAGATATCGAACTTCTCTGGGTCCTCCCAACGGGACGGGTCGTGGTTGGCCGACCCCAAAGTGGTGTTCACCGCCGTTCCCGCCTCGATTTCGATGCCGTCCACCACCGCATCGGCTGTCGCGGTGCGAGAGATCCCGGTCAGCGGCGCCTCCCACCGCAACGACTCCTCCACTGCCGCTGTTACCAGCGACCGGTCGGACCGCACGGCGTCGAGCTGGGCCGGGTCCGAAAGCAGCCCCACCATCATGTTGCTGGCCGCCCGGTAGGTGGTCTCCGCCCCTGCGGGCAGCAACAACCGGCAAAAAGCGATGATCTCGTCGTTGGTCAGCCGCTGCCCGTCCAGCTCGGCGTGGGCCAAAAGGCTGATCAGATCCTCTTGCGGCTCGGCCCGCCGGTCCTCCACCACCGGTTCCAGGTACGCGTACAGCCATTGCGAGGCCGCGAACCCCCGCTCGATCTGGGTGGCCATGTTGGTGATCTCCACCGCCCGCCGGTAGAAGGCCGGCAGGTCGGCTTCCGGCAGCCCCAGCGCGATGGCGATCACGTGCACGGGAAACACGAACATCAGCTCGTGTACCAAGTCGGCCCGCCCCCGATCAACGAAGGCGTCGATGTAATGGTTCAGCACCGGGTTCAC
Source organism: Acidimicrobiales bacterium (assembly GCA_963663255.1). Lineage (GTDB taxonomy): Bacteria > Actinomycetota > Acidimicrobiia > Acidimicrobiales > Bin134 > Poriferisocius. The sequence continues at coordinate 726,281 of OY760141.1, forward strand.
TATCTCGTGCTCCCAGCGCTCCATCTCCCGGCGGGTGAACGCCTGCTGAAGCAGTCTGCGGTACTGCCCGTGCTCGGGCTCGTCCATCTCCAAGATGGTGTGGCCCATCACCAGCCCCATCGACTCGGCATAGCCCGCCGAGGAGAACGTGGCCCCGTCCCGCAGCGCCGCCTCCACCCCGTCGTACGACAGCACGTTCACGATCTTGCGGTCCCCGGCCATGAGGTCGCTCACGCTGACGGTCCCCAGCATCTCCGACATGCTGCCCCAGTGGACCGGGCACTGGGCCAAGAGCTCGGCGTAGATCGCATAGGGGTCGATCGAATAGTCGCCACCCTGCGCCTGATCGAAGGCGTCAAACGGGTCGTAGCCTTCGTCACCGGGTTCGGGGGCCCGGGCGGCGGCTAAAATCTCGCCCGGTGTCAACTCGAACTTCATATCGAGCCACTGTAAATCCAACCGAGAGAGTGCGGTAGTCCCATGGCCATCGATTTTTCCGTCGAATCGGAGTTCCAAGAGAAGCTCGACTGGATGGACACCTTCGTCACCACCGAGATCGAGCCCATCGACCTCTATTTCCGGGGCGAGGTCAACCCCTTCGACCGCACCAACGAGACGGCCAACGCCCTGATCCGCCCGCTGCAAAAGCAGGTGCAAGACCAGGGACTGTGGGCCTGCCACATGGGCCCCCACCTCGGGGGCCTCGGATACGGCCAGGTCAAGCTGGCTTTGATGAACGAGATCCTCGGCCGAGCGCTGTGGGCCCAGGTGGTGTTCGGCTGCCAGGCGCCCGACTCGGGCAACGCCGAGATCATCGCCCACTACGGCACCGACGAGCAGAAGGAGCTCTACCTCCAGCCCCTGCTCGACAGCAAGATCTCCTCCACCTACGCCATGACCGAGCCCCAGGGCGGCTCCGACCCCAACTACTTCACCTGCTCGGCCCACCGCGACGGCGAAGAGTGGGTGATCAACGGCGAGAAGTGGTTCGCCTCCAACTTCAAGTACGCCAAGTTCATGATCGTCATGCTCATCACCAACCCCGACGTGCCGGTGTACCGGGGATCGTCGATGATGCTGGTGCCCACCGACACCCCCGGCATCGAGTTGGTGGCCAACGTCGGCCTCGGCACCGAGGATCTGGAGGACGGCGACCACGCCTACCTCCGCTTCAACGACGTGCGGGTGCCGGCCGAGAACCTGCTGGGCGACGAGGGCTCGGGCTTCAAGATCGCCCAGACCCGCCTCGGCGGCGGCCGGGTCCACCACGGAATGCGCTCGGTGGGGGTGGCCCAGCGGGCCCTCGACATGATGTGCGAGCGGGTGCTGTCCCGGGAGACCAAGGGCTCGCTCATCGGCGAGAAGCAGTCCATTCAACACTGGATCGCCGACTCCTGGATCCAGATCCAGCAGTTCCGCCTCCAGGTGCTCCACACCGCCTGGCTTATCGACAACGAGGGCGACTACGCCAAGGTCCGCCAGCACATCGCCGGCGTCAAAGTAGCCACCCCCAAGGTGCTGATCGACGTGGTGTACCGGGCCATGCACGCCCACGGCTCCCTCGGCGTGTCCAACCTCATGCCGCTGACCTCAATGTGGATGAGTGGCCCGGTCATGGGCATCGCCGACGGCCCCACCGAGGTCCACAAAGACACCATCGCCAAGACCATCCTCAAGAGCTACAAGCCCTCCGACGGCCTCTTCCCCTCCCAACACCTCCCCACCCGAATAGCCACCGCCCGCCAATACATCGAATCCCGCATAGAGCACGAGATAGCCAACCTCTAGAACACAAAATTCGCTGGCGGTACACTCTCTTACAGAAGCCGGGGCGGGGGCAGAGCGGACGAATGCTATTGATTACCCCGCCCCGGCTTCTCTAACTCCCAAAAAAGCGCTGGGATACCCAACGGAGGCGGGGCGGCGGCCCACAAAATTGGGTCGTGGTGGGGGGTGGCCCGGCTCAGGGCGCCCGCCGCCCGGAGCTTGTCGAGGACGGCGGGCTGGGCCGGGACAGGACCCGCCACCACGACCCATCAAGAACAGTCCGCCGCCCCGCCGGTGGATGGTAACGACCTACCTCCGAGTAGGAACCCGCCCAAAGATGTACCCCAACCCCACAATCCCCAACCCGATCACGACCCCTCGCCACGTCCACGAGCTGAGAGCAAGCCCGGAACTCAGCCCCACCGCAACCACGATCATCGATCCGGCGATCACCTTGGCCCGCCACGGCATCCCTAAACCCGATCGGTAGTCGGCTACCAACTTGCCCACGCCGGGCAGGTTCAGCACCCAACGCTCCATACGCTCGCTCGACCGCGAAAACGCGGCCGCCGCCATGATGAAGAACACTGTCGACGGCAGCCCGGGCACAATCACGCCGATGGCCCCGACCGCCACGCACACCAGCCCGCCAACAACCCAAAGCCCCCGCACCAGCGGGTTCTTGGCCACTTTGGAGTGGCCGGATCCCTCAGAGTCGCCGGGGTCAGCCGGCGAGTTCGATGAAGTCACCGACTGTCAGGTAACAAAGCAGTCCGATCACCAGCACGTTTACCGTGCTCACCGGCCACTTCAGCCGATGGTCGGCCCGCCAGAACCGCCGGATGCTCAACACGTTGAACACGATGGCCACCAGCCCAATCGGCGCGCTCAAAGCAGGCCCCACTGAATCGGACAACCCCAGCACCGGCAGCAGGAAGGGGAGCACCAGGTAGGTAAGTAGGCACCGGATTCCCGACACCACCATCGACTGGCTGAACCGTCGTTCGGCAGTGCTCGGGACATCAACCTCCGCTGGAGCGGTATCAACAGTCATCCAGGCCCAGTCTCCCACCCAAACCTCATTCCCGTCTCACCGAATGGCCGGTTTCATTAGCATGACCAGACCATGAATCGGGCACCGCTTCTCCCTGTACTCATGGTCGCCCTTGCCCTCATCGCCGCCGCCTGCGGCGGTGACGACGACCAGCCCATAACCCCAGCCACGCCCGCCCCCACTGCCACCACCCAGCCCGCCGAACCAGCCCCGACGCCCGCCGCCGGTGCCCAGCCCGACACCGCCCCCACCGGCCCCACCTGCGACTGGCCCATGTGGGGCCACGGCATCGATCGCACCTTCTCCTACCCCTGCGACAGCGCCATCAACCCCGACACCGCCGGCGACCTGCGCCGCATCTGGTTCTTCAACACCAGCGACGTTGTCACCGCCGCCCCGGTGGTGGTGAACGGCGTGCTTTATGTGGGCGACTGGGCCGGGCGGTTCTACGCCCTGAACGCCGCCGACGGCACCGAGATCTGGCACTACGACGCCGAATACCACGACAACGTCTACGCCGGACAGATCACCTCGTCGGCCTCTTACACCCTCATCGGCAGCACCCCCGCGGTGGTGTTCAACGCCGGGCGCACCATCCACGCCCTCAACGCCGCCGACGGCACCGAGATCTGGACCCACGCCCTGGGCGAGCCCGGATGGCCCACCGAGTTGGAGACCACCCCCATCGTGGTGGACAACCGGGTGATCGCCACCTTCGACACCCACAACGCCCCCTTCCCCGCCGGCGTGGTGGCTGTCAGCCTGGCCACTGGCGATCTGCTCTGGCACTTCGACCTCGAAGGCGGCGACCACAAGGGCTGCGGGGGAGTGTGGGGATCGCCCTCGGTCGATCTTGAGCGCCGCCTCATGTTCGCCGGCAGCGCCAACTGCCCCATCTCCCCCGAGGGTTGGGGCCCCTACACCGAGGCCCTGTTCGCGGTGAACATCGACACCGGCGAGCCAGTCTGGAGCTTCCAGCCCCACCCGCCTAACAACGACGACTCCGATTTCGCCGGCGTGCCCGTGCTGTTCACCGCCAACGGCCAAGACCTGGTCGGCCTGGGCAACAAAGACGCCGTGTTCTACGTGGTGAATCGCGACACCGGCGAGCTGGTATGGAGCACCCGGGCCACCAACGACAACGTGATCCGTTCCAACTTCGCCAGCGGCGGCTTCATCGGCCCGACCGCCTATGCCGAGGGCGTCATCGCTGGGGGCACCGGCGTAGCCGACTGCCCCTGCATGCACGCCTTCGACGCCGCCACCGGCCACATCGTTTGGCAGCAGCCCGCCGTCGGCCCCACCTACTCGCCCACCACCGAGGTCAACGGCGTGGTGTTCGTGGGCTCGCTCGACTTCACCCTGCGGGCCCTGCGCCTCGACACCGGCGAGGTGCTGTGGTCCGACGAGCTCACCGGGCTCATCTCCGGCGGGGTGGCCATCGTGGGCGATGACATGTGGGCCGTGGCCGGATTCCGCGAGCCCGGATCGCCCGGCCCCTCGGAGACCTCCGGCGTGTTCCGCTACACCGTGACCCCCGAGGTGGAGGCCGCCCCCCAGACCGCCCCCGAACCGCCCCCCGAGCCTGAAGCCGGCCAAGTCCGCCTGGTAGGAGCGTCCGGCCGCTGCATCGACGCCCCCTGCGAGGTCGGCTTCGATTTCAAGACCCCGCCGCCGGGCACCGACCCCCAGCTCACCCTGTCGATCCAGACCGATCCCTTCGAGCTCACCGTCGCCTCCCGCGGCCTCGGCGACCCCACCGCCTGGCTTCGTGAGGGGAGCGACGCTGCCGCCGTCGGTGCCTCGGCCTATGGCGTGCTGGTTTCGGAGCGCGACGACCGCCCCGCGGGCGGATACCTGTGTGTGCTCGATGACCAAGGCGGCTGCATCGCCCGCACCGTGCCCCGACCGGGCGCCTCCTACAACCGCATCAGCCTGCTGGCCCTGCAAGACACCACCGCCATCCCCGGTCCCGCCGACGGATTCGATCGCCTGGTGGCCAGCATCGGCTTCAACCCGCCGCTGCAAACCGAGCCCCTCGACCCGCCCACCTACCTGGTGTTCAGCCCCCAGGGCAACAACCTGGTGGTATACGGCGACTACGGCGCCACCCACCGGCTCATCACCAACGCCCGGGAGGATCCCGACGGCCGCGACATCAACGGCCAGGTGTGCTTCACCGACGACGGCCGCTTCATCGCCGGCGAAGACACCGGCCAGCCCGAGATCCCTGCCGGGTTCGGCATCTTCCAGCTCGACGGCGACACCCTGGACACCCTCGCCGCCACCCAGATCGGCAAGCTCACCCCCGACTTCGAAGCCGCGGAGAACCAGCCCGAGCCCTACGGCTGCGCCTTCTTGCCCGACGGCCGCCTGCTCACCACCGACGTGGGCAACCAGGCGTCCGGGCCGGGCACCGGCCAGCTCACCGTGTGGTTCCCGCCCTACGACGGCGCTCGCTGCGTGGTGGCCGACAACATCGCCACCGCCCAGCAACTGACCGCCGACGGCGACGACGTGCTGGTGGCCTCGGCCCGCCCGCCCACCATCGGCGTGCAGCGCTATTCCAACCTTCCCCGCAGCGCCGATGAGTGCGGCCCCGCCGCAGTCACCGTCGAGCTGTTCATCGGAGTGGGCGACGGACTGACCCTCACCACCGGCATCGCCGCCGATGGCCGCGGCGGTTGGTACGTGTCCGACACCCTCGCCGGCGTCATCAACCAGTACGACGGCGACGGCAACTACATCCGAACCGTGCTCGCCCCGCCCGAAGGCGAGGGGCTGGCCCTCGAGCCCATCAGCACCGGTTCCCCGCTGGGCATAGCCGTGGGCCCCGACGGCACCCTCTACTACGCCGACCTGGCCCTGGCCATCAACGAGTCGGGCATCGGCCCCGCCTCCGGCCAGGGCACCGTGCGCCGCATTCGCTTCGACGCCGACAACCAGCCTCTGCCACCGGAGACCCTCGACTACGGCCTCAACTTCCCCGACGGCCTCGGCATCCTCCCCATCCCATAACGCGCATAATGGGCCGCACCGGCTACTTGGCCTACGATTCCCGCTGATGCGCATTCGGGTGGACACCGACCTCTGCCAGGGTCACGGGCGCTGCTACATGCTGGCGCCCGACCTGTTCGACGCCGACGACGACGGCTACTGCCAACCCACCGACGAGCGCATCGTGCCCTCCGAGCTGGCCGATCAGGCCCGCCGGGCATTCATGAACTGCCCCGAAGACGCCATCAACCTGACCGAGGAGACCTGATGTCCGACACCGCCCCCAAATCCCGTTACACCCTGGAGCGCCCCGAAGAAGCCTTAGACCCCCAAAGCATCTATCGGGAATTGCGAGACAACGCCCCGGTCGTTGAGCTGTCCGGGCGGGCAACCACCGGCACCCTCACCATTTCCCGCCACGAAGACGTGATGAGCGCCCTGCGCACCCCCGAAGTGTTCTCCTCCGACTCCTCCGCGGTCCAGATCGGCAACACCCGACCCCTGGTGCCCCTCCAGGTCGACCCGCCCCACCACAGCAAGCACCGCAAGGCGCTCGACCCCCTGTTCGCCCCCAAGCAGATGGCCAAGTACGAGCCCCGGGTGCGGGAGCTGATCCGCGAGCTCATCGACGAGGTGGCCGATCAAGGCCACTGCAACTTCCATGAGACCATCGCCGAGCCTCTGCCCTCCACAATCTTCTTGGAGCTGCTCGGCCTGCCAGTGAGCCGGGTGGACGAATTCCTGGCCCTCAAAGACGGCATCATCCGCCCGCCGGTCCGCTCCTTGGAAGAGCGCTATGAGATGGTGAATGCCACCGGCCAGAAGATCTACGCCGTGCTCGAAGAGGTGGTGGAAGCCCGCATGGCCGAGCGCCAAGACGACTTCTTGTCCACCATCATCGACGCCAAGGTCGACGGCCAGCCCCTCAGCCGCGACGACGTGGTCGACATCGGCTACCTGTTCTTTCTGGCCGGACTCGACACCGTGTCGGCCTCGCTGGACTGCATGGTGGCTTACTTGGCCCAGAACCCCGGCCACCGCCAGCGGGTGGCCGACGATCCAGCCGTCATCCCCCACGCCATCGAAGAGCTGCTGCGCTACGAGAGCCCGGTGCCGGTGGTGCCCCGCATCACCGCCGCCGAAACCGAGATGAGCGGCTGTCCCATCTCCGCCGGCACCCGCATCACCGTTCTGCTCGGCTCGGCCAACAACGACGAGCGGGTCTGGGACCGCCCCGACGAGGTGGACTTCGACCGGGAGTCCAACAAGCACCTGGGCTTCGGCGGCGGCGTCCACCGCTGCCTGGGCTCCCATCTGGCCCGCATGGAGCTGCGGGTGGCCCTGGAGGAGTGGCACGCTCGGGTGCCCGACTACAGCCTGGCCGACGGCTTGGAGCTGCGCTACAGCCCCGGCATCCGCCAGGTCGACAACCTGGAGCTGGTGTGGTGAGCGATAGCGAAGCCCCGCCCAGCCGCCCCCTCGAGGGCGTCCGGGTGGTGGAGGTCGCCAGTTGGATGTTCATCCCCTCCGGCGGGTCGGTGCTGGTCGACTGGGGCGCGGATGTGATCAAGGTCGAGCATCCGGTCACCGGCGACCCCCAGCGGGGCCTCATCACCTCGGGCCTCGTCCCCGGCGGTGCCGGCGGCGTCAACTTCATGATCGAGCAGCCCAACCGGGGCAAGCGCTCCATCGGGCTGAACCTGGCCCACCCCGACGGCCGGGAGATGTTGCTCAAGCTGGTGGAGACCGCCGATGTGTTCCTCACCAACTACATGCCCCCGGTGCGCCGCAAACTCCGCATCGACACCGACGACCTGCGCGAGCGCAACCCCCAGATCATCATCGCCCGGGGCTCCGGCCAGGGGCCCCACGGCCCCGACGCCGAAAAGGGCGGCTACGACGGCGCCTCCTTCTGGGCCCGCGGCGGCATGGGCGCCACCCTGCCCGCCCGGACCGACGGCTGGCCCATGAGCCAGCCCGCCCCCGCCTTCGGCGACGTCATGGGCGGCATGGCCACCGCCGGGGCCATCGCCGCGGCCCTCTACCAGCGGTCCGCCACCGGCGAGCCCTCGGTCATCGACGTGTCGCTGCTCGCCACCGCCATGTGGCAGCTCTCGCCCCTCGTCATTGCCGCCAAGCTGTTCGGCATGGACCGGCTCCCCGCCGGCGACCGCACCAAGATGGTCAACCCCGTGGTGAACGCCTATCGCACCTCCGACGATCGCTACCTCAGCTTCATCTTGCTCCAGGCCGACAAGCACTGGCCCCAGCTCTGCGAGTGCATCGGCCGCCCCGAGCTGGCCACCGACCCCCGGTTCGTCGACATGGCCGCCCGAGCCGAGAACAACGAGGCCTGCATCGCCATCCTCGATGAGGTGTTCGAATCCCAGCCCCTGTCGTACTGGAAAGAAGCCCTGGCCGACTTCAAGGGCGTGTGGGTCCCGTTCCAAACCCTGGGCGAGCTCTACGAAGACCCCCAGGTAATCGCCAACGGCTACCTCCCCGCCATGACCACTGGCAACGGCCAAGAAGTCCAGCTAGTGGCCAACCCCGCCATGTTCAACGAGCAGCCCGTCAAAGTAGACCGAGCCCCCGAACACGGCGAGCACACCGAAACCCTCCTCCTAGAAGCCGGCATCGCATGGGACGACATAGCCGCCATGAAGGAATCCGGCGCCATCCTCTAGCCCCCATTCTGCTCTAGCGGGCGGGTTCAGTCGCCGAACAGGGCGGTGGCGATGGAGGCGGCGATGCGGGGCGGGTCTTGGAAGGGGCCGAAGTGGGTGAGGTCTTCGAAGGTTTCCAGTGAGGCGTTGGGCAGCGCATCGGCGATGTACGGGGCCACCATGGCGGGGGGATCGGTATCGGTGCTGGTCGCCACCGTTACCACCGCAGCAATTTCGCCCAGACGGTCGAAGGCCGATCGGTCGGGATTCTCGAAGATGGTGGCCTCCACCTCGCGGGGGCACTTCATGGTCACCGTGCCGTTGGGCAGCTCCCGAAAACCGTGGTCCAGGTAGGCCCACAGCACCTCGGGGTCTAGCAAGCTGAATGGGGGTCGGCTTGCATACCGCTCATAGGCCGCCTGGCGAGAATCGAAGAACTCCTTGCGCACCCGGGCTATGTCTCCCAGCGTCTTAACGCCGTCACGGGGCAAGGCGATGGCTGGAATGGTCACCGGCTCATACACCCACACCCGGTCGAAGCTTCCCGGCCGGGCCAACTCGGCCTTCAAGATGGAGGCCCCGCCCAGGGAGTGGCCCGCGGCCAGCCGGGGGGCCGGGTCCAAGGCGTCCACTGCGGCCAGCACGTCGTCGGCAAACCCGCCCCAGTCGTAATCCTCATCCGGGGCCGACACGCTGTCGCCGTGCCCCCGGAAGTCCAGCGCCCAGCACCGGGCCACCGGCCTCAACTCGCGAGCCACCGCCTGCCACATCCGGCCGCAAAACCCGTTGGCGTGGGCCAAGAGCACCGTCGGCCCTTCGCCTCCCAAGTCGTGCAGCGCCACCCGCGCCCCCTTGGAAGAACCAATCAGCATCGGGCTGCTCATGGCAGAAAAACCGGGGCCGTTGGGGTAGGTCCGCACATCGGCCAGCAGGTTACGGTTGGCGGCCATGAACGACAACATCGTCCTGATCGACAACCCCCGGCCCCACGTCCGGCGCATCACCATGAACCGCCCCGAGAAGCGCAACAGCCTCATCCACCCGCTGCGGGGCGCCGTTCTCGATGCCTTGGCCGAGGCCGACCAAGACGACGACGTCAAGATCAGCATCGTCTGCGGCGCCGGCCCGTCGTTCTCCGCCGGATACGACCTCGGCGGGGGCAATGAGGGCTACGAGCTGCCCTTCTACACCCCCGGCGGCGAGGGCCAGTGGCCCCGCCACGTCACCGAGGGCTGGATGAGCATCTGGGACCTGGCCAAGCCGGTCATCGCCCAGGTCCACGGCTATTGCCTGGCCGGGGGCAGCGAGCTGGCCACCGGCTGCGACCTGGTCTACATGGCCGAGGACGCCAAGATGGGCTACCCCGCCGTCCGCTTCGGCGTGCCCGACATGCACTTCCACTCCTGGTTCATGGGCATGCGCAAGGCCATGGAGATGATGCTCACCGGCGACTACGTGTCGGGCATCGAGGCGGTGGAGAAGGGCTGGGCCAACGCCGCCTACCCCGAAGACGAGCTGGCCGACGCCGTGCTCGACATCGCCGAGCGCATCGCCCAGGTGCCCACCGAGCTGCTTCAGATGAACAAGCGGGTGGTCCACCGCCAAATGGAGCACATGGGCATGCGGGCCGGGATCCGGGCCGGCACCGAGCTGTGCGCTCTGGGTACCCACACCCAGGCCATGGCCGACTTCGTGGGCTCCATCCAGAAGAAGGGCCTCACCACCACCCTTTCTGAGCGCGACTCCAAGTTCGGCGACTACCGCACCAGCCACTGAGCATCCCGACCCCTACAAAGGGGTGAGCGAGTTGGGCTAGTTTGACGGGGACAATCACGAGGGGGGAATCCTTGATGACTGCTCGCTTTTGGAAATTGGTGTTGATTATCGCCGCTTTGGCCCTGGTGGCCAGCGCCTGCGGCAATGCCGGGAACGATGACGAGGGGAGTGCGCCGGCGCCCACTGCCGCGCCTGCCGCGCCGGAGGAGGCTGACGACGAGCCCGCCCCCGCCCCCGAAGAGCCCGACGACGAGCCCGCCCCCGCCCCCGAGGAGGCTGACGACGAGCCCGCCCCCGCACCGGAGGAGGCTGACGACGAGCCCGCCCCCGAGCCCGAAGCTGAGCCGGAGCCCGAGGAGCCCAAAGACCCCGAGCACCGCCACACCTTCGTGCCCATCGAAGGCGTGCCCGGAGTGAATGACGACGAGATCAAGGTCACCTCCATCGTCACCATCAGCAACAACACGCTGGGCACCAACATCGCCTCCTACAACGAGGGCATCGAGGCCTACTTCAACTACATCAACGACACCGGCGGCATCTACGGCCGCGAGCTGGTGCTGGCCAACAAGCGCGACGACCAGCTGTTCCAGAATCAGCCCCAGGCCTTGGCCATGGTGGAAGAAGACGACTCGCTGGCCGCCTTCGTGGCCACCCTGCTGTTTTTTGGAGCCGACACCCTCAACGACGCAGGGGTGCCAACCTTCGGTTGGAACATCCACAACGAGTTCGCCGACCGGTGGAACATCGTCGGCAACATCGCCCCGAGCTGCATCGGCTGCATCCACCAGCTGTTCCCCTGGGTCGCCACTCAGGTTGGCGCCACCAAGGTCGGAATCTTCGGCTACGGCAACAGCGAGAACTCCAAGGTCTGCGCCGAGGGCACCCGCGACTCCATCGAGCACTACAGCGCCGAGGCCGGCGGCATGACGGTGGAGTTCTTCGACACCTCCATCGAGTTCGGCCTGTCGGGCGGCGTCGCCCCCCAAGTCTCGGAGATGAAGGACAAGGGCGTCGATTTCATCTTCACCTGCCTCGACCTCAACGGCATGCGCACCATCGCCCAGGAGCTGGCCAAGCAGGACTACCGCGACCAGGTCACCATGTATCACCCGAACACCTACAACCACGAGTTCGTGGCCGCCAACGCCGACTTGTTCGAGGGCGACTTGGTCTTCGTTCAGTTCGTGCCGTTCGAGGCCGAAATCGACAGCGAACTGCAAAGGCGGTTCTTCGAGTACACCGAGGGCCTCAAGCTCGAAGAGCAGACCATCGTCGGCTGGCTCAACGCCCACCTGTTCTACGACGGGCTTCTGGCCGCGGGCCCCGAGTTCGATCGGGCTTCTTTGATGGAGGCGGTGCGCTCGTTCGAGGACTACAGCCACGACGGGCTCACCAATCCCATCGACTGGAACCGCCAGATCCCGCTGCCCAACGACAACCCAGACGCCGACTACGAGTACCGCTGCGTGAACGGCGTCCAGGTGGTCGACGGGGCTTTCGTCCAGTGGACCGGCGAGCCCGGCAAGCCGTGGCTGTGCTGGGAAGTTGCCCGCACCGACTGGCACGATCCCGAGGCCCTCACATTCGTAGGCTGACGGCCCGCTGAGCGGAGGCTGAGCCGACCATGACCGCCAGCGTCTTCGCCGCCGGCGTCCTGGAAGAGACCATCCGGGCTTTCTTCCAGGGCCTTCCCATCGGCGCGGGCTTCGCCTTGGTGGCGATGAGCTTCGTGCTCACCTACAAGACCTCTGGGGTGTTCAACCTGGCCTTCGGGGCCCAGGCCTTCATCAGCGCCGCCACCTACTTCGAACTCCACGTCCGGCGCGACTGGCCCATCTGGTCGGCGGTGCTGGTTGCAGTGGTGCTGGTCGCCCCGGCGCTTGGCCTGCTTTTGGAGCGACTGATATTCCGCCACGTCCATGCTGCCTCTGCGGTGTCCAAGCTGGTCATCTCGCTCGGCCTCATGGTGGCGCTGCCCGAGCTGTTCAAGCTCATTGTGGACTACAACCGCGAGCAGCCCTTCGGCGCGGTGGGCATAATCCCCGACGGCACCACCGTCTACCGGCTGTTCGGCCGGTACCCCGTCACCCGCGACGAGATCGCCGCATTCGTCATCGTGGTCGCCGCCGCTGTGGCCCTGGCCGCCCTGTTCCGCTACACCCGCTTTGGCCTGCGCATCCGGGCGGTGGTCCAGAGCCCGCGCATGACCGAGCTCAACGGGGTCAACGCCGACTGGGTGTCGTCGGGCTCGTGGATGCTGTCCAGCCTCTTCGCGGGCCTGGCCGGGGTGCTGTTGGTACCCACAACCCCGTCGTTGGGCACGGTGCTGGAGCCAACCGGCTACTTCCCGATCGTGATCTCCGCGCTGGCCGCGGCTGCGCTGGGCCGGCTGGTCAACCTGCCCGCCGCCCTGTTCGGCGGGCTGGCGCTGGGGGTCGTCACCACCCAGATGCGCACCCACGTGCCCCGGGACAACGTCATCTTGGCCGAGTTGCAAGGCCCCGCGCTGCCCTACGTGATGCTGTTCGCCATCATCGTGTTCTGGCCCGCCATCCGCCGCCAGGTTGCCGGGGCCGATCCGCTGTTGGGGGTGTCCCCGCCGCCACCCGCACTGGCCGCCACCAGCCGCAGCCGGGGCATGACCATCTACACCCGGGTCATGGCTCTGGCCTTTTTCACCGCGGTGGCCATCTGGACTTTCGGCTACGCCAACAACTTCTGGATCTCCCGCATCACCCACTCGGTGATCTTCTCCATCATCTTTCTGTCCATCGTGGTGTTCACCGGCCTTGGCGGCCAGATCGCGCTGTGCCAGGTGACCTTCGCGGCCATCGGTGCATTCGGGGCCATGCAGTTCGCCCAGCGATGGGACATCTCGGTGATAGTCGGCATGGTGGCGGGCGCGGCCATCGCCGCCGCGGTGGGCGCGGTGCTCAGCATTCCGGTAATGCGCCTGGGCGGCATCTGGCTGGCCATCGCCACCTTGGCCTTCGCGCTGTTCTTCCACGACGTATTGGTGAAATACAGCTGGGTGGGCGGCTCGTTGTTCCACGGCCGCAACGTGCCCCGGCCCGAGTTCTTCGGCGTCGACTTCTCCAGCCGGGAGAACTTCCTCATCTTGTGCATCGCCATCCTGGTTCTCGTCGGTGTGCTGGTGATCCTCATCCGCGAGAGCAGCACCGGCATGGCCCTGCGGGCGCTGCGGGGCTCGGAGACCGCAGCCGAGTCCATCGGGATCATCTCCTGGCGCTCCCGGGTCATCGTGTTCTCGGTGTCGGCCGCCATCGCCGCCATCGGCGGTGGGCTGTTGGCCATGGAGGAGCGCCTGGTGGGATACGAGGCCAACTTCGATCCCCAGACTGGTCTGTTCTGGCTGGTCATAGTGGTGGTGCTGGGTGCCCGCACCGTGGAGGGCGGCATTCAGGCTGGGGTGGCCTTCGTGATCTTTCCCGAGCTGGTGCTTCACCGCTGGTTCGGACTCGACGGGGCGTGGCGATTCGTGTTGTTCGGCTTCGCCGCCATCTCTTTTGCCCGCCATCCCGAGGGCCTGTTGGAGCACGGCAAGCGCCGCTCGCAGGTCTTGATGCAGCGTCTGCTCGCCCGCCGCGCCCCAGCCATGGCCACAGCCGACGCGGGGGACGAGCCGTGAGCCTGCTGGTGGCCGAGGGCATCACCAAGCGGTTCGCGGGCATCACCGCGGTCGACGACGTGCGGATCGCGCTCGACGCGGGGGAGCGGGTGGGGCTGATCGGCCCCAACGGCGCGGGCAAGACCACCTTGTTCAACTGCCTTTTGGGCCTGCTTCGCCCCGACGCCGGAACGGTGAGCTTCGACGGCGAGGACATCACCCGCCTGCCGGTCTACCGCCGGGCCCGCCTGGGCATCGGACGCACCTTCCAGCGGGTGGAGCTGTTCAGCGGCTCGTCGGTGCGCGACCACCTCCTGTTCGCCCACCGCATCCGCAGCGGCACCGGCGCCCTGTGGAAAGACGTCATCGGCCTGGGCCTGCCCAAGCCCGCCGAGATCGAGCGCTGCGATGCCCTTTTGGAGAGTCTCGGCCTCGGCGGCATGGGCGACGAGCCCATCGAAGCGCTCAGCCTGGGCCAGAGCCGGTTGGTGGAGGTGGCCCGGGCGCTCATGACCCTGCCCCGGATTGTGCTGTTGGACGAGCCCTCCTCGGGCCTCGACCGGGCCGAAACCAACGCCTTGGCCGACACCTTGGCCCGCATCCAGGCCGAACAGGGATTTGGCCTTTTGCTGGTGGAGCACGACGTGGAGCTGGTGGCCTCATTCACCGAGCGCACCTACGTGCTGGACTTCGGCAAGCTGATCACCCACGGCCCGACCCCCGATGTGATGCGAGACCCTGAGGTGAGGGCCGCCTACCTGGGCGATTTCGTGGCAGGGACGACATGACGGATGCTGTTGAGCCCACCGCTGGCCCCGCCCCGCTGCTAATCCCCGTGCTGGAGCTTCGCCACATCAACGCCGCCTATGGGCCGTTCCGAGCCCTGTTCGACGTATCCCTGTCGGTGGGGGAGGGTGAGACGGTGGCGCTTTTGGGCCGCAACGGCGCGGGCAAGACCACCGTGGCCCGGGTGGCCAGCGGCCTGGTGGAGCCCACCGAGGGCGAGGTGATGGTCGATGGCAACGACTTCACCAAGGCCCGAGCCCACCGCTACGCCAAGGCCGGGGTGGTTCACGTGCCCGAGGGCCGGGCCGTCTTCTCCGACTTCTCGGTGGAGGAGAACCTCACCCTGGCCTTCTCCCGTACCCGCGACCGCTCCGGGGTGCGCAACGCCCTGGCCCGGGCCTTCGAACTGTTCCCCCCCATCGCCCAGCGCCGCCGCCAGATCGCCGGCACCCTCTCAGGCGGCGAACAGCGCATGCTGGCCATGGCCCGGGTGCTGGTGGAGACCCCCCGCCTGCTCATCGCCGACGAGCTCTCTTTGGGCCTGGCCCCCATAGTCACCGACGAGGTCTACGCCGTGCTGGCCCGCATCCGCGACGCCGGCACCTCCCTGCTCATAGTGGAACAGCACATGGGCCACGCCCTGGCACTGTGCGACCGGGCCATCCTCCTAGACCACGGTGCCGTCTCCTGGCAGGGCCCCGCCTCCGAGGCCGCCGAAGCCGTCGGCGCCTCCCTGTTTGACACCGGCGGCCAGTAGTCAATACTGGGGCAATGGAAACCAAGGCCGTCGAGTTCGATCCGTTCAGTCGGGACTTCTTCGACGATCCCTACGACACCTACGCCGACCTGCGGGAATACGCCCCCTGCTACTACAGCGAGCAGTACGACTTCTTTGCCCTGAGCCGATTCGACGACGTGGTCGCCGGCCACCGCGACTACGAAACTTTCACCTCCACCCACGGCCAGACCTACGAGCAGCTGGCCTCGGGCAAGCCGTCGGATATGGGCTCCATCATCTCCATGGACCCGCCCGAGCACACCCGCTATCGCAAGCTGGTGTCCCGCTCGTTCACCCCCCGCTCAATCGGGGACTACGAATCGCTGGTCCGGGAGATCATCAGCAGCTACCTCGACCCGCTCATGGGCCGCCGTCAGGTCGACATCCTCGAGGAGTTCGCCGCCCCGTTCCCGGTCGAGATCATCTCCACCATCTTGGGCGTCCCCCCCGAAGACCGCCAGCAGATCAGGCACTGGACCGACGCCATGCTCCATCGCGAGGAGGGCTCGGCCATGAGCGGCGCGGCCGCCGCCGAAGCGGGCATGGCCCAGGGCATGTACCTGTTTCAGCTCTCCCAGCAAAAGCGAGAAGAGCCGGCCGACGACATGCTCTCTGCGCTGATCGAGGCCGAGGTGGAGACCGAGGACGGCGATCTCACCCAACTCGACGACGCCGAGATCGCCGGATTCGGCACGCTATTGGCTGCCGCTGGCTCTGAGACAGTCACCAAGCTGGTGGGCAACGCCGTGGTGCTGTTCCACCGCAATCCCGACCAGTGGGCCAAGGTGCTCGACGATCCCGCCGCCATCGCCAACGCGGTAGAGGAGATCCTCCGCTACTGGGCCCCCTCGCAGTACCAGGGCCGCTACTCGGTGGTCGACTCCGAATGGCACGGGGTGACCATCCCCAAGGACAAGCCGGTGTTCTTGATCACCGGTGCGGCCAACCGCGACCCCCGCCGCTACGACGATCCCGACAAGTTCGACGTCTCCCGCGAGCCCGGCCTGGCCGTCGGGCTGGGCCACGGCCTCCACGTGTGTCTGGGCGCGGCCCTGGCCCGTCTCGAGAGCCGGGTGGCCATCGAGGAGATCGCCCGCCGCTGGCCCGCCTTCGAGGTCGACGAGCCAGGCCTACGCCGGGTGCAGATGTCGAATGTGGCCGGCTACTCCTCGGTGCCGATCACGGTCTCTTAGATGAGCCCTGCCCGGTGCCCCGCCAAGCAGGACACCGGGCTAACACAAGAGTTACTGACCGAAGGTTCCGGTCTCGCCCTCGAAGGAGAAAATGTCGCTGATGGGTATGTAGCGGGCGCCGTCGGCGTCCACCACCAGTTCTTCGACGCGACCAGCTTCCACCAGGTACGAGTCGTTGGCCCCGTCCATGGTCCGCAGCGCGTTTCCAATGGCGCCTCGGGACTCCAGGTCAATTTGCCAGGATGCTCGCATCACGTTGGTTCGATTGATGCCGCCCTCCATTGCAGCCGCATTCAGCAGAATCTCATGCAGAATCTCGGCGAAGATGTAGCCCAAGGCGTGCGATTCGGCGTCAGGATCAACGTTTTGGTCCTCCAGCGAACTCCGTACGAACTGCACCCACTCGTCATCGGCCAGGGAGCTGTCGGAGAGGTCCTTCTGGGTGTTCACCAAACGGATTCCATTGGCGAAGGGCCCGATCGGTAGCCAGAAGGTAGCGATTCGCTGGCACCCGTTGGTCACATAGATGAGGGGTTCCCAAGTGCTTTGAGCAATGCTCAAGACACCAACGGGGCATGGTCTACCGGATGTGGCCAATATCGCAACGTCAGCTCCACTGGCTGCCATGGTGGTGATTTCGCTGGCCACGCTGTCGGCGCTTGGCTCGTGCTTGACTTCTTCGATGACTTCAATGCCAAACTGGCCAGCGCATTCGTTGAAGGCCACCCGCCATGCCTCGCCGGCGTCATTGTCGAGCGACAGAATGGCCACCGTAGCCCCCGAGCCGAATTCGTTGGCCACGTCTTGGCACCAAACCCGGGCCTCGGTCTCATACGACATCAGCGCCCCGGTAGTCCAAGGGTAGTTGGTCGGGTCGCCCCAATCGGGCAAACCGGTCAGATTCAGGAGCTGCGGAATGCAGTTGTCATTCAAGGTGTCCCGCACCGCCAGGTTGTTGGGGCTGCCCAGAATGCCGGCGAATCCCAGCAGGTTCTCAACGTCGATCATCTCGTCCACATTGGCTACCGTTCTTCGCGACTCATAGTTGTCGTCTCGAATGACCATCTTCACTTGGCGCCCGTCGATCGGGCCGACCGCGTCGAAGTAGAGCTGGATACCATCGCCGATAGTGCCAAAGGCAGCCAGTGTCCCCGACAGGGGTAGGCTGCTGCCGAAGCGGATCTCGGTGTCGGTCACACCTTGGTAGTTGTCCCACTCGCTGGGGCACTCGGCGATGTCGATCGCCGCGCCGCCGCCCAGCTCCACGATATTGGGATCGGAGGGCTCCTCCGGCTCTGGCGCAGGCTCTTCCTCGGGCTCTTCCTCGGGCTCTGGCGCAGGCTCTTCCTCGTCGTCGGGCTCGGGCTCTTCCTCGTCGTCGGGCTCGGGCGCAGGCGCGGGCTCATCGGGTGCCTCTTCGGGGGCCGATGTCGCCGGGGTGGACACCGGGGCGTCATCATCGTCGTTGCCGCAGCTGCTGGCAACCAGGGCGAACACCACAAACAGCCCGAACAGAATTCGCAGAGACTTCGACATTGGGTAATCCCTCCTGAGATTGGCTTCGGGAAAGAAGCAGCCCCGTTACCCTACGCTTCTACAGCGACAATTTCATTCCGGGCCGGCAGATGAAACGCGGGGTGCAACCGGCATCAGCCGGGCCTTGATTCGCCGGAATCCGTGGGCCGCGCCGCCAGGCAGTGCAAAGATGATCAAGATCAGCAGCGAACCCAATATCACCGCGCCGTACGGCCCCTTTAGAGCAATATCGGTGCCCGGCAGAGTCTGGGTCTGGCTCGACCAGTGGGGTACGAATTGGATGGCCAAACCGCCGACCACCGCGCCGTGCAAGGTCCCCGTACCCCCCACGATCAACCCCACGATCAGCAATATGGCCAGTGAGAAGCCGAACTCTTCGGGTCCCACGAACCCTAAATCCATCGCCAGCATAGTTCCGGCCACGCCGCCCACCGCCGCGCTGATACCGAAGCTCAGCGTCTTGTAAGCGGCCAGGTTCACCCCGTTGGCCGCTGCCCCCAGAGGATTGTCTCGAATGGCCACAAAGGCCCGCCCCACCCGGCCGGCCAATATGTTGCGCACCAGCCAGAAGCACACCAGTGCCATGATCACCAGCAAGAAGTACTTGTACACCGCCTCCTCCTGGCGGCCGGTCAGCCCATCGGGCACACGCGAGCCCACCCCCGGTATGGAGTGCAGCCACCCGGTTACCGCGTCGAGCGGAGCCCACGTAGGTGCCAACAGGTCGCTGTCAATCAACAGCCCATTGCTGCCCCCGGTGCGGTCGGATATCTCGTCGAGACGGACGATCGAGGGAAACACTGCGGCCACCGCAAATGTCAACAGCCCCAGATACAACCCCTTGATACGCAGCGCTGGTATCCCGAACAGCACCCCGAACACGAACAGCCCCGGCACCACCACCCCGAGCGTTGACAGATACGACCAGTGGAACTCGCTCACCAGCACCGCGGTGAGATACGCGCCCGACCCCACGAAGAAGCTGTGGCCCAAAGAGAGCTGACCGCTGTAGCCGGTGGCGATGTTCAGCCCCAAAATGGCCACCATCATTCCGACGGCCTGGCTGAGGTTGCCCAGCCCCACTGTGTAGCGGTTGCCGAAGATCACCGCACTGTAGGTGTCGGCGATCAAAAACGGGATCAGCGCCACCACCAGGGCGAACAGCGCCCATCCGATGATCTGGCGCTGCCGATGCTGGCGGCTGCCCGCGTCCACCACGCCCAGGCCTTTCACACCCGCTCACCCCACCGACAACACGCGAAAGCCGCCTTCATACCCGCTCCACTCTCGTTGATCCGAACAGGCCGGTCGGCCGCACCAACAGCACCACCAAGATCACCGCCACTGCGGTGGCTAGGGCCAGCTCGCTCAGGTCCAAGAACGTCACCAGCAGGTTGCGGGCCAGCCCCACCACCAGTCCGCCGATCACCGCTCCCACCAGCGAGTCGAGCCCGCCCAACGCTGCCGCGGCCAGCGAGAAGATCAGCACCCGCAGCATGATGGAGGGCTCCAACAAGAGATCGGGCACCACCAGTGCCCCGCCCAGCGTCCCGATGGCCGCGGCCAGCGCCCAGCCGAACCCCAGCGTCGGCCCCACCCGAATGCCCACCAGCCGAGCCGACTCCAGATTCGACGACACCGCCCGAAAGGCCAGCCCCACCTTGGTGCGCGACAACAGCACGTACAGCAGCCCCACCACGGCAAACACGGTTCCCAGGTTGCCGATGGTGCGCCAGGTGAGCTGGGCGATGCCCCACTCGATGGGCGCCCCGGTGGGGAACATGGAGGGCAGACTGCGGGTGCGGAATCCCCACACGATCCCCACCGCCGAGTCGATTATCAACAAAAGCCCCAGCGTCACGATCACCAGGGGCAGCACGTGGTCGGGAGGGAACGGCCGTATGAACACCCGCTCCACAAACATGGCCACCGCGGCGCTGGCCACCATGGCGCACAACACCGCCACCGCCACCGGCAGCCCCTGCTCCACGCTGAAAACGTAAACCAGATACACCCCCAACAAGGCCAAAGAGCCCTGGGCGAAGTTGATGAACCCGGTCGACTTGTAAATCATCACCAGCGCCAGCGCCACCGACGCATAGGTGGCCCCATCGCTCAGCCCCCTAAAGAACTGGGCCAGCCACAGCTCCCCGTTCGACAGCTTGTCCAACGACACATCGAAGATGCCCAGAAGCGATGCCACAACAACCATCGCTCAATACCCCAGGTACGCCCGGCGGACGTTGTCGTCGGCGGCCAGCTCGTCGGCGGGGCCCGACAGCGCCACCTCCCCGGCCTCCAGCACGTAGGCCACATCGGCCACCCCCAGCGCCAGACTGGCATTCTGCTCCACCACCAGCATGGTGGTTCCCGCTTCGGCATTGATCGCAGTGAGCTGCTCGAACAATGCCCGGGTGATCATCGGCGCCAGCCCCAGCGAGGGCTCGTCCAACAGCAGAAGCGACGGCCGCAGCATCAGCGCCCGGGCGATGGCCAGCATCTGCTGCTCCCCGCCGCTCAGCGAGCCGGCGGCCTGGTTGCGCCGCTCGCCCAGCACCGGGAAGGTCTCGTACCACCGCTCGACGTCGGCCCGCACCTCGGCATCGGAGCGCACGAACGCCCCGGCCATCAGGTTCTCCTCCACGTTCAGGTCGGGAAACGTCCCCCGCCCCTGGGGCACATGGGCCACCCCCCGGCGCACGATGTCGGCGGTGCGGTGCCCGGCCAGCTCCTCGCCGGCCAGGCGGATGGAGCCCTCGGTCGACACCATGGCGCACAGCGCCCGCAGCGTGGTTGTCTTGCCCGCCCCGTTGGCCCCCAAGATCACCGCGATCTGCCCCTCGGCCACCGAGAAGTCGATGCCGTGCAGCACCTGGATGTTCCCGTAGGCCGCCTTCAGCCCGGCCACCTCCAGATACGCCGCGCTCATTGCTCGGCCCCCAGGTAGGCCTCCACCACCGCCGGGTCGTTCTGCACCTCGGCAGGGGAGCCCTCTGCAATCTTGGCCCCGAAGTCCAGCACCACCACCTTGTTCGATACCCCCATCACCATCCCCATGTGGTGCTCCACGAGCAGCAGCGTCAGCGAATGCCGTTCCGACAGCGCCACCAAGAGCTCGCCCAGCTCGGCCACCTCGGTCTGCGTCAGCCCGGTGGCCGGCTCGTCCAACAGCAACAGCCGGGGTCGGCCCACTAGAGCCCGGGCCAGCTCCACCCGCTTGAGGGTGCCAAACGGCAGCCCGGCGGCCGGATGGAAGGCCACGTCGGTCAGCGACAGCTCATCCAGCGCATCCCAGGCAGTGCGGGCCAGCTCGGTCTCCTCCCGGCGAGAGCCCCACCGCACCGCCGCCCGCAGCGCTCCGATCCGTGAGCGGTGGTGGGCGCCCACCATCACGTTCTGGAGCACGGTCATCCCCGGCCACAGGGCCAGGTTCTGGAACGTGCGCCCGATGCCCAAACCGCTGATGGCATGGGCCGGGCGGCCCAACAGGTCGGCCCCGTCGAAGCCCACCGCCCCCTCCTGGGCGTCGTACACCCGGCTGACCACGTTGAACAAGGTGGTCTTGCCCGCCCCGTTGGGCCCGATCAGCCCGCAGATGCTGCCCTCGTCCACGGTGAACGACAGGTCGGCCAAAGCGGTAACCCCCCCGAACCGCACCGTGACCCCCGCCACATCCAACAAGGCCATACGAACCCCGACCCTACCCCGCCCGCTTCACCAGCCCGGGAAGGCTCACCCCCCGATGAGGCTGGCGATGGCCCATATCACGATCACCAGGCCCACCACGATCATCACCACGCTGCGCCCCACCTTCGGTTTGGCCGGCTCGTCGGGGGCGCCCGGCGGGGGAGGTATTCCCTGTCGGCGCTGGCGAGGCCCGTCGGGGTTGATCAGCGCGGATATGTTTCCCACCGCGAGCGCACCCCCCAGCGCCAGTAGCAAAAAGGTGATGATCTCCGGCCCTCCCAGCACCTATTCAGTCTCGCGCCTTCGTACGACTGTGGACCGACACCGCGTAGTCGCCGCCGGTCCAGCGGCTCCGTTCCCAAGTCGAATACCGCTCCGACAGGGTTAATCCAGCTACCGCGCAGTCGGCGTCGTAGCGGTCTAGCCCGTAACCGCCGGCGCGCAGTTGGAATCCGGCCACCAGGAAGCCCCCGGGGGAGAGGTGCGCCGCACAGCGCCCCACCACCGCGGCCTCGGTGCCCGGCGCGGTGAACAGCAGCACGTTGCCGGCCATCACCACCGCGTCGAATACCTCCCCCAAGTCGAACACAGTCAAGTCCATCTGGTGCCACCCCAGCTCCTGTTCCTTGGCCCGAGCCCCCGAGATCATCTCGTCGTCGATGTCCACCCCGGCCACCTCAAATCCCCGCCGAGCCAGCTCAATAGCCACCCGCCCCGTCCCACACCCCGCATCCAGCACCCGTCCCGAGCCCCCCAGCAGCGATTCCACAAAATCGGCCTCCCCATGCGGGTTGTGCCCCTCAGCCTCCAGCCGCTCCCACCGGGCGTCATAATCCCGCCCCGACATCCGCCCACCCCAAGTCGATCCCACCCGCTGAGCTTGTCACAGGCTGTCGGTAGTCTTGGGCGGTGGCTTCCCCGATCCACGCTGAGCAGAGCGTTCTGACCGACATCGGCTATGAATTTCATTCAGCGGTGGCGACTTGGTTTGAGCAGCGGTTTCCGGGGGGGCCTACTGAGGCGCAGGCCCAGGGGTGGCCAGCCATCGCGTCGGGCAAAGACACGCTGATCGCCGCGCCCACCGGGTCGGGCAAGACCCTGGCCGGGTTCCTCATCGCCATCGACAACCTCTACAAGCGCCACGCCCAAGGCCAAACGGTGGCCAAGGCCAGCCAGGTGGTGTACGTGTCGCCGCTGAAAGCCCTGGCCACCGACATTGCCGAGAACCTGGAGCGCCCTCTGGCCGAGATCGCCGAAATTGCCCGACAACAGGGTCTAGAGCCCCCGCCGCTCACGGTGGCGGTGCGCACCGGCGACACCCCGGCCCACACCCGGGCCGCCATGATCAAAAAACCGGCCAACTTCGTGGTCACCACCCCCGAGTCGCTCTATTTGCTGGTGACCGCGGCTAAGAGCCGCGAGGTGCTGCGCACCGTGGAAACGGTGATCGTCGACGAGATCCACGCCACCGCCCGCGACAAGCGGGGCAGCCACCTGGCCCTCACCCTTGAGCGCCTAGAGCACGTGGCCAATACCCGCCCCACCCGCATCGGCCTGTCGGCCACCCAGCACCCCATCGCCACCATCGCCGACCTCCTCACCGGCACCACCCCCGACGCCGCCCCCGGCAGCGGCTGCACCATCGTCGACACCGGCCACCAGAGAAACCTCGACATCCGCCTAGAGCTGATCGACGACGAGCTCGAAGCGGTCATCTCGCATGCCCAGATGGATCAGATCCTCGACCGCATGGCCACTCTCATCACCGAGCACCACACCACCATCGTGTTCGTCAACACCCGCCGGCTCTCCGAGCGCATCGCCCACCAGCTGGCCGAGCGCTTGGGCGACGATGCCGTGGCCGCCCACCACGGTTCGCTGTCCACCGAGCGCCGCATCCGCACCGAGCACCGCCTGAGAGCCGGCGACCTCAAAGCCCTGGTAGCCACCGCATCGCTGGAGCTGGGCATAGACATCGGCCCGGTAGAGCTGGTGTGCCAGGTGGGCTCCCCCCGCAGCATCGCCACCTTCCTCCAGCGGGTGGGCCGCTCCAACCACAGCCGCCACGGCACTCCCAAGGGCCGCCTGTGGCCTCTCACCCGAGACGAGCTCATCGAGTCCCTTGCCCTGATCCACGCCGTTCACCAGGGCCAGCTCGACGCCATCTGCCCCCCCGAGGCCCCCCTCGACATCTTGATCCAGCAGCTCATCGCCGAGGCCGCCGCCGACGACAACCACACCACCGCCGGCCTCTATGACATGTTCACCAAGGCCGCCCCCTACGCCAACCTCACCAAAGACCAGTTCGATGAGGCCATACAACAGGCCGCCACCGGAGTGGTCACCGGAAGAGGCCCAAGGGGCGCCTACCTCCACCACGACTCCATCAACCAGGAGGTGCGGGGCCGACGGGGTGCTCGCCTGGCCGCCTTGACCTCCGGGGGCGCCATCGGCGAGAACGGCGACTACCGGGTGGTGGCCGAGCCCGATGACACCTTCATCGGCACCGTCAACGAAGACTGGGCCGTGGAGTCGATGGCCGGCGATATCTTCCTGCTCGGCTCCCACTCCTGGCGCATCAAGCAGGTGGCTGCCGGCACCGTGCGGGTGTCCGACGCTGGAGACGCCCCGCCCACCGTCCCCTTCTGGTTAGGCGAGGCCCCCGCCCGCACCGCCGAGCTCTCCCAGCAGGTGTCAAATCTGCGCACCCACATACAAAGCCTCCTGCCCCAAGGCCCCGACGCCGACCCCCTAGGCGACACGGCGCTGGCCCACGCCACCGAGCAATTCGCCCAGACCCACGGCGTCACCAGCGAGATCGCCGAACAGGCCGTGGTCTACGTCGCTGCGGCCCAAGCCGCCCTCGGCACCATCCCCACCAAGCACGACATCGTGTTCGAGCGCTTCTTCGACGACACCGGCGGCCAGCAGCTCGTGGTCCACTCGCCCCACGGTGGACGCATCAACCGAGCCTTCGGCCTGGCCCTGCGCAAGCGCCTATGCCGCCGCTTCGACTTCGAGCTCCAGGCCGCGGCCAACGACAACGCCATCATCTTGTCGCTCGGCCCCCACCACAGCTTCCCCCTCGGCGATGTCCCCCAGTTCCTGCACCCCGACTCAGTAGAAGAAGTGCTGACCCAGGCCGTGCTCGATTCGCCCATGTTCACCGCCCGCTGGCGCTGGAACCTCAACCGGGCCCTGGTGGTGCTGCGCAGCCGGGGCGGAAAGCGCAACCCGCCCCCCATCCAGCGCATGGAGGCCGACGACATCATGGCCGCCGTGTTCCCCGGGGCCGCGGCCTGCCAGGAGAACATCGCCGGCCCCATCGAGATCCCCGACCACCTGTTGGTGCGCCAAACCCTCCACGACACCCTCCACGAGGCCCTCGATGTAGAAGGCCTCAAACAACTCCTCACCAACATCCGCTCCGGTGAGATCCGCACCCACTTCTGCGACACCACCGAGCCCTCCCCCCTCAGCCACGAGATAGTCAACGCCCGCCCCTACGCCTTCCTAGACGACGCCGAAATAGTCGACCGCCGCACCAACGCCGTAACCGTCCCCCGAGGCCTCCGCCCCAGAAACAACCGCCAACAACAAAGCCCAACCCTCGACCAATCCACCCTCTCCCAGATCACCCCCGACGCCATCGCCCAAATAATCGAAGAAATAGCCCCGGATCCCCGCACCCCCGACGAACTCCACGACCTCCTAACCACCCTCATAACCACCCGCCCCACCCCCGCATGGACCGACCTCTACAACGAACTCAAGTCCAAGAACCGTGTCCAAACCATCAACCAAGACGCCACCCCCCTCTGGACCGCCACAGAACTGTCCCAAACCGCCCTAAACCCCGAAATGTCAATAGAAAGGATCCGCGGCCACCTAGAAATAACCGGCCCCACCACCTCCGAAGACCTCGCAGAAAAGGCAGCACTAGACCTCCCCACCGTCCAACAGTCCCTAGCCGCCCTAGAAGCCGAGGGAATGGCCATGCGCGCAGATCACCTACCCCACGTTGCAAGACCAGACGAGACCGATCCCACCGTTCTGGCTGGCCAAGGACGAGAGCCACGCTCCGAACCGGTGAGCGCCCAACAACCCCCCCACCAACAAGAAAGGGGGGGTGCCCCCAACGTAGGCGGGTTGGCGGGCTCCGCACCCACGCGGCCCGTAGGCGAGGTTGGGGGTGGCCCGGCTCAGGGCGCCCGCCGCCCGGAGCTAGTCGAGGACGGCGGGCTGGGCCGGGACAGGACCCGCAACCTCGCCGGATCCCCGCTCACCCCCCCAAGCGGAGCCCGCCAACCCGCCGGTGGATCGCGCGAAACATGGTGCTCAAGACGCCTACTCCAACGCATGTCCTACCTAAGCCGCCGCCAAAAGCGTCAGTCAGTCCAAGCCGCCACCCCCCAAGACTTCATGCGCTTCCTCCTCGACTACCACCACCTAACCCCAGAGACAACAGTCCGCGGCCGCCCCGGCCTAACCAAAGTCCTAGAACAGCTCCAAGGCCTAGACCTCCCCGCTGGCGCCTGGGAAAACCAGATCATCAAGAAACGCCTCCCCGACTACGACCCAATGTGGCTCGACGAGCTCTGCTACCGCGGGGAGCTCGCCTGGCTCCGTCTAACCCCGCCCAACACCCCCGCCAAGGCCAACACGATTGCCCCAAGAAAAGCGACCCCCATCACCCTCGTCTTCCGCGAAGACCTCCCCTGGCTCCTAGCCGCCGCCCGCACCCAAAGCCCAGAGCCCCCAGAAGCCGGCCCTGTCCCAGAGATCGCCGAGCTCCTAGAGTCCCAAGGGGCCAGCTTCCTCCCCGACTTGGCCGACGCCACCCACCGCCTGCCCGACGACATCGAACGAGCCCTCTGGAACGGCGTCGCCCTCGGCCTGTTCACCGCTGACGGATTCGCCGCCGTGCGAGCCCTGCTGAATCGAAACAGCCGCCGCCCCACGCGCCACAGTCCCGGCCAAGATCTCCGCTCGCAAGCCCTGAGAACCCGGGCCATGCGCGCCAATCGCGCCTTGACAATGCGCTCTACCGCTCAAACCCACGCCGCCCCCGGCCGCTGGGCCCTCGTTCCCCATCCTGAGCAGTACCCAGCCGAAGATCTCGCCGAAGCCGTCGCCCACCAACTGCTCGCCTGCTGGGGAGTCGTGTTCAGAGACCTTGCCCACCACCCCGCCAGCCCCACCGCGACACCTTGGCGAGAGATCCTCAAGGCCCTGCGCCGCTTCGAAGACCGCGGCCTGGTGCGAGGCGGCCGCTTCGTCACCGGAGCAAGCGGCGAGCAGTTCGCCCTCCCCTCCGCCGCCGACCAGCTCCAAAAGGTCCGCCGCCGCCCCCGCACCAACCAACAAATCACCATCGCCGCCTGCGATCCCCTCAACCTCACCGGCATCCTCTTCGAAGGCTCCCGAATCCCCGCCACCCCCAACAACACCCTCACCTACACCGACGGCCTGCCCAACCCTCCCGGGGGTCAACAATCAGCCTGATTACAGGGCGGACGGCGATGCCGTCTTTCTACGCTCCGCGGGCCATGTTGGCGAATCGGGTGTGGTGCTTGATGAAGGCCAGGCGGGCCTTGCCAGTAGGTCCGGTGCGGTGCTTGGCCACCATCACTTCGGCGGTGCCGGCGTCTTGGGTTTCGGGGTTGTAGATCTCGTCCCGGTACAAGAACATAACGATGTCGGCGTCCTGCTCGATAGAGCCCGACTCCCGCAGATCGGCGAGGATGGGCCTCTTGTCCTGGCGCTGTTCCAGGTTCCGAGACAGCTGGGACAGCGCCACCACCGGGCATTGCAGTTCACGAGCCAAAATCTTGAGCCCCCGGCTGATCTCGGAAACCTCTACTTGGCGGTTCTCGGCGCTGTGGCGACCGGTCATGAGCTGGAGGTAGTCGACGATGATCATGCCCAATTCGCCGGTCTGGCTGCGCAGCCGCCGGGATTTGCCTCTGATCTCCATGATGGTCACCGCGGGGTTGTCATCGATCCAGATGGGGGCTTCGGCGAGGCGTCCCAGAGCGTTGCTTATGTCAGTCCAGTCCTGGTCGGTCAGCTTGCCGGTGCGAACTCGGGAGGCATCCACCCGGGCCTCGGCGCACAGGATCCGCTGGCTGATTTCAAGCTGGCTCATCTCCAGCGAGAAGACCAGCACCGGCTTGTGGGCCCGGATGGCGGCGTGGGCGGCCATGCCCAATGCGAAGCTGGTCTTTCCCACCGAGGGCCGAGCACCGACCACCACGAGGGTGTTGGGCTGGAGTCCGCTGGTGATCTCATCCAAGTCGTTGTAACCGGTGGGCGTGCCGGTAATGACCTCGCCTTGTTCGTAGAGCTTCTCGATGCGCTCCAAGTTGGCCGGCAAGAGCTCGGCCAGGCTGGCCGTGGTGTCTCCCATGCGGTCGGCGGCCAGCCGGTACACCATGGCCTCGGCCGAATCCACCGTCTTGACCACGTCGTCGGCACCCTCGTAGCCCAGATCGGCGATCTCCCCGCCGACTTCGATCAGCTTCCTCAGCGTGGCCGCCTCATGCACGATGTTGGCGTACTTGGCCGCATTGGCCGATGCCGGGGTGCCGGTCTGGAGTTTCACCAAAGCGGCGTTGCCCCCCACCTTTTCGGCCAAGCCCTGCCGATTCAGCTCGGCAGCCACCGTCACCGCATCGGCCGGCTCCCCTTTGGCGTACAGCGAGCACACCGCCTCGTACACATGAGCATGGGCCGGCCGATAGAAGTGCTCGGGGCGGATCAAATTCACCGCATCAGCAATGGCGTCGCGGCTCAACAGCATCGCGCCCAACAGCGCTTCCTCGGCATCCAGATCGTGGGGCGGAACCCGCCCCAAGCGCCCCGGTTGCGACGAGGAACCACCGTTGTCGGAGTATTGGAAGGGATCGCTCACAGCTGCACCCATTTTCCAGACACCTGTGACAGTTGGTCTGTCCTTCCGCATTCCACGGTTGTCTACTGTGGCAAAGGCGTGAGGTTTAACGCTAGGGGAAACCCCGTGGAAAACGCGGTATAACCTGGGGATTTAGATAAATTGGCTTCCCCAGGCCTACTCGGCGGCAATCACCTCAACGGTGATGGGGAACTCCACCTCGGGATGGGGTTTGGCTGTCACCATGTGACTGCCCAGTTCTTTGATACCGTCGGAGAACAAGGCCCTGCGCTCGAGCATGATATTGGCCTGCTCGGCCACAGCTCGCACGATGTCGGCGGTGGTTACCGAGCCGAACAGCTTGCCCTCTTCTCCAGCTCGAGCCGCGATGTGAATGGGAGTTGACACCAGCCGGCTGGCCATTTCCTGGGCCTCGGCCAACTCCTTGGCATCCCGCAACTCACGCGAGCGGCGCATGCGCTCCGCCTGGCGCTCGGCCCCGGTCGAGGACTTGAACGCCTTGCCAGCAGGGATCAAGAAGTTGCGGGCGTAGCCGTCGGCCACCTCAACCACATCGCCCTTCTTGCCCAACTCGTCCACGTTGTCACGCAGTACGACCTTCATGAGGCTGTCTCCTCGTCGCCCTCCATCGCGTCAGTTGACTGTTCGTCGCCCGCCTCCGAAACCGCTGCCTCCGCAATGACTGCTTCAGCACCCATCACGTCGTCGCCGATCTCCGAGGTTTCCAACTCGTCGCCGTCCATCTCCTCAGCCGCCCGCATGCCGGGTGGCGGTGCAGTGGGCTGGGGGGCCGGCCCGTCGACACGGTTGTCATCGCGCATCCGTGTTGCGCTGCGCTGGGTGGTAATCCGGTTGTTGTAGGGCAACAGCGCCATCTCTCGAGCGTTCTTGATGGCCCGGGCGATCTCTTTTTGCTGCTGTTGGTTGTTGCCGGTCACCTGGCGGGCCCGGATCTTGGCCCGGTCTGACATGAACCGCCGCAGCAGGTTGATGTCCTTCCAGTCCACATAGCCAATGCGCTCTTGGGTGAGCACGCTGACCTTCTTCTTGCGGCGCCGGCTGATGTCCTTGGCCTTCGGCTTCTTGAGTCCCTTGGCCATTAGAACGGCTCCTCGTCAACTTCGTACCCCTGGGGCTGGCTGCGGGCCGGACGGTTGCCTCCGCCTCCCTGCTGGCGGCCTCCACCGCCCCCGTCGCGCCGTTCGTTCCTCGTTACTTCCACGGTGGCCCAGCGCAAGCTGGGGGACACCTCGTCGGCGATGATCTCAACTTTGGACCGCCGGTCGCCATCCTGGGTTTCCCACGACCGCTGCTCCAGTCGCCCGCTGACAATCACCCGAGTGCCCTTCACCAAGCTCTCGCTGACGTTCTCGGCCAGCGTGTTCCAACAGGTCACGTCGAAGAATGACACCTGTTCCTCAGTCTCGTTGGTCTGGCGGTTCTGCCAGCGTCGATTCCAGGCCAGCCCAAATGTGGCCACGGCGCTGCCGCCGGGGGTGAATCGAAGCTCTGGATCTCTGGTTATGTTTCCGGTCACGGTCACCGTGTTGTCAAATGCCATCTCAATCTCCTTGGGTTACCCGGCCGTAGCCAGGGGGATACCGTCGCCCAGCAGGCCGCGTCGGGCAGCCTCTGCATCAGGCAGACGGATCAGCTTGTGACGGACCACATCGTCCGCAAGTCGAAGGAGACGTTCAAGGGTGCCCATGTCGCGCGTCTCGGTCGCAAACTCGAGAACCAGGTAGTAGCCCTCGTGTTGATGGTTGATCTCGTAGGCAAAGCGGCGCTTGCCCCACCGGTCTTCAGATATCACCTGACCACCGTGGGCGGTGACGTTCTCCGCAACCTGTTCGATGCGGGCGGCCACGTCGGATTCCTCCACGCCCGCGTCCAGAATGATCATCAATTCGTATGCCCGCATGGCGAGCTTCACCTCCCTACGGTCCCGGTTCTTACCGGGGCCCCGATCTCCGGGGCAGGGTCTTGTTTGCGAGAAACTCTACCGGCTATCCCCGGTGTCCGTACAGGCCGAGCGCCATTTCTTCGTCGGGGTTCATCTCGTAGCACTCTGCAGGTTCGGGAAAGGCCCCGGAGCGCACATCGGCCGCGAACCGGGCCAGAGCGTCCACGCCGTCGGAGTGCATGGTGGCGTAGCGGCGCACGAATCGGGGGAGCATCCGGGTCTCCAACCCCAGCACGTCGTGAAACACCAGCACCTGGCCGTCGCAATGGCCTCCTGCGCCGATCCCGATAGTGGGCACGTCGACTGCATCGGTGATCATCTGGCCAACCGCGGCCGGCATCCCCTCCAAAACGATGGCGAAGCATCCGGCGTGGGCCAACGCCTTGGCATCGGCCACCAAACCGAGGGCAGCCTCGCTGTCGCGCCCCTGCACCCGGAAGCCGCCCTGGGCCAGCACCGACTGGGGGGTCAACCCCAGATGGCCCATGACCGGCACCTGGGCTGAAACGATGGCCTCGATCATCGGGACCCGCTCGGCCCCGCCTTCCAGCTTCAGCGCCTGGGCCCCAGCCCGCACCAGCTTGGCCGCATTGCTCACAGTGTCGGCCGTGGTCACGTGGTAGCTCATCCACGGCATGTCGGCCACCACCATCGCCTTGGGGCGGGTGCGGGCCACTGCCGCTGTGTGGTGGGCCATCTCGTCGACGGTCACGCTCATGGTGTCGTCGTGGCCCAGCACGACCATGGCCACCGAATCGCCCACCAAGATCAAATCGGCGCCCGCCTCGTCGGCCATGCGAGCGCTGGGAGCGTCATAGGCGGTGAGCATGACAAGTGGATCGGCGCCCAGGCTGGTCTTGCGTCTGGAGATAGCCGGCGCGGAGAGCTTTGTGCCCATCGTTGTTCTCCTTCCCCGTCCAGCGCCCTTCGGCTGCCGGCGGTCGCTCTAACTCTAGCCCATCTCCTCGACTCCCATGCCAAACCCTCGTCTGCATCCGTCCGCTACCCGGCTACTAGGTTCGGTGGTCATGGACGACTTGTTGGACCGGACTGATGCGGTAGGGCTGGCCGATGCCATTCGGGCAGGGGAGGTGTCGGAGGCCGAGGTGCTCGACGCCACGATGGCCCGCATCGACGAGCGCAACCCCGAGCTGAACGCCATCACCACCAATGTGGAGCCCGAGCCGGCGGCCGACGGGCGGCTGCGGGGGGTGCCGTTCGCCATCAAAGACCTGCACTTCGCCATGCGGGGCACCGTCACCACCCACGGGTCGCGGTACTTCGCCGACGCGCCGGTGGATGACCATGACGCCGAGGTGGTGCGCCGCTACCGGGAGGCGGGGATGGTGCTGTTGGGCCGCACCAACTCGCCCGAGTTCGGCCTGTCGACCACCACCGAGCCCGCCCTGTTCGGCCCGTGCGCCAATCCGCTGGACGCAAGCCGCAGCGCGGGCGGCTCCAGCGGCGGGGCGGCATCGGCGGTGGCTTCGGGGATGCTGACGGTGGCCCATGCCTCCGACGGGGGCGGCTCCATCCGCATCCCGTCGTCGGCCTGCGGGCTGTTCGGGCTCAAGCCCACCCGGGGCCGGGTGAGCTTCGGCCCCGACGCCGGCGAGGGGTGGAGCGGCTACTCCTGCACCCATGTGATCTCCCGGTCGGTGCGCGACAGCGCCGTGCTGTTGGACCTCACCTCCGGCCTAGCCCCCGGCGACCCCTATGTGGCCCCTGCCCCCGACGGTACGTTCGAGGCGGCCATCGCCGCCCCGCCGCCCTCGCTGCGCATCGCGGTGTGGGACGGCTCGGCCGACGGTATTGAGCTCGACGCCACCGCCCGGGGGGCGCTCGACGCCGCGGTGGCGCTGTGCGAGGAGCTCGGCCACCGGATCGAAGAGGCCGACTTGCCGGTGCGCCGGGGAATGGGCGGCCCCCAGGGGGTTATCACCTCCTCCAACATCGCTGCGCTGATGGTGCGTCGGGAGGCCCAGTGCGGACGGCCCCCCGGCCCCGACGACCTGGAGCCGGTGGCCGCTTCGCTGGCCGCCCGGGGCGCCACCTTCACCGGCCCCGAATACGCCCAGGCCGTGCTGGACAGCCACCTGATGGGCCGGATGATGGGCCAATTCCATGAATCGGGGATCGACTTGGTGCTCACCCCCACCCTGGCCCGAGTACCGCCGCCATTGGGGGAGCTGGTGGCCACCGCCGACAATGTGGCCGAGTGGGGCGCCCGCCAGGGGGCCTACAGCCCGTTTTGCGCCATGGCCAACGCCACCGGCCAGCCGGCCATGTCGGTGCCGCTGCACTGGGACGACCGGGGCCTCACGGTAGGCAGCCACTTCATCGCCCCCTTCGGCGCCGAGGCCCTGCTGTTGCGGCTGGCCGCCCAGCTCGAGCAGGCCCAGCCGTTTTGGACCGGACCTCGCTAGTCCGCAGCCATCAGCAAAGCCCCAATCAGCGGGGCTGCAAGACGTAGCTGCGCAGGAGGTGGTTCCAGCGGCAGTCGGGGCACACCTCCACCTCGTAGCAGGTGAAGCGGCCCTTGCGCTGGGCCAGCTTGGCGATCTCCGCCGCGTAGCTGATGCAGCGGCCGTGCGCCGGCAGCCGGGGCCCGAACACATACGACACCAAAGACAGCTCGTCGCCCTGGCACACCGGGCACGGCTCGTTGGCCGCGGCGCCCACTTCCCGGCCGGCCCGCAACAGCTCCGGATGGGCGTCGCACACGTCATCGGCCATCCGGGTGCCGGCCAAGATCCGTTGCAGCACATGAGCACGCACCAGCCGATAGTCCACCGTTGAGGCGGGCTCGGGCTGAACCCCTACTGCTGCGGCCATCGAGTCGGCCATGGCGACAGAGTAGCCACATCTGCCAAGCTCCATGCCGATCTTTTCGCCGACCCGACCTGGCTGGATTCCGCTATGAACCGGCGGATTTGCTCTTCGGCTTACGGGGCGTTTCAGCCGCTTTGCCCTTCGGCTGGCAAAGCCATTTGCCTTCTGCGCCCACTACTGTGAGGCCATGGCGTTCACCCCCACCGCTGAAAAGCTGATACCCGATCTGTCCACCGCCGAGGAGCTGGTGCTGTTGGCCCGCTGCCTCTGGCAAGAGGGCTACAACGACCACCTGGCCGGGCACATCACTGCGAACATGGGCGACGGCACGCTGATGTGCAATCCGTGGCTCATCACCTGGGACGAGCTGCATCCCAGCCAGGTGATCCGCATCGACCTCGACGGCAACGTGGTCGAGGGCGACTGGCCGGTGCCCCCCGGCATCCCGCTGCACCTGGAGCTGCACAAGCTCCGCCCCGGAGTGGCCTGGGCCATGCACAACCACCCGCTGTACGGCACGGTGTGGGCCGACATGGCCGAGGTGCCCCCGGCCATGGACCAGTCGTCGTCGCTGGGCGGCGGCGAGCTGGTGCTGGTGGACGAGTATGACGGGGCGGTGAACGACTCCGCCTCGGCCCGCAGCGCCTGTGTGAAGATGGGCGACTCCGAACTGGCCCTATTGGCCGGCCACGGGGTGTTCGTGCTGGGCAACTCGGCCAGGGCCGTGCACCAGCGGGCCGTGGCCCTTGAGCAGCGCTGCCAGCGGGCCTGGCACATCCGGGCCGCCGGAGGCGAGCTGGCGCCGGTGCTTCCCGACAGCTACGTGCAGATGATGAAGCGCAGCCAAGGCGACAACTTCATCGGGTTCTGGGAGGCGATGGTGCGAGCCGAGCTGCGCCGCGACCCAAGCCTGCTCGACGGCTGAGGCCCGGCGAAACCCAGAGGCGAGGCGATGAGCGGCGCCCTCGACGGCATACGAGTCCTCGATCTGACCACCCGCAGCTCCGAGATCGCCGGCAAGACGCTGGCCGATCTCGGGGCCGAGGTCATCAAGGTTGAGCCCCCCGGCGGGTGCGGTGCCCGGACCACCCCGCCCTTTGCCGCCGACGGCCGCTCGCTGTTCTGGGAGGCGATGGGCCTGGGCAAATACAGCGTGGTGTGCGACATCAACACCCACCAGGGTCAAAACGAGATCCGCGCCCTGGTGGCCAGCGCCGATGTGCTGCTGGAGTCGTTCGCCCCCGGCCACATGGCCGAGCGGAACCTCGGCCCCGACGACGTGGCCGCCGTCAATCCCGCTTTGGTGTACGTGTCGGTGACCCCGTTCGGCATCGGCACCCCCGACGAGACCGCGCCCATGACCGATCTCACCCTGTCGGCGGCCGGCGGGCTGTTGGCCATGCAGGGCGACCACAACCGGGTGCCCACCCCGGTGGGATATCCCGAGACGTCGTTCCTCGGGGCCATGCAGGCCGCGGCCGACACCATCATGGCGCTGTGCGAACGCGACCGCAGCGGCCTGGGCCAGCACCTCGACAGCTCCATTCAGGCCGCGGTGATGTGGTCGCTGATGTCGATCACCAGCTACGCCGCCCTGGGCCAGGACTTCCCCGGCCGGGGCGACGACCGGGCGGAGGTGACCCACCCCGAGATAGTGCCCGGCGTGCGGATGCCGTTCATCGAGCCCTGCGCCGATGGCTTCGTGGGCATGACCCTGGTGCTGGGCGAGCAGGGCAACCGGGGGATGAAGTCGCTCATGGCCTGGGTGATCGCCGAGGGCGCGCTCGACGACGACCTGGCCGAGGTCAACTGGGAGCGCTATCTCGAGATGCTGGGCGACGAGACGCTGTCGAAAGACGACGCCAACCGGGCCTTGGGCCAGATGCTGGAGTTCATCAAAACTAAGACGCAGGGCGAGATCCAAGAGCATGCGGTGGCCGGCAAGATGCTGGTGGCCCCCTGCTACACGTCGGCCCATCTGGCTGCCGACCCCCAGCTTGGCGCTCGGGACTTCTGGGTGGAGGTGGAGGGCGCCGTCCACGCCGGACCGTTCGCCCGCCTGTCGGCCACCCCTGTCTCCTTCCGCCATCGGGCTCCCGAGGTGGGCCAGCACCAGGAGATCCTCGGCGGCCTCGATCCCGTTTCCCGGCCGGCCGCCGACGCCAAGGTGTGGGCGACGCCGCGGGGCCCGCTGTTCGAGGGCCTCAAGGTGGCCGACCTGTCGTGGATCGCGGCCGGGCCGCTCATCACCAAGGACTTGGCCAATCTAGGGGCCACCGTGATCCGGGTGGAGACCGAGGCCCGCCTCGACACCCTGCGCTGGATTCCCCCCCATCTGCCCCACGCCTCGCCCATGAGCGCCGGGCACCCCATGGCCAACATGAACCAGTCGAAGCTCGGCCTGGCCCTCAACTTCACCATTCCCGAGGCCTCCGCGGTGATCGACCGGATGATCGAGTGGGCCGACGTGCTGGTGGAGAACTACACCCCCGGCACCGCGGATCGCCTGGGTTTCGGCTATGAGCGGGTGCGGTCCCTCAATCCCGGGGCGGTGATGCTGTCGAGCTGTATGCGGGGCCAGACCGGTCCCGAGGCCCGCCACACCGGCTTCGGCCTGCACGGGGCCTGCCTGGCCGGTTTCACCGCCATCACCGGCTGGCCCGACCGGTCGCCGAATCCGCCCTGGGGGGCCTACACCGACTTCATCTCTCCCCGCTATGCCCTCTCCGCCCTCGGCGCGGCCCTGCACCACCGCAACCGCACCGGCCAGGGCCAGTACATCGACATGTCCCAGATCGAGGCCTCCATCCACTTCCTGGCCCCGCTGGTGCTGGAGTACCGCGACAGCGGCCGGGTGCGCGCCCAGGGCGGGTTGGATTGCGACCGGGCTGCTCCCAACGGCGTGTTCCGCACCGCCGGTGTTGAGCGCTTCTGCGCGGTCGCGGTGGAGACCGACGAGCAGTGGGATGGGCTGTGCTCGGTCGTGCCCGATCTGCACGAGATAGACGACCGGTGGTCGCAGATCGGGGTGGCCAACGCCGACGACCTACTGGAGTCCTGGTTCTCTGGCCGCGACAACTTCGAGGCCGCCGCGGAGCTGCGGGCCTCGGGCGTTCCGGCCTACGCGGCGCTCAGGGCCAGCGACTTCTACACCGACCCCAACCTGGTGGCCCGCGAGTTCTTCATCGAACTCGACCACGGCGCCATCGGCACCATGACTTTCGACGGTCCGGTGACGCTGTTCTCGGCCACCCCGGCGCAGCCCTGGCGGGCCGGCCCCTTGGTAGGCGAGCACACCCAGCAGGTGATGTCGGAGATCCTCGGCTTTACCCAAGACGAGATCTCCGCCCTCGCCGCCGCCGGCGCATTGTCCTAGCCACCCCGAGGAGGCGTGCCATGACCAGCTTCGAGCCCGACCGGACCCCGGCCGACCGGTCGGTGTATGAGCGCCTGGCGCTGCATCTGCCCAACGACATCGGCATCGGCAGCGCGCTCATAACCATGGTGGAGCCCCACGAGGGCTGCGAATACGAATACAACCGCTGGTACGAGGACGACCACTTCTACTCCGGGGCCATGCACGGCCCCTGGGTGTTCGCCGGCCGCCGCTGGGTGGCCCCCCGGGCGCTGCGCGACCTGCGCCCTGCCGTGGACGATCCCGCCTTCGATCCCCCCGACGCCGGCTGCTACATCTCGCTGTACTGGAGTACGGCGGGCCACGAGGACGACACCGAGCGGTGGAGCTTTCTGGCCATGGCCGAGGCGCTCATGCCCCACGGGCGGGGCTTCCCCCGGCGCACTCACGTCTACACTGCCTTCCACCACTACCGCTTTGGGGTGGTCCGCCCCGGCAGCGGCCCCATGAAACCCCACCTGGCCCTCGACCACCCCTTCGCCGGGCTGGTGGTGGAGGTGGTGGACGCCGCGGAGGTCGCCGACCAGGACGCCCTCGAGGAGTGGCTGGCCAACGACCACCTGCCCTCGGTGCTGCTGGGCTCGCCCGCGCAGATGTGTCTGGCCTTCGCTCCCCGCGAGTTCGCCCAGGGCCGCATCGAACAGCCCGGCACCCCGCCGGTGGCCCCCACCGCCAAGGTGGGCCAGCGCCTGTGTCTGCTGTGGTTCTTGGACCAAGACCCCGCCGACGTGTTCCCCGACGCCCTCGCCACCCACCACGCCGCCCTCGCCGCCCACCCCAAGGCGTCGCTGGCCCTGTCAGCGCCCTTTATCCCCACCATCCCCGGCACCGACACCTACGTAGACCAACTCCGCTGACTTCGGGGACCGCAGCCGGCCCTCGCTAAAATCCCCGGCGTGAGCGCCGAAACCCCAGCCCCCGAGTCGTCCAGCAACGGCAACCAGGTGAAGACCCATTTGAGGACCTGTCCGCTGTGTGAGGCCATGTGCGGGATGGTGATCAAGACCGAGGGCGAGAAGGTGCTGCCGCCTATCCGGCCCGACCGCGACGACGTGTGGAGCAAGGGCTTCATCTGCCCCAAGGGCACCACGCTGGGCCACTTGCATGAAGATCCCGACCGGGTTCGGGTGCCGCTGGTCAAAGACTCCAGCGGCACCTTCCAGGAGGCCACCTGGGAGGAGGCCTACGCCCGCTGTGAAGAACTGCTCCACGGCGTGCGGAACACCTACGGCACCGAGGCGATGACCTACTACATCGGCAATCCCGCGGCCCACAACTTCTCCATCAGCCGTTATGTGGGGGCGCTGGTGATGCTGTCGGGCGTGCAGATGGGCTATTCGGCGGGCACCGTCGACCAGTGGCCCAAGAACGTGTCGTCTGTGTGCATGTACGGCAACTCTTGGACGTTCCCCACCCCCGACATCATGCGCACCCAGTACCTGGTGGTGATGGGGGCCAACCCCCACGCCTCCCAGGGCAGCCTTTTGGCCTGCCCCGACGTGCTGGGTGAGATGGACAAGATCCGCGAGCGGGGCGGCAAGTGCGTGGTGGTGGACCCCCGCCGCACCGGCACCTGCGATCACGCCGATGAGTGGGTGCCCATCACGCCGGGCACCGACGCCGCCTTCTTGTTGGCCCTGTGCCATGTGCTGTTCGACGAGGGCCTCGTCGATTTGGGCACCATGGCCGGCCACGTGAACGGCCTGGACGAGGTGCGGGCCCTGGTGGCCGACTGGACCCCGGAGATGGTGGAGGCCACTACCCAGGTGCCGGCTGAGACCACTCGCCGGCTGGCCCGGGAGATCGCCGCGGCCGACAGCGCCAGCGTTTACGGCCGCATCGGGCTGTGCAACCAGGAGTTCGGCACGCTGGCCTCGTGGCTCATCGACGTGGTGAACCTGCTCACTGCCAACTTCGACGTGCCCGGCGGGATGATGTTTGCCACGCCGATAGCCCCGGCCATGGCCACCCTCAACTTCGAGGAGCCCAAAGAGCCCGAGTTCGGCCGCTGGCACAGCCGGGTGCGGGGCGCTCCCGAGGTGCTGGGCCAGGTGCCGGTGTCGTGCCTCTCAGAAGAGATCATGACCCCCGGAGAGGGCCAGTTGAAGGCGCTGGTGGTGGTGGCCGGCAACCCGGTGATCAGCTCGCCCGAGGCCGGCCGCCTCGATGAGGCCTTGCCCTTGCTCGACGCCATGATCTGCGTCGACAACTGGGTCAACGCCACCACCCGCCACGCCGACGTGATCTTGCCCGGCCTCTCGCCGCTCGAGCAGCCCCACTGGGACGAGATGATCTGGTCGTGGGCGGCCCGCACCGCGGGCAACTGGTCGGACCGCATCTTCGATTTCGGCGACCGCCCCGACGAGTGGGAGGTGCTGGTGCGGGTGGGCGCATTGATGGGCGGCCAGGAAAACGGCGAGATCGACGAGCGCGCCATCGACGACGGGTTCTTCTCGGGAATCTGCATGTTCTTCGGCCTCGACCCTGAGCATGTCCTGTCGCACTACGACGAGGGCGGTCCTGAGCGGATGACCGACTTCATGATCCGGGTGGGCCATCGGGGCGACCGCTACGGCGAGAACCCCGACGGCCTCACGTTGCAGGATTTCAAGGACAACCCCCACGGCCTGGACTTCGGCCCGATGGTGCCCCGGGTGCCGGAGATCCTCCACACCCCGTCGGGCCGCATCGAGATGGCCCCGCCCTACATCACCGCCGATGTGGGCCGACTGCAACGGCGCCTGGGCCGCGACGACGGCATGGTGCTGGTGAGCCGCCGCCACGTGCGGTCCAACAACTCGTGGATGCACAACGTGAAGGTGCTGGTGAAGGGCAAGGACCGCTGCACGCTGATCGTGCACCCCGACGATGCCGAGGGGATCGGCCTGGCCGACGGATCGGTGGCCAGGGTGAGCACCGAGATCGGCAGCATCGAGGTGCCGGTTGAGGTGAGCGACGAGATGATGCCCGGCGTGGTGTCGCTGCCCCACGGCTGGGGCCACAACCTCGACGGAGTGCAGCTCTCGGTGGCCAAGGAGTTCGCCGGGGTCAACAACAACCTTTTGGCCCCGGGCGAGCTGGTGGACGAGATCTCCGGCAACGCCATCGTCAATGGGATCAAGGTGGAGGTTGTGCCCGTCCCCGCCTGATAATCGGCCCGCTTCGGTGGGTAATCTCAGGCTCCTATGGCTATTCCCCAAGACCGCGACATCGATGCCCTCAAGGCCTCCCTGTCCGACTGGATGAACACCCGCCCCGGCGTGTCCGACGCCGAGGTGACCTTTCTGGTGAACCCCGAGGCCTCCGGGTTCAGCAACGAGACCCTGGTGTGCGACGCCGTCTACACCCGCGACGGCCAGACCAGGGATTCGGGCATCGTGGTGCGCAAGCGGCCCACCGACTACGCCATCTTCCCCACCTACGACATGAGCGTGCAGTACCGGAGCATGCAGAACATGGCCGCCTGCGGCAGCGTGCCGGTGCCCGAGATCCTGTGGGTGGAAGACACTGGCGACGTGCTGGGCGAGCCGTTCTTCATCATGGAGCGCCTGCATGGTCGGGTGCCCTCCGACAACCCGCCGTTCTTCTCCGAGGGCTGGGTGTTCGAGGCCACCCCCGAACAGCAGGCTGCGCTGTACAACTCGTCGGTGGACACGCTGGCCGCGGTGGCCAGAACCGACTGGAAGGCCAACGGGTTCGACTTTGTGGAGCGCCCCCAATACGGCGGCCCCGGTTTCGCCCAGCAGCTCGGCTACCAGCGCTACTACGCCGGCTGGGCCGCCGAGGACCGCCCCAAGCCGCTGATCGACGCCGCGCTGGACTGGTTCGACGCCAACGACCCCTCAAGCTCGATGCCCATGGAGTTGAACTGGGGTGACGCCCGGCCCAGCAACCTCATGTACGGCGACGACTTCAAGGTGATGGCCGTGTTCGACTGGGAAATGGCCGACCTGGGGCCCGGCGAGGTGGACCTGGGCTGGTTCTTGTACATGAACCGGTTCTTGAGCGAGGGCGCCGGCATCGACTGGCTGCCCGGCTTCGCCGACCGGGAGGGCACCATCGCCCGCTGGGAGCAGGCCATGGGCCGCAAGGCCGAGCACGTGGACTACTTCGAGGCCTGGGGCTGCCTGCGCTTTTGCATCATCATGGTGGCCATCGTGAACATGCAGGTGAAGTACGGCGCCCTCAGCGCCGAGGAGGGTTCCTACTACGAGCAGAACAATCCCTCCACCCAGATGCTGGCCCAGTACCTAGGCATGCCTGCCCCCGAGTGAGGAGAACCCCATGAGCAACGAAGCAGCCAACCGAGCGCTGGCCGAGGCCTTGTTCGCCGCCCTGGAGCGGATGGACTGGCCCGCAGTGGCCGATCTGTTCACCGACGACGGCACCTACCAGGACATGCCCTTCGAAACCGACTCCGGCGGCACCGTCGGCCACGCCGGCATCATCGGCAAGCTGGAGGTGGGCCTGAGCGCCCTGGACCGCTTCGACCTCGGCGTCACCGACATCTGGGTGAGCGGCGACAACGTGCTCGTCGAGCGAGTCGAAGTCTGGCACCACCCCGACGGCACCGTCGCCAGCCTCCCCGTGCTCTGCCGCCTCCAGATCCGCGACAACAAAATCGCCCACTGGCGCGAATACTGGGACTACAACTACCTCATCGCCCAACAACCCGACTCCTGGCTCCCCCAATCCCCCCGCCCCCGCTGGGACTGACCCCTACCAGTAGACCCTTCGCTTGCGCACCCAGTCGGCGGTGCGGAAAAGGACGAACCAGGCGGTGATAACTCCTGCGATGAGTAAACCTGCCAGGACCAAGTAAAACGGAGAAAGGACAATCAGAAGGACTCCAGCGGCAATCAAGGAGTTGACGATTTCCTCAAAAAATGTGCCGATGGAGGGCTCCGAGAAGAATCTCCACGCGACTATTGCCAGTACAACAAGGCATCCTGGAACTAGTGATAGGCCACACAACAGGAAGTCGGACTTGATTCTTGTCTTGGCCTTGAAGGCCGCAATGTATGCAGGGTTGATCTTGTATAGGGCTGTGGCCGCAGTTGTGAGCAAAGCTCCGTAAACGACGGGAGCAGCCAAGAGCAACTCCGAGCCGATGGCGTTCCCCCAATCGGGATCGCCTGGGTCAGGTCGGCCCAGTCCGGCTGTGGCCTCTCTGCCCCCCACTGCGGTGCAAATCCCCATGAGGCAAAGTGCCCCCAAAGCGACGAACCACCAATTGCGCCAGCCGCGCAGCCAATACTCCACTACCAGCCATCCGATCCCAGCCAACACCGTTGTCACTGCAATGAGGCCAACTGGGTGAGGCAGTTCACTGAGCCAGTTGGGTGCCCTTAGGGAATACACAGGATCTGGGACGTAATTGCGATGGCCAACGAGGTGCCACATGCCAATCGGCAGGACTACCACCAGCACCGCCGCCGGAATGAAGGCTCGGTTACGCGGCCTTTGACAACTTTCCAGGATCGACGGCGGGGGCGGAGGTGGAAGCGACCGGTCGACCTCTCCGGCCACATCGGTGCTCACGTCTTCCAAATGCTCGTCAGTCGGTCTTGATTCCATCAGCGGCCAGCCTGCCCACTCGACTAGCCCCCTCCACACGTTACATCGTCTTACAACATGTGTTGTGTCGCCCCGCCCCCGCTGGGACTGAGCAACGCCTAAGTCGGGCTCTGGATTGCCCAGCCCTGAAGGGCGGCTGCTTGGGAGAGTCGACGGTCGTAGCAGACGAAATCAGCCAGGGAGTCTTCGAGAGACAGAGCACTAGCCAGGTGGATGGCATCGAGGGTTCGGAGCGAACTGGGTAGAAGGGTGCCGGCTATGTCGAGGACCCGGTTGTTCACTCGAAGAAGGTCTATCCGACCCAGCACTTCCTGTGCGACCTCTAGTGCCGCGGGGTTGGATGCCAAAACCGCCCGTGATACCTCGGCTCGGGCCAGGGCACTGGAGACCAATGGCTTCCTTTGGTCCAGGAACTGTTGCAAGGCAGCAGACTCTGGTTCGTCGATGACAAGCTTGACGATCGCCGACGAGTCTAGATAGGTCACCGGTTTTGAGTTCATCTCTCGTCAGCGCGAAGCCTGGACAAGACCACTGACGGCAGCTCTGCGCCAGGTTCAGGTTCAATGGGGTCTGGGAATGGGCCCTCTTGCACGGCAGAATCGACCTCGCCAGAAGCTCTCAGTCGCTCCAACGGAGAGATATCTGGAATTGGACCCAACAACGCCACTGGCCGACCATGATCTGTCACCTGGAACGTTTCCCCGGCTTCGACCCGACGCAAGTACTCACTGGCTCGTTGCCGCAGCTCCCGAATCCCAATCGAATCCATTGTGCTATTTGTAGCACAAATACTGTGTCACTGCGCCCTGGCATTTCGTGGGTTAGCGTGACATGACTAGA
The DNA here is from genome assembly GCA_963663255.1 of Acidimicrobiales bacterium. Taxonomy (GTDB): domain Bacteria; phylum Actinomycetota; class Acidimicrobiia; order Acidimicrobiales; family Bin134; genus Poriferisocius. Next base: position 769,692 of record OY760141.1, read on the forward strand.
CTTATATTTCAATATATTTTGATATATGTCCAAACACAGATGCTACCAGTACACCGTTCGCTTGCGGACCCAGTCGGCGGTGCGGAACAGCAGCAGCCAAGCGGTGGTGAGCCCCATGGCCATGATCGCCAGGTAGATGAGAAGGCCCATTACCCCCACAAATAGGAGAGGGGGCAGAAAGAACAGCGACAGGTTGATGGACTCATTCAGCGACAAACTCTGTGAGGGTGATGCCACGGTTTTGGCGGCGGCGATGCCAAGCGAAAGACCGGCTGAGGCGAGACCGCCCAGCAGGAGCGCCCCCATCGCCATCCGCCTCGTCGGCTTGAGCCCCACCTTTGAGAGATAGCGGGCAGTCAACTCTGGCCTGACCTTGGATCCGGCCACACAGATCATCGTGACGAACAAGGCAACGACCCCGGGCACGCTCAACAGACTCAGCCAGCCGTAGACGTTTATGTAGTCATCCTCGGTTATGCCCTTGGTGGCGTATCTTCCGCCCAACCCGGAATAGAGCCCCAGCATGCAGAGCGACCCCAGCATCATGAACCACCATTTGCGCCAGTGCTCCAGCCAATACTCCACCGCCAGCCAAATGAGCGCAGCCACCACCATCAGCGAAGAGACGAGCCCAATCGGATGGGCCAGCTCATTCAGCCACCCAGGCGCCCGCCAGATGAAGTACAGCCGAAGAGAATCATCCGAGTAATCCGTCTGGTCCCCAAACAGATGCCAGGTAGCCACCGGCAGCAAAGCCACCAGCACCACCGAAGGAATCAGGGGAAGGCAGCGGTTCCCTGTCGGCACCCTCGTTCCCACCCCCTTGCAACTGACGTTGGATCAGGCGGCGGTTACTAGGATTCGCTCGCTGGCGTAGCTACCGATGCCGACGTGGTTCCCGTCGATCTCCACTGTGGTAGTGCCGTCAGGCGAGGATGCGGTGATGACTCCTTGGGCACCGGGGACCATCGAAGAGCCTTCCAGGAAGTCGAGCAGGCCCTCGGTGAACTCCAGTTCTTCGGTGATGCGGGCGACCACGAATCGCTGGCCCACCTCGATCTTGGCCAGCGCTTGCGTTTGAGGGGCCTGGTAGTCGGAGCCGGGGATGGGGTTGCCATGGGGGCAGGTGGTGGGGTCATCGAGCACCCGCATCATGGCTTGCTCCACCAAGGGGGAGATTACGTGCTCCCATTTGCCGGCCTCAGCGTGCGCCTCGGCCCAAGACAGGCCGAGAACCTGGGTGAGGAACACCTCGGCCAGGCGGTGGCGACGCACCACCCGCTCGGCTAAATCCATCCCGTCGGGGGACAGTTCGATGGAGCGGCCCCTCAAGGTGACCAGGCCCTCGGCCTCCAGCCGGTGGATCATCTCGGAAACCGCGGGGCGGGAAACTTCGAGGCGCTCGGCCACTCGGGCCTGGATGACGTCGACATCATCTTCAGCCAGCTCGAAGATGGTCTCGCAATACTCTTCGAACGCCGGGTGCCATTCAGGAGTCTGGTACTGGGCCACGACCGGAAGTTTATCGAGTGGAGTCTTCCAATAGACGAGACAGTTCCGAGCGGTCGGGCTTTCCCGAGGGCATCGTGGGCATTTCGGCGATCGGGATCAGCTGTTCGGGGGTCATGAAGCGGGCCGCGCCGGCCTCCGCGAACCAGCGGCGGCACTCGTCAAGGTCGAAGGGGCCGTCTACCACCACGAAGGCGGCCACCCGCTCGCCGAGGCGGTCGTCGGGCTCGCCCAGGGCCACGGCCTGGCTCACCGAGGGGTGGGATTCGAGGATGGCCTCCACCTCGATGGCGTCGATGTTCTCGCCGCCCCGGATGATCTTCTGACCCAGCCGGCCTATAACGGTGAGATAGCCGTCGGCGTCGATACGACCCAGGTCTCCGGTGCGGAACCACCCGTCTTCGGTGAAGGCGGCCGCAGTGTGGGCGGAGTCGAGGTAGCCGACGGTTACCTCGGGGCCGAACACCTGGATCTCACCGTGCTCGTCGACTCGGATCTGGGTGGGCGCGAACGGTCGGCCGTCGGTGTTGGCCATGCGCTCGGGGTCATCGTGAATGGTGCAGGTGGTGGCGGTGGGGGCCTCGGTGGAACCGTAAGCCCGCTTGACGACGCATCCGAAGGTGTTGCGGGCCCGGTTCACGAACGCAGGAGTGATGCTGGAGCCGCCGATGGACAGAAGCCGGAGGGAGGCGGTGCGGCTGGGGCTGAAGTCGGGGTGGCTCATGAGGTCGTTGAAGAAGGTGGGCGGGCCGACCATGTAGGTGATCTGCTCGTGTTCGATTAGCCGCAGGGCCTCGCCCGGTTCCCAGCGGGCCATGAGCACAGTCTTGATCGAAGCGGCGCCGGGGATGAGCACCGCGTGGAGCAGCCCGGCGACGTGGGCTAAAGAAGCGGGAAAGAGCCCGGCATCTTGCGGGGTGAAGGCCTGGATGGCGATTGTCTGGCGGGTCTTGTAGGCCAGCGCCGCCTGGCTGTGGACCACGCCTTTGGGAGCCCCCGAGGAGCCGGAGGTGAACATGATGAGGGCCCGGTCTTCGGGTTTGGATTGGGTGATCTGGCGGTGGGTGGCGTTGCCGCCAGCGGGGTGTTCGGAGGGGTCTAACAGGCGGTTGATGCCGAGTGTGGCGAAGGCGTGTGATCGCTGGCGGCCCTCGTCGGAATGCAGCAGCGGGACGGCCACCGCGCCGGCCTGCCAGCACGCCCGGTAGGCCACCACGCCCTCGGGGCCGGTGGGGAGTTGGAATGCGGTGGGCTGGCCCGGTTCGAGGGTGGCGGCAGCTTGGGCGGCCCAGTCGATCACCTCGTCGGAGGACAGGCGGCGGTCGCCTGCGACGATGAGGTCGTCCCGCCGGGGCACGACCGTGAGCATCTCGTGGATCATGAGTTTTCGACGAAGCGGTCGGCCATCAGCTTCTTCACGCCCGACAGGTTGATCTTGCCCGAGTCGAGCCAGGGCAGGTGCTCTGGTTTGTCGTAAACCGCGATGTGGCGGGGCACCTTGTAGGAAGCGACCCGCTCCGCGACATAGGCCTTAAGCTCTTCGGCGGTGAGCGTCGGTCCCGGCCGCAGCACCACCGCGGCAGCCACGTCTTCGAGGCGGTCGGGGTGGGGCACGCCGCACACGAAGGCATGCATAACCTCGTCGGGCTCTTCTAGGACCAGCTCGATCTCTCGGGGGGCGATGTTCATGCCCGACGACTTGATGAGCTCGCCCATGCGGCCGGTGAAGTAGAAGTAGCCGTCGTCGTCGAAGTAGCCGCTGTCGCCGGTGCGGTACCAGCCGTCGGGGGTGAAGGTGTCGGCTCGGTCCACCTTGTACAGCCGGGACATGAGGGCGTAACCCCGCACCCACACCTCGCCCCGCTCCCCCGTCGGGCAGTCTTCTCCTGTCTCGGGGTTCACGATCCGATGCTCCATTCCCGGTGCCGCCCAGCCGAATGAGCCCCGCTTATCATTGGGCAGCCGAGAGCCCATTATGCCCAGGGTGTGGGGGCCGAGCGTCTCGGTCATGCCCAGCGAGTTGACCCGCAGCTCGGGATCGTCGATCTGCTGCTCGGGGGGCAAAAGGGCGTAGAGGCTGCCACCCCGCACCGAGGAGAGGTCGCGTCGGGCAAAGTCGGGATGGTTGACGAGCAGCTGGGCCATGTGGGGCCAGCCGACGACAATCGTCACCTGCTCCTTCTCGATGAGAGCCAAGGTGGCGCCGGGCTCGAACCGCTCGTCGAAGACCAGGCAGGTACCGGCGTAGATCGACCCCACCAACCCCATCACCATTCCTCCTACCCAGAACAGAGGCATCGCCGAGTAGATGCGGTCGCCCACTTCCAAGTCCCGAAACTGCCACAGGTTGTGGGCGTGGCACACCACAGCTCCCTGGGTGTGGACCGCCCCTTTGGGCGACGAGGTGCTGCCCGACGTGTACACCACGGTGAATTCGTCAGCCGGGGTGACCTGGGCCTCGGCTGCGGCCAGGACCTCGTCGCTTACGGCTTCGCCGACGGCCAGCAGATCGTCCATCGACCCGGCCCACGGGCGATCGCGCTGGCCCCACACCCACACCGAGCGCAGGAGTGGGTGAGATGGGGAGGCGATGACCGGTTCTTGGCCGGGGGATACGACCTCTTCGAGTCGGGCCAGATAGTCGTGGCCCAGAAATCGGGACACAGTCAACAGCACCTGCACATCGGCGTGGCGCAGCGCCCAGTCGAGCTCCCGGGTCTTGTAGTAGGTGTTGGTCAGCACGCCGATGGCCCCGATACGGCCGATGGCCAACCAGGCGGCGATCCAGTCGGGACTGTTGGGGGCCAGCAACCCCACCCGGGTGCCCTTGCCCACGCCGATGGCCAAGAGCCCCTTGGCCATAGCCGCCGAGGCGGCGTCAGCGTCGGCGAAGGTCATCCGCTGGTCACCGAGCACTCCGAGTTCGAGGGGGCCGTAGGCGTCGACCGCAGCCCGAATCATGTGGGGAACGGTCGGTTCGAACGGCGGGAACTCGACCGGTTGGGTGCCGGGGCCGGGCTCGGTCATCTACGAGTTCTGGGAGGGGGCTATGACCGTTTCGCCGTAGCGGCGCATGGTGTCGAGGGTGGCCTCGATGTCGTCTCCGGGGAGATTGACGGTGATCCACGTCACCCCCAGCGCTTCGAGATCGGCCAGGGCGGCGATGTGGGCGTCGGCGTCGAAGTCGGGGGCGGCTGGTGGGCCGCCGACGGGATTGAGGTAGCTGACGTCGATGTCGGCCGGGTTGCGGCCAGCCTCGTCGACGTAGGTCCACAGCTCGTCGAGCAAGGCCGCCAAGTCATCCAAGGTCTCCAATGGCGGGGTTCTGGCCGTGGTGGCCAGCACTCGGGGAGCCGGAAACGGGGTCCAGCCGTTGGCGGTGGTGGCCACCCGTCGGCGGGCTCGCTTGGAGTTGCCGCCGATCCAGATGGGGGGATGAGGCTTCTGCACCGGCTTGGGGTTGGCCGTTTGGCCCAGGGCGGTGAAGGTGCTGGCCTCGTAGGCGAAATCGTCGGTGGTCCAGATGCCGATCATGGCCTCGATGGCTTCGTCGAAGATCTGATTGCGGTTGTTGAAATCCACGCCGAGGGCCTTGAACTCGCCCTTGAGGTAGCCGGAGCCGGTGGCGAAGATGAACCGACCGCCGGAGAAGGAGTCGATGGTAGAGATGGCCTTGGCCATGATGAACGGGTTCCGATAGGGCACCACCACGATGTTGGGTATGAGCTTTATGCGGTCGGTGATCGCGGCGCAGAAGGCCAGGGCGGCGAACGGGTCGACAGCATCGTGGCCGCCGGCGTTTAGCCAGCGGTCGGTGGGACAGGGATGATCGGTGAAACCCAGTCCGTCGAACCCAGACTCCTCGGCGGTGCGGGCGAAATTCACCACACCCTGCTTGGTGATCAGCTTCTGATCCCAGGGGTGGGCCACCATCGGAAACGTCACTGCGAACTTCATGAATCTCCTCTATTGTGCGCGCCTTACTGTGCAGCACCGCTGCGAGCGTCGCAAGCGGCTCGCCACTGGGGGTAGCGACGGTTGCCGGCTTCGGCCCAGTCGGGCCGGGGCTCGACACGGTGGCCAGTGCGGGCCCAGCACCGGGCCTCGGCCAAATCGTTGGGCTCCAGACCGGCGCCGATGCGGGCGAGCCAAGCCGCGCCCCTGGCCGCCCCCTCGGGCACGGCGGCGACGTCAACCGGCAGGTTGGTGGCGTCGGCCAGAGCTTGCATCCAACGATCGACGTGGGTTCCACCGCCTACGGCGACAATGCGCTCGGGGGTGGCGCCCGCGACATCGAGATGGTGGCGGACGACGAACCCGGCAGACTCGTAGGCCGCAGCCAGCACCTCGGCGGGGCCGTGGCCCACATCGAGGCCGACCAGCGCGGCCCGCAGATCGGGATCATGGCGGGGAGTGCGCTCGCCCCGGATGTAGGGCACCCACAACGGCAGGCGATTGGGGTGGTTGGGCTCGTCGGTGGGGTCGCCGGTGATGGCCCGGACTCGCTCCAAGAACAGGCCTCCGGCGTTGCTCGGCCCGCCGATGGCGGACAGGCCGGGCTGGAGGTGGGGAATGGTCCACAACCCGTCGGCTTCGGGCCATCCCTCGCACACCGCCCAAGTGATGAGGGTGGTGCCGCAGATCACCAGCACGTCGCCCGGCGTATCGGCCCCGGAGACGAGCTGCTCGGCCAGCGCGTCGACTGTTCCGGCGGCCACCGGCGCATCGCCCCGGTGCCCGACCGGGGTGGAGTCCATGGCCAGTTCGGGGAGTTTGGCGGGGTCGCACCATTGGGCGTCCCAGCCGTCGGCGCCGAAGACGGGCAGGCAGGTCATAGCGGTGATCGCGTCGATGGCGGCGACACCGCAGAGCGCGGCGCTAGCTACCGCCTGGGCGGGCCAATAGGCATGGGCGTCGGGCACGGCCTGCTCCAGCGAGCGCAGGAACCCGACGAACTCGCCGTCGGGGTGGTGGCCTCGGTGGTCGCCATACAGGATGCCCGGCGAGATCGGCGCTCCGCCGCCGTCGACCGCGGCCAGCGACGGGACCATGGCAGCCAAACCGATGCCCGCCACCGTGTGCCCGGCCGAAACGGCGTCGCAGGCCTCGACGACGCTGGCATTCCACACTGAGGCGGCATCGTGCTCAAGCACCGCCGGGGAGGGGGCGTTCACTGCATGGGGGATGCGGGTGCGGGAGCGCACGAAGCCGTCGGCGTCGACGGCTACCGCCTTCACCGAGGTGGTGCCGATGTCGATGCCCACCGTCACCTCGACTGTCTCAGCCACAGCCATCAACCCTACGCTCATGGTGTGAGCAGACCTAGGGCGCTGGTTACCGCCCCGTTGCGGGGACCGGGTTTGGACCGGCTGCGGGAGGTGGCCGAAGTGGAGTTCGATCCGTGGATCGAGCACCAGCCCATCCGGCTGTACAGCGCTGACGAATTGGCCGCCCGGTTGGCGGAGGTGTCGGCCGACCTGCTGGTGTGCGAGGACGACGAGTGCCGGGGACCGGTTTTCGAGCAGCCGCTGCGGGTTGTGGCCTCGACCAGGGGAGATCCGACCAACGTGGATGTGGCCGGGGCCACCATGGCGGGCATCCCGGTGCTGCACGCCCCGGGCCGCAACGCCGATGCGGTGGCCGAGATGGCAGTGGCGCTGCTGTTTGCTGTCAGCCGCCGTGTGATCTTGGGTGACCGGGACATGCGGGCGGGCACAGTGTTCACCGAGACCATCCCCTATCAGCGGTATCGGGCGTGGCAGATGGCTGGTCGCACTGTGGGGTTGGTGGGGCTTGGCGCAGTGGGTCGGGCTGCGCGGTGGCGTTTTGAGGGGCTAGGGATGAAGGTGATGGCCTGCGACCCCTTCCAGCCCGACGCCGAATGCGAGCTAGACGAATTGCTGGCCGCCGCCGATGTGGTGTCGATGCACGCTCCGGTCAATCCGGAGACCACAGGGATGATCGGCGCCGAACAGTTTGCGGCCATGCGGCCGGGGGCCATCTACGTGAACACCGCCCGGGCCGCGTTGCACGACACGGACGCGCTGGTGGAGGCGTTGGCATCGGGACACTTGGGGGGCGCGGGCCTCGACCATGTGCAGGGCGAGATCCTCCCGGCGGACCATCCGCTGACCAAGCTCGACAACGTAGTGCTGACGCCGCACATCGGCGGGGCCACCTACGACACCGAGGTAAACCAGACCGACATGGTGGTGGAGGACATCTGCCGGCTCTTGGCCGGCGAGCGGCCCCACCGCCTGGCCAACCCGGAGGTATGGCAATGACCGACAGCGGCGACATACGACACCAGGTAGTGGCCGCGGCCCAGGCCATGGACGCCGCCGGGCTGGTGGTGGGCACCGCGGGAAACGTGTCGGGTCGAGACGCCGACGGCACGATCTGGCTGACCCCGTCGGCGCTGCCGTATGACCAAGTGAGCGTGGACAATTTGGCGGCGGTGGACCTGGACGGGAACCTGCTGGAGGGCACGGCTCGGCCATCAACCGAAAAGGCCATGCACCTGGCCTGCTATCGGGCGTTTCCGGAGGTGGGCGGGGTGGTGCACTGTCACCCGATACACGCCTCGATGTTCGCGGTGGCCCATAAGAGCATCCCCGCGGTGATCGAGGAAGTCATCATCTACCTGGGCGGGGATGTGCCGGTAACCGACTACCGCCCCACCGGCTCCGACGAGCTGGGCGAAGAGGTGGTGCGCCATCTGGGCGACCGATCGGCGGTGCTTATGGCCAACCACGGCATGCTGTGCATCGGCGAGTCGCCCGACCACGCCTTGCACGCCGCCCTGGTGGCCGAGCACACCGCCCGCATCGTGTGGGGCGCCAGCCGCCTCGGCGATGCGATGGACTTGCCCGATAAGGCCCGCACCGACTTCGAGGGCGTCTACTCCTACCTCCGAAGCGAAACCTGGGCGGCGTCGTAGCGATTAGACGCTGGCGAGTTCTAGGGGTGCGATTTCTTGCAGGGAGATGGGGCGGTCGGCGACGCCTTCGAAGGCGTCGCTGCCGGAGTAAACCTCTTCGCCCCGCAGCCGGGCCTCGGGGTCGTCGAGGTCGACGGGCCAGACGATGCCCATGCGGGCCTGGGCCACGTAGTAGGAGTCGGCGTCGGGCACGTCGATGCCCATGGCCTCCAGCGTACGGCCGGGGTAGGCCATGCTCATCATCCCCTCGGTGAACACGGCGTCGTCGTCGACGATCACCCGGTCGCAGTCGAACTCGAGGCGGTGGGCGCCGGTCTGCACGATGCTGCGGTCGTAGAAGCCTCGGATGGCGTCGCGGGAGCCGCCGGGGCTGGCGACAGGGTCATCGGGGTTCGACCAGATGATGTACTGGGGCTTTTCGCTGAGGGTGGCCACCACCCCTTCGATGTCGGCCTGGGCCTCGCACTTCATGTGGGCCAGCACCAGCTCCAGCACATGGCGCCGCCGGGGATCGGTTTCGGCCTCCAGCCGCTCGGCCACCAGTCGCCACGTCTTGTTGGGATTCATCTGCATTGGCATCGCCTTTCGCTCTGGCTTCGACGGAGAGACTACTGGTCAAGAGTTGAGAGGCTCCAAGGGAGCGATCTCATCGAGGCTGATAGGGCGGTCGGCTATCCCTTCGAAGCGGTCGCCCTCGGAGTACACCTCTTCGCCTGACAGGCGTGCTTCGGGATCGTCGAGATCGATCGGCCACACGATCCCCATGCGGACTTCGGACAGATAGAAGGACTCGACGTCGGGCACGTCGATGCCCATGGCCTCCAGCGTGCGGCCGGGGTAGGCCATGCGCATGACTCCCTCCGTGAACACGGCGTGGTCGTCCACGATCACACGGTCGAGATCGAGTTCCCAGCGGTGGGCGCCGGTCTGCACCAGGGATCGGTCGTAGAGGTCGCGGATGGCGTCTCGGGAGCCGCCGGGTTTGCGGACGGGATTATCGCCACTCGGCCACATGACGTATTGGGGCTTCTCGCTGAGGGTGTCGATGACCCCTTCGATGTCGAGCCGCAGCTCTCGCTGCATGTGATCGAGTACTAGCTGCAAGATGTGGCGGCGCCGGGGATCGTTCTCGGCCTCCAGCCGCTCGGCCACCAGCCGCCACGAGCTATCGGGATTGATCTTCATCTAAACCGTCCTTGCTTCGGCTCCGACGATAGGGGCTGGACTGCGGCTGCGTCACTAGTGTCGCTGGACGATGAGCGATCGAGACTTTGCCGGGCAGACGGCCATCGTCGGCATTGGCAGCAGCGACTTCGCCCGGCTGTACCGGACGCCTGATCTGGAGCGGACCGGTGAGGCGCTGGCCACTGAGGCCATTGCGGAGGCCATCGCCGATGCCGGGCTGGAGAAATCGCAGATCGACGGGCTGATCACCGGGGGGCTGGCCCACTATGAGCCGGTGGCCTATCGCACCGGGCTCACCGACGTGCGCTTCGTGGTGGACTACCCCCAAGCGGGGCGCATGTGTGCAATGGCCCTGATGCACGCCGCCACCGCGGTACACCACGGGTTGGCCGACTACGTGGTGCTGTTCAACTCAGTGGCGTTCCGCACCCAGGGCACAAAGTTCGGGGCCCAGCCCCAGGGGCTTTTGTACGACACGACCTACGGGATGGCCTCGCCGGGGGCGCAGTATTCGATGGGGTTCACCCGCTATCAGGCCGAGTACGGGGGCACCGAGGAGCAGCTTGGGGCCATCCCGGTGGCCATCCGCTCCCATGCCCGGATGACTCCGGGGGCCATCATGCAGCAAGAGATGACCATCGACGACTACCTGGCCGCCCGGTACATTGCCGAGCCGCTGCGGCTGTTCGACTACTGCCTGGTGAACGATGGGGCGGTGGCCTATGTGGTGACCACCGCCGAGCGGGCTCGAGACCTGGCCCATCCCCCGGTGCTCATCGCCGGCACCGCCGGGCGGGCCAACTTCCGAGAGTGGTACGTGGACCTAGGGTTCTGGGACGAAGCCTGCCATTCCATGAAGGCCGACTTGTTCGATCCGCTGGGGGTGACCACCGACGACATCGACTGCCTCCAGGTGTACGACAACTTCAGCGTGTCGGTGCTGTGGGGCCTGGAGGGATTCGGGTTCGCGCCAAAGGGCCAAGGTTTGGAATGGGTGCAAAACGGCCGCATCGCTTTGGGCGGGGAGCTGCCGGTGAACACCAGCGGGGGGATGCTGAGCGAGTCGTACCTCCAGGGGTGGAACCAGCACGCCGAGGCGGTGCGCCAACTGCGGGGACAGGCCGGGCAGCGCCAGATCCCTGACTGCGACTGGTCGCTGTACTGGTGCCTGTCGGCCTTGCCGGGGGCGTCGCTATTGTGCCGGGACGGGGTGCTGTGAGCGCCGGCGAGGTCTACCCAAAGCCACTACCCACAGTGACCCACGAGGATCGGGATTTCTGGGCCGCGGCCCGCCAGCACCGCTTCGTGCTGCCGGAGTGCCGAGCCTGTGGGCATGTGTGGTTCCCGCCCTATGCCTCTTGCCCCTCGTGCCTGTCGTTCGACCGGGGGTGGGCTGAGGCGTCGGGCCGGGGCACGGTGTGGGGCTTCACGATAATGAGGCAGCCCTATATACCTTCCTTCGAGCCGGAGCTCCCCTACAACGTGGTGCTGGTAGAGCTGGAGGAGGGGCCGATGGTGTACTCCAACCTCATCGGCATCGACAACGCCGACATCGCCTGCGGCTTGCCCGTGGAGGCGGTGTTCGAGGACGCCACCGACGAGATCACCCTCATCAAGTTCCGTCCTTCCTGAAGGGGCTCGGCGGACGTGCTAGGGCGGATCGGCTAGATGGTGGTCATTCCGTGGGCGTGGCCGGCGGTGTAGCCGCCATCAACGGGGAGGGCGACGCCGGTGACGAACGAGGAGTCGTCGGAGGCCAGGAAGAAGGCGGCTCCGGCGATCTCTGAGGGGAGGCCCCAGCGCTTGAGTTTGTGCTGGTCGCGGATGCTGTCGGCGATCGGCCCGAGATGGGGGATGACCGATTGGAACATGGGGGTGTCGATGAAGCCGGGGCAGATGGCGTTGGCCCTGATGTTGGCCGGGCCGTAGTCGTTGGCCATGTTCTTGGTGAGCAGGATCACCCCGCCCTTGGAGGCGTTGTAGGTGCTGCCCCCTTCGCAGCCTTCGAGCCCCTCGACGCTGGCGACAGTGATGATGCTCCCGGATCGGGCCTGCACCATCGGCTTGAGGGCGGCCCGGCACGACAGCATGGTGCCCTTGAGGTTGATGTCTTGCACTCGGTCCCACTCCTCGATGTCGAGTTCGTGAACCTGGCCGCCCCCGGCGACTCCGGCTGCGGTCATCAACACGTCGAGGCGGCCGTGTTCCTGGGTGATCTGGCCCACCAACTCTTCTTGGGCGTCGGCGTCGCGGACATCGACGAGGTGGAAGCTCGACGCCGGAGCAGTCTCGGCCACTGCCTTCCAACCATCGCTCTCGGCGATGTCGGAGCCGATTACCACGGCCCCCTCTTCGGCGAACCGCTCCGCGGAGGCCAGGCCGATGCCCGAAGCCGCCCCGGTGATCCACGCCACTTTGCCTGCCAGTCGTCCCATCAGCGGTGCCTCGCTCTCTGTTGTGGGTTCTGGAGAATCGTAGGCTCGCCGCTGCGTCCTCAGGCAGTCCTAGGACCAATCAACGCGCCGGGGAGCGCATCAGTGGGCTCGCCCTCCCAGTAGGTGGCAACGCCGTTGGCGACGGTGGCTCGAAAGCCGCCCGGCTCCCGACTGAACCGCCAAGACCCGCCGGGTACGTCCTGGAGCTTGACCTCTGGCCCCAAATCGATCTCGTCCAAGTTGAACACAGCCAGATCGGCGGCCTTGCCGGGGGCGATCACTCCCCTATCGGCCAGCCCGAAGAAGCTTGCGGTTCGCCCGGTGAGGACGTGGACCGCCTCCTCAAGGGTCAAAAGGCCGGTGTCGCGGTGATAGTGGGTGAGAAGGTGGGTGCTCTGGCCGGCCCCGCAGAACAGTTGGAGGTGGGCGCCGCTGTCGTTGACGTTGGTGAGGGTGTGGGGCGATCGGATCGCTTCGGCCAGGGCGGGCTCGTCGTGGACGTCGGGCAGCGCCCGCAGCGACGAGCCGATGCCGTTGTCGAGCAGCCAGGAGGCCAGTGCGTCGGAGACGTGCTGGCCGGTATTGGCCGCGTGGTCGGCCAACGAGATCCCAAGGGGGCCGACGCCGGTCTCGGACAAAGCGAAGATCAGCGTGTGGGGATGGTCGACCCGGGCTCGGCGGGATTTCTTGCGGTTATCCCAGTCGGATCGGGCCCGATCTCGCCACGCGGGATCGGCCAGCAGGGCCATCTTGTTCTCGGGAGGCCCGTTGACCAGGTCATTCCAGGCGGGAACCCGCTGGAAGGTCAGCGCCTTTTCGAAGTTGAAGTACAGATCGAGCGGTCGGGTGCCCACCGTGGGCCAGAAGTCCACCCCGGACTCCCGGAGGCGGCGGTCGAAGGCCAGCGTGTCGGCCCGATATTCGGCCTCGCTGGCGATGGCAGGAATGGCCGTCCACTGCCCTCGCACGCCCCGAGGCTTAGCCAGGGCGGCGAAGCGCTCCACGTCGGCCAAGTTGTGCTCGGGCTCGTTGAATCGGGTGATGGCCTGGAAGGTGGTTCCGGGATGGGCGGCCAACACGTCGAACAGAGCGGCGTACTCGTCATCGTCGGCGTGGCGGCTAGGCACCAGTCGCAGGGTGCGGTCCATGTCGAAGCCGTTGGTTGACAAGCCGAGGGCGCCGGCGGCCAGGGCCTCGTCCAGCGCCTTGGCCATGGCCGTGCGCTCGTCCGCAGTGGCGGGCCGGTCCCAGGCGGCCTCTCCCATGATGAAGGTCCGCAGGCTGATGTGGCCGACATAGCCGGCGATGTTGGCCGCAGTGGGCTGGGTGTCGAGCGCGGCGCGGTACTCCGGCCAGCTCGCCCAAGTCCAGGGCACTTCCTTTTCGAAGGCGACCAAGGGCAGGTCTTCAAGGAAGCAGAACAAATCCACTACCTCGTCTCGCTGGGGCCCGTCGAGGGGGGCCATCGACATACCGCAGTTCCCGAACACGGTGGTGGTGACCCCGTAGCTGGGCAGCGGATCAAAGGAGGGATCCCACCACATGGCCCCGTCGAGGTGGGTGTGGGTCTCGATGATGCCGGGGGTAACCAGCGCACCGTCAGCTTCCAGCACCCGCTCACCGTCGGAGGCCAGGCTGGGGCCAATTTCCACAATGGTGCGCTCTCGCACCCGCACATCAGCCCGTCGGGCTGGTGCTCCCGTGCCGTCCACCACCGTTCCCCCGCGTATCAGCAAGCCGCTCATCTTCATGACAGTACCGCTGTGCTTCGACTCGGGCCTGTGGGGCTAGCCCACCAGGCGGACGCGCTGGTGTTTGACGGCACCGAGGTGTAGGTGGCCGTGGCGGTCGGGGTCGTCGGCCAGCTCTAGGCGGGGCAGGAGGGGCAGGATGGCTTTGAGCATGGCCCGGAGTTCCCAGCGGGCCAGGTTGGCACCGAGGCAAAAGTGGACGCCGTGGCCGAAGGCCATGTGGTGGTTGGGGTTGCGACCCACGTCGAAGCGGTAGGGATCGTCGAACACCGCATCGTCCCGGTTGGCCGAGGGGTAGAACACACCCACAGTGTCGCCTTCTCGGATCACTTTGCCGTGGCGCTCCACGTCGGCGGTGGCGGTGCGAGCGAATTGGATGACCGGCGATGTCCACCGCAGGATCTCCTCCACCGCCGGCTCGATCAGCGACTCATCGGCCAAGAGGCGGTCGATTTGGTCGCGATGCTGGAGCAGGGCGGTCACACCCGAGGTGGTGGCGTTGCGGGTGGTCTCGTTGCCCGCGCCCAGCAGCAGGGTTATGTAGCCGGTGAGCTGCTGGGTGTTGAGCGGGCAGCCGTCGACCTCGCCCTGGACCACCGCTCCGGTCATGTCGTCGCGGGGCTCGGCTTGGCAGTCTTCGATGATCGTCCTGATATAGGCGCTGAAGTCCTTGCCCATTCGGAACCTCAGGTCGTCGAAGGTCTCGCCCGGCTCGGCCCACCGCATGTTCTCCTCGTCGTTGAAGGCCATCTCGGTGAACTTGTGAACCTTCGACCAGTCTTCGACGTCCAGCCCCATCAGATCGCAGATGGTGGCCAGGGGCAGCTTCACTGCGTAATCCAGCACCAAATCGGCCTCGCCGTCGCGCTCGAGGATCTCGACGAACTCGCCGGTGAACCGAGCCGCGTACTGGGCCAGGTGCTCCTCGTGCTCCCGCATGGCTCGGGGGGTGAACCGGCGGGCGGTGAGCAGGCGGAACCGGGTGTGGCGGGGCCGGTCCAAAAACACCATGTCCATGGGCTCGTCCAGGTCCCAGCCCAGCTCGGTGAGCCGCCGTGCCCGGCGCTCCCACATGCCCTTGTCCTCTTCGATGGAGGCCAGGCGAAGGCGGGGGCCGCCGTTTATGAACAGCTTGTCGTTTGACGACACCCAGTGGATGTCCTCGTGGCGGGTGACGGCCCAGAACGGCTCGATGTCGGGTCGCTCGTACCAATGCACCGGGGCCTCGGCCCGCAGCATGTCCCACGCCGCCCACGGATAGCCGCGGTCCTGGTACAGGTCGGTGGAGTGGATGTCGATCTCGTCGAGTGAGAGTGCCGTATCCAACATCCCATCGACGCTAGCCGCCTCGGCGGCCGCCCAATAGTCGGGAGCGGAGGGGCTCGGGGGCGGCCAGCTCGAAGCTCTGGTTGTCGAGACGAGCGAAGCCAGCCAGCGGGTGGCCGGGGCGCCACCACAGAGCATTGGGGCTAACCGAGTTGGGCCCGGCCAGGTAGCGGATGTAGCTGGCGGCCATCATCGAGGCCGAGTGGTCCACAAACTGCTCATTTGTCTCCACCGGGCACACCATCACAGTGTGAGCGGCGGGGATGGTCACCACTGCGCCCTGCGGACCGATATCGGGAACGGTGCGGGCGAAGTCGAGCAGATGGCCGGAGACGAACAGGGAGTCCCCCGAGAACACCCGGAACTGCCCGGACAGTTCCTCCGCCTCCATCGGAGCCAGCGGCTCGGCCATCAAGGTGTTGGCTAGCGCGATCGCCATCACCTCGGCGTGCTCCACGCCCCAGTCCTCGAAATAGCTGCGGTCCACCGGGCTAGCGGCACCGTCCAAGTCCACCGACAGGCAGGCAAAAAGGCCCAGCGGTAAGGGGTCGCGCACCGCGTCGATATGGCAAAGGTGCTGGGCGCTCACCACCCTGACCCTCAGGTCGGGCTGGAGCCGCTCGTAGTCGCCTAAGCGCTCGGCCAAGACATCGGGGGCGAAATCGTCGAGGCGGGCAACATGGTTGTAGATAATGAGCCGCCAGTCGTCGGGCTCGGACGCCCGGCAGGTTTGGGCCAGGTTGGATAGTCCCAGCACGCAGTCCATCTCCTCGACGGCCACGGTCCCGTCGGCCTCATCCACAGCATGGTGGCCGAATCGGGCTTGAACGACGCTCTCCACTAGGTGCAGAAAGCGGCGGCGCTGGTCTGAGGTCCACCACGGGGCCCAGGCACAGATTTCCGGTGGAGCGGACACGAATCCTTCTCCCTTCACATGTCTCACATGTCGATTGAAGGGGGAAGCTTCGGGGGACGATAGCGGGGTTGGGTTGGGGATCGCTTGTGGAAATCTAATTAATTCTATTTAATTTCCATTTATTTCAAGGGACCGTCTGCTGTCACCGGCGACCACTATTCTGGGGACGTGGCTGACGCGGCGCTTATCAACATCATCAAGCAGCAAGGTCTGCGGAAGTTGGACCAGCCGATAGAGCTGGCCAGTGGGGCCTTGTCGAGCGATTTCGTCGACGTCAAGGTGGCCCTCTGCCGATGGGCCGACCTCCAGGTAGCGTGCCGGGCGATTGTTCAGCGGGTGCGAGAGGCCGGCATCGAATTCGACGCGGCCGGCGGGATGACCATGGGAGCCGACTCGCTGGCGGTGGGCATCGCAGCCGAAACCGACGGCCATTGGTTCTCAGTTCGAAAGGAGCCGAAGGAGCGGGGCACCAAACAGCAGATCGAGGGCACTCCCCTCGGACCGGGCCACCGGGTCTTGCTGCTTGAGGACGCAACCACTACTGGGGGCTCGACTGAGAAGGCCTACGAGGTGATACGCGATACCGGGGCCGATGTGGTGGCGGTGGCCACAGTCGTCGACCGGGGCGACACCGCCCGCCGCCGCTTCGAAGCACTGGGCGTGCCCTACTTCCCCGCTCTCACCTACACCGACTTGGGTATCGAACCGGTAGTACCGCCAGGCTGAGCTGGCTGCTTGGGCGACTACGCCTGAGGCAGCTCCCTGAACTCCGAACTGCTCAGGCTGAGCGGAGGGTGGTGGCAGGGAGGGTTTCGAGCTGATCGAGCAGTGACTTGCCGTCGAGGCGGGTGGGGGTGCCGGCAACGAGGATGTGGTCGACGCCGGTGGGCTGGTCGGCAATGAGGCGCTCGCCGTTGGCGGGCATGTCGTGGACTCGGCGGATGGGGCCGACGTCGAGGTTGTCCCAGTCGACCACGGTGATGTCGGCCACCGCGCCGGGGCGCAGGTAGCCGCGATCGGGGGCCAGGCCGAGCATCTCGGCCAACTCGCCGGTGAGCTTGTGGATGCCGGCCTCGGGGGTCATCACCTGGCGGTCGCGCACCCAGCGGGACAAGAAGTCAGTGGGCATAACCGCATCGCAGATCTGGCCGACGTGGGCACCGGCATCGGACAGGCCCATCACCGCCCCTTCGGCCTGCATGAGGGAGGTCACACCGTCGACCTCGTCGTTAGCGAAGGTTATCTCGAAGCGGGTCAGCAGCCCGTCGGCCAGGGCGATGTCGCACATGGCGTCCCAGGGGGTGCAGCCCCGTTCAACAGCCACTTCCCCCACGGTGCTGCCCACCAACTCGGACTGGTTGGGCGACTCCACGATGGCCAGCGTGTTCCAGCGGGACGCCAGAAGGCCGTTGGCGTCGAGGTCGGACTGCACTCGGGCCCGCCAGTCGGGGTCGGCATACAGCGTGTGGCGGTCTTCGTGGGCCAGGGCCACCAGTTCCTTGAACGAGCCCATGGTGTAGAAGGAGGTGGGCTCGATCATGGTCACATGCTGGGTAATGGGACGGCAGGTGACCTGCACCCACACGTCGGCCCCAGCGGCCCGGCCAGCCAAGTGGTCGGCCAGCTTGGTGCGGTAATCAGCCCTGGAGGAGGCCGCGGCGGGGTAGGTGAGGATGGACGACCAGTTGAGGCGTCGGCCCAGCTTGGGCTGGAGGTCGTACACCCAGCGGTAGTTCTCCCCCGGCGCCACATGCACCACGCCCCGGCCGATCTCAGCGGTGACCTCAATAAGGGCCTCGGTCTCTTCTTGGGAGGCGGCGATAGACGGCACCGGTCGGCCGCCGTCGCCCAGGTGGAATCCAGCCCGGTCGGTGGAGAACCCCAGAGCGCCGCCGTTGATGGCCTCGGCCACCGCGGCCTTCATTCGATTTACCTCTTCGGGGGTGGCCTCTCTCTCGTAGGCGTCTTGGCCCATGACGTAGAGCCGCACCGCGGTGTGGCCCACATAGCCACCGAAATTGACGGCCAGCCCTCGATGCTGGATCACGTCGAGGTACTGGCCATAGGTCTCGAAGTTCCAGTTGACCCCGGCCTCGAGGGTGGCCACCCGCATGTCCTCCACTTTGTCGAGGGTGCGGATGAGCGAGGCCCGGTCGGCGGCCTTGGTGGGGGCGATGCTGTAGCCGCAGCTTCCGGCCACCACCGAGGTGACCCCGTGCCAGCATGACGACGACAGCCACGGGTCCCACAGCACTTGGGGGTCATAGTGGGTGTGGCAGTCGATGAAGCCGGGGCAGACCAGGCGGCCGGAGGCGTCGATTTCGGTGGGGGCTTTGACGTTTTCGCCGATTTCGGTGATGCGGCCGTCGGCGATGCCCACGTCGGCGCGGCGTGCGGAGCCTCCGGTGCCGTCGACAACGGTGCCGCCGCGGATGGAGATGGTGGCTTTCACGTCTTCAATCTATGCCGAAGCCCGGTGAGGCGGCGAGTGTCAGTGCTTGGTGAGGTGCAGCTTGTCGCGGACGGCTTCGGGGCCTAGGACTTCGTAGTTCATGGATTCGAGGATGGTTGCGGCTCTCGCGACTAGGTCGGCGTTGGTGGCTAGTTGGCCGCGGCTCAAGTAGATGTTGTCTTCTAGGCCGACCCGGACATTGCCGCCGGCGATGGCGGCCAGCCCGACGTAGGGAAGCTGGCTGCGGCCCAACGAGAAGGCCGAGAAGATCCAGTCGCCGGGGAGGTTGTTGACCATGGCCATGAAGGTGTTGATGTCGTCGGGGGCGCCCCAGGGGATGCCCATGCACAGCTGCACCATGACCGGGTCGTCGATGAGCCCTTCATCCACCAGGCGCTTGGCCAGCCAGAGGTGGCCGGTGTCGAAGATCTCGATTTCGGGGCGCACACCCAGCTTCTGCACCTGACGGGCCATCTCGTTGAGCACCGACGGGCTGTTGACCATGATGTAGTCGCCCTCGCCGAAGTTCATGGTGCCGCAGTCGAGGGTGGTGATCTCGGGCATCAGCTCCCTTACGTGGGCCAGCCGCTCGGTGGCCCCGGCCATGTCGGTGCCCTCGTTAGCGGGAGGCAATGGCTGCTCAGCCGAGCCGAGAGTGAGGTCGCCCCCCATGCCGGAGGTGAGGTTGAGCACCACGTCGGTGCTGGACGCCCGGATCCGCTCAACTACCTCGGAGTACAGCTCGACGTCGCGGGCCGGGGCACCGGTCTCGGGATCGCGGACATGGATGTGAACGATGGCCGCACCGGCATCAGCGGCATCGATGGCCGCCTCGGCGATCTGCTGGGGGGTGATGGGCACCAAGTCGGACTTGGATGTGGTGTCGCCGCTGCCGGTGATGGCGCAGGTGATGAACACTCCGCTCATGCCGGAGCCAGCTCGTTCTCTTGGGCCCGTCGATTGAGCACCCGCAGCTTGGAGTAGATGTCGTCGCTGTTCACGTAGCAGCCCCGGAACAGGCGGCGGCCAGAGGAGGTGTCGAATGGCTCCCGGGCGTGCTGCACCCGGCGGTTGTCGAACACGGCCATGTCGCCGGGCTCCAACTTGTAGGTGATCTGGAACCGGGGGTCACGGGACAGCTGGCCCAGCACCTTTGCTGCCCGGTAGGCCCTTGGGACGTCGTCGGCGGCCATGTCGGGGAAGGTCCGCACCGGGTAGAAGGTGCGCAGGGTGAGGGGTGCACCGGCCACGCCCAAGTCGATCAGCGGCCCCGACCACCGCCAGTCGACTTCGGCACCCCGCCCATGGAAGACCCATCGCAGCGTGGTCAGGGCGTCGTAAGCGTCGGGATCGTGCCTCTCCAGGTGCCGGGCGACAGCCAAGCCGTCGGTCATCTGGCTGGCCCCGCCGACGCAGGAGTTCTCTATGCAGTGGAAGAACTGGTAGCCCGGCGGCGTCTCCAGAGACGGGAAATCAGTATGGGGGCCGAGGCCGATGCTCATGTAGGCGGTGGATGTGGGGTCGGGCACGGCCTCGATGTCCCACACGGGCCCGAAGTTGGAGTCGCGCAAGACCCCGACTTTGCCGGCCACTTCCTTGACCTGGTTGGGATCGACCGACAGCGATCTCAGCCGGGTGAGTCCGTAGGCCGCCAGGTCATTGAGCCAGAGCCGGAACGTCTCGGGGTCGGCCATCACCGTTGGCCCGTGGTAGGTGACCGGTTGGGGCAAAACGGAGGAATCCCACGGGATGGGCTCGGGAAGGAAGCTCTCGGGGCGGAATTGACCGTCGGCGATGTGGCGGAGCCAGCCGGGGTGATAGCGGGAGACAACCCCGTCGTGGACCCAGCGAACCCCGAGCGCCCCGTCGGACTCGATCCATGCGTCGTCCACCCGCCATTGGTCGCCCAGATCGCAGGGCTCAAGCAGGCCCTCGCGCGAGGAGAACTCGAAGTCGCGCTGCTCGGCCAGCCACCATCGGAAGCAGCGCAGCTCGGTGCCGTCGGCCCATTCAACCACCACGAACTCGCCATCGAGACGAACGCCGTTCAGTGAATGCCACTCGTAGCGATAAAAGTCCGGCGTGAGCGGCCCGGCCATCGCGTTCAGCGTACACCAGGAATATGATGATCGGTATGCCATCTCGCCAGCTTGATTTCCCGGTTTTCGACGCCGATAACCACATGTACGAGACCACCGAGGCCCTTACCAAACACTTGCCCGACTCCCACCGAGGCCTGGTCGATTACATCGACCACAAGGGCCGCACCAAGATCATGGTGAGGGGCAAAATCAGCGAGTACATCCCCAACCCCACCTTCCAGCGGGTGGGCTCTCCCGGAGCCCAGGAGGAGTACTTCAAAAGCGGCAATCCCGAGGGCAAGTCGCACCGGGAGATCATGAAGCCGATCGATGCCCTGCCGGCGTTCTTCTCCCCGGAACCCCGGCTGGAGCTGATGGACGAGCTGGGTTTGGACTACGCCATGATGTACCCCACCTTGGCGTCGCTGGTTGAGGAGCGCTTCCGGGACGCCCCCGACGAGTGCCACATCGTCATCCACGCCCTCAATGAGTGGATGCTGGAGCACTGGACCTTCAACTACGAGGGGCGCATCTTCCCGACACCCATCGTGACCCTGCCCATCGTGGACAAGGCCATCGAGGAACTCGAGTGGTGCGCGGAGCGGGGGGCTCGGGCGGTCTTGATCCGCCCGGCGGCGCCTCCCGGACTGCGGGGGCCGCGGTCGTTCGCCCTGCCCGAGTTCGACCCGTTCTGGGAGCGGATGGTGGAGTTGGACGTGCTGGTGGCCATGCACGCCTCCGACAGCGGCTACAAGCGGTTCACCGACGAGTGGGAGGGCGTCAGCGGGGAGATGACGGCCTTTCGCCAGTCGCTGTTCCAGATGGCGATCTCGCACAACCGGCCAATCCAGGATGCGGTGACCTCGTGGGTGGCCCACGGAGCGCTCACCCGCCATCCCAAGCTGAAGGTGGCCATCGTGGAGAACGGCAGCTCTTGGGTGCGCCCGCTGCTGGCCCATCTGGAGGATGTCTACGAGCGATTCCCCCACTCCTGGGAGGAGCATCCGGTGGAGGCCATCAAACGCAACCTCTGGATCCACCCCTTCCACGAGGACGATCCCGTGGGGCTCATCGATTTGGTGGGAGTGGACAACGTGATATTCGGATCCGACTATCCCCACGTGGAGGGCATGGCCGATCCGATCTCGTTCGTGGACCAGCTTGACGGGCTGCCCGACGACCAGGTCCGCCAGGTGATGGGCGGCAACATGGCCGACCTGATGAAGGTGGGCTAAGAGCCAGCCCCGATGGGCACCGGCTCGATGTTGAGGAACCGGGCCAGGTTGTCGCACATGATGGTCTTGATGTCGGCGTCGCTCATCCCTTTGAGCTGGGTGGTGGCGTAGAGGGCGGGGAAGGGCAGGCCCTCGCTGTGGGGGAAGTCGGAGCCGAACACGATGGGCTCGATGCCCACCGCCTCTACCACCCGGGCCACGTTCTCCTCGGGAAAGGGCGCCACGATGAAGTGGTCCCGGAAGATGTCGCTGGGCCGGCGGTCGAGCTTCGGGCCCCACCTGGCCCCCCGGCCCATGAGGAAGGCGTGGTCCATCTTGCGGAGGATGTAGGGCAGCCACACCGTGCCCTGTTCTGACAGGCAGACCTTCACGTTGGGGAAGCGGCCGAACAGGTTGTGCAGCACCATGGCGGCCACCGTCTCCATGGCCGGTCGGTCGCCCCAGTAGAGCACCCATTGGAGGGCGTCGAAGTCGCCGAGGACGTCTTCGGGGTCTTCGCTCCAGTCGACCCCGTACTTCTGGTAGTCGGTGGCCCCCAGGTGGGTCACCACCCGGGCCCCGGCCTCGTTGATGCGGGCCCAAAAGCCGTCATAGACCGGGTCGGCCATTGAGCGCCCGCCCCGGGTGTTTTGGCGTCCACCGTGGACGTGGCCGCTGATGATCTGGATGACGGTGGCACCCTGACTCAGAACCAGCTCGACTTCGGCGGCGGCCTCATCGGGGTCGGCCAGCGACACATAGGCGGGTAGAAAGAGGCGGTTGAGGTAGCCCCAGCCGATCTCCTCGTTGATCCAGCGGTTGTAGGCCCGGGTGTTCGCGTATATGCCGTCGACGTCGTCGGCGAACTCGTATTCCAGCGACAGCACCTGATTGGGGAACATGAGGGCGGCGTCGATGCCCTGGCTGTCCATAAGGGCCAGCCGCAGGTCGCGGTTGCCCCACGACTCCTCCTGGTCGCGGAAATAGGCGATGAGATCGATCCGCTCGGCGTCGGTGAGGTTGCGGTAGGGGTTGAGCCGGGACAGCAGCATCCCCGGCGAGTGGATGTTGGACTGGCCGGGCTTCATCTGGTTCTCGTCGCCTGCTTGGGGCACGGCTCGGGCGGCCACTTCGGCAGCCGTCTCGTCGTCGGCGGCCACCATGGCCACCGCCTGGTTGATACGCGACGGCTGGCCGCCGAACACCCCCACCCAGCGGCCCTCGTCGTCGGCCTCAAAGGTGACCGCCTTGTGACGCCACTTGGGGTCGATGTGGTTCACGTAGAGATCGCGGGGCTCCACAAAGTGGTTGTCGGCGTCGTTGATGAGAAACGGCAGATCCGGGTGCTGGTCGATCTGGGCCAATGCCATGTCCGCAATGGTACGGGACGGCCAATGAAGCGTGTCAGGTGCTGTAGCGGCCAGCGTCGTGCCTTTCGGGACGTTCACCGCCATTGCGGCGGGATCCAGGCATTCGTGCGGCACAAGAGCCGGTGACACCCCCGAATGCTGGGACTGGACCGCCCAATTGCCCAATGGCGTTCAGTGGGTGCATAAGCCAACCATATGAGTCGGTTCTCCCGATCAGCTACAAGAGGATGAGGATTTCAGTTTCTGATTCCCAGCCGGTTCATCATTGCTCGATGAGCCTGGGCACCGATAGCAACGAGGAATGGGTCCAACGGGAGGGAGCCGATTCCGCGATCACTCTCTGGTGCAGGAATCGTCGGGGCGCTGGGTGCGACCAGATAGCTGCTACCTCGAAACTGTTTGTGCCGGTCGATGAAGGCTTCCAACCCGGCACGGCCATGGTCAGGGGATGATGCGACCTCGAACGCCAAGGGTGCCCGGGGATCGTCGTATATGAGGTCCACTTCTTTCTTGCCTTCACGCCAGTGATGTAGACGAACACCAGCGTGGGTGGCAAGGGTTCGAAGACTTCCTGCTACTAGGTTCTCTAGGAGTAGCCCCACCTCATGTGGGTCATCTAGTGCGGACAAGCCTCGCTGCAAGGCTGCATTCCGGACCGCCCCATCAATGAAATACAGCTTCCGACCACGGCGCTGTGTTGCCGATTCGGTACCCGAGTAGTTGGGCAGCGTGAAAATCAGGAACGCGTGCTCCAGGTAGCTCATGTACCGCTCGATAGTCGGTACTGCCAGGCCCAAGTCGCTGCTGATACTTGTTGAAGACAGCAAGCCAGCCGCCTGATCAGCAAGCACATACAGCAGTCGTTCCAACATCATTGGATTGTCCACACCGAACGACTGTGGAATGTCTTTGTATAGGGCTCGTTCGACAGCATCAGGACGTAGAACCTGCTGGGAGTACAACAACAGGTCTGCCTCGGTGTTTTCGTAATTGTCATCCGACCGGGCGGCGGCAAATCGGAGTAGCTCGGGAAATCCACCACTCATCAGGAGGCGTCGGCGCACATCAGCGAATCCCTCGAAGAGGTCGGCATCTGTGGGCACCAGCCGGATTGCATCAGCCAGAGTCTCTCCAGCCAAGGCTTCCCATACAATGGAATTGGTACTGACTACCAGGTCGAGGAACTCAGTGAATGAGTAGGGAGTCAGATACTGTTCCTCCCACCGGCCCACGCCGCTCTCCAACCGACCGCGATGCAGGGCAGCTGTCGCGCTGGACGTAGCCGCTATCTGCACTGGCCACTCCTCGTCGTAAAATGTCTTGAGCCAAACATCCCAAGACTCGGCGTAAACCAGCTCGTCGAGCATCAGGTAGACCGGACGGTCTCGAGACGCACCGCTTGAGTGCACCGCTAGTCGAACAAGGTCACCGAGGTCTTCCCTGAGTAGAACCGGGTGGTCCAGCCGGAGCCACCAGATCTGAGAAGAGTCCACCCCGTTGTCCAAGAGCCGGGCAACGGTCTGGTATAGAACGGTGGTCTTACCTACCCGGCGAGGTCCCAGGATGAGCTGATAGCGATGGGGTTCGTCAGTGAGCAATCGTTGCCAAAGATGGCGTGCCAAGGGTCGCTCCACCGGTGGAGCCAGTGGACGCGGCACTTGGCCAATGCGTCGCCATGGGTTTTGCTCCTCCACGACTCGTTGGAGGTCTTCCGACAAGAATGCGGCCATAAGCAATAAATCCTCGTATGTGTGAATGTTATTCTATCGTATAAGCCTCACTGACAGATAGTTATTTGTCTCTAATTACAAATCAATGCATGATATTGTGTGGCTTATCGGCGGCTAGAGGCCTAGGGCGATGCGGAGGGCGGAGCGGGGGTTTAGGTCGGCTAGGGAGGCTTCGCAGCGGGCTAGGAAGGCGGCGGCGAAGGCTTGGCGGCCGGGGGAGGCGTCTTCGGGAAAAGTGACCACTTGGCAGCTGGCGGGGACGGTGTAGGCGGCGTGGATGCGGTGGGCGAGCCAGGCATCATCAAACGTGATGGGCTGGGCGCCGTGGGCCATGCGGCCCTCGAGGTAGCGCTGGATAAGGGCTTTGTCGTGGGCCAGGCGGTCTGCGGGGGCCATGGACATGTTGAGGAAATAGCTCACGTCGCGCATGGGGGCGCCCACGTTGATGAGGCCCCAGTCCAGAAAGCCCGGCCCGCCGGTCTCGGTCACGAACAGGTTGCCGATGTGGCCGTCGCCCTGGAGCACGGTGGCCGGCCCGCCGATGGGACCCGCGGCCCACGCCTGGTGGAGTTCGGCGGTGTGGTCGATGTAGAGCTCGGCGATCTCGGCGAAGGCGTCGGTGAGCTTCTCTCGGTGGTTGTCGAGCCCGTAGCGCAGCAGCCGAGCGCCGTAGTCGCTGCCCTTGTTGGCCAGAGGCACCCAGCTGGCCTCGGCAGCTCGGCGGTTGGGATCCTCGTAGCGGGCGTGGAGCTCGGCGAAGTGGTCCATGGCCTCGGCGGCGTAGGCCACCGGCACTCCCGTTCTGTAATCGGGCAGGGACTTGGCCGAGTTGTCCAGGTCTTCCAGCAGCAGCACGAACGCCCCGGTGTCGGGGTCGAAGGCGGCCACATAAGGGGTGAGGGTGCGCATCGGTACCCGGTGGGCCAAGCGCTGGTAGAAGAGCGCCTCGCGACGGCCCATGCCGGTTTGGTTGATCTGGGCCCGGCGGTCGGGATCGAGCGGGGGGAGCTTGGCAAACATGGTGCCGGGCAGGTCGCTGTCCCCGTGGTAGGAAATGGACAAGCGGGCGTTGGCGTTGGTTCCGGCATGGACTTCACGCACCTCCACCGAGGTGACCACCGTGCCGGGGTAGCGCTCAGCCAGGTTCTCGGTAAGCCAGTCGGGGGTGATGGCCTCGGGGTGCTCGGGCAGGCTCACCGGTCGGAGTCGACCGGCACCCAGCCGCCGGGCTCGAGGTTGAGGTAGCCCTCCAGATTGCGGTGCATGTTGATGATGCGGCACTCCTCGCCCGACAGCCACACATGGGTGAAGCCGGGCTGGTGGAGGCCCTTTTGCATGGTGCGGATCACGCTGAAGTCCTGGTTGAGCACGAACCCGAAGTCGGCCTGATCCATGGGCACAGTGACGTGCACGGGCGACGAGGCCGGGGCGTCGGCCGACGGCATCCGGCTGAGGTGGATGGTGGCCAGCTCGCCCTCGTCAGGGTTGGGGCCGGGTCGGGCAGTGAGCACAGTGAAGATGTCGGCGCTGATCAGCACCGTGGTGTTGGGGAAGAGGTTGTACTGGCTGAGGTGGGTGATCTGGGCGGTGTCATAGCCCGACAGGTCGACCCCTACGGTGGCCTGGTGGTCGCGGATCTTCTGGGCGATCACGTCTTGGAGGGTCTGGCCTTCGGGCACCTCGGGCGCTTCGCAGGGCTCGTTGTAGTCCGGTCCCATACGGCCGCCCTGGGTTGCGATGAAGGAGTCCCACACCGTCTGGTCGTCCACGTTGCGGCCCAGTCGGGGGCTGGGTACGCCGTAGGGCTGGTACGACACGCCGTGGCGGTCCCAGATGCGCTGGGGGGAGTTGACGTCGTTGATGCTGGCCAGCATCTCCCGGTGCAGGCCCTGCACGTGGTAGGTCTCGGAAAAGCCCTCGTTAACCACCTTCCAGTTGCAGTTCACCGCAGTGGCGGTGGAGTAGGTGCCCCGGAATTCGTCCAGGTTGGCCCAGGCGATGTCGTCGGGGATGCCCTCCAGCCAGTCGGCCAGCGGCTCGGCGTCGAGATCCAGGTTGACGAACACCAGGCGGGCCCAGGTGTCCACCTGAACCGGCACCAGCGGGAGGTCGTCATTGCTGATGGGGCCGAAGCCCCGGCGGGAGGGGATTTCCCGGAGGCGGCCGGTGAGATCCCAGGCCCAGCGGTGGTAGGGGCAGCGCAGCTCGGTGATGCCGGTGCCCGAGCCCTGGCAGATTGAGTTGCCCCGGTGGCGGCAGACGTTCTGGAAGCCGCGGAGCACGCCGTCTTCGCCCCGAACCAGGATGATCGAATACTTGCCCAGGCGGTGCTCGAACCAGTCGCCGGGGTTGGCGATGTGGTCGACGGTGCAGGCCACGTGCCACACCTTGGGCCACATCCGCTCGTACTCCAGCTCGGCGAATTCGGCGGATAGGTAGCGCTGGACGGGGATCTTCACCGGGGCTTCAGCGGCCAGCCCCGAGGCAGTGACCGCCGTGCCTAGGATCTCCGCCTCGTCCGGCGGTGCGACATCAACCATGGCGATAATCGTGGCACACGGCCTTGATGGCAATCGGACCGAGGAGGCAGGTGCGCGTCGTGGGCGAGTTTCGCCCGGCGCGGATTCTGAGTGGAACGGTCTACGATCCCGTCTGTCCCCGGCTGCGCCGGTAGTCCAAGATGGATGGAGCCATGTCCACCGCCCACGCCGCCCGTCGCCGAAACTTGGTCTACGAGCCTCATGACCAGCCAAAGCGAACCCATGCCGCGTGCTGACAGCGCCGACAAGGCCGAGGATCCGACGCTGGACGGCGGCGCCGACAAGGCCAGCAAGGTGGAGCGGCTGGCCAGCGTGGCCGAGGTGGTGGCCCGGGACCTGTGCGTGGGCTGCGGACTCTGCGAGGCCGTGACCGGAGGGCGGGTGAAGATGGCTGCAACGCCGGCCGGTTCGCTTCGCCCCTCGCCCGTCGACGGCTTCACCGCCGAGGAGGAGTGGGCCATCCTCACCGCCTGTCCTGGGGTGATCGCCGAGCCCCGGGCCGATTTGAGCCTGTCGCTCGACCCTGTGTGGGGCCGATGCGGCACCATGCGCTACGCGTGGGCGGCCGATCCCGGAGTGCGGTTCGCCGCAGCCACTGCGGGAGTGCTCACCGCGTTGGGCCAGCACTTGTTGGCCGCTGGCGAGGCCGCATTCGTCCTCCATGTGGGTCCCGATCCCGCCCGGCCCCTGCGAACCCGCTGGGTGATCAGCTCCACCCCCGAGGACGTATTGGCCAATACGGGATCCCGGTATGGGCCGACTGCGCCCTTGGCCGGCCTGGGGGTGGCGCTTGACCGGGGCAAGCCGTTTGCGGTCATCGCCAAGCCCTGCGATCTCGGGGCGCTCCACCGGCGGGCCGCCGCCGACTCCCGCATCAACAAACTGGTGGTGGCCCGGTTGGCCATGGTGTGCGGCGGCCAGTCGCGGTTGTCCAAGTCGCAGCGGCTGCTGGACCAACTGGGAGTGGCCGAGTCCGAGGTGACGCTTATTCGCTATCGGGGCCACGGCAATCCCGGTCCCACTCGGGTAGAGACCCGCGACGGACGGGAGTTCGAGGTCGGCTACCTCGAGTTGTGGGAGGACGAGGGCACCTGGGACCTCGAGACCCGCTGCAAGCTGTGCCCCGACGCCCTGGGAGAGGCCGCCGATGTGGCGGTGGCCGACGTGTGGCCCGGCGGAGCACCCACTGGCGAGGACGAGGGTTTCAGCGGCGTCATCGCTCGCAGTGAAGCAGGTGAGTCGCTCTTGAGTAGGGCGGCTGCAGATGGCCGGATTGTGCTGGGAGACGCCATCGGCCCCAGGGATTTGGACGACATGCAGCCCCACCAAGTGCGAAAAAAGGAGGCCCTGGCGGCCCGCTACCGGGGCATGGCCGATGCCGGGGTGCCGCCCATCGCCGCCCGGGGACTGCGAATCGACGAAATGGGCCGCCGCCTTACGCCGGAGCGCGCCGCGGCCCAGCGCAGGGGGGCGGCTGATCGGATGAGGGCGGCCGGCTCTTGACCGGCCAAGACGGGCCGAGCGGGTCTCAGATACCCAGGGCCATGCGGGCGGCGATGCTGGTGGGCAACGGCGGTCCCGAGATGATCGAGGTGCGCAGCGATGTGCCCGTCCCCCGGCCCGGTGCCGACATCCCTGGAGTCACGAGCGCGGCTCGGTGATGAAGATGGCCTCCGCGGTGGCGCAGATTCGGTCTCCGGCTCTTAGTTCGCCGGTAGCGATGTGTTTGCGGCCTTCGGTGTGGGAGTAGCGGCAGGTGACCTCCAACGGGGTGTGGAGGGGGACGCCGGTCTTGTAGCGGATGTTGATGCCGGCGGTCAGGCCGGTAGCGCCGGCTCGGGTGGCGGCGGTGCCCAGGGCCTCGTCCAGGATGGTGGCCACCACGCCGCCGTGGGCCCGGTGGGGTGGGCCGGAGTGGGCCTCGGTAAGGGTTACGGTGGCCCGCATCTCCATCGGTCGGGGTTCGGCATCGGGATCGGGCAGGGCCACCGGGTCGAATATCAGCCGGGGGGCGTGGGGGTTGAGCAGGCCCGAACCGGCCTGGGTGAGGTTGTAGACGGTGCCGTCGCGGTCTTTGGCCACCACAATGTGGGGATCGCGGGCTGCAGCCCGCAGCCGCTCGGTGATCTCGGCCAGGGTTTGGGCGATCTCGGCTCGGGTGGCGGGGTCGGCGTCGTTGGCCGACACGGCGGCCACCAGGTCGCGGGTGCGCTCCACCAGCTCGTAGGCCTCGGGACCGAAGTCGTCGGGGTGGGGCAGGTCGCCAAGCAGCTCGGCCAACCGGTAGGCCGAGGCGGTTTCGGGATGCTCCTGGTCAGCCATTGCCTTGTTCACTCATAGTCAGCCACCGGGATGTCGAAACGCTCGATGTAGCGGGCGAAGCGGTCCCGGACCTCGGCTCGGGAAAGTCCCAGATCTTCGAACTGGTAGCGGTGCTCGCCGTGTTTGCCGGGAGGAGTGGCAGCTGCGTAGTCGGCTATTGCTGCCTCGGTTTCTGGGGCCAGATTCATGCCGAGTTGCTCGTACACCGAGCGGGCGGCGGCCAGCTTGTCGGTGCTGACCAGGCGGTGGGGCACTTGGGCGGTGCGGTCGGAGGCCAGGCGCCTGGAGTCGATGAGGTCGATGAGGTTGTCGAGGCTGCGGCCGTACAAGTCGAGGTGGTAGTGGCCGATGGCGGCGAAGTCCACCCGGTCGGAGTGGGCCCAGCGCAAGGTGGCGATGAGGCTGGTGACCGAGGGCAAGATGGCAGTGGGGTCGCGGTGGGTGATCACGAAGCGGGCGTCGTCGAACTCCTCCAGCAGGGCGGGCAGGCCCTGGAGGTGGGCGGGCGACTTGAGCACCCACCGTCGGGTGGGCATGCGCCGCTGCAACACCTGGAGCACCTTGCGGTAGGTGCGATAGGCGGGACGCAGATCGGCGGAGTCGTACCACTCCTGGTAGGTAGGCACGTCGGTGCGGCTGACCATCTCCTCGGAGCGGAATTCGAACGACATGGCCGACAGGCACTCTTTGAACATGCGCCCGGAGTACTCGTGGATAGCCAGCATGCCGCTGGCCACCGTCTGGGGCATGACCAACTCGGCCCCGGCCAGGGCGATGCGGGGGTCGGCGGCCCGGATGTCGGATTCGGGGTGGGGCGGGGGCACCGGGCGGAGCAACTCCCAGCCTTCGGGAGCCCGGTGACCGGGGTCTTGGGCCAGCACGCCGTGAATGACGGTGGTGCCGGTGCGGGGAGCGCCGATCACGAAGATGGGCTCGTCAATGGGCTCGTCCAATGTGCCGGGGTCGGTGGCCAAGTAGTCGTTGAGCTGGATGCGGACTTCCAAGAGGCGCAGGATCATCCGCCGCGACATCCATCGGCCCATGACGGTTAGTTCGGCCTCGTGCTCCAGTCCGTGGCAGAACAGGGTAAGGGGCTCGACGAAGTCGTCGTCGCCCAATGCACCCCGGTCGTCGGGTGTCCGGCCCTGGCGGACCAGGGCTTCGGCCATCAGCAGGTCGGGGTCGAACGGGCGGCGGGCCTCGTCTACCACCGGACCGGCGTCGCCCCGGTTGACGGCGGCCACCCAGTCGGGCCGGGGTTCAGGAGTCCAGCTCATCGTCGCCGCATTGAAGGCTGAAGCAAGTTCGCACTGCCTAGAACAGTACGCTCAGGCGATGCTGGAAGGTCAGGTCGTAATCGTCACCGGGGCCTCAAAGGGCATCGGCCGGGGTATCGCCGAGTACCTGGTTGGCCATGGTGTGAAGCTGACGGTGACCAGCCGCAAGCCTGAGCGGATCGAGGCCACCGCGGCTGAATTGCGAGAGCGGGGAGGCGACGTGCTGGCGGTGCCTGGGTCGGTGGGCAGCCAGGATCACGCCAACGACGTGGTGAATCAGACGGTGGAGCGATGGGGGACGGTGGACGGACTGGTGGCCAACGCCCAGTCGTTCCGCCCGACCATGCCGCTTTTGGAAGTGGACGAGTCGGACATGGATGTGCTGCTCAACACCGGGCCCAAGGGCACGCTGTGGTTCATGCAGGCAGTACACCCCCACATGGCGGCCAAGGGCCGGGGGCGGATCATCACCTTCGGCACCAACGTGGGGATCACCGGCGGGCCGGGCTACGGGCCCTATGGGGCGGCCAAGGAGGCCATTCGCTCGCTGACCCGTACTGCGGCCCGGGAGTGGGGTCGCGACGGCATCACCGTGAACTGCGTGAACCCGGCGTCGGTGGCCCATCGGGCACCGCCCGACGACGATCCCGATCGCCTGGCGTCCTACAAGGCCCTGTTCGACAACCATCCCATGGGGCGTGACGGCGACCCGGTGAACGACATCGCGCCGGTGATCGGGTTCTTGCTTTCCGACGCGAGTCAGTACGTGACCGGGGAGACGTTCCAGGTTGATGGCGGCGGCTTGATGCGGCCCTAGGTCCTGAACCGGTGTCGCAAGTGGGCTTGGCGGGTGGTTAGGTCGGTTTTGCGGGTAGCGGGGGTGACGGTGAGATGGTCGGTTGGGAGGACCGCGGCCACGTCTCCGAGGGCGACAACCTCGGTGGTGGGATCCATCGCTTGGTCGCCGGTGGGCCAGAACCAGCGGAGGGTGCATAAGCCGTTGCGGCGGTTGGCGTTGTCCAGCCAGTTGGCGGTACCGGGGTCGGTGCCGCACACCACGTAGCGCACCTTGCCGTCGGAATCGACCGTGGTCTGTGATTGGTTGCGGCAGGAGATGTGGGCGTAGGTGTCGACCAGCTCGAAGGTGCCCATCATGTAGAGCTGGGCCCCCCAGTAGTGGGCCTCGGGCACCTCGGCGGTCACGATGAGGGCCTGGTCGGGCTCCAAGTCCCAGAAACAGAACTCGTAGCGGGCCATGGACAGGCCTTTGGACACCTCTAGGGTGCGGTTGGTGAAGCTGTTGTCGATGCGCTCGGCCCGGTTCATCACCATGTAGGCGTTCCACCGCTCGATGGAGTCGGCCATCTGCATCATGGCCCGGCGCACCCGATTGGCGAAGACCGGGCCGTCGAGTACGGGAGCAGGGTCGGGGTCGAGGCACTCGATGGTGAAGAAGGCGGGCTCGTCCGCGGTCCAGTCGAAGTAGTACTCCCGGATCGACGCCGAGAGCACCCCGTCGGGGATGGCCACCGCGCCGGGTTCGTCGCCGCCCAGCAGGATGTCGATGTCGTCGTGGCGGCTGAGCCCGAGGTCGTGGGCGGTGACGGTGGCCTTGGTGCCCCAGATGTCGTTGTGCATGAACCCGGCCCGCAGGGCCAGGATGAAATCGTCGCAGCCGTGCATGTTGCCGGTGATCCGGTAGCGACGGCCGGGCTCGATGCGGGCGTGGCGGTACACGTTGTCGGCGTTGGGGCCGCCCCACTGGACGGTCAAGTCGTTCTGGCGGTTGAAGAACGGGCGGGTGGGGTCGGCGTGGAAAACCTCCCAGCCCAAAAACGCCTCCACGTTGTCGGCCAGGTGCTCGAGCATCTCCAGATCGCCGCCGTCGTCGGTGGGATAGGGCGGGGCGACCACTTCACGGCCCATGCGCTTGAGCAGATCGCACCACTCATCCCAGGCCTCGACCGCGGTTCTGATGTCGCTCATGACGTGAAGCTTGCCAAGAACGGCTCAACCGCGGCCAGAAAACCGGGGGTGTTCTGGCCATGCACGTTGTGGCTGCATTCGGGAACGGTCACCAGCGTGCCGCGGGGAAGGGCGTCGGCGAACCGCTCGGCGGCCTCGGCGGTGAGCACCCAGGAGTCGGCACCCCGCACCAACAGCACCGGCTGGACGATGCGCTCGGCGTCTTCCATGGTGAAGCGGTCGCCGACCCGGCGGTGCTCGGCGCCATGGGCCAGCCGAGGACCGTGGTCCACCTTGGATATGTAGGTGCCGTCCACCCGCTGGAGCAGGTTGTACTTGACCGTCCGCTCGATGTGCTCACGGGTGCGGTACGGGTCGTACTTCTGCACTGCGGCCACGAAATCGTCCAAGTCTTGGAACTCCCGGTTCTCGGTGACGAACGTGCGGATGACCTGAGTGCCGACCTCGGATATCTCAGGTCCGATGTCCACCAACACAATGGCCTTGGCCAACTCGGGGTGGTCGAGGGTGAGGCGCATGGTGTTCATGCCGCCCATGGAGTGGCCCATGATGATTGGGTCGGCCACCCCCAGCGCGGCGCAGAAGGCGACGGCGTCGGCGGCCATGGCGCCTGAGGAGTAGTCGGCATCGCGGGCCCACTCGCTGTCACCGTGGCCTCGCTGGTCGAGGGCCAGCACGTGGTAGCGGTCGGCCAGCGCCAGGCTGACCAGATCCCAGGAGTGGGCCGACTGGTTGCCGCCATGCAACAACAGCACCGAGGGGGCGTCGGGGCTGCCCCACTCTGAAAAGTGGAAGCGGTGGTGGCGAGCCACGATGTTGCGGGACACATAGGAGATGTCCGACCCGTGGACGATGCCCAGGTCGGCCGCGCTGGTACACAGGCTCTCGAACTCGGCGGTGACCGTCATGTCCAGTGGCTCAGCAGTGGAGGCGAACTCGTTGAGGTGCATCAGCTTCGCCCCTCCCGCAGGTCGGCATAGAAGTACTTGACCAGCTCGTTGAACACATCGGCCCGCTCCCACTGGAGGAAGTGGCCGCACTCGGGGATCACCACCGGCCCCACCCGGTTGGCGAAGGCGATCTCGCAGCGCTTGGGGAAGTCTTTGGGCACCACCTGGTCGTCGGGGCCGTACAAAATGAGCGTGGGGGCCTGCACCTGGGTGCCCATCATGGGCGGTTCGCTCATCGGCCGGCCGTACTCCAGTTGGTACACCGACCACCCCGCGGCCAACCGCTCAAGATCGGCGAACGGCTCGGTCATGAAGTCGATGCCGTCCTCGTCGAAGGAGTACTGGGAGGCCCACAGCCGGTGCTCATAGCAGTCGCGCACGTAGCGGCGGCACCGCTCAGGCGTGTCGAGGTCGGCCCGGAGCTTGTCGGGGTCGCGGCCCTGGCGGATGCGGTAGTCACCCGTGGGGCCGTGGGGCAGCGGGTTCAGCGACAGGCCCCGCTCGGTGTACCAGTCCACTTGGTCGATGATGAAGGGGGCCACAGTGTTGAAGAACACCATCCGCTCTGCGAACTCCGGCCAGCGGTTGGCCATGTCGACGATCACCGCTCCGCCGACGTCGCCGCCCAGCAGTCCGACCTTCTCGTGGCCGAGCACGTCGTGCACCAGAGTGTGGATGTCCCGGGAGTACAGCACCAGGTCGTACTGGTCGTTGTCGGACAGGTCGGAGTCGCCGTAGCCCCGCAGGTCGGGCACGATCACCTCATATCCAGCCTCTACCAGCGGGATGATGTTGCGCCACCAGATGCGCTTGGTCTCGGGGTAGCCGTGGACCAGCACCAGGGGATAGCCGCCCACTCCCTCTCGGATGTAGGCCAGCGACAGGTCGCCGTCGACCGGAGCCCGGTGGATGGCGAAAGCGTCTCGGGGCGGGGTGGGGGGTTGCTCGGGTCTAATGGGAGGCACGGCCCGGAAGCCTAGGGGGAGCCGGGCAAAATGCGCTAAGGGCCACCAGTCTTAGGCCCGGCGGCGGGCGGGATGCTAGGAAATATCAGCCAATCGCAACCCGACAGAGAGGCCGACATGGAGTTTGGACTTTTCATCCAGGGGTACGTGCCCCAGCATCGCCGGGAAAATGACCCAGATGCCGAACACAAGGCGTTCATGGAAGAACTGGATCTGGTGATCGCCGCGGACAAGGCGGGGTTCAAGTATGTGTGGCTCCCCGAGCACCACTTCCTCGACGAGTACTCCCACATGTCGGCCAACGACGCCATCGCCGGGTACCTGGCGCATGCCACCGAGCGCATCCACATCGGATCGGGCATCTTCAACCCGCTTCCCCAGGTGAACCACCCGGCCAAAGTGGCCGAGCGGGTGGCCATGCTCGACCACCTGACCGGCGGCCGCTTCGAGTTCGGCACCGGCCGCGGCGCGGGCAGCCACGAGATCCTGGGCTTTTTGCACAAAGAGGGCATCACCGACACCTCTCACACCAAGGAGATCTGGGAGGACGTGATCGGCGAGTTCGCCAAGATGTGGACCCAGGACACCTACGAGGGCTACGAGGGCAAGTTCTGGTCGCTTCCGCCCCGCAAGGTGCTCCCCAAGCCGTGGGGCAAGGGCCATCCGGCCATGTGGTATGCGGCGGGCAACGTGACCAGCTATGCCATGGCCGCCCGCAAGGGACTCGGCGTGCTCGGATTCTCGGTGGGGGCCCTCGATGAGCTGGCCCCGGTGCTGGAGGCCTACAAGCGAGACATCGTCAACGCCGAGCCGGTAGGGGCGTACGTCAACGACAACCTCATGGTGACCACCGGGGCGTTCGTGGCCGAGACCGACCAGGGCGCGGTGGACCACGCGCTGCGGTCGTCGATGACCTATCTCCAGTCCAACGTGTTCCGCTACCACGACACCTTCCCCCGCCCCGAGTGGGTGCCGCCGTGGCCCCAGACCATACCCATGCCGACGGCTGAGGAACTGTGGGACGGCGTCGGCCAGCCGGGCAGCGTGATGGGCGATCCCGACCGAGCGCTCAAGGGTGCCCAGCAATGGGCTGACGCCGGCGCCGACCAACTGGTGTTCGGCATGGGCTCCAGCGAGCGGGCCGACGACCTCAAGACCATTGAGCTGTTGGGCAAGCACGTGATCCCCAAGATCGACACCGATCCGGTACACCGCACCACTCGCCTGCGCGAGGCCGCGGCATAGCGGACCACCAGCAAATATCAGCCAATAACCACCAGAAAAGAGACCGTCATGGAGTTTGGAGTCTTCATCCAGGGTTACGTGCCCCAGTTTCGCCGGGAGGGCGATCCCGAGGCCGAGCACAAGGCGTTGATGGAGGAGCTCGAGTTGGTGATCGCGGCCGACAAGGCCGGGTTCAAGTACGTGTGGCTGACCGAGCACCACTTCCTCGACGAGTACTCCCACTTGTCGGCCAACGACGCGGTGGCCGGCTATCTGGCGCACGCCACCGAGCGGATCCACATCGGATCGGGCATCTTCAACCCGCTGCCCCAGGTGAACCACCCGGCCAAAGTGGCCGAGCGGGTGGCCATGCTCGACCACCTCTCCGGGGGCCGCTTCGAGTTCGGCACCGGCCGGGGCGCGGGCAGCCACGAGATCCTGGGCTTTTTGCACAAGGAGGGCATCACCGACACCACAGCCACCAGGGAGATCTGGGAGGACGTGATCGGAGAGTTCGCCAAGATGTGGACCCAGGACACCTACGAGGGCTACGAGGGCAAGTTCTGGTCGCTGCCGCCCCGCAAAGTGCTCCCCAAGCCGTGGGGCAAGGGCCATCCGGCCATGTGGTACGCGGCGGGCAACACCACCAGCTACGCCATGGCCGCCCGCAAGGGCCTCGGCGTGCTCGGCTTCTCGGTGGGGGAGCTCGCCGAGCTGGCCCCGGTGCTGGAGGCCTACAAGAACGAGATCGGCAACGCCGAGCCGGTGGGGGCGTTCGTGAACGACAACATTATGGTGACCAGCGGGGCGTTCGTGGCCGAGACCACCGAGGAAGCGGTGGACGCCATCATGCGGTCGTCGATGACCTACCTCCAGTCCAACGTGTTCCGCTACCACGACACCTTCCCCCGGCCCGAGTGGGTGCCGCCGTGGCCCCAGACCATCCCCATGCCCCCCCTCGAGGAGGCCCAGGCGATGATCGGCCAACCGGGCGCGATTATGGGCAACCCCGACCAGGCGCTGAAGGGCGCCCAGGCGTGGGCTGACGCAGGGGCCGACCAACTGGTGTTCGGCTTGGGCTCGGCCGAGCGGGCTGACGACCTCAAGATGATCCAGCTCATGGGAGAGCACGTGATTCCCAAGATCGACACCGATCCGGTGCACCGCACCACTCGGCTGCGCGAGGCCACCGCCTAGTATCACAGCCATGGCTGACGCCCCTCAGGGCCATCCCAACGCCGTCATCGACATCGACGACGGCATCATCACGGTCACCCTCGACCGTCCCGACAAGCTGAACGCCATCAGCCACGACATGACCGCGTCGCTGTGGGAGGCGGTGTTGGCACTGGGCGACCGCGACGACCTTCGCTGCATGGTGATCACCGCCAGAGGCCGCTATTTCACCGCCGGACAGGACATCTCCAGCCCGGCGGGAAACCGGCCCGGCGACCCCGAGACCATGGACCAGCATCCAGGGTGGAACTTCCGCCGGGACTATCGCAGCCACCACCTGCTCTACGACGAGATGGAGGCAGTGGAAAAGCCGGTGATCATGGCCATCCAGGGGCGCTGTCTAGGGGCGGGGGTGGAGATGGCCGGATCGGTGGACTTCCGGTTCTGCACCCCGGAGGCGTCGTTCTTGTTACCGGAGGTAAAGTTGGGGAGCATCGCCGGCAGCGGGGGCACCAGCAGGCTGACCCGGCTGATCGGTCCGAGCTGGGCCAAGTGGATGGCGATGGCCATCATGGAAGTCGACGCTGAAGAGGCCAAGTCGATCGGGCTGGTCCACAGGGTGCATCCGGCCGAGTCTTTGATGGACGAGGTGTACGCATTCTGCCGGCACCTGATGACGCTGCCCACCGAGGCGCTGGGACTGGCGAAGATGGCAGTGGACGTGTACGCCGACGTGACCGACCGGAATATTCAGCGGCAATTCGACCGGGTGGCTGTGTTCTCCACGCGGGGCGAGTTCGAGAAGTCGATGGAGAAATTCGGGCGCGAACCTAGGAGCTAGTCCCACCAATCCCATGGGACACCAATTCAGCTTGCTCTGGCACTAGATGCTGTTGCAAGAACGAAAGCCCATGCCGAGCAGTCATAGCATCGCCAGACTGGTGTCGAGCCTGGTCAGCAGGGCATCGTCGCGGGTGACGCCGGGATTGGCAGTGGTGAGGAGGCGGTCGCCGAGGAAGATGCTGCTGGCCCCGGCATGAAGGCACAGAGCCTGGAGCTCGTCGGTCATCTCGTTGCGTCCGGCGGACAGTCGAACCACCGACTGCGGCATCATCAGTCGGGCCGCCGCAATGGTCCTGACCAGCTCCAGCGGATCAAGCTTCTCGGTGCCGAACAGCGGGGTCCCGGGAACCTGGACGAGCAGGTTGATGGGCACGCTCTCAGGATGGGGATCGAGCTGGGCGAGTTGCGCCAACAGGCCGGCTCTGTCCCCCCTTGACTCCCCCATGCCGACGATTCCGCCGGTGCAGAGCTTGACGCCGGAGTCGCGGACATGGGCCAGCGTGTCCAGGCGGTCTTGGTAGACGCGGGTGGTGATGATCTCGCCGTAGTACTCGGGCGACGTGTCGAGGTTGTGGTTGTAGTAGTCGAGGCCAGCTTCGGCCAAGGTGTTGGCCTGCTCGGCCGTGAGCATGCCCAGCGTCGCGCAGGTCTCCACGCCCAACGCACCCACCTCGCGAACCGCGTCGCCGACATCGGCAACCTGTTGGTCGTTCGGCTCCCGCCACGCCGCACCCATGCAGAAACGGGTAGCGCCAGCCTTCTGGGCTTGTTCGGCGGCGGCGACGATGTCGCTTGTCGGCATGAGTCGCTCGGCTTTGAGGCCGGTATTCCACTTTGCCGACTGCGGGCAGTACGCGCAGTCCTCGGGGCACGCCCCGGTCTTGATGGACAACAGCATCGCGGCCTCGATCACATGGGGATCGTTGCGGGTTCGGTGGACCTCGTGCGCAGCAGCCAGGAGATCGTGGAACGGTCGCGAAATGAGTGCCTCGGCCTCTTCAGCGCTCCAGTCGTATCGGGGCTGATGGAGGGATTCGGTTTTGGCCATTGACGCGCTCATATTGATTATGGGGAATCACACTACTTCCGGCACTGTGGATCAAGCGCCGATCTTGAACAACCTGCGGGCGTTGGTTTCGGCGAACTTGCGGGCGGCGTCCTCGGTCATGGGGGCAGTGGTGTGGGCGAGGGACTCCATGCTGTGGGGAAACAGGGTGGACTCGTGGGGGTAGTCGGACTCCCAGGTGATGTTGTCCTCGCCGATCACGTCGAGGGCGGCGATGGCGGTGTCGTCGCGCAGCATGCACACCGTCATGTGCTCGGCGAATGTCTCCCTAGGCGGGCGCTCGGCGGGGAGCTGCACCCGGAAGTTCTCGAACACGTCGCTGGACTGCTCCAGCAGGTAGGGGGCCCATCCGGCCCCGCCCTCGGAGAAGGCGACCTGAATGGCGCGGTGGCGGTCCAAGATGCCGGAGAACAGCCAGTCGGAGCAGGCGATCATGGAGTTGGCCCCCACGTAGGGCAGGATCGTGCACGGCGGAGCGTCCTCGGACGACTTGATGAGCTTGGACGACGAGCCGATGTGCAGGCACACCACCAGTCCGGTCTCGTCCACTGCGGTCCACAGGGGCTCCCAGTGGTCGGTGAATACCGACGGGAGCCCCAGGGTGGTGGGGTTCTCTGAGAATGCCACCGCCCGGGCGCCCATCGCCGCGGTGCGCCGCACCTCGTCGCCCGCGGCCACCGGATCCCAAAGCGGCACCACGATCAGGGGAATCAACCGCTGGGGGTCGGTGGCACACCACTCCTCCAAGATGAAGTCGTTGTAGGCCCGCACGCACAGCGCGGCCAGATCGAAATCATGGCTCACCATGAACCGATGGCCGGCGAACCGGCTGAAGTCGGGGAAGTTGACCTGGGCCCAGATGCCGTCGAGGTCCATGTCTTCGAGACGGGCTTTCGGGTCGTAGCAGCCGGGACGCATCTCGCTGAACCGGGCCACGCCAAGGGGGTCGCTGTCGAAACCGGGGAGGGTGCGGGTGTTGCCCCTCACTGTTTGGATCACCTGATCCTCGTACAACCAGGCCTCGGTGCCGTTCTCCAGCTCCACTACTTGAGGACCTTGGTCGCGATATGCAGCGGGCAACCGGCTCTGCCATAGATGGGGCGGCTCGATGACGTGGTCGTCAACCGAGATGGGTTTCACGTCGGCAGGCAGCATGGGGGAACCAGGATAGTGTTCGAGCGTGGTTAGCCGATTCTGGACGGCTCTGTCAGTGGTTGCCCTTGTGGTGGCCGGATGCAGCAGTGATGCAGAGGAGCCAGAGATAGCCGAGGTGCTTGTCGAGGAAACCCTGGACCTTGACGCAGTTCCTACGGTCCCGATCACGCCGACCCCGGCGGCTTCCCCGACTGCGATCCCGACGGCAACACCTGCTCCCCTAGCGACGGCCACCCCCATTTCCCTTCCGGACCTGCTGGTGTGGCCCACCACAGCTCCGCCGGAATGGCCCCGCACTCCTGATGAAGCAGCGGCCGCCTTCGCTCAGCACGTGGCTCGGGGAATGAGGGCCGCAGAACCCCGACCCGCAGTGCAAGACGGCACGAACGCGACGGCGGAACTGCCCCGGCTGGCCGAAGACGGAACCCCATTCGGCCTGGCCTCAGTGCTCCATCTTCAGGAAGTTGGACGGGAAGACGGCACCACCGCCTGGGTGGTCCTCAGCGCCCAATCGCCGGACATCGTGTTCGAATCTCCCGCCGTGGGCGAGCTTTTGGCCGGAGGCACGGTGGTGGTGGGAGAGGGCCAAGGATTCGAAGGCACGATTGTGCTCCAAATCGAAGACCAGGACGGCCTGCTGGGAATGGCACTGGCCCAAGGAGGGGCACTGGGCGAGAACCTGCCGTTCAGGGCCGAACTGCCCTTCAACCAGCGACCGGCCTCAGGAGAGTTGGCCGTGCTCGTCGGCTACACCGACTCCGCCGTAGACGGCAGCCTCTCCGCCCTGACCATGCTCCCCATGCGACTGGTGGACGGGTCTTAGCCAACACCACGCGAAAACCGCCGAGCCCGAGAGGAGAATCGAACTCCTGACCTATTCATTACGAATGAATTGCTCTGCCGACTGAGCTACTCGGGCGCGGCGGTCAGGATACCAGCCCTATTGGCGGGGGAGAGACAGGAAAAGGGCTTGGAGGAGGAGGAGTTCGTTGGGGTTGCGCACCAGGCAGGCGTGGGCGTCGCGGATGCGGTTGATGGCCGTGACTGAGTCCTGGCTGTGGCGGTCGTCGGCCATCTGCCGGTGATAAAAGGCGGCCAGGGTGGCCAGGCCGAAGCGAAGCTCATCGGCTCGCAGCAGGCGCTGTTCTCGGCGGTGGCGGGCGTCCATCTCCCGTCTGAGGCGGCGTTGGGCGCCCAATTCGGCTTCGATGCGGGCCAATTCGTCGGACTCGGCCTGCTGGCGAGCAATCAG
The DNA here is from genome assembly GCA_963663255.1 of Acidimicrobiales bacterium. Taxonomy (GTDB): domain Bacteria; phylum Actinomycetota; class Acidimicrobiia; order Acidimicrobiales; family Bin134; genus Poriferisocius. Next base: position 811,357 of record OY760141.1, read on the forward strand.
CGGGGCTTGCGCCTCGTCGATGAGCTCCCGAAGCTCCTCTACCAGCACCACCACCGTAGCCCCGGTGCCGTCGAGGCGGGCCGGAGCGGCTGCCCACGCCTGTCGGCGGATGCTGAGACCGTCGTCGGAGGCCAGCAGACGCGCCCGGCTCAAATCCCCGGCCGCCGCGGCCACGATGTCGTCCAGCCCCTCAGGGGGCACCCCCTCGCCCTCCAGAATGCCGCGCACATCCTTGTCGGACACCGGGTCGAAATCGATGATGACGCAGCGGGAGGCCACAGTGGTGTGGTCGGGGGGGATCTCCTCGCTCAACAGCACGATCACCGCGGTGGGAGGCGGTTCCTCAATGGTTTTGAGCAGGCTGGCCACCGCTTCGGGCTCGGCAGTGTGGAACCGGTCGCAGACGATCACCTTGCGGCTGCCCTCCACCGGGCTGCGAGACGCTTCGAAGATGATCTCGTCGGCCTCGACCACCCGCAGCGTGCGGCCCTCCGGTTCGTGCCAGGACACATCGGGGTGGCGACCGGACAATGCCAAGCGTCGACTGCGGGAATCGACACCGATCAGCGCGGCGGCAAATGCCCGCGCAGCAGTGTGCTTGCCCGTGCCCCGCGGGCCGCAGAACAGATACGCGTGAACCGGTTGAACGGCAGATGCGGCCAAGATCTCAGCCACCCGGGGCTGGCCCACCAAGCCAGACCAGATATCGCTGACAGCAACGTCAGACACCGAGTCGCTCCTGCACCGCGGCGTACACCGCCTGTGCGACTTCTTCTACTGGGCGGTCTCCGTCGATCACCACCCACTGGTCGGGATGCTGTCCGGCCAGGGTCCGATATCCCTCCAGCACCCGCCCGTGAAACTCGGCGGCCTCGGCTTCGATCCGATCGCCCGGCGCTTCCTGGCGCGACCGGGCCACCTCTTCGGATACCTCCAGCAGCACGACCAAGTCGCTTTGCAGACCTCCAGTGGCAAAAAGGGAAAGCGCCAGCACTTCGTCGACCCCCAAGCTTCGGCCAAAGCCCTGGTAGGCCAGGGACGATCCGATGAAGCGGTCGGTCACCACATGAGTTCCGGCATCCAATGAGGGGCGAATCACCTGGGCGACGTGCTGCGCCCGGTCAGCAGCCATCAGCAGAGCCTCGGCCTGGGGCGACAGCGGCAGATCCGTGGCATCCAGCACCAGTGACCGGATCCGGGCGCCCACTTCGGTTGCCCCCGGCTCAAAGGTCAGCTGCGCCCCTAAGCGTTCGGCCAGCAACCGGGCCTGGGTGCTCTTGCCTACGGCTTCGCCGCCCTCGAAGGCGATCAAACGGCCGGTCATGACTTGACACCGCGCCTTGAGGCCAGGGTCAAGAATCCGGCTGCCACCATGATGAGAGCGGCCAACCACAACGTGAGACGCACACCGGGGATGATCACGTCAAAGCCAAGGATGTTCACATCCTTGTCGAAGAATTTGTCGGACAGCCCGTTGAGGAACAGGGCCAAAGCCGGCCCGAGCAGCAGCGCGAGCATCACCGACGACCTCACCAGCGTGAAGAGCCCGGCGAACACCCGGACTCGCAGTTCTTCGGTGGCGCTTTCCTGGAGCAGGGTGATTCCCAATACATAAACCGTCCCCGCGCATACGCCGAGCCCTCCGACGAGCAGAGCCGAGCCAATCAAGGACCACATCGATGTGGCCACAAACAAGCATGCACCGGCGCCGAATACCGCGACCTGAAAAACCCGCTCCTTGTTCAACCGGTTCTGCCTGAGTGTCAGCCCTACGATTCCCAGAGCCACACCGATCCCCAAGGCGACCATAAAGGCGCGGAACCCGTCCCCGCCATCGACATTGAGCACGTCCTCGGCGAACACCGGTCCCAGCGGGATGATCATGCCGCCACCGATCAGACCGACGGCCAGGGCAACATTCACCGTCCGCACAGTGGGATTCAAGAAGATGTAGCTCCAACCCTCCCGCAAGTCTTGAAAGACCTGCTCCGGCGCCCACATCCGGCTTGATCCATCGGACTCAGCCTCAGGCGCTTGTGCAGCCTGAGGGCCTCGGGGCAGGACCAGCCGGGAGATGATGGCCGCTGAGACCACGAAGGTGGCCGCATCGATGTAGAACGCCATCGACTCCGCATCGATTCGCAGGAAATTGACGGCGCTGACCCGCTCGATCACCGTGGCCAAGCTGGCCAAACCGATGGAGGCGCCCGCGGCCACCGGGAACGTGCCGTAGGCGGCGACGAGCGAGAGCGAGTTGACCCCGGTCAACTTCTCCCGGGGCACCAGGTTGGGAACTGAGGCTTCTTTGGCCGGAGCCCACAGCAGGGCAAACCCCTCCAGGATCAGCGAGGCCACGACAAGCTGCCAGACAAAATCCACAAACGGCAGCCACAACAGGGTGAAGGCCCGCCCCAAGTCGCACACGACCATCGTTCGCTTGCGATCCCAGCGGTCCACCAGCACCCCGGCAGCTGAGCCGAATATGAGCCCGGGCAAAAAGCGGGCGATCATCACATAGGCCACCGAGGCTTCCGGCGTGCCGCCGCCCACGCGGTCGGCGGTAATGAGTATGGCGAACAAGGCCAGCCAGTCGCCGCCGGAAGAGAAAATCTGGGCAACCCACAATCTGAAGTACTGGGCACTGCCGAATACCCGGTCAACCCGAGCGGAGGCCACCGCGGAGGACTCCTCAAAAGCCATACAGGGCCGCCTCCACCCGCTCAGGGTAGCTACTGGCTCACTAGCCAGACCGAGGCTGCGGCTTTTTCTTTGCCGGAGACTTCTTTTTTGCCGCTGGCTTTTTTGCCGCCGGCTTGCGGCGGGTTGCCGGCTTGCCGCCCCCGGCGGCCACCTTGTCGCGGCGGACCTGAAGCAGTTCTGCCGCCCGCTCCACCGACAGCGACTCAACCGAGTCGCCCTTGCCCAGCGAGGCGTTCACGTCGCCATCAGTCACGTAGGGGCCATAGCGGCCGTCTTTGACCACCATGGGCTTATCGGTGGCCGGGTCGGGACCGAGGTCTCGCAGGGGGGGCTTGGCCGTTTGCCCCCGTCGGCGCCGGGGCTGGGCCAATAGCTCCAGGCACTGCTCCAAGGTGATGGTGAACAGCTGGTCTTCGGACTCGAGGCTCCGATTCTCCTTGCCCTTGCTGACATAGGGCCCGTAGCGCCCGTTCTGAACCACCACCTCGGTGTCGTCGGCAGGATCGGTGCCCACCACCCGAGGCAGGGACAGAACCTTGAGGGCGTCGTCGAGGGTGATCGTCTCGGGCTGCATGTCGGCCAGCAGGGATGCCCGCTTAGGCTTCTCCCCGCCGTTGTCGGTTTGTTCTCCGACTTGGACGTAGGGGCCGAATCGGCCAGTGCGCACAACCACCGGCAAGCCGCTGTCGGGGTCGTCGCCCAGAGTGCGGTCGCCGGAGGGAGCAGTGATGAACGACAGAGCCCGCTCCATGGTCAGCTCGTCGGGAGGCAGGTCTTCGGGAAGGCTGGCCCTCTCTTCGCCGCGCTGCACATAGGGGCCATAGCGACCGACTCTCACCACCACCGGCTCATCGTTTTCGTCGGCGCCGATGGGAATGGAGTTGACCGCCCGGGCGTCGATGTCGCCTAGACGGTCGGACACCGCGGTGCGAAGCCCGTATTTGGCCACCCCGTGCGCGGACTCGTCGTCAGGCTCGTCGTCGGCCGGACCGAAATAAAAGCGGCTCAGCCAGGGAATGGCCTCGCGGTCGCCCGATGCAATGCCGTCGAGATCGTCCTCCATGCGAGCGGTGAATGCGTAGTCCACCAGATTGGGAAAGTGCCGCTCCAGCAGGCTGACCACCGAAAACGCAGTAAACGACGGAACTAACGCCGAGCCTTTCTTCCACACATAGCCCCGGTCGACGATGGTGTTCATGATGCTGGCATAGGTAGACGGGCGCCCTACTCCCAGCTCTTCCAGCCTCCGCACCAGCGACGCCTCGGTATAGCGGGCCGGGGGCTGGGTGGTGTGGCCTGCGGGTACCACCTCCTCGATGGCCAGCGGATCACCGGCGGCCAGCGCTGGCATCCTCCGCTCTGACTCTTCCTGGTCGGCCTCGTCGTCGGTGCCCTCGGTGTACACCCGGCGGAAGCCCTCGTGAGTGATCACCGTCCCCGCAGCCGAGAAGGCGGCATCGCGCCCATCGTCAGTTGCCCCACCGAGGTCGACGTGGACGGTCTCCCCCACGGTGTCGGTCATTTGGGAGGCCACGGTGCGCTGCCAAATCAGCTCGTAGACCTGGGCTTCCATCTTGGGCACTTGGCCCCCGACATCCTCGGGGGAGCGGAAACGGTCTCCCGAGGGGCGGATGGCCTCGTGAGCCTCCTGGGCGTTCTTGACCTTCTTGGCATAGTGGCGGGGCTCTTCGGGCAAAAAAGATGCCCCGAAGCGCTCGGAGACCGCGGCGCGAGCCGCTCGCAAAGCGGTGTCCGACAAGGTGGTGCTGTCGGTCCGCATGTAGGTGATATAGCCCTTCTCATACAGCGACTGGGCCGCTCTCATGGCCATGGCCGCCGACAGGCGCAGTTTGCGACCGGCCTCCTGCTGGAAGGTCGAGGTCATGAACGGGGCCGCGGGCCGGCGGCGGTAGGGCTTGACCTCCACGGACCTCACGTTGATATCGGCGTCAGCCAAACCCCGGGCCAGACCATTGGCAGCCTCTTCGTCAAGATGCACGGCTCCGGAACTGCGGAGTTGGCCGTCGCGGTTGAAGTCCTTGCCGGTGGCCACCTTGGCGCCGTCCACCGCGGTGAGCGAAGCGCTGAAGGTCGAGGGATCACCGGGATCCAGCTCCCCCAGAACTCGGAACTCCGCGCTCAGGCTCCAATAGTCGGCTGCAGTGAAGGCCATGCGCTCCCGCTCCCGCTCGACCACGATGCGGGTGGCCACGCTTTGCACCCGGCCCGCCGAGAGGCGGGGAAGCACCTTCTTCCACAGGACGGGGGACACCTCGTAGCCGTACAGCCGGTCCAAAAGCCGACGGGCCTCTTGGGCATCCACGAGGCGGCGGTCCAAGTCTCGGGGAGATTCGATGGCCGCGCGAATGGCCGACGGGGTGATCTCGTGGAACACCATGCGCTTCACGCTCACGCCGGCCTTGGGAGACAAGACCTCCAACAGGTGCCAGGCGATGGCCTCTCCCTCCCTGTCCTCATCGGTGGCGAGGTAGAGCTCGTCGGCTTCCTTGAGCAGTTGCTTCAGCTTGCGGATCTGGGCCTTCTTGTCAGAGGGCACCACGTACAGAGGCTTGAAGTCGTTTTCGACGTCGATTCCCAACCGAGACCACGATTCGTCGCGGTAGGCCGCCGGCACCTCACTGGCATTGCTAGGCAGATCGCGGATGTGCCCGATGGAGGATTCCACCGCATAACCGCTCCCCAAAAAGCCCGCGATGGTCTTGGCCTTGGCCGGGGACTCGACGATGACGAGGGCGTTGGGCACGGAGAGAAGGTAGGGGCTGTGTGGGAGTGAATGTCAAGCAGACCCTAAACCGAATGAGCGACAAGTCCGAGTATCAGGCCTTGTCTGCGTACTTGGGTGGTGGCTCGGTACGGGACAGAATCGCCATGCCAACGACCGCGGCGACCAGCGATCCAACGAGAATTCCGATCTTGGATTCATCGGCGATGGATGGGTCATCGAAAGCCAAACGGGAGATGAACAGCGACACGGTGAAGCCGATGCCGGCCACCATGGCCAACCCCACCATGTGAAGGCCGGTCATGGACTTTGGAATGGTGACCCAGCCCAAACGGTGGGCAATCCACGAGAATAACGAGATGCCCGCGGTCTTGCCCACCACCAGCCCGAGTACCACCCCCAGCGTCACCGGGGATGTGACCGCATCGGAGAGCACATCGCCCGACAGCTCGACTCCGGCGGCGGAGAGAGCAAAGAGGGGAATGATGATGTAGCCGGCAATGGGGTGGAGCAGCTCTTCAATCCGAAGACTGACCGGTTGCGACTCCCGAATGTGGAATCCGACTCGGCGCACGTCGTCGAGGTGGACCACATCTTGCATTTGCAGCCAGCTAGCCCACCGGCGGGCCTCCTCTTCGGATTGGAGGGGCTTGGCCGGCGTTATCAGACCGAGAATCACCCCGGCGATGGTGGCGTGGACTCCGGATTCCAGTATGGCTAGCCAGAAGGCCACGCCGACAACGAGGTAGACGGGCAGATACCAGACTTCCAGCCGACGGAGCATCAGAATGCCGCCCAGCAGAATTGCCGCGGTGAGCAGCCAATTGCCCGAGAGATCGCTGGTGTAGAAGATGGCGATCACCAATATGGCGCCGATGTCGTCGACTATGGCCAGGGTCAGCAGGAACACCTTCATCTGCCGGGGAATGCGGTTGCCGAGCAGCGACAAGACGCCGATGGCAAAGGCGATGTCGGTGGCCATGGGGATGCCCCAGCCGTCCTGGCCCGGGCCGCCGGCGTTGAAGGCGAAGTAGACGAGGGCTGGCACCACCATTCCGCCGAGGGCGGCTGCGGCAGGCAGCGCGGCGAAGCGGGGATCGCGGAGCTGCCCGTTCACCAACTCCCGCTTTATCTCCAAACCGACCACGAAGAAGAACACGGCCATCAGCCCGTCTTGGACGATGTGCTCGAGATCGTGCTCAAAGTGGTAGTCGCCCACCGAGAACGACACGTGAGTGTGCCAGAAGTCGTAGTAGGAGTCCTGCCATGGTGAGTTGACCCAAACGAGCGCGGCCACGGTGGCGATCAGCATCAGGACGCCGCCGGCGGCTTCAATGGCCGCGAATTGGTGTATGGGCCGGCCGATGAATCGAGCCAACCGACTGGGGCCTCCCAGGAAAGTCAGATCGCTGAGAAGATTCTTGTCAGCCACCGGGGTCGAACGTAGCGCCTTTGGGCATGATTTACTCAGTCACAGCCAAGAGTTGGCAGTTCGTTCACAGCCAGGTCAGGAATTTGAGTTGTTCATTGGCAGGCGCATGATCAGGCACACCTCGGTTCCGTCGGGGCTGCTGTGGATCTCGGCCTTGTCGGTCAGGATACGCATGAGATAGAGGCCGAGGCCCCGCTCGTATTCCAGGCGGGTGGGATCGTCGGGCTCAGGTAGGACCTCGACCTGATCGGGGTAGAAGCCAGAGCCGCGATCGGTGATGTGAACTTCGATGCGATCGGCAGCCAGAGTGCAGCGAATCTGAATGGAGTCGTCCAAGCAGGCTCGGGCGTGGGCCTCCATGGCGTTCGTGGCGGCTTCGGAAACAGCCACTTTCAGATCTTCCAAGCGCTCTTGGCTCAGAGCTGAGTCCATGTCGGCAGCCTCGACCACCAAGGAGCGGACCAACGACAGGTACTCCGGTCGAGCGGGCACCTCAAAGTCGATGCTGGTGGGATTGGTCGTCACGAGCCCGAGTTATCGGTGGCGGCGGCTACTGAGTCGAATACATCGAGGACGCGGTCGAGCCTGGTCAGCTCGATGAGGTCCGCTAGGCGAGACCCCACCGAAACCAACCGGATATCCCCGCCCGCGCTTCGGACGCGCTTGGCCGCGCCCATCAGCACCCCTAGCCCAGTGGAATCGATGAAATCCACACTTGAGAGGTCGATCACCACATTCTGGATGCCGGTGCTGATCACCGCCAGCAGACGCTGTCGGAAACGGGGGGCGGTGGCCATGTCGATCTCGCCGGTAACGGTCAGTACTTGCCACTCACCGTGTGAGGCAACCGCTACACCGAATTCCACGAACTATCAGACTAGCGGCCACCCCATTCGGTTTCTGGCGGAGCCGCTATTCCACCCGGATGGTCAAATCCTCCCGAATGCTGATCGAGGGAAATAGGCGGCCCACGATGGGCACCTCAAGTTTGGGGCGATAGCCAACTGCGATCCGCAGACGGCTGCCGCTGCCCCGGCTGCCTGCTAAGTCCACATGCAGCCGGGTGGGATCCAGTCCGGTTGCGGACATGGCCGCGGCGGTAGCCGTTTCGGCGGTGGGATCGACCGCAGCCGCCCGCGCCGCTTCTCGGGCCGCGTGAACCACCAGAATGTGGTCGCGTACCAACAGGCCCACCTGAACCAGCGCCAGCAACGCGGCCAAGAGCAGCGGTAGCACCAACGCGGTCTCGACGGCGGCCTGGCCTCGATCACGGCATTTTGTGCCGGCGCTCGTTGGCAAATCCGGTGCTCAGTTCAGCTCACGAGGCCAGTGATGTGGCGAAAGACAGCATCGAGCAGATTGGAGATGCGATTGGTCCTGGTGACCCAGGACACCAGCAGCATTGCCACTGCGGCTGCTCCGAGCAAGACGAGGGCGTACTCCGCGGTGGCCTGGCCTCGATCGCCGCGGCTGCGGATCAGCCAGGCGTTCAAGTTCATCAGCAGTCGAAGCACAATCATTGGGGACTCCAGTGCGGGAAGGATGCCGAGGGGGAAGAAGAAGGCCTGATCATCGTCGCATCGCAGCCAGAGTCTCCGCGATGACCGGAGCCAGCGTGAGGAGGATGAAGGCGGGAAGAATGCAGCCGACCAGTGGGAGCAGGAGCCGGAGAGGCAAGCGGCGAGCGTGGTCTTCTGCTAGGCGGCGACGCAGCAGCCGGCTGTCGGCGGCCACCTGCTCCAAAGCTGGCCCTAGATCAGTGCCATAGCGATCGCCGTCGATCAGCACCCGCACCAAAGAACGCACCGGTTCGCCGATCGTGTCGGGCAGCGGCTCCAGTGCATCGGCTAGGCGAAAACCAGCCTGAGCCTGTTGAGCTGCGCCAGCCAGGCCCCGCCCCACCGGGCCAGGGAGTCTCTCTCCCACCGCGGCCACGGCCAAGTGGACGTTGAGGCCCGATGAGACAGCCAGGCGGAGCAGATCGACTGCTTCAGGCAGCTCCTCGATGATCGCGGCCTGCTGCCGCTGGCGCTGCCGGGCCCGCCGGCGGTGGGGGGCAACCCATACCAGCAGTCCTGTGCCGACTCCCAGCACTGGATGCCCGGCCAATGCGATCACCGCAGCCAGCGCGAACCCGGCAGCGGGTGCGGTCTTGGACGAGCGGACCCGTGGCGGAGCTGATTCGGGGGACCGAACTTGGCGGGGCCGCGTCTGCCATCCCCACAGCACCACCACGGCCGTCCACAGCAAGCCCAAAGCGATGGGAAGACCCATTTCAATCGCGGGGATTGACGATTCGGTGCATCCACAGCGCGCCGATCGCATCGAGGCCCAACCCGGCGACCAGAACCGCCAGGCCGAGGCGGGTGGTGAACAAGAAGCCCATGGCGTGATCACCAATGCCGGCGGACAAGAGCATGAACCCGACGGGCAGGGCCGCGATCAACATGGCCGAGACCCTCGCCTGAGATGTAAGGGAGCGCACCTCCAGTCCGAGAGCCGCCCGATCCCGCAACGTGGCGGCCACTCCGTCAATGGCCCGGGCCCGAGCCCCGCCCGCGGTAGCGGCGAATGCCATTGCAGCCGCAGCCAGGCCGGCACCGCTGCCAGGGCTGCGTAGGGCCCAACGGTCGAACACGTCGGAGCTGCGGAGCCCGCGCTGGAGCTCTTCAGCCAAGGGGGCCACCTCGTCGTGCAGAGGAGGTGGTGTGCTGGCCGCGGCCTCCACCGTGGCCGGGCCGAGTTGAAGGCCGGTGCGCAAGCCACGGGCGATGGCCTCCAAGAAACCGGGCAGTTGAGCGTCGAGAATCTGATCGCGGCGGTGGCGGTTGGTTCTCAGCGCAATGAGGGCACCGGCCGCAAAGCCAGCCGCGCCGACGGGCACGCCCACAGGACCGGCCTGAACTGCGCCAAACCCGGCGCCGAATGCAATCACCACCCCCAATCCCTGCCACATCTGCGCCAAAGTCAGGTTCAAATCGGCCTGGATGGCCATGTCTTGAATACGGCTGCCGATTGCCGCCAATGCGGATTTGGCTTCGATCATCGGTCGACCCAATGGGGGTCGGGTTCCGCGGCGCCAGGAAGTCGGGGCATCACCGCAGGCAGGCTGTGCAACCGGTGCTCGTCAGCGATCTGGAGCAACCCGGGACGGCTCCCGTCGCCACCGGAGTCAGAGCGGTCGATCACCGCCACCGAGGTAATGCGCCGTAGGCCGCCGGGCCGGCGGGAAACATGGACCACCATGTCCACCGCGGCGATGATTTGCTCGCGCACTGCGGCCAGAGGAACCGCGCCGCCGTCGAGCAGCACCATGGTCTCCAGACGGCTCATCGCGTCGGCCGGGCTATTGGCATGGCACGTGGACAACGAACCCTCATGTCCAGTGTTCATGGCCTGGAGCATGTCCAGGGTCTCCGCCCCTCGAACCTCGCCGACAATTATGCGGTCGGGCCGCATCCGCAGGGCATTGCGCACCAGTTGGCGGATCGTGACCGAGGCCACTCCGTCTCTGTCGGCAGGCCGGGCCTCAAGGCGCACCACGTGGTCGCTGGCCAAGGCCAGTTCAGCGGCGTCCTCCACCGTCACCACCCGCTCGCCGACGGCGATTGAAGCGGCCAGCGCGTTTAACAGAGTCGTCTTGCCTGCTCCGGCGCCGCCCGACACCACCAGATTGCAGCGGGCAGCTACTGCCCAGCGCAGAGCAGCCACCACACCCGCAGAGGCGAAGTCCTCGAGGGGAACAGGGCGGATGGAGAATCGGCGTATGGTCACATAGGGGCCGTCAACCGCCACTGGTGGCACAACTGCGTTGAGACGGGAGCCATCGTCGAGACGGGCATCCACCATCGGGGAGCTGCGGTCGATGCGGCGTCCAAGCGGCGCCACCGCCTGCTCGATGAGCAATTCAATGGTCTCTGCGTCCAAGATCGTCCCGGTGGCCTCCAAACGACCGCCTCGCTCGATCCATACCGGACCGGGGCCGTTCACCATGATCTCCGACACCGATGGATCGCGTAAAAACGGCTCAATCGCCTCTCGACCTCCCCCGCTGCCACTCCAACCCACGATTCAACTGCCTCAGATTCCCTCGGACAGCCGACCGAGAGCCCTGATCGCGCCCTTGGGCACCCGAGTCCTAAGCATGCCGGCGTCCACCGCCCGGGCGATGTCCGGGTCGACGGCGACGGTGGCCAGTACCGGCGCGCCTATGGCCCGCTCACAGTCAGACCGAGTCAGCGCCCGGCCAGCCTCAGCGACCAACACCACCCCGCTGGGCCGAACCGGCAGCGACACAGTTCGCCGCAAGGCCAGATAGCACGCTCGAGTGACCAGCACCGACCGGTCGGCTTCGGCAGCCAGCCGCCAGCGCAGCTCGTCGTCGCCTGAACCGCCGCCAGACTGCTCGGTTGGACCGCGGAGTATCCCCGCGTCCACCACTACGGTGGCGTCGGTTGTCAGCCATCCCACAAGCTCGTCGGCTCGTCGAGAGCTCAACAGACCCTGCCCACGAGGGAGCAGCGAGAGGCTTGGCGTCAGCTCCTCAAACACCCGTTCAAGCGAACATGGAGCGAGATCGCTGCGGAGCCACTCGCCCAATCCAGATGAAATCTCAGCACATCCGAACACCGCGGGAAGGTCGCCGCAGAGATCGACTAGCAGAACAGGCCGATCGCGGCCTTGAGCGGCATGTAGGCTAACGAGAGCCGCGATCACAGTTGTGCCAGAACCCCCCTTGGTTGACCAACAGGTCACCAGCATGGAAACCTCCGCGATTTGATCGCTTCGGCGAACAGAGGGGAACTCAGAACAATCTATGTTGAAAATGACTGATAATCAACAAAGATTTTCTGGCGGGTCCGACGTTGGGCGTCTGTTCCGGCCATTCGCTGGTCTCGTGGTGCCCGCTGCCGCGGTGATCGCCGCTCTCGCAGTAGGCGCCATTCTCCTCGGGGTGTTCGGGGCCAACCCGCTCACCGGCTATCGGGCCCTATTCACCGGGGCATTTGGAGGCCCAGACGAGTTAGCCGCCACCGCCCTCAAATCCATTCCGCTCATGCTGGTCGGCGTTGGCATCTGCATCGCATTCCGCGCCGGCGTCATCAATATCGGCGGCGAGGGGCAAATCATCATGGGGGCCATAGTGGCCACACTGGTGGCCCTGGCACTGCCCGATGTCCCCCGCCCCATCTTGGTACCGCTGGTGATGATCGCCGGCGGCGTCGGCGGGGGGATATGGGGAGCGATCCCTGGAGCGCTGAAGGCCTACAGCGGGGTAAACGAAATTCTCAGCACCATCATGATGAACATCATCGCCGGGTTCTTTATGAGCTTCTTGTTGGAAGACTGGCTCATCGAGCCCGGTGCCATCAGAATCCAGCAGACCAAACGACTGAGCCACAACGCCGATTTGCCCATCTTGCCAGGAGGCACACGTCTGCATCTGGGCATCGTGGTCGCGTTGGTCGTGGCCATTCTGGGATACCTGCTCTTGTTCCGCAGCAGCCTGGGCATGCGTTTGCGGGCGGTGGGCCATAATCCTCATGCGTCCCGTTCGGCGGGCATGAAGGTCGAACTGAGCATCACCCAGGCGTTGGCCTTCAGCGGCGCCTGCGCCGGCATCGCCGGCGCGGTGCTGGTGTTCGGCAGCGAATCCCACCGACTCATCGGCGAGGGTGGTCCGCTGGCATTTACGCAGAGCGCGGGGTTCAACGGAATCGTGACCGCCTTGTTCGGAGGGCTGCACCCGCTGTTCACCGTGCTGTCGTCCTATCTGTTCGGGGGAATGCTGGCCGGAGGCATCTCCCTGCAACGGGTGGTTCAGGTTCCCCAGGCCCTAGTGATCGCCCTCAATGGCGTGGTGGTGGTTTTCGTGGTGGGCAGCCTCAAGCTGCGAGCCCGGGTGCAGCAATGGGCTGAAGGAGATATCCAGATGGAGGACCGGGCATGAACGATTTCTTCACCGTCTCCATCATCATCGCCACCTTGGCTTCAGGAATCCGCTTGGCCGTGCCCTTCTTGCTGGCCGCGCTGGGAGAGGCCGTGGGCCAGCGGGCCGGTGTGCTCAACCTGGGGGTGGAAGGGGTCATGCTCATCGGCGCATTTGCCGCCTACTACACCGCCCTGGAAACTGGCAGCGCTGCCTTTGGGCTATTCATGGGGCTCGTTGTGGGAATGGTGATGGGCCTCGTCTACGCCTTGATCACCGTGGTGATGCACGCCGAACAGGGCATCAGCGGAATCGGGATCTATCTGTTCGGCTTGGGCTTTACCGACTTGTTGTTCCAAAAGCAGGTCGGCACCCCGAGGCCCATCGGTGGATTGCAGGCCAAGCCCTTTGGCTGGCTGGCCGACGACACCGGCCGGGCAGGCGAATTGCTGTTCAGCCACACCGTGCTGACGTATGTGGCCTTCTTGCTGGTCCCAATCATGTATTGGCTCATCACCCGGACCACATTCGGACTCAACGTGCGGGCCGTCGGGGAGAACCCCCAAGCGGCCGACACCCTGGGCGTGAGCGTGAACGGCATCCGGACGGCAGCCATCGTCATCGGCAACACCATGGCGGGGCTAGCGGGTGCCGCATTGGCCTTGGAGATCGGGATATTCCAGCAGAACCTCACCGCAGGGCGAGGGTTCATCGCCATCGCTCTGGTGTATTTCGGGGCGTGGCGTCCGGTGGGAGTGATGACCGGCTCCCTGTTGTTCGGCATCGTGTCGGCCACCGTGCTTCAGCTTCAGGTTCAAGACGTCATCTCTGGATCGGTGTCGTCGATCGCCAACATGGCCCCTGCGGTTTTGACGGTGATCGTGCTGGTGGTGGTGAGCCGCCGCATCGGCCAGCCCGCGGCCCTCACCCGGCCGTTCACCCGTGACGGCTGATCCTTATTCTGTAAATGACAGCGTCATGACGCGCTCATCGGAGACCAAGAACAAGTTTTTGGCTACTGTGTATGAATCATCACGGGATGCCGATTTGGCTAGGTGTCCCAGGGCGGGGTGTTGTGAGTTCCAGAATTGAGCTGACCAACGTTTACAAGATCTTTGGGGCTCGCCCGAAGGGGCGGGCTCTGAAGATGGCTCAGTCGGGTGTCATGAAAGACGATGTCCAAGCGGCTACTGACCATGTGGTCGGCTTGCACGATGTGAGCTTCTCGGTACAAGACGGCGAGATCTTTGTGATCATGGGGTTGTCGGGGTCGGGCAAGTCCACCGCCATCCGAACGGTCAACCGGCTCCATGACATCACCGCCGGAACGGTGAAGGTGGACGGCATTGATGTTGGCACCTTCAACAAACGAGAACTGGAGCATTTTCGCCGAGACAAGATGAGCATGGTGTTCCAGCACTTTGCCCTTTTCCCCCACCGCACCGTGGTTGACAATGTGGCCTACGGCCTCAAAGTCAACGGCGTAGCTACCGATGATCGCCGCCGCCGAGCCCTCGAAGCCCTGGAGTTGGTGGGCTTGGAGCGGTACTACCTCTCGTTCCCCCGCGAGCTCTCGGGCGGAATGCAGCAACGTGTCGGTTTGGCCCGGGCGTTGGCCGCCGACCTGGACATCCTCCTCATGGACGAGGCGTTCAGCGCCCTCGATCCCCTCATCCGCCGCCAGATGCAAGACGAGTTGCTGGCCATGCAGGGAGACCTGCTGCACAAGACCATCCTGTTCATCACCCACGACCTCAATGAGGCCTTGCGGGTGGGCGACCGGGTGTGCATCATGAAAGACGGCGGTGTGGTGCAGATCGGCACGCCCGAAGAGATTCTTCGAGATCCGGCCACTGCTTACGTAGCAGAGTTCGTGAAGGATGTTGACCAGGGCCGGGTGTTGCAGGTGGAGAGCGTGATGACCCCACCTTCGCCCTTCACCCTGGGCACCACGGTGGGCGAGGCCATAGCTGCCCTGAGCGAGAAGAGCAGCGCGTTTTGCATTGATGACGAAGGCCGCCCAGTAGGGGTGGTCACCCGTGATTTGCTGGCTGCATCGCATCAGGCATCGGTGGAGTCGGTGATGAATACCGAGTTCGGAGTCACCACCCGCTCTGCCCCTCTGGTTGATGCCTACGAACTGTGCGCCAGCGGTGACTTGGTCGCAGTTGTCGACGATAAGGGTGCCCTGGAAGGCCGAATCCACGCATTGGATCTGCTCGCTGAACTGGGCGAGATTGAGTCCAAAGCAGAGCAGGTCAAAGCCGCCGATCCCTCGAGTGGAGAGGCCCTGCTGTGAGCGTGATTGCCGAGAACTGGTTGAACACTGGTTGGCGGGACAATGAATGGTTGAACGACTGGGAAATCCCCTTCGGCCGCTGGGTGGAGGAGAGCATCGACTGGCTCAATGTGGAGGGCGAGTCGGTCTTCAACGTGATCAAGTGGCCCTTTGAGAACCTCCTCAATCTGGTCACCAACGACATCCTGCTCAACATCCCGTGGCCGTTCATGCTTCTGGTTTTTGTGGCATTGGGATTCTTGGTTCGGGATGTGAAGGTCGGGTGTGGTGCCGCGGCCGGCATCCTCCTATGCGGTGTGTTGGGGCCGGACTACTGGCGCTTCACCATGCAAACCATCGGAATAATCCTGGTAGCGGTCATTATCTGCGTAGCCGTCGGCCTGCCCTACGGAGTGCTATGCGCCCGCAGTGATCGAGTTTGGAACATCACTAGACCCCTCTTGGACGGCATGCAGCTGGTCCATGCCTTCACGTACCTGATCGCCATCATCTTCTTCTTCGGCACCGGACCGGTGGGCGGCACCATATCCACCATGATCTTCGCCTTGCCTCCCATGATCCGCCTGACCAACCTGGGTATCCGTCAAGTGCCCAGCGACGTCGTGGAGGCCGCAAAGGCCTACGGGGCGTCCAACTTCCGCGTGCTCACCGACGTGCAGCTTCCCCTGGCCCGTCCGGCCATCATGACCGGGGTCAACCAGGTGTTGTTGCTGGCCTTATCGTTCGTCGGCATCATCGCGGTTATCGCCGGGGGCGGGCTCGGCCAGTTGGTGCTGCGAGGAATCAACACTGCTGATCCTGCACTGGGTGCGGCATCTGGCTTGGCCCTGTATTTGGTGGGTGTAGTTATGGACCGGCTCAGCCAGCCCGACCCATCTGACAACCGAACGTTGTTCCGCAAGATGGGAGCAGCAATCCGCGGCCGCTACACCGTGCCCGATACCCCCACCGCCGAGCCGGTTGCTGCTCCTGAGCCGCCGCCGGCATCCCGCACGCC
Organism: Acidimicrobiales bacterium; assembly: GCA_963663255.1. Taxonomy (GTDB): domain Bacteria; phylum Actinomycetota; class Acidimicrobiia; order Acidimicrobiales; family Bin134; genus Poriferisocius. The sequence continues at coordinate 827,457 of OY760141.1, forward strand.
TCGACCTCGGCTGAATACCGCAACGGCGGTGGCCGGAGGCGTGGGGCTGGTCGGAGGGGTACTGGCAATTTGGAGTGCCTTTTCTACTTGGGTGGATGGTCCAGGGCGGCTCAGCAGCTACGCGCGACCCGATGACCAATTCTTGGACGGCAGCTTCACCGGCGTCGAGGCCACCGGGGGAAGCTGGTTCGGGATTATCTTGCTCATCGTCGGGATAATGGTTGTTTTGCTGTCCCTGTTGATGCTGCTCCAGATTCGAGACCGTTGGTCTTCCTGGTTGAATGCTCCTTCAGGCTTGGTGTTCACCGGCGTGTCCGTCATTGGGATGATGATCTTCTACTTGTCCATCGCCCCCCACGATCTGGCTCCATCCACCAGCCACGGCACCGGGGTGTACCTGGGACTTGTCAGCGGGGTAGTCCTGTTGGTGGGTGGTCTGCTGGCATGGCGGAATACCCGCTCCTCCCCAGTGCTGTCTCGTACGGCAATGGCTCGAGTGCTTCTGGGAACTTTCGCCGTGGGCTTGCTAATAATCGGCTCCTTCTCCAACTGGGTCAATGACGAACGGCCTGACGCATTCACTCCCGAGCAGCAGAAGCTGATCGATGAAGAGCGGGCCAACCCCACTGAAGGCGGGGTAAGTGCATCGCTGATTGCCCAGGTCATCGGGGAAGCCCGAGAGGAGCCCAATCGCTATGACGGCTTCGATGATCAGGGTCCAACTCTCGGATGGGGCATTTTGACTCTTGCCATTGCCCTGGCCGCGGTCGTTGTTCTTTCTGCCGCAGTGCCGCGAGCCAATGCGCTGTGGGATGCCCTCACATTGGGGGTGGGCACTGCTGTCCTGTTCGGAGTGACGGCGTGGGTCGTGAGCTTCCTGCGAGTGTCGGTAAACGGGATCTTCACCGGTGCAGGAGCGCTACCTGTCTTGATGGCCTGCGGATTGGTGATAGGTACCGCCATCGGGCGCATGCGCCAGCGCGGCCTGGATGAGCGCGAGGCAGCCGACGCCGCCACGGTTGACGCCTAGCCCGCCCTGCATCTATAGCTGGCAAACCAGGGCGCGTACCGTTGGGGGCTGTGCGGGCACGTCACTGGGCGGTCTTCTGGATCTGCATGGGACCGGTGTTTCTCATCACCCTGGATGCCACTCTGCAACCACTGGCTCTGGTGAGTATCGGGGAGAGCTTCGATTCCAGCCGCCCGTCAACGGCCTGGGTGCTCAGCGCCTACTCCATCTCATTGGCCACCTTCGTGGTTGCCGCCGGGCGCCTCGCCGACCGCACTGGACGCCGATTGGCCTTTCTCCTTGGCCTTTCCCTCTTCGTCCTGGGCTCGGTGGGCGGCTGGTTGGCGCCGGAGCTGTGGGTCCTGGTGCTGTGCCGCGCAGTGCAGGGTGCGGGCTCCGCATTTGTCATGCCTGCGTCTCTCGGGTTGATTCTGGCGGTGTGGCCTAGGGACGACCAGACGAGGGCCATCACCACCTGGACCGCCGTTGGCGGGATTGCCGGAGCCCTGGCGCCCACGCTGGGCGGGGCGCTCATCGACGTCTGGGGCTGGAGGGCGGCTTACTTGCTGAATGTGGCCATTGGAGTGCCATCGTTCCTTGCTGCCCGGGCCCTGCTCACCGAGACCGAGCGCAAGGTTGCTTCTCGGCTTCCCGACTTCGTGGGTGCGCTCATGGTTGCGGCGAGTCTCGGCCTGCTGACCCTCAGCCTGGTGCAGGGAAGGACGTGGGGCTGGACCGACAGCCGCATCATCGTCGCCTTCGCATTGGCCGCTGTCTTGGTCCCCCTAATCCGCCAGCGCATCATGGGCCATCCGGCGCCCATCGTCGAGCCGCGACTGCTGAGGCTTCGAACCTACCGGCGAGCGCTGCTCATCGCCATCGCCATTCCCAGCTTCTTGCTCCCCTATTTCGTGATGATGATCCAGTACATCGAACAGGTCTGGGACTATCGGCCCTTGAAAGCGGGACTTGCCCTGCTGCCCTTTCCCGCCGCGGCCGCACTGGCCAGCGTGTTGGCCGGCCGATTGAGCCGTCGCTTCGACGAGCGCACCATCGCCGTGGCCGCAATGGCCATCACGACGGTGGCAGTGGTGTGGGTGCGGTTGGTGCCCGGTCCTGATCCGGCCTACTGGACGGCATTCTTTGTACCCATCGTTCTGGGCGGCATAGGCGGGTGGGGGATGGGATTGCCCATGATCAATGCCATCGGAGCCCGAGACCTCGACAACGAGACCTACAGCCTGGGCATGGGAGTAATCTCCACCGCCCGCCAAGTAGGAGCGCTGACCGGTTTGGCCGTCGTCTTCGGCCTTCTGGGCAACGTGTCCGACGCCGAATTGTTCGACCGCTTCACCCAGATCTGGAACGTCCTGGTGGTGCTGTCGATCATGGGCGTATTCGTCGCCTTGTCCCTGCCCCGCCGTTCGCGCACCGCCGCCTCACCATAGAGCACGCTCATTCGGGCGGGTACGGTGTCGGCGTGATGGAGTATCAGTTGGTGTCGGCGGACTCCCATGTGAACGAGCCGCCTGATCTGTGGGCCGATCGGGTGCCGAGCCGCTACAAGGATCGAGCCCCTCGCATGGAGAGTTTTGACCAGGGCGATGCTTGGGTTCTTGAAGGAGCCCATGATCCCATCAACTTCGGCGGCAACTGCTCGGCGGGCCTTCCGGCCGATCAGCGATCGGGCTGGGTCCGGTGGTCAGATGTCCGGGCCGGCGGCTACGACCCAGCTACTCGGATCAGCGAGCAAGGCCAAGACGGAGTGGATCTGGAGATCCTGTATCCCACCCCCCGGATCGGCAACCAACTGGTGTGGCACCGCCACGACGTCGACTTCCATGTGACCTGCATCCAGGCCTACAACGACTGGCTGGCTGAGTTCTGCGCCTACGACCCCAGTCGGTTGTGGGGTGTGGCCCTACTGCCCAGTGTCGGAGCCGACGCCACGGTGGACGAGTTGCATCGAGTGGCCGCAATGCCGGGCATCAGGGGGGTGATGCTCGGCCGGTGGCCCAGCGGCGATGAGGTGCTGACCACCGACGACGACCCCGTGTTCGCCGCCGCGGCTGAGGCCACGCTGCCGCTGTCCATCCACGTGGGTTTCGCCACCCACGCCCAGGGCGATGTGGCCAAGATGAAGCTCACCGGGTCGATGCGCTTCTTCGACATGCCGGTGCGCATCACCCAGCTCATTGAGGGCGGGGTGTTCGACCGGTTTCCCGATCTCCAGTTCTTGGCGGTGGAAACCGACAGCTCGTGGTTCCCCTATCTGCGGGAACAGATGGACGACCGCTTCCGCCGGGCCAATCCCGCCACCCGAGCCCCCATTCAGCGCCAGCCCGGCGACTACTTCGACACCAACATCGCCTCTACTTTCATCACCGACCATTACGGTGTCATCAACCGACAACACATCGGGGTCACCCAGATGATGTGGTCGAGCGACTTTCCCCACGGCGGATCCGACTGGCCCGACTCTCATACGACTATTAACAAGCATTTCGACGGTGTGCCCGACGACGAACGGCACGCCATTCTCGCCGGCAACGCTCTGCGCATCTATGGGCAGGAGGTGAGCCCATGAGGATCGGCGACATCACCGCCCCCGAACACGCAGCCAACGGCAAGCCGCTCGACGGCATCCGCGTGCTGGCCATCGAACAGATGCAGTCGCTGCCCTACGCCACCCAGCTCTTGGCCCGTATGGGTGCCGAGGTGGTCAAGATCGAGCACCCGGTGCGGGGCGACCTGGGCCGGGGCTCGACCCCCGGCGTTGTCGATCCCGAGGGTCGACCGGTGGGCGGCACCTATCTCCGAAACAACCTCAACAAGCGCTCGGTGGGGATGGACTTGAAGAACTCCACTGCCATCGACCTGATCCGCCAGATGGTTCCCAAGTTCGATGTTCTGGCCGAGAACCTCAAACCGGGCACGCTGGCCAAGATCGGCTTGGGCTATGACGATCTGGCCCAAGTGCATCCCGGCCTCATCTACCTGTCGGTGTCGGGATTCGGGAACCTGAACGAATCGCCCTATGGCCACTGGCCGGCCTATGCCCCCATCGCTGAGGCCATGGGCGGTCTGTACGCCATCAACCGGGCCGAAGGCGAGAACGTGAAGGTGTCGCCGGTGGGCGCGCTGGGAGACACCGGCTCGGGCCTCTACGCCGTGATCGGCGTACTCATGGCCCTCCGCCAACGGGAGCGCCACGGCCACGGCCAGTACGTGGACATTGCCATGTTCGACGCCATGGTGGCCTTCGGCGACATGGTTCCCAACTATTGGTCGCTGGGGGCCGATCCCCGGATTCCCACCGCGATCATCAACGACGGCTTCCCCATCGACTCCGGCGAGCTGGTGATGCAGATCGGCCGGGAGCACCAGTTTGAGCGCCTCTGCCATCTCATCGGCCGCCCCGAATGGCTAGAAGACGAGCGGTTCTCCACCCGCGATGGATGGCGGGAGAATCTGGATGAGATTCGGGCTGCGGTCCGCTCCTGGGCAGGTGACCGCACCACCGTCGAAGCCGCCAACGACTTGGCTGCTGCCGGTCTGGCCGCCGCCCCGGTATTCGAGGCGCCCGATGTGATCGACGATCCCCATGTGGCCACCCGGCACATGTTGGTGGAGATCCCCCGCCCCGACGCCAATACCCCCGTGCTGACCCCCGGCAATCCGGTGAAGATGTCGGCGGTCAGCGAGGGCCCCGACACCCGCCCGCCGTGGCTGGGCGAGCACACCGACGAGGTTCTGGCCACCGAGCTCGGATTGAGCGAGGAAGCGCTTGCCGAGCTGCGGGCCGACGGCGCCATCGGTTGATGGCCTCGTCGCCGCTTCGCTTCGACAGCCGCACCGCCATAATCACCGGCGCGGGACAGGGATTAGGCCGGACCTACGCCCGGCTGCTGGCCGATCGGGGAGCGCACGTGGTGGTGAACGACATCGCGGCCCAAGCGGCTGACGAGGTGGTTGACGAGATCACCGCAGCCGGCGGCACCGCCGTTGCCGATCATCACAGCGTGACCACCCCCGAAGGCGGTGTTGCCCTCGCTGAGCAGGCCCAAGACGCATTTGGCGCCGTACACATCGTGATCAACAACGCAGGAGTGAATCGGGCGGCCGAATTCGCCGCCATGACACCGGAGTCCGGCTCAGAGCTGTTCAACGAAATGATCGCCATCCATCTGATGGGACCGTGCCACGTGCTGTGGCCGCTATGGCCCGCCATGGTTGAACAGGGCTATGGCCGGGTGGTGAACATCGCTTCGGGTGCGGTGTGGGGCCTTAGAGGTCAAGCCGCCTACGCCGCCTGTAAGGCCGGGGCTATGGGCCTCACCCGCACGCTGGCCCGCGAGGGCCGGTACCACGGGATTCAAGTCAACTGTGCGCTGCCCTGGGCGGTAACCGACAAGAGCCCCGATCGCTCCGGCGAAGAATTCGGCCCCATCATCGAAGCCCACATCCGCCCCAAGAACGTGGCCCCCGCCGTAATCTGGCTCGCCCACGAAGACTGCCCAACGACCGGCGAGTCCTTCACCGTAGACGGCCCCCGCATGGCCCGCCTCGCCTGGGTGGCCAGCCAAGGCCACACCCACCTAACCCCCACTCCCGAGGCCTACCGCGATAACTGGGAAGCAGTGATGGACCTAACCAACTTCACCGTCCCCACATCAACCAACGACCACATGCGCAATACGGTGATGCCAGCGTTCGCGCCCCCTAGTCCATCGACAGAGGAACCGCCTCAACGCCAGTAACCCAAGGTCGCCCGGCCGCTTCGAGTGCTTCCCATTTACTTGCAGCCCCGGTGGGGTCGGATTGTCCTAGCTCCTCGGGGGTTGGGCCGATTCGGTCGACCAAAGGGGCCAGTGCCTCAGTGTCAAAGCCGTAGAATTCCGCCGCGTTCAGGCCAAGGATGGCGGCGGTGTCTTCGGCGGGAATGTCCCAGAAGGCTTCGGCCAGCGATTTGCGGGTGTGGGGCCAGGTGCCCTCGGGATGGGGGAAGTCGTTGCCCCACATGATGTTGCCCACGCCGATCTCAAAGCGCCGGGCCAGCTCCCGCCTCCGAGTGTTGGACGCTCCGATGGCGCAGTTGCGGTCGAAGTAGTCGCTGGGACTTAAGCTCAGGTGGCCGTAGGCGTCGGCCGCCAGCTTCTGGGCCCCACCGTGCTCCCGGGAGTAGGTGGCATCCATGGTCCACAGCATGTCGGCGGCCCAGAAACAGCCGCACTCGGTGATCGCATAGCGCAGCCCTGGGTACCGCTCGAACGCGCCGGAATACAACAAGAACCACAGTGGCCGGGTAGTCCACCACCGCACTTCAGCCACGTACATGCCGATGAATCCGGGACCGGTGCCGTATTCCGCCCGGGGAGCGGCTCCCGAGTGGGTGTGAACCGGCATCTCCAGGTCTTGGCAGGCCGCCCAGATGGGGTCGTAGCGCCTCTCGTGGTAGCCCGGACCCTCGTTCCACATAGAGGCGATGAGAATCCCGCCTCGCAGCCCCGACTCCCGGGCCCGAGTGATCTCGGTCACCGCCGCATCCACATCAGCGATGATCGGCACCACCGCCACGCCGGCTCGCCGCTCGGGACTGTCGTTGCACAGTTCGGCCAGCCATCGGTTATGAGCCCGGGCTCCGGCCATCAAGAGCTCGGAGTCTTGAGCAAACGACATGCCCAACCCAGCCCCGAACGGTGCCGAGGCCCCTCCGGTAACCGCGTCGGCGTCAGGAAAAATCACTTCTCCGGCGACGCCGTCACCATCCAACTCCGCATCCCGCCGGGCCGCATTCCAGCCTCCTCGCAGGCCCTCTTCGTTTTCTCCGAACCATTCCTCTTCGAACTCGGCATTGCCCATGATGTTGCCCTGGTTGCGGAACGCCTCCCGCTGCACCAAGAAGTCGTCGAAGGCATCGTGGTACTTCGATTCCAGATACCCCCGGTACTCCAAATTCGGCAACCCCGCATGGCAGTCCGAGGAAATAACCAAATAGCGATCCGTCATGTCGGCCTCCTTGAGCGAACACTAGCCAATGAAGCCAAAACCTGGGTCGGGCAGGCGGGATTTGAACCCACGACCTCTTCGTCCCGAACGAAGCGCGCTACCAAGCTGCGCCACTGCCCGTAAACAAAAACAATACCAATGGGGTGGGCAAACAACATAGGCGGTTTGGTGGGTGGCCCGGCTCAGGGCGCCCGCCGCCCCTACCCCAACCAAGAAGGAGGCGAGAGCAACATAGGCGGTTTGGTGGGTGGCCCGGCTCAGGGCGCCCGCCGCCCGCAGCTCCGCGAGGACGGCGGGCTGGGCCGGGACAGGCCCCGCCAAACCGCCGGAGGATGGTTACGACAAAACCGCCAAAACCGCCCGCTGCAAACTCACCGGATCCAACGGCTTAACCAACCACCCGTCAGATCTAGCCTGTTTCGCCAAATAGACGTCAGCCTCACGATCCAACAACATCAACACCCGCGTCTCCGGCGCCCGCCCCATCTCCGCCTCCAACCGCAAATCCAAGCACGTCGCCATGCCTCCCATGTTGCCGATCTGAAGGTCGCAGATCACCACATCCGGCTGCTGCTCCCGCACCGCGCCCAACACATCCACTCCTGCTCTCACTCTGCTGATCTCAGATAATTCGCTCCCCAACGCGGCATCAACGGCGTTGTAAACGGAGTCGCTGTCGGTGGCCAAGAGCACATGGGTCACGCTTCGATGGTATCCAAATCGATATCGCCACAGCGTGCTGGGGAAATGTGGTTGGCCGATGGCATGGGAGCTGTCTCGCGTTAGCATCATGGTCGGTCACAGGGGAGGCGCATTGCTTGAGATCGAAGTCGAAGAACTAGACACCCACACGGTGCTCCGCCCCCGCGGCGAGATTGACGCCTACACCGTGGCTCAATTCCGGGAGCGCATTGGCGACCTGGCCCTCGCGCCCCGGCTGCTTATCGACTTGGGATCGGTTCCGTTCATGGACTCGGCTGGTTTAGGAGCGCTGATCGGCGGTATCCGACGAATCCGCGATTCTGATGGCGAGGTCGTGGTGGCCTGTGGGGAGGGAGCGCTGGCCCGACTGCTGCACACCACTGGTTTCGACCGGATCGTTCCGGTGGCCCAAACCTCAGAAGAAGCATTGGCCTCGCTGTTGACCCCCGACTCTCCAGAGGCCCTCTAACCCCATTGTGCGAACGCCTCGATTGAAGCTGGCGGCAGCCTGCCTCGTCGGAGGCAGTCTTTTGGCCGCTCTCGGCTTGGCCGGGGTGGGATCGGCCGCAGCCGACTCCCATGATTCCGATGCTGGCGTGGCCGTGGTGGTAGAGGTCACCGGACTGCTTGATCCGGTCATGGCCGAGCTCATCGAGAGCTCGGTGGCCGATGCGGCCGAGGCAGGTGCCCGATTACTGGTGTTTCGCGTAGACAGCAGCCGTTCTGTCGTGTCTGACGACCGCTTGGCCGAGTTGGCCGACGACATTGCCGGATCGCCGATTCCAATTGCGATTTGGGTCGGCCCGAATGGGGCTTCTCTGGAAGGCAAAGTGGCCCAGCTCTTCGCCACAGCCGATGAAGTGGGCATCGCCCCCGGTACCCGGGTGGGCGACCTCGGCCCTACGCTTCCAATGCTGGCCAACCATCCTGTGGCCTGGAACAACCAGGATCTGATCCGCCACGAGGCGCTCGGATGGCGACAGCTCATCTGGGAAGGAGTGATTGCCTGCGATCCCCTCACACTCGACGATTTTGGTGATCGCTTCGCAGAGGCTGGCATTCCCTTCGATCCAGAGACCATTCGGGTTCCCCCCGATGAAGAGCAGTGCGTTGCCCCACTGATCGGCGATTTTCTGGTGGATTTGGATCATCTTGGCTTTGTTTCCAGCCTCGAGAACATTGACGCCCAACCGCGCTTGCAGCCGATTACCCAAGTTCAATTCCGAGGCCTGTCGCTTGCCCATCAGCTGTTCCACACCGTGGCCAGCCCTCCGGTGGCCTATCTGCTGCTGACCATCGGCATGGGCCTGATGCTGTTCGAGTTCTTCACTGCGGGTATCGGTGTGGCTGGCGTGGTGGGGGCCTTGCTGTTCATCCTGTCCGGCTACGGGTTCGCGGTGCTACCCCACAACACTTGGGCGCTGGTGCTGCTGGCTGCTTCGATGGTGGCGTTCGGCATCGACGTCCAAACTTCGGTTCCCCGTTTTTGGACCGGTGCCGGGATGCTCATGTTTGCCGCGGGCACCTGGTGGCTCTACGACGGGGTGTCCATGTCGTGGATTCCCATGGTGGTGATGACTGGGACAGTGGCGGTGGCCATGTTCTCGGGGATGCCATCGATGGTTCGAACCCGCTTTTCCACGCCGACGATCGGTCGGGACTGGATGATCGGTGAGATCGGCGAGGTGGTAGACGATGTATCTCCCGACGGCGTTGTCCGGATCCGGGATGCGCTGTGGCGGGCCCGGGTCAATCGGGCAACACCGGTGACCGCCGGCGACCAGGTCCGTGTGGTGGAAATCGACGGCTTGTGGTTGGAGGTCGAGCCCCTCGAGGGGGCGGCCCGCGACTATCGAGAGCCCCGCCGATAGGGGGACGAGAAGGCCAAAATCCAAGATCGCAGCCAAAACCAGGCTGCGTATGCTCAATTCTCATCTTGTGTTCGGGCATCTTCGCCTATAAGGTCCGATCCAAGGGGGTAACAAGTGAGCGCTGTCACCAGTGAGAAAGTTTGGCAAATAAAGGCTGCATGTCGAGGGCCACAGGCGTCGGTCTTCTTCCCTCCTCCGTCTTTTGAGCGCAAAGAAGAGAAGCTGGAGCGGGAGAGCCGGGCCAAGGCGATCTGCGAGGAATGCAGCGTTATCGACGAGTGCCGCGATTATGCCCTGAAAATTCGCGAGCAGCACGGCATCTGGGGCGGCCTCAACGAACTGGAGCGTCGAGAGATCCTCAATCGGCGCCGTAACTGATCACCGGGGCATCAAACGCTGGGCAAGCGGGGCCCGGCTATGCGCACATCTTCCCGACGACGGGTGACGCCGTTGCCGTCAAGCCAGGCCAGCAGCGGGAGTGCGTACTTGCGGGTGGTTCTCAATCGCTCGCGCACTTCGGCCACGGTGACGCCGCGGGGTTGAACCGCCAACATCTCGGCCAGCACGGAACCGGCTGCCTCCAGGGCCGACGCCGCGAAGAACACGCCGTCCTGCTCCACGACGAAACCCCGCTTCACCAACTCCCGCACCTCGGTGCGGTTCACGCCCAGTGCCTCAGGATCAGGCGGGGTGAACGGCGCCGCTTCCAGCGCCGCGGTGTACCGGTGATTCTGGAATGGGTCCGACTGACCGACCGGCCGGACTCGGCCACCCTCGACAACCACATCCTCTATCAGGTTGAGAACCACCCGGTCCCGTTCGCTCAGCCCGGCTAAATCCAGCCCCAGAGGCCCAGCATCGTCCACCGCCTTCCGCAGCCGGGTCCGGGTGTCGGCGAGCACGGTCGGGCTCACCACCCATCGGCCGACATCGGGCGCCCGCTGTTGCCCGGTGAGCAGGGCCAGCCGTTCGACTTCCACCCATCCCCGCTCGGCCACCACCCGGTCGACAGACAAGTCGGGTCGGGCTTTGGAAGCGGGGAGCACCGGGTCGACGTCAAGGACGGTCCCACCCCCAATGGTCTCGGCCCGGCCGCTCTCCCGCAAGACGAACCGGTCGCCGGGCAGCAACGGAAGCCGGTGGGGGAGGTGAAGCCGCACCAGCCCGGTCTCGCCCGGTGACAGCGATTCAAGTCCAAGAATGCGCATCCTGGCGGGCAGCTCGCATGCCCCCAGGTAAACGGCATGCGCGCCACGGCGGGACACGTCATGGTCCAGCGTGCTCAGCACCGTCAAAGAAGCATCGCACCGGTTGGTCAGATGCCACTGCCCAGCTCGTACGAGCACGTCGCCTCGGGCCACTTCTTGATGGCTGACTCCCGACAAATTGACCGCCACTCGGTTACCGGGCCCGATTTTGGTCCGCTGACTGTGATGGCTCTGCAAGGCTCGCACCCGGACCGCGGTGCCCTTGGGCCGCAACTCCAACTCATCGTCCACCCGGATTTGCCCGCCACCCAATGTGCCGGTCACCACCGTGCCTGCCCCCCGGGCGGCGAAGGCCCGATCAACCCACAGCCTCGGCCGGCGCTGGTCGGCGGCCGCCGGAGTCCGGTCTGCCAGATCGTCCAGCCCGGCTCGCAGCTCATTGAGGCCCAGCCCGTCTACCACGTCGGTTTCCACCACCGGCGCACCGGCCAAGAACGTGCCCTCGACCCGCTCTTCCACCTCTAGGCGGGCCAACTCCGCAATGTCGGGGTCGCACAAACCCACCTTGGTGAGTGCTATCAGCCCGTGTGACACCCCCAGAAGCGCCAGAATGCGAAGGTGCTCCTCCGACTGCGGCATCCATCCCTCGTTGGCCGCCACCACGAACAAACAGGCATCCACCGCGCCGACTCCGGCCAGCATGTTGCGGATGAACCTCTCATGACCGGGTACGTCGATGATCGAAATCGACCGGCCCGAGGGGAGCTGAGCCGAGCCGAAGCCCAAGTCGATGGTCAGGCCTCGGGTCTTCTCTTCGGCAAATCGGTCGGGGTCAACCCCGGTCAGCGCCTCAACCAGCGTGGATTTTCCGTGGTCCACGTGGCCCGCGGTGGAGATAGTGATGCTCACCCAAGAGCCTTCAGGGCGGCGGTCACATGGTGGTCATCACCGGGAGCCACCGTCCGCAGGTCGAGCCACGTTCGGTTGTCGCTCACTCGAGCGATGATCGGGGGTGACCCGGCGCGCAGGGAGCCCGTGTGATCACCGTCCAGCACCACGCCGCACGAATCGATCTCTGTACCGGGAAGCGTGCCGCCGCCGGGCACCGACGCCATGTGTGCTACATCTCCGACGCCCGACTCCGCCACCGCCGATTGGGCCCGGTCTTCCAGGTCGGCAGTGGCTAGCGACGCCATCCTCCAGAACTCGATGGCCTCCCCGTCTCGCCGCAAGTAGGCCAGCGTCACCTGTTGAAGGGCATTCAGCACCAGGCTGCCCGGTCTCAGTGCCCGGGCCAGGGGATGGCGGCCGCATCGCTGCACCAGATCGGCCCGACCGGCGATGATCCCCGCTTGGGGACCGCCGAACAGCTTGTCGCCCGAGAACGTCACCAGCGCCGCACCGTCGGCCAAGCTCTGACGGGCGGCAGGTTCGCCGGCCAGCCATGCCGGGGGGCCGTGGGCCAGCCACGGGCAGGCGGCGTCGACCAGTCCCGACCCGATGTCGGCCACCACCGGGACGTCGAGGGAGGCCATCTCGGCCACGGTCACGTGCTCGGTGAACCCCACGATGCGGTAGTTCGACTGGTGGACCTTGAGAGCGAGTGCGGTGTCGTTGGCCGGGTTCTCCGCGGCCGATGCAAAATCGGCCAAACGAGTGCGGTTGGTAGTGCCCACCTCCACCAGCTTCGCCCCAGACTGCTCCATCACCTCTGGCACCCGGAACCCGCCGCCGATCTCCACCAGCTCACCCCGGGATACCGCCGCTCCCCGCCCGGTGGACAAAGCTGCCAGTACCAGCAGAACGGCCGCAGCCCCGTTGTTCACCACGATGGCGTCTTCGGCGTCGCACAGCCGGGCCAACAGGGCCGCGGCGTGGGCGTGGCGTGATCCTCGGCGGCCTGAGGACAGGTTCAATTCCAGGTTGGAGTAGGCCGCGTCGGCGGCGACGGCCAGCGGGGCCCGCCCGAGGTTGGTATGGAGCAGAACCCCGGTGGCGTTCACCACTGGTTGAAGCAGCGACCGGGCCGCGGCGTGGGCGTGGCGGCGGGCCCGCTCTTCGACGACTTCGAGGTCGCCGTCGGCGATGGCCTTTCGGGCCGCATCCACCAGCAGCGGGTGGGGCAGTCCCGTGTCGGCCAACGACCGGGCCAGGGCATCCACCGAAGGAGGTCTCACGGCTCTCAGCGTATGGCCCGACTGTGGTGCCGTCATTCTCCGTTGGCGAGATCGGTATCGTGAACGGTTCCCGGTCCGGGTTCTCCAGGGCCGAAATAGGCCACGCGGTGTCGGAAGCGGCGGATCAGGACCGGGCGGATCGCCATGCGGGTGGGTGGGAACAAGAGCAGCAGGCCGAAGGCATCGGTCACGAACCCGGGGGTGAGCATGAGGGCCCCAGCCAGCAGCACCAGGGCCCCGTCCACCAGCTCCCGGCCGGGCATCTGACCCTCGTGGAGCTTGCCTCTTACCCGCCAGAGCACCGCCAGCCCTTGAGCCCTCACCATCCATGCGCCGACCACGCTCACCAGGATCAACAGGCCGATTGTCTCCAACGTCCCGATGCTCCTGGCGGTCTCCACGATCACGAACAGCTCTATGAGCGGCACCGCGATGAACAGGAGCACCAGCCAGACCAGCAAGCTAGGCCCTATCCGGAAGCGATGTCGAGGCTGGCCAGGGCTTGCTCGGCGGCCTCGAAAATCCGAGCAGTGCAACCGGCCATGTCGACAGGGGGAATTTCTTCCAGCAATCGGTCGGCGATGGCCTTAAACGCATTGGCCGCCGGGCCGGGGGCATCCTCCAATACCACGGGCGTGCCCTCATCGCCGCCCGGGGCGACCGAGGCGTCGATGGGCACCTGGCCCAACAGGGGCACATTCAGCTGATCGGCCAGTTCCTGCCCACCCCCGCGGCCGAAGATGGCGTACGACTCTCCGTCTGGCGCCACGAACGCGCTCATGTTCTCGATCACCCCGGCGATCCGGAGATAGTTGCTCCGGCCCATCGAGGCCACCCGGGTGGCCACTTTTTGGGCACTGCGGGCCGGTGTGGTCACCACCACCATCTCGGCCTGGGGGAGCATCTTGGCGATGCCCATCTGCACATCGCCGGTGCCCGGCGGCATGTCGATGAGCAGATAGTCGACCCGCCCCCAGCGCACATCCTCCAAGAAATGCTGGACGGCCCGGTTCAGCATGAGCCCCCGCCACATCAGCGCGGTCTCCTCCCGGTCCACCAAGAACCCCATCGACACCACTTCCAGGGTGCCGTCGCCCACCTGCTTCTCATTGGGGACGATCTTCTTCTCGTTTTCTGCCCCGGACAGCCGCCCCTCGATTCCCAGCATTCTGGGCACCGAGTAGCCCCAGATATCGGCGTCCATAACCCCTACCCGCATGCCCCGCTGGGCCAGTTCTGCGGCCAGATTCACCGTCACTGTGGATTTGCCCACTCCGCCCTTGCCCGATGCCACCATCACCACCTTGGCCGTGGGGGGCACCGCGGTGTCAGGGGCGTTCTGGGCCACATTGAAGCGGGCTTTGGACATCGTGGCGGCTTTTTCCTCCTGAGTCAGCTCGCTCCAGTGGATCTTGACCTTCTCTACGCCCGGGAGATCGCCTACTCGGGTGCGAACCTCCCGCTGGATCTGGGCTCGCAGCGGGCACCCCGAGGTGGTGAGGGCCACCGTCACCTCGACCAGGCCGTCGGGATTGACCACCGCGTCTCGCGCCATGCCCAGATCGACGATGTCGCTGCCCAGCTCGGGGTCGATCACCCCGCGGAGCACGCCCATAACGTCGTCAACCGTCGGCAGGGCCGCGGCTGGTCCTTCATTCACGTTGGTCATGCTATCGGGTATGTATACCGGCCAAGCCTGCGGGTAGACTGACAATGGTTCACAGCACCGAGTAGGGAGAAGCTTGTGATCACACTCACTGACACGGCAACTAGCAAAGTCGGATCCTTGGTCCAACAAGAGCAGGCCGACGACGAGGATCTGGCCCTGCGGGTGGCGGTACGGCCCGGCGGCTGTTCCGGATTCAGCTACGAGATGTACTTCGACGCCGACTTCGGTGCCGAGGACCAAGAGGTTCTCTTCGGTGACGTCAAAGTGGTGGTCGACTCCTCCAGCGCGGCTCTGCTTGAAGGCGCGGTTCTCGACTACAAAGACGGACTGACCGATGCGGGATTCTCCATCACCAATCCCAACGCCCAGCGCACCTGCGGTTGCGGCCAGAGCTTCAGCTAACCCCCTTCGCCGCACATGGCGGCCGCATTGGAATTCACCGTAGACGGTCGTCGAATCGAGGTGCCCGACGACGGTGCCTCGCTCATGGAGGTACTACGCGACCGCCTCGGCATTAGCACCGTAAAAGACGGATGCAGCCCGCAAGGCCAATGCGGCTGCTGCACCGTGTGGGTGGATGGGAAGCCTCGCGTGTCATGTGTGACTCCCGCTCGCCGGGTGGCCGGTCGGGCGATCACAACGTTGGCCGGGCTGCCTTCCGAAGCCCGCATTGGGTGGGGGGAGGCATTTTGCGCGGCCGGTGCCAGTCAGTGCGGGTTTTGCACCCCAGGCATCATCATGCGCCTAGCGGGCCTCGATGCACGCTCGAGTGGGGATCGCCTCCGTTCAGGCGAAGACCGGCACACATCGGGCGCAGCCACCGCGCTGGCGGCCCATTTGTGCCGCTGCACCGGTTGGCAGACCATTTTGGAGGCATGGGACAACTTTGGCACCACTGCCCCTGAGCGTGATTGGTCAACGGCAGCTCGGCGAGCGGAGCTTGAAGGAGGCGTACCCCAAGTTGTCGGGTCGACCGTGGCCTTAGGGGAGGGAGGTTTCGCCGACGACACCGTGCCCCAAGGGGCGTTGGTGGCACTGTCGGATGGTCGGGGCGGCTGGGTGCTGGGGGAGACCTTGGCCGAGGCTCGGGCCGCGGCCGGGAAGGTGCAGGGCCGGCGAACCCCAGACGAGCTTCCCATGCCCCTGAAGTTTCCCGAGGGCGATTGGGCGGTGCGCCTCCGCACCTCCTGGGTGGAGCCGGCCTATCTGGAGACCGACGCCTCATGGTGTTCTCCGGGCGGCGAACCCGCCAGCCCGCTGGCCAACGGAGGTGCTTTCGGGGCCAAGGCGGCATCGCCGCTGCCGGGGATCGCCCGCCAGCTGGCTGACGAACACGGCCGCCCGGTCCGAGTGCTGTGGTCACGGGAAGACGCCGTGCGCCATGGTCCCAAGCGCCCGCCGGTGGCCATCGGCATCACCGATGACGGCCGAGGAGTGGCTCGGGTGGTCCGCACGCCTGGGGTGTCCGATGTCATCGCCTCGGTCGCACCCGGCCTCAAAGTGGAGGAGGTGGATGTCGACGGTCCGTCGACATCGATCGCCATTCGCGGCGCAGGGTGGGTTGAGTCTGTCGTGGCATTGAGCGCGCTGGGCGACGGGTCCGGCGAGATAGTTGCCCCCGGCGGAGGATCAGCTTGGGCCGAGTGGCGCCAGGGCAGCTTTCGGATTCGGGTGCGCGGCGGGGATCCGTTGGATGAGATCGTGCTGCGCTCTTACTGCATCGGCGCGGCTCACATGGCCTATAGCTGGGTCACTTCCGAAGCATTGACAGTGGACCCCGGCGGCGAGGTGCACGACCTCACCATCCGCTCCTTTGGCATTGTGCCAGCGTCGCGGATGCCTCCGGTGGAGGTGGAGATCGACTCGTCCGATGACCCACCAGTCAACTGCTCCGACGCCGTGTTCGCCGCGGTGGCCGCGGCCACCTGGCGAGCCGCCGGTTTTCCACCCGACTGGCCCACCGGCCCCATCAATTCTATTTGACTTCGCCGTAGAGCAGCCGGTCAGTCACCTCACGGACCGCCTCGGTGATCTCCTGGTAGTCAGCTTCCAAGTCCTTGGTGCTGGGATAGCCGAGCCGCCGGGCCAGCAGCAGCTCTTCGTGTTCGTCGTCGGGGAACACGTCTGAGGAGAGCCCGGAGAGGTGGTAGCGGGCGTTGCGGAACCGCTGGCAGAAGCGGTAGCCCACATCCAAGGTGGCCCGGTCGCCGATGTCCAGCAGGTTGTGCTCCGACAAACCGGATAGCGCCGGCAACGTGCGGTTGTCCCTGACCGAAGTTCGTCCGAACCCGTGCTGGAGTTGCATGAGCTGCACCGTGAACTCGATGTCGCTCAGCCCGCCCGCGCCGAGCTTCACGTCACGGGCCTTGCTGCCGGTGCCCAGCCGCTCCGCTTCTATGCGTCGCTTCATGGTGCGGATCTCGTCGATTTCGGCTTCACTGAAATCCGGTTGGTAGCACCATTGGTCGGCCAGTTGAAGAAACCGCTGCCCGAGTTCAGGGTCCCCGGCCACAAAGCGACGCTTCAGAAGGGATTGGCGCTCCCATAGCTGACCCCGCTCGGCGTAGTACCGCTGGTAACCCTCAAGCGATCGGGCAAGCTGCCCGCTGTCCCCCTCAGGGCGCAATCGGGCGTCGATCTCCCAGGCTCGGCCCTCAGCGGTTTGGGCCCCGATCTCCTGAAGCAGGCCCCGGGCGGTGCGATTGGCTGCTCTGGCGGCATCAGAATTCGCGCCCTCGTACACGAAGATCACATCCAGATCAGAGGCATAGGAGAGATCAAGGCCCCCATAGCGCCCCATCCCGATCACGGCAAAGGGCATCTCCGGGGCCAGCGAATCGACGGCAGCGGCCACCGCGGCGTCAGCGATGATGGTCAACTCCTGGGGAATCTCGATGATCGAGGCCAGGCCCAAGATGTCCCGGGCCGCCACCCTCAGCTGTTCGCGTCGGACAAACCGCCGCAGCTCAGCCATCTGGAGGTCGTGATCGCCGGCGGCTGATTGCATCGCTTCGATGGCCTCCGCCATCAAGGCTTCGACAGTTCGAGGACTGGCCAGCTCTTCGGGGCTCATCAGCGAGCGGGCGAACTCTGGATGGTTGCGCATCCATCCCGCGGCCACCCGGCTGGAACCCAGCAGGCGGGCGATGTCGCTGATGGCGATGGGGGAGTCTCGCAGCACCGGGAGAATGGTGCCGATCCGATAGGAGCCGTCCAGCAGCCATGCCAGGCGGACCAGTCCCAAATCAGGATCTGGGGTGGTGGCCAGCGCCTCCACCATGATCACCAGAACCTGCTGCATCACGTTGGCCCGCCGGCCCAAGTTCTCGGTCAGGCGTTCGATTGTTGCCGCTGCTCGGTCGGGGTCGGCGAAGCCCAGTTGTCCCAGGTGGGCGGGGAGCAGTTCGCTGACCAATCCGGTGTCGTGCATCCGATCCAGGGTCTGGCGGTAGAAAATCCGCTGGTGGATCTCCCGAACCGACGATTGATGGCGGGTATGGGAGGCCTGGAATGCTGCCAGGTCCTCGAATCCAGATGCCCGGGCGGCCCACTCCCGGTCGGCGTCGGCGGTGGGCAGCTCGTGGGTCTGGCGCTCATCCCGAAGCTGCATACGGTGCTCCACCGTGCGCAGGTGGATGTAGGCCGTGGTGAAGTGGAGTGCGTCGGCCTGGTCGATGTACTCGCCCCAGCTGAGCTGGCGGAGGGCGGTGAGGGTATTGGGGGAGCGGATGGTGGCATCGGATCGGCCGTGAACCAGCTGCAAGAGCTGCACGGTGAACTCGATGTCCCGCAGACCGCCCGGTCCCTTCTTGAGCTCCCGGTCGCCCTTCAGCTTGGCAGACTCCTCCACCCGCAGCTTCAAGGCTCGGAGATGGGGCACCGTGTCCGCTTCCATGTTCTCGCCCCACACCCCCGGTTTGATGGCGTCGAAGAAGGCATCGGCCACATCGGGGTCCCCAGCCGAAAGCCGGGTCTTTATGTAGGCCTGCCGCTCCCAGGGCACTGCCCACCGGTCGAAGTAGGTTCCAAACGCTTCTGGGGTGCGGCTCAACGCTCCGGCCCCTCCCTCGGGCCGCAGCTCGATGTCGACCCGGTATACCTGGCCCTCCGAGGAGAAGGCGGTGAGGATCTCCAAGACCTTTCGAGCCCGGCGGGCTGCGGCCGCCGAGTCGCCTTCGTGCGCGAACACAATATCCACGTCGCTGGCGTAGTTCAGCTCGTTGCCCCCTAGCTTGCCCATGCCGATAATGGCCAGAGGCGGACCTTCATCGGCGATCTCCAAGGCTCGGACGAAACAGGCGTCGGCCAACAGCGACAGCTCACGGCCCACCGTGGGCAAGTCAGCCTCACCCAGCAGGTCTCGCAGGGCAATACGCAGAAGCTGGCGCCGCTTCCATCGCCGCAGACCGTCCAGGGCGTCATCATCATCGGGAGCGACTAGCGAGATCTTCTCGGTGGCGAAGTCGGCGGGCGGATCGAGCACCCCCAGCAAGCTGGGGTCGCGGCGCACCGCCTTGCTCATGCTGCGAGAGGCCCCCGCCAGCATGGCTGCCGCTCGGGCCCGACGCTCGTCGGTGATGCCGACGTCGTCGATGAGGGATCGGGCATCTTCCGGCCACGGGCAGGCGGCGATCAGGAAGTCAATGTCCTGGTTTTGGTGACCGTGGTCTTCAGCTTCCATATGATCCCATGCTATGAGCACTCCGGTAGGTCCGTATTCCCCCATCGTTCGTGCCGGAGATTTTCTCATCTGCTCCGGCCAGATCGGGATCGCCGACGGAGCGCTGGTGCCTGGCGGACTAATCGCCCAGTTCCGCCAAGCAGTGGCCAATGCCGAAGCTGTCTTGGCCACCGAAGGGGCAACCCTGGCCGACGTGGTCAAGGCCACCGTTTTCTTGATCCACATGAACGATTTCGGCGCCATGAACAACGCCTACGTCGAATGCTTCGGCGACTCCCGCCCCGCCCGCTCCGCCGTAGGCGTAGCGGCCCTCCCCTTAGGCGCCCTCGTCGAGATCGAGCTCTGGGCCTATTCGGCTGTTTGAGTTCAGCAGCCGCCGTCTCTGAAGGGGTTGCTGCCGGCTGGAGGGAAGCGCTCCGGGTCTAGGGGATGGACGATCCAATCCGTGCTGCACAGCCCGCCGAACTCGTCGGCCAGGTTGGCCAGCGCCGGCAGGGACGGACCTCGGAGCCAGGCCGCCCACAACTCGGCACCGTTGGTGATGTTCTCTCTATACCAGTCCGGCACCTGGCCGGCGAGGCCCTGGAGGACGACTTGTTCGGCCTCACCGGATGGCTCGCTGCGCGGAGGCAGTGTGGGACACCCGGACCTCAGGTAGTAGGTCAACAGGGCACCAGGGACGATTAGGTGGGTAACCGTGTCGGCCAGGATCTCTGCACCGCTTTTGTCGCCGCGGTCGTAGCAGCCGGGATAGGTGGTCGCGAAGTAGAGCTGCACCGCACCCCACGCCTTGGGCGGGGCCAGACCCGTGTGCAGGTCGTAGACGTGAAGGAGCTCGTGAACGAGCACGTTGAGCCCAAATCGCTCGAGGTTCATTTCTTCGGCCGTGCAACCGAATGCTCCGTCCGACGCGAAGCAGGGACTTATCACATACCCGCCGTCCCCGGACCTGGTGGCAAATGTTTGTTTGCGGATATGGTCCCAGGCGACCCGCATCCACGGGAAGTCGGCTTTGTGCTCCCGAACGACCCTCTCTGCCCACGTCCGGAGCAGCTCGGTTGGGGTGAGCGGCACCTGATCGGCAGGAATCGCGGCGATTGGCTTCACCCGGGTGGGAACCAGCCGGTTCTGGTTTGTGCCGTCGCCCAGTTGCCCGGCCTCGTTGCCTCCCCAACACAAAGCAGACCCATCGGCGCGCACGGCGCAAGCGTGGGCGCCATTGTGCCCACTCTCAACGCGTCCGAATGATCCAATGCTGAGGTTCACGGCTACCGCGTCAGAGACGCCGGCAACCCGTTCCGGCCGATGTCGTGCACTTGTAGTGCCGTCACCGACCTCACCCGCTCTGTTTCTTCCCCAACAGGAGACTCCTCCGTCGCGGTGCAGCACGCACGTGCTGTCTTGGCCAACTGACACTTCCACCACGTCGGTCAGGCCGTCGACGCGGGTCGCGTCCGCCGGGTTCTGGCTGAATTCCCAACAGTAGACGTCTCCGCCGACTGTCGTTGCGCAGAAGCGAAACCAACCTATCGACACTGTGGTGAACGCGAAAGGGGTGTTGAGCCTCTCGGGACCGGAGACTGATGAACCGTACGGCCGCCCCCAGCATGAGATGTCGCCGTCGCTATGAACCGCGCAGCTGGTGTCCGAATAGGTCGAGAGCATCACCACGTCTGACAGCCCGGGAACTCGCTGGGGCGAATAGCGTTGTTGCTTGGTGCCGTCGCCCAGCTGCCCCCAGTCGTTGCGTCCCCAGCACGAGACGCCGCCGTCTTCGTGGAGGGCACAGGTGTGCTGACCCCCGACGCTCACTGCCACCGCGTCGTTGAAGCGCGGGACCTTCACTGGCACGTAGTGGCCGATCGCGTCGCCTTGCCCGAGCTTCCCATGGGAGCCGCTACCCCAGCAGGAAATGGTCCGATCCTCGTGCAGCATGCAGGCGTGCAAGTTGTCACCAAAGGTATTAGACGAGGAAATCGCCACTACGTCTTGGTGCCCAGCGAGGACGACCTGATCTAGCAATCCGTTCCGCCCCCAGCACGTCACACCACCGTCAATCTGGACCGCGCACGTGCGGCCTCGGCCTACCGAGACCAGCGTGTCGTCGCCCCGGGGCCCCTCGGGGATGGTGAACGAGTCGTCCTCGGCGTTGGTGTATTTGGGGACCGTGGGCCTGCCGTCCGCTGTGCAGCCGCCGGGCACCGCATATATGTCCACCCCGAACAGGCATCGGTAGTTGTTCAACAAATTCTCCTGGACGGCGATGAGCTCGTCGCCAACTTCACTGTCGTGTTGGCTGTTGCCCTGTTGAGCTGTCGCAGGCCCCGACGCCGCGACCGCTGTTGCCAAAACAGCCACCACCAATAGGACAGCGACTTTCAGCTTCACGTCTAGGGACGTTAGCCGCCTTCAGCGCTCCCAGCGGGAGAGGCCGAAGCGGTATCCGACGGATCGCACGGTGGTGATGAGGCCAGCGTGCTCTTCGCCCAGCTTGGCCCGCAGTCGGCGCACGTGGACGTCCACGGTGCGGGCGCCGCCGAAGTAGTCGTAGCCCCACACTCGGCTGAGCAGGGTCTCCCGGGTGAACACCTTGCCGGGCGAGCCGGCCAAGAATTTCAGCAGCTCGTACTCCATGTAAGTGAGGTCTAGCGGCCTGCCAGAGATGGACGCCTGGAAAGTCTCCACGTTCAGCACCAGCGGCCCGTACTCAATGAGCTCGGGGCGAAGAGCGGTGCCTGATCGCCACACCAGATGGGCCAGGCGGGCCTCCAATTCCCGCTGGTGGAATGGGATGAGGCAAAAGTCGGCGTAGAGATCGTCTCGCATCTCCAGCTCATCAAGATAGGTGCCGGAGATCAGCAGCAGCACGGGTATGTCCAGACCCCGCCGACTCAGAGCCCGGCAGAACCCGAACGCGTCCTCAGGGTTTTCGCCAACTGCCACTACGACTCCCAGCCATCGGCCCTCCGGATCTTGGGCGTTGGCCACTGCCTTCCAGTTGTAGCCCCCCAAATCCAGCGTGCGCACCAGCTCCGGCGGCGGTGGATCGGGGAATACCAGAAGCGGCTCGGTCACCACTATCACCAGGTGTTCAGATACCGGCGGAGCTCGAAGGGGGTGACCTCCCGGCGGTACTCGGCGAACTCGGCCCGCTTGTTGCGCAGGAACCACTCGTGAATATGCTCGCCCAGCACTTCGGTCATCAGGGGCGATTCCTCCAGCACGTCCAGTGATTCCGACAGCGACATGGGCAGCTCCTCGAAGCCCTTGGCCCGGGCTTGGCCCCTGGTCATGGTGTAGAGGTCGGCGGCCGCCTCGTCGGGCAGCTCATAGCCTTCCTGCACGCCCCTTAGCCCGGCGGCCAGAACCGCGGAGAACGCCAGGTAAGGGTTGGCCGCCGAGTCCAGGGCGCGGTATTCGACTCGGGTGGATGACTCCTTGCCCGGCTTCACCACCGGCACCCGCACCAGCGCGGAGCGGTTGTTGCGGGCCCACGACACGAAGGTGGGGGCCTCGTCGCCGGCCACAAGTCGCTTGTAGCTGTTCACCAGTTGATTGGTGATCGCGGTGATCTCCCGGGCGTGTCGCAATAGCCCGGCTATGAAGGCCTTGGCCGTTTTCGACAGCCCGTATTCGTCTCCCGCGTCATGAAAGGCGTTCACGTCGTTCTCGAACAGCGACATGTGGGTGTGCATGCCCGATCCCTGTACGCCGTTCAACGGCTTGGGCATAAATGTGGCGTGCAGGTCCCGATCCAGTGCCAGTTTTCGCACCACCAGCCGAAGCGTCATCAAGTTGTCGGCCATACTCAGCGCCTCGGTGTAGCGCAGGTCGATCTCGTGCTGGCTGGGGCTGTCTTCGTGGAATGAGTACTCCACCGGGATGCCCATGGCTTCCAACATGGTAATGGTGCGCTTGCGCAGCGGGCTGGCCACATCGGCGGTGGTCAGGTCGAAGTAGGAGGCATTGTCCAGCGGTACGAGGGGCTGTGAGGGATCGCCGTGGCGGAAATAGAAGAACTCCACCTCGGGGGCGGTGTAGAACGTGTAGCCCATCTCGGCTGCCTTGGCCAGACTGCGGCGCATGACCCAGCGGGGGTCGCCCTCGAAGGGGGTGCCATCGGGGTTGCGGATGTCGCAGAAGATGCGACCGGAGGGCTCTTCGGGGTCGGCCCACGGCAGCAGCTCGAAAGTGGCCGCGTCGGGGACGGCCAATACGTCGCTCTCCTGCACTCGGGAGAAGCCGTCAATAGCCGAGCCGTCGAATTGCAACCCCTCGTCGAAAGCATCGGCCAGTTCTGCCGGGGAGATGGCCACCGACTTGAGCTGGCCCAGCACGTCGGTGAACCAGAGCCGGATGAGCCGCACGCCCCGCTCCTCAACGGTGCGGAGCACGTAGTCCTTCTGCGGTTCCATAGGAGACCACTAGAGTGCCCCGTTTCCAGTTGTCATTGCCAGCCCGTTACCGGCGTTCACATACCTTTCACAATCGGGAAAATCTCTGGAAACTCACCTATGCGATAATGACCCTTCCGCTTGCCAGCAGGCGGCAAATCCATAGATGCCCGATGAGCCGAGCTCTTGCCCGTTGTGGGAAAGTAAGGGCGCGAAACAAGGAGGAACTCACTGTGTCAACTCCCCAAGAAGTCATTGCCCTGGCCGCGTCGGAAGGTGCGGAGTTCGTGGATATGCGTTTCACCGACGTTCCCGGTGTACAGCATCACTTCTCGCTTCCCATCCATGAGCTGACCGAATCGGTGTTCGAGGAGGGGCTCGGATTCGACGGCTCGTCGGTGAGAGGTTTCCAGACAATCGACGCCTCGGACATGCTCCTCATTCCCGATCCCGACACCTCGTTCTTCGACCCGTTCACGAGACGCACAACCCTCGTGCTTCTGTGCGATGTGAAGGATCCGGTCACCGGTGAGATGTACGCCAAGGACCCCCGCGGCGTGGTGCGCCGCTCCCTCTCCTACATGGCCAGCACTGGCATCGCCGACGCCGCCTTTTTCGGGCCAGAGGCCGAGTTCTTCATCTTCGACAGCGTGGCCTTCCAAAACCAGCCCGACGTGGCTGGCTACCAGATCCGCTCGGCCGAGGGCATTTTCGAGAGCGGTCGGCCTTCCGTGGCCGGTGCTCCCAGCCCCGGCCACCGCGTCCCTTACAAGGGCGGGTATTTTCCGCTGTCGCCGGTGGACACTTTCCAGGATCTGCGCTCCGACATGGTGGTTGCCCTTGAATCAGTGGGCATCCCCATTGAGGTCCAGCACCACGAGGTAGGCACCGCCGGCCAGGCTGAGATCGACATGGTGTTCGATGAGATGCTGTCCATGGCCGACAAGGTCCAGCTCTACAAGTACGTGGTGAAGAACGTGGCTGCTCAGCAAGGCCGCACGGTTACGTTCATGCCCAAGCCGATCTACGGTGACAACGGCTCGGGGATGCACACCCACATGTCGCTGTGGATGGATGGCGAAACGCTGATGTACGACGAGCGGGGCTATGCCGGGCTGTCCGACCTCGCCCGCTGGTACATCGGCGGCCTGATCCGCCACGCCCCCGCGGTGCTGGCCTTCGCGGCTCCCACCACCAACTCCTACAAGCGGTTGGTGCCCGGCTACGAGGCTCCGGTGAACCTGGCCTACTCCCAGCGAAACCGCTCGGCGGCCATTCGCATTCCGCTGATCTCCGAGAGCCCCAAGGCCAAGCGCCTGGAGTTCCGGTGCCCCGATCCCAGCGCCAACCCCTATCTGGCATTCGCCGCCATGTTGATGGCCGGCCTCGACGGCATCCAGAACCAGATGGATCCAGGAGAGCCGCTGGACAAGAACATCTACGACCTGCCTCCCGACGAGGCTGCCGGCATCCCCACGGTGCCTGGTTCCTTAGCCGAGGCCCTGCAAGCCCTAGAGGACGACCACGACTTCCTGCTGGCTGGCGACGTGTTCAGCACCGGGTTGGTGGAGTCCTACTTGGAGGTCAAGCAGGAAGAGGTGGATGCGATCAACTTGCGGCCCCACCCCCTCGAGTTCGAGATGTACTACTCGGTCTAAATCCTCTGGCTAATCCCATCGGGCTTCGGCCCCTCTAGCCTGTTCTCGTGGCCAAGCTGCGGGTGGCCCTGTGCCAGATCAACTCAGTGGTGGGCGACATCGCTGCCAACACGGAGCGAATCCTCGACGCGCTGGCTGCCGCGGAAGAGGCTGGCTGCCATGCCGCGGTCTTCCCTGAGCTGGCTGTCACCGGGTATCCCCCCGAAGATCTGGTACTGAAACGGCGGTTCGTGGAGGACAGCCGCAAAGCCATGGATCACATTGCGGCCCGATCCCGGTCGTGTACCGCGGTGGTTGGCTTTGTGGATGATGCCGACGGCTGTCGGAATGCCGCTGGGATCGCCGCCGATGGCCAATTGGTCGGCGTGTACCACAAGCGGGAGCTGCCCAACTATGGGGTATTCGACGAGCGCCGCTACTTCCGCCCCGGCACCGGAGAGCCCGCCCTGCACAACATCGCCGGGGTCGCGGTGGGGGTGTCCATCTGCGAGGACGCCTGGATGGCGGGCGGCCCGATGAGCAAGCTGGCCGCGGCTGGGGCTGAGGTGATCGTCAATCTGAACGCCTCGCCGTATCACTTAGGCAAGATGGATCAGCGCCGGGACATCCTCGGCCGGCGAGTTGCCGAAACCGGCTGTCCCATCGTCTATGCCAACCTGGTGGGCGGCCAGGACGAGCTGGTGTTCGACGGTGCCTCGCTGGTAATTGGGCCCGACGGCCGCGTCGTCGCCCAAGCGCCTTGTTTCCGAGAGCATCTGCTGATTGCCGAGGTGGAGGTGGCCGATCGACCGGAGCTGTCGTCCCTGCCGGCCATTTCCGAGGGGATCAATGCCGTGCACCCCGACTTGGATGAGCTTGACGAGCAGTATGAGGCCCTGGTGCTGGCCACCCGGGACTATGTGCACAAGAACGGCTTCACCGATGTGGGCATCGGCGTGTCCGGGGGCATCGACTCCTCCCTGGTGGCAGCCATAGCCACCGATGCTCTGGGCGTCGACCATGTCCACGGGGTGCTGATGCCTTCTCGCTACTCCAGCGATCATTCGGTGGCCGACGCGGAGGCCCTGTGCCGCAACTTGGGTATCGACCACCGGATTATCCCCGTGGAGCCCGGCCACCAGGCATTCTTGGAAATGCTGGCCCCGTCGTTCGAGGGCTTGGACCCCGACCTGGCGGAGGAGAACGTGCAGTCCCGTATCCGGGGAACGCTGCTCATGGCCCTGTCCAATAAGTTCGGCTGGCTCATATTGACCACTGGTAACAAGAGCGAGAGCGCGGTGGGTTATTCCACGCTGTACGGCGACACCGCCGGGGCCTATGCCGTAATCAAGGACTTGTGGAAGCTTCAGGTGTACGCCTTCGCCCGCCACCGCAATCAGCGGGCCGGGCATGACCTCATCCCCGAGAACGTGCTGACCAAGCCGCCGTCAGCCGAACTCCGCCCCGACCAGCGGGACGACCAGAGCCTGCCCCCCTACGAAGTGCTCGATCCGCTGCTGGAGGCCTATGTGGAGAGCGACCTCACCCCCGCCGACCTGTGCAGCCAGGGATACGCGCCAGAGTTGGTCAACCGCATCACCGGCTTGGTGGACCGCTCCGAGTACAAGCGCCGCCAGAACCCACCCGGCGTGCGCATCACCGCCAAGGCCTTCGGACGTGACCGCCGGCTGCCCATCACCAATCGCTACCGAGGCGGAGGCTGAAGATGGACATAGAGCAGTTGGCCGACGCTTGCGGCGGTCTGGCCTGGATTTCGGAGCGGCTGTTCGAGGTTGAAGGCCGATTGGCGACCAGCTCAGGCGTTGACGGGCACTTGGATGCCCGCACCCAGGTACTTCTGGCCCGTTCCAGCCGCCGTTACGGCCAGCATGCCCAATGGTGGCGGGCCGCACTGCCCGATTCGCCGTCACTGGATGGGCCTGGTCGGGTCTGCCCCCCTTCAGATTCGTGGTCTCGATTGCTGGAGTTCGTCGAATCGGAAGACTGGATTGGAGCTTTGTCCGGATTGTACGGAATCGCGCTGCCAGAATTGATCAACTTGGTCGACCAGATGCGTGTCGAGTTATCACCGATCAGCGATGGGGCGGTCTTGCGCATCGCCCGCATCGTCAAAGCCGACTTAGACGAAGAGCGGGCCGATGCCGAATGGGTATTGACTACCGTTCCGGCGATTATGTTTCAATCATTGGCATGGTCGTCAGAGAGGGCGGCCGAAGTCTGGAAGGGTCCTCTGGATGCCTCGGCAGGGGTAGCTGGCGAGTAATTGGGAAAAAGATGGCCTCCGCTGGTGACGCATCCGCGATGAAGCGGGTATCGTTATGGGCTAACAGTTGTCCGTGTCTCTGCCTGGTCAGTGTCGACCGGTTCGACAGCGACGCTGGTGGCCCACGAATTATTGGGTCCAGGACTATCGGGCCAGGACTATCGGGAAGGTGTGACTGTGCCGAAAGAGCGTGTTGAGCGCGACGACGAGGATCTCGTCCGCCTCTATCTGACTGATATCGGCCAATACCCGCTGCTCACCAAGGACGACGAGGTTGAGCTGGCTCAAAAAATCGAGGAGGGCAACGAAGCACAGGCACTCCTTGACCATGACAAGCAGAGCGAGCCCACGAGCTCAGAACGCCTGTCGCCCGCCCGGCGCCGGATACTGCGCCGCCAGGTCAAAGTCGGCGAGGCGGCCGAGCGCCGATTCGTGCAGTCCAACCTTCGCCTGGTGGTGTCCATCGCCAAGAAGTACCAGGCGTCCGGTCTTCCCCTTCTAGATCTGATCCAGGAGGGCAACCTCGGACTGATGCACGCGGTGGAGAAGTTCGACTGGCGCAAGGGCTTCAAGTTCTCCACCTACGCCACCTGGTGGATCCGCCAGGCCATCACCCGGGGCATTGCCAACACCGGCCGCACCATCCGACTTCCGGTCCACGCCGGCGACACTCTGGCCCGCCTCCAAAAGGCCCGCGCCAACCTGGAGAAGAAGCTGGGCCGCCCAGCCACCCTGGCCGAGTTGGCCGTGGAAGTGGACCTCTCCGAGGAGAAGGTCACCGAGGCCCTGCGTTTTGCCGCCGAGCCGCTGTCGCTGAGTGAACCGCTGCGCGAGGACGGCGACGCCGAGTTAGGCGACGTGGTGGAAGATCGCTCCGCCGAATCCCCCTTCGAGGTGGCCGCCACCGCGCTGTTGCCCGAGGAGATCACCCGCCTGCTCGGCCCCCTCGATGAGCGCGAGCGCGAGATCCTCAAACTCCGCTTCGGCCTCGACCGCGGCGAGCCCCGCACCCTCGAAGAAGTCGGCGAGCACTTCAACCTCACCCGCGAGCGCATCCGCCAAATCGAAGCCCGCGCCATGTCCAAGCTCCGCCACCCCAGCAGCGACACCGGCGCCCGCGACCTTTTGGCTGTCTGAATAGGCGGCGCTGGGCTGAAGCTATGCCGGGGATCAGGGATCAAGGCTGATCCATGCGATCCCATCGACATGTTTGAAGTGCCGATCAGCCGATAGCAGATCGGCGCCGGTCTCCATTGCGTGTGCGGCGATCCAGACGTCGTTTGTGGGAATGGGACGACCCTTGGCTCTCAGGGACGCAAATATCCGTGAGTAGCGGTCGGCGGTCACCGAGCCCACTTCCACAAACGACGTATAGGGATTGGCCAGGAGAGAGCGGAGCCCGGCCGCGTTCTCCTCGAAGCGGGTCCCCCGCCGGAAGCCGTACATGAGCTCACCGACGACGACGGCGGATAACAGCAGCTCATCGGCGGTTCTCACGAGATCGGCGGCCTGCTTGTGTCCTCTCATGAGCAGGGAATAGGCGTTTGAGTCCAGCAGGATCCTCACTCCCAAGCCGCCTTGTCAATGGCTTCGAAGTCCTTCAATGCCCCGTCGAGTTCCTCTGCCTCCGCTTGAGACCAACTGCCGATGAGATGATCCAGGGAAGAGCCGACCATGTCAGATTGCCCGGCGCCATCAGACAGGCCAGCACCTCGTCTCAAGAGCTTCAGTGCTGCTTGATTCAGTGAGACTTGCTCCTTTG
Source organism: Acidimicrobiales bacterium (assembly GCA_963663255.1). Taxonomy (GTDB): domain Bacteria; phylum Actinomycetota; class Acidimicrobiia; order Acidimicrobiales; family Bin134; genus Poriferisocius. Next base: position 856,860 of record OY760141.1, read on the forward strand.
CGGCAAGACGGCGGATCGCAGCACTCAAGTCATGCCCGAACCCCCTAACCGTGAGCTGCTCCATGAGACCGCCTTGTATGACTCAATAATGAGTCATTATACCTCGATATATGAGTCATCCATAGTGGGCTCCCATATCGAGGCGCGAGCCATGTCCAAACTCCGCCACACCAGCAGCGACACCGGCACCCGCGACTTGATGGTTGTGTGTCTCACAGTTCCTGCCCGCATAATGCTTCGATGTTGGGGAGTTCGATGCGCAGGGCGTTCGCCATTGGCGTGGGGATCGTACTCTGGTGTGCTGCCTGTGCGAGCACGGGTACTTCGAATGAGGTCGAGTCAGGCTCTCAGCCACCAGGCCAGTCGGGAGCTGAGCCATTGACCGAGCCGCAGATTCACAGCCTCCTATCGGAATTCGTGGAAGAGGACCGGCAGAGCATCGGCGTCGTGGCCGGCGTGACCAGTGCCGATGGGCGTGTCGTCGTCGGATACGGTCGCCTCAGCGCAGACGACCCGACCCAACTCGATGGGGACACTGTCTTTGAGATCGGTTCGATCACAAAGGTATTCACATCCACTCTGCTGGCTGATCTGGTGTTGCAAGAGAAGTTCGGGCTCGACACGCCGGTGCAGGTTTTACTCGGCGACGACGTGCGGGTGCCTTCGCGCAACGGTGCTGAGATCACGCTGGGACATTTGGCCACCCACAGCTCTGGCCTGCCTCGCCTGCCCGACAACTTCAATCCAGAGGATCCGGCCAACCCCTATGCCGACTACGCAGTCGAAGACCTCTATGAATTCTTGTCTTCTCACCGGCTAGATCGCGACATCGGAGCAACTGTCGAATACTCAAATCTTGGGTACGGACTGCTCGGCCACGCCCTTGCCCTGCGAGATGGCACAGACTTCGAGACACTCATGGTCGAGCGGATCCTGAAACCGCTACAGATGTCCGATACGGTCATCGAGCTGACGTCGGACCTCCAAGAGCGCGTAGCCCCAGGTCACGACATGTGGCTCCGACCAGCCGACAACTGGGATCTGTCGGTCCTAGGCGGCGCAGGAGCGCTTCGCTCCACCGTCAATGACCTTCTGACCTTCCTCGAGGCGAATCTTGGCCTGAGCGAGTCACCCTTACACCAGGCAATGGAACTCGCTCGCGTGCCCCGGCAGCGTGATCCTGCGCTAGGCATGGACATTGGGTTGGGGTGGATAATCGCAAGCGAAGGCGATCGAGAATTCGTGTGGCACAACGGCGCAACCGGCGGCTACGCCTCATTCATCGGCTTCGATGCCAACGCAGGTGAAGGAATCGTCATCCTCTCGAACTCGCAGCAGAGCGTGGACAATCTGGCCTATCGCCTCTTCACCCGGAACTTCGAAGGGTAAGCGCCACCAACTCCCTCCACTACCGTCAAAGACACCACGGCCACCCGGCCAACACACAACCAAACCGTGGTGTGCCCCGCGTCTTAGTATCCAATTGCCCAGGTCACTGGCTTGTACTTTGCGGAGGTGGACGGGAATCGAACCCGCCGGACGGGGATCGCCCGTCCCACCCGCTTTGAAGGCGGGGGAGCCCACCAGGTACTCAGACACCTCCCAGGGGTGGTCAGCCTACCGGCGATTCTCCCAATCGGCCTAGGCTTGCCTAACCCGCTACTGGCGCACTTTCCGGTTCGCCCACGCCGCTCATCAGCAGCCCGACCTGCTCGATGGTGGCTTCTTCTCGGTTCATCCGTCCCATCACACGCCCCTCGTACATCACCACTAAGCGGTCTGACAGAGCCATTACCTCGTCTAGGTCTTCGCTGATCAACAAGATGGCCTTGCCTTGGGAGCGCTGGATCAAAAGCTGCTCGTGGATGTACTCGGCTGCGCCGATGTCGATACCCCTGGTGGGTTGGGCTACCAGCAGCGTTTCCGCACCGCCGCTGAATTCCCGGGCGATCACCACCTTTTGGATGTTTCCCCCCGACAGCTTGCGGGTGAGGGTTCCGGTGCTGGGTGTACGGATGGAGTAGTCGCTCACCAACTGCTCGCTGCGCTCTTCGATGGAACCAAAGCTCAGCAACCCGCTCCGCGCGTAAGGAGCCTGGTCGTAGTCCACCAATATCAGGTTTTCAGCCACGGAGAAATCGCCGATGCTGCCGTACTTCATGCGCTCCTCGGGCACGTAGGCCAACCCCATCGACCGCACGTGTTTGGGGGTGGGGGTTTTCACTTGATTGCCGTCAACAGAGATTTGGCCCGATTCGATCTCCCGCAGCCCGATAATGGCCTCGGCCAACTCTCGCTGGCCGTTGCCCGACACCCCAACGATTCCCACGATCTCTCCGGCTCGCACGTCGATGTTCACGTCGTGTACGGCCAACTCGCCGCGGTCGCCGCGCACCCGCAGGTTCTGCACCTCCAGCTTGGGCTCGCCCGGCGTCTGCTCGGCAATGGCACGGGTGAACTCCACCGGTCGACCCACCATCATCATGGCCAGCGACTCTCTGCTGGATTCCGCGGGGGTGGTGCGCCCTGACACCTTGCCATCGCGTAGCACGGTGATCTCGTCGGAGATCTCCATCACCTCGTTCAACTTGTGGGAGATGAACACCAATCCCCGCCCGTCGGTAGTGAGCTGCCGGAGGGTGATGAACAGGTCGGTGACCTCAGGCGGGGTCAGCACCGCTGTGGGCTCGTCCAGCACCAGCAGCCTCACGTTGCGGTACAGCGCCTTGACGATCTCAGCCCGCTGCCTCTCTCCCACCGCCATTTGCCAGATATAGGCATCGGGATCGACCTGAAGGCCGTATTCCTCGGATACCTCTCGGATGCGCTGGCGGATCGGCGCCAAGTTGGTCAGCCCCAATGGCTTGCCCAGCCCCAAGGCCACGTTCTCGGCCACGGTCAGGGTGTCCACCAACATGAAGTGCTGGTGGATCATGCCGATGCCGGTGCGGATGGCCACCGAAGGCGAGTCGATGTTGACGGCGGAGCCTTCGAAGGTGATCGACCCCTCGTCGGGCTGATAAAGCCCGTAGAGGATCTTCACCAGCGTGCTTTTCCCCGCTCCGTTCTCCCCCAGCAGGGTATGAACCTGACCCGGCAGCACCGTGAAGTCAACGTCTTCGTTGGCGACGACGCCGGGGAACCGTTTGGTGATGCCGCGCATCTCCAGCATCGGTTCCGTCCTCGGCGCTGCCGGGTCAGAGCTCATGTTCGATTATTGGCCGAATTGACCACCAATATCGGGGATTACTGCCCGGTGGAAATTGATCCGTCGGACAGGCCGTCTATGGTCGCCTGCGCTGAGTCCAACACAGCCGCGGGGATGTCCATGGCGTCGTTGAACTGGATGTCCAGCCCGCCGCCTTCGAAGGTCATGATGAAGGTTTCGCCTCCGAGGACGCCGGCCTTGACCTGATCGACGACCTGGGAGAGCACGACCTCCCAGCGGTATACCTGAGAGGCGACCACGATGTCATCACCGAGAGCGGTCTGGTTGGCCTGGGTGCCGAACCACAGCACGCCGTTCTCCTGAGCAACGCCGGTGGCGCCCACCACCATCTGGGCCGAACCAGTCAGCACATCTGCTCCTGCGGAGATGTGCGATTGGGCGGCTTCGGCGGCCAGCGCCACGTCGGCGAATGATCCGGTGTAGACGATGTTGACCTCTACATCGGGATTCTGGGCCGTGGCCCCCGCGGCGAACCCGTCGACGTAGAGCTTGGCATCGCCAACCTCGATCGGACCGATCACGCCGATGACGCCGCTTTCGGTGAGCTGGGCCGCGACCACGCCGTTGACATAGCCACCCAGATCGGAGCGGACCGAGTAGGAGTACACGTTGTCCAGACCGAAGGTGTCAACCGCGGTGCCCCAGGCGAACGATACGTCGGGGAAGTCCGGGGCGATCTCCTGGAGTGGACCGCCGTACTGGGAGCCGTGGGCAATGACCAGGTCGTAGCCCTCATCGGCATAACCCCGGATGGCAGCGCCGGCGTCCTCCACGATGAAGGTGCCGTCGGTGATGGCAAACTCGGTGACCTGCCCGGAATCTACAAGGGCATTCACCGCGTCGAACATGCTCTGGGTAAACGCCAGGTCGTTGCTCGCGCTCGGTGCCACCACTGCGACGCGGAACGGCCCCATATCCTCCGGCTCTGGCGCGGGTGCGGGCGTAAACCCGCTGGCGCCGCGGGCTTCTTCGAGCCATCCGTCGACGGTGGCCTGGTTGGCGGCGATCCAGTCGTCGGCCGCGGCCTGCACGTCGGCCTCGGTGTTGGCCCCGCCGTCGTAGGCCAGGTTCTGCAACGCGATGTCGATCACCGGGATCTCCACCAGCTCGAACAGCCTGGCTGCGGCCGGGTTGGCCACCAAGAACTCGTTGCTGGCCACCACACGGATATCGGCGGCCACAAAGCCCATCTCGCAGGGCTGGCCCGGACACTGATCAGCGGGCAGCGCCGCCGCGCCCACCTGGCCGGCCAGCGGATTGCCCACAGACACCCAGATCACATCGGATCCCGGCACCAGCTCAGCGGTGAACGCACCCGGCGTCCAGATGTACTGCAAGATCGACTCGCCCCGGTTGAACCGGCCCACCGAATCGGCGAACAGCGCGGCGTGCTCGGCCGACACCTGCTCAATGGTGTCCTCCCAGCCGTTCTGGGCGATGGTGTCGTTGATCACCACCTGACAGCCCCAACCGTCGTTGCAGCCCATCAGATCGGCCTTGCCGTTGCCGTCCACATCGAACAACGCCGCTATCTCCGGGTTGTTGCCGATGTCGTCGAGCATCGTGATCCCGTTGGCATCAGCAGTCGCCTTGTCCACAACGAAGCCCTGCAAACCGCCGGCCACGATCTCCTGGCCGATCGGCGACACCACATCAGCCACACCGGCCTCGTCGATCAACGTCGTGTGGATCGGGAACCACCCATTCACCCACAAGTCGTACTCGCCCTCGCCCAACGCCGGATAGAACGTCGCCGGAGCCAACTCCGCCTCCGCGGGATCAGACACCTCATAGCCCAACTCCTGCAACAGCGTCCGATAAATCGCCGCCTGCATATAACCCGTAGACCAATTCGCCCGAGCCATGCTCACCGACACACCCTCACCAGGCATAGCCATCTCCTCAGGCATATCGTCGGGGGCCTCGGCGTCGTCGGGCGCTTCAGCATCATCGGGTGCAGCAGCGTCATCAGGCGCTTCCGTCGGCGCCGGGGCCGCATCCGGTGCATCGTCGTCATCATTGCCGCAACCGGCAACCACCAGTCCCAAAGCCAAAAGAACGGCTAACAGAACCCGCCAAAGGTTTCGCTCTCTCATTGGTACCCCTCCAATTGAAGTCAAGCTTGGGCCGCCACAGAGCGCGCCAACCCGCCTAGGTGCAACACCCTAAACCAAACCAAGCTTGAACGCTAGAGACTCCGATATGAACGCTCGAAACTGATTCGGGGCCCGCCTTTGCGGGCGGGCCCCGAAGATCTAGTAGACGCTGCTCAGCTCAATCTAAGACCACGCGGCGCCAGATTTAGAAACAATCAGCTCCTAATGTCATCCTGCGGCTCTAGCCGCCGCGAGCCATCCGTCGACGGTGGCCTGGTTGGCGGCGATCCAGTCGTCGGCCGCGGCCTGCACGTCGGCCTCGGTGTTGGCCCCGCCGTCGTAGGCCAGGTTCTGCAACGCGATGTCGATCACCGGGATCTCCACCAGCTCGAACAGCCTGGCTGCGGCCGGGTTGGCCGACAGGAACTCGTTGCTGGCCACCACACGGATATCGGCGGCCACGAAGCCCATCTCGCAGGGCTGGCCCGGACACTGATCAGCGGGCAGCGCCGCCGCGCCCACCTGGCCGGCCAGCGGGCTGCCCACAGACACCCAGATCACATCGGATCCCGGCACCAGCTCAGCGGTGAACGCACCCGGCGTCCAGATGTACTGCAAGATCGACTCGCCCCGGTTGAACCGGCCCACCGAATCGGCGAACAGCGCGGCGTGCTCGGCCGACACCTGCTCAATGGTGTCCTCCCAGCCGTTCTGGGCGATGGTGTCGTTGATCACCACCTGACAGCCCCAACCGTCGTTGCAGCCCATCAGATCGGCCTTGCCGTTGCCGTCCACATCGAACAACGCCGCTATCTCCGGGTTGTTGCCGATGTCGTCGAGCATCGTGATGCCGTTGGCATCAGCAGTCGCCTTGTCCACAACGAAGCCCTGCAAACCGCCGGCCACGATCTCCTGGCCGATCGGCGACACCACATCAGCCACACCGGCCTCGTCGATCAACGTCGTGTGGATCGGGAACCACCCATTCACCCACAAGTCGTACTCGCCCTCGCCCAACGCCGGATAGAACGTCGCCGGAGCCAACTCCGCCTCCGCCGGATCAGACACCTCATAGCCCAACTCCTGCAACAGCGTCCGATAAATCGCCGCCTGCATATAACCCGTAGACCAATTCGCCCGAGCCATGCTCACCGACACACCCTCACCAGGCGTATCGTTCACCGGCTCTGGTGCGGGTGGCGTGAAGTCGGTGGCGCCGCGGGCTTCTTCGAGCCATGCGTCGACGGTGGCCTGGTTGGCGGCGATCCAGTCGTCGGCCGCGGCCTGCACGTCGGCCTCGGTGTTGGCCCCGCCGTCGTAGGCCAGGTTCTGCAACGCGATGTCGATCACCGGGATCTCCACCAGCTCGAACAGCCTGGCTGCGGCCGGGTTGGCCACCAAGAACTCGTTGCTGGCCACCACACGGATATCGGCGGCCACAAAGCCCATCTCGCAGGGCTGGCCCGGACACTGATCAGCGGGCAGCGCCGCCGCGCCCACCTGGCCGGCCAGCGGATTGCCCACAGACACCCAGATCACATCGGATCCCGGCACCAGCTCAGCGGTGAACGCACCCGGCGTCCAGATGTACTGCAAGATCGACTCGCCCCGGTTGAACCGGCCCACCGAATCGGCGAACAGCGCGGCGTGCTCGGCCGACACCTGCTCAATGGTGTCCTCCCAGCCGTTCTGGGCGATGGTGTCGTTGATCACCACCTGACAGCCCCAACCGTCGTTGCAGCCCATCAGATCGGCCTTGCCGTTGCCGTCCACATCGAACAACGCCGCTATCTCCGGGTTGTTGCCGATGTCGTCGAGCATCGTGATGCCGTTGGCATCAGCAGTCGCCTTGTCCACAACGAAGCCCTGCAAACCGCCGGCCACGATCTCCTGGCCGATCGGCGACACCACATCAGCCACACCGGCCTCGTCGATCAACGTCGTGTGGATCGGGAACCACCCATTCACCCACAAGTCGTACTCGCCCTCGCCCAACGCCGGATAGAACGTCGCCGGAGCCAACTCCGCCTCCGCGGGATCAGACACCTCATAGCCCAACTCCTGCAACAGCGTCCGATAAATCGCCGCCTGCATATAACCTGTAGACCAATTCGCCCGAGCCATGCTCACCGACACACCCTCACCAGGCATAGCCATCTCCTCAGGCTCAGGATCCGGCGCAGCCTCTTCAGGCGCTTCGGTCGGCTCCGGGGCCGCAGCAGGTGGATCGTCGTCATCGTTGCCGCAACCGGCAACCACCAGTCCCAAAGCCAAAAGAACGGCTAACAGAACCCGCCAAAGGTTTCGCTCTCTCATTGGTACCCCTCCAATTGAAATCAAGCTTGGCGCGCCACAGAGACCGCCAACCCGCCTAGGGGCAACACCCTAAACCAAACCAAGTATGAACGCTAGAGACTCTTGAAGACGAGAGTCTGACCGGCCAAAAGGACCCGTCACCGGTGACGGCGGAGGCGACGAGCGTGGGCTTCGAGCTGCTTGCGCTGTTTGCGGGTCAGACTCTCCAAACCCTGACTGGCCACTTGGTCGAGGAGGGCGTCGATCTCGGGACTGACGCTTTCATCACGCATGGGAACCGCGCTCAGATGATCCCGACCTCGACCCCGGCGGCGAGACCTCGACGACCGGTCGCGCGCCGACGGTTGACCGGCGCTTGGCGCTAACGACAGCTTGGGAATCCATGTGAGATTGGTTGCGTAGCCGAAGGCCCGAATACCGAGCAAGGCCACCGCCACCGTGCAGGCCAGAACGACGAGGGCAAACCAGTTGCGGTTGCTGGTGTATTGCAAGACATCGAGCCCCACTATGACCAATGCAATCACCCAGCCCGGGATGCCCGGCCAGAATCGGGCTTGGGCGTATTGGGCGGCAAAGGCCACCAGCACGCCGACCTCCACCATCCGAAGGCCGCCCACCCAACCGCTGACACCCGTACCGATCTCCAGCACGGTGACGACAACCGCGGGAATGATGGTGAGGGCGAGGAGGAAGAACGCGAACCGCCAGCGTCCTAGCAGCGACTCAATCTGGGAACCCAGCATGTAGAAGATGGCGAACAAGATGATGGTCCAGAAATCCGGTTCGTTGGGGATGGGCCAGGTGACGAGCCTCCAGAGCTCTCCTTCCAGCACGCTTCCAAAGGCAAAGTCCTCCGAGACGAGCAGCAGTTCCCGGAAGATCGGGCCGTAGCGGCCCTCGGCCGCCCAGATGATCATGGAGATGACGCCGAGGCCGACCACGAAGACCGTGGTGGAGACGGCGAAGCTCCCGATACGGAACCAGGGATCGTCGCTGTAACCGAATCGCCGGGAGGAGTACACAGCTACTGGTGGCGCATGGCGTGGGCCATCTCGGCGTCGAAGTCGAATGGGGGCGGTGGGCCGGTCTCGATGGTCAATGATGTCATGGCTTCGGGGGCCGGAGAGGGTGGGTCGTAGTCCTCGCAGACCGGGAAGGGTCGGCCGAAGCCCACGGTGAGGAAAGCCCCGTCGGGCGCCCAGCTTGCGGCTATGGGTACGGGCTGTTCGCCTCGACCGATCTCCGCGTCGTCGGCGGTGAGCACCACCGCAAAGAGCCCTTCGTCGGTCGGGGTCACCTCTGCTGCAATAAAGCAGGCTCCGACGGGGACGGGCGCCGAAACCCTGTGCTCGCGCCCGTGCACCACCGCCACCCAGCGAAGCTCGCCACCGGCCAAGAACAGCGCCCACCCCGAGATCCAGTCACCCTGCTCACAGATGACTCCGCTTGCGGCCTCGGGCACGCCGTCGGGGAAGGCGGCCATCGCCCGGTAACCCCCGAACTGCAACGGCCCAGATGCCTCATGCACCTGGTCGCCGGGGACCAGGTCGTAGCGAGACCGCAGCGACATCCACGGGACATACATGTGGGCGATTCGGTTGACCGCGGTGTCGTCAAGGGGAAGCACGCCATTGCGGTCGGCCTCGGCGTTCCACAGCTCGACCAGCTCGGCCACTTTCTCGGGAAGCTGCTCAGCCAGGTTGTTCGATTCAGTGGGGTCGGCCACGGTGTCGAACAACTCCCACTGGTCTTGGGCAAAGTCATGACTGCCCACGATGGCGTCCCGCTCGGCGGCGGTGAGCTGGTTGACGTGGTTGGTGACCGCTTTCCATCCCTGGTGGTACATGGCCCGGCTGCCCCAGCACTCGTAATACTGGCTGGTGCGGTGGTCGGGGGAGTCGGCGCTGTCGAGCACGGACCGCATACTGACACCGTCGAACGACATCTGCTCCACGCCGCCGAGGGCGGGTGGAGGCGATACGCCGACCAGATCCAAAATGGTGGGCATCACGTCGGTCACATGGCAGTACTGGTGGCGCAGCTCGCCCCGGGCGGCCAGCCCGCCCGGCCAGGACAGAATCAACGGGTCGCGCACACCGCCCTCAAAGGTGTACCGCTTCCACCGGCGAAATGGTGTGTTGCCGGCCAGCGCCCACCCCCAGGGGTAGTGCCCAGAGGAGCGGAACCCGCCCAGGTCGTCGTAGTGGGATAGCTCCAGTTCCAGGTCGTCGGGTTCGTCGCTGATGTAGTGGCGGATCTGGTTCCAGCTGCCGTTGGGGCCACCCTCGGCCGAGGTTCCGTTGTCGGAGATGAGAGCGATGACGGTGTTGTCGGCATCACCGGATCGCTCCAAATGGTCCAGCAGCCGGCCGATGTGATGATCGGCGTGGCTCAGGAACCCGGCGTACACCTCCATCATGCGGGTGTAGAGCCGCTGACGCTCGGGGTCGATCTCGTCCCAGGGCTCGACCCATTCGGGGCGATCCGACAGGTCCACATCAGCGGAGATGACCCCCATTTCCTTCTGGCGGGCCAACACCTCCTCGCGCCAAACGTCCCAGCCCCGGTCGAAGCGCCCGGCGTAGCGGTCGATCCACTCCGGAGGGGCCTGATGGGGGGCGTGGGGCGTTCCGGTGGCATACCACATCAAGAACGGCCGCTCGGGGTTGGCCAGCCGCAGGTTGCGTAGATAGTCGATGGCTTGATCGGCCAGGTCGCTATCGAGGTGGTATCCCTCCTCCGGGGTGGCCGGAGGCTCGATATAAGTAGTGTCCCGGATGAGCTGGGGGGTCCACTGGTTGGTCTCCCCATTGAGGAACCCGTAGTAGTGGTCGAACCCAACCCCGGTGGGCCAGGTGTCATACGGCCCGGCCGGCCGCTGGTCGCGGGGGGTGAGGTGCCACTTTCCCACCGCATAGCTGGCCCATCCTTCAGCTCGCAGGTATTGGGCCAGCGTCCCAGCCGAATCCGGGATCTGACCGTTGTAACCGGGAAAGTTGATGGGCATGTCGGTGAGCATGCCGACCCCCACCCGGTGATGGTTCCGCCCGGTGAGCAGACAAGCCCGCGTGGGCGAGCACACCGCGGTGGTGTGGAAATTGGTGAATCGCAGCCCCCGGCCTGCCAACCGGTCGAGATTGGGAGTTTCGATGTCGGAGCCGTAGCACCCCAACTGGGCGAATCCGAGATCGTCCAACACGATGACCAACACGTTGGGGGCATCGGAGCTGTAAGGCCGTTGGACCGGCGGCGAAGTTGACTCGTTCAAAGTGAGCCCAATGCGATAGCCGTTATCAGTCATTGCTCTCCCCTCGGCCGTTTAGGCCCATGGTCCAAAAGTACGAAACGAGAGGCGGCCGCCGTCTACGGGTACCTCCTCTATAGGAGTACCGAGCTCTTCTAGTGAAGGGGCTCCAATTCGGTCGGCTACCGCTTGCAGCCGCTGGGTGTCGAGTCCGTAAATCCGCATGGCGTTCTCACCGACCATGGCCCGCACCGCATCGCCCTCGATGCCGGCAAACGTATGGCGCATAGCCAGGCGGCCCATCGATGGCTCGCTCTCATCGTCTTGAAATTGGTAGGTACCCTCCGTATGGGGGTAGTCCGAACCCCACATCACCTGGTCTGTGTAGCCGGATTCGACAGCATCCACGGCCTCGAAGTGGGCCAAGAAGCTGGCCCCGATGGCTACGTTCTCTCGGCAATACTCGCTGGGCAGACGGGGAACCTGAACGCTGAGAACGCTGCGTTGGGAAAGATAAGCCGAGTCCATCTCCCGCAAGGTGTAAGACCACCAGTCTCCGGGCTGCTCGGTGAGCACCAGGGTGAGACCGGGGTAGCGCTCGAACACCCCTCCAAAGATCATCTGATGGAGAGCCCGACGGCTGAACCAACCACCAGATTCGAGCGACATGAGCACACTTGCTTCTCGGCCAGTCCATTCCTTTGGGTTTCCCGCCCCAGAATGGGTGGTCAACGGAAGGCCTCGCTCGGCGCATACCGCCCAGAAGGGATCCCATGCAGGATCGTTGTAGGGAAGGACCTCTGGACGGGGCGCGGGAAAGTTCACGCCTCGCAACCCGGAATCGGCCGCCCTGTTGACCTCGTCAATTGCGGCGTCAATGTCCCACATAGGGAGATGAGCCAGCCCCACGTGGCGCTCGGGTTGCACCGACACTGCATCGGCCAGCCAGCGATTGAAGATGTGCCGCCCCTGACCGACCAGGTCGAGATCGTTGGTGGTTGGGCCGTAGAACGCCACAAAAGTGCCCCACGGCATGGCCTCCTCGTTCTGGCTGCCGTGGAAGATCACTTCAGCCGCCACGCCCTCCCGGTCGAGGTCCCGCAGCCGAGCATCCATGTCGTAGTGGCCGGCGGTCTGGTGATTTCGACGGAAGCTAGCGGTATCGCGCCCTTGCATCTGCTGATAGAGCTCTTCTCGAGCTCGGTCCATCTGCGCGGCGAATTCGTCGAATCGCCTGAGATAAGGGGCCGTACAATACGGCCGCAAGTCATCGACTAGCCGGGGCCCGATGTGGGTATCGCTGGAAACGACAACAACGGGACGCTGTTTGTCGGCCTCGTTCGATGCCACAGCAAAGGGGCGCTCACCCATCGGTCAGGGCGAACCCCTCATAGCCGTCGGAGGCCACCTGATCGCACTTCTCGGCATAAGGCGGGAAGCCGGGCAGGGGCATGAACACCCGGGTCTTGCCGGGGATGTTGGCCCCCAGATACCAGGAGTTGCAGGTGGGGTAGAGCGTGTAGCTGGCCACCAGGTTCACATGGTCCACCCAAGCCTCGGTGGCTTCCTCGGTGGCCTCGATGTGGCGATGGCCGTTGGCCCGCATGTAGTCGATGCAGTCGCCGATCCAGTCGACATGCTGTTCGATGCACACGATCATGTTGGCCAGCACCGAGGGGCTGCCCGGGCCGGTGATGGTGAACATGTTGGGAAACTCGGGCACCCCCAGGCCCAGGTAGGTGCGGGGTCCGGCATACCACTGCTCGGACAGGGGAAGCCCGCCTCGGCCCTGGATGTTGATGCGGAGCAGCGAGCCGGTCATGGCGTCGTAGCCGGTGGCGAACACGATCACGTCGAGGTCGTAGTGGGTGCCGTCGGTGAGCCGCAGGCCATCGGGAGTGATTTCGTCTACGACGTTCTCGCTGATGTCCACCAGGGTGACGTTGTCGCGGTTGAAGGTGACGAAGTAGTCGGTGTCTAGCACCAGGCGTTTGCAGCCGATGTAGGTGGTGGGGATGAGTCGGTCGGCCACCACGGGGTTCTTTACCGTCTCGCGGATCTTTTCCTTCACAAAGTCGGCGGCGACGTGATTGGCCTCCGGCGTGCGGGCGATATCGCCGTAGGCACCGAGGAAGGCGAAGCCGCCCATCTCCCAGCGGGTTTCGAACTCCTTGAACGCCTCCTCGACCTCGACGTCGAGCACCGAGCCCTCGTTCCAGTCAAAGCGGGCGCCGAGCGCTCCCTGCTGGGTCTTGTTCTGCTCCCGGAGCCGGTGGTAGTCGGCTTTGACCTCGGCCTGCTCCACCGGGTCGAGGGGGTGGTTGCGGGCTGGGATGGCAAACTGCGGAGTGCGCTGGAACACGGTGAGGTGGTCGGCGGTCTCGGCGATCACCGGGATGGCCTGTATGCCCGACGACCCGGTGCCAATGATCCCGACCCGCTTGCCAGCGAAGTCGATGCCTTCTTTGGGGTAGCGACCGGTATGGCACACCTCGCCCCGGAATGAGCCGACACCGGCGATGTCGGGAACGTTCGAGGACGAAAGACATCCCACCGCGGTGATGAGGTACTGAGCGGTCACGTGGTCGGTGTCGTCGACGTTGGGAGCGTGGTTGTGGTCGATGTGATCGACGGCGGGCGCACTGCTTACGTGCCAGTGGCCGGTGTCATCGTCGAACGCGGCCTTGGTGACCATGGTGTTGAACTGGATGTCCCGATACAGGTCGTACCGCTCGGCCACGTGCTGGGCGTAGCGGAGGATCTCGGGCTGGCCGGGATAGCGCTCGGTCCACTCCCACTCTTGTTCGAGTTCGGGATCGAAGCTGTAGCAGTACTCCAGGCTCTCCACGTCGCAGCGGGCGCCGGGGTAGCGGTTCCAGTACCAGGTGCCTCCCACGTCGTCGCCGCGCTCATACACCCGGGCGGTCAGCCCGAGTTGACGCAGCTTGTAGAGCATGTACATGCCGGCGAAGCCGGCGCCGATAACCACGGCGTCATAGTGGACAGGAGTGTTGTCGTTAGTGCTCATGGTGGTTTCAGTTGGGGTCGGAGTTTGGAAAAGGGTTCAGGCTGCGGGGCGGAGCTTGTAGCGAACCGGCAGCTTCTTGGCGCCGACAATGAGATTGGACTCGGTGCGAACGATCGGCCCCGCCGGCTCGATCTCGACCACCCGCTCGGCCAACTGCTTGATGAGGGCCTGGGTGCTGGCTCGGGCCAGATGCGCCCCTAAGCAATAGTGTTCGGCCCAGCCGAATCCCAGATGACGATTGGGGTGGCGGCCGATGTCGAAGTCGTGGGGACGGTCGAACACCGCCTCATCCCGATTGCCAGAGGCATAGAAGAACACCACGAAGTCGCCTTCTTTCACCGGTTGACCAGCCACAGTGGCGTCGGCCATGGCGGTGCGCTTCATGTAGTTGACCGGGGTTGACCAGCGGATCACCTCCTCCACTGCGTCCTTGGTCATCTCGGGGTTCTCCTTCAGCCGCTGAAGCTGATCGGGATTTTCGAGGAAGGCCTCCAGCGCGCCCGACAGGCCATTTCGAGTGGTGTCGTGGCCGGCAGTGAACACAATGAGGTAGTAGCCGAAGGTCTCAATCTCGGGCAGGGAATCGCCGGTGGGGAGATGGGCATTGGCCAGCATGGTGGCCAGATCCTCTTGGGGGTTGGCCCGTCGGTCCTTGATGATGCGGTCGAACATGGCGTAGAACTCCATGCCCACCTCTGCGCTGGCCTGATAACGGTTTTTAGCCTCGCGCTGGTAGTCGGGGTCGTCGCCAGACAGGAGCTGCTGGGTTAGCACCAGCAGGCGCTCCTCGTCTTCTCGGTCGATGCCCAAGATGGTGGCCAGCACTCTCAGCGGGTGACGCTGGGCGATGATGTCCACGAAATCGCACTCGCCCTCATCGCCCAGGCTGTCGAGCAGGGCCTTGGCGCTGTCGTTGACGATCTGGTCGAGTTCGCTGATGCCCCGGGGGGTGAAGAAGCCGCTGGCCACCTTGCGGTAGAGCCGATGATCAGGCGGGTCCATGCTGATGATGGTCCGCATGTCGCCGATGATGCTGCCGTGTTCCTCCAAATCGGCGACCTGCTGGTCGGTGCGCACGGTGATGCTGTCGGCCTCGTTGCTGAACAACTCGGGCTGCATGGAGACTTCAATGATGTCGGCGTGGCGGGTGACGGCCCAGAAGTTCTGGAAGCCGTCGGGTTCGCACCAGTGAATGGGGGAGTTCTGGCGCATCCAGGCCAGCGTCTCGTGAGGCTGGCCGTTGGCGCCGTAGCGCTTGGGGGAGATGAGATCTAGGGGGTCGACGTCCACGTATGAAACGTTAGATCGTGAGGCAGGCTTGATCCACAGCGCAGCGAGAATGGCGTTCTTCATCGTTACCATCCACCGGCGGGTTGGCTGTTGTTAGTTGCTAGTGATGCCGCTTTTTTGGATGATGTCTTCGGAGCCTTCGAAGCCGCCGCCGAGGGCGTCGAAATCTACGGAGCCGATGGACAGGGCAGTGAGCGGGGGCAACGCGGGGTTGGGTTCCACGCCCCCAGCCAGGGGGTATTCGTAGGTGTTGCGGGTGAAGTAGCGCTGCACCAAGGGGGAAAGCAGATAGGCGATG
This sequence comes from Acidimicrobiales bacterium, assembly GCA_963663255.1. GTDB lineage: Bacteria > Actinomycetota > Acidimicrobiia > Acidimicrobiales > Bin134 > Poriferisocius. The sequence continues at coordinate 872,361 of OY760141.1, forward strand.
AGGTCTTGGGATGCTTCCCGATTATCCACGCTGGTTGTCATAGAGGCGGCGGTGATGACGAGCAGCGAGCCGATGTCCTCGTCGGACAGGTCGTGATTGGCCGCCCGATGGGCCGAACCGGCGTCAGCGGCCATCCGATAGTTGTAGTAGTGGTTCACCAAGCCCACGTCGATCTCGCCCCGATGAGCGGCCTCAACGATGGCGACGTTGTTGGGGTAGTAGCGGGCGTCGTTGGCCACCATGTCGTTGAGCCATTTGGTGGCCACGTCATCGCCGTACTGATCGCGGAACACGGTGAACCAGTCGAGGAAAGAGCCGTTGGTGGCGGGAATGGCCACTCGGCCCTTCCACTCTGGATCGGTGAGCTCGAACACAGAGTTGGGCAGCTCCGAGGGGGGCATGCTGTCGAGATTGTGGACCAGCACCCGCTTGCGGCCGGAAAATCCGATCCAGGTGCCATTGGCCCCCCGGTGCTCGTCGGCCACCAAACCGAGCACGCTGGGGTCCATCGAGGTGAGCAGGCCTTTGGACTCCAGGAATCCCACCGGGCCCGGCGACCGGGAGATGAACACATCGGCGTCGGTGCGATCGCCCTCGGTATCAATCAACAGGGCCAGATCGGTGGATGAGGCCCAGCGCACTCGTACGGAGGTGCCGGATTCACAGGCGAATGCATCCAGCACCGGTTTGATCAAGTTCTCGCTCCGACCGGAGTAGACGGTTACCGACGAGCCGTTGTCGTCGGCGCATTTTCCGTCGTAAATGGTGGCGGCAACGCCGTCCAGTTTCGTGCCGCCGTTGCCGCCGCAGGCAGCAGAAACAAGGGCAGCGACGACAACCACGCCAGCCAGTCCGACATGCGAAATCTTGGTCATGGGTGCGAAACCCTAGGGTGGCTGCCTCAGTGTGTCAAGTTAGCCTAACAACTTATATGCAGTATGCGAGACAACCGTCTAGGCGGCGGGTCTGACCGACTTCCAATGCAGAGGCAACTCGACGTAGCCGTCCACAAGAGTGGAATGCAGGCGGGGCAGGATGGCAGGGTCGTCCACTCCCAGCTCTAAGCCGTCGAAGCGCCCGATGATGGCCTCGAACATCATTTTGGCTTCTAGACGGGCCAACGACGCCCCCAAGCAGAAGTGGGGGCCGCCGGCGCCGAAGGACACATGCTGGCTGGCATCGCGGGTGACGTCCAGCGTGTCAGGGTTGTCGAAAGCCCGCTCGTCCCGGTTGGCCGACGGATACCAGATCACAACCGGGTCGCCGGCTTTGATCTCCTGGTCCCCCACCACGGTGTCATAGCGGGGCCTACGCACGAACTGCATCACCGGGGTGGTGTAGCGCAACAGCTCCTCCACGGCGTTGGGGATAAGCGACGGATCGTCCTTGAGCATCTGGAGCTGCTCGGGATTGCGGAGCAGCTCCATAGTGCCGGTGGTGATGAGGTTGCGGGTGGTCTCAGAGCCCGCGTTCTGGAGGAGCATGAAGAAAACGTCGATCTGCAGCTGATTCAACGATTCTCCGTCGATGTCGGCCTCCAACAGCACTCCGATGAGGTCGTCGTGGGGCTCCTTCTTGCGGATCTCGCACATTTGATCGGCATAGGCGAACATCTGCGCTCCAGCCTCTATCTGCTCTTCAAGGGTGTACTTCTCATCGAAGCCGAACGTGATCTCGGTCCAGTGGAATATCTGGCGACGGTCTTCTTCGGGCACGCCAACCAAGTCGGCGATCACCTGCAAGGGCAGCTCCACCGCGATTTCGTTCACCATCTCACAGCTGGTCTTGTCTGACACCTGATCAATCAGGCGGTCAACCTGGGCCTGGATGTTGTCCTCTAAATCACGTACCCGGCGAGGAGTGAAGCCCCGGTTGACAAGCTTGCGCATCTTGGTGTGGTCGGGTGGGTCCAGGCTGATGAGCATCTCCTGGTTGGACCCGTCATCAACCGCAGGGCCCCGATCGCCTGGCAAGAAGGGGTTGGGCTGGTTGCTGAAGCAATCTGAGTCGCGGGATACCCGCAGCACGTCGGCGTGGCGAGTGGCGTTCCAGAATCCGGTCCAGTGGGGATGCTCGCACCAGAACACCGAGTCGTTGTCGCGCTTGTGGCGGAAATAGTCGTGGGGAAATCCGTTCTTGAAGGTGGCGGGATTCCATAGCTCCAGTGATTCCATCTTGCCTCCTGAGTTCTCTAATTCGAGGGCTTTCTGCCGACCACGGCGATCGATACTGAGCTCATCATGACAAATCCGGGCTCTCGAACCTGAGCCAGAGCGGTCTCACCGTCTTCGGAGGTGACCAATCCGGCCTTCACCAGCCGGGGAATGGCCCGCTCCAAGGCCATGAACCACCACTCGCCTCCGGGCTCCCCCGGTCGCATGGCCCACACATTGCCGACGATGTCGACGTCGGCTGCTCCCAGATCCCGAAAGCGTCCGGGCAGTCGTACCCCGTAGTTTGCGTCGCGCCACTCGCTGATGGCCCCCGTCGACACATAGCGGTGGACGGTGGCGTAGGGCTCGGGCAGGGTCTGGTCGGCGAAGGACGCGAATGCTCCGTCCTCCACCATCAGCCAGCCGCCGGGCACCAAGGCATCCCACAGCTTCTCCATCACCTGGTCGCGCTCGGGCAGGTGCTGGAGCACAGCCCGGGCATGTACGAGATCGAACGCCGAGATGGGCACGGGGTCGCGTGTCACGTCGTGCTGTTCCACCACTACGTTGGGCAAAACCGGGCGGTGGAATTGGAGATCCACATCGGTGGACCACACCGAGCCGTCGGGACCGACTCGTCTGCCCAGCCAAGCCGACACCGTACCGGCGCCGGCTCCCATCTCCCAGCATCGCCACCCGGGACTCAGCCCTGTGTTGTCCAAGATGCGGCGGGTGCGGGGGTCGCGGGCCTCGGCCAATATGTAGAGGCGGTTGCGTTCAATCTCCACCTCGTCGTCTTGGACTCCGTATCTCTCCTTGGCCACTTGCGTTCCCCCTCTGTTCCCACCTAGTGGCGCAATACCGTATCGTCGCACTGTGGCTGAGCACTTAGAAGACACCCCGGAGAAGGCCGTGTTCCGAGCCGAGGTGCGGACTTGGCTGGTAGCCAGAGCACCCTTGCGGGAAGACGGCGACGGCTGGTCGACTCGGACCACCCATCCCGATGAGGCCGCGGAGAGGGTCCACATGGACCGGTGCCGCGCGTGGCAGCGGGAGCTGTACGACAGCGGGTGGGCGGCCATCGACTGGCCTGGGGACCACGGCGGCGCGGGCGGCGAGCGTTGGCAGCGGCAGATCTTCCAGCAGGAGGCCGCCAATTTCGACGTGACCAGCGGGTTTCTCGCCGCCGGGATCGCCTTGGCCGGCCCGGCCATTGGCCACTTCGGGACCGAGGAGCAAAAGGCCCGCCACCTCAAGCCCATGCTGCGAGGCGACGTGGTGTGGTGCCAGCTATTCAGCGAACCCGGCGCCGGGTCGGATCTGGCCAATCTGGCCACCAGGGCCGACCGGGACGGCGACGAGTTCGTGGTATACGGCCAGAAGGTGTGGAACTCCTCAGCCCACCTGTCGGACTGGGGGATCCTTTTGGCCCGCACCGACCCCGACGCCCCCAAGCACAAGGGGATCACCTTCTTCTTGCTCGATATGGCCACGCTCGGCGTGGATCCCCGGCCGATTCGCACCATCAATGGGTCGGCCCATTTCAACGAGGTGTTCTTGAGCGACGTGAGGATCCCCGCTGAGAACGTGGTCGGCGAGGTGAACGGCGGGTGGGCGGTGGCTCGGCTGGTGTTGGCCAACGAATCCACCATGATCGGCGGCGGCATGGACCGGGCCGACAGCTCGGCCAACCTGATCGCCCTGGCTCAGCGGTGGGGCATGGACCAAGACCCGACAGTCCGCCAAGAGCTGGCGCAGGCCTACACCAAAGAGAAGCTGCTGGATCTGATGGGCCGGCGCTTGCAAGAGGATGTGCGCCGGGGTCGCCAACCCACTTTCGACGGTTCGACACTCAAGGTGTACTGGTCGGAGAGCCGCCGGGACCGGGGCAATCTGGGCGTGGGGATCCTGGGGGGTTACGGCGTGGCCGGCGACCACGCCGACACTGCGGTGTGGTCCAACGAGGCGCTCAACCGGTTCTGGGGATCGATCGGCGGGGGGACCGACGAGGTGCACCGCAACAACATGGCCGAGCGGGTGCTCGGACTGCCCCCGGAACCACGGGTTGACAAGCACGTTCCGTGGCGGGAGCAGGTGGGCTGAACCGGCTAAAGATGACTTTTTGTATTCATTTTTTGTTCATCTCAGTCGCGGTTACATTCGCCGATCGCAGAAGTAAGCTGTTTTCAAATGGCTGACCAAGCCACATTCGCAGAGCAAGCCATGGAGTACATGGATCAGCTCTATTCAGCAGCCCGGCGAATGACTCGCAACGCCGCCGACGCCGAAGACCTGGTGCAGGAAACCTATCTGCGGGCCTACCGGGGATTCGGCAACTTCCAGCAGGGCACCAATCTGCGGGCCTGGCTGTTCCGCATCCTTACCAACGCCTTCATCAACTCCTACCGGAGCAAGCAGCGCAAGCCGAAGTCAGTGGATCTGGCCGGGGTCGAAGATTTGTACCTCCACCAGCGGCTGGGAGGCGACACCAAGGCGGCTCTGGGGGCGAGCGCCGAGGACGTGTTGATGGAGCAGATCACCGAATCAGAGATTGTGGACGCCCTGGAGTCGCTGCCCGAGGAGTACCGGATCACCGTGCTGTTGGCCGATGTGGAGGGTTTCGCCTACAAGGAAATCGCCGAAATCCTGGACATTCCCATGGGAACAGTAATGAGCAGGCTGCATCGGGGAAGAAAAACGCTGCAAAAGCGGTTACTAGAGTTTGGGAAGACCCGAGGTTGGGTCGACCCGCCAGATTCTGAACGGGCGCCGGCTTCGGCTGGCATCTGATTTTCGGAGGCACCGTGATGAGCAGCGAGAGGGATTGCCTGGGGGTTCCCCACCAGTGCGACTTCTCGCGCGAGCTCATCGCCCAGGCCCTAGACGGCCAGCCCACACTGGAGAGCATCAGCCAAGTGCGGGTGGAGTTGGGCCACTGCCTCCCCTGTGTGCAGGTGATGGATGTAGAGGTCCTCTTCAAGATGGCCATGAGCCAGGCCTGTCGGGAGTCAGCCCCCGCCTCCCTGCAAATCCGCATTACCGAGACCCTCCAGCGCGTCGTGCTCGACGACCTGGACATCCAAGACTTCTAACGAGTCTGAGACCATGACCGAATCGTGCAGCCCCTGCCCTTGTTGGCATGGAGTCATCGGGAGCAGGTCGCCTAGGGTGGTCGCATGGATTTGATTGCTGCGGTGGTGTGGCACTGGTGGATCGCCCTTCTGTTGGTCATCGGCACAGTGCCCTTGGTGATCGCCACCATCGTCGGCTACTTCGTCAAGGTGGTTGCGCCCCGCTATGGCCCCCGGCAACCGCGAGATCTCAACGCTCAAAGCACCGACGAGAGCAGTTAGAAGCCGGTGGTGGCAACGGCCGATCCGGTCGATTGGCGGCTGGCAGAGCGAGTAGCCAAAAGGGTCGGCGGCCACGAGCCGTTTCTCGATTCCTACCACTACCGCAGCCTTGCCCCCGAGCTGGCTGAGCTGACCGCTCAGGCCGAGGAACTAGTTGCGGCCGAAACCGGGCTGAAGTCGATGTCGGGTGCCGCCCGGGCCCAGGTGGCCACCCGCGCCCAGTGGGTGAATGCCAACGTGGCCTCTTTCCAGCGGCTGCTGCGCCCAGTTACCGAAAAGATGGCCGAGCGGGTGTCGCATTCTTGGCTGGCCCCTGTTACCCAGCGGGTAAGCGGCACCGAGATGGGGGCGGTGCTGGGCTGGATGTCCACCCGGGTGCTGGGCCAGTACGACCTTCTCATCATCGAAGACGACCGTCCCGAAGACCAAGACATGGTCTATTACGTGGGCCCCAACGTTATGGCCCTCGAGCACAAGCACGGCTTCGACCCCCACCAGTTCCGGCTGTGGCTGGCTCTGCACGAGACCACCCATCGAGCCCAGTTCACCGGCATCGAATGGCTGCGACCCCACTTTTTGGGCCTGGTGCAAGAGGCCTTGGATGCGGCCGAGCCCGACTTGGAGCACTTCAAATTCGTGGCCAAGCAGGTGATCGAAGCTCGACGGCGGGGCGAGGACCCGCTGGCCGACGGTGGCCTCCCCGCCCTTTTGGCCACCGCCGAGCAGAAGGTGGTGCTGGATCGTATCGGCGGCATGATGAGCCTGCTGGAGGGCCATGGCGACATCACCATGGACCGGGCAGGGGCCGACCACGTCCCCGATGCCAGCCGGTTCGCCCGGGTGCTGCGCCACCGCCGCAGCTCGGCCAAGGGGGTGTCCAAGCTGTTGCAGCGCATCATCGGCATCGAGGCCAAGCTGAATCAATACGCCGCCGGAGAGGCGTTCATCGAGACGGTGGAGGCCCGAGGCGGCCCCGAGCTCTTGAACCGGGTGTGGGAATCGTCCGATCGGCTGCCCACCATGACCGAGATCCGCAATCCCCAGCAATGGATCAACCGGGTCAACGGCACTCACGCACTGTCTGAGTGAGCGCCCAAATCTCTGACCTGCAAGCGCGCTGTACGTTTCCTCCCGCGGGAACCGCGGTGGACTGCGCGGTGTCGGGCGGCCCCGACTCTTTGGCCCTGCTGGTACTGGCCACCGACGCGGGCTGCCGGGTGACTGCGTGGCATGTGGACCACGGGCTGCGGCCCGGCTCAGCCGCTGAGGCCGACGTGGTGGCCCGAGCCGCCGCCCGCTGGGGTGCGGCCTTCGAAGCCTGCGCCGCCCACTGCCAGCCCGGACCCAACCTGGAGGCCCGGGCCCGGGCCGCCCGATACGAGGTGCTCCCCCAGGGCGTGCTCACCGGCCACACCGCCGACGATCAAGCCGAGACAGTGCTGTTGAACCTCATCCGAGGAGCAGGCCTCGACGGGTTGGCCGGCATCGACCCGGCCCGCCGCCCGATACTGGCCTTGCGCCGCCACGAGACCGAGGCACTGTGCGATGCCGTCGGCCTGCAACCGGTACAAGACCCGTCGAACCTCGACCCCGCTCATCGCCGCAATCGAATCCGCCACGAGCTGCTGCCGATGCTGTGCGATATTGCCGAGCGCGACGTGGTGCCGATCATCGTCCGCAGCGCGGGCTTGATGGGCGGGATCAGAGACCTCATCGATGAGCTGGCGTCGGCCATAGATCCCACCGACGCCAAGGCGGTAGCCGAAGCCCCCGAGCCCCTGGCCCAGATGGCGCTGCGGCGGTGGATCCAACGCGAGACCGGCGACGAACACCCGCCTGATTCGGCCGCCATCGAGAGGGTTTTGGCAGTGGCCCGAAATGAGGCCCGATCCACCGAAATTGGCGGAGGTTGGCGAGTCACCCGATCATCCCAACGGCTCGGCTTGCAGAGATAAGCACTACTAGGTTGGCCGCTGTGTCCAGCGAGGAAGGCAGCGGCAACGGCGATCCCGGCCCGATCCTGATCTCCAACGACGAGCTCAAGGCCTGCATCGCCGACCTCGGGGGCCGCATCACCGCCGACTACCAAGGCCAGGCCCCCCTGCTGGTGGGCGTGCTCAAGGGCGCCTTCATGTTCATGGCCGATCTGGCTCGGGCCATCCAACTGCCGGTGGAGTTCGACTTCATGGCGGTGTCGTCCTACGGCAGCTCCACCCGCACCAGCGGTGTGGTGCGGATCGTCAAAGACCTCGACCTCGATCTCGCCGGGCGAGACGTGATCTTGGTGGAAGACATCATCGACAGCGGCCTGACCCTCAACTACCTCCGCAAGAACCTCGCCGCTCGCAACCCGGCCAGCCTGGAGGTGTGCGCTCTGTTGGTTCGCAAGGGCCGCCAGTACGAAGACCTCGACCTGCGCTATGTGGGTTTCGAGATCCCCCCCGACTTCGTGGTGGGATACGGCCTCGACGTAGGCGAGCGATACCGCCAACTTCCCCACATCTGCCAATACCAGCCGAACAGCAATTCATAGAAACATTTGAAATACCTCTTGCTTCCCTAAGCGGGGTGTGGCAGATTGGGGACATCGGAGCGGCTCGACGGCTCCCTCCCCCACCTTGCGGAAACAATCCATGCGGATGGCTAGCGAAGACCGTCGACAGCAGCTCCCCTGGGTGGTACTCGGGCTGACCGTCACTCTCACCGCGGCAATTGTCTTCGCGCTCTGGGCATCGTCGCTCAGCAGCCGCACCGCGGTGGCGGTGGCCAGACGGGACATCGCCGGTGGCTCGATGGTCGAGATCGACGACTTGCGAGCGGTTGAGGTTGCCAGCGGTCAGGGAGCGGGCTTTGTCCCGATGTCCGACTTGGACTCCGTGGTTGGCCGCACCGTCCGAGCCGCCATCCCCCAGGGAACGATCCTCCACCCTGAACTGCTGTCGACTAGCTCACCGATAGATCAGGACGAGGCCGTAGTCGGCGTTGTTCTCCAAGCTGGTGGATATCCGATCGCTCACCTCAGCCCTGGCCAATCGGTCGGGGTGGTTTTCACTGGCGAGAACCGCGAACCCAGCACCACCGACCGGGATAGTCGGGCGAATCAAGCTGGACCGCCCAGGATCGCCGACAATTTCACTCAGGCCAAGGTCGCCGAAGTAAGCAAGGTGCTGGACTCAGGACAAGAAGCGCTGTTTGTGTCGTTGTTGGCCTCTGCTGACGATGCTGTTCCCATTAGCAGAGCTGCTGCTTCCAACGAGCTGCGGTTGATCCTGTTGCCAGGAGACCCCCGACCAGCAAGCGGCCTTCCGAATCACGAGTCATCGGTGACTGGAGCGGCTCGATGAGCATCATCGCGGTAGGGAGTGCGAAAGCCAGTCCCGGGGTTACCAGCCTTGCGGTTGGACTTGGCCTGTCCTGGGAAGCGACCACTGGACGACGAGTAGTTCTGGTAGAGGCAGACGGTGATGGCGGAGTGTTGGCGGCGCGCTTCGGCCTTGCCCTCACACCCTCCCTGGTAGAGCTTTCCGGCACAGCCCGGCATGAGTTGACGATCAATCGGCTGCAGGCCAACAGCCAGCTGCTAGTCGGTCAATTGCCCGCCGTAGTTGCTCCTGGGTGCGGAGAAACCGCCGCTTTAGTACTCAGCCCGATCGCGGGGCGATTGGCCGAAGGCTTTGGCCGGTTCGACGACGTCGACGCTGTGGTTGACGTCGGCCGGGTGCGCTCCAATTCCCCTTCCGTGGAGCTCGTCAAGAACTGCGATCTGCTCGTTCTCGTTGCTCGACCGCGGTTCGACCATCTCGTCCCGTTGGTTCATCAAGCCCGAAGGTTGGTTGCCCATAAAATTCCAACCGCACTGGTTTGCGTGGGCGACCGGCCATATCCGCCAACCGAGATGGCAAAGGCGTCTCATCTCGATCTATTGGGAGTCATGGCTCACGAACCGAGGGTGGCCCAAGCACTGGGGGGCGGCCTGCCGGCCAACCGGCGTCACCGCCGGCTGTTGCTGTGGCGAACCCTGGCCGAACTTGTTCACCGGATCCACTACCGCCTGCAAACCCCGACAGCCGGGCATGCGGCCGCCTAACTAGAGCCGATGACTGCCTCCGCTTACATCGAACAGGTGCTGGCCACGGTCACCAGGGAATTCGAACGGACCGAAGCAAGCCAATTCGGTGATCGGCTCGAGCAAAAGGCCATGGCCAGACAATTCATCCTGGAGGCTCTCGACACCATCGCCGCGGAACGGGCAAGGGCGTTTCTGCCCCCTATTGACAGCACCGAAGAGTCATTCGTAACCGACGAAGTGCTGGCCATCTTGTTCGGACTTGGGTCCATAGAGAGGCTGTTGGCCGATGACTCCGTGGAGAATGTGAACATCAACGGATGCGACACGGTTTGGGTACATCACGCCGGTGGGATTAAACGACGAGCTGAGCCAGTTGCCGGTTCGGACGATGAATTGGTAGCTCTCATCCGCAAAGCGGCGGCCCGGCTAGGCCGCAATGAAAGGCGGTTCGATCTCGCCAACCCATTTCTTGACTTGCAGCTGCCCGACGGATCTCGACTGAACGCAGTGATGGCTGTGTCCGAACGCCCCGCAGTATCTATTCGCCGTCATCGCCACGAGCGGGTGACCTTGGATGACCTGTGCGAGCTAGGCACCCTCGACGAGACGCTCCGAGAATTCTTGCGCACCGCGGTGCAAGCCCGGAAAAGCATCATCATCTGCGGAGGAACCAACGCCGGAAAGACAACGCTCCTGCGAGCTCTTCTGAACGCCTGTGATCCCGATGAGCGGCTGATAACCATTGAGGACCGATTGGAACTGAGCCTGACCGCAGATCCCGACCGGCATCGCGACGTAATCGAGATGGAAACCCGGACAGCCAACATCGAGGGTTCGGGGGGAATCACCATGCAGCAACTGGTGCGCAATGCCTTGGCCATGTCACCCGACCGGTTGGTTGTAGGTGAGGTGCGAGGCCCCGAGGTGGTGGACATGTTGGCCGCTCTGTCCACCGGAAACGACGGCTCGATGTGCACAATTCACGCCAACTCTTCTCAGGCAGCATTCAGCAAGATCGCCACCTACGCACTGCGTTCCGCTGAGCACATCCCGGTAGAAGCCACCTGCCGGATGATCGCGGAGAGCATCAACTTCGTAGTCCATGTGAGCAGGGGACGCGACGGCCGTCGCCGAGTGGCCTCGGTACGAGAGGTCGCCGGTAGCTCGATGGGCGAAGTGAAGAGCGTCGAAGTGTTCAAGGACCGGAAGTGACTTCGCTTGTTGGAGCGCTGCTTGGGGCTGCCGTGGGCAGTGGAGCCTTCACAGCCCTGCTCGGCTGGCGGGGCATCCCATCATGGCCGGACAAAAGCCGCCCAATGCTGTTTGAGAGACTCCGGGGGCCAACTGCCCCACTTGCGCTCCGCGTTGCCATCGCAGTCACGGGGTTCGTCGCCGCAGTCGTGTTAACCAGGTGGGTCGTTGCCGGACTCATCGTGGGCATAGCCGGATTTAGCGCCCCGACCGTAATAGGCGCCAAAGCGAACCGCGACCGGGAGGTTGATCGCATGGCCGCGCTGGCCACCTGGGTGGAGATGGTGCGGGACACGATCAGCGCGGCATCAGGGTTGATCGAGACGTTGAAAGCCACTGCGGCTACCGCACCTGCGGCTGTGCGCATCCAAGTGCAGCAACTGGCGGCACGAGCAGAACGGGAGCCACTGCCCGACGCCTTGGCCAAGTTCGCCGACGAGGTGGACCACGGAGTCGCCGACACCGTTGCCGTAACGCTTCGACTCGCCGCGGCCAACCAGACGGGATCATTGCAGGAGGCACTGGCTGAACTGGCTGAGAACACCCGCCAAGAGGTCTCAATGCGATTGAGAATCGAGGCGTCTCGGGCTCGGCAATTTACTTCTGCCCGATTCATTGCCGGCGTTGTCGCTGTGTTCTCCGTTGGCATGGTGGGGTTCAGCAGGCCCTACTTGGCGCCCTACGACTCCGCGTGGGGACAGGTTGCCCTCGCCGTGATCGGCGGCCTGTTCATCGGGTCGGCTATCGCACTGGTGAAGATGAGCCAGTTCAACAGCCCGCCTCGAATCCTCGACGTGCGCCACACCCCCGTAATCCCGGGCACGGCCGGCGGGGGCCACAGATGACGGTTGGCTTGGCCCTGGGCGCCGTGATTGGGATTGGACTCGCTGTGGCCTTTTGGGGGGTATTCCCTCCCCGAGAGCCATTGCAATCCCGACTGTGCGAGCTGAACCACCCAACGGAGCCCAGCCACCGAACAGAAACACGCCGCGAGAGAATCGGACGCGCCGCAGCACGGTCGTTCGCACCCCTTGGACTGCGAAGACGCCAGGTGGCGCGCGATCTGCGAGCGACCAGCCAAAGCCTGGAAGAACTGGCCATCGCCAAACTAGGAATGATGCTCCTAGGAGCAGGGCTGCCGGCGGGCGTATGGATCATCGCCTGGTTCAGCCAAACTTGGATCTCTCCCTTGCTGGTGGTCATAGCATCAATTCTGGGAGGAGGACTGCTATTCCTCGTCCCCGATCTCTCGTTGCGTGAAAAGGCCCGAGACCGCCGTCGAGAGCTGCGCCACCAAATCAGCGTCTATCTGGATCTAGTGGGTCTTCACCTGTCAGGGGGTGCTGGAATGGAACGAGCTTTGATCGACTCGGCGACCCATGGCACCGCTTGGGGATTTGTCGAAATCAAGCGGGCATTGGGGCAAACCCAATTGGCCAACGAGCCTCTGTGGACTGCATTCGAGCAACTGGCACAGGATCTGGGTTCGACAGAACTCGAAGAGCTCGCCGCATGGCTTCTGTTGGCCAGCACTTCTGGCTCTCGCGTGCGATCGTCTCTGCACACCAAAGCTCGGGGCTTGCGAGAGCGGGCGCTGACCGAGGCGGAGACAGAAGCCCAGCAGTCTACGGAGCGCATGTCGCTCCCTGTCGTGCTCATGTTCTCGGGGTTTCTGGGACTGATCGGCTATCCGGCCTTTGCCGCCATCGTCAGCTCATGAATGGACCAGCAAAGCACAGTCCCGAGACATCCATCTATCGGCGTCATGAACCGCCCCAACCGAAATCTGGCAGGAGACACAAGTGAAAGTGGGATCCAAATTTCATTTTCTAATCATCTCGGCGCGGGCCGGGCTCGAACAACGAGCCCGCAAGGTCTGGCAAAGCGACCGGGGTGACGTGACCTCGACGGTGATAATTATTGCGGTTCTGGTGGCCGCAGCAGTGGCCGCTGGTGTGGTCATCACAAATTTTATCTCCGGGCAGACCAGCAAGATCAGCTGACCAATAGTGGTGGGACCAACCCAGGAATGGAACATGAGCGCGGCGAAGTCACGACCACCGTCCTGGTCGTACCCATTGCCATGTTCTTAATCCTTGTCGTTGTTCAGGCTGCTCTGGTCTTTCACGCTCAGGCCATTGTCGATGCCGCGGCTCAAGACGGTGCGTTAGCCGGTCAAGGCGAATCAGGTGCGGAGGCGGTTGCCCGAACAGCGGTTCAGTCGGTCATCGGAACTTACGCGGGGAATCTGTTGTCGGATGTAGATGTCTCTGTTCACACGGACTCATCGCAGTTTTCGGTGACCGTTCAGGCCACCGTGAAGTCATTGATCCCTGGATATGCCCCGAGGATTTCTTTCACTGCGGTCGGGCCCCGCGAGACCTTCATGCCCATGAATGAAAAATGAGGGGAGAAACTCGGTTGCATCGGCCGGTCAATGGCGCATCTGATCGGGGTAGCAGCGTGGTCGGTCTAGTGGTGCTGACTCCGGTCATGGCCTTGCTCTTCTTCTTTGTCGTTGCCGCCGGTCGAACGGGGGTGATCGAGAGCAAGTTGACCACGGCGGCTCGCAGCGCCGCCCGAGCCGCGACCCAATACCGTTCGGTAGCTGCCGCCCAAGCAGCGGCTATCACTATCGCGGAAGCCTCTTTGGGCCAGTTGGAAGTGGACTGCCATGGCGGACCCCAGGTTCGTGTCCTGGAAATTGATCTCCAGCCAGGAGGGAGGGTGCAAGTCCAGGTTTCATGCCCCGTGCGGTTGTCGGATCTGACCATGCTCAGCATTCCCGGAAGCCGGATGGTGTCGGCAGACTCTGCATCAGTGGTGGACCGCCACCGAAGCGGACACCACTAGTCGTGCCCGGGCACCTTTCAAGCAGGCTCTCTGGCTCCGGACAGGCATCGAGACGCCGTCAACGAGGGCAGATCACGGTGGTGTTTGTCGCCCTGGCTGTGGTACAGGTCATGCTCGGCGGGTTGGCATTCGACGGCGCCCAGATTTTGAATGCCAGGCGGGAAGCCTCCACGTTGGCTCTCGAAGCAGCCAGATCTGGGGCCCAAGCAATCTCCACGGGATCGATATACCGAGACTCAACAAACGTGTTCGTTGACCCATCAAGGGCTCGAATCGCAGCCTCCGAGTACCTCGCCCAACACGACGATTGGTCGATATCAGTTCGGGGCGACACGGTTTCAGCAACCGTGTGGCTGACCCAGCCTCTTCAAATCCTCTCATTGCTTGGCATCGATTCACGCCGAGTGGCCGGCACCGCCACGGCACGGGCGGTGCGGGGCATTAGCACAGGGAACGACTTATGAACCCGAACGAAGAGCACCGGACAGAACTCATCCGCGGCCTGACTTCAGCCGTGTTGCTGGCCGGTTTGCTAGTAACCATTCCGATCCTACTGATCCTTGGCGTGGGGTGGCCACTACCCCAAGAAATTCCGTCGGGGTCAAAGATAGTAATCGCCATAAGAACCGGAGCCATTCCCCCATCCCTAATCTCGAAATCAGTCTCTATCGTGCTGTGGATTCTCTGGTTGCAATTGCTGGCCGGAGTTGCAATAGAGCTGTGGGCTCATCTTCACGGTCGAGTCGCCCCTCGAGTTATGTTGATCCCTCGATTTGTACAGAGCTTGTCAGCTCGAATGATTAGTACGGCTTTGATAATTGCATTCTCAATTCAACAGCCTGGAGTCACAATGGCTGATAACCAAGATCTGCTTGCTCCCACAACGATCGAGTTAGATAGCCACGACGAATTTACTGATAAGAAGCCTCTCATACACATAGTACAACAAAAAGATAGCTTGCAGATGTTAGCTGAGCGATATTTGGGTGACCCGAACAGATGGACTGAAGTGTATGTACTCAACCATGAACAATTTCAGGCAGTTGGAGAATCACCTACCGAACTAACCCGACTTCAACCGGGGTGGGAACTCGTCATGCCTGCTGACGCACGCCTTCCAACATCAGTTGAATTGAACCGAGACCCGTCTGCGGCAAACAACTATCAGGATTCCCTCAATTCACCAGAGTCCAACAGTACCAAGATTACGGTGCAGAGTGGAGACACGCTGTGGGAGCTAGCAGCCAATCATCTCGATGACCCAAAAAAGTGGGTAGACATCTTCAATTCCAACCGAGATATTATTCAAGATCCCAACTTGATCTTGCCTGGATGGGAGCTGCGACTACCTTCGCACGATCCTAAATTGGAGATACCGCTGTTTATCGAATCACTCACCGACCCGCCGGTAGAATCAAAGGACCATACAGTCCCCGTCATGGCCTACGCGACAGCAAAACCGACCGTAGTGGCCACTGTCACACCGACCAATGAGGATCAGCAAGGCACTTTCACCACGCAGACGATGTTCACGGTTGGCGGTCTCGGGATATTCGCCAGCAGCCTTTTGTGGATCTTGGCCCGGCTTCGACGAGTCCAGCGTCGCCGCTTACCAAACGAACGTATGCCTGGATCACCTACGAGTGAGGCCATTCAATTGGAACGGCAATTGCAAGCCGCTTCAGATCCCGACAGCGCCCTTTTTTTGGACGCGTCATTGCGGGTCATGTCCTCTCGATTCACAGGTCACGCTCCACCCGAAATCGTCGGAGCAATCTCGGAATCGGACGCAGTGTCGATTCTATTGGATACCCCTGCTGATGCCCCCTACGGATTCAATGCCAACCAAGACAACATGATCTGGACGCTTTCGAAAAGCGAGGCGTTGGAAAATCTCTTGATAGAAGCTGAAGGAGTGCCAGCGCCAGTTCCCACTCTGGTCGCAATTGGGCGAAAATCCGGTAACGAGTTTCTGTTGAATCTTGAACATATGACTACTCTGAGCCTCAAAGGCGACCCAGAAGCGATCAAGAACTTGTGCGCCGCCTTGGCCATTCAGTTGGCCAGCAGCCACTTTGCCGACGACCTCACAGTGATATGCGTAGGTTTTGGCCAAGACCTAGGCGTCTTTGAGCGAGTCGAGTACGTACCTGATGTGACCTCAGCAATCGAGAAAATTGCTTATCAACAGCGCCAAAACCGGGCCTTGCTTGGCAACCGCTATTCTTACGCTGACACCAGAATCGGAAACGGCGGTGACCACTGGCATCCGGCCGTAACACTGGTTCCCGACCGGCTGACCGAGGAAGAAGCCCACCGTCTTCTAGAGGTGTGCGGTTCGTCAGTCTGCATCGTGGCCCATGAGCTGAGCGATGCGACTTGGTCGGCGCGGTTCGATGAGCACGGTCTGCTCCTGGAACCAATCGACCTTTGGCTGGAGCCTCACGGCCTAACTGGCGCTGCTGTCGCCGCCGTAGCCGAATTGGCGACTACTGCCAAGGACACTGATGGGGTGCATCTGGAATTGCCGTCGGTACCGCATCCTACCGATCTTGAAATCACCACTCCCGTCCTCGGACAGATGCCGACCGAGGTGGAAGTCCGGGTGATTGGCACCGTTGACGTGCTAGGAACAACGCAGCCATTTGCCTCCCGGCGAGCGCTGGACTTGGTTGCCTACCTGGCGTTCCACCCCGAAGGGGCCGACCGCGACCAGTTAAAGGCCCATCTTTGGCCACCGGACGCTCCACCCTCTAAGTCGACCCTCGCCAACACTGTGAGCCGTGCCCGAAGAGCTCTGGGAGTCGACAATGACGGCAAGCCGTACTTGCCCAGAGCCACCCCGAAAGGGATCTATCGACTGCGACCAGAGGTGGGCACCGACGTAGCCCGATTTGAAGCACTCGTTTCGGCCGCCCGCAAGGATGCCACCGAACAGGGACGACAGCATCTTCTGTCTGCCTTGGAGTTAGTGCGGGGTACTCCATTCACCGGAGGCACCGGCGATATGTATCGATGGGCCGACTTCGGGTTGCGAACTCAAATCGACTGCATGGTGGACGCCGCGGCCCACGAATTGGCCAAGAGGTGTTTGGAAGCTGGCGACCCTAATGGCACCCGGCGAGCGGTGATGACCAGTCTCCGGTTGGTGGGAGTCTGTGAGCAGTGCTACCGCTGGCGGCTGCTGGCTGCGGCCGAGAACCCCACCGAGATTCGCCAGATCATGGCTGAATTGCTGGGGTTGCTCAAGCGGGAGAACGACCAGTCTGAGGGCGACGATCTAATCAGTCCCGATCTGCTGGAACTCTATGACCAACTGATGTCGTCTCGTTCCTTCTTCAACTAGTAGGCGGTGAGGCCGACTCTGCGTTGCGGATGCGGCGGCGTATCCACCAGATAATTGCGGCGATGGCGGCGATGATGGGCAGGAAGGGCAGCAGGACGCCGACCACGATCAGCACCACGCTGAACACGGCCACTACGCCGCTGGCGCCGTCGGACACTGAGTCGCCGAAACCGGGCAGGGCGTCGTCGGTGTCCACCTGCACCCACACCACCGACTCGCCCCACACCTCGTCCAGCGCCGCGCCGTCGAAGTCGACCGGGGTGGCGAACACTTCGAGCTCGATGGGCAGTCCCCGGGTGGCCACCCGGCCGGCCAGGCGGCCCTCTTCGATGGGGAGCTCCAGCACCGCGGCCATCAGCTCGTTGGCCTCGATGCGGTTGAAGCTGCCCTGGACAGGTCGGAAGTTGTCGAGGTTGAGGCGCAGGTTGCGGGTGCTCACGTCCACGTCGGTGAGCGCCGAGGTGCCGGTGTTCTCGACTTCTAAGCAGAGGTAGACCTTTGCGTCGGGTTCCACAGTGATGTTCTGCACGCCCAGGCACGGGTCTTGGGCGTCTTCGGACACCCAGGCCGTGACCCGGATCCCGGTGTCGGGCAGCACGGTGGGCGACTGGGTGATGGTGAGGGTGATGGTGGCCAAGTCCACCTGATCACGCAAGGTGCGAATCTGGCCCCGGAGCCGTTCCAGCGTGGTCTCCCGGTCGAGCAGCTCTCGCTCCAGCTGGGCCACGTCTTCGAGCTGGGTGGCCTCCTCGAGGAACTTGCGGAGCCGGGTCACGCTGGCCTCGGCAGTGATGATGCGGCTTTCCAGATCGACAATGATCTCGGTCACGTCATCGGAGCTGATGACTTGGTCGATCAGCTTGCCCACCCCGGCCAGGCGTTCGAGCGCGGTGGAAAAATCGGCGGGCAGCACCTTGAAGGTGATCTCGGTGCGAGGGCGGGGCTCGGTGCGGGTGGACTGGGAGAACACGATGCCGCCCAATCCCTGCACGATGGCCACCGCCTCGCGATTGGCCGCGGCCACGTCGTCAGCCTGCACTTCGATAGTGGCCCGGTAGATGATGTCGCGGCCCAGATCGGCAGGCGTGAGGGCGGTGGGAACGGCGAGGCCGCTGTCTTCGCTGAGAGCGATCTCTTCCGCGGGGGCTTCTTCCATTGCTTCATCCGCGTCACTCATAGCCTCTGTCGCTGCGGGCGCGGCCATATCATCAGCGGGCGATTCCATGACATCCAGGCTCACGGCCTCGTCGTCATCGTCGGAACCACAGGCGCCCAGCAGAACGAAGAACGCGCTGAGCAGGGCCAATACCATGAAACTCAGAGTGCGGCGCCGTGTTTTGGACTGGGTGTGGTGTACGTCGTACATGGGTGTCCCCCTTCGAGCGTTGACACCTATGACGAAGGCTAGGGCGATTTGGTTCCCCGGCTCTCAAAGATCCCGGTTCAACCAGTAGCGGGCGATGGGTAGGTACCCTCGGGGCATCAGAGGCGGAGCGGACGACACGGAGCTGGTGAAGAAGGCCCAAAGGGGCGACCAGGCCGCGTTCGATGCCCTGCTGCGGCGGCACTACAACCAGGTCTACGCCATCTGTAGGCGGTTGGCCGGCAACGATGCCGACGCCCTCGACGCCACCCAGGAGGCGCTCATCACCCTGGTGCGGCGTATCGACCGTTTCGACGGGCGGTCGAAGTTCACCACCTGGATGCACAGGGTGGTGACTAACGCCTGTCTGGACGAGCTGCGACGACGGGGTCGGCGGCCGGTGCCGTCGCCGGTGGAAGAACAGCCTCTGGCGGCCGTTGATCGGCCGGTGGCCGACTCGGTGAGCGACCGGTTGGACATCGACGCTGCCCTGGCTCAGGTCCCCGAAGCATTTCGAGTGCCGGTGGTGCTGTGCGACCAGCTGGGTTTGAGCTACGAGGAGATCGCCCAAGAATTGGACATCGCCCCCGGGACGGTGAGATCCCGCATATCCCGGGGCCGCCGGCGCCTGGCCGTGCTGTTGAGTGGGAACCCAGACGACCCCGGCCAACGTCACACTGGGGAACAACCATGAGCGACGAGCGCGGCAACATGACGCCACAGGATCTGGACGAGCTGGCCTCCGCCTATCTGGACGGGGAAGCCACGGCGGAAGAGGCCGCCCTGGTAGAGAGCGATCCCCGCTTGCAGGATCTGGTTGAAGAGCTCCGGGCCGTCCGGGATCTGGTGGCCGCTCCGGTGGATCTGCCCTCCGACGACGTTCGGGATCAGATGATTGCCCAGGCCCTAGACCACCGGGCGCCGGTGGTATCGCTGGAGAGGGCCCGCCGCCGGCTCCGGACGATTCCCCCCCAGGCAAGGGTTGTTCTGGCTGCGGCCGCAGCAGTAGCGGCTATCGCCGTGGTGGGCGTGACCGTTTTCGAGCAAGTCGGCGACGATAATGCCGGCGAACAATTCGCCAACGACTCGGCGCCAGCCCCGGTTATGGCCGACGAGCCGGCGATGGCGGTGCCCGAATCGGCGCCAGCCCCCGAACCCGAGAGCGCAGAAGCTGCCGGGGAATCACCGGCGAGCCTTGATTCTGACGACGCCGCAACTGCCTTCTCTGCGGAAGCTCCCCCCGAGGAGATGATGGATGAGGAAATGGCCGTTGGCCTTGCCGAAGCCCCCATGGATGACGACTTCCCCGGCGATGATATGGCCGAACCCGAGCCGATGATGGCCGATGAGCCAGAAGTCGCACCAATATCTGGCGAAGCCCCCTTGGTGTTCGAAACCGCGGCCGATTTTTCCGCTTATGCAAAGGAAGTCGCTGTGGAGCTAAGCGATCCTCCAGAGATCGAGCTTTTCGAGGACACTGCTGCCATCGATCTCATGGGCTGCCCATTGTTCCCCGACGAGGGGCTCGAGCTGCTGGCTCGATTCGACGCCGTCGTAGATGAAGTCGAAGTCCAAGCGTCGGTGTACCTCAGCGACCGCGATCTGCAATTGACAGAAACATCCCCGCCACCCGAATGCGAGCTCCTCAATTCCCACACCTTCGTTGACTGGTCCGAATAGCTCCCTACCCCTCTTCCCCAATATCCGATCTCGACAAGCTCGGCGGTAGTCTGAAGACCAATGTCTGACGCCTCTGAGCCGAAGGAAGAAGCAACTACCGCCTCGATGCTGGGATTGTCGGAGGACTGGCCCGAGCAGGCCGCCGATGCCGTCGTCAATACCGTGGACAAGGTCCGCGATGTGACGACCGGACCGGTGGTCAACCTCAGCCGCCTGCTGGCCTATGTCATCTTCGGGGTGTTTCCCCTGCTTATCGTGCTAGTACTGGGCATCATCGCCGCAGTGCGCGGGCTGGAGGTGGCCACCGGGCGGGTCTGGGCAGCCCACGGCATTCTCGGCCTGTTGTTCGTTTCGCTGGGTGCCTTGGCCTGGTCGAGGCGGCCCTCATGACCGAGGCAGCCACCCGCGAGGTAATCATCATCGGCTCAGGGCCGGCCGGGCTTACCGCGGCTGTCTACACCGCCCGAGCCAACCTCGCTCCCCTGGTCATCGAGGGCGAGCCGTCCTCCACCAGCGACCAGCCCGGCGGACAGCTGATGCTCACCACCGACGTGGAGAATTACCCCGGCTTTCCCGACGGGGTCATGGGCCCCGAGTTGATGATCAAGTTCCGCGAGCAAGCCCAGCGGTTCGGGGCGGAGATGCTCACCGAGAAGGTCACCCGGGTCGATCTGTCCGGTCCGCCCCACGGCGTGTGGGTGGGCGATCCCGATGCGCCCGAGCCCACCTACCGGGCGTGGGCGGTGATCGTGTCCACCGGAGCCCAGTCGATCATGTTGGGTTTGGAGGCCGAGGAGCGGCTGATCGGCCATGGCTTGTCCACTTGCGCCACCTGTGATGGGTTCTTCTTCCGGGATCAGGACATCGCGGTGGTGGGCGGGGGTGACTCGGCCATGGAGGAAGCCACCTTCTTGACTCGTTTTGCCTCAAAAGTCACGGTAATCCACCGGCGAGACGAGCTGAGGGCCTCCAAAATCATGCAAGACCGGGCATTCGCCAATGACCGCATCGAGTTTTTGTGGAACAATGTGGTAACCAACATCCGAGGTGAAGAAAAACTTGCTGGCGTAGAGGTCCAGAATGTGGTCACCGGCGAGACCTCCGATCTCGATGTCACCGGGCTTTTCATCGCCGTCGGCCACCGGCCCAACACCGACTTGTTCGAGGGGCAGCTGAAGCGCAAAGACAACGGGTACCTCATCACCCAACCCGACTCCAGCCATACCGATGTCGAGGGGGTTTTCGCCTGTGGCGACGTGCAAGATGATTTCTACCGCCAAGCGGTGACCGCCGCGGGCTCGGGCTGCATGGCCGCCATCGACGCCGAGCGGTGGTTGGAATCTGCCGGACACGGCTAAACCGGAAAACCGCTGATAGGCTGACCGCTCCCCGACCGCCGCAACCGAAGGGATGCCCAACGATGGCTGAGAGCATCACCACGCTTACCAACGAGACCTTTGATGAAGTGATCGGCAGCGCTGAACTGCCAGTCGTCGTCGATTTTTGGGCTGAATGGTGCGGCCCCTGCAAGATGATCGCCCCAATCCTCGATGAGATTGCCGTTGAGAAGGCTGGCGTGCTCAGCGTGGCCAAGCTCAATGTGGACGATGCTCAAGACGTGGCCCTGCGCTATCAGGTCATGAGCATCCCCACGCTTATCGTTTTCAAAGACGGTGAGCCGGCCAAGCGCATCGTGGGCGCCAAGGGCAAGCAGCAGCTGCTCCAGGAAATCGGCGAAGTAGCGTTTTGATTCAACCCGCCAGCGGTCTATTGCCTGCGAAGGGTTGACGAACACAGCCGCAAGGAGCGCCCGATTGGCCGATGACCAATTGCCCACGCTGAAGCGGGGCGACGAAAACGACAATGTCGTCGGCCTGCAACAAAAGCTGGCCGCCGCGGGATTTGCCCTGGCGCTGGCGGCCAATGGGCAATTTGACGCTTCCACGGCGGCGGCGGTGGCCGATTTCCAGGCCAGCCGAGGTCTCAGCGTCGACGGAATCTGCGGTCCACACACCTGGGCCGCATTGCATGAGGCCGCATGGTTGCTCGGCGATCGAAATCTGTACTTGAACCAGCCCATGTTGCGGGGAGATGACGTCGCTGAGCTGCAACTTCGACTGGGCGCCATGGGTTTTGACGCCGGAAAGGTGGACGGAATCTTCGGACCCGACACGGCCGGTGCAACAAAGGAATTCCAGCTGAACACCGGCTTGGTCGCGGATGCGGTTTGCGGACCAGCCACCGCAGCAGCCCTCAAGCGGATGGCGGCCAGAGTCACACCCGCCACCGTGGCCGCGGTCCGAGAGCGAGCAAAGCTCCAGCGAACTCCCCGAAGGCTGACCGAGCGGCACATAATAATCGCATCAACCACCACAATGGCCGCGGTGGCCGGGGAGTTGTCCACCGGGCTGCGACGCTCGGGAGCTGCCGTTACCGAGATTTGCGATATGCCGGAAACTGATCGAATCGATGAGGCCAACCGCCTGGCGGTCGACGCCTACCTGGGTTTGATCCCCTCGGAAGTCGAAGAGTGCCGAGTGGCCTATTTCGCTACCGAGGGGTTCGTCTCCCCTGGCGGACAGCGGTTGGCCAGCATCCTCGGACAGCGGCTACCCGCCGCTTTGGGCACCGACAACGTCGATGTGAAGGGCATGCGGCTGCCGGTACTGCGCCACACCCGCATGACCGCAGTCCAATGCCTCATCGGACCAGTCGGTCTTGTGCAAGCCCGCCTATCCCCCCTGGCACGAACTATTGAAGGTTGTCTGGCCCTATGGGCAGCGAAACCGGCCTAACCCCTCCTCCTTAGCAGCGAGGCAAGGACCTCCACATAGGCGTGGTGGGGGGTGGTCCGGCTCTCCCCTCAAAAGCGATGCAAGGGTACCAACCAATGTGGGTCGGTGGGTGGCGCCGGCGACCAGACCCGCCGACCCGCCGACCCGCCGGAGGATGATCAATTTACCCCTGGAGCATCGCCCGGTAGATGCGCTCCAAATCATCCAGGTCGGCAAACTGGATCACCAGTTTTCCCTGCCCCTTGGCGAGCGTTACATCCACGTTGGTGTCGAGGTGGTCGCTCAACAACCTTTCTAGTTCGAGCACCGCAGCCCCCCGATCAGCGCTGGCGGGCCGATCCTTGGTTTGCTTTGCATCTCTAGCGTCGGGAGTGCTGGCTCGGGCCGCTTCCTCAACCATTCGCACAGTCAGTCCGTCAGATGCTGCCTTTTTGGCCAGCTTGACCAAACGCTTCTCGCTGACTACCCCCAGCAGGGCCCGAGCATGGCCAGCCGACAATGCACCGTCCACCACCATGGCCTTGACTTCGTCGGGAAGTTGCAGCAGACGAACGGTGTTGGCCACCGCCGATCGGCTTCGGCCCAACCGCTTGGCCACGGTTTCCTGAGTGAAACCGAATTCTTCGATCAACTGCTGACATGCCGTCGCCTCTTCGATGACATTCAAGTCCTCTCGGTGCAAGTTCTCCAACAGAGCTTGCTCCAGCGCATCGGCATCTTTCGCGGTACGGACAACAGCGGGAATCCGCTCAAGTCCAGCTTGGCTGGCCGCTCGACAGCGGCGCTCGCCGGCAATCAGCTCGTAGGTCCCGTCGGAACGGGGTCGAACCAACACCGGTTGAAGCACTCCGACCTCTCGGATGGACTCAGTCAGCACATCTAGGGATGCTTGATCGAACTTGTCGCGAGGTTGATACGGGTTTACCGATATGGCCTCAAGGGGGAGCTCCAAATAGGTAGAGGCATGCACCCCTTCGGCTTGTGTTGTCGGGTCTGAAATAAGGGCGCTGAGCCCTCTACCCAACCCTGGCGAGCGCGCCACCGACCACCTCCTTGGCTAATTCGCGGTAAGCCAGCGCGCCCCGCGAATTTGGAAACGTGACTGTGATTGGAGCTCCGTGCGACGGCGCCTCCGCCAATCGAACGGTCCGAGGAATCATCTGGCGGCAAACCTTGTCGCCAAAATAGCTGCGGATCTCCGAGGCAACCTGGGCGGAGAGCTTGGTGCGGCCGTCATACATCACCAGCACGATGAGAGAGATGTCAAGCTCGCTATTGAGGCTGCTGCGGACCAGCTCGATGTTTCGCATCAACTGCCCAAGTCCCTCGAGCGCGTAGTACTCGCATTGAATGGGAACCATGACTTCTCGGGCTGCGGCCATCGCGTTGACGGTGAGCAGGCCAAGCGAGGGCGGACAGTCTACGAAGACGAAATCAAAGTCATGGATTACGGAGGCAAGAGCGGAATCGAGCCTCCGCTCCCGGCTGAAGGCTGGCACCAGCTCGATTTCTGCTCCGGCAAGATCCAGCGTGGAAGGGGCTAGCCAGAGGTTCTCCACCTGGGTAGAAACAACACTCTCCGACATGCGTCCGTTCTGGAGGAGAACGTCATAGGTGGAAACGCCCCCAGCAAAAGGATCTATTCCCAACCCGGTGGTGGCATTGGCTTGAGGGTCCAAGTCGACTACGAGTACCCGTTGGCCCAATTCCGCCAGGGCGGCAGAAAGGTTCACCGTAGTTGTGGTCTTGCCCACACCGCCCTTTTGATTGGCTATCGCAATGACGCGACAAGACCGAGACTGCTCTGTACTGGAGACCGACACCTCAACGATTCTCTCTCACCCTCAACCAGCGGTCAAGGATGCTGACCGATGTTTCACGTGAAACATGCGTGATCAAACGGTCGGAGGGCAAGGAGCCAGCTGGGTAGCGCGGTGGAATCGCGGGACGGTTCGGGTGAGGCGATCGGGGCCTAACCCCAGCGCAGCAAGGGATCCAGCCGGCCAGGGACCAGAATCGGGAGCAGCGCTGACAACAAGCTCGCCACCGAGTCGAAGCAGTGGAGCCGCCGCCTCCACCACCCGTGATGAGGAGCCGAAACTTCGGGCTGTTACAAGATCAGCCTTGCCGCGGTGCTGCTCCTGGCTTCCCAGATTCTGCGCTGTTTCGTGGCGTACGGCCACGCGGTCCGACCACCCAATGCTGGCGCAGTGCTGCTCTAAGAACGCCGCTCGGCGCAGAGAGGACTCAACCAGTGTCCATCGGGACCAAGGCCAGGCCGCGACCAAAACGAGAGCTGGCAAACCGCCTCCACTACCCAAGTCCACTGCAATGGTGGGGATAGCAGTAACGGCCGCGGCAAAACCCAAAGAGTGATCAATGTGAAGATCGATCGCCTGGCGGCCTATCCAACCCCGCTTCTGGGCTTGGTTGAGTACATCCACCAACCTCAAGCGGTCTTCAGCAGAAATCAATTGGGGATGATCACGACCCATCGACGGGGCTCTTGGCCTTCAGAGACGGTACCAACGCCGTCGATCTCGGCCACAACATCGTGAACTACCTTGCGGTCCGCGGCATTCATCGGCTCAAGGGGGCGATCAGCGCCGGTTTCTCGCACCTCCAAAGCGATCTTCTCACAGAACGACTCAAGAGCGGCCCGGCGACGCTCGCGGTAGCCGCCGATGTCAACTCGAATGCGGCCCTCGCAGTTTCCATCCGATTTGCGCTGCACCAGCATCCGGGACAGATCTTCCACCGCCCGCAATGTGTTGCCCTTGGGCCCGATGAGCAAGCCCACTCCTTCGGTGTTCTCCACCCTCATTTCCATAGTCTCGTCGTCGACGCTCTCGGCATACACCTCAGCATCCAATTCGAAGGCATCCAACAGCCCGTCCAAGAACTCAACTACTAGGGTGCTCTGCTCTTGCAAGCTCATCTGGTCTTCCATGGGTTTGCTCTTCCTTGCTTGATCCCCTTCAGGGGCATTTGTTGGACGATTCTTGCCAG
Organism: Acidimicrobiales bacterium; assembly: GCA_963663255.1. GTDB lineage: Bacteria > Actinomycetota > Acidimicrobiia > Acidimicrobiales > Bin134 > Poriferisocius. The sequence continues at coordinate 898,233 of OY760141.1, forward strand.
CTCCTCTATTGGTCTTGCTGGCATTCTGAGGCTTCTTTTGCTGCGGCTCTTGCTGAGACCGCTCTCTATTCGAAGCTCCTGAACTCCGATTCTGGCCTTGGCCGCCCCGGCCACCTCGATTTCTGCCTTCCTTCAAGTTACCCCGTTCAGACTTGCGGCCCCGATTCCGATCCCTTTTGTTGGAAGGGCGGCGGTTCTGCTTCTCACGCGGCAGCACTGGCCGCACTCGAGCTCTGATTCGAGCTTCGGTTCGTCGAAGACCCAGCAGAGCGGATTTGGGTTCATCCACAACGGAGAATTCGGCTTCGCTGCGATCTACTCCCAACCGGTCGAGAGCTGCTTCCTCGGCTTGGGCAATGGTCTTGCCGGTGACTTCGAGCCACTCCATGTCTACCTTCTCCTCTTCTTGCGCTGACGCCGACGATCGGTGGGATGGGACTGATGGCCCTTTTGGGTGGTCCGGCTCGTCTGGCGTTGTTCCGGCGCTGTTTTTGACGACTTGCTGCTTCCCGTCTTAGCCCCCGTCGGTTTCGAGTCTTTCACTCGCGTCTCTTTGGCCTCGGTCTCCTTGATCGCCCGGGTCGGCCTCTGCTGCTCAGAAGGCCCCACTTGCGTGCGGCGACTGTCCGTCCGACGTTTCGGTGGCGTTCTGGATGTCGGCCGCCGACGACCGTGGTCCTGTACCGGTGTGCGCGAGCGGCTCATCGGTTGAGGGGCAGGCTTTTCGGGCTCTGGATCTTCTTCTTCCTCGCCTTTCGAGCTCTCGATCAGAGCCTGGCGCTGCTTGTGGGGGTTGTAGATGCGACGGGTGATCACCGCTTGCTGCCCAACTCGCACGATGTTGGAACTCACGAAATACAGATTTAGGCCAGCGGGAAAGCCGATCGAGATGATCGGCAAGAACCAAGGCATCAACTTCATGATCATCTGCTGCTGGGCGTTCACGGGAGCATCAGGATCTCGACGCCCGGCGATTTGGCGCTGCTGGATGTAACTGGTGACGCCGATCAACACGATCAGCAAAAGGAACGGCAAGGCAGTGGAGAAGGAGTCCCGGAATGCATCGGTGAGGCTGGCCGACAAGTCCGTGCTAAGGAAATTCATCTCCGTAGATCCTTCGAGAGCGACCCGCAACTCGGAGTCTGATGCCAAGTACTCCGGGTTGAATGTCCGCTTGGGAAATGCAGTATTGGGCACCGCATTCTCCCCGAACGGCAGCCTCCAACCTGCATGGTTGCCTAAATCACTGACACGTCGTGTAAGTCCACGAATCAGACGAAAAAGTACAAAGAACACCGGTAGCTGAGCCAGCATGGGAAGGCAGCTGCCTAGTGGATTCACATTGTTGGCCTGATACAGGCGCATCATCTCTTCGTTCATCCGCTGGCGGTCGCCCTGGAACTGCGCCTGAAGCTTCTTGATCTCAGGCTGAAGCGCCGTCATTCGAAGCATGGAACGGGTGGTGTAAAAGGTCAGCGGAGTCAGAACCAGCATCACCGTGAGGGTAAACAGCATGATGGCGATGCCGTAGCTGCTCCCCAGCGTGTAATACACCGCCAGCAGCCAAGCAAGGCCGTCGAACAGCGCGTCAAACACCAGTCACCGCCTTGCCTGCCGTGGGATCGGGCGCCAAGCGGCCGCCGGCATCGGGAACCGGGTCCCAGCCCGTAGGAGCTCCGGGACGACATCTCAACAGGCGACGCAAACCCAGCCAGGAACCCTTGGCCGCACCATGCACTTCTACCGCTTCAACGGCATAGTAAGAACAGCTCGGCACATAGCGGCAGGGGCTCGGACGATGGTGGGTGGCCCGCTGATACACCGTGATCAGGCCTCCTATGGCCCGAGCGGCCATGCTCATCTCCAAGCGGCTGTCCCTGCGGTTACTCGTGCTCACAAGGCAGTCCGATCCAACTTTGCCAAACACGTTGTCAGTGCAACCCGCAGGTCAGCATGGGAAGAGGTTTGGGCACCGCGTTGAGTGCCAATGAGGTAGAGGCCAGCTGGCAAGCCAGTGGGAGCTTCCCGATCGAGGCTCTTCACAATCTCCCGCAAGCGGCGGCGGATCTTGTTGCGCATTACCGCACTTCCCAACTGTCGAGGAAGTGCATACGCCACCTGGGCCGCGCCGAGAGAGGGCTCGGGCAAGAAACGAACCCAGAGCAGTTCATGGTCAGTGCGAACACCTTCGGCCCTCAGCCGAGCGAACGCCGAGCGTCCTCGAAACCGTTCGATCAGGCCGACAGCCTTTTACGGCCGCGACGGCGGCGAGCATTGATAATCGCCCGCCCGCTTCTTGTCATCATTCGGTGCCGAAATCCGTGGCGCCGGGCCCGGCGTCGCACATTCGGCTGATACGTGCGTTTCACAAGTTCCTCCAAGGCCGGGGTGGCATCGTCAAGGGGACCGCTCTACCAGCGCCTCCCGTCTCCCGGCATCCCCACTACGCTACGGCCTCGGTCTCCACTACGACAACCAATTGCCGGTCAGATGTCAACATCAGCCACCTGAACGACAATGGCAACATTGCCCACGCACGCCTCTGACCTGCGAATTCTTTGTCAGTCCCTCGTGCACTGTGTACCTCGAAGTGCTACTGTTCGGTGCTCCAGTCGAGCAGGTGCCACTTGGTTGGGTACAACAAAGAAAGTCGCAAGTTATCCACAATTTATACACATATGTGGATATTACTTTTAACAATTCTTGGAGTTGCCATCAAATGGTGTCAGCAACACTTCTCTGGACTTCCTGCGCCAACAGTATCCGAACTCAAGTCCCTGACGCGGTGTGGCAGTCCACTTTCAATCCGGCAAAACCAACCTCACTTGTTGAAGATGTACTGGAACTCACGGTTCCGAGTACAATTATCAAGGACCGTTTAGAGGGCGAGTATTTTGAAGTTTTGCGGAATGCATTAGCGAGTTCAAACGCAACCCACATCACATTGAAAATCAGCACCGATCAACAGACGAACGGGGAAGACAATACGTCTGTAACGCTTACACCACCAACCTCTATGCCCGAAGTAGCTAGTCCTGCTTTAGAGAGCAGGCCTACCAATGCACTCCATCCCAATTATGTCTTCGATAAATTTGTAACTGGACCATCAAACAGATTTGCACTGGCTGCTGCTTTGTCAGTTGCAGAGACTCCTGGTAAATCATACAATCCATTATTCATCCACGGACATGCAGGCTTAGGCAAGACTCATCTTCTTCAGGCTATTGGACACTACGTCAAAAATCACTACGTGAGCGACCAACGCCACCCGATTACACGTGTCCTTTATGTATCTACAGAAACTTTTCTTAACCAATTCGTTGACGCTATCCGAACAAACACTCGAAGCGACTTCAAACGTAACTATCGCGAAGTTGACGTACTCCTTGTTGATGATATCCAATTCCTGGAAGGCAAAGAGGGTTTACAAGAGGAGTTCTTCCATACATTCAACTCTCTTCACGAAGTAAACAAGCAAATTGTACTTACCAGTGACCGACCGCCAGACTCAATTCCGACGCTTGAAGATCGTATGACTAGTCGATTTAAGATGGGATTACTAACCGACATCCAACCGCCAGATTTAGAAACTAGATTAGCAATTCTCCGAAAGAAAGCTGAGCAGTCTAATTTCACAATAGATGACGAAGTACTTACATTCATCGCTAGTAATATCAAAGATAATATTAGAGAACTTGAAGGAGCCCTTACCAGGGTAACCGCCTACGCGAGTTTCAATGATAAGCCTCTTAGCCTTGAACTTGCTCAGTTTATTCTTCGAGACATCACAGCACGTCGTGAACCACAAATTGTGACAGCTGACATAATTTTGGAAGCCACCTCAGAACTATTTGGGTTCAATATCGAAGATATCGTTGGCCCCAGGCGTCAGCGTCCCTTGGTAAAAGCTCGCCAAGTATCCATGTACGTATTTCGGGAGCTGACTGATCTCAGCTATCCAGATATAGCAAGAGTCTTTGGCGGTCGGGACCACACAACTGCAATACATGCCATTCAAAAAATTACTGCACAAATGGCAGAACAACCGGAGACATTCAACCAAGTTACCGGATTAATTCAAAGAATCAAGAATGCTTAGGCCACAGTGCTGGGGAATCATATGGGGTCAAGATGGGGAAAACACCTCGCATACTGGGGACGACAAGGCCAATATTCACAGACCATGCTCCCCTCTGCTCTAACTTCCCCTTGTCTGTGGAAAATCCAAGCCGCAGAAACTGCATTCTGACCTGGGAAAATGCCTTTTGTCCACATTTCCACCGACCTACTGCTGCTAGCAGTAAATATATATAAGTATCAATAGAAAGAGAGCAAACCTGTGAAATTCCGATGCGAGCGGGATGCCCTCCTTGAAGCATTGACAACGACAGGCAGAGCAGCTGGAACCAGGGGAGGATTCCAGCTCGTGCTGTCCGGTGTCCATATGGCACTGTCTGGTGACGAACTAACCATGACGGCAACCGATCGTGAGTTGACCATTAAAGTACACTTGACTGTGGCGGGAGATGGTGATGGTGAGGCTGTTGTCACTGCTCGGCTGATTGGCGAAGTGGTTCGCTCCCTTGATGCTGGTGCGGTGAACTTGAGGGTCGAGGACGGGGAAATCCATATTGATTCGGCTCGTTCTACTTTTTCTCTGCAGACCATGAGTGCCGAGGACTTTCCGAAAACAGCTGCTCTTGAGGGTGATCCCATAGTGTTGGAAGCGGGAGGTTTGCTTACTGCGTTACGCCAGGTTGTGAAGGCAGCGTCAGCTGATGAGTCGCGGCCGGTGTTGACTGGTGTGCTGATGTCACCAGAACAAGAAGGGCTTCGCTTGGTGACTACGGATTCTTATCGCCTTGCGTTGTGTGATCTTCCTGGTTTAGAACTATTGAATTCCGATCAAAGTGTTTTGGTGCCATCGCGGGCATTCCAAGAAGTTATCCGACTACTTGGAGACGATGAACAGATCAGTTTGCGCTTCAGCGACCACGAGGTATCGTTTGGGTTCGGTACAATTACAGTAACAACACGACTTATTGAGGGGGAATTTCCCAGCTACCAAGGATTGATTCCAACTCACCAGCCAAATCGCTTACGGATTGGCCGTGAGGGTCTTATTAATGCAGTACGTAGGGTACGCTTGATGGCTCAGGACTCAACACCGATACGACTTGATATGTCGTCTGAAGGGTTGGAGTTGTCGGCAACGACCCAAGACGTTGGGGAAGCCAGAGAACAAATGGATGCCGTGTATGAAGGGGAAAACCTTACCGTGGCGTTTAATCCCGAGTACTTGCTCGATGGAGCGGAAGCAGCCCCTGGTGAAGAAATTGTACTAAATACCGTAGATGCACTTAAGCCAGCAGTAATTCGTACGACCGAGTCTGAGGAATTCTTGTACTTGTTGATGCCAGTGCGCATCAACTGAAAGTGCGTTTCACTCGTCTTTGGCTGACAGACTTTCGCAACTATTCCCACCTCGAATTGGATTTGCCCGCGGGTACAAGTGTTTTTGTGGGATCAAATGGAGTAGGGAAGACCAATTTATTGGAGGCAATTTACTATCTGGCAACCATGACGTCATTTCGGGTCAGCACCGCGGCTGCACTGATTCGAAGCGATCCTGAGATCTCCCAGGCGGTTGTTCGAGGCGAGGTGGTGACCAGTGAACGCACGATGTTGCTCGAGGCCGCGCTGAGGCAGTCGGGTCGTCCTCACTATCAGGTAAACAGGCAGCGAGTGCGTCGGCGGGACTTATTGGGACTGATACCGGTCTCGGTGTTCATGCCCGACGACTTGGTGTTGGTGAAAGGCGGTCCAAGCGAGCGACGTCGTTACATGGATGAGGCGTTGGCACAGATGAACTCTCGACTCGATGTTGTGCGATCCGACGTGGAGAACATCCTGCGCCAGCGCAATGCCCTACTGCGCCAGTCGGGGAGCCGGCTCAGTTCGGAAGAAGCCATGACATTGGATGTGTGGGACAACAAGCTGGCCGAGGCTGGCGAGCAGCTGGCCGAGGCTCGGAGGAACTTGGCGATGCGGCTCGAACCCAAGGCAGCGACCGCCTATGCAGAGATTGCCGGACAGGACCTGCCGGTTGAGATGGCTTATGAGTCGGAATGGCAGTCAGAGGGGTTGAGTGAGGCGCTCCGCCAGGCGCGAAACGAGGACCTGCGCCGCGGAGTGAGTACCGTGGGTCCCCACCGAGACGACCTGTCGGTGAGTCTTGATGGAAGGTCGGTTCGCACCCACGCCTCCCAAGGCGAGCAGCGGTCGCTGGCGCTGGCGCTGCGTCTTGCCGTGCATCGCGAGCTGGCCGAGGCGTCGGGGCATTCCCCGGTGCTATTGCTGGACGATGTATTTTCCGAGTTGGACCCAGGCCGGTCTCAGGGCGTACTGCGGGCTCTGCAATCGGAGCAGACGCTGCTTACCTCTGCTGGTCCTCTGTCTTCTGAGATCGCCTACGATGCCCGCTTTCGAGTAACTGCTGGCCAGATTTATCGCGAAATGTGACCCACGCGGCCATGGTGTCAGGGCAGACTGAGAAAGTGGCATGGGAGCCCTTGCATGAGTCCACCGGGCCCAAGCGGATAGGAGAGGCCCTCGACCAGGTGGCCTCCCGATTGAGGGCGCCTAGGGCCCAGGTGTTGGCCACGGTGTTCGACGCATGGGAAGAGTTGGTGGGAGCGGTGTTGGCCGCCCACACGTCGCCGCTGCGCCTGGTTGAGGGCGAGCTGGTTGTGGCAGTGGACGACCCCGCATGGACTGCTGAAATGAAGTTCTTCAGCGCTGAGCTGATTGGTCGGATCAATGCCGCAGCCAAAGAAGAGGTGGTTACATCGTTGACGGTCCGAGTCCGCTCCCGGTAATCGCTCCATGGGGTCGGGAACCGATTCTCCGATGAGCCAAATAGGCACTGGAAACTGGTAGAATTTCCCTATCGGGGGCAGTGTTTTCGACTGGTCTGATCGCAAGGCGAACAACCCGGTAAAAGCGTCTGCCCGACCTACCCACGAAGCCCGTTTAACAGGGCAGAAAAGCCAGTTCGTGACTGACACGTCTGAGTCTTATAGAGCTGAAGACATAACTATCTTGGAAGGCCTCGACGCGGTTAGGACGCGTCCTGGCATGTACATCGGGTCGACATCGGTAACCGGGTTGCACCACTTGGTTTATGAGGTGGTGGATAACGCCGTAGATGAGGCCATGGCTGGCTACTGCTCAACCATCGAAGTGACCCTTTTGGCCGACGGCGGATGCGAAGTGCGGGACGACGGGCGTGGCATTCCCGTCGACGCCCATCCCCAGCATCCCGACATGAGTGCGGTAGAAGTCGTGCTCACGCTGTTGCATGCCGGCGGCAAGTTCGGCGGCAACGGCTACAAGGTGTCGGGCGGTCTGCACGGGGTGGGGGTGTCGGTGGTGAATGCTCTGTCCACTCGGCTGGAGGTGGAGATCGATCGGGGTGGCCAGCGATACACGATGTCATTTGCCGACGGTGGGGAGATCATTGAGAAGCTCCGCGTGGCAGGTCACAGCCCCGACGGTCGCACAGGTACGACGGTCAGTTTCTGGCCCGACGAGAGCATCTTCGATGATGTGCGGTTCAGGGCCCAGGGCTTGCTGGAACGGCTCCAGATGATGGCCTTTTTGAACCGGAATCTGGAGATCAAGTTCCGAGACCTGCGATCTGACGGCACTGGTGGTGCCGACTGGACGGTGTATTGCTATCAAGATGGCATCAGCGACTTCGTCCGAGAAGTAAACAGTTCGAAGGACGCGTTGTTTGAGGAGGTCGGCTTCTTTGCCCAAGAGGAGGTCGGCGACGAAGTGGAGGTGGCCTTTCAGTGGAACACCGGCTACAACACCGACGGCCTGCACTCCTTCGCCAACGGCATTAACACTGCTGAGGGGGGTATGCACGAGGAGGGCTTTCGCACCGGGCTCACCAGCGTGATCAATCGCTACTGCCGGGACAAGGGGCACCTCAAGGAAAAAGACGACAATTTGGCTGGGGAGGACATCCGGGAGGGTTTGACGGCCATCGTCAGCGTGCGGCTGCGGGATCCGCAGTTTGAGGGCCAGACCAAGGCGAAGTTGGGGAATGCGTCGATTCGCTCGCTGGTGGTGCGGGCCACCAACGAGAAGCTGTCCGAGTGGTTGGAGGAGAACCCCGCTGACGCCCGCAAGATTGTGACCAAGTGTCTCCAAGCCCAGAAGGCCAGGCTGGCTGCCCGCCAGGCCCGGGATGCCACCCGGCGCAAGTCGGCCTTGGACGGTGCCGGACTGCCGGGAAAGCTGGTGGACTGCACTTCTACTGATCGCGACGAATGCGAGCTGTTCATCGTGGAGGGCAACTCGGCGGGCGGCTCGGCCAAGGACGCCAGAGACCCCAAGACCATGGCCATTCTTCCCATTCGGGGGAAGATCTTGAACGTGGAGCGGGTACAGGCCGACCGGATGCTCCGCAACACCGAAATACAGGCGTTGGTGGCGGCCATCGGAGCGGGTTTTGGCGATGAGTTCGATATCGCGGAGAGCAACGGCGCCAAAGAGAAGGAGGAGGGTGTTCCCGAGGCCAAGTCCCGAGTGCGCTACGGCAAGGTGATTCTCTTGGCCGACGCCGATGTGGACGGCAGCCATATCCGCACCCTGTTGCTCACGTTCTTCTACCGCCAGATGCACAAACTGGTGGACCGAGGCCAGGTGTACATCGCCCAGCCGCCGCTGTATTCCACCGAGGTGGGCCGGTCGAAGGTCTATCTCAAAGACGACCACGCCAAAGAGGCATTTCTGGCGGAGAACTCCAAGCACAGCGCGGAGTTTCAACGGCTTAAGGGCCTCGGCGAGATGGACTCCGAAGAGCTGTGGTCCACCACTATGGATCCAGCTCGCCGCACGCTGCTACGCGTTTCGGTGGAACAGGCCGCGGTGGCTGATCAGGTGTTCTCCAAGCTGATGGGGGAAGACGTGCAGCGCCGCAAGCAGTTCATCCAAACCAACGCCAAAGACGTCCGTTTCTTGGACATATGAGCGCAAAGGATTGCTGTGCCCGACGAGCCTGATACGTCTCCAGAGTCTGAAGGGGCACCGGTCGGTTCAATTCAGGACATCGACATCCAAACCGAGATGGAGCAGTCGTTCTTGGACTACGCCATGTCGGTCATCACCGCTCGGGCGCTACCCGATGTGCGTGACGGGCTCAAGCCGGTCCACCGCCGCATCCTCTGGGGGATGTACGACCAGGGGACCCGGCCCAATCGCCCGTATGTGAAGTGTGCCCGAGTGGTGGGCGACGTCATGGGCAAGTACCACCCCCATGGCGATCAGGCCATCTACGACGCCCTCGTGCGGCTGGGGCAGAGTTTTTCCCTGCGGCATCCGCTGGTCGACCCCCACGGGAACTTCGGATCTCCCAACGACCCGCCGGCGGCGATGCGCTACACCGAATGCCGGCTCCACGAACTGGCTATGCGGCTGCTGGACGGCATCGATGAGCAGACCGTCGACTTTGCTGACAACTTCGACGCCACCGAACAGGAGCCGAAAGTGTTGCCTGCTCGGTTCCCAAATCTGCTGGTGAACGGGAGCCAGGGGATCGCAGTGGGAATGGCCACAAACATCCCGCCCCACAACCTGGGTGAGGTGATCGACGCGGTGAACCACCTGCTGGAGAACCCGGAAGCCACCGCCGAGGCGTTGATGGAATTCGTGAAGGGTCCTGACTTTCCCACTCGAGGTCGCATCATGGGCTATCAGGGAATCCGGGACGCCTACGCCACCGGTCAGGGAACCATTAAGGTGCGGGCCTCGGCTGAGATAGTGGAGAGCGGTGCCAGTACCCGCATCGTGGTCACCGAGATTCCGTACCAAACCAGCGCAGAGGTCATAGAGGAGAAGGTGGCTGATTTGGTAAACCGGAGGGTGATCGAAGGGATCCGCCAGATCCACAACGAGTCGGCCAAGGGGCGGACCAAGCTGGTGTTTGAATTGAAGAGGGATGCCCCCGCCCTGGTGGTGCTCAACAACCTGTACAAGTACTCACCGCTGCAAACCAGCTTTCCGGTGAACATGGTGGCATTGGCCGACGGCGTGCCGCGGACCATGACGTTGCGTGATTGCCTGACGGCTTACGCAGGGCATCAGCAGGAGGTGGTGCGTCGGCGCACCGAGTTCCGCTTGGATGAGGCCCGTCGCCGGGAACATATCCTGGAGGGTCTGGTGCGGGCGGTGGACATGATCGACGCGATCATCGCGGCGATCCGGGCGTCGGAGAACCGGCCGGCGGCTCGGGCCACGCTGATGGGCGATCGGTTCGATTTCAGCGAAATCCAGGCCAACCACATTCTCGACATGGCGTTGGGACGGCTCACCCAACTGGGAACCCAAGAGCTGAATGACGAGTTGGCCGAGAAGCGGGCGCTGATCGTGGAGCTAGAGGCCATTTTGGCCGACGACTCCATGCTGCGAGCCGTGATCCGAGAGGAACTGCTGAAAGTGCGAGAGGAGTTTGCCACCGATCGGCGAACCCAGATCATGGCCGACGACGGCGACATCAACATCGAGGATCTGATCGACGACGAAGACTTGATCTTCAGCCTCAGCGCCGCGGGATACGTCAAGACGGTGGCGCCCGACGAGTTCAAGACCCAGGGCCGAGGCGGCAAAGGGGTTATCGGCGCCAACTTGAAAGACGGCGATTACATCGCCACGCTCATCCACACAACCGCCCACGCCTACTTGATGTTCTTCACCAATATGGGGCGGGTGTACCGCATCAAAGCCCACGAGGTGCCCCGAACCAGCCGTACTGCCCGGGGCATGGCCATTGTAAACATGCTGCACCTAGCGCCAGACGAGACCGTATCCGCGGTCATCGACACCCGGGACTACGAGACCATGCGGTATCTGCTGTTTGTGACCCGCCGCGGCGTGGTCAAGCGGACCCGGTTCTTGGAGTACGACAAGTCTCGGTCTCGGGGGCTCATTGCCATCAATCTGCGAGAGGGCGACGAGCTGGTGCGAGTGCTACCCACCGGGGGAGGCGATGACATCTGCTTGGTGAGCGAATCGGGCCGGCTCATGCGCTTCCCCGAGTCGGAGGTGCGCTCTATGGGGCGTAGCGCGGCCGGAGTGCGGGGGATGCGGCTGAAGGACGATGACGTGGTGGTGGCGGCCAGCGCCGTGCAACCCGGAGAAGAGATGCTGCTGGCGACTGATCAGGGTTTTGGCAAGCGGGTGCCGTTGGACCATTTCCGGGCCAAGCGCCGGGGCGGCCAGGGGGTTATCGCCATGAAGCTGCCCGGGGGACGAGGGGCAGTGGTGGCGGCCCGGGTGGCTTCCCCGGATGACGAGGTTTTCGCCGTGGCCTCCAACGGGGCAACCATCAGGATCCCGGTTTCATCGGTTTCGGTACAAGGGGCCCACGCCGCCGGCGTCCGAGTCATGACCCTGACGGAGGACCAGACATTGGCAGCCATCGCACCGGTTTTATCCGCTTCAGAGGATGAGGAGTAGTCTTCTCTGAGCTAAATCTTCCCCCTTGAGATGACTGTGGAGCAGCATTGTGGACGAGCGGGGATCGATCACGGTTTTGGGTGTGGGGGTGTTGGCGGTAATCGGAATGGCGATGGTGTTGTTGGGACATCTCGGGGCCGACGCTGTTCGCCGGGCCCGAGCGGCGTCCATAGCTGATGCAGTGGCGATGGCCGCCGCGGCGGAGCCGTCAGCCGGGCCGGGAATTGCCGCGGCCAACGGAGCGACGCTGACCTCGTTGACCAGAGACGGATACCAGACAGAGGTGGTGGTGCGCCGGGATGGGGCTACCGCAACGGCCAGAGCCGAGTTTCTGCCTCCGAAGTGGTGGCAGTGCCAATCTTTTCCGACCGGCGATCCCGTACACTTCGAGTCGTGTCCATTGACCCCGGTCGGGTGAGCGACCCTCCGGCTGCGCCGGTGCCCGCTCCAGCCTCGGCGCGCCAGCCGGTGAAGGTGACCCCGAGGGAGTACCGGCGAGCGGTGCGGTTGCAGGCCCGCAGGGTGCGCCGGGTGATACGGCACATCGAGCCGTGGTCGGTGCTAAAGATCTCATTGATCTTCTATGTGTGCTTGTGGGTGATCGTCATGCTGGCCGGGGTGATGTTGTGGAGCATCGCGGTAGGGTCGGGCACGGTGGATGACACCGAGTCGTTCATCGAGGAGTTGTTCGCGCTCCAAGAGTTCAAGTTCAACGCCAGCCAGATATTCCGGGGCATTGCAGTCGGCGGACTGGTGCTGGTGGTGGCGGGCACGTTCTTCAATGTCTTGTTGTGCGTTTTGTTCAACCTCATCAGCGACTTGACCGGAGGTATGAGGGTCACGGTCATCGAGGAGGAAACGGCTCGGCAACGGCCCCGGACTCGACCACCTCGATTTCGTTGGCCTAGCTGGATTGCCCGTAAGTAGGCTTGCCGTCCGACTGGGGGCTATAGCTCAGTCGGTTAGAGCGCACCCCTGATAAGGGTGAGGTCGCTGGTTCGAATCCAGCTAGCCCCACACCCCCCATCTCAAGCCCGGTTGCGGCTGTACTGGGGTTCGTTAGGATGGGAGATGTGAAGATTTTGCGGAGAGCCTTGGTTGCTCTGGCCGGGGCGGCTGCTATTGCGGCCATCTTGCGCGCTCGGGGAACCGGGGGGGTGCCGCCTCAGTCGGGCGGCTGGCGCCAGATCAGCGGCAGCAGCTAATCCTGGTCGCTTCTTCTGAGCTGCATGAACATATTGATTGTTGGCGCGGGCGTCGTCGGCGCAGGGGTGGTCGAGAGATTGGCCAAAGCACCTTCTATCCCGGTTGGGCGGGTGGCCATAGTTGATCGAAATCCCCACCGGGCCTGGCAGTTGTCGGAGAAGCACGGCTTGCCGGTCACCGTTGGCAGTCTTGACGATTCAGCCGATGTGGTGGTGCTGGCCACTGCATCGGGGAGTCAAGCCCGGTTGGCCCGTCGATTCTTGACCCGGGGCGGATTAATTCTCTCCACGTCTGATTCCGTGGCCGATGTCAGACGGTTGTTGGGTATGCACAGCGCAGCCCAGCGCTATGACGCTTTGGTGGTGGCCGGAGTGGGCATGGCTCCTGGGCTGACCGATGTTCTGGCCGTTCGGGCGGCTGCCGAATTGGATCGGGTGACTGAGGTGCATGTCGCCAAGTTCGGCACCGGGGGGCCAGCTTGTGCCCGCCAGCACCACAAGGCCTTGAGTTCGCTGGCGTTGGAGTGGCGCAGTGGGTGGAAGCAGCGACCGGGGGGCTCGGGTCGGGAGTTGTGCTGGTTCCCGAGCCCGGTGGACGCGGCCGACTGCTACCGGGCGGCACTGCCGGATCCGATGTTGCTGGCTCGAAAGTTCATCGGTGCCAATCGGATAACTGCTCGGATGGCGGCTACTCGCCGGGATCGCTTCAGCTCTTGGCTGCCCATGCTGCGGCCGCCGCATCCCGAGGGACTGCTGGGGGCGGTCAGGGTTGAGATACGGGGGCAGAAAGGCCAGAAGTGGACTGGTCGGATTTTAGGCGCTTCGGCACCGCCGGGAACCGTTGCGGCCGCAGTCTTGATGAGCGCGATCGAGCTATTTGCTGCGGGAAAGTTGCGTCAGGTTGGGGCCATGGGCTTGGCGGAGGTGGTGGAAGCGGCCGAGTTTTTGGATGCTCTAGAGGGTCAAGAGGTTGTCTGTGAGGAGTTTTCTGGCGCCTAGTTGCCGCGAAGACGAGTGAGAAGCTCGTCGTGGATGGCACCGTTGGTGGCCAGCCAGTCGCCGGCGCTGGCGGTGGTGCTGCCGTTCCACTGGGTGATGCGGCCACCAGCTTCGGGGACGATAACCAGCATGGGGGCGATGTCCCAGAGGTTTAGGCCGGGGTCGATCATGGCGTCGACCCGGCCGGTGGCCACCAGGACGTAGCCGTAGCCGTCGCCCCAGGTGCGCATTCGAGCACCGGATTGGCTCACCCTGGGGAAGACGCCCTCGGGCCACCATTCGAATCCCGATGCTGAAAGATACGACCGGCCCAAGTCGTCTTGGGAGCTCACCTGGCAGCGGCGGCCGTTGTGATAACAGCCCAGGCCTCGGCCGGCCCATACCGCTTCGTCGAGAGGTGGGACAGCGGCGATGCCAATGGCCGGGCCGTGCTGGTCGATCAGGGCCAGCAAGGTGGTGTACAGGGGCACGCCCCGGACGAAGCTGCGGGTGCCGTCTATGGGGTCGATGATCCAGGTTCGCCCCGATGTGCCCTGTTCTTCGGGGAACTCCTCGCCGATCACGCCGTCATCGGGGAACCGCTTGGACAAGGCCTCCCGAAGAAGAGCCTCGGCCGCCTTGTCGGCTTCGGTCACCGGGGAGCCGTCATCCTTGCGCCCCACCGACAACTCGTGATCGTTGAACCAGTCCAGCGTGAGCCGTCCGGCCTCCCGGGCCAGCTCAACGGCCTCGTTCAGCAGCTCGGCATCGGCCGAATCAGCCGAGGCGGGTTCGGTCATCCGAGGATGCCCTGGTCCCGCAGGGCGGCAAGCCGGTCGCCGCTCAATCCCAGCACCTCGCTCAGCACATCGTCGGTTTGCTGGCCGACGGTGGGGGCGTGGGTGGGGGTTGGGAGTTCCTCGTCGAAGAACTTGACCGGGAGGGGGAGTTGTTCGCAGCCCACCTCATCGACGGTGAACAGCGGCAGCCGGTCTTGGAACTGCGGGTCGTCGACCACGTTCTTGGCGTTGTTTACCGGGGCGATCGGCGTGTTCACCCGGTCGCCGAACTCAAGCCACTCTGCGCTGGTCTTGGTGCGGAAGATGTCCCGCAGCTCCCGCTGCAATTCCAGATTGCCCCGGGCGTGGTCGGCATACTTCGACCCCGGCCAGCGGTCGAACAGGTCCATCCGATCGAGGGCCTCGCAGAAGTTGCGCCAGAAGGCCTGTTCGGAGGCCATGAACAGCACGTGGCCGTCAGACGACTCGTACATCTGGTAGCGGACGCCCTCCCACATGCCGGCCAGACCCGGCGCCCGACGTTCGTAGTCGTCCGAAGGGTTGCCGGTCACCTCGTCTTCGGGGCGCTCGTAGGCCTTCCAGGTCTCGATGCGGTACCAGTCCATGTAGGCGGCCGCGTCGGACTGGGCCAGCTCGAGGCGGCAGCCCTCACCAGTCTCCCGAGCCCGGATGATGCCGGCACACACCGCGAGCGCCCCGATGAGGGGGGCGATGTTGATGCCGATGTTGGGCATTTCCGGGATGCGGCAGAATCCGTCGTCGTCGTAGGCGGGAGGGATGAGCCCGGCCCAGGTGTCGTAGGCGATGCCGTGGCTGGGCATGTCCTTGTAGGGGCCGGTCATGCCGTATCCGCTGATGGTTGCGAACACGATCTTGGGGTTCACCTCCTTGAGCTGCTCATATCCCAGGCCCCGCCGCTCCAATGCACCCGGCCTCATGGCCTCGACGACGGCGTCGGCGTTGCGGGCCAGATCCAGGTAGAGCTCAACGCCCTCGGGCTGGCGCAGGTCGAGCACGATGCTGCGCTTGCCCCGGTGGGTGTGCAGATGCAGCAGCGACACCCCGTTGACGATGGGCCAGGTCATCTGGCGGATGTAGTCGCCCTGCGGGGGCTCGACCTTGATGACATCGGCACCCATGTCGGAGAGAAACGTGGTCAAGAACCCGGGGCCGAGTAGCGAGCTCTCGATGACACGGACACCGGCCAGGGGAGGAGAGGAGTGGCTCATGCCTTGGTCCCCCCGTCTACTCGCAAAATGATCCCATTGCAGTAGCTGGCGTCGTCGCTGGCCAAAAAGGCGAAGGCCGAGGCCAACTCGGAGGCATGGGCTGGGCGGTGGTAGGGCTCCATGATGGCCATGAGGGTGAAGTCGACGTTTTCTGGGGGCATGAACTGCTTGTAGATCTCGGTCTCCACCCCGCCGGGGGCGATGCAGTTGACCCGGATTCCCAACCGTCCGTTGGTGCTGGCCATGGTCTGGGTGAGGGCGACAACCCCGCCCTTGGAGGCCGAATAGGCCGAGCTCCAGGGCTGGGCGTGGGTCCCGGCGGTGGAGGCGGTGTTGACGATGTTGCCCTGGGATTCGAGCAAGTGGGGCAAGCAGGCCTGGGACATGAAGTAGGTGCCGGTGAGGTTCACCCCGATAACCCGGTTCCATGCTTCGAGGGTCTCGTCCTCGTCGCGGGAGAAATGGCCGATGCCAGCGATGTTGCACAAAACGTCGATGCGGCCATAGGTATCCATCACCTGAGCGACAGTGGGAGCGATGGCGTCCAAGTCGAGCAGGTCCAGTTGAATGGCCAGGTCAACGTCGTCAACCGGATCTCGGTCGATGCCCACCACGGTGCAACCTTCTGAGCGCAGACGGTCAGCAGTGGCTCGTCCGATGCCGGAAGCCGCGCCGGTGACAATGGCGATTTTGTCTTCAAATCGGTTCATGCCCAAAGCATGGCCTATTGGGGCGGTCGGCGATGCATCAGAGCAGAGCGAACGGCCTGACAAAGCCGATGGTCACTGGGGCAAATTACCGGCTGGCGCTCTGCGGTGCTGTCCCGGCCGCAGTCCGAGAGGGTGCCTCGATGATCCCGGTCAACATGTCCACCAGATTGGCGGCATACACGTTGTCTTCGGTGGCCAGGGGATCGCCTGCTTCGATGCGGCGGGCTCGCTCGGCCAGCGAGGCCGTCATCAGCTGGATCATGCCCAGAACGCGTTCGTCTCGTTGGGCTTTGTCGTCAACCGATGAGCGATCTCGCAACAGCCGCAAGATAGCGTTGAGGTTTGCCGGCACGTGGGTGGGATCGAAATCCCAGCGGCTGAACTCCGCGCTGAGCTGGGCCACGATCCGCAGGTAGCACCGACCGCTGGCGGTGGCCAGCCGGCGAGTAAGGGGCTGAATCAGCGCCTCTATGAGAGCGGGCGTTTGGTCGTCATCCAAAGCGGCCCACACTTCGCCCCGGTCTTGGTCGATGGGCTCACCGTGCTCCCGCAGAATGGCGTCGAGCACACCGCTGCGGGAGCCGAAATGATAGGTGAGTGCCGAGCTGTTCTTTTGCCCGGCGGCAGCCACGATGTCTTGCACCCGCACCCGCCAAATGCCCTGCTCGGCGAACAGGCGCTCGGCCTCGGCGATCAGTCGGGCTCGGGTCTCGGTGGCGTCGCGCGGCACAGCCGCTGTTCCTCAGCTCGGTCGGGCTACTTGCCGTGGCCCAGGGGCAATATGGCGGTTTCGGGGATGAGTTCCACGTCGATGCCCTCGGGCAGCGGGAACTCGAAGTCGGGATACCGGCGCTGGGCGGTGGCCCGGTAGCGGTCGGTGGAGTGGATCGGGTCGGGGTCGTACTCTGGGATCACCTTGGTGCCGAACACCTCGAGCATCTCGTCGATCTCATCGTGCTCCATGCCCTCGCCGGGCAGGCCGAACACCACCTGGTCGCAGCCGACTGTCTGGTAGCGGGCCACCTGCTCGCACACCTCTTCGGCGTTGCCGCACAACATGTAGCCCCCGGCAATGGCCGCATCGAGCATCTCGTCGGTCCACTCGATCTGGTTGGGTGTAGAGGGCCAGGTGATGGCGTCGGGGGACTTGGGCATGGTGTCGTGGTAGAGGTTCACCATGGTTACCAGATAGCCCCGCCCCTTGGACTTGGCGATCTCCCGGGCCCGATCCCGGTCTTCCAGGCAGATGACGGCATTGGTCATCATCACGTTGTCGTTCTTGAACTGGCCGATCTGCTCCACCGGGTTCTGGATGGCCTCCTTGTAGGCTTCGATCCGGCCCTTGAGGTTGAAGATGGGCTCGAAGTTGAAGGCGATGGCGCCGATGCCCAGCGACCCGGCCTTGGCGAATGTGGGGGGATTGCCGCACGCCACCCAGATTGCCGGGTGGCCGTTGCCGTGGGGCTTGGGTAGCACGTTGTGGGGCTTGGGCACCGAGAAGTGCTCGCCCTCGAAGCAGTAGTCGCGCTGCTCCCACATGCGGGGAATCTCCCGGATGACCTCGTCCCACATCGACTTGGTCTCAGGCGGGGTCAGTCCGCCGAAGGTGGCCACCTCGTGGCTGCCCGCCCCCCGACCGGTGCCGAACTCGAAGCGGTTTTCCGTGATGTGGTCGAGCATGGCGGCCCGCTCGGCGATGCGCACCGGGTGCTCCTTGGCGGTGGGCAGGCTGGTGATGCCGGTGGAGAGGTGGATGCGCTCGGTTTGGGCCGCCACATAGCCCATGACCGGGGCGGGGGCCGACATGTGGCTGTACTCGGTGAGGCAATGGTGCTCACCGAACCAGGCGTACTTCCAGTTGTACTTGTCCGCGGTGATGACGTAGTGGGCCTCCCGCATCAAAGCAGTGTGCTCTGCCTCGGTGTCGTGGGCTGCTGGCCCGGGGATGTAGCCGTTGACGAAAATGCCGAATTCCATGGTCTCCTCCGCGTCCGTAGGGCGATGTCGGCCCAGTTCTAATGGAAGTTATTAGAACCTGTCAAGTCAGGAGTTTCCCACCTGGCCACGGAGATCATCGATCCAACTCTGAGCTTCGGCCCATGCCGTAGTGGCCGCGGTGCTCTGCTCTTCATTTCCTCTTATGTTGGTTGGGTAGGAACCGAGGAACTTCACCTCGCCGTGCTTAGCCACAATGCTGGTGAGGCAATCGGCCACCAACTGGTCGGCGATATGGCCTTCGAGGTCGATTAGGAAGCAGTAGTCGCCCAACGCCTTCTTGGTAGGCCGAGACTCCAGCTTTGTGAGGTTGATGGAGCGGGCGGCAAACTCGGCGAGAATGCCCATAAGAGAGCCCGACCGGTCGGCCCGCTGGAATACGACAATGGACGTCTTGTCGTTTCCGGTGGGGGCGGGAACCCCCGAACGGGACACTGCCACGAAGCGGGTCTGATTCTCTGGGTGGTCCTCGATGTCGGTGGCGATCATGTCCAACCCATAAATCTCCTGCGACAAGGCAGTGCCGATGGCGGCTGTGGTCTTGTCATTGGAGATCGCCAGGTCACGGGCGGCGGCGGCTGTGGAATTGGCCGCGATCTCCTCGGCGTGGGGGAGGTTCTCGGTCAGATAGCGCCGGCACTGGGCGGTGGCGACGGGGAAGCTGATAACCCGGCGAATCTCGTCCATTGGGGTCCCAGAGAAGCCCAGCAGGTGGAGGCGAACGTCGATGACCACTTCTCGCTGGATGAGCAAGTCGTGCTCGAATATGAGGGCGTCGAGGGCCACGTTGACCGTTCCCTCGATGGAGTTCTCGATGGCGGTGAAGCCCAATGCAGCTCGGCCGTCGGCGGCGGCGCCCAGGACTTCTGGGATCGACCGGCACAAGAGGTGGTCGGCTTCGGCCAAGTCGGGTTGGGTGAGAAGCGCTTCTTCGGTAAATGTGCCCGGAGGTCCCAGGTAGGCCACTTGGCTTACGGATCGGACAGAAGCAGTCACAAAAGGGCAGGATAGTGGGAGTGGATGAGGCCTTTGTTCGGCAATTAGTGGCAGACGTGCGCGACGGCACGGTGACAGCGGACGACGCGGTCCGCCAATTGCGCCGCTTGCCGTTCGCTGACTTGGGGTTTGCCCGGGTGGATCATCACCGCGGCCTCCGACAGGGTTTGGCCGAGGTTGTGTACGCACCGGGCAAGACGCCCGACCAGTGTGCGGCCATCGCGGGGGAGTTGCTGGACCAGCCGGGCGGGCCCGTGCTGTTGACCCGAGCCTCTGCCGAGCAGGCGGCAACCGCGCTGGCCCTCAACCCCGGGGGAGAGCGCTACGACAACACCGTGGTCTGGCGTCCGGCGCCGCCGAGACCTGAGCGGGTGGTGTTGGCCGCGGCGGGCACCGCCGATCTGCCGGTGGCTGACGAATGCGGGGTGGTGCTGGCTGCTCATGGGCTGGCCCCGCAGCGTCTGAACGATGTAGGGGTGGCGGGGCTTCACCGGATTTTGGCGGAGACAGAGGCACTGGCATCGGCGGATGCCGTGGTGGTGGTAGCCGGTATGGAGGGAGCCTTGGCCTCGGTGGTGGGCGGACTGACTGCCGCTCCGGTAGTGGCGGTCCCCACCAGTGTGGGCTACGGGTCTTCGCTGGAGGGTGTTACTGCGCTGTTGGCCATGTTGTCCTCGTGTGCTGCGGGGGTGACCGTTGTGGGGGTGGACAACGGATTCGGCGCGGCCTGCGCGGTATTGCGGTTGTTCAAGTCGAGAGAGCGGGCGGCGTCAGAGGCGGAGCTGAGCGGAGCAAACGATGGCTGAGCCGGCGCGCGTTGCCTGGTTTCACTGCTTCAGTGGAATAGCCGGCGACATGGCATTGGGGGCGCTGATCGATGCTGGCGCCGATATGGTTGAAGTGAGGGAGATATGCGAGCTGCTGCCCCTTGGAGGGTGGGACTTGCAAGCCCATGCCACCCAGCGGGGAGGCATTGCGGCCACCGACGTGAGGGTGATCACTCAGGAGACGTCGGTGGTGCGCACGGCGAGCCACATCAACGCGCTGATCGGAGAGGCCCGGCTGCCCGATCGGGTGGCCGACCGGGCATTGGCGGTGTTCGACGCCCTGTCGCGAGCCGAGGGGAAGCTGCACCGCCGTCCGCCCGAGCAGGTCCACTTCCATGAGGTCGGCGGTCTGGACGCCATCATCGACGTGGTGGGCACGTGCGCCGCTTTGGAGGTGCTGGGAATCGACGAGGTCCACTCCAGTGCGGTGGCCTGCGGGCGAGGGATGATTCGCAGTGCCCACGGGAGACTGCCCAACCCGCCGCCTGCGGTGGTGGAGCTCCTGGTGGGATGTCCCACGTTCGGGCTGGATGTGGGACTGGAGCTGACTACGCCTACCGGGGCAGCGATCTTGTCTGCGTTGTCCGCAGGTTGGGGGCCCATGCCGTCGATGACGATCTCGGCCGCTGGGTTCGGCGCGGGCGACAACCAACTGGAAGACCGCCCCAACCTCACCCAGGTGGTAGTGGGCACAATGTCGGCGGCGCGCCCTGAGGGCCAGCCAGTGATGCTGTTCGAGACCAACGTGGATGACGCCACCGGGGAAACGCTGGCTCACACGGTGGCTTCGTTGTTGGACTCGGGAGCTCATGATGCTTGGATCACGCCGATCGTGATGAAGAAAGGACGGCCGGCGTACACGGTGAGCGCTTTGGCTGACCCTGCGGTGGGCGATCAGGTGGCGGCCACGTTGGCCGATGAGACTGGCTCGCTAGGGGTTCGGGGGCAGATGATCGAGCGCTGGCCTCGGTCACGGTTCGAGCATGAAGTTGATGTGGATGGGCGGCGGGTGCGCGTCAAAGTGGGTACTGGTCGGGTGAAGGTGGAGCACGATGAGGCGGTGCGGGCCTCGAAGCTGTTGGGGCTGCCGGCGAGGGAAGTTGTGTCGTTGGCAGAGGAGGCGTGGCGGCGACAGGGGGATGACGAGCCGGTTGCGTAGTATCGAGCCCGTGGAAGATGAGCGCCTGTATTTTCGACAGCTGTTGTCGGGGCGGGATATTGCTAGTGGCGACATGATGGCTCGTCAGATGGTGAACTTCGTCTACTTGATTGGAGATCGGGAGACGGGGGAGGCGGTCGTGGTTGATCCGGCTTATGACCCCGAGGGGATTGTGGCGCTGGTGGAAGCCGATGGGATGCGGCTCACTGGGGTGCTGGCTACCCACTACCACCCTGATCATGTGGGCGGGTCGATGATGCAGTTCTCGATTACGGGCGTAGCGGAGTTGTTAGAGCTGGTGTCAGTTCCGGTGCATGTGCAAGCTGATGAGGCTCGCTATGTCAGCAAGACCACCGGGCTGGAAGACGACGATTTGTGCTTGCACCAAAGCGGCGATGTGCTGTCGGTGGGTGCGGTGGACATCGAGATGATTCACACGCCGGGCCACACGCCCGGGAGCCAGTGCTTTTTGACCAATGGGCGATTGGTGGCCGGCGACACGCTTTTCTTGGAGGGGTGCGGACGAACCGATCTGCCGGGGAGCGACCCTGCCGCCATGTATGAGAGCTTGACGCAGCGGCTGGCCCGGGTTCCTGACAGCGCGACGCTTTACCCCGGCCACCTGTACTCGCCCCAGCCGTCGGCTTCCATGGGCGAGACCCGGCGCACCAACTATGTGTACATGCCCCGCTCAGCCGAGCAGTGGCTGGCCATGTTCGGCGGGTGAGCAGGATGACTGCGCCCCCGGCGAGAGATCCTCTGGCGGCTTTGGACCCTCATGTTTCCGGGCCGTTGAGTGAATTGGTTCAGGCTCTCGATGGGACGGGGGTGGATGCCAGCTTGCTGGAGCTGTGTGCAGCTCGGGTTGAACGGATGATTGGCGGTGAAGCTTCTGCTCGAGTTCCCCTAGACGACCGGGAGAAGGTCGTGTTGGCCTTCACCGAGCAGTATGTCCTGGATGCCCACGGCGTGACCGATGAGCTGTGCGCCGAGTTGAACACCCATCTTTCGCCGCCGGAGTTGGCCGCGCTCACCACCGCTATCGCCACGTTCGAGGCCCTGGCTCGCAGCCGGGCCGCGCTGAGAGGAGTCATCCAATGACCAGAATTGCCATCCCCGAAGGGGGAATGTCGCTGTTCGATCACCAACCCGAGCTGTTCACGGTGTTCAACCGCTTCTACGGCACGCTGTGGAGCGAAGGGCAGCTGGATCAGGCCACCAAGGAGGTGGGCCGGCTCCGCAACGCCCGGGTCAACGACTGCAACATTTGAAAGAATCTCCGCTTCGCAGGTGCGAAGCAGCAGGGACTCACCGAAGACCTCGTGGGCCAGATTGAAGATGGCTATGTCGACAGCAACCTCCCGGATCGGTTGAAACTGGCCTTGCGAATGGCTGACGCCGTGATCTCCGACCCGACAGGGCTCAGTCCGGCGGACCAAGCGGCGCTCAGCGAGGAGTTCACCCCAGCCGAGTTGGCCGAACTGGCCCTCACGGTGGCCATGGCCGCGGGATTCTCCAAAGCGGCCATTGCCTGGGGCCCGCCCCCGGTCATACCGGTGACCGAGGTGCCCACCCCCACCCCTGATGGGACGGTGGGCTGAGACAATGGGTAGTCACTTCGCCAGTCTATTTCGGGGGGTCTGAGCAGGCCCTTCAGATGGCCCCTCTCAGCGTTCCAAGGAAAACGGGCCAGCGTTTCAAGTCGAAGACACGTCTTGTCCGTCTGATTTGGGGCTGATTTCCTTTGTTTCCCCAGGTCAACGCCTTGTGTCTGAGAAGGACTAGGTTTGAGCCAAACCACAATTTTCTGAAGTTTGAACAGCAAGTTGCCCGACATTCCAAGTCGGCACTCTTCAAGAAGAATTTGAAGGCACAAATCCCCTGGTCAAAGAGTTGTTGCAGCCTGATCGTCTGCTGTGCCTAGCTTCAGCCAATGGTCGCTGGATTAGTGGAGCGGGTTCGTGAGCTGACGCGAAACCGCAGGTCAGAGCGCGACAGGAATATGGGGCCGATTTTCGTGGATATCAGGGGATGCGCGGAATGCCCACTTGAGTCTGCCGTTTCGTGGTTCCAATCGACTGGGTCGACCGCTATTCTCACGGTCTCGTAGGGGGGCAAATTTCTCTGAGGGAACCATCGCCTAGTCATGTTCAAATCCCAAATAAGAAGGTTTAGAAGGCTTAGCAGCAGGCAGCGCTATTGGATTGCAGGGGGATTCCTCATTTATTTGGGCTTCTCATTTGTTGTCAACGGCAGCTTTGTCGCTGACGGTGAGTCGAACATACCGACAGTCTTTGCAAGCGTTGGAGTTGGGCTGGTCCCAGTGGGGATTTTGATACTCCTGGAACCTTGGCTGGTCGAAAATGCCTCCAATTCTGCAAAGGAGACCGCTCCCTCAACCGCAGAGACGGCAGTCAAGGAGGCCAGCTTGTCTTCACCTACGACGGTCACGGTCCTGTGCGACGGTGAACCAATTGTCGGAGCGGAAGTGTTGGCCTTGGCAGCGAACAGGACATGGAAATACGCGCAAGTGACCAGCGACGGCAACGCGTATCTTGAACTCCACACGACCGACCAGCCGTTGACCGTCTGCGCCGCCGCCGCCCGCTACGGTGCCCACGTTGAACGCGGTTGGATTCCGGCAGAGCATGAATTGACGATCAATCTCGTCGAGATACCCGAAGGCGGGTCCTGCGTGATTCGGGAGGCGACGGGATATGTCCCCGGCTTGTCCGGTCGCCTCAACCCGATCTTGGACGACAGCGACAGAACCTACATCTTTGCTGACAACATCACGGTCAGCGGTGGGCAACCACAGCCAGTCATATTCACCCCAGGAACCGACATAGACATGGAAGATGCGAACGGCAACAGGTTCCAGGTGTGCGTCGTCCACATCATCGGACGGTCTTCGCTCATCGAATACCGCCGCATGTGAGATGACGACAGAGGATGCCGATTCCCATGCAGAAGCCGCCAGTTGATTTTCTGGCTATGGCATTGCGAGCTATCAACGAGCTTGATGATGTCGAATTCAGATGCAGGGGGTTTGAATCTCTTGATCTCTCGTCGCCTGCCGCCAAAGAGAACACCGCCGCCAACCGTGCAGGCATTGACCCGGCAGCCGATCTTGTCTCAATTCCAGGTGTTCACTTGCACCTGCACTTGAAGCTCTATGCGGCTCGGGAGCATTTGCTCGGCTGCCTTAGCCTTGTTGGGTCCAACGCCGAAAGAACGCTTGTTAACCCGGTACAAGCCTTGGCACGCAGCGCGGTGGAGTCTTCTGCAACCTGCTTGTGGCTGTGCAGCAACAAGATCACCCCGGGAGAACGCTTGCGGAGGTTCAGCCAACTCCACCTCAAATCCGCCTACACCAGTCTGCGCGACGAAGGCATCGACCCCAACAACCCACCCGACCCCTCAAGCATCCCGCGGGACCTCGCCCTCACCTTGGCCGAGTGCGACACCCTCATCGACGAGGTGAAGGCCCGAGGATGGCTGTGCAGAAGAGGTAAGAGCAAAGGCAAGACACCTACGGTCAGCAGTTGGGTGCGAGAGCTGCCCTCTTATTCCGACTTGATGAGAGACGCGTCCTCCATTTTCCCGATGTCCCCCGAAGCGCTGAGGTGCATCTACTCGATGTCCAGCAGGTCTGTGCATACTGATCCAGTCACCGTGGCAAGCGGGTCCACCGAAGGAGACGAAATCTCTCGACTGGCCTGCGCTCTCAGCGCGACTTATGGGGCCTTCGCCTTCTACGCAACAGCCCTGAGGCTGCTTGCGAGCTGGTGTTCCGTCTCAAACCCAGATGAGACCATCTGCGACAGGTTCGCCGACATGGGCCAACAGGTAGAGAGTTTCTGGCAGCAGGCCGAAGCCCTCAACCCCGGACTCCGCAGCGCGCTCAGCCATATACCCGCCCAAGAGGAGTCCTCCTAGCCGTTGCCGCACCCGCAGCGGGACTTAAGCTTGAGGCCCGAACTGCATTCATTCGACCGTCCCTCTTTCAGTCTCGGATTCGGGGTTCTGGAAGCCAGACGGTGCGTCCTTTGGACTGGGGCTTGCGAGTAGTCTCCGATCGGGTGACGCCGATACGAAGCCGATGGCATTACAGCAGGCTGTGGATCGGATACGCGTCGAATGCGGGGCGTTTCGTGATGCCGCTAGCCAAGTTCATCTACGGGGACACCCACAAGTGGTATTTCCGCTCCGCCGCGGCCGCCCTTGTAACCATCTATGCAGCCATTGTTGAGACCTACTTCGACGACGACCGCCGATGGTGTCTCTATCTTCTCGCGTTCCTCGTGGTCACTGCCGTGTACTGGCTCGCATACGCCCCTGCGAAATGGGTTCACGAGAACAACTTGCAATCAGAAGGCGACTACATAAATCGGAACAACCGAACAAGTCTGATGTCGCACCAAGACGGCGGCGAGTACCAATATGCCGACGAGTTGCTGCGAGGCGACATGCAAGAGATATTGCACAAAGGCACTGTTCCAGACCCGCCCCGTGTTCCTGTCGAAGCCCGCGTGCTCCACTTCTACCTGTTGGATTCAGGAAGGTGGTCTAAAAGAGGCCAGTACGGGCACACGCGGCAATGGAAGCCACCGGGATTCTGGCGCGGGCAAGAGGAGTGCAAGACCTTCCACGATGCGGTTAGCGGAGAGGTGGCAGACAGCAGAATAGATTTCCTCCCCGTCCCACGCGGGGGGCCGCTCCAATCACAAAGGCTGTCTCAGCTACGCGAACTTGCAAAGTCCATGCTGTATCTGGACGAACACTCCTCCAAGTGGCGGAAGGGGGCGCAAAGGTGGGATGACGGAGGCCGGGTCAGGATCGTCCTACAGAAGATACGAGCACTTGGTTCTCGAATACTAGGACGAAACACGCGGGATGCGTAGCGTCGTCGCGGTGGCCTTGGGGGTGATGCGGGATCGAATAGGTCCTGGTCACAGCTGTTCGCGATCATCGTTGGGGAGTTCGGGGGGGTAAGTACGGAACTATCATTTCCCCTGGTCAGCGCCTTGGCGGATGAGCCCATCTGAAACCACTTTGGTCCAAAAGTGAAACTTTTTCGTGCTGCCCAGCGGTTCTACCTGGGGAAACAGGAGGGGTTGGGGGGATTTCAAGTGTTGGCGAATATTTCCTCAGGTTCTTTGTGCTTTTGCCGGGGCCTTTAGGGATTCTCCGTCGGTAACTACGAAGAAATTGTTGTATGCGGTACAGGTTCCCGGTGTCTTCGCCGCAGTCAGGGAGCGGACGGGACTCAACCGCCCCTCTTCGTCCCGGCCTAGTGTTGCGGCCGTGGCACGGGCAGCATCGTTGGAACCAGTGCGTGATCCCCATTGCGGGCGCAGCAGCGGTGACCGCATCTGCTTCACTGTGAAGGGGCAGTCATGGGATGTGGAGTGGGGCAGTCACGAGGCGTTCGGCACTCCGGCGTTCTGGGTCAACCGGACAGCGACAGAGCGCTACGAGGAGCGTCTCGCAGAGGCGGCACTCGGCGCTGACATCGAGTCGGTGGTCGTGTTCTGCTTGCTCAGCGGTTCCGGGGTACGCGAAGAGTCGGCGCGAGCAGCCCGCCAGGCCGTGGTCGATCTTCTCGCCGAGGACCCCGCAGCGACAGCAGAGGCAATCGAAGAGGTGCTTCGGGAGCCTCTGCCCGGCGGGCTGGGGCGCTACAGATTCCCGGAGCAGCGGTCGAAATACATAGCCGCGTCCCTGGCCCAGCTCCGCTCAGAAACCCCGCCCCAGGACCCCCTCGAACTGAAGCAGTATCTAAAGGGGATGCACGGAGTTGGCCCGCAGACAGCAGCCCACATCGTCCGCAACCTGACCGGAAGCGCCGAAGTGGCGATAGTCAGCGCAGTGCTGGTGCGAGCTTTGAACTCGGCTGGAATATCCAGACCGGGGTGGAGCGCCCAACGCCACTATGCCAGATATGAAGAGGCGTTCCTCCAGTACGCGGCACACGGCAACGTGCAGCCCGGAGCGCCGGACCTGTGCATCTGGGAAAAGGCCCGAAGCGTTTGAGGCTGGAGAGCGCTATCTGCTGAGCAGCAGTCCAAATGGGCGAAGCTGCCGATATCCTCCACAGCCCCCTCAGAAAGAACGAGTTTGCCTGTCCGCATCTTCTCGACCCGCTCCAAGCCCCGCCCCCCGAAGCGGGTCCGCCGAGTCAGAGCGGCTGATCTTCCCGAGGTCATGGCCTCGTACCCCCAACAGGATTGGCTGCCGTGGAGCATGTTGGCCAAGGAGTGGGAATGGTGGCCCAAAGACCGCGCCTGGATGATCGCAGAGCCGCCGGTCAGCGACAATCCTGACGATCTGTGCCGCATCGCCGTCGCAGTCCACGCCCTGTGCGACCGCGACGGCGTGGAAATCCCCGACTGGGTTTGGGAACACCAGTCAAGAACACCCATTGCGCTGTCGCGCGTTATGCGCACCACCGGATTTCTGTGGGAGTGGGCGATCTGCGATGCGCCCATGGCGTGCTGCTACCACAACGTGTGGTTCGGCAAAGCGTCCCTCACCGAGAACACCAGGCTCGGCGTGCGGTTGGAGAAGTTCAACCAACGCCGACAGAGCCGGGGCGCCGGCACCGGAGGAGTCCCGGAGGCAATTCCCGGCGACCCGGGGAGGTTCATCACGCCGTTAGCGCGACCGCGATGGTCGAGTTGTCTTTGAGTCCGAGGGTTGTCGCTTTGTCGAGGATGTGGTGGGCCACGGTATCGGCGTTGAGGGAGTCGGCATTCCAGCAGCGGGAGCCGCAGACCGCGGCCAGGGTGTCGGCGAAGGCATGTTCAGGCTCTGGCCTTCCCTCGCCATAGCGCTCTTCGATCAGAGGTTCCCAAGCACCGTCGCTGGCGATTATCACAGCTCCCACTTTGCAGTCTGGGGGGAAGGGGTCGACCGAGAAGACTTCTAGCCAATCTGGGTCATTGCTTGTCTCGACGTCGGCAGGGAACATGCCGCCCAGGGTTCTTGACAGTGAGCCGCCGCGGTAGCGGTGTGGGAGGCCGAGGTCCTGGCCATCCCAGTGGCCGGTCGGGGTCTGCCAGACCAGCACCGGCATCGTGTCGCCCCTCCAGGCTATGAGGAAACCGCCGCTGAGAGTCCAGGCTGCGACGCACAAGGTGGTCATCGGGACCCGGTGCATGGAGGAGAACTTCCCAGTCAGCCAGTCTGGGCACTCGTCGACCACCCTGTTGTTTGCTGATCGGAACGCGGCCCGCATCTCATCTGGGGAGGAAATGCTCATTGGCAGCCTGCCAATGGCCGCCCTGGAAGCCTCGCCGCCGCGAGGATGCCCGCCGAGGCCGTCGGCGACTGCGATTACCCAGGAGCCATCGGCGTTCAAGTGAGCACAAGAACTGTCTTGGTTCTCTTCTCGCGGGCCGATAGCCGTGACATTGGAAACACTGGCAATTGGAGATTGACGGTTAGCTGCCACCAAGAAGAAACTACCGTCGAATAGGGGCAGTCTGAACCTCCCCGGGTGTTGCGCAGTCTCCGACGGCGTGCGCGCGATTTGAGAACCCCCTGGTAACAGGCCTGAGTGTCTGTGACTTGGAACGCGTTTTGCCCGATTTTGGCGCGTGTCTCCTATTGTCCCAGGTCAGGCGGCTGTGGGAAATTGCTCTGAAGCATGGTCGACCAGAGCTGCAAGTTTGATGACGAGATCACCCGTTCTCCCTACAGCGCTACCTTGAGAGCCTTGCGTCCTCTGCTCGCCGCCCTGCTGGCAATCGCAATTGGCTCCGGCTGAGCAGTCTCGATCCATGCCCGGGATGCCCTGTCTTTTCGATTAGAACTCAGCAGCTCACAACGTGGAGCCATTTGCCGGTTTCACATGTTGGGCACACCGATCCCGACACGGGGAGCGTCTCGCATTGAAGGCACATGACCCGCAACTCGCCGACTTCTCCGGTGCTGTCCTCAACGAAGTCGAATCGGTGCCGAAGCCGCAAGGCGACCATCTCGTACTCGTCCATGATCGCCTGCTGTTGGTCCGCGGGGTCGTCGGCCCACAGCTCCCTCAACCTGCTGGCCAACTCCGCCTTGCTGGCCTGCAATTCGTCTGCCTGCTCGTCGCTCAGCATCTTCACCGCATCCCACAACACAGTGCGCGTGGCCAACAGCTGGCCCACCAAGCCCTCGGCGGTGGACACTCGCCCACCCACAGGCACCGGCTCACCATCCATGAGAACCCCTCCTCCGCTCCCCTACAGCCAACAGTGGAAGACACCTGCGGCTATCCCAGTAGCAGAGCATCGAACAGCATCATGGGCCGCAGCCGACATACCCCCGCAAACCGGACAGCCGCCCGAGGCTCCAGCCGCAGCCGCGCGACCCGTAGACGCTGCACGGCAAACTAAGGGCCGCTATCTCACAGGGAGCACAACATGGCCCCCAACACGACCTCACGGCAACCACGCAACCGTCATAGCAGTCCTCACCCGACCCCACACCGCCCAACACGTCCCCCACTGGATCACAGTCATCACCACAACCTGAGCAAAGACCGACAAGCGGCCCTCAAGGCACCTCCTGCAAGAGTTTCGGCCATGGGTGCAGCCCCAGCATCGGTAAGCCGGAAAGCTAGCTGATGCAACTGGCTGCGCAGCTCCCGTCCTCGATCGGTCGGGGCCTGCGCAGCTCAGCACTCTCATGTTTCAAGCATTGCCTTGACGCGGGCGATCCGCTTTCGGGTGGGAGGGTGGGTGTTGGACAGCATTTCTTCCAGCCTGTTGTCGTGGACGAATGCCCCCTCCTGTTGTTCCAGTTCTTGGAAAACGTATAGAGAGGAGAGAAGCCCCGGGCCGAATCCCAGCAGGACTGCTGTCTTGTCGGCGAGGTATTCGGCGCGGCGGCCGAACCACAACATGATGATGTTGGCGGAATACACGATCCCCCTAAGGATGTAGGCCGCTGCCAGCAGCAATATCGCCACGATGTAGGCGGCCCAGAATACGAAAGAGCTTCGGGCGAACCTGGTGAAGAACGCCGAGAGGTTGTGGAGCTTCACCGACACCCATTCGGCCCAGGCGATGGGCTTGGTGATCCAGTGGGCAGCCAGACCCACCGCCGGGTGGAGCCCTGAGTGGTGTCCCAGCTCGTGGGCTACGATCCCGCGAAGCTCCGAATCGGACAGACTCTCAACGGCCCCCTGCGCGACAGCTACTTGGCGGGCTCCCCCGGCATAGGCGTTCAACTGGGATGTCGCCACCACTCTCAACCGGAACTTGCGCTCACCGCCCTTGCCGACTCTGGAGATCACGTCCTCCAATGCCGGCACCAGTCTCTGCTGCTCCCCATGGGTCGGCTCCCGGGACGACCTGTCGAGGTACTTCCACATGAAGTTCTCCACAGGCGGTATGAAGAACAGCAAGCCGAACGCATAGTAGGCAGCGACCGGGATTAGCCAGTGCCCGGGAAACACGTTCCACAGGACCAGAAACAGCGGCAGAAGCGAGAACGTCAGGCAGAAAGCGCTGATAACCAGAAGGGGCACCAGCACCAGTGCCCGTCCCACTGATGTCCAATCCCCCCAGGCCTCGAAGTCGTACTTGGCATCGGCTTCAGATGGCTGCCCTTTGCCTCCGAGAGAGTTCACCTCGGAGACTCCCCTGTTTTCGTTTTCGCTCCTTGCCTAGACCGACGCCGGGACGTGGCCGGCAGGACAGCGGTCGGCTTCCTCCTCAACGGGGTTCTGGCATCCATTCCCTGCCCCGGTAAGCGCGTGGCACCCCTGCTTCCCCATATCGCGCTGCAACATATCGCTCCTCTAGCCCAATTTGCTACTGATCCCCTTGTCGTGAAGCCTGACGTAGTACTCGCTCCCTCGAGACAAATGGAGCAACCCTGTATAGTTCGCGGCCTGGTACCTCACCCCAACTTCTCGAAGTTCAGCCGAATTGAACCTCCACCGCGAACAGGGAACGACAGTCGTCTATCCAATCCCGCTTCCCTTCTCCATAGATCCACATCTCACCTCCATGACGTCTTTCAGTATAATACTCACTAGAAAAAACTTCAGGTGAGTCCTTTCAGAGCATCTGCAGTGTTAGTTGTATTGAATTCCGACTCGTAAAGGCTCGGACTACGAACTAACGGAGGCGAAATGTCCAATTCAAACATTCAGGCAAGCTTGCTCTCCGGTATCAGGCTGATGCTGTTCGCATTATTGCTCTATTCATTCCTCCCACTGCTAATCGAGTTGAGTGGATCTTGGGCCTCTGTAGCCTTCATCACAGGCTTTTGGATGGTATTTCAAGCTCTAACAAACCTAATAACAACGGGGATAGTATCGTCTAAACTTTTGCGTTTGATACCTGCCACTACACATTCCTCTAATACAAATCAAGAAATGCTCCGTACCCCTACGCCATCAACAGCCGCTAAGCCGATGACGGTCTGGACATGGCTATTGAATTGTATGGGCGAGTTGCGGCTGTGGGTTTTACTATTTAGCTTTTTGTCTGCGTATAGATGGGTATTCTTCGCTTGGTCAGCCAGGCGCATTGAAATAGCGGTAACCACAATAGTTATCGAGTTTTGGCCAATTATATTCTTGATTGGTCGAGGTATTATTCACGCTCGAAGCGAATCTCGCGCTAATGACGCCAATAGAGGTAAGGCAAGAGCTTCAGTTACTGACGTAGTTCTGATGGCAATCGCAGCCGGGGGGCTGATGATGGTGATTTTCAGCGAACACGTTACCGACGGATCAAGCGGGTCTGGAACTCTGTCAGCCTCGATAACTGGTATATTCTTAGCCGTAGTAGCTCTGTTATTAGCCTCTACTGGAGTAATTGCGGGGATCACTTTTGGAGAACATGCTAGTCAAAGATTAAGAGGATTAATTGGCGATTCAGACTATTCTCATTTCTTGGCAAAATATTCCACTTCAAATCTTGCCGAGGCTCTACCACGCCTAGTCGCGGGGGTTCTTACCATTACTTGGGGTATAGCAGAGTCTAGTGTAAACGACGGGACGCTCTCTTGGACGGCTGTTGGCATCGGTGCAAGTCTGGGGGTCTTACACGGAGTAGCAAGTAGCGCTTTTGTTGCGGCGAACCACTTGAGCTACTCCGATACAGTCAACAGTCTTTATTATGGCATGCCTGTTGTATCTTTGGCATGGCTGTGGATTTTTGCCGAAGTGGTGGTGGGTGATGTAACAATGTTCCTGGCGGGCTCGGTGGGCATCGTCGCGGTGAATATGGTGATGCATTTGGATCCTGAGGGCACTGGCCGGTTGCAAGGGCAGAGCGACTCTCCAATTTCGGGGCAAGGTTTCAAGGCGCTGGTGATCGCTATATGGGGAGCAGGTTCAGTTGTGCTATTGCGCGACCAGTGGTTCTCGGATGCAATGTTGAGTTGGTCGATTCCCGAATACTGGGCCATGTTGGCGATTTGTGCTACAGTGTTTGTGCTCATTCTGTCATTCCGACAAAGCAGGCTTACTGATCGACAGCGCGATGCCGATCGGCTCACCTTGGCAGCATCCACAGATATCGAGATTTGCTACGATCGACATTTATTCGACAGGGATGAGCGCGACTCCTTGATGCAATCGCTTCACGATATCGATTCGAAACCACAGATCAAGGACATAGGAAGTGCTTATTTCACATTTCGCAAACAGATATTGAAGGCCGTTTCAAGAAAAGATAGTTTAGAGGGACGAGAACGCTTGCGTGCATTGTTACGCGACATTGAAATATTGGCCAATCTACGGCAACAAGGCCGCAACGTTGCAGAACTAGCAGTAATGACCCTTTTTGCTATCCTCACCGTGTTGCTTGCACTATTGGGGCGACCAGAGGCGAACGGGCTACCAAATGCATGGGCAGGATTCTTGTCTGAATTAGTCGCCATGGCGTTCGCTGCGGCTATTAGCTTTTTGATGTTCGATCTACTGGACCGCAGGCTTGAACGCGATAGTAGTTTGCTACGTGTAGTCACGCAAGATGCTCAAGAAGAGGCAGGCCAACCTGCTGGTTGGCGCCTCAACCTTTATAGCTACACAGATCCTACTACCGATCGTATTATTTCTTTTCTTCTTGGCGGTTTTGTGCTGACGGTGTTTACGGTCCTCTTATACAACAAGTGGTTTTGATTCCATTCTGACCTGCCCCTACAACTCTGAACCTCCCCCCGTGTTGCGCAGCCTGTGGGGGTCCTTGGAGTGTTTGTCTAGAGTGGAGTTCTTCGGCTTCGGGCGGGGAAATGCTGCCGGATTCGTGGAATGAGCCTCGGTGGTTGAAGCAATCGACTCTTTCTGGGTGGCGTGCACTGGGATGTCGAGGCCTCGCCAAGGCCTTTGTTGCGGTTGAGCTTCCTTCAATTGCTTCGTGTTGGAGGAACGCTGTTGGGTGGGTCACCAGTCGCTGCAGTCGACCAGGGCCAACTCCTGCTCCTTTTGTTGGTTTCTGAAGAATCGGCCAAAAAGGCCGGAGGTCATGTTCCGGTAATCGAGACGGCCGTGGGCGCGTTCTAGTTCGTAGGCCACGTCGTCTGTCTGTGGGAGGAGGCTCAGCCCACTGATGGAAGCGCGTTCCAGCAGTTCTCCGACAGTGCCATCGCGGCGGGCCTTTGAATGGCGTTCCCAGGTGGTGAGGTAGCCGTCGGTGTTCCGGAGGATGTTGATGCCGTACCAGTCTGCGAAGATCGCCGCTGCCATCTGCGCGACGATCTCAATATCGCCCTGGTGTCTGTATCGGTCGTACCACTCCCAGTTTCTCTGGAGCCAGGGGTCCATGTAGTGGCCCATCTCGTGGGCCAGCGATGTCATCTGGGCGTCCTCGGACTGGCCGGGTGCGAGGATGATGAGGCTTTCGGCGATAGAAATCTCGGCGACGGCGCCGGGTGATCCAGGCCGGTCCTCGATGACGGTGAGGCCGTTATCGCGGGCGGTCGCGTGCAACTGTTCGATGGCGGCGCGTATGTCCTCGATCCGCCCCTCCGCCGGGCATATCATGCTCTCTGCTTCCCAGGTTTCGAGCCGGCGCGATGCCCGGCCTGTCTCCCGCCACAGCCGCCATGTTCCTCCTAGCGTCCCGTCGAACTCGGCATCCGGGCCTGCCATGAACTCGTCCAGGCTCCCCCTCGGCGGTAACCGCGGCGACTTCCAATGAATCCGCCAGCCCTGCGAAGCAGGTGGCCCATCCGTGTGAGGCGCCATGACCCAAGAATCTAATCCAGCAGGGTTGGCTTATCCCTTCTAGGCAACTGCTAGCGGCAGGGTGGTTTGGCGTGATGTTTGGACATCAACTTGGACGGGTGGAATCGCAATATGCGTGCCAACCGGTTTTGCGGCGGCCACGTTTGGGGCCGGAGACACGGGCTTCACATCGCACCCAGGCATTGCCTGCGCTTACCAGAGCCAAGCCCTCCACTTGGGACCCAATAGCTGGAGTGATGTTCGAGTTCGAGCTGCACGACAATCATGTGCGAGTGCTGCCATACCTTAGGAGGGGTTGATGGATTGGCAGCGGGCGGCGGGCCACGAACGGCACCCACCGGTACCTCCACCGGCGGTCGGCCTCCATTAGCCAGCGCCGAGTCCTTGTTGTCCTCGGCAACAGCGAGCACAGCGCCACGTCGACCCGAAGCCTCGTAAGGCGGGTCATCCGCGTGCCGTGAACCCCGATATAGAACTCGCTGGCCCGCCGGACGTCGATCAAATAAAGGGAGCAGAACTCGTTAGCAGCGGTCTGCGCAACCAGCTCCCGCTCGGACTCGGCGAACTTGGACCCGCTGTGTTCGAACATCCACGTCATCCGATACTCGGGGTCATACGCGTGCGCCAGCTCATGAGCCAAAACCATCACCAGCTGCTCCAAATCACCGGTCACAGATTCAGCCACCTCGACGGCGCGGTCCTGCATGTTGATCCGAGCCAGAAACCCCTCGACCAGGAGGTCGGGAACGACCGAGAGGGAGAGCCCCCTGCGCTCCGCTGCCCCCAGCAGGTGCTCATAGGCCAATTCCGGGCTGGGTTCGGCCGGAGACGGATCGCCTCGCTCCACAAGAATCCTCCGTACACAACAACTGCGCTGCCAAAGGAATGTAGGTGTGAATGGGCACGCGAACAATAGCCCAGCGAGGCTCACACCCTCTCTCGAACACGTCCCCGACTGGATCACTCCCATCAACACAGCCGGCCCATTGCTTCCTTGCGCCCGCACGGCCCGCGATTGGCTTGCTTGGCCGATTGCCAATTCCAAACAGGCTCGCTTCCGGGAGGCGTATAGCCTCAGCGGGCCGAGCAGCTAGGAGGCCGATTGTGAACGGCGAGTGGTGGATCGAGGACCGGGAGGACCTGCCAGAGGGTGACTACGAGCCGCCAGAGCACACCGTCGCCGGGACCCTGACTGGCAGCGGTATCGGAAATTGGTTGCTGGAGACCATCGGAGGAGTCGGTGGGGATTCGCTGCATGAGAGCTTCAGCGGCAATGCGAAGGGGCCGGCAGGTCCAACCACGATCCGGGGCGAGAACGTCGAGCAGCAATCGCTCAGCCTGCTGAACTGCTACACGGTTGGAACCAGGCTTCATTTCCCGAGCCTGCGCGAGGGTACGCAGCGGTGGCAGGTCGGCACAATCGTTGAGGGCAGCGGGGTCTGGATAGATTC
Organism: Acidimicrobiales bacterium; assembly: GCA_963663255.1. Lineage (GTDB taxonomy): Bacteria > Actinomycetota > Acidimicrobiia > Acidimicrobiales > Bin134 > Poriferisocius. The sequence continues at coordinate 934,301 of OY760141.1, forward strand.
TGAGACTCTCGTCGACGAGATCACGATCGAATACCAGGACCTTGTTGCATGGGCGTGGGACCGCTCCGAGCGGGGAACTGAGTCCGACTTCAACGCAGATGAAGGAGTCCTGACCGTTTCGTTCATCAACAAGATCGAAGCCGCAAAGGCGGGCGAGTGCCCCGTCCAACTCGCCTGGGGCAGAAGCGCAACCGTGTCCGACGACGGGCTGATAGAGATGTGGCCGTCCGCTTCCCTCACAATCTCAGATTCGGTCAAAATCGCCGATGTTGCTGACAAATGGGTTTAACCGATTGGGCAACTGCTGTCGCTGCTCGCACTCGGCCATTGCAGTGCCACAAGAGTTCGAGCACGGATCGCCGGCGAAGAGATTGGCGGCCATCAGAGGCTCGTCAACCTGCGATTCGCGCAAATGCCCGTCAGCAGTGATGTCGAGGAGCGGGAGCCAGGCGTGCTCATGCGCCAACGGGAAATGCTCGCGACCCGTATCTGCCTACAAGACAAGGGCGTGGACCTGACGGCCCTGCTGGGCGCTTTCTTGGAACTCCGAGAAAACCCCAAGCTGAGCGATGCGCTGTCGCACTTCCTCGACTCGCAGGCGAGAGCTGAGACCGGCGAGCTAGACGAAGCGCTGCGGTGTCTCTTCAACGCACTCGACAACCTCCATGAAGCTCGATTCGAGAGCACGGTCGAAGACGGCGAAGGGCTAGAAGCAGCAATCAGTGAACTGGTCGCGCGGACACCAGAAGTGAACCTCACCGGGTATTGCGCAGTCTTTGACCCTTGAGAGGATGGGGCTATGTCAGATCAGCGGAGGTTGGGGAGGTACCCGGTTGAGTTGCGCGAGCGTGCGGTGCGGATGGTCTTTGAGGCCGAGCGGCATTGCGGTTCTTTGTGGGAGGCGGTGTGCTCGGTGGCGGAGAAGCTGGGGCCGACGCCTGAGACGGTGCGCAAGTGGGTGCGCCGCTGGGAGGTGGACCAGGGGCGGCGTCCGGGGCTGAGCTCAGATGAGCGGGAGCGGCTCAAGCAGTTGGAGCGGGAGAACAAGGAGCTGCGCCGGGCCAATGAGATCTTGAAGTCTGCGTCGGCTTTCTTCGCGGCCGAGCTCGACGGCCCGAGACGATGATCGCCTATGTCGACTCCCATCGGGAGCGGTTCGGGGTCGAGCCGATCTGCAGGGCTTTGCAGTTCGCCCCGTCGACGTATTGGTCGGCCAAGCGGCGGGCCCCGTCGGCCAGGGCCAGGCGCGACGAGGTGCTCAAAGTCGAGATCGCCCGGGTCCACGCGGAGAACTTCGGGGTGTACGGGGCGCCCAAGGTGTGGACGCAGCTCAACCGCGAGGGCCGCCGGGTGGCGCGCTGCACCGTGGAGCGGCTGATGCGCGACCTGGGCATATCCGGGGCGGTGCGGGGCAAACCGCGCCGCACCACCGTCGCCGACACAGCAGCTGAGCGGCCCCGAGACCTCGTCGAGCGCCGGTTCTCGGCGCCCGCCCCCAACCGGCTGTGGGTCGCGGACATCACCTACGTGCGCACCTGGTCGGGGTTCTGCTACGTCTCGTTAGTCGCCGACGCCTACAGCCGGCGCATCGTCGGCTGGCACGCATCGCGGTCGCTGCGCAGCGACCTGGCCATCAACGCGCTCGAACAGGCCATCTGGCAGCGCAACCGCACCGGCGCCGACCTCGGCGGTTTGGTCCACCACTCCGACCGCGGCGGCCAATACCTGTCCATCCGCTACACCGAGCGCCTCGCCGCCAACGACATCGTCGCCTCGGTCGGATCCCGAGGCGACTCATACGACAACGCGCTGGCCGAGTCCATCATCGGCCTCTACAAGACCGAGCTCGTCCGCAACAAAGGCCCCTGGAAGGGCCTCGAAGACCTAGAGCTCGCCACCCTTGAATGGGTCGACTGGTTCAACCACCGCCGCCTCTTCTGGGAACTAGGCCGCATCCCACCGGCCGAAGCCGAAGAACTCCACTACCGTCAACAACACCAGGCCAACACACAAACAAAACAGACTGCGTGAAACCCGGGGAGGTTCAAACGGCAAGCTGGTCGCCATCCGGGAGCGATGTCCGGCCTGCTGCAAACGAGTGAACACGAAGAACTCCATTCCCACAGCCAAAGGCATGTTGCTGACAGTTACCGGGCCACCACCCGGCCAGACCTGCTGTCCAGCAAGCATCTTGCTCACCCTCGACAGACTCGACCTCGACCAGCCCTACCCCTTCGGCACCGGAGCATGGAAAGGCTCGTACAACCGGCGGCTCCAGGTGGAAAGCACCCTTGGAATGGTCCAAGACAAATTCGGTCTGGAACCCGGATCGTGCCGTGCCAGCCGCCACGCCCCGCACGCAATCGCAGCAACCGCGCTATGCGTCGTCTACAACCTCCGCCTCACAGGTCGAACCCAGCTCCTCCAGGACAGCGACCCGACAGCGTTTGCGGCCCTTTCCGCAGAGGACACCCTGTCCGCAGGTGAAAAAGTCCTGACATCATCAAGCACCTCGTTCCCGAAATATGCCGCCGGCATGACTCCCGAACCTGACGACAAACAATTGGCAGTTCACGAACTGGCCTCCCCCGAAACAACCTCTGAAGAAGAACCACAAGACGGCCAATCCACTCCTGACGACAACAATCCCCCGCCCCAAGACGCACTGTCGCAACCCGATATCTCAGAATCGGCGACTCTCTTCCTCGACACCGGAACCGACCACCCTTCCCAAACCCGGAAGCGCGGACCGCCCTGACCTGACAGGCAGCTCCCCAGCGCATAAACCCTCCACCCCGAAGCTGACGGCATAACACCGTCAGCTTCGGCGCGCCCCAAAAGACCCAGCTCACCGCAGCTCGAAGCGCAAACAACGAGCAAAGCCCCAGCGCGGGCCACTTCAAGCCCAAAACAGGCCCGAAAACAGCCCTCGCGACCGACTGGCGAACAAGAGCAGCCTTAACTGGCGATGAGACTTGGGTGCGCGAGGGGGGACTTGAACCCCCACGTCCTTGCGGACACAGGAACCTGAATCCTGCGCGTCTGCCAATTCCGCCACTCGCGCTGGTTGTCGGGGTGGTCAGCGTACAAGACGGGAGCACCGATCAGTAACCGAGTTGTTCATCGGTCGTCGGGTCGGCAGCGACAGCCAATGCAACTATGGGTATAGTCCTGCGCAGAGTAGGAGCACCACGGCCATGGAACTCTGATGATCCGGCTAGAAGCGGGGCAAGCTACCGACCGAGGCCGGCGTCGAGAAAAAAACGAAGATTCGATGTTGGCGGTCGACGGCCTCTTTGCGGTTGCCGATGGGTTGGGCGGTCACCGGGGGGGAGAAGTGGCGTCGGCCCTTGCCGTGCAGACGCTGGCTGCTGAGGTGAAGGCTGCGATCGAGGCTCGCACCGTCACTCGCCGCCGATCGTTCCGCCGCCGCCCCCTATTTTCGTCTGCTCCCACGGTGGAGGAGTTGGTGGGTGCGGTGGATCGGGCCAATCAGGAGATTTTGGCCAAGTCAAAGTCGACCCCCGAGTTGGCCGGAATGGGGACCACCTTGTGTGGGCTGGCCGTAGTCGAGCACGACGACGGCGAAACGCTGGCGGTGGTGAACGTCGGCGACTCCCGGGTCTACCGCTGCGACGACAGCGGTTTCCACCAGGTGACGGAAGATCACACCGTGGTGCAGGAGATGCTGAAGGCCGGGATGATCACGCCGGAAGAGGCTGAAATCCACGAAAGCCGGAATCATCTCAGCAGAGCTCTGGGCATTGAGTCGAAGGTGGCGGTTGACGATTGGATGCTGGAACCGGTGAGCGGGCACCGTTATTTGCTGTGTTCCGATGGCTTGAACCATGAAGTGGCCGATCGGGATATACACGCTGTCTTACTTCAATACGAGGTGCCAACAGAGGCGGCTGGTGCGCTGGTCGACCTGGCTTTGCGTAAAGGCGGAAGCGACAACATCACGGTGATAGTGGTGGATGTGGCGGACGTAGCCCTCCAATAAATCTACCAAGCAAAGAACTACGCTGTTTTTGCCATGTCAGACAACGGTCCCGAACTCTTGGGCAGTCGCTACCAACTGCGCAATCAAATCGCTCGCGGCGGCATGACCGATGTTTTTCTGGGACACGACACCCTGTTGTCCCGTCCAGTGGCCATCAAACGCCTGTTTCCAGAGTTTGCCACTGATCCGAGCTTTGTGGAGCGGTTCAGGCGGGAGGCAACTGCGGCGGCCAACCTCAGTCATCCCAACATCGTGGCGGTGTATGACTGGGGTTCAACCGAGGGTACGTATTACATCGTCATGGAATACATCGAAGGGCACAGCCTGGCTGAGTTGCTGCGCTCGGGAGGCCCCTTGGCCCCGGAGCGGGCCGCGGAGATCGCCATGGATGTGGCAGAGGCGCTGGGATTTGCTCATAGCAACGGGGTAATCCACCGGGATGTGAAGCCCAGCAATGTGCTGCTCTCGCCCGACGGCCAGGTGAAGGTCACCGACTTCGGCATCGCCATTGTGGCGTTCGGTGGAGCGGAGTCGAATCTCACCCAAACCGGTGCGGTGATGGGCACAGCGACCTATTTCTCGCCGGAGCAGGCCCAAGGGAAGCCTCTGGATCATCGCAGCGACCTCTACTCGCTGGGAATCGTGTTGTACGAGATGCTCTGTGGCCGTCCTCCGTTCACGGGTGACAGTTCGGTAGCCATCGCGTACAAGCATGTTCAGCAAGCCGTGCCTTCCCCCTCGTCGTTGGGAGTCTTGCTGCCGGAGTCGCTGGAAGCCATTGCCATGAAGTTGTTGGCCAAGAACCCGGAGGAGCGGTACCCCACGGCCAAGGACGTGATACGGGACCTGCGGCGTTTTCGACAGGGGCGCCATCAACTGTCGACTGCGCACCGGCCGGCGGGGCCGTCGCCACCGGAGAAAATGCCAGAGGAGCCCCCAAGACCCCAGCAGGCTGCGCCCCCACCCACGTCCATGGGACCAGTGCAGCCCCCGCCGGCCCCTCCGCCGGCCCCAGTGGCCGTGTTGGAGCCATCCTCGCGCGCTGGGTTGTACACCGCGGCCGCAGTCATCTTTATCGCGGTGGCAGTGTTGGTGTTTTTCGTGCTTTCAAATGTGCTCGATAACGGTGATGATGTCGCTCCACCCTTGGTAACCAGCACATCTGTCCCCGAGATATCCGTGCCCGATGTGGTGGGTCTGTCGAGCCAGGCGGCGATACGCGAGCTGCGGGCCTTTGGTTTCGTGGTCAGCCAAGTGTTTACGGCCAGCGAGACGGTGCCGAGCAACGAGGTGATCTCCCAGTCTCCTGAGGCGCTGACCGAGGTGAATCAGGGGGACGAAATCGAGATCACGGTGAGCTCAGGGGCAGTTCCGGTGATTGTGCCCGGTGTTGTTGGCCAAAGCGCGGGAGACGCCGCCCGCTTCCTGCAAGACCGTGGGTTCGCCTCCGAATTGCAGGTGATGGAGGGCTCCACCGCGCCGGCCGGCCAGGTGCTGCGCCAAGATCCCGTGGCGGGGAGCGAAGTTGCCCCCGGCAGCACGGTCACGCTTTTTGTGGCTGAAGGGCTCCAACCCGTAGAAGTGCCCGATGTGGCAGGGATGACCTTGTTGCAGGCCACCCAGGTATTGGTGCAAGCCGGCCTGGGGGTGAGCGATGAAGTCATCGATGAGTCCTCAGTCGATGTGGAGGAAGGCCTGGTGATCGGTACCGATCCTGCGCCGCCGGGTCTGCTGTTGCCTGGGGCCACCGTCACGATCCTGCGCTCTGTAGGTCCAGAGAGCGTGGTGGTGCCCAGTCTGGTTGGACTTACCCCGGAGACTGCTGCTGAGCAGCTGGCCGAATTGGAACTGGTATTGACCGAGCCCATCGCCGAGTGTGATTTCCCGAACGACGCCGAAGAGCTCGTGGGTCGGGTCATGGGCCAGGTACCGCCGGCTGAGGAGGAGCATCCTCAGGGAACTGAGGTGACTGTCTGTCTGGGGCGGCCGACTTCGACAGAGCCGGGGCCGACGCCCACAGAGATTATTGATGAGTTCACCCCCCGCAGGATGGAGGCCAGGAGTGACGCCGCGGCGGTAACCGCCAGAGCTGTTGTTGCGGGTCGCCAGCCCGACTCCTTAGGCAGCATCGCAAGATGGAATGCCCTGTCGAGCAGATTCGCCTCAGAGTGCAGGGAATTGGAGACGGCCTACTCTGACGTCCCTGGACTTGTGGTGGAATGGAATTTGGAGAATCCATATCCGATGCCTGCGGCCGCGGCGAATGCCGATAATTGGGTAGAAGGCCTCGATGGCGACACGCCGGGTGTAGACGACGGATGTGTCGTGCCCTGAGTGTGGCCACCAGGGCGGTTGTTACGGGGAGATCTGGGCCAGAAAGTTCGTCAACATGCCATGGCCGGACGAGGTCAATATTGACTCTGGGTGAAACTGCACTCCTTCCACCGGGTGATCGCGGTGGCGCAGCCCCATCACCAGTCCGTCATCGGTTTCTGCAGTAATAGTCAGGATGTCGGGCACGGAAGATCGCTCCACTATGAGCGAGTGGTATCGGGTGGCTTCGATGGGATTGGGAAGTCCGGCGAAGACCCCTTCACCGGTGTGGTGGATAATCGACGTCTTGCCGTGCATGACCTGAGGCGCTCGAACCACCCGGCCGCCAAAAACCTCCCCAAGGCACTGCAATCCGAGGCACACGCCGAGCAGGGGCCGCACGCCGCTGAACTGCTGGATGAGGGCGTTGCTCAACCCGGCATCGGAGGGCTGGCCCGGTCCGGGACTGATTAGAACACCATCGGGATCGATGTCGAAGGCTTGTTCGAGGGTGATGGCATCGTGGCGATAGACAAGGGGCTCCGCACCTAGTTCGCCTAGGTATTGGACCAGGTTGTAGACGAAGGAGTCGTAGTTGTCGATCACCAGTATGCGGGGAGTCACCGGGGCCAACGTTATCGGGGGGCTGCACGGGGTTAGAAGCGCATATCCTTTGACCATGGCCAAACCGACCAAGCGCAGAGTGCAGGGCGGGCGGGTTACTCCAAGGGGTACTCGACCCGAAAACGAGGCGGGGCCCCGGGTGCCGGTCTCTGCCGAGAAGATCAGCCCGACTTGGGTGCCGGTGCTGATGATCGCCCTGCTGGCCCTGGGGGCAATCATGATCGTGTTGAACTACGTCGCCCTGCTGCCGGGCGATACCAGCAACTGGTACCTGCTGGGAGGGCTTGGTTTGCTGCTGGCAGGCATGCTGGTGGCCACACAGTGGCATTAGCCAGCTAGGTTGGTATCTAGTTACGGCTTTGTAGTTTGTTCCCAGGTTTATCCACAGTCTGTGGATAAATAGCCTCACTCGTCGATGGGGGCGACCAAGTCCATGTCATCGCCGCAGTGTCGGGGAGGCGCAGGGTCTTCTTCGGGTGCAGTGGTCATACGGACCTCGGCGTAGCAGACCGAGCATCGGAACGTGATCTTCACCCTGCGCAGCTCTCCCGGCGGCGGAGGCGGCGGTAGCGGCTGGCGGATCATCAAGAGCACCCCGACGCCGACACGGATGAGGATCATCCCGGCAAGAATGGCGATAAGCACGCTGAGCCATAGGGGCACTTGTTAAGACTAGATGGGCCGGTACTGTGGGCCCATGGATGAGATGAATCTGGCAATGCTGATTCTGCGGGTCGGCATCGGGCTTACGTTTGCCGCTCACGGATACGGCAAGATTTTTCAGGGTGGCCGCATTCCCGGTACTGCGGGCTGGTTCGACAGCATGGGAATGAAACCGGGCAAGTTACATGCCTGGATGGCGGCGCTTACCGAGATCAGCGCCGGATTGCTCTTGGCCCTGGGACTCTTCACGCCACTGGCCGCCGCGGGCATGATCGGGGTCATGGTGGTGGCCGCGTGGACGGTACACCGGCACAACGGCTTCATGATCGTGCGGGAAGGCTGGGAGTACACCTTCGTTTTGGCCGTGGTCGCAGCAGCAGTGGCCACTCTGGGACCCATGGAGTGGTCGATCGACAACGCGCTGGGCATCGATGACGACTGGGATGGCTATGTGGGCTTGGCCATCGGCGCCGGTGGCGGAGTGCTGGCCGGATTGGCCCAGCTCACTGTGTTCTATCGCCCCCCCAAATCCGAAGAGACTGACTGAACGGTGAGCGATGCGAGTGTGATCCGGCTGGATCATGGAGAGCTGCGGCGCTACGAGGTTGCCATTCTGAACGGGTTGGGGGTTCCCTCCGACCAAGCCGAGATCGTGGCCGACAACCTGGTGGAGGCTGACCTCCGCGGGGTGGACTCCCATGGAGCCCACTTAGTGGAACTGTATGTGGCCCGGCTGAGATCGGGACACCTGCGCCCGGTCACCGAGGTGGAGGTGGTGCGCGACGACGGTGCCACCGTGATGTTGGATGGCGGAATCGGTTTCGGGCAGATCTCCGGCGTTGCGGCCATGGAATTGGCGGTGGAGCGGGCCAAAGCCCACGGGGTGGCTGCGGTAACCGTGCGAGAGGGCACTCATCTGGGGGCTCTGGCCTACTACACCTTGCCCGCGGCCGAAGCGGGGTGCTTTGCCATGGCGGTGCAGAACGGCCCGGCCATCGTTCCTCCTTACGGAGGTCGGTCGGGGATTTTCTCGACCAATCCGTTCTCCTGGGCGGCTCCTGCCGGCGAAGAGCTGCCGGTGGTGTACGACATCGCCACCACCGCGGTGGCCGGAAACAAGATCTTGCTGGCCAAGAAGCGAGGCGATCCAAGCATCCCCGAGGGATGGGCCAACGACGAACAGGGCCGGCCAACCACTGACACCGCGACCGCTTCCGCGCAGAACCTGTGCTGGTTCGGAGGGTACAAGGGGTTCGGAATTGCGCTTATGGTGGAAGTGCTCTCGGGCATTGTGGCCGGGAGCAGCTTCGGTCACACCGAGCAAACCGATTGCGAGCTGGTGGGCAACCGCCGGTTGGCCAAGGGCTGGATGTTCTTGACCCTCGACTTGGAGCGGTTCTGCGGGCTGGACCGATTTCGAGAGCAGATGGACCAGCTCATCAGAGATGTGCACAACACCGAGCGAGCTGAAGGGGTAGATCGGATCTATGTGCCCGGCGAGATCGAGCACGAGAACCGGGCCGAGCGGCTGGCATCGGGGATCCCCCTGCCGACTGCCCTGATAGAGGAGATCAGCGCCATCGGTGCTGATTTTGGCCTTCCCCCGCTGGGCTCGGTATGACTATCCGTTCTGCTCGAAGACGACTTTGACTGCTCCTCGAGGGCCGGCTTCCGCGGCGTGGGAAATGGCTTCTCGGTAGCGATCCAGGGGGTAGCGGGCTGACACCAGCCGCTCGAGTTTGGTTGATTCCACCAGTTTGAATGCCAGCTCGAAGCTGGTGGCGGTGTTGCCGTCGGAAAGGGTTTCGGTGCCGTAGGTGTAGGCCCCCACCAGCTCGGTTTCCCGGTGCCACAATCCGGTCAGATCGACTCGGGCTGCCTCGGGCATGCCCAACAGCACCACTCGACCGCGCGGCCGGGTGATGGCAATGGCATCAGCCACCGATGCCGGGCTGCCCACTGCGTCGATGGTTATGTCCACCCCGCTGGAGAGGTAATCGCCCAGCATCCGGCAACCACAGAACCTGCGCACGGCTCGGCGCAGTTCGCTGGGGTCGACCACGACGTCGGCGCCCAACTCGGCGGCCAGGTCTCGCTGGTGCGGGTACTTGGCGGTGGCGATAACCGTCCCTGCTGGTGTCATTGCCCGCAGCGCTGCCAGCGAGCACAGCCCCATGGTGCCCGCTCCCAGCACTGCCACCGAAGCGCCCGCCTCGACCTGGGCTTTCAAGGCGGCGTGGACTCCGCCCGCGGCCGGCTCCAACATCACCGCAGCCTCGTCACTGAAGTGCTGGGGCACAGAGTGGAGCTGGCTTTGGTGGGCCACCAGCGCCTCTCCCCATCCGCCGCCGGTGCTGGAGCAAAACCCGATTTGGATCCCGTCCTTGATCGCGCCTCCCAGCAGGTAGCCGTAGTCATTGCCATCGCCGGGGGCGGCGCCAGGAAAGGGCAGAGGTTCGTTGCGGGCCGCCGGTCCTAGGACCGGTTCGAGGGCTAGGCGGTGGCCGTCCTGGTCGACGCCCACCACCTCGTGGCCGGGGATGAAGGGGAACGACACCAGCGGTTCGAAATACCGGGAGGACCGGCCCTCCACGGTGGCCAGGTCTGAGCCGCATATCCCCGTCAACCGGGGGGTGATCGTACGCCAGTCAGGTCCGGGGAGCTCGGGCGGATCAACCTCGAGCAGTTGCAGGGGGCCTACTTCGCCGCCGATGCCGGGGACCACTCGGGAGGCCACCGCGGCAGCCGCGTAGCGAGCGAGCTTGCGCTCGAAAACCAATGCCTGCACTATTGCGCCTGTCCGCCCACGGGGCTAGAGGTACTTTGCCGGGTCGCGGGGCGAGCCCCGGTAGCGGACTTCGAAATGGAGATGGGGCCCGGTGGACCAGCCGGTGCTGCCGATCCCGCCGATGGTCTCGCCAATAGTCACTTCGTCGCCGACGGATACGTCGAAGCGCGACATGTGGGCATACAGCGTGCTCCACCCGCCGGGGTGTTCGATGATCACCGTGTTCCCGTATCCACCCCGTGATTGAGCCTGGGTCACGACTCCAGAGGCGGCTGCCACGATGGGGTCACCGGTGTTTCCGCTGTAATCCAGTCCTGCGTGGAAGCGCACGGTGCCGAAGATGGGGTGGATCCGGTTGCCGTATCCCGATCCCGCCGGCCCTGGGACCGGTGGGAAGAACTCGGGGGGTGCGGGGATATTGATGTCGTCGAATTGGCCGAGGCGCTCTTGGGCGGCAAGGGCGTCCAAGTCGGCTTGTCTCTGGCGCTCCAACTCGGCCAGGCGGGCGAGTTCGGCTTGTCTCTGGCGCTCCAACTCGGCCAGGCGCCGTCGCTCCCTCTCCCGCTCGATCTCGTCTTCGATATGCGAGATGTCCTCGTCCAGCCCGGCGATCATGTTCTCGATTTCCAAGCTGGCCTCGGCCTCGGCCTCGATCCGCTCTTCTAGCTCCTGGCGTTTGCGATTCCACTCGTCTTGCAGCTTTTTCTGTGCTCTTCTGAGTTCGGCCAGGTCAGTCAAGGATTCTTCGATATCGGCCTGGGCCTGCTCGATCTCGGCCTGGGCCAGTTCGGCCTGCTGTACCGCGATCTGCTGATCGTCTTTGGTTTGGCGCAGGCGATCGATGAGCACTTGGGCGTCGGCACCGAGTTCCTCGATGTAGTACTGGCGGCGAGCGTTCCGGTTGGGATCACCGTCTTGGAGGAGGAAGTTCTGCTCGTACACCAAGTCCAGATAGATATCGACCACTTGAGAGCGCAGACGCTCTTGGATGGCCGCAATCTCCTCGTCCAGCTCAGAGTCCCGCTCACGGGCAGCGTTTGCCCGCTCCTGAGCCGCGGTTTGGGAGAGTTCCAGCGCTCTCAGCCGAGTTACAGCCGCGGCGATCCAATTGTTGACCTCGGCGAGGGCGGCGTCCACCTCTTCGATCTGAGCGTTGGCAACATTCAGCGCTTCGATGGCAAACAGAGCTTGGCGTTTCAGTGAATCTTGCTCTCGCTGCCGAGCTTCGATTTCCTGTTTTTTCTCCTCAATCTGGCGCTCACGCTCTTCGAAGAACGAGTCTTGGGCCGCGCTTGGCGTGGTCAGTGCTAGCGGCAGCATGACCGCAATAAGGCAGACGATCCGTAAAAGCTTTTGCATATGAGGCAGTGGACAACGGCGATGGTTGTGGCGTTAGTTACAATTGTAATCAAATCGCAACATTATTACAAGTGCCTGTTTATGTGACCAGTGTGGCTTATGTTGTCAATGAATTGACGTTTGAAACGGCGGTTTCTCTGTGCTCCATTGCGGTGGGTACCCTGAGTTAGTGGCTGGGCTTCTGGACCGACGAGAACGGGTCATTTTGGCCGAGGACTTGGCCGGAGTTGCTGAGGGCACCCCTGGCGAAGTGATGCTCCACACCGGTATGCGTTGGGTGCGTTATTGGGTGCGATTCGATACCGGGGCCGAGCGGGGGTCTATCCATCGCGAGAAGCTGGTGCGCGAAGACGAGTGGGAGAGCTTTCTGGCTGGCCGGGCTGCTGCTGAGACCGCGGCGGAAACCGATGAGCCTGCGGGCTCACCGGGCGGTGATGCCCAAGAGTTACCGGTTGCCGATGCCGGTGGTGACGCTGGCGGTGACGTTGTTATCAACGGGGCCACCGTGCCAGCACATCTGCTATCCCGCAGTGCCTCAGCCCGCGATCGCTTAGGTGGATAGCTAGCCCAGAGCGGATGCCCCCGAGGTGACTGCGGGAAGCAGTGCCGGGGCAGTCGGAAGGATTTGGTCGAGGTAGAACCGACTAGAGATTTGTTTCGCACCCCAGAAGACAGCTTGGTCTGGCTCGGCCGCCTCGAGTCTCTCAGCCGTGTCCCACGCTCGAGCCATAACCCAGCCGCCGACGGTGAGACCGAGCATCTGGAGAAATGGGGTGGCGCCGGCCAAAGCGTCGTCGCCAGGATGATCGACCAGCCAGCGGGCGGCCTCGGCCACGGCCGCGGCGGCCTCGTCCAAGTTCCAGTCCAAACCGGCCATCTCCTCCAGCAGGGCGGCCAGCGGAGCGCCATTGTCCATGGGAACCTTCCGCCCGACCAGATCAATGGCCTGAATGCCGTTGGTGCCCTCGTAGATGGGGGCGATGCGACTGTCTCGCCAGTGTTGGGCCGCTCCGGTCTCCTCGACGAACCCCATGCCCCCGTGTACCTGGATGCCCAAGGACGCCACCTCGACACCCTGGTCGGAGCACCACGCCTTCGATACCGGGGTGAGCAATTCGGCCCGCTGCCGAGCTAGCTGTCGCTGTTCGGGATCGGGATGCCGGGCGCCCCGGTCGGAGGCGGCAGCGTTGAGATACAACAACCCCCGCATCGCCTCGGTACGGGCTCGCATGTCCAACAGCATCCGACGGACGTCGGGGTGCTCGGCAATAGGGGCCTGAGCCCCGGATTCGGTGTCGGGGCGGCGGCCCTGCCGTCGTTCAGCGGCGAAAGTGGCCGCTTGCTGGTAGGCCCGCTCGGCCACGGCCAGACCCTCCAGCCCAACCAGGAGGCGGGCTTTGTTCATCATGGTGAACATTTGGGGCATTCCCTGATGCTCATCGCCCACCAACTCGCCGACCGCTCCGTCTAGCTCCATCACGCAGGTGGGACTGGCGTGAATGCCGACCTTGTGCTCCAACCCAATGCATCGGATGGCATTGCGCTCGCCCACCACGCCGTTCTGGTCCACCATGAACTTGGGCACGATGAACAAGGAGATGCCCCGGGTGCCTACCGGTGCGCCAGGGGTGCGGGCCAGCACGCAGTGGACGATGTTCTCGGCCAAGTCGTGCTCGCCCCAGGTGATGAAGATCTTCTGACCCCACAGTCGAAAGGTTCCGTCGGCCTGAGGCTCAGCCCGGGTGCTGAGCGCGCCGACATCGGACCCGGCTTGGGGCTCGGTCAATAGCATGGTGCCGGTCCAAGTGCCGCCAATGAGCTGGGGCAGCCAGCGGTGTTTCTGCTCGTCGCTTCCATGAGAGCTGATTGGCCCGATCGCGCTCTGGCTAAGCATTGGGCACAGCGAAAAGGCCATGTTGGCCGAGGTGATCATCTCCTGGATGGCCACGTCGACCAATAAGGGAAAGCCAGCACCGCCGTGCTCGGGGTCAGCTGATACCCCGGTCCAGCCGCCGTTGATGAACTGCTGATAGGCCTGCCGGAAGCCCTCGGGGGTGATTACGTCGCCGCTGTCGTCGAGCACACTGCCGGTTTGGTCTCCAGTCCTGTTGGTGGGAGCGATGACCTCGGTGGCCAGCCGCCCGGCTTCAGCCAGGAGATCTTCGGTGTGGTCGAGGCCAACGTCTGACCATGCGGGCAGCTCGGCCAGCCCGTCCAAGCTGGCGATATGGCGCAGCGCGAATGTGATGTCGTCCAAAGGAGCGTTGTAGGTGCTCATTTCAGCCTTCAAGGGGGTTGTGGGACTTCAACTCGGCGAGCAGGAACTCAGCCGCAGCGGCGGGGGACAGCTCCTGGCGATCCACTCGGCTGAGAACGACTTCGCCCGACTCGCTTTGGATCATCTGGTCTACTTGATCGCGCAGGCTCAACTCGATCCGATCGGCTACCTCGTCTCGGCGGCGGCGGCAGCGGCGTCGAGCCAAGTCGCCGGAGTCGTGCAGATGGGCGGTGTGGCGTTCGATCTCATCCCATAGGCCGTCGATACCCTCCCCCTCGGTAGCGGTGGTCAGCACGATGGGGGCCCGCCATCCACCTCTGTGGCCCAGGTCCAACATCAGCTCCAAGTCCCGGCGGGCGCCGCGGGCATCAGGGCGATCGGCTTTGTTCACCACGAAAACGTCGGCCACCTCCAACAGCCCGGCCTTGTTGGCCTGCACCGCATCGCCCCAGCCGGGGGTCACCACCACGACTGTGGTGTCGGCCGCCGCCGCGATCGACACCTCCACCTGCCCGACGCCCACGGTTTCCACGATGATGGGATCGCAGCCGGCGGCATCAAGCACCCGGATGGCGTCGGGCACCGCCACCGCAAGTCCGCCGGCGTGGCCTCGGGTGGCCATAGATCGGATGAAGGCACTGCTGCTGACATGGTTGTCCATGCGAATCCGATCGCCCAAAATGGCGCCACCGGTGAGAGGGGAGCTGGGGTCGATGGCCAAGATGGCCGGACGGGAGGCTCCCGAGACCGAGGCCAACCGCCCAGTTATGGTGGACTTGCCCGTTCCCGGCGCGCCGGTGACACCCACCACTCGGGCATGGCCGGCATGGTTATGAGCCCGCTCCGACACCATTGCGGCGGTCTCGCCCCGTTTCTCCACCATGGTTAGCAATTTGCCAAGAGCCCGCCGGTTGCCGCCGCGTGCTGTTTCAAACAACTCGTCGAGCGGGTCGCGGCTCATCATTCGAACAGCTCGTGGGCCGGCTGAGGGCTCACTGGGCGTCGGGTTGGCGGTCTACGGCCGCTTTCACTGCGGACACCACCTCTTCGGCCGATGTGCCGGGACCGATTACCGCGGCCACACCGGAATCGATGAGGGTGGAGACATCGTCGGCGGGCACGATGCCGCCGATCACCACCGGCACGTCCAAGCCGGCTTGGTCGACAGCCTGCAACATTCGAGGGGCCAGGGTGAGATGACCGGCGTTGTGCATGGAAAGCCCGATGACGTCGGCGTCCTCCTGCTCGCAGGCGGCCACAATGCTGTCGGTGGTCTGGCGCAGGCCCAGGTAGATCACTTCCATCCCGGCGTCTCGCAGCGTGCGTGCTACGACTTTCAACCCGCGATCGTGGCCGTCAAGGCCCAATTTGGCCAAAACCACCCGGATCGGTGCTTCGAATTCGGCGTCGGGGGAAGGCGATGTGTCAGCAGGCGGCTCGCTCATCGGATTACACCACCGCGTTCTCCACATAGGTGCCGAACACCGTCTCCAAGGCGGCGACAATCTCGCCCTCGGTGGCATAGGTTCGCACCGCGTCGATGATGGGGGGCATAAGGTTCAAGTCGGGCTGGCCAGCGGCCTCGACCAGTGCGGCGAGAGAAGCCCCAACGGCGTCGTTGTCTCGTTCGCCGCGAACTTTCTCCAGGCGCTTTAGCTGCAATTCTTCGGTTTCGTGGCCGACGGACAGAAGGCTGGCCTCGTCGTCGTCGCCTTCGGTGAACTCGTTGACCCCCACGATGATTCGCCGTCCGGCGTTCACCTCGCGCTCGAAGCGGTAGGCGGCATCAGCGATCTCACCCACGAAGTACCCGTCTTCGATGCCGGCGTAGACCCCTTCCAGCATGGAGCCGTTGCCCAGTTGGTCGATGTGGTCGAAGATCTCGTCAGCCTGGCGCTCCATCTCGTCGGTGATCCATTCCACGAAGGGGGCGCCGCCCAGCGGGTCTACCACTGAGGCGGCCCCGGTCTCGTGAGCCACAATCTGCTGAGTGCGCAGGGCGATGCGGGCCGCTTTCTCGGTGGGCAGGGCCAGGGCTTCATCGTAGGAATCGGTGTGCAGGCTCTGTGTGCCGCCCAACACCGCAGAAAGGGCCTGGATGGCCACCCGGGCGATGTTGTTCTCCGGCTGCTGGGCGGTGAGGGAGACCCCCGCGGTTTGGGTGTGAAACCGGCACATCAGCGACTTGGGGTTGGTGGCGCCGTAGCGGTCTCTCATCCACGTGGCCCAGATTCGGCGGGCGGCCCGGTACTTGCCGACTTCCTCAAAGAAGTCGCTGTGGGCGTTGAAGAAGAACGAAAGGCGGGGGGCAAAGTCGTCCACGTCCAGCCCGGCGGCAACGGCGGCCTCCACATAGGCGAAACCATTGGCCAGAGTGAAGGCCAGCTCTTGGGCGGCGGTCGAGCCCGCCTCACGGATGTGGTAGCCGGAAATGGAGACCGGATGCCATCGGGGCATCTCCGCGGTGGTGAACCTGACCAGGTCGGTAACCAGCCGTACCGATGGGCGGGGCGGGAAGATGTACTCCTTTTGGGCTTGGTACTCCTTCAAGATGTCGTTCTGAATGGTGCCGCCGAGGTTGGCCCGGCCCACACCGTTTTTCTCGGCCACTGCGACATACATGGCCATCGCAATAGCGGCTGGCCCGTTGATGGTCATCGAGGTGGTGACCTTGTCCAATTCGATGCCCGCGAACAGGTCCTCCATGTCGGCCAGGGTGTCCACGGCCACTCCGGCTCGGCCCACCTCACCGATAGCCCATCCGTGATCAGAGTCGCGGCCCATGAGAGTTGGCATGTCGAACGCCGTGGACAGTCCCGTTCCTCCGGCTCGAAGCAGGGCGTGAAAGCGGGCATTGGTGTCGGTGGCGGTGCCGAACCCGGCGAACATGCGCATGGTCCACAACTTGCTGCGGTAACCGGTCGAGAAAAGCCCCCGGGTGTAGGGGTACTCACCCGGCTCCAACTCATCGCCGTAGAAGGGGTCGAGGGGGATTCCCGACATTGACTCGACCATGGGGGAATCCTAGCAAGGAAGTCCAATAGTTGGGAGTGCAAGTATCAGGTATGAGCGGTCATTTTCAAGGAAAATGGAAGTTTCTCGCGCTTTGAGGGTAGGTCAACTCCTGACCAGTCGGCCGGGTAGGGCACCGGTCAGCTCACCGTCAGCCAGCACTGTTTGTCCGGCGACCAGGGTGGCGACAAAGCCGTCGGCTCGCTGTGTCAGCCTCCGGCCGCCAGCGGGAAGGTCGAACACCATCTCAGGGGCTCGCAGTTTGAGCTGGTCGAAGTCTATGAGATTGATGTCGGCCCGCTGACCGGCCGCCAGGGTGCCCCGATCGTCGAAGCCGACCAAAGCCGCGGTGTCGGCGCACTGCCACTTGATGAGCTGCTCCACCGGGAGGGTTTCGCCTCGCGTCCGGTTGCGGCCCCAGTGCGAGAGCAGGAAGCTGGGCATGCTGCCGTCGCACAAGAACCCGACGTGAGCGCCGGCATCGCCCAGCCCAGGAACGCTGAGCGGGTGGGCGAGCATCTCTTTGGTGAGCTCGAAGTCGCCGTCGCCGTAGTTCATCACCGGCACATAGAGCAGCTCGGTGCCATCGCGGGCCAACAAGGCGTCGTAAAGGGCTTCGTGGGGGTCGACCCCCCGTCGGGCGGCGTCTGCCGCCACGCTGGCATCGGGGGAGGGCTCGTAATCGGGGAATTCGCCCATCGGGAAGAGCTTGTCGAGTTGATTGAAGGTATGGACGGGCTGGGCGGCCAGCTCGGCCACTAGGCGTTCCCTCACCTCGGGTAGGCGCAAACGGGCCACCCGCTCGGGAAGGTCGAGAGCGGTCAGCTGGCGGTAGCTGGGGCACGAGAGGAGCGCGTGGTAGGTGGATTGGAGGCCCACGAGCACGCCCACCGGTCGGCTGGCCACTTGTGCTCGGAGGGGGATGCCAGCCGCATCGGCCTGGGTGATGCGGTCCAGCAACTGGCGGCCCAGGTCGGGACGGCTGTCGGGGACGGTAACGGTCATGGACAGCGGACGGCCGCTGACTCGGGCCATCTCGGCCATCAGGTCGAACTCGGCATCCAGATCACCCCAGTCGCCCACCATCTCGAACACGCCCTTGCCGGTTTGCCCCACGGCCTCGGCGATGGCCCACAGCTCGGGTGCGCCGGCGGTGAGGCTGGGAGTGTGCTCGCCGTCTTTGGTCCTGTGGTTGATGGTACGGCTGGTGGTGAAACCCACCGCCCCGGCGGCCACTCCTTCGGCGGCCAGTAGGGCCATCTTGGCGATCTCGGCGGGGGTGGGATGGTTGTTGTGGTCGGCACCCCGCGCACCCATGACGTAGGCCCGGAGCGCACCGTGGGGCACTTGGGCGGCCACGTCGATGGTGCGGGGCTTGCGCTCAACGGCGTCGAGGTATTCGGGGAAGCTCTCCCATTCCCACTCGATACCTTCGGCGAGAGCCGCGCCGGGGATGTCCTCTACGCCTTCCATCAGGCCAATAAGCCATTCCTCGGAGCCGGGGCGCACCGGGGCGAAGCCCACGCCGCAGTTGCCCATCACCACGGATGTCACCCCATGCCATACCGAGGGGGTCATGTCGGGATCCCAAGAGACCTGCCCGTCGTAATGGGTATGAATATCGACAAAGCCGGGGGTGACGAGGAGACCGTCGGCATCGAGTTCTTGGCGGCCTCTGGAGAGGTTGGTCCCGACCTCGGTGATGGTGCCCTTGTTGATGGCGATGTCGGCGGTGTGACCGGGCTGGCCGGTGCCGTCGACGATTGTGCCGGCGCGGATGACGAGATCGTGCATGGGTCGAAGTTAGTCTCTCGGCATGAGTGATGAGTTGGCGGTACGGAATGTTGTGGCTCGACTGGCGATGTTGTCGGATGGGGGGGACTTGGAGGAGTACGTGGATTTGTTCACGGACGACGCTCGGTGGGATATGCCGGGGGGTGAGCTTCAGGGGCGGGAGAACCTCCTGGCAGGCGCCATTGAGCGTCGAGCAGCGGGGACGGTTGGGCCGGGGAGCAACACTCGCCATGTGATCACCACCCAGGCGGTGGCGGTGGATGGCGAAGAGGCTGTCTCCGACTCCTACTGGCAGTTCTGGGCGAACACCGCGGCCGAACCTTCGATTGCACTGTTCGGGACATACCACGATCGGCTGGTGCGCACCGAGGACGGCTGGAAGCTGGCCCATCGGGTCATCTCGTTTGGATAGCGCGGCGCGGCATGTCGGGCCCAGATCGGGGGGTTCTCGAAGACCGAGTGGCGGTGGTCACCGGCGGCGGTCGGGGGATCGGCCGGGCCATTGCGGTGGGGATGGCCAACGAGGGAGCCACTGTGGTGGTGTCGTCTCGCACCCAAGAGCAGCTTGATGCGGTTGTTGCCGAGATTGAAGGCACGGGCAGCCAGGGGCTGGCGGTGGTGGCGGATGCGGCTGACGAAGAAGATGCCCGATCGCCGGTGCGGGCGGCAATGGCTCAGTTCGGGCGCGTCGATGTGTTGGTCAACAACGTGGGGGGCTCGTCGGGGGGAAACCACGATCCGTTCTCAGGAGACGCGGAGGCGTTCATGGGGACATTGAGGCTGAACCTGATTTCCGCCTTTTGGACCAGCCAGGAGGCGCTTTCGCCCATGCGGGAGCAGGGGCATGGCCGCATCATCAACATCGGCTCCGGTGCATCAAAAAGAGCCGCGGCCAGCGTGGCCTACACCGCGGCCAAACACGGTCTGGTGGGCCTCACCAAGCAATTGGCGATGTCGGCCGCCCCCTATGGGATCACGGTGAACTGCCTCTGCCCGGGGTGGACCAACACGGCGCTGGTGGACTTCGAGCGCTTGGCCTCGGCCAAGGGAATCACCGCAACGCAAGCCGAAGCCGACGCCCATGCCGACAGCGCCCAGCGCCGGATCTTGGAGCCTGAGGAGTTGGCTCCGATGGCCGTGTTGTTGGCCTCCGAAGCTGGCGAGGGCATCACCGGACAAGTGATCAGCGTGGATGGTGGCTATCGCCTCTGACGCCAGGGTAGGGCTACGGTAGAAGAGGACTATTGCGGGAGCTAATCACATGGCTTTGATCACCGTTACCGAGGATCTAAGGGTCACACCGATCACCGGGGTAGTCGGTGCTTATGTGGAAGGCGTCGATCTGGCCCAGCACTTGGGTGATCCGGCTTGGCATGAACGGTTGAGGGAGTTGCTGTTCACCTATGGGGTGATCGCCATCCGAGAACAAAGTCTCACCCCAGTTCAGCACAAGGCCGTTGGAGAGATGTTCGGACCGCTGCACACCCATCCCTTTGCGGTCAACATGCCGGAGTATCCCGAGATCCTGGTGTTGGATACCACCAAGATGAACAAGGTGCTGAAATGGCACGCCGACGTGTCGTTCGAAGCTGCACCGCCACTGGCGTCGATCCTCTATGCCTTCGAAGTGCCACCGGTGGGTGGAGACACCCTGTTCACCAGTGCTCAGGCGGCCTATGAGGCCCTGTCACCGGAGTTGCAGCAACGGTTGGAGGGGTTGAAGGCGGTTCATTCCAGCACGGCCACCTTTGGTCCCCGGGGTACCTACAAGCGCCACTGGGATAAGCCTCGTCATGAGCATGATGACGTAGAAAACATCCATCCGGTGGTCCACACCCATCCCTACAACGGCCGCCGGGGGCTCTACGTGAACTCGCAGTTCACAGTGGCCATCGAAGGCATGGACCCCGCGGAGAGCCGTTGGCTGCTGGAGTTCCTGTGGGATCACATCGCCGGCGTTCAATTCCAGTGCCGGGTGCAGTGGCAACCAGGCACCCTCACCATCTGGGACAACCGGGCTGTGCAGCATGCTGCGGTTCCCGACTGGACAGAGGGGCGCCGCTTCATGCACCGGGTCACCGTCAAAGGGTCGCCAATCGGCTAGACAGAGCCGCAGTGGAGATTGCGGCCTTCCAACAGCTCATGGACGACCTCTACGGTCCCCAAGACCGGGAACGGGGCATCCCCGCCACCGTGGCATGGCTGTGCGAGGAGTTGGGCGAGTTGGCTCAGGCGGTGCGCAAGGGCGATGACGCCGAGCGGCTGCACGAATTGGGCGATGTGCTGGCCTGGTTAGCCTCGTTGGCCAACCAACTTGATCTCAGCTTGGAGGAAGCGGCTCTGAGGTATCGGGACAATCCGCCGCGCTAGGCGGCGACCAATGCCTCAGCGATCTGGATGGCGTTTAGGGCGGCGCCCTTGCGGAGGTTGTCGCCGGCTACGAAGAGGGACAGGCCGTGCTGAACGGTGGGGTCGACGCGTATACGGCCGACCAGGGTGGTGTCGATGCCGGCGGAGGCCAACGGAGTGGGGACGTTTTCGACCACCACGCCGGGAGCAGACGACAGCAATCCGCTGGCCCGCTCGGGACTGATGGGGCGGTCGAATTCGGCGTTGATGGCCAGGCAATGGCCGGTGAACACCGGCACTCGCACGCAGGTGGCGCTCACCGCCAGATCGGGGAGCTCCAGGATCTTTCGGCTCTCCTCCACCAGCTTGCGCTCTTCGGAGGTCTCGCCAGAGTCGTCGTCAATCCAAGAGCCGCATTCGGGGACCACATTGAAAGCGATGGGAGCGGCAAAAACTGATGCCGTGGGAAATGAGACTGCTTGGCCGTCGTGGGTGAGGCCAATGGCATCGTCGGCCACCTTGCGCACCTGTTCATCCAGCTCAGCCACCCCGGACAAGCCACCGCCGGACACTGCCTGATACGAGGAGATCACCATGCGGCGCAACCCGGCCTCAACAGCCAGGGGCTTGAGCACCGGCATGGCCACCATGGTGGTGCAGTTGGGGTTGGCCACGATCCCCTTGGGAATGCTGGTCAGGGCATGGGCGTTTACCTCGGGCACCACCAGGGGCACATCGGGGTCCATCCGCCACGCCGAGGAATTGTCAACCACGGTGGCTCCGGCTTCGGCCACCCGGGGGGCCAACTCCCGCGAGGTGCCCCCGCCAGCGGAGAACAAGGCGATGTCCACCCCTCGGTAGTCGGCGGTAGCGGCATCTTCTACCACGAGGTCTTGATCTCGCCACGACATTGTACGGCCCGCGGAACGGGCCGAGGCCAGCACCCGAAGCTCGTCAATCGGGAAATTGCGCTCATCCAACAGGCGGCGCATCACCCCGCCAACCTGGCCGGTGGCACCGACAACAGCGACTCTCACGGCGACAAGCCTACTTTCGGTACCTCGGAAAACTGATGCCGTTATCGGGACAGGCCGAACGCCTCGTGCAGTGCTTGAGTGGCCTTGTCAACATGTTCTTGGCGGATCACGCAGCTGATGCGGATGGGAGACGTAGAGATCATCTCGATGTTGACCTGGTTCTCTGACAGGGTCTCGAACATGGTGGCGGCTACACCGGGGTGCGACTTCATCCCTGCACCCACCAGGCTGATTCGGGCGATGTCCCGGTCGGCAGTCACTCCGGTGGCCCCGATTTCGGTGGCCACTGTCTTGGTGATGTCGGCGGCCGTGTTGACATCACCGTCGGGCACGGTGAAGGAGATGTCGGTGATGCCGTGCTCAGAGGCATTCTGCACGATCATGTCCACGTTCACGCCGGCGTCGGCCAGCTGACGGAACATGGCCGCGGCCACGCCGGGGCGGTCGGCCACCCCGGTCACGGTGATCTTGGCCTCGGAGGTATCGGGGGTGACTGATCGGATGATGGGTTGCTCCATGGAGGGCTCCTCTTTGATAACCCAGGTTCCCTGCTCCCAGGTGAATGCGGATCGGATGTGCAGCTTGACGCCGTAGTTTTGGGCCACTTCGACGGAGCGCATCGCCGGCTTGGGACAGCCCACCGCGGTCATCTCCAGCAGTTCGTCAAAGGAGATGCTGGGTAGCTTGCGGGCGTCGGGGCACACCCGGGGATCGGTGGTGAACACCCCGGACACGTCGGTGTACAGCTCACAGGCGTCTGCGCCCAAGGTGTGGGCCAGCGCCACCGCCGTGGTATCGGAGCCGCCCCGGCCCAAGAATGTCACGTCGTTCTCGGTGCTCACCCCCTGCGACCCAGCCACCACCGGCACCCGGTTGGCCTCCAGCGCGGCTTGAACCCGGCCGGGGGTGATCTCCAGGATCTTGGCGTTGCCGTGATTGGTGTCGGTGATGAAACCGGCCTGGCTGCCGGTGAAGGAGTCGGCGGGCACTCCCAAATCATGGAGAGCCATGCAAACCAGGGCGCAGGCCTTGCGCTCCCCCGCGGTGATGAGCATGTCCAATTCGCGGCCCGGCTGGGTGTCGGACACCGCCGAGGCCAGCGCCAGCAGTTCGTCGGTCTCCTTGCCCATGGCGCTGATCACCAGCACAACGTGATCGCCCCGGCTTCGCGTGCGCCGCACATGGTCGGCCACCTCACGGATACGGTCGGCGTTAGCCACCGACGTCCCGCCGAACTTCTGCACCACTAAGGCCACGACATAAAACGCTATCGGCCTCAGATGGGTACTCCGGTGGTTGTATTGCGAGTTTTTGGGGCCGCTAAGTTTCAGTCGATGGCCACGAGCAAGAGGCAACGGCAGCGCGATCGTCGGGAGGTGGCCCAGCAGCGGGATAAAGTAACCGCAGTCCGCGGTCGGATTCGCTCTCGAGGAGCGCGGGTCGCACTGATCACCGCAGCGATTGTGGTGGCTGTGGTGATTCTCTGGTTATGGGCTCGAGGCGGCGACGATGAAAGTGCCCCGGTTGTCGACGAGGATGTGGTGTTTCCCGATCTTCCTCCCCCTCCAGACCCCGGTGGTGGTCGGACGTTCGATTCGGCCCCGGATCAATTCCTTGATCCCGAACTTCGGTATTCGGCGGCAGTTGATACCAGCCTCGGAGTAATCCGGGTGAGGCTCGATCAAGGGCTGTCACCGGAGGCGGTGAACGCTTTCGCGGTCTTGGCCGATGACGGCTACTACGACGGAACGGCCATTTTCTACACCGATGACGTTGGCGGGTACATCCAGGGCGGATCGCCCCACACCAACTCCGCTGATGATCCTGGCCCGGGATTCACGGTGACGCCGGGCGAGTCGGTTGACTTCGAGGCTGGTCAGCTGCTGTGGTCGGCCGAGGGCAACTCGACCGGACAGTTTCTGTTTTTGGCCAGGGACGAGTTTCAGCCCTCCCAAGCGGTTTCCGGCCTTACGGTCCTGGGCGCGACCGAGGACAACAGCCTGGGTTTGATCCGGACCATCCTCAACAGCCACGTTGACAATCCCGACACCGCTTTCGGCGGGCGGCCGGCGGAATCGGTAATCGTCAATTCAATCGACATAGAATCCTCCGACCTCACCCCTGAAGGGAGCATTGACTTGAGCGGATGTCCGCCAGAAGACGGTTCGGGACCGGCGGTTCTGGACTTCGACGGTCCCCACCCCATGTGCCTGGACGCGTCCAAGCAGTACACCGCGGTGTTCGACACCACCGCGGGCGAGATGCGGATCGGCCTCGATGTGGCCAACACGCCGATCACGGCCAATAACTTCGCGGTTTTGGCCCGGTATCACTACTACGACAACACGCTGTTGTTCCGGACTGATCCGGGCATCGGCATCATCCAGGGCGGGGCGCCCCACAACAACTCCCCGTCCGACCGCGGGCCGGGATACACCATTCCCGACGAAGGCTCGGGGTTCACCTATGAGCCGGGCCAGATCGTGATGGCCCGCACCGCGGCGCCGAACAGCGCCAGCGCCCAGTTCTTCTTCGCGGTGAACGAGAACACCGCCCTGCTCAACAATCAGGGCACTTACGTGGTGTTCGGTCAGATGGACGACGAGAGCCTGTCCGTGGCAGAGGCCATTTTGGCCAGCCACGTCGACCAGCCTGGCAATCCGCTGGGCGGAGGTCCCGAACCCCAGGTGATCGTCAACTCGGTCACCATCGAAGAATCCGGCTAGTCCCGCAGCCCCGTCTCTTCGGGTGGGGCAGAGTATGGGGGTGAGGCTTGTCCCCGAGCCCAGCCAGTGGGAGTTCCCTCCTGCGGAGTCGGCCGACGAGCACGGGTTGGTGGCGGTGGGGGCCGATTTGGCCCCCGGCACGCTGCTGGCCGCCTACCGGGCCGGCATGTTTCCCATGCCGTTGGGCCGAACCGACAAACTGGGATGGTGGTCGCCTGATCCCCGAGGGGTGATTCCTCTAGACCATCTTCGGGTCACCCGTTCGCTGCGCCGCTCGCTGCGCCGCTACCGGATCACCGCCGACGTGGCCTTTGCCGACGTGGTCGACGCCTGTCGGACGATTGAGCGCCCTCATGGATGGATCTCGCCGGACATCCGGGATGCCTATGTGCGGCTGCACCGACTGGGGTGGGCCCACAGCGTGGAGGCGTGGTCGGAGGACGGAGAACTGGTGGGCGGGCTGTACGGGGTGTCGATCGGGGGGCTGTTCGCAGGGGAGTCGATGTTCCATGTAGACCGCGACGCGTCGAAGGTGGCGCTTGTGTCGCTGGTAGGGAGGTTGAATCACGGCGGCGCTGCCCGGCTGTTGGATGTGCAGTGGGCGACGGATCATCTGCGGAGCTTGGGGGCGGTGGAGATTCCGCGGAGCGAATACTTGGAGCGACTGAAGTCAGCGGTGAAGCAGCCGTCGGCACCGTGGGCCCGTTAGGACAACAAAGTTATGGCGTCACCCTTGTGGATTGGGCCGGGGTGGATGACTTTGGCGTTGATGCCGCGGAGGTTGAGGGCTCGGCCGGTGGGGGAGTTGACGAAGCGAAGGGCGTCGAGGCCGAATCGGCCGGAGAACTTGCCGCATCCCGTGTGGGGTTCGGCAGTGACTTCAAGGATCGCTTCGCCGATGGCGAGTTGAGTGCCAGCAGGGAGGTTTTCCAAGCTGATGTCGAGGTCGATATAGAGCTGGTCGCCGGCTAGGGCCCATCGTTCTATGGGTCCGGCCACCGCGGCAGCTGTACGAGCGTTCATGATGTTGATTTGGGCGTCAATCAATGGGCCGCCGTCGGGGGTCTTGCTTGAGCCCCGCTGGTTCCAGGTGTCGCCTACCAAGCCCTCGTCCAGGCTGAGCATCCCGGTGTCCAACACCTCCCGCTCGTCCACCGCCGGGCGGCGCACGATCAACTCGAGGGTGCCGTGGTCGGCGGGGGCTTGGCGGATGTGGTCGAGGGCGGCCTCCAACTCCTCGGGCGTCCGGTGGCGGTCGGGATCGGCGGTCATCGTTGCAGTCCTTGTTGCTTGCGGCGGGTTGCGGCCGGTGCTGTCCACCAGCGCCCGCTGAACCGCCAGCGGGGAGCGGGAAGAACGGGAGGCTCGTCAGTCGTGGGACGGGGCCAAAGAGCTTCATGGGCCGCCAAAATGGCAGCCACCTCGGCTTCGGTTGGCTGAGGAGTGATCTGGATGATGCTCATGTCTTCGGGGACAACTAAAGCGGGATAACCCCGTGCTTGCGGGGCAGCAGTTCCTCCCGCTTGGAGCGGAGCATCTCGAAACCGGTGATCACCAGACGGCGGGTGTCGGCGGGGTCGATCACATCGTCGATGTAGCCCCGCTCAGCGGCGATATAGGGATTGGCATAGCGCTCGGTGTAATCGTCCACCAACTCCGCCCGCCGAGCTACAGGATCGGCAGCCGACTGGAGCTCGCGGCGGTGAATGATCTCCACCGCCCCCTGCGGGCCCATGACGGCCAGCTCGGCCCCCGGCCAGGCGAACGACAGATCGGATCCCACCGACTTGGAGTCCATCACCACATAGGCCCCGCCGTAGGCCTTCCGGGTAATGACCTGGATGCGGGGCACGGTGGCCTCGCAGTAGGCGTACAGCAGCTTGGCCCCGTGGCGAATGATGCCACCGTGTTCCTGATCGACTCCGGGAAGAAATCCGGGTACGTCTACAAAGGTCAGCAGCGGGATATTGAAGGCATCGCAAGTCCGCACGAAGCGGGCCGCTTTGGACGACGACTCGATGTCGAGCACCCCGGCCAGCACCATCGGCTGGTTGCCCACCACGCCGACGGTGTAGCCGTTCAAACGGGCGAAGCCGCACACGATCGACTGGGCCCAGTGGGCGTGGTACTCCATGAATTCCCCGTCGTCCACCACGGCACCAATCACCTTGCGCATGTCGTAGGGCAAATTGGGGCTGTCGGGCATGATGTCCCGCAGCTCGGGGACTAGCCGCTCGGGATCGTCGGAAGCTTCGACGTGGGGGGGCTCCTCGAGATTGTTGGCCGGCAGGTGGCTGACCAGGAAGCGGACCTCGTCCAGCACCTCCTCTTCGGTCTGGCCCACGAAGGTGGCCACTCCCGACTTGGTGGAGTGCGAGCGGGCGCCACCCAGATCCTCCAGGGTCACCTCCTCGCCGGTCACCGTCTTCACCACGTCGGGGCCGGTTATGAACATGTGCGACTTCTCGGCCACCATGAACACGAAATCGGTCATGGCCGGGCTGTACACCGCCCCGCCCGCGCACGGCCCCAGGATCACGCTGATCTGGGGGATGACGCCGGAAGACCTGACGTTGCGGTGGAAGATGCCGCCGTAGGAGTCGAGCGATACCACCCCCTCCTGGATGCGGGCGCCAGCGCCGTCGTTGAGGCCGATCATGGGCGCGCCCACCGACAGGGCCAGGTCCATCACCTTGTGGATCTTCTCGGCGAACACCTCCCCCAGTGCCCCGCCGAACACGGTGAAATCCTGGGCGAAAAGGAACACCTTCTGGCCGTCGATGGTGCCCCAACCGGTGATCACGCCATCGGTGTACGGGCGTTCCTCGATGCCGCTGTCCAGGGCCCGGTGGCGGGCCAGCATGTCGAGCTCGTGGAAGGAGCCGTCGTCGAGGAGGTACTCGATGCGCTCCCGGGCCAGCATCTTGCCCTTGTCGTGCTGGCGGTCCACCGCCCGCTGGGGTCCGGCGTGCAGAGCCTCGTGTTTGCGGCGCTCTAAGTCGTTGAGTCGATCCTTCATAGAGTGTTCGGCCATTGTCGAGACAGGCTACTTGGGCTCGGCGTTATTGAGCGTGTCGTGTTTGGCGGGTGTGGATTAACCATCCTCCGGCGGGGCGGCGGGGCCTGTCCCGGCCCACCCACCGCCCCGCCTATGTTGGGCTCACCGACTTCTTTTGTTTTTTTGTGGGGGTGTACAGATAACCTCGCTTCGATGACTTCGGAGTCAGGTCGGGTGCAGCGGCGGGTGGCGGTGTTTTGTAGTTCTTCTTTGGGGACTGAGCCGGGTTACGCCTCGTTGGCCGCTGATTTGGGGCGGCGGTTGGCTGATGAGGGGATTGGGGTGGTGTTTGGTGGGGGTCGGGTGGGCTTGATGGGGGTCATGGCCGACGCAGTGATGGGTGCGGGGGGCGACGTGATCGGGGTGATCCCGAATTTCTTGGACGAGATTGAGGTGGCCCACCAGGGCTTGACCGAACTCCACCTGGTGGACGACATGCACGAGCGCAAGCAGCTCATGTACTCGCTCTCCGACGGGTTCTGCGCCCTGCCGGGCGGGTTGGGGACCATGGAGGAGCTGTTCGAGGCGGCCACCTGGACCCAGTTGGGCTTGCACGAGGGCGGGCGGCACAAACCGGTTGTGTTGCTGGACGACGACGGGTTTTGGGAGCCTCTGGCTGGATTTCACGGTCAACTCGTCGAGGTTGGCTTTGTGAAGCAGAGCAAAGCGGGGATTATTCGGCGGGCGACGTCGATTGACGAGGCTTTGGAGTTGCTCTACCCGTCGTCGAGTTGAGTTGTCAGCGACTCGACCGCCTCGATGAATTCTTCGACGAGGTTGTAAACCACCTGGCGGGTGGGGAGGACTTGGTTCATGGTGCCGACGATTTGGCCGACGAAATAGTTGGCCAGCTTGTGGGCGCCGCTGTCGAGATGGTGGGACATCCGGTCGATGCGGCGGCGGGCCTCGCCGGTCAGGATGATCTGCAAGGGCATGGGCAGCGGGTCGGGGGTGTCGTCCCGGTTCCACTCCTCGGTCCACGCAGAGCGCAGCATCCGGGCCGGTTTGCCAGTGAGGGTGCGGGATCGCTCGGTGTCCGATGATGCGGCAGCCAGGAACTTCTGCTTGACCGCTGGGCTGGTCTCGGCTTCTTCGGTGGCCAGCCACACCGATCCGCACCACACTCCCTGAGCGCCCAATGCCATAGCCGCAGCCATCTGGCGGCCGCGGCCGATGCCGCCGGCCCCTAGCACCGGCACGGGGGCCACCGCGTCCACCACCTCGGGAATGAGCACCATCGAGCCGATCTCCCCGGTGTGGCCGCCGGCTTCGTATCCCTGGGCGATGATGAGATCGACGCCGGCCGCGACATGGCGCTCGGCGTGGACGGCCCGGCCGGCCAAGGCAGCCACCTTGGCCCCAGCGGCGTGGCTCTGGGCGATCATCTCCGGGGGCGGCGGGCCGAGCGCGTTGGCCACCAAGGCGGGCTCGTAGGCCAGGGCGATCTCCAGCTGGCGATTGGCACGGCGACTGGAGAGCGGGGCTGCCGGACCCCAGTTCTGAGTCGGAGCGTCGTCGTCGGGCAGTGGGGGCACGTCGTAGCGGTCGAGCAATTCATCGAGGAACTGCTGATGTTCCTCGGGGATGAGCGCCTTCACTTGTTCGGTGTCCAGCCCCCCCTGGTCGGCGCCTTCGTACCGGGCGGGAACGATGAGATCGACTCCGAAGGGCCGGTCGCCCACCTGCTCCCGGATCCAAGCCAGGTCGGTATCCAGATCTTCGTCGGTGTGTCCGACAACTCCCAGCACCCCCAGCCCGCCGGCCCGGCTGACCTCGGCGGCCACGTCGCGGCAGTGGGTGAAGGCCATGATGGGAAACTCGATGTCGAACGTCTCGGTAACCGCGGTGCGCATGGGAGGTTGTTCCTTTCAGCCTTGCCCGATCCGGGCCTTTAATTTCTCAGCCCGCTCAATGAGGTGCTCGCCCCCCATTTTGCCCATCAACTCGGGGAATTCGGCTGCGGGGCCGACCCAGGCCAGCTCGTTGAGGCGGCCGAAGGTGGGAGCGTCGTCGGCGATGGTGGCCACCTCCCGGAAGAGCATGGCCAGCTCCCGGTTCTCGGCCAATGTAGCGGCCAGCTTGGCCGAGCCCCGCACGCTCACCTCCCACTGGCCGACCGCGTCGGGGATGTTCTCCAGGTGGACGTAGTGGGACAGCACTGCCGCGGTGGATCGGGCCCCCCAGCCGGGCAGCCCGGGGAAGCCGTCGGCGGTGTCGCCCACCAGGGCCAAGTAGTCGGGAATGGATTCGGGGAGCACGCCGAATTTGTCCACCACCCCCTCGTGGTCGATGAGCTTTTGTTGGCGGCGGTCATACTGCACAATGCGCCCATCGGCGGTAACGCATTGGGCCAGGTCTTTGTCGGGAGTGCAGATCAGCACCTGCTCCACGCTCGGATCGAGCACGGCCTTGCGGGCGGCCGCCCCCATGGCGTCGTCGGCCTCGTACTCGACCATCGGCCACACGCAGAATCCGGCCGCGGCCAAGGCCTCTTCTACCAGGGGGAATTGGGACATCAGCTCGGGTGCCACTCCCTCGCCGGTCTTGTAGCCGGGCCACAATTGATTGCGGAACGACTCGATCACCTGATCGGTGGCCACTCCGATGTGGGTGGCCCCGTCGTCGACCAGTTGGAGCATGCTGTGGATCACTCCTCGGGCTGCGCCCCGCTCCGGGTCGCGGTTGCCGGGTGAGAAGTGATAGCGGAACAGCTCATATGTGCCGTCAACCAGGTGGATCCGCACATCCTGACCGTATCCTGTTGGGCGGCGTTGGCGAATGGACAAAGGGAAGGCAATGAGCGAGACGGTGATTTTGGCTGGGGCCCGCACACCCATCGGGAAGATGTCGGGGGGACTGGCGTCGTTTCGGGGGACAGAGCTGGGCGCACTGGCCATTCAGGCTGCGTTAGATCGGGCAGGGGTGGCCCCCGAGCAAGTGGACTACGTATTCATGGGGCAGGTGCTGCTGGCCGGGGAGGGTCAGGCCACCGCCCGGCAGGCCGCGGTGGGGGCGGGCATCCCCATGACGGTGCCGGCCACCACGGTTAACAAGGTGTGCTTGTCGGGCATCAACACCGTTTATCTGGCCCACCAGATGATCTCGGCGGGCGATGCTGAGATCGTGGTGGCCGGGGGGATGGAGTCGATGACCAAGGCCCCCTACCTGCTCACCCGAGCCCGGGAGGGGTATCGCCTGGGCGACGGCGACCTGGTGGACTCCATGATGTACGACGGGCTGTTCTGCGCCTTCGACCACTGTGCGATGGGTACGGGAACCGAGAGGTACGCGGCATCGAGCGGGTTGCCCCGCGAGCCCCAGGATGCGTTCTCAGCCCAATCTCACCACCGGGCCGGCGCCGCTGCGGCTGCGGGGTTGTTCGACGATGAGCTGGTGGCGGTAGAGGTACCCCAGCGCCGGGGCGATCCGGTGTCGGTATCGGCCGACGAGGGGGTGAGGTCGGACGCCACCGCCGAGTCGCTGGGCCGGCTCCGCCCGGCGTTCGCCGAGTCGGGGAACATCACCGCGGGCAACGCTTCGCAGATCTCCGACGGAGCCAGTGCACTGGTGGTGGCCAGCCGGGAGCGGGCCGAACAGATCGGCCTGATGCCGCTGGGGTCGTATGTGGGCTACGGACAGGTGGCCGGGCCTGATCCATCGCTGCTCACCCAGCCTTCTCGGGCCATCTTCCAAGCGCTCAAGTCGGCTGACTTGAGCCTGGGCGCCGTGGATCTGTTCGAGATCAACGAGGCATTTGCTGCTGTCGCGCTGGCGTCGATGGCCGATCTGGGGATTTCCGACGACGTGGTGAACGTGAACGGAGGAGCCATCGCCTTGGGCCATCCAATTGGAGCCAGTGGAAGCCGCATTGTGCTCACGTTGTTGCACGAGCTGCGCCGTCGGGGAGGCGGTGTGGGAGCTGCTGCGTTGTGTGGGGGCGGAGGCCAGGGCGATGCGCTGCTGGTTCAGACTTGATTGTTACAGTTTCGCAGCTACTTGACTTTGTTTCGTCATCTTCGTAATATAACTGCAACAAACAAGCACCGCCTCATGCGCGTCGGTTCCATTGCCCCCCGTCCGACTCGCTGAGGCGGTGTCTTGCTTAATGAGAGCAAGGTGGCTCAGCCGGCGGTGATCCGCTGGCGTCCCTCCAATGCCCGGCTGAGGGTGAGCTCGTCGGCATATTCCAAGTCGCCACCAACCGGCAGGCCGCTGGCGATTCGGGTAACGGCCACACCCAGCGGCTCGATGAGCCGGGCCAGATACATGGCGGTGGCCTCCCCCTCGATGTTGGGGTTGGTGCAGCAGATGACCTCGGTGACGTTCTCGTCGTCGATGCGGATTAACAGCTCTTTGATACGGAGTTGATCGGGTCCGATGCCTTCGATGGGATTGATGGCGCCGCCCAGCACGTGGTATCGGCCTCGGAACTCCCGGGTCTTCTCCAGGGCCACGATGTCGCGGGGCTCCTCCACGACGCACAAGATGGCCGGGTCGCGCCGATGATCGGAACACAGCTCGCATTCGGAGTGCTCGCTGATGTTGAAGCACCGCTGGCAGAACTGGATTCTGGCTTTGGCCTCCCTGATGGCATCAGCCAGCCGTAGAGCGTCCAGTTCGGACAGTTTCAGGAGATGGAAGGCGATGCGCTGGGCCGACTTGGGACCAATGCCCGGTAGGCGTCCCAGCTCGTCGATCAATTCCTGGACCGGGGCGGAGTAGACGCTGCTCACGCGGGGCCCGGTTATCCCTGTTGGCCGGAGGCGGTGGGCGGATCGAAGGAAACCAGCTCGGAGTCAGGGAAAGCGGCCATGAGGTTGGAGATGGCCTCCTGGGCAACGGTTTCCTCGTCCATGAGTTCGTTGGGGTCGATGGCCTCGTGCTCATCATCGTCGGCCGGAGTGGTGAAGGAGGATGTCGGCTGAAGATCAGGGGGCGGGGGTGTGCTGTCGTCGTCGATGGTCAGCCTTAGGGGCACAGCCCGGCCGAAGTGCTGGCTAAGGGCGTTGTCTACTTCGTCGCGTGTCTCCTCACAGCGGCTCAGGTGGATCTGATTGGGGAGGGCGAACACCACGCTGCTCGCATCGTTGGCTAAGAATCGACCGGCCTGAAATCGAACCCGGACCTTGCTCGGAAGATCGGCCAATATGGTGTCTCCCCAGGCCAAAACCATTTCCTCGCGGCTGGGTAGCGAAGCGTAGTCCTCCACTGGGGAGGCACCGGGTGTGACCGTGGAAACTGCCTCTGGGGTCGGGGGAATGTCTGACGAACCCTCGGTGGGCGCCCTTTGCGCCCGCATGGCCCCCAGTGTGGGCCGCGGGGCCCGTTCTTGAGCCTGAGGAGTATCGGCTTCGGCGCTGGGGGCGGGACCGTCCTCAGCGGGATCAGGGGCAGTCGGGACGCGGCCTTCAGCTTCAGCTGCCCGGGCTTGCATTTGGGCGACAGCGGCTCGGGCCCGCTCATGCCCGCCGGTCGGAGGGTCGGCCTGCCGGGAGGCAGACGAGGCCGCGTCGGGTCCCGTCGGTCTGGAGTCACCGGCCGAATCGGCCCGCGCACGGATGCCGCCCCGCTCCAGGCGTTCGATGCGCTCCAGCAGCGCGTTGACGTCGGTGTCAAGATCGCGGCGGGTGAGCCGGGCCAGGGCCACTTCCAAGTCCACCCGAGGGTCGGGGGCTTGGCGCATATCAACCAGAGCGGTTCCCAGTACCTCGAGAGCTCGGGTGAGCCCGGCCGGTGGGATCTGATCGGCGGTGGCCCGGGCGTCTGCTTGCTGGGCATCGGTGAGGTAACCCAGATCGGCGCCCATAGCGCACAAAAAGGCGTTGCGCAGGCGGTCAAGTAGGGCTTCGCCGACGATCCTCGGCTCCCGTCCCGACCGCAGCGTCTCGTGTACGGCCACGAGAGCGGGGCCGTAGTCGTGGCTTCCCAAGGCCTCAACGATGGCGTTGACCTCTTCTAGCCGGTCGGCCACCCCGCCGGCTGCGGCGATCTGGTCGAGAGCCGACAGGGTATCCCGAGCCGACCCGGCCCCCCGGTGGACCGCGTGGTCGATGGCGTCGTCATCCACCTCCAGTTCGGCCTGCTCGACCACCCATCGGACGTGGTCGGC
This sequence comes from Acidimicrobiales bacterium, assembly GCA_963663255.1. Taxonomy (GTDB): domain Bacteria; phylum Actinomycetota; class Acidimicrobiia; order Acidimicrobiales; family Bin134; genus Poriferisocius. Next base: position 968,414 of record OY760141.1, read on the forward strand.
CAGCACGTCGCCGTCGATGAGGTTGAACTCCAGATGCTGGGTGCGGCTGCGGATGGTGGGCACCACCTTGTGGGGCTCCGTGGTGCACAGCACGAACACCACGTGGTCGGGGGGTTCTTCGAGCGTCTTCAACAGGGCGTTCTCTGCACCGGGAGTGAGCATGTGGACCTCGTCCAGCACGTACACCTTGGCCTTGCCGGGCGAGCCCATCGCCACCCGGGAAATGAGGTCGCGGACGTCATCGACCTTGTTGTTGGACGCGGCGTCAAGCTCGATGAGGTCGTAGGAGGTGTTGCTGGCGACGTCGAGACACGACTGGCACTCGCCGCAGGGCTCGCCATCGGGGCCCAGATCGGTGCAGTTGAGGGCCTTGGCCAGGATGCGGGCGGTGCTGGTCTTGCCCGTGCCCCGTGGGCCGCTGAACAGGTAGGCATGGCCGACGCGCCCCTGCTGGACGGCGTTCTGAAGGGCTCGAACCACGGGTTCTTGCCCGCGCAATTCGGCGAAGCAACCCGGTCGGTAGCGTCGATACAGTGCCTGGTGGGCCATTGCGCCGACTTTACTCAGGCTGAGCGACAACTAGGCCCAGGCTGGCGGCAAGATTCAGGCCGGTATGGCGACCCGGTCTCGAAAGTGATGGCCAGGCGGTCTGCGGCACACCCCAGGATCCGCTGAGAGCTGCTGCCTCCCGGCCCTGACTCGGTTCACGGGCTGGCGTTGCACAGGACCCGACCATCACATTCCAAACCGGGCAAACCGCCCGGATGCACACAGGATAGCGGCAATCGGTTCAGGTCTGCCCGTCGGGTTGCGGTAGTTTTTTGGCTCCCGGAGGGGTGCGAGAGCGGCCGAATCGGCACGCTTGGAAAGCGTGTGTGGCGCAAGTCACCGTGGGTTCGAATCCCACCCCCTCCGCCAATTTGCGTCGGTCCCGCCTAGCCCAGGGACCACCATGACGACCAGGGTGGGTCGGTTGGGTTGGTGCTATTGGTGAGGCGGTGGTTGGGTGTTCATGGCGGATAGGGCGTTGAGGATTCCTTCGATCAATGCAGCCCACTCTTGGCCGGTCGGAGTGTTGCGGTCGGCTCTGTCGGCCGACAATAACAAGTGCGTTCCGACGCCGATGGCCTGGATCAACAAGGCGACGGCCACCGTGGTGTACTTGTCGTCGATGGGGGTCTCAGCCCGACCTCGCTTGACGAGACGGGCCAGCTGGTCGGCTTGTTCATCGAGAAAACTGCTGAGGCGCTCTCGGATCGCGTCGTTGTTGCGAGCGCTGGCGAACGCCTGCACCAGCACGTCTTGGGCCTCGTCACCCCTCAGCAGGTTCACGGCCCACGCCGACAAAGCGTCGATCACCGGCTGATCGCTGATGCCCAGCTCGGCCATCCTCTGCTCGGGCAGGGACTGCTCGAAGATGTGCTCAGCGGCGGCGGCCATCATATCGCTCTTGTTGGCCCAACGGCCGAACACCGCGCCGGTGGTTACCCCGGCACGACGGGCAATGTCGCTGACAACGGCCTTGTCATACCCCTGGTTCACGAACACGTTGGCCGCGGCATCCAACAACCGCCTCGTGGTCTCCTCGTAATCGTCGCGGTTGCGTCCGCCGCCAGAGGGCATCCACACTCCCTTCACACTTTCGACAGGATCAGACCACAATCTAATGCAACCTCAAGTACCGCACGCACTGCCAAACCCCAACCACAGCGGCAACCACAGCCGACCCCCATGGGCCTAGTCTCCGGCGATCAGGTGGCTTCCCCGGCGAATTGGGCGGCGTGGAGCTCGGCATAGGGGCCGCCGCGGGCCAAGAGCTCGTCGTGGGAGCCTTGTTCGGCTATATGGCCGCCGTCCATCACCACGATGGTGTCGGCGCCGCGGATGGTGGAGAGGCGGTGGGCGATGACAAAACTGGTGCGGTCGGCTCGCAGCGCGTTCATGGCCTCTTGGATCAGCACCTCGGTGCGGGTGTCCACCGATGAGGTGGCCTCGTCCAGGATCAAAATGGCCGGGTCGGCGAGGAAGGCCCGGGCGATGGTGAGGAGCTGCTTTTGGCCCGCGGAGATGTTGTCGCCCTCGTCGTTGATGACGGTGTCGAATCCGTCGGGCAGCGAGTGGACGAAGCGGTCGACATAGGTGACCCGGGCGGCTTCGAGGATCTGTGCGTCGGTGGCGTCGGGGTTGCCGTAGCGGAGGTTTTCCCAGATGGTGTCGCCGAATAGCCAGGTGTCTTGGAGCACCATGCCGAACTTGGAGCGCAGCTCATGGCGGGGGAGAGATGTGATGTCGCGCCCGTCGAGGATGATCTGCCCGCCGTCCAGCTCATAAAACCGCAGCAAGAGGTTGACCAGTGTGGTTTTGCCCGCCCCAGTCGGCCCCACGATGGCCACCGTCTGGCCCGGCTCGGCGGTGAGGTCGAGCCCGGTGATCAAGGGCTTGTCGGGGTCGTAGGAGAAGTGAACGTCGTCGAACACCACTCGCCCGGCAGTGGGCGGCGGTTGGGGCACCGGTTCGGGGTCGGGGCTAATCTCGTCGACCTCGAGCAGCTCCACCACCCGTTCCAGCGATGCGATGCCCGACTGGAAGGTGGCGGCCATTGAGGCCAGCGATTGGACCGGCATGGCGAACTGACGGGTGTACTGGATCATGGCCTGCATATCGCCGATCGTGATGGCCCCGCCAGAGATGCGCAGCCCGCCGACCACGGCGACGGCCACGAACTGGAGATTGCCCATCAGCATCATCACCGGCTGCATGGCCGATGACAGGAACTGGGCCGACTGGCTGGCGTCGTAGAGCTGGTCGTTCTGGGTTTCGAATCGCCGGCGCTCCTGGTCTTGGCGACCGAACGCGGTGACGATGGCGTGTCCGCTCACCACGTCCTCGGCCTGGGCGTTGAGGGTCCCGGTGGTCCGCCACTGGCGGAGGAACCGCGGCCGAGCCCGGTGGGCGAACGTGCGGGTGGCCATCAACGACAGCGGCACAGTCACGAATGCCACCAGCGCCAGCAGCGGCGACACCGTCAGCATCATCACCGTCACCCCTATCAGGGTCAACAGCGAGGTGAGGATTTGGTTGATGGTCTGTTGGAGGCTTTGCGTGAGGTTGTCGATGTCGTTGGTCACCCGGCTGAGCAGGTCTCCCCGGGCGTGTTGATCGACATAGGACAGGGGAAGGCGGTGGAGCTTGGCCTCGATCGTCTCCCGCAGGCGGAACATCGAGCGTTGGAGCGCTCCGGTGAGCAAGTACGTCTGGGAATATCCGAACACCCACGCGGCGCCGAACACTCCGGCAATGGTGAGGAGCCGATCTCGGAGCTGATCGGTGTCGATGCTGCCCTCGCGGACCCCGCTCACGATGATGTCGGTGGCCCCGCCAAGGAGCCAAGGGCCGATAACCGTGAGACTCACGCTCATCACCGCGAGCACAATCACCAGTATCAGCACCGGCGTCTCCCGACCGGTGATCTTGGCCAACTGCCGGACGGTGCCCCGGAAATTGCGGGTGGCCTCCGCGGGCATCGGGGCACCCATGCGGCCTGAATACCGCATCGCCTCGCGCCCGAACGTCTGGAGGGCTTCTTGGTCGGCTTGCTCGTCGTCTGACTCGCCTTTGCCGGGCTCGTCGGTGCGGGGCTGGTCGTTGCCGGGCACGATGTCGCCCGGTTCGTCTTGGCTCATGCGGCTTCACCTCCTCTCTGGGAGGAGACGATCTCGGCGTAGGTGGGGCAGCTGCTGATCAACTCATGGTGGTTCCCCTTGCCCACCACCGCTCCGCCTTCGAGGACGATGATCTGGTCGGCGGTCTCAATGGTGGAGATCCGCTGTGCGACCACGAGTACGGCGGCGTTGCGGGTGTGGGGTTCGAGGGCCCGGCGGAGCCGGTCCTCGGTGGCGAGGTCGAGGGCGGAGAATGAGTCGTCGAACAGGTAGACGGCCGGTTGGGCCACCAGAGCCCGAGCGATGGACAGCCGCTGCCGCTGGCCGCCGGACACGTTGGTGCCCCCTTGGTTGATGGTGCTGGCTAGCCCGTCGGGCATGGACTGGACGAATCCCGCCGCCTGGGCGATCTCCAAGGCCTCCCACAGATCTCCGTCGGTGGCTTCGGGGCGTCCGTACCGGAGGTTGGAGGCCACCGAGCCGCTGAACAGGTAGGCCCGCTGGGGCACGTAGCCGATGGTGTTCCACAGCAGCGCCTGATCGAGTCGGCGGACATCCACCCCGCCGACAGAGACCTCGCCGGTGCTGGCGTCGGCCAGGCGGGCGGCCAGCGTCAACAGCGTGGTTTTGCCGGCGCCGGTCGACCCGATGATGGCTGTGGTCTCTCCCGGAAGGGCGGTGAACGCCACGTTGTCGAGCACAGCGTGCTCGGCACCGGGGTATCGGAAGCCAACCCCGCGGAACTCCACCGCCCCCGGACGCAAGAACTCCCTTACTGGATCGGCTGGCGGAATCACCGACGACTCGGTGTCGAGCACTTCGACGATGCGCTGAGCGGACACCGCGGCCCGGGGAATCATCGACACCATGAAGGCGGCCATGGTCACGGCCAGGAGAATCTGGAGGAGATAGGTGATGTAAGCCACCAGCGACCCGATCTGGGTCGATCCGTCTTCGATCCGGTCGGCGCCTATCCACAGCAGGGCCACGCTCGACAGGTTCACGAGCAGGGTGACCGCGGGGAAGGTGGCGGCCATGAGCCGGGCCGCTCGCATCGATGTGGCAGTGAGCCGGTCGTTGGCCTCGGCGAATCGGGCGCTCTCCACCGGTTCGCGGGTGAAGGCCCGCACCACTCGAACCCCGGCGATCTGCTCCCGCAGCACGGCGTTGACTCGGTCGATGCGCTCTTGCATCTTCTGGAACGCCGGGTTCATGGCCGCGATGATCGAGCCCATCACGATGATCTCCAGGGGAATGACCACCAGCAGCAGCACCGACAGACCGGCGTCGGTTCTAACAGCCAGAACGGTGCCGGCAATCATGGTGAGTGGAGCGGTGATCATCATGGTCCCCACCATCGCCATCAAAGTCTGGATCTGGTGGGTGTCGTTGGTGATGCGGGTGATGAGCGAAGGAGTGCCGAAGCGGCCGACTTCTCGGGTGGAGTAGCCGGTGACCTGGTGGAACACGTCGCGTCGAACGTCGCGGCCGAACGCCATGGCCACTCTCGACGCGAACCAGATGGCGCCGGCCAGCAACGCGACCTGCACGAACGAGACGATCAGCATGATGGCGCCCATACGCCAGATCAGGGCCTGATCTCCGAGGAGCACTCCCTCGTCAATGAGGGTGGCGTTCAGTCCCGGCAACAGCAGGCCGGCGGTGGTCTGGCCGGTCTGGAGGACCAGCACGAACACGATCGCCCGGCGGTGGGGAGCCAAATGGCTCTTGAGTAGTCGTCGCAGGTTCATGGTTTGTGCGTAGACGGCGCGCGGCCGCCGGGTTCAGGTTATTGCCCTACTTCATCTTGAGATCAGCCAATGACCCGGCCGCCGTTCACGCCAAGCACTTGGCCGGTCACATAGCCGGCGTCGTCGCGGCACAAATAGGCACAGGCCGCCGCGATGTCCTCGGGCTGGCCCACTCGGCGCACCGGGGTGGTGGGGATGTGCTGATCGATCCCGTCGCCTAGCTGGCCGCCATCGGCAGCCCGGTGAAGCGAGGGTGTTTCGATGAAGCTGGGGGGAATGGCGTTGACGGTAATGCCCTTGCGGCCGAACTCTTGGGCCAACGATTTGGTCAAGCCGATCACTGCTGCCTTGGATGCTGAGTAGTGCGTCTGGCCGAAACTCCCGGTCTGCGCGCTCGATGATGAGATGTTGACGATGCGGCCCCAACCCTCTTCGATCATGTGGGGGATGACCACCTGGCAGAACTCGAAAGTGCCCCGCAGGTTGACGGCCATCACCTGCTCGAAGGACTCTCGGGATATTTCGAGGAATCGCTCGAAGGGAGTGATGCCGGCGTTGTTGATCAAGATGGTGGGCCGGCCGAGCCTTTCGACGGTCTCATCGACCCCCGCTTCGATCGACGCCCGATCAGCGACGTCGCAGGCCACCGCTATGACAGTTCCTCCGGCGACCTCGATGGCCGCCGCAGTTGAGGCCGCCGAGTGGTCGTCGACGTCGAACACGGCAACCGCAGCGCCATCGGCAGACAAGCGATGACAGATGGCCTCGCCGATGCCGGAGCCACCGCCGGTCACGGTGGCAACACGGGGTTTGGACCAAGCAGATACGGTCATTGACGTGAACCTCTCTTTCCTAGCAGTTTCACAAATGATAGGTGACTGCTTGCGAAGGACAACGTTAAGTAGAATTAGCTTATGACATACTCATACAAACATTATCTTATGCATATTGTTGGATTGTTTGATTGATTTGTCCACGTAGAAGTTATTGAAAATCAATACAGTTCCCTTTGGCAACAAATATTGGAAAATTCAAGCGCCAGACTTCTATTTGGTTAGTACGTGTTGATTACCATTCTTCTTTTTTCGTCTTACATTTCTTCGCAAGCGAGTATCCGTGGCAATTGATGACACATCCCAATCAGACGATCCAGTAGTCATTGCCGATCCGACAGGTGCAGGGAAGCTAACTCCACGAGAGGTTGAAGTATTGCATTTGGTGGCCCTGGGTTGGGAGACCACCGCAATAGCGGAAGAGCTCGGCGTCAGTGTGCACACCGCACTCAACCACATTCGAAATTTCCGCCAGAAACTCGACGCTCAGAACAAACTGCAAGCCGTGGTTGCTGCGGTGCGCCTTGGAATATTGAAGTGGCAATAGCTGCCCACCTTGCTGCCTTCGCCTGTATCTGTCGATAACCGTTAAGCGGAGGGAGGGGGATTCGAACCCCCGGGACCCCGGAAGGCCCTACGGCTTTCAAGGCCGTTGCAATCGTCCGCTCTGCCATCCCTCCGAGGGGGAGATTAGTGGCCTTGGGCTGGGGTTAGTGGAGCGGTTTAGGACCAGCGGTTCCAGGCGATGATCTCGTCGGAGTCTTTGCGGGCGGGGGGTTTGAGGTCGTCGCCCAGCAGGTAGGCCACCGGGATGAGGCAGGTTTGGAGGTAGCCGTCGGGAATGTCGAGCCGGGCGGCCACCTCGTCGGCGGCCAGCAGGTGGGCGGTGGTGAAGGTGGAGGCCAGGCCCCGGCTGTGGAGGGCGAGCTGGAAGCTCCACACCGCGGGCAGAATCGAGCCGAACAGGCTGGCGGTCCAGGCGAGATCGAGGTTGGGGTCGAGCTCCCCACGGATGCAGGGGATAACCAGGGCGGGCACCTCGTGGAACCGCTCGGCCAGGTACAGCACCGCCTCGGAGTGGCGAACGCCGGCGTCGTCGCCGTCGGCCCGTCGGCGCTCCAAGAGCTCCTGCATGGGCGGGACGATGCCCTCCCTGTACAACTCGGCGATGGCGGCACGGGGCTCGGGGTCGGTCACGATCACCCAGCGCCAGTCTTGGGCGTTGGAGGCGTTGGGGGCATATGCGGCCAGGCGCATGCAGTCGCGCAAGACGTCGGGATCCACCGGCCGGTCGAAGTCCAGCCGCCGCCTTACCGACCGGGTAGTGGCCAGCAGCCGATCAGTGATTTCGATGTCGAAAGGTGTCATAGGCCGTTGCATTCGGATTGACGAGTCGTTACCCTACGAGAAGCTATCGGAACCGGCATCGATCCCGTAATAGGGGATCAAGGGTTCCCTCTGATTTGAAGAAAGGAATCCAAGATGCCGGTCACCGAGATCGAGCGTAGGGAGCTGGTGAACCGATTGGTCGCCACGATAGGAGAGGAGCCCACAGAAACTCTCATGCAGTGCCTCCTCACCGAAGGACGAGACCAGCTCGCCACCAAAGATGACCTGAAGGCGTTCGCCACCAAAGATGATCTGAAGGCGTTCGCCACCAAAGATGATCTGAAGGCGTTCGCCACCAAAGATGATCTGAAGGCGTTCGCCACCAAGGAAGACCTGAACACCCTTGAGATCACTCTGAGGGCCGAGCTCGCCTCCAAGGAAGATCTGAAGGCGTTCGCCACCAAGGAAGACCTGAACACCCTTGAGATCACTCTGAGGGCCGAGCTCGCCTCCAAGGAAGATCTGAAGGCGTTCGCCACCAAAGATGATCTGAAGATGCTGGAGAAAGTCCTTAGTGCGGAAAGCAATGAGAGGTTTGGCCGGCTGGAAGCGCTCATCAACACGGCCATGGGCAAGCAGATGCGTATTTATATCGCCATGCTGGTGGGAGTCATGCTTGCCATCTGGGGCTCCCTCATCGTTGTCGCCGTCGGCTGAATGCTCGCCCACTGCTTGCGACATACAGACATATCAATTGATATGCTTATATGAATGAGGACAACTATCAATCTGCCTGATGGTCTGGCCGAGGAGGCGAAGCAGAGGGCCAGAGAGTCAGGTCGGACATTTACCAGCCTGGTGATCGAGGGCTTGCGCCAGGTGCTGAGCGAATCGGACATGCCGGCCAGGGTCGAGCGCCTGCCGACTCACGGCCTGCCATCACAGCGACCGCTCATCGACATCTCCGATCGTGAGGTGCTCTCAGCCGCACTCGACGCCGACGGCTTTCGATGATCCTTCCCGACGTTAACGTCATCGTCTATGCCTACAAGCGCGAAGAACAGCATCATGGTCGCTACGCCGATTGGCTTAACGAAGTGGCGGCCGGCGCGGAGGCAATTGCTCTCGTCGACGTCGTGCTGACCGGTTTTCTTCGCATTGTTACCAACCGTCGGATCTATGCCGAACCAGCTCCTTTGAGCGATGCGCTTTCGTTTGTGACCGCATTGCGAGCCGCCACCCCAGCACGGGCGGTTCATGCCACCAGCGCGGCATGGGAGCAGTTCGCAGCGTTTGCCGAGGCCGACCGGCTGCTCAGGGGCAATCTAGTGCCCGACGCATGGCTCGCCGCCGTCGCGGTCACTGCCGGGGCGCGGATCGCCACTGCCGATGCCGGGTTCTCCCGGTTCCAAGGGCTTGAGTGGTTCGACCCAGTGGCCTGACGACCAGACCATCGCCTGCTGGAGCAAATCCATCAGCGGGCCCTCGGGCGTTTCCCGAACGTTTCGAACTTGAGCGGTAGTCGAGTGGCCCGCCGGCAATCCACAAGGCCAGGCCGGGGGTGAGCCGCTAGTGCGGGATGGCCTGGAGAAGCCGGCGGGCTCTCAGCTCATTTGGATGTGGTGGACGGTGATGTCGAGGCCGGGTGATCGGGCCAGGCGGCCATCGGCGGTCAACAGCGGGACTCCCAGGGCGCGGGCGGCGGCGACGTAGAAGGCGTCGTAGGAGCTGATGTTGCTGTAGTGCTGCCAGGCCAACAGCACCAGGGCTCGATGGGAGATGCGATCAATGGGCCATAGCGCCAAATCGCTGAGTGCCATCGCGGCTCGGTCCTCATCGAGGCGTCCGAGGAGCACGCCTCGGCGCAGCACCGACATGACCTCGGCGTCGAGCATCTCGGGGGCGGCCAGCGATGCCCCTTCCACGGTGTCGGCCAGCGTCACCCCAAGTGGGGTTCGCAGGAGATATTCGACGCCCACCGAGGCGTCAACCACGTAGCCCGTCATTCAAGCTCTGCGTCGCGGGCTTGGCGCACTTCGATCAAAAGAGAGGCCGCGTCGGTGCCCAGGTCGGCGGCAGGACGCTGGGAGAGATGCTTGTTCCACTCCCACCGGGCCAGCTCCCGCTCGATGGCGTCGAGCACCGCCGCGCTCATCGAGCAATTGCGCTGGCGGGCGTGCTCCCGCAATCGCTCATGGAGAACGTCGGGCATGTTCCTAACCTGAAGGTTGGCCATTGCATGATCTTAGCATGAATATTGCATGCTAATCCGCAGCTGCGGGCGGGGGCTTGAGGTTGGCTTCGGAGTCTCATTGGATAGTGGGATTGTCTTGATAACATAAGCAACTTGTGTCGGACGTTGGGAACACTGCCGAACCCTTAGCCAGCCGCCGTGCCTGCCTGCGGGTGAGGCGGTGGGGGGCGGGGCTGGTCGTGGCCGCTCTGTTGTTGAGCGCGTGCGGCGGCAGCGATCCGGGTCCGGTGGTGGTGTCGGCGCCCTATGGGCCTGAGCGGCTGTTGACCGAGTTGAGCGCCCAGGTCACCCCCGAGGGCGTCAAGCTGGCGTGGAAGGTGGACGAGGCCCGGGCCCATCGCATCATCGGGTTCACGTGCGTGTACCGCACCCCGGCGCATGCCCGGCTGGGGGTGTCGGGGTCGGTGGCCTGCGGCGGCCACAACAGCGGGGCCGATGCCCGCTCGCGCACGGTGGCGGGGCTGCCCGAGTACGGCGAGTACCTCTTCGAGGTCACCGCGCAGTTCGAGGGCTCTCCGGTGATCGAGTGGCCCAAGCGGGCCCTAAACGTGACGTTGGCCGTCACCCGCGGCCACGCGGGGCCGGCGGGACCGGATGCGGCGGTTACCGGCACTGGGCCGGTGGTATTCGGCTGCGGCCCAAACGACGGCGTGGGCGACGCGTCGGAGGGCCGGCCGTGGCAGCAGGCACAGATCGTGTCGGCGGAGCACCTCACCCACTACCCGGGCCGGGGCTGGGCGCCGGGCGGCGACTCCGACGCGCCCCCCGAGTGGCCCGACCCTCCGGCGCTGGGCGACCTGTTCGATGAGGCCGGTCTCGACGGACAGGCCATCGACCAGGCCCTGACCGGCGGCGATTCCGCAGCGGGCGGCGACTCCGGCTCCAATGGTGATTCGGCAGCGGGCAGGGCGGCCGATGTTTTGGCCGACGACAGCGCCCTGGTTCCGCTGGCCCGCGCGTCGGCGGGCACCAAGGCGCTTGTGCGGCCCGGCGCCGACGGCGGCTGGGAGCTTCGGCTGCACACCAGCTATCCGTTCGGCGCCGACTACGTGTTCGGCCCCGCCCACGCCGTGCCCGGCTGGGGCGACCCCGCCCAGCCCGCCGCCTGGGCCGGGCTGTGGAACCGCACCGACTGCCCGCCCACCGACAACCCCAACGCCACCCACGATGTGGCCCTGGCGCTGTCCGACGACGCCGGAAAAGGCCGCCGCTTGGAACATTCCGGCTACGGCTGGTGGGCGGTGGCGCCGGTGGGAATGTTCCCCGAGCGCATCGTGGCCACCAAGGCCGGTCTGTCGTTCGGCGACCTCGCCGCTCACCCGCCCCAGCCCCCCGTCTCCTGGCAGGGGCGGGTGAGCGGGCACCTGTTCTGGAACCAGCAGCGCTTCGCCCTGGCCGGCGACATCACGCTCACCCTGGCGCCGGCCGGCGCCTCGGCCCATCTCAGCGGACGCATCCACAACGTGGTGCTCACCCCCCTGGACCACACCAGCCTCCAGCCCCAGCCCGATCCGCCCGTGCCGTGGCGCTCGCTGGTGCTGGAGGTCGGCGGACCGCACGAAACGGCCTGGTCGGGCGCCGCCGCAGTTGGCGAGCAACCCACCGGGCCAAACACCCCCGCCCTACCGGAGCCCGACGCCTTCACCGGCGACTGGCACGCACAAGCCCACGGCCCTGAGGCCCAAGAGATCGCCGGCCGGCTGCGGCTGTGGACCCCGCTGGCCCCCGGCGCCGACCCCGACAGCGGCTGGCCGGCCCAAGCCGTGATCGTGGCCGGGTTCGGAGCGGTTCTCGCACCCAAGCCGTGATGGACGTTCGTCGTGGGCGAACTGCTCAAGCAGGCGTCGGTGGAAGTGTAGAAACGTAAACCACACGGCCTAATTCGTGTTTGTAGTTTACGTTTTTGGGGTCATCCGCCTAGAAACGTAAACCACACGGCCTAATTCGTGTTTGTAGTTTACGTTTTTGGGGTCATCCGCCTAGAAACGTAAACCACACGACTTCCAGCGCTAGAGTTGTTCACGGTCAATATCCCGAGCAACTGAACGTACCAACCACCATGGCAACGGCAATCCTTGGTCCCGATCCAACCGAGACCCTGATCGAGACGGCTTTGCGTCAACTCTCAGAAGGAGTCGCGCCGTCAGCCATGGAAGTCGAGCGCGTCGATGTCAAAGAGGAGCCCGGCCGGCGCAAAGCGAATGGAAGCCTCCGACCCGGTACAGAGACTAACGAGCAAGCCGCTGACCTCTTGGCTGGCGAGATGGCGTGCATGGCCAACACACCTGGCGGTGGGGCCGTCATCGTGGGTGTGGCTGATGACGGCCAGAAGATCGGCACGGAACTCAACGCCGAGTGGCTGCGGCATCGGATCTGGGAGCTGACTGCCGGGACCCTCGCGATCTCAGCACGGGCCGCGACGATCGATGGGTGCCGGTTGCTGGTGCTTAGTAGCGGCGAGGCGCTCAATCTTGTCGCCTATCGAGGCAGAGCGCGATGGCGCGTGGGAACGAACTGCGTGGATGTCGATCACAACGCCTGGCAGTCAAGAATGTTGCTGCGGCGCGGCTACGACTGGTCCGACCAACCCTCGGGCCACACGTTGAAAGATATAAGCCCGCTGGCATGCGAGGTAGCACGAACCTACCTGCGCAGCGACCCTAGGTCGAGCCGCAACGAGGACGGTGACTTGGCCGATGTGGGCAATGCCGAATTGCTGCGGCGGTTACACCTGGTGGTCGACGGAGAGACCCTCACAAACGCTGGTTGTCTGATGTTCGTCACCACTCCGTGGCCGGGTATCGACTACATCCGCCGGAATGTTCCGGGCGGAGACAGCACGCTGAGGATCGAGGCAGATGGTCCGCTGCTGGTCCAAGTGCGAGAAGTCGAGCGAGCTGCCGCCCACGCCAACCCGACCACTCACCTTTCCCGCGGGTTTGGGCACTCTCAGATCCACGCCATCGCGCCCCGAGCGCTGCGCGAGGCGATTATCAACGGCATCACCCACCGCGATTGGATGATCAACCTCCCCACCACGGTCGAGCACGTTGGCGATTCTCTCGTTGTCACGTCCCCCGGAGGCTTCGTCGGTGGCGTCACTCCCGACAACATCATCACTCACGTCGCGGTACCCCGCTACAAGTGCTTGGCACTGGCGATGGCTCGTTTAGGACTTGCTGAGCGCGAGGGTGTGGGAGTGGACCGGATGGTGAGCGACATGCTTCGAACCGGCAGGCCCGCGCCGGTCTTCTCGGAGGTTGAAGGCCCGTTCGTGAGAGTGGCGCTGCTAGGCGGACCACCCGAACCGGCAGTTGTTGATCTGGTCGCAGATCTCACTCCACCACACGCGGGCACGGTTGAGGCGCTGCTTCTGATCGATCATTTGGCTCGGCATGGCTGGATTGATTCCCAGGCAGCAGCTCCCATGCTCCAGCGCACTCCTGAAGAGGCGGAACAAGCTATCGCACAACTTGCAGACACGACCCTGGCAGCCCAAGATTCCGTTCAAGCCACTAGCGAACAGCCATCTGTGATCGTTGCGGTCGGGGGTGTGCCATCGGCCCAGAGTGCCGCGTACCGACTATCAGACACGGCTCGCCAGCGATTGGCTCACCGGGTCGAACACCTGACGACGCCTGAGGGTCGCATCAACCTGATCCTCGGCTGGAGCCGCGGCCGTGGCCGTGTCTCATCCACCGAGGCTGGCGACCTCACCGGTCTCAGTCGGACCTCCGCAGCCAAGCTCCTCACGAGCCTCGCCGAGGACGGTCAACTCAACCCTGGTCGCACCAACCGAACAGGCCGAGGCTTCTTTTACACCCCCGCCGGCTAACCGGACAAGAGCGCCACTCGTAGCCCTCTTGCCCGTTGCGGGCCCCGCTCCGGTCTGCCCAAACCTGTCGCACCTGTAGGTTGTCCGGTAGCAGGCCGTCGATCCACGCTCCGGCCTCATGGGGGCCACGATCTCTTGGGATGCTGGGCGACGGGTTCCTCGGAGGCGTCGTGATCAGCACCGGCGAGATGTCGTACCGCCTCGAGGACCGGATCTGGGTCGTCCCGGCAGACCGCCTCTGGAGCGTGTGACCACAGGCTGAGGGGCGAGCGGACCCGACGACGGCACCGCCCCCGACAGCGGCTGGCCGGCCCAAGCCGTGATGGTGGCCGGATTCGGGGCGGTTCTCGCGCCCAGGCCGTGATGGTGGCCGGGTTGGGGGGAGGTGGTTGGTGGGCAGGGTGGGCTGCTCTGAGTGTTGTGCTGGGGAGTGATATGACGATAAAGTATTGAAGTTATGTCAGAAATATGGGGGGGGGGGGGGGTTGAGAAGCCTTGAGATTCCGGCTCGAAAAGTCCACCCGCCCAGTGAATCTGAAACCCGATGAGATCCCGGCGCGCCCCACTGGGCGGTGCGACCGGGGTCCCCAGATCGACCCGCAAAGGAGCACGTTGATGGACGTCATCACCAAGGGCAGGACTAGGCCAGCGCGGTCACGGCGCTTTATCGCGGCAGCCGTCGCTCTGGCGATGGCCGCCGCGCTGCTAATGCTCCCCGCACCCGACCAGATCCCGCTCGGCCCCTCCCCAGCCGCCGCCCAGAACTCCGAGCCGTCGTTCCCGTCGGGCTGTCCCGCTGAAGATTCCGACCCTAAGGATTGGTTAGCGGACGTGTCGTCCACCGCCACGACGATCACGCTGACCTGGGAGGGCACACTGCCGTCGTCGGGGGCGCACGTCAGTATGCAGATCTGCGGTCCCCACGCCTCGAATCCTAGTGTCAGCGGTGCTCAGCGCAGACCGTTGAGGATGGCGGTGACGGCTGGCGGCACCACCACCCTCACGGCGGCGGACCCGTGGGAGGACCGTGTCATCATCTCCCCTGATACCGATTACTGGATCAGGGTGTGGGACCAATACACGCCCCTCGAGCGGAGCAGCTGGCACTACATCCGCACCAAGTCCATACAGTCCGCCGCGGACAATCACCTTCTCGTCGGTAACTTCTTTGGCACCACCGGGCTGATCACCTTTAGCAAGCAGCAGCACTTTCAGGCGACTTCTTTCACGACGGGCGCCAGCGACGACGGGTGGACCCTCACCGGGGCAGTTGTCAGGTTCCAGGCCAACAGCGCCTCAGCGTCGACGGCGGTCAAGATACGAAACGACAACGCCGGCGCACCCGGCAGCACCGTGGTCGCGACGCTCACCGGCAGCATCAACACCACGGCGGGCAACTACACGTTCACGGCCCCCGAAGGCACCGTGCTGACGGGCGGCACCACCTATTGGCTGGTCGTCAATGACGGCATCGCCGGCACCCGCGCCAAGCCAGAGACAAATTCCTCCTTCGTCGATTCCCCTCGCTTATTGGGCTGGTCGATCGGGGACGACGTGGTGACACGAGCCATGGAGTCAGACAGCTGGGCCGGGGGCAACAACCGACCCCTGTTCTTCTCACTGAGAGGCTTCAAGGGGGTTCTCGCCACTGCCGGGCCGCTGGTCTCGAACATCGGGCAGCATTCACCTACAAGTACTTCACTTACAGCACTCGACATTGCCGGCCAATTCACTACTGGTTCGAGCGCACTCGGCTACACGCTGAAGGACGTCGAAGTGGATTTCGGGGCCGCTCCGACGACGGTGAGCGTCAAGCTGGCGACAGGTACGCCGGGCAACCAGACAGATGTCGCGACGCTGACGAGTCCGGCGTCGCTGACCTCAGGGGTCAACACGTTCACGGCGCCCGACGACACCACGCTGTCCGCGAGCACGACCTATCTCGTGGTGATAACAGGAACGACAGGCTCCGTAAGTTCAACCAATTCGAATAGTGAGGATTCCGGCGGCCAGACCGGGTTCAGCATTGGCGACGGTAGCCACGTGCTGTTATCTGGATCTACGACGTGGACGACCAGAAACTCCACCTTTCGGTTCCGGGTCAACGGGCTCGTCAAGATCGCCACGGCGCCGGCGAAGCCGGCGGTGCCGACGGTGGTGGTGACGTCGCCGGTGAGTTTGAAGGTGAGCTGGACCGAGCCGAGCCATGCGGGGCCGTCGGGGACGATCGACGACTATGACCTGCGGTGGTACCAGGGCACGGCCGATCCGACCGACGAGGCCGACTGGGTCGAGGAGGGCGAGACG
The DNA here is from genome assembly GCA_963663255.1 of Acidimicrobiales bacterium. Classification (GTDB taxonomy): domain Bacteria; phylum Actinomycetota; class Acidimicrobiia; order Acidimicrobiales; family Bin134; genus Poriferisocius. Next base: position 984,385 of record OY760141.1, read on the forward strand.
AACGGTCCGCCCGATCCCGGCACGGCGACCTCGGTTGAGATCACCGGCCTGACGGCCAACAAGCCCTACCGGGTGCAGGTGCGCGCCCATGACACCGCCGAGGGGCCGTGGTCGGATTCGGCGTCGGCCACCACGCAGATGGCGCTGGCCGGCTCTGGGGTGCTGGTGTCGAATATCGGCCAGGCCGACTCGGGGGCCATCCGCTGCAATCTCGCCAGTGTCAATTGTGCGCAGACTGTTGGTACAGGCGCCGCTGCCGAGGGTTACACGGTGGGCACCGTGGATCTGGACTTTGCCGACGCGCCGTCGGGGGTGACCGTCAAGTTGGTGGCGGTGCTGAACACGCCCGGCAGTTTCACGGAGATCGCGACGTTGGCGAACCCGGCAAACCTCGCGGCGGGGAACAACGTGTTCACCGCGCCTGCGGGCACGCACCTGAGAGCCGGCACCTTCTACTGGGTGCAGGTCACGGGCACGGCCGGGAACCTGTCGGTCAAGACGGCCACCGCCGAGGACGCCGGCGGGCAGGCCGGCTGGTCCGTGAGCGACAACCGCCGCACCGGCACAGCCAGTCCAAATGCGGTGGCCAGCTGGTCGGCGCCGGGCACCACTACCGCGGGGCCGCTGGGGATCCGGGTGAACGGCGTGGTGCGCGACACGACGCCGCCGAGGCCCGAGTCGGCCACCATCGTGGACGGGAGCTCGATCAACAGGAGCACGGTGACTGTCACCTTCAACGAGGATCTTCGACACAACTTCAACCCTGCCCGGTCAAGTTACACAGTCGAGGCCGATGGTGAGGCCCTCACGGTTGCCTCGTTTGTTGCGCCCTCCGCTGGCAGGCCGCGCGGCTACGTCTTGCTGATCAAGGAGCTGGTGTCGCCCGACGCGACGGTGACGGTGGGCTATACGAAGCCGGCGGGCACGCAGGTGATCCAGGATCTGCGCGGGAACCCGGCCGAGACCTTCGCTGACTTTGCGGTGACTAACAACATGTCGCCGGGGGTGTCGACGGTGGGTTTCACGACGAGCCCAAGCGATGGTGTGTACGGGGTCGGCGACATCGTCGAGGTGGGGCTGCGATTCAACACGCGTGTGAACGTGGACACTGCTTCGGGGACGCCGCGGCTGAAGATCAGGCTCGCGTCGGGTTCGGAGAAGTGGGCCGACTTTGCAGGGGGCAACACCACCGCCATTCTGCGCTTCCGCTACACGGTGGCGGCGGGCGACGCCTCTGAGGGGGTGGCGGTGGTGGAGGACTCGCTGGCGCTCAATGGCGGCACCATCAAGGGGCGCACGTCGGACGTCGACGCCCTGCTCGGCCATGACGGCATCGCCCATGACGCCGGGCACAGGGTCGACGGCCTGGCGCCGACGCTGACCGAAGGGGTGATCGACGGGCGCGACATAGCGCTGGTCTACAGCGAGGACCTCGACACCGGCTCGGTGCCCGTCGTTGGCCAGTTCAGTTACCTCCAGGGCGGTTCTGCCCAGAACTTTTCGGTCGTGGGCGTGGCGGGCAACACGGTGCAGTTGCAGTTGCAATCCTCGCCAGGCTCCACCCAGGCCTTGACCCTTGAATATGACCACGACTCCACCGATACCAGCCATCGGCCGATCCAGGACGTCGCCGGCAACGACGCCGCCACGTTCTCCGGTTCTGCGAACAAGATCACGCTGCGCCGGGTGTCGAGCCCGGAGTTCACTGCGGGCGCCTCGACGACGCTGCCGATCGATGAGAACAATGCGGATGCGGCGTCGGTGGGCACGGTGGCGGCGACCGACACCGACGGCAGCGGCACGCTGAAGTATTTCCTGGGCGGCGTTGACGCGTCGACGTTCACGATCAGCTCGACGGGCGAGATCAAGGTGGCGTCGGGTGTCACGCTGAACCGCGAGGCCAAGGCCAGCTATGCGGTGATCGCGCACGTGGGTGACGGCGAGGTGTGGGGCCAGACCGCGGCGCCGAGCCCTGTGGCTGTGGTGGGCAACACGGGCCGTCCGGCGAGCAGCGCCGACAGGGGTTTCGGCTTTCACGCCGCCACCACGACTGGGCATGAGTTGGCCCAGGGCTTCACGACCGGCGGTCACCCCAACGGCTACACGCTGAGCACGGTCGGGGTGCATATCGCCGAGTGGAACGGCAACCTGGCCGGCACCACCGCAGGTATCTGGTCTGTGACCTCTGCCGGGCTGCCTGATTCGCTGCTCTACACGCTGACCAACCCGGCGACCGCAGTCGACGCGGCGGTGAACGTGTTCACCGCGTCGGACGGGGCGGTGCTGTCGCCCAATACGGCTTACGCGCTGGTGCTGGGCGGCGCCAGAACCGGCAGCCTGATCAAGGTGGTCTCCGCGTCGGACGGCGCTGAGGACGCCGGCGCGGCAGCCGGGTGGAGCATCGCCGACAGCACCGCTAGCAGGCAAACACCTTCAAACCTCTCCCCGGGCTCCTGGTCAGCCTTCTCATCCGGTGTCTCGGTTCGAATCTCGGTGGTTGCGGCACAAAACGACCTCGACGACTCGATCGCGGTGAGGGTCGATGTGGGCAACGTGAACGAGCCGCCGACGGCGAAGCCGGCCGGGCTGACGGCGACCACGACGTCGCGCACCATAGCGCTGAGCTGGACGGCGGTGGCGGCGGCCGCCGGCGGGCCCGCGGTGAACGACTACGACGTGCGCTACTTCCAGGGCAACGCCGACCCGTCGAACGCAGCCGACTGGGTTGAGTCGGGCGAGACCGGCGGCCACGACCACGTTGGGCCCGCCACCACGACCACGATCATGGGCCTCGAGCCGGGCACGGCCTATCGGGCGCAGGTGCGGGCCAACAGCGCTGACGGCCCCGGCCCCTGGTCGGACTCGGTCGACGGCACCACCGGCACCGATCCGGGCATCGTGTTGAGCATCGAGCGGACGTCTCCTGTCGGTCCGCCGCATAGCCGGGTCGCCGAGGGGTCCGCGGCCACGTTCACGATCACCGCCGAGCGCGACAAGACGGAGAACTCCGACGAGGTGACGTTGCAGTTGGCGGTGCAGGACACCTCCACTGCCACCAGCGGCACCGACTACAACGCCCTGACCAGCCTGCCGTCCATCACGATCGCGCAGGACGTGGAACGCGGGTCGGCAACGGTGTCCATCACCGCCAAAGACGACAACGTCGACGAGGGCGACGGCACTGATGGGGACCCGTACGACACGATCGTGCTCAGTGCCTCGGTGGACGGGTTCGATGTCCGCCCGCTGACGATCACCATTATCGACGACGACCCGAGGCCAGAGTTCGAGTCGGCCGAGGTGGACGGCGACACGTTGACCATCACGTTCAGCGTGGACCTTGACGGCGACTCGGTGCCGGCGCCGGGCGCTTTCACTGTCACCGTGGCCGGCAGCCGCCGCAATGTGGCCGCCGGGGGCGTGGCCGTCGCCGACAAGACGGTGACGCTCACGCTGGCCTCGGCGGTGACAGCAGGACAGACGGTGAAGGTGCGCTACACCAAGCCCAGCACCAACCCCCTTCAGAACCCTGAAGGCAACGACGTGGAGACCTTCACCGACCAATCGGTCGCCGAGAAGACGCTGCGGGCGATCGAGACCGTGGCGCTGGTGTCGAAGCCGCGGGCGAGCCACGGCGGCGCCCTGAAGTACGGGGCAGGGCAGAACATCGTGGTGGCAGTGACCTGGGAGGACGAGGTGTCCTGGGATGTGAGCGCCACAAACGCGGGTATCCGCCTGATTCTGACCATCGGGGGCAACACCAGGCGGGCAGAACTGGTGACCGACGGAGCGATGAGCGGCACCGCCAAGACGCTGTGGTTCAGCTACACGACGGTCAGCGGCGACGCCGCCGCCGACGGTGTGGAGGTGACGGCGAACAGTTCAGGCAAGCTCCTGCGGTTGCGCAGCGGCGCCACGCTCAAAGACGCCGATGATCCCACGCGCAATGCCGGGGTGGACCACGCGGGCCTGAGCGCACAGTCAGGCCACAAGGTGGCGGGCAGTGCAAGCCCGGGGGCAAACGTCGCGCCGACCTTCGGCTACGACCTCGACGGCGACCCGAACACCCCCGACAGCACAGTCACGTACGGAGCCCACGGTGGTCCCTCGGGCACCCTGATCAGCGTGGCCGACGACGCCTTCACTGACGCCAACGGCGACACACTGAGATTCACGGTGAGCCCCCAGCGCCCGGACGCGGTCGCCCGAAACGTACATATCAACGGCCAATTCTTCATCCGGCCGCTGGACGCTTGCCCGCTTGAGGATCTGATGCCTGCGTTGCCGCTCAATGCCGACAACACGTTCCACAACGTGGTCACCGTTACCGCAACCGACCCCGACGGCGCGAGCGTGTCGGCGACGTGGACGATTCGCACCGGTTGGAGCTGCAGGGAGCTGAAGAGCGCCGTTGTGGACACGACAACGCTGACGCTGACCTACGACAGCACGCTTCCCGATACGGGCGATAGGACATGGCACCTCGCCTTGGCTGCGGACCAGTTCACGGTGAAGGTAGGCGGGACCGAGGTGGAGCTGGCGCCGACCAGTCCGCTCTTGGTGGACGGCTCAACATTCACGCTCTCCCTGGCCGAAGCGGTGACTCCCCAAAGCGTCGTCACGGTGAGCTACGAACCGGAGGGGCCCGAGCATGTGCGGGGCTTGACCGATCAAGCAGTGACCAATGCGACTCTCATGCCGACGAAGGCCGAGGTGAGGGGACGCACGCTGACGATCACCTTCAACACCAACCTGACGGAGCTGAACGAGGAAGAGAGGCGGGAGATCCGCTACGCGTTCGGGATCACGGGCCTCTACTGGCGCGGGGTTCCCATCGGCGGGGTGTCGCCCGAGTCGGCGACCGTCAGCGGCAGTACGGTGACGTTGAAGCTGACGCCGTCGCTCTCGCCCGGCAAGCACGTCACCGTGAGCTATTACGGGGACGAGGGAGACCTGGGCTACAGCCTCACCGACACCAAGGACAACGAGGTGCCGGCTTTCTTCCATCAGGCGGCAACGATTGCCACCCCGGGCAGCGCGCCGCTGCTGTTGACGGGGCAAGTGGAGGGCACGGCTCTGACGCTGACCTTCGACACGGAACTGGCCGAAGGTGCCTCGCCGCCGGGGAGTCGCTTCATCGTCACGGCGTATCCGGCCGGCTACTACGTTCCGGAGTCTTTGATCCGCGGCACGGGCACGGCGACCATCAGCGGGAACCAGGTCACCGTCACGCTGGACTCAGCGGTGACCGAGCGCAGCAGCGCCTCAGTGTGGTACCGGCCCAGCACGGTAGTGGCCGAGCAGTTGCGGTCGAAGTGGACCGGCCAGTTAGCGCCGGAAATCTACGGATCCCTCATCAGCGTGTTCGATAACACCTCGCCGACGCTGGAGAGCGCGCTCGTCGCCGGGACGAAACTCATCCTGTACTACAGCGAGAAGCTGGACAGGACCTCGACACCGGCAACAACCAACTTCGCCGTGACCGTCGGCGGAGCCAACCGGGGGGTGAGCAACGTCACGATGCGCGAGGACGCAGTCGAGCTCACCCTGGCCTCGTCGGTCGCAGCCGGCGCAACGACGACGGTGGCCTACACCGTCCCGGCCACGGACCCGATCCAGGACCTCGCGGGCAACGACGCTGCTGCGGTGGCCGCGACCGAGACGGTGACCAACGCCGGGCCCACCGACCCCGGCAAACCGGCGCTCGCGGCGACGTCGCCCGCCGTGGCCGACGACATCGTCGTGACGCTCACCTTCACGCAGGCACTCGATCCGGCAGCGGTCCCGAGCGCAAGCGCGTTCTCGTTCTCGAACACCTATATGAGAGTCGTCGGCGTCGCCGTGCGCGGCACCACGGTGGTGCTCGACGTCTCCCCCGGTTTCTACGCCTGCGCCGATGGCATCACGGTGACCTACACCAAGCCCAGTTCCAACCCTCTGCGCAACGTCTGGGGAACCCAAGCCGACGGGTTCTCCAATCAAGCCGCGACGAACGCGAACACGAGCCGGTGCACGCTCTCCAGCCCGAAGGCCGACGTGGGCGGCGACAGCGGATCCAATGCACGCCGCTCGATGAACCTGAGGTTCGACCGGCCGCTGAACCGCCTTCGAGCCCCGAGCACCGCTGGCTTCACCGTGACAGCGACCACCCCCCAAGGTGAGCCGGCGGCGGCCGTCGAGGTGTCCGACGTCCAGTTCGCGCGCGACGCCGCGCAAATACAGTTGGAGCTGAGCCGCGAACTGGCACCTGGAGAACGACTGACGGCGAGCTACCGCCAGCCGCGCACGGGCGCCGGGCTGTGGGACAGCGCCGGCAACCAGATCGCGCCGTTCACCGCAGCGGCCGTCGTGGCCGCTAGCGCGCCGACTGTGACCGGCGTGGAGGTGACCTCCGACGCCGGCGACCACGACACCTACGCCATGGGCCAGGTGATCTCGGTGCGCGTCACGTTCAGCGAAGCGGTGGACGTGACCGGCACGCCGCTGCTGGGCATCGACATGGACCCCGCCCACTGGGGCCGCAAGGACGCGGTCTATGCGGGCGGCAGCGGCACCGCCGAGCTGATCTTCACCCACACGGTGGTGGAGCCCAACTACTCGACGCAGGGCATCGCCGTGCTCGGCGACACGCTCAGCCTCGACGGCGGCACGATCCAGTCGGTGTCGTCGCAGACCGATGCCGAGCTGGCCCACGCCGGCCTCGGCCACGACCCCGAGCACAAGGTCGACTGGCGACAGTTGCCGCCCGATGCCAACGGCAACCGGCCGCTGGTCTACCGCGGCGCATCCCAGACGCTCGACGGGGCGGAGCCCGGCTATCTGGTCAGCCTCGAGGTGTCCGCCGACGACTTCGTGAACCCCGACGGCGGCACGCTGACGTTCTCGCTGAGCGCCAGCCGCGACGACATCTACGTGCCGGGCGGCCTGTCGTACAACGAGACGATCGGACGCGTCTTCTTCCAAGTGAAGACCGCCTGCGCGCTGGAGGGCCTGGCCCCGCCGGAGACCGACGCGTACTACTCGGTCGTGACGGTGACGGCGACCAATCCCGACGGCGCGACCGCGCACGCCACAGCCACGTTCCGCACCGACGCCTCGAGGTCGGTGTGCCCGTCGCTGTCGAGTGCCGCGGTGGACGGCGCGACGCTCACGATCACGCTCGACGACGCCGCCGCCTCCAGCTACGAGCGCGCGACCGCTGACGAGTTCGCGGTGAAGGTGGACGGCGTCGCGGTGAGCCTCGCCGGGACCGGTGCCGATGCGGTGTCGGTCAGCGGCACCACCATCGAGTTGACACTGGCGTCGCCGGTGTCTGCGGGCCAGACCGTCACCGTGAGCTACACGTCGGGCGACAACCCGATCGCAGCCGTGTTCACCGACTCGCCCGCGACCAACAACACCCCGGCGCCGCCCGAGCCTGCGACGGTCGACGATCCCCCAGAGGCTGACGACCCAGTACCGGAGGACGACCCAGTACCGGAGGGCGACCCACCACCGGAGCCCTCGGTGTTGGCCGGCGCGGCGGTGAGCGGCAACGAGCTGACGCTCACCTTCGACGGGGACTTGGCCGCAATCGACGGCGCTGCGGCCGGAGCGCTGCGATACGCGATATTGGTCAAAGGCGGTGCCTACTACCTCGGTGAACTCGTCACCAACCAGTCCCCCGGCCGAGTGGTCGCCGACGGCGCGACCGTCACCTTGACGCTCGGCACCGCGGTGCTCCCCGACCAAGAGATCACCGTCATCTACAGCGCCGCCGCGGCCGGAAACAGCCTCCAGTACGCCGACGGCACCGCGATAGAGGACTTCACCGACACCCTGACCACGACAGCGCGGAACTGATCTCCGCTGCCCTCTCCCTCATCCCCCGGGGAGAGGGCAGTGGTGATCGGTCGGCCAGCCGGCAATCCACAAGGCCAGGCCGGGGGCGAGCCGCTAGTGTGGGATGGCCTGGAGAGGTGGCCGAGTCCGGTTGAAGGCGCTTCCCTGCTAAGGAAGTAACTGCCGCAAGGTGGTTCGTGGGTTCGAATCCCACCCTCTCCGCTCATTGCTGGTCGCCCGTGGCTGGGGTGGTTGGCCGGGATAGTGTTCGACGCCATGGGAATGCTTGACGGGAAGACGGCCATCGTTACTGGCGGGGGCCAAGGAGTGGGTCGGGGCATCGCCCTGGCCCTGGCGGCTGAGGGAGCCGGGGTCACCGTGGCGGCTCGTACTGAGGCCAAGGTGCAGGCGGTGGCGGCCGAGATCGCCGAACGGGGCGGGTCGGCGCTGGCGCTGGTGTGCGACGTGAACGAACTGGACGACATCCAGGTGTGTGTGGATCGCACCGTGGAGCACTTCGGCACCGTGGACATCCTGGTGAACAACGCCCAGCAGGTGCCCCACGGGCACTTGCTGGAGGTGAGCGACGAGGCCTGCATGGCGGCGTGGACCTCCGGAGCGCTGGCTTCCATCCGGTTTATGCGGCTGTGCCACCCGTACCTCAAGGATGGCGGGGTGATCATCAACCAGGGCTCGGGCTCGAGCCTCAAGACCGATCCCAGCGGCATGGGGGTGTACGCCGGGGTGAAGTCGGCCATCCAGTCGATCACCCGGGCCGCGGCCATGGAGTGGGGCGCCGACGGCATCCGAGCCATCACGCTTATGCCGGTGGCCATGTCGCCGGCCATGGAGGATTGGAAGGGATTCAACCCCGACGGCTTCGCCGCCCTCCAAGAGCGATTCGCATTGAAGAGGGTTGGCGACGCCGAGATCGACGTCGGCCGAGTAGTCGCCTTCTTATGCAGCGACACGGCCGGCTACATGACCGGCACCACCATAAACATCGACGGCGGCGACGCCTACCTGCGCTAGCTGGCGGGGGCTATGTGGCCTTCTAGGTTGTAGGGGCGGTAGGGGCCGAAGATGGATTGCTCTAGGACGCCGATGCCTTGGCGGTCGCCCATGCGGACCTTCATGAGGTGCTGGACGTGCTGGTTCTCGAAGGCGTTGTCGTCGACGTCGGCCAGCTTCCAGCGCTCCGACTCCATGGCCAGCTCGCCCTTCCAGTCGCCGTGCGACCAGGTGGGGTGGCTGTAGCCGATGCCCTTCATGCGATAGGTGAACTGCTTTTCGAAGGTGATCTCGTGGCGGGTGTCGTCTTCCAGCGAGGTCATGGCCAAAGTGGCGCTTTTGATCATGCGGCTGCCGGGCTCGAAGGTGAGCTGGTGCTCTAAGCGGTGCATGGGCTCCACGCCGGGATCCTCCACGGCGGGGTTGTCGGCCAGGGAGTCGTAGGCGGGCAAAAAGGCGCCCACGTGGAACCGGGGGCGGCCCAGGGTGTCCTCGAACAGCTGGTAGTGGCTGCACATGTCGTCCCAGTGCAGCGGAGCCCACAAGAAGAACAGGCCCATGGCCCGCGGGGGCTGGGGGGCGCCCCGGTTGTCGCCGCCGGCCACCGGGCGGACGCCCCAGGAGCGGTCCTTGGTTCCGTAGGTCTCGGTGCGGTCGATCTCCATGCGCTGGCCGTCGTATTCGATCCAGCCGTGCCAGCGGCCGAACTGGGTGAACCGGGTGGTGTCCATGATGCGGCGGCTGCCGTCAGACCAGTGGTGGCGGGGCTCTTCGATGGCCGCGGTGCGGGCCTCGAAGGTGAGATCGGCGGCGAAGTCTGTCTCGTTGGGCTCCAGCACCACCCGGCAGGCCTTCATCGGCTCGGTGATCTCCAGGTTGAACGGCCCGACGCTCAGATCGGAGGGCTCGGGGTTGGCCCGGGCCGAGGCGTGGAAGGCGTGCTGCACCCCGTTGTGGACGATGCTGATGCCGCAGTCCTGGATACCGAGGTGGGGATAGCGGGCGGTGCCCACGCCGAGGTACATGTCGCCCACCTTGGAGTAGCCGTTGAACCAGTAGCGCTCGTAGAAGTCCTTCTCCCCGGTGGAAGGGGTGGAGATGGGGTCGGGGGTCTGGTGGATGGGGAAATCGTCGAATTTGGTCAGCACCCGCCTATGGTGGCAGACCAGCCTCCCTCAACAAATGTCGGAGAGGCTGGTACCATCAAGGGTAACTCTGACAGATCGACGGCATCCTCATAGGGAGGCACCCACCATGAGCACCGGCAACGGCGAACAGCACACATTTCGCACCTTCCAGCTCCGCAACCTGGAAGACACCCCCGGCTACGACCGGCTGAGCGACCACCAGAAGATGGTGACCCGCGTGGTGGGCTCGGTGCTCCCGTTCAAGACCAACAACTACGTGTGTGAGCAGCTCATCAACTGGGACAACGTGCCCGACGATCCCATGTTCCAGCTCACCTTCCCCCAAGAGGGCATGCTCGACCCCGCCCACTTCAGCCGCATCGCCGACCTCATCAAAGCCGAGGTGCCGGCCACCGAACTCAAGGCGGCCGCTCGGGAGATCCAGCTGAGCCTGAACCCCCATCCCGCCGGCCAGGTGGAGATGAACGCCGGGTACCTGGAGGAAGAGGTGGTGCAGGGCGTGCAGCACAAGTACCGGGAGACGGTGCTGTTCTTCCCCACCCAGGGCCAGACCTGCCACGCCTATTGCACCTACTGCTTCCGCTGGCCGCAGTTCGTTCAGCTCGACGATCTCAAGTTCGCCAGCAAGGAGATCGACCGGCTGGTGGCCTACCTCAAGTTGAACCCGACGGTGTCGGATGTGCTGTTCACCGGGGGCGACCCGATGATCATGCGCACCGAGTTGATACGCCGCTACGCCGAGCCGCTGATGGCCGACGACTTGGAGATAAACACCATCCGCTTCGGCACCAAGGCCCCGGCCTACTGGCCCTACAAGTTCACCGAGGGCGAAGAGGCCGACGACCTGCTGCGGCTGTTCGAGGAGATCGTGGCCTCCGGGCGCCACCTGGCCATCATGGCCCACTACTCCCACCCGGTGGAGCTGGCCACCGACGCTTCTCGGGACGCGCTGCGGCGCATCATCGAGACCGGTGCGGTGGTGCGGTGCCAGGCCCCGCTGATCCGCCACGTGAACGACAGCGCCCGGGACTGGGCCGACATGATCACCACCGAGGTATCCCTGGGGGCGATTCCCTACTACATGTTCGTGGAGCGCGACACCGGAGCCAAGCGGTACTTCGAGGTGCCGCTGGTGGAGGCCTACCAGATCTACACCGACGCCTATAAGCAGGTGTCGGGGCTGGCCCGCACCTGGCGGGGGCCGTCGATGTCGGCCACCCCGGGCAAGGCGCTGGTGGACGGCGTCACCGAGATCGGCGGCGAGAAGGTGATCGCCCTGAAGTTCGTGCAGGCCCGCAACCCCGACTGGGTGAATCGGCTGTTCTTCGCCGCCTACGACGAAGAAGCGTCGTGGCTAGACGAGCTGCGCCCGGCGTTCGGCGAAGAGAAGTTCTTCTACACCGACGAGCTGAACAACATGAAGACCGACACGCCCCAACGGGTGCAGCTCATCACCACCCGAGCCGCCTAGCCCGTTAGCTGGGCGCTTCGCTGCTGTTCAGCCGCGTTAGCCCGCGCCGTACCAGCCGGCGCCGATGAGGGTTCCGTCTACGTCTATGACCCAGAAGCGCATGGTCGGGGGACCCTGGCCGGCAGGGTTGTCGTCGGCGGTGATCCAGGTGCCCTCAGCGGTGGCGTTGCGCATTGCCGACCCGAGCAGGTCCTCGATGTCGGTACCGATGAGGCTGGCGTCAATATGGGCCAAGATCTCGCCGTCGGGGGCGGCGATGATTCCCGTGAAGAACCCGTCGAGCGTGTTGGTGTTGTTGTAGTACTGGGCGGTCGGTATGAGGCCCGCAGAGATGCCCTGGGGGTCGTTGTAGAACGCCAAAATGGCTTCGAGGCCGCCGCGGCGGAAATGCTCGGCTGACTCGGCGATGAGCTGGGGCGCGAACTCCTCGGTGTTGATGTACCAGCCCGAGCCGAACAAGAGCCCGTCGTGGCGGACGACCCAGGCGTTCTTCAGCTCGAACCCGCCCTGGTCGCCGAGGGTGTCTGCGGCGGGGTTCACATACACGTAGGGCACCCAGCGGCCCGCCTCGGTGGCCGCCAGCATCTCGGGACCGAAGTTGTAGCCGTTGATGTCGGTGCCCACCCAGCCCTTGACGTCCAGCCCCCGCCGGTCGGCGGCGTAGTGGCCGACCACGATGTCGTTCTCATCGATTACGAACACGTACCACTGGCCATCGACGCTGTCGGGGCTGTTGAAGTGGGCCAGCGCGGCGTCCAGCCCCTCGGCCTCATACCGGGCGATGGCCCGGTCGACAACGAACTTTGTGTAGGCCGCAGGATCGGACTTCGACGGCACCGACACCTCGTCTGCGGCATCGGTGCCGGTGCTGTCGCTACAGGCGCCAAGGAGAAAACCGGCGACCAAGACTGCGGCCAGCGCGAAATTGCCCATCTTCAGATCAGCGTTCCCGTCGCTGTGCGAATGTCTGGATCACTGAACAACTACAAGCCGCCGCCCACGGTGCAGCTGATGGCTGTGGCTGATCGGGTTCTTGTTTTGCCGACTCTGCCCATATCACGAAAGTATATGGACACAATGTCGAGATTGTTAGTTCACTCCCACTCGATGGTGCCGGGGGGTTTGGAGGTGATGTCGTAGGCCACCCTGTTTAGGCCGTCGACCTCGTTGATGATGCGGCTCGACATCTTCTCCAACAGCTCATAGGGCAACCGGGCCCAGTCGGCGGTCATGGCGTCTTCGCTGGTCACCGCCCGGATTACCACCACTTGGCCGTAGGTTCGCTCATCTCCCATCACGCCCACGGTGCGGGTGTCGGGCAGCACGGCGAACGCCTGCCAGATCTCTCGATCGAGGCCCGCGGCGTGGATCTCGGCCCTCACGATGGCGTCGGCTTTGGCCAACAGCGCGGCTTTGTCGGGTGTGACCTCGCCGATCACCCGCACTCCTAGGCCGGGGCCGGGGAAGGGCTGGCGCCACACGATCTCATCGGGCAGGCCCAGCTCGTGGCCCACGGCCCGCACCTCGTCTTTGAACAGGTCGCGCAGCGGCTCGACCAGCTCGAAGTCCATCTCCTCGGGGATGCCGCCCACGTTGTGGTGGCTCTTGATCTTGGCCGCCGAATCGGAGCCCGACTCGATCACATCGGGATACAGCGTGCCCTGCACCAAAAAGGCGGCCCCGTCGACCTGGTTCTTGGCCTCTTCGAAGATGCGGATGAACAGCTCGCCGATGATCTTGCGCTTCTCCTCGGGGTCGATTACCCCCACCAGGGCTTCGAAGAACCGCTCGGCGGCTTCCACCGCGATCAGCTCGATGCCCTGGGAGCGGCGGAAGGCGTCGATCACCTGCTGGCCCTCGTCCTGGCGCATCAGGCCGGTGTCCACGAACACGCAGGTGAGCTGATGGCCCACCGCCCGATGGACCAGGGCGGCGGCTACCGCGGAGTCGACCCCTCCGGACAGGCCGCACACCGCCCGGCCGTCGCCGATCTGGGCTCGGATGGCGGCTACCGCCTCGTCGATGAACGACTCGGTGGTCCACGACGGGGCCAGCCCAGCCCCTCGGTACAAGAACCGCTCCAACACCGCCTGGCCGCCGGGAGTGTGGGCCACCTCGGGATGGAACTGGACCCCGAAGATGCGCTGTTGGGGGTCTTCGAGGGCGGCTACTGGGGCCTGGGGGGTGGATGCGGTGACCACGAAGCCGTCGGGCGGAGTGGAGATGGAGTCGAAATGGCTCATCCACACCGGGCGCTCGGTGTCCTCTTCGGCCCCGAACAGCGTGCCGGGGTCGCTGACGCTCATAGGGGTGCGGCCGTATTCGCCGATGCCGGTGCGGGACACCTCGCCGCCGAGCTGCGCCGCGATGAGCTGGGCGCCGTAGCAGATGCCCAAGATGGGAATGCCCAGCCCGTAGATGTCGGGGTCGATGCGGGGCGACCCCTCGACGTGGACCGACTTGGGGCCCCCGGAGAAGATCACCGCTCCGGGCTGGCGGGAGGCGATCTCATCTGCGCTGATGGTGTGGGCAACGATCTCGCTGTAGATGTGGGCCTCGCGCACCCGGCGGGCGATCAGCTGGGCGTACTGGGCGCCGAAGTCCACCACCAAGACCGGGTGGTCTCGGCTGGCGCTGTCGGCTGTGCCCATGGCCGACGATAATCCGTCGGCAGCAGAGTCGGCGGAGAGGTTCAACGCCCCATTCCAATGCCCTGGGAGCGCTGGAGGGACTTGCCCTCGGTTTGCAGGGAGGGGGCGATCATGATGTCGGCCTTCTGGAACTCCTTGAGCGTCTCGTAGCCACAGGTGGCCATGGAGGTGCGCAGGCCCCCGAACAGGTTGAGGCGGCCATCGTTCTCCCGGGCCGGGCCGACCAGGATCTCCTCCAACGTGCCCCTGGGCGTGGTCTGCACTCGGGCGCCGCGGGGCAGGGTGGGATGGAAGGTGGCCATGCCCCAGTGGTGGCCCCGGCCGGGCGACTCGTGGGCGGCGGCCAGCGGGGAGCCGATCATCACCGCGTCGGCGCCGCACACGATGGCCTTGGCGATGTCGCCCCCGGTGGCCATGCCCCCGTCGGCGATGATGTGGACGTACACCCCGGTTTCGTCGAGGTGGCGCATCCGGGCGGCTCGGGCGTCGGCGATGGCGGTGGCCTGGGGCACTCCGATGCCCAGCACGCCCCGAGTGGTGCAGGCCTGGCCCGGTCCGACGCCCACCAGGATGCCGGCGGCGCCGGTGCGCATGAGATGAAGCGCGGCGTCGTAGCTGGCGCAGCCCCCCACGATCACCGGGATCTCCAGGCGGCGGACGAACTGCTTGAGGTTCAGGGGCTCGTGGTTCTTGGACTTGTGCTCGGCGGTGACCACCGTGCCCTGGATGACCATGAGATCGAGTTCGGCGGCCAGCATTTGGGGGGCGAGCTGCTCAGTGCGCTGAGGGGTAACCGAGGCACACGAGATCACCCCGGCGTCTTTGATCTGGCGGATGCGCTCGCCGATCAGCTCGGGTTTGATGGGCTCGGCGTAGAGCTCCTGCATCCGCAGGGTGGCCTTCTCCGGGGGTTGGGCGGCGATCTCGTCGAGGATCGGCTCAGGATCCTCATAGCGGGTCCAGAGCCCCTCCAGGTTGAGCACCCCCACTCCGCCGAGTTGCCCGATGGCGATGGCGGTTTCCGGGCTGACCACACCGTCCATGGCCGAGGCCATGAGGGGCAGGTCGAAGCGGTAGGCGTCGATCTCCCAGGCGATGCTCACATCCTCGGGATCGCGGGTGCGGCGGGTGGGGACGATGGCGATGTCGTCGAATCCGTACGCCCGCCGTGCGGTCTTGCCCAGCCCGATCTCAACCTCGGCCATCGCGACGCCCCTTTTGCTTGGAAACCAAGAATTCTAAAGCCTTCAGCCTTGCTATAGGGGGATTTACTCCCTCACCAGGAGGAAGGCGAAATCAGGCGGCCGATTGGATCAGATTCCAGAGTTCTTCGATGTGGTGGCGCTCAGTTTGGGGGCTGCCGATGGCCACCCGGAGGATGAAGCGGCCGTCGAGGGTGGTGTGGCTCATGAAGGCTCGACCGGACCGGTTCACGGTGTCCATGATGCGGCGACCGGCCTCGTCGCCGTCGGTGTGGCGGAAGCACACCAGGCTGAGCACCTGGGGGGCGACCAGTTCAAATCGGTCGTCAGCCTCGACCCAGTTGGCCAACTCGGATGCCCAGGCAATGTGGCGGCGAACATGGGCCTGGAGCCCCTCGGTGCCGTAGTGGCGGATCACAAACCAGAGCTTTAGTGCCCGGAAGCGTCGACCGAGCGCCACTGTCCAGTCCCGGTAGTCCACTGTCTCATGCTCGGAGTCGGCGGTGGATGTCGCCGCGGTGCCTTCGCTCAGATACTCGGCTTCAACGGCCATGGCGTTCAAGAGATCGGCTCGGTCGGCCACATAGAACACCGAGCAGTCCAAGTTGGTGAGCATCCACTTGTGGGGGTTGAACAGGTAGCTGTCGACGTCTTCCAAACCGGCGTTGAGGAATCGCATTTCCGGGCACAGCGCGGCGGTGCCGGCAAAAGCGGCGTCTACATGGATCCAGGCGTCGAAATTGGATGCCACCCAAGCCAATTCGGGTATGGGATCGATGGCAGTGGTGGAAGTTGTGCCTACTGTGGTGCCCACGAAAAATGGGATCAGTCCGTCGCTTCGGTCTTTGACGATCTCATAGGCCAAGTGGTCAGCCCGCATGGCGTAGTCGGGGGTAGTGGCGATTGACCGAATGCGGCCGTCGGCAATGCCCGCTACCCGCAGCCCTTTGGCGATGGAATAGTGGGCTTGGTCGGAGGTATAGGCCACCATCTGTTCGAGCTTCCCGTTGCCTCCGGCTTTCTCCCGAGCAGCGAGGATGGCGCACAGGGTGCTGGAAGAGGCACCGTCGGTGATCACGCCATTGCCCCGAAACGCCTCGGGCAGGCCAAGGGCAGTGACCAGCCAGTCCAACACATGTTGCTCCAGCTCGGTGACCGAAGGCCCCGTGGTCCACATGGCTCCATGAGCTCCCAGGCCGGCCGATATCAGCTCGCCCAACGCAGCAGGTCCGCTGGTGTTGGCTGGGAAATAGCCGTACATGCCGGGTGCCTGCCAGTGGGTCAAGCCGGGCAGGATCACCCGGTCGAGGTCGGTCAGCACATCGGCGAAATCCTCGCCGCAGGTCGGCGGCTCATCAGGCAAATTGCCCCGAACTTGGCCCGGTTCGACATCGGCCATCACCGGGAGGTCGCCGAGGCGCGCCATGTAATCGGCCACCCAGTCCACCGCCTGGTAGCCCGCCTGGCGGAACTCCTCCGGGCTCATGTGGTTCGGACGCTCACCCATAGAGTTCGACGAGGTCTACTGGAGATTCTGACCTGTCCACCAAGCTCACCGCTTCCCGAATACCGGGTACTCCAGTTCATCGCTGTATCGGACTGGCAGATGTGCTGCTAAGCGCAGCAGCGCAGCGAGTTTCTCCCCTGGGTCCAGTGTTATCGGCCCTTGTTGCTTGTCGGACTCTGCGCTGACCTCGACCATTCGTTCCCACCACGGGCGTGCTTCTGTCGACGTCACAACCTCAGTTTGCCATGCCCAAGCTACTCTCCTGGACTCCTTTGGCTCAGTCGCTCTGTGCTGTCGTGGTGGCGATGGTGAGGAGTTGGCGGAGCATGGCGGCGGTGGCGCCCCATACGGTGTCGCCGTAGAGCTCGAAGAATGTGATGGGCCGGTCGACGCCATTGATGGGCCAGATTTCCTCCCGCCAGGCTTCTTCGGAAAGCAGCTCGGCAGTGGAGACCAGCAAGATGTGCTCCACCTCGGCGGGGTCGGGAATCAGGCCGGCGGGAGGGTAAGGAAGGACCCCGACAAACGGGTGGACCAGCGATCGGCTGCCGACGGTGACGTAGCGGTCGAGCTGGCCGATGACATCCACTTGGCCGGTGTCCAGTCCGATCTCCTCACGGGTCTCCCGCAGAGCGGTGTCCAGCAGGGTGTCGTCGCCGTCTTCTTGGCCTCCGCCGGGGAAGGCCACCTCCCAACTGTGGGATCGCAGGTGCCGGGCTCGGCGGATAAGCAGCACGCAGATTTCGCCATCGTCGGGGTACAGCAGCACAAGCACCGCGGAGCGCCGCTCCTGTCCGGTGGGAGGGGTATCGCCCCAAGTGGACTGCGGACGGCCGTCGAGGGCGGCCCGTAACTGGTTGAGATCCACCCGCCGCTCGGACGGGCTGAGCTCGGCCCAGAGCGGGGGTCCACCCGGACGCCACTGCTCAGGACGGGGAATGAACTGGGGGCCACCCCGCTCCACAGCGATGGTGGCCCCCAGCCAGTTCTTTGGGTGGTTGATGATCGCCAACCGGCTACATCATGCCGCCCATGCCTCCCATGCCTCCCATGCCGCCCATGGGGTCGCCACCGGGGGGCATCGGGGGGCCGGGGGGCTCGGGCTTGTCGGCCACCAGGCACTCGGTGGTGAGCAGCATGGCGGCAATGGAAGCCGCGTTCTGCAAGCCGGCCCGGGTCACCTTGGCGGGGTCGATGACGCCCGCAGCCACCAAGTCTTCGGTGGTGCCGGTGGCAGCGTTGAACCCGATGGTGCCGGAGGTGTCTTCGATGTCGCGCACCACAATGGAGCCCTCGAAGCCGGCGTTGGAGGCGATGAGGGAGCACGGCACGCTCAGCGACTCAAACACGATCTTGGCTCCGGTTGACTCGTCGCCGCTGAGGTTGTCGACCACCTTGGACACCGACGGGCGGGCCCGCAGCAGGGCTGTGCCGCCCCCGGCGACCACGCCTTCTTCGATGGCGGCCCGTGTGGCGGACAGCGCATCCTCGATCCGGTGCTTCTTCTCCTTGAGCTCCACCTCGGTGGCGGCGCCCACCTGCACGACGGCCACGCCGCCGGCCAGCTTGGCCAAGCGCTCTTGGAGCTTCTCCCGATCCCAGTCGGAGTCGGTGTTGTCGATCTCCTGGCGGATCTGGGCCACGCGGCCTTCAACGTCGGCCTTGGTACCGGCGCCCTCCACGATGGTGGTGTCGTCTTTGGTCACGATCACCTTGCGGGCGGTGCCCAAAAGATCGAGGGTGACGCCCTCCAGGTTGAGACCGACCTCTTCGGCCACCACTTGGCCGCCGGTCAGGATGGCCATGTCTTGGAGCATGGCCTTGCGGCGCTCGCCGAATCCGGGGGCCTTGACGCCCACCGAGTTGAAGGTGCCTCTGATCTTGTTCACCACCAGGGTGGCCAGGGCCTCGCCCTCCACGTCCTCGGAGATGATCAAAAGCGGCTTGCCGGTCTGCATGACCTTCTCCAGCACGGGGAGCAGATCCTGCACCGAGCTGATCTTGCCCTGGTTGAACAAGATATAGGGCTCGTCGAGGACGGCCTCCTGGCGCTCGGCGTCGGTCACGAAGTAGGGGGATAAAAAGCCCTTGTCGAACTGCATGCCCTCGACGAAGTCGAGCTCCATGCCGAAGGTGTTGGACTCCTCCACGGTGACCACGCCGTCTTTGCCCACCTTGTCGATGGCCTCGGCGATGACGTTGCCGATGTCCTGATCGGCGGCTGATATGGAGGCCACCTGGGAGATCTCCTCTTTCTGGGAGATGTCCTGGGCCTGGTCGGCCAGTGAGTCCACCGCGGCGGCCACTGCCTGCTCGATGCCCCGCTTGAGGCTCATCGGATTGGCGCCGGCAGCCACGTTGCGCAAGCCGTGGCGGACCATGGCCTGGGCCAGCACGGTGGCGGTTGTGGTGCCGTCGCCGGCGATGTCGTTGGTCTTGGTGGCCACCTCTTTGATGAGCTGGGCGCCCATGTTCTCGAACTTGTCGTCGAGCTCCACCTCGCGGGCGATGGACACGCCGTCGTTGGTGATGGTGGGAGCGCCGAACTTCTTGTCGAGGACCACGTTGCGGCCCTTGGGACCAAGGGTCACCTTGACAGTGTCGGCCAGCTGGTTGACGCCGGACTCAAGGCCCTTGCGGGCCTCCTCCCGGAACTTGAGAATCTTCGTCATCGTGGCTACTTGACGATGGCGAGCACGTCGCGGGCTGACAGGATCAGCAGATCCTCGCCGTCCGCAGTGATCTCGGTCCCGCCGAACTTGCTGTAGACCACGGTGTCGCCGACGGAGACGTCCATCTGGATGAGCTCGCCGGAGTTGTCAGACCGCTTGCCGGGTCCTACGGCGATGACTTCACCCTGCTGGGGCTTCTCTTTGGCAGTGTCGGGGATGACCAGGCCGCTGGCAGTCATCTCTTCAGACTCGCCGGGACGGACAACAATCCGGTCATCAAGGGGCTGTAGAGCCATCTTGGCCTCCAAGGGGTTGATATTTGAGCGTTAGCACTCTCGATAGGCGAGTGCTAAGAGTAGGGCGTTAGCCGTCCTGAGGCCAATTCACAGAGCGACTGCTAAATGAAGGGGAGGACGAGGTTGGGGTCGGCGCCGGTGTCCAGCGGCGAGGGGCCATCGAGTTGGAGCCGCTGCCATCCGGCGGCGGCCACCATGGCCGCGTTGTCGGTACACATGGATCGGCTGGGCAAGAAGCCGCTGATGCCCGCAGCCACGCAGGCGTCGAGCATCCGCTCCCGCAGCGAAGAGTTGGCCGCTACCCCACCGGCCAGGCACAGGCCCTTGGCATCGAACTCCTCGGCGGCCTTGCGGGCCTTGTACACCAGCACGTCCACCACCGCCTCCTGGAACGACGCCGCGACGTCGGCCACATCGAGGTCGGGATTTTTTCTAACGTGGTTGACCACTGCGGTCTTGAGGCCGCTAAAGGAGAAGTTGTAGCCGTCGTCGTACATGGGGCGGGGGAAGGCCACCGCATCAGGGTTGCCGTCCATGGCCAGTCGGTCGATGACCGGGCCGCCGGGATAACCCAGGTCCATAAAGCGGGCCACTTTGTCGAACGCCTCGCCGGCAGCGTCGTCGAGGGTCTGGCCGATGAGCCGGTAGCGGCCGAACGCCTCCATCAGCACCAGCAGGGTGTGGCCGCCCGACACCAAGAGCACCACCACCGGCAGATCGAGGCCGGGCTCCTCCAGGAACGAAGAGTACAGATGGGCCTCGAGGTGATTCACCGCCACGAACGGCACGTCCCAGACCAGGGCCAGCGACTTGGCTGCGCTGACTCCCACCAATAGGGAGCCGATTAGGCCGGGACCCGCGGTGGCGGCCACCGCCTCCACCTCATGGTTGCTGAGGCCGGCCTCGATAATCGCTTGAGCGACCACCGGAGTGAGCAGCTCCACGTGGGCTCGACTGGCGATCTCCGGAACCACCCCGCCGTAGCGGGCATGCAGGTCTACCTGGCTGCTGATCACCGACGACAAAACGTCGGAGGGGCCAGAGACCACGGCGGCGGCCGTCTCATCGCAGGAGGTTTCGATGCCCAGCACAATGGCCGGGCTCAGTTGGGGGAAATCCTCGGCAGTCATGCGTAGTCCAGTTCTACCGCGATCTTGACCAGGCGATCGGCATAGTCGGATTGGTGGATGTTGTCGGCCCGCATCACCACGGCATCGGGCGACAGGCCCATGTCGGCGTAGTACCCCCGTTGAATGCCCACCGGGGCCAGTCCGAAGCGCCGGTACAGGGATTGGGCGGAGGGGTTGTCGGCCTCCACTTCCAGGGCCAGGCTCGTATTGTGGCGGCGGGCGGCCAAGGCAAGAGCCAAGAGCAGCCGGGCGCCTATGCCTTGGCCCCGGCGATCGGGGGCCACCGTCACAGTGGTGATGTGGGCTTCGTCCTCTTCGAAGGCCACTCCGGCGTGGCCGACAACTTTATCGGTGCGGGCGATCACATAGAGTCGATCATCGGTGCGGGCCAGTTCCGACTCGTAGACCTCCCTTGACCAGGGAATGGGATAGCACTGAGTATCGATGGCCATGACTTCAGGCAGATGATCAAGGGTCATCGGAGCGATCATCGGGTGCTCCAGTTGATGTCGGCGTCGGGAACCCGAAGGTATATCGGCTTGAGCTCCCACGGCTTGACGAATTCCTCCCGCAGCGCTCGGGCGTGGGCCAGCTGAACCAGGGAGGCGGCCGAGGGGTGAGCCAGGTCTTGTTCGGCAAGGTCGGTCTTCTGGAGCTGGTCGAACACCTCGGCGTAGCGGCGGGCACCGTCGCCCACCAACAGCACCTCTTCGCTGGTGGCCAGCAATTCGGAGGCCAGATCATCGGGAGTGCCGACTTGGGCCTCAGACACCCGCTGGACCCCGCCAGGGACCTGGCGGTAGAAGGCGTAGAACAGCTCGCTGCGCCGGGCGTCGATGGCGGCCACGATCAACCGGTTGGTGTAACGCACTGCGAAGGCCAGAAGATCGAGGCTGGACACTCCGATCATCGGGACGCTCAGGGCGTAGGCCATCGCCATGGCGCTGGAGATGCCCACTCGCAGGCCGGTATACAAGCCGGGGCCGAGGTCCACGGCCACGCAGCCCACATCCTTTAGCTCGATTCTGGCTTGTCTTGTCACGAACTGGATCTGGGGGGCGATGGACTCCGCGTGGCGACGGCCCCGGGCGCTGTGAGCCGAGGCCAGCACCCCCTCGTGCCCGCCGAGGGCACATCCCACCTGCTGGGTGGCCGATTCGATGCCCAAGATCAACACGGGGGCTCCCCAGTCCACTGGCGAATAGCGGCGACCAGCGTGCCAGACCGGGCTTGCCAGCGAGGTCCTACGGGGGTTAGCACTACCACCCGTTCGTCCGGCGAGGTGTCTTGGCCGTCGACGAAGGTCAGCGCCACTTCAAGGTAATCGTTGGGCAGGGCTTGGCGGATCACGTCGCCCCACTCGATGAGGACCACCCCATCGCTGTCGAGCAGTTCGGGCAGCCCCAAGTCGAGCACCTCAGAAATCTGATCTAGGCGAAAGACGTCGAGATGATGGAGAAGCAGCCTGCCGTGGTATTCACGGGCCAGGGTGAATGTGGGGCTGGTCACCGGCTCGCTGACGCCCAAGGCGGCGGCGAATCCCTGAGTGAAGGTGGTTTTCCCCGCGCCCAAGTCGCCCACCAGCAAAAACAGGTCGCCGGGATGGGCCAACTCGGCCAGGCTGGCGGCCAGGTTCTTCGTGTCCTCGGGTGAGCGAGTGCGGGCTTGGATCATCTGGTCATCGCCATGCGGGCTCGAACCAAGTCGGAGCGCATCTGGGCTTCTTGGAGGCCACCACCTCGCAGAATGGCTGCCGGATGGTAAGTGGGGATGACGACCGCACTGGTACTGATCATGTTTCCCATTGGGTAGCTCTGGCCTCGCAGTTTGGTGATTCCGGTTTTCGTGTCCAGCAGCAGTTTGGAGGAGAAGTTGCCCAGAGTGACGATCACTTTCGGGGCGATCAACTTGACCTGCTGCTCCAACCACGGACGACAGGCATCAATCTCTTCGGGCTTGGGATCCCGATTGTCGGGGGGACGGCACTTGACGACATTGGCGATGTAGCACGAGTCGCGGGTGAGCCCCATCTCCTCGGCCATCAGCCGGTCGAGGAGCTTGCCCGAGCGGCCCACGAAAGGGAGGCCCTGCTTGTCCTCCTCGGCACCGGGTCCCTCGCCCACGAACATGAGGTCGGCGTCGGGATTGCCCATGCCGAACACCACCTGCGTGCGGCCTTGGGCCAGCCCGCATTTGGTGCAGCCCGCCGCCTCAGCGGCAACCTCAGCCAACGCCAATGTCACAGGCCAAGACTACGCCCCCCATTGGTTGAGGAGAATGCTGGATTGACCCGGTCTGTATCCGACTTTGCTATGGGACGGCGGTAAATCTGTGCAGTACCGTCGGCGGTGATGTTGGGAGTTGGCGGGGGCGTGCTGGTGGGGCACTGGACCGACGAGGCGGCGCTGACGGGGTGCACGGTGGTGGTGTTTCCCGAGGGGACCACTGCCTCGGGGGAGATTCGAGGGGGGGCTCCGGCGACCCGGGATTTTGGGTTGCTGGCGCCGGAGCGGACAGTGGGGTGTGTGGATGCGGTGGTGCTGTCGGGGGGCTCGGCGTTTGGGCTGGCTGCGGCCGACGGGGTGATGCGGTGGTGTGAGGAACAGGGCCGGGGGTTTGAGACCCGGGGCGGCCGGGTGCCCATCGTGGTGGGCCTGTCGCTATACGACCTGACCGAGGGCGATGGCTCGGTGCGGCCCGGACCAGAAGATGGCTATGCCGCGGCCCAGGCGGCACACGAGGGGGTTCCTGCGCTGGAGCGGGTGGGCGCTGGCACCGGGGCCACCATGAACAAGTGGCGGGGGGCAGAGCACCGCGAGCCGGGGGGACTGGGCGGCGCGCTGCTGAAGGTGGGCGATGTGGTGGTGGGCGCACTGGTGGCGGTCAACGCCTCGGGGGCCATCAACGACGGCCTTGTGGTCGACTCGCTAGTGGCGGGCACCTACGAGCATCAACCCGCCGACCCGTTCGCTGATGGGGATGATCCCCAACCCTCCACCAACACCACCATCGGTGTGGTGGCCACCAACGCAATGCTCGACAAGCTGGGCTGTTACCGGGTGGCCCGCAGCGGCCATAGCGGGATGGCCCGGGCCCTCATACCGGTACACACCGACGGCGACGGGGATGCGTTGGTGGTGGGTGCAACCGGCCAAGTTGAGGCCGATTTCGGGCTGGTTCGGTTGATGGCGGCAGCCGCCGTAGAGACAGCCATCCGCTCCGTGAGCCATGATGGCGGCGACTGATGCGACCCCGAAAGGAATTGACATGAGGGATTTGGCCGGCAAGGTGGCGGTGATCACCGGGGCAGGCAGCGGCATGGGCCGGGCCATGGTGCGCAAGGCGGCTTCTGAAGGGATGCACGTTCTGGCGGGCGATATTGACGAGGCCGGGTTGGCCGAGACGGTGGGGGGCTTGGAGAACGCTCAGCTCATGCTGACCGACGTGACCAGCCCCGACGCAAACGAGGCGCTGGCCAACGCGGCTTTGGAGCGATTTGGCGGTATTCACCTGGTGCATCTCAACGCCGGGGTGCTCACCGGCGGGTTCACCTGGGAGAACACCGTGGACGACTGGCGCTGGGTGCTGGACGTGAACCTGTGGGGCGTGATCCACGGGGTGCGCAGCTTCATTCCCCGAATGCTGGAGAAGGGCGAACCCGGTCACGTGGTGATCACCGCCTCGGTCGGTGGGCTCATGTCCGGTGGGCTGCTCGGCCCCTACACCACCTCGAAGTATGGGGCGGTGGCCATTGCCGAGTCGCTCTTTAGGGAGATGGACATCATCGGGGCACCTATCGGGGTGTCGTGTCTGTGCCCCGGCGCGGTGGCCACCGGCATCTTCCGGGCCGAGCGCAACCGCCCCGACACCTACGAGGACACTTGTGGTCCCATGTCGGCCGATGCCGAGGCGGCCGCCTTCCACCAAGCCTTGATCCAAGCCATCGACGAAGGCACCGACCCGACCGAGATACCCGAGTTGGTGTTCGACGCGGTGCGTAGCGACAAGTTCTGGATCTTCCCCCACCCAGACTTCAAAGAGAGGATCTCCGAGCGCACCGACTCGATCCTGAACGAGACCAACCCCGAGTACAAAGTGGGGTTGGCCGCCTCCCAGATTCAAACTCGGTAGCGCCTGCCCTTACTGGTAGCGGAGGGCGACTCGGCGGCCTAGTTGGCAGACGACTTCGTAGGCGACGGTGTCGAGGCGCTCGGCTATTTCGGTTGCGGTGATCTCGTCTTCGCCCTGTCGGCCTAGCAACACCACCTCGTCGCCGGAGGAGACGGGGTGGTCGAGGCCGCAGTCCACCATGGTCTGGTCCATGGTCACCACTCCGGCGATGGGCCGCCGACGGCCGCCGATCAGCACTTCTCCACCGCTGACGCCCAGCCGCCGGGTCCAGCCGTCGGCGTAGCCGATGGGGATGGTGGCCAGCTGCGTGTCGGCCGGGGCGGTGTAGTGGTGGCCATAGGACACCGGGGTGCCGGCGGCGATGTTCTTGACCATGGCCACTTCGGTGCGCAGGGTCATGGCCGGTTGGAGCGGCAGGCAGCCGGCCATGGCCGGCGACGGGGGGATGCCGTATATGGCGATTCCGCAGCGGACCATGTCGAATCGGCCGGTAGGGTGGGCCATGGCCACCGCGGAGTTGGCCAGGTGCCGGCAATAGTCGTGGTGACCGGCGAGCTTCAGCCGAGACAGGAGATGGTTGAACTGCTCAATCTGGTAGGCGGTGAACGGGTTGTCGGGCTCATCGGCCACCGCGCAATGGGTCCACACGCCGGCCAGTTCCAGCGCGTCGCGCTCGGCGATGGCGTCGGCCAGCATCAGCACTTGAGCGGGCGGGGCGCCGACACGGGACATGCCGGTGTCGACCATGAGATGGACGGGCAGGCGCTGGTTAGCGGCCGTTGCGGCGGCTGCGGCCGCAGCCAAGCCTTCGCCTTGGTACACCGTGGGGATGAGCCGGTGCTCTACCACTTCGGCAAACTCGTAGGGGCGAGGCTCTGACAGCAACAAGATGGGGACTTCAATGCCGTCCTTACGAAGCTGGCGGCCCTCGTCCACCAGTGCCACCGCCAGCGTGGTGGCACCCGCCTCCACCGCAGTTCGGGCCACCGGGATCATGCCGTGCCCGTAGGCATCGGCTTTGACCACCGCGCACAGCTCGGCAGGGTGGACCATTTCGGCCAATAGCCTGGCGTTGTGGGCGATGGCCTCCAGGCTGATGTCGGCCCAGGTCGGTCTCATGGGGCCGATCTCTGCTGCACGGCGGCTTCCCACACCTTGGGCAGGGCAAAAAGCAGATCGGACGCCGCCATGGCAGCCAGCGGGCAGGCGGTGGCCGCCTGCCCGTGAAGCCAGGCGGCTGCGGCGGTGGCGTGCATGGGCTCAGCATCGGTGCTGAGCAGGCCGCAGATGAGTCCGGCCAACACGTCGCCAGTGCCGGCAGTGGCCAGGCGGGCGTCACCGCTGGTTACGGCCAGCGCGTCGCCGCCGGGATGGGCCACCACGGTGGTGGGGCCCTTTAGCAAGACGATCGCACCGGTGTCGGCGGCCAGCGAGCGGGCTGAGGCGAATCGGTCGGCATCGGGGACCATGCCGGTGAGCATGCGGTATTCCCCGTCGTGGGGGGTAAGCACGGTGGGGGCAAAGCGTTGGGCCAACACGTCGGGCGCATCGGTGCCCAAAGCGCTGAGGCCGTCTCCGTCCACTACTAGGGGCAGCGGAACCTGGGCGACGAGGTCGCGGACTGCTTTGACGGTGTTGGGGTGTCGGCCCAGCCCAGGCCCGACCAGCACGGACTTGAAGCGAGCCAGTTCGTCGGCATCAACCACCGAGGCCCAATCATCAGCCGGCAGGGGCCAGCCCACGGCCTCGGTGGGCGCAGCGGGGCCATCCAAAAGGTCAGCAGCGTCGAGGCCGGGGGTGCTGAGCCGGACGTAGCCCGATCCGCCCCGCAGTGCGGCGCTGGAGGCCAAATGAGCGGCCCCGGTCATGCCGGGCGATCCCGCGATAACCCAGCAGGCGGTCTTCCACTTGTGGGCCACGGCGGGCCGCACCGGCAGCCAACGGCCCACGTCATCGGCGGTAACCAGATGGGTTCGGGCTCCTGATACGTCCAGGCCGATGGGGGCCACCGTGATTCGGCCGCAGTGCTGGGCGCCGGGATGGAGGATCAACCCTGGCTTGAGTGCACCGAAGGCCACGGTTTGAGCTGCGACCCAGGCTTGTCCGGGGATCTCACCGGTCAACCCGTCTACACCAGAGGGAATGTCGGCGGCCAGGATCGGAGCAGCCTGGTCGGGGTTGTCGAGCGATGGCGCGGGGCGGGGTGGGGAATAGGGCCGGCGCAAGCCGGTGCCGTAGGCGGCGTCGATGGTCAAGTGGGCGGCGGGCAACGAGTCGGGGCCGTCGGCGGCATCGACTACTGCCACTCGGACACCGCGGCGGCGCAACCGCTGGGCAGCAGCCCGTCCGTCGGCGCCGTTGTTGCCCTTGCCGACCAGCACCGTCACCCGTCGTCCGTAGCCTCCCCCCAGCATGTCCAGCGCGGTTCGGGCCAGGGCGGCGCCAGCCCGTTCAATCAGCTCCTCGACGGGCTCCGGGGCGGCCGCATCTATGGCGGCCATCTCAGCCGGGGTGACAATAGGGGTCATTTCAAAGGCGTACCCGAACATCAGGTCATGGCCGCCAACGGTCAGCGAGCTCGGCCACCGGCTCCAGCAGCAGCGCTTCGGTGCTGATATCGCCCAGCCGGTCGAGGCGGAAGTCGGGCTCGGTCTCGGTGACCTCGTCGCGCAGGGCGGCGAACCGGTTCCGATAGCCCTCAAGCACCTTTTGGGCCGTCTCGGGTGAGAGGCTGGGCTGGAACCGCACGTGCAACAGGGTGAGGCCAGTGGCCTGGCGGTCTTTGACCTCGGGGATCAAAACGATGGTCCGGCCGTCGGAACGGCCCCGGGTAGCTCGAACCTGCCGTTCGACCGCTACCAGGTGCTTGCTGCCTCGCAAAGTGGGGTCGCGTTCGGTGCGAGAGGCCAATCCCACGGTGATTCCGCCGCGGTCGATCACATGGATGGTGGTGCTGGGTTCTTCCGGGTCGCCGTTGATGCCGTAGCGGATGTAGCCGGTGATCTCGGCCACCGCCGGGTCGAGAGCGGTCAGCGTGCGCAGGGTCTGGTAGCTGAGCTGGTGGCGGGGGGCGCCGGCGTCGAGGGCGGCCCGGACCAGAGGCAATTCCAGCAGCGACTCCTCGGCTCGGGAAATGCCTACGGTGACGGTCTTGGCTTGGTGGCGGATGGCATCCACTGGGCGAGTCAGCTCGCCCACCGCCACGGTGAGCATGGCGGTGAGGTCTTCCAGCACCACCGCCGGGGTGCCCACTCGGCCCCGCTCCAGTTGGTAGGCGTCGAGAGGGGCGATGCCCAGGGCATAGCGGTACATGGAGGCCATCTCGGCGGCGGTGCCAGCTTCGAGGCATCCGTTGTAGCGGCCTTGGCGCAGGTCCTGGAAGAACTGCTGCGCGGCCGGCGTGAACTGGGTGCGAAGAGAGGCCAGCATGTTCTGGCTGTCGATGCCGGCGTCGTTGTCAGCGGCGCTGGAGGCCACCTCGGCCTCGATGGCGGCCCGGGTCTCCCGCAGGGGTTGGGCCAGTTCGTCTATGGCCAGCGCCGACTCATAGCCGAACAGGTGGCCCACCATGGTGGCCAGCACGAAGGCCAACTCGGGCGAGGCGGTGGTGGGGGTGGCGATCACCTCGGCTGCGGCGTCGAAGCGGACTTCGGTGCCGCTGGTGATCACGATGGGGGCGGCCTTGTGGGCCCGGAAGATGGCCACCTCTTTGGCCACATCGTCGGCGGTGGAGTCGAACAGCCCGGCGGCGCACACCAAAATCAGCGGTTCGGAGGACAGGTCGATGTGCTTTTTGTCCTCAGTGGTGTCGCAGGCGATGGACTTGTAGCACAGCTCCGAGAGCTTGATGCGGACTTCCTCGGCAGCTACCCGGTTGAGCCCGTTGCCCACAACCGCCCAATATGTTCGGCCCAGGGCGTGGCGCCGGACGATGTCGGCGATGCGATCGTGCAGGTTGAGAACGTCGGCCATGGCGGCGGGGAGATCGCGTAGCGAGGCCAGCAGTTGCTGGCGGCGCTCCTGCTGGCGGGGGTCGACCGGACGATCCCCGTTGACGGCGTCGGCTAGGGCCACCGCCAACAACACCCCTGCGGCCACTTGGGCGTAGAACGCCTTGGTGGAGGCCACGCTCATCTCCACGTCCCGGCCGTCGGAGGTGTAGAGCACCCCGTCGGATTTGTCGCACAGGTCGCTGTTGCGCCGGTTTACGATGGCGATGACGGCGGCCCCTCGCCGCCGAACCAGATCGACGGTGCGATTGGTGTCGGTGGTGGTGCCCGACTGGCTGATGGCTACAACCAGGGTGTCGCTCATGTCGGCCTGCATCCCGAAACCCGACAGCTCGGTGGCCAAAGCGGAACTGACCTGTCGATCAGGCAGCTCGTGGCGCAGGAAATGGGCCAGGCTGTGGCCGGCCACCGCGGCGGTTCCCTGGCCGATCACCACGATGTTGGCAATGCGGCCGTCGGCCAGCCGCTGCACCAGATGATCGGGGAGTGTTTCGGATCCCAGCTTTACCGCCAGGGTTGGGGTGCGCGGCCCGCTCTCGGTGCTGACGATTCGGCCCCGCAGGGTCTTGCGGAACGACTCGGGCGATTCGGTGATCTCTTTCAGCAGATAGTGGCGGAACCCACGGCGGTCGACGTCGCGGGTGGTGATCTCGGCATCGGCTATGTCGGCGGAGGCCACCGGCAGCGGCGTGCCGTCGTAGGAGAACCGCGGCACGGCGGCCAGGTCTCCGGCGTGGTCGCGGTTGAGAACCACCACTTGGCCCCGGCTGGCATCGGCGTTATTGGGATCAGACGGGGTTTCGCCGTCCATGCGGAGGTAGTGGTTGGCCTGTTCAACCAGTCCGTAGGGCTCGCTGGCCACCACGTAAGCGTCCTCGGCGGCGCCGATGTAGAGGGCTTGGCCGCTGCCCCTCAGGGCCAGCAGTAGTTGGTCGGGATTGGCCGCTGCCTGACCGGCGATGGCCACCGAGCCGGTGAGGTCGGCGACGGTGCTGCGGAACGCGTCGATGGCGCGGCCTGGGCCCTCCAGTCGGTCAGACCAGAGCGTGGGGATGACCTTGGCGTCGGTGGTGATGCCGGGATCTAGGGCCAAACCATGCTGGGCCACCAGATCGGTGTGGTTGTCGACGTCGCCGTTCAAAGCTCCAACGGTGTAAGGCCGGTCGGGACCTTCAATCGTCTCGGAGTTGAGCGGGTGGGCGTTGGCCTCGTTGATCATGCCCACGCTGGCCCAGCGAGTGTGGCCGATAACCACCGCTGAGGCGGCTTCGGCGTCCACCGCGGCGGCCAGCATCTCGTCGGCGGTGACGGCCGCTCGCAGTTCGGCGGAGTTGTCGCCGAGTTCGCCTATCTCGGCGGCGGCCTTGTAAACGAAGCTCAAGGTGTTGTTGGCCCAGCGCACCGAGCCGGACCGGAACAGGGGATCGGCGGCCCGCTCGGCCAGTGCCGCAGCCACCGCCGGGGTTGAGAGGTCGAGACCGTGACCGCTGACCATGATGTGGAGGCCTGCCGAGTCCCGCCCTCGGACTTCCAGACGGTCCAGCGCCGACAGGGCAATTTGCACCGAGCTGAATGCGGCCAGGGCAGGTTCGCTGGCCGTGGGCCCGGCCAATGCAGCCACCGCGTCGGCGGTGCTCAGCCGGTCGTTGCCGATGGCCCATAGGGCGTCCTTCAAATGGACCAGAGCGGCGTTGACCGCCTCATTGGCCCGGTCGCCGGCGGACCGGTCAAGATCGCTCTCTAAGGCGCTGATCAGCCGATCGATCTCGCTCAGGGTGGCCCGGATAGTGGCCCGCAGCGGCTTTTCAGCCAACAGCGCCTGGAGCCCGGGGGTGCCCTGGAGCAGTTGGTCAGCGCGGATCAGGTTTTGGGCCCCGGCCTCGATGTGGCTAGCCAGGTCATTGGCGCCGTTCAGGTTGCGCAAAGACACGACCACCGGGCTCAAAAGGTCGAGGACCTCGGCCGAGGTCGGGGGAACACGCTCAGACCGGCGCCGTACCACCGCGACAATGCCGCACATCGTTCCCTAAGGTTAGTGGCCGACATGGGAAATGACCTGCCGAGCACCGATGAACTAGGCAGCTGGCGCCTCGCGACATCGAGAATGGTCTGGCAGACTGTGCCCGTGGCCCACAACGTGCTTGGTGAGGAACTTCAGCCCTGCTCCTATGACCCGCTCACCGGATGGTTTCGGGATGGATGTTGCAATACCGACGGCGGCGACTTCGGCGTCCATACGGTGTGCGCGGTGCTGACCGAGGATTTCTTGGAGTTCTCAGCCTCGGTCGGAAACGATCTAGCCGCCCCCCAACCAGAAGTCGGATTCGACGGCCTCAATCCCGGTGATCGCTGGTGCCTGTGCGCCTCCCGCTGGGCCGAGGCACTCGAAGCAGGCGTGGCCCCTCCCGTCATCTTGGAAGCCACCCACGCCCGCACCCTCGAATGGGTCAGCCGTCGCGACCTCGAAGCCCACCGCTACGAACCCGCGGAAGGAAACTCCTGATCCAATTCGTCGACTGGCCGGCAGTTATCTGATCTTGAGGCTGCATCATCGGTCTATTGCCGCTGCGACGTTGGTGGCGACGGATTCGGCAATTTCGGAGGTCTCGGCTTCGACCATGATTCGGATGACGGGCTCGGTGCCGGAGGGACGGACCAGGATTCGGCCGTTTTGGCCCAGGGATTGCTCGGCGGCGGCTACCGCGGCTGACAGGCGATCTTCATCAACGGGTTCGGGGCCGATGTTCACGTTGTAGAGCACTTGGGGCATCTTGGTCATGGCCTCAGCGGCCAACTCCCTTAGGCGCACGCCTCGACGGGCGACCACTTCGAGGAGCTGCAATGCGGTGACCAGGCCGTCGCCGGTGCTGGCCAAGGCGGGGAAAATCACGTGGCCTGACTGCTCGCCGCCCAGCGCCCAGTCGCCGTCTTGGAGGGCAGCCCAAACATGGCGGTCGCCCACCGAGGTAGTCACCACGTTGATGCCCTGTTGGGCCATTGCCCGGTGGAAGCCCAAGTTGGCCATCACCGTCACTACCACTGTATTGCCGGGCAGCCGGCCCTGCCGGTGGCGGTCGGCCGCGCAGATGGCGATGATCTGATCACCGTCCACCAGCTCGCCAGCGTGGTCCACGGCCAGCACCCGGTCGGCGTCACCGTCGAAGGTGAGTCCCAAGTCGGCACCCTGTTGGCAGACCGCCTCCGCCACTGCTTCGGGGTAGGTGGAGCCGCACTGATGGTTGATATTGCGACCGTCGGGATCAGCATTGATAACCGTGACGGCTTCACCATGGGCCTGGAGCGGGCCGGGGAGGGCGGAGGTGGCTGAGCCGTGGGCTGCGTCCACCACTACGCGGAGTCCACTACCGTCAAAGTCGACGGTGGCAGCCACCGCAGTCTGATATTCGAGCACCAGAGCAGACGCATCAGTGGCTAGTCGGGGGCCAGCGGCATCAGGGGTCCAGCTTCGGTTTGGGTCGGCCAGCACCGACTCCAGAGCGGCCTGGACTTCGTCGCCCAGCTTGCGGCCTCCGGGGCCGAACAGCTTGACGCCGTTGTCGTGCCACGGGTTGTGGGATGCGGAGACCATTGCGCCCGGAGTGTGATCTCGGGCCGCGGCCCAGGCCACCGCCGGGGTGGGCGCCACCCCCATATCCAGAGTGGGAACTCCGACCGCGCCGAACCCGGCGATCAGGGCATCAGCGAATTCAGGGCTTGATGCCCGGGTATCGCGGCCGATGACGACCGGACCGGTTGGGGCCAATACCTCGGCGGCCGCGTGGGCCAGTCGGGCGATGTCGTCGGTAAGGAGCTCCTCGTGGGCTCGTCCCCGAACCCCGTCGGTTCCGAAGCGCAGCACGGGAAGGGCTTAGCGCTTGGAGTACTGAGGCGCCTTGCGGGCTTTCTTCAGGCCGTACTTCTTGGATTCTTTCTTGCGGTCGTCGCGGGTCAGGAATCCCTCCTGCTTGAGTACTTCCCTCATCTCAGGATCCAATGCGACCAGCGCCCGGGAGATGCCCAGTCGCAGAGCCCCGGCCTGGCCGTTGGCCCCGCCGCCGTGCATGTTCACGTCGATGTCGTACATCTCGGCGGTGTTGGTGACCCGGAGGGGGGCCATAAACGCCATCCGGTGGCTCCGGGAGGGGAAGTAGTCCTCGGCTTGGCGCCCGTTAACGGTCACCTGCCCGGAGCCGGGGCGAAGCCGGACGCGGGCGACAGCTCGTTTGCGGCGCCCAGTGGCCTGGGTCAAAGGGACGGACATCAAGAGTCTCCGGTCCTGGATCGGGCCCCGGGGATTTCCAAGGGCTGGGGCTGCTGAGCTTCGTGGGGATGGAGAGGCCCGGCGTAGACCTTGAGCTTGCGGAGCATCTGGCGACCGAGCCTATTTTTGGGGAGCATCCCCCGTACTGTTCGGCGCACGGCTTCGGCAGGCTGGGTCTCCAGCAGGTATCCGTAGCTGGTCTGGCGCAGACCGCCGGGATAGCCGGAGTGGCGGTACACCTGCTTGTCGGTGGTCTTGCTGCCGGTGAGCACCACCTTATCGGCGTTCACAATAATGACGTGATCGCCGGTGTCGAGGTGGGGCGTGAAACCGGGCTTGTGCTTGCCCCGCAGCACGCGAGCCACTTCGGTGGCCATCCGGCCGAGGATGAGCCCTTCGGCATCCACGACGTGCCACGCGCGTTCGATGTCTCTGATTTTCGGGGTGTAGGTGGGCATCGGGCTTCCTTCGGACGCGATCCCGGAAGGGCAATGATACGGCCCACACCGGGGGAGTGACAACTGCCCCAGCGAGTGTTGCGCCCAGCGGTTTATGAATAGGAGACCGACCACAGGCAAAGGCCGTGAGGCGGGGCCAGGTTGGGGACTTCTGAGCGGTCTTTGGCGGCCAAGATGTCGGCCATGGCCTCGGCGGGGCGACGGGCGGCGCCAATGTCCACCAGGGCGCCGGCGATGGAGCGGACCATCTGGTGGCAGAAGGAGGAGGCCTCGACCTCAAAGCGCAACAGGTCTTGATCGACTGGTTGCCAACCGGCCCGTTTGACGACGCGTACCCGGGACTTCTCTGTGCCGTCGGGGGTGTGCTGTCGGCGGCAGAACGAGGAGAAGTCGTGTTGGCCCAAAATGGCGGTTGCCGCCGCGTTCATGGCGTCGATGTCCAGCGGCTGGGGACAGTGCCAAGCGGTGGCGGCTAGAAATGGATCGGGAACGTCACGGTTCAAGACGGTGTAGTGATAGGTGCGACTGGTGGCATCGAAGCGGGCGTCGAACCCCGCCGGGGCTGCTTCGAGGGCTCGGATGGCGATGGCCGGGGCCAGCATGCGGTTCACCGCGGTGCGGATGCGCAGCAGGTCGGCGTCTCTGGGGGCCTCGAAGCTCACCACTTGGCCCCAGGCGTGGACGCCGGTGTCGGTACGACCGGCGCAGGTCAGCTCCACCGGTTGGCGCAGACATCGGGCTAGGGCTTCGGTCAGGTCGCCGCCGACCGTGCGGACTCCTTCATTGACGGCGAATCCGTGGAACGACTCGCCGTTGTAGGCGACCGTCGCTCGTATCCGCACGGCTGCTGGACTACTAAACCAACTCGATGCGGGCCATGGGGGCGTTGTCGCCGTAGCGGGGCCCCAGCTTGAGAATACGGGTGTAGCCGCCGGGCCGGTTGGCGTAGCGGGGGCCGATGTCCACTATGAGCTTGTCGGCGATCTCCGGGTCTCCCAGGTGGGACAGGATCTGGCGGTGGTTGTGCTGTCCGCCTTTTTTGGCTTTGGTGATGAGCTTTTCCGCCACCGGGCGCATGGCTTTGGCCTTGGCCTCGGTGGTGGTGATGGCCTCGGCCGCTATCAGCGAGGCCACCAAATTGGCCATCATCAGCTTCTGGTGCTGTGAGCTACCGCCAAAGCGGCGTCCTTTGCGGGGTCGTCCGGGCATGGTGTTCCCTGTTCTACGAGCGGGGGCCGGCGAGGGCGAGACCCCGCTCGTCCAACTTCTCGTTGACCTCGTCCAGCGATTTCTGTCCAAAGTTGGTGATGGCCAGCAACTCGTCCTCGGTGCGGGCCAGCAATTCGCCGATCATGTTGATCTGGGCTCGCTTGAGGCAGTTGCGGGGCCGTTCGGAAAGATCCAGGTCTTCAATGGGTAAATCCAGGTCGGGGGCGCCGGCGAGAGCACTGCCCGCTTCCGCCATGCCCAACCCCTGGGGCTCGTCGCTCATCTCCTCGACCAATTGCACCAGGGTCCGCAGGGTGGCACCGGCTGAGGCCAGGGCATCTTGGGGTGTGATGGAGCTGTCGGTCTCGATGTCGAGTACCAGACGGTCGAACTCGGTGGACTGCTCCACCCGGGTGGGTTCAACGTTGTAGGTCACCCGGCGCACGGGGGAAAAGATGGAGTCGATGGGGATGACACCGATGGTGGAATCCTCCTTGTTGATCTCGGCCGACACATAGCCCCGACCCTGTGAGACGGTGATGTCCATGGCCAGGCGGGCCTTGTCGTTCAATCGGGCGATGACCAGATCGGGGTTTAGCACTTCGACGTCGGGGTTGACAGCCAGGCTCGCTCCGGAGAGCTCGCTCGGGCCTCGCAGATCGATGCGTAGCTCAACCGGTTCTTCGCTGTAGCACCGCAGGACGAGATCCTTCAGGTTCAAGATGATGTCGGTTACGTCCTCGGCCACACCGGTGATGGTGTCGAACTCGTGGAGGGCGTCGTCGAAGCGCACCCGGATCACAGCCGCGCCGGGGATCGACGACAGCAGCGCTCGGCGCAGGGAGTTGCCCAGGGTGTGTCCGAAGCCAGGCTCCAGCGGGCCGATGGCAAACCTCTGGCGGTTGTCTTCCGGCTCGGTAACGGACTCCACGGTGGGTCGTTGCATTACCAGCATGATCCGGCTCCCTCAGTTCTTGGAAAGATGGTTGATTTTGGGTTACTTGCTGTAGAGCTCGACAATGAGCTGCTCTCGGACAGGCACATCGATCTGCTCTCGCAGCGGGGCGTCTCGCACGGTGGCTTCGAGGCCGTCGTCGGTCCGGCTCAGCCAGGCGGGCGGAGTGCGGTCGAGCACGTCCAGGTTCCACGTCACCACGATCATCTCCTTGGCCTTGTCCCGCAGCGACAAGACTTCGCCCTTGCGGAGTCGATAGCTAGGGATGTCGACCCGGCGGCCGTTCACATTGATGTGGCCGTGAGAGACGAACTGGCGGGCCTGCGGGCGGGTGGCAGCCCAGCCGAGGCGGTACACCACGTTGTCGAGCCGCAGCTCCAAGAACCGCAGCATGTTCTCGCCGGTGACCCCTTTGTGACGGGCCGCCTCCTTGAAGATGTTGCGGAACTGGCGCTCGTTGAGGCCGTAGGTGTACCGGGCCTTCTGCTTCTCCTGAAGCTGGAGCAGGTACTCGGACACGTTGCCCCGTCGCCGGGACCTTCCGTGTTCGCCCGGGGGATAGGGGCGCCGTTCCAGAGCGATGGTCTCGCCCTTGGTGCCCCATACGTTTACGCCGAGGCGACGGGATACCCGGGATCGCGGGCCGGTGTAGCGGGACATGTCAGACCCTCCGCCGCTTGGCCGGGCGGCAACCGTTGTGGGGAATGGGGGTGACGTCTTTGATGCCGGTTATCTCGATGCCCACTCCTTGAAGCGAGCGGATGGCTGTCTCGCGGCCCGAGCCCGGCCCGCGGACTTGCACGTCTACTTTCCGCACACCGTGCTCCATTGCCTTGCGGCCGGCCTGTTCGGCGGCCATCTGGGCGGCGAACGGGGTGGACTTGCGAGACCCCTTGAATCCGACATTGCCGGCTGAGGCCCAGGAGATGACGTTCCCCTGTTGGTCGGCAATGGTCACGATGGTGTTGTTGAAGGAGCTCTTGATGTGAGCCACCCCGTATGAGATGTTCTTGCGCTCCCGACGGCGGGGCCGACGACCTCCGGCTGATGGCTTGGCCATTAGCGAAAAATCCCTTCTCGTCTCACTTCTTCATCACCTTTTTCTTTCCGGCGACTGTCTTTTTCGGGCCCTTGCGGGTCCGAGCGTTGGTATGGGTGCGCTGTCCCCGCACGGGGAGCCCTCGGCGATGACGCAGCCCCTGATAGCAGCCGATCTCCATCTTGCGCTTGACGTCTTGGCTGGTCTCCCGGCGGAGGTCGCCCTCCACCCGCAGACTGCCTTCGATGAAGTTGCGCAGTCGGGCCACTTCTTCATCGGTGAGGTCGCGAAGTCGGGTGCTCTCGTTGATATCGGTCTCCGAGCAAACCTGGCGGGCCAGTGACGGCCCGATGCCGTAGATGTAGGTCAGTGAGACCACGGTCCGCTTTTCCCGCGGGATGTCGACGCCGGCGATACGGGCCACAGCTCAGCCCTGCCGCTGCTTGTGTCGGGGGTTGGTGCAGATCACCCGCACTCGCCCATGGCGGCGTATGACTCTGCACTTATCGCAGATTTTTTTGACGCTGGGACGGACTTTCACGGCGTGCCTTTCGATGATCCGTTGTGCGCTGGGGCAATTTGCATTGGGGCTATTTGTATCGGTAGGTGATCCGGCCCCGCTGAAGGTCGTAGGGAGTCAATTCCACTTGGACCCGGTCGCCGGGGAGGATTCTTATGTAGTGCATCCGCATCTTCCCGGAGATGTGGGTGAGCACTTTGTGCCCGTTCTCGAGTTCAACCCGGAACATGGCATTGGGAAGGGACTCGGTAACCGTCCCTTCCATGATGATGGCGTCTTCCTTGTTTTTCGCCAAGGGCGACCTCTCCTGACGTCCTGGCAAGCTGTTGCGGCGTACCGCGCGAATAATGGCCCACTGAATGAGCCGAAGAGCAATGCTACCCGCCGCTGCCGATGGGGACAAACCGGCTGGCGGGTCCTAGAGCCCGTCGATGACCTCGGCGAGGCGGGCGAATACCTCGTCTTCGCTACCCAGCCCATCGACCACGGCCAAGCTCCCCCGCTCCTCGAACCACGCCAGCAGGGGGGCGGTTTCAGCCTCGTAGAGCTCTAGCCGGCGGGCGATGGTATCGGCGGTGTCGTCAGCTCGGCCCCGGGCCAGCATCCGCTCGGTGACCTCGGCAATGGGCACGTCGAGGTTGATGGCCAGATCGGGTCCGGAACCGCCCGCGATCTTGGCCAGAGCGTCGGCCTGGGCGGTGGTGCGGGGGAAGCCGTCCAACAGCACTCCGCTGGCTTGGACGTCGTCGTCGGCCAAACGTTCATCGACAATGCCGATCATGATGTCGTCGCCCACGAGGTCGCCGGCATCCATCACTGCCTTGGCCCGCATCCCCAGTTCTGTGCCCGCCTCCACCGCGGCCCTAAGCATGTCGCCGGTGGACACGTGGGTCACCCCGTAGCGTTCAGCCAGCAACGCTGCCTGGGTCCCCTTGCCCGACCCTTGACGCCCCAAAATTACGAGGACCTGAGGCATTACTTCAGGAAGCCCTCGTAGTTTCTCATCATGAGCTGACTGTCGATCTGCTTCATGGTTTCCAGGGCCACGCCCACCGCGATCAGCACGGAGATGCCGCTGAAGCTATAGGCGGTTGCACTCTGGCTGGGAATGTACTGGGAGAGGGCAATGGCGGGGATGACGGCCACCGCGGCGATGAACAGAGCCCCGGGCAAGGTGATACGCGACAGGATGCGGCCCAGGTAGCGCTCGGTCTGGCGGCCCGGTCGGATGCCGGGGATGAACCCGCCCTGCTTGCGTATCTGGTCGGCCTGCTTGACCGGATCGAAGGTGATGGCAGTGTAGAAGTAGGCGAATCCCACGATCATCAGGGCGAAGACAATCAGATACACCGTGTCGGCCGGATCGCCCAAGTGAGTGTTCACCCAGCTCTGGACGCTCTCCCCCCAGGTGTTGTGATCGGGGTTGGAATCAGACGGCAGCACCGCCGAGAGCAAGATGGGCAGGTACAACACCGAGCTGGCAAAGATGATGGGGATAACGCCAGATTGGTTCACCTTCAGCGGGATGTAAGTGCTCTGGCCGCCGGCCATGCGCCGGCCAACCACTCGCTTGGCGAACTGCACCGGTATCTGCCGCTGACCGTTCTCCACGAACACGATGGCCACCAAGAGGGCCAAGTACATGAGGGCGATTACGAACACTGCCCCCCAGCCCTCCGACGCTTTCACCAACGAGAACTGATTGGGAATGGTGGACACCACCGAGGCGAAGATGATCAGCGACATGCCGTTGCCGATGCCCTTTTGGGTGATGAGCTCGCCCATCCACATCAAAAGGGCAGTGCCGGCGGTAAGGGTGAGCACCACCAGGAACACCCGGGGGGCGGTGAAGTTGGGCAATAGGTCGATGGCCTGGTTGGCGTTGCCGCCAGTGAGGCTGAGCCCGCCTCCGCCATTATGGAAGAGGAAAGAGAAGGAAGTGGCTTGGACGATGGCTATGGCGATGGTCAGGTACCGGGTCCACTGGGTGATCTTGCGCTGGCCCACCGCGCCTTGGTTCTGCCACTGCTCGATGCGGGGGATTACCACCCCCAGCACCTGCATGATGATGGACGCGGTGATGTAGGGGAATATGCCCAGGGCGAAGATGGCGAACTGCGACAGGGCGCCGCCGGAAAAGAAGTTCAGCAAGCCGGTGACGCCGCCGGCATCAGCCTGGTTGCGGAGCTGGTCTACGGCGTCGAGGTCGACACCGGGGGAGGGGATGGCGACACCGAGGCGGAAGATCACCAGCATCGACAGGGTGAACAGGATCTTGTTCCGCAGATCGGCCACTCGGAACATGTTTGTCACCCTGGTGAGCACGGCGATTCCTACTCCTTTGACCCAGTCGGGCTTCGGTTATCGGTTGGTAAGGGCGTTGCCCTTGGCCGGCGGTCGTCCGGTGAAGGGTTTGGGCAACACTTCCACGCTACCGCCTGCGGCGGTGATGGCCGCTTTCGCCGACTCGGAGAAAGCGTGGGCCTTGACGGTGACTGCTCGGGTCAGCTCTCCCCGGCCCAGCACCTTGGCCAGAGCGCCCTTGTGCAAAAGGCCGTGCTCGTGCAGGACCTCAGGGGTGATCTCGTCGAGCTCGGTGGCTTCGATGACATCCAGGTTGATGGCCTGGTATTCCACCCGGAACGGATTCTTGAACCCCCGCAGCTTGGGCACGCGGCGGGCCAACGGCATCTGGCCGCCCTCGAAACCGACGGGGATCTTGCTCCGGGCCCGCTGGCCTTTCATGCCCCGGCCCGCGGTCTTCCCGCCCTTGCCGGCGATGCCCCGAGCTTTGCGCTGCGGCCGCTTGCGAGAGCCAGGAGCTGGTTTCAGATCGTGGACTTTCATGATTCGTCGGTCTCCTCCCAAGAAATCAGGTGGGCCACCTTGTCGATCATCCCCCTGATCTCAGGGGCGTCTGGCAGGGTGTTGGTCTGCCCGATGCCTCGTAAGCCCAATGCCCGCAGCGTGCCTCGCTGCTTGGGTCGGGTGCCGATCTGCGATCGCGTCTGGGTGACCTTGATAGCCATGGCCACTACTCCTCGTCGTCCGCCGAAGCGGCGGCGGCGGCGGACGTGCGCTCCGATTCCCGATAGGCGGCCAGCATCCCGGCGGGCACAAACTCATCGGCCGGAATGCCCCGGTGGCGGGCCACCTCGTCGGGGCGTTTGAGGGCCTTGAGCCCGGCAATGGTGGCCCGGGCCACGTTGATGTGGTTAGGCGAGCCCAGCGACTTGCACAGGACATCGCCGATGCCGGCTTCTTCCAGGATGGCCCGAGCGGCGCCACCGGCAATCACGCCGGTACCGGGTGCAGCCGGTTTGAGCAAGACCCGTCCTGCCCCCATCTCGCCGATAATCGGGTGGGTGATGGTGGACGATGCCAGCGGTACCCGGAATAAGTTGCGGCGGGCTTCCTCGGTGCCCTTCTGAATAGCCAGGGGCACCTCCTTGGCCTTGCCATAGCCCAGCCCGACCCGTCCTGCGCCGTCACCGATCACCACCAAGGCGGTAAAGGAGAACCGGCGTCCGCCTTTGACCACTTTGGCCACCCGGTTGATGTTGATAACCCGGGAGTCGCGCAGCTGGGCGTCGCCGGTTGTGCTTGGGGTTGAGGTGTCAGTCATCAGAACTCCAGTCCTGCTTCTCGAGCTGAATCAGCCAAGGCGGCTACTCGTCCGTGGTAGCGGAAGCCCCCCCGGTCGAACACCACCGCAGTGATGTTCTTCTCTTTGGCCCGTTCGGCGATGAGCTTGCCCACCACCGAGGCACCGGCCATGTTTCCGGTCGGACCAGACCGCAGCTCAGACTCTGTGGTGGAGGCCGACACGATGGTGTGGCCCGCAGCGTCGTCGATGAGCTGGGCGATCATGTGGCGGTTGGACCGGTACACGGCCAAGCGGGGACGTTCGGCGGTGCCTTGGATCTTCTTGCGGACCCGGCGATGCCGTCGGACCCGGCTCTGGTGCTTGTGTTTGACGCTGCTCATGTCGATACTCAGCCCTACTACTTGGGTTGCTCGTGCAAGTGACTTTTCGTCTTGTCTCGCCGAGTCACTTGGCTGCCTTCCCGGCTTTCCGGATGACCCGCTCTCCGACGTAGCGGATCCCCTTGCCCCGATAGGGCTCAGGCTTGCGGATGGCCCGGATGTCGGCGGCCACTTGGCCGACCGCTTGCTTGTCGAACCCCAGTACATGGATGCTCGTCTGGTTGGGCACCTCGAAGGTCACGCCGTCAGGGGCCTCCACGTACACAGGGTGGCTGAACCCCAATTGCAGCTCGATCTTGCTGTTGCCCTGGGGGATGGCCCGGTAGCCCACACCGACGATCTCCAGTTCTTTGCGGTAGCCCTCGCTGACGCCGGTGACCATGTTGGCCAACAGCGACCGGTTCAGCCCGTGCAGCGCCTTGGTGCTGCGCTGTTCGTCGGCCCGCTCGACGACGACGAACCCGTCATCGATTCGAGCCGAGATGGTCTCGGGAAGGTCGTGCTCCAGCGAGCCGCGGTTGCCGGAAACCGTGACATGGGCGCCGTTGATGGCCACTTCCACGCCGTCGGGCACCGGTATGGGGTTCAATCCAACTCGTGACACCGAGGGCCTCCTACCAGACCACGCAGACGACTTCGCCGCCGATGCGACGGCGGCGAGCCTCGCGGTCGCTCATCAATCCCTTGCTGGTGGACACGATGGCCACCCCCAGCCCGCCGAGCACCCGGGGGATGCCGTCCGACTTGGAGTAGACCCGCAGGCCAGGCTTGGACACCCGGGTAATCCCGGAGATGACCCGCTCCCGCTGTTCGGAGTACTTCATGTCGATGGTGAGGGTGTGCCCGGGGCCGCGCTCGGCCTGGGCCACCTCGAAGTTGTCGATGTAGCCCTCCTGCTTCAGGACGCCGGCCAGCGCCACCTTCATCTTGGAGGACGGCATCTTCACTTCGTCGCGCATGGCGGTGTTGGCGTTGCGGATGCGGGTCAACATGTCGGAGATGGGGTCGGTCATAGTCACAGTCGCATCACCTCACCAGCTCTTGGGAATCAGTCATGATCTCACCAGCTCGCCTTGGTCAGGCCGGGGATCTCGCCGGCGTGGGCCAGCTCCCTCAGGCACACTCGGCACAGCCCGAATTTGCGGTACACGGCCCGAGGCCGGCCGCAGCGGCGGCAACGGGTGTAGGCCCTAACCTTGAACTTGGGCGTTCGCTGTTGTTTTTGGACAAGCGCCTTTTTTGCCATTGAGTTACTGTCCCTCAGCTTGGAATGGAAACGAGAAGGCCTCGAGCAGCGCTCGGCCCTCCTCGTCGGTGATTGCGGTTGTGACGATTGTGATGTCCATGCCCCTTACGGTGTCGATGGAGTCGTAGTCGACCTCAGGGAAGATGAGCTGCTCGGTAACCCCGAACGAGTAGTTGCCGTTCCCGTCGAAGGATCGGGGCGAAAGGCCTCGGAAGTCTCGGATGCGGGGAATGGCCAGGTTGATCAGCCGATCCAGGAACTCCCACATGTGGGGTCCCCTGAGGGTGACCTTGGCTCCAATGGGGTTCCCCTCGCGGATCTTGAAGTTGGCGATGGACTTCTTGGCCCGAGTGATGATGGGGCGCTGGCCGGCGATGGTGGTCAGGTCGGCCACCGCACCATCGAGCAGTTTGGCTTGGGCCACGGCCTCGCCTACGCCCATGTTCAAGACGATCTTCTCGAAGCGGGGGACTTGCATGACGTTGTTGAGCCCAAGATCCTCTTTGAGCTGGTCGCGGATCTCTTCCCGGTACAGGGTTTGGAGCCGGGGGGCATCAGCGGTAGTGGTGGCCATCACAAATCAACTCCGGTGCGACGGCAGACGCGGATCTTTCGGCCGTCGGTGTCGAACCGGTATCCCACCCGGGTGGGGCGGCCGTCGGCCGGGCTGACCACGGCCACATTGGATGCTTTGATGGGCATCTCCTTGTCGATGATGCCGGTCTGCATGATCCCCTGACGAGGACCCTGGTGCTTGGTGACGATGTTCACGCCGTCCACGATCACCGTTCCCTCGGTCGGAAAGGCGAACATGACCTCGCCCTCTTTGCCCCGGTCTTTTCCGCCGAGCACCCGGACTCGGTCTCCTTTGCGAATCTTCATGGCACCTACAGCACCTCCGGTGCGAGCGACACGATGCGCATGAACCGCTTGTCCCGCAACTCCCGCCCCACCGGGCCGAAAATGCGGGTTCCCCGCGGTTGCAGTTGGTCGTTGATGAGCACGGCGGCGTTCTCATCGAAACGGATGTAGGAGCCGTCCTTGCGGCGCTTCTCCTTCTTGGCCCGGACCAACACGCAGCGCACCACGTCGCCCTTGCTGACCGCGGCGCCGGGCATTGCGTCTTTGACGGTGGCCACGAACACATCGCCGATGGTGGCGTAGCGCTTTCGGGAGGAGCCCAGCACGCGAATGCACAGCACCTCTTTGGCCCCGGAATTGTCGGCCACTTTGACCCGAGTTTCTTGCTGGATCATCGAGCCCGCTCCACCACTTCGAGTAGCCGCCACCGCTTGTTCTTGGACAGTGGACGGGTCTCCTGTACCCGCACCCGGTCGCCCACCGCGAGCTGGTTGGTCTCGTCGTGGACGTATAGGCGGGTGGTGCGCCGCACGGTCTTGTTGTATCGGCGATGGCGGACGCGGTCGGTGGATGCCACCACAGCGGTCTTGTCCATGGCAACCGACACCACCATCCCCTCCCGCACTTTGCGGCCGTTGGGCCGGGCGGCGGGCTGCACTTCGGTTGTGGGATCAGACATTTTCAGCCTCCAGGGCCTCGGCAGCTTGGATTTCCCGCATACGCAATTCGGTCATGGCCCGGGCCACTTCCTTTTTGGCCTGCTTCAGGCGGGCAGTGTTGTCCAAACGGCCGGTGACGATTTGGAAACGGAGCTTGAACACCTCTTCTTTGGCCTCGTCTATCCGCTCGATGAGCTCAGCGTCACTGAGGCCTTGCCAGGTTGCTTTACGGGCCATTGCTACCACCCCTCCCGGCGCTCTACGAAACGAGCTTTGACGGGGAGCTTCTGGATTCCCCGCTCGATGGCTGTGCGGGCGATTTCTCGGTCGTGGTAGGAGAGCTCGAACAGGATGCGCCCGGGTTTCACCACGGCCACCCAGCGCTCCGGGTTGCCCTTGCCCGAGCCCATGCGGGTCTCAGC
Source organism: Acidimicrobiales bacterium (assembly GCA_963663255.1). GTDB lineage: Bacteria > Actinomycetota > Acidimicrobiia > Acidimicrobiales > Bin134 > Poriferisocius. Next base: position 1,029,052 of record OY760141.1, read on the forward strand.
CGGCTTCTCGGTTACCGGCTTGTCGGGGAAGACGTTGATCCAGACCTTGCCGCCTCGGCGGATGTGCCGGGTGATAGCGATACGGGTGGCCTCGATCTGGCGGGCGGTGATCCACCCCGGCTCGAGGGCCTGGATGCCGTACTCGCCGAAGTTCACGCTGGTGGCCCCTTTGGCGCGGCCCTTGGTCCGGCCACGATGGTGTTTGCGGTGTTTGACCTTCTTGGGCATCAACATGGGAGGTCAGTCTCCATCGCCTGGTCGGAAGTGCGGTGTCTCGCGGTGCTCGCGAGTGGTCCGGAGGATGTCCTCCTCCTCCTCGAGCAGCTTCTCGAACTCGGGGTCGGCCTCTTTGATCAACGGGGCGGGCTCTTCGGTTTCTTCAGGGCGTTCGGTCTCGCCTTGACGCGGGGCCGCCGCCGACGACACCACAGCCCGGGGCCTCTGCGAGCCGGAGGCTTCCCCGACGGCCATGGCCGCCTCGCGGCTGATCTTGTCCTCGGCCTGAGTCTTGTAGGGCAAGATATCGCCCTTGTAGATCCACACCTTTACTCCGATGCGGCCGTAAGTTGTGTGGGCCTCTCGAAAGCCGTAGTCGATATCGGCCCGCAGGGTGTGCAGGGGAACCCGGCCTTCCCGATACCACTCGGTACGGGCCATTTCCGAGCCGCCCAAGCGGCCCGAGCACTGCACCCGAATGCCGAGAGCTCCGGCTTTCTGGGCATTTTGGACCGCTCGCTTCATGGCCCGGCGGAAGGCCACCCGGTTGGCCAGCTGGTCGGCCACTCCCTGGGAGATGAGAGCGGCGTCGAGCTCAGGCTGTTTGATCTCCTGAATGTTGAGCTGCACCCGGTTGTTGCCGGTGATCTTGGCCAGGCCGTTGCGGAGCCGGTCAGCTTCGCTGCCTCGGCGGCCGATGACGATTCCCGGCCGGGCGGTGTGGACGTCTACCCGCAGCCGATCGCGGGTGCGCTCGATCTCGATGCGGCTGATGGCAGCGTGAGGCAGCTCCGACATCAAGTAGTCGCGCACCTTCCAATCCTCGATGATGAAGTCGCCGTACTCCCGCCGGTTGGCGAACCAGCGCGACTTCCAGTCGGTGGTGACCCCGAGTCGGAACCCGTAAGGATTGATCTTCTGGCCCATCAGGATTCCTTCTCGTCGTCTTCTTCGGCGTCGGCTTCGGTCTCGGCGACAGCTTCGGTCTCGGCTTCAGTTTCGGCGGTCTCGGTCTCGGCGACAGCTTCGGTCTCGTCGGCGTCGGGTTTATCATCAGAGCCGTCTTCGGAGACAGCCTCGGCGTCGTCCTCTTCGACAGCTTCGAAGTCGTCCTCGATGAGTTCGGCGTCGTCCATGGCCTCGAGATCGTCCTCGTCATGGTCGTGATCGTGGTCGTCGGCCCGCTCAGCATCGCGCTCCCGGCTGGCCGCCACTCGCCGCCGGCGAGCTTCGGCCGCCGAGCTGCGCCGACCGGTGCCCTTGAGGGCCATGCGGGCGTCGATGGCAGCCAATTCCTCATCGGAGTAGCGGGCCACAACCACAGTGATGTGGCAGGTCCGCTTGCGAATGCGGGTGGCTCGGCCCCGGGCTCGGGGCCGCCAGCGCTTCAGCGTGGGACCCTCGTCGGCGTAGCAGGAGGCGATGAACAGCTCGTCGCCGTCGAGTTCGTCGTTGTGCTCGGCGTTGGCCACCGCGGAGTCGAGGCACTTGGCGATGGTGTCGGAGATGCGCCGTTCCGAGAAGGTCAGAATTTCCCGGGCTTCGGCGTATGACTTTCCTCGCACCAAGTCGAGCACTTCCCGGGCCTTGTAGGCCGAGGAGCGCACGTACTTGGCCACTGCCCGGCTGCCCGGCCGGGTCTCGGCGCCCACGGTGACCGCGGTCATCAGCGACGGACTCCCCGCTCTTGGCCGGCGTGGGCCCGGAACGTGCGAGTGGGTGCGAACTCGCCCAGTTTGTGGCCCACCATCGACTCGGTGATGTAGACGGGCACGTGCTTACGGCCGTCGTGGACCGCGATGGTGTGGCCCACCATGTCGGGGATGATGGTGGATCGGCGGGACCAGGTGCGGATGACCTGCTTGGTGTTCTCGTCGTTGAGCACGTCTACTTTGCGCAATAGGTGGCCGTCGACGAACGGACCTTTCTTCAAACTCCTGGGCATAGGGGGTCCATCCTTTCGATCTCGCGTCCTAGCGACGCCCGCCGCGGGTGCGGCGCCGTCGGATGATCATCTGCTGCGACTTCTTCTTCTTGTTGCGGGTGCGGCCTTCGGGCTGGCCCCATGGAGACACGGGATGGCGACCGCCTGAAGACTTGCCCTCGCCGCCGCCCAATGGGTGGTCAACTGGGTTCATGGCCACACCCCGGGTCTGCGGCCGCACTCCCTTCCAGCGAGCTCGGCCAGCCTTGCCCAGCTTGACCAGCTCAGCCTCGGCGTTACCCACCGATCCCACGGTGGCTCGGCAGTCGATGGGCACTCGGCGCATTTCGGTGCTGGGCAGCCGGAGGGTGGCAAAGCTGCCCTCTTTGGCCACGAGCTGGGCACTGGCGCCAGCGGAACGAGCCATGCGAGCGCCCCCGCCGGGCTTCAGTTCCACCGCATGCACGGTGGTGCCCACCGGGATGTAGCGAAGCGGCAGAGCGTTGCCCGGCCTTATCTCGGAACCAGGGCCGTTTTGCAGAACATCGCCCACGCCGACGCCTTCTGGGGCCAACACGTAGCGCTTCTCTCCATCGTGGAAGTGGAGCAGCAGGATACGGCAGTTGCGGTTCGGGTCATACTCCACCGAGGCAACCGTGGCCGGGACGCCGTCTTTGGCCCGCTGGAAATCGATGACGCGGTAGCGCTGCTTGTGGCCTCCGCCCCGATGGCGGGCGGTCTTGCGGCCGTGATTGTTGCGCCCGCCGGTGCTGGCCTTCTTGGCCACCAGCGATTTTTCAGGCTTCGCGGTAGTGATGCTGGAGAAGTCGGACACCGTCTGAAAGCGGCGCCCGGGGCTGGTGGGATTGCGTCTACGTACTGCCATGATCTGCCTCAGACGTCGAACAAGCGGTCGAGAACGGGGGTGCTGGTCTTAGACATCGAACAACTCGATCTGGTCGCCTTCAGCCAGCGTGACCAATGCCCGCTTGGTGTCGGGTTTGCGGCCAAAAGTGGGGCTGCGCCGATTGCGACGCCGCTTGCCCTTGCGGTTCATGGTGTTGACCTTGACGACGGTGACGTCGAACAAGGTCTCAATGGCGTCTTTGATCTCGGGCTTGGAGGAGTCGGGGTGAACCCGGAAGGTGTAGACGTTGGACTCCAGGAGCTCATAGGACTTCTCCGAGACCACCGGGGCCAGCACCACGTCGCGGGGGTCTTTCATGCCTCGTCCCCTTCTTCGATGGCGGGTTCGCCGGCGTCGGCTTCGGCTTCGGTCGACTCGGTGGTGGGCAGGGTATCGAGGGTAAAAACGACCACATCGGACACCAGTACGTCGTAGGCGTTCAGCTCTCCGGGACTGATGAGGTGGACCTGGGGCAGATTGCGGAAGCTCTTCCACACCTCGGCCTGCTCACGCTCAGCCACCAACAGCACCCGGCCCTCTGCCTTCAATGCGCTGAGCGCGGCGATCGCATCCTTGGTGCGGGGGGACTCGAACTGCCAGCGGTCGACCACGATGACCTTCTCGTCGCGGGCCCGATCGGACAGCGCCGACAGCAGGGCCAGGCGAACCATTTTCTTGGGGGTTCGCTGGCGGTAGCTCCGGGGCTTGGGACCGAGGGCCACGCCCCCTCCCCGCCACTGGGGATTGCGTATCGAGCCGTGGCGGGCTCGGCCGGTGCCCTTCTGGCGCCACGGCTTGCCGGGGCCCCCTTTGACTTCGGCTTTGGTCTTGGTGTTCTGGGTCCCTCGGCGCCGAGCGGCCAATTGGGCAGTGACCACCTGGTGCATGACGGCCACGTTGGGCTCGATGTCGAACACCTCGGGGTCCAAGTCCACTGATCCGGTCTCTTTGCCGGTGGAGTTGCGCACGGCGACGGAGGTCATCTCGCCCCGTTTTTCACTGCGCTGCGGATCAACACGGTGGATCCTCTTCGACCCGGAACCGAGCCCTTCACCAAGATCAAATCGTTCTCGCTGTCTACCCTCACCACCTGGAGGTTGAGCGTGGTGACCTTTTCGGCGCCCATCCGCCCGGGCATCTTCTTGCCCCTGAAAATCCTCGACGGCGTGGCGCACTGGCCCACGGCGCCGGGCTTGCGATGAACCTTGTGGGCACCGTGGCTGGCCTTTTGACCGCTGAAGTTGTGTCGCTTCATGACGCCAGCGAAGCCCTTGCCCTTGCTGACGCCGGTGACATCCACCAACTCGCCCCCGTCGAACACGTCGACCCCGATCTCCTGGCCGGCTTCGTAGGTGCCGACGTCGTCGAGTCGCAGCTCAACCAGTGTGCGGCCAGGGGCAACCCCGGCCTTGGCCAAGTGGCCTCGTTCCGGCTGGGTCAAACGATCGGGACTCTGGGTTCCGAAGGTGACCTGAAGGGCGGAGTAGCCATCGGTTTCCGGCCGTTTGACCTGCACGATGCGGCAGGGCTCTACCCGCAGCACGGTGACGGGAACGACGCGGTCGTCCTCGTCCCACACCTGGGTCATTCCTAGTTTTTCGCCGACAATCGCCTTGGCAACCACCGCGAACCTGCCTTTACGCGAACGCTCCGCACGGGTGCAGACCCACAATGTGGGACTTTCCGGCGGAGCGGGTTTCGGTTGTGCCGTCCGGTTCCCCGAGCAGGGTAATTACACCTTGCAGGCCTAGACGGACGTCGTTTGACACGAACAGTGCCGACCGGAGCCGGCACGAAATAGAGAGGATAGCGGCTGCCTGTGGATAGGCCAAATCCCCGTTTGGGCAAAAGGCGACGGTTAGCGTGAATTCGTGGACGAAGTTTCGTCCGAGGAAACCCCCTCCCCCAAAGTTCCCCCCTGGCTGTTTCGGGCCATCCTGACTGGGGCCGCGGCTCTCGGGGGGCTGTACGTGCTGGGGTGGCTGATCGAAGAGCTGAGAACGCTGTTCGTGATCGTGTTGGTGTCGTTTTTCGCCTCCTTCGCGCTGGAACCTGCGGTGAACCGCATGGAGCGGGTGGGGGTTCGCCGAGGACTAGGCACCGGGATCATGTTCCTCGCCCTAATCGCTGCTCTGGGGTTGTTCCTGTGGGCCATCGGCACGGTGCTTGCCGACCAGGTCGGTGAGTTCGCCGACGACGCTCCCGGGTACATCAACGACATTGAGGACTGGGTAGAGGACGCCTTCGACATCGAGATCGACGCTCAGGGCCTGCTCGACGAGTTCCAGGAGGGCGGAGCGGTCGCCAATCTGGCCACTCGGCTGGCCGACAATCTGATCAACCTGGGCGCCACCGTCGTACAAGTCCTGTTCCAGATCCTGACCATCGTGCTGTTCACCTTCTATCTGGTGGCTGAAGGGCCCAAGCTGCGGCGCAACATCTGCTCACTGCTGCCGCCCGATCGCCAGCGCCAAGTATTGAGCATCTGGAATCTGGCGATTGAAAAGACCGGGGGCTACATCTACAGCCGGCTGATCCTGGCGGCCATCTCGTTTTTGGTCCACTGGCTGGTGTTCTGGTTGGTGGATGCGCCGTTCCCGGTACCAATGGCGATGTGGGTGGGCTTGGTATCGCAGTTTGTACCCGTTATCGGCACCTACATTGCCGGTGCGCTGCCCGTGCTGATTGGACTGCTGGACAGGCCTTCTACGGGACTGGCCATTCTGATCGCCATCGTGGTGTATCAGCAGATTGAGAACTACCTGCTCCAGCCCAAGGTGACCGCCCACACCATGGAGATCCACGTGACAGTGGCATTCGGCTCGGTTATCGCCGGGGGCCTGCTGCTGGGGGTGGTAGGGGCGCTGCTGGCCCTTCCGGCTGCCGCCACCATCCAGGCGTTTATGGCCAGCTATCTCGAACGCCAAGAGGTGGTGCAGGAGTTAGAAGACGCCGAAGCGGCCCAGCATCCTGAACGTGACCCCATGGGAGAGCGCATCCGCGAGGTTGTGCGACGGGTGTTCACTCCCAGGTAGCGAGTCGGCCTGCTAAGTCAGGAGCAGGCGGCCAGGGCGGCGTCGTAGTCGGGCTCGGAGGCGATGGCTTCCACCAACTCGGTGTGGGCCACAGTGCCGTCAGGGGCGACGACCACCACGGCCCGGGCAGTGAGGCCCGACAGAGGACCGTCGACCATTTCCACTCCGTAGTCGTCTAAGAACTCCCGGTTGCGAAAGATAGATCCGATGGTCACGTTCTCGATTCCCTCTGCGCCGCAGAAGCGGGAACCGGCGAAGGGCAGGTCCATCGAGGCGCAGATCACAGTGGTGTTGTCGAGGCCGGCAGCCCGCTCGTTGAACGCCCGCACGCTTTGGGCGCACACTCCGGTGTCGATGCTGGGGAAGATGTTGAGCACCACGTTGCGGCCGGCGAGGCCTTCCAGCGTGACAGGTGACAGATCACCCCCAGTCAATGTAAATGCCGGTGCCGCTGATCCCTCGGCAGGGAGGTCGCCGCCGGTGTTGATTGTCGTATCTCCGAATGTGGTCTGGCCCATAGCCGTTTTGTACCACTCCAGCGGACGGTCGCTATTGCCGGAGCACAAATCCGCTGAGTCAGCAGAGCCCTAGTCGCGTGGCGCGGGCGAGTTGTTGTTGGGCGGTGAGGAGGTGGGCGTGGTCTATGAGGCGGCCTTGGTGGCGGAAGGCACCGATGCCTTGGGTCTCGTGCTCCTCGACGGCGGCGATGAGCTGGCGCCAGGCGGAGATCTCTTCGGCCGAGGGGGAGAACACTTCGTTGATGGTGGGAAGGTGGCTGGGGTGGATGGCCATCATGCCCTCGTAGCCGAGTTGGCGGGTTTGGGTGGCGAACTGGGCAAGGCCGTCGAGGTCGTCCAGGGTGCCCCAGAGCCCGGACAGCGGGTTGGGCACCCCGGCGGCCCGCACGTCGATCAGCACCTTTTGGCGCAAGTACAGGGTCTCGGTGCCTTCGGGAGACCACTGGAAGCCCACTGAGCGGCCCAGGTCACCGTGACGGCCGGTGGCGCCGCCCATGTAGGCCACCCGTTCAGAGGCGGTGGCCAGTTCGTAGGCCAGACGAACGGCTGAGGCGGTCTCCACCAGAGGCATGATCCGGGCGTCGATCCCCTCTAAGGCGGCATCCGCAGTGGCCACTTCTTCAGGTCCGGTGACCTGAGGCAGCATCAGCGTGGTCAGCGATGGGTGGCGGCAGGCGTCGGTGTCGGGGGCGAAGTCGGCTGTTCCCACCGCTGAAACCCGTACGAATACCGCCGGCTGATCCGGAGTGAGGGCTTCCAGAGCGTGGCCTACGTTGGCCCGGGCCTCAGCAGCCACCCCTCGGGGTATGGCGCTCTCCAGGTCGAACACCACGCCGTCGGCCTCAGTGGCCAGCGCCTTTTGCATCCGGTCGGGACGATTGGCAGGGACGAATAACAAGCTGCGGATCGGCGGGGGTTCGGTGTTCATTGCAGCCGTATTCAGATTCCCTCGGCTTCGACTTCCTCGCGGCTCACGCCCAGCAGGAACAGCACCGCGTCCAGATAGGGAACGCTCACCGCGGTCTCGACTTCTTGGCGCACCTTGGGCTTGGCGTTGAATGCGATGCCCAGTCCGGCGGCGGTGAGCATGTCGATATCGTTGGCCCCGTCGCCCACCGCTACCACCTGCTCGGATGTCACCCCTTCCGCGGCGGCCACCTCGAAGAGGATCTCGGCCTTGCGGTTGCGGTCCACAATTGGACCCTCCAGGTTTCCGGTGAGCTTGCCGTCGGCAATTTCCAGGGTGTTGGCGAAGGCGTAGTCGAGGTCGAAGTTCTGCTTGAGCCGGTTGCAGAACCGAGTGAAGCCGCCGCTCACAATGGCGATGGCATAGCCCAACCGTTGAAGGGTGGTCACGAATGTTCGAGCTCCAGGGGTGAGCGTTACCTGATCCCACACCCTTTCCAGGGCGGCTTCGTCCAAACCGGCCAAGAGGCGGACTCGTTCTCGCAGCGAGGTCTCGAAATCTATCTCGCCTCGCATGGCCTGATCGGTCAGCTTCTGGCACACCTCCACACAACCGGCCTCGGCGGCCAGCAGGTCGATCATCTCGTCTTGGATAAGGGTGGAGTCCACGTCGAGCAGGGCAACCCGCTTGGCTCGCCGAGCCAGGCCCTCTCGCTGGATGGCCACGTCGAATTCGGGGTTAGCGGCGGCCACCGATAGCAAGTTGTGGCGAATGGCATCGGGATCGCCACCGGTGACCAGCAACTCGTAGCTGTAGATGGGGTAGCGGGAGAGGCGCACAATGCGGTTGATGTTCCCCGCACCGTCGGCAATGGCGGTGGCGGTGGCTGCCAGCATGGACGGGGACAGTTCCCGGCCCAGCACGGTGACCGCGTGAGCACCGGCGTGCACAGAGGGCACGGGGTCGACCACGTCGAACTCCACCGTCACCCGCTGCTCCCAGCCGAATAGCAACAGATCTTTGAGCAGGTCCTGGCCGGGGGGAACCTCCATCACGATGCCCAAAGTGAGTTGGCGGCGGATAACTACCTGCTCGACGTCTTGGATCCGGGCCCTGCCCGCGGTCAGCACGCCGAGCAGGGCGGCGAACAGCCCGGGTCGGTCAGGCCCTGACACCCGGAGCAGGATTACTTGGGAGGAGGCCATGGCTCGCTCCCGCTCTGGTTCGGCCTCAGCCGTGCTGGAGCTTGATCTCGATGTCCACGCCGGCGGGCAAGTCCAACCGCTGGAGGGAGTCCACGGTCTTGGGACCGGGGTCCACGATGTCGAGCAGGCGCTTGTGGATGCGGATCTCGAAGTGCTCGCGGCTGTCCTTGTCCTTGTGGGGTGACCGGATCACGGTGAAGCGGTGCTTCTCGGTGGGCAGCGGGACGGGCCCCCGCAAGTCGGCCTGGGTGCGCTTGACCGTCTCCACGATCTTCTTGGTGGATTGGTCGATGATCTCGTGATCGTAGGCCTTCAGCCGAATGCGGATTTTCTGTCCTGCTGCCATGGGATCTACTTGAGGATCTTGGTTACGGTGCCCGCACCCACGGTGCGGCCGCCCTCGCGGATGGCGAAGCGCAGACCTTCGTCCATGGCAATGGGGGCGATCAGCTCCACGATCATCTCCGTGTTGTCGCCGGGCATGCACATCTCGGTGCCCTCGGGCAGGGCGATGGTGCCGGTGACGTCGGTGGTGCGGAAGTAGAACTGGGGCCGGTAGTTGCTGAAGAACGGCTTGTGGCGCCCGCCCTCTTCCTTGGTCAGCACGTAGACCTGGGCTTCGAAGTTGGTGTGGGGGGTGATGGAGCCGGGCTTGGCCAGCACTTGGCCCCGCTGCACCTCGTCTTTGTCGGTGCCCCGCAGCAAGGCGCCGATGTTGTCGCCGGCGCGGCCCTCGTCCAGCAGCTTGCGGAACATCTCCACCCCGGTGCACACGGTCTCGGCCGTCTCCTTGATGCCGACGATCTCCACCTTGTCACCGGTATTGACGATGCCCTGCTCCACCCGGCCGGTGACTACGGTGCCCCGCCCGGTGATGGAGAACACGTCCTCGATGGGCATCAGGAACGGCTTGTCCACGTCGCGCTCGGGTTCGGTGATGTAGCTGTCCACCTGCTCCATTAGATCCAGGACCTGCTGGCCGGAATCGCCGTCGCCGTCGAGGGCCTTGAGTGCGGAGACTGGGATCACCGGGATGTCGTCGCCGGGGAAGTCGTACTCGCTGAGCAGCTCCCTAACCTCGAGCTCCACCAGCTCCAGCAGCTCCTCGTCGTCCACCATGTCGACCTTGTTCAGGGCCACCACGATGGCCGGCACGCCCACCTGGCGGGCTAGCAGAACGTGCTCCCGGGTCTGGGGCATGGGGCCGTCGGCAGCCGACACCACCAGAATGGCACCGTCAACCTGGGCGGCGCCGGTGATCATGTTCTTGATGTAGTCGGCGTGGCCGGGCATATCCACGTGGGCGTAGTGCCGGTTCGGAGTCTCATACTCGACGTGGGCCACGTTGATAGTGATGCCCCGTTCCCGCTCCTCAGGAGCCTTGTCGATGTTGTCGAACTCGGTGAACTGAGTGGAGGTCGGATCGGCCTCCGATAGCACCTTGGTGATCGCCGCGGTCAAAGTGGTCTTGCCGTGGTCGATGTGGCCCATGGTGCCCACGTTCAAGTGTGGCTTGGTGCGCTCGAATGTTTCCTTTGCCATTTTCTTTCAACCTCCGAGGGTGGGTTGGTTGCCCATGATTATTCGCCCCGAATGCGGGCGACGATTTCCTCCTGCACCTTGGCCGGCGCCTGCCGATAGGTGTCGAACTGCATGGTGTGCGTTGCGCGGCCCTGTGTCCGCGAACGGAGTTCGGTAGCGTAACCGAACATTTCCGAAAGTGGCACATGGGCCTTGACAATTTGTTCGCGGCCCCGCTGCTCCATGCTGTCGATCTTGCCCCGTCGACCGTTCAAATCGCCGATGACATCGCCCATGTACTCCTCGGGAGTCACGACATCAACGGCCATGATCGGCTCCAAGAGGATGGGCTTGGCCCGGCGGGCGGCGTCCCGGAAGGCGGCGGTGGCCGCGATCTTGAAAGCCATGTCCGACGAGTCCACATCGTGGTGCTTGCCGTCGGTGAGGGTCACCTTGAGATCCACGACTGGGAAGCCGGCTAGGGGTCCGGTAGTCATGGCGTCCTTCATGCCGCTGTCGACGGCGGGGATGTACTCCCGGGGAATGCGCCCGCCGGTGACCTCGCTGGCAAACTCGTAGCCCTTGCCGGGGTCGTTGGGCTCCAGGTTGAATGTGATCTCGGCGTACTGGCCGGAGCCGCCGGTCTGTTTTTTGTGGGTGTGGGTGTACTTGGACACCGGGGCGGAGATGGTCTCCCGGTAGGCGACTTGGGGCTTGCCCACCGAGGCGTCCACGCTGAATTCGCGCAGCATCCGCTCTACCAGCACCTCAAGGTGCAGTTCTCCCATACCGGCGATGAGGGTTTGTGCGGTCTCCTCGTCGGTGCGGACCTGGAACGTCGGATCCTCCTCGGCCAAAGCGGACATGGCCTTGCCCAGCTTGTCTTGGTCGGCCTTGGTGCGGGGTTCCACCGCCACCTGGATCACCGGGTCGGGGAAGTCCATCTGCTCGAGTTCGAGGGGGTGGCTGGGATGGGCCAGGGTGTCGCCGGTGCGCACGTCTTTGAGGCCGATGCCGGCCACAATGTCGCCGGCCCGGACGACGTCGAGGTCTTCCCGGTCGTTGGCGTGCATCTCCAGGATGCGCCCTATCCGCTCCTTGCGGCCGGTGCGGGGGTTGACCACCTGGCTGCCTTTCTCCAACTGGCCGCTGTAGACCCGGAAGTACGTGAGCTTGCCCACATGGGGATCGCTCATGATCTTGAACGCCAACGCGCTGAACGGAGTGTCGTCGTCGGCGGGCCGCTCGCAGTCCTCTCCCTTGTGGGTGCCCCTCACCGCGGGGATGTCCAATGGTGAGGGCAGATATTCGATGACCGCGTCCAGCAAGGGCTGTATGCCCTTGTTCTTGAAGGCCGATCCGCACAGTACCGGCACGATGTCCAGCGACAGGGTGCCGGCCCGCAGTGCGGCTCTCAGGTCGGCAGGGGTGATCGAATCCTCGTCTTCGACGTATTTCTCAAGCAGGTTCTCGTCGAATTGGCTGAGCTGGTCGATGAGCTCGAGGCGGGCCTCCTCCGCCTTGTCCTTGAGGTTGTCAGGAATCTCGGTGACATCCCATGTTGCCCCCAAGTCGTCGCCCCGCCACACCAGGCCCCGCATCTCTACCAGGTCAACTACGCCGAGAAGGCTGCCTTCAATCCCGATGGGCAGTTGCACGACCGCGGTGTTGGCCCGCAACCGCTCTTGGATGGTGAGCACCGCATGCTCGAAGCTGGCGCCGGTGCGGTCGAGCTTGTTGATGAAGCAGATTCGGGGGACGCCGTACTTGTTGGCTTGGCGCCAAACCGTCTCCGATTGAGGTTCCACCCCGGCGACGCCATCGAACAGGGCCACCGCGCCGTCAAGCACCCGCAGGGATCGCTCCACCTCCATGGTGAAGTCCACGTGGCCGGGGGTGTCGATGATGTTGATGCGGTGTCCGGCCCACTCCGCGGTGGTGGCGGCCGAAGTGATGGTGATGCCTCGCTCCTGCTCCTGCTCCATCCAGTCCATAGTGGCGGCACCGTCGTGGACTTCTCCGAGTTTGTATGCCTTGCCGGTGTAGTAGAGGATGCGCTCGGTGCAGGTGGTCTTGCCCGCGTCGATGTGGGCCATGATGCCAATGTTGCGGGTCTTTTCCAGCGGGTGACGAGACATGGTCTTTAGGGTTGGGACCGCTTACCAGCGGTAATGAGCAAAGGCCCGGTTCGACTCAGCCATCTTGTGCAGGTCGTCGCGCCGTTTTACCGACGCACCCAGACCATTGGAGGCGTCCAGGATTTCGTTGGCCAGACGATCGATCATTGTGCGCTCGCGCCGCTCTCGGGCGTGGTTGACAATCCAGCGGATGGCCAGCGTATTCGCCCGCCGGGGGCGCACGTCTACGGGAACCTGATAGGTGGCTCCGCCGACGCGTCGACTGCGGACCTCGAGTTGGGGGCGTACGTTGTCTACAGCCCGCTTGAGGGTGCCGATCGGCTCGGCGCTGGTTTTCTGCTCCACAATGCCGAGCGCGCCGTACACGATGTGCTCCGCCGTGGAGCGCTTGCCCCGTTGCAGCACCTTGTTCACGAACTGGGTGACCAGCAGTTCGCCGTAGACCGGATCCTTAGGGAGGTCGCGTCGCCCTGCGGGGCCCTTACGAGGCATCGCTAGCCTTCCTTCTTGGCGCCGTAGCGGCTGCGAGCTTGCCGCCGCTCGGCCACGCCCGATGTGTCAAGCGTGCCGCGGATGATCTTGTAGCGCACCCCTGGCAGATCTCGAACCCGACCGCCGCGCACCAGGACGATGGAGTGCTCTTGGAGGTTGTGCCCTTCTCCGGGAATATAAGCGGTGACCTCCATGCCACTGGTCAAGCGGACGCGGGCCACCCTTCGCAGGGCCGAGTTCGGCTTCTTCGGAGTGGTGGTGTAAACCCGAGTGCACACTCCCCGTCGCTGGGGCGCGCCCTTCAAGGCTGGCGTCTTCTCCTTGCGGAATTTTGACTGGCGACCCTTGCGCACCAGCTGCTGAATCGTGGGCACAGCACTTCCTAGGGCTGATTGAAACAAGATTGAGAGCGCAGCAAATACCACGCTCCGGTGATCAGTCTACGTCCCTATCGTTCCCATCGGCAACACGTCGGCCTCCTCGGTGTCGGCCGGTGAGTCCCAGTGGGCGAATTGATCTGCCAGGTCAACATCGTCGTCGGTGGAGGTGTAGTACTCCATCGGCGTGTAGTCGGGGGCATGGGTGGCAATCTCCCGATACAACTCCATGCCAGTCCCGGCTGGAATCAGCTTGCCGATGATGATGTTCTCCTTCAAACCGATGAGCCCGTCATGGCGGGATTCGATGGCCGCTTCGGTGAGCACCCGGGTGGTTTCTTGGAACGACGCCGCCGACAGCCAGGAGTCGGTGGCCAAGGAGGCCTTGGTAATGCCCATGAGCTCGGGCCGGCCTTCGGCTGGACGCTTTCCTTCTTGAGCAAGCGAGCGATTGACGTTGGTGAACACTTGGGAATCCACCCGCTCGCCGGGCAGGAAGTCGGAGTCTCCCGGCTCCTGAATGGCCACCCGGCGGGTCATCTGGCGCACGATCAGCTCGATGTGCTTGTCATGGATGGACACGCCCTGGTCTCGGTAAACCCGCTGGACCTCGTCCACCAGGTATTGCTGGGTTTCCCGCACACCTCGGATCTCTAGGAGTTCCTTGGGGTCGCGGGGCCCATCGGCTTGGGCCACCGGATCGCCGGCGGCCACCTCTTGGCCTTCGACCACGGCCAGCTTCCACGCCGGGTCGATGACAGTGGACCACTCGGAACCGTCGTCGCCCACCACAGACAGTCGGCTGATCTTGCCGTCCTCCTCGTCGATGCGGGCCACACCGGAAATCCGGGTCAATTCGGCCTTGCCCTTGGGGGTGCGGGCTTCGAACAGCTCTACCACCCGGGGCAGGCCGCCGGCGATGTCCTTGCCGGCCACACCACCGGTGTGGAAGGTGCGCATGGTGAGCTGCGTGCCTGGCTCGCCGATGGACTGGGCGGCGATGACGCCGACAGCTTCGCCCACCTCGATGGACTGACCGGTGGCCAGGGAGAGCCCGTAAGAAGCCCGGCTGATGCCCACTTCGGAGTCGTCGGTGAGGGGGGACAGCACGCGTACTCGGTTCACCGTCGGGTCATCGCGCAACAGGGCTAGCTCCTCGTCTTCGACGATGGTGCCCCGCTTCAGCACAGTGCCGTCGCCCAGAGCGACGTCGTCGCCCAAGGTGCGGCTGAAGAGACGGGTTTCCAGATAAGCGCGCTTGCCCGGCTCATCGTGCACGATGTCTTCGATCCAGATACCCCGAACTGGCCCTCCGGACTCGAACGGATCCCGGTCGTTGATGATGACCTCTTGGGCCACGTCCACCAGGCGACGCGTGAGATAGCCGGAGTCCGCGGTGCGCAGGGCGGTGTCCACCAAACCCTTGCGGGCACCAGGAGTGGCGATGAAGTACTCCAGCATCGCCAGGCCCTCGCGGAAGTTGCTCTTGATAGGACGGGGAATCATGTCGCCTCGGGGGTTGGCCACGAGGCCCCGCATGCCCGCGATCTGGCGGACCTGCATCATGTTCCCCCTCGCGCCGGAGCCGACCATCATGTCGATGGGGTTGAACTTCTCAGACTTGAGCACTGCCTCCATGCGTTGGCGCACCATCTCGGTGGCTTCTGTCCAAATCTCGACCTCTTTCTGGCGGCGCTCACCGTCGGTGATGATCCCCCGCCGGAACTGGTTCTCTACCTTGTCGGCTTCCTTCTCGTATCGGTCCAGAATGTTCTGTTTGTCGTGGGGGACTTTGATGTCATCCACCGACACGGTGAGCCCGGATTGGCTGGCGAACTCGAAGGTCAGGTTCTTCAGAGCGTCGAGGCTGCGAGCCACTACCTCTTTGGTGTACTGCTGGGCCAACCGGTCGACGATCGCGGTTATGTCCCGCTTCGTGGCCACATGGTTCACATACGGGAAGTCGTCGGGGAGGGTGCTGTTGAAGAACACTCGGCCCACCGTGGTTGGGGTGTAGGTGGCCGCGTCGCCGTTGGCCGGGGTGTCCACCAGCTGGGGGATGCGGTACTCAATGTGGGCGTGCAGTTCGACCTCGCCGGATTCGTAGGCCCGCTCGATCTGGTGCTGATGGCGGAAAATCCGTCCCTCGCCGCGAGCGCCCTCCACTTCCTCGGTGAGGTAGTAGGCCCCGATGATCATGTCTTGTCCGGGAGTGACCAAAGGCCGGCCGTGAGCAGGGCTCAGCACGTTGTTGGCCGACAGCATCAGCACACGGGCCTCGGCTTGGGCATGGGCCGACAGCGGCAAGTGGACCGCCATCTGGTCGCCGTCGAAGTCGGCGTTGAATGCGGTGCACACCAGCGGGTGGATCTGGATGGCTTTGCCCTCCACCAGCACTGGCTCAAAGGCCTGGATGCCCAGACGGTGCAGGGTAGGGGCCCGGTTCAGTAGCACAGGGTGCTCTTGGATGACCTCGTCGAGCACGTCCCAAACTTGGGGGCGGCGGCGCTCGACCATCCGCTTGGCTGACTTGATGTTCTGGGCCAAGTCCTCTTCCACCAGCTTCTTCATGACGAAGGGCTTGAACAGCTCCAATGCCATCAGCTTGGGCAAGCCGCACTGATGGAGTTTGAGGGTGGGGCCGACCACGATGACCGAACGGCCGGAGTAGTCGACCCGCTTGCCCAACAGGTTCTGGCGGAATCGGCCCTGTTTGCCCTTGAGCATGTCGGAAAGCGACTTGAGTGGGCGGTTGCCTGGACCGGTCACCGGTCGTCCCCGGCGACCGTTGTCGAACAGGGCGTCCACGGCCTCTTGGAGCATGCGCTTTTCGTTGTTGACGATGATCTCGGGCGCGCCCAGATCGAGGAGCCGCTTAAGGCGGTTGTTGCGGTTGATGACCCGGCGGTAGAGGTCGTTTAGGTCAGAGGTGGCGAATCGGCCGCCGTCCAACTGCACCATGGGGCGCAGCTCCGGGGGGATGACCGGAACGGCGTCCAGGATCATGGCCCGGGGGTCGTTGACGCGCCGGCCGTGCTGATCGCGGCGATTGAAGGCCGACACGATCTTCAGCCGCTTGATGGCCTTCTGCTCGCGTTGCTGGGAGAGCCTCTTTTGGCCCTCGGGGGGGTCGAGCTGCTCGCGGAGCTTGCGCTCCTCCTCGTCGAGGTCGACGCTGTCGATGAGCGTGGCAATGACTGCCGCGCCCATGCCCCCGGAGAACAGATCGCCGTAGCGCTCCTCCATCTCCCGCCACAGTTCCTCGTCCTCAATGATCTTGCGGGGGAACAGGCTCTTGAACTCCTCGAAGGCTCGTTCGACCAGGTCGATCTCCTCTTCGTATTCCTCGTCGAGGGCGAGCAGATCTTTTTCGGCCGCCTTCTGCCGGGAGTTCTTCTCCGAATCCTTGGCCTCGGCGGCCTCCAGCTCGGCTAACTCGGCCTCCAGCTCGGCTAGACGCTCGTTTCGACGCTCTTGGTGCTCTTCTCGGATGGCCTCCACCTCTTCGCGCATCTCCCGTTCGAGATCAGGAAGCTGTTGGTGGCGCTCATCCTCGTTCACCTCAGTGACCAGGTTGGCCGCGAAGTAGATGACCTTCTCGAGTTGCTTGGCCTTGAGCTCCTCCTTGGGCTCGGTGCCCATCAGCAGGTAGGCCAGCCACGACCTCGTACCCCGCAGATACCAGATATGCACGGCCGGGGCCGCGAGCTCGATGTGCCCCATCCGATCTCGGCGCACCTTTGAGCGGGTCACCTCCACGCCACAGCGCTCGCAGATGATGCCCTTGAAGCGGATGCGCTTGTACTTGCCGCAGTAGCACTCCCAGTCCTTGGTGGGACCGAAGATCTTCTCGCAGAACAGCCCGTCCTTTTCCGGACGGAGCGTGCGGTAGTTGATGGTTTCGGGCTTCTTCACCTCGCCATTGGACCAAGTCCGAATGGCATCGGCAGTGGCTAGCCCGATTGAGAGCTGGTCGAAAGCGTTGACATCCAACATTTAGAAAGGCCTCCCTGCGACGCGGCGCTCGTCTTCATCATCTGATCCCCGTTCGGGGCGCGAAATATCGATTCCCAGCTCCTCGGAAGTGCGGAAGGCATCGTCGTCCAGTTCCGTGATCTCCACCTGCTGTCCCGCGGTGTCCCTGACTTCCACGTTCAGGCACAGAGCCTGCATCTCTTTGATGAGCACTTTGAAGCTCTCCGGGATGCCCGGCTCGGGGATATTGTCGCCTTTGACAATGGCCTCGTAGACCCGCACTCGACCGAGCACGTCATCAGACTTGATGGTGAGCAGTTCTTGGAGGCAGTAGGCCGCGCCATAGGCCTCCAGGGCCCACACTTCCATCTCGCCGAAGCGCTGGCCGCCGAACTGGGCCTTGCCGCCCAGGGGTTGTTGGGTGATCATCGAGTACGGGCCGGTGGACCGGGCGTGGATCTTGTCGTCCACCAGATGGGCCAGCTTCAGTATGTACATGTAGCCGACCATGATCCGGTTGTCGTAAGGCTCTCCGGTGCGGCCGTTGTAGAGCTCGGCTTTGCCGTCGGCCCCGACAAGGCGCTCCCCGTCGGTGGTTTCGGGCTTGATGTTCTCCAAGATCTGCTGGATGGTGGGGTGGTGCCCGGAGTGGCCGGCCTCGTCCCAATGGGCGCCATCGAACACCGGAGTCGCCACCAGGACGGCAGCTCGTGTGGCGGGGCGGGTCTTGCGCCCGTCGCCTCGTTCGGGCTCGGTTCCCACTGCGCCGTTCACATCCCAGCCCCAGCGGGCCGCATAGCCCAAGTGGGCTTCTAGCACCTGGCCCACGTTCATGCGGGAGGGGACCCCCAGCGGGTTCAAGATGATGTCAACGGGGGTCCCGTCGGCCATGTAGGGCATGTCCTCCATCGGGAGGATCTTGGAGATGACCCCCTTGTTGCCGTGGCGGCCGGCCAGCTTGTCGCCGACGGAGATCTTCCGCTTCTGGGCCACGTACACCCGGACCAGCTGATTGACCCCCGGAGGGAGCTCATCGCCGGCATAGCGGTTGAACTTCTTGACGTCGATGACTTTGCCGGTCTCGCCGTGGGGGACTTTGAGACTGGTGTCGCGCACCTCTCGGGCCTTCTCCCCGAAGATGGCCCGCAGGAGGCGCTCCTCTGGAGTCAGCTCTGTCTCTCCCTTCGGAGTGACCTTGCCCACCAGCACGTCGCCGGGGCCGACCTCGGCGCCGGGGAGGATGATGCCTTCCTCGTCGAGGTTGGCCAGGATCTCCTCTGACAAATTCGGGATGTCCCGGGTGATCTCCTCCGGGCCGAGCTTGGTATCCCGGGCATCGATCTCGTGCTCGTGGATGTGGATGGAGGTGAGCACGTCGTCGCGAACAAGCCGATCGCTCAGGATGATGGCGTCTTCGAAGTTGTAGCCCTCCCAGGCCATAAACGCCACCAGCAGGTTCTTGCCCAGGGCAATCTCGCCGTTGTCGGTGGACGGTCCGTCGGCCAGGATGTCGCCTTTGCGGAACCGGTCGCCCACCTGCACCAGCGGCTTCTGGTTGATACAGGTGTCTTGGTTGGACCGCTCGAATTTCATGAGCTTGTACTTGGACGAACCTGAGTTCTTGTAGTCGACCGTGATGCTCTCACCGGCGACATCGGTGATCGTGCCGTCCTCCTCGGCAATGACCATGTCGGCTGCATCCCGGGCGGCCTTGCCTTCGATGCCCGTTCCCACATACGGCGCCTCTGTCCGGATCAAGGGCACGGCCTGACGCTGCATGTTGGCCCCCATGAGAGCTCGGTTGGCGTCGTCGTGCTCGAGGAACGGGATGAGCGCGGTGGCCACGGAGACGATCTGCTTGGGGGAGACGTCCATGAGCTGGACCTCGTCGGGCGGCACCGAGGAGATCTCGGTGGTGGCCCCGAAGAACACCTCCTGCTCGAGCTGGGCCTGCAACCCTTTCATGGTGGCCGCCTGGGGGGAGCGCCGAACCAGAACTCGGTTGTTGACGAACCGGTTCTGGTCGTCAAGGGGCGCGTTGGCCTGGGCCACCACGTACTCCTCCTCGTCGTCGGCGGCCAGCCAGACGATCTCATCGGTGACCTGGCCGTCGATCACCTTGCGGTAGGGGGACTCGATGAAACCGAACTCGTTGACCCTTCCATAGGAGGCCAGCGCGCCGATCAGGCCGATGTTGGGACCCTCGGGAGTCTCGATGGGGCACATCCGGCCGTAATGGGAGAAGTGGACGTCGCGCACTTCGAAACCGGCCCGCTCCCGGGACAGTCCGCCCGGACCCAGGGCCGACAGGCGGCGGCGGTGGGTGAGCCCCGACAGGGGGTTCACCTGATCCATGAACTGAGAGAGCTGGCTGGTGCCGAAGAACTCCTTGATAGCTGCGGCCACCGGCCGGTTATTGATGAGGGACGTGGGAGTGATGGCTTCGACGTCTTGGGTGGTCATGCGCTCTCGCACCACCCGTTCCATGCGGGAGAGTCCGATGCGGACCTGGTTCTGGATCAGCTCGCCCACCGAGCGGATGCGGCGGTTGGCAAAGTGGTCTTGGTCGTCGAGGCGGTAGCCGGGCTCGAACTTGACCAGATGCAGAAGATATGTGCAGGTAGCCAGTACCTCAGCGGGAGAGAGCACCGGTTGGTCGGCCTCCGGGCGGTCCAGCGTCAGACCGAACAGCTCTTCGATGCGGTCGAGCTCGGGTCCCAGCTTGCGGTCGAGCTTGTAGCGGCCCACTCGGGACAGGTCATAGCGGCGGTTCTCGAAGAAGGCGTTACGGAAGTAGTTCCGGGCTGCCTCCACCGATTGGGGCTCGCCGGGACGAGCCCGCTTGTAGATCTCCAGCAGGGCCTCGTCTTGAGTGGTGTGCTGGTGCTTGTCGCTCTCCCACTGGTCGGCCAAGAAGTCGAAGTGGCCCACGAACCGGTCAAGAAAGCCGGGTTCGTTTTCCTCGTCGTAGCCCAGGGCCCGCAGCAGCGTGAACAGGCTCATGCGGCGCTTGCGGGCTACTCGGGCGCCCGCCGTGGGGTTGCGGCCCGGCTTGTGTTCGACGTCGAACTCGATCCACTCTCCCCGGTAGGGGTGGATGGTGCCGGTGACCAGCTGGTGCTTGCTCAGGTTGCGGAGCCGGAACCTCTCGCCGGGCTGGAAGATCACTCCCGGGGAGCGCACGAGCTGGGACACCACGACCCGCTCGGTTCCGTTCACGATGAACGTTCCCTTGTCGGTCATCACGGGGAAGTCGCCCAAGAACACGACCTGCTCGATGATCTCGCCAGTGAGGCGGTTTGAGAACCGGGCCTGCACCAGGATGGGCGCCGAGTAGGTCATGTCCTTCTCTTTGCATTCCTCAACCGAGGTGCCCCAGCGGGGGCCGGGGTTCAGGTCTTCATCGTCGGGATTGAACTCCAGTTCGAGCTGGAGGTTCTCCGAGAAGTCTTTGATGGGGCTGATGTCGCGGAAGGCATCGGCCAAGCCTTGGCGGATGAACCACTGGAAGGAGTCCTTCTGCACTGCGATGAGGTCGGGTAGAGCAAGCACCTCCTCCAGATTTCCGAAGGTGTAGCGGTCGCGGGTCGCCAAACGGGGGGCCAAGGTGAGCTCCTGAGATGGTGTGGTGGACGGGCAACGCCGGTAGGCTGCTCAGACCTCTAAACGTCAACGGGAGGGCGGAATCCCGAAAACGCGGCCGCGACAAAAGAGAAATCGTGGCCAGGGGGACAAGCGAGCACGTATCTAGGAATGATACGCGGCGCGGGCATGGTTTACAAACCATGCCCGGTTGGTTTGTACCAGTAGAGCGCTATTTGAGCTCGACAGCTCCGCCGGCCGCCTCAATGAGCTCCTTGGCCTTGTCGGCGTCTTCTTTCGAGACCTTCTCCAAGACCGGGTTGGGGGCGTTGTCAACCAGCTCTTTGGCGTCTTTGAGACCCAAGTTGGTGAGCGTGCGCACCTCTTTGATTACCTGAATCTTCTTCTCGCCCGCGCTGGTCAGGACCACGTCGAACTCGCTCTGCTCTTCAGCGGCGTCATCTCCGCCGCCGTCGGCGCCGGGTGCAGCCATCATCATGGGCATGGCTGCGGCGGGGGCGGCCGCCTCCACGTTGAAGCGTTCTTTGAACGCTTCTTTGAGCTCGGACAGCTCGAGCACGGTCATGGATCCGATGGAGTCCAGAACCTCGTCAACCTTGGACATGGCAGTTCCTCATTCCTTTGTCTGTGGTTTGTGGTTATCGATCACTTGCGTTGATGGCGTAGAGCGGATCATGCGGCAGCACCGCCCTTTTCGCTCAGCGACTCCAGCAGCCCGGCGGTCTCGACCAGCGGGGCATCGAGAAGGCCGGCCATCTCGACGAGCGGAGCTTCCAGCAACCCTGCCATCTCGGCCAAGGGGGCTTCCATCAGTCCGAGGATCTCGGCCAGGATCTCGGTTCGGGTCCCAAGCTTGGACAAGGCGCCCACATCGTCGGCTGAGAGCACCTGGCCATCGAGCACGCCCCCCTTGATGGACAGGAATTCGGAATCCTCGCTGTACCGGTACAGAGCTTTCGCCAACGACACGGCATCGCCGGGGGAGCCATCCTCACGGGTACCCGTGAAAGCCAAGGCGGTTGGGCCCATCAAGAACTCATCAAGATCCAGCTCCAGCTCTCGGGCGGCGAAGCGGGTCAGCGTGTTCTTGTACACCTTGTACTCGCCGCCAACCTCGCGAAGCTGATGGCGGAGGTCGGCCAGGGCCGGCACGTCCAAGCCGCGGTAGTCGGTGATGACCACCGCCTCGGCCGTGGAGATGCGCTCGCGCACCTCGTCCACGACGGCCACTTTTTCGGGGCGGGGATTTTCCATGAGGTTGCCGAACCCTCCGTGAGAACCAGCAATGGGGCGCCGCCGACATGCGAACGCCCCAAGAGTTTCGGGAGTGTTCACCTCGTCAGGCCTGCTTCAGCTGATTAAGCGGTGCTGGGCACTGCGCCTGATGTCTGCGGCAAATTGATTAGTTGTAAGCCGGAAAAAGCTACCAGATCAGGTGGTGGCGCCCAAGTCGGCGGGATCCAGCCGCACGCCGGGTCCCATGGTGGAAGAGATGGTGACCTTGCGGATGTAGCGGCCTTTGAGGGCCGCGGGCTTGGCCCGGTTCAGCTCATCCATGACCGCTCGGATGTTGGCCACCAAGGCATCGGCCTCAAAGCTGATCTTGCCCACCGGCACATGGATGTTCCCCTGGCGGTCGGTGCGGTACTCCACCTTTCCACCCTTGAACTCACCCACTGCCTTGGCCACGTCATCGGTGACGGTGCCCGTTTTGGGGTTGGGCATGAGCCCTCGGGGGCCCAATGTCTTCCCGAGCTTGCCGACCACCGGCATCATATCGGGGGTGGCGATGGCCACGTCGAAGTCCATGTTTCCCGCCTGCACCTGCTCGGCGAGGTCGTCGGCGCCCACCAAGTCGGCACCGGCCTCGCTGGCTTGCGCGGCCGCCTCGCCCTGGGCGAACACCGCCACCCGAACGTCGGTGCCGGTGCCCGACGGCAGGCTGACAGTGCCCCGGATCATCTGTTCGGCTTTGCGGGGGTCGACTCCCAGCCGGGCCGAGAGCTCCAAGGTCTCGTCGAACTTTGCCGCGGTCAAGCTCTTTACCAGCTCAACACCCTCGTTGGCGGTGTGCGGATGTTGCTTGTCGTAACGCTTGGCGGCGTCGTTGTATCGCTTGCCATTTTTCGCCATGTCGGCTCCCTCACTGTTGTAGGCCTGGCGGGCGAGGTCGTCCCGTCGGGCGGTTGGATATGACTGCTGTATTGCTATTGCTCGGCTATTCCACCCGGATGCCCATGCTGCGGGCGGTTCCGGCCACTTGCAGCTTGGCCTGCTCGAGGTCGTTGGTGTTGAGATCGGGCATCTTGATCTTGGCGATGTCCGCGCACTGGGCGTCGGTAATGGCACCGACAACCTCGCGGCCCGGTTCCATGGATCCCTTCTCCAAACCGGCTGCTTCCCGAATGAGGAAGGAGGTAGGTGGAGTTTTGGTGATGAACGAGAACGTGCGGTCTTCGTAGATGGTGATTTCAACCGGGATGATCTGGCCCCGCTTGTCCTCGGTTTTGGCGTTGTAGTCCCGGCAGAAGTCCATGATGGCCACGCCGTGGGGTCCGAGCGCAGTGCCCACGGGGGGTGCCGGCGTGGCTTGCCCCGCGGGAATCTGGATCTTGATTGTGGTGGCTACCTTCTTTTGAGCCATGGCTGTGCCCCTTTTTGGCTAGGTCCTCTTTAGAGCTTGGCGACTTGGGAGAACTCAAGTTCGACGGGCGTTTCCCTGCCGAAGATGTTCACCAAGACCTTCACCTTGAGCTGGTCTTCGTTGATCTCGGCCACCTCGCCGGAGAAGTCGGCGAACGGGCCCTCTTTGACCCGGATGGTCTCGCCCACTTCGTATAGCAGGCGGGGCTTGGAGCGGCGGACGGTCTGCTCGCCGTCCGTTTTGACCTGGAGGAAGTTCTCCACGTCTTTGCGCTTGAGGGCCGATGGCTTGCTGCCTCTCTGGCCGTGGCCTACGAAACCGGTCACGCCCGGAGTATTGCGAATCACATCCCAGGAGATGTCGTTCATATCGGCTCGAACCAGCAAATAGCCGGGGAACATCTTCTTCTTGGTGGTGACCTTCTTGCCGCCCTTGAACTCCACCACGTCTTCCATAGGGATGACCGTGTCATGGATGTGGCCTTCGGTGTCCATTGTCTTGCGGCGGGCCTCGATGTTCTGCTGGACCTTGTTCTCGTAGCCCGACTGGGTGTGGACTACGTACCACTTCCCAGGCATGTCGTAGGGGCTGATGGTCTCGGCTTCTTCCTCGGCCTTCTCATAGACCAACTCGTCGGCGTCGATGAGGTTGTCGGCTTCGTCTTCTGCGGCGGGATCGCCGGGCAGGGCTAGGTCTTCGGCCTGGTCGGCCTCGACGGGGTCGGGCTGGGCAACTGGCCCGGTGGGCAGCAGCGCGGCGGCGGCTTCCGCAGCATCGACAGGTTCGACGGCATCGACGGCATCGACGGCCTCGGGCTCGGCAACGACTGGGTCTGCGTTTGCGGGGAAAAGGTCTGTCATCTCGCTCCCGTCTACCTCAGAGCTCATCGGTCGAACAACTTCAAGATGGCCTCGCTGAAGCCCCAGTCGAGCAGGCCGATGGCGGAGGTAAGCAGCACCAAGACCACCAGTACCACGATGGAGTAGTTGACAACCTCCTCGCGTCGAGGCCAAGACACCTTTCGGAGCTCGCCGCGTACCTCCCGCATGAACTGCGCGGGACCGACCCGCTCTTCACCGGGACGAGGCTGGTTCCGGGGCGGGCGGCGCTCGCGGACTGGGTCGCCTTGCTCATCGACGAAGCCCTGCCTTTTGGCCATCCTCTTTTGTTGTCTGTTCAGGTCGCTCATTAGGACTCCAGTGCACCCGGCACTGCGGAGACGGAATTGCTTACGCAGGGCAGGAGGGACTCGAACCCCCAACCGCCGGTTTTGGAGACCGGTGCTCTACCAATTGAGCCACTGCCCTTTGTCAGGGGTTGTCCAAGGCTACCGTGCCGAGGGCTGTAACCCGCAATGCAAAACTGCGGTCCGGGCCTTCGCTATCGGCGGGTACGGCGGCGGAAAACGACGGTGAGCACGGCCAGGGCGGTCGCGGCCAGAAAGCGCCTGATGAGTTGTCGGCGGCGGTCGTACTGGTCGAGACGGGCCATGACCTTCCACACCAGGGTGGGAGGGGCCTCGGCCGGGGCCCGGTGATCGAAAGACCGGGAAGCGTCATTGATCATGAGGCCTCTCCGTCTTGGATTGGGGATGGGCCATGGCCGGCGCCGAACTCGGTGGTGCGCTGCAATACGGTGCGAAGCCGCTGTCGGGCCCGATGGAGTCGGACCTTGGCCGCTGAGGTGGTGATGCCCAGTTCGGCGGCGATCTCGCTGTGGGAGAGATCGTGCAGATCGCGCAGCACCACTACTTGGCGCAGACGTTCGGGCAGCGACCGGACTGCCCGGTCGATGTTGTGGCGCAGAACAGCCGCCTCAGCCCTCAGGCTCGGATCCTGCTCAGGACGGAGGTCGACGATGGGGGCGTCGCTGCTCAGCTCTTCGGTGCGCTGGCGGGTTCGGCGGCTCAAATGGGTCGAAGCGCAGTTGCTGGTGATGCGGTACATCCAGGTGGAGAAGCTGGAATCACCCCGGAAGCGGCGGATCGC
Source organism: Acidimicrobiales bacterium (assembly GCA_963663255.1). GTDB lineage: Bacteria > Actinomycetota > Acidimicrobiia > Acidimicrobiales > Bin134 > Poriferisocius. The sequence goes on from OY760141.1 coordinate 1,054,502, forward strand.
ACGGTAGGCCCGGACGTAGGCATCTTGCACCACGTCTCCCGCGTCATCCCGGTTGCCGGTGAGTCGGTAGGCCAGGGCGAAGGTATCTCGGTAGGTGGACCGAACCAGCTCGTTGAACGCATCTCGGTCGCCGCGACGGGCGGCTTCCACCAACTCGGCGTCTTCGGATATCGGCTGGCGAGATGCTGCGGGTTCGATGGGGCCAGCCTATAGCCGCCTCGCCGCGGACCGAAAGGGTGGTTGGTAGGGCTGCCTTCCGCGGTTGGCAACGCTTGAGGATTCAAAGCGGATTGGATCGAGGCCATGGGTGGTAGCGGCGGCCAGACTCGAACTGGCGACCTCTCGATTATGAGTCGAGCGCTCTTACCAACTGAGCTACGCCGCCCCGGAGCCTCCTGAGCGGCGGGAAGCCGCTTTAGAGACCCTGAGCCTCCTGAGAGAATCGAACTCTCGACCTTTTCCTTACCATGGAAACGCTCTGCCGACTGAGCTAAGGAGGCGGGCTGAGGACTCTACCCCTTTGCGACGCCAATATTGCCACTCCGTGCCTGTGGCGGGAAAGCCAAAATTAGGTGGTGGCGGACAGTACGGTGCAGCCGGTGGCGATTCGAGCGGCGAGGCTGTCTGATGCCGAGGGCATTCGCGAGATCATCAATTACGAGATTCTGAACGGGACCAGCATCTTTGAGTTGGAGCCTCGAACTCTGGCCGCCCAGCGAACTTGGTTGCAGGACCGCAGCGGGGTTCACGCGGTGCTGGTGGCTACCCCCGATGACGATGACGGCACCGTGCTGGGCTTCTCGTCGCTTTCGCCCTTCCATACCCGGCCGGCTTACAACACCACGGTGGAGAACTCGGTGTATGTCCACCAGGACCAGCGAGGCAAGGGCATCGGCCGGGCTCTGCTGGTGGAGATCATCGGACTAGCCCAGAGCCACGGTTTCCACACCATGATCGCCCGGATCTCCGGGAAGAACGAGGCATCGGTAGCCGTCCACCAATCCGTGGGATTCGAAGTGGCCGGCGTAGAACGAGAAATAGGCCGCAAGTTCGGCCGCTGGCTAGACGTGACCGTGATGCAGCTCATGCTGCGAGATTGGCGTGGGCAATAGGCGCGGGTTAGGGAGGCGTCGAGGCGGTCTCCCAGGGGGCGAGTGCAGGGAGGGCCGGTTCGAATCGGAGTGGGACATATCCGGAATGGTCGACAAACTCGTCTTCGGGCCAATACGCGGTAGCCCTGTACTCCGTGCCGTCCATGGTCAGCTCGACGTCGTAAGTGAACGGCGCCTCACCCAGAGCCGCGGCCCGTAGCGCGTCCCTACGATTGACATCCAGAGCTACGTGCCCGGCCCCTCGGCAACCCTCCGGCTTATCTGCTTCGTAGAGCACTTCTGTCCTGGCACCGTTGGCGGCTGTGACGGTGACGATCGCGGAAGCCAAGTCGGGTGTTGTGGCAAGACCCGAGATTGTCATGCCGGCGGCGTAGGTGGTCACCTGCCCATCGTCGAACCACAGCAGGCCCATATTGGCCTTCGGCACCGGCAAAATGCCGTCGACCGTGGTCTCCCACACAAACGACGAAACCACGTCGCCGCCCATACCCCGGCCATACACATCGACGATGTAGGTATCAGCAAAGCCCTGCGGTACCAGCTTGTGGACGGTGGGCGCGATCCGAGCGAGCGGCTCCGACTGGGGACGGCCGCAATCTTCTTCTTTCCCAACCAGGACGGTCGTGGCGCTGAACTCCCATCCGGCCACGGGAAACTCGACATATAGGGGCCCGGCCCCACGCACCCGTGGAAGCTCGTCGGCCGGAGCGCGGTAGCCGTCGGCGCAGTAGTCCGATTGAGTGCCGTCAGAGCCGATGAAATCGATCCAGCACGTGGTCCAGATTTGCAATTCCATCGTGGCACCATCGCCCGTGACTCTGATGGTGGGTGGCTCGCGGGCCTCTCCGGGGCGCACGAGTTCACGTACCACCACCTTCGGAGGCACGGAGCTGTAGTCCACCGGAGCGGGACTCTCAGGGGGTCTGCCAAAATACTCGACTGGAGAATTAGTGGCCTCAGGTGCCGCAGCAATTGGAGCATCTTCGGCCACCGGGGAGGGTGTGCCGTCATTTGGGTGGGCCGATGGCGGTGTTGAAGGCGTATCGGGAGGAGCGGGCGACGGTTCCTCTGTAGGCACTGTGGTGCCCGTGTCGAGGGCCTGTTCCAGGATCGATGGGTCAGATTGGCAGCTGCTGGCCAGTAGAAGAAAACCAACCACCATCCCAGCCAGCCTCGGCATCGATATCCGCACAGCCACCATCAAATCATGGCAACGGAATCGGCGGGTGTCTGCGGTGGTTGGGGGTGTGTGCTTAGGCGGCTGTCAGTAGTACAGCGGGCGGCGGGTCGGCTGTGGGTCTGGGCCGGGATGGGGGTTGGAGGCGGTATCGGCCGGTTTCGGCGTCGTGTTGAATGGTGTGGCCGTGTTTGTGGACCTTGGTATGGCAGCGGGGGCACAGCAGCACGAGGTTGGTTATGTCGGTGGGGCCGTTGTGGTCCCATGGTTGGATGTGGTGGGCGTCGCACACCTGGGGTCTGAGGCCGCAGCCCGCGCAGCCCCCGTCTCTGCGGTACAGGGCCAGCTTTTGGGCTTTGGTGACTGCTCTTTGGGCTCGGCCCATATAGAGAGGCTGCCCGTCGGCGGCGAAAATCATCGGAACGATCTCAGCGTCGCAGGCGAGACGGCGGAGCTCGTCTAGCTCGATGGGGGTGCCGTCGATAAGCCCGGCACTCTTGAGCCGGCCCTCGATGGCGTCGTAGTCGGCGGACACCACCAGCACGGTCTTCTGCGGGCGGACCTCACCGCCCTCCGCGCCCCCCGACGCGCCCCCTGCAACTGCGTCTGGAGTTGCTGTGGCGGGCTGTTGGGTAATGAGCGCGACCAGCGCATCAGCGTTGCGCTGCTCGAAGGTGCGGATGGGGTCGTAAGCGATGTCGTCGCCGAGCATTCTGGCGCTCATCGCGCCAATGGAGGCTTTAGCCCGCTCTCCGGCAACTTGGTCCAGTTCGGCGTGCAACACGACCATGCCGCCGCTGCCGTCAAACACCTTGAAAGAACGACGCGCTCTTTGCCGCTCGGCGCGACCCATCCCGTCGTCGGCGCGGCGTTGGTCCTCGCGGGCGGCGACGGTCTTTTTGAAATCGTCATGGCCCTGCCAGCCACCCAGCGCTAACAGCTCTTGTTGGTCTTGTTCACTCATTGGCGCCCGCTTGTGCGATTCGGCCACCTGCCCGGCCTGATCCGCCGAGATGCGATTGTCGCGCACTGCGCCCAGCACTTTGGGCATGGCCGCTACGCCCTGAGCAGTCTTGGCGAGTTGGCGGGCCCGGTGGGCGCTGATGCCGAGTTGGTGGCACACCGTGGAAGCTGCGCCCGGGCCCTCGAGCTCCCCGTAGCGGGCGACCAGCCCGACCAGATAGCCCTCCGCCCGACGGCGAAACAGATCGGCCTCGCCCATCAAACCCAACAGCTCCGAAGCGCCCGCCTCGGAGAAATCCGGGAATCCAAAACCCGCACCAGCACCGGCACAAGCACCGGCATTATCGCCGCCTGTACTGGGATTATGGGTAAATTCCATGTATGAAATTATACCAACCCCAGTGACACATTCCCCCCTGAAATATGCCCAAAAGCCGAACAAGCTCAGTCGGTAGATCTGCACCCCAGATCACCATTTTGGTTGACCATTTCGCGTCAGCCCGACCGGAGGTGAAGCGCATTTCAATGTTCCGCAATGGTTGTTGTGGGCCGGGGAGGATTTGAACCTCCGAAGGCAAATGCCGACGGGTTTACAGCCCGTTCCCTTTGGCCACTCGGGCACCGACCCAACGAGGGACAACCCTACCGGCCCGCGTCATGGCTTCCCCACTCATTACAGAGACGATGCTAATTGGTCGCCACATACCGAATTAGGCGATCGGACTGCCTTGAGGCCCTGTGGTTAGGACCTACAACTCGAAGCTAGGCGGAGCGACATCCCATCCAGCCTCTCGTAGGGTGTCGGCGGCATCTTCCTGATTCCTGCGTACCGCTGCCTTCACCTGGATGGCCTCCCAATGGGCTCTGTGATCCTTGACCACATGCTCCCAGCCAGACCGTGGCTCAACCATCTCTTCAGTGACCATGAACTCCACGAGATCTTCCAGAGTTGGCCGGAAGCGCTTGCCCCCTACCGGAAAGTGGAGATCTCGGAGTTTGCGGGTCTTGCGCTCATCGCCAAGGTAGACCGCATCTAGGTCGTCGCGCTGACCAGCTACGTGAAGGTGCGCGCCTGGAAACTGGTTGCCGGGGTTGCGGGCATAGTCGATGCCGACGATCAGTTGGTCGTCTTCCATATCTGGCGATGTGTAGAGGCTCATGGTGGTCTGCGTCATTGTTTGGTAGACGCCTTCGGGATCGGGCTCATATGAGTGCAGCAAGTACAGGAAGACGGCAGCGTCTTTCTTCGAGGGGGTAATCGGAATCGGCAGTGACGTCGAGCGATTCTTGGAAACCCCTGCTCCGATGATGCCGTATCCGGTAGCAGTCTTGAGGGACGAGACGCGTATGCCGTCTGTGACGGTCCTATTCAGCAGATCCGAAATGTCATGCGCAAAACGGCGCGCCTGTTTTTCAAGGCTTTCTGCCATCTCCAGGATCGACGACGATTAGCCGCGGCCGAGACCCACGACGGAAAACCATGTCCGTCGAAGCTTCTCCGACTCGAATCTACCGAGTTGTGCTTGGCGGCGTAGCTCTTCCAGCTCAACTCCGGCGTCTAGCAGAGTCGCCTCAATCAGCACATCAAGCTCTTCGTCTGTGATGTGATGCACTTCGGTTTCAGGCAAGGAAGTCACGGCCATCTCTCCTTGGCGACGCTGTACGGACATGGTATCGGGACAGGCGACAGTTTCTCAGGTTCTCACCAGGCGCTGGCATGAATATCGCTAGCAGAGGTGCGGTAGTTTCGAGCTATGCCAACGTTTGATGTTTCTTCTGAGCTGGACATGCAGGAGGTCCGCAATGCGGTGGACCAGGCGGCTCGGGAGATCCACAGCCGATATGACTTCAAGAACACGGGTAGCGAGGTGGAACTGGGCGACGGGGTGATTTCGCTGCGGTCATCCAGCGAGGACCGGCTGGCCGCGGCCCGCCAGGTGCTGGAGGAGAAGCTGGTGCGGCGCAAGGTTTCGCTGAAGGGAGTGACCTACGGGTCGGTGGAGGATGCCGCGGGCGGGAGCGTTCGCCAGGAGGCGGCGCTGGCGGCGGGCATCTCGGCGGACAAGGCCCGGGAGCTGAACAAGTTCATCAAGAACCTGGGCATGAAGGGCGTGTCGTCGCAGACCCAGGGCGGGCAACTTCGGGTGAACGGCAAAAAGCGGGACATGCTCCAAGAGGTGATCGCCGCCCTCAAAGAGGCCGATTTCGCCATCCCCCTCCAGTTCGGGAACTTCCGGGACTGACCGGCTTTCTTTGATTGTTTAGTACGCCTGGGGGACCCACTCGCCGGCCCGGAGGCGGCGGACGCGCTCCTCGGCGGGGGGGTGGGTGCTGAACAGGTTGCGGAAGCTGGTCCGACCGGTGAGGGGATTGACGATGTAGTGCGACGCCTGCTCTACCGGCACGTTTACTGGGATGCGTTGGGAGGCGGCGTTCAGCTTCTCCAGGGCTCGGGCCAAGGGCTCGCCGTCGCCGATGAGCCGGGCGGCCGAGGCGTCAGCTTGGTACTCCCGGGTGCGGCTGATGGCCATCTGGATCAAGCTGGCGGCAATTGGGGCCAAGATGGCGGCGATTAATACGCCGACAAGGTCGCCCATTCCCCGGTCGCGGCCCCGGCCGCCAAAGAAGATCATGCCCCACACCGCGATGCGGGACGCGAAGGTGATGGCCATGGCGATGGCCGCGGCCACCGATCCGATGAGGATGTCGCGGTTTTTGATGTGGGCCAGTTCGTGGGCCAGCACGCCTCGGATCTCGTCCCAGGTCAAGTGGTTGATGAGCCCCTCGGTAATGGCCACCGCCGCATGCTTGGGATTGCGGCCGGTGGCGAAGGCGTTGGGCTGGGGGTTGGGGCTCACGTACAGCTTGGGCATCGGTACCTGGGCCTTGGTGGTGAGCTCTTCCATGATGGCGTGATATTGGGGGAGCTGCGCGGAGGTGACCGGCACTGCCCGAGCCGAAGCGATGGCCAGCTTGTCGCTGAACCAGTAAGAGCCGCCCACCACGACCACTGCGATGACAATGCCGATGGCCAGCCCACCGCTGCCGCCCAACAGTCCGCCGACAGCCACGAACAGCGCCGCCATCAGCACCAGCAGGAGGATTGTCTTGATCGTGTTCATGCCCCGGGTCACTCCAAATTGAAGATCAGATTCTGGAGGTCAGGCTATCGGCCGACGGCAATTTTCGCTCGTCAGCGGTCGTAGTACCCGGAGTAGATGTAGACGCAGGGGACTCCGGCTTCGGCGTACATCTCCACGTTGCGGGGGTCGTCTTCTAGGGCGCACAGCAACTCGAAGCCGTGTTGGCGGAGGCTCTCCACCTCGTTGGCCTTGTAGGCACGCGACCGGCCGCCCGTGTTGGGGGGTCGCAGGATCAGCAGATCCCAGCGGACACTGTGGGCTTGCAACCAAGCCACCGTGTCGTCGAGCAGCGGCCAGGGGCGGGCGGTGAGCAGCACGACCGCGATGTCGGAGGCCAGCGAGTTGACCAAGGCCACCGCTGCTTCCAGCGGCGGGTCGTCGGGGCAGCCGGCGAAGAACTCATTCCAGCGGCGGGCCTGGGCCAAGTGCTGACGGCCGCTTCCGTCGGAGATGACCCCGTCCACATCTACGATCACCGCGGGACCGCCGCCGATGGGGCAGTCACGCCATGTCCAGTGGGAAGAGCCAGTTAGTTCGGTCAATCTTCTTGGGGGGACTCGGCGGCTCGGGTTCGAATCTCGTCCACCACAGACTGGTCGGCCAGGGTGGTGGTGTCGCCCAAGCTGCGGCCTTCGGCCACATCCCGCAGCAGTCGGCGCATGATCTTGCCCGAGCGGGTCTTGGGCAGGTCGGGGACCAGCACCACTGTCTTGGGCCGGGCGATGGGTCCCAGCTTGACCGATACGTGCTGGCGGATCTCTTCGCCCAACTCGTCGGTGGCGGCGTGGCTGCCCCGCAAGATCACGTAGCCGATGATGGCCTGGCCGGTGGTGTCGTCGGCTGCGCCTACCACGGCGGCTTCGGCCACCGCGGCGTGGTCCACCAGGGCTGACTCCACCTCGGTGGTGGAGATGCGGTGGCCGGAGATGTTCATCACGTCGTCCACCCGACCCAGCAGCCATAGGTAGCCGTCGTCGTCGACCTTGGCCCCGTCGCCGGCAAAGTAGCGGCCCTCGAACCGGCTCCAATAGGTCTCCCGGTAGCGCTCTGGATCGCCCCAGATGCCCCGCAGCATCGAGGGCCACGGGCGGGTGATGGTGAGATAGCCCCCGCCCCGTTCCACTGGCCGGCCGTCGTCATCCACCAACTCGGCGAACACTCCGGGAATGGGGTGGGTGGCCGACCCCGGCTTGGTGGTGGTGACGCCGGGCAGAGGGGAGATCATGTGGCCGCCGGTCTCGGTCTGCCACCAGGTATCCACGATGGGACAGCTGCCGCCGCCGATGTTGGTGTGGTACCACATCCACGCTTCGGGGTTGATGGGCTCGCCCACTGTGCCCAGCACCCTCAGGCTCGACAGGTCGTGTTTGGACGGCTCTTGGGCGCCCCACTTCATGAAGGTGCGGATGGTGGTGGGGGCGGTGTAGAGCTGGGTGACGCCGTAGCGCTCGACGATGTCCCACAGCCGATCTCGGCCTGGGGTGTCGGGGGTGCCCTCGTAGATTACCGACGTGGCGCCGTTGGCCAGGGGGCCGTACACGATGTAGCTGTGGCCGGTGACCCAGCCGATGTCGGCCGCGCACCAGTACACGTCGGTTTCGGGCTTCAGGTCGAACACGTACTTGTGGGTGAAGGCCACCTGGGTGAGATAGCCACCGGTGGTGTGCATGATGCCCTTGGGCTTGGCGGTAGTGCCCGACGTATACAACAGGTAGAGGAGCGCCTCGGAGTCCATGGGCTCGGGGGGGCAGGCGGCGGAGGCGTCGGCCATGAGGTCGTGCCACCAAAGGTCGCGGCCCTCGGCCATCTCGACGTCGGTATCGCAGCGATTGACCACCACAACGTGCTCCACCGAGGCTGCTCCCTGGCTGAGGGCGGTGTCCACGTTGGGCTTCAGCATTGACGGGGTGCCGCGGCGGTAACCGGCATCGGCGGTGATGATGAGTCGGGCCTCGGCGTCCTCGCAGCGGTCGACGATGGCGTCGGGGGAGAAGCCGCCGAAGATCACCGAGTGGGCCACCCCGATGCGGGTGCAGGCCAGCATGGCCACCGGCAGTTCGGGAATCATCGGCATGTAGATGGCAACCCGGTCGCCGGCGCCCAGGCCCAGGCTCTTGAGCACGTTGGCGAACTTGGAGACCTCGGTCAACAGATCGGAGTAGGAGATGGTGAGCGTATCGCCCGGCTCGCCCTCCCAATGGAAGGCGATCTTGTCGCCCTTGCCCGCTTCGACGTGCCGGTCGAGGCAGTTGTACGACACATTGAGAGCCCCGCCGATGAACCACTTGGCGAATGGCAAGTCCCAGTCCAGCACGGTGTGGAAATCTGTGTCCCAGTTCAGCAGTTCGCGGGCCTGCCGGGCCCAGAACGACTGGTAATCGGCATCGGCCTCGTCGTAGAGCCAGCGGTCGTTGGCCAGTGCGGCGGCAGCGAAATCGGCGGCAGGGGTGAAGGTGCGGTCTTCGACGTAATAGTCCTCAATGGTGGCGTCGGACATTGCTCAATCCTTTCCGAGGTTCTCGCGGGGCAGCGCGGCGAGCCTACATTCTGTAGCCCTACAGTGGTTATGGTCAGGTAGTGGAGCTACTTCAGGCCGGGAGCTGATCGGCGGTTATGGACATCAGGGTTGCCACGCTGTGTGATTTCGCCCAGGTGCGGGAGGGGCTGCTGTTTGTGAGCTCGGCGGGCATCACCCGGGTTTATCGGGAGTCGTTTCCGGCACCGATCGGGGTCATGCTGGCGCTGGTTCTGGAGATGTCGCCGGTGGAGGCCGCCAATCCCAACAAGATCAAGGTGCGGGTTGAGGATGCCGATGGGCAGAAGCTGGCCGAGATGGTGGGCGAGGTGCAGGTGAAGCTGGGATCGGGCCATGATCCCGGCGAGCTGGTCAACGTGCCGTTCGTAGCCGACTTCCGGGCTATGAAGCTGCCGACGCCGGGCCGCTATCAGGTGGCTATCCACCCAGAGGTAGATGGGGCGCATCCGGTGGCCCTGGGATTTCGGGCCGCAGTGCGCAACAAGTCCTGATTCAGCTCATTCCGGAACTGGTACATCCCATTCGGCCACGGTGAAACCCCCCAGCCCGGCTGGGTCGAGCAGGGCCTCGGCTTCGATGGCCCGGCTGCGACCGGCTATTGCGACGAGATCGCCTTGGGCGGCTCCGGCTCGCCAGGCGGCGACACCCTCTTCAACAAGCCCGGCGATGCCGTGAGCCTGTAGCCAGTCGGCCTGATTGCTGACTCGGGTGGGAGGGCAAATCGCGGATAGCTGGTCGAGGGCCACCTCACAGGTGATGTCCTGGGTGCCGGGGGCGGACCACGGATCATCGCCCCGCTCGTGACCCCGGTACGTCCGTAGCCACTCGGGCCACGGTCGGGAGGCCATTTCCTCGGTGGTGCTCATGTAGTCGATGACCACCACAGTGCCCCGGCTTAGGATCGACAGCGCCTGGGCCAGCCAGGCACGGGCCTGGTCTTGTCTGGGGGCCAGTCGAGTCTCGGGGTTGGGGGGGTCGACCACCTCGCGACCGTCGGGGTCGAACAAGCGCAGCGGCAGGTTGTCGAGCAGCTCATTGGCCAATATCACCCCGTTGATCGGTCCGCGGGGCATGTCGGCACGGGATTCTCCATCGGTGTGGATGGTCCGCCCGGCGGCGCTGCGCTCCACGTTTATCCAGCGTAGGGCGGGAGTGCAGCCGGGTTCGGCCTTGGCCACGGTTCGGGCCAGAGTTCCCGGTCCGGCTCCGGCGTCGACCACGGTGAACGGATTGGGCCGGCCCAAGTCATCCCAGCGGTGGTCGAGCATCCGGCCCACCACCGCGCCGAACAGGGGCCCCACCTCAGGGCTGGTGATGAAGTGGCCGCCGCGCCGTCCAGCCCGGCCTGACTCGTAGAACCCGTACTCGGAGTCATAGAGCGCCCGTTCCATGAACTCGGCAAACCCCATGAGACCAGTATGGCGAGACTGCGCACTAGGAGCCGCAGCGGTGCACTGCTTTTGCGCGGTGAATACACTGTCGGCAATTGGGCGAGCGGAACCGCGCGGTTTCGCAACATCCAGTATTGGAGGCACTGTGACTGAAACACCGATGAGCCGACCTGGCGAAGTAGCCGGCTGGCCCAAGCTGACCGTTGAGTACCGGACCGACCCGGCTGGCATTGAGCAGATTCTTCCACCGGGGCTTACTCCGGGGGAACCGACTGTCACGGTGGGTGTTTACTGCGTGCCGGTGCTGGGCGAACCGGAGTACGGCGTGAGCGTCAAGGTTCCGGCTAGTTGGAAGGGCACCAGCGGTCAGTACAGCCTGGGCTTGGGCATCGACCAGGAGGCCGCCATCTTCATCAGCGGCGAGACCAACGGCCAGCCCAAGTATCCATGCGACATCCGCTTCTATCGCCTGGGCAACCGGGTAGAGGCCCGGACGATCCATCAGGGCTACACGTTCTTCGAGTTCGAGGGCGATGTCACCGCAGCGGTGGAGCCGAAGGCTGGAGTGTTCACCGAACACGAGTGGTGGACCAAGTACTCCCGGGCCATCGGCGGCGCGGAGAAGGAGTACGACTTCCCGCCCCACGTCGTGGATGTAGCCACCACCTTCGAGCAGGTGCATGTCGAAGACATCGACGGGGAACTGCGGTTACTGGAAAGCCCCTGGGATCCGGTAGCCCGCTACTTCCCAATTGTCGAGCAGCTATCGGCGCAGTTGGTAACCAACCGGATGATTGATCGGCAGATCACCAACGCCGGTCCTCTGGATCCCGATGCGTTCTGGCCCATGGCTGATGTCATCGGCGGCTCCCGGTGGCCGGGCACCCGGGGCGGGCCTCGGCGCTCCTAAACCGCTGTGTGGCGACTGCCAGTCGTCATTGGCCCTCGGCGACCAAGAAACCAGTTGACGCAGCCTCAATTGGGGCCATTACCTCTTCGGCGCCAAGCAACTCGACCAACCCTTGGAGAAGGTCCTCTGCCATAGAGGGCTCAGAGTCGATCAAGTTGGTGGTCTCTTCAGGATCTTCGAGCAGGTTGTAGAGCTCGTGAGGGTCGTCTGGTGATTGCACATTGTGTATGTACTTCCACTGGTCGGTGCGGATCGATCGATGCTGGTGCTCGGTACAGGTAACCGCATCCCGGAATTGAGCCTCGGGTTGCTCGAAGACCGGGCGCAGTGAGCGACCGTCGATACCCTCGATCTCCGTGCCGGTGTAGTCGAGAATCGTGGCCGTCACATCAATGAGCTCGGTCAGCGCGTTGCTGACCCCGTTGGGGATTCCCGGTCCGGCCGCGATCATCGGGATCCGCATCGACGGCTCGTACCCGTAGTGCTTCTGGAAGAGGCGGTGATCGCCCAGCATCTCGCCATGGTCGGCAGTGAACATCACGATGGTGTCATCGGTCTGACCGATCGCGTCCAACGTGGCCAGGATTTCGCCGATCTGAATGTCGATGGCGGCCAATTCTGCTGTGTATTGGCGCCGGGCTTTCATCAACTCATCCGGGGGGAGGGCGGACTGTGACTGCCCGAATCTCCTAGCCCGAGGTGTCCCGTCGTCGAGCACGGGTTCAGGGACATCGGCGTCGCGGAATTGCTCTCCGAACTCCCTCGGAGGGTCGAAGGGGTCGTGAGGCCCGCAGAAGCTGACATAGAGGTGCCAGGGAAAGCCACTAGGCACTTCCTCGAGCCATTCACACGCTTTTTGGCCGATCCAGTGGTCAATCCACGCCTCGGTTGGCAGAACCGAATCTCGGTACCACAGATCGGACACTGATTTCTCGCCTCCGAACCCCGGGCGTCCGGCGAAAATCTCCTGCATGCGGGCGGTGTAGTCATCTCGAAAGCCCTCCCAGAGTCCTTGTTCTTGAAGCCACATGTTGTAAGGCCCAGACGGTGCGTCGGGGAAAGGGAGGCCGGCGATTATCTTGCCCAGCGTCTCGATGGGATGGGTGAACCCCCAGCGGTATGCCTTGGGACGATCGCCGCGGGGGCCATGTTGGAGATCTCCCTTGTCGAGGTCGAGCTTGCCGACTACACCGACCTTGTAGCCGGCATCGCGGAGCTGTTGGTAATACGTCGGTAGCGCGGAGTCGAGCACGTCATTGTTGGTCTGCGCCCCGATTGACAGAGGAGTCCTCCCAGTAGCCAGCCCGATCCGCGCCGGTACACACACCGAGGAATTGGTGACGTGACCGGTGATCCTCGTACCACGTCCCGCCAATGCATCGAGGTGCGGGGTCACAACCCCAGGCGTGCCATGGCACCCAAGCCAATCCCAGCGATGTTGATCTGTGGTGATCAACAAGACATTGGGGGCTGTGCCGTTTCCATCTTGGTCAGCCATTGGTGGTACCTCCCTTGAATGATCCCATCTCTTCGCCTCCTGGAGTCATCGGTGCGGCCTACTAGTGCGTTGCGACGATAAGACCGCGGCATATGGTGACGGCGGCAACCAGTCAGTCGGCCAGCGACTTCAACTGGTGTTTGAGCCATCGTGTCAGCCACATGTTCTCAGACCTGGACAGCAGGCGCTGGTGTACTTGTCGAGAAAGTTCTCGGGCTCCGGCATGATCGGGCTGGTTGCTGAGCACGATGTCGAGCAAGTGGAGCGCCTGTTCTGGTTGGTCGGCCGCCAATTTCTTGGCGGCGCGCCCGACGATCCGGTCGACGCCGGCCAGATCCACGAGGTCGGCGTTCACCGATCGAGGCCCGACGTCATAGAGCTCTGTAGTTGATTCCGCGTGGAACCAACCGCTGTAGTTCTCCCAGATCGAGCGCACTCCCCACGAGACCTTGCCGTAGCCCTCTCCGAGCTCCAGTTCTGAGGGCAGCTTGATCTCCTGCATGAGCGTGCGGACATCCTTGCCTGCGTTCATTCCTTTCACTGTCTCATCGTGTACGTACAGGGTTCCGTCGCGAAAGGCGATCAACTCGGCTTCGATCACCTCCTGGCCAACGACGGGAGCGTGATGGCCGTAGAGGATCATCTCAGGTGCGAGGTCGAGCACCGTTTGAGCCGCCTGGGCGCAAACCAACGCGTCGCGGTAGCGATCGCCACGAATGGTGGAGAGGTTGGGAAAGTGTCCGAAGGGGCAGCCGAACAGATTGCCGGTGAGGCAGATGCGATGTTGGGGCAGCCACACGATCAGCGAGTCGTTGGTTTCGGCACCGGGGCATGAAATGAGTTCCACGTCGAGCCCGCCCACCTGGAGATCCAGCCGGTCGTCGAACAGCACATCGGGAGTGGGGGCATCCTGGGCGTTGAAATCGGTGTAGCCGTGCTCGCGGTAATCGGCGAACAGGGCGGCGAATTCCTCGTTGAATGCGAACCCAGAACGACGGGCGCGAAACTCGTCTAGTCGGGCCTCGTAGCTCTGATGTTCGGGGTTTCTGCTCTGCGCAATTGCCTTGAGGCCGGGGTAGAGCTCTCGAAAGTACGCCGTACCACCGACGTGGTCCACGTGGCCCTGGGTAAAGACCAGGTGGCTGATGGGGGAATCCGAATGCAACGAGAGATTGTGATGGTGCACGGGGGCCTCGACGCCCATGCCCGAGTTGACCAGCACGCTCGACCCCTCGGCTTCCAGCAGATAGACGTTGGAGAATCCCTCGGACATCACCACGAAGTCGTTGATCCGCTCACAACGACCGAATGTTGTCGGAGTTGGATCTATCGGACGGGAACGGTAAATCGGTGTACGCATTCAGGGGTCCATTCTTTGGCGCAAGCTCACCATTTGGTGATGTTCTCCTAGACCGACAAGTCGACGAGGCGTTCGCTCAGCTCCCACAGAGCGGCCTCGGTGGCCGGGTTGTAGATATGGGGGGCGTAGCCGATCTCGCCTGTTCCCGGCTCGGCCACGTTGCAGTCGGCCAGATACTTGCCGTTGTTCTCGGCTAGTTCGGGAGCGGTAGCCGCCCATACCTGGGTGGCGGCGCCAGATTCCAGGGTCTTGTATTGGAGGCCTTGGCCTGAGGACGAACTCGCTTTGGCTCGCTCCCTCATGCCGTCAATCATTTCCTTGGTCATGTGCCGGCCCAGCTTGGTAGGGATCGCGCCGGGATGGACCGACAGCGACAGCATTTGGTCGCCGAAGCGCCGGGCCAACTCGGCGGCGAAGTGCACGTTGGCGGTTTTGGATCGGCCATAGGCCACCCAAGGGTCGTAAGGGGTGTGCTCGAAGTTGGGGTCGTCGAGGTCGACGTCGGAGATGCGGTGTCCGCCTGAAGAGAGGGTGACTACCCGGGGCTTGTCGGCTTGGCGTATTAGTGGCAACAACCGGACGGTGAGGGCGAAGTGGCCCAGGTGATTGGTGCCGAACTGCATTTCGAAACCGTCGGCGGTTCGGCCGAACGGACAGCACATCACTCCGGCGTTGTTCATCAACACGTCGATACGGTCGAACTCGTCGGCGGCCTCGGCTGCGAACCGGGCCACGCTGGCCAGATCGGAGAGGTCGAGCTGGTGGGTCGATAGATCGGCGTCGGTCACCGTTGAGCGGATGCGCTCGGCGGCTTCGAGATTCTTCTGGAGATCGCGGGCCAGCATGGCCACCTGGGCGCCCCGAGCGGCGAGCACTCGGGCCGACTCCTCGCCCAAACCGCTTGTTGTCCCGGTGATCACGAATACTTGTCCCGACAGGTCGAGCCCATCAACGACCTCTGCGGCGGTGGACTCTCGTCTAAACGAACTCATACTGTGGCCTCCTCGTCGACATCGGGAAGATAGTTCGCTGAGGGGAAAGCTGCCGATCAGTCCTCGAGGTCTTCGATGCTGCGGGGCCAGTCGTCTTTCAGAAGGCGGGACAGGGATCGGTCGGCCAGCACCCGGCCGCCGGTTTGGCACTGGGGGCAGTAGTTCACCTCATTGTCGGCGTAGACGATGCGCTGAACGGGCACCGCGCACACCGGACAGGGCTGGTTGTATTTGCCGTGAACGGCCATGTCGTCGTGGAAGGCGGTCACCTTGTCGGGGAAGCCGGCGCCTACCGCTTGACGGTGGCGATCGGTCCAATCGACCAGCGTGGAGCGGGTCGCCTGGTAGAGGCGGGCAATCTCGGTGTCGCTGAGGTGTCCGGTGCGCTGCACCGGAGACAGCCCGGCATGGAACAAGATCTCGTCGCTGTAGGCGTTGCCGATGCCGCTGAACACGGTGGGATCGCACAAGGCTCGCTTGAGAGTGCGGTTACGGGTGTTCAGGGCGTTGCGGAACGCGGCCTCATCGGCCTCAAGCGGCTCCACCCCGCCCCGGTCGTGACCCTCGGCCAGGGCATCGCCACTGTTCACCAGCCACAGCGATGCCCTCTTGCGCTTGCTGGCCTCGGTGAGGAGCAGGGTGCCGTGTTCGAAGTCGAATGCGGCCAGACCAATCTTTCCTGGCGACTTGGCGCCTGGCTGGTCTCGCCACCGCAGCCGCCCCGCCACCATGAGGTGGACAACCAAGTACAGCTCGTCCGGCCCGTCCAATTCGAGCACCAGGCGCTTGCCCAACCGCCGGGTGCCAACTACAGCACGGCCCTCGGCCGCACTGATCGGCGGGTCGAACGTTTGCAGCAGGCTGACCCCGATCACCCGGATCTTGCGCAATTCCCGCCCCACCACAAACCGGTCCAACGCTTCCAGATAGACCACCACATCAGGCAGCTCGGGCACGAAAGCGGTTCCTTTCACTAGCGATCACGCCAAGAGGCTATGACAGGGCCACGACCTCCAAGTCGGTGTGCTGGGCCATGACATCGAAGTCGCCGTCGGCATGAAGAACCGGAACCCCGGAGTGAATGGCCACCGCGGCGATCAAGCAGTCCAGGAGCTTGCGAATCGTCTCACCCCTCCTGCGACAGGACCTATAGACAGCGGCGGCGTAGTCGTAATGTGAGGAATGAGTGGGCAGGGTCACCGCGCGGGCCAAGAGACGTCTGAGTTTCTGTTCGTGGATGTCATCCCGAGCGCCGGCTAGGAGTTCCAGTCTTACTGCATCGGTTATCGCCAGTTCGGCCTCGGTTGTGATCAACAACCTGAGTCGGATCTGTGAATCGCTCCCCGTATTGCGGAGGTACTCGACCCACACCGAGGTGTCGACGAGAATCACCAGACCTCGTAGGTCCTCATCTCGTCGAGGTCGCCGTCCCAGCCGGTCCCTTGCATCTGAAGTGCTTCCTCCACCGTCATCGGGTCGCCGGCCACCATTGTCAGAGCCAGGTTAACGGCTTCCCGCTTGGTGCCCAGCTGGTACCGCCGCATGACCTCAGCGCAGGCTTCGTCGTCGAGATCGATGTTCGTCCGGGTCATGCACAAACCATACACCACTAATACACTAAATTGGTCCTGAAATTTTCGGGCCCTAGGGAGTCAGCGCGATGAGGGTGCCGTCGGTGAAGTGGGTGATGACGGCGGGGTAGATGCCGAACAGGAGGGTGGCCGCCGCGGTTAGGCCGAGGGCAGCCACGAGGGAGGGAGGCACACTGAGAGACGTGGTGTCGGCTTCTTCAGGGACGTCCTCGAACCACATCATGCGGGCCACTTTGGCGTAGTAGAAGAGCGCGATCACCGAGTTGACCGCGGCGATGACAGCCAGGGAGTAGGCCCAGCCGGTGTCGGCTTCCAACACGGCCCGGAACACGGCGAACTTGGCGAACCAGCCGCCCAGCGGGGGGATTCCGGCGAGGGAGAACAGGAATATGGTCATGAGAACGGTCATGCCCGGGGCGTACTTGAACAGCCCGGCGTAGGAACTGATCTCCCCGGAGGCGGTGCGGCGGGCCACGGCGATGATCACCGCGAAGGCGCCCAGGTTCATGGCGGCGTAGATCAGCACGTAAGTGATCACGGCGGAGAGGGCCTCCCCGCCGATATCGCCGGCCACGGCCAGGGGAGCCAGCATGAACCCGGCCTGCGACACCCCGGAGTAGGCCATGAGGCGCACGATGTTCTCTTGGCGCAGGGCGATGAGGTTGCCGGCGGTCATCGAGCCTACGGCCAGGATCCACAGCAAGGGCTGGTAGACGTCGTCCCGGCCGGGGAAGCCGGCATGCACCAGTTGCATGAGGGCCACGAAACCGGCGGCTTTGGAGGCCACGGCCAAAAAGGCGGTCACCGGGGTGGGCGCGCCTTCGTAGGTGTCGGGGGCCCAGGTGTGGAACGGGAAGCCCGACACTTTGAAGGCGAACCCGATGATCACGAAGATGATGCCCAGCGTGATGACCGGATTGGTACTGCCGCTCGACACCGTTTCGGAGATGACCGACAGGCGGGTGTCGCCGGCCAGGCCGAACAGCAGCGACATGCCGTACAGCATGATGGCCGAGGCGAACACCCCCATCAGGTAGTACTTGAGCCCGGCCTCGTTGCTCTTGGGGTCGGCTTTGCGCCACGCGGCCATCAGGTAGGCGGGGATGGACAGCAGTTCCAGGGCCACGAAGATGGTCACCAGATCGCGGGCCGACGCCATCAGCACCATGCCCATTACCGATGCCAGCAACAGGCCGTAGTACTCGTTCTCCCAGTAGTCGCCCTCGGCGATGTAGTTGGTGGATAACAGCACCACGATGTAGGCGACCACGATGAACATGGCCTTGAGGATCAGGGCGAAATCGTCCACCACGAAGGCCCCGCCGAACATCTCCCGGGTGTCGCCTGCCGCGGCCAAGGTCACGATGGGTATCAGCGCCACCAGCAGCCCGATGCCGGCCAGCGCAGAGGTGTAGGCCCGTCCCCGCTCTAACAGCACGATGTCGAGCAGGGTGACCACCGCGCCTACCCCCAGCAAGGTGAGTTCGGGCGCGACGGCGTGCCAGTCGATGTCCGGTCGGACGAAGCCGACGATCGAGGGCAGGGACGCAAGCACCGGGGGTCCTACTTACCGGCCGCCGCGTCGAAACACGCCCCGCTGGTCACGGAGTCGAGGCATTCGCTGATGGAGTTGACCACCGCGGGATCGGTGGCCCCGAACAGCAGTTGGGGGTACACCCCCAGCACCACGATGAGGATGAGCAGCGGTGCCCAGGCCAGGTACTCGGAGATGGTGGCGTCGTGAACGTGGGGATCGTTGGCGAACTCCTCACGGGGGTTGCCGAAGGCGGTCTTCTGGAGCATCCACAGCAGGTAGCCGGCGGCCAGCACCGTGCCCAGCGCGGCGATCACCATGTACGACCGGAAGGTTTCCTCGGCTAGCACCTCGGCGGGGTTGTAGGAGGCCAAGATGGCGGGGAATTCGCCCCAGAACCCGGCCAGGCCGGGTAGGCCCAGCGAGGCCATGGCGCAGAACCCGAGGATCCAGCCCATGCGGGGGGCCTGTACCAATAGGCCGCCCAACCGGGACATGTCGAGGGTGTGGTAGCGCTCTTTCACCGATCCGGCCAGGAAGAACAGCATCCCGGTGATGAGCCCGTGGGCCACCATGCCGAACACCGCGGCGTTGATGCCGAAGTCGGTGAGGGTGGCGATGCCCAGCATCACGAAGCCCATGTGGGCCACCGACGAGAACGCCACCAGCCGTTTCAAGTCGCGCTGGGCCAGACAGCCCAATGCCCCGTAGATAATCCCAATCACCGCCAGCAGCCCGATGAACGGGGCCCATTCGGCGGCGGCCTCGGGCAGGATGGGGATGGCGATGCGGACGAACCCGTAGGTGCCCAGCTTCAACAAAACCGCAGCCAGGATCACCGAGCCCACAGTGGGGGCCTCGGTGTGGGCGTCGGGAAGCCAGGTGTGGAACGGGAACATGGGCACCTTGACCCCGAACCCCAGGAACATGCCGCCGAACACCCAGACCTGCGACGACTTGGCGATCCCGGCGGCGGCCTCGGGCAATAGCCGCATGTCGAAGGTGCCGGCGTCGGCCAGGAAGTACAGGGCCAGGAAGCTCACCAGCATCAGCGCCGAGCCGAACAGGGTGAAGAGGAAGAACTTGATGGCGGCGTAGCGCCGGTTCTCGCCGCCCCACACCCCGATCATGAAGTACATGGGCAGCAGCACGACCTCGAAGAACACGAAGAACAGGATCAGATCCTGGGCGGCGAAGGTGCCGATCATTCCGGTCTCCAGGATGAGGATCAGCATCAGGAAGGCCTTGGGATTGTGCGGCTCGGGAAAGTGGTTCCAGGAGTAGATCACGCACAACGGCACGATCAGCATGGTCATCAGCATGAGCGGCAGTGAGATGCCGTCGACGCCCAAGATGTAGCGGGAGTCGATCACATCGATCCACCCCTTGTCGACCACGAAGTTGAGGGCTCCGTAGTTGTCGTTGTCGACGAACTGGATCAACAGCAGCAAGCCGAAGACGGCCACCGCCACGGTGGTCGCCAATGCGATCAGCTTGTGGAGCTGCTCTCGATCCTTGGGAATGAGCATCATGACGGCCGCGCCGATAATCGGCAGGAACGTCGGGATGCTCAGCCCCCAGTCGTTGAGAAATGACTCCATTTGTACGTGTGCTCCCTAGATGACGATGATGAAAATGCCGGCCAGGATGGTGGCGGCGGCGAACATGATGGCGGCGTACTGCTGCACCTTGCCGGTTTGGATTCGGCGCAGCTCCTCCCCCGAGCTGTCGGATATTCTCCCGGTGGCGTTGACGATGCCGTCCACCACCAGTTGGTCCACCTTGTGGTAGACGAGCTCTCCGGCCTGCACCGAGCGGGTGCCGGCCTCGTTGACCACCCGGTCGATGACGTTCTGGTTGGTCCAGTAGACGGCGCGGGCCAATGGCCCCTTGACGAAGCCGACGATCACGGTGGTGTACAGCCAGTCGAGGTAGTACTTGTTCACCAGGATCCGGTGGCCGAGGCGGGCCAGCGACGACTTGGTGGTAAGCCCGTCGGGCAGCTCTGTGGCTGCTGGGCTCACCGCCCGCACCCGGACGAAGTAGTAGCGGTAAGCGGCGCCGATGCCTACCAGGGCCACGATCACCGACACGATGGCCAGCGTCCACGACGGAGTGGCGTGACTGATGGCGGGGAAGTAGCTCACCCCGACGGGTTCTACCCATTGGAGGAACTTCTCTTCCCAGCTGGCGGGAACGAGCTGGAAGCCGGCCGGGAAGTTGATGAACCCGGCGACGACGGCCAACCCGGCCAGGATCCACAGCGGCACGGTGATCCGAGGGCCGGACTCATGGGGGGTGCCGTGGCCCCGGAATTCCCCGAAGAAGGTCAGATACACCACCCGGGTCATGTAGGCCCCGGTGAGGGCGGCGGTGATCATGCCCATGGCCAGCATCACGGTGTAGGCCCCGTTGCCCCCGGTGCCGCCGAACAGTCCCCACCCCCCGGTGCCGGCCAAGATCTCGTCCTTCGACCAGAACCCCGACAAGATGGGCAGCCCGGCCAGCGCCACGGTGCCGATCATGAACGTTCGGTAGGTGTGGGGCATGTGCTTGCGCAGCCCGCCCATGTCCTCCTTCATGTCGAAGGAGTGGACGGCGTGGCTGACGGAGCCCGAGCCCAAGAACAGGCAGGCCTTGAAGAAGGCGTGGGTGAACAGGTGGAACAGGGCCGCGGTCCACGCCCCCACTCCCAGGGCCAGCACCATGTAGCCCAGCTGGGAGACGGTGGAGTAGGCCAGCACCCGCTTGATGTCGTTCTGGACGAAGGCCAGGGTGGCGCCCACCAGGGTGGTCATTCCGCCGATGAGGGCCAGCAGGTTGATGCTGGAGCCGCCGATTGAGTAGCCCTCGAAGAACACCCCATACAGCCGGGCCACCATGAAGATCCCGGCCACCACCATGGTTGCGGCGTGGATGAGGGCCGACACCGGGGTGGGTCCGGCCATGGCGTCGGGCAGCCAGGTGTGGAGGAAGAACTGGCCCGACTTGGAAATGACCGCGGCGGTGAGGCACAAAGCGGCGGCCAGCGTGACCGTGTGGCTCATGGCGCCGCTGATGGCGGCCTCGTTCACGCCGATTACGTCAAAGGTGCCCGCGCCGAAGAACAGGATGGACACTCCGATGATGATGCCCATGTCGCCCACCCGGTTGGTGAAGAAGGCCTTGAGGGCGGCATCGGAGTTGTCCTTCTCCTCCCACCAGTGGCCGATGAGCACGAACGAACACACCCCCACCAGCTCCCAGCCCACCAGCATCTGGATGGTGGTGGAGGCGGTGACGAAGAAGAGCATCGACGCGGTGAACAGGCTCAAGAAGGCGAAGAAGTGGGTGTAGCGGCGATCGCCGGCCACGTAGTCGGTGGAGTAGATGTGCACCAGCAACGACACCACGGTGACCACGAAGATCATCATCACGGCCAGGCCGTCAATCATGATTCCCGCGCCGATGGCCTCGGTCCCGTTGGTGAGCCAGGTGATCGACCGGGTGAGCGCCCCCACCCCGCCGGAGGCCTCCCCCTCGGCCGCAGCGGCCAGCCCGCCCGCGCCCAGGGCGTGCTCGCCCTCAGCGCCCCCTCCGCCGGCGCCCTCCACCTCGCTGATCCACTGGATGGCGGTGAGCAGGCCGAACACGAAGGAGGCTCCCACCGCGGCGATGCCGATCTCGGAGCCACCTCGGGGGAATCGCTTGCCGAATAGCAAGATCAGCAGGAACGACACCGCGGGGAACAGCCAGATCAGCCAGGCGTTCTCCAGGAACCAGCCCGAAGCGGCTACGGCCTTGCCGGCGGTTTCGGCGGCAGCGATGCTTGCACTCAGCACTGGCCCGTCACCCCTTCATCAGATCGACTTGGTCCAAGTCGATGGATCGCCGGTTCCGGTACAGCAGCAGCACGATGGCCAGCCCGATTCCCACTTCGGCGGCGGCCACGGTGATCACGAACAGGGCGAAGATCTGGCCCATGACCGTGTCGTGGAACGCCCCGAAGGCCACCAGGTTGATGTTCACGGCGTTCAAGATGAGCTCGATGGACATGAGCACCAGCACGCCGTTGCGGCGGGCCAGCACGCCGTAGACCCCGATGCAGAACAACACCGCGCCCAAAAGGAGCATCTCATTGAGAAGCATCAGCCGCCTTCCTCTCGGCGGGCGATCACGATGGCGCCGATGAGGGCGGCCAACAGCAGCACCGACACCGCCTCAAAGGGCACGATGTACTGGGAGAACAGCTCGTCAGACACCTGAGCGGTGGTCTGGGGAGTCAGGCCGTCGGGCAGGTTGGCATCCAGCTTTATGCCTTCGAAGCGGTCCACCAGCGCACCGATCATCACGGCCAAAAGCAAAAGGGCGGTAAGCACCGCGGGGAACTTGCGCTTGTGGTCGGTCTCCTCGTCCTGTTTGAAGTCGGACCGGGTGAGCATGATGCCGAATAGGAACAGCACAATCACCGCGCCGATGTAGATGAGCACCTGGGTGATGCCGGTGAACTCGGCGCCCACCAGCAGGAACAGGGCGGCCACCCCGGCCAGCACGATTACCAGATACAGGGCGGCGTGCACGATGTCGCGGGTGGTCACCACCCGCAGGGCGGAGGCCACCATCACCGCGGCGATGATCCCGAAGGCAACGTGCTCGGCGATCACCGAGGAACCTTCAACACCTTCTGCTCGGAACCGGGCTCATAGGACTCGAAATCGGGAACGGTGTCCATCCACTCGCTGAGGCGCTCCTTGTCGTGGAGCATGTCGGCGATGCGGGGTTCGGAGTACTCGTACTCGGGGCTCCAGAACAAAGCTTCGAACGGACACACCTCCACGCATATTCCGCAGTACATGCACAGGCTGTAGTCGATGTCGAAGCGGTCGAGCGCGTTCTTCTGGCGGGGCTTGCCCCCCTCCCGGCGGGGCGGGGCCAGGTATTTGTGGCCCTCGATGTAGATGCACCAGTCGGGGCACTCCCGGGCGCAGAGCATGCAGGCGGTGCAGTTCTCCTCGTGGAGGGCGATCACACCTCGAGCTCGGTCGGCGGGCATCTCCTTAACATGGGGGTATTGCACGGTGTGGGAGTGCTTGGAGGGGGCGGGGACCAGCGGGGGGCCGTCGCCGAACAGGGTGCGGAACATGGTGCGAGCGGTGACCTTCAGTCCCGTTATCAATCCTGGTACCAATGCCATAACGATCTCCTACAAAACGACCTTGAAAATGCCGGTGATAACGATGTTGACCAGCGACAGCGGAATCAGGAATTTCCACGCTAAGCGCTGGAGCTGATCCTCTCGCAGCCGCGGATAGGTGAAGCGGAACCAGAAGATCAGCGCGGCAACCGCCATGACCTTCACCAGCATGATGACCGGCCCGACGATGTTGAAGGCCCAGTGCTCGAGGTCGCCCCACGGCAGCGCCCAGCCGCCCAGGAACATCACTGCGGCCAGCGCGGCGAAGGCGAAGGCGGTGCCGAACTCGCCCATGAAGAAGAACAGGAACCGAAAGCCGGTGTACTCCACCTGGTAGCCGCCCACGATCTCGGACTCGGCCACCGGCATGTCGAACGGGGGCTGGGTGAGCTCGGCCTGCACCGCCACCAAGAAGATGAAGAAGCCCACGAACTGGGTGAGGATGAACGGGTTGCCGATGCCGTCCCAGCCGAAGATCTCTCCGGTTGCCTGGGCGGTGACGATCTTTTGCAGGTCGAGGGTGCCGGCTTGGATGACCACGCCCATTACTGCCAGTACCAGCGGGAGTTCGTAGGCGATGAGCTGGCCGGCGGCCCGCAGACCGCCCATGAGGGCGTATTTGTTGGACGAGGCCCAACCGGCCATCAAGATGCCCACCACTGACAGCGACGACACCGCCAGGGCGTAGAAGATGCCCACGTCCAACTGCGCCACCACGGCGTCGGGGCCGGTGGGTATGACCACATAG
Source organism: Acidimicrobiales bacterium (assembly GCA_963663255.1). Taxonomy (GTDB): domain Bacteria; phylum Actinomycetota; class Acidimicrobiia; order Acidimicrobiales; family Bin134; genus Poriferisocius. The sequence goes on from OY760141.1 coordinate 1,078,631, forward strand.
ATCAAGAACGTGGAGATCAGCACCACCAGCGGGGCCAGGGCGAAAACCGTCCGATCGGCCTTTTCCGGGAAGATGTCCTCTTTCTGCAAGAACTTCACCCCGTCGGCCAGCAGCTGCAAGGTGCCGTAGGGACCGGCTTCCATGGGTCCCAGGCGGCTCTGCATGAAGCTCATCACCTTCAGCAAGAACACGTAGCCCAGCACCAGGGCGGCGGTGGGGATGACCAAGGCGATCACGCCCATCTTGATGATGGCCGTCGCCCAGTAGGGCACCTCGACGGCCAGCAGGCCGGACATCACGGTGCCTGCGGTCATCGGTCGATGTCTCCGAGTATGAAGTACAGGCTGGCCAGAATCGTGATTATGTCGGGGACGTACACGCCCTTTAGCAGCCACGGGGTGATGGAGATGTTGGAGAAGCTGGCCGAGCGGATCTTCACACGGAACGGCACCAAATCGCCCTTGCTGACTATGTAGTAGCCCATCTCGCCCAGCGGGTTCTCGGTGGCGGCGTAGGCCTCTCCCGCCGACACCTTGATGATGCGGGGCACCTTGGCCATGATTGGCCCGGCGGGAAGCCCGTCCAAGAGCTGGTCCACCATGTGGGTGGCCTCCCGGGTCTCTTGGAGCCGCACCCAGTAGCGGGCGAAGGAGTCGCCGTCGGGGTGGGTCCACACCTTCCAGTCGAGTTGGTCGTACACCAGGGCCTCATGGCCGTCGCGGCGTAGATCCCAATCAACCCCGCTGGCCCGGATATTGGCGCCCGACAGCCCGTATGAAAGGCCAACGGCCGGGGGCACGATACCGATTCCTCGGGAGCGGGATTGGAAGATCTCATTGCCCAGCACCAGATCCTCGAACTCGTCGCAGAAGTCCCGGATCTTCTCCATGGCCTGCTTGGTGTCTTCGATCCAGCCCTTGGGCAGGTCATCCTTTACGCCGCCGATGCGGTCGAAGTTGGGGTGGAAGCGACCGCCGGTGACCGCCTCGATCTGATTGAGCACGAACTCCCGGTCGCGGAATGCCATGAACACCGGAGTGAGGGCCCCGAGCTGCACCGCCATGTCGCCCAAGAACAGGGTGATGTTGGCGATCCGGCTTAGCTCGAACAACAAGGTGCGGATCCATTGGGCCCGAGGGGGGGCCTCGACTTCCATGAGCTTCTCGGCGGCCAGAATGAACGGCACCTCGTTGGCGAAGCTCCCCAGCCAGTCGATGCGGTTGATGAGGGTGGTGACCTGGGGGTAGGTTCGCACCTCGGCCAACTTCTCGTAGCCCCGGTGCATGTAGCCCATGATCGGCTCGGCCTCCACCACCTGCTCGCCGTCGAGGCGGGCCACCAGCCGGAGCGTGCCGTGGGTGGCCGGGTGCTGGGGGCCGATGTTGAGGGTCATGCCCTCGGTCTCGATCTCCACGTTGAGGCGGGCGTCGGCGGCCTGGGTGGCGACGTAGGCGAACTGTTGGCGTTGGTCGGCGCCGACGGCGGTCATGGGCCTTCCTCGCCGGGAAACAGCTCCACGTCCACGATGCCGGGCCACGGCTTCACCCGTCGGGCCAGCAGCGGGAAGTCCTTGCGGAGGGGGTTGCCCTCGAACTCGCCGGGCAGATAGATGTGGCGGAGGTCGGGGTGGCCGTTGAAGTGGATCCCGAACATCTCCCAGGCCTCCCGCTCGTGCCAGTTGGCCCCGGCGTACACCTGGATCAGGGTGTCGATGCTCAGATCGTCATTGGGCAGGTCGGCTTTGATGGTGACGCCCATGTGCTCGGTGATGGAGTAGAGGCGCATCATCATCTGGAACCGGGTCTGGCCTCCGGCGTGACCCTGTTCCATGGGGTCGGCTGCCTTGGGCTGGGGGTTGTCCTCTTGGGCGTCCATGTCCCGCCCGTAGGGAGAGGGGAGCCAGTCGATGGCTGACAGCCAGTCGAAGAACTGGCAGCTGAGCAGGTCGCGGGCGGCGGTGGCCGCACCGGACCACGAATCGCGGGTGACCCGGATCCAAAGGTCGCTGCCCGAGATGATGTGGTGCTCTACGAAACCGTCGCCCAGCGTGTCGGCCAGCTGAGCAGCCCAAGCTTCTCGGCGCGAGTCGGGTTGCGGCCCGGCTTCAGCGGCGTCGTTCTCGATCTCAGTCGACGACAATTGGGTCACCTCGCCACCGCACAGCCGGGTCCTCGTTGCCGATGCGCTCCTGAAGCAGCACGATGCCTTCCAGCAATGCCTCGGGACGGGGCGGACAGCCGGGCACATACACGTCCACCGGGATGATCTGGTCGACACCCTTGGTCACCGAGTAGGAGTCCCAATACGGGCCTCCGCAGTTTGCGCAGGAGCCCATCGAGATGACGTACTTCGGGTCGGGCATCTGCTCGTAGAGGCGGAGGATCGACGGGACCATCTTGTCGGTGACCGTGCCCGAGATCACCACCAGGTCGGCCTGCCGGGGGCTGGCGGGAAACGGGATAACGCCGAGGCGCATGACGTCGTAGCGGGGGGAGCCGATGACCGCGCCCATCTCGATGGCGCAGCAGGCCAGGCCCCACTGGTACATCCAGATGGAGTACTTCCGTCCAAGATTGAGCAGCATGGTCAGGGGTTTTGGAGCTTTCCCGCTAGCGACCAGTCCCACTGCCTACCTCAGATCCACCGAAGAACGCCCTTTCGCCAGGCGTATACCAAACCCAGCGCAAGGATGAAGATGAAGATGGCCATTTCGACCAAGCCGAACGTTCCGTAGGCCTCCAATCGGGTGGCCCAGGGGAAGATGAACACGGCCTCGACGTCAAACATGACGAAGAGAAGGGCGAACACGTAATACCGGATGTTGCTCTGCGACCAGCCCAGCCCTACGGGGTCGACGCCGCTCTCGTAGGTGATGTATTTCTGGGGCTGCGACCGAGTGGGACGGAGCAGGCTGCCGAGCCCCAGCATCCCGAACACCAACGCACCGGCCAGCACGAGGAATAAGACGACAAGGAGGTAGTCGCGGAGGAACTCCGACACGGCCCGAAGGTTACCGATGGGGTTTTCTACGGGCCAAGACGTACTTAGGGGGCGGGAATAAAGGCCGCGGCAATTACTCCTGGTCCGGCGTGGGTGCCCACGACCGGGCCGACAAGGGACACCGTCACGGAATTGTGGGCGGGGGTGTCGCCCAGGCTGGTGGTGAACGCGTCGATGTCGTCGGCCGCACCGTGGGCCAGGGCCAATTGCTCCAACTCACCGGCTTCGGCCACCTGTTTGGCCAGCCAAGTGCGGGCCTTGCCTCTGGTTCGCTGTTTGCCTGCCTCCTCCACGACGCCCGAGGTGAGATCCAGACAAGGCTTGATGGACAAAGCGCTGCCCAAAAGGGCTTGCGCGGTGCCGATGCGCCCGCCCTTTTTGAGATTGTCCAGGGTGTCTAGCACGGCATAGATGAAAACTCGGTCTTTGAGAAGGGCCAACTGGGCTTCGATCTCGCCCGCACTGTGTCCGGCTTCGGCGGAGGCCGCCGCGGCTTTCACCATGAGGCCCAGGCCCACCGAAACCTTGCCGGAGTCCACTACCCGGACGTCCACCTCGCCCACCAATGATCGGGCCGCATTCTGGGCCGACTCCCCGGTGGCCGACAGGGCGAACGACAGGTTGATGCACACCACTGCGTCGGCTCCGTCGGCGGCCAACCCGCGAAATGCGGCTTCGAACGCCCCCGGTGCGGGAGCGGCGGTGGACGGCAGATCGTCGCTGGCCGCCATTTTCTCATAGAAGCCTTCAGCCGAAAGACCTTGGCCGTCGGTGAACTCCTCGTCGCCGAAGCGGATGGTGAGGGGGACCACGGTGATCTGGTAGCGCGCGATGTCGGCGGCGCTGAGATCGCAGGAACTATCGGTCACGATGCGAACTGCCATGGCCAAACCCTACTCCGCAGGCTGGGTTTTGGACCGATGGCGGGACCACCAGTGCCGGGCCCACCAAACCATCAAGATGGCCAGCGCGGCGGCCGCGATCCCCACCCCGGTGCCCGACAGCGAGGTTGTCCGCACGGTCAGCTGGGATTCGCCCAAAGCCAGCAGCCCGGTGGGCGAGTTGACGCCAATTTCCAATACGGCGTCACCCGAGGTCTTGGCCCGGACCGCTACTTGGATTTGGTTTACGCCGGGAGACAGGCGCCAGAGCCGGGAATTCCCGTCAGGAAAGTCCAGCTTGTCGCTGTTGAGGTCCAGACGGACGATGACATCGTGGTCAAGGCTGTTGCGAATGAGCATTGGGATGCTCCCCGATCGGCTGGTCAGGGTGATCCGCTGCTGGCTCGGGGGTTGGATGGCGGCCACGGTGTCCCGCACGGTCTGGGCTACCACGGCCAGATAGGCGTCCCGCTGGGTTTCGGTCAGGCCATAGGCCCCCGACAGCAGAAGAGCCCGCTCCAAGGTCTCGATCAACTGCCGCTCAGGGGTGCCCACGGTGGCGATCGGATCCACCATGTTCTGGTACGACCGGGCGATGCGCTGGCCGTCGGTCAAGGCGGCCTTGTAGTCCTCCCCGAATCCGTTCTCCTCGGCGGGGCGCACCTCTCGAAGGGTGTCCGGTTCGAGCCTCTCGGCAATCGTGGCGGGGTCGATGGGCGAGAGGATGGGGCTTGCGCTGATCTCGTCCAACAGCACCCCCAGCCCACTCGAATCCGGCAGTGAGGCCAGGGGCGGCGCCAAAACAATCCCCCGGATTCTCTGGGGGTCTTCAAACCAGCGGACGGCCAGATCGGCCAGCACCAAGTAGGGCGCGGCTTCGGTGCTGCTGGCTCGGGTGAAGTGAGCGGTCACGCTGCTGTCTATTGCCACGGCTCGAGCCGGTTGGTCGATTGCTGGGAGCAGGAACGACGTTTTGGCCGACGTGCTGACCAGTTCATCGGCCGGATTGAGCAGGGCATCGGGAACTAACACCAGCTCCACCTGTTCTCGTTGAAGCCGCTGGAGCAGCTCGGGAGAGGCCGACGTGGTCAGCACCATGATGGTGCGATCGGGCTGAGAGCCAAGATGCTCGTCCAGCACCGCTGCCCCCGTCTCGATCTGCCAGCCGATCTGGAGACTGAGGTCTTGGTCGATCCACGCATCGCTGTCCAGAGGGACGTAGGTGTTGCTGGCGATTTGGCGACCGGTCGTGGCTTGTTGGAGTCGGGCCAACAGCTGAGCGTGTTCGGGCCGATCGCTGATGGCCAGGGCGTCGATCAGATGGGGGTCGAGCGAGACCGTGGCCCGGAGTTGGGGGCGAACCCGAGGGTCGAGAACATCGGCCAGAGTTTGCAGGCTCTGGCCGGCGGATCCCAGAAACACGTTGCCCTCTTGGTCGACGGCTGGGGGCCCGCTCACCGACAGCACCGTGCCCACCAGCAGGGGAGTCTGGTCGGAGTCCGGCCGGGGGGTGCGGGCCAGAAAGGTGTGGACGGTGTCCAGTCGAGTGCCGTCGGAACCCCGAAGAACAAGGCTTACCGGGTACACACCTTCGGCCGGCAACGAGAGCAGCGGTTCATCATCTTCTCGCTCTTGGTCGCTCGTGGTAGCGATTTGCAGCGACGCGATCCCGTTGGCATCTGGTTCTGGAACAGCCAACCGGGAAATCTGGTGCAGAACCAGTCCGGTGGAGGGCTCAGCCAGCCGATCCAGAAAAGCGGAGCGAGACCGGATGGGCACACCGATGTTGATGTCAATGGTGGAATCTTCAGGAGCATTGAGGAGTCGAAAGGAGACTCGGAAGAAGTCCTCATCGGCGATCCACATGCCTTGGCTGACCAGCTCGATGGTGGGAGCGGCTTCCTCAGAAGAGTCGTCGCCGTTTTGGGCGGACGCCGCCGGGAGCACGAAGGAGGGTGCGGCGAAAAACACCAGAGCCATCACTAGGCCGAGGGCCCCAATTCGGCGTCCCGGACGGAACCTAGGATTCAAGGACCATCTCCAGAACTTGCAGACCGGGGGGAACCAGCTCAAAGCCCAGGTGTTCATAGAGCCTGAGCGCCCCCGTGTTGTGCTGGGGAGTGTTGACCCAGGCTCGGGTTGCCCCCCAGCGAGCCATCCACCTCAGCCCATCGATGGCCAGGGCGGCCCCCGCGCCTTGGCCTTGCAGGTGGGGCGAGATAGCCAAACGCTGGAGATATCCGGCTGGGCCGCTGCGCCCAGAGATGGCATAGCCGGTTAGGACCGCGTCGGCGCGGTTGCGGACAACTCGGAAGTGTCGAAACGGAGTGGCTCGAAGGGCGTCGCGGAGACCGTCCTGGTCAAGCTGCCAAAAGGGCTCGAAGGAGGCTTGGTCCACCGCCAGCACCGAGGGATGGTCGCGGCGGCGGGCCCGTCGGATGACGGTGCTGCCGTTGATGTCGGGGAGTCCGGTTTGGATGGGACGGGTCAACAAGGCGAGCTGCTGACAGGGCTTGAATCCGGCCCGCAGGAACGGCTCCGATTCGATGTGCGACAGCGCCGAGGTCCTCAGACGGTGGTAGCCCTTGGTGACCGCGGATTCAACCGCGGCAGCTGTTGCACCGTCGGACACCGCCGAGCCGGGAGTCAATTGGATGAGCAGGCCAGTCCCAGCCTCGCCAGCCCAGTGCCTAAGCCGCAAGCGATCTCCCCCGAGCCGGAGTACCTCCGACCGTCGGCCCAACATTTCAGTGAGGCTAGTGGTGTGTTGGAACAATGGCCCGGCGGGGATATTGGAACGGGCGGCTGGGACAGCGGGGGTACCGTGGGGCTGTGTCGGTACTGTGGATCACCGACGAGCGCTTTCTCGACCACGACACTGGGCGCTCCCATCCGGAGCGGCCGGCCCGGTTGCGCGCCGTGATCGACGGAGTGCAGATGGCGGGGCTGGCTGACGCGCTGGTTCCGACCGAGCCTCGGATGGCCACCGATGCCGAGTTGCTTGCCGTTCACCACCAGTCAGTTCTCGACTCGGTTCACCGGGTGGCTCAAGCCGGGGGCGGACGGCTTGATCCCGACACGGTGCTTTCGGCTGAGTCTGAGGCGGTGGCCTTGCTGGCCGCAGGAGCCGGGCTGGCCGCCATCGACGGACTGGACCGCGGGGAGGCTGATGCCGCATTCTGCGCGGTGCGCCCGCCCGGCCACCACGCCACCCCAGTGCGGTCGATGGGGTTCTGCATGTTCAACAGCGCGGCAGTTTGCGCCCGGGCCCTGGCCGACCGAGAAGAGCGGGTGCTGGTGGTGGACTACGACGCCCACCACGGCAATGGCACCCAAGATGTCTTTTGGGAAGACGGCCGGGTGATGTATGTGTCGTGGCACCAGTACCCGTTTTATCCGGGCACCGGTGGGCTGCTGGAGCGGGGCGAAGGGGCCGGGGCGGGCACCACCATCAACCTGCCCATGCCCGCGGGGGCCACCGGCGACGCGTATCGCCAGGGCTGGGATGATGCAGTGCTGCCGGCTGTAGAGGCGTTCGCCCCCGATTGGCTGGTGCTCTCGGCCGGATTCGACGCGCACCGGGCCGATCCGCTGACCAGCCTGGGCTTAGCAGCGGGGGATTTCGCCGACCTTACCGATGCAATCATCGATGTGGTGCCGCCGGGCCGGCGCATTGCCTTTCTTGAGGGGGGCTACGACTTGGATGCGCTGGCCGACTGTGCCGCAGCTGCGGTAGCCGTTTTGGCTGGCACGCAATGGCGCCCGGAGCCGGCCACCGGGGGTGGACCGGGTGCGGAGGTGGCCGCCGCGGCGGCCGCGTTGTTGCCGTGAGCCTCAACCATCTGGCCCCGGTTCGCGAAGAAGCCCGCGAGCTGGCCGAGCGATTTGCTGCCGGTGGCTATCGGATCTACCTGGTGGGCGGGATTGTGCGTGATGCGTTGCTGGGTCTGCCGCTAGACACAGCCTTCGATCTGGATCTCACCACCGATGCCCAGCCGACCGCGGTGAAGTCGATCTTGGAAGGCTGGGCCGACACCCTGTGGACCCAAGGGGAGCGGTTCGGCACCATCGGCGCCCGAAAGGGCGATCGCCGGGTGGAGATCACCACGCACCGCACCGAGCGGTACTTGCCCGACTCCCGCAAGCCCGAGGTGGTCTTCGCCGACGCCATCGAGGCCGACCTCTCCCGCCGCGACTTCACCATCAACGCCATGGCCGTCGAGCTTCCCGATGGGGAGCTCGTCGATCCCTTCGGGGGTGCCGATGATTTGCGTGTCGGCCGCCTCCGCACACCCCTGGACCCCGAGGAAACGTTCAGCGACGACCCCCTGCGCATGCTGCGAGCGGCACGGTTCTTGGCCCAGTTCGAGCTCTCAGCCGAACCGCCGTTGGTGGCTGCCACGGTTGCGATGGCCGACCGGCTAAGCATCGTGGCCGCCGAACGTATCCGCGATGAGCTGGATCGGCTCCTCGCCTTGCCCGATCCCGGGACCGGGTTCGAGCTCTTGTTTAAAAACGGTCTGGCAGAGCGCGTTCTAGGCCCGGTCGGCGATAGCACCGCAGCGCTGGATCGCCTTCGTGGCGTGGGGGAAGATCCCATCACCCGTCTGGCGGCATTGCTGGCCGATGGGGGAACGCCCGACGACGTTCGGGCCTCTCTGTCGAAACGGCGGGCGACCACCGCCGTCAGCCGGGCAGTGTCTGCGGTATTGGCTGCGGCTCACCGGATTGTTGACCAGCCGCCCCAAACCCTGCCCGAGCTGCGCCGCTGGGTGGTCGACGCCAACCCCCATCTGGATAAGGCGGTGATCGTGGCAACCGCTCTTGGTGCAGTGAAAACGCTGGCCGCCGACGTTGCCGCGTTGTTGGAAGCCGAGCCCGACCTGTGTGGCCCCCCAGTACTCGACGGCCAGGAGATCATGGACTTTCTTGGTCTGGAGCCCGGCCCCGACGTGGGCGCAGCCATCCAGGAACTCCATCGCCACCGTCTCGACTCTGGCCCCCTCACTCACGAAGAGGCCCGCAACCACCTCTTGAGGTGGCGTTCTAGCTGACGTCGCCTCGGGCGTAGGCTTCGACCATCTCGCGGGCGGCCTCGTCGCGGTATTGGATGGGGGGGCTCTTCATGAAGTAGGCCGACGGGCCGAGCAAGGGGCCGCCCACGCCGTGGTCCAGGCCGAGCTTGGCGCAGCGCAGGGCGTCGATGATGACGCCGGCGGAGTTGGGGGAGTCCACCACTTCCAGCTTTAGGTCGATGTTGAGGGGCACGTCGCCAAAACCCCGGCCCTCGAGGCGGATGTGGGCCCACTTGCGGTCGTTCAGCCATGGGACGTGGTCGCTGGGGCCGATGTGCACATCGTCGGCGGCGATGCCTTTGTCGAGCTGGCTGGTGACCGACTGCGTCTTGGAGATCTTCTTGGACACCAGCCGAGACCGCTCCAGCATGTTCATGAAGTCCATGTTCCCGCCGAAGTTGAGTTGGTAGGTGCGGTCGAGCTCCACGCCCCGATCCTCGTAGAGCCGGGCCAGGGTGCGGTGGACGATGGTGGCGCCCACCTGGCTCTTGATGTCGTCGCCTACCACCGGCACGCCGGCGTCGGTGAAGCGCTGGGCCCACTCCGGATCAGAGGCGATGAACACCGGGATGGCGTTCACGAAGGCCACGCTGGCCTCCAGGCAGCATTCGGCGTAGTAGCGCTGGGCCTCTTCGGAACCCACCGGCAAGTAGGAGATGAGCACGTCGGCCCCGGCCTCCCGCAGCGCCTCGGCCACGTCCACCGGCTCGGCCGGTGACTCCTCGCACTGGGTTCGGTAGAACTCGCCGAACCCGTCCAGGGTGGGGGCCCGCTGCACTCGCACCCCCAGCTCGGGAACGTCGCAGAACTGCACGGTGTTGTTGGGTTCGGCGCTGATGGCCTTGCCCAGATCCAGCCCGACCTTGGAGGCGTCCACGTCGAAGGCCGCGACTGGCTGAACGTCGTTGATGTGGTAGCCGCCAAGCACCACGTGCATCAGGCCGGGGACATGGTCGTCGGGTTCGGCGTCGGCGTAGTAGTAGAGGCCCTGCACCAAAGAGCTGGCGCAGTTGCCGACACCGGCGATGGCAATTCGGATGGGGTTGCTCATGTTGGTTGCCCTTCTTGGGGGAAGTCGGATCGAATGGTGTCGATCATCGGTCGGTCGGTTCCTGTGGCCGGTTGGCGCGCTCATCAGCGATCAGCCGGTCGAGCCAGACCAAGTCGTTTTCTCGGCGCTCTTGGTCCCTTTCGAACAAGGAGCGCACGTAGGGATCGGTGGTCTGCACGGGATCGCGGCGAGCCATGGCTTGCAGGCTGACTAGGTGGGCCCGGCGCAGCTCGAGGAGAGCCAGCCGTCGGTCGGGGGGAAGGAAGCGGCAGAAGGCCAGCTGCAAGCGGAAGCGCCGTTCGTTGTTGGCGTCCTCTTGAAGCAGTTCCAGCAGGTGGTCTTCGCCGGCCTCGGTGATTTGATACACCTTGCGGGTTCGGCCTGATTTGGACTTGGTGCTGCGCTTCCGGCTGCGGCGAGCGTGCTCCTCCGAATTCTGCTCATGGGTGACGAGCTCGGGGGCAGCGGCAGCGGAGCTGACCCAGCCGCGCCGCTCCAAGCGGGCCAAGGCGGGGTACAGCGCGCCGTACGAGTTGGCGTATCCGCCGACCAGAGACTTGAGGCGCTTGTTCAGCTCGTATCCGTGAAGATCGCCCTCTTTGAGCAATCCGAGCACCGCTAGATCCAACATGGAACCGCGATTATATCGAATCGCTATATCAGATCAACTCGTTGCTGCGCTACGTCGGGTACAGAGGCACACCGGCAATCAGCCGAGCAGGGTGACGGAATGGTCCTCCGGGCCGCGGATGGAGCGGGGATCGTGGGGGGCGGGGTCTGCGTTGGGCACGGTCACCGAGTGATCGGTGATGTAGTTGCGGTGGTCGATGGCCCAACGTCCATCGCGGCGGGACCATTGGTCGACGTAGCGGCCACGGGTGTAGATGTCGGCGACGTCAGCGCTGTCGCCGAACGGCAAGGTGCGCAGCGCCACAGTTACGTAGGCCTCGCTAACTGCCTGATCCCCGTCAACTTGGATCAAGACATTGCTGATCTGATGGGAGTGGGTGGACATTGCCGCGTGGGCCGTCCACACCCAATCCACGAACCCCCATCCAGGTCCTCGGTAGATGTCATCGCCGTAGTCAGCGGTCCCGTCGGGGTGCCAGACCGCATAGGCCGCGTCCTTGTCCATTCGATCGAGAGCTCGGCAATAGCCGTAGATCACCTCGGTGATGGCCTGTTTGGCGGCCAGCGATTCGAGGGCCTCAGTGCTGATGTGGTCTGTCATGGCCCCATTCTCTATCGCACAGATACCCCGGCGCTGATGAGATCGGCGGTATTCCCGTTCTCTATCGTTTGGCCCATGGCTGACATCATCATCCGCGGCGGCAACCTGATTGACGGCACCGGAGCTCCGGCCCGGCCCGCCGATGTGCGCATCAGCCGCGGTGTCATCACCGAGGTTGGCCCCAGCCTCAAGCCCGATGGCGAAACAGAACTGGACGCCGGCGGATGCTACGTGGCTCCTGGGTTCATCGACTCCCACACCCACCTGGACCCGTCAATGTTCTGGGATCGGAGCTGCGACCCGATGCCCCAGCACGGGGTGACCACTGCGCTGATCGGGAATTGCTCGCTGTCGCTGGCCCCGGCCAAGGCCGAGGATCTCGACGAGCTCATCGACGTGTTCTGCTACATCGAGGACATGCCGGTGGCCGATTTTGAGTCGGGCATTCCCTGGTCATGGGGATCATGGCGCCAATACCGCGACGCCATGAACGAGGGAGGAATCGCCCTGAACATGGCCTCGTTGATTGGCCATTCCATGCTGCGTATCTATGTGATGGGCGACGACGCCTGGACCCGAGAGGCCACCGCCACCGAGATTTCGGCCATGGCCGCGGAGATGGCTGATGCCATGGCCGCGGGTTGCTATGGCTTCAGCACCTCATTCTTCGATTTGGACCGGCGCAGCCGTCCGGTGCCCAGTCGATTGGCTTGCGATACCGAACTGGCTGCGCTGGCCGACGTGCTGGCCGCCGCAGGCCATGGGCTGGTTGAGTTCATCCCCAACCTCACCGGCGAGGATCCCGAGGCAGACATCCGCCGGATGGCCCGGGTGCTCGGACCCCGAGGGGTGACCTCTGTCTGGAACGGGGTTTCCCACAGCGACATGGCCCCGCACCGCCCCGACGAATACATGGCGTTCACCCAGGCGATCCGAGATGAGGGCTGCGACATGTGGCCCATCTCCTCGCCCCGCACCGTGGACCTCAACGTGAGTTGGGAACAGACCATGGTGTTCATGATGCTCCCCAAGGGCTGGAACCAGGTCATGGGCGTTACCGGCGAGGCCCGGCGGGAAATGCTGGTTGATCCCGGTTGGCGGGAAATCGCCCGCAACGAGTGGGATGCAACTGAGAAGTCGCTGTTCCCCATCAACCGACCCGACTTCGCCCGGTTCACGTCGGTGACCCGCCCTGAAAACGAGGCTTGGCTGGGCCGCTCGCTGGCCGAATTGACCGAGGCTCGGGGCGGCCACCCCTCTGATGTGTTCGCCGACTGGATTCTGGAGAACGACTTGGAGCCTGGGGTGGTGGCTATGGGAGTGAGCAACAGCAACACCGACGGGGTGGCCAAGATGATCTCCGACGACCGCTGCTTGATCAGCGCCTCCGACGCCGGGGCCCACGTGCAGATGATGTGTGCCGCGGGCGATACCACTCTGCTGCTCACCCGCCACGTACGCGAGCGGGGCGATCTAGAACTGGAACAGGCGGTGTATGAGATCACCGGCCGACAGGCCGAGATCTTGGGTTTCAACGACCGGGGTCGCCTGCTGCCCGGTTATGCCGGCGACGTGACGGTGTTCGACTTGGACGAGCTGTCGTGGGAGACCGACGGGTTCGTATCCGATCTGCCCTCGGGCGCTCCCCGTCTGCGCCGCCCGGCTGGCGGCTACCGGGCCACCGCGGTCAACGGTGTTCTCACCCAGGTAGAGGGCTCGCTCACCGGCGCCAATCCTGGCGCGGTGCTCGACGCCAACACTCCGGCGCCCTGATCTACGACGAGGCTGCGATCTTTAGGGGGAACAGTTCGGCCACACGATGGAAATCTTGATCGGCGGACAGGATTTCTGACCCAGTACGCAGGGCGATGTTGGCGATCATGCAGACGATGTAGCCCGGAGGGGCGACCCCGCGAGACCGGCAGATCCGGTTGATGCGGGCCGCGCCTTCGAAGTCGGCCACCGGATCGGCACCCAGCCACGACACCGAGGTCAGCAGGTTGTAGAGCCGGTGGTGGCTGTGGTCGTCTTTGGCCCCTCCCAGCACCTCCATCAGAACCGGCTCGGTGACGGCGACATTGCCACCGCCTTGGGCGATGAGCGCAGCGAGCCGGGCTTGAACAGGGGAGTTGGTGCCTCGGTCGTACTCCATCCACGCGGAGGTGTCGGCCAGGATCATCCGATGGGTTGGAGGCCGGTGTCGGGCGGAATTTCTCCGATGAGCCGAGACCCCTGCATGGCCAGCATCTCGTCGGTGGTCATGGGCATCCCAGCCAGGCGGCTTAGTGCCAGGTGGACGGCCTCGGTTTTGGTGCGCACGGCGTACCGGCGCATCACCACGTCGATTAGTCGGTCGTCGAGCTCGATATTGGTGCGAGTTCGCTCGTCCATTGCCCTAGTATACACCTATTAGGTGTATAGCGTGTGGCAACAGTGTAGAAGCGGCTAATAGTCCTGGCCCTTGGAGGCGTTGTGGTCTCCCCAACCGCCGGGGATGTAGCCGTCCATGGTCACCGAACGCTCGGTGAACATCCACCGGCCGTCCACCACCCCGTAGCGGTCGATGTAGCGGCCCCAGTGGTCGAGGCCGTGTTCCATGATCACGTGGTAATAACAGCGGCCTCGTGCCTCGTTGGGTGAGAGCAAATCGATCTGGTGGGTGGCGGTGTGGTGTCGGATGTACTTGGGGGTGCCGCCGCCGATGTCGGACAGGGTGTCTTTGGCGCCGGTGAAGATCGTGCGAATCTCGTCGATTCCGTACTTGTCGGGCTGCGTCGGCGTCCGCATGATGGCGTCGGGGGCAAAAAGATCCATCACTTGGTCGAATCGGCCTGAGTCCCCGTTGGCGTTGTACCGGGCCACCAGGTCCCGGATCGATTCTCGAGCGATCAATTCCCACTGCTCCATGACCCGACGGTACATCGTCTCAGCGTCATGTGGGCCGTTAGGGTGCGGGCGTGAATATTGACGACAGGACGCCGGTGCTGGTGGGGGTGGCGACCGCTGCCCAGCGATTTGATGACCCGACTGAGGCCAAAGAGGCCGTGGGGCTGATGGCCGAGGCGCTGGTGGCGGCCGCCGACGATGCGGGCAACAGTGGGCTGTTGGGCCGACTCGACCAGGTGAGGGTCACCAAGGGCACATGGGGCTATACCGATCCGGCTCGTTGGGTGGCTGATGCTGCCGGTGCGCCGCAGGCCAGCAGCTATTTGGCCGACGTGGGGATCTTGCAAACCGCGGTGATGGGCGATACCGCGGCGGCCATTGCGTCGGGTTCCGCCGACGTGGTGGCGGTAGTGGGCGGTGAGGCCAAGTACCGGGGCTTGCGGGCCGCGATCACCGGCGTCGATGCCCTCGACACCGACCAGGGTGGGGCCGAGCCCGACGACTTCGTCACCCCCCACGGGATGATCATCAGCCGGGCCGAGATCGACACCGGGTTGGTGATGGCCACCCACCACTACGCCATGATCGAGAACGCCCGCCGATATGCCGATGGCCAGACAATCGAAGAGCACCGCGACGTGGTGGCTGGACTGTGGGCTGGCTTTGCCCAAATCGCCGCGGCCAATCCCGATGCCTGGTTTCGGGATGGGCTGGATCCCACGGCCATCGCCACCCCGGAAAACGGCAACCGGATGCTGGCCTGGCCGTATACCAAGTGGCACAACTCGCAGTGGAATGTGGACCAGGCCGCCGCGCTGATCTTCTGCTCGGCGGGCACCGCCCGGGCGCTGGGAGTTTCCACGGATCGCTGGGTGTTTCCCTGGGCGGCGGCCGAGTCCAACCACATGGTGCCGGTGACCGAGCGGCCCGACCTCCAGCGCAGCCCGGGTTTCGCCCATGCCGGTCGGTCTCTGGGCGAGCACGTGGGCATGGCCCCCAACGAGGCCGACCATGTCGATCTCTATTCCTGCTTCCCCATCGCAGTGCGCACTCAGGCCCGAGAGATGGACATCGCTTTGGACCGAGACCTGACCGTGACCGGAGGAATGACCTGGGCGGGCGGGCCGCTGAACAACTACGTGATCCAGGCCGCGGTGAAGATGGCCCAGGTTCTGCGGGCTGATGCCGGATCTACCGGTCTGCTGACCTCGATTAGCGGCATGATCACCAAGCAAGGGGCCAGCCTGTGGTCGTCCGAGCCGCCGGCCCAGCCGTTCGCCAACCTGGACGTGACCGATGCCGTGGCCGCCGAACTCCAGCCCAAGCCCTACCGGACGGGCGACGGCGAGCAGGCCGAAGTGGTTTCTTACACCGTGATCTGGGGCCGAGAAGGCCCGGAGCGGGCGGTGGTAATCGGCGAATTCGCCGACGGCGCCCGAACGCTACTCGTCTCCGCCATCCCCAATGTCATGTCCGCCGCTGTCGCCGGAGAGTTCTGCGGGCGCGGCGTCATCGCCGGTGCCGACGGATCGTTCACGCCGGTCGACTGAGTCGGGCGAATCCTGCCCGGCGTCGTCGTTCTCGTTGCGGATCCATACGGTGCGCTGGGGGAAGGGGATCTCGATGCCGGCCTCGTCGAAGGCGTACTTAATGCGGGCTCGCAGGACGCGTCCCACCGCCCACTGCTCGCTGGGGTCGGTCTTTACCACCAGGCGGATGACTACGGCGTCGTTGCCCAGTTCTTGAACCCCCCACACCGAGGGTTCCTCCAAGATGGTGAGATCCTGGTGGTTCTCGTGCCACAGCTCGACGGCCACTGCTTTCATGATCTCGCTGGCCTGGTCGATGTCGGTGTCGTAGCTGACCCCGATGTCCAAGATGGCTCTTGACCAAAGCTGGGAGTGGTTGGCGGTGCGGTGGATCTCTCCATTGGGCACGGTCCATACCACCCCGCTGACGTCCCGCAGGGTGGTGGTTCGCAAGCTGACCTTCTCGATAGTTCCCGACGTATCGCCCACGTCCACCACGTCGCCCACTCCGAACTGGTCCTCTACCAGGATGAACATTCCGGCAAGGAAGTCTTTGACCAGCGACTGGGCGCCGAAACCCACGGCCAGGCCGGCGATACCGGCACCGGCGATCAGGGGGGCTAGATCGATGCTGAGCTCGCTCAAGCACAATAGGGCGGCCACGGCCAGGATGAGCGCGGTGGCCAAGCTCTTCAACACTGCGGCGATGGTCTCGATCCGCTGGGCGCTGCGCGCTTGGCGCTCCTGGATGCGGTTGATGGCCTTGGCCGCTCGGGTGCCGAAGTCCAGCTTCCCAGCGCTTTCTAGCTGCTCCTCGGTGTCGGTCTCGCTCTGGCGCACCAGCCGGGCCACCGCCCGGTCGATCACCTTGTGGGCGATCTTCTTGACGATCCAGGCCACCAGCAGTATGAGGATGATCCGCAGGGGCCGCTCGACCAGCCAGCCAACGATCTCGGCCAGTCGTTCGTTCTCGGTGTTGTCGAAGATCAGCTCGCAGAAAAACCCCGGATCGGGACCGCAGGCGTCATTGACGGTTGCCGCAGGAACTACCAGAGCCATCGGCTCAGCGTACCGGCGGGTTTTGCCTTTGAGTCAGTCCAGGCGGTAGACCCGAGCGGCGTTGTCGTGGAGCACCTTGGCCAACAGGTCGTCGCTCAAGCCGCCGAGGGCGCCCTGGGCGTAGTCCCGGGGGTATTGGGCCGGGGTGGCCGGGCCGGGGTGCTGACAGGTGGGGTGGGGGTAGTCGGTCTCATACAGGATGTTGTGGGGGAACCGCTCGATGGCGGCCACGGCGCCAGCCTGCTCGAACCAGAAGCAGCCGTAGATCTGGCGCTCAAAGTACTCGCTGGGCAACAGGTCATATTCAGGGTGCTCCAGATGGACGCCGCCGTTGCGCCACTGCCAGTCGAATGCCTCCAGGGCCGGGGGAATCCAGCCCGCGCCGCTTTCCACCGACACCAGTTGCAGTTCGGGGAACCGGTGGCACACCCCGCCGAAGATCAGATCGGCGATGCAGCGCATGTTGTCGAGGAAGATGAGCGACGAGATCTTGGCGAAGTTTGTCATCCACCCCATCTCGGCCTCATCGGCCATGAGGGTGCCCATGTTGCCCCCGCCCACGTGGAAGCTGACGGCCAGGTTGGCCTCTTGGGCCAGCGCCCAGATCGGGTCCCAGTGCTGGTGGCCCAGCGGGGGCTGGCCGTAGTCCTGGGGTTGGTTGCAGAAGTTGATGGCCCGGTGGCCCAGCGAGGCACATCGCTCGATCTCGGCCAGCGACAGCTCGATGTCCCAGAACGGCACCGCGGTGATGGGGATGAGCCGGTCGGGTGCGGCCGAGGTCCAATCGCAGAGAAAGTCGTTGTAGGCGGCCACGCACTGGGCCACCACCTCCCGGTCGCCAAGCCGCAGGAAGTAGCCATTGCCGAACCCGCCCACGTTGGGATACAAGATCTGGGCCCAGATGCTCTGGCTGTCCATGAACTCCAGCCGGGCACCGGCGTCGTACATCGACGGGGCGATCTCATCGTAAGTCTCGGGGATCTTCAGCGGCATGAGCCCGTCGAACCCGGCCATGGAGTAGTAGCCCGGCGATCCCAACGACTCACCGTTCACCATCCAGGTGTCCCTCCCGTCGACCCGCTCAATATGGGGCACCTTGTCGTGCAAGCTGGCCGGCATCCGCGCCGTCCACACATCCGGCGGCTCGGTGAGGTGCGTGTCCACGTCGATCACCTTGAACCGCTCAAACAGATCAGTGCTCATGGGCTTGCCTTCCTCCTCAGGTCTCTCAGGCGTCGAGGGGGTTGTCGGGGGCGGCGTCGAGGAGGGCGCGGCCGAGCTCTAGGGAGGGTCCGGCGCCGGCGAAGACGTGCTGGGTGCCAGCGTGGATGTCGCGGAAGGCCCGCTGGAGGCCGCCGGATCGCAGGGCGTCGGTGCCGGCCAGCAGGTAGGCCCGGCGCAGGATGTCGGCGCCCTCCTGGGTGACGAACACGGTGGCCTGGCGGGTGAGGATGACGTCCATGGGGTCGACGATGCCGGTCTCCACCACGTTGCGCTCGGCAGTGGCAAAGGTCTCGTGGAGCCAGCCCTTGGCAGCCCGGAAGCGGGACTCCAATTCCCCGATCTCATGGACGAAGCGGTCGTTTTGGGCCAATGGGGTGGCGTCGCCCATGCGGTGCTTGGAGCGGGCCACCGAGTGCAACTCGTCGAGACCCCGCTGCACCACACCGATGGCGAATCCGGCGTGGCCCGCGGCAGTGAGCGGCATCACTCCCAGTTTGTACAGGGGTCCGCCTCGGTACACGGTGAGATCGAACATGTCGAAGGTGGAGATGGCCGGCACGTACACGTCTTCGAGGGTGTAGTCGTAGCTGGCGGTGGCCTGGAGGCCCATCACATCCCAGTTGCCGGTGATCTGGGCCTTCTCCACCGGGTAGATGGCGAACAAGAAGCGGGGGTCGACGCCCTCGGACTCCTCGGTGAAAACCCCGGCGCCAGCCCACTGGGCGTGGTTGATGCCGCTGCCGAACGAATAACGGCCGTTGAGCCGGAAGCCGTCGCCGTCGGGAGTGGCGGTGCCGTTGGGGGCAAACTGCCCGGCCGACATAGGGACCCCGTCGGAGAACATGCGGTCGATGTGCTCATCGGGGCACCAAGCTGCGAAGTAGGCGGTGGCTGCGCAGCTGGCCATCAGGCACCAGCCCACCGATCCGTCGGCCCGGGAGATCTCGGTCCAGATGTCGATGCACTCGTTGACGGGCAACTCGAGTCCACCCACCGCGTCGGGCACCATCACCTTGTGCAACTCAGCATCTTCCAAGGCGTTGACCGTCTCCTGGGGAATGGGCAGTCCGTCGGTCTTGGCCGCGTTCTCATCGATAAGCGAGCGAAGCTCCCGAGCACGATCTAGGTAAACGCTGGCCATGCCTCAAACCCTAGAAGGCAGCACCGGCGCAGGGGAACCCGCAGAGCGCTTGGTACTTGCCAGTAGGGTCGGTGGGGTGGACCGGGTGCTCTCGTTTTCGGGCGGGTCGGTGCCGGTGTCGGCGATCGCCTGGCGCTTTGATCCTTCGGGTGGACCGGGAGGCCAGCACGCCAATCGGTCGAACACCCGGGTGGAGGCAACGCTCGATCTTGCTGCAGCCGGTGACATGGCTCCGGAAGTCCGCCAGCAGCTGATCAACCGATTGGGCGGGGAGCTGCGTGTGGTGGTTGACGACACCCGATCGCAGGCCCGCAACCGAGAGCTTGCGCTCGACCGATTGGAGGAGCTCCTTAGCAGCGGGCTGGTAACCGCCAAGCCCCGCAAGGCGACCCGCCCGTCACGACGGGCTAGACGGCGACGCCTCGACGAAAAGCGCCGTCGAGCGGAGACCAAGCGGGGTCGAGGCCGCATCGACCCTTCCAGCTTTGACCGATAAACAGGCCCTTAGCTAGACGCCGGCGGTTTGGCGGGCGGGGAGGCCGAGGATTTCGACGGCTTGGGTGGAGGTGGCCACGGGGCGGCCCATCTCATTTGCCAGGGCGGCGACTTCGGCCACCAAGACGTGGTTGGGCCGGGGGCGGTCGCCGGCGTAGTCCTCGTGGCCTACCCGGAGGTGGCCGCCGCGTTCCAGGGTGAGTTGGGGGATCGGGGACTCGATGAGGTCGCCGCCCACCACCGCCGAGAACCAGGGCAGATCGCAGCCGGCCAGCTCCAGCATCTCCAGGTAGGCGTCCAACGCCTTCTCGGTGGGGGGCAATCCGAAGCTCACGCTGTCGCCGATGGCGAAATAGCCGCCCGGGCCGCCGAAGTAGAACTTCACGAACGATCCGGGAGTGAGCTGGCCGTAGCGCCAGTACGACAGGACGTTTCGGAGGAACCCGGGCTCGAAGATGGCGAAGTGCATGCCCAGGCCCAGCCGGTTGCACTGCTCGATGGCCACCTCCATGTCGGCGAAAGAGTTGACATAGACAAAGCTGTTGGGATCGGGCAGTCCGTTGGCCCCGGCCTTGCCCAAGATCATGGAGCCGGGGTCGATGAACCCCAGCCGCTGCAATCCCCCCTCGGCCAGGTAGTCCAGATGGCCGAGCTTCTCGGCCATGTTCTGGCCCCAGCCCAGCGTGGGCAGCACCAGCACGTCGGGGTCGGCGGCTGTCCACGGCTCAAAGGTGGCCCGATATTCGGCCGCAGCCTCGGGGGCTGGCACCCGCATGTTGGCGATGTGACAGTGGACGATGGTGGCCCCGGCCTCGATGCAGGCCAGGCCCTCCTCGATCAGCTCCTCCCGGCTGATGGGCACGTGGGGGTTGCGGTCCCGGGTGGTGGTGCCGTTGAGGGCCACTTCGATGATGACGGGCGTGGTGTCCATGGCCTGAGAGTACCGTCGTGACCAGTGAGTCGGGAATGGAAGGCCCTGTGGTTGGTTTCGCTGGCCTCCGCCACGAGCACGTTGGACGTCACGTTGATGTTCGTGGCCTACCCGGAGATCATCGACACGTTCAGCGGTACCCCGGCGACACAGGTGTCCTGGGTGATCAATTCCTACAACATCATGGTGGCGGCTCTGCTCATCCCGGCAGGACGGCTGGCCGACCGCGTCGGCCACCGGGCGGTGTTCCTGTGGGCGATCGCCATCTTCGCCACCGGCTCGGCCGTGGTGGGGCTGGCGCCCAACGTGCCGGTGATGATTGCAGCCCGGTGCTTCCAGGCCTTTGGCGGTGCCAGCCTTATCACCTCAGGATTGGCTCTAGTGATGTCGGCCCTCGGCCCCCAGCGGCGGGCCGTCGCAGTGGGCGTGTGGGCCACGGTGGCCGGGGTGGCGGCTTCCCTGGCCCCCACGCTGGGAGGGCTGATCATCGAGTTCGGCTCTTGGCGGGCGGCGTTCTTCCTGGCTGCCCCGGCGGGAGTGGTGGTGCTGGTGCGCCGGAGCCTTATCCCCGAATCAGAGAAGGACGAATCTGCCGAGCTGCCCGATCTGATCGGGGTGGTCTTGGCCGGACTAGGCACCGCTGCGCTGGTTCTGGGCATCGCCCAACTGAACGAATGGGGGCTGGACGATTTCCGGGTAATCGGGGCGTTCGCGGCTGCCGTCATTCTGATGGCGGTGTTCTTGGTCCGCTGTCGAAGGCATCCGTCGCCGGTCATCGATTTGGACATGTTCCGCAATCGGGTGTTTGCGTCCACCTCGGTGGCGGCGGTGCTGATCGGGGCGTCGTTCTT
The DNA here is from genome assembly GCA_963663255.1 of Acidimicrobiales bacterium. Taxonomy (GTDB): domain Bacteria; phylum Actinomycetota; class Acidimicrobiia; order Acidimicrobiales; family Bin134; genus Poriferisocius. The sequence goes on from OY760141.1 coordinate 1,099,985, forward strand.
TGGGGTCTTCTTTTCTTTGGTGCAGTTTCTGCGAGGGCCGTGGGGATACTCAACGCTGGCGGCCGGGGTGTTGTTGACCCCGCTCACCGCCGCGCCCATGACGGTGGGCTATCTCACAGGCCGATGGATGGAGAGGTACGGCCACCGGGTGGTGATGGTGCCCGCCGCGGCCTGCATGACCGCCGGGTGCCTATGGCTGGCCTTGATGGCCGGGGTGGAACGGGAGCTGGGCCTGGTGTGGTTCCCGGCCGCGGCGTTCATAGGCGTGGGGGTGGGAACGGCGTTCCCCGGGGCCAACAGCGCCATTGCCTACGGCCTTGCCCCCAGCCAGCTGGGATTGGCGGCGGGAACTGTCCAAACCCTCATACGCATCGGAGGAGCTGTCGGGGTGGCCATCGGGGTGGCCATGCTGGGAGATCAGGTGACCAACTACGACACCTTTTTTGCGGTTATGGCGGCGATGGTTGGGCTGGCTGGCTTCGCTGCCTTGGGCATGGTCACCCGCCCGAAGGAAAATTGAGTGGAATACCCTCAACTTTTGGCGGTTATCCATAGAAGAAAGAGAGAATCAAGACTGAACGAGGAGCATGTCGATGCTTGACCCCAACCGGTGGACGCTGAAGACCAGGGAGGCTTTCAACGACGCCACCAAAATGGCCCAGTCGAAGAGCCATCCCGAGGTGACCCCCGACCATCTTCTGCTGGCATTGATCGGCCAGACCGACGGGGTGGTGCTGCCGGTATTGCAGCGCACCGGAGTGGCACTGCCCGATCTGCGGGCCCAGCTGGATGCCGCGCTCAGCCAGCTGGCGTCGGCCTACGGCACCGAGGTACGCACCGCCCGGGATCTGGTCAAGACCATGGAGACCGCCGATGCCGCCCGCACCGAGTTGGGCGACGAATACCTGTCCACCGAACACCTGCTGTTGGCCATGGCCGACCGGGTAGGGGTGGGCCGCAACCGGCTGCTGGAGGCGCTGGCCGAGGTGCGGGGATCGCACCGAGTGACGTCGACCACCCCGGAGGACTCCTACCAGGCGCTGGAGAAGTACGGTCGGGACCTCACTGTGCTGGCCCGGGACGGCAAGCTCGACCCGGTGATCGGCCGGGACGAGGAGATTCGCCGCACCATCCAGGTGCTGAGTCGCCGAACCAAGAACAACCCGGTGCTGATCGGAGAGCCCGGCGTGGGCAAGACCGCCATCGTGGAAGGCTTGGCCCTGCGCATCGCCGACGGAGACGTCCCCGAGGGGCTGAAGAACAAGCGGCTGGTGGCGCTGGACATGTCGGCCATGGTGGCTGGGGCCAAATACCGGGGTGAGTTTGAAGAGCGGCTCAAGGCGGTGCTGAAGGAGATCACCGACGCCGACGGCGAGGTGATCACTTTCATGGACGAGCTGCACACCATTGTGGGCGCGGGCGCGGCGGAGGGAGCCATGGACGCGGGCAACATGATCAAGCCAATGCTGGCCCGAGGCGAGCTGCGCATGATCGGCGCTACCACGCTGGACGAATTCCGCACCCACATCGAAAAGGACGCCGCCCTGGAACGCCGCTTCCAACAGGTGTACGTGGGCGAGCCGTCAGTGGAGGACGCCATCGCCATCTTGCGGGGGCTGAAGGAGCGCTACGAGGTCCACCACGGAGTTCGCATCCAAGACGCCGCCCTGGTGTCGGCCGCCGTCCTCTCCGACCGCTACGTGACTGGGCGGTTCCTGCCCGACAAGGCCATCGATCTGGTGGACGAGGCTGCCTCCATGCTCCGCATCGAGATCGACTCCATGCCCACCGAAATCGACGTGGTGGACCGCCGCATCCGCCAACTGGAAATCGAGCAGGTGGCGCTGGCCAAGGAGTCCGACGCGGCATCGGCGGAGCGGTTGGAGGCTCTGGAAGAGGAGCTGGCCAACCTGCGAGAGGAACTGGCCGGCATGCAGGCCCACTGGCAGTCGGAAAAGGAGGCCATCGGCCAGATCAGAACGCTGAAAGAAGAGCACGACGCCTTGAGCACTGCTCTGGAAAGGGAAGCAGACCTGGAGCGGGCCGCGGAGATCCGCTACGGAAAGCTCCCCGAGCTAGAGCGCCAGATCGCCGAGGCCGACCAGCGACTGGCAGAACTCCAAGCCGACCGGCAGATGTTGAAGGAGGAAGTCGACCCCGACGATGTGGCTGAAGTGGTGTCCCGCTGGACCGGGGTGCCGGTCACCCGGCTCATGGAGGGCGAGACCGACAAGCTCTTGCGCCTGGAATCGGTGCTAGGCCAGCGGGTTGTCGGCCAATCCGAGCCGGTACAACTGGTGGCTTCAGCCATCCGCCGCAGCCGGGCTGGACTATCCGACCCCAACAGACCCATCGGATCATTCCTGTTCATCGGCCCCACCGGGGTGGGCAAGACCGAGCTGGCCCGTACGCTGGCCGATTTCTTGTTTGACGATGAGCGGGCCATGGTCCGCATCGACATGTCGGAGTACATGGAGAAGCACAGCGTGTCTCGCCTCATCGGCGCACCTCCCGGCTATGTCGGATTCGACGAGGGCGGCCAGCTCACCGAGGCGGTAAGGCGGCGTCCCTACGCAGTGGTGCTGCTGGACGAGATCGAAAAGGCCCACCCTGAGGTCTTCAACGTTCTTCTGCAACTTATGGACGACGGCCGGCTGACCGACGGGCAGGGCCGTACGGTGGACTTCACCAACGCAGTGCTGATCATGACATCCAACCTGGCCGTTGACCCCAAGGAGTACTTCCGCCCCGAGTTCGTGAACCGCATCGATGACATCGTGACGTTCGGCGAACTGAAGCCCGAACACCTGGCCCAGATCGTCGACCTCCAGATCGACCGCCTGGCCGAACGCCTGTCCGACCGTCGCATCCACCTGGTGGTGACCGATGAGGTTCGGGCCAAGCTGGCTGCCGACGGCTACGACCCGGCATATGGCGCCCGTCCGCTAAAGCGGGTAATCCAACGGGAACTGGCCGACCGCCTGGCCGAAGCCGTTCTCAGTGGTGCGATTGGAGAAGGAGCTACCGCCACTGCCAGTCTCAAGCCCTCCGGCGAGATCGCTATCGCCTAACCGGCGGACCGCTGACAGCCACCTTGTTTGGCTAGGTGGGCTGCGGGCCGCTAGTTGTGGAGGGGTATGGACAAGGGGGCACAGTGAGAGTGCCTACAGGAGCGAGGCGGCCCAATCGTCTACTGGCAGCGGCGGCGATTGTGCTCGTATCAGCAGTCTTAGGCACGATCTGCTCTCTTGCCGGCGCCCAGAGCGAAGTCCAGGTGCGGGTTGCCGCCCGCCGGATTGCCGACGGTTGGACAGAGGTGGCTTTGCAGCCGCACGAGGGCGGTGATCACTGGGGTGACCGGGTGCTGCCCGCGCAGCGGTTCTTGTCTGACGATGTCGAAATCGGGCGCTGGCGGTTTAGCTCGCCGGTGGCGGTGCAGACCGCGGCCGGAGAGCAGCAGGTGCGGGTTGCCGCCCGCCGGGATGCCGCCGGGGGAACTGAGGTGGCGTTGCAGCAGTTGGTGGAGGGCTTCGATTGGGGAGATCAGATGCTTCCCACCCGTCGGTTCTTGTCTGACGATGTCGAAATCGGGCGCTGGCGGCATAGCTCGCCGCTCACGGTCTCAACGCCGCCGGCCCGGTCGCCGTCCCTCGATGCTGGCGAGGCCCCAACAGACCCTGGGGAAGGCACCCCGAGGGGGCTGATCACGCCGAGCGGTGTGCCAGTCGCCGTTCTCGGGCGAGTCGGGGGCGGCTATCTGGTTCGGACGCCCTGCGGCAATACCGCGGAGGTGTCTACCGGTCAGCCCATCTACGGGGCGCAGATCGTGCTCGATCCGGGCCACGGGGGATGGTACGACACCGGGGCGGTAGGACCCAACGGCCTGGTGGAGCGCGACCTGAACCTGACCCTCAGCCGCGCCATTGCAGAAGAACTCGCTGATCGCGACATCACCGCGGTGCTGGCTCGCACCGGTCCCTACGGTTCCCTCCTGTCGGTTCGGTCTGCCCTCGCCGACGACTTGGGGGCCGACGCCATTATCTCGATCCACCACAACGCTCCGACCGGGCCAAGAAGCAGCACGCCGGGCACCGAGGTGTATGTTCAGTCGGCGTCGCGCTCTGAGCCCCAAGCCGACTCAGCCCGTCTCGGTGGGCTCCTGTATGAGGAGATCACTGCCGCAATCGGCCGCTTTCCTAACATTCGGTGGGGCAGATATGCCGACGCCGGCGTGCTGCGGGTGCTGCTTCCCGAAGGCGGTGACGCTTACGGCATGATCCGCCACCCCAATGTCCCGGCCGTCCTCATCGAGTATGGCTTCTTGTCCAATCCCTCCGAGGCCGCGCTGTTCGCCACTGACGGGTACATCCAGGTGGCGGCCAGATCCACCGCAGACGCCATTGAGGCCTATTTGTCCACTGATCGCTCGGGCACGGGGTTCATCTCGCGGCCCCGGGTGTTCGATCCGGCTAGAGCACCGTCGCTGTGCGAAGAGGTGAGTTTGGAATAGGGGATGGCTAGCGGTTCCGTCAGTCGTCGTCTTCGAACTCAAGGCCGAGCTCGGCGGCCACTGTTCGAAGGGCGGTGTAGGCCTGGGCGCTGGCCGGCCATCCGGCGTAGTGGGCCAGATGCACGACCCACTCGGCCAGCTCGTCGGTGGTGAGGTCGCCCGCTTCCAGGGCTGGTTTCATGTGGTAGGGGAGGATGGCGCCGTTTCCGGTGGCGGCAATGGCGGTCAGCGTTGTGAGGCGCCGCTCACGCCGTCCCAGACGGGGGCGGGCCCACACATCGGAGAACACCCGCTTGGTGAACCGGAGGTACAGGTCGTCGTGGTCGGGGGGATCGTCCAGCATGATGTTGTTCCAGGCGACACGATCTGCTTCTTTGTTGTCCATCTGCGCAGCGTAGGCTGTAGCGGTGCAGATCGCCTTCATCCGCCACGGCCAGCCCGAAAGGGAGTGGAACACCGACAAGGTTGCCGATCCCGGGCTCAGTGAATTGGGCAAATGGCAGGCCGAGCGGCTGGCCGACTGGCTGGAGCACGAGCCCTTCGACCACATCATCTCCAGCACCAAGCGGCGGGCCATCGAGACCATAGAGCCCTTGGCCGCCCGTTTGGGCAAGGAGATCGAACTCGAAGAGGACTTCACCGAGATCGACCGCAACTCCAAGCGATACCTACCCACCGAGCTCCTGTCAACCGAGGGCGGGGAGTACTACGAGGCCATTCGAGCCGGGGACTATGCCGCCATCGGCTGGGATACACCCGAAGAGTTCCACAAGCGGGTAATCGCTGCGTTCGAGCGGTTGTGCGAGGCCCAGCCCGGTCAGCACATCGCGGTGGCATGCCACGGAGGTGTGATCAACCGGGTTGTGTCCGAGCTGGTGATGGCGTCGGAGCGGGTCCACCTCCATGTGTCCTACACCGGCATCTGCCGATTGTGGGTGGACGAGGACCGGCGAATGCTGATGAGCATGAACGAGACCGGCCACTGCTGCGCCACTCGCTCAGAGGTCACCGGTTCTATGCGCGACGGGGTGGTAGTAGCCCCTCAGTACTAGAGGCTCGCTAGTCGCGGCGAGTCTCCTGGAGAACGCCTAGGATTTCTGCGTGCATCGATTGCTGAGTACGACGGCGTCGTTGCCACCTGCTCTCGCATTGCTGGCGTTGATCATGGTGGGAGCGTTGTTGACTGCGTGCGGCGGAGGGGACGAGTCTGTTCCGAGCGCAGAAGTGGCTACTGCTCCACCTGCTTCTTCCCCGACTGAGGGAATTCCGAGAGCGACTCCGCCAGCGGCAACCGAGACTGCGGCGGCCGATGTAGACGAGACAGAGCAGAGTGCTGGAACGCCGGTGGCCACAGTCGAGCCGGAGCAGCCGACGGGCGAGTCGACACCTGTTGCAGAAGACACCCAAGAGGATGTGCAGGAGGCTGAGAGCGAGGAAACGGCCTTGCTCCCGCCAGTCCCGACTCCGGCGGCCAGCACGGTAAGCGATTTGTTGGAGCTGGGGCGGCCGCTGGTCATCGGCCACGCTGGCGGCGACCGCTCATGGCCTCACTCCACCATGTATGCCTTCTCCCAGGCGGCTTACGCGGGTGTGGACGTGCTGGAGATGGACTTGCAGATGACGGCCGACCGGGTGCTGGTGGTGCACCACGACGACACCGTCGATCGCACGACCGAGGGAACTGGTCGGGTAAGGGACATGACATACGAGGAGCTTCAGGGGCTCGACAACGGCTACTGGTGGTCGGAGGAGTGGCCCAGCCACGACCTCGAGCCCGAGGCTTACACCTATCGGGGCATCCGCACTGGTGACGTCGCTGCGCCGGAGGGTTACGGCCCTGACGACTTCAGGATCGAGACATTCCGAGCGGTAGCGGAGGCGTTTCCCGAGCATGTGCTGGACGTGGAGATCAAGACCCCCGCGGGCGACGACGGTGAAGACGACATCGACTTCATTCTCGAGATGGCAGCAGTGCTAGCCGCCGATATCGAGGAGTTAGGCCGCACCGACTCGGTGGTGGTGGTCTCGTTCAGAGACGAGGCGTTAATTGGATTCCGAGAGCTGGCCCCCGAGGTGGTTACCAGCCCCGGCCAGGATGCCTTACCGGCGTGGGCGTTTGCATCGGTCCCCCTGCACCCCAACGACCTCATCTTGCAGGTGCCCCCATCCTTCAGTGGCCTCGACGTGCTCACTCCCGACCTGTTGGGCAAAGCCGCCGACGAGGGATTGGCTGTGTGGGTGTGGCCCAACGAGGACTACCAAGAGCACCCCGACTACTACGCCGAACTCATCGACTTGCCGGTAGACGGCGTCATCGCCGGCCGGCCCGCGGAAGCTGTCGAGCGCTTCCGAGCCGACGGCGACATCCCCTGACGCATTTCGGTTTGATCATCCCAGGTTGAGCTCAGCCCAACTCTCGGCCAAGTCGTCGAACCAACCTTGGGCTCGGTCCATGCGCCAGCAGAACAGTGACATGACCACGTTGATGGTGGTGGCGCCGGCAGCAACCCATCGGGGGGCGGCGTCCATGCTGGGTCGGATTGACGGGCGGCCGTTTTCGTCGGCCACTGCGTCGATGTCGCCCTGGATGCCGAACCCGTCGAGGTTGCGGCCAGCGGCGGCTAGGGCGTCTTGGAGTGTGTGTACTCCGTCGGCCAACTCTTGGAGGTCGGCGTAGGGGGGCGGGATCCAGCCGCTGGCGTGTTCGACGAGGCGGGCCAGGTTGTTGGGATGGAGGGCCCCGGCCACCCAGATGGGGATGCCATCGGGCTGGGCTGGCTTGGGCTCGCACCAGATGTTGTCGAAGTTGACGGTGGGAGAGTGGAACGAGGCGGGGGAGTCTCGCCAGAGGGTCTTGCAAGCCGCGATGGTGTCGGTGAGGCGCTGGCCTCGCTGGTTCCAGGGGACACCGGCGGCTTCGTATTCCTCCCGTTGCCAGCCGGTGCCCACGCCTACTTCGAGGCGGCCCTGCGACAGCACGTCCATGGTGGCCAGGGTCTTGGCCAGCACCGCAGCGGGGCGCAGGGGGGCGATGAGGATCTTGGTGCTAAACCGAACCTGTGAGGTGACGGCGGCCATATGGGCGATAGTGGCCAGGGGTTCTAACCATGCTGACTCGGGGGGAAAGGGGAAGGGGCCGTAGGGGTAGCGGTCGGTGTGGGTGCCCATGACGACGTGGTCGGTGAGCATTATGCGGTCGACTCCGGCCTGCTCGGCCATCTGGGCGAGGTCGGCGATCTGGTGGAAGTTGTTGTCTCGGAAGATAGGGCCGAACGAGGGAAGGGTTACTGACAGCGTGGCCATGCCCTTATTCTGATCGAATGCTCACTGGCGGGACGTTTTGGGGGATGGTTGAGAGGCGGGCCGAGGTTTCGCCGGATGCTCGGATGATTGTTGATGACCGGGATCGGGCGTTGACGTTTGCGGGGTATCGGGATGCTGCCGAGCAGGTGGCGGCGGGGTTGGTTGAGTTGGGCGTGGAGCCGAGGGTTTCGGTTTCTTGGCAGTTGCCTACCTGGCCGTCCACTTTGGTTTTGCAGGCGGCTCTGGCTCGGTTGGGGGCGGTGCAGAACCCGATTATTCCGGTTTATCGGGAGCGAGAGGTGGGTTTCTGTGTGCGCCAGACGGGGGCCGAGTTGTTCTTGGTGCCGTCGGCGTGGCGGGGGTTCGACTACCAGGCCATGGCAGAGGGGATTGCCGCCGAGGTCGACGGGCTCGACGTGGTGGTGTGCGACGGTGATCTGCCGACCGGCGATGTATCGGTGCTGGACGACATTCCTGCCCCGGAGGATCCTGAAGGGATTCGCTGGGTGTACTACACGTCGGGCACCACTTCGAACCCCAAGGGGGCTCGCCACTGCGACTCATCGGTGATGGCCTCGGGGATTGCCATGGTGGAGCGCCAGCACGTCACCGCCGACGACAAGTTCGGGCTGGCCTTTCCGTTTGCCCACATCGGCGGGGTGTCCAACCTGTCGGTGTCACTGAGTTCGGGCTGCACCCTGGTGATCGCCGAGACGTTCGACCCGACGGAAACCACCGCCTTGTTCGCCCGCCACGGTGTCACCCTGGTGGGTGGGGGCCCGGCCTTTTTCATGGCGTTTCTGGCCGAGCAGCGCAAGCAGCCCGGCGAGCCGATCCTGCCTCAGCTTCGGCTCTGCTCGGGGGGAGGGGCCCCTATGCCTGGGTCTCAGCATTACGAGGTGATGGCCGAGATGGGCGGGCGGGGGTGCGGCCATGCGTGGGGGATGACCGAGGCGCCGATCATCGCCCAGAACACTCCCGACGACCCCGATGAAAAGCTGGCCGAGACCGAGGGCCGCCCGCTCGCTGGCGCGGAGATCAAGGTGGTGGGCTTCGACGGCGAGCCGGCCGAGGTCGGCGTAGAGGGGGAGTTGTGGATTCGGGGGCCCATGGTGTGTCAGGGCTACATGGACGAGGGGCTGACCGCCGCCTCGTTCGACGACGGCTGGTTCCACACCGGCGACGTGGGCTTTCTGGATGCCGACGGGTACGTGACGCTTACCGGCCGAGTGAAGGACATCATCATCCGCAAAGGGGAGAACATCTCGGCCACCGAGATTGAGGACCTGCTATTTGCCCATACCAAGGTGTTGGACGCTGGCGTGATTGGGTTGCCGGACGACGAGCGTGGCGAGCGGGTGTGCGCGGTGGTGGAGCTGGCTTCTGACGTCGATGGGCTTACGCTGGCTGAAGTAGGGGATTATTTCCGGTCGTCAGGGATCATGCCTCAGAAGATCCCAGAGCAGCTGGAGATCGTGGACTCGCTGCCTCGCAATGCTACGGGGAAGGTGCTGAAGCACGAGCTGCGGGCTCAGTTCAGCGACTAAAGCAACTTCCCTATTGCGTGGATGGCTAGGCCGGCTAGGGCGCCTATGAGGGTTCCGTTTATGCGGATGAATTGGAGGTCGCGGCCTACTCGGCGCTCGATGCGGGTGCTGGTGTCGTCGGCGTCCCAGCGGGCCACGGTGGTGCCGATCACGTTGGCCACTTCGGCCTGGGCGTGGCGGGCCAACAGGCTCATTGCGGAGACGAGCCACCGGTCGACCCGGTTCTGAAGGCTGGATTCGGATTGCAGCGACTGTCCGACTCGGACCAGGGCGGCCTCCACCCGGTTACCCAGTGCGGAACTTGTTTGGAGTCGCTGGGCGTAGCTTCGCAGTCCGGCGTCGATGCGCAGGCGCAGCTCGTGCTCAGGGTCTTGGGCCATGTCGGCCAGAACTCCCCGCACTCCTCGGTGGAGTCGATTGAAGATGTGGTGGTCGAGCACTTTAGGGGTGTAGATGGGGGCCTCTTCCACGATGCGATCCCGCAGCACCTCGTGGTTGTCCACCAGGAAGCGGTCGGCCCGCTCGACGGCGGCATCCACCATCGAGCGGTGGTGCCCGCCGTCGACTAGCGACTCCAGCAGTCGACCCAGGGCGGGGGCCGATACCAGCCCGGTGTCTCCTTCGGCGGCCAGCCATCGCCCCAGAGCCTCGGCGGGAGCCCTGTCGGCCACCCAACGGGCGAGGTAGTCGGGGTCGAAGAAGTTGTCCTGCACGAACTCGCCCAGGCTGGCGCCGATGGCGTCTTTGCGCCGGGGGATGATGGCGGTATGGGGGATGGGGATGCCCAGCGGATGTTTGAACAGGGCGGTCACCGCAAACCAGTCGGCCAATCCGCCGATCATGGCCGCCTCGGCGGCGGCTTCCACGTAGCCCGCCCAGCCGTTGCCGTCGGTGAGCAGCCGGATCACCACGAACAGAGCGGCGGCGGCCAGCAGCAGACCGGTGGCCCGCCGCTTGGCCCGCCGAAGCGAGGCCGGGTCGCTTAGGCGACCGTTTGGGGCATCCATGACCCGCGGATCTGCTCAGCCCACGGGTAGCGCAGCGGTTCGATGAGCTGGAATGGCCCGTCCATGCCGACATCGGTGGTGGCGGGCCGGGATGGGGTGGCGGCCCGCAGCGCGGGGACCACCTCGTTGGGATTGCCCTCAATCATGTGCAGGTCGATGGCGGTGTCGGGGGCGAATCGGGAGGTGAACGACACCACCGCATGCACACCGTCGACGGCTACCGCGGCGGGGGCGTAGATGTCGCGGTGCCAATCTTGATCGCCCAGGCCTCGGCGCAACACTACGTGGAGGTCTGTGTGGGACATGTGGGGGATGTCGCCGGGGTCGGCCTTAAGCGCCGGATCGGCTACCGCCCAGTCGAGGGCCAGGGCGTCGCCCAGCCGCACGATCTTCTTCTCGTCGGGGAACATCCGGTCGGCTTCCACCAGAACTTCCCGGTACTCGGTCATGGTGGCCATCACCCCGTCGACATCGCCGCACAGCCAATAGACGGTGAGAAATGCGCTGCGACCCCCCGAGAAGCCTTCGTCGCAACCCTCGGGGCGCAGCACCTGGTGGCTGGGCGGGGCCACATAGCGGCGGCCGTGCATTACATCGGGCAGGGCGATGTTGGGAGGGAGGTGTTCGAGGTCGTACCAGCGGTTCCAGTCCTCGATGGCGTCGGCATCGCAATCTAGGCCGGCAAAGATGATTCCGGTTGTCTGCATGGATTCATGGTATGACCCTGACGTGGAGTTTGTTGCGCTGGCCGGCGGGTCGTTTCTCATGGGTACCGACGAGGTGTGGTTCGAGGGCGACGGCGAGGGGCCGGTACGAGAGGTGGTGCTGAGGCCCTATCAGATCGCGGCCACCGCGGTGACCAACGCTGAGTTTGCCCCTTTCGTGGAGGCCACCGGGCACGTGACCATTGCTGAGCGGGAGGGGTGGTCGTTCGTGTTCGGCGGGTTGCTGCCCGACGACTTCCAGCCCACCCGGGGGGTAGTGGGCGCCGAGTGGTGGCGGCAGGTGGAAGGGGCCTGTTGGTCCCGGCCCGAAGGGCCACAGTCGTCGGTGGAGGATCGCGGCGACCACCCGGTGGTCCATGTGTCGTGGTTCGACGCCGCCGCATGCGCCTCCTGGTACGGGGCCCGGCTGCCTACCGAGGCCGAGTGGGAGCATGCCGCTCGGGGCGGGCTCGTGCAGGCCCGGCTGCCTTGGGGCGATGAGATGAGTCCCGACGGGGTGCCTCGGCTGAACATCTGGGAGGGGGAGTTCCCAAGCCACAACACAGCCGAGGATGGCTATGTGGGCACCGCCCCGGTGGACGAGTACGAGCCCAACGGGTTCGGCCTCTACAACTGCTCGGGCAACGTGTGGGAGTGGTGTGCCGACTGGTTTGAAAACCGTTTCCCGCCTGAGCGACCCCTGGTCGATCCGCTGGGGCCGCCCGAAGGCCGAGTCAGGGCCATCCGGGGCGGGTCGTACTTGTGCCACGACTCCTACTGCAACCGGTACCGGGTGGCCGCCCGCCACGCCAACGGCCCCGATTCCACCACCGGGCACATGGGGTTCCGGCTGGCCGCCGACGCCGGGGCTGAGGTCGGCCCCAGTGTCGGCTCCAAGATGCGCTGATCGGAGACTGGTCGGTAACGTCACCGCCATGAAGTTGGACTTGTTGTATGAGGTAGATGCGCCCAAGCCGTGGGGAAAGCCCCACCCCTGGGGTCAAAGGGAGCGGGAGCAGAAGGCTTACAAGGACGCCGTCGAGCAGATCAAGCTGGCCGACACCTTCGGGTTCAACACCATCTGGGCGGTGGAGCACCACTTCCGAGAGGGCCGCTCGCACTGCCCGGCTTCTGAGGTGTTCCTCGGCGCCCTGTCGATGGTGACCGAGAACATCAAGATGGGCTTTGGCGTGACCCTGACGCCGTTTGGGTTCATCCCGCCGCAGCGGATCGCCGAGAAGGTGGCCACCGTCGACATCTTGTCCAACGGCCGGGCGGTGTGGGGCACCGGTAGGTCCACCCCCATGGAGCAGATCGCTTTCGGCGTCGACCGGGAGAAGTCCCGCGACGACTGGAAGGAGGCCATCGAGATCGTGTGCGGCATGTGGCGGGAGGAGTACTTCGAGTACGACTCGCCCCGGTTCAAGTTCCCCAAGCGGATGGTCACCCCCAAGCCGATGCAGTACCCCCACCCGCCGGCGTGGATGGCGTGCGCCTCGGAGAACTCGGCGGCGGTAGCCGGCAAGGCGGGCATGGGAATGCTGTCGTTCTCCATCATGCAGCCGCTGGAGGCCATGGGCCGCCACATCCGCAACTACCGGGCCGCGGCCGAGAACCCCGAGCCCATCACCGACGTGACCACCAACGCCACCGCGGCCTACACATTGGTGCACTGCGCCGACACCCCCCAGCAGGTGCAGGACAACGAGGTCTGGAAGTCGGTGGAGTGGTGGTACACCAACCTGGCCCAGTTCACTTTGGACTGGGAACTGCCCGAGTTGTCACAAGAGGAGCGCGACGCCACCTTCCCGCTGCTCAAGCCGTTGATGGAAGAGGGGATCGACGACCTCATCCACCACTTCGACGAGGCTGACATGATCGTGGTGGGCGACGTGGACACCTGTTACGAGAAGATGAAGCACTACGCCGACCTCGGCGTCGACCAGCTCATCTGCTACGTACAGTTCGGCTACCACTCCCACGAGTCGATCATGCGCACCATCGAGCTCCTGGGCAAAGAGATCATCCCCGAACTAGAGAACTACACCCCCTCCCCCAAAACCTCCTGAGGTTGAGGCCTGTGGTGGCCTCGCCGATATTCGGGCGTCAGCTCACTAAGCGGAGGCCGTTGTCGCGCATGATTTTGCGCTGGTCTTCGGCGGGGAGGGTCTCCAGTTGGTCGATGAAGTCGGCGGGGTGGGGGAGGCCCTCGGCGTGGGGCCAGTCGGAGCCCAAGACGATGGAGTCGGTGCCCATGTCTCTCACGATGGCGGCCACATCGTCTTCGGGGTAGGGGGTGACCAGGATGTGCTGGGCGAAGATCTCGGGGGGTCGGGCCGGGAGCCGCCCGCCGATCCAAGGGCCGTTGCGGCCCATGCCCCGCATCTTGTTCATGAGCCGCACGAGGTAGGGGGCCCACTCGGCGCCGTTCTCCACCGATACCGCGGTGATGTTGGGGAATCGCCCGAAAAAATTCTCAAACACCAGGGCCGACAGCGTTTCCATGATGGGGCGGTCGCCGTAGCAGTTGGTCCACTGCCAGGCCGACATGGTGAAGTTCGACGGGTTGGGTTCATAGCCCCAATAGGGAGAGACCATCTCGTTGTAGCCAGACTCGGTGAGGTGGAAGGCCACCGAGCCTCCGGCCTCGTTGAGCCGGGCCCAGAATGGGTCGAAGTAGGGGTCGGACGGCGAGCGGCCGTATTGGGGGCCGGGGCGCAGGGCAATGACCTTGGCCCCCTCGCTGAGCACCCATTCCAGCTCGGCCACCGCGGCGTCAAGGTCCCACAGCGACAGCAAGGGCGGAGCGAAGATGCGATTCTGATAGGCGAAGCCCCAGTCGTCTTGCAGCCAGCGGTTGAAGGCGTGGAAGTTGGCGTAGCACTGGTCGGGGGTGGCCATGAAGTGCTCTACGGTGACCCCCACCGACGGGAACATCAGGCAGGCCTCCACGTTCTGGGCGTCCATGACGTTGAGGCGCAGGTCGCGGTCCAGGTACTCGGGGCGCACCGGCTCGAACATGGAGAATTCCTCGGCCTCCCCCGTCTTCTTCATGCGGCGCAGCTTCTCTTTTAGCGAGCCGGGCTTGCCCACGTTGTCATACAGGTCGTGGCCGGGCAGGAAGGTGAGCGGCTGTTCGCCGATCATGATCCACTCCTTGCCGTCGTCGCGGATCATCTGATGCACGGCTTGATCCCGAAAGGCGGGGTCGATGTAGCGGGTGAAGGAGTCCCGGGGCTCGAAGCAGTGGTTGTCGGCGTCGATTAGCCGGTAGTCGAGCGCAGTCATGGCTATGAGAGTACCTGTCCTGTTTTGCAGGGAACAGGTGGAAGTTCCGCTCAGCGGGCTTGGCGACCGGCCCGCAGGGCGGCCCGCTGCAAGTGGGCGGCTTCGGCCAGGGCGGTTCGCAGCCGGCGGCGGGTATCGATGTCGTTGGTGGTGGCCATGGTTTGTTCGGCCAGCACCAACAGGCGGCGGTTTTCGGCCAAGGGGTCGCTATCTTCGGGAACGATGTCCAGGGCCTCGGCCAAGATCTCGTTCTCCCGGTGGAGGGCATCGACCAGGTAGGGCCAGGCGCCGCCTATGCGCTCCAGCATCTGGGCCACTCGCTGAGCGTGGAACCGGTCGACTTCATCACCCTGGGCGTTCTGGGTGGCCACCGGCTGGGCCGCGGCCTTTATCAGCGCCCCCATCACCTCATAGAACACGGCGGGTTCCGTTCATCGGGGGACATCTTTCCAGGCCAGGCCCTTGAAGGGGTCGGGTTCGCGGGGCAGGCCCAGGGCCCGCTCGCCCACGATGTTGCGCTGCACCTCGGTAGTGCCCCCAGCGATGGTCTCAGCTCGGCTGTGCAGGAAGTTCAGCACGATGTAATCGGCTATGTGGCCTTCCTCCCAGGCCATGGCCGGCGATCCCAGCAGGTTTACCCCGGTGGTCTGCACTCGCTGGTTGAGCTGGCTGTACATGAGCTTGCCCACCGACGCCTCCGGCCCAGGCGGACGGCCTGACCGCAAGGTGTCTCGCACCCGGGCATTGGTCCAGCTCACGATCTGCTCCTCGGTCCACAGCCGCATGAGCTGCTGGCGCACCACCCGGTCGCCCCACTGCCCAGAGTCTTTGGCCCGTTCGATGAGCCGTTCGGTACCCGAACCGATGCGGCTCTGACCTCCCGATCCCGGCCCTGATACCGCAAGCCGCTCGCCGCTCAGGGTGGCGTTGGCCAGCCGCCAGCCGTCGTTCACTTCGCCCAGCACGTCGCGGTCGGGCACCCGGGCGCCGTCGATAAAGGTCTCGGCAAACTCCTCTTCGCCGCTGATGGTGCGCA
The DNA here is from genome assembly GCA_963663255.1 of Acidimicrobiales bacterium. GTDB lineage: Bacteria > Actinomycetota > Acidimicrobiia > Acidimicrobiales > Bin134 > Poriferisocius. Next base: position 1,115,380 of record OY760141.1, read on the forward strand.
GTGGCCGCACGTCGAGGCCGGGTTGGCGCATGTTGAGCAGGAAGTAGGTGATGCCGCCGCGCTTGGGGGCATCGGGGTCGGTGCGGCCCAAGCAGATGGCGTAGTCGGCGACCATCGCCTGGGTCGACCACACCTTTTGGCCGCTCAGCACCCACTCGTCGCCGTCGCGCATCGCCCGGGTGGCCAGCGAGGCCAGGTCGGAGCCGGCATCGGGCTCGCTAAAGAACTGGCACCAGATCTGGCTGGCGGTGACGATGGGCGGGATGAGACGGGCCTTCTGCTCGTCGGTGCCGAAGGTCAAAATGGTGGGACCGGCCAGGGTGAGGCCGAGCTGGTTGCGCCGCACCAGGTTGTAGGGGGCCAGCCGGGCCTCGATGGCCCGGGACACCCGGTTGCCTACTCCTAGGCCGCCGTATTGGCGGGGCCAGGTGGGAACCACCAGCCCGCTGCGGGCGAACTGCGGGTACCAGGCGTCGTAGTCGGTCGGGGTGCGGACCTTGTGCAGGGCCGCCCTCCCTCCGGCCAGGGCCGCCTCCTGCCACGCGGCGGGCACCGTTTTGGCCACCCACTCGTTGACGATGCGCTCGGCCTCATCGACGGCGGTGTCCTGGTCGATGGGCAACAGGTCGAAGGTGCTCATGCGGTGGCCTGTTCGACGAGCACGCGGCGTAGCACCTTGCCGACCTCGCTGCGGGGCAGGGCCTCCAGCGCTTCGAAGGCCACCGGCACCTTGTAGGGGGCTAGGTGTAGACGGCAGAGCTGCTCCAATTGGTCGGCGTCGGGTGCGGCGATCCCGGCCACGGGCACCACGAAGGCGTGGGGCACCTCGCCCAGCCGGTCGTCGGGCACTCCCACCACGGCGGCGTCGGACACCGACTCTGACAGCAGCAGCACCTCCTCCACCTCGGCGGGGAATACCTTCAACCCGCCCCGGTTGATCATGTCGGACACCCGGCCCTCGATCCACAGGAATCCGTCCTTATCGAGGCGGGCGATGTCGCCGGTGCGGAAGAAGCCGTCGCCGTCGACCCGATCGCCGAGTCGCCCTTGTGGGTCCAACGAGGCGGTGTAGGCAGTGCGCACCCATAGCTCTCCCGACTGCTCGAGGCCTTCGTTGTCACCGTCGTCGATACGGTGGCTTGTGTCGTCGGTTTGGGTGCCAGATCCGTCGCCTTCGCTCCTTGAAAATCGAAGATCAACTCCTTGGTAGGGGCGCCCCACTGCGCCCAGCTTCTCGGGGTGCTCCCGGAAGTCCCGGGCGGTCCAGCCCACTACCTCCCCGCCCACTTCGGTCTGTCCGTATCCGTTCAGCACCATGACGCCGAACCGCTCGTAGAAGCGGCGGGCCTGCAACGGCGACAGCGGTGCGGTGATGGAGCGGACGATGTGCAGCGGATCGAGGCTGTCGATGCCGGGCTCGTCGTTGAGCATGGTGATGGCGGCTGGGGGGATCACCGTGGAGGCGATCTGGTACTTGCTCACCACTCGGGCGTATTCCAGGGCGTCGAACTTGGGCATCAGCAGCGCCGGACTGCCGGTGCGCACCGCGAAAATCACGTTGTAGATCCCGGCCCACAGTGATGTGGACACGGGGATGACGTGGGGCATGGCCGGGCGCTCGGTGAGCACCTTTCCTTTCCGCACCGTGTTGATGATGGTGTCCATGAGCCGAATCACGGCGCTGGATTGGAGCTCGATGGGCTTGGGCCGCCCGGTAGTGCCTGAGGTGAACGACACAATGGCGATGCCCGGATCGTGGGAGGCCGGTTCGGTGTCTCGCCGTTGGGCCACTGACCAGCCCAGTTCGCCGTGGGCCGCGATCCGGGTGATCGGGGACGTCACCCGGTCGAGCTGATCGGGGGAACCGATCACTGCGGCGGGGCTCACGTCGTCGAGGATGTAGGCGATCTCGGTGTCGGAAAGGCGGGGGTTCACCGGCACGTACACCCCGTCGGCCGCCCAGGTGCCAAAAAAGGCGGCCACCACGTCTGCGCTGGGGGGCAGCAAACACGCCACCGGCGTACGGGGGGGTACACCGGCTTCGCCAAGAGTGGAGGCCAGCCGCTTTGCCCCGTCAACCAGGTCGAAATAGCGGGTGATCTCGTCGCCCACCGGCCGGGCGACGATCACGCCGGGAGTGTCGGGTCCTGCGGCTAACTCGGGCTCCAGCAGGAGCGATGCGAAGCTCATTGCGTCCCGACGATAACTCACCGATGAGCGGCCTTTACCAGAGCCGGTAGCCTCTCAGGTCATGCGTATGGAGCACCTCATCCACGTCAATCTCTGCGTGAGCGATTTGGACCGCTCCTTGGAGTTCTACCGGGATCTGCTGGGCGGCGTAGTGGTAGACGAGTCGGCCAAGGACCGCAGCGAGTTCATGGAGAGCCAGGGGGAGACCGGCGACACTGGCCATCGGGCGGCGTTCTTGGCCTTCGGCGACAACTTGCGGGGTCCCTACATCGACCTGCTGGAGTGGAACACACCCGATCCGGGGCGGCCGCTCACCTGGAAGAGCATCGGCATCCCCCGCATCGCGGTGGGAGTGGACGATGTGGATGCATTCTATGAGCGGCTGTCAGAGGCCGGGGCCGACATCTTGGGCCCACCGGGATCGCTGAAAGTGGGCCGGTCGTCGATTCGGGCGTTCGCTGTCAGAGATCCCGACGGCATCCTGATCGAATTCGTCACCCGCCAGTGACCGCTCTCACCTCCGAACAAACCGCTGCCCTGGCCGGCTGGTTTGGCCGCGGCATCGTCGGGGTGGAGGCTCGCACCGGTGGACTCTCCTGGGACGTGTTCACCGTGGAACTCGACGGCGGCGAGAAAGTGGTGGTCAAGCGGGCGCCGCCATACGGCACCATCGACCCCTACGACGTGAACAAAGAGGTGGCGGTGCATCAGGCTGCGGCTTCGGCAGGCATCCCGGTGCCCGCGTTGCTGGGGGCGTGCAACGATCCCGATCTGATCGGAGAGCCGTTCTTCGCCATGGCCCTTGTGGACGCCGATTTCCCCCACCTCGCCCATCTCGACGACTGGCCCGTGTGGCAGAGCGAGGCCGGTCGTCGTCGGGCGGCCGAGCAGATCGTCGACGTGATGGGCAAGCTCCACCGGCTCGACTGGGCGGCGGCCGGGTTGCCCGAGCTGGTCACCGGCCAACCGGGAGCCTCTGGGGCTGAGTTGATGTCGGCACTGATCAACCGATGGATGGGCAACGTGGAGCGCGACGTGTACTCCAAGTTCGCGCCGGTGCCCATCTTGCGGGACGCGGCCCGATTCCTGCTCGACAATGCTCCCGAGATGCCCGACGACCCACCGGTGCTCAGCCACGGTGACTTTCGCATCGGCAACCTGGCCTTCCGGGAAGACGAGCTGGTGGCGGTACTCGACTGGGAACGGGCCGCGGTGGGGCCGTCGCTGCTCGATCTGGGTTTCTTCTGCCACCCGCTGTCCCGTCGCCGCCACCCCGAGCTGATGGGCATGCTGGTCACCTGGGACGAACTGGCCTCCTTGTACACCGCAGCCACCGGCACCGAGCCCGACCCCAAGTGGGTCCACTACTGCATCATCTACTGGATTTTCGTGGAGTCGGCTGTGGTGCCCCGGGGGTTGGCGCTGACCGTGGAGGGCAAGATGCGCTCTTGGCCCGTGTTCACCCAGATCCCCCTCAACACCGAGAACCTGGCCCAGCACCTCGACGCCTGGGAGGCCGGAGACACCGGTTGGATCGAACAGGCTCTGTGAGTCTCTCAGGCCGCTAGCGACTCGAGTTCGCCTACTGCGGTTCCTGCTTAGCGGCCATCTCCGCTTCGTGGCTCTCACGGGCCTCCTGTCCGGCCGCGGCGGCCCGACCCAGGAACTCGGTGCGGTTGGCCGCGGTCCAAGCGTGCGAACTGGTGCGCCGCCGGATCGAACCCTGGTAGCGGGGGGCCACTTCCTCGATCAACAGCTCATAGGAGCGGCGAGTGGCCGCCGGGTTGGCCCAGTCGTTGCCGAACACCAGGAGTGCCCCGAATCCGCCCGATTGCTCCCACAGCCGGTCGACCAGGGCGGCCGCGTCGTCGGGGGTGCCGATCACCGCGAAGCCGCCGTCCACCATGGCCCGGACGAACTCGTCGGGGTCGTCGGTGTCGGGAGCCCCCGGCAGGGCCACCACCTCTCGGAAATAGCGCACCCACGGCTCGATGCCGTGCTCGACGTCTTGGAAAGCCTGCTCGGTGGTCTCCGCGATGTGGACGGGGGCCACGATCCGCCACTTGGAACGGTCGGCGGTGTGCCCGTGCTCTTCGGCCTTCATGTTCCACACGTCCCAGTGGCTGCCGAGGGCTTCGAACCCGGCGTCGGTAGTGGCGCTCATCGACAGCACCGCGCCGCCGAACTGCCCGGCGCTGCGGGGGCCGTTGGGCGACACCGTGGTGGCCATGCAGATGTCGAACAGCGGATCGGAATAGGGAGAGAGCTGGAGGCGAGCCTCGCGGAGCTTGAACCAGTGGGTCTCCATGGTGAGCGGCTCGTCGGAGCGCAGCAGGTGGCAGATGGCCTCTAGGGCCTGCTCCATCCGGGGCCGGGTCTCTTTGGGGTCCATGCCCATCATGTAGGCGTCCGAAGGCAGGGCTCCAGGACCCACGCCGAACATCACCCGCCCCTTGGTCAGGTGGTCGAGCAGCACCATGCGCTCGGCCACCTGGAAGGGGGTGTGGTAGGGCACCGACACCACGCCGGTGCCCAGTTTGATGCGGCCCGTGCGCTGGGAGGCGGCTGCGATCATGAGGTCGGGAGAGGTGATGATCTCCCATCCGCCGGAGTGGTGCTCTCCGAACCAGTACTCGTCGAAGCCGAGGTGGTCGAGCCACTCGCACAAGTCCAGATCCCGCTGGAGTTGCAGTGTCGGGTTCTTCCAATGAGCGTGGAACGGCGCCTGGAATATGCCGAACCTCAGACCTCCGTGCATGGAGCGAGAGGATAACGTCCCACCGATGGGCCAGCCCATAAGGACCGCCGATGGGGACGCGTAATGGCTGAATCCGAGGTTGTTCTCGATCAATCCGCCTACGACGCTGCGCTGGCTGCTGATCTGAGCGTCAACACCCAATTGTCCACCTGGGAGATGCTGTGGCGCACCGCCCAGCGGGTGCCCGATAACGCTGCCATCATCACCGGCGACACCCACATCAGCTATTGGAGTCTGGCCGCGCAGACTTTAAGGGCAGCCGCCGCACTGGCCGAATTGGGTGTGCAAAAGGGCAGCCGGGTGGGGTTTATGTTCCATCCCAGCCCCGACTGGGCCGTGCTGCACTACGCCTTGGGGCGATTGGGGGCGATCGGGGTGCCCATCAACACGTCGTACATGGCCGCCGAGCTGGAGCACCTGTTTACCCTGGCCCAACCCGATCTGCTGATAACCGTGGACCGGTTCCGGGGGGAGGACATGGCAGCCCGGCTGTCGCCGGTGGCGGCCCGGTTCGCCGGCATTTCTGACACTGTGGTGTTGCCGCTGGACGAAGACGATTGGGTAGCACAGTCGCCAGCGCGCGACCAGGTGTTCGGTCCCGCCAACTCAGAAGAATTGGAGCCTTCCAGCGAGGTGGAGGGCACCGATCCGGCCTACATCATCTTCACTTCGGGTTCCACCGCCGCCCCCAAGCCGGCCCTGATCGCCCATCGGGGCATGGTGGGGGCGGCCACCGGCTTGCAACACGCACTGGGCCTGGTGCCCGAGGACCGGTTTGTGGCTTCCAATCCGGTGTTCCACACCGGGGGAATCGTGTGGAACCTGACCATGCCCCATCTGGTGGGGATGACGTCGTGTTTGGTGGGGGTGTACGAGACGGGGAAGGTGCTTCGTGAGATGGAGCGGTCGAAGATCACCGCGATGGGGGCGTTCGACACCAAGCTGACCATGATGCGCAACGCCCCCGAGTACCACACGGTGGACCGAAGCTCGGTTCGTAAATGCAACGTAGGGGCAACCGGCAGCTTCCTGCGCAGCGTGTTGCCCGATTGGAACTGGGAGACGGTGGCCCAGGTGTACGGATCCACCGAGTCGGGCGGGCTGGGGTCGATCACCCCCCGGTACGAAACCGACCCCAAGGTGCGCTACGACGCAAACGGCCGGCCCATGCCGGGGATGGAGTTCGTGATCAAAGACCCCGAGACCGGGCACAGGTGCGCTTCTGACGAGCCGGGCGAGATCTGCTTTCGGGGGTGGGGCACGTTTATCGAGTACGTGGGCATGCCCGAGGCCACCGCCGAGGCGTTTGACCACGAGGGATTTTTCCACTCCGGCGATTACGGCTTCATGGACGAGGCCGGGAACCTGTACTTCCGGGGTCGCTACAAGCTGATGATCAAGACCGGCGGGGAGAACGTGTCGGAGCGGGAGGTGGAGATCTTCTGCGAGGACAGTCTGGAGGCGGTGAAGTTCGCCATCGTGGTGGGGGTGCCCGATCCTTTGTGGGGAGAGGCGGTGGTGGCCTTTGTAGAACTGCACGACGGGGCCACCGAGACCTCTGACGACCTCGTGGAGGAGTGCCGGGGTCGGATCGCCAACTTCAAGATCCCCAAGCGGTTTTTCATGGTGGACGAAGAGGATTGGCCGCTGCTGGACTCGGGCCGGCCTGATCGCCACGAATTGCGGGCTCGAGCAGCGGCCCTAATGGGGGCCGAAGGCGAGACGCGCTTACGCTTTGGTGATGGCACTGGAGGGGTTCAGCCGGGCTGAGTTGATCGAAGCGTCGGGCCTGGCTGCCGAGCAGGTGGACTTGGCTATCGATGCTGGGCTGCTTATCCCTGACGGTCTTGGGCGATTCAAGGAAGACGCAGTCACAATGCTGCAAGCCGGCGCCGCCCTCGTCGCTGTTGGGGTTAGCGTGCCGGACTTGGCCCGGTTGGCCGTGCGCCACGCTCGCAACGTGGAGGCGGTGGTGGACGAGGCGGTGGACCTCTTCTTGGCTGCGATGGGTACCGAGAGCCTGGGCAGCGAAGACTTGGAGAATCTAACTCCGTTGGTGGAGGCGCTGGTGCCCCAGGTGGTGGCCCTCGTAGGGGAGCATTTCCGCCGGACCTTGCTGAGCAGGGCAGCGGCCCGATTGGCGGAGCGGGTGCAATGACGCCTCTAGATGAGTTCGCCTACTGGATGGGTGGCGATCGCGTGTATTGGCGTGCCCCTTGGGATGAGGCGATAGCCGGACTGGGGGCAGCACGGGCTGTTGATGTGGATGGTCCTTGGCGGTTTGAAGCCGCTGCGGCTGCGGCCGCTGATCTCTTGGGCGAGGGGGATGTGGCGTTCGCCGGATTTGGATTTGCCGATCGGTCGGGATCGGGGGCGTGGGATGGGTTTCCCAGTGGACGGCTTGTCGTGCCAGAGAAAGTTGTCCGGGGTTCTGCGGTTGGTGCTGAGAGCTCGGGTGAACGCGGTGTGCTGCGGGTGGAAGATGGAACCCGGGCCTCGTACCGGGACGCGGTGAAGCAGGCAGCTGATGCCATCGATGCCGGTGAGTTGGCCAAAGTTGTGGTGGCCCGGGAGGTGGAGGTGGTGGGCAGCATCGACCCTGCCGAGTTGTTGGCCCGACTGTCGAGCCGCTTCGAGTCGTGTGCGGTGTTCGGCTTCGGCCGGGGGCCGTCGTGTTTTGTGGGGGCAAGCCCCGAGGTGCTGGTTGAACTCGATGGCGATTTAGTCACAACCTTCGCAGTGGCCGGGACCGCCTCACGGGGCACAACTCCGGCCGAAGATGCCGGAAACGCCGAGCGGTTGGCGACTGATCCCAAGGAGCAGGCCGAGCATCACTATGTGGTGGAGTATCTGCGGACGCGGCTGGCCTTGGCCGGTGTGGACCTGGATCCCACTGGCGATACCGAGGTCCGGACCCTGCCCGGCATTCACCATCTGAGCACGATGGTCACAGGGCGGATCGCCCCTGAGCCCGGCTTGGCCCTGCGGCTGGCTGGGGCGCTGCACCCTTCTCCGGCGGTGGGAGGCACGCCTAGCACGTTCGCCCAGCAGTGGATCGCTGAGCATGAGGCGCTCGACCGAGGGTGGTATGCCGGCCCGGTGGGGTGGATCGACCACAGGGGCTGCGGCTCGTTCTACGTGGGTCTGCGATCCGCGCTTATCGGTCCTGACGGGTTACGGCTTATCGCTGGGGCCGGCATCGTGGCCGGATCCGACCCCGAGCAGGAGTTGGTGGAGACCGACATCAAGCTGGCCGCGATATTGGATGTGGTCACATGACCGACCTCGCCTATCGGGCCACCGGGAGGTTCTGGGCCGAGCTGGTCGCCTGTGGGGTGACCGATGTGGTGGTCTCACCCGGATCCCGGTCTACCCCGCTGGCGGTGTCCGCCCGCAACCAGGAAGGGCTGCGGGTCACCGTACAACTCGATGAGAGGGTGGCCGGATTCTGTGCCCTGGGGATGGCCAAGGCGTCGGCGCGGCCGGCAGCGCTGGTATGCACATCGGGCACCGCAGCGGCCAACTATCTCCCCGCGGTGATTGAAGCCCACCACAGCGGCGTGCCGCTGGTGGTGTGCACCGCTGATCGCCCACCAGAGTTTCGGGACGCGGGGGCGGGCCAGGCCATCGACCAGGTGAAGCTGTATGGGGATCACGTCCGCTGGTTCGCCGAGATGCCCTGCGATGTCGACGAGCCCGCCTACTTTGCTCGCTTGGCCGTGCGGGCGGCCACAGTGGCCTGTGCCGGACCCAACCCCGGACCGGTGCATCTGAATTGGCCGTTCCGCAAACCGCTGGAGCCCCAGGGTCCGATTCCCCGGTTCCAGCCGACCGTGGGCCATCCAATCGGGCTGGTTCAGCCCCTTGTGGAGGCCGATGTAGAGGCAGTGAGCCGCCTGGCTGGCCGTCGGGGTCTCATCGTGGCTGGCGCGCTGGACGTGGACGATGCCCAGGCCGAAGCCATCGTCAGCTTCGCCGAGTCATCGGGCTGGCCGATTTTGGCCGACGCCGGTTCGCAGCTCAGGGGCAGGGGGCCAATGGTTTTGGACGGCTCAGAGTGGGTGCTCGGCGATTCCGGTCTGTCGCCCGATGTATTGGTGCGCATCGGCGGCCCGCCCAGCAACCGCGCGGTCATTGACTTCGCGGCGGCGTGCGACGCGGCTGATCGGCCGTTGGTGGATCCTCGCCGTCGTTGGGAGGACCCCTCATTCGCGTGGACCGCCGCGCTGGCCTCCGATCCGGCGGCTCTATTGGAAGCTGCCTCCGACTGGATGACCTCAGCTGATGATGCCTGGGCCGTGGCCTGGGTCGAGGCGGCTTGCGATGCGTGGGACCGGGTTGAAGCTGCTTTCAACCGCGGCGATCTGCTGGAGCCATTGCTGGCTGCCACCCTGTTGCGGGCGCTGCCCCCAGAGGTGGCGCTGTATGCGTCGAGCAGCATGCCGGTCCGAGATGTGACGTCATTCTGGCCTCCTGACGCCCTGCCCCGCCGGGTGCTTGTCAACCGGGGGGCCAACGGCATCGACGGGGTGGTGTCGTCGGCTTTGGGGGCAGCCCTCGCCCTCGACCAGCCCGTTGCGGCTTTGGTCGGCGATGTGGCGCTGCTGCACGACATCGGCGGGTTGTTGGCCGCGGCCCTAGCCAATGCCGACCTCACCGTGGTGGTGCCCAACAACGACGGTGGCGGCATCTTCTCGCTCTTGCCAGTGGCCCATGGCGGGTCCGAGGTTCATTTCGAGGAGCTGTTCCATACCTCCCACGGCGCTTCGCTGGGAGATGTGGCCAACGGTTTAGGCGTCACCTACCTCCGGGTCGAACAGGCCGATGAGCTGGCCGATGCCGTCTCCCAGGCTTCGGGGGTGACGGTGATCGAGGTGCCGATAGATCACGATGCCGCCATGAAGCAGCGCCAGCAGCTTGCCGATCTGGCCGAATGAGCGCAACGGCAACCGTGGTATTGCACGGATTTACCGGATCGGCCGGAAACATGGCCCCGCTCACCAGCCGATTGCCCGACCCGGTGTTGGCCCTTGATCTGCCCGGCCACGGACCAGGGCCGATCTCCGAAGACCCAGCCGATTACACCATGGCCGCCGCGGTAGCCGGTGTGGTCGACGCCACCGCTCACCTCCAACGATTCGCCTTGGTGGGTTATTCAATGGGCGGCCGGGTTGCGCTTCACGTCGCCCTCTCCCATCCCGACCGAATTGCCGCCTTGGCCCTCATCGGGGCCCGAGCAGGTATCGACGACACCGCCGAGCGAGCCCAGCGCATTGCCGCCGACGAGGCATTGGCCGACCGGATCGAATCGGAGGGCATTGAGTGGTTCGCCGACTACTGGGCCGACCGCCCTCTGTTCGCCACCCAGCGCCATCGGCTGTCGGTCGAGCGGCGAGCTGAGCTTCGAGTCCAGCGGTTGGAGTGCGATCCCCGGGGCCTGGCCCTCAGCCTGCGGGGCATGGGGGCCGGAGCGGTCGAGCCCATCGGGTGCCGGTTGGGGGAGCTGCCCATGCCCTGCGCCCTCATTGTCGGCGAAGACGACACCAAGTTCGCCGCCATCACCCATGACATGGCCGCAGATATGCCCCAGTCCGATGTCTGTTTGATTCCCGACGCCGGCCATGCCGCCCACCTAGAAGCCCCCGATGCGGTCGCGGCTGCGGTGATCCAATGCGTGTCGAGCTGATAGAAGTCACGCTCAAACTTTGCCAGTCGGTGATGACTGGCCGAGGACCCATCACTCAAAGAGATGGTGTGCTGGTGCGGGTTGACGAGGGCGGCGTTGCCAGCTGGGGGGAGGCGATGCCCCTGCCGGGATGGCCCGGGGCCGATCTGTCGGCCACCCGGGAGGCATTGGAGGCGTGGGCCACTGATCCCGACCCCGCAAACCTGCCCTCCGAGCGGTTTGCCCACGGCGCGGCCGAGTTGGCCCTGCTCGATATGGAGGCCCGGCGCACCGGTCGGACCCAGGCAGAGGTGCTGGCTGACAATGGACCAGTGGCCGACTCGGTGGAGTTGAACGCCCTGGTCAGCGACGCTCACGACGCGGCCGCTGCGGTAGCTGATGGTTACCGCACGGTGAAGCTGAAGGTGGGTGCGTCTGATCTAGATGAGGAAATGGCTGCGGTATCCGCGGTGCGCAGCGCCATCGGTGCAGACACTCGACTGCGTCTCGACGCCAACGGAGCGTGGACCGTGGACCAAGCGGTCGGCGCGTTGATAGAGCTTGAACAGTACGACATCGAGTACGTCGAGGAGCCGGTGGTTGGCATCGAGGCTCTGGCCCAAGTAGCTGAGCAGTCCCCAATCCCGGTGGCCGTTGACGACAGCGTGAGTTCAGCTCTGGACCAAGTCCCTGCATCCATTGCTGTGGTGGTGGTCAAGCCCATGGCCCTAGGCGGGCCCCGCGCCGCCTACGCCGCCGCGCATCGCTGGATCGACCAGGGCCGCAAAGTGGTCGTCACCAATTACCTCGACTCCGCCATCGGCCAACACGCCGCCATAAGCCTCGCCGCCGCCCTCTCTGTCGCCCCGCAAGTCCACGGTGCCATCACTCCCGCACTGTTCACCAACGACACCGCCGATCTGCCGCAAATCACCAACGGCCGCTGCACTCTCCCAACCCACAGCCCCAGCCCTGCCGATGTGGGTTAGGCCGATTAGGGCTCCCAGACCACGGTGTCGGTGTTGGCGTCGATGATGATGCGGTTGTCTAGTGGTTGGTCGAGGGTGATGGCCGCGGTTTGCTGAAGACCGGAGCGCTGGCATTCCTCGGTGATGACCAGGGCGTAGACGGCGATCTCTATCTGGGTGATGCCGTAATCGACCTCGGCGTCGCTGAACTCCTCGCACTCGGTGCCCCAGTAGCGGACGGTGAGGGTGCGATCATCGTTGGCCACCTCTACGTTGTTGATGATGCGGATCTCGCGAGGCGGCCCCTGGGGGAGCTCTTTGGTCTTGGTGGTGCAGCCCGCGGCCAAAAGCACCACCGCAAGCATCAGAACGGCCCGGCGGAAGATCACGACTGCTCGGCCAGGTCCGCCACTATCTCCACCGCGCGGCCGATGGATTCGTGGGCCAGTTGATTCCAGGCCGCGGCTACCGCGGGATCGGAGTCATCGGTCCAACCCTGCCAAGTGAGCAGCGAACCATCGCCATAGCCGCTGGGGGCCACTTCGGTTAGCGCCTCGTAGTTGTCCACTGGTGCGCCCGACACGATGCGGTAGCGCCGCTTGTGGGGAATGTCCAGTTCCACGCACACCTCGTGCAACTCGTGGTCCTGGAGCTGGAATACCACCAGCGCTCCCGGTCCATGGGGGGGCGGATCGCCCATCCGGGCGTAGGTCGGCGCATCGTCAGGCCCGCCGATCAAACCCAGCAACGCAGCGAACACCTCGTCTGGAGACGCGTCGACCTCCCGGTCGATCCGGTAGTGCTCCCGGTGGCGCTCCACGCTCTGATCATGCCACCTGACGGGGCGGGGCAATACCGTCGAGACGTGGGACTTCGGCGGTCGCAGCTCGTGGTGGTGTGGCTGATCGGTGCCGCGGTGATCCTCCCCAACGCCTCTATTGCCCCGGCCATCCCCGATATCGCCGACGCCTTCGGGATCTCCGACCAAACCTCGGTATTCATCTTGATGACCGCCCACGCCCCCGGCCTGTTCATGGCCTCGGTGATCGGGGTGGCTGCCGACCGATACGGCCGCCGCCGCATCATCGTGCCCTGCTTGGTGTTGTTCGGATTGGCCGGACTGGTCATCATGGCGTCGACCAACCTGGCCATGCTGCTGACCTTCCGGTTCATCCAGGGGCTGGGATCGTCGGGATTCCTGAGCCTGGCTCTGGTGATCATCGGCGATAACTACCAGGGAGTGGAGCGAACCCGGATCATCGGCCAGAACGCTCTGGCCATGAACCTCAGCGTGGCTTTGTTGCCCGCCGCCGGAGGACTGCTCACCGAGCTGTTCGGCTGGCGGGGTCCATTCGCCATGCACGCCGCCACCATCGTATTGGCCTTGTTCGCGGCCACCCTGCTGCCCCCCGACGAGCGCAGGGCACCCCAGCCGCTGCGCCACCAACTCCGTCAGGCCCGTCCCCACCTGATGCAGCCCGAAGTCGGAGTGCTGTTGCTCGTCGCACCATTCACGTTCCTGGTCTTTTTCGCCGTGGGAATCACCACCATGCCCATCCACCTGGAGAACGAGTTCGGCGCCTCAGCCGGAATACGGGGCGTGATCCAATCGCTGCCTGCGGTGACAGCAGGATTGATTGCGTTGAGCATGGGACGAATCGCCGGTCGCCACTCCATCTCATCGATAGTGCGAGCCGGCTACATCGGATTCGTGATCTGCCTCACCGGAATGGCGCTCTCACCCTCGCTGGCCGTGATCATCGCCCCCGTATTGGTGCTGGGGGCCGCCGACCAGCTGGTGGTGGTCCCGCTGCAAAGCCGAGCCGCTTCCCTGGCCCCCGAAGAACACCGAGCGGTAATGGTGGCCGCCTGGGGCACGGCCATACGCATCGGCCAAGTCAGCGGCCCCGCCGTCGTAGCCGGCCTGCTAACTGTCGGCAACACCAGGCTCGTGCTTTGGGCCGGTGCCGCCCTGTCGGCGGTCATGCTCATCTTCGTCACCCTTGTCCGCCACTACATCGACCGCGAGCCCCGATTCAGGTCAACGCAATGATCAATGCCCTTGGTTGTGCCCGCATGGAGTCAGCCCGGGCGAAGCATCACGCTGAGCCAGCGGTCGATGGTGGCGGTCCAGCCCGGGGGCACGACCACGGTGGAGGAGGACTCCTCGATGATGGCGGGGCCAGCGATGGTGGGGCCGGGCAGGAGGGTGTGGCGGCGGTAGACGGGGGTGTCGGCCATATTGCCGCCGAACCAAGCCGGGCGGTAGGAGAGGGGTACGGGCGCTCCGGCGGCTACTTCGTCGGTTGACCAATCGGGTTTCGGGACTGGGCCGATAACCCTCACTCGGTAGTTGACGAACTCCACCGGGTCGGCTTGGCGGATGCCGTAGAGCTGTTCGTAGAGCTCGCCGAAGGCCGTGGCCGCCCCGTCCAGATCGACGCCGTGGAGCGGGACGGTCAACTCGTGGGCCTGGTGGCGGTAGCGGACGTCGATCTCGCGCTCGAGCACGATCTCGTCGGCGGCGAATCCCTCTGCCCCGATCTCGGCGACGGCCACCGCTTCCAGCTCGGCGTAGATGGCCTCGATGACGCCGGCATCGACGCCAACCGAGTCGATCACCTGGGTGCGGACATGATCGGTCACCACGTCGGAAGCCAACAGGCCCACCGCTGAGCCCACGCCGGGGTTGGCCGGAATGACTACCGCAGCGATGCCGAACTCCTCGGCCAAGCGGGCCACATGGACCCCGGCCGCACCCCCCGAGGCCAGCAGGGTGAAGTCTCGGGGGTCGATGCCCCTCTCCAGGGTCACCACCCGCACTGCGGCGGCCATGGTGGCGTTGACCACCTCGTACACCCCGGCGGCGGCCTCCACCGAGGCCAGCCCCATGGGCTCGGCCAGCTCAGACAGGGCGACTTGGGCTAGGTCGGCTCGGATGGTCATGCGGCCCCCAAGGAAGAAGTCTGGGTTCAGGTAGCCCAGCACCAGGTCGGCGTCAGTCACGGTGGGTCGAGTTCCGCCCCGGTCGTAGCAGGCTGGTCCCGGCTCAGCCCCGGCGGAATCCGGCCCCACCCGCAATGCGCCGCCGCTGTCCAAGTAGGCGATCGATCCACCGCCGGCGCCCACCTCGGCCAAATCGATCACCGGGATCTTGATGGGATAGCCGGTGTTGATCTGCTTCACGCCCGACGACGCGGTGCCCCCCACGAAAAACTCGTGAGCAATGGCCGCCTGGCCGTTGCGCACCAGCCCCGCTTTGGCGGTGGTGCCGCCCATGTCGAAGGAAATCAGGTTATCGATGCCGCTTAGGCGGCCGATGTGAGCGGCGGCCATCACTCCGGCCGCTGGCCCTGACTCCACCAGCTGTACCGGCCGCCGGGCCACGGTGGCCGCGGAGATGATGCCGCCTGACGAGCCCATGATCTGAAGCCGGGCACCGATGCCCTGTTGGGCCAGTTCTTCGTCCAGCCGGGCTATGTAGCGGGTAACGGTGGGGCCCACGTAGGCCGACATCACCGTGGTACACGCTCGGGGCAGTTCCCGGTACTCAGGCCACACCTCGCTGGAAACGGCCACGTAGAGATCGGGGTTCAGCTCGGCGATGATGTCGGCCACCCGGCGCTCGTGCTCCCCGTTGGCGTAGGAGTGGATGAAGCAAACCGCGACTGCTTCCACGGGCTCGCGGGCCAATAGGTCGGCCAGCGCCGTGCGGGCTTGCTCGATGTCGAGCGGCACCACCACCGAGCCGTCAGCCGCGGTTCTCTCCACCACGTCCACGGTGCGCCGCCGGGGGACGATGGGTGCCTGTTTGGTGTAGAAGAGGTCGTACTTCTCGGCGTCGCCCTTGCGCTCGTTCCCGATGATCAAGATGTCGCCGAACCCGGCGGTGGTGACGTAGGCCACCGGGCCACCTTTGCGCTCCAAGATGAGGTTGGTGGCCAAGGTGGTGGCGTGGACCGCTTGAGACACCTCGTCTGGGTCGTACCCCGCGTCGTCAAGTAGCTCAGCAATCCCGGTGAGCACCCCGATTGCGGGATCGTGCGGGGTCGTAAGCACTTTGGCAGTGCAGATGCTGCCGTCTGTGCGGTCGATCAGCACCACGTCGGTGAATGTCCCGCCGATGTCGATGCCCAGGGCGACGGTCATCGGCTTCTCAACGCCGCAGTGGCCTCCGGGTCAACCTCCCCGTTCTCAAGGACTACCACCCCGTAATCCCGTCGGGCGGCTTCAGGTGACACCCGGCCGTCTCGCACATCGGCGGCCACGAGTTTGGGGTCGCGCTCAAACGGGTCGCCGAAGCCCCCGCCCGCCGACGTCAGCATCGTGATCATGTCTCCGGCCCGCAGGGTGTGGGCGGTGACTTTGGCGGGAAGCGGCTGCTCATCGGGGGTCCCGTAGTTGAGCACCCAGCCACCGCCCGCGCCGGGAGAGCCGCCGTAGATGCCGGGAGGAGGGCGGCGGCACCGGTCGGTTGCCCGCCCGGTGAACTGGCCGTCGGCCAGGATGCGGATGTCGCGGCGCGCCCCGGTTCCTCCCCGCCACTGTCCCGGTCCGCCTGAGTCGGTCCACAGTTCGAAGCGCTCAAAGCGCACCGGGTGCTCTTGCTCGTAGGCCTCCACGGTGTGGAACGCCCCGCCCGCGCCCAGCACCAATGGCCCGGTCACGTCCACACCGTCGCGGTCGGAGCGGGCGCCCGAGCCGCCAAACTGGGGGTCCATGAACGCCCATGGACGGCCGTCGGTCCCGGTGCCGTTCATGATGTACACGTGGACATTGCAGGAGGCGGCTACGGCCCGGGCTGGGTCGAGTTGCGAGAACGCCCCCAGCAAGGCCTCCACCACGGCCATGACCGTGGCCATGCGGGCATTGAGCGCGGCGGGCGGGTTGGGGTTCACCAGGGTCCCCTGAGGCAAACGCAGTTCCAGGGGGCGGAAGGCGCCGTCGTTTACGGGGATGTCGGGGGCCAGCAGGCAGCGAACGGCGAACAGCACACCAGAGGTGGTTTGCGATACCGCGGCGTTGATCGGCCCCGGCGCTTGGGGTGAGGTGCCCTCGAAATCGGCGGTGATGGTCGAGCCGCTAACGGTGAGGGCGACATGCACTTCGTGGTCGGCATCGGGGTTCACGCCGTCGTCGTCGATGATGAACGAGCCGGTGTAGGTGCCGTCGGCCAGTGCCTCGATGCCGGCCCGGGTGCGGCGCTCGGTGTAGTCCAACAGCTCGTCGGTGATCTGGTGCAGCCGGCCTAGCCCGTAGCGGGCCGCGAGGTCGGCCAGTCGTTCGGCCCCCAGATTGGTGGCGGCAATCATGGCCCGAATGTCGCCCAGAACCTTCTCCGGAGTGCGGCTGTTGGCCGCGATCACATCCAGCATCGGCTGATTGGGCTCCCCGGCTTTGGCCAGCGGCACCGGGGGCAGTGTCAGGCCCTCCTGGAACATATCGGTGGCGTTGGCCGGGAGCCCTCCGGCGGCCATGCCGCCCAGATCAGCCACGTGCAGCAGAGCGCAGGTGAAGAACGCCAGGGTTTCGTCGATGAACACCGGGCGGAACACCATTACGTCGTTGGAATGGATGCCGCCCCGGTAGGGATCGTTGGAGGCGTACACGTCGCCGTCGGTCATGGAGTCGGGTGGGAAGTCGTCGAGCAGGGAGCGCAGCGACGGGCGCAGGCTGGACAGATGCATGAGCGGCGCGCCCATCGATTGGGCGATGAACTGGCCTTGGTGGTCGAATACCGCGGCGGTGGAGTCGCCACCCTCTTTGACCACCGACGAGTAGGCCGATCGCACCGTGGTCAGCCCCATCTCCTCGGCGATGGCCGCCAAGGCGTTCTTCACCACCTCCAGCGCAATGGGATCAGGGGGGCGGTGATCGGTGATCATCGGTTAGGCGTGGTCCATGGCAATCAAAGCCCTGCGATCAAAGCTCGAACGGACCTTTGCCCATCTGGTCGCGGATGGTGGTCACTGCCGGGTTGGTCATGGAGCGGCGCTGCCAGTTGGCGCCGTCCACCACCATGGTGTGGCCGCTGATGAACTGGGCGAAGGGGGAGGCCAAGAAGGTGGCGGCCCAGCCCAGCTCCCGCAGCCGCCCCACCCTCATGGCTGGCTGGCACGGATCCTTCTCGTGGGTGCGGTCGAGGCTGGAGCGGATATCGGCGGTCATGTCCTCGTGGGGGAACAGCCCCGGCACCAGGCCGTTCACCTGGATGCCGTAGGGCCCCCACTCCACGGCCAGGCTCTCGGTCATCGACTTCACCCCGGCTTTGGCCGCGGCTGAATGGGCGAATCCGGGGCCGCCGGTCCAGGCGTAGGACGCCCCGATGTTGACGATCGACCCCGGGGTTCCCGCATCCAGATGGCGGCGGGCGAACTCCCGGGCACAGAAGAAGGTGCCATTGAGGGTTATGTCCACCACAGTGCGCCACGCATTGGGTGACATGTCCTCCGAGGGCACCGGGAAGTTGGCCGCCGCGTTGTTGATCAACACATTGGGCAGGCCGAATCGTTCGGCAGCCGCGTCGAAGGCCTCGGCGATCTGCTCGGCTTGGCGGATGTCGCAGCCCAGCACCAGCACCTCGGCGCCGACCGCCTCGATGGCCTCCTGGCCGGCTTCCAGGTGCTCGGGCTTGCGGCTGGCGATAACCAGGTTGGCCCCCAGCCGGGCGAATTCGGTGGCGATGGCCTTGCCCAGGCCGGTTCCCCCGCCGGTGACGAACACCGTTTGGCCGTCGTAGGTTCCCGGCACCAGGGCGGTGGCACCCTCCGGCGCCGGCTCGGGGAGTCCGATGATGTCAGCCATGGCTCAATTACTCCTTATGACCTCTTGTATTCCGGATCGCGCTGCTCGGTTCGGGCCGCCCGGAACTCGGCGTAGTCGTCTGATCGGTTGACCAGCGTCTGGTAGGCGTACTCGTCGTTCATGGAGCGGCGCAGATTCTCGTCGGCCAGGTTGCGGATCACTCGGCGGGCGAGCTGCACCGTGTAGGGCGAGGCGGCGGCGACCTTGTTGGCCATCTCCATCACGGTGTCGTCCAACTCCTCAGGCGCCACGATGCGAGAAACGATGCCGTGGGTCAGGGCCTCATCCGCGCTGAGAACCCGGCCGGTGAGCACCATGTCGCTGACCAGGCCCGATCCGCAGATCTCGAATAGGCGGCCCACCCCGCCAGTGTCGGGGATCACCCCATGGGTCACCTCGGGGAGCATGAAGCGGGCTCCCTCGGCGGCCACCCGGATGTCGCACAGCAGAGCCCGCTGGAACGACCCGCCGATGGCCCATCCCTGGATGGCCACAATCACCGGGGCATCGATGTCCCAGAGCTGCTGGATGCCCCTTTGGCCTCGCTCCATGAGGGCATGATGGGCCATTTCAACCTGCTGACCGCCAATGGCGGCCACATCCCGCCCCGACGACCACGATTTGCCCTCGCCTCGCCACACCACCGCACGGATGGACTTATCGGCTTTGATCTCGTCCAGGATCTCAAACAGCGCGAAATCCATCTCGTCGTCGAAGGCGTTGTGCTTGGCGGGGTTGTTGTTGGTGATGACAGCGATGTGCCCATCTCTTGTGAGCTGTACTCGTTCGTCGGCCATGGCCTCACCGTATATGTCGCTGGGTCGGCGGGAAGAATGGGGCCGATTTGGGACACAATGGCACCCATGGCGATGAACTTGGACATGGTCGGGCACCGCGGTGAACCGTCCCGGCGGGGATGGCTGCCCCGGGACTGCACCCTGTATGCGCTCAGCGTGGGGGCGGGGTTCGAAGAATTGGCCTTCGTGGGGGAGAAGGCGTCGGGCCACCCCCAGCAGGTGTATCCCAGCTTCGTTTGCTCCGGGGGCCGGTCGGACAAGGCCAGCGAGGGCGACAACCCCATGTTCCGATTCGGCGACTACCAGGTCCACCAACTGGTCCACGGTGAGCAGGAGCTGACCGTCCACGGGGAGATCGGTCCGACGGGATCAGTCATTGGCACCTCAACCGTGGTGGGGATCTACGACAAGGGCTCAGGGGCAGTAGTCCACTCCGAGAGCGAGGCAGTGGACGCCGCCACCGGTGAGCCGCTGTTCACCACCGGTTCGAAGCTGTTTGTGATGGGCGAAGGCGGTTTTGGCGGCGATCCCGGGCCCAAGGCTCCGCCCTGGGATATCGGCGGCGCTCCGCCCGACGCCACCGTGGACTGGCAGACCCTGCCGGTGCAGTCGCTGCTCTACCGGCACGGGGGCAACGACCCCAACCTGATCCACTACGACCCTGCGGTGGCTGCGGCGGCCGGGTTCGACGGACCCATCCTCATGGGGCTGAACACCTACGGCTTTGCCTGCCGAGCCCTAGTAGAGACGGTTTGCGGGGGCGATCCGCTGGCGCTGGGTTCCATGGCTGGTCGCTTTGCCTCCCCCGGCTACAACGGCGACATGCTCACGACCCAGATTTGGCACAACCCCGCTGAAGAGAACGGGGTGCTGTTCCGAGTGGTCTCCAATCGGGGCACCACCGTCTTCGACAAGGGCCGGGCCACTCTGCGATAAGCAGAAGAAGGGGATATGCCATGAGCAGACTGGTCATCGACGCCGACGGGCACATCAGCGAGCCCCCCGGACTGTGGGAGGAGTTCTGCGATCCCGAGTTCTTGGCCTTCGCCCCCCGGAGGGTGCTCGACAGCCAGGGGCGGCCCCGCACCTTCGTGGGGGGCGAGATGGCGCCCTACATCCCCTTCGACTCTGCGGCTTACGACAAGGAACGCCCCA
Organism: Acidimicrobiales bacterium; assembly: GCA_963663255.1. Classification (GTDB taxonomy): domain Bacteria; phylum Actinomycetota; class Acidimicrobiia; order Acidimicrobiales; family Bin134; genus Poriferisocius. Next base: position 1,135,717 of record OY760141.1, read on the forward strand.
AAGGGGGCGTTGATCCCCACGCCCGGTTGGCCGATATGGACAGCGAGGGCATGGACGTCTCGGTGATCTTTCCCACCACTGGACTCATGTTCGGGGGCATTGCCGACGCCGCGGTGAACAACGCCTTGTGCCGGGCCTACAACGACTGGCTCCGCACCTACTGCGATACCGACACGTCCCGGCTGTTGGGGGTGGCGGTGGTGCCCCAAGTGGATCCGGCGCTGATGGTGGCCGAAGCCCGCCGGGCGATCGACGAACTGGGGTTCGTAGCCGTGATGCTGCGGCCCAATGTGATTGCCGGCCGGACTCTCGACCACCCGGCCTACGACGGACTCTGGTCGCTGCTAGCCGATCGGGGCGTGCCCGCGGCTCTGCACGAGGGCACCACCCAGAACGTCCCCCAATCGGGACAGGACCGCTACGACAACTTCATGTTCCGCCACGTGTGCTCCCATCCCCACGAGCAGCAGATGGGCTGTTTGGAGCTGATCGCCGGCGGTGTTCTGGAGCGTCACCCCGAGTTGCGGGTGGTGTTCTTGGAGTCGGGTTGTGGCTGGATCGCCCATTGGCTGGAGCGCATCGACGACCACCTGGACTCCTGGGGCCACGCCTCGGCCCCGCTGGAGCTGAGCGCCACCGAGTATTTCCAGCGCCAGTGCTTCATCTCCTGCGACCCCGACGAGCGGACCGTTCCCGGCGTGATGGACTGCCTGGGCGACGACTGCGTGGTGTTCGCCACCGACTACCCCCACCCCGACGGCGTATTCCCCGGCGTGGTGAAGGCGCTGGCCGATCGGGAGGACCTGACCGAAGACCGCAAAGACAAGATCTTGGGGCTCAACGCCCAGCGGTGCTTCGGCATTTGATTCGATTCTTCTTGAGGGAGAAGCCATGAGAAAAAAGACACAGTCGCAGTCTCGGTGGACGACCCGTTGGATCGCAATGCTGGTGGCTTTTGCCCTGGTAGCCGCGGCCTGCGGAAGCGGCAACGGCGATGAAGAGGGCGGCGAGGCTCCGGTACCCCAGGCCACGGAGGCGGCTCCGGCGCCCGAGCCGGCCGAGACCGACGGTGAGGCAGAACCCGCGCCGGCCGAGAGCGAGCCAGACGAGCCGGCCCCTGCACCTACGCAGGAACCGGCGGAAACTGAGGCGCCAGCTCCCGAGGAGGAGCCCGAGGCCACGCCCGAGCCAATTGTGTTGACCGACTCGTTCCGGGGGGTGACCTCAGAGGCCATCCTCATCGGCCACTCGTCCATCGACTTCGAGAAGTTGAATGCCGATTTCGGGCTTGACGTGCCCTACCAGAACTTCGGTCCCCCGTTCTTGGCCCTGGTGGACTGGTACAACGAGCAGGGTGGTGTCCTCGGGCGGCGCCTTGAGGTGGTTTCCGAGCTGTTCTTGCCGGTGGGACCCACTACCGCAGAGGCAGCATGCCTCAAGCTGACTGAGGACGTGCAGGTGTTCGCGGTGCTCAATGGCTTCGCCGGCCCCGGCGCAGAGCAGGTGAACACCTGCGTAACCGAGCTACACGACACGATTCTGGTTGGGGGTCTTCCCAACCCAGAGCAGGCTGCGGCCGCGGGCGGGTTGTGGGTCAGCCCCCAGATGAGTCTGGAGCGGCGCAACACCGCCATGGTGTCGATACTGGAGCAGACCGGGCGGATCGACGATCTGAGCCCAGTGATGATCATCGGCGCCCATCCTGAACAGCAGTCATTGGTAGACGGGATCGCCGAGGAATTGAGGGCGGCTGGGGCCGAAGTGCCAGTGGTCGGAGTGGTGACCACCACCGGCGACCAATTCGCCACCCAGGTCGAGATGGACGTCTACGTTGAGCGGGCTCGAAGCGACGGCGTTGTATCGATACTGCTGGCCGGAGAGGACAACTACCGCAACACCCATCTGTGGAACACGGCTCCGGAATTTGTCTACTTGATCGGAAACGGCGACCGGTTGGCTGATTGGCAGCGGGAGCCGCCCGATGGCCTCCAATCCGTCACCTCGGTCCTCACTGCTCGAGGCGGCCCATCCCCGATGGAAGATCCCCGCATTTTGCATTGCATCGACGTGATCGAGAACGCCCTGGGAATTGAGGTCTTGCCCCTAGAAGAGCTGGGCGAAGATGACATCCAGCACTGGGCCGGGATGCTCAACGCGTGCCGCGACCTGGCCCTATTCGTCCAGATCGCCGAAGCGGCCGGACCCGATCTCACCAACGAGTCCTGGGTAGCGGCATTAGACAATGTTCCCGACCTGTCGGTTCCCGGAGTCGAATTTGCCTCACTCAGTTCCGAAAAAGTGGACGCCGCCGACGAGTTGTTCCTAGTGGAGTATGACTTCGACGCCCGGGCATTCATCGAGCTGGCCGGCCCAATTGACGTTGGCTAAGTGGGCTTTTCAGATCGAACGCTTTACAAACCCATGTCGTGGTAGTCGGGCATTTCGTAGCGGCCGATGGCTTCGGCTCGGCGGTGGAGGAGGGCGACGGTGTCCTCGATGTTGCGCCCGATGATGAAGCGGCGCTCTTCCACGCAGTCGACCACGAAATTGCCGTGCTCCAGTAGGTCGGCCACCTCGGGCTCGTAGCCCCGGACCTCGGTCATGATGTCCTTGAGCTCTTGGAAGGTCATGCTGCGCCGCCCAGTGGCGTCGCCCACCCTGGCTAGGTGGGCGGGGCGGTTGCGCTGGGCGGTGAACAGGCCGGTGTCCAACATGCCGCCCGACGGGTAGAGCACCGAGGCCCGCAGGTCGCTGCCCTCCCGGATCAGGTTGGTGTGGACCGTCTCGGTGAAACAGCTCACCGCCGCTTTGGATGCGGCATACACCGAGGCGGTGGGCACGGGGGCGAAGCCGCCGTCGCCCGAGGAGGTGTTGATGATCTGGCCGGGCAGCCCGCCGGCCAGCATGCGGGGCACGAACTCGGTGGTGCAGATGGCCACGCCGAACACGTTCACGCTGAAGCACCACCGCCAGTCATTGGGCTCCTGCTCCCAGGGCTTGCCACCTCCGCCGGAGGTGACCCCGGCATTGTTGAAGAGCAGGTTGCATCGGCCGTGGGTGTCGTAGACATAGTCGGCCAGGGCGGCCACCGAGTGCTCGTCGGCCACGTCGGTGGGGCAGCCTGACACCGGACCGAGCTCCGATAGCTCGGCCACGGTGGCCTCAGTCGTATCGGCCTCGATGTCGGCGATCACCACGGTGGCGCCCCGCTGTAAGAGCGCGGTCACAATGCCTTTGCCGATGCCACCGGCCCCGCCGGTGACCACCGCCACCATGCCGTTGACGTCGAGTTGCTCAGATGGGGTATCGCTGCTCATGGTGCCTCCTGTGATGGCCGACGGCTGTGGTTTAGCAGTTTTTTTGCTGCCGGCCCAACGGTCAGTCGGCGTTGAGGGATTCCCGGGCGACTTGGGCAGGGTCGGGAGGTGCGGCGCTAGGGGTGGCGACATCGACGTGAGCGATGGTTCCGGTCCACGGGAACGAGGGCTGGTATTCGTCATTGACCGGGAAGCCGGTGTCGTGGCCGATGATCAAACCGGTACCGCCGTTCTGCCAGGAGTTGGGCAGCGTGCGGTCCAGTTCCAGGCGGGCCGTCACCTCGCCGTCCACCAGCAATTCCACCATGCTTGAGGCTGGCGATGTCGGCTGATAGCGGCAACCCAGGTTGGTGGCATCAGCGGAAATCGGCGGAGTGGCCAGTCGGTACTGGTCGCCCGACAGGCACAGGCCCAGCACTAGAGCACCATCCAATCCGTAGAGGGCCAAGCCGCTGGTCCAGTCGCCCATGGCCCACACGATGCCCTCGGCGCCGGCTGAGTCCACCGTCACCTCGGCATCGATGGTGAACCCCCGCACCAACACGGGCATGACTTCGTCGGCCACTCGACCGCCACCGGGTCGATATCGGGCTTGGGCGGGGGGCGGGTAGGCCGGGGGGTAGATGGCGGGCATGCGCCCGGCGTAACCGTCGTCCAAGGGCAGCACGTGATAGCGCTCGGCTGCTGACCACCAGGCGGCCTCCAACTCAGCCAGCTTCTCGGGGTGCTCAGCGGCCAGGTCATGGGCTTCAGAGAAGTCCTCGTCGAGGCTGAATAGCGACCAAGTGTCGTCGTCAAACGAGCGACTTCCCTCCATCAGAGCCACCTCGTCGCCGTGGGCCTGGCCCACGTGATCAGTGGTGGCCTTCCAACCGTCCAAGTACATGGCTCGTGACCCCTGGACCTCGAAGTACTGCTCGGTTCGGGGGGAAGGGGCGTCGGAGTCGTCGAAGGTGGCGGCCAGGCTGGCGCCGTGCATCGGCATCTGGGCCACCCCGTCCACTTCTTCAGGGGCGTCCACCCCGCAGAGGTCTAGCACGGTGGGGGCCAAGTCAATGGCGTGGCAAAACTGGGAGCGGACCTCGCCTCGGGCGGAGATGCCCGCGGGCCAGTGCACCACCAGCGGGGTGCGAGTTCCCCCCAGCCACGCATAGCGCTTCCACAGCCGAAACGGGGTATTGCCGGCCCACGCCCACCCCCAGGCGTAGTGGTTGTAGGTGCGGGGTCCGCCCAACTCGTCGAACCACTCCAAGTTGGCGGCGACCGACTCGGGGAGGCCCTTGGTGAACCGATGCTCGTTCACCGAGCCCACGTGGCCCCCCTCGGCGCTGGCCCCGTTGTCGGAGCACAGCATGACTACGGTGTTGTCCAACTCGCCGATGGCCTCGAGGTGGTCGATCACCCGGCCGATCTGGGCGTCGGTGTGGGTGACGAACCCGGCGTACACCTCGTGCATGCGGGCGAACAGCCGTCGGGCATCGTCATCGAGGTCCTCCCAGGGCTGCACCCAGGAAGGCCGTTCGGTGAGCGTGGTTCCGTCTGGCGCGATGCCCGAGGCCAGCTGGCGCTCGAAAGCCCGCTCCCGCCATCGGTCCCACCCGTCGTCGAACTTTCCCCGATAGGGCTCCACCCACTCAGGGGACACATGGTGGGGGGCGTGGGTGGCCACCTCGGCGTAGTAGCAGAAAAACGGCTTGTCGGGGGCGGCATGCTTTTGGTCGGTGATGGTGGCGATCACCTGGTCGGCCAGATCGGCGCTGAGGTGGTAGCCGTCCTCGTAGTGGGCCGGGGGGTCGATGTAGTGCTGGTCGCGCACCAGATTCGGGGCCCAGCAGTTGGCCCCGCCGTGGAGCACTCCGTAGTAGCGCTCGAAACCCACCCCGGTGGGCCACAGGGTGAACGGCCCGGCCGCGCTGCGCTCGCCTCGGGGGGCGAGGTGCCATTTGCCTATAGCCATGGTTCCCCAGCCCGCATCTCTCAGGATGCGGGGCATCATGGCGGCCGACGGGGGGATGCGGGCGGTGTAACCGGGAAAACCCATGGTCATATCGGACAGAAAGCCCATGCCCACCGCGTGGTGATTGCGCCCTGTCAACAGAGCGGCCCGGGTGGGCGAGCACAGGGCGGTCACGTGGAAGCGGTTGTAGACCAGGCCGCCAGCGGCCAGCCGGTCGATGCTGGGGGTGGCGATATCGGCCCCGAAGTAGCCAAGCTGGGCGAACCCGGTGTCGTCCAGGAGGATAATCACCACGTTGGGCGCGCCCTTCGGTGCCCGGGGCAGATCGGGGGGCCGGGGCGTGGACTCGGCCACGGTTAGGCCGATATCAGCGTTGGGCGACGATTGAGGGGGCATGTAGGACTACTTGAGGCGCGATCGGTAGTCGCTGCCGGGAACGGTGGCGAACGGGAAGGGCTCGGGGTCTCGGCCTTTGAACAGGGCGAAGCACTCGCCGGTGAGGCCCGAATCGAGGATGGCCATGGCGGCCTCAGCCACCTCTTCTGAGTCCATGATGACCATGCCCGCGGCCTCAAGGCGGTCTCGATTGCCGCCCAAGAATCCGGTCCCGACGGTGGCTGGGCAGATGGCGTTGAGGCTGATTCCCCGCTCTGCGAGGTTGGGGGCGGCGCTGCGTACCAGGGCGGCTATGGCGTGTTTGGACATGGAGTATCCCAAGTCCACAGGCAGCGGGCTGAACGAGGCCATAGAACCGGTGACCAGCGCGTGCCCGCCCCCGGCGGCTTCCAGCAGAGGCACCGAAGCCCGCAGGCCGAACACCGCGCCGTGCTGGTTGATCCCGATGATGCGGTGGTAGTCCTCGTCGGACATCTCGGCGATGTTGCCCAGCCCAAGCATGACCCCGGCGTTGAGGTGGACCAGATCGAGTCTGCCCAGGTCTTCGGCCAACTCTGCGGCCAGTGCGGCCCAGGCCGAGGAGTCGGCCACGTCGAGATGGCGATACCGGCCGCCGATCTCATCGGCAACCTGCTGACCGGCGTTGTCGGCCACGTCGGTGCAGATCACGTGGGCCCCGGCGGCGGCATAACTGCGGGCGCAGGCCGCCCCGATACCCGAGGCGGCCCCGGTAACCAGCGCGGTCTTCCTACTCAGGTCCACAATCAGTTCCCGGACTCTTGGGCGCCTCGGGCGAAGGCGTCTTCGGTGTCGAGGTCGTAAAGGCCGTTTATGAACTGGAGCGGGGGTTTGGTGGTGTACTCCTGCTCGGCCCGGCTGGCCATGATCTGCTCCCGGTGGCGCAGGTCCCACATGCTCTCGCACCGCCCCGAGTACTGGTCGGGCTGCTCCAACATCCAGATGATGCCGTCAGCAGGCACCGAAGTGGGCTCCCAGTCGGAGAGATCGATATCGCCCATGTTGGCCAGCGTGCCCTCGGAGGCCACCGGGATGTCGATGCGGAAGCAGTTGACCGCGATGCGGTGAGGGTGGAGCTGTCGGGCCAGATCGGTGGTCATCCGCTCGAGGGCCAGCTTGGACATGCCATAAGACATCAGGCCCGGAACGGGGCGCAGGGCGGCCTGTGACGACAGGCTGAGTATGCGTCCTCGCCCCGCGGCCCGCAGGTGGGGCAGGGCGGCTCGCGCGGTGAGCAGCGGGGCCCGCAGGTTGATGTCCATGATGAGGTCGTAGCGCTTCAGCGGAATGTCCACCTCGCCCACGAAGGTCACCGCCGCGTTGTTGACAACCACGTCGAGGCGGCCCCAAGCCTCCACCGGGGCAGCCACCATGGCCTCGATGTCGTCAGCCGAAGTCAAGTCGGTTGGGACGGCGAGCGCCTCGCCTCCGGCGGTGACCACCGCCTCCACGGTCTCGTCGATGGTGCCGGGCAACGGCTTGGGAGATGCCTTGGTAGAGCGGGCTGCGCACGCAACCTTGGCCCCTTTGGCTGCCGCGGCCAAGGCAATCGCCGCGCCCACTCCCCGACTGGCCCCGGTAATCAGTACTACCTTCCCGAACAGGTCAAAGGGCTCAGAGTTCTGCACGCATCGCTACCCTAATGACTTGATGCCATTCACAGTGGAGCTTGCGTGGGCGAGTATCGGCACTTGACGGTGGCCCCTGTGGGGGGTTGCATCGGCGCGGAGATCGGTGGGGTGGACCTGAGCGAGGATCTGGCCGACGATGTGCTCGCCGAGATACGCCAGGCTTGGCTGGCCCATCTAGTGGTCTTCTTCCGGGGCCAGCATCTGACTCTCGACCAGTTCTCGGCGTTCGCCCGCCGCATCGGCACTCCCGGCCGGTACCCGTTCGTGCCTGGACTGCCCGACCACCCTGAGATCATCGAGGTGAAGAAGCTGCCTCACGAGACAATCAATTTTGGCGGCATCTGGCATACCGACACCGCCTATCTGGAGCGGCCGCCCATGGCGTCGATGCTGCTGGCTCGGGAGGTGCCCGCCGCGGGCGGCGACACCGAGTTCGCCAACATGTACGCCGCCTTCGACACGTTGTCCGACGGTCTGAAGGAGTTTCTGCGGAGTCTGCGGGCGGTGAACAGCTCGGCGCTGGCCGACGTGTCCAAGACCCGGGAAGACCGCATCGCCGATGCCGCCAACGCTGGACACGAGGGCGGCGAAGACTACGAGGCGGTTCATCCCGTGGTCCGCACCCACCCCGAGACGGGCCGCCAGTCTCTTTACGTCAACGTGGCCCACACCGCCCGGTTCGAGGGAATGACTGAAGAAGAGAGCAGGCCCTTGCTGCGGTTTCTGTTCGCCCACCAGTCCCGCTCAGAGTTCACCTGCCGGTTCCGCTGGGAGGTGGGATCGCTGGCGCTTTGGGACAATCGCTGCGCCATGCACAACCCAATCAACGACTACCACGGCCAACTTCGGGTCATGCACCGCATTACCTTCGAGGGCGACGAGCCCCGGTAAGTGTGGGTCAGACGATTCGCGAATCGGAATCGGCCGACCAGTAGCGGTCTCGCAGATAGCGCTTCATTAGCTTGCCGTTGGGGTCGCGGGGCAGAGAATCATCGAAGTCCACCGCTCGAGGGCACTTGAAGGCAGCCAGCCGCTCGGCGCACCACGCCAGCAGGGCGGCCTCGGTCTCGTCACCCGCCTGGGCCGGGTCGATCAGCTGAACCACGGCTCGCACTTCCTCGCCCAAGTCGTCGTTGGGCACGCCGATAACCGCCACGTCGGCCACCTCGGGATGCATGATCAGTGCATCCTCAATCTCCTGGGGGTAGATGTTGACCCCGCCGCTGATGATGGTGTGGGCCACCCGATCGGTGAGGTACAGGTAGCCGTCGTGGTCGAGCCGACCGATATCGCCCAGCGTCCGCCATCCCTTGGGGTGAGAGGCGGCCGCGGTGCGCTCGGGATCGTTGTGGTACTGGAAGTCCCGCCCCCCGTCGAAGTACACCAACCCGATATCGCCGGGCGGCACCTCGTTGCCGTCGGGGCCCACGATGTGCACCGGCTGCAACGGTCGACCCACCGAGCCGGGGTGGGCCAGCCACTCCTGCGATGAGATGGCGCTGTGGCCGATGTCTTCGGTGCCGGCGTAGTACTCGAACAGGATCGGGCCCCACCACTCGATCATCTGCTGCTTGACCCCCACCGGACAGGGGGCGGCGGCATGGATGGCCAACTGCAAACTGGACACATCGGCGGCCTCCCGGACATCGGCGGGCAGCTTCAGCATCCGGGAGAACATGGTGGGCACGAACTGTGCATGGGTCACCCGGTAGTCGCTGATGAAGCGGAGGCAGTCGGCCGGGTCGAATCGCTCCATGAGCACCACGGTGCCCCCCACCCGATGCACGCACATGCAGAACACCAGCGGGGCCGAGTGGTAGAGGGGAGCGGGCGACAGATACACGCTGGTGTGGTCCACGCCGTAGTTGGCCATTCCCAGCGCAGTCTGCACCGCGGGGTTGGCAGGGTCGCCGATGGCAGTCTGGGCCGTCGGCTTGCGGATGCCCTTGGGCCGACCGGTGGTACCCCCGGAGTACACCATCTCCCGCCCCTCGCCCTCGTCGGCGACCGGCGCGGTGGGCAGGCCGGCCGCGGCCTCAGCCATCGGCTCGAATCCGGCGATGCCTTCGGTGCCGGTGGTGAGGCGAACCGGCACCCGGGCCAGATCCAGCTCGGCCACCACCGGGGTGGTTCGACCCGAAGCGACCACGGCGGCGGCTCCGCAGTCGTCGAGCACTGCCTGTAGCTCGCCAACGGTGAGGTGATAGTTGATCGGGGTGTAGATCAACCCGGCCAGCTGGGCGGCCCAGAACACTGCCAACGATTGCGAGGTGGTCTCCGACACGATGGCCAGGTGGTCACCGGCTTTGAGGCCCCGGGACCGGAGCAGATGGGCCAGCCGGTTGGCCTCCTCGTCCAGGGTCCGATAGGTGATCACCTCACCGGTACGCCCCATGATCACCGCGGCATGGTCGGGCATCTGGGCCGCGAACCGGCGGGGGTGGAGCATCTCCGAGTCCATCGGCGGGACGATAGTTGCTCCTGCCGCCAGGCGGGTTCTCGGCCACCGCCTGCTACTAGGGTGAGGCCAGTTTTCGGCCAATAGAGGAACAATCGACCATGTGGCATGAAGAGCGGCTGTTGATCGACGGTGAGTTGCGGGCGGCTGAAGGGGATGGTGTTTTCGAGACGTTGAACCCGGCCACCGAGGAGGCCCTCGGCGTGGCGGCCAACGCCACCGAAGCCGACGCTTTGGCCGCAGTGGCCGCGGCCCGTCAGGCGTTCGACACCACCGACTGGGCTCGCGACTATGAGTTTCGGGCCCGGTGCCTGCGTCAGTTCCACGCCGCCATGGAGCACCATCTTGAGGAAATGCGGGAGCTGACCGTGGCCGAGGTGGGCTCGCCGGTGATGCTCACCCACGGCGGCCCGCAGCTTGAAGCCCCGGTGGCCTCGGTCAAGTGGGTGGCCGACATGATGGACGACTACCAGTGGACCGAGGACCTTGGGGAGGTTGAGGCCTACGGCGGCCTCCACCGGCGGTGGATCGAGCGGGAGCCCGTGGGGGTGGTGGCCGCCATTACCGCCTACAACTTCCCAGTCCAGCTCAACCTGGCCAAGCTGGGACCGGCCCTGGCCGCTGGCAACACCGTCGTGCTGAAGGGGGCGCCCGACACCCCGTGGTCGGCGCTGGCATTGGGTCATCTGATCGCCAACGAGACCGACATCCCCCCCGGTGTGGTCAACATCTTGACCTCGGCGGAGAACTCGGTGGGCGAGGTGCTCACCACCCACCCCGATGTGGACATGGTGACCTTCACCGGCTCCACCGCCACCGGGCGAAAGATCATGGCCGCGGCCAGCGCCACGGTGAAGAAGACCTTCTTGGAGCTGGGGGGCAAGAGCGCCTATGTCGTGTTGGATGACGCCGACGTGCAGGGCGCGGCGGCCATGAGCTCGTTCATGATCTGCACCCACGCCGGGCAAGGGTGCGCCATCACCACTCGCCTGGTGGTCCCCCAGTCGATGGCCGACACCGCCGCCGAGGTGATCTCGGCCACGCTGGCCGCCATCCCCTACGGCGATCCCACCGATCCCGGCGTGATGATGGGACCGCTCATCAACGCCCGCCAGCGAGACAAGGTCCACAATCTGGTGACCGCGGCGGTGGACCAGGGGGCGACGCTGGCCGCCGGCGGCAAGCAGCCCGAACACCTGCCAGTGGGCTACTACTACGAGCCCACCGTGCTCACCGGGGTTGGTGAAGACGACCTCATTGCCCAAGAAGAGGTCTTCGGGCCAGTGCTGGCCATCATTCCCTATGAGGGAGGCGACGATGAGGCGGTGCGGATCGCCAACAACTCCATCTACGGCCTGTCGGGCGCGGTGAGCAGCGCCGACCCCGAGCGGGCCCGGGCGGTGGCCCGGCAAATCCGCTCGGGCACCATCAGCGTGAACGGCGGCCTGTACTACGCCCCCGACGCTCCCTTCGGAGGCTTCAAGCAATCGGGCATCGGTCGGGAGATGGGCGTGGCCGGTTTCGAGGAGTTCCTAGAGATCAAGACCCTGGCCGAACCGGCCGCCTGACCATCGGGCCGGGGCCGACATGACAGAAACGGGAGAGTGGGCCAGCATTCCGCTGATGGCCCAATCAGCCGCCGAGCGGTTTGGTGGTGCCCCTGCTGTTGTCGAGGGCGACAAGGTCGTGACCTACGCCGAGTTGGGACAGCGAATCGATCAGGCGGCCGCAGCTGTGCAGGCTGCCGGGGTGCAGCCCGGCGACCGGGTGGCGGTGTGGGCCTCCAACCGCTCGGAGTGGATAATCGCCGCGCTGGGACTCCAATCCGCTGGGGCTGCGCTGGTGCCGGTGAACACCCGATTCAAACCGGCCGAGACCGCCTACATCCTGGCCCGCAGCCGAGCCCGACTGCTGGTGGTCGAATCCGGGTTCGCCGGCATCGACCCGGCGGGCTTGTTCGACCAGGCCGATGCCGACCTTTCCGTACTGGAGCAGATTGTCGTGCTGCCGCCAGGAGAGTCAGGAGAGGTGCCCAGCGGCGTGTCGTGGGCAGATTTCCTGGCTGCTGGCGACGCTGTGCCCCCAGCCGCGGTGGAATCCCGGCGCCAGGCGGTGGGCCCCGATTTGATCAGCGACGTCCTGTTTACGTCGGGCACCACCGGCGCCCCCAAGGGGGTGATGATGACTCACGGCCAGACCCTGCGGCAGTTCTCCGACTGGTGCGACTTTGCCGATCTGCGAGAGCAGGACCGGTATCTGATCGTCAACCCCTTCTTTCACATGTTCGGCTACAAGTCCGGCTGGCTGGCCTGCTTGATGCGGGGGGCGGTGGTGTATCCGATGCCGGTATTCGATGTCGACCGCGTGCTGGAGATGGTGGAAGCCGAGCAGATCACCGTATTTCCCGGCCCTCCCACCGTGTACCAAACCATCCTCGACCATCCCTCTCGCGCTGATCGCGACCTGTCCAGCCTGAGGGTGGCGGTCACCGGGGCGGCCGATATCCCGGTGGAGCTGATCCGCCGTATGCACGTGGAACTGCCGTTCGAGCGCATCTGCACCGGCTATGGCCTCACCGAGGCGGGGACCTGCACGGGAACCCGGTCTGGCGACGACTACGAGACCATCGCCACCACTGTGGGCCGGGCCATGCCCGATCTCGAAGTGCGGGTAGCCGACGGCGACCATGAAGCAGCCCGAGGGGAAGTCGGCGAGGTGCTGGTGCGGGGCTTCAGCGTGATGACCGGCTATTTCGACGAACCCGAGGCCACCGCGGCGGCCATCGACGACGACGGGTGGCTCCATACCGGCGACTTGGGAACGATGGACGACCGGGGATCCCTAAAGATCGTCGGTCGGATAAAGGACATGTTCATAGTCGGCGGCTTCAACGCCTACCCCGCCGAGATCGAGAACATGCTGCTGGGCCATCCCGACGTGGCCCAGGCCGCAGTGGTGGGTGTGCCCGACGAACGGTTGGGGGAGGTGGGCCGGGCCTTCATCGTGCCCCGGCCCGGCGCGGCTATCGATCATGACGAGCTGATCGCCTGGTGCCGGGAGCGCATGGCCAACTACAAGGTGCCCCGGTCGGTGGTGCTGCGGGAGTCGTTCCCCCTGAACGCCACCGGCAAGGTGATGAAGAGCGAGCTACTGGCTGGTTCCTAAGGCGCAAACTGGAGCTTCAGCTCCCTCCTGAGTGTCTTGCCCGAGGGAAGACGGGGGATGGCCTCCACGATGTGCACCGTATGGAGGCGCTTGTAGGCGGCCAGCGAATCGGCCACCAGCGCCTTCAACTCCTCGACAGAGGCATCGGCGCCCGGAATCAACTGCACCGCGGCGGTCACCGCCTCGCCGGCGTCGGGGTCGGGCACTCCGAATACAGCACAGTCGGCCACTGCGGGATGGCCCAGCAGCACGGCCTCTACCTCAGCGGGGGCCACTTGGAAGCCCTTGACCTTGATCATCTCCTTGACCCTGTCGGTGATGTGCAGCCACCCGTCGGGTTCCATCCAACCGACATCGCCGGTGCGGTACCAGCCGTCGGAAAAGGCATCAACGTTGGCTTCGGTGGGCAGGTAACCGGCCATCATGGCCGGGCTCAAAGCCTGGATCTCGCCGACCTCGCCTGGAGGAAGCACTGCCCCGGTTTCAAGGTCGGCGATGCGTATCTCCACGTCGTGAACCGGCGGGCCGGGGGAGTCAAGCCGCCACAGATCAGGCCGGTGTACCGGATTGCTGGTTAACACCGGGGCTTCGCTGGCGCCGTAGGCGGGCATGAACGGCACGCCGGTGCGCTCGGTCACCCGCTGGGCCACGCTCTCGGTGACCGGCGTGGCCCCCCACATGATGTAGCGCAGCGACGACAGGTCGTAGCGTTCCAGGTCGGGGTGGTTGGCCATGGCGATCGCAATGGGGGCGACCGCCATCTCCAAGGTGATGCGGTCAGCTTCGATGGCGGCGAGCATGGCGTCGAGGTCGAACCGGGGGTGGAGGCGTACCGACGATCCGGCCCACACCGAGGAGAGCAGGTTGAGCAGCCCGAGGATGTGGAACGGCGGGGTGGTGATCTGAAAGCGGTCTTCTGGGGTCAAGCCCAGCACCGACCCCCAGATGATGGTGGCCGCGTTGATGCTGGCATGGGTGTGGCGCACCGCTTTGGGCATCCCGGTGGTACCCGAGCTGAACATCAATATGGCTTCGGTTTGGTCCCAGTCGAGGTTGATGGTGACGGGCTCGACCGGACTGTCGGCCACGGCTGCGACCGCGGGATCGTCGTCGAGGTGGATCACCCGGTCGGCCAGAGGGGCGGGCAGGCGAAGGTGGGTGTCACCGTCGGTCACAGCCAGCACCGGCTCGGTGAGGTCCACGGCGTGGGCGGTTTCGGCCTTCTTCCAAGCCGAGCTGATCATCACCGCCGAGGCCCCCAACTTGAGGATCCCGAATACGGCGGTGAAAAACTCGGGTCGGTTAGAGGCCATCACTGCCACCCGCTGGTGGGCCTCAGCACCGCGATCGGCCAGCAGGCGAGCAAAGCCGTCGGCCTGTCGATTGAACTCCCGATAGCTCAGCGCTTGGTCTTCAAACCTGATGGCCACCCGGTCTCCGATCCGGTCGGCGGCCGACTCCAACAGGCTGTGAACGCTGATGCCCGGGGGATAGTCCAGTGGCGGGAAAATCGACGACATGGCCTAGCGCTCAGGGTCGGCGGGGAAGCCTTTGCCCTCGAGCTCGGGATCTAGGGGCAGGTCGAAGCAATTGAAGGCCACCGCCAAGGTGTCGTAAGCCCCTACGGTGAACAGCAAGTCCATTGTCTGGCGGGTGTCGTAGGCCTCGGCCAGCTCATTCCAGGTGGCATCCGACCATCCGTGGTTGTGGTGAAGCTCATCCACCGCCCGAAGTACCAGGGCATCGGCCGGGTCCCATCCGTCATAGGAGTCGGCGACGGTACGGTCGATCTCCTCAGAGGTGAGACCCACCTCGAGGGCGGCGGCCGAATGCTGGACCCACTCGTATTCGCTGCGACGCAGCCACGCCACCCGCAGCACCACCAGCTCGATGGTCCGACCGGGCAGGGTGTTGAAGTAGAGCAGATGGCGGTTGAACGCCAAGAACGCCTTGGCCAGTTCGGGATAGTGGGCCAGCACCGACAAAGCGTTGTTGGGCCGCCTCACCTGCTGCTTGCGGTCGGCTTTGCGCTTGTCGTAGGCCGAGCCCTCTGGGGGGCGCATGGGCTCCATGGCGGCAAATGCCTCGGTCGTCCACTCCGGCAACTCCAGCGGAGCTATCCGCGGCCGGTCGGCAGGGTTGTCAGATGTATCGGCCGAGCTGCTCACCCGATCCTCCTTTGCTCTCTGCCGGGATGGTAACCGACCTTGGCTAGCACTAATGGTTGATAAAGTCGCTACTAGTAGCTACTTTAGTGATATGAAGTCCGTTGGGATCAAAGTGCTGAATAGCCGGTTGAGCGAATACGTCCGTCTCGCCGCGTCCGGGGAAACGATCCTGGTGACCGATCGCGACAGGGTGGTGGCGGAGCTGGGCCCGATCAGTGAGACCCGGAGCCCGATTCTCGCTGACGCTCTTCTGGCCGACGCGGTGAGATCTGGGATATTGACACCTCCAACGCTGGTTGCTTCGGGGCCTCCGCCGAGACCCAGCCCGGTGGCTTCCTTTGACGAGGTTATGGCTGAATTGGACGAAAACCGGCGCGATCGGTGATCTATCTCGATACATCCGTTGCGCTCGCGCATCTCCTAGCCGAGGACCGCCGGCCGCCGGATTCACTCTGGCACGAGACCCTGGTCTCCAGCCGGCTGCTCGAATACGAGATGTGGACTCCGCTTCATGCCCGAGGGCTTGCAGAGTCTCACGGTGAGGCGGCCCGCGGGCTTGTCGGTCGAGTTGCGTTGCTCGAGCTGGCCCCAAGCGTGCTGGCACGCGCGCTCGACCCCTTCCCCGGTCCTGCACCGCTGCGGACACTAGATGCCCTGCACATGGCGTCGTGCGGGTATTTGATCGATCAAGGCCAAACAGTGGCGCTGGCCAGCTACGACCAGCGGATGACCGCGGCCGCCCGATCGATGGACATTCCCCTCTTCGAACTGGGAAATTCGTAAGTGATTGACGAGGAGTCTTTGTGCGCATAGGACTTATGGTCGGGCCCGAGCGGCGCCGATATGCCACCAAGACGTCCCGCATGATCGAAACGGCCCAACAGGCCGAAGATGACGGGTTTGCCTCGATTTGGATACCCCAGATCCCCGACGAGTTCGACGCCATGACCGCAGCCACATTGATCGGCTCGGCCACCTCGACGATGGAGGTGGGCACTGCGGTGGTGGTGGCCCAAACCCGCCACCCAATCGCCCTGTGCCAACAGGTGTTGTCGGTGCAGTTGGCCTGCGAAGGTCGGTTCGCCCTGGGATTGGGGCCGTCGCACCACTGGATCGTGGAGGACATGCTGGGTTTGTCCTACGACCGGCCCGTCGCCCAGATCCGCTCTTACCTGGACGTGCTGGACCAGGCCTTGGCCGGTCCCGGTCCGGTCCAGGTTGACAATGAGCACTTCCAGATCGACAACCCGCTGGACATCACCGACCAGCCCGCCACCCCGGTGCTTTTGGCCGCGCTCGGGCCGGTGATGCTGCGGCTGGCCGGCACCCGCACCGACGGCACCACGCTGTGGCTGGCCGACGAGCGGGCCATCGGCGAGTTCATCGCCCCCCGGATCACCGCCGCGGCCGCTGAGGCCGGTCGCCCCCCGCCTCGGATCGTGGCCGGGGTGCCGGTGTGCTTGTGCGCTCCCGGCGAGGTGGACAACGCGAAGGCTCGGTCCGAGCGGCTGCTGGCTGAGGCCGAAGTGTCCCCCAACTATCAGCGGCTGCTGGACCGGGGCGACGCCCACGGGGTGTCCGACATCATGGCCGTGGGCGACGAGGCCGCGGTGTTGGCCCGACTGCGGTCGTTCGCCGACGCTGGGGTAACCGACTTGTCGGTGCGGGTGCTGCCTGTGGGCGACGGCCGCGACGAGCTCATCGCCTCCAGCGAGCGCACCCGGGAGTTCCTGGCCTCGTTGACCCCGGAGATTTAGCGGCTAGGCCGCGGGCTGGACCTGGTTGAGGGGGTTCATCCCCGGGCAGCCCTTGGCCCGCTCGGGGATCTCTTCATAGTCGATGGGGGTGGCCACCTCGGCCTTGGTGGGGCAGAACTGCTCGGCCAGCGGGGCCAGCGCCTCCAAGTCGAACCCGTAAACCTCAGCAGCATTGGTGGTGAGGATCTTGGTGGTCTCTTCCTCGGTGAGGTTGGCGAAGGTGAGCCTCAGGTGCTGGCGGGTGTGGGGGTGTGACCCTTCGATGTGGGGATAGTCGGAGCCCCACATGACGCGGTCGATGCCCACCGTGCGGGTGGTCAGTGCCTCAGAGGGCCTCAGGAACGATGCCCCGATGTAGCACTGGCGGGCGAAGTACTCGCTGGGGGTGAGCGACATGTCGGCCACCGCCTGGCTGCCGAACACGGTCTCGGAGCCGTACTTGGAGTACTTCATCCGGTGGAAGAAGCTCTCCAGCTTCTCCAGAGTTTCGGGCACCCAGGCGGTGCCGGTCTCGGTGGTCACGTACTTCAGCGTGGGATAGCGCTCGAACACCCCCGAGAACATGAGGTGCCACAGCGCCCGCTGGGTCCACCAGGTGGCCTCCAGAATAAACATGGCCAACGACGAGGGAAAGTGGTTGCCGTAGTTGGGCGAACCGCCTCCGGCGTGATGGTTCAACGGCAGACCGGTGGCCGCGGTGGCCGCCCAGATGGGCTCGTAGCTCTTGGAGTACAGCGGCTCGAACGGCGAGTCGGGCGGGGCGCCGGGGATCAGCACGCCACCGGTCAGGCCGTTCTCGGCCGCCCACTCGATTTCTTTGACCGAGCCCTCCACGTCGCCCAAGAACACCTGGGCGATGCCGGCTCGGCGCCCGGGGGCCTGGCTCACGAAATCGGCCACCCACCTGTTGTGGGCTCGCAGTCCGGCCCAGCGGTGCTCAAAGTTGTCGCTATAGGGCGGCGCCTCGAAGGCGGTGGCCGCCGGAGGGGCGAACGGGGGCTGGGTGTTGGGGAACAGCACCTCGGCGATGAACCCGTCGGCCTCCTGCTCGGCTAGGCGGTCAGACGACGACCAGTTGCGGTGGCCCCACACCTCGGGATCGCCGTCCACCCCCACCTCCATGGGCGAGCGCTCCAAGTCGGCGAACATCTCCTTGCGCCGCTCGTTGAGGCCGTCCATGAAGTCGGCCCACTCGTCGAACTCGGCGTGATAGCGCGACTCCAAATAGGGCCTGTAGTCCCGCAGATCGGCCCCACAATGGGTGTCTGCGCTGATGACGATGTGATGTTCCATCGGCTTCCCCTTGTTATCTCAAAAGTTAGCGGTTTACGTCGATGACGACCCTGCCGCGGATGGTGCCGGCCAAGATGTCGGCCGCGGCGGCGGGGACGTCGGCAAGGCCGATGGTGGTGGTCATGGCGTCGAGCTTGGCGGTGTCGAGGTCGCGGGCCAAGCGGTTCCAGGCCTGGGCTCGGCGCTCGGCGGGCTCATAGACGCAGTTGATGCCTGCCAGCGTGACGGCCCGCAGGATGAACGGGGCCACCGAACTGGGAAAGTCCATGCCCTGCGCTAGGCCGCAGGCGGCCACGCATCCGTGGGGCTGGGTTTGGGCGACGATGTTGGCCAGGGTGTGGCTGCCCACGGTGTCGACTCCTCCGGCGAAACGGGCTTTGCCCAGGGGGCGGGCCGGGCCGGAGAACTCGTCGCGGTGGATCAACTCGGCCGCGCCCAGCCCTCGCAGGTAGTCGCCTTCAGACTCGATGCGGCCGCTGGAGGCCACCACCTCGTAGCCCAACTCGGCCAGCACGGCGACGGCCACGCTGCCCACCCCGCCGGCGGCACCGGTTACCACCACTGGGCCGGAATCGGGGGCGATGTCGTGCTCTTCTAGGGCCAACACGGACAACATGGCGGTGTAGCCCGCAGTGCCCACGGCCATGGCCTGATGGGTGGTGTAGGCGTCGGGCAGGGGTGTGAGCCAGCTGCCGTCCAGGGCTGCCTTGGTGGCCATGCCCCCCCAGTACGACTCGCCGACGTCCCAGCCGTTCACGATGACCCCATCGCCCGGCGCCCACGCCGGGTCGTCGCTCTGCGCCACCGTGCCGGCCAGATCGATGCCCGGGACCATGGGCCAGGTGCGCACGATGGGGACGCCGTTCACGATGGCCAGGCCGTCCTTGTAGTTGAGCGTGGAGTAGTCCACATCCACGATCACCGGCCGGTCGGAGAGCTCGGCTTCGTCGAGTTCGGTAATGGCTTGGGAGCGGTTGCCGTCGTCGTCTTGGCTGAGCAAGAGGGCTCTGAACATCCCGCCACTCTGTCAGACCACTGTCTTATCCAAGAACTCCGGCGGAGCGGAGGCGGTCGATTTCTTCTTCTGAGAGGCCGGCAATCTGTTTGAGGACGTCTTGGGTGCTGGTGCCGAGGGTTTCGGCGGGGGATTGGTCGGTGTTGGAGCGGGAAAACCTCACGGGGAAGGCTGGGCCTAGTCGGTTGGAGGGCTCGGTGGAGTGGGGGTGGCGGAGGGGTACCAGCGCTTGGCGGTGCTGGATTTGGGGGTCCTCGGCGGAGGCGTAGGCCGAGGCCACCGCGCCAGCCGGTACTCGGATCTTGTGCAGTCGGGCAACCAGTTCGTCAGTGGTTTGCTGCGCCATCCACGCCGCTACCCCTTCGCAGATCTCTGCCCGGTTGGCCGCTCGAACCGGGATATTGGGTCCCAATTCGAACAGGTCAGGGCGACCCATTTCCTCCGTCAGTCGCTCGAATTGGGCATCTGAGGTGATGACCAGAGTCACCCAGCCGTCTTGAGCCTCGAAGGTGTCCAGGATGCCCCGGGGGTCGCCGTTGCCGATGCGGTCGGGCATGCCCCGCTCGCGGTAGAGGTCCAGAGGCTCATCCCACAGCATGGTGACCAGGCTGTCGAGCATGGCCACGTCGATGTACTGCCCCTTGCCATCGATATCCCGTTGGCGCAAGGCGGCCACCACGCCGAGGGCACACAACGCGGCGGGGAACTGGTCGCCAACGGTGGCCCCGGCCTTGATGGGCGGACCGTCGGGGAACCCAGACTTGGCCATCAGCCCCGAACGCCCTTGGATGATGAGATCCATAGAAGCCAGATCGGCGTCGGGCCCGTCTGGCCCGTACCCGGTAATGGAGGCATGAATCAGCCGGGGGTTCAGTTCCGAAAGTGTCTCATAGCCCACTCCCAGCGAGTCCATGACCCCAGGCCGGAAGTTGTCCACCAAGATGTCAACATTGGCCACCAGCCGCCGAAAAGCGTCCGCCCCCTCGGGCCGCCCCAAATCCAGCACCACGCTCCGCTTCCCCCGTCCCTTGCGCAAGTAGCTGATCCCGATGTCATCAGGCCCCATAGCCTCCGACTGCTCACCCTCAGCCCCCACCCAAGGTGGAATCCGCCAAGTCACATCCCCACCTGGCGGATCAACCCGAATTACCTCCGCCCCCAAAGAAGCCAAAAACCAAGTACAAACCGGCCCCGAAACCACCCGAGTCAAGTCAACAACCCGAACCCCCTCCAAAGGCTTCACGCGCTATTCACCCCCTCCCTCTCTCATCTCTCTGAGTGGCGTCCCCAGCGTAGGCGGGGCGGCGGCCCAACAAATGGGTCGTGGTGGTGGGTGGCCCGGCTCAGGGCGCCCGCCGCCCGCAGCTCTGCGAGGACGGCGGGCTGGGCCGGGACAGGCCCCGCCACCACGACCCTATTGAAGTCAGTCCGCCGCCCCGCCGGGAGGTGGTAGCGACAGAACCCGCCACTACACCAAGCATCAACAGCCCACCGGCGACTAGACATTTAGCTCGTGGCCAAACACCCATTTCACGACGTCGCCATCGTCGGTATCGCCAATTCCGAACAGGCCCGTGTCCTCGAAGGACACGACTCCACGACGATCACGTTCCAAGCCGTCCACGGTGTCCTAGCCGACACCGGCCTGTCCCCATCGGACATCGACGGCGTCGCCGCCGGCCCATTCAGCGGCCCCCTCACCTACTACATGCGAAACGGCCCGTCGTGGCGGCACTACATGGCCCCGTCTATCCCCACCATCTTGGACGCCGCCTCCGCCATCGCCACCGGCCAGTGCCACACCGTCTTGGTGGCCCACGGATCGGCGGGCGTCTACACCGAGCGGGCCTCCACCGCCCCGTGGACCCGGCCGGCCCACGAGTTCGTGGTGGCCTACGGCATGTTCACTGCGGCCGAGTTCGCCCTCATAGCCCAGCGCCACATGCACATGCACGGCACCACCCCCGAGCAGCTGGCCACGGTGGCCGCCACCATCCGCAACAACGGCCACGTCCACCCCGATGCGGTGTACCACGGCCGGGGGCCGTTCACCCCCGACGACATCTTGGCGTCGCGCATGGTGGCCGATCCGTTCCACCTGCTCGACTGCGCCATGACATCAGAGGGGGCGTGCGCGCTGATCCTCACCACCCGGGAGCGAGCCCAGGATCTGCCCACCAAGCCGGTGTTCATCCTGGGTGGGGCGTGCGACAGCTTCGGCCCCTCCTACCAGCATCCCCCGGCGTGGGATCTGGCCGGCCCCAGCGGCCGCAACAACGGCTACACCGGCCGGTGGGCGGCGCAGAAGTCGTTCGCCATGGGCGAGCTCGGCCCCACCGATGTGGACGTGTGCGAGTTCTACGACCCGTTCTCCTTCGAGATCATCCGCCAGTTCGAGGCCTACGGGTTCTGCGAGGAGGGCGAGGGTGGCGAGTTCATCATGGACGGCCGCATCGGCCCCGGTGGCCAGTATCCGGTGACCACCGACGGGGGCACCATGTCGTTCAGCCACGGCGGGGCCGCGGTGCAGCAGCTTCAGCGGGTCATACGGGGGGTGGAACAGCTTCGGGGTACTTGCGCCACGGCCCAAGTGCCCGACGCCCAGGTGGCCATGTGCTCCAACGGAGGCGCCGGTGCGCTGTTCACCGATGTGATGCTGCTGGGAACGGAGACCCCATGAGCGAGATGCTGCAACCCCAGTCGCCTGGCATCCCCTTGCCGGTGCCCACCCTGTTCTCCCAGCCCTACTGGGACGGCTGCCAGGTCGGCGAGCTCCGCTACCAGCGGTGCCGGGACTGCGGCGTCATCACCATGGACCCGGCCCCGGCCTGTTCGGCCTGCTTCTCGCCCAACCTCGATTGGGAGGTCAGCGCCGGGCAAGGCGAGGTGTACTCCTGGACCACCGTGTGGCGGCCCCAGACCCCGGCATTCACCGTGCCCTACGTGGCGGTGATCGTGACACTGGACGAAGGCTTCTGGTTGCTGGCCAATCTCATCAACTGCCCAGTCGACGCCGTCCACGTCGGTATGCGGGTCAAGACCGTCTTCGTGGAGATGAGCGAAGAAATCACCCTGCCCTACTTCGAGCCGGCTGGCTAGCTGGAGGGCTCCAAGTAGACGTGGGTGGCGGCGGGGACGATTTCGCGCAGGCGAGCCTCCACCGCGGCTACGGCCGCGGGTAGCTGGTCGCCGGATAAGTGGTCGGCGAAGTCCACTTCGGCGGCCACCAGCAGTTCCTCGGGGCCGAGGTGCTGGGTGCGCAGGTCCACCAGCCGGTTGATCTCGGGCGAATTCTCCAGCGCCGACCGCAGACGCTCCCGGTCTTCGGCGGTGGCGCTCTCGCCGATCAGGAGGCTCTTCATCTCGATGGCCAACACGATGGCGATGATCCCCAGAAGCACGCCGATAACCAAGGTGCCTGCGCCGTCCCAGCGGGGCTCGCCGGTGACCTCGGACAGCACAACCGCTACCAGCGCGAACACCATGCCGAGCATGGCGCCCAGATCTTCGAGCAGCACCACCGGCAACTCAGGAGTGCGGGAGCGGCGGATGAACGTGCCCCACGAGAGCTTGCCCCGCACCTTGTTGGACTCCACGATGGCGGTGCGGAACGACAGCGACTCCACCACGATGCCGAAGATCAGGATCCCGATGGCCACCCAGAGCGATTCCAGCTCGTGGGGATGGCGCACCTTCTCGATCCCTTCGTTGATGGCGAACAGCGCGCCCAGGGTGAACAGGATGATGGACACCACAAACGACCAGAAGTAACGCTCCCGGCCGTAGCCGAACGGGTGGCGGGGAGTGGGGTCACGTTTGGACAGCCGGCCGCCCAAAAGCAGCAGGGCCTGGTTGCCGGTGTCGGCGCAGGAGTGGACGCCCTCGGCCAGCATGGAAGCCGAGCGGGTCACGGCGAAGCCCACGAACTTGGCGATGGCGATGGCCAAGTTGGCGAAGAGAGCGGCCAATACTGCCTTGGTGCTGCCTCCTGCGGCCATGCCCCAATGGGTAGCACACCTCGGGCGGGTAATCTCGTGTTGTGTTCAGCATTGAGAGCGATGGACCGGTAGCCCGCATAACCCTCAACAACCCGAAGCGGCGCAACGCGCTTAGCTTGGAGTTGATGGAGGCCCTCGTCGAGGCGCTCCACAAGTTGGGGGAGCGGACGGACGTCGCAGTGATCGTGATGGCGGCCGAGGGTCCGGCTTTTTCCGCCGGCCACGACCTGTCGGAGATGGTCGACCGGGACGCCCAGTTCTACGACGACCTGTTCGAGGTGTGCACCGAGTTGATGGATGCCGTCCACGCCGTGCCCCAGCCGGTGATCGCCGAGGTGGCCGGGGTGGCCACCGCCGCCGGATGCCAGTTGGTTGCAGCCTGCGACCTAGCTGTTGCGTCCTCCGAATCCACCTTCGCCACCCCTGGAGTGCGCATCGGCCTGTTCTGCTCCACCCCCATGGTGCCCATCTCCCGGGCGGTGGGCCGCAAGCGGGCCATGGAGATGCTGCTCACCGGCGATCCCATCGACGCGTCTACCGCGGCCGATTGGGGCCTGGTGAACCGGGTGGTGCCTCCCGAAGAGCTGCGGGCCTCGGTCGACGAGCTGGCCAGCCGGATCACCCGGTTCAGCGACCACACCATCGCAATCGGAAAGCAGGCGTTCTACCGCCAGCTCGACTGCGGAGAGCCCGAGGCTTACGAACTGACCAAACAGGTCATGGCGGCCAACTCCGCAACCGCTGACGCCCAAGAGGGCATCGATGCCTTCTTGGCCAAGCGCTCCCCCTCGTGGTCGGGCCGCCAAGGGCAGTAATTTCCCATCTATGGGAACCGTCTTTGCCACTGTCGATGATCTGCCCGCCGCCGTCGGCCAGCATTTGGGCTATAGCGACTGGATGGAGATAACCCAAGAGCGGGTGAACCAGTTCGCCGACGCCACCGGCGACCACCAGTGGATCCACATCGACCCCGAGCGGGCCGCAGCCGAGAGCCCCTACGGCACCACCATCGCCCACGGCTACCTCACCCTGTCGCTCACCAACATGTTCTTGCCCAGCTTGATCACCGTGGAGCAGCTATCCATGGGCATCAACTACGGCGTCAACAAGGTGCGATTCCCCGCCCCGGTCCCAGTGGGGTCAAAGGTCAGGGTGGGTGCCGAGCTCACCTCAGTGGACGAGATCGCCGGCGGCGTGCAAGCCGTCATCACCATCACCGTCGAGGTGGAGGGCAGTCCCAAACCGGCCTGCGTGGTGGAAAGCCTCACCCGCTACCTGCGCTGAGCCCGGTTGCTACGCAGCCCAGTAGAGTTAGCGGGCGATGGCGAAGCGCAAGCGGTCGCGGGTTGCGACGTTGGAGCGGGTGCCGATCTCGGATCCGCCGGTGAGGCCGGGGCTGGTCGGGCCCCGCCGCCGGGTGCCAGGCACCATCGAGCGGCCTCCGTATGCCCGCACCGGGGAGCCGGGGCCGGCGGTGTCGTCGTCGGTGCGGAGCGCGGCGGAAATACAGGCCATGCGCCGGGCCGGGCAGATGGCTGCCGAGGTGCTGCTGTTTGCCGGGAAGCTGGTGGCCCCCGGGGTCACCACCGACCGCATCGATGCCGAAGTCCACGAGGAGATCGTGCGCCGGGGGGCCTATCCCAGCCCGCTCAACTATCGGGGCTATCCCAAGTCGGTGTGCACATCGATAAACGAGGTCATCTGCCACGGCATCCCCGACAGCCGGGCGCTGGCCGACGGCGACATCGTGAACATCGATGTGACCGTATTCCTAGACGGCGTTCACGGCGACACATCCACCACCTTCGAAGTGGGGGAGGTGGACGAGCACTCCCGCCTGTTGGTGCGGGAAACCCGGACCGCCATGTACCTGGGTATCGACGCAGTCAAGGATGGCGCGCCGGTGAACGCCATCGGCCGGGCCATCGAATCCCACGCCCGCACCCATCGGCTAGGCGTGGTGCGAGAGTTCATCGGCCACGGAGTGGGCACCGAATTCCACTCCGGGCTCCAGATCCCCCATTACTACGAGCGCAACCACACCACGCCCCTGGCCACCGACATGTCCTTCACCATCGAGCCCATGCTCACGCTGGGCTCCCCCGACCTTTACATGTGGGACGACCAGTGGACCGCGGTGACCGCCGACCAGCGCCGCAGCGCCCAGTTCGAACACACCCTGTTGTGCACCGACGACGGGGCGGAGATCCTCACCCGCACACCCGCCGGGGAGGGCGCCGCCGAGGTCTACGCCACGCCCTGACCCTCACAGCATTCGCAGGGGACAGGCGAACTTGCCATGATGGGACCATGGCACTTTCCGTTGAAGACATCCTGGCCATCCAGAAATTGGCCGCCGACTACAACCACCTGATCGACAGCGGCTCAGCTGAGGCTTGGGCCCAGCTTTTTGTGCCTGACGGCACGCTGGAGTTCGGCATGCCCGAAGGGGTTAAGGGCCACGAGGATCTGGCCGCGTTCGCCGCGGCCATCAACCCGGCCACCCGCCATGTGATCAGCAATCTGTCCATCGACGGGGACGGCAACGAAGCGATTGCGTCGGTGTACTTGGAGGTGTACTACACCGCACCTCCCGGCCAACCCCGCGAGCTGGCCATCACCGGCATATATCGCGACCAACTGCGCAAAGAGGACGGGAGGTGGCGGTACGTGTCCCGCCAGATGATGCCCGACTTGGGCGAATGGGCTCCCGCGCCCGAAACCGTTCCCGGGCTCTGACGGACTACTAGTCCCAATACCAGGCCAAGCCTCGGACTCCGGTCCCTGAGTTGATCATCATGGCCTGACCGAACTCGCAGATGAACGCGTCGGCCGGCACCACCTCGGAAGTGACTGCGTCCATGAGCTCGGCAGCCCGCTCAGGAACGCCGGCGTGGATGCACACCAGATGGAGCTGGCCGTCGCCGCCAGTCGGCTTTGTGCGCCGCCAGATGCCTAGGAGACGCTGAAGGGCGGCTTCGTCGCTGAGTGCGGGCCGAAGTCGGCGGATCACCGTGTTTTGAATGTCGAACATGGGGCGCAGCCCGATCAGGTTGCCGGCCCGCCCGGCCAGGCCCGGCACCCTTCCGCTGCGGATCAGCTGGTCGAGATTGGCCAACGCCCCCACGAGTTTGACCCGC
Organism: Acidimicrobiales bacterium; assembly: GCA_963663255.1. Taxonomy (GTDB): domain Bacteria; phylum Actinomycetota; class Acidimicrobiia; order Acidimicrobiales; family Bin134; genus Poriferisocius. The sequence goes on from OY760141.1 coordinate 1,162,030, forward strand.
CCGGCCACCTCCTCGGCTCGGGCCACCACTTCGTCGAGCGTTGCCCCGGCCTGCGCCGCTCGGGCGGCGGCCACTGCTACCAGCCCCTGCCCCCCGGCCGCGGTGCGGCTGTCCACCACCGACACCGGGCAATCCGCGCCCTTGGAGGCCAGTATCGCCGACTGATGGGTGATGCTCAGCGAGGACGTCACCGTCACAACCACCACGCCGTCGCCTTGGTCTTGTCCGGCGATTGCCTCGGCGAACGCCCCCGGCGATGGGCCGGAAGACGATTGGTTCTTCGCGGCCAAGATCTCCGCGGTGTCCAGCTCCCCGTCGTCCACCGTTCGGCCGTCCACGGTGATGGCCAGCGGGACCACGGCAATGTTCCAGCGGGAGCGCACCTCCCCGGGTAGGGCGGCGGTGCTGTCGGTGACAATTCCAACGGCCACTCAAGCCACCTTGTCGACGTCGACGATCGGACGAACGGTGGCGGCCGAGGCCAGCACAATCAGGCCCGAGGCCAACAGCACCGAGCGGGTGCCGGGCAGCCCGGCCCCGTTCAGCCCGTCGCCGATGGCCCCCGCGCCCAGCGCAGCGACCCCCAATCCGATTCGGATCACCACGTGGAACGCCGAAAAGGCCAGCACCCGCTCCTCCTCTTGGGGGATCCGGGCCTGAAGCGCGCTCATCCCCGATGTCAGAGCCACGGTGGCTCCGGCCCCGAACCCGGCCGCCCCGAGGAAAGTCAGCCAAACAGTGGGGCTCTGGCTCATCAGCGCCACCAGTGCCCCCATAACCAGTGCACCGCGCCGGGTGAGAACCAACAGATCGACATGTCGGGATTTGTGGGTGAGGGCCAGTCCAATGCCCGCTCCGGCGCCGAACAGCACGATGAGCACGCCGTATTCGATGTCGGAGGCATTCAGCTCTTCTCGCACCAGCTTGATTCCCAGCGAGAACAGCGCTCCCAGTCCGATGGCAGCGGCGGCGGTGGCCGGCAGAATCCGGCGCACCAGCGGCACCGACCAGGCGTCGCGCAGGCGGCCGGGGGAAACCGATAATTCACTGTCCAGCGCTATTGGGCTCTCCCCGGCTGCCTCGGTGGAAGTGCCCCGGCCCTGAAGGCCGAGGGCTCGGGCGATGAAGAAGGCGGAAACGCCGAAGGTGAGGGCGTCGATCCAGAACACCAGGGCGTAGGGGTGCGAGCCCAGCCAGCCATCGTCGAGCGGTAGGGCGGCAAACGCCGCGAATAGACCTGCGCCAATCGGGATGTTGCCGTAGGACGATCCCATCATGGCGGCATTGGCCAAAGGCAGGTCGGACTCTTCTACCAGGTCGGGTATGGAGGAGTCCCGGGAGGCCAGGAACACCACGCTGGGGGCTTCCAGCGCTAATGCCCACAAGTACACCCACCAGAGCTCCTGCACGAAGGGGACCACGGCAATCATCCCGGCCCGCAGCAAGTCCATGGTGATCATGGTTCGGCGGCGATCCCAGCGGTTCACCAGCTTGGCGGCCAGCGTGCCCCCCAACGCCGCCGGTATGAGCCGGAAGGCCAAGATGCCGCCCACCGCGGCGGCCGAGTCGCTCAGGTGATCAACCAGCGCCATGAGGGCGAAGGTGCCCATCCAGTCGCCGAGCGCGGAGGCCCCCTGTCCTACAAGAAGGCGACGGAAGTCGACCTGGGTGCGAAGGCTCAACGTTCTCTAGGTTGCCGACGTGGGGCCGGGGTAGGAAGTCTCAAGGGGCTGTTGGTTCGGCCGGGGCTTCTCAGTCTCAAGGGCTGGAAGGGGTTGCCGAGACCCAGCTGTCGTTGTCGAAAACCAGTCGGTGGGCGGCGGCCTTCAAACGGTTCGGGGTCGGCAGCGGCCCATTGCCCAAAACGCGCTTGATCAGTATCGGGACGATGATAACGGTGCTGGCGATGGCGGCTTGCCCGTCGGCCACCAGCAGCAGGAAGGGGGGCAGCGCGGGCATGGTGATGAACACCACCAGGCCGGTGTGGCGCAAGATGCGACCTAGGGCCAACCCCCCCAACAGGAATAGAGCTGCCGGCCAGGCAATCACTGCGAACGCTCCCAGGGCCGGTGACAAGCCCCGACCTCCGGCGCCGTTGATGAACATCGACCAGTTGTGGCCAATCACCGATACCGCGCCGGCGAACGCCATCAGCAGCCAGCGGTCTCCGGCCAAGAACGGGCCGAGGGCGCCCTTGCCCACATCGCACAGGCCGCCCACTACCAATGGGATGAATCCCGTTACCTGATAGAGGCTGGTGCCCGAAACCGTTCCTGTACCCACTTGGCGCAGGTCGGTTCGAGCCAGCGACTGGGCAATCATGTAGGAGAACGGGACCGCACCGGCCGCAAAGGCCACGATGAGAACCAACGTCCCCCACATCATCGGTAAAGATTCTGCCCCAAGCAGGGCTGCTTTGCCACAGGTTGTGGCAGATGACTCCGACGAGGCCCGGTATTGCAGCCCGGCGTGGCAATATGGGGCCGAGATGAGCTCCGGCGAACGAACCCGCTTGTTGCTGATCCGCCACGGCGAATCGGAGGTGACGGTCAAGCAGATCATCGGTGGCGATCTTGCGTGTACCGGCTTGTCACCGTTGGGTTGTCGTCAGGCCGAAGTGTTGGGAGAGCGTTGGTCCCAAGGCCATGAGCCCAAGGTGGATGCCCTGTGGTCGAGCACACTGCCTCGGGCGATCGAGACAGCCGACCTGCTGTCTCCCTCGCTGGGCGGCTTGAAAGTGCATACCCATCCCGACCTGGTGGAGCGCCGCCCCGGGGAGGCCGACGGTGTGGGCTACCAGGAGTTCGGCTCCCTGTTCGAGTGGGCCGGCGACTTCCACCCCCACTTGCCGCTGGCACCTGGAGGGGAGAGCCTGGCAGCCTTCTCCTACCGCACCGGCCAGGCGCTCTATGAGCTGGTCGAGGGATATCCGGGTACCACCATGATGGTGGTGTGCCATGGTGGGGTGATCGACATCGCCATGAGGCTCTTTATGGGACTGGGAATGAATTCGCAGTTCGTCCTTTGGACCCTCAATACGTCAATCACAGAATTCGTGACCACCGACGAGCCCGGAGTGTGGCGGCTGGTGCGATACAACGACTCCGCCCATTTGGACGGACTGCCACCCCGCACCGAACCCGCCGAGTAGACCAAGCGGCTTAGATCACCACGATCGCGCCGGGATCGGTTTCGGTGACTTCGCCGACTACGACCGCGGTGTGACCGGTGTCGTTCAATCGGGCGATCGCATCGGTGGCCGCGCTCGATGAACAGCAGAACAGCAGGCCACCGGAGGTCTGGGCGTCGGCCAGCATGGTCAAGGTGCGCTGGTCGTCGGTCCCCCTGACCCAAGGACGCACATGGTCGAGGTTGCGGATCGTCCCGCCGGGGGCGAACCCCTGATCCAACAGTTCCCAAGCGTTGGGAAGCACGGGCACGGCTTCTGCCCGTATCACCGCGCCGGTGCCGCTGGCGGCCGCCAGCTTCTGGAGGTGGCCCAGCAATCCGAAACCGGTGATGTCGGTGGCCGACGTGGCTTTGGCCTCGATTGCAGCGGAGGCGGCCTCTTCGTTCAGCCGGGTCATCTCGGCCACCCCTGCTGCGTACGTTTCCGCCAACCACCCGCCGGGCTGGATCGCTTCGGGTTCAGAGCGCTTGACCGCGGTGGCCAAGAGCCCGGTGCCCAGCGGTTTGGTCAGCACCAGCGATTGCCCGGGTTGGGCTCCGGCGTTGGTCAACAGGTTCACCTCGTCGGCCTCTCCGGTGACGGCCTGGCCGTACATGGGCTCGGGACCGTCCACCGTGTGGCCGCCGACCACTGCCCAACCCCCCTCCGCAGCGGCTGCCGCCCCGCCGGCCAGCACTTCTGAGAGCAACTCCAGCGGAAGTTCCCCATGGGGCCAGGCCACCAGATTCAGCCCGAACCAGGGTGTGCCGCCCATGGCGTAGACATCGGAAGCCGCGTTGGTGGCCGCAATGCGCCCCCACGTGTGGGGATCGTCGACCACTGGAGCGAAGAAGTCGGCGGTGGAGATCAGGGCGCGGCCTTCCCCAAGACGCCATACCGCCGCGTCGTCGCCGGTTTCGGTGCCCACGATCAGGTTCTCGTTGGTTGGGTTTGGCAGTGAGCGCACGACCTGCGCCAGCTCGGCCGGCCCGAGCTTGCCGGCTCAACCGGCGCCGTGGGAGTAGGCAGTGAGCCTTCCGGTTTTCGGGTTCACGGTTCCGACGCTACCGGGCCGTAGCTGGTTGCGGTGGGTTAGCTTTGCTCTCGTGACCCCTCAAGAGCAGGCAGTGCGATCGATCAAGGCCCTCATGTACGTTTACGCCGAATGCGTGGACTTGGCCCGCTTCGACGAACTCGGCGAACTCTTCGCCCACGGCGTGCTCACGTCCACCAGCGCGGCCGACCCTGACGACGGCATGTCAGGGGACGACGTAGCCGCGTTTTACGCCGCCACCAACAAAGTCCACGGCGATGGCACGCTGCGTACCCGGCACGTGGCCAGCAACGTGACCGTCGACGTCGGCGAAGACGGGCAGACGGCCACTGCCCGCTCGTACTTCGCCGTCCACCAGGGCACGGATGCACTGCCATTGCAGCCCATTGTCGCCGGTCGATACCAAGATGACTTCGCGTTAGTTGACGGTCAGTGGCGTTTCGCATGCCGGATGGTGATTGTCGACCAGATCGGGGATATGCGCGAGCACCTCACCTTCGACCTCTCCAAAGGAGACGTGCGCTACACCGAACATGTGGAGTCAGGGTGAGCGACCCGCCGACTCGTCGGGCGCCACCGGGCTGGTACGCCGATCAGACTAAGGGTGGATATCGATATTGGGACGGTGGGTCGTGGGTCGAGCAGTTGGCCAAGCCGGTCGGGGGCGGAAACGGCAACCGATCCGCCTCAAGCCAGCAAAGGATCGGGATCGCTTTTTTGGGAGCTTCGGTGGCCTTGCTGGTTGCCGGACTGGTTCTTCCCTGGGCCGAAGGCGACGCAGGTGATCAGGGAGTTCTGGACGGCGACTTGCCGTGGCTGGTGGGCCCGGGGGGCGTGGCTGATTCGTGGCTGCTGATCTTGATGGCCGCCTTCACGCTGTGGGCGCTTCAGGTGTTTGCGTTGGCTGGGGAGAGCCAACGAATGTGGCTGGCAACTTTGATAGCGGGACTGGCAGAAATGGGCTTCTGCATCGCAGAAGGACTGGCAATGGATGGTGACCTGGATTTGGCCGGGACCCAGGTTGGCCTGGGTCTATTTGTGGCCTATGCGGGAGGGGCGGCAGCCGCAATTGGCGGTGTACTGCTCAGACCTGCCAGGTAAGAATGGCCGGCTAAACTTCGTCGCCCTCTTCGCCAAGGTCATCTTCGTCCTCGGTGAGGACTGTATTGGGCTGCTGGCGTGTCAACGGCAACTCCACCACCATCTCGGTGTACTCACCCGGCTCGGTTTCCACGGTGATGGTGCCGCCGTGCTCGCGGACGATGTCATTGGAGAGTGCCAGGCCCAGCCCGGTGCCCTCATTGGTTGGCTTGGTGGTGAAGAACGGATCGAAGATCTTTGCGGCCACGTCGGGGGGGATGCCACTGCCGTTGTCTCTTACGCTGAGGATGGCGCTTTCTTCGGTACGGCGGGTCTTTAACACCACGGTGGGTACGTAGTCGCCGAGGGAGTCCGATTCCATGAGCTCCTTTTGTCTCTTGTTGGTGGCGTAGCCGGCATTGGCCACAAAGTTCAAGAACACTCGTCCCATGTCTTGGGGGACCACTTCGAGTTCGCCCATGTCCGGGTCGAATTCCTCTTCAAGGGTGACTTGGAACTCGTTATCTTGGGCCCGGGCGCTGTGGTAGGCCAGAAGCGAGTGCTCGTGGATGAGGTCGTTGATGTTGGTCATCTGGGTCTCGCCCCCGCCTCGGCCCATCAACAGCATGTCCTGAACGATGCGGTTGGCCCGTTTGCCGTGGTTCTGGATGCGCTCGAGATTCTCGTTCAGATCTTTGTTGATGTCTTCAATCAGGTCCTTTTGCTCATCGGTGAGATCTTCTTCGAACTCCTCATAGATTTCGCCCATCTCTTCCAGCAGTTCAGCCGACGCCGCGGAGAAGTTGTTTATGAAATTGAGCGGGTTGCGGATCTCGTGGGCAACGCCGGCGGTGACCTCGCCCAGCGCGGCCAGCTTTTCCCGGGCGACGATCTGATCTTGAGCCTGGCTCAGCTCTGCTAGCACTTCTTGCAGTTCGTCATTCCGCTCGCTCAGCTCTTGGGCAAGCTGTTCGACCAGGTTCAGCCGCTGGATTTCCAGCGCGTGGCGGCGGAACACCTCCAAGGCTGACGCCATCTCGGCGATCTCATCGCGACCGCTAACCTCCACTTCCTCTTCCAGGTCGCCTTTGGCCAGCGTGCGCATGCGACCGGACAGCCGACCGATTCGGCGCAACAGAACACGGCCGACGAAGAGCCAGCTGATCAGCCCGGCACCGATGACACCGATCACGCTGATGATTACCAAGAGGATCCGGGCGGTGCTGATGGTTTGGGCCGAGTTCTCGGTGGCCTGGTCAGCTCCGGCTTGGGCCGTTTGAACGATGGCGTTGACTTCGGCGAGGAGATTGACGGCCACTTCTTGGTTTTGGGCCAGAAGGCTGTCTTGGCGTTCGATGATCTCCAAGCGATTTACCGACACCTGGAAGGCGCTGTTATTGCCTTCGCCCAATCGCAGGAGGTTTGAGACCGCCGACTCCAGCCCTGGCGCCACCTCTGACGCCGAAATTGCCGACAAACTGATCTGGACCCGGTCGACGGTTGACTCGAAGCTCTCTATCAGCGGCTCCACAAATACAGCGTCAGAGGCAATTAGGGAGCTGCCCATCAATTCGGTGATCTGGGCGATATCGGCCTGCAAGGCGTTCAGGTGTCGGTATAGGAGGAGCTCGTCACCCGAAGTTCGGGTAATGGCATCCGTCGGCTCGGTGGCGAAGTCTCGATACCCCGTGACTTGGAAGAAGAGCTGGTCGTCGATGGCGGGGATGATGATGGCTTGGGCTTGGTCGTGCAGTGCGGGAATCTGAACCTGGAGTCCTGCGATCTGCCTGCTCAAGCTGTAGAAGTGGGGCATGTCGGCCGTAATGGTGGTGATGTTGCTCTCCAGCGCATCGGCGGCTTCGGCGATGCCCTGAACGTGGATGTCTTCGGGGTTTTCGCGCAGCAGGGTCTCAAGGCGCTCCTGGAACTGGGTCTGAGCTGCGGATACTTCGGCAGAGATCTCGATGAACTGGTCAGGTGGCGCGGTGGTCAGCCGGGGGGCGGCGGCTACCAGAGCGTTGCTGAACTCGGCCAGGCTGAACGCGCCGGCCAGCTCAGGAACACTCTCCTCGCTTACCCGCTTTTGGCTGCGGTCCACATTGGTGAAGGAGATCCAACTCACAACGCTGGCCACAATTGTCAAGATGACCGCTCCGAAGATCCCCGCATAGAGCTGGCTGGAGATCCGGCGGTGAATCGCGGGCCTTTGAGCCTCGGTATTGGAATCCCCCGATGCCGGGGCCTGAAGGTTGATCGACTCGGTCACGGGGTGGCGTCTCCCATTGAAGCCTCCGACCGGTAGCCGCCGTTGGCGTCGATCACGGTCAAGAAGACCGCGTCGGAACCCTGGTTGTCCACTGTCCGAACGTCTTCGTTGCCGAAGTCAAGGGAGAATCCGTCAATGTCGAATTGGCCGGCGCCCAAGATGTTCTCCAAGAAGCAATCGCGGGTGAGATCTACCCCGCAGCCCTCCAACCCGGCAATGGCCAATCGGCCGGCAATATAGCCCTCCAAGGACACGAATCCCGGTTCGGCCTCGGGGTCATAGGCCGCCAAGGCCGCGGTATAGGAGGCCACTACGGGATTGGACAGGTCGGTGGGGAAGGGAATCACCTGGGTGACGTAGACCCCCTGGCCTCCGGAGCCGAGTTCGTCGGCCAGCGCGTTGCTGCCCACAAACGAGACCGTCATGAAGATGGGATCGAACCCGATGTGGCGGGCCCAGGAGATGAGGGCCGCCACCGGCTGGTATGCGCCTATCAGAATCACCGCTTCGGGGTTGCCCAGCCTCAGGTCGAGCAGCCCCGATTTCACCGCGGTGGTGTTGCGGGGATAGACGCCGGTGGCCACCAAGTCCATCCCCCGGCGTTCGAGCGCGGCCAGCGCTCCGTTGTACCCGGCCCGTCCGAAGGAGTCGTCTTGGAACATCACCGCGATTCGAGTAACGCCCAGATCAGTGGTTAGCCGCTCCACCATCTCCTCAGTCTCCTGGGCGTAGGAGGCCCGGAGATTGACGATGTTGTCCCAGTCGTCGTCCCTGAGAAAGCCGGCTCCAGTGAAGGGAGCGACATAGGGGATGTCCGCTTCGGCTGCTACCGGGGTGGCCGAGCGCGATGTCGGCGTGCCCACCGCGCCGATCAGTGAGAAGACCTGCTCGTCATTGATCAGAGCTTGGGTGTTGATGATGGCTGCCTCGGGCTCATATGCGTCGTCTCGAGTTGTGAGCTCCAACGTGCGTCCGTGCACGCCGCCATTTCGGTTGGCCTCTTCGAACGCCGCCATGATTCCCAAGTTCATGTTGATGCCCAGCTGTTGGGCGGGGCCGCTGAAGGCCGCTGATTGTCCAAAGACCACACGGTCGTCGAAGACCCCCGGAATCCCAACGCTCTGAGTAGGTGATTGAGTGGCTCCGGTTGTCGGCACAGGGGTGGCTTCAGGTTGTACGGGGTCGGCACCATTGGATCCGCACCCCGACACCACGACGGCAACAGCGGCGATTGCCAGGGCAGCTAGCCGCGCTCTAGGCAGGTTTCTTTGGGCCGAATGCCTCACGACTCGGGGTGTACGACGAGCTTGAGGTGGTTGCGGTCGTTTTCCCGGCGGTATTCCAGCTCCTCGCCCATGGTCCGCACCAGATAGACCCCCAACCCTCCGATGGGGCGCTCGGCCAAAGGAAGGGTGACATCGGGTTCGGGGGCTTCGGTGAGCGGGTCGAAGGGCGATCCGTCATCGGAGAGTCGGATGGTGAGCGCGTGGTCATGGGATTCCAGCTCAAGATTGATCTCCGTGAGGCCGCTGGTGTCACCGTGGGTAAGGGTGTTGAGCACCAACTCTTCCAGAATCAGGTTGGCCCGCATGGTCAGCGTTATCGGCCAATCGCCTTTCTCTGCCATTTCATTGAGAATGTCCTCGATCAACGGCAAGACATCGGAGGGGTGTCCTTGTTCCGGTGGGTGAGATAAGTGCAGGGATCGTTGCATGTCACCAGTTCCTCATGTCGGGCAGGGGAGGCAGCGACCGGTCGAGGAAGGCGTACATCAGGGGCGTCGAAGTGTCAGGCAGGTGATGTCGTCGGACTGGGGAGCGTCTCCTGCGAAAATCCTTACTTGCTCGAATACTGCTTCGTTGGCGGCCAGTGCGCTGTCGGCTGAGTTGCCGTCGAACACATCCGCCAACCGCTTCAATCCGAACTGCTCGTTGTCGGCGTTCATGGCCTCGGTCACTCCATCGGTGAACAGAACGATGGTGTCGCCTGGAGACAAGGTGACCGTCTCTTGGGTGTAGACGATGTCGGGGGCGATGCCGAGAGCCACGCCCTTGGTGAGTGGCAGCTCGGTAACGGTACCGTCTGCGCTTACCAGCATCGGGGGGTCGTGGCCCGCGATGGAATAGGTGAGCGTCCCGTTACTCGGATTAAACAGGGCATAGATAAGGGTGACGAACATGAATGTGGGGTTGTCCTGGTGGAGCTGATTGTTGACTTCCTCCAGCACCTTTTCGGGGTCTCGGACACCGATGGCCGCTCCCTTTAGGGCGGTCCGGCTGGACATCATAAACATCGACGCGGGGATGCCCTTGTCGGATACGTCGGCCACTACCAGGCCGACCTGTTCGTCGAGATTGAAGAAGTCGTAGAAATCACCGCCCACGTTGCGGGCCGGCTCCATGTTGGCCGAGACCTCGTAGGTATCGGTGACCGGCGGGTTCTTGGGCAAGATGGACTGCTGGAGTTGGCTGGCGATGCTCAACTCGTTTTGGAGGGCCACGAGCTGGTCGCGGGATGACAGCGCCTCTCGCCACTCGGCCAAGTGCTCCAGCGTTCGGGTGATGGTGATTTTGAGGTCGTCGAAGTCGATGGGTTTGGTAACGAAGTCGAACGCCCCCCGGTTCATGGCAGTGCGGATGTTGTCCATGTCGCCGTAAGCGGAGATGATCACCGCTCGCAGGTTGGGATCGACTCCGGGAAGCTGCTGGAGCAGGGTGAGTCCGTCCATCTTGGGCATGTTGATGTCGGACAGGACCATGTCAATGGTCGGATCGGCGTTGAGCTTCTCCAGGGCCTCCACTCCGTCACGGGCGAATACGAACTCGTATTCGTTTGACCGGATCTGGCGGCGCATCCGCTGCAAGATCAGAGGCTCAAGATCCGGTTCGTCGTCGACGACGAGGATCTTGTAGGGCTGGTTCAAGGGATTACCCCTGTTTGGCGTCGTCTACCGAGGGAAATACGTTGATGATCTGATCGAAGCCGCTAATGCGGAACACGTCGCCTACTGCTTCGGTCAGAGAGCAGATGCTGAACGACTTGTTCTGCTTGTCTAGGTTCTGGGCCGCCATGAGCAGCACGCGCAGCCCGGCGCTGCTGATGTACTCGAGACCGCCGAGATCCAAGATGATCTTTTGGTCGCCGGGATCGAACATCCCTTGCAGAGACTCGAGGAAGTCGGAGGCGTTGGATCCGTCGACCCGGCCAGATGCATTTACGACCAGGGTGTCGCCGGAGCGGTCGTGACTGAATTCCATGTTGTGGGCCTCTCTTGTTGGGTCCTGTCCTGGATCATTTTGTCAGCCGGAATGATACACAAGCCAATGGACCCAAGGACAGGGAAGTGACAATTCGAAGTGGGATTGCTCGCGTTACGTAGAAAATGCCGGAGATGCGGGTCAGCTGGGCTGGGAGAGTATGAGCGCGCTGGTAGGAACCGCGGTGCCCGCGGTAGCCAGAACATTCTCCACGTTGTCGATTTGGTTCATCGATGTGCCCCGGATCTGGCGCACGCCTTCGGCGATGCCGTTGAGGCCGTGTATATAGGCCTCTCCGAGCTGGCCCCCGTTGGTGTTGATGGGCAGGCGGCCGTCCCTTTCGAGGTGGCCGTCGCGGATGAAATCCTTGGCCTCCCCTCGGTCGCAGAAGCCGAACTCCTCGAGCTGGGGGAGAACCAGCGGGGTGAAGTGGTCGTAGATGATGGCGGTTTGGATGTCGTCGGCCGACAGGCCGCTCGACTGGTAGAGCTGTCGGGCGCACAATCCCATTTCGGGGATGCCGGTGATGTTGTCCCGGTAGTAGCTCCTCATCATGTGCTGGTCTTCGGCTACCCCTTGGGCGGCCGAGGCAATGACCGCCGGTGTCTGCTTCAGGTCTTTGGCCCGCTCTGCGGTGGTCACCAGCAGAGCCTGGGCGCCGTCGGTCTCCTGGCAGCAGTCCAGCAGGCGCAGCGGCTCCACGATCCAGCGGCTGTTCTGGTGGTCTTCAAGGGTGATGGGCCGCTGGAAGAAGTGGGCGTAGGGGTTGGTGGCCGCGAAGGCCCGGTCGACCACCGACACCCGGCCGAAGTCCTCGGTGGTGGCCCCGTACTCGTGCATGTAGCGGGTGGCGAACATCGCCACCCATGAGGCCGGCGTGACCAGCCCGAACGGCGAGCTCCACGAGAAGCTGACCTCGGATGCCTCGGCGCCGGCGGGCCGGTCCTGCACCCCGGCCCCGAAGCGGTGCCACGAGCGCTCGTTGAAGGCCCGGTAGCACAGCACGTAGTCGGCGGCGCCGGAGTAGACGGCTTGGCAGGCCACCGCGACCACTCCGCAGGCGGCGCCGCCGCCGTGGTGGACCATGGAGAAGTGGGTCAGCTCTTCGATGCCCAGGTTTCGGGCCACCTCGATCTCGGGGTTCTGCTCGGCCGAGTAGGTCACCATGCCGTTGACCTTCTCGGGCGGCAGGCCCGCGTCCTCGCAGGCGGCTAGGCAGGCTTCCACCGCCTGGTCCATGGGAGTGCGGCCCGAGTCCTTGGTGAACGGGGTGGCACCGATCCCGGCAATTGCAGAGTGGTAGGCGTAGTTGAGGGCCATGGTGATCTCCTAGTTGCGGGGCAGGGCCAGGTCAATGGTTCCGGTCACATGGGGGCCGCGGCTGTTCTGTCCACGGAACGACACCTCGACGATGTCTTCGCCATTGGCTTCTCGCTTGGCGGTGACCGAACCCGACATGGTCATGCAGTCGTAGGGGTAGTTGGGGGCCCCGAGGCGGATCTTCAGGTTCTTGAACACGGCGTCGGGGCCGGCCCAGTCGCTGATGTAGCGAGCGGAGAGGCCGCTGGAGGTCAAGATGTTCATGAAGATGTCCTCAGACCCCTTCTTTAGGGCCATGTCCCGGTCGTGGTGCACATCTTGGTAGTCGCGCGACGCGATGGCGGTGGACACGATCAGCGTGGGGGTAAGCGGAATCGGGCAAAGGGGCAGCTCATCGCCCACGCTCACCTCGTCGAAGGTGAGCGTGGTTGGGTTGCGAGGCACCCGGGCGGGTCGGAATACCGGCAGGCTCACATCCTCATGGGTCTGCATGTGCCAAGCCTCCAGCGGCATGCCCACCTTGAGCTGACCGGGGTCGCAGTCGGTGATGTTGGTGACTAAGCGGACGCCTTCTGCCAACTCCACCAGCCCGATGTTCAGCGGGTAGTCGAAGGAGGGGACTCGGGGGTGGTGGGACACTACGTAGGAGTAAAGGGTGCCTTTGCCGGAGGCTGTGGTGTAGCCCATGTCGGTGGCCCCGCAGCCGGGGCAGCGGCTGCCCGGTGGGTGCTGAAGGTGCTCGCATTGGAGGCACTGCTGGATGCGGAGTTCGCCGGCCCGGCTGCCTTGCCAAAAGAAGTCGGTGTTTTGGTTGCGACTGGGGCGGGGGCGGGGCGGGCGCTCGGATGCGCTGTCGCCATCGCTGGGGCCGGCGGTGCGTCCTGTGCCGGGTCGGAACTTGAGGATGCGGAAGAACATGGAGCCCACGTGATCGCCGTGCTGGTCGTGGTACTCGGTCTCGGTGGTCACAAAGTGCCCGATGCCCAGAGCGGTCTGCTTCTCTTCAGAGACGTCCACCAGCTTGACCACGCCGGTGAGATGGTCGCCGAGCTTGAGGTAGCGGTGGTAGACGTGCTCGGAGTTGGTGGCCACCACGCCGACATAGCCGGCTTCGTCCAGCATGGCGTACACCCCGGAAGCGGGGTCTTTGGGGTCGTTGACCCGGGGGACCAAACCGATCATGGTCCAGGCGTTGAGCATGGCTGGAGGGGCGGCGATCTCGCCGTGGGGGCCACTGGTGGCCGCGTCGGGATCGACGTAGAGGGGGTTGGCGTCCTCCATGGCGTCGCACCAGTGGCGAATCATGGGTTGGTTGACCGGATCGCGGGAAGTTGTAGGGGTTCCGGTGCTGCCAACCTCTCGGCGCAGCTTGGCGACGAACGCCTCTTTCTGCGCGTCGGTCATCTCATCGCTCATGTTCTCTCCCCTTCGACCGGAGCGGACGTTATCGCGGCTGGCATTGAGGGCAGAAAGTTAGGGTGCGGGCGTCGTAGGTGCGATGTTGGAGTGGGGTGGCGCAGCGCAGGCAGGGTTGTCCCGAGCGGCCGTAGCAGGCGAGGGCGTGCTGATGGCTGCCCTCGTCTCCATCGGCATTGCGGTAGTCCCGGAGTGTTGTGCCGCCATTGGCCAAGCCAGCTTCGAGCACCTCAACTATGGCGGCGTGGAGCTTCTCTGCTGCGGGCCGGCTGATCTGGCGTTTGGCGGGGTGGACGCCGGCGATCCATAGCGCTTCGGTTCCGTAGATGTTGCCAACGCCGGCCACCGGCTTTTGGCTTAGAAGCTGGGTGGGGATGCGGCGGCGGCTTCGGCGGAGGGCTTGATAGAAGCCTTCTGCGGTGAATTCGGGGCTGAGAGCATCGGGGCCTTGGGCGGCCAGGGTGGGAATGGAGTCGTACTGGCCAGCACGGACGCAGCGGATGCGGCCGAACCGGCGGACATCTCGGTAGATGAGGGACTCATGGCTATCGAGTAACCACCATGCCCGGATGTAGGGGTCGTCGTCGGCGGGCTGGGGGCCGATGGTCAAGGAACCGGTCATGCCCAAGTGGATGATGAGCTCCCTGCCATCATCTAAGAGCGCGATCAGGTACTTGCCTCGGCGACGCAGTCCTTGGATCGTGGCGCCGATGCTGGCGACCGCGGGAGTGAACTTCTCTGAGGGGTGACTGTGGGCTTCTTGGATGCGGCGATCTCGCAGTCGAGGGGCTAGTTGGCTGCGGATCGTCTCGACTTCGGGCAGCTCGGGCATGGGTTAGCGGGATTTGAGGGCGGCCCGGGCGGTCACTAGGTCATCGGGGTTGGTAACGCCGATCCAGGTCTCGTCGGTGTTCACCACTCGGACGGTGAGTGCGCCCTTCTCCATTTCTGCTGCGACGGCGTGGGGGAGCAGGTATTCAGCGGTTGGACTGTCGCCGTAATCATCGAGGAATCGGTCATAGCCGTCCTGGAGGGCATCCAAGAACATCGGGGAGAACCCCCACAGATTCATGGACACGATGGAGTCTTCGGGGAATCTGTTGTCGGCTCTGGAGATGCCCTCCTGCTCGACAATTCCGGTGAGGCGGTCGCCGTCTACTTGGCACACCCCGCGGGTGACGGTGCCCTCGGTGGGCAGGGTGTGGTCTAGGCGGTAACCGCAAAGCCAGGCCTCGTTCTCGGCAATGCCCCCGATGGATTGGGCCAGTGCGGCATACGCCGTGGGGCCGTAGTAGTCGTCGGCGTTGCACACCACAAACGGGCCGGTCACCACCTCGGCGGCCGACAGCACGGCATGGGCGGTGCCCCACGGTTTGGGCCGGGGAGGGCCGTGTTCGTCTTGGCGCACATAGGCCACGTCAACGCCGGCGGGCAGACCGCTGCGAGATTCGAAGTGCCGTTTCACGTCGGCCTCGATGTCGCTTCGCACGATGAGCACCACTCGGTCGCCTCCCGCGGAGCACGCGTCGGCGATGGCGAAGTCCAAGAACGCCTCGCCGTTGGGCCCCACCTGAGCCAGCTGCTTGGTCCCGCCAAAACGGGATCCCAAGCCCGCGGCCATTACCACCAACGTGAACATGGGCTTCCTTTCTCAGGCCGCGGCCGACGCCAGCCTTCGGCGAACTTCTTGTTGGGCTGAGGCTAGGTCGCGGTCGGCGATGACGACCTCTCTTGCCTCTTGGCCTTGGCGGGCGAACACCAGTACGCAGCGGGCCACGGCCTCGCCCACTGCCTGCTCCACCGCCAAGGAGTAGGCGGCCAACTGAAGTTGGTAGCGGTCGACTTTGGCCTGGAGCGTTTTGTCGTCCTGGATGTGGTCGGACTTGTAGTCCACCACCACCAGGCCCTCTTCGGAGCGATACAGCAGATCGATGTAGCCCTCCACTACGGTGCCATCCACCGGGGCGGCAACGAACAGTTCCTTCCAATGGTGGTTGGCCGCGGCTTCACGCACGGTGTTGGATTCCAGAGCTGAATGGGCCAGAGCCCGAACCGTGCTCCGGGCGTGGGATACGCCCTCGGCTTCGGCTTGGGCGGCGGCCACCGGACCGAGGCTGTCGGGGTCGATGTCGAGAGGCACCGTTTGCAGCACACCGTGTACCGCGCTGCCGATCTGGGTGCCGCCTCGGCCTTTGCGCAGTGGCGACCGATCGTCGTCGCCGTCAGCGGGGCCGTCCTTGCTCAGGCCGGGGAGATTTTCTGCGTCTTCGGTCTCGGTCCAAGCGATGGCCGAGGCACTGGTGATTGACGGCTTGCTCGCGGCGTCTATGAACCTCTCCCGCTCGCTCTGCCACGTCGAAAAAGATGCTTCGACGTGGGTGTCTGCTTCCTTTGATGGCAAAGACTCGGGTACCCACTCTGCTGCGGGCAGCCAGGAGGCGTTGTCCACCACCATTTCAGCCATCGACGGCCTGGCGGTGCTGTTCTCGCCTCGCGCTATGCGATGAGCCGACACCACCAGGTGGTCCATCGCCCGGGTGAGAGCCACGTAGAGCAGACGTACTCGCTCAGCTTGCTCCATCTCCTCTTCATGGTCTTGATACTCGGCGAACGACTTGGTCCGCAAGAGATTGCTGAAGCGCACGCCGAAGCCGCCGTCGGCAGGCCACACTAACTGGGCCGACATGGGGCGGCTCCGGGCGTAGGTCCCCGACAAGATGACGATCGGGAACTCCCGTCCCTTGGCGGCGTGGATGGTGGTGATGCGCACGGCGTCGTCGTCGGTCTCCGACAAGATCACGTCAGACTCCCTGGTCCGCTCGCCGATCTTCTGGTCCACCCAGGCGACGAATTCGCGCAAGCCACGTCCACCGGATTCCTCAAACTGGCGAGCCTGGTCGACAATCAGATTGAGGCTGCGCCACACATCCCGGTTGCGGTGCTGGCCGAAGCAACTCGATTCCATCAGCCGCCGTTGCTGCACGATGCGCTCGATAACCTGACTGGGTCTCAGCCAGCGGACCTCGGTGTGGAGGTCGGCCAGCCACGCCATGGCCTCGCCCACCGGGTGATCGCTTGGTAGGTGTTTGGGTCTAGCGGCCATGTAGTTCCACGAGCCGTGGTGGGCAACCTTGTAGGTGAACAGGTCGTCGTCGCCGCACCCGAAAGCGGGAGATCGCAGGGCGTTTACCAATGAGACTTCGTCAGTGGGGTCGGCCAGAGCCCTCACCGCCGCCATCACGTCTCGAATTGCCTGGCTGGTCCAGATAAGCGAACCAGCCTCGATCCGATAGGGGATGCCGTGCTCCTCTAACGCCTGTTCGAGTTGGGGCAGCGAGGTGCGGGTAGGCAGCAGAATGCAGATGTCCTCTAGCCGAGCGGGCCGCCAGAGTTGTCGCTTCTGTTCGTCCAAGCCGTCGCCCACTGACCAGCCTTGGCCGACCGCGGTCAAGATGGCGTCGGCCACCTCCTGGGCCTCCACGGCGCGCAGACTTTGGGTGCCGGATGTTCTGGGGTGTTCGTGGTCGAGTACCGCCACCGCCGGCCCTTGCGGGGGTTGCACGCGAACGGCGTCTAACGCCTGATAGTCAGGCTGCACATGCTGCTTTGAGGGGCCGGACGGGGCCATGAACCCCTCGAACAGGGCGTTAATCCAATCGAGGATGGGCTCGACCGACCGGAAGTTGCGGGTAAGGGACTTCCGGTTCACGGTGGGGGCTTGCCCCGCTCGGGTGTACAGGGCGATGTCGGCTCGACGGAACCGGTAGATGGACTGCTTGGGGTCGCCCACGAAAAAGAGTCGCCCCGACGTGTCTCGCAGTTCCCACCAGGGTCGATCGTCGTCCGGGGGCGCGGCGATGAGCTTGGCCAGCTCGATTTGGATGGGGTCGGTGTCTTGGAACTCGTCTAGCAGCAAGCGCTGGTAGCGACCAGCGAGCGCTCTTCTGATCTCCTCGCCATGTTGAGGGTGTCGCAGAAGGTTGCGGGCCAGCACCAGCAGGTCGTGGTACTCCAGAACCCCCTTGCGACGACGGTCTTCGGCGGCTTCCAGGGTGAACGCACCCAGTACCAAGGCCAGCCGTTCGATCAGCGCATCGGCCACCTCTTCCCGAAGGTCATTGATGGCGTCCCCCAGCGTACGCAGCTGGTTGGCCACCTCTTTCAATGACGGCTCGCCGCTGTCCTCATCGGGCCAGTTGCCCTTGCGGCCCCCCTTGGTAAAGCTCAACCCGGGGATAAACAGCAGGCGCAGGATCTGGTCGTCGTCTCCCACCGCTTCGTCCAGCAACCTGGCCCGCTCGGCAATGGCGTCCAGCTTGGGGAGCATTCGGTCGGTGGGGTCAGTGCAGTAGGCCGACAAGGCGGCTACCTCACCGAACCAGCGGGGGAAGTCGCTGACGTCGGGTAGGTCGATCGGACCGGTGGGGGGCGCCTTACCGCCTATTTCCCGGTCGGCCAAGTCCCAATTGTTGTCGAGTTTTCGGGCTAGTTCTCGTAGATGTGCGGTACTGATGCCCAAGATTCGGGCCAAGGCCAAGGGCTGTTCTTGTTCAGAACTGCTCAGCAGACGGCTTCGAAAGTCCTCCCAGCGGTCCTCGAAGGCCTCTTCGGGACTCACCTCGATGCGAGGCGGCAATCCGGCTTCGATGGCGTGATGGGAGAGGATGCGCAGCGCAAACCCGTGGAGGGTGGTTATGGCCGCTCCGTCCAGCTGGTCGAGGGCTTCAGGGTGCAGGCCTGAATCGGAAAGCCTCTGGCGCAGGCGGTTCTTCAACTCGGCGGCCGCTTTCTCGGTGAAGGTGATGGCCGCGATGTTCTCCATGGCCACGCCGGTATCGAGCAGGGCCACAACCCGCTCCACCAGCGCAGTGGTCTTGCCCGATCCGGCCCCGGCTTCCACGAACAGGGTCGAGGCGAGTTCGGAGACGATGGCGTCCCGATCGGCTTGGTCGTTGGCGGGGAGTGCCATGGTCAATCGGCCTCTGGGTCGAATCCATGGGGTGATTCGGCCAGGTGCCGATAGTCGGCCAGCTCGGTTCGATCCTGCATGTTCTCCCACCCCCGGCGGCGCTCCTGGGTGCCCAGTCGGTCGGCATTGCAGTAGTCACAGAATTGGCTGTACGGCCCCTCGGTGCGGTCGGGTTGGGGCCGGTCGCAGAACACTCCGCTTTCTATGCCCTGGGTGATGGTGTCCACCACTGTGCGGAAGCGATCCATCACTCGGTCTGTCAGCCAGTATCCGCTGGTCTTGAATTGCTGGTCGCTGGTGACGAACCAGTATTGGCTTCTGACCGGGGCATCGGGGTCGTCGATGTGGTCTCGGGCGGCCAGTCCGTACACCGGAAGCTGAAGCTTGGTGCCGCGCAGAACGGGGTCCCAGTTCCGGCTGTCTTCGTCCAAGTCCTTGTAGCTGTCGGATTTCCCGGTCTTGTAGTCGGTGACCAGCAGGCGGTCGCCGGCGCCGTGGTCCACCCGGTCGGCTCGGCCTCTGAACCGCACGGTTCGGCCAGGGCGCAGCGTGACCGCCACCGCGCCCAGATCGGCATCGGGCATTCCAAAGGCCAATTCGCTGGCGGCGGCGGTGACGCCATACCCGCGGCGCTGGGCATCGTCCTTCGACAAGAAGCGCTCCAGGTCGGTCAGAATCCGTCGCCGGTCGTGGTGCCAGTACACCCGCGTACCCGTCAACCCTCGGGCTCCGGCCTGCTCGCACAACTCCGCTCCGATCTCGAGGAGTCGGCGCCGCTGTTGTTCGCTCCAAGGTTGGCCAGGGGGCGGCACTTGGTCGTTCTCGAGCTGCTCGCCCACAAACATGTCCAGGGCGTCGTGAACCAGCGAGCCCCTTTCCAAAGCGGAGATCTGGAGCAGCTCCTCGGGCTGTTCGAAGGTCTGCACCCGCAGGACGTGCTGGAAGAGGTAGCGCATCGGGCAGTCGGCCCAGGTTTCCAGGCTGGTGGGCGAAACCACGTCGCTGATCAGGTCGGCTACTTCGAGGTGGGACAGGTTGCCGTCGAAGCGGGTGAACTGGTTTGACTCCCGTTTGGCAACCAACTCGGCACCTCGGGCCAAAACCGGGTCGCCGTCGAGCGGAAAGTCATCAAATCGACTGGTCTGGGCCAGGGCCTGCAACCGGAACTCTTGGGAGGTGGCCGGAAATTCGGCGTGGATCACCCTGCCGGCAAACGAGGGAACGTGCTCGAACCAGCCGGCGGTTTCGTCGCCGGCCAGGCTCTCCAGGTTGGTGCTGTCCACCACGCGGCCGGCCAGAGAGCTCGCGGTGTCCAGCAGCCAGCGAGACGGGTGCTGTTCGGAAGCACGCCGGGCATCGCCTCGGGCGTACACGAGGGTAGCGATCTCGGCTGAAGCCAGCACGGCCAGGAGGCCACGGTGCTGATCGCCCATCCGATCGGCGAGCAGGGCAAGATCATCACCAGCGGCCATGCGCTCACGGTCGGGCAGGAGCGGATCGTCGGACGGGCTGTGGGGGAATGATCCCTCAGCCATGCCGATCAAGATCACCCGGTCTAACTCCATCCCCAGCGAGGCCCCGATTTGCTCGGTGAGCACCCCCTGCCCGACCCGCTCGACCCGCCCGGTGGATACACCCAACTCCGAGATCAGGGTGTGTCGGAAGGTGGCTGGTCGGGGACGATGCTCTATCTCGTCCAGGTTGGCCAAGCGGTCGAGTATCCCCTCGATCTTGTCGCCGGCCTCCTGCTCAGCAGGAGGCCAGTGTTGTCGGGCCTTCTCATCGCCCAGGTAGGTGTGGATCAGCCCCTCGATCCACCCGCACCAGTCCTTCCAGGAGGAAGGTGCCGGCTCAGGTGACAGGTCGCTGATGAGCTGGGCCATGAACCGGGCCAGCGACTCCGCATGGTCGGCCTCTCGGCGGTGCCGCTCGACCCGCCCCTCGATTCGGTCGGGATCGCCCAGTTCTTTCTGGGCGGCTTCCCGCAGTTCTGCGGCGTAGCTGTTGAGCCTTGTCTCCCACTGCTCAGAACCCCGAGCCACCCCGGCTCGGCGCGACACCCGCTCCCAGGCCATAACCAAGTCGGTGGCCAACGAGGGCTGCTCGTTTCCGGCCTCGGAATTGGGCAAGGAAGCCGATGCCACTGATAGCAGGGCAAACACCTCGTCTCGGCGGAAGTCGCGTCCCACCAGGTTCAGCAGGGCAATGAGCCCCCGGCCGGCCAGCGAGTCGGCCAGGGTTCGTCCGCTGGGGCCGTTGTATGGGATGCACGCGGCGTCGAGGCTGTCGTGGAGGGCACGGATCACCGGCTCACTGCCAGCGCACAGTACGGCGATCCGGCTCAAGGGGGTGCCGTCGCGAGCCGCATTGACCACCTCCCGGACTGCCACCCGGATTTCTTCGTCGGCGCTGGCCGTGCTGATGATCTGCTGCCCGTGGGGTTGGCTGACCTTTGGAGGCGGAACGAAGTCTGCGCCCATGCGGTGGATTGACTCCGCTACTGCGCCATCGGCCTTTGCATCTCCGGTGAGACCGGCGATCACCGCCACCGGCGTCTCAGCGGACAAGTAGGAAACCATGAGGCCCTGTGATTGGGTGACCCGTTGGGGCAGGTGGATTATCACCGGACCGAATTCTTGGACAAGGTCGCTGAACGATCCCGACCCCAGGGCGTCGATGGCCAGCTCATTCAGATCCTGGCCGTCGTACCACTTGGACTCCAGCCTGCCTCGGACCTGGCCGCAGATGCGGACCACATCGGCAGCTCTCCTGCTCTGTGACGCCAGGACGTCAAGCTGGCCTTCAGTGAGCTCACGCAAGTCCCGGTAAGACCGCACCAGAGCCTGCTGAGTAGCAGGGTGGTGGGCCGAGGCGCGAAATAGGCCGGGCTCAGTGCTCAACACGCTCCGCACCGTGGCGCTGAGCACCGGGTCGGACAGCGGCTTGCGCTTCAGCTCTAAGGCCATCTGCCGTCCAGCCAGGCGCTCGGCCAGGTCGAACAGCTTGAGAAAATTCACCGCAGCGATGCCTTGGTCCCGTGCTCCTAGCGCCCGCCGGGTGGCCAACCCAGCAATATTGGTGGGAACCACCACTGTGACCGGTGCCAACGGGTCGCCGTTCTTAAACGCAGCGATCTGCTCGCCCAGCCGCCCAGTGGCAGTCAGCCCATAGGGGGTGCAGACGACCTCGATGCTCACCGCCAAGACTCTAGAGAGTCACTGTGACACTTCCCGGGTCTCGACTTCTACCTGCCGAAATGGCCGTTGTCGGGTCTGGTGGTGGCCGGTAGGGTGGCGGGCACCACGCGTGGGCGGTGTTTCGGTCCTCCTTTGAGATTGTTGGATAGGAGAGGCTGGGTATGCTTGTGGACGAGACAAGGCGTTTGGCGTTGTTGAGCCGTTTGAGCGAGGTGTTGGGTGAGGAGGAGGCGAGAACGTTGATCGAGTGCCTGCCTCCTGTGCGCTGGGAACAGCTCGCCACCAAAGACGACGTCAAAGCGAGCGAAGACCAGATCCGCACCGAGATGAACGGCAAATTCGCCCAAGTCGATGCCGAGTTCGCCCGGGTTCACACCCGCATCGACGGCCTAGAGGACAAGATGGACGCCGGATTCGAGAGCCTGCGAGGCGAACTGGCCGAGCACCGAGCGGAGCAAAGAGGAGAGTTGGCGGAGCAAAGAGGAGAGTTGGCCGAGCACCGAGCGGAGCAAAGAGGAGAGTTGGCCGAGCACCGGGGCGAGATCGCGCTTCAGATGGCGAAAATGACCCGGACGATGGTGTTCGTCATGTCGGGGTTCATGCTCACGATCTGGGGCACGATGCTAGGCATCGGACTCACGTAACGGCTCTTCGGGTCGACGCCCGGTCGAAGGCAGAAGGCGGCGGCCCCGTTGGTCGTCGAATGAGCAGTGGGCAGTGACCCTGCCCTGTCAGAGGGCGGCGGCGTAGACGGCGTAGAGGGGATCGCCGGGGCCTCCCGGTGGGATGCACTGCTTGGTCGCCGGCTCGCCCCATCCGTCGGCGGCTTCGAAATAACGGCGGACGATCTCCAGGTGTCCGGCGTCATCGGCGTAGAGCCAGCCCCGGATGGCCTTGGTGGGGAAACAGCGATTGGAGAACGTGACCACGAACAGTCCGTCGGTGCGCAGCACTCGGGCGACATCGGTGAACACTTCTATTGGCCGGGTCAGGTAGTCCACCGAGACACAGCAGGTAACGGCGTCGAAGGAGTCGTCGTCAAAGGGGAGTCGGGGGGTGTCGTTGAGGTTGTGAATGAGCCACTCGTGGGCCTGCGGGTTGGCGGCCAGCTCGACCTGGTTCATTCCGAGGGCCACCAGCCGGGCTGGGGGTTCGGTGAAGTGCGAGATCCACGACGACATGAGATCAAGCACCTCTCCCGACAGGCCCAACTCCCGGTATAGAGCGCCGACGGCGGCGATGGCCTGGTCGTCAATGTGGGTGACCAGACGAGGCGGTGAGTAGAAGAAGCGGTCGGGGCTGGGATCAGCCCGGTCGAAAAAGCCCGGTGGAAACACGAGGAGCCGAGCGTAGACGCACAATGCGCGGGTGGGGACGGAGAGGCTTAGCCTGGGTGGGTGAGCGAATTGGATCGCGAGCTGTTGGCGTGGGTGGAAGAGTGCTGCGGGCTAGCGGTCGCGGACGCCGCCCGTATTCCGGGTGGCGCTTCCCGTCAGGCGTGGGTGGTGACCCTAAATGACGGGGGGCAGCGGTTCTTGCGGATGGATGCAGGAACGTCGGCGCTGTCTGCGGTGGGCTACGACCTGGCTCGAGAGGCTCGGGCGTATCAGTGGCTGAGCGACAAGCCGGTAAGGGCGGCCGGATTTTGCGGTATCAGCCCCGATGGTCGGGCGCTGCTGTTGGACTTCGTGGACGGGGGGCCGGGGCCGCTGGACGATCCGGATCTGGCCAGGGACTTCATGGGGCAGGTCAACGCCCTCCACGCTGTGGCGCCACCGGCTGAGCTGGCCCACGATGATCTCGCGGTGTGGACCCGGCTCTATCGGGAGCACTGCTCCGAGCCTGATCCACTTATTGATCTGGGTTTGCGCCAACTGGCTGAGGCCGCGCCCGGACCCCCGGAGAGGGCAGTGCTGGTTCACGGTGACCTGGGGCCGGGCAACGTGCTGCACGACGGCCGCCGGGTGACCGGTCTGTGCGATTGGGAGCTGGCCCATGTGGGCGACCCGATGGAGGATCTGGCCTGGATCACGGTGCGGGCCATGCTCACCCCGTTCGTTGACATCGACACCGCGTTCGGGTGGTACGACGGTCCGGTGGACGCCGAGCGGGTGCGCTATTGGCAGCTGGCCTGCCAGGTCCGCAACTTGATCGGGCTGGGGGTGGCCGGCGCGGCCGGCGGTGATTTGGGTATGGGCATGTTGTTCTCCACTCTCCACCGTCGGGTGACCGCGGAGCTGCTGTGCGAGGCCCTCGGGGTGGAAGCGGAGCCGGTTGAGGTGCCTGAGCCGGTCGATACCGAGGCCAGCGAGGTCTATCAGGCGGTTTTGGATGATCTGCGCACGGTGATCACCCCCGCATTGGAAGGGTATGTCTCCGCTCGAGCCAAGTCCGTCGCCCGGTTGGTGCGGTACCTGGACATGGTGGACCGCATCGGGCTAAAGCTGGCCGAACAGGACCTAGCCGACCGGGAGCGCTTCAACATGGACGACGACGCCGAGGCCGCCCACTACTGGGCCCGAGCCACCCAGCGGAAAGAGGCGCTCATGCGACCCTCAATGGGCCGCCTGGCTGGAACACGGCTGCCCCGGATTTAGCCGTCAGTTTTCTCGGCTTGGGCGATCCGCTCCAAGGCCGGAGCGTCGGATCGCAGCTTGCCGATCTTGTCGCGGTGGAGCACCTCGGCGGTTCCCTCGGGGCATTGGGCTACGAAGGGGCACCAGCCGCACAGGGGGCCGGTGGATGCTTCGAACTCCAGGGAGATGCAGCTCTCCATGATGGCCAGCCAGGTTGACCGCAACTCGTCGACCGCCTCGGCGAGGTTCTCGTCGGTGATCTCCACCTCCACCACTTTCTGGCCGAGATACAGCAACTGGGCCTTGGCTGGTTTGCGCCCTTCCAGTTCGGTCAGCGCCGCGGCGTAGAGCAGCATCTGGGTGGCGTAGTTGGATGAGAACCGCTCGGAGGGGGCTTTGCCCGACTTGTAGTCGGTGACCACCAAGCCCTTCTCGGTCTCATCAACCCGGTCGATGATGCCCCGAAACGGGACCCCGTTGATCTCAACCCTCACATCCTGCTCGGTGGACGCCACCGTGACCTTGCGAGGGTCTTCCAGGTCCCAAAGCCCCTCAATGGCCCGCCAGCCGTTCTTGCGGAAATCCAGACCGCCCGGCTCATCCAATTCAAGGCCCTGGAAATCGCGGTGGTTCTCCATCCTGGGCCAGAGTTCACGGGCCAGTTTCTTGGCCCGGTCCACAGTGCGGTTCTCCACCGGCTCCTGCATCAGCTTCTCCAGCACCATGTGGGCAAAGGTGCCGGTCACCGCGGCCTGTCCGGGCGGGTCGGGCAGGCGGTCGACGTAGCGGAACTTCCAGCGCCGAGCGCACTCCCTAAAAGACGACGCGCTGGAAGGAGACAGATACTTGGGCACGTAGCGCTCGGGAATCTCCATGAGCTTGTCGCTGGCGGGCTCTTCGGGAGACTCGGCCTGTTCGGCGGGTTCGGTCATGGTCATGTCTGTTTACCCGATTTCTCTTGGCAACGTCAGTAGTCGAGGGCGTCGCGGTCGACAAGCTCGCTGTGGGCGATGAGGAAGTCCTTGCGGCGGCTCACATCGGAGCCCATCAGGGTCTCGAACATCTCCTCGGCACCTTTGGCGTCGTCGAGGGTGAGCTGGCGAAGGGTGCGGGTTTCAGCGTCGAGGGCGCACTCGGCCAACTCGTCGGTGTCCATCTCACCCAAGCCCTTGAACCGGGACCACCGGATGTTCTCTGCTTTGCGGTTGCCCTTGGACAGCTCGGCGGTGATCTGGTCCCTCTGTGCGTCAGTCCACGCCCGGTGGGTCTGGTCGCCCACCTTGGCGGTGTACAGCGGGGGCTGGGCCGCGAACACCCGGCCGGCATCGAGCATCGGGCGCATGAATCGGTGAATCAGGGTGAGCAGCAGGCAGCGGATATGGCTGCCGTCCACGTCGGCGTCGCACAAGATCACGATGCGGCCGTAACGGGCCTTGGCCATGTCGAAGTCGTCGCCGGAGCCGGCTCCCATGGCGGTGAACAGAGCTTGGGCCTCGGCGTTGTCCAGCACTTGTTTCACCGACGACTTGGCCGCGTTCACCACCTTTCCCCGCAGGGGCAAAATGGCCATGTTCTCGGCGTTGCGTCCCGCCTTGGCCGGTCCCGCGGCCGAGTCGCCCTCCACCAGGATCAACTCCGACTCCGGGCCGTGTACCCGGCAGTCGGCCAGCTTGTCGGGCATCCCGGTGGAGCCCAGCGACGCCGCCCGGCGCTTGTTCTCCAAGGTCTGGCGGGCTGACACCCGATTCACCACTGCGTCGACAACCTTGGACTGCAAGGCGTTGACGTGGCTCTTGGGCCCGGTCTGGAACCAGCTCTCCAAACCGTCCTTGAGCACGTTGTAGACGATGGACTGCACCGGTGGCGTACCCAGCTCCTGTTTGGTCTGGCCCCGGAATTGCGGCTCGGGCAGGGTGACTTTGACCGCGGCCACCAGACCTTCCTGCACATCCTCCCGCTGGGCCCGGTCGTTGCCCTGCTTGGCCAGACGGGCCAGCTTCTTGGAGTCGGCCAGCAGGCTGTCGTTGACCGCCCTGGTTAAGGCCCGCTCAAAGCCCGCCATGTGAGTGCCGCCATGGGGGGTGGGGATGGTGTTGACGAATGTGACCACCTTGGGGTCGTAGCCCTTCACCCAGCGCATGGCGATGTCCACCTGGCATTGCCGGTTGACCACAGCCATGGCGCCGTCCACCGGGACCTTCTCCTCGAATTCTCCCTCCCCGGGTATGGATATGACCTCGGTTACGGCCTCTGAATCAGACAAATGGCCCACCAGATCGGCCAGCCCTCCATGGGAGATCAGATCGACCGGTTCGTTGTCGCTGCCCCGGCGCTTGTCCTCCAGCCTGATTCGCAACCCGGGAACCAAGAAGCAGGCCTGCTGGGCACGGTGGCGGATGGTTTCGAAGTCCACCGCGGCGTCGGGATCGAACATGTCGAAGTCGGGCCAAAAGCGGATCCGGGTGCCGGTTTTGCGGGTGGCGCGGACCCGGCGGAGCTTGTGGCCCTTGGCGAAGCGGTCGCCGTCGAGCTGCCCCGCCTTTTGCTTCTCAAACCAGAGCTGCCAGGTGGCGCCGTCGCGGTCCACCTCGGCCCGCAGCCGGGTGGACAGGGCGTTCACCACCGAGGCGCCCACCCCGTGCAGACCGCCGGAGGCGCCATAAACGCCACCGCCGAACTTGCCGCCGGAGTGCAGCTCGGTGAGCACCACCTCCAGCGCCGATACCTTCTTGGTGGGGTGAGGGTCGATCGGGATGCCCCGGCCGTTGTCGCCTACCTCCACTGAGCCGTCGGCATGGAGGGTCACGTCGATGCGGGTGGCGAATCCGGCGCCGGCCTCGTCCACCCCGTTGTCGATCAGCTCCCACACCAGGTGCATGAGACCGTCGGCCCCGGTGCCCCCGATGTACATCCCAGGGCGCTTGCGAACGGCCTCCAGGCCCTCCAGGGTGACGATGTCGGAGGCGTCGTAGCTGCCGTTGCCGTTCCCCCCGTTCGCAGGAGCGAACAGGTCGGCGTTATTGCCCTGGGTGCGAGTGGCTTGGGTCACCATCGCGGCATACCCACTCTCGAGATCTTCTTGTGGTCGGCTGTCCCGTTGGCCAGGGAAAATGGCACGGGCTCCTTGGCCGGTTTGCCGTTGTCGTCCACTTCGGCCAGGAGATCGGCCGGGGGGGCTACCGCAGCCATGGCCAGCTGGCTGTCGCCTCCCAGCGATGTGCCAACTCCGCCCCGACCGGTGACCGGTAAGTCCACTGCCGAGGTGATGCCCACCGACCCAACGTCGTTCACCAAGATGACAGCTTCTTCTCCGCTCACGCCTCCCGCGGCGATTATCCGGTCGCCGTTTCGCAGTTTCATGCCCACTACCCCGGATGCACCCCGCCCCTGGACGGGGACCGATTCGATTGGGGCCCGCAGCGCACGGCCATGGGTGCTGACCAACACCATCTCGGCGGTTTCCGGCGCGCAGAACGCGGCTACCACCTTGTCGTTGGGCTTCAGCTTGATTATCTGCTTGGCCGCCCGGCCCTTGTCAGCCTCCGACAGGTCGACTCGTTTGACCGTTCCCCCAGCGGTGACGACCACCAAGGGATCGCTGGCCGCCATCACCAGGGTCAGTACCGCCTCGCTGCGGATAGTGCCGAACACCTCAGATGCTCCTGCCCCTCGGCTGCGGCCTGAGACCTCGGGTAGGGCGTTGACCGGTGAAGCGATAAGCCGGCCCCCAGAAGTGACCGCCAGAACAGTGTCGCCGGGGTCGGCTTCCAGCGAGACGGTCAGCACATCGTGGCGGCCGAACTGGGACCGCCGGCGCCCGCCCGCCGACGCCCGGCCCACGATGCCGGTAGTGGACAAGGTGACCATTACCGGACCGTCAGCTTTCGGGGCCAGCTCAGCCGCCGGGGTGGCCTCATAGACCGGGGCGTCTTGGTGGGAGACAATCTCGGTTCGGCGATCCTGTTTGAAGCGCCCTACGAGGTTGTCAAGCTCCTTCAACACCACCGTGCGCTGGCGCTGCTCCGAGCCCAGCAACTTCTCCAAGTCGTCGATCAGCGCGACCAGCTCGTCTCGCTCGTCTATGATCTTCTGCTTCTCCAGTGCGGTGAGCCGCCTCAGCTGCATGTCCAGGATGTGGGCGGCCTGGATCTCGGTCAGGGCCAGGGCATCCTGCAAGCGCTGGCGGGCGGTGGCGGCATCTTCGGAGCCACGGATGATGGCCACAACCTGATCGATGTTGTCCAGCGCGATGATCAACCCCTCCAGGATGTGGAGGCGGTCTCGGGCCCGGCCCAGACGATGCCGGGTGCGCCGCACCACCACGTCGAGGCGGTGGTCGATGTAATGGCGGCATAGGTCGTAAAGGCCCACGGTGGTGGGGACACCGTTCACCAACACCACGTTGTTGACCGCGAACGTCTCCTCCAGAGGGGTCAGTCGGAACAGGTCGTAGTACAGCTTCTCGGGTGCCACGTGGGGTTCGCACTCGATGAGGATGCGAAGGCCGTGGTGGCGGTCGGAGAGGTTGCGAGCATCGTGGACGCCGGGCAGCTTGCCGTCGACGATCAAGTCGTTGATGCGCTTCACCACTTTTTCAGGTCCGACCATGTAGGGCAGCTCGCTGACCTCGATTCCCCAGCGGCTGCGGGTCAGCTTCACCGGCTTCATCTGGGCTCGGATGCGTATAGAGCCTCGCCCGGTGTCGTAGATCTGGCGCAGGCCCCCCTCCTCGGAGTCGATGACCATTCCCCCGGTTGGGAAGTCGGGGCCCGGCAGCGCGTCCAAGAGCTCGTCAATGGTGGGCTTGGGTCGGCGCTTGGTCATCACCAGCCGTATGGCCTCGGCCACCTCCGCCAGATTGTGGGGGGCCATATTGGTGGCCATGCCAACGGCAATGCCGGTGGTGCCGTTAACCAGCAGGTTGGGAAGCCGCCCCGGAAGGCACTCGGGCTCGGAGCTGTCGCCGTCGTAGGTCGGCCGGTGCTCCACGGTGTCTTCGTCGATCTCGTCCAGCATCTCCATAGCCGCCTCGGCCAGGCGGCACTCGGTGTATCGAGGGGCTGCCGGCGGATCGTCCAAGGTGCCGAAATTGCCGTGGGGGTCGATGAGGGCTATCGGCCGGGAGAACTCTTGGGCCAGCCTCACGAGGGCGTCGTATATGGCGGCGTCGCCGTGTGGGTGGTACTTGCCCATGGTATCGCCCACTACCCGGGCGCTCTTGCGGTGGGGTCCGTCGGGGCGGATCCCCATGTTGAGCATGGAGTAGAGGATGCGGCGCTGCACCGGCTTCAGGCCGTCGCGCACATCGGGGATGGCCCGGGAGGTAATGACCGACAGGGAGTACGCCAAAAACGACTCCGACATCTCCTCGGCCACCGGGACAGGCACGATTTCGCGGGCAAAGTCGACATCCGTGTGGCGGTCGTCCGACACGTTGTCGAGGGACAACTGTGATTGTGGGGGCATGATTCCCTTAGCGGATATTCGTAGGGGGAAGTACGGGTTTTACCCCTGTTTAGAAGGTACCCGGTAGCTGCGACATATAGGGGTCAATCAGGCAGATCAACCCGGTTTTTTGGTCAGCTGGCGGGAATCCGGGTGCGGCTGAGGCGCACGGTCTGGCCGAAGGAGCGAAGCGCAGCCCGCAGCGCCTTCAATCCGAGGATCGACACCATTCCGGTGGTGCGGTCGTGGTGGGGGACCGGCACCTCGGCCAAACGGGCCCCGGATCGGGCCAGCATTCCCGATAACCCCACGTTGGGGGCAAAGGAGTCGTCGGGAATCAAGGCCAGCAGAGGTGCCAGTGCGCTCGACCGCATCAGCCGGTATGGGCAGTTCACGTCGGCCAGACGACACCCGAAGGCCAAACGGGCGGTGAACCGGGCCGCCCGGGTTATGGCCCGCCGGCCCGTCGACTGATTGCGGTTGGTGCGTATGCCGATCACTGCGTCGACGCTGTGGCGATGCTCCCAGAGCTCACCGAACGAAGCGGCGGGCATTTCGTCGTCGGAGTCGGTTTGGAACACCCAGTCGGCGGTGACCGCCCCCCGGCGGTAGCCCCGCAGGATTGTCGGCCCGTGGCCGCTGTTGGCTTTCACGTCCACCACCAGTCGGGGATGGCGTTCAGCCACCGCCCGCAATACCTGCTCGCTGGAATCGGTAGCCCCGTCCACGATGGCCACCAGCTCGTAGTCGATTCCCAGGCCGTCGAGCACGCCGAGCCAGCTCTCGGCCACCTCCCCGACGATCTCCTCCTCGTTGTACACCGGCATGACCGCGCACAGGTCGAGCCGGACCTCGGGGGTCACTCTTGGGCGCTCTCAGCCAGAAGCTGGGCCTCCTTCTCGGCCAGAATTGCGCCGCTCAGGTCGTAGCGGATGGCGGCGGTGTTGGGCTCCGGCCCGTCCCAGCCGGGCAAAAGGCCCCGCTCGTGGCAGAAGAACTGGGCCTCCACGTTGGTGCCGTTCATTTCCCGGGCCTCGGGGTCGGTGGCCAACCAGGCCACCACCGCGCCGATCACATCGGGGGGCTGGCCGTTGTCTTCGAAGCCGAACTGGGCCATGTCCTGGGCGATGCGCTCGGTGGAGATGTAGCCGGGCTGCACGTTGAAGGTGTTGACGCCGTCATTGCCGTGCTCAACGGCCATGAACCCGGCCACCCGGTGAAAGGCGCCCTTGCTGATGCCGTAACCCATGCCCCAGCCCCCGTCGCCCGCCGCCTCGGTGGGGTCGGCGTAGCCCGAGGCCGAGGTGATGTTCACGATGGTGCCACCGCCCCGCTCGATCATTTGGGGCAACAGCGCCTTGGTGAGCACCAGCGGAGCCAGGCAGTTGGCCTTCAGATGGTTGTCCAGCAGCCCGATGGGGGTGTCTAGCAGGCGGTCCATGTGGCCGGGACCGATGTAGCGCCCATTGTGCACCAGCACGTCAACCCGTCCCCACCGCTCCAACACGGTTGCCGCCGCCGCCTCCAGGGAGTCGAAGTCGAGCAAATCGGCAGCCACGATCAGCGCATCACTCCCGGCCTCGGCCACCAGCGCAGCAGTAGCCGACAGGCTGCCGGGCAGCGGGGTGGTGTCCGACCGCTTGACGGTGGACGAGTGCTCCCGCTGCTCGCCGTCCTGCACAGTGCGGGCCGACACCGCCACATCAAAGCCCGCCCGGGCCAAATGCACCGAACAAGCCTTCCCAATCCCCCGGCTAGCCCCGGTCACAAACGCCACTGGTCGATCACTCATGGCCCGTAGTCTGCCTGCCTTTGCCCTGCTGCGGCCAAAGCGACTAGTCGGCGTCGTCGCGCTGGGAGGTGTGGTCTTGGGTCTTCAGGCATTGGGAGGCGGTTAGGGGTGGACTGTGAAGGCTTGGGTTTTGTGGGGGCCGTAGCGGTGGATGCGGAAGTCGGCGTCGAAGGCGAGTGCTCGGGTGATGGCGAGGCGCTCCATGAGGGCCCAGCTTGTGCGGTCGGTTAGGGAGAAGGACTGGTCGGGGTAGTCGGCCAGCATCGCCTGGGCAGCCTCCAGGTCGGCGCCGGTTGTGTATTCGATCCGGGCGATGCCCGACGCGATGGCGGCCACTGTGCGGTTGGCGTTGTCGTGGTTGGTTCGGGCGGTCACCAGGTTCCACAGCTCGGCCAATACGAGGTCGCTGGTGACGAGGGTTCCGGCGTGTTCGGCGAGCAGCGACTGGGCCACTTCGCGGTGGGCGTCGCCGGCGTCGGCCGCGGCGTACCAGATGCTGGTGTCCACGAAGACCGGGGCCACCGCTCAGAGGCCTTTGGCGGCAAACTGCTTGTCGATCGCCTCGCTGATCATGGCGTGCTTACCGTCGGCGATCCTCGACCCTCCGCTGTTGAACAGCCCGAACACGATTGAGGGATCTGATGCGGCCGCGGCTTGGTCCAAGTCGTCGGCCACCAGGCGGCGGATGTATTCCGACAGGGAGATTCCCTCATGGGCGGCCTTGCGCTTGGCCTCGGCATGGTGGTGGTCGGGAAGGATGATCATCGTCCGCACAGACCAAGGATAGCACTACTGGCATAGCATAATCTATGCCAATAGTGAATCACACGTGGCGGATGTCCACGTCGTGCCAGTCGCTGCGCAAATCGTCGGGTGGGTCGGGGAAGGCGCCGCGGGCCCATTGGGGTCGGGCGGTGCGGGAGGTGATGAGCCAGCCGTCGTCGAAGCGCGCCACGTCGTCGCAGTAGTGCAGGCCCAAGATGAGGTCGTCTACGCCTGAGTCCTCAGGGCGCATGTGGTAGGCCACCGCCCAAGTCTCGATGTGGCCCTCATCGGCGCCTTCTTCCAAGTCCACGTACTGGTTGCCCATGAAGTGCAGCGTGGCCTCGAACTTGTGCAGCTCTTTCTCGGTCCAGTCCAAGTAGGGATCGAGGGGTCCGGAGATGACCGTCCCGTGGATCTGGCAATCGGGGTGGAAACTTGACCGCACCAGGTCGAAGTCGATGCGGTCGATTCCCCGAGCGTACCGCTGGGGAACCTCTTTGATCAGCTCCCGATCCTTCAGCCAACGCACTGTGGTTTCGACGTTCATCTCGCCTCCTTCGACCCGCTCCGGCACACTCGGTCTCGCGCTACGGTTGCCTTCATGAAAGAGCTGATCTATCACCGGCTGTTCTACCCGGCGGTTGAGCGGTACGCCAACAAAGAGGCCATCGTCGACGGCGCCAACCGGGCCAGCTTTGCTGCCCACGGGGAGCGGGTCACCAAGCTGTCCAACGCACTGGGGAGCGAGCTGGGGGTCAAAAAGGGCGACCGGGTGGCCATCATGGCCCTGAACAGCGCTTCCTACCTGGAGCTTTACCACGCCTGCTATCTGGGCGCCGGCGTCATCAATCCCCTCAACCTGCGCCTGGCCGGCCCCGAGTTGGACTACATCGTGCGGGACTCGGGCACCGAGGTGGCCTTTGTGGATGCCTTCTTTGCTGAGGCCTTCGTCAAGGTGATGGAGGCCGCGGGCGACAGCCCCATCCGCAAGGTGGTGCTCATCGGATCGGGCGATGTGCCCCACGACGTGGCCTACGAGGATTTGGTGGCCGCCGGCGACACCGCCGCGCCGCCCGAGCCCGAAGAGGACGACCCGGTGGTGCTCATGTACACCGGCGGCACTACCGGCCTGCCCAAGGGAGTGCTGTTGCAGCAGCGGGCCGAGATGCTCAACGTGTACCACGTGGCCATTGGGCTAGGGGGCACGAGAGACGACGATGTCTTCTTGAGCCAGACGCCGCTGTTCCACGCCGCTTCCATGGCCAGTTTGCTGGTGATTCCGGCCTCCGGTTCCAAGATGGTGACCATTCCCGCCTTCGACCCCGGCGGGGTGATGAACCTCATCGAGGCCGAGGGCATCACCCAGACGGTGATGGTGCCCACCATGATCGGCATGTGCCTCCAGCATCCGGAATACCGGCCCGAGCGGCTGGCGTCGCTGCGAGAGCTGGTCTACGGAGCGTCGCCGATGCCGGAGGCTGTGTTGGGCCATCTGCTGGAGCACTTGCCGAGCGTGAACTTGATCCAGGGCTACGGCATGACCGAGTGCTCGTCGGTGCTCACCCTTCTGTCGGCTGAAGACCACGTGGCCGGCAGCGCCCGGCTGCGGTCGGTGGGCCGCCCGGTGATCGGGGTGGACCTGTGCATCCAAGACGAAGACGGCAACGTATTGCCCACCGGCGAGATCGGCGAGGTGTGCGCCAAGGGCGGCAACTACATGCGCGAGTACTGGAACAAGCCCGAGGCCACTGCCGAGGTGTTCGAGGGAGGCTGGTACCACACCGGCGACGCCGGATACCTCGACGAGGAGGGCTATTTGTTCTTGGTCGACCGGGTGAAGGACATGATCGTTTCCGGTGGCGAGAACGTGTACTCCTCAGAGGTGGAGAGCGCCATCTCCACCCATCCGGGCGTCGCCCAGGTGGCGGTGATCGGCATCCCCGACTCGGTTTGGGGGGAAGCGGTCCATGCTGTGGTGGTCCCCGCGCCGGGGAGCGAACTGACCGAAGAAGAGGTCTGTGAGCACGCCCGCCAGTCCATTGCCGGCTACAAGGTGCCCAAGTCGGTGGAGTTCCGAGCGGAGCCGCTGCCCCTGTCAGGGGCCATGAAGGTGCTCAAGCGGGAATTGCGGGCCCCCTACTGGGAGGGCCAGGACAAAAACGTCGGGTAACAGCCGGGGAAAATCGCCCGAGCCCGCCCCCAATTCGCTGGAAGCGGTGGGTAGGCTGCCGGTCATGCAGGTAGATATACGTCATGCCCCCAGCTTTGCGGTCGCCCGGTGCAACCTGGGCGGGGGCGAGCAGGTCAAAGTCGAGGCTGGCGCCATGTCAGCCCATTCCACCGGGATGTCGCTAGAGGCCAAGGTGGAAGGCGGCATGCTCAAGGGGCTCAAGCGGAGCGTGTTGGGCGGAGAATCGCTGTTCGTGTCCACCTACACCGCTCCAGGGGAAGGCGGCTGGGTGGATGTGGCCGCCAAGCTGCCCGGCGACCTTCGGGTGATCGAGCTGGACGGCTCGCAGTCGTGGATCATCGAGCGGGGCAACTGGCTGGCCTCCGATGCCTCGGTGGTGATGGACACCAAGTGGGGCGGCTTCAAGTCGCTGGTCGGCGGCGAGGGCGGTTTCATGGCCCACGCCGAGGGCACCGGCAACGTGGTGGTGGCCTCCTACGGTGCCATCGACGTGATCTCGCTGGCCGCGGGCGAGACGGTGGTGGTGGACACCAGCCACATGCTGGCCTTCCCCGACACCGTCAGCTACGAGTTGCGCCGGGCGGTTGAGGGCCGCTCGATCCAGTCGATGAAATCGGGCGAGGGATTTGTGTTCCACTTCGCCGGCCCGGGCGACATCTTGACCCAGACCCGCAACCAGGCGCAGCTCATCGCCTGGATCAACACCGAGATCGGCTCTCGCGAATAATTCGGACTAGCTCAGGCAGCAGTCTGCCGGGCAGGGGGTCGGCGGAGGGCCAAGCACCAGGTCGGCAATCATCTTGACGAACGCGGGGTGGGTGCCCACGGTGGGCACTCGGGTGAACCGCAGCCCGAGCATGTCGGCCCGCTGGCGGGCCTCGGTGTCGAGGTCGTAGATCACCTCCATGTGGTCGGCCACGAAACCGATCGGCACCACGATTACCGCGTCGGCTCCGTTGTCGGCCAGCCTGTCCAACTCCTCGCTGATGTCAGGCTCCAGCCAGGGAACCTGGGGCGGGCCACTGCGGCTCTGATAGGCCAGCGACCACTGGTTCACTCCGGTGCGGGCCGCCACCCGGCCGCAGGCCTCATTGAGCTGGGCCACATAGGGGGCGGTGGCGGCCATGGTGTCGGGAATGCTGTGGGCGGTAAACACCACCGGTGCGGTCGGCTCGGTCTGGCGGGCCGCGGCCAGATGGTCGGCCATGGCCGACAAGAAGCCCTCCTGGTCCCAGAACGGCGGCAGCTTTCGGATTGTTGGAGAATCGGGGCCGGCCGCGATCCGAGCCTGCTCGATGTCTTCGGAGTATTGGCGGCAGCCCGAGTAGGAGCCGAAGGCCGAGGTGACGAAGCCGACCGCCCGGGAGACGCCGTCGTCGCTCATCTGGGCCACCGTGTCGGCCAGCAGGGGCGACCAGTTCCGGTTGCCCCAGTACACCGGGAGATCTACGCCCCGTACCGCGAGCTCTTCGACCAGGGCGGCGATCAGGTCGCGGTTGCACTGATTGATGGGGCTGACGCCGCCGAACAAGTGGTAGTGCTCGGCCACCTCGGCCAATCGGTCGTCGCTGATGCCCCGACCCCGGGTCACGTTGCGCAAAAACGGCATCACGTCGTCGGGTCCCTCCGGCCCGCCGAACGACACGAGCAGTATCGCGTCGAACTCGGCGGCCGATCCGAGCTGTACAGGATCGTTTGAAGGTGCAGTGGGCATGGTCGGTAGGCTTCTGGGGGCGAGTAGGGGCTTTGCCGCCCAAAGCGATAGTGCGGTAAACCCGTTTCGAGGGTAGCCGAACTTGGGAGAGAGTTTGCGGGCTCAAGAACGCAGTCGCCTGACGGTTCTTCTTGTGGTGGTGGTCGCCACCTTGGCGGCCGCCGGCGGAGCCGCTGTCGGACAATCCGACAGCGGTGACGGAGCCGCGCAGCCGGTCGAGGTCGAGTCGGCGATACCGGCGTGGCGCGATCTGGACCGGGCCCAAACGGACTTGGAATTGGCCCTGGGGGTCCGCGATTCCGTTCAGGTGGCCATGGACCGCACCGTGGACGAACTCCACCTCGAACTGGCCCGGCTAGACCAACTCCACGACACCGATACCGGCAAGCAGCTGCTCATGGACGAGGCCGAGCGACTGGTCGTGCAGGAGTACATTTCGGGGGGCGACGTCGAAGACGTGGTCTTCATTTTGGGGGTGTCGGAGGCCACTGACGCCCTCTGGCGGAAAGCGCTGCTGTCGGAGATTTCCGAGCTCGTTGACCAGGCCTTGAACGCGGTGGACGACGTGCCGGGGGAGCAGGAGCGAACCGAGGCCCGCATTGGGCGGCTCAACGACGCTATCCCCTATCTGAACAGCCGCCTGTTCGATGCGGAGCAGTCGGTGGAAGCGGCCGAGTGGGTGGTGTACATCGCGGAGATCAACGATATGGCCGACCGCGAGCGGGTCCAGAACGGATTTATCGAGCCCACCGAACGGCACTGGTACAACCTCCGCTTTTGCGAGTCCACCAACAACTACACCGCCGAGAGCGCCAACGGCCTGTTCTACGGCGCTTACCAGTTCGAGCCTCGGACGTGGAGGACTGTGGGCGGTGTCGGCAATCCGGCCCACGCCCCGCCCGAAGAACAAGATGCCCGAGCTCGTCTGCTCTATGCCCGAAGGGGCGACCAGCCTTGGCCCCGGGACTACTGCGGCCGGTGGCTCCCTGCGAACTAGCTTCGTGAGCCAATGAAGCTGTGGGTGGCGTTGCTTCTGGCCGACTGCGTGCTCATCGGCATTGGGCTCACCTACCTGTCAGGTTTGAAGCTCCGCATCGAGGAGCGGGTGGCCTACGGGGCGGTGGTCGGTTTCATGGCCATCACCCTGGTGGGCTATGCCGCGGGCTGGGCTGCCGGCAGGTTGAGCGGACCGGTGGTAGTGGCAGCCGCCTTGGTGGCCACCGCGATTTCGGCAACCGGTTGGTGGACGGGTGTTCGGCAGATCGGCGCCG
Source organism: Acidimicrobiales bacterium (assembly GCA_963663255.1). Lineage (GTDB taxonomy): Bacteria > Actinomycetota > Acidimicrobiia > Acidimicrobiales > Bin134 > Poriferisocius. The sequence goes on from OY760141.1 coordinate 1,199,512, forward strand.
AGTGCCGCGATTTCCGGCGCCGGCTGATGCGGCCCATCTCCCGCCCAGAGAACCCGGCGCCGCTGTTGATTCTGACTGCCCCGGCCTGGGCGATCACCGCCTGGATCTTGAACCAGGCCTACTTGCCCGACGGCTCAGGGGGCGTGCTGGCCGGGCACCTCTCGTCATGGACCGATTGGCAGGCCCACCTGACCTATGCCTCGTCGTTCGCCCACGCCGAGAACTTCCCACCCGAGCTGCCCACTGCTTTCGGTGTCGATCGGCTGCCCTATCACTTCGGCATCGACTTCTTCGCCGCCATGCTCGACCGGGCCGGGTTGAGCGCCTTCGGCGGGTTGGAGGTGTCGTCGGGCTATCTGGCGTTCGCCTTTGTTCCTGTCTTGTACCTGGTGGGGGTGAGGCTGTTCTCCAGCCGAGCGGTGGGGGTTGTCGCCGTGCTGGTGTTCACCCTGTTCGGCGGGCTGGGATGGCTCCGCTTCTTCCACGATCGCGCTGAGGGCGGCTGGAGCGTCATCTGGGACCTGCCCACCGACTACACCCGCCACCACGCGGGCAACATCTTGATGGAGAACGCGGTCACCGGGAATCTGTTCCCCCAGCGCCCGACCCTGGCCGGGTTCTCGCTGCTGCTGGTGGTGGTTGTGCTACTGCGCGAGGCCCACAAGTCGGGATCGCGCCGGCTGTTTGCCGCCGCCGGGGTGATCGTGGGGCTGATGCCGATATTCCACGTGTACTCCTTCGGTGTGGCGTTGGGATTGGGCTTGATCTGGGCGGTGCTGGACCGCCGCTGGCAATGGATTCTGTTCGCGATACCGGCACTGGTGTTCTCGCTACCCGCGGCCTTGTGGATCGAGCCCCTGAACACCGAGATCGTGTGGGAGACCTGGGTGAACGGCCCTTGGATGCAGCCCCCCGGTTACTCGGTCGAGCAAGACAACCTGTTCACCTTCTGGTGGCGCAACGCCGGTGTGTTCTTGGTGTTGATGCTGGCGGCCCAGGTGTGGAAGGGCACGCTGCCCCGGGTTCTGCTGTGGGGTTCTATTCCGGTGTGGCTGTGGCTCATTGTTCCCAACTTCGTGCGGGTGGCGCCATCTCACCCCTGGAACAACACCCATTGGTTCGTCCCTGTGATCTTGCTGGGGTCGCTATTGGTGGCCGCGGTACTGGTGAGGCTGGCCTCCATCGGATGGCTGGGGGTGGTGGGGGCGGTGCTGTTGTTCTTTGCCCTCACCTTCGCCGGTGCGCTCGACGTCTGGAAGGCGGTCGACCCCGAGGTGAATGTGTGGCCCCATCCGATTGCCTCGGGCGACGGGGTGGCCGCCGGAGAGTGGGCACGAGATGAGACGCCACCCGACAGCGTGTTTCTAATCGGCTTCGAGCACACCCATCCCGTTCCGGCCCTCAGCGGTCGACAGACGGTGGTGGGCTTCGCCGGCTGGATCAACGACCTCGGCGTAACCGACTGGCCGATGCGCCATCAGCAGGCCCGTACCATGCTGGGCGGATTCGAGGGTACCGAGGAACTGTTGAATGGTTATGGGGTGGACTACGTAGTGGTAGGGCCGATCGAGCGGCGGGTCGGGGTGAGCGAGGAGTTTTGGGCCTCCCGAGGGGCGCTGGCGTTTGCCCAAGGCGAGTATGCGATTTATGAGGTGCGCTGAGCAGTGCGAGCAATGAAACGCGAGCTAAAGGCGGCATTGGACAGCCGGAGCCCAGCGGAGTTCTGGCGCCGCCGCCCGGAAACGGCGCTGGCCATCGCCGCGGCGGCAATGGCGGTGGCCGGGCTGGTGCTGCGGCTCGTCGAGTTGGCCGACCGTCCGCTGCATCACGACGAGAGCATCGATGCCTGGTACTCGTGGAAGTTCTTGGAGGGCACCTACGAGGGCTACGACCCGGTGTACCACGGGCCACTGCGCTTCTATCTGACCGCGGCGTTCTTCTGGGTGTTCGGGGAGTCGCACACCACCGCCCGCATGGTGGCCGTGTTGGCCGGGGTGGGGATGATCGTGCTGCCGTGGTTCTTGCGCCGGTCTCTCGGACCGGCGGTGACGCTGGCGGCCTCTGCGGTGCTGGCGTTCAGCCCGATAGCGCTCTATATGACCCGGCTGGGCCGGGAAGACTCGCTTACCGCGTTCATCACCTTGGCCATGATGGTGGTAATCGTCCGGTTCTTGGACCGCCCCCGGCTGCTGCTGCCGACACTGTTCGGGTTCTTGCTGGCCGCGGGTTTCGCGGTCAAAGAGTCCACGTTCATTGTGGTGTTCATCTTCGGGGGCTTCTTGTTGGCCCTTTTGGGCGAACAGGCAGTCTCAGCAAACAGCGAGGGGAGTGCCGAGAGCCCGCGCAACGGGCTCGCCGGATGGTCTTGGATGTTGCCCGCCGGGCTGGTCCCCATGGGAATCGCCTTCGGGGTCAGCGCCTACTACGAGGCGGAGGTCTTCCTCACCCTGGGCGTCTACGGGGTGATCATGGTGATGTTCATCCTCATGAAGGCCAGCCCCCAGTCGATATGGGAGCTGCCGGTGGTGCGAGCCGCTCGGGGCGTGCCCGGGTGGGGGTGGGCGCTGGCCGCCGCAGTGTTCCTAGTCTTTTTCGCCTTGTGGTTCACCGTCTTCTTCACCAAATCAGAGGGCTTCATCGATGGCTTCACCGAGGGGATCACCTACTGGCGGGGCGAACAGGACACCAACCGGGGCAGCGAGCCGTGGCACTACTACCTGTACACCATCCCGCTTTATGAGTATCTGGTGTGCATCTTGGCGGTGATCGGGACGGTTCACGTGTTCCGCAACCCCACCTTTGTGGGCAAGTTCATGGTTTGGACCGCGGTGGCCAGTTGGTTCTCGTACTCCTGGGCCAGCGAGCGATTTCCCTGGCTGGCACTTCACATCCTGGTGCCGATGGCCTTTTTGGCTGGCTACGGCGTCCAGGTGCTGTGGCGGAGGAGGAGAAAGGCGTGGATGCTTCCGGTTTGGGTGGTTCTGGCCGGGCTGTTGGCCAGCACGCTGTTCGTCACCTGGAGATCCAACTATGTGAACCAGCGCGACCCCCGAGAGCTCTTGACCCAGGTTCACACCACCGATGACTACCTCGACACCGTTCACCGCATCGAGGCGCTCAATACCTACAGCAAGTCCGTCGGCGAGGGGCCGGTGACGGTGGCGGTGGACACCGCCATCTCGGTGCCCAACTTGTGGTACTTCCGCAACTACGAGGCCCTCGCATGGACAGACAGCGCCTCGGCGCAGCACGCCTCCGCCGACTTCGTGCTCAGCCTTCCCGAGAGCGGTATCGCCGGAGTTGCTCCCGACCTGGCCGAACACCAGGCAACCCGCATGCCGTTGCGGGACTGGTGGGCACCCCAATTCGAGTCGTATCACGACGGCTGGTTCTCTGGTTGGGGCAACTGGCTGGTTGACCGGGAGGTGTGGAACGAGGGCACGTTGGGCAGCACCGACTTCGACCTCTCAGTGAGCCCTCGGGCCCTCGACCTAGAGGCTCGAATGGGCGGGGGCTAGCTGCTCTCTGGCGGTCACTGACCGCCCAGGAGTCGGTTGATCATGCGGCCCACCGGGCCGGGCTTGGAGGGCTCGTATCCCTCGGGCACCAGCTGGGGGGCGCAGTCGGCGAGCGCGGCCATCACCTGGGCTGGGGAGGGGTTCACCATCGAGGTGTCACCCACCATCACGGTGGGCACCGTCTCGTTGCCGTTGGCCACCGAGCGGACGAAGGCGGCCGCTGCCGGGTCCTCCCAGATGTTGTGCATTTCCATGGGCACGTCGAGCTTGTCCAGTTCCCGGTGCAAGTGGGCGCAGAACCCGCATCCCGGCCGCCAATAGAACGTAACGGCCTCCACCGGGGCCTCGGCGTTCACGAAACGTAGGGCAGGGCCAAAATCACCCGTTCGCCCAGATCACTGTCGCCGGCAACGGTCACCAGTCCGGCGGCCAGCGCACCGGCGGGATCGGTTCGGCCGCAGCACAGCGCGTTGTAGGTGTCCACGTCGGCGTGCACGGTTGCGGTGGGGTTGTCGGGCGGAGCCGATGGCTTGGCCCGGCCGTAGGCCACCGCAACGGCCCGGGGGCCGTCGGCGTCGCCGTCAATGTCGAACACCACGGTGCTGCCGTCGGGGGCGCCCGCCTTCTTCCCCACCACATAGCCCATGTTGCGGGTGTGCCAGTCCAAGCAATGCTGCACCACCGGGCCGCTCAGGTGGCCGGGAATGCCCAGCGCCCTGCGCATGTCCTGCTCGTGGGCCCAGCAGTCAAACACTCGGATGTGCATGAAGGTTCGGTAAGGGGCATCGCCGATGGGGGTGAAGCCCACCTCGTCCCATTTCTCCTCGGGCAATCCCCGCAGAATTTCCAGCCGACGGGCGCATATGTCGTTCATCTCGGCCAGCACCTCTGCGCCGGGACGGGACCGGCGGGGCGCGATCTGCCCTTCGTTGAAGGCGGCGATGCCCTCGAGGCCGCCCTCGGTGTCGGGGGGCTCGGGCTTCTCCCCGGCCAGCATCAGCTCGAGGCCGGTGATGTGGCTCACCTGGTCCCGAACCGACCAGCCAGGGCACTCGGTGGGGGTGTCCCACTGCTCGTCGCTCAGGTCGGCGCCCAATTGGGCAATCGACCCCCACACCGACTCCAGAAGTTCGATAACCGGGTCGCTCATGATTGCAGTCCTCCTGTGCTCGACCGGTCGCCCGTCAACTCAACCCGACGGTGAATGACCGGGTGTCGTGGTCGAGCATCTCCCGCACCGACTCGGCCACCGGTCCCCGCATCACGCGCCGGGTGCCAGCAAAGGCCTTCAATGCCAGTCCCTCGGCCAGCCCGGCCGCTTCAGACATCGCCGCCTCTTCGAGCTCTTCGGCCGGAACCACCCAGTCCAAATAGCCGACTTCAGCTGCTTCAGACGGGGAATAGAGCCGGGCCAAAAGCACCGAGGAATGGACATGGCGAGGGGACAGGCGATCGCGGGCCAGTGTGACCACCGACGCCGGCAGCACCATGCCGATGGCGGTCTCGTTGAGGCCGATCTTGGTGGGCTCGTCGGCGCCGATGCGCACATCGCAGCACATCAGCCAGATGGCCCCGGCGGCAAAGGCGTGGCCGGTGCAGGCGGCCACCACCGGTAAGGGGAATTCGTACAGCCGCACGAACAGGTCCATGCCCGCCCTAAACAGGCCGCTGGCAGCCTCGGGGCCAGACTGCATCACCTTCAAATCGAATCCGGCGGTGAACTTGCCGGGACGGCCCGCCATCACCACCGCCTTGGCCTCTTGCTCGGCCCGGTCCAGGCAGTCGTGCAGGGCGGCGATCACTTCGTGGGTCAAGACGTTGACTTTGCCGTCATCGAGGCCAACGGTGGCCACGTCGCCGGTCAGCCCATAGCTGACTGAGGGGCACGATGTCTCGGACATGGGCGATGAGGATATCGCGGTGCTCATCGGTAGCATCATTAGTCGTGTCGGCTGCTATTTCCGCTCGTGGTTTGCGCCGTACCTATGGCGAAGTAGTGGCGGTTGACTCGCTCGATCTGGAAGTCGCCGCCGGAGAGGTCTACGGATTCCTGGGGCCAAACGGCGCGGGCAAGTCCACTGTTGTGCGGATGCTTTGCACCCTTGCTTCGCTGACCGCGGGGTCGGCCTCGGTGGCGGGCTACGACGTGGTCTCGCAGGGAGAACTCGTGCGCCTCAGCATCGGGGTGGCCCTTCAAGATGCCGCCCTCGATGGCAAGCTCACCGGGCGGGAAACGCTTATGCTGCAAGGCCGCTACTACGGCTTGGAGCGGCCAGACATCGAGACCCGCATTGAGGAGCTGGCCCCCCTGCTGGAGATGGACGCCATCGACCGGCGGGTGTCCACCTATTCGGGGGGAATGAAGCGCCGTTTGGATTTGGCCGCCGCGCTCATGCACAACCCCGAGGTTTTATTTCTAGACGAGCCCACCACCGGTCTCGACCCCATCAGCCGGGCAGTGGTGTGGGAGCAGGTCCGGCGCTTGAACCGAGACCTGGGAATGACCATTTTTCTCACCACCCAGTACCTGGAGGAGGCTGACGCGCTGACCCACCGGGTGGGCATCTTGGACCATGGCCGACTGGTGGCCGAGGGCACGCCCGATGAGCTCAAGCGAACGGTGGGCTCAGACGTGGTGGTGGCCAGAGTGGCCGGTGATCCCGAGTTGGCCGCCCAGGCCATCGGCGGTGTGCCGGGCATCAGCCACATCGAGGTTTACGGCAACGAGGTGAGCGCGGCCACCGGCGACGGGGCATCTGTGATCAGCCCGGTGGCGGTGGCGTTGTCGGCCGCCGGGGTGGAGGTAAGCGATCTGTCGATTCACCCCACCACGCTCGACGACGTGTTCTTGGAGCTCACCGGGGCCCGGATCGAGGTGGAGGAATGAGCGAGGCCGCCACTGCTGCCCTGTCGCCCGTCGAGGTGGTGAGGGCTCGGCCGTCGGGGTTCTTCAGCGATATGGCCTCGGTGTCCAGCCGGGCGCTGCGGCTGTTGCCCCGTGACCTGGAGGCGATTGTCCCCGCCATGCTGATCCCCTTGTTCTTCCTGTTGGTCACCATCGGGGCCATCCAGAACCTGGCCGGCGACGTGGTCTCCGACATCGACTACAAGGCCTTCCAGCTGCCGGTGGCCATCATGACTGCGGTTACCGGGATGTCCCGGGCCAATGCGCTGGTGATCGACATCTCCGGTGGCTATTTCGACCGGCTGCTGCTGACCCCGGTGAACCGCTACGCCCTGCTGTTGGGGTTGATGGTGGCCGACTTCACCTTGTTCGTGGTCATGGCGGTGCCGGTGATCGCTCTGGGCTTCGCCATTGGGGTGAGTTTCGGGGCCACCGGGGTGCTGGGCCTTTTGGTGTTCGTGCTGTTCGGGGCGCTGTGGGGGCTGGCCTTCACCGGCTTCCCCTACGCCATCGCGCTGCGCACCGGGAATCCGGGGGCGGTCAACTCCAGCTTCTTGCTCTTCTTCCCGTTCATGTTTTTGACCACCGCCTGGGTGAGCCGAGAGGTGATGACCGACTGGCTGGCCGCCATCACCTGGTTCAACCCCATGACCTATGCCCTGGAGGGAATGCGCTCGCTGTTCTCGGGCTGGGACGGCTGGGCGCTGGGGCGGGCGCTGCTGGCCATTGCCGTGGTGGGACTTCTGGCCCAAACACTGGCCTTCCGGTCGCTGCGGGGCCGCATTCGCCGCGGCTGATACCGGTCTCAAATGAGGCTTCTGGGCCATGGTGGCCGGGGTCGGGCTCGGGTAGGCTGGTAGCCGTGAGCGAAACCGTGGAAGCCCAACTGTTCGAAGTCAGCGAAGCAGCCATTGCCAAGGTGCTTGAGATCAGGTCCAACGAGGACGATCCCGAGGCCCTCGGCCTGCGCATCGAGATCACCGGGGTCAGCGGCGCCGACTACACCTATGACCTGGCGTTCGAAGAGGTGGCCAACTGCACGGAAGGTCACCGCCACTTCACCTCAGAGGGCCTTACCGTGATGATCCCCGAGGAGTCGGTGGAGAACCTCACCGGCGGCACCCTGGATCTGCCCAACAACCCCATGCAGGGCGGACTGGTAATCCGCAACCCCAACAAACCCGATCTCTTGGAGGGTGCCGACCTAGAGCTCAACGGCACAATCCCCGAGAAGCTCCAGCAGCTCCTCGACCAACACATCAATCCCTCTCTAGCCTCCCACGGGGGTTTCGCCAACCTGTTGGGAGTCGAGGGGCACACCGCCTACATCACCATGGGCGGCGGCTGCCAGGGATGCGCCATGAGCGCGGCAACCCTGCGGGAAGGCATCACGGTAATGATCACCGAGGCCATTCCCGAGATCACCGAAGTGGTGGATGCCACCGACCACGAGGCGGGCGACAACCCATATTTCGCCCGGGCCTGAGCCCTGGACTGCATTCGGAGCATTCACGGCATGGGCGTTGTCACTGCGCCCTGAAAGAATGGCCCCATGTTTGAACTGCTGATTCGCGGGGGCACGATTGTCGATGGGACGGGGGCTGCGCCGACCGTGGCCGATGTGGCGGTTTCGGGCGGGCGGCTGGCCGCTATCGAGAGCCGCATCGAAGCCGACGCCGCCGAGGTGATCGATGCCGCGGGGCGCTTTGTGACCCCCGGATTTGTGGATGTCCACACCCACTATGACGGCCAGGCCACCTGGGATCCGATCATGGCCCCTTCGGCGTGGCACGGCGTGACCACCGTGGTGATGGGCAACTGCGGGGTGGGGTTCGCCCCAGCCGATCCCAGCCGCCATGACTGGCTGATCGAGTTGATGGAGGGCGTGGAGGACATCCCGGGCGCAGCCCTCCATGAAGGGATCACCTGGCGGTGGGAGACCTTTCCCGAGTACCTCGACGAGCTGGAGAGGCTGGGCCGCACCATCGACGTGGCCGCCCAAGTGCCCCACGGTGCGGTGCGGGCTTATGTGATGGGCGACCGAGGAGCGACGACCGAGTCGGCCACTGCGGGCGAGCTGGCTGAGATGGCCCGCATCGTGGGCGAGGGGACGCAGGCCGGGGCGGTGGCTTTCTCCACAAACCGGCTGCCGATGCACACCTCGCTGTCGGGGGTGCCGGTGCCGGGGACGTTCGCCGACCACGAAGAGCTGGCCGCCATCATGGGCGCGCTCGATGGCCAGTCGCTGGTGGAGGTGGTACCAGCCGGCTCGATGGGGGAGGATCCCGATGCTCCCATCCGCGAGGTGGAGCTCTACCGGCGTCTCAGCCTGGAGACCGGTCGGGCCATCACCTTTACCATGATCCAGGTCCACGTAAACCCCGGCCAGTGGCGCCAGCAGATGGACATCGTGGAGCGGGCCAACGCCGAAGGAGCCAAGCTGGTGCCCCAGGTACAGGGGCGCCCCGGCGGGCTGTTGGCCGGCTGGGACCAGTTCAACCCGTTCAAGAAGCGGCCCACATATCAGCCGCTCGACCATCTACCGCTGGAGGAGCGGCTGGTTGAGCTGCGCCGTCCCGAGGTGCGATCTGCCATCTTGTCCGAAGACCTCCCGGGCGATCCGGCCATGGGCATCCTGCGCCACTCCCTCCATGCCACGTTTCCCTTCGACGGCGGCCCAGTATTCGAGCCCGACCCGTCCGAGTCACTGGCCGCCATAGCCGAAAACACCGGGGCCGATGTGATCGAGCTGGTGTACGACTTGATGTGCGAGCGGGGAATGCTCCAGGTGTTCTTCTCCGGCTATCGCCACGGCGACCTGGAAGACCTGCGGGAAATGATGGTGCATCCCATGACCGTGGTCGGGCTGGCCGACGGCGGAGCCCATTGCAGCGTGATCTCCGACGCCAGCCTGCCCACCTACATGCTTCAGCACTGGGTGCGCGACCGGCAGCGGGGACCGAAGCTGTCCATCGCCGAGGCAGTGAAGATGCTCACCTACGAGCCGGCTGAGCTGTACGGATTCGACGATCGGGGCGTGCTGGCGGCGGGCAAGAGGGCCGACATAAACGTGATCGACCTAGACGGAATGCGCCTGCATCTGCCCGAAGTAGTGGGCGATCTGCCCACCGGTGCCTGCCGCCTCCTGCAAACCGCCGAGGGTTATGACGCCACCGTCTGCGCCGGCCAGGTCACCTTCCGGAGCGGCCAACCCACCGGGGCCCGCCCCGGGACCCTAATCCGCAGCTAGCTGCTTCTCCTCAAGCGACGAGCACCGAGGTGGCTGTGAGAGGCCCTACATGCCTGGGCCGAAGCGTCTTGGTCGGCTTGGGCCAGGAGGCACCGGAGGAGTGGAAGGATTGCCAACGGCTGACGGTTCCCACTGGGGAATTCGACCCCCAGGTTGGGCGGGAGCTGAGAAGGGCTTGGGTAGAGCGCGATCCGCTGGTATTCGAGCTGGACGGCGAGCTGCCGCCATCAGAACCGGTGATGCACGCCCAATGGTGGGACCTCAAGCCGGGCTTCACTATGCCAGCTGAGGTGTTACGCCACCTGCTGCTTGCGAACACCGTGGATTGTCGCGACCCCGAGCAGCCGCAATTCGAGCCGAGCGGGCGGGCTGTGGCCTTGGGGGCGCGGCTGGCGGCCGCCGGCGAGCCGGGAGATGTGACAACCGATGCCGGTCCAATGTGGTGCGACGGCGGCCCGTTTGCGGTGATGGCGCCTGAGGAACTCAAAGCAGAGTGTGCCGGAGTGATTCCGGCGGCGAACTTGGCGGCGGGCAGCTTGGCGCCGCTGACTCCAGCGCCCCCCCAGGCTGATCTGGCCGATGACCAGCGAGCAGCCGTCGGCCACTTGGGCGGCGCGGCCTGCATTGTGGCCCCGGCCGGTTCGGGCAAAACCCGAGTGCTCACTGAGCGGGCTCGACACCTGGTGCGCGACCTCGGCGTCGACCCCCGATCCGTGTGCCTGGTGGCGTTCAACGTGCGGGCCCGAGCGGAGATGCAAGAGCGCACCGCCGAACTGCCCGGCCTGGAAGTGCGCACCCTCAACAGCCTGGCGTTGGCCATCTGCAATGGCACCGGGCCGTTTACCCGTCCCCGCGACCACGGCCGAGTGGAGGTGGTGGACGAGCGGGGAGTGCGAGATCTGCTCGATGGCATGGTGCCCCGAAAGCGGCGGGCCATGACTGACCAGCTCGCCCCCTGGATCGAGGCGCTGGGCGCGTCCCGGCTGGGTTTGCGGAACCCCGCTGAAGTGGAGCGCGATTACCACCCTGATGTGCCCGACTTCTCGGTGATCGCCCCCCAATATGTGGACCTGCTCGACGAGCGCGGTCTGGTGGACTTCGACCAGCAGATCATCCGGGCTATCGACATCTTGCTGTGCGACCCTGCTGCTCGAGCTGCCGCCCGGCAGACCTGCGGGATCCTGCTGGTGGACGAGTTCCAAGATCTCACCCCAGCCCACCTGTTGCTGGTGCGGTTGGTGGCCGGGCCTCGGGCGGACGTGTTCGGGGTGGGCGACGACGACCAGACCATCTACGGGTATTCCGGTGCCTCCCCGGAATGGCTCATCGGCTTTGACAAGCACTTTCCCGGTGCGCAGCGCCACGAGCTCCACGTTAACTATCGCTGCCCTCCCGAGGTAGTGGAGGCGGCGTCGAACCTGCTCACCCACAACCGCCGCCGCATCGACAAACAGATCGCCGCGGATCCGAATCGTGCTGACCGGGTCGGATGCGACCGGAGTTCGGCGATCACCGTCGAAACGGCATCTGATGGGGCGCCTGTGCTGCGCCAAGCCATCGGTTCGCTTCTTGAAGCCAGTGCCCAGCCCCATGAAATAGCGGTGTTGACCAGGGTGAACAGCACTCTGCTGGTCCCCCAGATCGTTCTGGGCGATATGGGGGTGCCCTCTGCTCAGCCGGTGGGCCGGCTGTTCTTGGAGCGCACCGGAGTGGCTGCCGCACTGGCCTGGCTCGACATCGCCACCGCACCCGAGCGCGGCCTGCCGGCCCATGCGCTGTCGGACGCGGCTCGCCGCCCGCCCCGGGGAATTTCTCCCCGGGTCATCGAGTGGATTGCCGAACAGCAGAGCATCTCCGAGATCAAGGCCTTGGCCGGACGCATCAAAGACGAGCGGTCGTCCAAGAAGGTGGGCGAGTTTGCCGACGACGTCGAGATGCTGCGGTCGAAGATGAATGAGGCCCGCGGCGGTATCACCACCCGAGCATTGTTGGAGACGGTACGCGACGAGCTGGGCCTCGGCGGCAGCCTCGACACCCGGCTGGATGCGTCCCGCCGCTCAGTAGACCGATCGGCTCATGGCGATGACCTGCGGGCCCTCATCTCGGTGGCGCACCTCCACCCCGATCCGGCCGATTTCCGTGGATGGCTGGCCGACCGACTGTCTGATGGCTACCAGGGTGACAGCGAACACGGAGTCCAACTGGCCACCATCCACCGGGTGAAGGGCCGAGAGTGGCCCCACGTCATCGTCTATGAGGCGTCCAAGGGCTTGATGCCCCACCGCCTGGCCGGCGATCTAGAGGAAGAGCGGCGGGTGTTCCACGTGGCCATTACCCGGTGCTCGCAATCGGTGACCCTCATATGCGGCGAACCGCCCACCGACTTTCGGGCCGAGCTCACCACTCGCTACCTGCCTCCTCCCGAGCCAGACCCGAGGGAAACGACTGGCCTGCTCACACCACCCGTTATGGTCGGTTCAGCCCCATCGTCGACACCGGCGACAGCAGCCGTTCCGACTCAACGCCCTAAGCCCCAGCCTCCAGCCGACCCTGTGGGAGCGGCCGCGTTCGAAGCACTGAAGGCATGGCGCTTCGAGCGAAGCCGCACCGACAATGTGCCCGCCTACATCGTGTTCAGCAACGCCACCCTCATCGAGCTGGCCACCCACCGCCCCACTACCGACGCCGGTCTGCGGGCCATTCCCGGCATCGGACCGGCCAAGCTGGCCGCCTACAGCGAGGCGGTCAAGGAAGTCCTTGGCCAGTTCGCCTAAGCCTTTACGGACAGCGCTTCTCGGGCGGTGTTGGCGATGCCGGCGGGGTCGAGTCCGCAGTCGGCGAGGATCTTGTCGGGCACTCCCTGGGGGATGTACTCGTTGGGCACGCCCAGTACCCGGATGACCGGTGCTGGGCCGTCGCGCCCAGTGAGCAACAGCCGCTCGGCCACAGCGCTGCCCGCGCCACCCTCTCGCCAACCGTCCTCCATGGTCACCACCGCCCGATGGCTGGCAGCGTGGGTCAGCATGTCCTCGTCGAGGGGTTTGACGCAGCGGATGTCCCAGACGGTGGTCGACACCCCGTCGGCCTCTAGGAGCTCAGCGGCTTCTTGGGCGTTGGCCAGCATCTTGCCCACCGCCAACAGACATACCTCGGTACCCTCTTTGACCTTGCGGCCCTTGAGTCCGTGACCCACCTCATCTTCGGGCACCGAAGGAGCGGCGGTCTTGGACCACCGCAAGGCCACCGGGCCGGTGGTGATCTCCAGGGCGTCGTGCAGCATCTGCTGGATCTCCTGATATGACGACGGCGCCAGCACGGTCATTCCGGGAATCTTGGTGAGCAGCACCATGTCGAGCACGCCGTGGTGCGACGGGCCGTCGTCGCCAGTGATGCCCGCTCGGTCGAGACAGAACACCACTGGCTGGCCGTGCAACCCCACATCGAGGTTCACCTGGTCGATGGCCCGAGTCAAAAACGTGGAGTAGATGGCCACCACCGGGCGGAGTCCGCCCATGGCCATGCCCGCGGCCGCCGTCACTGCGTGCTGCTCGGCGATGCCCACGTCAAAACAGCGGTCGGGGAACCGCTCGGCGAACGGCAATAACCCGGTGGAGTCGGGCATGGCCGCGGTGATGGCTACCATCTCGGGTCGAGCCTCGGCCTCTTTGATCATCGCTTCGGTGAACGCCTCGGTGTAGCTCCCCGGCTTGGCGTAGGACATGTCGTGCATGTTCTTGACCGGGTCGTTCTCGGCCGGGGCGTGCCCCCGGCCCTTTTGAGTCAGAACATGCACCAGGCAGGGACCCTCCAGGTGGGAAACCCGGCTGAATACTCGCTCCAGCTTGGCCAGGTCGTGGCCGTCGAACGGGCCGAAGTAGCTGATGCCCAGCTCGTCGAACAACGTACGGGGCTCCACCATCTCTCGGACTGCCGCCTTGGCGGCCCCTACGGTCCGGCCGGCCAGATCGCCCACCCAGGGGATGTTCTGAAGAACCTTGCGCACCTGGTTGTCGGTGCGGACATAGCGGGGGTCCATCCGCACCCGCAGCAGGCTCTCCGACAGCCGGGAGATGGTGGGGGCATACGACCGACCGTTGTCGTTGAGCACCAGAGTCACATCGCAGCCCGAGTGCCCGATGTTGTTGAGTCCCTCAAAGGCAACCCCGCCGGTAAGGGACCCATCGCCCACCACCGCGATCACTCGCCGATGCTCGCCGCCGGTGGTCTGTTGAGCCGTGGCCAGACCGTGGGCGTAGCTCAACACCGTGGAGGCGTGGCTGTTCTCGATCCAATCGTGGGGGGATTCCTCCCGGCTCGGGTAACCCGATAGACCTCCAGGCTTGCGCAGCGTCTTGAACTGCTCTAACCGCCCAGTGAGCATCTTGTGGACGTAGGCCTGATGGCCGGTATCCCACAGGATGATGTCGCGGGGGGAGTCGAACACCAGGTGAAGGGCCAGCGTCAACTCCACCACGCCCAGGTTGGAGCCCAAGTGGCCGCCATGTTCCTGAACCGTCTCGATGATGAACTCGCGGATCTCCTCGGCGAGTTCGCTCAATTCATCATCGCCCAATCGGCGGAGATCGGCCGGACAGGTGATCTTGCGCAGATGGTTGGTGTCCACGTCCCTCCAATTGAGTTGGGCCCATTGAGTTGGGGGATTCAGGTTACTCGCGGTTTCGCAGCTTGTGGTAGCCCCAGGCCGCGGCCCAGCCCACTCCCAGCGCGCCCAGCCCGCCCGCCGCGTCGATCCAGTAGTGATTGGCCGTAACCACGATGGCGAACAGGGTGAGCCACGGGTAGGCGGCGATGGCCCATTTTCCGACCGGGTTCACCAGGTGCTTGCGCAGCGCCAGATAGCACCACATGGCCCAGGCGAAGTGGAGGCTGGGCATGGCGGCGTACTGGTTGGAGAGCGTTTCGGCTGCGCCTGAGGTAAAAGACCACAGACCGCCCACGTCGGCCACCGTGTCGACATAGCCCGTGTCGGGCAGGTCGCCGCCGTAGCGGCCGCCCACCGACAGCAGACGGGGGGGCATAAGCGGGAACAGCGCGAATCCAAACAGGGCCGACCCGGTGGTCAGCAGCCCGGTGGTGCGCCAGAACGGGTAGTGCCGGGGGAAGCGCCAGTAAAGCCAAAGCAGAGTGAAAGCAGTGACCGCGAAGTGGAACAGCCCGTAGAACAGGTTCCAGAATTGGATGAATGCCACCCAGCCGATGAACAGGTCTTGGAGGTCGCGCTCGAAGTACAGCCCGATGCTGCGCTCCCAGTCGATTACCAGCTCGGCATTGGCCTGCGCCTCGGCCGGCTCCACCGCGGCCGACCCGAACTGGTTCCGCACCCAGGAGTAGATGCCGTAGAACGCACCGATGACGGCCAGTTCCAGATACCACCGGGGCCGAGTGCGGCTCTTGGATGTGGTGCCCGGCTTCAGCGAGGACAGTGCCATGGCTATGTGAGCCGCCTGTGGTCAGCGGCCATGCCGTGAGCGTGATGCCCGCTGCCAATAGCGGCCGCCGAAGACCAGCGTCGGCAGCCCCACCAGGCTGCCGGCCACGGTGAGGAAGTAGAGCAGCAGCCCCATGGCAATGGCCCGCTCGTCGATCACGCCCAGGTCGTGGAGGAACAGCACCAAGGCCCCCTCTCGCAGCCCGAGCCCTCCCAAGCCGATGGGCAATACCTGGATGATGAGCACCGCGGGGATGAACGTCATCAGCTCGGTTGGCCCCAGGCCGTTGATCCCCACCACCTTGGCCGCGCATCCAGCGGCGGCCAGCATTATCGCCTGGTAGGCGAAGGCGGTGATCAGCACTCGACTGGTGTCGCGGGGCTTGGCCCGCAGCTCGTCGATGCCCATGTGCAGTCCGTTTACGAAGCGGACCCAGCCGTCGCGCCGGCTGACCCAGCGGCCGAACCGCTGATTTCCCACGAGTAGCAAGATCAAGCCGAGGGCCAGCAGCGTGAGCCCGGCGGTGATGGCCGCAGCCCGGGCGGGCGCGCCCAGCCCCCGCAGCTCTTCGTCGAGCGCCAAGCCCAAAAGCGTGAACACCGGCAGCACAATCCAGCCGCTGAGCCGCTCCAACAGCACCGAGGCGAAGCTGTGAGGGCCGTCGCCGGTGTCGTTGGAGAGACGGGATATCCGCAGCACGTCGCCGCCCACAGTGGTGGGGACGAAGTTGGAGATGAACATTCCCGCCATGTAGTGCGAGAACATGCGCCTCGGCTTCACCTGAAGTCCGAGGGCGCTGGCTACCTCATACCACCGGGCGGTGGCCGCCATGTTGCCGATCACGGTGAGGGCAAGCGCGCCGAACAGCCAGAACGGGGTGGCCGAGTTGAAGTCGGGCCACAGCTTGTTGGCGTCGAATGATGGAAGCCACCAGATCAACAGGAAGAACAGGGCCACACTGATGCCCACCCGGAGCACGATGCTGAGCACCCGGCGGGTGGTGTGCTTCTCAGTCAAGCCCGGGCTCGCTGACGTGTAGGGGTGACTCCGGGCACGCGCCAACGGTTGAGGCGGCCATCGGGGTCATTCCGCCAAGGCTATTGTCCCGGCGAGGTTCATTGGAGATTACGGTGAGGCGAATGTCGGGGAAACAGGTGACGGGCCACGGGGGCGATCAGGTGCTGGCTGCACTGGCCCCCTTCGGTGTGCAGGAGCTATTCACCCTGTCTGGGGGCCACATTTTCCCACTGTATGACGCCGCCGTGAAGCAGGGCGATGTGGTGCTCTACGACGTTCGCCACGAGCAGACCGCGGTGTTTGCCGCTGAGGCGCTGGCCAAGCTGACCCGCCGGCCAGGGGTGGCCGCGGTCACCGCTGGTCCCGGTGTGACCAACTCGGTGAGCGCGGTGACCACCGCCTGGCTCAACGGGGCCCCGCTAGTGGTGCTGGGCGGGCGGGCCCCGGAAGCCCGATGGGGGTCGGGCTCGCTCCAAGAACTGGACCACGTCCCCATCCTGGCCCCGGTTACCAAACGATCGCTCACCGCGGGTGGCGGCGACGATCTGGCCGCCGCCACCTACCGGGCGGTGCAGTCGGCCATGACCCCGCATCGGGGACCGGTATTCGTGGACTACCCCATGGACGTGCTGTTCTCTGAGGGCACCGGCACCGTGCCCGACGAGCCCATGCCGGTGGGAGCGGCTCCCGACCCCGACGCGGTGGCCGCGGTGGCCGACATGTTGGCTGCCGCCCGCCGACCCGCGCTGCTGGTGGGCACCGATGTGTACTGGGACGGCGCTTGGGTAGAGCTGCGGGCTTGGGTGGAGGCCCAGCGGCTGCCGGCCTTCGCCAACGGGTTGGGCCGAGGGTGCCTGCCCGCCGACCACGACCTGTTCTTCAGCCGCACTCGGCGGATGCTGCGCTCCGACGCCGATCTGGTGATCGTGGCCGGCACCCCGCTCGACTTCCGGCTCTCGTTCGGCCGGTTCGGCGATGCCCAGGTGGTGCATCTGACCGACAGCGCCGAGTCGGTATCCACTCATGCCGACACGGCGGCCATTGTGTCGGGTGATTTGGTTCAGACACTGGCGGCGCTGGCCGACGGCCCGTCGCCAGCTCACCCCGCCGAGCGAGATCGGTGGGTGGCGAAGCTTCGCGACGCCGAAGATGCCGCCCGGGCCGAGGAAGAAGACCTGCTGACTACCGCAGCCGATCCGATCTTGCCCACCCGGGTGTACGGGGAATTGCGCCAGGTGCTCGACCGGGATGCGGTGGTGATCGGCGACGGCGGCGACTTCGTCTCCTACGCCGGGCGGTTCGTGAACTCCTATCGGCCGGGTCACTGGCTCGATCCCGGCCCCTACGGCTGTTTGGGCACCGGACTGGGCTACGCCATGGCCGCCCGGGTGGTACACCCCGACCGCCAGGTGGTGCTGTTATTGGGCGACGGGGCCGCCGGGTTCTCGCTGATGGACGCCGACTCTCTGGTTCGCCATAACCTGCCCGTAGCCATCGTGGTGGGCAACAACGGCTGCTGGGGGCTGGAGAAGCACCCCATGCGCCAGATGTACGGCTATGACGTGGCCGCCGACCTCCAAGAAGGGTGCCGCTACGACCAGGTGGTGACCGCATTGGGCGGTGCCGGCGAGACGGTGGAGCGCCCCGACGACATCGCCCCCGCTCTCAAGCGGGCCCTCGACGCTGGTGTCCCCTACGTGGTCAACGTGATTTGCGACCCCGAACACGCCTATCCCCGCCGTTCCAACCTGGGCTGAACTCGGCGCACCGGCGGCGGTCCCTGTTCCCGGTTTGGGTGAGGGGTCGGTAGGATACGGCGTCATGACAAGGGGAGAGAACGGCTGTGATTGACGAATCTGTTGTTGCCGGCACGCTGTCTGAGGCGCTGCGCACCGGCGGCGAGTTCGCCGAGGTCTTTGTGGAGGATCGGCGGTCGTCGTCGGCGCTGTTGGACGATGGCAAGGTGGAGGAGTTGACTTCGGGTCGCACCCGGGGAGCGGGGATCCGTGTGGTGGTAGGGGAGACCACCGGGTTCGCTCACACTTCCGATCTGAGCGAGGCCGGATTGGCCAAAGCAGCTCGGGCGGCGGCGGCAGCCGCTCGGGGCGGCGGTGGGGGTCACCAAGTGGTGGCGCTCGACCGGGTGGATGCGCCGGCGCCCAACGATGTCGAAGTTCTGCCGGAAACGGTGGCCAAGGCGACCAAGGTGGAGCTGCTGGGCCGGGCCGACGAGGCTGCCCGAGCGGCCGGATCGGCCATTTCCCAGGTGTCGGCCCGCTACGCCGACGGCCGCCGCCGCATCCTGGTGGCCAACAGCGACGGACTGCTGGCCGGCGACGACCAAGTGCGCACCCGGTTCGCGGTGTCGTGCGTGGCGGTGGGCGACACCGGCATGCAGACCGGTTTCGAGAGCGTGGGCCGACCTATCGGCTTCGAGCTGTTCGACGAGTACGAAGTAGACGCTTTGGCTCACACCGCGGCCAACCGGGCGCTTACCAAATTGGCTGCCCAGCCCGCGCCCAGCGGCTCGATGCCGGTCGTTATCGGCCCCGGCGGCGGCGGCGTGCTGTTCCACGAGGCCTGCGGCCACGGCCTTGAGGCCGACCTGGTGGCCAAACAGGCCTCGGTGTTCCGCAACCGGGTGGGCGAGCAGGTGGCCCATCCCGAGGTCACCCTCATCGACGACGGGACCATGGCCCGGCAGTGGGGTGCATACGCCATTGACGACGAGGGGCGCCCCGCCCAGCGAAACGTGCTCATCGAGAACGGGGTGCTCACCGATTACATGTGGGATCTCCTGCGGGCCCGCAAAGAGGGCCGGGAAAGCTCGGGCAACGGTCGCCGTCAGAGCTACCAGCACCTGCCCATGGTGCGGATGACCAACACCTACCTGGCCAACGGCACCGAGGATCCCGCCGACATCATCGCGGCCACCGACCGAGGTGTGTACGTAGCCCACTTGGGCGGCGGGCAGGTGAACACCGCCACCGGCGATTTTGTGTTCGGCATGAGCGAGGCCTATCTGATCGTCAACGGCGAGATCGGCCCCCCGATTCGGGAAGGCAACTTGATCGGCAACGGTCCCGAGGTGCTGACGGGAATCGAGGCGCTGGGCAACGACTTCGCCATGGGATCGCCGGGCACTTGCGGCAAAGACGGTCAGGGCGTGCCGGTGGGCGACGGCACTCCCACGCTGCGGGTGGCGTCGATGACCATCGGCGGAACCGCGGCGTGACCCCCCGCCGAACACGGCCGAACACCGACAGGACTCCCGTATGAATCCCGAGGAGTTGCTGGAGGTCGCCGAGCGCATCGTGGGTTGGGGCCGAGACGGCGAACAGATCGAGGCGGTGGTCGGCCACAGCCAGGAAACCGAGGTGCGGGTGTACGAGGGGGAGATCGAGTCGCTGTCGGTAGCCGAGTCGCAGGGGGTGGGCATCCGGGTCATCGCCGGGCGGCGCCAAGGATTCGCCCACGCCGGCACCCTGGATCCCGATGTGCTGGAAGAGACCTTGGCCGAAGCCCGCGACAACGCGGTTTACGGCGCACCCGACGAGTTCTTCGGCCTGGCTGAGCCCGACGGGTTGGACCCGCCGGAGCTCGACCTTTACAACGAAGCCCTGTTGTCGTTCAGCACCGAGGCCAAGATCGACCTGGCCCTGGAGCTGGAGCGGGCCGTGCAGGCCGGCGATCCCCGCATCGTGGGGGTGGAGTCGGCCGACTACGGCGACGCGGTGGGTGCCGATGCCATCGCTACGACCACCGGTATCCGAAGCTCGGGGCGAGACACGTCGTGCTACCTCACCGCATACTCACTGGCCTCAGAAAACGATGAGACCCAGACCGGCTTCGGCTTCTCGGTGGGCCGGGAGCCCGGCAGTCTCGATGTGGCCGTCGCCGCGGCTGATGCGGTGGAGCGAGCCACCCGTATGTTGGGCGCTACCCAGCCCGACACCGAGCGGGTCACCGTGGTGCTCGATCCTTTCGTGACCGCCCAGTTTCTGGGCATTATCGGCGGCACTCTGTCGGGTGAGGCGGTGCTCAAGGGCCGTTCGCTGTTCGCTGACCGCCTGGGCGACCAGGTGGCCGCTGCGGGGGTCACCCTGGTTGACGATCCCACCAACCCCGAAGCCTTCACCGCCTCCGACGCCGACGGCGAGGGTTTGGCCACTCGGCGCAACCAATTGATCGGTGGCGGCCAGCTCGAACGGTTCCTGCACAACAGCTACACCGGCCGGCGTTCGGGCACCTCCTCCACCGGCTCGGCGGTGCGGGGCTACGCCAGCACCCCCGGCGTGGGCTGCCAGGCGCTGTGGCTGGTGCCCGGCGACCTTGCGCCGGAGCAGCTAATCGCCGGCATCGACAACGGGGTGCTGGTGCAAGGCGTGTCCGGTCTGCACTCGGGGGTTAACTCGGTGAGCGGCGACTTCTCCACTGGCGCTGAGGGACTGCGCATCCGCAACGGGGAACTGGCCGAGCCAGTGAGGGAGATTACCATCGCCTCCACCCTCCAACGGATGCTTCTCGACGTGACCGCGGTGGGTTCCGACCTCACCTGGCTGCCCATGAGCTCGGCCGGAGTGTCGCTGGTGGTGGCCGAAGTCACCATGTCCGGCGCCTAGCAGATAGAAGGACCATGTCGGTCCTGCACGCCATCTTGTTGGGCATCGCCCAGGGGCTCACCGAATTCTTGCCGGTGTCGTCCAGCGGGCACCTTCAGATCATTCCCTGGCTGGCCGAGTGGGACGACTTCGAGGGAAACGACGACCTCAAGAAGGCGTTCGACGTGGCTCTCCACTTGGGCACTCTGGTTGGACTAGTGGCCTGTCTTTGGCGAGAGGTGTGGGCGCTGTTGCGAGATGGCATCAGTGCAGCGGTCAGACGCCATGAACCGATGTCCGCCGAAGGTCGGCTGGGGTGGCTGTTGGTACTGGCCACTGTGCCCGCCGCCGCCGTGGGGGTGGGCCTTCGGTCGGTGATCGACGAGGCCGACGACGAGGTCTGGCTCACCGCGGTCATGCTGGCTGTATTCGGCATCCTGTTGTGGTGGGCCGATCGTCGACAGGGACAGCGGGGCACTGGCGACGCTGGGGTGCGCGACGCAGTGCTGCTGGGGCTGGCCCAGGCTTGCTCGCTCCAGCCGGGTGTGTCCCGCTCAGGGGTGATCATGACTGCCGGGCGCCTGTTGGACTTCGACCGGGTGGCGGCCGCCCGGCTGGCCATGCTGATGAGCGTGCCAGTGATCGCCGGGGCCGGGGTGTATCAGTTCATCGACATCGGCGGGTGGGGCGGAATCCCCGCCGATGCCCGTGCCGGGTTTGCCTGGGGCACGGCCGCCTCAGCGGTCACCGGATTCGCCGCGGTCAAAGGGCTGCTTGCCCTCGTGCGCACCCGCAGCTTCGGCCCCTTCGCGGTCTACCGGGTGTTGGTAGCCCTGCTGGTGCTCAGCCTGATTGCCTCATCGGTGCGCTGAGGGCCTGATTCGTCAGCCTGACCGCACTAGGGCCAGGGTGACCGAGCCCTGGATCACGGCAGAGGCCACCGGGAGGAGCTCCTCGTCGGTGACGGCAATGGTGACGGCGTGTTCGGCCTTGTCGGTGACCACCGCGGCGGTGGCCACCGTTAGGGTGGCCTGGGTTTGGCCACCGCTATCGGTGGGGATCGGCAGGGTCACCAGCACGTCCACGTGGTCACCGGGGGTCAGCGGGGGCAGAGCGGTGTGGGCCGGTATCGCCACCTCGGTTCGATCCCCAATGGGCAAGCCACCCAACCGAGCGGTGGTCACCACGTCGCCGGGATGGAGGGCAGCCGAGGCCACATCGACGCCGCTCAAGGCGGGTACCGCATCGGGAGGCAGGGTTTGGGCCGGGTACCGGCGCACCTCGGCGTTGTCCTCGTCGAGCGGTTCTCCGGCTTCGATGGGCTGTGTGACTACGACCACCGGGGTGAGGACACCCAGCGACGGTCCTCCCCCGGCCAGCCCTGCGACGGCTGCCACCAATAGCCCAGTGATCGCCGCGGCCACCGCCACTACCAGCCAGTAGCTGCGCCGTCCGCCCGGCAGCCGGGCCAATAGAGAGCCCCGCCAAGTGAGAGGTTGATCGACAGGTCCGGGAGTTGCGTCCACGGGCGCGCCCCTCCACCAAGGTTGACATGGGGGAAGCGCTTGTCAGGCTAGCGGCAGTTGGACGTCGTGGGAAGGGGGTTCAAGAAGCAGACCTGGGGGGTTCGATGCCGTTGGTGCGGTCGGAGCAGTCGGGAAGGCTGGTGGCAATGGCCCGGATGGCGCCGAACAGCACAGCCCGCATCCGGTCGAGGTTCTCCGCGAAGAAGGCGAACACCTCGTCTTGGGTCACCGGCGTGATGTCGGGGTCGCCATCCAGGCCGACGTCGTAGTCGGTGACCAGGGCGGCGGTGGCGTAGCAGATGCCCAGCTCGGCGGCCAGCGCGGCCTCGGGATATTGGGTCATGCCCACCACATCCCAGCCGTTGTCGCGGAACCAGCGGGACTCGGCCCGGGTAGAGAAGCGAGGGCCGGAGATCACCGTCATGGTGCCGCCGTCGTGGGCGGTCATGCCCTCGGCCCGGGCGGCGGCCAGCAGCGCCTGGCGGAGATCGTCGCAATAGGGGTCGGCCAGTGAAACGTGGTTGGTGACGGTGTCGAAGTAGGTGTCGGCCCGGCCCGAGGTGCGGTCCACCAATTGGTCGCACACCACCACATCGCCAGGGGCTAGTTCAGGGCGCAGCGACCCGCAGGCGCTCGGGCCGAAAATGGACCGCACTCCTGCTTGGCGCAGGGCCCACAAGTTGGCCCGATAGTTGACTCTGTGGGCCGGGTATCGGTGTCCGGGGCCGTGGCGGGCCAGAAAGGCCACCTCGATATCGTCTACCGATCCAATGGTGAGTGGCCCCGACGGCTGTCCGAAGGCGTCGTCGCCGGGAACTTCTATGGCATCGTCCAGCAGGGAGTAGAGACCGGAGCCGCCGATGACGCCGATCTCGGGCATTTCGGTTAGTCGTCTGAAGAGCCCGAGGCGGCTTTGGCCGGCTCGCGGCTAGAAGACTCCGATGAGTTGCCGTCGGACTTGGCGGCGTCAGACTTCTCTTTGCCGTTAGAGCCGTCGCCGTTGGCCGAAGAGCCGGCCATGGTGGAGGACTTGGTCCCCGAGCGGCTGTCGTTGCGGTAGAAGCCGTCGCCCTTGAAGGTAATGCTGGGGACGCTGAAGACCTTGGAAACCTGGCCTTTGCCGGGTTGGGCACAGGCTGGGGGGCTGGCGATCGAGTCAGCCTGGGGGCAGACCGTTAGGGAATCTTCGGAGAAGGATTGGATTACTTCGAAGCGGGTGCCGCAGGTTTGGCAGTTGTAGTCGTAGGCGGGCACGAAGATTAAGGATAGAGGCGGGTTGTGTTTTTTGGCTATCTGAGGGCTTTACCAGCGTCCGGCGGGGCGGCGGGCTGGGTTTGATGGGGGCGTGGTGGCGGGGCCTGTCCCGGCCCAGCCCGCCGTCCTCGCAGAGCTGCGGGCGGCGGGCGCCCGGAGCCGGGCCACCCGCCACCACGCCCCAATTTGTGGCCCGCCGCCCCGCCTTGGTTGGTTTCCCGCCACTTGTTGGGAGTGAGAGGGGTGGTGGGGCGTGTTTCAGTATTGTTGGCGTGTGGACTGGGCTTGGTGGCTTGTGCTGGCCGGGTATGCGTGGGGGACTTTTCCTGGCGCGCTTTTGGTGGGGAGGTATACGGGGCATGATCCGACTCGGGAGGGGTCGAATAATCCGGGGGCTAGCAATGTGTACCGGGTGGCGGGGCGGTGGCCGGCGGCGTGGGTACTGCTCAGCGATGTGGGCAAGGGGGCGATAGCGGCCGGTCTGGGGCTTGGCTTCGGGGACCAGTTGATTGGAGCGGCGTGCGGGGCGGCGGCGGTTGTGGGCCACATCGTGCCGCTGGGGCGTTATCGCGAAGGGGGCAAGGGTGTGGCCACGTTCGGGGGGATGCTGCTGGCACTCTCCCCGGTGGTGGGGGTGATCCTCATCGGCGTGTGGGGAGTTGCTCTTGCCGCAACCAAACGGGCCGGGGCGGCCTCGTTGGTGGCGACGGCGGTCGCGCCGGCAGCGGTGGCCATTCAAGGTTGGCCAGCCCCGGAGGTTGGGGTAGCGATCGGAGTTGCGGTAGTGGTTCTTGCCCGCCACCATGAGAACATTCGCCGCATGTGGCGCAGAGAAGAACCGGCTCTCTGGTGATGATCCCTTTGTCCGAAGCCCAAGAGCGGGTGCTGGCCGGCTGCGACGTGCTGGCCGAGGCGGTGGTGTCTGTTGACCACGCCCGAGGATTGGTGACCACCGAGACCGTGTTGGCACCCGAGTTGGTGCCCCCGTTCGATAACACGGCTATGGACGGCTTCGCGGTGCGGTCGGCGGATGTGGCCGACGCCCCGGTGACCCTGGCCATCGCGGGCACGATTGCCGCGGGTACGCCTCCCGATGTCACCGTGGGAGCCGGACAGGCAGCGCGCATTATGACCGGCGCGGTGATCCCCTCCGGCTCGGACGCCGTGGTCATGGTGGAGCTCACCGAGACCAGTGCTGACGGCTCAGAAGTAACCGTGGCCCAGTCGGTGCCCGAGGGCAACCACATTCGCCGGGCCGGTGAGGACTTGACCGTCGGCCAGACGGTGTTCGGGCCGGGAGAGGTGCTGACTCCTGGGCACTTGGGGGTGCTCACCAGCTTGGGCATGTATCAGGTGAAGGTGAGGCCAAAGGCCCGGGTGGGGGTCATGTCCACCGGCGACGAGCTGGTGGAGGGACCGCAGCCACTGGAAGTGGGGCAGATCCGCGACTCCAACCGGCACACGCTTTTGGCCCTTCTGGCCGAGGCCGGGTGCGAACCGGTGGACCTGGGCAGCATGGCCGATGATGAGGCGGAGATCGCCTCGGGTATCAGGGCCGGGGTGGAGAAATGCGACGCCCTTTTGACCTCGGGTGGGGTGAGCATGGGCGATTACGACTATGTGAAAAAGGTGCTCGACGAGATAGGCGATATGTCGTGGATGCAAGTGGCCATCAAGCCGGCCAAACCCCTGGCCTTCGGATTGGTCGAAGGCATCCCTGTTTTCGGGCTGCCCGGCAACCCGGTGTCGTCAATGGTGTCGTTCGAGTTGTTCGCTCGGCCCGGTCTGCGCAAGATGATGGGCCATTCCCCCGGCACTTGGCACCGCCAGCCGGTGACGGGCCGCGTTGCCGAGCGCCTGCGCCGGCGGCCCGACGGCAAGACCCACTTCGCCCGAGTGCGAGTTGAATACGCCGATGGCGAGTTCTTGGTCAGATCAGCCGGAGGCCAGGGCTCGCACCAACTCTCGGCTATGGCCGCAGCCGATGCCCTGGCTGTGATTCCCGATGGCGATGGGCTCGATGAGGGCGAGCCGGTGTCGCTGCTGGTACTGCGCTGACCGAAGCCAGTTTGGCTTTCCACAGTGTGCTCAGCGGATTATTCGGTCAGAATGTAAATGTGAGCGTGCCGCTTATCGACACCTTCGGACGGGTCCACCGAGATCTGCGCATCTCGGTGACCGACCGGTGCAACTTTCGCTGCACGTACTGCATGCCGGCCGACGGGCTCGACTGGCTGCCCCGCGAAGACCTGCTCACGTTCGAAGAGATCGAGCGCTTAGCCGCATTGATGGTGAATAGGTTCGGTATCGACAGCATCCGGCTCACCGGCGGGGAGCCCACCGTGCGGGCCAACCTGCCGATCTTGGTGGAAAAGCTCGCCGCGCTGGGCGTAGACCTGGCCCTGACCACCAATGGGGCCACGCTGGGGCTACTGGCCGACAAGTTGGTGGCTGCCGGGTTGCGGAGGATCAATATCTCGCTCGACTCTCTTCAGCCCGACCGGTTTGAGCGCCTCACCCGCCGAAACGATTTGGACAGGGTATTGGACGGAATCGACGCCGCGGTGGCTGCTGGCCTGGATCCGGTGAAGATCAATGCGGTGATGATGAGGGGCGTCAACGACGACGAGGTCGTGGATTTCGCCCGATTCGGCCGGGAGAAGGGCGTAGAGGTCCGGTTCATCGAGTTCATGCCATTGGATGCCGACCAGTCGTGGAGCAACGACAAAGTGGTCACCCTTGACGAGATCGTCTCCACGGTGGCCGAGGCGTTCCCGCTGGCCCCTGTCGAGCGCTCGCACTCGCCGGCCGCGGTGTGGCACTACGCCGACGGCCAGGGCTCGTTCGGGGTGATCGCCAGCGTGACCGACGCCTTCTGCGGAAGCTGCGACCGGGTGCGGCTCACCGCCGAGGGCATGTTCCGCAACTGCCTGTTCGCGGTGGACGAACACGACCTCCGGGAGCTGCTGCGCTCAGGAGCGAGCGACGAAGAAATCGCCGCTGTCATCTCCGATGTCGTGAAGGACAAGTGGGCCGGGCACGCCATCAACCAGGTTCACTTCATCCGCCCCGGCCGTTCGATGTCGCAGATCGGGGGTTGACCATGACCGATGCCGGGTTCACCCACATCGACCCCCTCGGCCGGGCCCGCATGGTGGACGTCACCCCCAAAGAGGCGTCCCACCGCCGGGCCATCGCCCGAGCCAGGGTGTTCATGAGCGCCGACACTGCCTCGGCCGTGGCCCGAGGGGCCGTGGCCAAAGGAGACGTACTGGCGGTGGCCCGGGTGGCAGGCATCCAGGCGGCCAAGCGCACCCCCGAGCTGATTCCGCTGTGCCACCCGCTGTTAGTAGGTGCGGTGCTGGTTAACTTCCGGATCGAGGACACCTACATTGAGATCGAGTCCGAGGTGGAAACGGTGGACCGGACGGGGGTCGAAATGGAGGCTCTCACTGCCTGCTCGGTGGCCGCGCTGACCGTTTACGACATGTGCAAATCGCGTGACAAAGAGATGGTGATTGGCGAAGTGGCCCTTTGGGAGAAGTCGGGGGGCCGCTCCGGCCACTACCGGCGCCCGGGGGATGACGGAGTCGGCTACGACAATTGAACCCGCACTTGAAATTGCGCTTCGGCTGAGAGCGGAAGACGGGGTGGCGAGGGTGGACTTTTTGTAGTAGAACCGTAACAAGTGTCAGATCACTGTAACGTCCGACGGCCGATAGTAACCGCGCGTTCATTTGTCCTGCATAGATGGGCGAAACGCGACCATTCACCAGCAGGCACCTCGCCGTGGTTTACCATTTCGATTGTAAGGGACCTCCGAGATTGGTGACATCTGTGTTACTTATGATCTTGGCTGCCGCTTGGGCTGCCTTTTTGATACCGCCCTTGATCCGCCGGGCGCGTAGCGGCCAGCTTGGCGGCAGGCGTCGAACGCAGTGGGGGATGAATGTTCCCAGGCGATCGGTACATCCCCGATTGGCCGAGCGAGGTGCGGTAGCCGCACCGGTGGTGGCCCTTCGCCCCAACATCGGGATATCTCCTTCGGTATACGCTTCTGAGATGGCTTCTACCCCGATGCGAGGTAGGTCTCTCTCCTCAATCGACGCTCGTCGCCGTCGGCGGCGTATCCTCGTCACGCTCATCATCGGCGCGCTGGCCACGTTCGTGCTTGCCGTCTACTTCGGCGGAGTCGCCCTCGTGGTCCATCTGCTGGTCGACGCCCTGCTGCTGGCCTACGCCCTGCTGCTGGTGCAGCACCAGCGGACCAGCGAAGAGCGCCTCAGCCCGGTTGACGTCGACGGCTCGACGAATGAGCCGTGGGGCGCGGCCTCAAGCGGACGACGCTGACCACCGTCTGCGGCTGATTCCACTCGTTGTTCAGGAGTAGGCCGCTAGTAGGCTGGTCGAACTTGGGGCTGTAGCTCAGTTGGCTAGAGCGCCTCGTTCGCAACGAGGAGGCCGGCGGTTCGAGTCCGCTCAGCTCCACTCAGCGGTCGGCAAGTACCTTTCTAGCGATGGCCAGTGATTTCGACAATGCGCTGGAAGCGTTCATCCGGCGGCGCTTGGGGGACGTGGACGGGCTTCGGGTGGAAGGCGAGGCCCGGGCCATCGGCGGCCAATCGAGGGAGAACTGGCCGTTCGACTTGTTGTGGGAAGACGGCGGGCAGTCGCACCATCGACGCCTGTTTCTGCGGCGCGACCCCGTGGGTAGCGTGCTGGAAACCGACCGACGGGTGGAGTACGAGGTGCTGCGGCGGCTGCACGACCAGCCGGTGCGGGCCCCAGAGGTGGTGTGGCTTGATGCTGACGGATCGGAGTTGGGCCGCCCGGCGCTGGTTATGACCCGCTACGACGGGCACAACGACCACTTCATTCTGGATGAGAGTTCCAGCCGGCTCGACGAGGACACCCGGGCCGACATCGCGTCGCAGATGGTGGATTTGATGAACGAGATCCACTCCCTGGACTGGAAGGGTGCCGGGCTTGATCAAGTGCTGGCCGTACCCGCCGATCCGGCAGCCGCAGCTATCGACGAATGGGCCGCGGTGATAGAGCGCCAGTCATTGGAGCCTCAGCCGCTGTTGGCCCTGATCGAGCAGTGGCTGCGCCGCAACCGGCCGGAGCCCGGCGAGGTCACTGTGGTCCACGGCGACATCAAACCGGGCAATGTGCTATTTGACGGCGATCAGGTGAAGGTATTGCTGGACTGGGAGACCGTCCACTTGGGAGACCCGGCCGAGGATGTGGGATGGGTGACCAATCCGGTTCGCCGGATTGAGCACCAGATTCCTGGACGCTGGGAGGCGGATGATCTGGTGTCGGCTTACGAGGCTCGCACCGGCCGGATCGTCGACCGGGATGCTCTGCGATTCTGGCAGGTGCTCGCCAACTACAAACTGGTGGCCATTGTCATGACCGGGGTGCGTAGCTTCTGTGACGGTCGCACCCTTCGGGTGTGGTCTGGAGCTGGACTTCTGGCAAAGGTGTTGTTGGCCCAGACCGCGGAGGAGTTGGGATGAGACCGACACTGAGCGAGCAGATCATGGGGGCCCGGCGGGTGTTGGTGGAGTTGGCCGCGCCCGAGGTGTCTGACTCCTATTTGCAGGAGCAGATCACCTTCGCGGCCGCGGCCCTTGAGCACGCCGCGGCACGATGGCATGAGGTGCTGCCCGAACTGGTGACCGACATCCGGGCTCTAGAAGAGGTCTTGGGCGTCGAACCCGCGGAGCTGGAAGAAGCGGTGCCCGGGGTAGTCCACCTGGCTGCCGCCGAGGAGTATCACCGGGGGCTCCGGGCTCGGCTGACCGATGAGATCATGAGCGGGTCTAAGCCGTCCCCCGCGGTGCGGGCCTACCTGGCCGACTCAACAGAAAGGCTGAGATGACCATGCTCGGACCCTTAGACGACACACTGTGGCACCAGATCGCTGAGCCGTTCGAGCACGTCGGCACGTCCGATCCCCGCTTCTTCGACCGCTATTGGTTCGCCATCTACGACCCAGCTGGCCAGGGAGCGATGCAGTTCACCATGGGGTCGTACAACAACATGAACGTGATCGACGGCGGAGTGGTGATGGTGCGAGGCGGCACTCAGCACAACCTGCGGGCGTCGCGGGCGCTGCGCCCCCGTTTCGACCCCGAGGTAGGGCCGATGCGGGTGGAGCCGACGGTCCCGCTGGAAGAACTGCGAATAATCCTGGCTCCCGGCGACCATTCCATCGCTTGCGATCTGGTGTGGCGGGCCGAGTTGGCCCCGGAGATCGAGAAGCCCCACGTGGAGCGGGAGCGGGGCCGGGTGGCCCAGGACTACCAGCGGTTCAACCAGGTCGGGGTGGTCGACGGTTGGATCACCGTGGGAGACGAGGGTCTGACGGTGGACGGCTGGTGGGGGGGACGAGACCACTCCTGGGGAGTGCGCCCCGCAATGGGCATCCCCGAGCCGGTGACGGGTCCGCCCCGGCGGCACAGCGAGGCCGGCACGTTGTTCTACTTCCTCTTCTTCTCCACCAACCGCCGGGCCGGCCATGTGCAGATTATGGAGCGGGGATCCGAGCGGGTGTATCTCACCGGGCTCATCCGAGACCGGGATGCCCCCGACGTAGATCGCCACGTCACCCAAGCCGATCTGTCATTGGAGTTCTTCTCCGGTACCCGGCGGTTTTCGACGGCCGACATGGCGGTGAGTCTGGACGACGGGCGCTCACTGCGACTGTGTTCGACGCCTCTGGGCTCGGCGGTGGCCATGGCCGGGCTGGGCTACAGCGGCGGGTGGAACGACGAACTCGGCCTCGGGGTGTATCGGGGCGAGTCGTATCTCGAGCATGAGATCTGGGACGTCAGCCATCCCGCCGATGTGGTGCCCGCCACCGGCGAGGTGTTCACCCCCATGCACCGCATCGCCCCGGTCACCGTCACCACCGACGACGGCGACGAGACCGGAACCGGCAGCCTCACCATGATCGCCAACGGCCGTCTTCCCCAGTACGGCTTGGACTGATCAAAGTTCGGCAAAGCTGGGGCGCTCAGGGGGCATCGGGGAGGTTGGTGAAGCCGCGGCCGTCGGACCGGCGGTACCAGCCCTGGGCGGTCATGGTGCCGCCGTCCACTGGGATGGTCTGGCCGGTCATGAAGCGGGACTGGTCGGAGGCCAAGAACAGGGCTACTTCGGCGAAGTCATCGGGATTGCCAAAGCGGCATAGGGGGATCAACCGGGAAACCTGGTCGAGGGGGCGGCCCCGGAGCATCTGGTCGAGGGGGGTTTGCAGGGTGACGGCCATGTCGGGGGCGATGCAGTTGACCCGGATGTTCTGGTCGGCCATCTCCAGGGCGACCGATCGGGTGAAGGCGATGATGGCGGCGTTGGACGCCGAATACACCGCGATGCGGGGCATTGCCCGCATCGCCTCCACGGTAGACACATTCACGATGGTGCCGCCGCCTCCCTCCACCATGGTGGGCATAAACGCGTGGGTGCAGCGCAGCACATGGCGGAAGGTGATGTTGATCTGAGCATCCCAGTCGGCCTCAGTGGTGCGGATGAACTTGCCCGCGCCCGGCCGGTAGTCGCCCACGTTGTTGACCAGCACGTCCACCCGGCCGTCGCCGAACTCCACCGCCGCCCGGTGGAACTCGGCCACCACTTCAGCGTCGGTGATGTCGCCCACCACCGCGATGGCCCGCCCTCCGGCGTCGGTGATGTCGCCCACGGCGGCGTTGGCCAGGTCGGCGTCGATGTCATTGACCACCACCGCGGCACCGGCTTCGGCGAACAGCCGGGAGATTCCGCCCCCGATTCCCCCGCCCCCGCCGGTAACGGCTGCGATCTTGTTGGCTAATGGCGTAGCGCTCGGCATCCGAGTTTTCTAGCGCATCCCGTCCGCTTCCGCTTGTATCGAGGAGGCGATTGCGCAGGCCAGACATCGATGCCGGAGAGCGGGGTTTGCCATGATGTCTCCATGAGCATGCGCTTGGAAGGAAGGGTGGCCATCGTCACCGGCGGGGCCAACGGTCTGGGAGAAGCCATCAGCCGCAAGTTCGCCGCCGAGGGGGCGGTGGTGGTGATCGCCGATGTGGACGAAGCGGCCATGGAGCACGTGGCCGACGAGCTAGGGGTGGAAGCTCAGAGTTGCGACGTGTCCGATCGGGAATCGGTGCAGGCCCTGGTGGACGGGGCAGTCGAGCGCCACAGGCGCCTGGACATCATGGTGGCCAACGCGGGCATCGCCAATTCCCCTTCGTACCTGGATATTGACGACGAGTTCTGGGGCCGGATGCTCGATGTGAACCTGACCGGGGTGTTTCTGTGCAACCAGATCGCGGCCCGCCACATGGTGGCGCGAGGCGGCGGTGGTGTACTGTTGAACACCTCCTCCATCCTTGGGGCGGAGGGCAACCCCCAGACGCCGGCTTATGCCGCCTCCAAGGCCGGGGTGATCTCACTGATTCGCAGTGGGGCCATGGCGCTTGGGGAGTTCGGCATCCGAGTGAACGCAGTGGGGCCGGGCTACATGAAGACCCGCATGACCGAGGGGCTGCGGGCGGTGCCCGAGCTGGAGAAGTCGCTGGCCGAGATGGTGCCGTTGAATCGCTTCGGCGAGCCCGGCGACATTGCCGACGCCGCGGTTTTTCTGGCCAGCGATGAAGCCTCCTACATCACCGGTCATACCCTGTTTGTGGACGGGGGCTGGCTGACCCACCACCTCCCGGCCCGCACCGAGGAGCAGGAAGAAATCAGGATTCGCGCCCAGTCCGAGGCCGAAGCCCGCTGACGCGACTCGGAGTGCCCCGTTCCGCGACACCGGCGGTACCAACTGGGCCGCCGGGGCCCTGTCTATCTGATCGGCTGGGCCGAGGAAGGCTACTTGCGCCTGCGACGAGCCCGGTCAAGATCTTGGTCGGCCAACTCTTCAGCCAGCTCCAAATAGCGCCGCAGGCGGCCCGCATCCACTTTGCCTTCCACCGCGCAGTCAGGCTCTCCCTGGTGCCAGCAGTCCTCGGCGAAACGGCAATCCTGGTCGAGGGCGTCGATCTCGGAGTAGGCCGCGGCCAGCCCTTCCCACGCATCCCACGGCCCCACGGCCCGGATGCCGGGGGTGTCCACAATCGATCCGCCATCGGTCAAGGGGATGAGCCGCCGGGCGATGGTGGTGTGGCGCCCTCTGGCGTCGCCCGCCCGCACCTCCTGAGTGTCCTGCACCTCTGTGCCGAACAGGGCGTTGATAAGCGTCGATTTGCCCACCCCCGACGGTCCCAGCAGCGCCAGGGTGCGGTTCCCCTCTAACAGGGCGGAAAAACGGTCGAGGCCCTCGCCCCGCAACGCGGCGGTGACCACCACCGTTGCCCCCGGCGCCAGGGCGACGGCCTTGGCAGCATCTCGATCGGGGTTACGGCGAAGGTCGGCCTTGGCCAAGATCACCGCCACCGCCGCACCTGACTGCCAACCCACCACGCAGAAGCGCTCAAGCTGGGCCGGGTTGATGCGCCGGTCGAGTCCGTGCACCACCCCCACCACATCGGCATTGGCCACCAGGGTCTGGGGTCGGGCCTCCTCAGCCGGGTCTCGCCTCACCACCAGCGTGCGGCGCTCCAGCACCTGTTCCACCACGAGGCTGTCGTCGGGACCGGGCACGACGGTGATCCAGTCGCCGGTCACCGGAGCCACATCGCCTTGGGCTCGCTGGGAGTCAGATGTGACCCGGATCTGGCCGTTGTCGGTCATCACCTCGCACTCCCCCCGGTCCACCTGCACCACCCGGCCCAGAAAACCCGCCTGGCTCTGAGCCAGCTCTCGCCAATGCTGGTTGACGCCTAAGGCCTCCAGCGGAGTCATGGGGTCACGAGGCCCATCGCTCCTGGAGGAGGGCGGCATCGGCCATGGCGGCACCGGTGTCGTAGGGATCGTCCCAGGCACCGCCGTCGAGTTCCTTGAAGGCGCGGTGCACGTTGAACGCCAGCCGCCAGGGCTCGTTCCACGACGCATACTCACCGGGATCGATGGTCTGGCAGGCCTGAGAGGCGGTTTGCCCGGCAGTGTGGTGGGCCGATGACTCCTCCCACACGTACTCCAAGTACTCCCGCATGGCCCGAACCCCGTCGGTATCGCACAGCGGTCCGTGGCCGGCCACCACCGTCTCTGGGGCCATCGCCTCGATGGCTACCAGCGCGTCCACCCATGCCCGGTGGGTGCCCTCCCAGCCGATCGGGGTACACCGGTGGAACACCACATCCCCGGCGAACACCACTCCTTGGTCGGGGATGCTGACGATCAGGTCGCCAGCAGTGTGGGCCGGGCCGACGTAGATGATCTCCGCTTTCAGACCATCGAGATCGAGCGTCAGGTCGCCGTCGATTACCCGGTTAGGGCGTACCAGCTCCACATCGTCGAAATGGAACTCTCGAAACGCTTCGGTCAGGGCAGCCAAGCGTGCAGGCGGATTCTCCATAGCGGCCATTGATGCGGCCTGCGCGGGGGTGAATTCGTCGAACCGCTCGGCGCAACCGGTGTGAGCGATGATCTCGGCGTTCTCGAAGATCTTGTTCCCCCAGCAGTGGTCGCCGTTGTGGTGGGTATTCACCACCCGGGCCGGGGATTCGGGATGGACTTCGGCGTACAGATCGGCCATTTGGGCGGTGAGCCTCTGGTCGTACAGGGTGTCGACCACCATGCCACCCCCGGCGGCAATTAGTCCCGAATTGCTCCAGCCCAAGCCTCGGTCGCGCTGCAAGCAGGCATACAAGCGGGTGCCGATCGGCGCGAGTTCCATAATCCAGCTCCAAGTAGTGGGTCCGTTGTCCCAAACGGCAGAAATTCACAATAGCCTTAGTTCCACAACGCCGGATGAAGACATCCCGGCCTAGATGATCGGAATGCAGAAATGAGCGAATCGGAAGCGACCGCATCTGCCGGGCGGCAAGCGGCCATCTCACCGTTCCAGGCGATCTCCGCCGGAATCGTGGCCGCAGGAGGCGCCCTCGGCCTGAGCGAGATCCTGTCGGGGCTGAGCCGAAAGATCCCGTCGCTGGTGGTCTCGGTGGCCGAGGAGATCGTAGACATTACTCCCGGCTTCATCGCCCGCTGGTCCATCGACACACTGGGTAGCGCGCAGAAGCCGGCCTTGGTCTGGGGCATCGTGGTGGTTTCCATCCTTCTTGGCGCGGTGCTGGGCTGGCCCTCCCGGAAGCGCTGGTGGGTGATGCCCGCTGGCCTGGTGGTGTTCGCGGTGGTCGGCGGGTGGGCTGCGGCCCGCAATCCCCTGTCTAGCGACGGTCTGGGATGGATGTCGGGGCTGGTATCGGGTGCTTTCGGCATCGCGGTGTTCATGAGTCTGTATGCGCTGGCCCTCTTCTCCCGTTTTGCTGGTGATGAAGAGCCTTCGGATGCCGAAGCCCGACCGGTGCCGATGGTCGGCCGGGGCCGGTTCAACGATCGGCGCCGCTTCGTGGGAGCGGTGGGCATCATGGCCGGCGCATCGCTGACCGGCGGCCTGCTCGGGCGGTGGCTGCGACGGCGGGACACCGTGGAAGGGGCCCGCGAAGGGGTTGCCGAAGCTCTCCAAGGTCGCACCATTGCTACGCCGACGGCCGGGGCTACCCCGACTGCCAGCGGCCAGGACCAGGCCGGAGATGCCATAGTCGACGCCGACGCCACTCCGAGGGCGACGCCTGACGCGGGTTCAACACCCTCGGCCGATGGCACCCCTGAGGCGACGGCCGATCCCACTGCTGAAGCGACGCCCTCGGTCACGGCCGAGCCGGTGCGGGAGCCGAATTTCGACTACATCGCCGGGATCGCGCCCCTGATCACTCCCAATGAGGATTTCTACCTGATAGACACCGCGCTGTCGTACCCCCAGGTGGACCCCGAAGACTGGTCGCTGCGGATCCACGGCATGGTGGACCGGGAAGTGGAGATCAGCTTCGGGGAATTGCTCGACTTGGGCCTGGTTCGAGAGCAAGTGACCCTTTCGTGTGTTTCCAACAGCGTGGGCGGCCGCTTGGTAGGCAACGCCGAATGGGTGGGGGTGCCGCTGGCCACCGTGCTGGACCAGGCCGGAGTGCAGCCCGGTGCCACTCAGATCGTGGGCCGGTCGGTTGACCGCTGGACCGCGGGCTTTCCCACCGAGGTGGCGCTCGACGGGAGGATCGCCATGGTGGCTGTGCAGATGAACGGCGAGCCGCTGCCCATCTCCCATGGTTTCCCGGCCCGCTTGGTGGTGGCCGGTCTCTACGGCTACGTGTCGGCCACCAAGTGGCTGTCGGATATCGAGCTCACCACCTGGGAAGGCTTCAACGGCTACTGGATCCCCCGCGGTTGGTCGAAGGAAGGACCGATCAAGACTCAGTCCCGCATCGACGTACCCCGCAGGAATTCTGTTATCGATCCCGGCCCAACGGCGATTGCCGGGGTGGCCTGGGCCCCCAGCCGCTCCATCGACAAAGTGGAGGTACAGGTCGACGACGAGCCATGGGTGGAGGCGGAACTCAGCCGCGAGACCACGATCAACTCCTGGCGGCAGTGGATGGTCACCTGGAACGCCACCCCCGGCCAGCACTTGGTCAGAGTGCGGGCCACCGATGGCACCGGCACCACCCAGACTTCGGATATCAGCAACCCGGCGCCCGACGGCGCCACCGGCTGGCACACCATCCAGGTACGGGCCGACGACGCCTAGTGGTCCGTCTGCAAATTGACCAGGGCGTCCTGCTAGGCATCGACGCCCCCCGCTGCGTTGCTCCTCCTTGCCGTACGCTCCGGGTATGGCTGCGTCGGTGCGCCTTGCGAGGAACGCCGCTGCCGTCGCAATCCGCACCTGCCAATTCACAGACGGACCACTAGTCGCCGCTTGTGCCTTGGGCTGATCGGCCTGGTCGCCAGTAGATTCTCGGCAGATGGATTTCGACCTCACTCCCGCTGAGCGAGACTTCCGCGACGAGGTGCGGACGTGGCTCGAGGAGCACCTGGTGGGGGAATTCGCCGGGCTGCGGGGCCGGGGCGGCATGGGCCAAGAGGACATCCCCGTCGAGCAGCAGATCGCCTGGGAGCGGGAGATGGCCAGCGGCGGTTGGCTGGGTGTCGACTTCCCGGCTCATCTGGGGGGCCGGGAGTGCAGCCTGTCGGAGCAGGTGCTGTTTCACCAGACCTATGTGGAGGCTCGGGCTCCGGGGCGGCTGCCCAACATGGGGGTCACGCTGTTGGGCCCGACCCTGGTGGCCTACGGAACCCCCGAACAGCAGGAGCGGTTTGTGCCCCCGATCTTGTCGGGCGATGAGTTCTGGTGCCAGGGCTACTCCGAGCCCAATGCCGGGTCGGACTTGGCCAATGTGGGAACCAAAGCGGTGCTCGACGGCGACCGCTGGGTGGTCAACGGCCAGAAGATCTGGACCTCGCTGGCCCAGTACTCCGACTGGTGTTTCGTGGTGTGCCGCACCGACCCCGACTCGGCCCGCCATGCCGGGCTGTCCTATCTGCTGGTGCCCATGGACCAACCGGGGATTGAGATCCGTCCCATTGTGCAGGTGACCGGGGGAACCGAGTTCAACGAGGTCTTCTTCGACGACGCGGTGACCGACGCCGACCTAGTGGTGGGCCAGCCGGGGCGGGGCTGGGAGGTGGCCATGGGCACCCTGGCCTTCGAACGGGGGGCGTCCACGCTGGGTCAGCAGACCTATTTCCGCCAAGAGCTGGATTCGTTGTTGGCCGAGGCTCGGGCCAACGGCACCGCCGACGATCTGGTGGCCCGCCAGGAACTGGCCCAGGCTTACGCCACCTTGGAGATCATGCGGTACAACAACCTGCGGATGCTTACGGTGGTGGACGCTGGCGGGGTGCCGGGGCCGGAGATGTCCATTGGGAAGCTGTTGTGGTCCAACTGGCACCGCTCGCTGGGGGAGTTGATGGTGGGGGTGCGGGGGGCCGATGGCATGGCGGTGGCGGCCGACGACGGCGAGGAGTACACGCTGGACTCCTGGCAGCGGACCTTCCTGTACAGCCGAGCCCACACCATCTATGCCGGATCGAACGAGATTCAGCGGAACATCATCGGCGAGCGGGTTCTCGGCCTGCCCCGCGAGCCGCGATGATTTCTAAGACCAAAAAGAGGAGCAGCCATGGCTGAGGCATACATCATCGACGCGGTCCGCACTCCGGTGGGACGGCGGGGCGGCAGCCTGTCAGAGATACACCCGGCCGATCTGGGGGCCCATCCCATTCTCGGCCTGCTCGACCGGACCGGCGTCGACCCCGCGGCGGTAGACGACGTGATGTACGGCTGCGTGGACGCGCTCGGCCCCCAGGCGGGCGACATTGCCCGCACCGCCTGGCTGGCCGCCGGGTTGCCCGAGCATGTTCCCGGTACCACAATCGACCGCCAGTGCGGGTCGGCCCAGCAGGCCGTGCACTTCGCGGCCCAAGCGGTGATGGCCGGTGTGAACGACTTGGTGGTGGCCGGCGGCGTCCAGAACATGAGCATGATCCCCATTGGCGCGGCCATGACTGTGGCCGAGCACGTTGGGGTGACTGATCCCGACCCCTTCACCGGCTCCAACGGCTGGGTCGACCGCTACGGCACGCAGGAGGTGTCGCAGTTCCGGGGGGCGGAGATGATCGCCGAGCACTGGGACATCAGCCGGGAGCAGATGGAGGAGTTTGCGCTGGCCAGCCATGAGCGGGCGGCCACCGCCACCGACGAGGCACGGTTTGAGAACGAGATCCTGCCCTTAGGCGGCTTGGAAGTAGACGAGGGCATCCGCCGGGGGACCACCATGGAGAAAATGGCCGGTCTGTCCGTGCTGGTGGAGGGCGGGCGGTTGACCGCCGCAGTGTCCAGCCAGATCTCCGACGCGGCCTGCGCCATGCTGATCTGCGGGGAGCAGGCGGTGGCCGACCACGGCCTGAAGCCCCGGGCCCGCTTCCACCACATGTCGGTGCGGGGCGCGGATCCCATCTACATGCTCACCGGCCCCATCCCCGCCACCGAGTACGCGCTGGCCCGAACTGGAATGACCATCGATGACATCGACCTATTCGAGTGCAACGAGGCCTTCGCCTCGGTGGTGTTGGCGTGGATGGGTGAGCACGACGTGCCCCACGAGAAGGTCAACGTGAACGGCGGGGCCATCGCCCTGGGCCACCCGCTGGGCGCCACCGGGGCCCGGCTGATGACCACCCTGCTGAACGAGTTGGAGCGCACCGGCGGCCGCTACGGGCTGCAAACCATGTGCGAGGGCGGTGGCCAGGCCAACGTCACCATCATCGAGCGCCTGTAGCGAGCCCATGGCCGAATTCGCCGATCGGGTGGTGCTTGTCACCGGCGCAGCCCGGGGCATCGGCCGAAGTACCGCGATCCAGTTCGCCGACGCCGGGGCAGTGGTGGCGGGGGCCGACCGGGACGTCGAAGCCCTGGAGTCGGTAGAGGAGTTGTCGCTACGACTGGGCGGTGACGTGGGCGATACCGGCGATGCCCATGCGATCATCGACGACACGGTGGCGGCCTTTGGCCGCCTCGACGTGCTGGTGAACAACGCCGGCGCCTGGCTTCTCAAGCCCACTGCCGAAATCTCCCCCGAGGAGTGGGACGACCAGCTCTCCACCAACCTGCGGTCGTTCTTCCTCACAACCCGCCGGGCCTACCCCGCGCTGGCCGATACCGGAGGCAACGTGGTGAACGTGGCCTCCATCGCCGCCTTGCGGTTCACCACGCCCCATGTGGCCTATGCCTCGGCCAAGGCCGGGGTGATCGCCATGACCAGGGACTTGGCGGCCGAGTACGCCCCCGATGTGAGAGTGAATGCCGTGGCCCCCGGTCCGATTGACACCATGCACATCACCGCGTCGATGACCCCCGAGGAGAAGGCCGAATTCGGCCGCCGCTACCCGCTGGGCCGCATGGGCGAACCCGACGACGTGGCCCACGCCATCGTCTTTCTGGCCTCCCCCAACGCCGCCTACATCACCGGCGCCACCCTTCCCGTCACGGGAGGAACCGAACTCGGAGTCCCCAGCCTCTTCTAGCCGTTCAGCTCTCGATGCGGTCGATGAGGCCCCAGGACAGGGCACCGGCGGCGTCGATCTCGGTGTTGGTGAGGGCGAAATAGCAAAGACGTTGGCGGCCGATACGGCGGGCGATGCTGACAGTGCCGCCGGCGCCGGGGACCAGGCCCATGGCCACCTCGGGCAGGCGGAAAGTGGTGGCGGGGTGGGCGACCACGTCGTGGGCGTAGGCGGGCAGTTCCACGCCCGCCCCCACGCAGGTGCCATGGACCATGGCCCGGGTCTTGGCCGCCAGTCGGTCGATCCAGAAGGCGGCGCTGCGCACCGAGCGGACGCGATGGGCGGTGCCCGGGTCGGGGGTGGTGCCGAACTCGGCCAGGTCGCCGCCGGAGCAGAAGGTGGGCCCGGCGCCGTCGAGCACGATGCCGTCGAGGCTGGGGTCGGCCCACGCCGCCCGGAGCTGCTCCACTAGGCCGTCGCGCATCTCGGCGCTGAAGGCGTTGTGGCGCTCGGGCCGGTTGAGGGTGAGTCGAAGGGTGGACCCGGCGCGATCGGCCAGCACCGCGGGCTCGGGGTTGACCGGCACCAGCCGGGTGGGCTGAGTGGCCAGCCAGGCCTGGAACTGGGGGCCGGACTGGAGGGTGGAGTAGGCCAGCGACTCGGCCACCAACCCGTCGGTGGTGGAGCTGTTCTCGCTAAGTCGGAGGGTCTGCACCAAGGCCACCGCCGCGGCCGGCGACGCCGCCGCGGCCGCGGCGATTTGGTCCAGCTCACCGGGCGGGAAGGCCAGAGGGGCCGGAACATCGTCGGGAGCCAGCACGATGTCGAAGGGCTCGCACAGCTCGGCCAGCTTGGCGGTATCGGCGGCGCCGATGCCGCCGGGCACGGCCACCACTGTCACTGCGGGGGTGCTGTTGACCAGCTCGGCCATCTCATCGGAAGGCCTCACCGACAGGTCGGAGGCGGTCAACTCGACGAGGATCACTGGGCAATCGGCCAGCCCCAAGTCCTCACCGGCATAGGGGTGGGACAGAAGCGCGTGGGCCTCAGCCAGGCCCGTGGTTTGGATTGGCGCTGCCATCACTGAGTGATCGCAGGTTAGCCCAGGTGGGAATCAGCGGCTTCCGGCCAGGTCATCGCGCAACACTCGGCGCAGGAGCTTGCCGGTTTCGTTATAGGGCAGCTCGTCGCGCACTTCGATGCGGTCGGGGGTGCGAGACGACCGCATTTGGGCCTTTACGAACTCCTGGAGCTCGGCGATATCCACCGTCTGGCCCTTGGCGGGCACTACCACCGCGGCTACTGCCTCGCCCCACTGCTCATCCGGCACGCCGATTGCGGCTGCATCGGCAATGGACTGGTGGCTCAGCAGCACATCCTCGATCTCGCCGGGGGAGATGTTCTCGCCTCCTCGCACGATGATGTCGTCGATGCGGCCCTCCACATAGAGGTAGCCGTCGGTGTCCAGCGAACCGCCGTCGTTGGTGGGGAACCACCCGTCGGTGGTGACTCGGGAGTTCCGCCCCAGGTATTCGCCAGACACCTGCTCGCCCCGCACCCAGATCTCACCCGATGTTCCATTGGGAACAGGGTTTCCTTCCTCGTCGCGGATGTCCACCTCGATGGCGGGCAGGGGCTGGCCGGCTGAGCCCAGCCGAGCCCGCACGGCGGGATCATCGGAGCGGTGGGCTTCCCGATGCTCCTCGGGTCCGAGCACCGCCACGGTAGAGCTGGTCTCGGTGAGGCCGTAGGCGTTCACGAAGTTGGTCTCGGGCAGCTCATCCAGTGCCCGGGCGATTACCGGAGCGGGCATCTTGCCGCCCCCGTACGACAGAGCCCGCAGCGAGGGGAGCCCGCCCCCGACGTCTTCCAAGTGGTCCACAATGCGGGCCAGCATGGTGGGCACCACCATGGCATGGGTCACGCCTTCGGCCCGGACCAGGTTGACCCAGGCGGCGGCGTCGAAGTTGGGAAGCTGCACGATACGGCGTCCGGCGTACACCGCGCTCAAGATCGCGGCCATGCCGGCCACGTGATAGGGAGGCACCGACACCAGGGTGGCCTCATCCTCGGCCGCGCCCATGAACTCCACCGACCCGATGATGTACGACACCAGGTGCTTGTGGCGCAGCACCGCGGCTTTGGGAGCACCCGTCGTGCCGCTGGTGTAGAGCAGGATGGCTATTTCGTCGGGGTCGACGTTCCAGTCGCTGTCGGGAGTGCTTCCTTCGGCCCATTGGGTCAGGAAATCAGGCCGGACAACGGCCCGCACTCCGTCGAGGTCTTCGATGGCGGCGAGGGCGTCGTCGTTGCACACCGTGACCGAGGGGGCCACCTCGGAGGCCAATAGCCGCAGTTCGGGCACGGTCAGCCGGTAATTGAGAGGGACGAACGGCACCCCGGCCCAAGCCGAGCCGAACAGGGCGATCGGCAGGGCCTCGCTGCTGACGTCCACCATGCTGACCCGATCGATTCCTGCCTCGCGGAAGTGCGCAGCGGCGGCGCCAGAGCGCTGGAACAACTGTTCGTAGGTGAGTCCTCGCCCATGAGATCCAACCGCGGTGCGGTCGCCAAAACCGCTGGACGCCATCTCCAGCAGCATCATCAAGTTCATGGGCTCATCCCTTGGGGCGCGTCTCCCGACGGCTCAGCTAGTCGGAGGCCGGTAAGGGCTTGGCTTCTTTGAGACCGAGGGGGGTGCCGCCTAGCGCCAGAGAGCCGTCGCCGGGCTTGGTGCACAAGACCTCGAGCGACTCGTTCTCGTTCACGTAGCGCTTGCCCAGCGCGGTTCCCTCGGCGGCATCGGCGGCGACTTCGCCGTTTTGCTCGGCCTCTGCCGGATCGGCCATCGGCGCGCCGCCACAGGTTATGTCCATGTTGCCGCTTGGTGCTTTGACCACGATGAGCTCGGTATTGCATACCGAGCTCTTGAGGCGGCTACCCGGTTTCAGGTCCATTCCTACCTCCTGGGAGATATCTCCCAATCTTTTCCCGTCAGCCTCAACAGGTACAAACTGCAGTGATGGACTCCACCCCCAGCGGCCGCCACCCGGCGCTGATTTGGGCCAAATCGGGGCTGATGGGCCTTAGCGGTCCCGAGCACGGACCCCCGGCGGTGGCCTCGGGCCTTTGGGTGGAGCGTCTTGATGGCGTGGTAAACGACATTGCTGGGCTGCGCGGAGAGGCTCTGAGGGCCGATGCCGCGGGCTTCTTGGGTGAGCGGGCCGCGCTGGTGGGGCGAACTCGTCGTGGGCCGGTCTCAGTGGGAGGCGCGTGTCGCATGGTGGCCGCGGCCGACGGCGTGC
This sequence comes from Acidimicrobiales bacterium, assembly GCA_963663255.1. Classification (GTDB taxonomy): domain Bacteria; phylum Actinomycetota; class Acidimicrobiia; order Acidimicrobiales; family Bin134; genus Poriferisocius. The sequence continues at coordinate 1,242,328 of OY760141.1, forward strand.
TGGCGGTGTCGCTGGCCCGCACCAGCGACACCGAAGCGGTTCCCGCTTGGCTGGAGATCGGCGATCTGGCCGGGGACGACGTGTGGTCCGCAGTGGCCGCGGGAGTGCGGGAAAAGCCGGTAGCCCAATTAGTAGAGCGGGCCAATTGGCTGGGCTTGGCGGTGGGGGAGGCAGTCCGCCCGTCGCCGCCAACGGAGCCCTGGTCGCTCACCGATGCCGGACCGGCAGGAATTGGCCGGAATCTGGTGCTGGATGTGAGCTCGCTGTGGGCTGGCCCGCTGTGCGCCTCGCTGCTAGGTGACTTCGGATTCGAGGTGGTGAAGGTTGAGGCGCCAGGGCGCCCCGACGGCGCTCGATATGGCTCGTCTGCGTTCTATGAGCGGTTGAACCAGGGCAAGAAGGACACGGTCATTGACCTGGGGTCGGAGGATGGTCGGCGGCGATTTCTGGATCTGTGCCGGCAGGCGGCCGTGGTGGTCGACGGATTGCGGCCCCGGGTGTGGGCCAACTGGGGGATCGACCGGCTGGAGATGGCCGGGAGCTTCGGGCTGGTATGGGTGTCGATCACCGGCCACGGCGACGACCGGGCCGCCTTCGGCGACGACGCCGCGGTGAGCGGGGGTTTGTGGTTGGAAGTCCCCGATGGAGGGTTGCCGTGGTTCGTTGGTGACGCTGCCGCCGATCCGGTGGCCGGTTTGGTGGCGTGTCGCGCTGCGGCCGAGGCCGTAGCCGCCAGTCGCGCCGGGTTGGTCGACGTATCCATGAGCCAGGCGGTGAGCTGGGTCAGAGCCGGTGATGACCTGAGCGCCCCCGGCACCGAAGTGCTCCGCCGAGGCGACAACTGGGTGGTACGGGCCGGCGAAGACGAACAGGTGGTGATTGCTCCCCGTGGGCGAATGTGACCTAGTTCTTCCGCCGCAGGACGGCGGAGGGGCGGTAGGTTGAGACGGTGTTCGCACGAAAGAGCAGCGGCTCGGCGCATCTCGGCGAGGGGCACCACCGCAATGTGACCCGAGGAGGGTACCGGGCTGCAGTGTTCGGGGTGAGTGACGGCCTGGTGTCGAACGTGGCGATCATCTTGGGGTTTGCCGGGGGCACGTCGGGACAAGGACTCGTACAGCTGGTCGGGATCGCAGGCCTCATAGGGGGGGCTATTTCGATGGGTGCCGGAGAATACCTGTCCATGCAGGCCCAAAGGGAGCTGCTGGAACGGGAGCTGGAGATGGAGCGACGAGAGCACACCCGCAACCCACAGCACGAGGTTGAGGAGCTTGCCGAAATCTACGAATCTCGTGGGGTAGACCCCGATATGGCTCGGGAGATGGCCTCCAACATCATGGATGACCCTGAGAAGGCCCTGGAGGTTCACGCCCGAGAGGAGATGGGCATTGATCCTAACGAGTTGGGCAACCCCCTCTTTGCGGCGGCGTCTTCGTTCATATCCTTTGCTCTTGGCGCCATCTTGCCGCTGCTGCCTTGGTTCTTCGGGGGCGGCAACGGTGCCATCGTGGCATCGGTCATCCTCGGTGCGGTCGGGGCCGTGATGGTGGGTGGTGTGTTGGCGCTGGCCACCAGCCGGTCGATACTGCGGGGCGCGCTGCGCCACCTACTCTTTGTCGCTGTGGCCGCAGGGGTCACGTTCGGGATCGGTTCCGCAGTGGGGGTAGGAGTATGACTGATTGGGAGTGGACTTTGGGCGGGCTCAAGAGCCCGGTGGATCCCATCTGGAGTGATGAAAACGTATTGGATCCGTCCAGCGTGCTGCTCACCGACAAGGTGGCCATCGTCACCGGCGGCGCTCGGGGGATCGGGGCGGCCACCGCGGTGGCCCTGGCCCGCTTCGGCGCCGACCTGGCCATCTGCGATCGCGAAGCCGACGACATGGCCCGCACCGCCACCGCGGTGAAGGCGCTGGGCCGACGGTGTTTGACCGGGCTGTTCGACGTCCGCCACCCCGAGCCCCGCGATGCCTGGCTGGCCGAAGTGGGCGAGACCTATGGGCGGGTGGACGTGCTGGTGAACAATGCCGGAGGCACGTTCAACTCCCCGTTTGCCGACATCAACCCCAAAGGCGAGGCCGCGCTCATCGCCGAGAACTTCACCCAGGTCACCGGATTCATCCGAGGCTGCCTTCCACTGATGGGAGAAGGCGGTTCGATCATCAACGTCACCTCCATCGAGGCCCATCGAGCCGGGCCCGGCTTCTCCATCTATTCGGCCATGAAAGCGGCTCAGGCCAACCTCACCATGAGCCTGTCGCTGGAGCTGTCCTCGTCGAAAATACGGGTCAACTGCATCGCCCCCGATGTGATCCCCACCGAGGGCGAGAGGATGCTCGGCGACGAGAGCACCGACGATCGCACCGGCCTGGCTCCCCAGCCGTGGTTGGAGGGCGGCTCGGTTCACGACTGCGCCGCCGCCGCGGTATATCTGGCCGGTGACATGTCACGATTCGTGACCGGCACCACCATCCACGTTGACGGCGGCAACATCGCCGCCGCCGGATGGAAGCGCCGCACTTCGGGCCGGTTCGCCACGTAGACACCCCGCTAGGGTTCGAGCCGGCACGCAACTGCGGAGGGACATCCATGGACATCGACGTAGACCGGGTAACCGAACTGGCCGGGGAAGTCGCCACCCATATGGCCGGAGCCACCACCATGGCCATGGTCCACATCGGCGACGAGCTGGGCCTGTATCAGTCCATGGCCGGGGCGGGGCCGATGACCGCGGATGCGCTGGCCGAAGCCGTCGGCTGCAATCCCCGACTGGTAACCGAGTGGCTGCGCCAACAGGCCGCTGTCGGCCTCGTCGAGCTGGAAGGCGACGGAGACGACGATGCCACCTTCCAGCTGACCGACGAGGCCGCCGCGGTGTTGGCCTGGGAGGTGAGCCCTGCGTTCTTGGCCGGCGGCATTGGCATGTTCCGGGCGATGTTCGCCGACATGGACGACATCCTCGAAGCCTTTCGGGGCGACGGCGGACTGGCGTGGGGCGATCACCACCCCTGCCTGTTTTCCTCCACCGCCCGCTTCTTCCGGCCCCAATACGAGATGTATTTGGCCAACGAGTGGATCCCGGCCGCCGATGGGATCGACGAGCTTCTCAAGGCCGGGGCGACCGCCGCCGATGTGGGCTGCGGCTGCGGCGACTCGGTGCAGATTCTGGCCTCGGCCTATCCCGAGTCACACTTCACCGGGATCGACTTCCACGGCCCCTCGATCGATCAGGCCATCGAGGTGGCCGCTGAGGCCGGGCTGGAAAATGCCTCTTTCGAAGTGGCCGACTCAAAGGGCTACCAGGGGAGCTACGACGTCATCTTCTTCTTGGACTGCCTGCACGACATGGGCGACCCCGTGGGTATCGCGGCCCACGCCCGCACCCGGCTGGCCGAGGGCGGCTCGGTAATCATGGTGGAACCGTTCGCCCTCGACGGCCACGTCCACAACCTGACCGAGAACCCCATGGCAGCCACCGCCTACGGCGCCTCCGCAGTGTTCTGCACCCCGTGCTCGCTGGCCCAACCCGTCGGCTTGGGCATGGGCGCCCAGTCCGGCGAAGCGGCCATGCGGGAGGTGTTCGCCCAGGCCGGATTCTCCAGTTTCGAGCGCGTCACCGAGACCAACGCCAACATCATCTACCAAGCCCGCCCCTGACGTTTTTCGGGTCGCAGTCCACGGAGAACAGCCGATAAACTTCGGCGTTCCTGCCCCGTTCGTCTAGAGGCCTAGGACGCCAGATTCTCAATCTGGTAACACGGGTTCGAATCCCGTACGGGGTGCCATTGCAAGTCTTCGCTGATGATGCACCGCGAACAACTGGCAGGCCATTCCGGCGGTGCCGTAGGCGAGGTAGCCGACACCTACGGGGGTGACGGTGCCGCTGACTGCTTGGTCGATGAGTGCGGCTAGGCCGGCGCCGAACAGGGCCATGGTGAAGCCGAGGACGGCAGAGGCGGTGCCGGCCATCTCGCCCATGGGCTCCAACGCCAAACTCTGACCCAATGGAAAGAACGCCACTAGGCAGGCATTGGTCAGACTGAAGATGGTGATCCACAGAACGAACGGCGGCGTTCCCCCGTTGACCATGGCGAGACTCAGCATGGTGCTGGCTCCGGCCATTTGCAGTGCGCCCGCCCCCAGCGCCAGGTTGCGGGCCCGGAACCAGTGCAGCGCCCGATGGTTGAGCAGCGCCACCAGGCCCATGCCGGCGGCCATGATCGAGAAGTAGGGGACGAACCATTGCTCTTGATCGAACACATCGTCGAAGATCAACTCAGAGCTGGCCAGAAACGAGAAGAAGGCGCCCGCCGAAAACATGGTGGCCAGGGTGTAGCCCAGCGTCACCGGGTGGGAGGTTACCGAGCGGAACCCATCAAACGTGGTCCGAAATGTCAGTGCCCGCCGATGCTCGGGTTTCAGCGTTTCCTCCAGTCGCAGCGACCACAGAATGATGGCCAGAGCGGTGAACACGCTGAAGGCCATCACGTAACGCCAAGACCCCAGCGCCAACAGGCCCTTTCCCAGAGGCGGCCCGGCGACCGGGGCCCAGAAGAACACCGTCATGACCAGGGTCATCACCCGGGCCATGGCATCGCCGGAGTAGTAGTCCCGCACAATGGCCTGGGAGGCGGTCCGGGGGCCGGCTGCGGCAAATCCCCAGATGAATCGGCTGACGTAGAGCATGCCTAACGTCACCGAAAAAGTGGCCATCAGCGAAGCTAGGGCGTAGAGCACCAGGCTTCCGACGAGCACTCTCTTGCGGCCGAGGGAGTCGGCCATCGGGCCATAGACAAGATTGCCGATGCCCGATCCAACGAAGAACAGCGTGATGGTCAACGACAGACCGGTGGAGTCCTCTGGGAGGTTGAACGCCTCCCGCATTGCGGAGAACGCTGGGAGCAGGGTGTCGATGGCCAAAGCCGATACCGCGCTGACCATGGCGATGAAAAGTATGAACTCCCGTTCACCCAGTCGGCGGCCAGTGTGTGTGGATGCGCTAGTGGTCACACCAGCCGACTTCTCATAACGACGTAGCCTGTCCCCCTTATGGAGAAGATGTCAAAGGAGTTGGCCGGCAAGGTGGCTCTGGTCACCGGGGCGGCTCGGGGGCTTGGTGCTGAGATCGTGCAGCGGATGGTGGCGGCTGGGGCCCAAGTGACGGCCGCCGACAAACGGGTTGACGACGGGGCCGCGGCCGCTACTGAAGCCGGTGCCAAATTCGTTGGGCTTGATGTAACTGATGCCGGGCAGTGGTCAAACGCGGTGGCATCAGCCGCTGACGCCGGAGGCGGCCGGCTCGACATCTTGGTCAACAACGCGGCGATCACGCGGGTGATCCCGATCTTGGACTGCGACCCCGCCGAATTCCGCAAGGTGATCGACACCAACGTGGTGGGCACTCTTTTGGGCATCCAAGCTGCCGCCCCGGTCATGGCCTCGAACGGGGGTGGCTCCATCGTCAACTTGAGCTCGCCAAGCGCATTCGAGGGCACAGTGGGGATGTCGGCCTACTCCACCTCCAAGTGGGGGATCCGAGGGCTGACTCGCACCGCGGCTTTGGAGCTGGCCGACTCCGGCATTCGGGTCAACTCGGTGGTGCCAGGTCCGCTGCGCACCGCCATGACCCGTCGACCGGGATGGGAAGACGAGGACTACGAGCGTCACTACGGCACAACCGTGCCGCTGCGGCGCATGGCCGAGTTGGGAGAGGTGGCCGACTTGGTGGTGTGGCTGGCCTCCGACCAAGCCTCCTACTGCACCGGCAGCGACTATGCGGCCGACGGCGGCTTGGGTGCGGGCACGCCTGCGCCTGTCTCCGGCTAGGTTTCCGATGTCGATGGCGGCCTCATCGTGAAGTTCGGTTTTCCATTCATCTCGCTGCATCCGGGCGCGTGGGCCGAGGTGACCCAGGCCGCCGACGAGGCTGGATTCGAGTCGTGCTGGATCGCCGACCATCTGGTGTTCCCCGTCGAGATGGAGGGCTCGCTGGGCGACGTTGACCACCCCAATATCCCGCCCACGGTGCCGGTTTACGACGCTCCTGCCTACCTGTCGTATCTGGCCGGGCTGACCACCCGCATCAACCTCGGGGTGTATGTGTATCTGGTCGGGCTCCGTCACCCCTTCACCACTGCTCGGGGATTTGCCACCCTGGACCATGTCAGCAATGGGAGAGCGCTGGTCGGCGTGGGCGCAGGATGGCTGCGCAACGAGTGGACCGCAGCCGGGATGGACCCCAGAACCCGAGGACGCCGCCTAGACGAGGCCCTAGACGTGTGCGTTCGGCTTTGGACCGAGCCGGTGGTGGAGCATCACGGCGAGTTCTACGACTTCGAGCCGGTGGCCTTCGAGCCCAAGCCGGTGCAACAGCCCCATCCTCCAGTGCTGGTCGGCGGCCTGTCTGATGCCGCCCTGCGCCGAGCCGCCCGTTTCCAGGGGTGGATGGGCATGTCCGACACCTTCGAGTCGGTGCGCCGGGCCGTTGACCGGCTGGCTGAGCTAGGTGCCCCCGACATTGAGATCACCGCCCAGGGCCGCTGTGAAACATTGGATGATCTGCGCCGATGGGAAGATGCCGGAGTCCACCGGTTAGTCGTCACCCCGTGGGAGAGCACCAGGGGTGCTGTGGATGCGATTTGGCGGTTTGCGGAGCGATTCATCACCTGAGGCCATGAATTGCAGCCGAGGGGAAATGTGCCAAAAAGCCCAGTGGAGGGCGTAGAATGGCATTTCTGCGCATACAACGTCTGACTAGGGATTGCCATGGGTCGAGGATCAGAGAGTTTTCAGAAACGACAGCGGGAAAAGAACAAGCGCGAGCGGGCTGCGGCCAAGCAGGCCCGCCGCCACGGCAAGCTTGACGAGCCATTTGAGGAAGAAGTTGAGGTTCCTTCCTCAAACGGAAAATCAGAAGCCGAGCTGTATGAGGATTTCCGCCTTTTGAGCGAGAAATACCAGTCCGGGGGAATGGACGAGGAGACCTACGAGAAGCGCCGGGTCGAGATCTTCGAGCAACTCGGCCTTGAGGTCCACTGACCTCGCTGCTCAGCCCTCAGTACCGCTGAGAATCGGGCGGCTGGTGGGCATACCCAACATGCACGACAGCCCTGCTGACTGAAGCCCGCCGGCGCCGCCGGCCACCAAGATTGCGAAATAGTCGGGAGAGGGCACGATCGGTACCCGGTCGTTCTCCATGGCCACGCCCATTTTTTCGAGCACGTCTCTGGTGGGCTGGCGCCGATATGGCGGGTAGAAGTCCAGCGGCACCCGAGCCTCGGCGAAAAGATGCTTCTGAAGCTCCTGTTTGGTGGGCAGAATGCTGGCCACCATTTCGGCGATGACCGGGCTCATCACCAGCACGGTCGGGAAGGGGTTGGGGGCATCATGGCCACCGCACGGCCCGCTGATGGCCAGGCCGTGGGTCACGTGGTGCAGCACCTGCTCGGGCTCGTGGTGCATGTCAGTGATGGGCCACATCCCGTTCACGGCCAGCACCGTCACCACATCGTCATCGGCCTCGAATCCCAAATCGGTGTGGTATGGCGGCCACGGGGAGGCTTCTTCGTTCTCGGCCACGCACAGCGAGGTGGCCTTTCCGGGCCAGCCCAGCGGCGCCTTGTCCACCTCTCCGGTTATGGCCCCGCCGATGTTCACCAGGGCCAGCCGCAGGGCTCGCCCCACGGTGGCATTGGCGTGCGACCCCGGCCCGAAGCATCCCGCGCCGTAGTTGAAGCCCAGCTGGTTGCGGATTGGGCCGTTTACCACCAGCATCGGGCCCACCGGATTGGTGGTGGTCTGAACCCCGTGGGCGTTCATCTGCGGATCGCAGAAGGCGTCGATGGCGGCGATAAGCACCGGCATCACCTCGGGCGGGCATCCGGCCATCACCGCGTTGATTGCGATCTTCTCCACGGTGGCTGGCGCATTCAGCGGAGGGACGTCGCTCACCACATGTTCGGCAGCCAGCCCAGAGGCCGCGACCGATACGGCTACTCGCTCAGGAGTGGGGGGAACAATGGGCAGCCCATCGGTCATCCCCCGTTCCCGCAGGTAAGCCTCTACTTCGTCGGGGCCGCCCTCAATGGCGACGCTCTGCGTCACGTCACCAAGGCGTCCACAATGTCGTCGAGACGGGATGCGATGTCGGCTCTGATGTCATCTTCCGACCACTCGTCGTAGCCCGACGGCAAAACGATCAGGGGCTGGTTGTCCACTCGCAGGCCCCGGGCGGTGGCCTCGGCCAGGCCCCGGAACTGCTCGGTCACCAGGCCCACCGCCGGCGTTCCCATGCTCTCCAGTGTGCTGCTGGCGTGGATACACCACGCCGTGCACGAGCCTCAATTGCCCAAGCCGCTGATCACCGCGTCGACTTCTCGGTGAAAAGCCTCCATTTCCTGCTGGTACTGCTCGGGGTCAGCGCCGTGCATGGGACCGCTGGCCCGTACCACCACGCCGGCAGCTCCGGCCTGCTTCACCAGTTGGTGAGACAGCTCATCGGCCATGATGGCCATGGAACGCCACATGTCGTTGTCGATGATTCCCACCACCGCGCCGGCTAGCGAGTCCTTGCGGATGGCCAGCGGCTGGGCGGGTTCGTTGACCTCACCGGTGGGCAGCAAGATGGTGGTGGTTTCAGCGCGTCCCATAAATTCACCCTACCCCGTGTCGTAGTGTGTCGCGATGCGCACAACGACGCTGCCCCGGCCGCCGGTCATCATGCAACAGGTGCTAGAGGATTCAGAGGTGCTGCTTGGCATTCTGGAACGGCAGTCGCCTCATCCGCTCACGCTGGCCGGCGCAGAGTTCGTGGAGAGCAGAGCCGCCCTGCGAGCCGGGGCCAAGACCGGTGACGTTCCCCCGTTCGTGCAAGTGGTCGATGGTGAGCCGAGGGTCCCGCCGGTGTTCCGCACCACTTGGGGCGCCGAGCACGATGCCGTGGAAGGAGCGGACACCATCGTCAACAACCCCCGGTTCATCGAAGCCGCGCAACAGCTCTACAACGCCGAAGTAGTGCGGCCCTATTTCACCTACGTGAACATCAACGCTCCCAGCGGCCAGTACGCCCGCCACACCGACATTCCCGCCTTTCGGGGGGTGGGCCGCGACCAATATCCCACTTGGCTGCTCAATTGCATGATGCACTCGGGGTGTTTCGACCGCTGGCGGGTGCAGATAGCCACCGCGGTGTGCTGGTACTACGAAGGCTCAGGAGGTGAGTTCACCTACTGGCCGGAGGGCTGGGATGGTGACATGGTCACGGTTGACCCGCCCTGGAACTACGGCGTGATGGGCGACAACGACTACATGCCCCATCGGGTGGAGAAAATCGGCGCCGAGGCCGACTACGCCAAATACGGCTTCGATGCCACCATCACGCTGACCCCCGGTCGGCAGTGGGTGATCGAAGAGCCTGGCCACGAGCCGGTTCGACATCCCTTCAATGAAGTGCGGGTTTCGCTTTCTTGGAAGGCCTTCGTGTTTGCCGATGCCGACGATGCCGAGGTGTACGACCATCGGCTGGACGACCTGGACGAGGCGACCTTGATCGCCACGCTGGCCGAGGACTGCGCCCAGCGGGGCGTGGCCGTGCCCGACGGGCCCGACGCGTTCGCTCGACCCGAATTTGGCGAGCGAGTAAGGGACACTTACTTGTCACCTGAACTACGATTTTGACCGCTTTTGTCGAGAGGTTTGTTACGTGACTAGTTCCTCATGGGGCCGCATTGGCCCGCGTCGTTGGCTGGCTGTTGTTTTCGCGGTAGCGCTGGCTGCCACCGCCTGCGGCGGGGGAGGTGACAGCGACAGCGGCGATGACCCCGACGGTGTGGTGGCCGAAGCCACTCCGGCGGCGACAGAAGGCGCTCCCGATAGCGAAGACGGCACGGCTGCCAGCGCCGACGATCCCGACGGCGATGAGGAGCCCGCCGGTGCCGATGACAGCTCTGCTGCTCCCACCGCGGCGCCGACGACACCGGACGAAGAAGCTCCGCCTGCCGTAGACGACTCGATCTATGGCGGCACCCTGGTGTTCGCCTTGGAGTCGGAGACCACGGGGGGATGGAACCCGATCACCACCTCCGCCGCGACGTCGGGCCATATCGTGTTGCGGCAGCTCTACGACCCGCTGATCGTTGAGGGGGCCGACGGCGAGCCGGTTCCGTTCTTGCTGGAGAGCTTCTCATCCAATGACGACTACGACGAGTGGACGTTCACGCTGCGCCCGGACATCACGTTCCATGATGGCCTGCCGGTGAACTCGGCTGCCCTGATCCGCCATTTGGAGGAATTGGGAAATGCCACCTTGTCACGGCTGGCCATCGAAGAGGCCCAGATTCAGAGTTTTGAGGCCATCGACGACTTGACCGTGAAGGTCACCCTGGGAAAGACGTTCGTCGATTTCCCCTTGGGCTTCACCAGCGCAGGCGGCTTCCTGGGTTCGCCGGCCATGTATGACCTCGGCACCGACAGCGCCCGCAACCCGATCGGCACCGGCCCGTTCATGCTGGACGAGTGGGTTGAGCATGAAGTGACCCACCTGGTGCGCAATCCGAACTACTGGCGCACCGATGCTGAGGGCCGGCAGCTTCCCTACCTCGACGCCATCGAGTTCCGCCCCTTCGAAGACGACGAGGCCCGGTACAACACCCTTCGGGCCGGCGACGTGGATGCCAGCGTCGACAACGGCGGAAGAAGGGTGGAGGAGTACAACGAGGACTTCAAGGCTTTCTGGCAGGATGGACCATTCTCGGCCACCACTTCCGTGCTGATGAACACCTCCAAGCCCCCGTTCGACAATGTGGAGATTCGCAGGGCGCTGGCCCAGTGCACCGACCGCCAGACTCTCAATACCGTGCTTTGGGACGGGCAGCCTCCAGCCACCGGCCCGTTCTCGCCGGGTACGCCCGGGTATCTGGAGGACTCCGGATTTCCCGACTACGACCCTGATGCCGGTCGGGCTGTATTCGAGCGGTTGGGCGCGCCCAGCTTCGACATAACCACCACAGTCACCACATTGGACCTTCTGCAAGCCGAGCTGCTCGTCCAGATGTGGGGTGAGTGCGGGTTGGATGTGGGCATCAACCAGATGCTCCAGACCGAGGCGGTTACCAACGCCGTCTTCGGGAACTTCTCGGCGTTTGTGGCCGTCAACCACAGCGGTTATAGCCTGCCGATGGAGCGGTTCTGGTGGCATAGCGCATACAGCCCGCCAGCCCCGGTTCCGGCCATCAACTTCGGGCGCGTGGTCGACGCTCGGATCGACGCCGCGCTGGACGAGTCCCTCACCACCGACGACGAGGATCGACAGCGGGAGCTCGCCGAGGAGGTCAACCGGGCATTTGCCGAGGGGGTTTACAACATCTGGCTCTACCACTCGCGGTGGTTGATTGCCGCTCACGACTACGTGAACGGGATTGACAACATCACGATCCCCGGCGGGGGAGAGCACCCCAAAATCTTCCTAGGCCGAGTCTTCTTGGCCGAGACGTGGATGGACGAGAGGTAGAGAGCGCATCTCCGCTTGCTGGGGTAGTTTGGTGACAACTATCGACATGGGGGGAACGTGTCATGGCTGAACTCTGGCGGGTTTCAAAACAAGCGCGATGGCGGTGGCTGGCTCTGCTTTGCGCACTGGCGCTAGTGGCCTCGGCCTGCGGCGGCGGGAATGATGATGACGATGACGGCGGCGGGGTGGCCGCGGAGGCCACGGCCGCCCCAGAAGCGCCTACAGGAGATGACGACGATGATGCCCCCGCACCCAGTGCCGACGACGGGGACGATGCTCAACCCAGCGCGGACGACGGCGGTGAGCAGGACGCAGGCACCTCAGAGGACACGTCAGCCCCGGAGCCTGAGGCCACCGAAGCGCCCGCGGCGGCCCTGGAGCCCCAATACGGCGGCACACTGGTCATGGGCTTGGAGGCGGAAACCACCAACGGGCTGAACCCGGTCAACGCCCAGGCGGCGGTGTCAGGCCATATCCTTTTCCGTCAGCTGTACGACACGCTGACCATTGAAAGCGTCGACGGGGAGGTTCTGCCTTTTCTGTTGGAGAGCTTCAGCTCCAACGACGACTTCACCGAGTGGACCTTCACTTTGCGACCGGGCATCGTCTTCCACGACGGAACCCCAGCGGACGCGGCGGCCTTGAAGCGCCACCTTGAAGAGATGGCATTGGGGACCCTTACCGGCATATTCATGAGCGATCTGGAGATCACAAGCATCGACGAACTTGACGACGGCCTGAGCGTGCAGATCAACCTGGGCCGATCCCGGGCCTCGCTCCCCGCCCACTTCACCACGCACCTCGGCTATTTCGGGGCGCCGTCGATGTACGACCTGGGCGCGGAAGGCGCCGCCCGCAATCCCATCGGCACCGGCCCGTTCATGCTGGATGAGTGGATTCCCAACGAGGTCACCCGCATGGTGCCCAACCCGAACTACTGGCGCACCGATGCTGAAGGTCGGCAGCTTCCCTACCTGGATGCGATCGAGTTCCGGCCCATTCCCGACACCGATGGTCGGTTCGCAGCCCTTAAGTCGGGTGACCTCGATGCCAGCAGCGTGAACGAAGGGCTCAGAGTCGACGAGTACAACGAGGAGTTCAAAACCTTCTGGCAAGAGGACAAGTACTCCGAGACCACCTACATGTTGCTGAACAACTCGAGGGATCCGTACAACAACCCGGAGTTCCGCCGGGCGTTGGCCCAGTGCACCGACCGCCAGACGTTCAACACCATCCGCTGGGACGGACAGACGCCTTCCAGTGGCCCATTCTCGCCGGGAACTCCCGGCTACTTGGAGGACTCTGGATTCCCGGCCTATGACCCTGATGCCGGGAGAGCCACCATTGCCCGTTTGGGTGTGACCTCGGCCGAGATCGGAACCACCATCGATCCGTTCAACCTCCTCAACACCGAGCTGATCGCCGCCATGTGGGGTGAATGCGGGCTGGACGTGTCCATCACCCAGGTTGACCAGGCAGAGTTCATCACCAACGCCGTATTCGGGCTGTTCACCGCGTTCTTGTGGCGCCAGCATCCGAGCTTTGACATAGCTGGAGAGCGGATCTGGTGGCACAGCAAGTTCGGACAGGGGATCGCCCTGAACTTCGGCCGCATCAACAATTCCCGCATCGACGCCGCACTAGATGAGGCCAGGGACACCAATGAACCCGACCGGCGGCGTGAGTTGGCCGAGGAGATCAACCGGGCGTTTGCCGACGAGGTCAACTACATCTGGTTCTACCACTCGAACTGGCTGGTGGCCGCCCAGGAAAACGTGCACGGCGTCGACACTCTGACCCTGCCCGAGGGGGGCGAGCACGTCAAGGTAATGGAAGGCCGGGCCTTCTTGGCGGAGACCTGGATCGAGCAGTAGCGGGCGGTGCCGGTCGCGGAGGACGTAGCTAGATAAAGGGGGCAGGAGAAGCCAGTGCTCCGGTTTACAGGTTTGCGCTTGGCCCAGTTGGCCGTGGTCGTGCTGGTGGTCACCCTGCTCTTCTACTGGATGCTGAATCTGCTGCCCGGCAACCCGTGTGTGGCCGCGTTCGGCGGAGCGGCTACCGAAGAGCAGATTGCCGAATGCGAGCGGGACCGCAACTTGGACGATCCGGTGATCGTGCAGTGGGCCAAGTGGGGCGGAGACGTGCTCACCGGCGACTTCGGCAAGTCGTACCTCACCGGACGGTCCTTCGGCGAGGCCGTCTCCAATGCGCTGCCCCGCACCCTGCTGCTGTTGGCCTATTCCCAGATCCTGGCCTTGGGCTTTGCCATCCCCCTGGGTTTGTGGACCGGTTACAAGAAAGACAGCGTTACCGACAAGGTGGTGAGCGGCGGCGCGTTCGCTCTGCTTTCGTCTCCAGTGTTCGTGGTTGGTTTGGTACTCATCCTGGTGTTCGCGGTGAAGCTGGATTGGTTCGACCTAAGCGGATACGAGCCGATATCCGAGGGACTGGTCCCCCATTTGAAGGTGATGGTCCTTCCCTCAGTGACGCTGGCGACCGGGCTGCTGCCCATATATCTCAGGCTGTTGCGGACCGATGTGATCGGCACTCTGCAAGAGGATTTTGTCGGTACTGCCCGAGCCAAGGGCCTGCCGGTCCGCCGGGTGCTCACCCGCCATGTGCTGCGCCCGTCGAGTTTCACACTGTTGACGATCTTCGGCATCCAGGCGGCGCAGGCAGTCAATGGCGCCATAGTGGTGGAGTTCCTCTTCGACCTCGACGGTGTCGGATCGCTGCTGGTGAGCTGGGTATCCGCCCGTGAGTTCCTACTGGTCCAGACCTTGGTGGCATTGATCGCCGCGGTGTTCGTAACCGTCACCACGCTGGTGGATCTCCTCTACTCCGTGCTCGACCCCAGGGTGCGTCGAAAATGAGCGACACCACCTCCACCCTCGCCAAGGTATTTCAGCCCGAGGTTGCCCCTCGCCAGCGTCGTCACAATGTCGCCCTGTGGATGTCGGTGTCTTGGTTGATCTTGGTAATAGCCAGTGCGGTGCTGGCTCCCTGGCTGGGTTTCATCGGCGACCCCCACAAGCCGCTTTCAGGGCAGCCCGAAGAGGGGCCGTCGTGGTCGAATTGGTTCGGCACCGACCAGCTCGGCCGGGACATGTTCGCCCGCTCGATATGGGGCGGTCGGCTGTCGCTGTCCATAGCCGGTCCGGCGGTGGGCATCGGAGTTGTCATTGGCGGTGTGCTCGGCGTGATGGCCGGCTACTTCGGCAAGTGGATCGATCTCGCGGTCAGCAGCGTGGTCAACGTGGCGCTGGCTCTGCCTGCGCTGGTGTTCGCCCTGTTCATCGTGATCGTGCTGGGCCAGAGCTACACCAACGTCACCATCGCCGTGACCATCCTGTCGATCCCCGCTATTGCCCGCATTGCCCGAGCCCAAGCGTTGCGATTCGCCGCTCGGGAATTTGTGACCGTGGCCAACATGATGGGGGCCAAATGGCCTCGGCTGCTGTTCCGAGAAGTGTTGCCCAACGTGGTGCCGGCTTTGGCTTCCATTGCATTTTTGGCCATGGGGATTGTGATCATCGCCGAAGGAAGCCTGTCGTTTATCGGGGCGAGCGTGGAATCTCCGAGCATCACCTGGGGCAATATCTTGGCCGGAGGTCGGGGGAAGATCGAAGATGCCCCCCACATCGCCCTGATTACCGGCGGGATGATGTTCGTCACGCTCATGGCGTTGAATTTCGTGGGCGACGAGATGCTCCGGCGCCTCGACGTGCGCGAGGCCCGTATCTAGCCCGCCTCCCGTCGACCTGCTGCTACTGCTGTTGTTGCTGCTGCTGGTCGCGGGTGCGGGGGGCTTTGACGGCAGACAACAGCGAGGGCCGCATCATCGCGGTCGGCTGACGGGCCGGGTCCATGCGGCGTATCTCCACTGAGGCGTCCAGCTCGGGGACGCCTGGCCCCGAATACACGCCCCGCAGGGGAGGAACGTCGTCGTAGTCGCGGCCGTGGCCGATCTTGACGTGCTGGCGGCCCACGGCCAGCCGGTTGGTGGGATCGAGCGCCAGCCAGCCCCCGCCGGGGATGGCCGCTTCGAACCAGGCATGGGTCTGCACCCGCACCAGGTCGCCGTCGATGCTGCCGGTGCGCTCGTTGCTGGAGAACAAATAGCCGGACGCATAGCGGGCCGGGACGCCGATGCTTCGGCACAGGGCGACGGCCAGATGGGCGTAGTCCTGGCAGACGCCGGCCCCTTTGGCCAGGATCTCGGTGATGGGCTCTCCGATCTCGGTGGCCCCGGGCACATAGGCCAGTCTGCCCCCGACGAACTCGTTCAGCTCTGTGACCGCGCCCACCACGTTTGACCCGTCGGCCGCGGCCAGCTCACGGGCGTGGCGGGCCATGGCCTCGTCCCAGTCAGTGTGGCGGGTGGGCTTCAGGAACTCGTCGTGCTCGTTGAGGAAATCCGGATCGCCCAGCGACTCCATCGCTGGAGCGGCGGTGTGGGCCGGCGGGTCTTGGGTTTCCACCGAGGCTTCTGCGACCACCTCCAGGCCGGCGTGCGATTCGGTGACGCCGAAATGGTCCACCCGGGTGCCCCAGTAGTCGGTGAACGACAGCATCCTGGCCGACGGCTCCACCGACACCCGGTAGTCCAGAAGCTGCTGGCGCTCATCGGAAACCGGGCAGGCCCGCAACTCATTCTGGGACTCCCGCACTGGGGCGTCGAAGGCGAACTTCGTGCGGTAGCTGATGTCCAGTCTCACGCCGACACCCCCGGCTTTACGGCTTGGCTGTGGAGGTCGAAGGCCTCGGCTTTGCGGAAGAAGTATGCGCTCACCAGGTCGGCCACCTCCCGCACCCCGGATTCCAAGGCGGTCAGATGGCGGGGCAGTTCGGACACCATGGCGTTGAAGTCGGCGTATTCCAGCTCTGATCGGAGCTGTCCCAGTCGGCGGAGAGGCGGGGGCTTGCCCTGGGGGGCCAGGGATTCCACCTGGGTCTCACTCAGCCGCAGGCAATAGAGCACTGATCGGGGGAACGAGCCGTCGACCAGCAGGAACCGGGCCACATCCGCCCCAAGGGGCGACGACTGGCTGACCCGCTGGTAGGCCTCCAACGCGGAGACCGACCGCAAGGTGAGCGCCATCTCGTCATAGGACGACCCGTCGAGCTCGGGATAGCGGACGCTGATGAGGCGACAGGTCATCAAGGCCCGCTCCAGCATCTGGCCCAGCACCAAGAACCGGTACTCCTCGCCCTGGGACATAGACGAGGTGATCACTCCGGTGAGCGACTGGCAGCTCACCCGTATGAAGTCGAGAGTTTGGAATGGGTCTTGTTCCATGGTCGCGGGAAAGTCGTCCTGGCGGAGCCGCAGGTGGAATTGGTTGATCTGCTCCCACAGCTCCGAGGGGATCTGGTCCCTCAACGACCGGAAGTTCTCCCGGGCGCAACCGATGCTGAACACCACCGATCCGGCCAGGGTGGGCGAGGCCACAAGACCGGAGGCTGCGGCCTGCACGTCGATGCTCAGGCCGGCCTCGCTGCGCAGCATCGGAGGTGATGGCGTTAGCTCCTCGGCCATGGACTGCACGTCCTCGGAGGGTGTCGGCATCTCCAGGCGCAGGGTGCGGATCAGGTTCTGCATCCGCTCGATGGCCTGGGCCGGGTTCTCGGCCACCGTGCTGAGCAGCGTGGCCCGCACCATCCGGGCCGTGTCCTCGGCCCGCTCCAGATAGCGGCCGGCCCAGAACATGTCCTCGGCGTGACGGGCCAGCATCAGCGTTGGCCTGCCGGTGCGGCCTGTTCGGAATTGCCGAGCACCCAGGTGTCTTTGGAGCCACCGCCCTGCGAGCTGTTGACGATGAGCGATCCCTCCCGCAGGGCCACCCGGGTGAGCCCGCCGGGAATCACCTCCACCTGCTCGCCGCAAAGCACAAAGGGGCGCAGGTCGATGTGGCGGGGGGCGAATTGGTCGCCGGCCCAAGCGGGAAGCCGGGACAGGTTGACCACCTCTTGGGCGATCCAGTTGCGGGGATCGTCCAAGATCTTGTTGCGGGCTTCGGCGAGCTCGGCGTCGGTGGCCTTGGGGCCGATCACGATGCCGTAGCCCCCCGACTCGGCCACCGGCTTGACCACGAGCTGATCCAGCCGCTCCAGCACCTCGGATCGCTGGTCCTGTTCCCACAGCAGATAGGTGTCGGCGTTGGGGATGACCGGCTCCTCGCCCAGGTAGTAGCGGATCATATCGGGCACATAGGCGTACACCGCCTTGTCGTCACCCACCCCGTTGCCCACCGAATTGGCGACAGACACCGTGCCGGCGCGGGCTGCGGCCATGAGCCCGGGCACTCCCAGGGTGGACTGGGCGTTGAACACCACCGGGTCCAAGAAGTGGTCGTCGATGCGGCGGTAGATCACATCCACGCGCTCCAAACCCCGGGTGGTGCGCATGGCCACGACGTGATCGTCCACTACCAGGTCGCGCCCCTCCACCAGCTCCACTCCCATGCTGCGGGCCAAAAAGGCGTGCTCGAAGTAGGCCGAATTGAAGATGCCCGGGGTGAGCACCGCCACGGTGGGGTCGTCGCCGCAGGCCGGCGGGGCAATGGAGCGCAGGGCCCGCAGCAGCGAACGCCCGTAGTGGTCCACCGAGCGGACGGCCAGGTCGGAGAAGGCCGCGGGCAAAAGCTTGGTCATGGCCGCCCGGTTCTCGATCACATAGGAGATGCCGCTGGGATTGCGCAGGTTGTCCTCCAGCACCCGGTAGCCGCCATCGGCATCGCGCACTAGGTCGATGCCGGCCACCAGGCAGCGGGCTCCAAGCGGGACCGCCACGTTCATCGCATCCCGCTCGAAGCCGGTGCACGAGGTGATTAGCCGTCGGGGCACGATGCCATCGTGGAGGATGGCCTGCTCGCCGGTGTAGATGTCGTCGAGAAACCGGTTGAGGGCGGTGACCCGCTGGATCAGGCCCCGCTCCAGCATGGCCCACTCCTCGGCGTCGATGACCCGGGGAAACAGGTCCATGGGCCAGGTGCGCTCGGTGCCCTCGTCGCCGCCGTACACCGTGAAGGTGATCCCCTGGCGGCGGAAAGACTCGTTGCGCTGCTCCTCGAGCGCCTTCACCTGATCCAACGAGAGCCGGTCGAACCACTCCTGCACCGGCCGATAGTGATCGCGGATTCGCCCCTGCTCATCGACAGCTTCATCGAAGAAGCCGGGGGTGGCGGACATGCCCGCCATTCTAAGTGGTGGGGTTTTGCCGACATGACCGTTAGTCGAGTCGGGCTGGCCGGATTTGAACCGGCGACCCCCTGCTCCCAAAGCAGGTGCGCTGACCAAGCTGCGCCACAGCCCGTGTTGGGGGTAAGCGTACTTTGCCGCAGGGTGGTGGAGAGAAGCCTGTTTCGCGGTTGGGCGGGATTAGGAGAGGGCTTGCTCTACTTGATCGAGGGCTTCGTCTTCGGAGACATTGAGGGAGAAGCTCAGCTCGGATACGAGCACGTTGCGGGCCTTGGTGAACAGGCTCTTCTCGCCGGCGGACAGCCCCTTGTTCTGGTCCCGCAGCGCCAGGTTCCGCACCACCTCGGCCACCTGGTAGACGTCGCCCGACTTGAGCTTCTCCTGGTGGTTCTTGAACCGGCGGCTCCAGTTGGCCGGCTCGCGCACGTCGCGCTTGCGGAGTACCTCGAACAGGTCCTCCACATCCTCGGTGGAGATGGGCCACCGCATGCCCACTTCTTCGGCTTTTTCGACGGGCACCGACAGCACCATCTCGCCGTGGGCCATGCGCAGTACGAGGTATTCGGTCTTCTCCCCGAAGGCCTCTTTCATCTCTTTTTTGACCACAGTCGCCGCCCCGTGGTGGGGGTAGACGACCTTGTCACCTTTTTTGAACGTCATTGTGCTCCGAGGGGCTCAGGGGAACCCCTTAAGGATGCCATTATCGGATGCGGTTTGGCATCTTGGGTGCGCTGTTCCTCTTCTGCCTCCCGCTTTCCGGTTGAACTCCATGCACCACGGCACCTCAGCGGCCAAGATGGGGCGATGGCCACGCTTCGCACCGAGGTGACCGAGATCGTCACCGGACTGGGGATGCTGGGCCTGGCGTCGGTGGATGAGGCGCTGGCGGCCCGTCCCGCCGAGGTGGTGGGGGTGGAAGGCCGGCACTACGACAAGCTGGTTGCCGCACGGGCCGACGGCAAGTACGAGTTGCAGTTCGAGGAGGCCTGGGCCAACGGCATGGCTTTTGCCCAAGCGGAAGACGGATTGCGGGGGCGCAAGCCGAAACGAGTCGAGTGGAAGGGGCCGCATCAGGCGCCCTCCTATGAGCAGACGCCCGCTGACCTGCGGATCGACCATGTGTATCTGGTGAGCTGCAAATACGGGTCGAGGCTGTTGCACAACGTGTCGCCGGGCCACCTCTTCGAGCGGCTGCTGAAGGAAAGGCGAGCAGGGTCGGGGGACTGGTACGCCGAGGTGGCCCTGGCCGAGTACCAGGATCTCTATCAAGCCGCCCGCCAGTACCTGGCTGCCCACGAGGAAGGGTTCGACGACCTGCCGCCTTCGGTCACCGATTTGAACGCCGACCAGCACAAGCGGCTGAAGCGGCCCTTTGCCCGCCGCTGGCCCGAGCCGCTGACCGAGCCGGCCCACTGGTTCTCGGTGGCGGTGTCGCAGGCCTCCGCCGAGCGGTGGCTGAAGGTCCTCGGGCGCCGAGCCAGCGAGCGGGAAGAGGCGTTGTGGCGTCTGCTGCGGCTCCAGCCCGCGCCTTATTTCGTGCTGGGAACCGACCACCGCCGCCAACCGGTGCGCTATCGGGTGGACACTCCGTGGGATTTCCGCCAGCGGTTCGCGTTCAAGTCGTTCGACGTGTGGCCCGAGGCCCGAGTGCAGCCGGTGGTGCGGTGGCGGGGCGACCTCATCGTCAAAGACACCGACACCCCGGTTCACGTGGACGGCCACGTGGAGGTGCGCTGGAGCCATGGACGGTTCCAGGGCTCACCCGAGGCCAAGGTCTACCTCAAGACCCCCCATTTGGAGACTCCCGGCTACACGGAGCTGTCGTAGAGGTCAGGCCCAGATGGCCATCGGGTAGCCGGTGGCGTCTACGTCGTCTGGGCCCAAGATCTTCGCGGTGCGAGCCGCCATGCGCCGGGCGGTCCAGGCCGCTGCGGCGGCGTCGAGCAGGTCGTCGATGGTGGTGCCCGGCACGGGGGCGGGCACCTCGGCCAGGTTGGAGAACTCCGGCGCCAGCACGGCCAGGCGCTCGGCTCGACCTGGTGGTTGGCGCTTGGATGATTCCATGGGCTTGCCGGCCACAACGGTGAAACTGGTCTCGGGGTGGACTTCGGCTGCTTGGGGCTTGGCGTGGGGGGCTAGGTCTTCTGGAGTCAGCACAGCGCGCACTTCTCGCACCTTGGGCAGCAGGTTGAACGCTTGGATCGACAGGCCTCGGCTGGTGTGGGCTCGTGCCCTTCGGTTGGCCTCGGCGTGGTCCGCGGCGTCGAGCACCCACAGCGGTGGGGTCCAGAACAGAGAGGAGCGGCGGGGGCCGAGCAATTCCCGGGCTTCGATGTCAGAGCGGCGCAACTCCTCGTCTGGGAGTCCGATGGGCATGTCAACGCCAACGGCCAGCAGCCCCTGCGACCGGGCCTCAGTCCACACCTCGGCAAATGACGGCCACAATGAGAACGACACCGGCGAGCCGGGTGAGGTGGCGGCTACCGCCATGACCCACCCGCCCTTGGCCGCATCCACTCCGGCGACCAGTGCGGCGTCACTCAAAGCGGACCTCGAACACGGTGGGCCAGCGCTTGCCGGTGATGAGGAATGTTCCGGTGTCGGGTCGATAAGCGATGCCGTTGAGAACGTTGTTGCTGTCGGCCAGCTCTGGATGGGGGCTGATGATCCCGGCCATGTCGGCCTCGGCGATGACTGCCCCGGTGTCGGGGTTGATCACCACGATGCGGTCGGTGAGCCAGACGTTGGCCCACACGTCGTCGCCGATGCACTCCAGCTCGTTGAGACGGTTGACCGGGCTGCCGTCGGCCCGGTTCACCCGCACCGATCCCTGCACATCGAACGTAGTGGGGTGGCGGAAGGTAAGCGTGTTCGACCCGTCGCTCATCACCAGGCGAGTGCCGTCGTGGCAAAGCCCCCAGCCCTCGCCGGAGTAGGTGAAGCCTTCGGTTTGCTCCAGCGTTTGGCGGTGGTGGACCGTGGCCGTTCCGGCTTGCCAGGTGAGCCAGATGAGCTGGTCGTCGACCAGGGCCAAGCCCTCGCCGAAGTGCTGGGGCTCGCCGGGTGTCTCTTGGAGCACGCGACCGGTGGGTAAATCCACGATCCGCAGCACCGACTGCCCCCGAAGTCCGGTGCTCTCATACACCAGCCCGTCGAACCACAGCAGCCCTTGGGTGAACGCCGAGGTGTCGTGGGGGTACGTAGCCAGCACCTTATAACTGAGTGTTCCCGACCAAGAGGGTGTCGGGGTTGGCGCGGCGGTGGGGGTCGAAGGTTGGGCGGTTGGCCGGGGGGTGGGTGGTGAAGTTGATTGGGCGGTTGGCGCGGCGGT
Source organism: Acidimicrobiales bacterium (assembly GCA_963663255.1). Taxonomy (GTDB): domain Bacteria; phylum Actinomycetota; class Acidimicrobiia; order Acidimicrobiales; family Bin134; genus Poriferisocius. Next base: position 1,264,364 of record OY760141.1, read on the forward strand.
GGGGGTCGAAGGTTGGGCGGTTGGCCGGGGGGTGGGTGGTGAAGTTGATTGGGCGGTTGGCCGGGGGGTGGGTTGGGGGGTTGTTGGCTGGGGTGCGGAGCTAGTCGGTGCCGCGGTTGCCGGAGCGGTGGCCTCAGGAGCGGCTGTCATCTGGGCGGTGGGTGCTGCGGTTGCCGGGACGGTTGGCTCGGGAGATCCCGACGGCGTCGGCGATGCTGCGGCTTCCGCAGTCGCCGTCGCCTCGGGTGCAGCCGCCGGTGGGGGCGCGTCGCTGCCGCAGGCCGCCAATAGGGCGATGGCAGACAGCAAGCAGATTGCCGCGAAGAACGTGCGAGTACGGTTCAGAGCAGCCATTTTGGCTCAAATACGCCTCCAGCACAGACGGGTGCCACACTTCACTGGTGGATTTCTCCCATTCAGAGCAGGAGCAGGCGGTCGCCGAATTGAGCCGCCAGATATTGGGCGATCTGTCGACCCCGGAACGGCACAAGCACTTGGAGACAGATGGCTTGACCCACGATGACTACGTGTGGGGGGAGTTGTGCGATGCCGGGCTGGTGGGCGTGTCCCTGCCCGAGGAGTGCGGCGGGGGCGGCTTGGGCTTTCTGGCCACCTGCCTGATGCTGGAGGAGATCGGACGCACCACCGCCCGGGTGCCGTTTCTGGCCCCGGTGGCGGCGATGGCGGTGGCCGAGTTCGACCCCGACGAAGATCTGCTAACGGAGATGGCGGCCGGATCGGCGCTGGTGTCGCCCGCGCTGGTGGAGCCGGGACGCGACCCCGGCGAACCCTCGACCACGGCGACCGCGTCACACGGAAGCTGGGCGGTGTCCGGTACCAAGGAGATGGTCCCGTTCGCCGATCAGGCCGACTGCTTCCTGGTTCCCGCATCGACGAGTCACGGCGTCGGGCTGTTCTTGGTGCACAGTGCCGCCCCATCGGTTGAGGTTGTGCCCCAGGAAGCCACTTCAGGCCTGATCGAGGGGAAAGTGGTGCTGGTTGATGCGCCGGCTGATCAGCTGGGCACCGGCGCAGAGGCAGTGGACTGGCTGGTGCAGCGGTGTACCGCCGCGCTGAGCGCAGTAGCGGTGGGCGTGGTGAGCGAGGCTTTGCGGTTGACCGCGGCCTACGCCAGCGAGCGGGAGCAGTTCGGCCGTCCTATCGCTACCTTCCAGGCCGTGGGCCAGCGGGTGGGCGACGCCTACATCGATACCGAGGCCATCCGACTCACCGCCCTGCAAGCGTGCTGGCGTCTCGACCAGGGGCTGGAGGCGTCCACCGAGGTGGCGGTGGCCAAGTATTGGGCCGCCGACGGCGGCCAGCGGGTGGCCAACGCCGCCCAGCACCTGCACGGCGGCATGGGCGTGGACCGCGACTACCCGCTGTGGCGCTACTACGTGTGGGCCAAGCACCTGGAGCTCTCTCTGGGCGGTTCCACCGCCCAACTCCTGCGCATCGGCGACGCCCTCGCCGCCGGCACTGCCTGAGCAGCTACAGCGCGGCGAACTGGATCACCGCGTAGCCGGCCAGGTAGCGGTCGCGCTGGGTGTCGATCAGCCTCACGATGGCCACTGCCCCCTGATCGTCGTGGCGCATCAGCGTGGTTTGGGTTCTCGCTGGGCCGATCCGGGTTTGGTCCAAGAAGCGGTAGTTGAGACTCGTAGCGGCCACCGGCGCGCCCAGTGCTTCTTGGGCGGCAAGCTCGGCGGCGGCCTCTGCCGCCATGATCATCACGCCGCCGTTGATGGTGCCGAAGCTGTTGCGCACGTAGTCGGTCATGGGAACCTGCACCACCCCGGCGGCGGCGTCCACCACGTCGAGCCCGATGGCTTCCCACAGCGACTTGTCCCCGAATCCCGATGTGGCAAGAGCCATCGTGCGCCGCTCCATGGCCGGCTCTTGCAGATGAGACAGATCAGCGTTTCCCGGCCGGTTGGGGATCAACGAGAAGGAGAGGATCGCCTGGCCGATGGGCTGGGCCTGGTCTGGTTCGTCGCGGCCGCAGCCGTCGGCCAATGTGGCGGCCACTGTTATCAGGCGCTGTCCGGCCCGCAGCAGTCGACACGAGGCGATCAGCGGGCCTTGGCGGGCGAAGCCCGATGCGGTGTAGGTCAAGTCCTGGGTGGCTATTCGATTGGGCAGCGCCTCGATCAGGGCCGTCAGAGCTCCTGACGCATCGGCGGTGACGCCGATGAGGCCTAAGCGGGCAGCACCCGACGGAGTCAGCACGGCCGGGCAGAGCGGGGTGTAGCTGAGCGCCCTTCCTCGCTCGGGACGCTCGCTCTCCAGCTTGAGGTCGCGCAGAATGTGGTGCGCAGGGGGATAGTCGCTCGGCATTGGGGGAATAACCTACGCCACCATGAGCGATGCCAAGCGAGATGTCCGGGCCACCGACAAGTCGTCCCTTCCGATGGTGGTGCGGGCACTCAACAGCTATGGCCGCACTGCTCGTCGGATTCGACCGGGACATGGGCGGTTCAACGCCGACGCGTTGGTGGAAAAGGCCCAGAAGTCGGCCAAGCTCGACGATTTTGGCCCCGACGGCTGGCGAGAGGGATTCGAGATCCTGGTGGACTCAGTCAATGCCGAGGGCAACCTGAACCAGCTGGGGCGGATGATCATGGGGGGTTTGCTTGATTCCACTCTTCAGCTGCGGCTGCGGGTGGTGGATTGGGCCAATAGCCATCCCGAGGTGGCCCGGGAGCAGGTCACCGCTCCGATCGTGGTGAGCGGTTTGCCCCGCACCGGCACCACCTTGCTCAGCAATCTGATGGACCTCGATCCGCAGAACCGGTCGCTGCTGGGCTGGGAGTCTGGGGTGGTGGCCCCGCCGCCCACGCTGTCGAGCCACAAAGAGGATCCCCGCATCGCCGAATCAGTGAAGGGCTCGGGACAGTTGTCCAAGCTGGCCCCCAGCGTGCAGGCCATGCACCCCATGGCGGCCACGCTGCCCACCGAGTGCGTGACGCTGCTGGGCGGGGAGTTCAAGTCGATCCACTTCGAGACCCAGGGGACGTTCGATTCCTACGGCAAGTGGTTCGAGACCTGCGACATGGTTCCGGCCTATGAGTTCCACCGACTGTGCTTGCAGGTGCTGCAATCCACCATCCCAACTCAGCGGTGGTCGCTGAAGACGCCGGGACACATGTGGCACATGGACGCGGTGTACGCCGTGTATCCCGACGCCCGAGTGGTGTGGACGCATCGCGACCCTCTCAAGGTGGTCGGCTCGGTGGCCAGCCTCAACAGCACCCTCCACGCCACCAACACCGACAAGGTGGACTTTGCCCGGGTAGGCCGAACCTGGAGGGACAAGTGCCTCCACGGCATCAAGGCAGGCACCGAGTTCCGCGACCGGCGGGGATCAGACGACACCGTGTTCGACCTCCAGTACGCCGAGCTCATGGACGACCCCGTGGGCTCAGTAGAGCGCATCTACCGCCATTTCGGAATGGAGCTTGACGACCTAGGCCGACGCAAGATGCAGGCGTGGATGGAGGAAAACCCCCAAGACCGCTTCGGCCGCCACCGCTACACCCTGGACCAGTTCGGGCTGTCAGCCGATGAGCTCCGCGAGCACTTCGCCGACTACGTAGAGCGCTACCAGGTGCCGTCTGAGGCCGAATAGGCACGCGTCCGGCAAAGCGGCGGGTCCCTGTCGTATTGCGGCGGCCTGTTTTGGTGAACTCTTGGTAGCATCTGAGCTGTGAGCACCCCCTTGACTGATCGCAGCCACGATCTGCATCAACAGGTTGAGATCTGGGCCAAGGCTGCGAGACAGCAAGCACGCGTCGAGCGACTTGAAGACTCCGGCGAGTTCTACGCCTCTGTGCCAGACACGAAAGGGGCTTGGGCCATTGGGTCAACTCCTGAAGAGGCCGAGGAAGGACTGGAATCGGCGCTGGTGGACTGGGTGCTACTCAAGCTAGAGCTCGGTGCTGACGACATCCCCAAGATGGGCGGTATCTCGCTCACTGTTGACCTGTGAGCAGTCGGCTCACGCCGATCAGCCGAATTGACTTCATCAAGAAGATGCGCGGCCTCGGATGGGAAGGGCCTCGGCCTGGGGCCAAGCACGAACGATTGTTCAAGGGTGATCAAGTCCTCATCCTCCCGAATGAGCACATCGGAGACATCGGCGTCGGCCTGTTAAGGCGGCTCTTGAACCAGGCGGGTATCTCCCGCGAGGATTGGATGAAAACCGAATGAGCAATTGGGGCCTTTTCCCGAAGATCGAGCCCTTCGAATCTGGCCATTTGGATGTCGGCGAAGGGAATCGCGTTTACTGGGAGACCTGCGGCAATCCCGATGGGAAGCCTGCTGTGGTCGTGCACGGCGGGCCGGGCAGTGGCTGTACTCCGTTGCACCGTCGGTTCTTCGATCCGACTCGGTACCAGATCGTGCTGTTCGACCAGCGAGGCTCAGGCCGGAGTATCCCCCATGCCGGGGACCCAGAAACGAGCTTGGAGCACAATACGACGAACCACCTTGTTCGGGATATGGAGGCCCTTCGGTCGCATCTGGGTATCAACCGGTGGCTTGTGTTCGGCAACAGCTGGGGTTCGACGCTCGCGCTCGTATACGGCCAACGACATCCAGAGCGGGCATCGGAGATCATCTTGCTAGCGGTGACCACCAGCGATCGTGAGGAGATCCAATGGCTGTACCACGGTGCTGGCCGCATTTTCCCGGAAGCCCGGGAGCGGTTTCACGCGGGGGCGGGGGCCAGCGGGCGAGATGAAGATCTCGTCGGTGCCTACTACCGCTTGCTCAACAGCCCCGTTCCCAGTGTTCGCGAGCAAGCTGCCGCCGAGTGGTGTCGGTGGGAGGACGCAGTTGTCTCAGGTGCCGAGCCAATTCCCCGATACGACGATCCCCGTTTCCGCATGGGGTTTGCCCGCCTCGTCACCCACTACTTCCACCACGGCGCCTGGCTGGAACCCCGTCAGATCATCGGCGATGTCCACCGCCTGCACGACATCCCGGCGGTGTTGATTCATGGCCGGCTCGACAACAGCGCCCCGCTCTCCACTGCGGAGGAGCTTGCCAGCGCTTGGCCGGATAGCGAGCTAGTTGTCGTCGACGGCGGCCATCTCGCCAGCGAGCCGGCCATGGTCGAAGCGGCCGTCAACGCCACGAACCGGTTTTGCGGCAAATGAGTCAAATTGGTCTAGGGCCAGTGGGGGCCGGGGTAGGGGGTGGGGTTTTGGGTGGCCCACTGGTGTAGGTGGTGGGCCAAGGCGCCGCCGCGGGGGTGGTCGGTTTTGCGGACCAGCACTACGGGTGTGCAGGGGTAGTCGTTGGGGAGTCGATGGGCGGCGATCGCAGCGAAGTCTGAGAAATTCTCGGTCACAACCACTCGGTTTTGCTTGAGAGCTTCGGCATAGACCGACTCATCATCTGCTCCGGCGAGCCCGACAGCAGCGACGCTTATGGCGTCGTGGCCTAGGGCGTTCAATTCCTCCGCGGTAGTCGGGGGCAGCATCTCGTCAATGAGCCACCTCAAGACGACAGCAAGTTCTCGCGTTCTTCTACCCGCCGACGGATCTGCTCGGCAGCCTGTTCGTCGGCTTCGATGCGAGCATCAATCTCCACGGGGAAGGCGCTGTAGAAATCTGCTGCCAAGCTGACCATGCTCACCGGCAAGTCGAGATCCTCAGCAAGACGCTCGACGCGTTCCATGCCCCGGCCCGGCCAGTTCCGCAGGTCGCGGATCACCTCCCAAACGTCTGGACCGCCCACCAGCCCAGCTCTCCGCCCGGTGGGGCCAGGACGGTAGACCACACCGGGAAACTCCCGGGTCTTCAGTCCCTCATCGAGCAGCGAGCTCACCAGCGAGGTGGTCGACATGGATGCGGTCCGGCTCACAGCATCCAGCCGCTCTAGCAGTTCTTCCTCAAGCCGGAACGATGTAGGACGGGACATAGCTCACACCTCTCTGGCGTTTAACCGCTTCAGAGATACGCTACACCGCACTACATTGCAATACAACTGTAAATCAGAGGTGGGGGAGGACCTCAGATTCGAAGAGGTGGAGGTTTTCCCAAGCCAGCTCAGGGTCGAGGCCGCCCATTAGGGGGTGGAACATCACGGCGTCCATGGCGGCCATGCCATTGATCATTTCGATGGCCTCGGTCGGGGAGATCAACTGGTGCATGCCCATGGCTCGGAGAACGTCGGGGTCGTCCACGGGCTCGTAGCCGGTGGCGGCGCCCGACTCTGCGGCCCAGCGGCCGTAGGCGTTCATCTCGTGCATGGCGTGGGGGGCGACCTGGGCCCAGGTGGCGTCGGGATCGTGGGTGATGTGCAGATATCCGGGGCTTCCCGATGACGCCGGGCCGGGGTCGGGGTTGCCCAGCTTGATGACCTCGTCGCGGTAGTGGTCCCAGAACTCGGGGAGCGAGGGTAAGAACCCATCGGCGATGCGGGCGGCCCGTCGGGCTGCCCCCTCAGAGCTGCCTCCCAGCCAGATCATCGGCCGGGGGTCCTGATACGGCGTCGGCGTGACGCAAACGTTGCGACCCCGGAAATCGAACGGCTCGCCGGTCCAGGCCGCCTTGAGGGTGTCCACCATCTCCACGGTGAGGGCCACCCGGTCTTTCATCTCATGGCCGAACATGGCGAACTCCGACGGCACGTAGCCGCCGGCCACGATCACGCTCATGCGGCCCTTGCTGATCCGGTCGAGCACGGCCAGGTCCTCGGCCACCCGCAGGGGGTCGTGCATGGGGGCGATCAACGCCCCCAACATGATGTGGATGGACTCTGTGCGAGCGGCGATGGCCGAGGCCATGGCCACCAGCGACGGCAGGTATCCGTCGTCGGAGCCGTGGTGCTCGGACAGGGTGACCGACACGAAGCCCAGCTTCTCGGCCCACACCACCTGCTCGATGGCTGCTTCGTAGAGCTCGTCCACCGGCACCGGGCAGATGTCCGGGCACCGGAAGTCGTAGCGGATGTTGAGCAGGGCCATGGCCGTCTCCTGTCGTCGATTAGCTGTTCTTGAACTCGGTTGGCGAAATCATCCGCCCACGTCAGTTCTTGAACTCGGGGATCACGTATTTGCCCATGAGCTCGATGGACGTCATCACATCCTCATGGGACATCTTGTACGGGTTGAGCAGGCAGAACAAAAGGTCGCATCCCACCGCCTCGTAGCGCTTGGCCACCTCGATGCACCGGTCGGGGTCGCCGACCACCGCGGCACCGGACTCCCAGATGTAGTCCATGGTGATCTGGCCCAAAAGGCCCTCGTCGCGGCTCTGCGCGGCATCGCCGGTGTAGGAGTAGGTGCCCAGCTCGGCCACCTCCAAGTCGGCCAGGTAGTCGGCCACCGAGGCGATGAGCCCGCCCCCGTAGCCGGGATACCACACGAAGGACTCCTCGGAGGCGGCTCGGGCCTTCTCGTTGGTCTCATTGCAGTGGACCATGGTGAAGGTGGCGGCCCGCTCGTTGCGGAACTTGCCCACCGGCTGGTCGCAGTCGGCCTGGCCCTTGCGATAAGTCTCGATGCGCTCGGCCAAGTCCTCAGGCGGCGAGCCCACCGTGAACGAGCACAGCCCGATGCCCCGCTTGCCGATCTCGTAGTGGCCGGGCACCGAGCTGGTGGCCCCCCAGATGGGCGGGTGCGGGTCTTGGCGGGGCTTGGGCAGCACCCGGCGCTTGGGCATCGACCAGTATTCGCCCTCGAACTCGTACTCGTCGTTGGTCCAGCAGCCCACGATGTGGCGCAGGGCCTCGTCCCACTGGGCCCGGGTCTCGTTGGGGTGGATGTTGAAGCCCTCCAGCTCGGCCCGGGTGGATGAGCGCCCGGTGCCGAACTCCACCCGGCCGTTGCTGATGAGATCCAGCACCGCCACCGACTCCGCCGTGCGCACCGGGTGGTTGTAGGGCTTGGGCAGCAGCCGCACGCCATAGCCCAGCCGCATGTTCTCGGTGAGGGCCGCGATGTGGCCATACAGCACCTCGGGGTTGGAGCAGTGGGAGTACTCCTCCAAGAAGTGGTGCTCCACCGTCCAGAACGAGTGGAAGCCCATCTTGTCGCCCAAAACGGCCTGTTCGATGGTGTTCTGGTAGGCGTTGTACTCGCTGTCGCGATTCCAGGGCCGGGCCACCGGAATCTCGTAGAACATCGCAAACTCCATGCCATTCCCCTTGTGTGTGCGGCGGTGAAGTGTCGGGGCAGATGGTAAACGGCGCGACCCGAGGGCTGCGTATACGGACAACTAGGGTGCGGCCATGGCACTAGATCCGACCGCCAAAGCCGTCATGGACATGATGGAAGACAACGGGGTGAGCTTCAAGGGCATCTCCTCGATGACCGCCGTGGAGCTGCGCAACATGATGCAGACGGGCGAATTGCCGGTGGAGGACGTGGCCCGCACCGAAGACCGCGTGATCCCCGGCGCCGACGGCACCGAGCTGCCGATCCGCATCTACTGGCCCAGCACCTCTGACGAGCCGTTGCCGGTGGTGGTGTTCTTCCACGGCGGGGGCTGGGTGATCGGCGGCATCGACAGCCACGACGGCCAGGTGCGAGAGATGGTGAACCGCACCGCCATGGTGTACGTGTCGGTGGACTACCGGCTGGCGCCGGAGGCCCGGTTCCCGGCCGCGGCCGAGGACTGCTACGCCGCCACCCAGTGGGTGGCCGCCAACGCGGCCTCGATCGGTGCCGATGCAACCCGGCTGGGAGTGGCCGGCGACAGCGCGGGGGGCAACTTGGCCGCGGTGGTGGCCCTGATGGCCCGTGACCGGGGCGGCCCGGCCATCGCCCATCAGCTGCTCATCTACCCCTGCTGCGACATGGACTCCAACGCCTGGCCGTCGCAGACCGAGAACGGCACCGGCTACTTCTTGACCAAGGAGTCGATGGACTGGTTCTACGACCAGTACGCCGACGTGGCCGACCGCGACAACCCCTATGCCTCGCCGATCAAGGCCGCCGACCTCAGCAGCCTGCCCCCGGCGTGTGTGATCACCGCCGAGTACGACCCGCTGCGCGACGAGGGGGAGGCCTACGGCGCCGCACTCCAAGAAGCCGGGGTGGCCTGTGAGGTCCACCGCTACGACGGCATGTTCCACGGTTTCTTCGGCATGACCATGGCCATCCCCGGCGCGGTGGCCGCCCAGGAGACCGCCGCGGCCGCAGTGGGATCGGCCCTCTCGGCGTGAAAGCAGCATCAGTAGGCTGAAGGCCGTGACCGATAGCGCGCAGACGTGGCACAAGACGGCCTGCATGCTGTGCGAGTCGAACTGCGGGGTCGAGGTGCGCCTCGACGGCCGCCGCTTCGCCCGCATCCGGGGGAACAAAGACCACGTCAGCTCCAACGGCTACATCTGCGAGAAGGCGCTGCGGCTCGACCACTACCAGAACCACCGCACCCGGCTGACCTCGCCGATGCGCCGCCGCCACGATGGTGCCTATGAGCCGGTCTCGTGGGACACGGCCATCGCCGAGGTGGCCGACCGGCTGGCTGCGGTGCGCGATGCCCACGGCGGGGCGTCGATCTTCTGCTACGGCGGCGGCGGGCAGGGCAACCACCTAGGGGGCGTCTACGGCCAAGCCGTGGCCAACGCGCTCGGCGTGCGCTATCGCTCCAACGCCATCGCCCAGGAGAAGACCGGCGAGGCCTTCGTGGAGGGTCGCCTCTACCGGGCCCACACCCGGGGCGACTGGGAGCACACCGAGGTGGCTGTGTTTCTGGGCAAGAACCCCTGGAACAGCCACGGCTTCCCCGAGGCCCGCCGCGTGCTGCGCCAGATCGCCAACGACCCCGACCGCTCGTTGGTGGTGATCGATCCCCGGCGCACCAAAACCGCCGAGCTGGCCGACCACTTCTTGGCTGTCCGCCCCGGCACCGATGCCTTCTGCGTGGCCGCCCTCCTCGCCATCATGGTGCGAGACGACCTGGTCGACTGGGACTTCGCCAACGAGCGGGTGGCTGAGATCGAGCCGGTGATCGCCGCGCTGGCCCGGGTGCCCATCGCGGATTTCGCCCAGCGATGCGACATCGCCCTCGAACAGCTCGAAGCGGTGGCGCAGCGGATCGGCCGGGCCCAGTCGGTGGCCGTGTACGAGGATCTGGGTATCGAACAGGGCCCCCACTCCACCCTGGTTTCGTACCTCCAGCGCCTCATCTGGATCCTGAGGGGCAGCTTCGCCAAACCGGGCGGTATCCACCCCCACACCGCCATCGGGTCGGTCACCGGGGGCGGTACGGGCCGGGGCCGGGGCGGGCGGCCCAAGGTGACCCCGGTCACCGGAGCGCCGATCATCGCCGGGCTGATCCCGTGCAACTCGATCGCCGAGGAGGTGCTCACCGACCATCCCGACCGGCTCCGGGCCATGATCATCGAGAGCTCGAATCCGGCCCACTCCCTGGCCGACTCACCCCGCTTCCGCGAGGCCATGGCCGCCCTCGAGTTCAGCGTGGTCATCGACGTGACCATGACCGAGACCGCCCGCCTGGCCGACTACGTGCTGCCCGCCGCCAGCCAGTTCGAGAAGCCCGAGGCCGTCTTCTTCAACTTCGAGTTCCCCGACAACGTCTTCTATCTCCGCAAGCCGGTTCTCGACCCCGAGCCGGGCACGCTGGCCGAACCCGAGATCCACACCCGGCTGGTGGAGGCCCTCGGCGCCTACACCAGCGAAGACCTGGCCCCGCTGCACGAGGCCGCGACCCAGGGACGGGCGGCATACGCGGCCGCCTACAGCAAGATGATGGCCGATCGGCCCGAGCTGGCCGGGGTGGGCGCGGCGGTGCTGTACCGCACGCTCGGCCCCACCCTGGGCGACGGCCTGGCCGGGGCGGCCGCGCTGTGGTTCGCGTCGCAGATGTGCGCCGCGGCCTATCCCGAAGCGGTGGCCAGGGCCGGCATCGCGCCCGGCGAGGCGGGCCTCGGCGACGGGCTGTTCGATGCCATCTTGGCCAGCGACGACGGGGTGGTGTTCACCCGCCACCTCCACGAGGAGGCCTGGGACCTGCTCCGGGTGGACGACGGAAAGATCCATGCCGCCATTCCCCGCCTGCTCGAAAAGCTCGATGCGCTGGGCGACGCCCCGGTGGACCACACCAGCGACGCCTACCCCTATGTGCTGTCGGCCGGGGAGCGGCGCTCGTTTACCGCCAACACCATCTTCCGCGATCCGAGCTGGCGAAAGGCCGATGCCGAGGGCGCCCTGGCCATCAGCCCCGGCGACGCTGCGGCCTTGGGCCTGGAGGACGGCGACCGGGTCCGTCTCACCACCGCCACCGGAGCCGCCGAGCCCTGCGTGCTCATCGACGACGCCATGCGCTCGGGCCACATCAGCCTGCCCAACGGCATGGGCCTCGACTACCCCGACGAGACCGGCGAGCATTTCCGGGTGGGCGTCGCCCCCAATGAGCTCACCGCCCTGGAGTGGAAAGACGACATCGCCGGCACCCCCTGGCACAAGCACGTTCCTGCCCGCCTCGAGCCCCTCGAATGATGTCGCCAATGGGTTTGGCGCCGGGGTTGCGGCGATTCGACTGATTGTCTGAGCGCTTTGGTGGCTGCGGCTGACGACCGCTACCGGTTCCGCCTGATGGCGGCCATCGTCCCCGTGCAATTCGGGGTGAGCATGAGCCTGACGGTGATCGCAGTGGCCGTGGGCGACATCGCCCGCGACCTAAACACCGGAACCGGTGCCGCCAGCTGGGCGGTGACCGGAGCCATATTGGCTTCGGCGGTGTCAACGTCGCTGGGCGGCAAGCTGGGCGACATCTACGGCCACCGCCGGGCATTTCTCGCTGCTGCGGTGATGCTGGTGGTGGTCACGCCCCTCAGCGGGCTGGCCTGGAACATCGAGAGCCTCATCGGGTTCCGGGTGGCGGCCGGGGTGGCCAACGGGGTGGCCACCGCGGCGGGCACCGCCATGGTGCTGTTGGCGTTCCCCATCGCCACCCGCTCCCGGGCCATCGGCTGGTACCAGTCGGCCCTGTCGGGGGCGCCCGCGATCGGGCTGATCGTAGGGGGGCAGATCGTCGAGCAGTTCGGCTGGCGGTGGGTGTTCGCCTTCTTCGGGGTGATCGCCGTCGTCGGCCTGGTGACCAGCGCGGCGGTGGTGCGGCCCATGGGGGGCGGCCTGGACGTGTCCATCGACTACTGGGGCGGCCTCACGCTGTCGGCCGGGGTGGCGCTGGTGCTGGTGGGGCTCACACTTTTGGGCAGCGACGGGGTGGGCACCTCGGTGAGCATCTTCCTCATGGGCGGCGGGGTTGTGCTCTTGGCCGCGTTCGCCCGCATCGAACAGCGCGTGCCCGAGCCGATCATCAGCATGCACTACCTGCGAAAGCGCAACTTCTCCATTCCCATCTGGGTGGTCACCCTGGCCAACTTCTCGTTCATGGGCGGCCTGGTGATCACCCCGTTCTTGTTCACCGAGCGGTTGGGCTGGGGCCTCGGGGCGGCCACCCTTTTGCTGGCGGTGCGGCCGATCACGTTCAGCTCGTGCGCCTTTGCCGGGGGCTACATCCACCCCCGCTTGGGGCCCCGAATGACCCCGGTGGTCGGGTCATCGCTATTGGCGGTGGGCATGGTGTTCTTCGCCCTGTCGGCCTGGCAGGCATCGCTGGGCTGGACGGTGGCGGGGCTGTTCGTGGTGGCCATCGGCCACGGCATCCAGCTCCCGTCGCTCACCACCACCGCCTCCGACGCGGTGGAGCCCGAGGACTACGGCGTGGCCTCCGGCATGCGGGGCACCCTCACCCAAGTGGGTGTCACCACCGGCATGCAGACCATGGTCATCATGATCGGCACCGACATCACCGGCAACTCCCTAGCCAACTCCTACCTCCTAGGCGCCGCCGCCGCCATAGTCGCCGTCGCCCTGTCCCTAGCCATCTCCCCCGGATCAAGGCTTCCCAGCACCCATTAAGCAAAAAAGGCCCTGGGTTTGGCGGTCTCCACCGCCAAACCCCGGCCAGCTATGCCCAAGGTCGCTTCACCGCAAAGGGGAGAGGCTAGCAAGGGCTTACGTCGTCCAGATTAGTACATGTCATTTGCGACGCGGCGCGCCAATTTCGCCACAAGGCCCTTAGTCGAGTTCGACCAAGTCGCCGGAAGCGATGTCTCGCTCGGCTTCAGCGATGGCGTCCATGGTCGCCTCATCGGCGAGGATGTTCAGCGTTTCGAGAAGCGACTCGTGTTCCTCGAAACTCATAACGACGGCGCCCGATCTGTGTCGCTCCAGCTCTCCATAGGGCCTTCAGTATTCCATTGTCCTTGCCCATACGCTGGGGTATGGTGGCCTCAATCTTCCCCGCTTGGCCTGCGTTGCAGGGCAGGCGGGGGTTTATTTTTTCGGAGCCATGTCCGGCACAAGAGTCGTCGTCTTCATCGACTATCAGAACGTCTACTTCAGCGTTCGTGAACTGATCGGCGTGGCCGGCGCGGCTACAAGGAGGGGACAGGAAAGTGGCACCTATGTGCGATCTGAATGACAGTGCAACATTTACGATTGACGTACATCGTCAATATAGTTAGGATGCGATGGAGTGATCCTCGGCTACAAGGACAAGAGGACCGAGATGTTTGCCAATGGGTTTTTTGTTCCAGCGTTTCAAGGGTTTGAGCAGCAGGCAGCGAAGAGGCTGGCAATCCTGAACGCAGCGCCATCCATGGAGACGCTGAGGGGGCTGCCGAGCAACCGCCTTGAGGCGCTCAAAGGGAAGAGGAATGGGCAGCACTCAATCCGAGTAAACCGCCAGTGGCGGGTCTGCTTTGTCTGGGTGGAGGGGAAGGGGCCGACCGACGTCGAGATTGTGGACTATCACTAGAAGGAAGGGGGGTTGGGAATGTTGCGAAGAGTTGTTCATCCGGGGGAGGTGCTCAAGGGCGAGTTGGAGGAGTTCGGGATCACGCCGACCGAGTTAGCCCGCCAGATCGCCGTGCCGCCCAATCGCGTGTCTCAGATCATTGCCGGAAAGCGGTCGATCACCGGGGATACGGCGCTTCGGCTCGGGCACTGGTTCGGAGTCGAGCCCCAGTTCTGGATGAACTTGCAGACCCAGCACGACCTGGCGGTTGCTGGCCTAGAAGTAGGCGAGGCGGTAGAAGCGCTGCCCACCGCCCGCCAAATCGCCTGACTGCACTATCAAGGAATCCAACCCGGCGGAGGCGTTTCCCACTAAAGCCTGCGTGAAAGCCGGGGAGGTTCAGAGATCGGCCTCCACTTCGCATGAAGCGCTCTCAGCTGGGAATCGAATCTCCGTTCCCGGCGGTCAGGGCCATCACTTCGGATTCCACGTAGCGCTTGAATGCTTCGGCAGTTGTGAAGTGCCGGAAACCGTGGTCGTTCGCAGCCTGGAGAGTCTCAGGGCCTTCGTCGAGCAGTAGGGCGACAGGGTCGCTGAAACCCTCCTGGATGCCATTCGGCCAAGCGAGATCGAGAATTGCCACCGGATCGCCAGATTCCGGGTGGGACAGTTCGTGCTCGATGATCCCAGCTGGGAGACCTTGCTCGCTCAACCATTGGTTGATGGCGTTGAGTGTGGCTTCTTCCTCAGCATCTTCGATTCCGCCGGGAATAGTCGCCGCTACAGCTTCTGTGAACTCTGCGGAATCCGAGGGAGCGGCCAACGAGGCACCATGAAGAAGCTCGTCAATGAGCTCGTTCGCGGCCTTGGCGAGAAGGCGTTGGCGCTCCTCGAGGAACTGAAGGTAGTTCTCCGTCTTCCACAGCTCCCTGTCCATGGGAATCCATTGAGAGGCGAGCGCGCCGGGGTGCTTCTGCTCGACCTCCGCGAAATACTCGGAGGGAGACCTAGCGCTGATCTGGAGATTTGTGTCTTTCGTTAAGAAGCAGAAATTGGCCACGGCGTTCACCTGGGGCCGCTTGAACTCCTTCTTGTACAGCAGCGACTTGGGGAATATGTGGTGCACCTCAAGGGCGCTCATCTTGCCCAGCAGCGAGCTCTTGAGAGCCAGGCCCGTACCCCAGTCCATAGCTTCCCCGACACGTGTGAGGGCGTACAGCACCGGGTAAAAGCGAGCTCCTAGGCTCCAGCCGCGGAAGTGGGCAGGTTCTACCCGAAGGCTTCCATGCCAAAGCCGCAGTTGCTCGAACAGCCGATCAGTGCCGTGCTCCCTTTCTGTGATCGCCTCAAAGTCGGCATCAAGAGTGCTCTCGGTCGATCCCGAGAAGCGGCCCCACATAGCGCTCTGGAAGTACCAGCAGAGCAATCTGTCCCGCTCCGTGGCATCTTCGAGGTGTCCACCGCGCTGGTCGATGTACCGAGACATCACGGGCAAGGCGTAGCGTCCGAACAAGACCCGGTCATGATCTAGGCCCAGGCGACCGGCGATGAGGTTCAAGGCGTAGTCGACCGACTTCTCGGCACGGGTGAGACCATCCTGGATTGAACTTGTCGTGGTGTCGTGCAGGTAGACGAATCGCGCCTCGCCAGTGATGATGGCGTTCATGTTGCGCAACAGCCAGTCGAGGCTGAAGTAGTAGTCGCTCTCTTCCCAATGCTTCAGAACAGACTGCATGTGCTCGCGGCCTTCTGGCCAGGAGCCGCAGATCTTGGCGAGGGCAAGATCCCCATGGGAGAGCTTCGTGCCTCCGCTGTTGACTCGGTTGAAGATGTCAACCACGACCTCGACCGATTTGTCAGCACCGGTCACTTCCTCGACATGCAGCTCGATGTCTCTTATGCCCAGGATGCTGTTGAGCCGGCCGATGTACTCGCCCTGGTTGGATGCAAGATCTGGGTGTTGGCTAATCCATGAGATGTACTCTCCCAGCCCTGCGTGACCATCACGCATGAGGGTGGTGACATCGATCCACAGGGGCTCGTCTTTCATCAGCGTCGGCTGATAGAAGCGGAACTCCTCGGTCTTGATGTTGAAATTGAGACCGGTGAATGCTCTGGCGTTTCCGTCGAAGAACGCGGGTGGTGCGCCTCGGATGATGCCATAGAGCGAAGTGATGCGCTGCTGGCCGTCGAGCAGAAGCTGAACCACTCCCTGGGAGAGTTCTTGCTCACCGCGAGACTGCGCCCCATCTGCGGCCGTTACCCAAACCAGCAAGCTTCCAACCGGATGCCTCCGATAGAGGGAATCCATCAACCCGCGTACCTGATCCCGATTCCAGACATAGCCCCGCTGGAACTTCGGCAACGCAAACTGCCCACTGTCGATGTGATCGAGAATCGTTGAAACCTTCATGACAGCGCTCCTCCTCGGCGATGCGAGAACTCGTGGATTATTGCCGCTCGTTAAACGCGACGCGCATTCCTTCGTCTCCCCTCCGTAAGTCCAGGGTCAGCGCCTGCATTCAGCAGAACGAAGCTGGCCTACCGCTGAGCGAACCGGGAGATGAAGCGGAGCACTTGGTCTGGGGTGTTGCCGGGCCAGAAAGCGTGGAGCAGCCAGGTCGCCCCCGCCTCGACGAATGGAGCGG
This sequence comes from Acidimicrobiales bacterium, assembly GCA_963663255.1. Taxonomy (GTDB): domain Bacteria; phylum Actinomycetota; class Acidimicrobiia; order Acidimicrobiales; family Bin134; genus Poriferisocius. The sequence goes on from OY760141.1 coordinate 1,280,793, forward strand.
TGTCGATGTTGGGGTGAGCCGGGCAGGCGAAGTCGAACCCGTCGAGCGTGCCTCGCTGTTCGAACACGGCGTCGACGATGCGCTTGAAGACCACGACCGACCACCCATGCGTCGGTACGGTGCAGCACTGCCTCTTGGGACCATAGGCGAACCAACAGCTCAGCCCTCTCGGTCAGCTTGGCCGCCCGCCCGGCCTGGTCGTCTGGCTCGCCGAAGGCCGAGAGCTCCCGGGCCCGGTCGCTGCCGAGGCTGAGTCCTAGGATCACTCTTCCCCCGCTGAGCTGGTCGAGCGACAGCGCCACCTGCAAGACGTTGATGAGCCTGCGACGCTGTAGCCCAAGCACTTGGGCCGCTGTGTCAACGAGTTCTCAGGCCGGCACGACCAGCGCCCGCTCAACCCCGCCGACCAAATGGGGCTGGTGGCTGTGTCGATGCGCTGAAAGCGCATTTCCTGCGTTGCGCTCTCCGCGTAGTCAATGGACTACGGTGCTGTCGTGGCCGTTCCGAACTTCGCTACTCGGACGATCTGGATCGGCGACAACCTTGACGTGATGCGCGGCATGAACAGCGAGAGCGTCGACCTGATCTATCTGGATCCTCCATTCAACAGCAACCGCGATTATGCCGCCCCTATCGGGTCGGCCTCAGCCGGGGCCGCGTTCAAAGACACTTGGACGCTGTCCGACTTGGATGTGGCGTGGGCGGGTTACATCGCTGACGAGCACCCCGCTGTTGCCTACCTATTGTCGGGCTCTGGAATGGTCCATTCCAAGGGGATGCAGTCCTACCTAACGATGATGGCTGTGCGAGCGTTGGAAATGCGGCGGCTCCTGAAACCGACGGGCACTCTGTACTTGCATTGCGACACGACTGCCAGCCACTATCTCAAGCTGTTGCTCGACAGCGTCTTCGGCCCGGAGATGTTCCTGAACGAGATCACCTGGAAGCGATCCAGCGCTCACAGCGACACGAAACAGGGAATGCGCAGGGCTGGAAAAATCCGCGACGTGCTACTCGTCTACACGTCGGGGGGAGAACACATCTGGAATGCCCAGTTCACCCCTTACGCCGACGACTACTTGGTTGCGGAGTATCGGCATGTCAGCATTGACGGGCGGCGATACAAGCAAACCGATGTCACCGCGGCCAAACCCGGTGGCGACACCAAATATGAATGGCACGTCAAGAGGCTCGCTGGCGGCGAGTGGGAACCTGATCTCTCAGACGAGTATCGGACACCGCAACCTGCCTGGGAGTACAAGGCAGTCAATCCATACAAGGGACGATACTGGGCCTATTCGAAGGCGAATCTTCGCAGATTCTGGCTCGAAGGCAAACTTGCCCACCGCTCGACCGGAATGCCGCGGCTCATGCAGTTCGCCGACGAGATGCCTGGAGTTCCACTCCAAGACCTTTGGGATGATATCGCTCCGGTCTCTGGCAACGAACGGACCGGGTATCCGACTCAGAAGCCGCTAACGCTGTTGGAGCGCATTATCGCATTGAGCTCCAATCCGGGCGACGTGGTGCTCGACCCGTTCGCAGGGTGCGCTACCGCTTGCGTCGCCGCCGAGAAGCTGGATCGCCAGTGGGTAGGCATTGACCTTTCGTCCAAAGCAGCCGAACTCGTGAACAGCCGTCTCCGCACCGAGATGGGCGACCTTTTTCACTGGGGGTTCGTTGTAGAGCGCACCGATATCCCCCAGCGCACCGACATCGAGGCTCCGAAAAACTACCGCGAGAACAAGCACATCCTCTACGGCACTCAAGAAGGCCAATGCAACGGTTGCCGGTCGTATTTCGAGTTTCGCCACTTCGAAATAGACCACATCATCCCCCGATCCCGTGGGGGAACCAACCACCTGGATAACCTCCAACTCCTCTGCGGCCATTGCAACCGCGTCAAGGGAGATCGAGACATGCCCTATCTCTTGGCCGAACTCGCCAGCAGGGGCCACCTAGTCACTGTCTGAACCGAACGGGCAACACCACGACCGCCCGCACACTCTGCACCATGCCCGAGCAGCCCGATGACACGCTTGAGGACATCGCTAATGCCATCCTCAACACACCACCCAAAACCGACAGGGACTACCGGAACGGCCACACCGCCGACACCGCCCGGCCCGCTACTGACAAGACCTGAATCACTGCCTCGGGCAATTGGATATGCAGTTCCCTTTCACTTGGCTACCACTCGACTACAGGACTTCGGATCCACAGCCGGCCAAATGTTGGGGAATTACCTACCCAATAACCCAACCGGTAGGTGGCTTGGGGTCAGCGGACTTTCTTGAGCACGCCTAGGGCTTCTTGAAAGCTTGCAGAGAGCAGACAGCGCACCCGCTTTCGGTGGTGGGGTGGGAGCGTGTGAAGCATCTGCTCAATGTCCCGTATCTGCTGCTGGGCGCATGGGATCAAGTCGGCGGGGCGCGCCGGTGCTTGCGCGCTGGGTTTAGGGGGTGTAGTATCGGACACGTTCTGGTGTCTCCTTCAATTGATTGAGAACGACGAAACCCCGGTTGCAGCCGGGGATTTTGTCGTTTAAGGGGGCTTACGCCTCCAAAATGGGATTCATGGGGGAGAGCATATCAGACGGGTTTGAGCACCTATTTCGCATGTAGACGCCTAGGGGTAGCTGTCACATCCCTTGGGAAACCTGTTGAACCTCACCGGGCATTGCGCAGGCTCTGGTGGTCCCTGGGCTCGCAAGTAGGTGCCCTCACCGAAATCACGTATCACGCTCAGATGCGGCATCAGCCTGCATCCGCCACTCGGAAGGCCGTCTTCTTCCCTGGCCGCCCTCAAGCAGATCGGCCTCGCAGCCAACGAAACCATCCCTGCCGAAGTGTTCCGAACAGCCTGTTCAGGTCGGTAACATCGGCATCGTGGGCTACTGGAAGAATCGGTCAATCGAGGAGGGGAATCAGGGTTGGGACTTCACCGACGGGTCCGTTTGTGGTGGGTGTGTCGAAGATGATGCGCTGAGGACCATCTTGAGGGAGAACGAGCATGCTGATCGGCGTTGCGACTTCTGTAGCAGTGCACCCGCGGCTCACCTCGACACGCTGCTGGAGGCCTTCGTCAGCGGACTTCGCAATGAGTACGAGAACGCCCTTGACGGAGTGTGGTGGGACCGTCGCGAGGGTGGCTATCAGTGGAACCCGCAGTGGGATACATGGGACTTGGTTTTTGACTTCGGTTGGGTCTTCTCAAGTCAGGAGCTTCTGGAAGCCGTTGGGGCAGCGTTGCATGACATCACGTGGGTCGAGAAAGACTTCATCACTCGCAGGCGCGATGACGTGCTCTTCGAGGCTTGGGACCGTTTCTGTGAGGCCGTTAAGCACAAGACGCGATTCGTGGTATGGCTCCTACAGCCCGACGAAGATGACCTGGCTCCTGGAGAGATCCCTCCAGCCAAGATTCTTGAGCACATCACGCCGCTTATCGAGCGACTGAACCTCGTGCGGAACCTTCCCGCTGGGCACCGTGTCTGGCGAGCGCGCTCACACTGCTCTTCTCCCATGGAGCACTCAGCATCGGAATTGGGAACGGTACCGAAGGAGTTGGCGTTGAAGGCCAACAGAATGAGCCCGGCTGGTATCCCGATGTTCTACGGGGCTGTCGATGCGGACACCGCGATCACAGAAGTCACATGCGCATCCGACGACACGCACGTGACTTGGTACCAGTTCGAACTCACTTCTGCTCTGCGGGTAGTCGATCTCACGAGGCTGCCTCCCGAGCCGAGCATGTTCGACCCAGAACTGGGATCCATGCGTCGTCAGATCCGGTTCCTCAACATGTTCGTTCAACAACTCAGTGATCGCGTTGAGCCGGATCACGAGCAAATCGACTACGTCCCGACCCAGATCGTCACCGAGTACCTGCTGCACGTCCACGATGGTGGCGAACGAGTCAGGGGGTTGATCTATGAATCCTCTCTTGCTGATGGGGCATGTGTTGCGCTGGATGTCCCCAATGCTCATTGCATAGACCCCAACACTCCCACGGCGTTCAACTCCCCACATCTCCAACTAGTGGCCGACAGCATCAGGTCTGATGCATCCACCGTAGGTCGCAGCGCTCCCGCGGCCAGACAGCGCCCGCATCACCCGCTGTTGCAGCTCTCGTTCAGCTTTCGTCTGGGGACCCCACGACTCGCCGAGGATATTTGAAGTTGGCTATGCCGTGTGGGTCTCAAGAAGGCTGTACACCCCTAGCGGGCGGTCGCGTAACTCCTGAAAGGAGCAGACTCTCCACTGTCCAAGGGCTTCGATATCCGATTGTGAGTAAGCCAAGGTGCTTCAACGATGGCACATCGTTCCAAAAGTTGATGTAGTCACTCCGGGTTCTGCGGGCAGCGGGCCCTGCGTGGGGTCGACGGCGTTACTTCTCCCTGTATGGCGTGGGCCTGGTATCGATTATGCACTCCCCATAGGTGGGCAGCCTCGGGCCAACGTCCCCGGCTCTCGCTGGGATTGTTTCTTTGTCGGGGCCGCTACGCGCCGTAGTGGCTAGCTGGGTGTCTAGCCTTGGGAGCGGAGCAGGGCGCACTGACGCCTTCGGCTAGGTATGCGAACGTATGGCGATGGACATTGCACTTGGGTTGGTGGCGGTGAGCTATTGGGGCGGAGCAGAATTTTCGTCATGGTGCCGCCTCCACGCCCATAAACTGAGTGCTGTCGCAGCGATAAGAACCAGGCCACTCCACGGTCCGGCGACAAGCGCAATGACCAGAACGGCAAAGGCGGCGAAAGAGATGGCCCAATAGGTCTTGGAGGTTCGACGCAGAGCCCGCCCTATGGCAGACCATATCGGCAGACGCCCCTCCGGCGGGGGGTCGATCACTTCGCGGCCTAAGTGAAAGACGAAGAGTGCTGGGCGGAGCAAGGCAACGTCGCACAGCAGCACCAATGCGGCGAGCCATACAGCGAGTTCGACGATCATCTCATTAGTCCTTTACCTTGACCCCGGAGGGCGCAAGCACTGCCTGCTTGTGTCGGCTGGCGCGACTTCCTGCCCTACGCCGGGAGTGATGTTGTTGGGATGTATTTGCTCTGTTGATTGGGCCTGTGTGATTGCCGCCGGTCCCGCACCATTCCCCGGTCGCGCGCCAGAACTCATAGTGAAGCAGCCACTCACTGGTCCAAGGCAGAACGGTCTCGGCGATTGGATCGCCGGGGGACCACTGGTCGGGTTCATGCAGGCAGAGGCTGCCGTCCGGATAGATGTGGGGGAGCTTGCCGTCGGCATCGAAGACGAGCTTCGGGCGACGCACAAAGACACGCGGGTAATACGGTGGCGCATAGCGGAGATCTACCAGGTATTGCCGGCTTACCTCACTGGGTTGGAGTTCACCGGTCCATCGCAGCACTCCAGCCTTCAACGTCGCCTTCCCTTGCGGGTAGTGATCGTTGAGCAGTCGGGCCTCCCGAACGAGTGCGAGGATGCGTCTACTGGTCTGGGCCATGAAAGTCGTGGGGTGGAATCTTGGTGCCGCCTTTTTGGGTTAATCTTCCCTGCTGGACGACGCTGAGGCCGCCGAAAGCTGCAAGGGACGAGAGGCCCGCCCCAACCCGCTTGGCTCCCGCCTGCACCGGGGCGGTGCCGAATGCAGTTCCAAGCGACCTGACGGATTCGTCAACGCCGTTGCTGGTGGCCCATCGGTCGGTATCGGCTATCAGCGCCTCAATCCACCGATCGAAGTGTCTCTTGCGGTCCGGGTTCGTGTTCCACTTGTCTGCGAAGTTCTCGTCCTCATGGGCCGGGTTCGGAACCCAATAGGTGCCGTTGCGCCATTCGACGTGGGACGGGAGGTTGCAAGCCACCTTGCGGAATATTTCGTATAGGTCGCTCTCGCCGCCGTACGCGCGGGTCGCCAGAGTAGTGATGAGAATGGAGGCCGGCTTGTCTTGGGGGTTGCTCTGGAAGAACGTGTCGCGGTGCAGTTTCAGCAACTGCACTACACGTTGCAGCGTGGTTCTCACCAACCACCGTGGAACGTCTTCGACGTCTCGGTTGAGTGCCTCAGCCAGTTGCGCTCTGCCGACCCCAACGGCCTCTCCCATGGAATTCCAGAACCAATCGGCGTATCCAATCGGGTTGCTGTGCTGCCACAGGTACATGTCCCGATCTGACAGCAGCACGGCGGTGTCGGCGCCGTCGGGATCGGGTATGACCGGCAGGACGTCCATGTGGAAACGGTCACCCGAATAGATGAGTTCCCAGCAGCGGCCCCTCTCCCTCAGCGTCGGATTTCCGTTGTCGACTCCGCGCGCGGCTATATAAGCCCTCAGCAGCTGGCCAGCCTGGGCGCGGAGTTCGTCTTGGGTGATCGACTCCTTGGCCAGGAATCGGAGGAAGACCAAGTCGATGTCGAAGTCCCCGCCTCCGGTCGGCCGCAGCACCGTTCCCAGCCGGAACGAGCCTTGCGGGTACACGTCGGGATTGCCGATGCCTTGGTCGACTAGCCATTGGCCGAGATCCGTGTATCGATGCACTGCGAGTTCAAACTGCTGCGGTGAGATGTCGAGTTCCTCGATCGTGGCGTTGAGCAGTCGCGAGAGCATCTGGAGGTTGCTATTGGACATGGGTGAGATCCTTTCCATGGAAGGGGATATGAGGAGAGGGGGAGTGCTGGAAGAAGCTGGCCAGCGCAGGTGACCGGGTCCGGCTTTCGGCCAGGGCTCGCCCTATCAAATCCGGGGCGGTCACCGAATCAAGCTTGTGAAGGCCTACGGGTGTCGGCACGTCCACCCGCACTACGTTGGGTCGCCCCAGAATGAGTTGGGCATGGTTGGTGGCCGCCAGGCATTGGCCCCGCAGCATCACGTCGAGACCATCAGAGCGCCATGCGAACAAGCCCCCGTTGTCGAGGGTGGCCAGGCGCTTGCGAATCTCGCTCGTGGTCCCCACATTGAGGACGCGTATGCGGCCTCGCTCACCTTCGAGACGGTCAAAGCACTCCGCCACCCCCACCAGCGTTGGGTTGTTGGCCCACACACCGCCGTCGATCAGACGGTGCGCCTCCACTCGATGGGCGGGGAGGAACATCGGTGCCGCCGCTGTGGCCAGGGCCACATCCACGGCCGGCACTCGCCAGTCGCGTCGCAGGTCCCGATGATGTGGGGTGCGGAACAAATGAACGTGATCCGCGGCCAAGTCGTAACTGGGGATTGCTAACCGGACTCTCGAATCGCCGAGTAGCCGATCTTCAAAGCGGTCCTGCAGCACCGATCGCAGCTCGGCGGCGTCATATCGAGGCCGCAGGAGTCGTCGCAACAACCCGGGACGTGTTCGCCCCGACCGTGGGAAGATGAGTTCGCCCTGATCTACGTAGATCGACAAGACGTCGGCCGGGGACATTCCGAGCCCAAGCGCGAGAGCGATGATGCCACCGGTTGAGGTCCCGACGATGAGATCGAAGTGATCGGCAACCGATGTGTCGAAGTCCTCTTCCCATGCAGCCAGCGTTGCCGCTGTGAAGATCCCGCGCAGGCCACCCCCGTCAAGAGCGAGCACCTGGAGGATCGGACCGCTCGCGCCCAGCGGCCCAGCCATAGCGGACGCACACTCAGTTGCAACGCCGACCTCGTTATTCCAGGCAGCGTGATGACCGTCGTTTGCAGTCTCGTCCTGGACATCCCCTTTACGGTCCATGTTCCGCCTCGTCTCGGCCCCTGGGTCCACCATGTGACTATAGCGATAACGTAATATAACGTCAAACAGATTATAACTCGATCGTGTGGAGTTGTAGTTCCCCGTGTCTGATCCACTCTCATCACCTGTGCTGACCTTGTCGGAGTTGCGTAGGCGTCTCGGGCGATCGCAAGCCGAGACCGCAATCGCGGCGGGCACGACCCAATCCGGTATTTCGCGGATCGAGCACCAATCTGACATCCATGTATCGACGCTCGACGAATACGTAGCCGCCCTAGGTGGCCGCCTCCGCCTTGTCGTGGACCACGGCGACGATCGCATCGAGATCGGTGTTCCCTCCCTTCGGCAGAAACAGCCCGATGAGCGCCGAGAATTCCGCGTGATCTGGCAGGATCAGATAACTCGAGGCCTTGAGCACGTTGGTTGGCTCGTGTACACCGGCGACGAGTTCACGTTCTCGTATGTCGACGAAGCCAAGAATCACGAGCGGTTCCAGCCCTTTCCCACCTTCCCGCGCCTTGATGAGACCTACAGGTCAGTCGATCTCTTCCCGTACTTCGCCCTCCGGCTCACCAATGCTGCCGATCCCCACTACGACGCGGTGCTAGACGCAATGGGACTGACTCGAGATGAAGCCACACCTGTCGAACTGCTGGCCCGGTCACCTGAGTCGCCCCACGACACCATTCAGGTCGTTCCCGAGGCCAAAGAGATGCCTGATGGCGCGTTCGTACGTATGTTCCTTGTGTCAGGCACGCGCCACGCAGACGAACGGGACCCTGATACCGTGAGCCGACTCATTGAAGCCCTACCCGCGGACGCTTCCCTTAACCTTGAGCCCGAACCAGATAACGAGTACAACCCCGAGGCACTTCAGCTCACAACGAATGGCAAGCGGGTCGGCTGGATTCCCAATTACCTGCTTACCGAGGTACACGGCTACATCAACTCAAGCCGCTCAGTATCAGTCACCGTTGTTCAAGCAAACGGGCCAGATGCCCCACCACATCTGCGCCTACTCTGCCAATTGACTGTAGGCCCGGAACCGCCCCAAGAGGCGAATTGACACGCTCGACCCAGGTAGTTGTCCTTCCGGGCGAGTGTCTCGAGGAAGGACAGCCAGTGGCCGATGCGGCCTGATGTTCTAGAGACGTCCGTTGAAATCCGGCTGTCGCCGCGTTATCTTGCAGGCATTACTTCCCCGCCCGCTGGACGGATCGTCTTGATCCATCCCCGGGCGGGTGTTTTTTGTTATGCGCACCATCGTGTTGATCGACGGTCAGAATCTCTTCTGACCGGAGCCCGTTTTTGGGTCCAGGTGGACCAACCTCAAAGGGTCACGCCATGTCTTCTGGTTCCTCACGCCGAAAATGGCGCGCGAGCGCAATCAAGACAAAGCCGATGCCCTAATCCGCGATATCAGGGTTGCGTCTGGGCAGCGTCTAGCGCCCCTCGCAGATATCTTCTAAGGCGCCTTTGAGGCGTCTGAGGCTCTCGCTATAAGCCAAGTTCGAATGGCTGGCGCTGTTTATTGCGCCCCTCATCGTCGCGTACGCGTCTGCTGTGATGCGTGCGCTTCGCTCCAAGCCAGCGAATGTGTTGCTAAATCCAGCCTTAGACGCCTTTTCCAACTCATCGCCCAAGTTGTCGAAGTTCAATGCGTCCTTCTCAAGTTGGTCGTCCAGTGCGCCAAAGCGCCTTCGCATCTCTGTTGATTTCTCGATGACATCGCCTATCGTGCTGATCATCTCTTGCAGCACTGCCAATGGGACACTGATGTAATTCTCAGCCATAGCATCTCAATATAGGCAGGCTCAGAGGGCTTTCAAATTGCACCATGCAGATTTGTGCCGCATTGTCTGACTAACTTCGCCTAGAGGCCCAAAACCGATGGAGGTCGTGCTCAGCCCAAGGCGATATCCGCGGGGCGGATGGGGATTCTGGGGAGGGGTTGGCCGGTGGCGGCTCTTACGGCGGCGGCTATGGCGGCGGAGGAGGAGATGGTGGGGGGTTCGCCGATGCCTTTGGCGCCGTAGGGGGCGCCGGGTTCGGGTTCTTCTACGAAGGCGGCGATGGTCACGTCGGGCATGTCCAGGGTGGTGGGGATCACGTAGTCGGTGAAGGAGGCGTTGCGCACCAGGCCGTCGTCCAGCACGATCTCCTCCATCAGGGCCAGCCCCAGCCCTTGGGCGATTCCGCCCTCGATCTGGCCCACGGCCTGGGTGGGGTTGAGGATGCGGCCCACGTCTTGGGCGGTGGTGATGTCTCGCACTCGCACTAGGCCCAGGTCGGGGTCCACGTCGACTGTGGCCCGGTGGGCGGCGCAGGCGAATGACACGTGGGCGTTGCCCTGGCCATTCTCGTCCAGCGTCTCGGTGGGGGCGTGGTGGTACTCCACGTCGGCCTCGTAGCCGGCCCCGCCGGTTACCTGGGCCAGCAATGCCTCCTGCTGGCCGTCCAGCGACACCACCAGGCCGTCGCGCAGCACCAGCCCGTCGGGAGACACCCCCCACTCGGCGGCCATATCGGCCAGGATCTGTGCTCGCACCTCCCGGCAGGCGGCCTGCACCGCCCCGCCCGACATCCAGGTCTGGCGGCTGGCCGACGATGATCCGGCCGAGCCGATGGTGGCGGTTTGGGCCGGGGCCAAGACCACCTCGTCCACCCCGAGCTCGGTGCGGGCGATCTGCTGGGCCAGGGTCACGAAGCCCTGGCCCACCTCGGCACAGGCGCAGGTGATGGTGGCCACCCCGTCGGACACCCGGCAGGCGGCCGATGAGTAGTCGTCGTAGCCCTCGGAGAACATCAGGTTCTTGAACCCCACGGCGAAGCCCGTTCCCCGCACGGTGTCGGCCGCATCGGTGGTGCGGCCCGATCCCCCGGGGAGGTCGCGCCGGTCGTCGGAGAGGGGGATCTCCGCTTCGGGGGCATAGGCGCACTGGCGGATCACCTCGGCGGTGGGAAACGTGCCGGTGATGACCTGCCCGGTCACCAGCCGATCGCCGGGGCCTATGGCGTTGAGCAGCCGCAGCTCCACCGGGTCCATGTTCAAGGCGGCGGCCAGCTTGTCCATCTGCGACTCGTGGGCGAAGCAGGTCTGCACCGCGCCGAAGCCCCGCATGGCCCCGCACGGCGGGTTGTTGGTGCGGGCCGCCATGCCCGTGATGTGGGCGGCGGGCACCTTGTAGGGGCCGGCGGCGAAACAGCAGGCGTTGGCGATGACCGCCGATGAAGACGAGGCATAGGCCCCGCCGTCGAGCACGATCCGGGCCTCCACCTTCACCAGATGCCCGCTGCGGTCGGCATGGTGGCGATACCACATCTTGGCCGGATGGCGGTGGACGTGGCCGAGGAACGACTCGTCCCGGCTGTAGACCATCTTGACCGGCTTGCCGGTGTGCAAAGCCAAAAGGCACAGGTGGACCTGCAACGACAGGTCCTCACGGGCGCCGAACGCCCCGCCCACCCCGGCCAGGGTGAGGCGGACCTTTTCCTCGTCGATCCCCAGGCAACCCGAGATCTGCTCACGGTCCACGTGCAGCCATTGGGTGGATACGAACAGCTCCACGCTGCCGTCCTCGTCGGGCAGCGCCATGCCCGACTCCGGCCCCATGAAGGCCTGGTCTTGCATGCCCACCTCGTAGACGCCCTCCACCACCACCTCGCCGGCCACGTCCAAGTCGCCGTGGCGGATCACCAGCTCCCGAAAGACGTTGCCGTTGGGGTGGATCGGGGCGGCGGCGGGCGCGGCCTCGGGGTCGGTCAGAGGCTCGCTCACCTCGTAGTCCACCACGATGGCCTCGGCGGCCCGCCGGGCGACGTCGGGGTGGTCGGCGGCCACCAGCGCCACGGGTTCGCCCACATACCGAACTTGTTCGTCGGCCAAAGCGGGCTGGTCGCCGTGCTCCAGCCCATAGGTCAAAGAGCCGGGCACGTCATCGGCCAGGAGTACGGCGTGCACCCCGGCCATGGCCACAGCCGGCCCGATGTCGATGCCGCGGATCAGAGCCGAGGCGTGGGGCGAGCGCAGGGTGTGGCCCCACAAGAAATCGATGGCCCACAGGTCGGATGAGAAGGCGAACCGGCCCTGCACTTTGGGCACTCCGTCGGGGCGCGCCACATCGGCGCCCACCCCCCGGGTTCCGGCGTCGACGATGACGTCGGTGTCGGTGCCGATATCGGTGTCGGCTGCGTTGCTGGAGGTTTCAGAAGTCATAGCTGGCCCCTCTTTGCCTCGGCAGCATTATAGACCGCGGCCAGGATTCGTCCATAGCCCGTGCAGCGGCACAGGTTGCCCGACAGGGCTTCACGCACGTCGCCGTCGCTGGGATCGGCATTGGCCTCGAGCAGGTCGTGGACGGCCACGATCAGCCCCGGCGTGCAGAAGCCGCACTGCACCGCGCCCTCGTTCACGAACGCCTCCTGCACCACCGACAGGCCGTCGCGGCCGTCGCCCAGCCCCTCCACGGTGGTGATTTCTTGGCCCGCCGCGGTGGCGGACAGCACCAGGCACGAGCAGGTGAGCACCCCGTCGACCAACACCGCGCACGAGCTGCACTCGCCCTCGGTGCAGGCGTTCTTGGTGCCGGTGAGCTCCAGGCGCTCCCGCAGCACGAACAGCAGGCTTTCGCCCAGATCGGAGTCGGCCACCTCGCGGTCCACTCCATTAACCCGCAACGAATAGGGATCAGGCATCGCTGGGGTCTCCTTGGGCAAAGGCCCGCTTCAGGGCTCGGGTGGCCAACACGGCTATGGCGTGGCGGCGGTAGGCCGCGGTGGAGCGATGGTCGTCGATGGGGGAAGAGGCCGCCGCCACCCGCTGGCCGAACTCGTCGGCCACGGCATCATCGACCCCAGCACCGTTGTCCCAGTCGATGCGCTCGGCCACCCAGGCCTCGGCGTCGCGGGCCCGGGGGATGCCGGCGGCCACCGCACCCATTGCGCAGCGCACGGCGCGGGCATCGTGGTCGGCCACCAGGGCCAGCCCGGCCATGGAGATCACCATGGCGTTGCGGGGGCCGATCTTCAAGAACTCCTGGCGGCCCGTCGGCCGGTCCATCTCGGCGCGCACGATCAGCTCGCCCGGCCGCAGCGAGGTCCGCTTCACGCCGATCACGAAATCGTCCAGGCCCATCCGGCGCTCCCCATCGGGGCCCACCACCACGATCTGGGCGTTGAGCGCGGCCAGCACCGGCAGGGTGTCTCCCGCCGGCGAGGCGGTGCCCAAGTTGCCCCCCAGGGTTCCGGCGTTGCGGATGGGCGGGGAGCCCACCGTGCGGGCGGCTTGGGCCAGGGCGGGAGCGGCGTCGGCCAGCGGGGTGGTCATAATCTCGGTGTAGGTGACCCCGCTGCCCACGATCACTCGGTCGTCGGCAATGCTCCATTGGCGCAATTCGGGCACCTGCGCCACGCCCACGACGTGGCTGGGACGGCGCAGACCCCGGTTGATCGCCACCATTATATCGGTGCCCCCGGCCAGCACGGTGGCGTCGGGATGGTCGGCCAAAGCGCCCTGCGCCTCGTCCAGGCTCCGGGCCACTACGACGTCGCTCATCGAGGTGGCCTCGCCTTTGCCACTAAGGCAGCGCACAAACAGTGCACCGTTCGCATTCCAATGAAACTCACAGCAGATAAAATCTATTCGCTGAAGGCCGTTCTCGTTGGGAGAGTTGGCAATTCTGCGAAACGTATAAGAGGAATCTTTGGCAAACTATGGCTTCTGTGGCTACTGAGATCAGCGTTGATGGTCAGGGCCTAAGCGACCGTTTGGCTGCTCTGGCATTGATCGGCGAAATCGAGGGCACCGACGGCGCCTGCCGTTTGGCGCTCACCGATGAAGACCGCGCTGGCCGCGACCTGGTGATTACGTGGATGCGGGATCTGGGCATGGAGATCAGCATCGACGGAATCGGCAACGTGGTGGGGACGATGGCTGGGGCCGAGCCCGGCCCGCCGGTCATGTGCGGCAGCCACATCGACACCGTGCGCACCGGCGGCCGCTACGACGGCAACCTCGGCGTTTTGGCCGGTTTGCAGGTGGTGGAGGCCGTCCAGCGGGCGGGCATCACCACCCGGCGGCCCCTGGCGGTGGGCTACTTCACCGACGAGGAGGGCTCCCGGTTCCCGCCCGACATGCTTGGCAGCCTGGTCTACACCGGCGAAATGCCGTTGGAGGAGGCGCTCGACATCGTCGGCACCGACGGGGCGGTGGTGGGCGAGGAGCTCGACCGGATCGGCTATCGGGGTCCGGCCCCGTGTCCGTCGCCCCCGCCCCACGCCTTTGTGGAGCTGCACATCGAGCAGGGCCCGATCCTGGATACCGAGGGCATCGTGATCGGCGCGGTCACTGGCGTGCAGGGCATCAGCTGGACCGAGGTCACCGTGGCCGGACAGTCGAACCACGCCGGCACCACCCCGATGGCCATGCGCCACGACGCCGGTTGGGCCGCCACCCGCATCGCGGTGTTCGTCCACGAGCTGGCCACCGAGTTCGGCCCCCCGCAGGTGTGCACCGTGGGCCGGGTGGAGCTGCACCCCAACCTCGTCAATGTGGTGGCCTCCGATGCGGTGCTGACGGTGGACATGCGCAACACCGACGACGGGCTGCTCAAAGAGGCCGAGGATCGGCTGACCGCCTTCTTGGACGAGCTGGCTGCTGAGAGCGGCACCGGGATCACCTTCCGGCGCTTGGCCCGGTTCGCCCCGGTGGAGTTCGACCCCGAGATGATCGACCGAGTGGAGCGGGTGGCCGCCGAGCTGGGCTACAGCCACCGCCGGCTGTGCTCAGGCGCCGGCCACGACGCCCAGATGTTCGCCCCGGTGTGCCCCACCTCGATGGTGTTCGTCCCCTCCTGGCAGGGCATCAGCCACAATCCGTTCGAGCACACCGAGCCCGAGCACCTGGAGGCGGGGGCCAACGTGCTGCTGCGGGTCATGTTGGAGCTGGCCGAGGTGGCCGAGACGTCGGGGGCACAGGAGAAGGCCGGAGTGCGGGCATGACCGAGAATCAGGGCGACAGCCCCCGGACCGAGCTGCGCAGCAACCTCCGCGAGATCACCGTGGGCGCGGCCCAGCTCGGCCCCATCTCCCGCGACGAGTCCCGGGCCGAGGTGGTGGAGCGGCTGCTGGCGCTGCTCCACAAGGGCCACAAGCGGGGCTGCGACCTGGTGGTGTACCCCGAGATGGCCCTGACCACGTTCTTCCCCCGGTGGTGGATCGACGACGTCGACGAGCTGAACAGCTTCTATGAGACCGAGATGCCCTCGCCCGAGGTCAAGCCGCTGTTCGACGAGGCCGCCAGCCTGGGGATCGGCTTTTGTCTGGGCTATGCCGAGCTGACTCCCGACGGCCACCGCTACAACACCTATCTGCTGGTGGACGGCGAGGGCAACGAGGTGGCCAAGTTCCGCAAGGTCCACATCCCCGGCCACGAGAAACACGAGCCCAAGCGCCCGTTCCAGCACCTGGAGCGGGCCTACTTCGAGCCCGCCGAGGAGACGTTTCGCACCTGGACCGCATTTCGGGGCGAGATCGGCCTGGCCCTGTGCAACGACCGGCGCTGGCCCGAGACCTATCGGGTGATGGGACTGGCCGACGTGGAGATGATCTTGATCGGCTATAACACTCCTATCCACTACTACCCCGATCCGTCCCAGGACTTTTTGGCCGGATTCCACAGCCGCCTGGTCATGCAGGCCGGGGCCTACCAGAACGGCACGTTCGTGGTGGGCGTGGCCAAAGGGGGCGAAGAGGAGGGGGTGGAGAGCCTGGCCGAGAGCTGCATCATCGGCCCCTCGGGCGAGGTGCTGGCCCAGGCGACCACCGACGGCGACGAGCTGGTGGTGGCCAACTGCAACCTGAACTGGTGCGCGGCCTACAAGAACACGCTGTACGACTTCAGTCGCTACCGCCGCCCGGAGATGTACAAGTCCATCTCCGAGGAGATGCCGCTCATCTTGGAGAAACCATACGTAGAGGGGGCGCCGATCATCGGCGAAGCGCCCTCGACCCAGGGGGAATTGCCATGACAACGCTGACCATCAACGGTCAATCGGTGACCATTGCGGGCGACCACGAGCACTTGCTGGCCGCCCTGCGCGACGAGCTGGGCATCATGTCGCCCAAAGACGGGTGCTCGCCCAGCGGCCAGTGCGGCTGCTGCGCGGTGCTGGTGGACGGCCGCGCCCGAGTGGCCTGCCAGACCTCGCTGGAGCGCTCGGAAGGCTCCGAGATTTTGACCCTTGAAGGGGTGTCGGCCGAGGAGCGGGCCCGCATGGCGGATGTGTTCGCGGCCTGCGGTGCCCTCCAGTGCGGTTTCTGCACCCCCGGCATTTTGATCCGCACCAAGTCGCTGGTGGATCGCAAGGGATCGGATCTGACCCGCGAGGAGGCCTCCCGGCATCTGGGCGGACACCTGTGCCGCTGCACCGGCTACACCAAGATCCTCGATGCGGTGGAGGCGCTGGCCCAAGGCGAGACGCCCGAGGCCGAGGTGCCCGGCGGCGTGGGCAGCCGGGGCATCAAGTACGAGGCCCGAGAGCTGGCCCTGGGCGACCGCGACTACATCGACGACCTGCGCCCCGAGGGGCTGCTGCACGCCGCGCTGCACCTGTCCGAGCACGCCCGGGCCGACGTGGTGTCCATCGACACCTCAGCGGCTGAGGCCATCGACGGCGTGGTGGCGGTGTTCACCGGCGCGGATGTGCCCGGCGAGCTGCGGGTGGGGATCATCTACACCGACTGGCCAGTGTTCATCCCCGAGGGGGGCCGCACCTCCTATGTGGGCGACGTGCTGGCCATCGTGGTGGCCGAAGACCGGGCCACCGCCCGGCGGGCGGCCGAGGCCGTACAGGTGACCTATGAGGTGCACACCCCGATCACCGACCCGGTGGCCGCGGTGACCAACGGCACCGAGGACGCGGTGTGGGAGCTCGACGGCAACGTGTTGTCCCGCTCGGTGTACGCCCGGGGCGACGTGGACGCCGCTTTGGCGGCCAGCGCCCACACCATCCACGAGGTGTTCCAGACCCAGCGCATCGAGCACGCCTTCTTGGAGCCCGAGTCCACCCTGGCGGTGCCCACCGAAGACGGCGGCCTGCACGTGTACTCCGGCGGCCAAGGGGTGTGGGACGACCGCGACCAGATGGCCTCGGTGCTGGGGATCGACCCCCAGAAGATCACCGTTGAGCTGGTGAGCAACGGCGGGGCGTTCGGCGGCAAAGAGGACATGGCCAACCAGGCCCAGACCGCGCTGGCCGCCTGGCTGCTGAACCGCCCGGTGCTGTGCACGGTGTCGCGGGAGGAGTCGCTGCGGATGCATCCCAAGCGCCATCCCATCCGCATCGAGGTGTGGGCCGGCTGCGACGCCGACGGCCACCTCACCGCCCTGCGGGCCCGCATGGTGGGCGACTCCGGCCCCTATGCCTCGGTGGGCATGAAGGTGCTGGAGCGGGCCGCGGGCCACGCCAGCGGCCCCTATTCGCTGCCCAACATCGACGTGGAGGCCATCGCGGCTCGCACCAACAACCCGGTGTGCGGGGCCTTCCGGGGCTTCGGAGCCAACCAGGCCCAGTTCGCCATGGAGGGCGTCATGGACCGCCTGGCCGAGGCGGTGGGCATCGACGGCTGGGAGATGCGGTCGCGCAACGCGGTGGCCCCCGGCGCCATCTGGGGACCGGGACAGATCATGGACGACGGATCGCTGGGGGCACGAGCCTGCCTGGAAGCAGTCAAGCCGGCCTGGGACGAGGCCCGGGCTGCCGGGAAATCGGTGGGCATGGGGCTCGGCCTCAAGAACTCCGGGCTGGGCAACGGCTTCAAGGAGATCGCCAAGGCTGTCGTGCGCTTCGACGACGACTACCACGAGGGCGGCGGCGTAGAAGTGCGCCACTGCTGGACGGAGATGGGCCAAGGGGTCCACACCGTGGCCCAGCAGGTGGCGGTGACCGAGCTGGGAGTGAGCGCCGACCGGGTGCGGGTGGTGGTGGACACCACTTATGAGCTGGGCGCCGGCCAGACCACCGGCAGCCGGGGCACGCTGATGGGCGCCGGATCGGTGGCCGACGCTTGCCAGGCCGCATTGGCCGACGGGTGCCAGCCCGGCGTGGACTACTTCGGCGAGTACCGGGTGGACTGGACCAACAAGCTGTCCGACGGGGTGGAGAATCCCATCATCCACTCCACTTTCGGCTACGCCGCCCAGATGGTGGTGCTCGACGACGAGGGCACCGTCGAGCGTGTGGTGGCCGCCCACGACGTGGGCAAGGCGGTCAACCCGCTGCTGTGCGAGGGCCAGATCGAGGGGGCGGTGCACATGGGGCTGGGCTATGCCCTCACCGAGGACTTCCCCGCCGATGAGAACGGCTGGCCCACCAACATGACCCTCAAGTCACTCGGCATCCTGCGGCCCAAGGACATGCCCCCGGTGGACGTGATCTTGGTGGAGTCGCCCCAGCCCGGCGCCCCCTACGGCATCAAAGGGGTGGGGGAGATCGGCCTGGTGCCCACCGCCGGCGCGGTGGCCGCCGCACTGCGAGCCCACAGCGGAACGTGGCACACCAGCCTTCCCATGGGGGAGTGAGCGACCCCGCCTGGGCTGAACGGCTTATCCTTCCTTCCTGATATGGACACTGGGCACCACACCAGCACCACGCCCGGGCTGGTCTGCGCCCACCATCACCTTTATTCGGCGCTGGCCCGGGGCATGCCCGCCCCGCCCGGAGTCCCCACCGGGTTCACCGACATCTTGAAGCTGGTGTGGTGGCGCCTCGACCGGGCGCTCGACCTCGACACCATCGAATGGTCGGCCAAGCTGGGGGCCCTGGAGGCGTTGGAGGCGGGCTGCACCGCCATCGTCGACCACCACGAGTCGCCCAACGCCATCGAGGGCTCGCTGGAGACCATCGCCGAGGCCGTCGCCGAGGTGGGGGTGCGGATCAGCTGCGCCTATGGGGTGACCGACCGCCACGGGGCCGAAGGAGCTCGCCGGGGCCTGGCCGAGAACGAGCGGTTCTTGCGGGCCGGGGGCCGGGGCATGGTCGGGGTGCATGCCGCCTTCACCTGCTCTGACGACACTCTGGAAGCCGCCGCCGGGCTGGCCGCCGACTTGGGCACTGGCGTCCACATCCACGTGGCCGAGGGGCCGGTTGACGCCCCGGCCGCCGAGCGGCTGGAGCGGTGGAGCACCGACGAATGGCTGCTGATCCACGGGGTGCACCTGCCCGATGACCACCAACTGGCCGGCACCCTGGTTCACAACCCCCGCTCCAACATGAACAACGCGGTGGGCTACGCCCGTCCCACCCGCTTCGCCAACCCGGTGGCGCTGGGCACCGACGGCATAGGCGCCGACATGCTCGAGGAGTTCCGGGTGGCCTACGTCCGCCACCGGGAACACGACGTGACCGCCACCCCCGACTCGGCGTGGGAGTGGCTGGCCCAGGGCTGGGAACTGTTTCCCGAGGCCCGTTCCGATATGGTCCGCTGGTCGTATGACCCCATCGACCCGTGGCGGCTGGCCTTCACCCCCGGAGTGCGGGCGGTGGACGTGACGGTCGACGGCGAGACCCTGCTGGCCAACGGGGTGGCCACCCGGGTGGACCCCGACGAGATCCGGGCCAAGGCCGCTGAGGCCGCTGGCCGAATGTTCGCGAAATTGGAGGAGATCGACCCATGAGCTCATATCCAGTGGCCCTCTACCTGCAAGACGCCCATTCCATGGCCGAGGCCATCGAATGCGTCCGCTACGCGGAGCAGAAGGGGTTCGACGCCGTGTGGCAGGCCGACTCCCGGCTGGTGCGGGAGGCCACCGTGCCCATGGCCGCCTTCGCCGCCTCCACCGACACCATCAAGGTGGGCAGCGGGGTGCTCGACATGTGGACCCGCAACCCGGCCCGGCTGGCGGCCACTTTCTCCACCCTCGACGACCTGGCTCCGGGCCGCATCCTGTGCGGGCTGGGCGCGTGGTGGGATCCGCTGGCCAGCAAGGTGGGCGTGAACCGCCGCCGCCCGCTGGGGGCAATGCGGGAGGTGGTCACCGTGGTGCGGGCGCTTTTGGCCGACGAGAATGTGACCTTCGACGGCGACTACGTGCACCTCGAAGACGTGGAGCTCGACTACGTGCATCAGCCCCGCCGCCCCAAGGACGTGCCCATCTACATCGGGGCCACCGGCATGAAGATGATGGAGCTCACCGGTGAGATCGCCGACGGCGTGGTGCTCAACTACCTGGTGTCGCCCGACTACAACCGCCGGGCCATGGACGCCCTGGCCGAGGGTGCAGCCCGGGCGGGCCGGACGGTGGACGACCTCGACCGGCCGCAGTTGGTGGTGTGCTCGCTGGCCGAGGACCGGGCCGAGGCGCTGGACGCCGCTCGTTTGCTGGTCACGCAGTATCTGGGCCAACAGCCCCACATCATGGCCGCCTCCGGCGTGCCCGACTCGCTGCTGGATGCGGTCAACGCCGTGCTCACCTGGCCCGCCACCATGGAGCAGGTGGAGGCGGCCTCCAAGCTGGTGCCCGACGACATAGTGCAGATGCTGTGCGCGGCCGGCACCGCTGAGGAGTGCCGGGCCAAGGTGGACGAATACGTGGCCAACGGCGCCACCTGTCCCATCCTCTATCCCCTGGGCCCCGACGTGGCGGCCATGGTCGACGCCTTCTCGCCCTGACGGGCTTCCACTACCGGCGCGATCACAACGTGGACAGCCATAGCTGGAAGAGTTAGGACCATGAGCAACCGCGAGGAGTGGAAGCCGTGGCTGGAGGAGCTCGACCGTCGGCGCACTGAGGGCGCGGCCATGGGCGGCCCCGACCGAGTGGAGAAGTACATGCACTCGCGGGGCAAGCTGGATGTGCGCCAGCGCATCGACCGGCTGTTCGACCCCGGCACGTTCCGAGAGATCGGCTCGCTGGTGGGCACCATGGAGGACATCCCCTCCGACGGGTTCGTGTGCGGCTACGGCCGAATCGACGGCCGCACCGTGCTGGCCGGCGCCGAGGACTTCACCGTGCTGGGCGGGTCGATCGGCGCGGGCAACACCGCCAAGCGCTACCGCATCGCCGAGTTGGCCGCTCAAGAGGGCCTTCCGCTGGTCACCATGCTGGAGGGGGCCGGGCACCGGCTCACCGACACCGGGGGCAGCCGCTCGCCCGGCGACCTCCAGGCCTACGCCGATTTGAACGGGCAGGTGCCCATGGTGTGTCTGGTAATGGGGGCCTCTGCCGGCCACGGAGCGCTGGCCGCTCCCCTCAGCGACTTCGTGATCATGACCTCGTACGCCTCCATGTTCACCGGCGGTCCGCCCCTGGTGAAGGCGGCCACCGGCGAGGACGTGACCAAAGAGGAGCTCGGCGGTGCCCACGTCTGCACCCGCATCGCCGGCTCGGCCCACAACGAGGCCCCCGACGACGAGTCGGCCATCGACATGGCCCGGCTCTACCTGTCGTACTTCCCGTCTCGGGCCGGCCATCCCGCGCTTCGCTTCACCGGCCCCGACACCGAGCCGCGCCCGGTGGAAGAGCTGCTGGATGTGATCCCCCCCAACGATCGCCGCCCCTACGACATGCACGACGTGATCGACCTGATCGTGGACGACGACAGCTTCTTTGAGATCCAGCCCGCCTACGGCCCGGCCATCATCATCGGGTTGGCCCGTTTCGGAGGCCGGCCCAGCATGATCGTGGCCAACAATCCCTCTTATTTGGCCGGCTCGGTGGACTCGGCCGCGGCCATCAAGGCCACCGACTTCTTGGAGGTGATCGGCAACTACGACCACCCGGTGGTGTTTCTGGCCGACAACCCGGGTGTGATGGCCGGCACCAAGGCCGAGCGGGAGGGCATCTTGAAGTGGGGCGGCAAGATGTACAAGGCCGAGCGCCGCCTCACCAATCCCAAGGTCGAGATCACCATGCGCAAGGCGTTCGGCTTCGGCTCGGTGGTGATGGCCCAGAACCCGTTCGACAACCAGACCCAGTCGTTCGCCCTGCCCAGCGTGAACATGGCGGCCATGCCCGCCGAGCCCGGCGGCCGCTCAGCCAAGCTCGACGCCGAGACCCAGGCCCAAGTGGAGCGCGACCAGCGCTCCGGCCCCTACCGCCTGGCCAATCGCCTGGGCAGCGACGACGTGATCGACCCCCGCGACATGCGCAACGCCATCCTCAATTCCCTAACCCTGGCTGAGAACCGCTAGTCCCAATTCAAATACCCTCCACATATCATATGCCTTACTATGATTCAGGCTTTGGTGGGATCAGGTTGCGGACGAGGTGCTGATCGGTGCACATTTCAATATTCGGCTTTGACCCGAGTCGGGCCGCCGCATCCCCAACCTCTTTGGACACCATTCGAGCGCAAATTGAGCGGGCCAATCGCCAGGGATTCAGCGGCTATTGGCTCCCCCAGGTCACGGGCTTGGAAGCGCTGACGGTTCTGGCCGCAACAGGGTCAGGGGTCGATATGCCTATGGGCGTGACGGGCGTGCCGGTGTACACCCGCCATCCGGTCGCTCTGGCTCAGCAGGCCCTGACGGTCAACAAGGCCCTAGACGGGAATCTAACCCTGGGTGTGGGCGCCTCCCACCGGGCTGTCGTGGAGCGGGTGTGGGGTCGGAGCTTTGACCGTCCCGTTAGCTACATGGCCGAATATCTGGAGATCTTGCTGCTCTTGCTGGAGGAGCGAGAGGCCTACATGAAGGGCAAGAGGGTTGTCATGAGGGGCGAGTTGGACATCGAGGGCCCCTCCTGTCCGGTGATGATCGCCGCGCTGGGTCCGCTCATGTTGGAGCTGGCGGGTAAAGCGGCCGCGGGCACCATCACCTGGATGACGGGGCTGAAGACGATCCGAGACTTCACCGTGCCGACAATCAACGATGCGGCGGAGGCTGCCGGTCGCAACGCGCCGAAGGTGGTCGTAGGGCTGCCGGTGTGCGTCACCGACGACATTGAAGGGGCCAGGGAGCGGGCCACCGCGTTGCTCGGCAAAGAGGAGCGGGCCCCTTCGTTCAAGAACATGCTGGACCGCGAGGGCCTATCCGGCGCCGGGGAAATCTGCGTCATCGGCAGCGAGGACCATGTGTCCGAAATGCTGGCGGGGTACTTTGCGGCAGGTGCCACGAGCATCTTGGCCGCTCCTACCGGCTCAGACGACGAAATCGAGCGCACTTGGGAGCACCTTGCGGCGCTGGCGACATGAAGAGAGGTATCCCGATGGGTTTTTTTGAGCGGTGGACGCGCCTGAGGCTGTGGCTCGCGGTTGTCTGCGTGGTGGCCGTTTTCGCGGCGGCCTGCTCGAATGACTCCGATGGCTCCGGCGGCTCGGATCCATCGGTGCTGACCCTTGAGGGTCCCAACGGCGAGTTCGACTTGGTGAACGGCAACGCCATGCACGGGATAGTGATCCCCCGCCTCGGTCCTTGGGCCGTCCAAGAGGTGTCCCCAGCGCTCAACGACGCATCGGTGGTGTTCCGGTACACGGTGCAGATGTACAGCGCGGCCTTTGATGCGGTTGCGCCCTACGACGAGACCGCCGTGGGCATCTACTCCCGAATAGCGCGCCGCCCCGCTTCGGAGTCGGAAGACAATTTGCTGCCCAACACCGCAGTCATGCACTCCATATACCGCTTGATGCTGGATTTCGCCCCCCACCGGACCGAAGAGTGGCGCGCCATGCTCACCGACCACGGGCTAGACCCCGACGACGACTCTGGGTTGGACTGGCCCTGCGACAGCAGCAGTTACACCGAGGCCACTGCCGCGGCGATCGGCAACTTGGCGGCCCGTTGCACCCTCGACGCCCGCCGCGGCGATGGGTTCAACCAGTTCGGCGACATCAACGGCGTGGACTGGCTGGACACAACCGGCTACGTGCCGGTCAACTCGCCTCATGAGCTGATCGATGCGTCGCGCTGGCAGCCCCTCATCGTGCCCCACACCGATGGAGTATTCAGGTCGCAGCAGTTCGTGACCCCTCAGTGGGCCAACGTCGAGCCATTCTCCGGCTTCAATCCGAGGGACTACCGAGTCGAAGCTCCGACACAGAGCGACCACACCAACGCCGAGGCGTATCGGGCGCAGGCCCAAGAGGTATTGGACGAGTCGGCGGGCCTTGACGATTACAAGAAGGAAATCGTCATGTTCTTCGACAACAAGCTGCGGGGATCGCAGATCCTTCCCGACGTAAAGCATCTCGTGGACGTCGTGGACTTCATTCAGGTCTCCTTCTTGGTTGAGATGGCCTCCCACGATGTGGGCGTGGTGGTCTGGCAGGAGAAGCAGCGCTTCGACGCGGTGCGGCCCGTCACCGCAATCCACCTCCTCTTCGGCGACGAGACCGTCTCGGCGTGGGGCGGTCCCGGGCAGGGCACCGTCAGCATGCCCGGCAGCTCATGGCGAAGCTTTGCCGGCACAGCCGACCACCCCGAGTACCCGTCGGCCACAACCTCATTCTGCGGTGCCTACGCACAGTCCTTGCGAAGGTATGCCAATGTCGAAGACGCCACCGGCGGATACCGGGGCATCCGAACGGCGGGGTCGAATCCCATCGAGCGGGGCATCACTCCGGCCCAGGACCTCGAGATCAACTTCGAGAACTGGAGCGACTACGAGGACGCGTGTAGGGCCAGCCGAGTCTGGGGCGGAGTGCACTTCTGGCCCTCGGTTGATGTGGCTATACCGCTGGGCAACGAGATCGGCGACTTCGCCTATGACTACTGGGCCACCCTCATGGACGGCACGGCACCCCTGAGGGCGCCGGCTCAGCCGCTCTCGCCCGACCCCATGCTCGAAGAGTCCCACTGGACCGGTCGATAGAAACCCCCCAAAGGAGCAATTCATGGATGATTTGACCGCCAGAGTCCACACCATCGTGGCCGAGTCGCTCGACCTCGAAGTGGATGAGGTGAGCGACGACTCGCTTCTGTACGACGATCTCGATGCCGACTCGCTCGACATCCTCGACATGAACTACCAGGTTCGCAAGGCGTTCGGAGTTGAGATGGCCATAGCCCATCTCCAGCGCCACTTCGAGGAAGCTGGCATCCGGTGGCTCAACGAGAATGGCGGGGTCACCGAAGAAGGCCTCGCGGTGCTGAACGATTTCATGCCCGAGTTGGACGACGGCCGAATATCGGCCGGCGACAAGGTGGAGAACGTTTTTGTGGTGCTGAAGGTGGGTGACCTCGTCGCCTTGCTCCAACGGGCGCTGAGCGAGAATGCATAGGGCACTGATCACCGGCGTCGGCACGGTGTGCCCGCTGGGCTGGGGAATGGACGAGTGCTGGCAGGCCGCAGTAGCGGGCCGATCGGGCACCGCCAGGCTGGAAATCGTGGAAGTCGGAGAGAACGACTGCAAAGTGGCAGGACAGGTTCCCGCCCGCGATGGAGTCGGATATGAGTCCTCGCCTCTGCGGCTGTTGGACTTCTACCGCTTCGCCGAAGCCGAGGCCCTTGCACAGGCTGGACTGGATCGGGAGAGCGTCATCGCCAACCCGCGAGCCAGGGCGGCGGTGGCCAGTCACGGATTCGCCTGGAAGATAGACGAGTTCACCGCCGGGTGCCGGGGCGAGACTGTGAATGGAAGCGACCTTGCGGGATTTGTCCGACGTCCCCAAGAGGGCGCCCATGAGGGCATCGGCGCCGACTTCGGCGACCGGTATTCGGGGATCACCACGGCCTGTTCGGCGGGCGGCGTATCGGTGTTGGAAGCGGGGGAGAT
This sequence comes from Acidimicrobiales bacterium, assembly GCA_963663255.1. Classification (GTDB taxonomy): domain Bacteria; phylum Actinomycetota; class Acidimicrobiia; order Acidimicrobiales; family Bin134; genus Poriferisocius. The sequence continues at coordinate 1,306,166 of OY760141.1, forward strand.
GGTGCGCTCCGGGTTGGCCGACATCGTGATCACCGGTGGCGTCGACGCCAACATCAACGAGGTGATCGTGGCCGTCCATTCGCGGATGGGCGTGTTGACCAGTCACAACTCCACTCCCGAGAGTGCCTCGAGGCCCTTCGACGTAACCCACGCCGGGTTCGTGATCGCCGAGGGTGCCGCGGTTTTGGTGGTGGAGTCGGAGCGCAGCGCGGAGGCCCGCGGCGCAAAGCCCATTGCCGAGCTGGCCGGGTGGGGGACTGCGGTGTCCACCGGCCACCTCACTGCGGGGTCTGAGGGCGGCGAGATACAGGCCCTGGCGATGCAGCGGGCGCTGGACAGCGGCGGCGGTCGGCTCGATGAGATCGACTACATAAACATGCACGGAACCTCCACCGAGGACAACGACGTGTCGGAGAGCCAGGGTGTGCGAACGGTATTCGGCGACGGAGCGCCTCCGGTCAGCTCCACCAAGGGGGTGACTGGGCACTTGCTCGGAGGCGCCGGCGCTCTCGAGGCGGTGTTTGGCGCGATGGCCATCCACACCTCGACTCTTCCGCCTACCGCCAACCTCAAAGAGGTTGATCCCCGGTGCTGCCTGGACGACTACATTGCCGACGGGGCCAGGCACGGCACCTGTAGGGGCATGCTCACCAACTCGTTCGGGCTGGCGGGCTCGAACGCCTCGCTGTTTTTGAGGCAGCCATGAGAGCGCTGGTTTCGGCCTCGGCCAAGATCGGCTTCGGCACGCCGTTCGAGCTGAACCCGCGGGAGTTGGTTCCTTTCCGCCACGACCGGCGGTGCGTCGCAGATTTTGAGCTGCTCACCCTGGCCTGCTTCAAGGAGTTGCTGGGCGACGGCGAAGATGTTTCTGGGCGCGGCTGCGGTCTGTACTTCGCCGGGGCCAAGGACACCTTGCAGCTTGACCTTGACTTTGCCGAAGAACTGGCCGACGAAAGCGACCGGATTGCCGCGCTGACCGCCATGGCCGAAGGCCTGAACCCGCTGTTGCCGCTGCACAAGCTCTACAACATCGGGTTGTACTTGGCGGCCAAAGAGGGGATCGACTGCTGGCGGCACTGCCAGTACACCAACCACGACTACGCCGATCACAGTGCGGTGGCCGCCGCGGTGCGAGACGTGTGCACCGGCGCAGTCGAAGTGGGCTTCGCCGTTTTTGCCCAAGCCTCGGGCGGATTCGAGCTGCCGACGGAGTCGGTGGGCGCGGTCGGGGTTCGCGTGGTGCGCGGCGAAGCAGGGACCGACCCCGTGGATCTATTGGGACGCCCGCAGTCTGGGATGCTGCTGGAGTTGGAGCGACTCCACTCCGCCGCGGGAGGGGCTGATCTGGCCGTTGAGCTTCCCGACGGCACCTCGTGAAGCTGGCCCGGCCTTGAGCGGATAGGTCAGTGCCGTGACGACCGAAGCGCCGAGGCCGACGGGGGTGATTCTCGGGGCCACCGGGGCCATTGGGCGGGCGGTATGCCAGGCAATGGCGCCGGACTGGAATTTGGTAGGCGTAAGCCGACGCGGCCTGACCGAAGAACTGCTCGACATCGGAGTGACAGACCTGCGGGTGGACATCACGACGCCCGATGCCGGTGAAGTGGTGGAGGCCTGTCTGGACGACGCCGGTTTGGGCTGCGACGCGCTGGTGGCCACTTCGGGCATCCATGAGGTGGCGCTGTTGAGCGAATACCCGATGGAGTCGGTTGAGCGGATGTTCTCCGTGAACTTCCTCGGGCCATTGGCCGTGACGCGGGCGTTGCTGCCCGCAATGCTGGCCCGGCGGCGGGGGTCGATCGTGTGGGTGAGCTCGGTGCGGGGAGAACTGGGTGATCCAGGGCAGGTTGCCTACGCGGCGACCAAGGGAGCGATGAACTCGGCCCTGTTCTCCTTGGCGCGCGAGGTGGGGCGGCGCAATGTCCGGGCCAACATCGTGGCGCCCGGTGTGGTCAAGTCTCCGATGACCGATGTGCTGGCCCAGAGCTGGCAGGAATCACTAAAACAGCGCAATCCCCTCGGCCGCATGGCGGACGCCGAGGAGGTGGCCGCGGTCATCAGCTGGCTGGCCGGGCCGGACAGCTCCTATGTGACCGGCACCATTGTCAACGTGGACTGCGGAGAGTCGGCCGCGGTGCTCAAAGAGCCGGTTGAATGACGAGCCGGTTCATCGCGAGCAGCACCCCGTTGTTGCTCGCTGCGGGGGGATCAGGCGGTCAGGCCGCCGTCCACCCGTATGACGCATCCCGTCATCGCGCTGGGGCCGGGACCGCACAAAAAGCGAACTGATTCGGCCACCTCTGTTGGTTGGCCGACTCGGCGCAACGCGATGCTGGCCGTGACCTGCTTGCTGCGGACCAAAGGGGTAAGTCCGTCGCCGTCTTCTTCGATATACCCAGGGGCCACCGCGTTCACCAACACATCGAAAGGAGCCAATTTCACGGCCAAAGACCTTGTCAACCCCTCCAGCGCGGCACTGGCGGCGCAGAATTCCGCCTGATCGGGTCGGCCCACCAATGCCGCCGCCGAGCCGATCAGCACCACCCGGCCGTACTTGCGCGACTGCATTTCGGGCACGAACCGCTGAACCAGCTTGAATGCCCCCGACAGGGTGGCGTCCATCACCCGGTTCAAGTCCGGCTGGCCGCCGTCATCGGCCAGCAGGCCAGCCGATGAATTGGCCACCAGACAAAGAGGGGGTCCGAATCGGGCCGTGCTCAGGTCTTTGAACCGGCTCAGCGAACTCGAATCCGACACATCCAGCTCGAACGCCGCACCAATGCGACCGGCATCGGCCAACTCCTGCTCCAGTTCGGCACCGCCTGGGGCCCCCGGGTGAAATCCGAAGGAAACCGGATGGCCCTCTTCGGCCAGTGATCGCACGATGGCGGCCCCGACTGGGCCCGATCCGCAGGCCACGACCGCTGGCGCCTGTGCGGCCGGGAGGCTTCTCATGCAGCCTTGATGATTCGCTTTCGCGAAATTCCGGAGTAGCGGATCATGTTGAAGATACCCGCGTTGGGCAGAGACTCCACGAACAGTGTGTCCTCGTCGAAGGACTTGATGGTGGCCATCAAGTCGAATGGTCTCTCGATGTTGAGCGCCAACCGGTCCCACAGGCCACTAGGGCTCACCGGACCGGGGTCGCCGGTAAAGCAGTCGTAGAACTCAACTGCGCTCGTGTCGGCGCTGTCAATGATCTCAAGGTCGCTCATGGCCTTCCTTAGCTCGTCGGCCACACCGGCCATCAAGGGGCAATGGCTGGCGAAATCTATGGGCAGTCGTACCACGTTGGCGCCGAGTTCTTCAGAAAGGGCGCTCTCCGCATCTTCGCGGACCTCCAAGTGGCATCCCAGTGTCACCGAACTCCGAGTCATCACCCCTGATACCCAGCAGCCGTCAATCCCCTCCACAACTGCCGCCGTCTCCTCCGGGGACGGGCCCACCACCGACAGCATTCGCCCTTCCCCGTGGCGGGCGCTTGCCTCCGCAATCAGGTCGCCTCGGATCATAAGCAAGTTGCAGGCATCTTCGATCCAGATCGCGCCCATCAGCGCAGCGGCGGCCCAAACCCCGCTCGACTGGCCGATCACGGCCATGGGCCGGGCACCGCGGTAGCGCTGGCGGGTGCAGGCGTAGGTCAGGGCGGCCACGCTGGCCTGATACGGACCAGGTGCTGATCCCACCTCGCCGTTCGCCAGCTTGGAGACAAAGTCGACGCCCAAGAATCCGCTCATGCGCCTCATGTAGCTGGTGTCGAGCAGGGGGGTGTCTCGCATGTTGTTCATGTCGATCCCGCCGCCGGGGAACATCACAACTTCTTGCGAGCTGGTTTCAGTCGGTGCGGCCCCGTCGGGGCGGGCGTCGGCGCTCACTGGCCCTCGACGATCGTGGCTTGCATGTTGGAGCATGTGCCCGCGAGATCGGCGAACTGGGCGAACTCTGCCGACCGCATCCACGAGCGGGCTTGGCCGACATGGTCGAACTCCAGAATCAGAATCCGGTCTGGTGGAGATTCGCCCCTTGCTGATTCAATGGTCCCACCTCTGGCCAAGTACCGGCCGCCATGATCCGCCGCGCTGTCGGCCAATGCCATCAGGCGGTCGAGGGTGTTGGTGAATGCGTCGGCGTCAGTGGCGGTGAGGCTGACGTTGCCGATTATCGACATGGACTGCTTCCCGTTCTAGATGGGCCAATAATGGACTTTATAGGCCAATAATGAACCTTATAATACTAAGGGCAGGGGGGATATAGTGCGGCGGTGGACGAGTGGAGGGTGCCGGAGCCGGGGGGGATCGTGGATGCCGACATGGCCGACGGAACCACCATCACCGTGCGGAGGCACGGCAACCCCGACGGGCCGCGGCTGGTGCTGAGCCACGGATGCGGGCTGGCCGCCGACCTGTACTACCCGTACTGGTCGCGACTGACCGACCGTTTCGATGTCTGCATCTTCGACTTGCGGAGCCACGGTTGGAACCCCGCTAGCCCCACCGACAGCCATAACGTCCCGACCCTGGTCGACGATAGCCGGGCGGTCATCAAGGCCATTTCGTGCCACTGGGGGCCGAGGCCGTGCACTGGTGTGTTCCACTCGGTGTCCACCATCATCGCGCTGACGCACCAGTACCAGAAGCCGGACTTCACGAGCTTGGTGCTGTTCGACCCGGCCTTCGATTTGCCCGGTGACGGCAGCAGGCACTTGGACGAAGTGTGCCGGCGCCAGGCGAGGCGGGCTCGGCGCCGACAGAGCCATTTCGAGTCGTGCCACGAACTTGCCGAGATGCTCGGCCAGGCGCCGGCGTACTCCGGCATATCGCCGAAGACGCTGTCGCTGCTTTCGGAGACCACGCTTCGGCCCGCGGAAGGCGGCGGATACGAGCTTCGCTGCCCGCCCGATCACGAAGCCCAGCTCTTCGAGTGGTATTTCGGCTTTGCCATGCAGTTGACCCACGTTCTGGACAGCTTCGACATCCCTCTGAAGGCCATAGGTGCCGACCCCACGGTTCAACACTCGTTCCTTCCTGGTTTGGACCTGGGCGTAATGGCCAGGTTCGACTACGACTTCATCCCCGAGAAAACACATTTTCTTCAGCTTGAGGCCCCCGAGGAGTGCGCCGACCTGACGGTTGAGTTCCTTGAGCGCCACGGACTGGCCTGAGGAGCGAAACCATGGGTGAATTTGTCAGAGTTGAGACCGGCGAGGTTCCAGGGGTGGCAACTTTGCGACTGGACCGCCCCAAGGCCAACGCGCTGAACACGCAGGTGTTGGCCGAGTTGCATCAGGCGGTGAACGAGCTGTCGGTGATGACCGACGTGCGGTCGGTGGTGATCTGGGGCGGGCCGCGCATGTTCGCCGCCGGTGCCGACATCGGCGAATTCACCGGTATGGGCGTAGACGAGGGGCGGGACCTTTCCCGAAGGTTCAACGCTGCATTTCGGGCGGTGGAGCTGCTTCCCCAGATCACCATATGCGCGGTCAACGGCTATGCCCTGGGGGGAGGGTGCGAGTTGGCCATGGCCGCCGAATTCCGCTTGATCGGCGAGGGGGCGGTTCTGGGCCAGCCCGAGATCAACCTGGGGATCATCCCCGGCGGTGGCGGCACCCAGAGGCTCAGCCGTCTGGTGGGTATCACCAAAGCCAAAGAGCTGATCTACAGCGGGCGCAACGTGTGGGCCGACGAGGCGGTGTCCATTGGATTGGCGTCGGCGGTCTACCCCGACGACGAGGTGTACGACGAGGCGGTCAAGCTTGCCGCCCGGTACTGCTCCGCGCCAGCGGCAATTGCCATGGCCAAGCGAGCGATCCTTGAAGGACTCGCCCTGCCTCTAGACGAGGCTCTGAACGTGGAAGTCGAGGCCTTTGCCGCTTGTTTCGCCACCGATGACGCCGGCATCGGCGTGGCCAGCTTCTTGGAGAGCGGTCCAGGGAGAGCGAAGTTCACCGGAAAGTAGCAAGAATGATTATTATGGAAAAACGTGACCGGTATTCAGGGTAAAGAGGTGTTTTCGGTCCGGAGCGATTCCGACTGACTTGTTGTGACTAGAGAGTCCAAGCCCGCAAGCGGTACTACGAAGAGCCACCCTGGCGGTGGCCCGCGCGTTGCTAGGAGCGTTTTCCGATTTGGCAAAGGCTCCCCACAAGACGGGTACTTGGGCCAGTTCTTCGGCGCCCATTTTGCCGAGTTGTATCTGGTCTTCCGCGTGGGCTTCGCGGTCATGACCGCGATGCACGGAATCCAGAAGACATTTCTGCTTTGGAACTTTCCCTCGGAGCAGGATTTGGACCCCTTGGTGGACATTGCCGGCTATGTCGAGTTGATCGCCGCAATCATGATCGGCGTAGGCGTACTTACCCGGCTAGCGGCCGGGGCCATGATGTGTGTGACCGCGGCGGCCTTTTTCGCAATTCACCTGGAGCGGGGGCTTTGGCCCCATTTCTGGAACCCGGATCATGGCTTCGACACTCTCCACCACGGTGGAGAGGTGGTGATAATGCACTTCTTGGCGGCGTGGGTCATTGGGATTCTCGGAAGCGGCAAGCGGGGGCTAGAGCGTCGTATAACGGGCAAGGAGCTCCTGTGAACCGCGCGTCTCGTTATCTCGGCGGTTGAATGCCAGCCGCTAGTCCCACAGGCGGCGGGCTCGGTGGGCCAGGTCGCCGTGGGCCGCGGTGAGGTCGCAGCCGAGGAGGTGGCCGTCTTGGACCACGGGGTTGCCTCCGACGTAGAGGTGGCGGACTCGGCGGTCGGGGCCTAGCACCAGCCCGGCCAAGGGATCGACGACATCGGCGATGTCGTCGCCGGGCCACACGGCCAGGTCCGCGACCATGCCGGGCTCGATGCTCCCGAGCCGGTCGGCCACTCCCAGGCAGCTCACCCCGCCGGAGGTGCCCAGGCGAAGGGCGTCGGCGGGCATGAAGGCACTGGGGTCCTTGGCCCGCAGGCGGGCGGCGTACAGCGACTGGCGCAGTTCGGGGAACAGGCCGCCCACCTCGTTGGACGCCACGCCGTCGACGCCGAGCCCCACCGGAACACCGGCGGCCTCCAGGTCAGTCACCCGGCAGGTGCCGGCGGCCAGGCGGGCGTTGGACGAGGGGCAGTGGGCCACCCCCACCCCGGCGGAGCCCAGACGGGTGATCTCCTCGTCATTGATCCAGATTCCGTGGGCCAGCCACACGTCGTCGCCCACCCAGCCCCAGTCGTCGAGCTGCTCCACCGGTCGGCGGCCGAATCGCTCCAGGCAGTGCTCCTGCTCGTCGATGGTCTCGCACAGGTGGGTGTGGAGCCGAAGGCCATGTTGTCGGGCCAGAGCGGCTGACGCCTCCATCAGCTCGGAGCTGACCGAGAAGGGGCTGCACGGCGCCACCACCACGTGGACCATTTCGCCGTCGTGGTATTGGGCGATCACCCGTTCGGTGGAGGCCATGATGGAGTCCAGGTCTTCCACCACATGGTCGGGGGGCAAACCGCCCTGCGATTCGCCAAGGTCCATCGAGCCCCTACTGAGGTGCAGCCGGATGCCCACTGTGGCGGCGGCCTCGACGATGGCGTCGAACACTGCGTCGTCGCCGTGGGGCACCAGATAGTGGTGGTCGGACGCGGAGGTGCAGCCGGTGACGGCCAGCTCACCCAGACCGACCAGCGCAGCGGCAGCCACGTCTTCTACCGTCAACCGCCCCCACACCGGGTACAGCTCCACCAGCCAGCCGAACAGGTCGCAGCCCACCGCCCGACCCCGGGTCATCCATTGATAGAGGTGATGATGGGTGTTGGCCAACCCAGCAGTGATGATGTCGCCGTCCACATTGACCACGGCATCGCCGGGCTGGGCTTCGACGATGCCCGTCTCGACGATGACGCCATCGGCGATGGCGATGTCTCCGGGCCAGCGGGCGCCTCTCAGCACCGTGCGGGCGGTCATCGCTGAGCTCCGGTGAACAGCACGGCTGGCTTGGCCTCAGCGGGCGGATCGTCGCACAGCAGGCCGGCCAAGCCGGCTGAGCCCGTGGGGCTGACGTTGATGCCCGTGGCAGACCTTCCTGCTTCGCAAGCCTCGGTCACCACCGGTTCGGGGACCACCACCGGGTGGCCCCCGGTGGCTGCCATGGCCTCGGTGACCGCAGCCCAGTCGTAGGTCTCGTCGTCGAGAATGCCAGCGGCCGCCGAGAATGGGGTCGGCGTCCAGGGCCACATGACGGCGGTGCGCTGCCGGCGGGCCTCGTTCAGCCCGCCCAGCTCGGCGGTGCGCTCCCAGGCTCGGGCCAGCGGGGCGCACCCCTCGGTCTGCACGGCGATCAAGGCGGCCTGGGATTTGCCGATGGCAAGTCCTTGAGCCACCGACGCGGCCAGCGCTCCCCCGCCCACTTGGATGTACACCCTGTCGATGTCCGGGGCTTGCTCGGCCAGCTCATAGCCCAGCGTTCGGCCCCCGTCGATGGTGTAGCCGTTGTCCGGCCCCTGACAGCCGAAGGGAACCGCGCCGGCGCGGACCGCCTCCCTAAAGCGAAGGTAGGAGGGGTCGCCCTCCTCCCCTTCGATCCGGGGGCAGAAGTCCACCATGGCGTCCAGCTCGCGCAACCGGGCCACCACGACCGCCTCAGCAACCTCAGGCACATACACGGTGAGCGGCCAGCGCTCAGCGGCAGCCACCACTGCGGCCGCCACTGCGGCGTTGCCGCAAGAGGCGATTGCCAGCGAAGGCCGATCAGCAGAACCAGACCGATGCTCCCGCGCCAACAAATGCAGCATCAACCCAAACGTGTGCCGAGCCTTGTGCGATCCCGACACATTGTCGGTCTCGTCCTTGACGGTGATGTTCCGCCCGCCAATCAGGGATTCTGAGCAAGGAGTGACTTCGAAGCCGTGACCGTCTACTCCAGCCACTGCGGCATCAAGCTGGCCCACACGATCCACAAACCAAGCGTCATCGTCGGCCTCAACCCACGACCACAGCATCCGCCGATAGCGCACAAACGGCTGGGTACTTCCATCGTCCACCGACCACCCCGGCAAAGGCAGCCCCAGCACGTGATCCTGGTCATCACCCCCCCTTCTCCCACACGCCCACGCGTCGCCCGCCGCCACCGCCCCACACGAGCAAGTCAGGCCTTGGGCCATTATTGGGCGACTCGGGCGTTGAAGTCGGTGATCAGCTCATCCCACACTGGCACCAGATCCCGCAGCGCCAGCCAGAACGACTGGTCGCGGCGGGCGTCGAAGTGAGAGAGGTCGACCCCCTGCTGCTCCACCCAGGTGAAGTAGCCCAGGTTGAACACCCGATCGCGGTCCCGGTCGCTGAGCTTCAGCAAGTGGTCGGTGTCCACGCCATTGAGCCACCGGCCGGCCACTGCGGCGGCCTCAGAGTCCCCGAAGTCGCCGCCAAACACAGTGGCAATGGTCTTAGCCCGCTCTGAGCCGTACAGGGCAGCCCCATCGGTGGCCACGGTGACGATCACGTCGTCGGGCCCGCAGCCCAGCGCGGCGGCCATCTTCGCCGAGGCCAGCATGTTGCAGATGGACGAAAGCCCCAGATTGTCCAGATGGGCGATCACGTCGTCGCCCACCCCCCGCTGGGCCAACAGCGCCCGCCCCTCCGGAGAAGCGAACAGCACCCCCAGCTCGTCGGTGGCCTCATCCGATACCGCCACCACCACATCGGTGTTGGTCACGTTGTGGATCAGGGGGACGTGCTTGTCGCCGATGCCCTGGATGTTGTGCTCGCCGTAGCCGTTGTACAACAGCGTGGGGCACTCCAGGGCCTCCACCACCGCGGTGGCCGACCCGTGGCGCTCCTTGAGGGGATCGCCCGCTCCCAGCGTTCCGGCCGAGCCCGAGGCGGCCACGAACCCGGCCAGCCGAGCCGACGGGTGCCCCGAGGTGTAGTGCTCCAGCACCCGCTCCACCGCGGCGGCGGTGGCGGTCACGTGGCCCAGGTGGTTGCCGTACTCGCAGAACTGGTTGAGGATCACGTTGGCATCGTCTTCGGCCAGCGCGGCGCAGGCGTCGTAGATCTCCTTCACGTTGCTCTCTGAGCCGGGAGTGCGGATCACATCGGAGGGGTCCGACGTCCACCGGTCGAGCCACTCGAAACGCTCGGCCGACATCCCCTCGGGCAGCACGGCCACACCGCGGCAGCCCATGATCTTGGAAATGGCGATGCCGCCCCGGGCGTAGTTGCCGGTGGACGGCCACACGGCCCGGTTCTCGATGGGGTCGAACTGCCCGGTCACCAGCCGGGGGGCCAGACAGCTATAGGCCGCCAGCACCTTGTGGGCCCCGATCATGGGGAACCGGTTGCCCAGCAGCAAGATGATGGGCGACTCCACCCCCGACAGCGCCGGGGGAATCACCACGTGCTCGGGAACCGCGGCCCGTCCGGCCCGGGATGCGTCGTTGAACCAGTTGACCCGCCACAAATTGGCCGCGTCGGCCGCGTCGGGATCGACTCCGGCTAGCCCGCCATCAGCGGTTGGCGGGACGGCGAGGTCGGCGAATGTGGGCAGCTTGATGCCCACTTGGCGGCAACGCTCCACCGCCCGATCGCGAGCAGTGGTGTTGACCACATCGGTCTCGAGGCCGAAGCCCTCGGGGATGCTGGAGAAAGCAGTCACGGCAGAACCTGTCGAATCGAAGTTGTAATGAAGCGGAAACCCAGTCTGGGGCACCCGTGTCAGCGTTACAGGCTACTCTCTTGGGGCTTGCTTTTGAGCCGATCCAAGGAGGGAATGATGGCCAAGAAGTTATTGCTGAAGTTGCTGGTGGTTTTGGCGGCGCTGACGTTGATCGCAGTGGGGTGCGGCAACGACGACGATGACGCAGCTCCAGAGCCAGAGGCCACTCAGGCCCCCACTGAGGCACCAGCCCCAGAACCCACTGAGGCACCCGCCCCAGAGCCCACTGAGGCGCCGATGGACGACGAGATAATCGCGGCCTTCGTCTTCGTGGGTCCGGTGGGTGACGCAGGCTGGACCTGGGCGCATGATCAGGGCCGCCGCCATGCCGAGGATGCAACCGGTGCCACCACGCTGTTTGTTGAAAACGTCCCCGAGGATGGGCCGGACTTCCGCAATGTCGTCGTGGACTTCATCGAGGACGAGAATGCCAACGTCATTTTCGCCACCTCCTTCGGTTACATGGATGCCATGGAGGAACTGGCTGGTGAGTACCCCGACGTGGTGTTCGAGCACGCCAGCGGCTACAAGATGAACGACACCAACTTTGGCAACTTCTTCGGTCGCATGTACCAGCCCCGCTACTTGTCAGGTATGGCTGCCGGTGCTCTGACCGAAACCAACGAGATCGGCTATGTGGCCGCCTTCCCGATTCCCGAGGTGCTGCGAGGCATCAACGCCTTCACCTTGGGCGCCCAGCGGACCAACCCCGACGTAGAGGTTCACGTGACCTGGACCTTCACCTGGTTCGACCCGGCGATTGAAGGTGATAGCGCCGCTGCCCTATTGGAAGCCGGTGCCGACGTGATCGCCATGCACCAGGACTCCACTGCGCCTGGCCTTGCGGCTCAGGATGCCGGGGCCCGGTGGGTGTCGTACAACTCCGACATGAGCGCCTTCGCACCGGATGCTTTCATTACTGCGCCAGTGTGGAACTGGGGTCCGTACTACGCCCGGATCATTGACGCAGTGGATGCGGGCACCTATGCACCAGGGGCCTATTGGGGCGGAATGGATGACGGAATAGTCGCCCTCGCTCCGCTGGCCGCCGACGTGCCTGCTGATGTCGCCGCCGAGATCGACGAGGTGGCTGCCCAGCTGACCGACGGCTCGTGGGACGTGTTCACCGGAGAGATCCGGGATCAGGACGGCAACGTTGTTGTGGCCGAAGGCGAAACGATGGAGGACGGGCCCATGCTGGGCATGGGGTTCTTCGTCGAAGGCGTCGTCGGCAGCGCGACTGGTTGAGATTGACCGGGGCTTCCCGGTTTCTAGATGGCATCTGAGAATGCCGACCATGCGGTCTGGCTCCGGGGAATTGAGAAGCAATTCCCCGGAGTGATCGCTTGTGCCGGGGCAGACCTGCGAGTCCGCCCCGGCACCATTCACGCGCTTTTGGGCGAAAACGGCGCAGGCAAGACAACGATGGTCAATGTGTTGGCCGGGGTATACCGGCCCGACGCCGGCGAGGTGTGGGTGAACGGCCAGCGGCGTTCATTCCAGTCCCCCGCTGATGCCATCGCCGCCGGGGTTGGCATGGTGTACCAGGAGTTCAGATTGGTGCCTACCCTGACGGTGGCTGAGAACATCGTGCTGGGGTCCGCACCCCGACTGCTCAAGAACGCGGAGATCGAAAACCGGGTGGCTGAGCTGTCGGCGGCCTATGGCATGGCCGCCGATCCCAGCCGACCGGTGTGGCAGCTCTCGATGGGGGAGCGCCAGCGGGTGGAGATTCTCAAGTCCTTGTGGCGGGATGCCTCGGTGCTGGTTATGGACGAGCCCACCGCAGTGCTGACCCCCGGCGAGGCCGCCGAGTTGGGAGCCACCCTTCGGGCCATGGCCGAAGAAGGCCGTTCGGTTATCTACATCAGCCACAAACTGGACCAGGTTGTGGCCTTTTGCGATGAGGCCACCGTGTTGCGCCACGGCAAGACCGTTGCCACCGTCGAAGACCTACAGGATATGGACTTGACCAAATTGGCCGAGATGATGGTGGGGACGTCGGAGGGTGGATATGTGGATCGCCCGCCAACGGTGGAAACCGGTCCCGCAGTGCTGTCCTTGGAAGGAATCTGCGCCCGGAACGATCGCGGATTGCTAGCGCTGAACGACATCAACATGACCGTTCACTCCGGTGAGATCGTGGGAATCGTCGGGGTGTCGGGCAATGGCCAAAAAGAGTTGGCCGAGGTCATCAACGGACTGCGCCGAGCCACTGAGGGCAGAGTTACGGTCAAGGGGCAGGACGTCACCAAAGCATCACCGAGAGACCGTTATCGCTTGGGCCTGGCGTATGTGCCCGAAGACCGTCTCGGGGTGGGTTTGGCCCCCAAGATGGCGGTGGTGGACAACTCGGTGGTGCGCTCCTACCGGTCTCAGCGGCGGGGCATGTTCCTGTCGATAGCCAAGTGCGTGAGGTTCTGCAAGAGCTTGATCGAGAGGTTTGGGGTGCGGGTGGGCCGGCTCAACGATCCGATAGCCGGACTTTCGGGCGGGAATCTCCAGCGATTGCTGCTGGGCCGGGAGCTGGCCGAAGAGCCCTCGGTGCTGGTGGCCGCCCAGCCCTCCAGGGGATTGGATGTGCAAGGGGTGGCCGCCATTCAAGGTCACCTCGTGGATCAGAGGTCCGACGGGGTGGGGGTGCTGCTGATCTCCGAGGACCTCGACGAATTGCTGGCCCTGTCCGACCGGCTCCTTGTGATGTATGAGGGCCGAGTGGTGGGTGAATACCCACCAGACGTCACCCCGCGGTCGATCTTGGGCGCGGCCATGGCGGGGAAGGCGCCAGCATGATCCGACCGGTCTTGGTTCGGCGCGACCGAGTATTGCCGGTCACTCAATCGTTGGGCTTCGTGGTGGGCATCGTGGCGGCGCTGGTATTGGGGGCCATCTTGTTGTGGGCTTCAGACCAGAGTCCGGCCGAGGTGTACGAGCGGATGTTCGATTCGGCATTCATAGGCACTGATTCGCTTTCCCGCACGCTGGAGCGGGCGACTCCACTGGCGCTGACTGGCTTGTCGGTGGCGGTGGCCGGATCGATGGGACTGTGGAACATTGGGGCTGAAGGCCAGATGATGGCCGGTGCCACCGTCGCCACCGGCGTGGCCATGATGGCCGACGGCCTTTCAGGCCCCGCGCTTATTGCGGTGATGTTGGCCTCTGGTGTCGCGGGGGGAATGCTCCTAATGCTTGGACCCGCGTTGGCCCGTTCCCACCTAGGGGTGAGCGAGATCATCACCACGCTGATGCTGGTATATGTGGCAATCCGAGTGGTGGAGTGGCTTCAGGTCGGCCCGTGGAAAGACCCCGGGTCGCTCGGGTTTCCGCGTATAGAAGAGGTGCCCGAACAGGCTTCTCTGCCGGGATTGTTCGGCCGAGTCAATATTGGGGCGCTTATCGCTTTGGGACTGCTTTTTGTGTTCTCGCTGGCAGTGTCCCGCACTGCCTGGGGCTACGAGTTGCGCCTGGCAGGTTCATCGCCCGACACAGCCCGCTACGCCGGTGTTTCCTTGCGCCGCAAGGTGCTGACTGCGCTGCTGCTTTCGGGCGGAATCGCTGGTTTGGCAGGAACGGTGCAGCTCACCGGAGCTGAGGTGAGGCTTACTCCGGGGCTTTCAAGCGGGTTCGGCTTTTCCGGCATCATCGTGGCTGCGCTTGCATTGATGCGGCCTTCTGGGGTGGCGGTGGTGGCCATCGTATTTGGGGCGGTGCAGGTGGGCGGCCAAAGCATCCAAACCTTGGGGGTGAGCTCGGCCATCGCCGACATCTTGCAGGCCATGATCCTGTTTGGCGCTCTAGTGGCCGCGGTCTTCTTCAACTACCGGATTCGCTGGACCGGTCCTGCTGGCGAGTCGCCGGCCGAGGAACTCGAAGAACCCGACATCGCGGCGGAAGGCGCCTGATGTCTGAAGAGGCGCTGGTCGGGCTGTTCGTGGCCACCGTGCAGTTTGGCACGCTGGTGTTCTTGGCTGCGCTGGGCGAGTTGATCGCTGAGCGAGCCGGGGTGCTCAACCTCGGGGTTGAGGGGATGATGACCATGGGCGCGGTGAGCGGGTTCATGGTTGGGCTGGAGACCGGAAGCCCGTGGGCTGCGTTCATTGCCGCCGCCGTGGTCGGCGCATTGGTGGGCGGGCTCCATGCCTTGGTGAGCGTGGTGTTGGGAGCAGACCAAGTGGTGTCAGGCCTAGCCCTCACCATTGGCGGCCTGGGGTTGGCCGCCTATGTGGGTCGCAACGTGGTGGGGGAGCGGCCCGAAACCAAGTTCACCGATCTGGGGATTGTCGGGCTGGCTGATATTCCCTGGTTTGGCGATATTTTCTTCAACCAGCCGCCGGTGGTGTATGTGGCTGTGCTGATGGGGCTGGCCGTCTGGTTCGTGCTAACCCGCACTCGTTGGGGGTTGGCCCTGCGGGCGGTGGGTGAATCGGCGCCCACAACCGACGCCGTAGGCCATTCGGTAATGGCATTGCGGTCGGGAGCGGTCATGGTCGGCGGGGCATTCGCCGGGGCGGGCGGGGCGTTTCTTTCGCTGTACATGGCCCCGGGTTGGACTGAGGGCATGGTGGCCGGTCGGGGCTGGATCGCGGTGGCCCTGGTGATTTTCGGGGCGTGGCGACCGGGGCGCCTGGCTCTGGGAGCGCTGCTCTTCGGCTTCACCCTGGCGCTGCAACCCCGTTTGCAGTCCTTCGACATCGAGCTGCTGGGAGTTCAGGTCAACCGGATCTCCCCCGCGCTGTTGGGCATACTCCCCTTCGTGCTCACCGTGGTGGTGTTGGTGATCATCAGCTGGCGCTATCGCCACCGCCCCTCACCGGCACCGGCCGCGCTGGGCCTGCCGTATCGCCGGGAAGAGCGCTGAGCCGATCGGCGCCAGAGGGGGGTAGGGTTCCCCGATGGCTGTGAACTCCACGCCGGACATGGCGCGCTCGTTCTGGCCATACTTCGTGGTCACCGGCTCATTGTCCATGGGCTATGGCTCGCTGTTTACCCTGCTGGCCGAATTCAGAGAGAAGCTGGGCTTCAGCGAGACCGAGTTGGGCTTCATCGTGGCAGTGGGCTTCTTGGCGGGGTTTATAGCCCAAGTTGGCTTGGCTCGATTTGCCGATCGGGGCTACGTCTCTTGGCTGGTCCATGGTGGGGTGTTCGTGGCCATACTCTCGATGCTTAGTATGGCCATTACCGATGAGGTTTGGCAGTTCACCGCCGCTCGGTTCTTCCTCGGTGCTGGTACGGGGGCTACTGGCCCCGCGATCCGCCGAATACTCATTACCCGAGATCCCGCCAACATGGGCCAAAACCTGGGCAAGATGGGGGCCTTCGATATCAGCGGTTTTGTGCTGGGGCCGGTAGTGGCCGGACTCTTGGCCGAGTTCATCAACTTGCGAGCTCCGTTCCTATTCATGGCCGGGATCTACTTGCTGATCTACGTTTGGATCTCTCGGCTGGACCTGTCTGCGGGAGAGGTGTCCACCACCAGAGTGCCGGTCAGACGGCTGTTTCGCATCCGACCCCTCAACTCGGGAATGCTTGCCGGGGCCGCGTTCTTCACCACAATCGGGGTGTTCGAAACCTCATGGGCGGTGCTGCTCGACGACCTCGGAGCCAGCACGCTGATCATCGCCCTTTCCATTTCCCTCTTCGCCCTGCCGATGATTCCACTCGCCCCCTATGGGGGGAAAATGGCCCATCAGCGAGGGCCCATGCGGGTGATGCCGTTCTCAATTATGGGGGCGGTGGCCTGCATGTTCGTCTACGGCTACGTGGAATTCGTGTGGGTGCTCATTGCCGTGTCGGCCGCTCACGCGGTTTTTGATGCTTTCACCATGCCTGCCGGGCAACTGGCGATAGCTCTATCGGCCCCGACTGAACAAGCGGCCGCTGCTCAAGGCCTCTACGGGGCATTGGGATTGATCATCGCGGGGATTGCCGCTCTCGCCACCGGGGTGATCTACGAAAACTGGGGTGCCGAGGCCTTGTTCACGGGTTCATCGGTTGTCATGGTGGTGGCCCTGGCCGGAGCCATCGCACTGGGCGAGGAGCTCATGGGCCCGGACGGGCGCTCGGCCAAGGAGACAGCCCCCGCCAATTCCTAGTCGGTCGCTTCACCCAGCAGGGCAGCGCCGACCACCTCGTACATTTCGTCGATCACATGCACGTGCTGGGTGGCGGCGTGGGCGTCTCGGAAGCACTGGTTCAGGGGGTGGTCCTGATAGAGGACCGTCCCGCCGCCCCGGCGGTAGGCCATCGACGCCACCTCGACGGCGATGTCGGCCGCGTGAGTTGCGGCTGCTCGGGCCCGCTGGACCAGGAAGTCTGTGACTGACTCGCCCGCGACCGCAGTGGCCCAGAATTCGTCCAGCACTTCCAGCACCAGTGCCCGGGCGGCCCGCAACTTGGTGTCGGCCTGCCCAAGGTCGCGCTGGAAGGCCGGCCGCTGATCGAGGGGGGCTGTGCTGTGCAGGCGGTCCTTGCCCGCAGCGGCGATGGTGATCTCATCCAAAGCCCGTCGGGCGATGCCCAGGCTCACCCCGCAATGGTCGGGGGTGATGAGCGCATACATGGGCAGCCCGTGGAGGATCCCGCCCCTGGGCGCAGGCGTCGACAAGTCGAACAACCGGTAGTGGGGCACGAACACCTCTTCGATGCTGTAGTCGTGGCTCTGGGTGTCCTCCAGGCCGCTGACCTGCCAGGTGTCGTGAACGGTGACCTGTTGCACTGGGATCACTGCCCACCGCGGTCCTGATTCGGTGGTACAGCCGCCCACCACCCAGGCGGCGTCGGCGATGCCGGAGGCGAACCCCCATCGCCCTGTTAACACCACGCCATCGGGGGCAGTTGCAGTCCTACCCGACAGTGGAAAGGTGCCAGCGAACGGTGGCCAGGCTGCCCCTCCTGTGGCGCTGGCCGCTACCTCGTCCAGTCCATCTTGCGGCAGGCGGGCGGCCGCGATCCCCGCCGAAGTGGTGGTGAAGGTCTCGTTCCAGCCGGCTGATCCGTCTTTCCGGCTGGCCGCCTCAGTGGCCAGGAATTGGCTTCGCAGGTCGGCCTCGAGCCCGCCCAACTCCTTGGGCAGCTTCATGGTCAGCAGGCTTGGACTCTCGGCGCTCATGCTGGTCTCAATCCGATCCTGCCGGGCTGAGCTGCACCGGGAGCCCCGACTGCCAGACCATGCCGGTAAGGGGATCGACGTCGGATTGGGCGGTGGTGAGGGTGCAGACGTTGGGGTCGGCCCAGCCGTGGGGGATGGACACTGCACCGAAGGCGATCTCGTCGCTGGTGCGGGCCGTGCCCACCAACTCGCCGTGGGCGCTAGTCACCTGTACAAGCTGGCCGTCGGCGATGCCGTGGTCGGGGTGGATCAGCACCTCGGGGCCAACGTCGCCCAAGTCGCGGAGCTGGCCGTTCATGGTCCGCATCTGGCGGCGGGGCAGCAGCACCAGCGGCTCGGGGTGGTCGAGGTCGGCCAACTGCTCCACCAGCGGTTCGGGGGCCAGCCGCCAGCGGTGATCGGGCAGCACTCGGTTTAGCACCCAGCCGTGAACCGGTCTGGCCTCGCCCACCAGGCCTCGGCGGGCGCCCAGCACGGTGGCGGCGTCGCTGCGGCCCCGCTCGGCGATCAGCGCCAACAGGTCCTCATCGGTGGCGGTGTCGGGGTCGATCCCCCGGGGCAGCACGCTCACGCCTAGCCGACGGCCCAACTCGGCGAATGCCTGCCACATGAGTCGGCGGTCGGCGCCGGGCGGGACCACTGCCGGGGTGAACTGGGTGGCGATGGCCGGTTGGTAGGCGTCCAGCATCCACGGAACATCGGCCCGCTCCAGTTGCCCGGCAACCGGCAAGAGGTGGGTGGCTAGTTCGGTGGTGTCGGTTTCGACCACGTCGGCCACGGCCAGCACGTCGAGCGAGCCCAAGGCGGCCTGGGTGCGATCCCGGTCGGGGAAGGCGATCAGCGGGTTCCCGCCCACCACCACCAGCGCCCGCACGTTGCCGGCCTCGATCTCGTCCACCAGTGCGGCGCACGGGTACTCCCCGAATCGGCGGGGCAGCTCGGGGCGGCTGGCTGGCCCCGGCTCGGGGTGGCCGTCAGAGGGCTGCCAGTCCCGGGTGTCGAGCTGCATCAGATAGCCGGGGTTGAACCACATCCCGCCCGGTTGGTCATAGGAGCCGGTGACCACCGCGAGGGCCCACAGCAGCCACTCTGTCACGTTGGCGTGGCGGCCCATCGATACCCCGGTGCCCGAGAGCACCGAGAGCCGGCCCGCGGTTCGTACCGCGCCCAAGAGGTCGAGCAGCTCCGCGGGGTCGAGACCAGTGCCAGCGGCTGTCCGGTCCAGGGTGAACGGGACAACCGCGGCGGTGAGTTCATCGACCTCGACCGCGTGGTTGGCCAGATAATCCCAATCGGCTCCGTCGATGAGCAGCTCTCGCACCAGCCAGCCCAGAATCAGATAGTCGGTGCTGGGCCGGGGGTCCAGATGGCGGTCGGCCAGTCGGGCGGTCTCGGTGCGGCGGGGATCGATCACCCATACCGGGCCCCGCTCCTGTTGGTTCCGCAGCCGCCGGATGGGGTCGGCAATGCCGTTGCCGTGGCCGTGGGACACCACCGGGTTTGTCCCTACCAAAAGGAGCAGTCGGGCGGCCTCCTGGTCCCACATGGGGGTGAGCCCCGACCAGCCGCCCATGAGCTCGGCCACCAGAGGGCGCATGGGGGTGTCGATGGTGGTGGCGGTGTACTTCTGGCGGGAGCCGATGGCACCAAGGAATCGCTCGGCCGCCCGGCGGCCGTTGGCGTCATAGGCCGAGCCGCTGGCCAGATACATGGCCACCGCGTCGGGTCCGCTCTCGTCGATGATGGCAGCCAGTCGGTTGCCCAGGTCGTCGAGGCAGCGGTCCCAATCGACGGCCCCACCATATATATGGGGTTGGTCTAGGCGGTGGGGATGGTGGTGCCAGTCGGGCAGCGCCCGGCCCTTTGGACAGGTGTAGCCCTGGGAAAGGGGGTGGGCGTCGTCGCCCCGCACTTTGACCACCCGGTCGCCTTCCACGGTGACGGTGATGCCGCACATGGCGGTGCAGATGCGGCAGAAGGAGTGGATCTCCTGGGCCTCAGGCAAGGCCGCGCCCACGGTCGATGCTCCATTGGCTGGTGGATGGAGAGTTGGAGCTGGTCTTGTCGGCGATCTCGGCCATGATGCCCTCCCGCTGGGCTATGCCCACCATGCTCTCCAGCCTTCCGGTGTAGGAGGCGGGTTGCTGGAGCATCCACACGATGCCCTCAGCGGCCACCGAGGTGTCGGCCCAAGTGGCGTGGTCGGCGTCAGGGGCGTTCATCACGTAACCCTCGCTGGCCACCGCGGTGTCGATGCGGAAGCAGTTCACTGCGATTCCGTCGTCGGCCAGTATTGCCGCACTGCTAACAGTCAGATGTTCCAGTGCGGCCTTGGACATGCCGTAGGCCATCATCGGCGAGAAAAAGGCCAACCCCGCCGCCGACGAGACGTTAATAATGCGACCCTTGGTGGCCGCCAAGTGGGGATGGCACAGCCGGGTGGCCAGCAATGGGGCCGTGGTGTTGATAGCGAAGGTCAACTCATAGCGCTTGAGGTCGATATCCAGGTCGCCGGCAAAGGTCACCGCGGCGTTGTTGACCAAGGCGTCGATTCGGCCGTAGTGGCCCACCACGGTGTCCACCATGGCCTCGATCTGGTCGGGGCAAGACAGGTCGCAGGGCACGGCCAAACCGTGGCCGCCAGCCTCGGTGACGGCTGCGGCGGTCTCATCCACAGTGCCGGGCAGTTTGAATCGGGCTTCGTCAGTGGCTCGGGCCACGCAGACCACCGCGGCCCCCAACTGGCCCAGGCGAATGGCCGCGGCCCGGCCCACCCCCCGGCTGGCCCCGGTGACAATCATCACCTGGCCGGCGAAGGGTTGCTCTTGGGTCACCACGGCCTCACATCGTCGTCCAAGCCCAAGAAGGGCACCCGTCCCGAGCAGATCACGATCTGGTGGCCGGCTAGCGGTTGTCCGTTCACTGTGCCCGCGGCCGGTGCCTCCCGGTGGCCGGGAACGCGGACCTCGCCAGTGGGGAGCACCACGTTCTCGGGATGGGACAGATCGTAGGTGTCGGTCTCGGAGTAGAACTGCCCCCGGTACACGCCGAGGCCACCGCCGTCGTCCCAGCCCCAGTCGTATCCGGTGCCGATCATGGCCCAGTCGCGGTGGATCTGGTTGGTCTCGATCTCATACACCTCGCCGGCGGTGTCGGTGAATTGCGAGCGCACTTGGCGCCATCGGCGGGTGTCGTCCCAGAAGTCCACTTCGAACTCGGCGGCGACCACCTCGGTCTCGGTGCCGTCGGGCCGACCGATGACCCCATCGAGATAGTGCTGGCGGCCGTCACCGGTGCAGTGAACCTGTACGTGGCCGCCGTAGTCGGCGCACGAGAACGGCAGCCAGTAGAACACCGAGCCGTGCTGGGCCCGCACGTCGATGCCCTCTTCCCCGGTCACCGGCTCGGGCCCCGCGGTCTGGGGTCGCACTCCCCAAGAGTGGTCCCGGCCACCCCACCAGCCGGCCACGGTGTAGGCGGTGCCGTCCAATGTGACCGAGCCGTCCATCCGGCCCACCTGGGTGTAGCGGCGGTAGTCCTGGGCCACCCGGCCCCGAACCCGGCTGAAGTGGTGATCCTCCTCCTTGGGGGGCAAAAAGCTGGTCCAGGTCAGGTCCATGTCGATGGGGTGATCGTCGCCCGATGCCGTGAGGCGGACCTTCTCGAACGGCTCGATGATCTCGATGTCGAGCGGACCCACCCCCACCCGGTCGATTTCGGGGCGCAGGGCCCGGCTGAAGCGGAAGTTCCGCTGGCTGGTGCCGCCGCCATCGCGGGGCACCTGGCAGGCCACGAAGCCGTCGAACACGTTCATGTTCATGTACAGCCCCACGCCGATGATCATGGTCAGCGACCCGGCCGGGTCGTAACACGAGAACCAGTAGCGGTCGAAGAACCGGGGGTCGCTGGTTCCCACGTGGTCGAAGGTGGTGGGGATCTGATGGCGCAGCGTCTCGTCGAGTCTGGTCAAAGGCACGGCGACATCCTATGGCTGGGCTAGCCGGGAAGCTCAGGCCACCGTGCCGCTAGCCCGCAGCTCCGCGATCTGGTCGGAGCTGCGGCCCAAATCGGCCAGCACCTCGTCGGTGTGCTCGCCCAGGGCGGGGGCCAAGGATCGGGGTGACCACGGGGTGCCGTGGAAGTCCACCGGGGTGGCCAGCATGGTGGTGCCGGAGGCGCCATCGGGTACATCTACCAGCGCCCCCGACGGTCCCGTCTGGGGATCGGCCAGCAGGTCGTCGAGGGTGTTAACCGGGGCCCAGAACATGTCGGGCTCGGTGGCGAAGATCTCGGCCCATTCCTCCAGGGGCCGGGCGGCAAACGCTTCGTCGAGCGCAGCGATCAACTCCACGGCATTGACCGCCCGGTCTCGGGCGGTGGCGAACCGCTCGTCGTCGATCCATTCGGGGTGGCCCACCGCTCGGGCCAGCGGCGGCCAGTGGCGGTCGCCCTCGAGGCCCACCACCCAGAAGCGGCGGCCGTCGCCCGCGGTGTAGTTGTTGATGGCCGGGTTGCCCATGGCCTCCCGGGTGCCCACCGCCATGTTGAGACCCCACATCAGCAGAATGTTGAGGTCGAAGCCGATGGTGTACATGCCCTCTCTAAACAGCGAAGTGGACACCATCTGACCCTCACCGGTGCGCTCCCGGTTGAACAAGGCCGCGCTGATGGCCGCGGCTCCGGCCAGACCCACGTTGTGGTCGCCCATCCCGCCCCGTTGGAACGGCAGCGCCCCGCCCGGGGGGGTGAGCTGGGCGGCAATGCCCGAGCGGGCCCAGAAGGCGGCGATGTCGTAGGCGGGTCGGTCGGCGTCGGGCCCCTCGAGCCCGTAGCCGGTGATGGCGCAGTACACCAGCCCCGGATTGCGGGCGGCCAGCGACTCGTAGTCCAGCCCCAGCCGGTCGAGCGCGCTGAGCCGCAGGTTGGTGAGGAAAACATCGGCGTCCTCGATGATCTCGGCGGCGATGGCCTGGCCCTCGGGGCGGGCCAGGTCGACCACCACCGAGCGCTTGGAGCGGTTGTCGAGCTCGAACACGGGGTTGGTGGGCATGTCCCCGCCCAGCATCCGCTGGAACGTCCGAGACGGATCGCCAGCGGGGGGCTCGATCTTGACTACATCGGCCCCCCAGTCGCTCAAGATCCCGCCCGCCGCGGGGCCGGCCACCCACACCCCCAGCTCGACCACCTTCACACCATCCATCGGACCTGCCATGTCCCTGAGCATAGAAAGCCCGCAGGGCGCCCCATACACTCCAACGCCATCAAGGTTCTGTTTGTCTGCACGGGGAACATCTGCCGATCCCCGATGGCCGAGGTGCTCTTCGCCCACATGGCCCCCGAGGCTGAGGTCAGCTCGGCAGGCACCATGGACTGGAGCGGACAGCCCGCCCACGACTACGCCATCGCGGCCATGGCTGAGCGAGGCCTCGACCTATCGGCCCATCGCAGCCGCCGCCTCTCTGAGTATTTGGTGGACGAATCCGACCTCATCGTGGCCATGACCCGCAACCACGGATGGGCGGTGGCTGCCCGCAGCGAGGCCAAAGCGGCAGCCACTTTCCTGCCTGCTGAGCTCTCACGGTTGGCCGCCGATGTTGGAAACCGCAACGGTGCCGTCGCGGCCGATTGGGTAGCCCAACTGCACTCCCGGCGCGATTCGAGGTCCAGCACTCGGATCATCGGCCGGGCCGCCGACGAGATCCCCGATCCCATCGGCGAGTCTTTGCCCTACTTTCGGGACATTGCCGACCGTTTGGAACGGGAGCTCACCCCCGCCGCGGACGGTATTCAGGCTTAAGGCAGTCGCTAACTTTGCGAACTCGCCAAACAACTACCTAAGGTCTGACAACTTGCAGTCGGTTGAGACCCGACTGCCCATAGCCAATCCCGAGGGGGACATGCTCATGAAATCGCGTTGGTTGAGGCTTCTTGCCGTCTTGTTGGCGTTCACCGTCTTTGCGGTGTCTTGCGGCAACGATGACGATGGTGAAGGGGTAACGGCGGGAACGCCGGCGCCCGCGGCGCCGGAGGAAGAGGCGCCTTCTGAGGAGGCACCCGCTGAGGAGGCCCCCGAGGAGGATGCCCCCGCAGAGCAAGTTCCCGCAGAAGAGCCTGAAGATGAGCCAGTGGTGGTCATCGAGGGCTCTGAAGAAGTGGAAGAAGAAGTAACGGGTGGAGTGCCTACCGGCAACACCGGGTATATCTCTGGTGAAATCCTCACGACCGACTGCTCCGACGGGCGGCCTACAGGCGGCGACCTCACCATCGGCATGTTCGGTGAGATCACCGGCTGGGACCCCACGTTGATTCAGGGCGGGGCCTCGCTGGGCGGCACGCAGATGATTTCCATCTACGGCGCGCTGTTCTACGAGGACTTCGGCACAGGCCAGCTGATTCCCGGCCTGGCCGAGAGCATCTCCACTGAAGACAATGAGCTGTTCACGCTGAAGCTGCGCGAGGGCGTCAACTTCACCGACGGCACCCCGTTGGATGTCGACGCGTTGATCTGGAACATCGAGCACCACCAGAATCCCGATATCGGGTCGCAGTCCCGGTCTCAGGCCGATCTGATCGCTTCGTGGGAGAAGATCGACGATTACACCATCGAGCTCACTGCCACCAGCAAGAACGCGGTGTTCGCGCAGATCTTCGCCTCCCGTATGGCGTGGATGATGTCGCCCACCACCTATCAGGCTGGCCAGGATCCGGAAACCGGTTTGAACTCCGATGTCAACATCAACCCGGTCGGGGTGGGCGCAGGCCCGTTCATGCTCGATTCTTGGGTCCAAGACGATCAGGCCGTTGTGGTGCGCAATCCGGATTACTTCCGCGAGGGTTGCCCCTATCTGGACAGCGTGATCTTCAAGCCCATCATCGAACCGCCGCAGCGCTATAACGCCTTCAACGCCGGTGACCTCGACATCGGCTACGACCGCCATCCTCAGAATTTGCAGGACGCAATTGCCAAGGGCGTCAACACCACATCCCGGACCGACAACCACGGCGGCTATTGGATGCTCAACAACGTGAAAGAGCCGTTCAACATCCGGGAGTGCCGGGTGGCCGCGGCCCATGCCATCGACTACGAGACCATCAATGAGATCGTGTACGAGGGGCTCAACAACATGATCCGCAGCTTGATGAGGCCTGGTTCTCCGTGGACAGATCCCGAAGCAGTGCTGCCGGGCTTTGACCAAGATGCGTCTGCTGCCGCGCTCGAAGAGTGCGAGGCCCAACTAGGCGGTCCGCTGGAGTTCGAGACCTACTGCACCACCTCACCGGAGAACGTGCTCCTTGCTGAGACCCTCATCGCCATGTGGAGCGAGGTGGGCATCTCCGCGGAAGCCAATTGCGTGGAGGTCGGCGAGATGGTCGGTGCCGTATTCGGCGGCGAAGCAGTGGCCAACCCGTGGGCCATCCCCGTGGGCGATCCCGACTACATGTACGACGTGTACTTCGGCGATTCCACCGAGGACGGCGTTTGCGGTGAAAACGTCTCATCCCGTAACTGGGCCAAGGCGTGCTATCCGGAATTTGACGCCTCGCTCAAGCAGGGTCGTGAAGGCGTCACCTTCGAGGAGCGCTACGAGGGCTACAGCCGCTTCCAGCAGGAGTTTGCCTACCAGGTCCCGGTCATCGTGACCAGCAAGGGCGAGGTCGGCTACTACTGGACCGATGAGGTGTCCGGTGTGTTCCAGACCGATGCCGGCATCATCCTCTTGGAATTCACCGCCAAGGGCTAACCGAGAAATTCATTTGAGAACTAGGGGGTGGGCACGGTCCCGTGCCCACCCCCTGTTCTATCGGGCATCATCTATGAGGCCGTGCTGAAGTGCAGGGGGAGGTGACAGCAAGTTGAAGACCATCGGGCGCACCATCATCCGGATCATTCCGGTGCTGATCCTTGTGAGCTTCTTTTCCTCCTTCTATGTGGAACTGCTGCCCGGTGATCCCACCATTCGCCTACTGGGACAAGAGCGGGCCCAGGAGCCCGCCGCTCGGGAGTTGGTCAACCGGGAACTTCGGCTCGACGAAAACGTCATCGTGCGCTACGGCAAGTGGCTGGGCGATGTGGTCACCGGAGACCTCGGAGAGTCGGTCAAGACCCATGGTCTGAAAGTGTCAGACACCATCCGACAGCGGCTACCCATCACCCTGGAATTGACAGTGGTGGCCCAGGCACTGGCACTGATTCTGGCTATTCCGCTGGGGGTGTATGCCGCCTATAGGGCGGGACGCAGAGTCGACCGAGCGTTGAACTCGGCATCATTTGCCGCTATCTCCTTGCCCCAGTTTCTGGTCGGCATCCTGCTTATCTTCATCCTGTTCAACCAACTCGACGTGTTGCCGCCCCAGGGGTGGACCCGGCTTACTGAGTGGGACTGGTGGGACCATTCCCGCCGCCTGCTCATGCCGGTGGTCGCGTTGTCTCTGACCGAGATTGCCGTGTTCCAGCGGTTGTTGCGGGCCGACATGATGGCCACCCTTCAAAACGACTTCGTGCTGACGGCCCGAGCCAAGGGCATGCCTCCCGCCCACGTGTTGTTCCGCCACGCCCTGCGGCCGTCGTCATTCTCACTCATCACTTTGGCGGGGGTGAGCACCGGTCGGCTTATCGGCGGCACCGTCATCATCGAAGTGCTGTTCCAACTCCCGGGGATGGGGCTCAAGATGGTCGACTCCATTACCGGCAATGATCTGGTGGTTCTGCAAGGACTAGTGCTGGTGGTGGCGGTGGCCTACATCATGTTGAACATGCTGGTGGAGATCATGTACGCCCTGCTTGATCCAAGGATCAGACGTGGCTGACATCGGTGGTGTCATCACCGAGCCTGCGGCTCAGGAAGTCGTCGATCCCGAGCGAGGTCGCCGCGTTCGCCTCGCTAGGGAAGGAAGCGCCCGACTGGTCATCGGGTTGGCCTTGCTGCTGATACAGCTCTTGGTTACCTACGACAGCGTTGCCTGGCTTCAGGTGATCCTCGCCCTCGGAGGGATATACGGGCTCCTTACCGGGGTGGGGCAGCTGATACGAGCAGCATTCGGTTCCCGGGTCGACCCAACTGTATGGATCTCGATGGCTTGGCTGTTCATCCTGGTGATTTTTGTGTTCTTGCAAGTGGCCGGGCTGTTCGACAGCTTGGATGCCGACTTCCAAGACCGGGAGCGGCCACCGTCGTTCACCACCGACGAGCCCCTGGGCACCGATCGGCTGGGTAAGAGCGTAATGAACCAGAGCATTCGGGGGGCGCGAATCTCCCTGATCGTGGGCTTGGGCGCAGTGGGAATCGGCTTGGCGGTGGGGTCGGTTATTGGGTTGGCCGCGGGATACTTCCGGGGGCCGATCGAAGGAACATTCAACATCATTACCGATGCCGTGCTGGCTTTTCCTGCCCTCATATTGCTGTTCTCTATCGTGGCCATATTCGGGGGCAGCGTGCTCGTCATTACGCTTGCGCTATCGGTATTGAGCATTCCCACGATAGGCCGGCTGTCGCGCGCCAACACCTTGACCTTTGCTGCCCGGGAGTTCGTCACCGCGGCCAAGTCAATGGGTGCGTCCAACGGCCGCATCCTGTTTCGCGAGATCATGCCCAATGTGGCACTGCCGTTGGCCTCCTACGCCTTCATAATCGTGGCGGTGCTGATCGTGGCCGAAACCTCATTGGCCTTCTTGGGGGTGGGCATAGATCCCATCAGCACTCCCACGTGGGGCAACATGATCCAGGAGGGCCGCGATCCGAATCTGCTGGAGAAGGCTCCCCACATTGTGTTTGTTCCCGGAGTGATGATGTTCCTTACCGTGTTGTCACTAAACCGCGTCGGAGAATCCCTCCGAGGCCTCTGGGACCCCCGCGAGGCCAAGCTCTAAGTCAGCCCGGCTTTCCGCGTTAGCTTTGTCGGAATGCGAATTCGCGTGGCCGTCTGCGCGGCCAGGTTATGAGCGGCAACATCGGATACGAGCCTGACCAGCGCTGTCCTCCGGCTGTTGCTGCTATAGCCGGTTTGCAGGGCGTGGTGCTGGCGTTGGCGCCGATCGTGTCGATTGTGGTCATCACCGCCCGGGCTGGCAACCAGGATGCGGGTTACTTCTCGTGGGCCCTTTTCGGGGCGCTGATCATCGCGGGGGCGCTGACCGCGTTGCAGGCCAGCCGATTCCGCCGTTTCGGTGCCGGGCACATCCTGATCATGGGGCCGACCCCGAATTTCATTGCCATATCGGTGTTGGCGCTGGCCGAGGGCGGTCCGGAGCTGCTGGCCAGCCTCACTGTGGTGGCCTCGCTGTTCTACCTTGTTCTGGCCTTCTGGCTGCCGTTCTTGCGCCGGATAGTCACCCCGGTGGTCACCGGCACGGTGCTGATGCTCATCGCGGCCACCATCTTGCCGGTGGCGCTCGACCGGCTCGAAGATATGCCTGCCGATGCCCCGGAGGCCGCGGGACCGACGGTCGCCTTGGTGACACTGGTGGTGTCCACTGTGCTCTTCTTGCGGGCATCGGGAGTGTGGCGGCTCTGGTCGCCGCTCATCGGGATCGTCACCGGCGCCGTGGCGGCCGCACTGTTCGGGGCCTATGAGATCAGCTCGGTGGGCGACGCGGCCTGGGTCGGCATCCCCGACTCCGGCGGATTCCCCGGATTCGACCTGACCCCAGGGGCAAGCTTCTGGTCGCTGCTGCCTGCCTTCGTGGTGGTGACGCTGGCCGGCGGGGTCAAGAACGTCAGCGATAGCGTGGCCATCCAGCAGGTCTCGTGGAACCGGCCTCGAGTTCCCGACTTCCGGCTGGTCCAGGGTTCTTTGAACACCAACGGGCTCGGCATTTTGGCGGCAGGCGTTTTTGGGACCCCTCCCAACTCTGTCTATTCGGGGACCAGCGTGTCGCTCATCGGGTTCACCGGGGTGGCCGCTCGCCGTATCGGCTACGTCATCGGCGGCGTACTGCTGGCGCTGGCCTTTCTGCCCAAGCTGACCGCCTTCTTGCTCACCTTGCCCAGCCCTGTCATGGCTGCCTACTTGTTGACGGCCATCGCTCTGCTCTTTGTCAGCGGCGTCCGCACGGTTGTGCAGGACGGCCTCGACTCCCAGAAGGCCCTGGTGGTGGGGCTGGCGTTCTCGCTGGGCGTCGGTCTGGACAACCAGACGATCTTCGCCGACCTCATGGGCGAGAAATGGGGCTTGCTGTTTGACAACGGCATGCTGGTCGGGGCGCTGGCCGCGGTGTTGATGACCGTGTTTTTGGATCTGACCAGCCCGCAGAAACGCAGCCGATTGGAGGTGGAGCTGAGCGTCTCGGCGCTGCCCGAGATCGATGGCTTCCTCCAAGGTATGGCCACCGATGTCGGGTGGAACGAAGCCTCCACCCAGCGGCTGCGCTCTGCCGGCGAAGAAGCGCTGCTGAGCCTGGTGCAGCCCGATGACACCGGCGAGGAGCTGTTGGAGAGCCTGGTGCACCCCGACCAGCCTCCCGATGATGAGCCTCGATTGATCATTCAGGCCCGCCCCGCCTCGGGAATGGTGGAGATGGAGTTCTTGGCGGTGTTCGATGAGGAGAACCTTGAGGATCGGCTGGCGTGCTTGAACGAGGAGTCTGAGGGGTTGCAGGAAGGGGAGCTGTCACTTCGCCTGCTTCGGTACTACGCGTCCTCTGTCCACCATCAGAAGTATCACGGATTGGACATCGTGACGGTGCAGGTCAGAGGCTCCCGCTAGGGGAAAAGTGAGCGCCAACGAAGCGATCCGCTACGAAACCGACGAGCGTTGCCCGCCCCTGGTCGCGCTGACCGCCGGGTTCCAAGGCGTAGCGGTGACCATCACATCAGTCGTGTTGATCGTGACCATCACGGCCCGGGCAGGTGGGCAGGACGAGGGCTATCTGTCTTGGGCCATTTTTGCCGCCCTGCTCATTGTCGGAACCCTTACCGCGTTGCAGGCCAGCAAGCTTCGGCGGTTCGGCTCGGGGCATCTGTTCATCATGGCGGTGACCCCTACATTCATCGCAATCTCGGTGCTGGCCTTGGACGAGGGTGGTCCGGAGTTGCTGGCCAGCCTCATCGTCGTCTCATCGCTGGCCTATCTGGTGCTGGCTTGGCGGCTGCCGTTTATGCGCCGGGTGATCACTCCGACTGTGTCCGGGACAGTCCTCATGCTGATTGCGGTCACGGTCTTGCCGGTGGCCCTCAACCGGATTGATGAAGTTCCCGCGGATGCCCCGGGCGCCACCGGTCCGGTTGCTGCCCTGATCACCGTGATTGTTTCCACCGCTCTGGCGCTTCGGGTTGCTGGAATCTGGCGGCTTTGGACGCCGGTCATCGGGGTCGCCACTGGCTGTGCCGTGGTCGCTCTGTTCGGGGCCTATGAGGTGAGCTCGGTGGCCGATGCGGCGTGGGTTGGCGTTCCCAGCAGCAGCGGTTTCAAGGGGTTCGACCTGACTCCTGGGGCTGATTTCTGGGCGCTTCTTCCCGCGTTCGTGGTGGTGACGATGGTGGGCGGAATCAAGAACATCGGTGGAAGCGTGGCCATTCAACAAGTCGGGTGGCGCCAGCCGCGGGTGACTGATTTCCGGTTGGTGCAGGGCTCCCTCAACACCAACGGGCTGGGCGTTTTTCTGTCGGGTATAGCCGGGACGCCCCCGGCAACCGTGAACACCTCACGAACGGTGCAGCTGATCAACCTCACCGGGGTTGCCTCCCGACAAGTGGGGTATGCATTCGGCGCCATTTACGTGGGATTGGCCTTTTTGCCCAAGTTGACGGCGGCTCTCACCACCATCCCCAGCCCGGTGATGGGCGCCTACATCCTGTCGGCCATCGGGCTGTTATTCGTCGAGGGCATTCGAACCGTTGTGCAAGACGGCCTCGATGCCCAAAAGGCGATGGTGGTGGGGATTGCGTTCTCGCTGGGCGTGGGGTTGGACAACCAGACCATCTTTGCCGACTTGTTAGGAGGAACATGGGGGGTGCTGCTTGACAATGGCGTGCTCGTCGGGGCGCTGGTCGCGGTGGTGATGACCATGTTCATGGACCTGACCAGCCCACAGCGGCGGGAGCGGCTCGAGACCGAATTGAGCCTTTCCAACCTGCCTGAAATCGACAGATTCCTCCGAGGGCTGACTTTCCAGATGGGCTGGAGTGAGGCTTCCGGCCAGCGGTTGCGCTTGGCCGGCGAGGAGACGTTGATGAGCCTCTTGCAGTCCGAGGAACTCGAAAGCGCCGAGGACGCACCCCGGCTGATCGTTGTAGCTCACCTTGAAGCCGACACGGTGGAGTTGGAGTTTTTGGCGGTGTTCGACGAGGAGAACCTCGAAGACCGGCTGGCGTACTTGAGCGAGGAAACCGAGGGACTTGAGGAGGGCGAGATCTCGCTTCGCCTGCTGAGGCACTTTGCGTCTTCTGTCCAACATCAGCAGTACCACGGCTTGGATATCGTTACGGTTCAGGTCCGAGGCTCGCGCTAGCTCGGTCTTTGGCCGAGCGTCTTGGCCTCTGGCGGCGTGGAGGACTGACATGGAAGAATCACCACCGCGTGTGGGCGCTCCCCTTTGGAGACCGTTTGAGAACGTCGGGGACGTCATCGTTGCCTACGTTGATCTGCTGCCTAATGCAGGTCATGAGGCAGATGCCCTTGCGTGGCTAAACGAAGAGGAGCGCCTGCGCTGGCAGGGCTTCCGCAACCCAGCCCCACAGCGGCGATTTGCGCTGTGTCGCGCCGCGCTTCGCGACGTTCTCTGCCACTACATCAAGTGCTCCAACGAGCAGCTTGCGTTCGTGACCGCGAAGCATGGCAAGCCATTTGCGGCAGTGGGCGGAAGACCCGTTGGAACGAGCTTCAACGTGAGCCATAGCGGTCAGCACGGCTTGGTTGCGGTCGCTCCCAACGGTGGGCTTGGAGTAGATATCGAGGAGCGTTCTCCTCGCCGACACCTACAAGGGCTGATCGAAGCAGTGTTCAGCCCTGCCGAACAAGCTGGATTCGAGCGCCTTGGTGAGAGCGAGAAGCTTCTTCTTTTCTTTCGTCTGTGGACGCTCAAAGAGGCGTTGGTGAAGGCTCATGGGAAGGGTCTCTCCATGGATGTGTCCCAACTTGAGATCCCGCTGGCAATGCGTCGCGGAGAAAAGAGCAGCACATGCCGGTTCCCTCAGATACCAGGTACGACATGGCATCTGGAAGAGATCAGCACTGATGACTTTGCCGCCGCAGTCGCCATTGAAGTGGATTCTCTGAAATGGCCTCACGCACCGTTGAAAGGTGAGCGGCCCATCTAGATTGGGGATGCCGTGGCAAATCAGCGACCCCGGCGACGCAATGGATGGCTGTCGGTTGCCCTTATGGGCCAGGTTCCATAGAGTGTCGGAACCTAGTTACACGAGGGGGAGAATGCTCATGCGTTCACTGCTATTGAAGTTGTTGGCGATATTGATGGTGTTCGGCCTCGTTGCCGCGGCCTGCGGCAACGACGACGATGACGGGGTCACTACTGGTCCAGAAGATCCAGCACCAGAGCAGACCGACGACGGCGATGGTGATGAGCCCGCGCCAGCCACCGACGACGGCGATGGTGATGAGCCCGCGCCAGCCACCGACGACGGCGATGGTGATGAGCCCGCGCCAGCCACCGACGACGGCGATGGCGAAGAGCCACCGGTAGAAGACGAGATGATGGCCGGCTGCGAGGCCACGGTGCCGGGCACCAAGGTGGACTACGCGGTGTACTCGCCCAATGCCAACATGGACCCAACGGGAAGCAGCGGTGCCCTAGTGGGCGGTACCCAGATAGTGAACGTGTGGGATCTCTTGACGACGTTCGACCCGGAGTCCGGTGTATCCAATGGCCGGGCCGCAGAGTCGCTGACCCCCAATGATGATTTCACCGAGTGGACGTTGAAGATCCGCTCGGGCATCACCTACGGCAACGGCGATGCATTCGTGGCTCAAGACGTGGTCGACTCGATGCTTCGGTTCTTCGACGGCCGAGGTGACGGCATGAACAACCGTGCCGCCGGCTCGGTAGCCATCATCGACTTCGACAACACCGAGGTTCCCGATGACAGCACTGTCATATTCCGGCTGCATCGGGCGTGGAGCACCTTCCATACCTTGTTGGGTGACGAACCCGGCATGATCGTGAACCCGCGGGTCATCGCCCAGTTGCTTGAAGAGGAAGAGGCCAACGCTACCGAGGAAACCAGCGCGGCCCGACTGGTTCGCAACCGAATGGCGGTATCCCCAGATCTGGTCAATGCCGCCAGCTTCGGTCCCTACGAGGTGGCCGAGGTGGAGCCCAACGTGCGAACGGTGCTGCGGGCCCGGGACAACTACTGGGGTGGCCCGGTGTGTATAGAGGAGATCGAGTTCACCTTCCCGGGCAGTTCGTTGGCCAACTGGGAGGCTTTCCAGGCTGGTGACTTCAATGCCGCCTTCCTGCGTGATCCCCGAGTGTTCGCTGAAGCCCGAGAGGCCGGCGCCACTTTGAGCACCGAAGACCAGAACATAGGTGGCCTGTTCCTCATCAACCAGGGAGTTCGGGACGCCGACGTTATCGGAATCGATCTGAGGATCCGACAAGCAATTCACCACGCCATCGACCGGGAGGTCATCAACGAGCGGGCTTATGAGGGCAAGCTCAAAACCACCAACAGTGTGGCCGCTGAAGGCACCTTGCTATGGTCGCCTGAGCTGCAAGAATGCGCTGATCAAGAGCCTGCTTATGACCCCGATGCCGCTCGGGCACTGGTTGAGGAGGTGATGGCCGACACTGGCTGGGACGGCTCGCTGTTTATGGTGCAATCGGACTCCGCCCCCGGTCCCGAGGTAGCCCAAGCCGTTGAGGGAATGCTGGAGGCTGCCGGGTTCGAAGTAGAGGTCGCTCTCGGGCCTGTCACCACGGTGCTGATTCCCCGGGTCATAGTCCAGGCCGACTATGAGATTGCCGGGTGGGGCTTCAATGCTGACGGCGCCACTTGGGTGGCCGCTCTCAACGACAACCTCCACTCAGAAAGCGGTTCTAACCGTATGTGGTTCCGCTCTTCGGACATGGACGCGGCGTTGGAGCAGATGTACGGGGCAGCCACAGTGGATGATCAGCGGGCCGCACTGACCACGGTGCAGTGCGTCTGGGCTGAGCACTTGCCAGCCATGATCTATGGGGTTACCGAGGAAGGCCTAGTCCTCGCCGACAACCTTAAAGGTGTCCAGCGTGCGGGGGCGACCATTTTCCTGCTCGGTGATGCCTACTTCGAGAACTGAGCTCAATAGCGGCAATCTCTAGACCAATAACGCAATAAGGGAGGAAGAGCACCGTGCTGCGAGTGATCGGCTTGAAGCTGGTCCGTCTCGTGCCGGTGCTCTTCCTCGTTTCTTTAGCCACCTTTTTCCTGGTCGACCTGATTCCCGGCGATCCGGCCGCGGCCGTGTTGGGAACCGACGCCACGATTGAGGATTTGGAGGCGATCAGAAAATCGCTGGGCTTGGACAAGCCCATAACCGACCGCTACGTGGACTGGCTGAGTGGGGCGCTGAGCGGCGACTTGGGCCTGTCGTTGCGTTCCCCCAATGAGCCGGTCACAGACTTGCTCCAGCGCAGCGTCGGTCCCACGCTGCGTTTGTCAGCCATGGCGCTGGGCCTGTCATTCACTATTTCCATCTTCTTGGGGGTGTGGTCGGCCCAAGCAGCTGGAACTCGGGTTGACCGAATGGTTAGCGGCACCATGTTCGGCTTCATCTCGGTCCCGACATTCCTGGCCGGCCTGTTGTTCATCTTCTTTTTTGTGTTCCGCGAGTCCATCCCCCGATATTTGTGGGTAATCGGCGTAGGGCTGATCGTTTTGCGGCTGGCTTATGTGGCCATAGACCGATTGCGGGAAGACCGCTCCGATGTCACAGGATGGGTGGGGTATTTCGTGGCCACATTGGTGGTTACCGGTCTTCTGCTTTGGGTTTTCGTCCAGTGGCCCGAATTCCCCCGGACAGCGTCTCATCGCTACGACGACAATTGGCGAGAGCAGCTTCGCTCCCTGTTCCTGCCTGCGCTGGCTCTGGCCTTGAGCGAGATCGCGGTATTCACCCGGCTGCTGCGGGCCGACATGCTGTCGACCCTGCAAGAGCAATTCGTATTGTCGTCTCGGGCCAAGGGCATGCCCATGTGGCGGATCTTGTTCCGCGACGCGCTCCGGCCGTCCTCGTTCTCCCTCATCACTGTGGCCGGCATCACCTTGGGCCGGCTCATCGGCGGCACGGTCATCATTGAAACCATTTTCGGCTTAGAGGGCTTGGGCAAGCTGATCGTGGGCACCGGCGTGATTCCCAAGAACTACACCATTGTGCAAGGCGGTGTACTGGTGCTGGCCGTGGGCTATGTGCTGTTGAACGCCATCATCGACATCTCCTATCAATATCTCGATCCCAGAATCAGGCGGGGCCGTGTCTGACACGGGTGTGACTTCGGGTCCTCCAGTGGAGGCCGAGCCGGAGATCCGTGCTCGCAGCGCCGAGCCTCGGCCGTTCTGGCTCTGGCCGCTGCTTCCCATCGGCATCGCTTTGATCTTTGTGGGCACCATGGTGCTCAACGATGTGACCGCGGAGATCAGGGTCTTCTTGGTGCTCGCGGGCATTGTGGGCGGATATTTCGGCTTGGATGCACTCTGCCAGAGACGCTGGGGGTCGAGCTTCGACACTTCGGCGTGGCTGTCAGGGTTTTGGCTGTTGCTGATTGGGCTGTCGGCGATCACGGTGGCGTGGCTTCCGCTGAATGAGTCCAAGTTGGTGAAGAATACGATTGGCGGATCAGTGCGGCTCCGACCCGATCTGTTCTCCGAGCATCCTCTAGGAACCAATTCCCAAGCACTCGACATCTTGGGCGGGGTGATGTGGGGGGCCCGGACGTCACTGATCATCAGTTTGGGGGCGGTGGCCATCGGCCTGTTGATCGGTGGGGTTATTGGAATCTCCGCGGGGTACTTCCGAGGGACGCTGGACAGCGGGGTGGGCATAATGGCCGACTCCTTGCTGGCCTTTCCTCCGCTGATCCTGCTGGTGGCCATGGCCACGGTGTTCGAGCAGAACCAGTGGACCATGGCGCTGGAGCTGTCCCTTTTGGGTATCCCCACCTACATCCGATTAGCCCGGGCCAACACGCTGACCTTCGCCCAGCGAGAATTCGTGTTGGCGGCCAAGGCCATGGGCTCGGGGGACCGGCGCGTCATCTTCCGGGAGCTGATGCCCAACGTGGCGCTGCCTATGGTGTCGTACGCCTTCTTGGTGACCGCGGTGCTGATCGTGGCCGAGGCCTCCCTCAGTTTCCTGGGCGTGGGCATCCAGCCTCCCGAACCGACATGGGGCAACATGATTGAGGCGGGCCAGGAGACCTACAAGGACCATCCCCACCTGGTATTCGTCCCCGGCATCGTGATGTTCATGACCGTGTTCGCCCTCAACCGGGTGGGCGACAAGGCCCGCGAGCGCTGGGACCCCCGCGACGCTCAGATCTGAGGAAGTGAGTTTCTATTCTTCTTCAAGAGCCCACAGCACGGGAAGGCCTTCAATGGCGGCGGCGGTTGAGAGTTTCCGATCGAAGCACCCGAAGGAGCAGTCTCCGACGATGTGGAGAACTTCCAGGGCCGACGCAAGCTGCACCGCGTCATAGGCGCGAAGCGGGTGACGGGCCACCAAGTCTGCCGCAGTGTGCAAGATGTCTGTGCTTGCCTTAATGACCTGGGTGTCTTGAGGCGAAACCCAGGACGCGAAGTCAACGGAGAATTGTCGGCATAGGTCACGAGCATCTTGGGCCGAGAAGTCGCCTATACGGTGTTTGCGCCAAAGCGCTGCGTGAACCTCGACCCTGGCTAACTCGCTGATGACAACAGTGGCATCCAGATCTCTAACGAGATCGCTGTCGAGCTCATGGGCGTACCGCTTGACCAGGGCAGAGGTGTCGAGAAAGACCGTCACCGATTGGCGCGGACCAATTCCGATAGCGGGGTACCTTGACCAGCCCGCTTCATGGCCGCAGCCACGGCAGCCTCATCTGGTGGAGGACCAGGATTGGGAACAGCTTCCACCAGTAGTCCGGCCAGACGCAGCTTGGCTCGGACTGCTTCTGCTGAGCTGGACGACAGTGAGGGATCGGTGGCTGCCCTGGCGATTTGAGTCAGGTACTCGTTCATGGACAGGTCCAGGTGCTTTGCGGTCAGCTTGACTCGGGCCACGAGCTCTTCGTCTGCTCTCCAGGTGACTTGCTGCATGACTGCATGATAGCAGCCATGCCTGCATAAGCCGCTGGGCTTTTCACCGATGTGGATTAGGGGGTTTTGGCGAGGTCGGTCAGGCGGGTGCGGAACTTGGCGATATTGGCCAGTTTGATGTCTTCGTAGCCGCGGACGAGGTCGGCGGCCTCGGCGATGGACTGGGCGGATTGCAGGTCTTCGGGGGTGGTGGCGCCGTGCACCGCTTGGCGCAGGGCCACTAGGTACTCGGCGGGCAGGCGGCGTTCCTCTTGGCGGACCTTGGCCCGGCCGAAGGGGTCGAAGGGGGTGCCCCGGAGGCGCTTGCCCTTGGCCAGAAGCCCCATCAGCGGCCGCCAGCGCTTCACCGAGAGGGCGATCTTGTTCTTGCGGCCCAATGCCCGCAGGGTCGGCGGATGCAGACGCCAGGCCAGCCGGTCGCCGGGCTCAGCGACCGCGATTGCCGGGGCGTGGCCGTCGGGGTCGAGCATCAGGCGGGCCACCTCATACTCGTCTTTGTAGGCCATGAGCTTGAACAGACCGGCAGCCGCCGCCGCGGTCAGCGCTGCCGAGCCTGGATTCACCCGGCGCTCTACGGCGGCGAATTCAGCTACCCCGTCCAGATAGCGACCGGCCAAGGCCCGGTTCTGGAAGCGCACCAGCTCGGCGGCGAACAGCTCCAGGGCGGCGGCCAAAACGGCGTCTTGGTGGGCCAACTCGTCGATGCGGTCGCTCAGTTTCTGTCCTAGCACGGCCTGGTTGTCGCCGTGGCCGGACAGCATTGATGGCGGGGCGTCGCCGGGCGCAGCCATCGGCTGGCGGGCGGCGGTCTCTGCAACCATGGCCTGGTCGGCCACCCACCACCGCCCCCATCGGAAGGCAGCGGTGTTCAGCTCTACGGCCACCCCGTTGAGCCCGATGGCGGTTTCCAGGGCTTCGGGCGACACCGGTAGCAGCCCAGACTGAATCGCCATACCTACGACGAATA
Organism: Acidimicrobiales bacterium; assembly: GCA_963663255.1. GTDB lineage: Bacteria > Actinomycetota > Acidimicrobiia > Acidimicrobiales > Bin134 > Poriferisocius. Next base: position 1,344,142 of record OY760141.1, read on the forward strand.
CGTTGGCCCCCACGGTGTCGCCTACCAGCACTTGGGCCAAATCGGAGGCACTGGCCCAGAATTGGGCATCGGATCGAGTCTCGGCCTGCACCCGCTCAAGCAGTTCAGCGGCGGTGGGCATATCCATTTCAGGATGAGCGGTTTTGGATCCCGGAGGCACGAGATCCAGCGATCCCACCACTGAGGTGCGGGATGGATCGGCGGCGTCCAGGCCGGTGGGAGACGCTGCCACCAGCAGATCGAAGGCCAGCAACAGATCGGCCTGGCCATTGCCGAGCCGGTTGCTGCCGGAGCGGCCGTCTTGGGTGATGCGAAGATCGCTGACCACCGGCCCGGCCTTCTGCGACAGTCCGATCTGGTCGAGTCCGTGAGCCCCGGATCCGTCCAGCATGGCTGCGGTGCCGATGAGCTGCCCGGTGGTCACCACCCCGGTGCCGCCGATACCGGTGATATGGATGTTCACTTCGTCCTCAGAAGACTCTGGTGGGGCGGGGATAGAAGCTGGCGGCACGGGCAGGATGGTGGCCTCTGATCGGGAAGACCTGCGACGGCGGGGTCGCTTGGGCCGGGTAATGGTGATGAATGCCGGGCAGTCTCCCTCCAAGCAGGACAAGTCCACGTTGCAGCTGTCCTGGTCGATGGTGGTCTTGCGGCCAAACGGGGTGTCGAAGGGCTGGACGGAGAGGCAGTTGGAGACCTCGGCGCAGTGACCGCACCCCTCGCACACGCGGTGGTTGATGGCCACCCGGGTCCGAGGCTGGCTGATCTTGCCCCGCTTGCGGTCGCGGCGCAGTTCTGCGGCGCACCGCTGGTCATAGATGAGCACGGTTACGCCGGTCACGGTGGCCAACTCCTGCTGGGCCTCGGCCAGCTCGGTGCGGTCTTTGACCACCACCTCGGAGGGGAGGCCGAGGCTGCGGGTGCGGGCCGGGTCGTCGGACGTGACGATGATGCGGGCCACTCCTTGGGCCAGCAGCGACCGGCACACTTGGTCGAGGGGGATGCCGCCAGTGGGATCTTGTCCCCCGGTCATGGCCACCGCGCCGTTCCACAGCAGCTTGTAGGTGATGTTCACCCCGGCGGCGATAGCTGCGGTCATGGCCAGCTGTCCGGAGTGGAAAAACGTTCCGTCGCCCATGTTCTGAATCAAATGGGGAGTTTCCACGAACGGCGCCATGCCGATCCACTGGGTGCCCTCGCTTCCCATGCAGGTGAGACCGGCGATGTCGCCGTACCGCTGCTCGCCTCCCAGCAGAATCATGGTGTGGCAGCCGATGCCTGCGCCTACCACGGTGCCGGGGTCGGTCACCGTGCTGCGGTTGTGGGGGCACCCCGAACAGAAGTAGGGGGTGCGGTTCACCGACAGGGGGATGCGCTCCCGCTTCGGGGGTTCTGGTGCCAGGCGGTCGGCCATCCGGGCCAGCCGGCTGCGCAGCGGACCGACCAGATCGTCGGCATGGAGGGCGCCGTAGCTCTTGATCAGGCGTCGGTCGTTCTCGTCGAATTCGCCCACGATCCGGGGATGGTGGGAGGTGTTGTAGAGGGCGTCTTTGACCCTCGATTCCACATTGGGGGTCTTTTCCTCGATGACGAAGATCTCTTCCAAACCAGCGGCGAACTGCCGGATGGTGGAGGCGTTGAACGGGATGGGCAAGCCCATGCGGAGCAGGCGGATGCCAGAGTCGGCGATCTTGGCGTCGGTGTCCAGACCGATGACTGCTAGCGCCTCGCGAACCTCCCAATAAGTGATGCCCGAAGAGATGATCCCGATCCACGCACCGGGGGAGTTCACAACAACCCGGTTGAGGTGGTTCAGCTCTGCGTATTCGAGGGCCAGCTTGGTGCGGACCTCCACGATCTCCCGCTCGATGTCCAGCGTGTAGGGGGTGAGCAGACGGGGGTCGGGACGATGCTGGTAGGGCGCGCCCTCGTGACGGGGGATGACTGGATTGACCAGGTTGGGGTCGAGGCTCACGTTGGCCGATCCGTCGGCCACGTTGGCCACGATCTTCATGCCCACCCACAGGCCGGTGGCCCGGCTCATGGCGATGGCGTGGCGACCCAGTTCCAAGACGTCGCCGGGATCGCCGGGGTATAGGACGGGGATGTGCAGATCGGCCAACACCCCGGCCGAAGTGGACGGCAGCGTGGATGACTTGGCGTTGGGATCGTCACCGGCCAGCAGGACCACGCCGCCTTTGGGGTGGGCCCCGGCGAACACCGCGTGGCGGATGGCGTCGGAGGCCCGGTCCACACCGGGGGCTTTGCCGTACCAGATCCCGATGACGCCGTCGTAGCGGGCGTCGGGCCTCGACCCGGCGAGCTGGCTGCCCATCACGGCAGTGGCCGCGTACTCCTCGTTGACCGACGGCCGCAGCACAACGGCGCTTTCCCCAGATTCTCGGACGGCTCGCTCCAGGGCGGAGTCGAGTCCGCCCAGCGGCGAGCCGGGGTAGCCGGCGGCGAACGCCGCGGTGTTGAGTCCCGCCGCCCGGTCGGCTCGCAGCTGCTCCAGCGGGAGACGGGCCATGGCCTGAATGCCGGTGAGGAAGACCGTTCCGTATTCGTTGGTAAAGCGATCGGAGAGCCGGTAGCTGCGATTCGACTCGGTGGCCGTCATGTGGAGGTCAGTCTAGGGGTGTATCCGCGCATCGGTGCTGTGCAACTTGTCGACCACATCGGATATCACACAGCAGGACTGGTAGGGGCGAATGCCGGGCGGGTGCCGATGACCTGGGCGGCCTCGAGGCGGGCCAACTCGTCGTCGTCTACTCCGAGCAGCCCGCCCAACACCTCGCCGTTGTGCTCGCCCAGGGTGGGGGCGGGGCGGCTGAACCAGCGATCGGGCTGACGGCCGAAGCGCACCGACATGGCCGGGAAGCGGTGGGTGCCGGCCAGCCGATGCTCCACCGCCTCGTAAAAGCCGCGGGCGTTCACCTGGGGGTTGCGATCGCCTCCTCGGCTCATTTCCAATTCCGCGGCGGGCACGCCGAACGAAATGAGCCGTTCGACCACGTCGGAGGCTGCAAGGTCGGCACACCAACGGCTGAGGAGCTCGTCGAAGGTGTGGCGGACGGCGAACCGGTCAGCCAATGCCGCCGAGTCCGGCACGCGGTGCAGCTCCAGTTCGGGCACGGCGGCGAGCAGTTGCTCCCAGTGCTGGTCTGTCTCAACCGACAACGCGATCTGTTGACCGTCCGAGCAGGCATACACCCCTTGGGGGCAGGCGTAGGGGTGGTGGTTGGTTTCCCGGGCCATGAGCTGGCCGGTGGCCGAATACTCCACGACCTGCTCGGCCGCGGCGTTCAGCGCGGTCTCCACCATGGTGGCCTCTACAAAGCTGCCCTTACCGGTGTGCTTCCGGGCGTGCAGGCCGCAGATCACCGCGTAGGCCGCGTGCAGCCCGGCAAGAGGATCAGACGGACCCCGGGCCAGCTGGGGCGCCGCGTCGGGATAGCCGCTAAGCCAGCACATGCCGCTGACCTGCTCCATGGTCTGGGCGAAGCCCACCCGGTCTCGCCACGGCCCATCCAACCCGAATGCCGGCATCCGCACCATCACCAGCCGGGGGTTCAGGGTGCTGACTGTGTCCCAGTCCAGCCCGAACTGGTCGATGACCCGGGGGGAGAAGTTCTCCACCAGGGCATCGGAGACCTCGATTAGCCGGTGTAGCAATTCCATGCCCTCTGGTCGGGTCAGGTCCAGGGTCACCGACCGCTTGCCAACGTTGGCGTGGTGGAAGGTGGGGCCAAATTCCCACCAGGAGTCGTCGGCCGGGGTGCGGGCCGAGCCGAACCTCATCCCGTCGGGTCGCTGCACCGACTCGACGTGGATGACGTCGGCCCCCAGGGTAGCCAGCACCAGCGTGGCGTAGGGACCGGCCCAAAAGGCAGTCATGTCCACCACCCGTACACCGTCGAGGGGCAGGGCGCTGGGGGATGCATCGGGATCAGTTCCCACCCTGCGACCGGAGTTGTTTGCGGCGCCGCTCGCCTCCAATTCGCCCAGCAATTGTTCGGTGTGCTGGCCGAGGCGTGGAGCGGGCCGGAAGGCGACCGACGGATGAGCGTGGTTGCGGTAGGGCACCCGGGGCTGGAGGAATCCGCCGCTGGGGTTGGGCCCGTACACCCCCCGCTGGGCGAATTGGTCGAACTCGGGCAGGTTGGCGCCGTTGCCGATGGGGGCGACCGGGATGCGCAGCAAAGTGGCCTCGTGCACCACCTCTTCGGTGGTGCGGGCCGAGGTCCACTCCCGGATGGTTCCGGCGATTGACTCTCCGGCGGCGATGCGCCCGCCCATGGTGGCCAACTGGGGATCGTCGGCCCACTCCGGTTGGCCGACCAACACGGTGAAGTCCTGCCACTGCTGGCCGGTGAACACGCAGAATCCCACGTAGCCGTCCCGGGTGGGTTCTACTGAAGGCACCTCCAGCATGGTCTTGGTTTCGTAGTCGCCGGTGAACGAACCCCATAGCGTCTGCACGTTGGTGCAGGTGGGGGTGATGGTCTCCAGCATGGAAAGGTCCACGTGGTCGCCCATGCCGGTGCGCCAGGCCCGGCGCAGAGCGGCGGTGGCCGCCACCGCCGCGGTCAACCCACTTATCCATTCCCCGATGCGCCCGCCGGCGTTGAACGGGGTCCGCCCCGGTTGGCCTCGAGTGGCGGTCGATCCGGCGATGGCCATGAGCGTGAACTCGTTGGCCGGACGTTGGCTCCAAGGGCCTCCCCGCCCGAAGTTGGACACCGACACCATGGTGGCGTCGGGCCGCCGTTCGGCCAGTGCCTCCCAGCCCACGCCCAGGGCCTCGAGCTCGCCGGGCTCGGACCGCTCCATCACCAGTTCGGCGGTGGCGTACAGCTCCAGTAGCTGGCCGCACCCCTCTGTAGTCCGGTAGTCCAACGCCACGGATCGCTTGGTGGTGTTCAAGAAGCCGAAGAGCGGACCGTGGTCGTCGATGGGGGAAAAGGAGGCCGAGTAGCCCCGGAGCGGGTCGCCGTCGGGCAGCTCCACTTTCACCACATCGGCCCCCGCGTCGGCCAGCAGTTTGGTGGCATATCCCCCGGCGATGCCCCAGCCCAGATCGACTACCCGAACCCCGTCCAACGCTGGCCGTTCAACCATGAGTTTTTGACACTAGCGAACTACCGTCGTTGGCGATGGCCGACAAGAAAACAGGCACAGTAGACCAGCCTCGGATCGAGGCCGCAGTGCGGGAGATCCTGGCCGCCATTGGCGAGGACCCGACCCGTGACGGCTTGTTGGATACGCCGGGGCGGGTGGCTCGAATGTACGCCAAGATCTGCGAGGGACTTCACGAAGACCCCGCATCCCATCTGACTCGTCAGTTCGAAGCCGACCACGACGAGATGATCCTGGTGCGCGACATCCCCCTGTATTCGCTGTGCGAGCACCACCTCATCCCATTTCTGGGCAAGGCCCATGTGGGCTACATCCCCAACAAGGACGGCTGCATCACCGGGCTGTCCAAGCTGGCCCGGGTGGTGGAGGGGTATGCCCGGATGCCCCAAGTGCAGGAGCGGCTCACCACCCAGATCGCCGACGCCATCGAAATCGCCCTCGACCCTCGGGGGGTGTTGGTAGTGGTGGAGGCCGAGCATCTGTGCATGTCGATGCGGGGCATCCGCAAGCCGGGGGCCAACACGGTCACCTCCGCGGTGAGAGGCCTGTTCCGGACCGACATCGCCACCCGAGCCGAGGCGATGCGGTTTATAGACCGCTAATCGCCGCTCCAAGGCCACTTGGCATAGGGGCGCCCTGAAATTCGGCGGTACTCTGAGGCCGTGGAGACGCTGAAAACGGGGCCAATGGTCATGGGCATCGTCAACGTGACTCCTGACTCGTTTTCCGATGGGGCCCGGTACCCGACGCCCGAAGCGGCGGTGGCCCGTGGTCGCCAGCAGTTCGACCAAGGGGCCTCGGTGGTGGACGTGGGCGGCGAGTCCACCCGGCCGGGAGCTGATCCGGTGCCGGTGGTCGAAGAACTGGCCCGGGTGGTGGATGTGGTGGCCGGACTGGCCCCTCATGGGCGGGTCTCAATCGACACCACCAAGCCCGAGGTGGCCCGCGCCGCGGTGGCCGCGGGGGCCGATATCCTCAACGACGTCTCCGCGTCGATGCACGAAGTGGCCGCCGAGTTGAACGTGACCTGGATTGCCGTCCACCGCCAGGGAACCCCCACCACCATGCAGATCGCCCCCCAATACACCGATGTGGTTGCCGAGGTAGGCCGCTTTCTGTCGGAGGCAGCCGAGCGGGCACTGGTCGCCGGAGTACCCGAAGTGTGGATCGATCCGGGAATCGGATTTGGAAAGAGCACCGACCACAATCTGGAGCTGCTGGCCAAACTGCGGCATATCACTGCTGAGGGAACACCCGTCGTGGTGGGGGCTAGCCGCAAGCGGTTCATCGGGGAGCTTCACTCCCGAAGCGACGGTCGCAGCCAGGAAGACGTATCGACTGACGACCGGCTTGAAGGGTCGCTGGCCGCCGCGGCCTGGGCATTCGCCCAGGGGGCGGCCATTGTTCGGGCTCACGACGTCGCAGCCACTGTGGGGGCCATGAAGGTGGTGGCGGCGTGAAGGGCAAGTGGGCGGCAGGCATTCGTCCCCGGAACTTCTATTGGATCATGAAGGATCGCCTCGCCATTTGCGAGCGCCCGGGAGGTCGGGGGGATAGCCACCGCCGGGTTCGGCGCACTGAGGAGATCAACTGGATTCGCCAGCAGGGTTTCACTCGGGTTGTGTCGTTGATCCCGTCTACTCACAACCTGCACAACTACAGCGAACAGAACATCGCTTGGAGCCACTGGCCCATGGCCGACAACGAGGACTATAGGACGAGGCTCGAACCGCTCTTCGCGGAGCTGCACTCTCTGCTGGCCAACGGGGAGAAGCTGCTGGTCCACCGGCGCGCTCTGGGCGACCTGGTGTGCGGGTTCGTGGCCGGATACCTGCTGTGGACCGGGATGGTTCCCAGCGAATCGCAGGCGGTGGTGGTGGTGGAGAAGATGACCGAACGCCCCGTCGGCTCGGTGGGCCGCCGCATCGTCAACGCCGCCGCCGCCCTCCCCGAGCCGGAGGTGCCCCTTTCGGCCGTCATTGAGGACAAACAGGAGTCCAGCGAAGATGACTGAGGATTGCCTGCGCTTGCAGGGCTTGCGGGTTATGGCCCTGTGCGGAGCGCTTCCCGAGGAGAGGGTCCGGGCTCAACCGTTCGAGTTGGATGTGGACATTGGTGCGGATCTGGCGCCGTCAGGTCGAACTGACGAATTGGGCGACACCATCGATTACGGCGAGGTCTGTGCGGTGGTGTGCGCGGCGGCCGAGAACGGGCAGTTCACCCTAATGGAGGCCATGGCTCAAAGGGTGGCCGAGGTTTGCCTGGACGCCGACCGACGGGCGCAGTGGGTCACCGTCGAGGTCCGTAAGCTGCGGCCCCCGGTGCCCCAGCACTTGTCCACCAGCGGGGTCCGCATCACCCGCGCTCGCCAATGACCAGGGCTTTTCTTGGCCTTGGATCCAATCTGGGGGATCGATTGGGCTATCTCAAGGCCGCGGTGGCCTCCATTGGCGACTGCGTCGCCGTCTCCGGCGTATACGAGACCGATCCGGTGGGCGGTCCCGACCAGGGCCAATATCTCAATGCCGTGGCCGAGTTGGACACCAGCCGTTCGGCTCGGGATCTCCTGGAGCTGTGCCGGGCATTGGAGGCATCGGCCGAACGAGTGCGGGAAGAGCGCTGGGGTCCCCGGACACTGGATGTCGATGTTCTGTGGGTGGACGGGGAGACATTGGACGAGCCCGATTTGGTGGTGCCCCATCCCCGCATGTTGGAACGTGCGTTTGTGATGATGCCTCTCGGGGAGTTGGCCCCCGACCTGGCTGAGGGCTGGGCTGATCCCAACACCGGCGGTTGCCGCCGCCGGGGTGATTGGGACGAGCTCACCGGCGAGGTCTGCCGATGAGCACCGTTACCGATGTCCCGGTGGTCACGCGAGTATCTGAGTTGCGGGCTGCCGTGAACGCAGTAAGACGGCAAGGCGGCTCGGTCGGCTTGGTGCCCACCATGGGCTATCTCCACCAAGGGCACCAGTCGCTGGTGACCCGCTCGGCGGCTGACAATGATCTGACTGTGGTGAGCATCTTTGTGAACCCGCTTCAGTTTGCCGAGGGTGAGGATTATGGGGCCTACCCTCGAGACTTGGACCGGGACAAAGAGATGTGCGCGGCCGCGGGGGCAGGGCTGGTGTTCGCCCCTTTGACCGAGGAGATGTACCCGCAGACTCCGGTTACCTCGGTGACGGTTAAGGGGCTCAATGCGGTGCTGGAAGGAAGCGTCCGCCCCACCCACTTCGACGGGGTCGCCACCGTGGTGGCCAAGCTGTTCTCGATGCTGGGGCCGGGCCGGGCCTATTTCGGAGAGAAGGACTACCAGCAGCTGGTGGTCATCCGGCGAATGGCCGCCGACCTGTCCTTGCCGGTGGAGGTAGTGGGCTGTACCACCTTCCGGGAATCCGACGGCCTGGCCATGTCGAGCCGAAACGTATACCTGACTGCCGACGAGCGACCCGCGGCCACCGTGCTGTGGCGGTCATTGCAGGCCGGACGGGATGCGATTGCCGAGGGCAGCCGGGACCCCGACGAAGTGGAAGCGGTCATGGCCGCGGTGCTGGCCGCCGAGCCCAAGGCATCGCCCGACTATGCCGCGGCGGTCGACGCGGCCACGCTGGCTCGCCCCGATGTGCTGGGCGGCGAGCTGCGTCTGCTGGTGGCCGCCCGAGTGGGCCAAGCCCGCCTGATAGACAACCTGGGGTTGGACTGTGACCGGCTTTGATCCTCCCCCTGAGGTGGTGCGGGCCGCGGTGGAGTTGGCTTTGGCGGAAGACTTGGGCCCGCTGGGCGACCTTACGTCGTCGCTTCTTCCCCCGTCTGAGATCACCGCGGAGATTGTCGCTCGAGCCGCTGGCCGACTGGCCGGGCGGGCCTGCGCCGTTGAGGTGTTCCGTCAGGTCGATCCCTCAGTGAAGTTGGAGTGGGGCACCGCCGACGGCGATTCGGTGAGCTGTGGCCAAGCGCTGGCGGTGGTGGCCGGGCCCCGGGCTTCGGTGTTGACAGCGGAGCGCACTGCGCTGAACTTCTTGAGCCACCTGTCGGGCATCGCCACCGAGGTTTCCCGGTACGCGGCCGCGGCATCGTCGGCAGGCCCGGGCAGCGCCCGCATCCGGGATACCCGCAAGACCACTCCCGGCCTGCGAGTGCTGGAAAAGGCGGCCGTGCGGGCCGGAGGCGGCCACAACCACCGGATGGGGCTGTCCGACTGGGTTATGTTCAAGGACAACCACCTGGATGGCATCGGCATTGCCCAAGGTGTGGCGGCCGCCCGCCAGAACTGGCCGGGCCGCATCGTTTACGTGGAGTGCGACCGCCTCCAACAGGTGGATGAGGCCCTGGCCGCGGGCGCCGATGCCCTGCTGCTGGACAACATGACCCCCGAAGAGGTGCGGGCCAGCGTGGACCGGGCCACTGGTCACGGCTCCCTGCTGGAGGTGAGCGGTGGCATCACCCTGGAGACGGTGGCCGAGTACGCAGCCACTGGGGTGGACTTCATCTCGGTAGGCCGCCTCACCAACTCGGCCCCGGCGTTGGACATCGCCCTCGATGTAAACGATGCACTCGAACCGAGCCAGGAAGGATAATCAGAAGTACCTATGCTGCTGGCACTCGACATTGGAAACACCCAGACCGTGGTCGGACTGTACGAAGCCGAGCGCGCCGAGGACAGCCGGGCCGACGATGGGCTGATCGAGCACTGGCGGCTGTCCACCGTCCACGAGCGCACCCCCGACGAGGTGGCTGTACTGCTGCGGAGCCTGCTCGACAGCGTCGATGTGGTCATGGAAGAAGATCTGACCGGGGTGGCGGTGTGCTCCGGGGTACCCCAAATCCGGGAGAGCGTGCGGATGATGGTGCAGCGCTATTTCGAATTCGAACCGGTAGTGATCGAACCCGGCACCCGTAGCGGTATCCCCATCCTGTACGACAACCCCCGTGAGGTGGGTGCCGACCGAATTGCCAATGCCGTAGCTGCCCATCAGCTCTACGGGGGTCCCGCCGTGATCGTCGACTTCGGCACCACCAACAACTTCGACGTGGTCTCCGAGGCTGGCGAGTTCTTGGGCGGGGCCATTGGGCCGGGAATCGAGGTCAGCCTGGAGGCCATGGTGGGTCGGGCCGCTGCCCTGGGGCCGGTGGCGCTCACCGAGCCCCGCAGCGTCATTGGCAAGACCACGATGGAGTCGATTCAATCTGGTGTCATCTACGGGTTTGTGTCCCAAATCGATGGCATGGTGTCCCGGTTCTCCGCCGTTTTGGAAGGCGAGCCAATCGTTATTGCCACCGGTGGTCTGGCCCACCTCATCGCCCCTCTGTCGGAGACCATCCAATGCGTCGAGCCCTACCTGACCCTTCATGGCCTGTGGCTAGTCCACGGGCGCAACCAGTAGGCCAGCTGGTGAGCGCCCCCTTCCGGTTCGAGACCACCGCCACTGCCGCCGAGTGCCACCAGCGCCACGGCGACATTGAGGCCGGCACTGAGACTGGGCAGACGGTGTCGGTTGCAGGCCGGATCATGCTCCGGCGGGTGCAGGGCAAACTGTCGTTCGCCACCCTTCAAGACGCCACCGGGCGCATCCAGCTCTTCGCCCCCGCCAAGGTCACCCCCGACTACGACGGTTTCTGCGCTTTGTCCCTCGGTGACTGGGTCGGCGTGAGCGGCGAGGTCATGAAGACCCGAAAGGGAGAGCTGTCGGTGAAGGTGGAGCAGTGGGAGCTGCTGGCCGAGGCTCGGCGGAGCTTTCCCGACAAATGGCACGGGCTGTCCGACCCCGATATCCGGTTCCGCCAGCGCTATGTAGATCTGTGGGTGACCGAGGAGGCCCGCCACACCTTCCGACTGCGGTCGGAGATGATGTCGCTCACCCGCCGGTGGCTGGAAGACCGGAGGTTCATCGAGGTGGAGACGCCGGTGTTCCATCCGGTGCCCGGCGGCGCGCTGGCCCGGCCGTTCAGCACCCACCACAACGCGCTGGACATGGACCTCTACTTGAGGATCGCGCCGGAGCTGTACTTGAAGCGGCTGGTGGTGGGGGGTCTAGAACGGGTGTATGAGATTGCCCGAGTCTTCCGAAACGAGGGTATATCCACCCGTCACAACCCCGAATTCACCATGCTGGAGCTGTACTGGGCTTATGCCGACTACGGCGACATCATGGAGCTGGTTGAGGAGTTGGTTGCCCATCTGGCCCTGGAACTGAAGGGCACCACCCACATCAGCTACGGCGGGCGCGATCTGGACTTGACCCCGCCGTGGCCCAGAGCCCGGTTTGTCGACCTGCTGGCCACCCACAGCGGCCTGGAGGTCGACCTCGACACCCCGCTGGCCGAATTGCGATCGCACTGTGCCGACCGGGAGATACCGGTAGAAGACCGCTGGGGGCCGGGAAAGCTTCTCTTGGAGCTCTATGAGAAGACCACCGAGGCCGAGCTATGGGGCCCGGTATTCGTATGCGACTATCCCAAGGAAGTATCGCCGCTGGCCCGGGAGCACCGGGACCATCCCGGCTGGGTAGAGCGCTTCGAGGCCATCGTGGCCGGCCGGGAGCTGGCCAATGCCTTCAGCGAGCTCACTGATCCCGACGAGCAACGGGCCCGCTTCGAAGACCAGGCGGCCGACCGAGATGCGGGCGACGCTGAAGCCATGGCCGTGGACCGGGACTATCTGCGGGCGCTGGAGTTCGGCCTGCCCCCCACCGGTGGTTTGGGGGTGGGCATGGATCGCCTGGCCATGCTGCTGGCCGACGCGCCCAGCATCCGCGACGTGATTCTGTTTCCCACGCTGCGCCCCGAACCCCCGGAGCGCGCCGAACGCTAGCCGTCGCCGTGGGTCGCCGGCTCACAACCGGAAGTCAATTTGGTTGACGGCTGTAAGTGACCTAGCCGTCCCCTAGGGGGATGCGGGCCCGGTCGATCAGGTGGGCGGTGGCCACGCCGAGGGCCGCGGTGGCCGTGGTGTGGGGCAGCGCCTCCAGGCTGGCCGAGGCCTGTTGGGCGTAGTTCCGGGCCACGTCGAGGGCTTCCTGCACCCCGCCGCTGGCCTGCACCAGTTGCAGAGCCGAGCGGACTGTTGCGTCGGACACCGTCCCCCCCAGCAGATGCCTGAGCTGGGGACCGTAGGAAGTGCCCAGCGCCCGGATCACCGGAAGCGTGTAGATCCCCTCGTGCAGGTCGTTGCCCGACGGCTTCCCCAGGTGCTCGTCGGTGGCCACTATGTCCAAGATGTCGTCCACCACTTGGAAGGCCAGCCCGTAGTAGCGGCCAAATTCGGTGAGGGTGTCCACAGTGGGCCGGTCAAGCCCGGCCACCAAGCCGCCGATGCGACAGGAAGTGGCCAGCAAGGAGGCAGTCTTTCCCTCGATGGAGTCGGTGTAGGAGGTTTCGGTGCGGTCGGGGTTGCCCGTGTCTTGCAACTCCCGCACCTGGCCTTCGCACAGCCGCCCAATGGTGGCGGCAAGCAGGCCGGCCACCTCGGTGCCCAGGGAGGCAGCCAGCTCCGAGGCTCGGGCCAGCAGGAAATCTCCGGCCAGGATGGCCCGCAGGTTGCCCCACTTGGCGTTCACGCTGGCCACGTTGCGCCGCACTTGGGCTTCGTCCATCACATCGTCGTGGTACAGCGAGCCCAGGTGAACTAGCTCCACGGCCACTCCGCCAGTGAGCACATCGTCTTCGACGGGTGAGGGCCGGGTCTGGGCAATGGACGCCGATGCGATCACAAACCCCGGTCGAACCCGCTTTCCCCCGGCTCGAATGAGATGACCGGCTACTTCGGTGAGAAACGGGTGCTCGGTATGGATCGACTCTTCCAGCCGCAGCTCCAGCCGCTCCAGGTCGCGCCCCATGGTGGGAATCGGATCGAGGGGGCTGCGAACCACGCATTCAGCGTAGTGGTCCAATCTTATAATTCTCCCATTCAGCCCGATTGGCGGCGTCTTCGGCAGTGTTGGGTTGAGGAGAGGTTGAGGCTTCGGGAACGAAATTGGGGGGGTGGGGGGGTTACACTTCGGGACAAGCCCCCTATTGGGAGACTGCCGTGTTCGAGAGATTCACAGATCGGGCCCGCCGGGTCGTTGTCCTGGCCCAGGAAGAGGCGCGCCTGCTCCACCACAACTACATCGGCACCGAGCACATCCTGCTTGGCCTGATACACGAGGGCGAAGGGGTGGCCGCCAAGTCATTGGAGTCGCTGGGCATCTCCCTGGAAGCAGTGCGCAACCAGGTTGAGGAGATCATCGGCCAGGGCGGGTCGTCCCCGTCGGGCCACATCCCGTTCACCCCCCGGGCCAAGAAGGTGCTTGAGCTGTCTTTGCGGGAGGCGCTCCAGCTGGGCCACAACTACATCGGCACCGAGCACATCCTGCTTGGCCTGATCCGAGAGGGCGAAGGGGTGGCTGCCCAAGTGCTGGTGAAGCTGGGGGCCGATTTGTCGAGGGTCCGCCAGCAAGTAATTCAGCTTCTGTCGGGCTATGGCGGCCCTCAGGGGTCGGGCGCCTCGGAGAAGGCCACCACCTCTCCAGGCGGCAGCGGTGAAGGCGGGGCGTCGGGCTCCCTGGTGCTTGACCAGTTCGGCCGCAACCTCACCAAGCTGGCCCGAGACAGCGGGCTCGACCCGGTGATCGGCCGGCAGCGGGAGACCGAGCGGGTCATGCAGGTGCTCTCCCGTCGCACCAAGAACAACCCGGTTCTGGTGGGCGAGCCCGGAGTGGGCAAGACCGCCATCGTGGAGGGCCTGGCCCAGAAGATCGCGGCCGACGACGTCCCCGAGACCATTCGCAACAAGCAGCTCTACACCCTGGACTTGGGGGCGCTAGTGGCTGGGTCCCGCTACCGCGGGGATTTCGAGGAGCGCCTCAAGAAGGTGCTCAAGGAGATCAAGACTCGGGGCGACATCATCTTGTTCATCGACGAGCTGCACACCCTGGTTGGCGCGGGCGCGGCCGAGGGCGCCATCGACGCCGCCTCCATCCTCAAGCCCATGCTGGCCCGAGGCGAGCTCCAGACCATCGGGGCCACCACCCTTGACGAGTACCGCAAGCACTTGGAGAAGGACGCTGCTTTGGAGCGCCGGTTCCAGCCGGTCAAGGTGGAAGAGCCCACTATCGCCCACACCATCGAGATCCTCAAAGGGCTGAGAGACCGCTACGAGGCCCACCACCGAGTCACCATTACCGACCAGGCTCTGGTGGCATCGGCGAACTTGGCCGACCGCTACATCTCCGACCGCCACCTGCCCGACAAGGCCATAGACCTCATTGACGAGGCCGGCTCCCGACTGCGCATCAAGCGGATGGACACCCCGACCGACTACAAGGACTTCGAGAGCCAGCTCTCCCAGGTCGTGGCCCAGAAGAAGAACGCGGTGGAGCAGCAGGATTTCGAAGAGGCCGGACGGCTGCGGGACCAGGAGAAGGAACTGCTGGCCGGCAAGGAGCAGATGGAAGAGGAGATCCGGGCCAAGGGCGTGGACCTGTTCGATGAGGTGGACGAGGAGGCGGTGGCCGAGGTGCTGTCCATCTGGACCGGCATTCCCGTCTACAAGCTCACCGAAGAGGAGACGGCCAAGCTCCTGCGGATGGAAGACGAGCTGCACAAGCGGGTCGTCGGCCAGGAGGACTCCATCAAGGCGGTGTCGCAGGCCATTCGCCGCACCCGGGCCGGCCTCAAAGATCCCAAGCGGCCCAGCGGATCGTTCATCTTCTTGGGCCCGTCGGGCGTGGGCAAGACCGAGCTGGCCAAGACGTTGGCCGAGTTCCTGTTCGGCGACGAGCAGGCCCTCATCGCCCTGGACATGTCGGAGTACATGGAGAAGCACACAGTGAGCCGGCTGGTGGGCTCACCGCCCGGCTACGTCGGCTACGAAGAGGGCGGGCAGCTCACCGAAGCGGTGAGGCGCAAGCCATTCTCAGTGGTTCTGTTCGACGAGATCGAGAAGGCACATCCCGACGTGTTCAACACGCTCCTGCAAATTCTGGAGGAGGGCCGCCTGACCGACAGCCAGGGCCGGTCGGTGGACTTCCGCAACACCGTGCTGATAATGACCTCGAACCTGGGCACCCAGAATCTGCGCAAGGCCAACCTGGGGTTCGCCAAGACCGATGAGGCCATCACCTATGAGCGCATGAAGGAAAAGGTCACCGAGGCCCTCAAAGACCACTTCCGCCCCGAATTCCTGAACCGCATCGACGAGGTCATCGTGTTCCACGAGCTGACCCGGGCAGAGGTGACCCGGATCGTGGACTTGATGATCAAGCGGCTCCAGAACCAGCTTGAGGCCCAGGGCATCGGCTTGGAGCTCACCCAGGAGGCCAAGGTGCTGCTGGCCCTGCGGGGCTACGATCCGACGCTGGGGGCTCGCCCGCTGCGCCGGGCCATCCAGCGCCTAGTGGAGGATCCCCTGTCGGAGCGGCTCTTGTGGAAGGAGTTCCGGGCGGGCGAGACCATCTTGGTGGATGCTGAGGAGGATCCCGACGAGCCCGGCTCGGAGCGGATCGGCTTCCGGGCGGTCGAGGGCTTCGAACCGCCCCCGGTGGAAGAGCTGGCTGGCGCTTAGTCGAATGCCCACAGTGGTTCGCAGGGGGGCCGCGAGGCGACGGGTTGGTGTGTCCGCGGCAGCCCGGAGGGTGGCGCTCCTTCTCGCCTTGGTGTTGGGACTGGCTGCCTGTCAGGTCGACATCGAGGTTGGCATCGGCTTCAACGAGGACGGCTCTGGGTTGGTCACGGTGGACGTGGCGCTCGACCAGGAGGCAGTTGCGCTGGCCCCCGACATCACTTCCCTGCTGCTGATCGAGGACATCGAGGATCCTGCCTCGGGCTGGTCGTACAACGACCCCCGGATCGACGACCAGGGCCGCACCAGCTTCTCGGCATCCAAGCCATTCGGGTCGCCCGAGCAGCTCGAGTCGGTGTTGGCTGAGATCTTCGGCTCAGACGATGTGTTCAGGGATTTCACGTTCGAGCGCACTACCTCCTTTGCCCAAACCGACTATCGGGTGACCGGGGTGGTCGATTTGTCGGACGGTCCGGATCTGTTCATCGATCCCCGGCTCACCGAGCGCCTCGGAGGTGAGCCCCTTGGCCAGCCGATCTCCAACCTGGAGAACGCGCTGGCCGGAGTATCTGTTCGGCTGGTCTTGGATCTGCCGGTGGGAGCCGAGCAGGAGGAGACTCTGGAACTGGGGCAGGGGGCGGTGAGCATCGAGATGACCGCCCAAGAGGAGAGCGGCACTGCGGTGACCCTTCGATGGGTGGCCTGGGCCGCGTTCGCGCTTTTGGGCCTGTCGGTGCTGGTTGCCCTAGCCGGTTATTTGCTGGAGCGTCGGAACCGGAGACGCAGCACCGATCCGACCGTGTCACAAGAGCCGCTGGTTCGATCCACGACCTCCGCCGCGGCCCAGCCCCCGGCTCGCCGGTTGCGCCTGGTGGTCTTGAATCCGCTCGGGGTGCTGTTCGAGCCGTCGGACGAACCGTCCCAGCTCCTGGCCGCCTTCGCTGCTGAGCGCGGCTCAGAGGTGGATGCCGAGAGCGTGGAACAGCTCCATCACCAGGCAGTGCTCGGTCGCATATCGCCCGCTGAGCTGTGGACCGGGCTCGGATTGGACGACGACTCCGATGAGCTCACCGAGCAGTACTTGGATCTGTACACCATGCGGTCTGGGGCCCGGGACTTTGTGACCGAGATGGCCCGACGGGAGTTGCCGCTGGCCTGTATCACCAACGATATCGCCTCGTGGTCGTCCGCATTACGGGATCGGTTCCAGATCACCGGCGTGGACACTTGGATTGTGAGCAGCGAGGTGGGTGTGTGCATGCCCGCTCCCGGCATATACGAAGCCTTGCGCCGAACGACGGCGGTTCCCTACGAGAACGCGCTGCTGGTGGATGTGAGGGTTGGCCATCTCGACGCCGCCCATGCACTGGGGATGTCCACTGCGTTGTTGGCCGAATCCCGGCCGCAGGACGGGGAGGCCCCTGGTCACGCGGTGGTGACCAGCTTCTCCGACTTCTTCCGGCGCCGTCCTCGCTCCTAGCCCATTTGCTGGGCGGCCTGCGTTGCGAAATAGGTGAGGATGACGTCGGCGCCTGCTCGCCGAATGCCGGTGAGCGTCTCGGCGACGATGGCCTGCTCGTCCAGCCAGCCTGACGCCGCGGCCGCCTTGATCATCAGGTACTCGCCGCTCACCTGGTAGGCGGCCACCGGCACCACCGAGGCATCGGCAAACCGCCTCACCACGTCCAGATAGGGCCCGGCGGGCTTGACCATGACCATGTCGGCACCCTCGGCGATGTCCAACTCCATCTCCCGCAGGGCCTCGCGGCTGTTGGCCGGATCCATTTGGTAGGTCTTCTTGTCGCCGGAGCGGGGGGCCGAGTCCAGCGCCCCTCGAAACGGCCCGAAGAATGCCGACGCATACTTGGCGGTGTAGGCACAGATGCCCACTTCGGTGTGCCCGTGGTGATCGAGCGTTTCCCGGATGGCCCCCACCCGGCCGTCCATCATGTCGCTGGGGGCCACGATGTCGGCCCCGGCGTCGGCGTGGTTCAGGGCTTGGCGGCACAGCACATCCACCGTCTCGTCGTTGACGATGGTGCCGTCGGAGGTCACGATGCCGTCGTGGCCGTCGCTGTTGTAAGGATCGAGGGCCACATCGGTCATCACCACCGTGTGGGGATGGGCCGCTTTGATAGCCCCTATGGTCTGAGGGATGAGCCCTTCGGGGTTCCAGGCCTCGTCGCCAGTCGGGGTCTTCAATTCGTCGGGGGCGGCCTCGAACAGGACCACGGCCCGAACCCCGAGATCGGCGGCCCGGCCGACCTCGTCCACGAGTCCACTAACGCTCCAGCGGTTCACACCGGGCATCGAGTCGATTGACTCGTCTGGACCTCGGTGTACGAACAGGGGCAGCACGAGATGGGCGGGGCTGAGCTCGGTCTCGCGCACCATGTCGCGAATGGCTGGGGTGCGCCGGTTGCGCCGGGGCCGGGCAGTGAGCTCCAAGTGAGGATGAGCCATGCCCTAATGCTCCCACCTGTACTCCCGTTGTGCACCCTCAGTGGGCTAAACAAGGGCCATGCGCATCGAGTTGTCGACGGGAACTTCGGCTGAGCTGGTCCGAGTCGCTGACGCCGACCGGGGGCTGGTGCTGATCCCCGACCTCATGGGGTTGCGGCCTCTGTTTGACGACCATGTGGCCCGCCTTGCCGCCGAGCAGGGCTGGACGGTGTGCGCTCCCCAGGTGTTTGCCGGTCGAGAGGACTTGGCCGCTGAAGAGCGAATGGCCGCGGTTTGCGAGTTGATCGACGAGCAGGTGCTGGCCGATGTCGTGGCCGCGGCCGACGCCACCGAGTGCGAAACGGTTGTGATAACCGGCTTTTGCATGGGCGGCATGTACACCATCAAGGCCGCGGCCACCGGGCGGTTCCAACGGGCGGCTGCCTTTTACGGAATGATTCGCCTGCCTGAACACTGGAAGGGACCCGGACAGGGTGAACCGCTGGATCTGTTGGCCCAGGGCAACCCGTGCCCTTTGTTGGCCATCATCGGCACCGAAGACCCGTTCACGCCGGCTGATGATGTGGCCGCGCTGGAGGCGGCTGGTGCGGTGATTGCGTCCTACGAGGGTGCCGATCACGGTTTTGTCCACGATCCCGTCCGCCCTGCCCATCGCCCCGACGATGCGGCCGACGCCTGGGCCCGGGTCATCGAGTTCCTGAGCGCGTAGAGACCCGGCGGAGATGGCGGATCGACCCTCGGTTTGGACGGTGATCGTGGCCGCTGGCTCGGGCACCCGCTTCGGGGGGGCCAAGCAGTATCTGGAATTGGCTGGCAGCCGGGTCGTTGACCGCAGCGTGACGGTGGCCGCCCAGGTGAGCGATGGAGTGGTGGTTGTGGTTCCCGCCTCCGATCTAGACGCCGAGTTAGACCGATTGAAGGCAGACTCGGTGGTGGCCGGGGGGCCGAGTCGGGCTGCTTCGGTCCGCAATGGGCTGGCCGCGGTGCCCCACGATGCTGGCATCATCTGCGTCCACGACGCGGCTCGCCCGCTAGCCAGCCCCGATGTATACGAGAGAGTCATCAACGAAGTGCGATCAGGGGCCGCCGGGGCCGTGCCGGTGGTGCCGGTGACCGATACGATCCGCAGGGTGGACGGGGGAGTGGTGGATCGCAGCAGGCTGCAAGCGGTCCAGACTCCTCAGGCGTTTCGAGCCGAGCTGCTGCGAGCGGCCCACGCCAATGCTGGCGATGCCACCGACGATGCCGGTTTGGTGGAGGCGGCCGGCTATTCCGTGGTGGCGGTGGAGGGCCATTCCCGCAACATCAAGATCACCCGGGCCGATGATTTGGCCGCGGCCGAGGCATGGTTGGCGACATGAACGGGGAGATTCGAGTGGGCCATGGGTTCGATACCCACCGATTCAGCGACGACCCCGGCCGGCCCTTGATCTTGGGCGGGGTCCTTTATGACGGCGTACCTGGTCTTGTCGGCCACAGCGACGGCGACGCGGTGGCCCATGCGGTTGCCGACGCCTTGTTGAGCGCCGCCGGGTTGGGCGACATCGGGGTGCTCTTCCCCGACACCGACGATGCCTGGGCCGATGCCGACAGCCTCGAGCTATTGGCCGACGCGGTGGCCCGATTGGGCGATGAGGGTTGGAGGGTGGTGAATGCCGATTGCACCGTGGTGACCGAGGCCCCCCGGATCGCTCCTCGTCGAAAGGAGATGGAATCACGGCTCAGCGAGGTGGTGGGCGCTCCGGTCACCGTGAAGGGGAAGCGGGCTGAGGCTTTGGGCGCGTTGGGTCGGGGTGAAGGCTTGGCCTGTTGGTCGGTGGCGCTGATCGAGCGCCGATGAGCTCTCGGGGCCCGAAGCCGGGGCGAGGGCGAGGCGAGGATCGAGGCAAGGGCGGGAACCAGAAGCGGGGCGGGTCCGGGAACCGAGGCCAGAGTGGAAACCGAGGGAGGGGCCGTCAACCCGGCGACCACCAAGAGCGCCGCCGCCGTCCAGCTGGCCTGGGCGGCGACCGGGTGGAGGGCCGCCAGGCGGTGCGGGAACTGCTGCTGGCCGGCGCCCGCCCAACCCATGAGGTGGTGATCGCCGCCGGTCAGAACCAAACCGGGTTGTTGGCCCAGATCGTGGAGTTGGCTGCCGAGCTTCGGGTGCCTCTGAAAGAGGTGGTCAAGGGCAAGTTCGAGTCCATGACCGTCACCGAAGCCCCCCAGGGGGTGATGGCTCGGGCTGCACCTCTGCGTGAACACGACTTAGACGAGCTGGCCCGCCCCTCCGATAGCCGCCCGCCGTTCTTGCTGGTGCTCGACGGGATCACCGATCCGGGCAACGTCGGTGCCGCGCTGCGGACCGCCGAGTGTGCCGGTGTCACCGGAGCGGTGCTGGGTAAACACCGCGCTGCCCACATCACCCCCGCCGCGGCCAAAGCCGCCGCCGGGGCAGTGGAACATGTGCCCATGGCCTTGGTGCCGGGCATTCCCAACGCCCTGGCCCGCCTGGCCGAGCTGGGGGTGTGGTCGGTAGGGCTCGACGTGGCCGCGCCCACATCGGTGTATGAAATCAATGTGGCCGCCGACGCGGTGGCCCTGGTAGTGGGTAGCGAGGGCCGGGGCCTATCCCGGCTGGCCCGCCAGCGCTGCGACATGGTTGCCACCATCCCCCTGGCTGGCAGCCTCAGCTCGCTCAACGCGGCGGCAGCCACTGCCATCGGCTGCTTCGAAGTGGCCCGCCACCGCCAGGCCCACTAGGTCTGGGGTGGGGCGAGGGTGTCGGCAATCAGGGATTGGACTACGGCGTTGAGGGCCTCTTCGTCGGTGGCGCCCTCTGCTAGGGCCGCTCGGTATACGGCCAGTTGGCGGTCGGCGGAGGTGCCTCGCTGGCAGATGGTGCGGGCGTGTTCAACCTCGGTCACGCAGTCCAAGGCCTCGGCGTCGGGCCGGACCAATTCGATCATCTCTTCCACCAAGTCGGGCACCGGCACCAACTCGCCCTTGCCGAAGTCGATGAGGCGGTCGCCGATCCCGTAGCGCTGAGCCCGCCACAGGTTCTCCGCCACCAAGAAGTTGGCATAGCTGCGCCAGCGGCGGTTCTCCAACTTGAGCCTCCACAGCATTCGCAGCAAGCACACGTACAGGGCCGCCACGGTGATGGTGTCCTCCATCCTGGTGGGCAGGTCGGTTACCCGCATCTCCAAGGTGGGGTAGCGCTCCGACGGGCGGATGTCCCACCACACTTTGGTGGAGTCCTCGATGACTCCGGCCTGTACCAACACGTCCACATGGCGTCGGAACTCCGACCACGAGTCGAACTTCTCCGGCAATCCAGTGCGGGGCAGCGCTCGGAACACCGCCATGCGGTAACTCTTGAGGCCGGTGTCGCGTCCTTCCCAGAACGGCGACGAGGTGGAAAGAGCCAGCAGGTGGGGCAGGAAGTAGGAGATCTGGTTCATCAGGTCCACCCGCAAATCGGGGTCTTCGATGCCAACGTGGACGTGAAGGCCGGAGATGACCAGCCCGCGGGACACGCCGGCAAGGGTCTCGGCCAGAGCCTGGTAGCGCTCTCCTTCGGTCACCCTCTGCTGGTGCAGGCGAGCGAAAGGGTGGGACGAGGCCGCAATCGGCGCCAGCCCGTAGTCGTCAGCGGCCTCGGTGACGGCGAGGCGCAGCAGTCCGATGTCGGCCCTCAGATGCTTGAAGTCTGTGCATATTCCGGTGCCGATCTCGAGCTGCGAGCTGAACAGCTCTCTAGCGACGAGACCATGGTGCAGGTCGGCCACCTTCTCCAGAATCCCGGGCGGCTGATCGGTGATGAGGGCTCCGCTCTCGCGCTCCACAAGGAGGTACTCCTCTTCAATCCCCATGGACCAGGCTGGTTCGTCGGCCACGGCGACTCCTTTCCCAGTGGTGGCTGCGTAAACGCTAAATCAGAGCCCGAGACAGGAATCGAACCTGCGACCTGCTGTTTACAAGACAGCTGCTCTGCCGACTGAGCTACTCGGGCGTCGAGTTTGTTGATTGTGAAGTTGCTGGAGCCTCCGTTCAAGAGCATAAGGCTTGCCGATTGGGGAGGGTGCTTGAATAGCGCCTAGTGGTGGGCAACGCTTGTTGGAATGGCCCTCACGAAACGAGATCGGGCGATCTTGGACTTTGAGCGCACCTGGTGGCAGGAGACCGGGTCGAAGGAGGCCGCTATCAGGGCGCGCTTCGAGCTTTCCACTACCCGGTATTATCAGCTGCTGAACGAACTATTGGAAGAGACGGATGCCATGGAGTACGACCCGATGGTTGTACGGCGTCTGCGGCGGATTCGCGATCGCCGCAGAAGATCCAAATTCGGTCAGACTTCGGTCGGCCGGCAGCCGTCTCGATAGCAGTCCGGAGCCACAGGCACTATGGAGTCGAACCGAGCACCCAACAATCAGATGGCCATCAAGGGGGTGGTGCTGGTTCTGGCCCTGATCGCAGCCGGAGCTTTCGTGCTGGCCCGCGGCCTCGACGACGACGGAGATTCCACGCCGGCTGCCACCGAGCCCACGGCTGAGCCCACGACGGCACCAGAGGATACCTCCGACCCGGTCGAGTCTCCGTCAAACGGCGGCGACGAAGCCGCGACTCCTGCCCCCGCACCCGACGATACTCAGCCGACCGCCCCTGCACCCGAGGTAACCCAGGCTCCCGTCCCCGACCCGGAGGAAGAGCTTGAGTGCCGTGATCCGTCCACTATCGGCGTGCTGGTGGCCAACACCACCGATATCAGCGGGGCGGCCGGCCGGCTCTCGGGCGAGTTGAACGCCGCCAACTACGTAACGCTTCAACCGGTGAACGCCAGTGCCCAGACGAGCTCGGCCTTCTACTTCCGGGCAGGCTACGAAGTTGACGCCCGGTGCATCGCCAACCTGTTGGGCGTGGGTGCTGGACCGTTCTTCCCGATGTCCGATCCTCCTCCCGCCGGTATCACCCTGGAGACACTGGGCAACGCCTACGTCCTGATTCTGATCGGGCCCGACAGCCTGGCCCAGCGTCCTGGCTGACAGCCCGATGACACTGGCCAGTTTGCCAATAGCGGTTTCGGCGGCTGACTGCTAGATGGCGGAGGCCGCATGCATATCATCGCCGCCCCCGACAAGTTCCGGGGCACGGCCACAGCCGTTCAAATCGCCGACGCCGTAGTCCTCGCCGCCGGACAGGCCGGGGCCTCGGCCGACGCCGTTCCCATGGCCGACGGGGGGGAGGGCACGCTGGAGGTGCTGGGAGGGGCCAATCGGACCACTATCGTGACCGGTCCACTGGGTGACCCGGTGGAGGCACCGTGGCGGCTTCATCGCCACATCGCGGTGGTCGAGATGGCCCGAGCCTCGGGCCTGGCCTTGGTGGGCGGTGCCGAGGCCAACGACCCCCTGGGGGCCACCACCTACGGAACCGGGGAGCTGATCGAGGCTGCTGTAGAACGGGGCGCCCGGCGGGTCCTGGTAGGGGTGGGGGGCTCGGCCACCACCGACGGTGGGCTGGGCGCGCTGCGGGCGCTGTACCCCACACAACGCCTCAAAGGGGTAGAGCTGGCCGTGGCCTGCGACGTGAGGACCCGGTTCACCGACGCCGCCACAGTGTTCGGGCCCCAGAAGGGGGCCGGTCCAACTCAGGTGGAGTTGCTGCGCCGGCGCCTGGAACGGCTCAGCCAGGTGTACGCCGAAACCTATGGCGTGGCGGTGGATGACATCGAAGGCTCGGGGGCGGCCGGCGGTTTGGCGGGCGGCCTGGCGTGCGTGGGTGCCGAGCTGGGCAACGGCTTCGAGCTGTTGGCCGAGGAAGTGGACCTGTACGGACGTATCGAGGGGGCCGATTTGGTGGTGACCGGGGAAGGCGCCCTCGATGCCACATCGTTTCAGGGGAAGGTAGTGGGCGGTGTGGGCGAGATGGCAGCGGCTGCCGGGGTGCCGGTGCTGACCGTGGTGGGGCGGGTGGACGGCGCAACTACCCCTGCCTGCGGTGAGCTGATCAGCCTTAGCGACCGCTTCGGTGCCGAGCTGGCCATGGCCGACACCGCCCGGCTGGTCGGCCAAGCGGTCCTGGACTATCTGGCCTCGTAGCCGAGCCGCACGGTCATAGAGCCTGGCGGAAGTACCCGGGCACCTCGATCAGGGGCGGGCGCTCCTGCATGGTGATCTCGGTTTCGCCGAAACCGGGGCGGTGCAGCGTGATGGCGGTATTCACCAGGGTGCGGTCGGCCCGGTGCAGGGCCACCTGCATGACCTCGGTCGCTTGGGACGACAGCTCGTGCAGCGGGCGATTGCGGTGAACACGCACGCCCAGGTCCACTTGGGCTATGGCGTCGTAGCCCGCTAGCCGGCACACGTCTATGAGCAGTCCCATCTCCACTCCGTATCCCTGGACGAACGGCACCCGCTCGAGCACTTCCCGACGTCCGGCGTACTCCCCGGCCAGAGGCTGGATGATCTTGCCCAGTTCGGGGAACAACAGGGCGATGAGCGGCCGGGCCACGAGCTCGGTTGTGCGGCCCCCGCCCCGCTGGTCAGCCCCCACAGGGCGGTGGTAGTAGCCCTTGCAGTAGCCGATGGAGTCGTCGGCCAATAGCGGGCCCAGCAGGCCGAATATGAAGTGGGGGCTGAAGTTGGCCACATCGCTGTCGCACCACACAATGAGATCGCCGGTGGAGGCGAACAGCGACTTCCACAGGGTTTCTCCCTTTCCGGGCTGGTTGCCCAGATGGGCCAGCACGTCGGAGCAAGCCACCACCGTGGCCCCGGCGGCCTCGGCCACTTCGGCGGTGCCATCGGTGGAGTGGTCGTCCATCACGATCAGCTCGTCTACCAGGCCCAGCTTGTCCATGAGCTCGGCGCGGACCACTCTTGCGATGGTCCCGACGGTGGACTCCTCGTTGCGAGCGGGCAGGCATACCGACACCCTCGTCGACCCCTTGCGCTCGACGAGATCGGCGGCCGCGAACTCACCGGCCGCGAACCTCCGCCGCCCGGTCATCGCCGCCTCCGGCTCACGAGTCGTCTTTGCCGTGTCATCCGAATAGCATCATGGCCCATGAGCGTGACCGTTCGGATACCGACCACCCTCCGCCCTCTGGCCGGAGGAGCCAGCGAGGTCGTCGTTGAAGGCGGGAACGTCCGCGACGTGATCGTCTCGCTGGATGCCGCCCACCCCGGCTTCATGGACCGACTCATCGACGAATCGGGCGGCTTGCACCGGTACGTCAACGTGTTCGTGGACGACGACGACGTGCGGTTCGCCGACGGGTTGGCCACCTCGGTTCCCGACGGCCAGACGGTGGCCATAGTGCCCGCCGTAGCCGGCGGTTGATTTCTCACTTCCGTACCACTTGAGTTTGGCGTTTCTCGGACTCCTCGGTAACCTTTAGCAGTCTCATACTGAGAGTGCTAAAAATCGAGTCCTAATCGTCGGCAGCAAGCCGATAGTGCAAAAGGGAGAGTTCGAGGATGCCCAAAATCATCTCATTCGATGAGCAGGCCCGGCGCGCGCTGGAGTCGGGAATGAACCAGTTGGCCGACGCCGTGCGGGTCACGCTTGGCCCCAAGGGTCGCAATGTCGTATTGGAGAAGAAGTGGGGCGCCCCCACGATCACCAACGACGGCGTGTCCATCGCCAAGGAGATCGAGCTGGAGGATCCCTACGAGAAGATCGGCGCTGAGCTGGTCAAAGAAGTGGCCAAGAAAACCGACGACGTGGCCGGCGACGGCACCACCACCGCCACCGTGCTGGCCTGGTCGATGGTGCGCGAGGGGTTGCGGAACGTGGCTGCCGGGGCCAACCCCATGTCCATCAAGAAGGGCATCGAGGCCGGGGTTGAAGCGGCAGTGGAGGCCATCCATTCCCAGTCGGTGGACGTGTCCTCTGACAAGGCCCAGATCGCCAACGTGGCCGCCATCTCGGCGGCTGACCCCGAGATCGGCGAGCTGATTTCCGAGGCCATCGACAAGGTGGGCAAGGACGGAGTGGTCACCGTAGAGGAGTCGCAGACCTTCGGCCTGGAACTCGACTTCACCGAGGGCATGCGCTTCGACAAGGGGTACATCTCCCCCTACTTCGTGACCGACGCCGAGCGCATGGAAGCAGTGCTGGACGAGCCCTACATCCTGTTTGTGGGCTCCAAGATCACCGCGGTACGCGACATTGTACCGGTGCTGGAGAAGGTGATGCAGGCGGGCAAGCCGCTGCTGATCATCGCCGAGGATGTAGAGGGCGAAGCGCTGGCCACCCTGGTGGTGAACAAGATTCGGGGAACCTTCAACTCCACCTCGGTGAAGGCTCCCGGTTTCGGCGACCGCCGCAAGGCCATGCTCCAAGACATGGCGATCTTGACCGCCGGCCAGGTCATCAGCGAAGAGGTTGGCCTCAAGCTGGAGAACACCACACTCGACCTGCTGGGCCGGGCCCGCAAGGTGGTCATCACCAAAGACGAGACCACGATCGTGGAAGGCGCCGGCGACCGCAGCGATGTGGAGGGCCGCATCTCTCAGATCAAGGGCGAGATCGACAACACCGACTCCGACTACGACCGGGAGAAGCTGCAAGAGCGCCTGGCCAAGCTGTCGGGCGGCGTTGCCGTGCTCAAGGTGGGCGCCGCCACCGAGGTGGAGCTCAAAGAGAAGAAGCACCGCATCGAGGACGCCGTCAGCACAACCAAGGCGGCCATCGAAGAGGGCGTGGTCGCCGGCGGGGGCGTTACCTTGCTGCGGGCCCAAGCGGCGGTGAATGACGCCGCGTCAGGCCTGGCCGTGGACGACGAGGCCACCGGCGCCCGCATCGTGTCCAAGGCGCTGGAGGGTCCGCTGACCCAGATCGCAGTCAACGCCGGCCTCGAGGGCGGCGTGATCGTGGAGCGGGTCCGCAACCTGGAGGGCAACTCTGGTCTGAATGCGGCCACCGGCGAGTACGAGGATCTGCTGACCGCGGGCATCATCGATGCGGCCAAGGTCACCCGTTCGGCGCTCCAGAATGCCGGCTCCATCGCCGGGCTGTTTTTGACCACCGAAGCTGTGGTGGCTGACAAGCCGGAGGAGAACGGCGGTATGCCCGGTGGCATGCCCGACATGGACTTCTAGATCCTCAAATCAGCTGGAACGGGCAATTTCTGTCCGGAGTTGAAAATCGTCTCGGCAGTTCGGTATTGCCGCCCGCGGCGGTAACGTCGCGGTATGGCCGAGCTTCATCCGGTGTGTGCGCCCCTGGCGTTCCTGTTAGGAACGTGGCGGGGCGCCGGCACGGGGGTGTACCCCACCATTGAGGACTTCTCGTATGTCGAGGAGGCATCCTTCGCCCATGTGGGCAAGCCGTTCGTGGCCTATTCGCAGAAGACCAGGGACGCCGATACTGGCTTGCCCCTGCACGCTGAGGCCGGGTATCTGCGCCCCCAGGGCGATGGTCGGGTCGAGCTGGTGCTGGTGCAGCCATCGGGAATCGTCGAGCTGTTGGAAGGGAAGGTGGAAGGCTGCGCCGTGCAGCTGGCGTCGACTGCGGTGCTGGGCACTGCTTCGGCCAAGCCGGTGACCGCCACCGAGCGGCGCTTGTGGTTGGACGGCGAAGTATTGCGTTCCTCTGTGGCCATGGCTGCTGTGGGACGGGAACTCCAACACCATGTGGTCTCTGAGATGCAACGGCAGTCATGACCCGAGGGCGCTCCGAGCGGGTGCTGGTGCGCCACTGGGACGGGAGCGAGGAGCACCGGCGCCCCGACGACCTGGTGGTGGAGGAGCCGCTCACTATCGAGTTCGACGCGGTGACCGTGACCACCACCATGCGCACTCCCGGCCACGACTTCGAGCTGGCCGCGGGGTTCTGCTTCACCGAGGGGCTTCTGGGCGACGCCTCGGTGACGTCCATTCGCTACTGCGCCAACGAGCCGGCTGCTGACACCGAGTACAACCTGGTGACCGTGGAGACCGACGGCGCGCCGGTGGCCACCCCCCGCTTGGGGCTCACCACCTCGGCTTGCGGGCTGTGCGGTGCTGAGAGCATCGAGGCGCTGCGGGAGCGGCTGAGCCCACTGCCGCCCAGCGACATGCTCATTTCTGCCGACGTCTTGGCTGGAGTCCCCGAACGGGTACGGGCCTTCCAAGACCTGTTCGGCACCACAGGCGGGGTCCACGCCGCGGCCGCCTTCGGTCCCAGCGGCGAGCCCACCGTGGTGCGAGAGGACATCGGCCGCCACAATGCGGTGGACAAGGTGGTGGGCCGGATGCTGCTCGACGGCGGCCTGCCTGCCCGAGGCCAAGGCCTGTTCGTGAGCGGCCGGGCGTCGTTCGAGATGGTCCAGAAGGCATGGGCGGCAGGATTCGATGTGCTGGTGGCAGTGAGCGCCCCCTCCGCGCTGGCGGTTGAGACCGCCGCGGCCGCGGGCTTGTGCTTGGCCGGGTTTGTCCGCGACGGCCAACTCAACTTCTACTCCCCGTCTGCATAAGAATCCTGGCCATGCGCCCGCTGCCCAAGCTCACTCCCGAAAACGAGTTCTTCTGGACGGCCGGGGCCGACGGGACGCTGCGATTCCAGTACTGCGGGGCCTGCGACCGCTATCTCCATCCCCCTGGTGTGGCGTGCTCTGGTTGCGGGGGGTCCCCCGAAGTGAGGGACGTGTCGGGGCGGGCCACGGTGGTGGGGGTCACCGTGAATTACCAGCCCTGGCTGCCCGACATGGAAGTTCCCTACGTGATCGGGCTGGTGGCCATCGAAGAGGACCCCCTGGTGCGGCTCACCACCCTCATCGTCGACGCCGAGCCCGACAATGTGGTCATCGGCCTGCCCGTGTCGGTTCGCTTCGAGCAGCACAAGGATGTGTGGCTGCCGGTATTCGCCCCCACCGGCGAGCCGGTCTCTGAGGCGGTCGAATACCCTGAGCCATCCCCGGCGCCGGTACGGCCCATGCCCACGCCGGAGAAGTTCGAGTCGAAGGTGGCCATAACCGGGATCGGCCTGTCAGAGGTGGGTCGTCGGCTGGGCCGCGACCCCATGGGTCTGGCCGTCGACGCCTGCCGGGCCGCGGTGGCCGACGCCGGGCTGACCATGGACGACATCGACGGCCTGTCCACCTACCCCGGTGGTGCCGCCAAAGATGGCGGACACTCTGAGGGCGGCGTCTACCCGGTGGCCGATGCTTTGGGCATCGCCCCTACGTGGTTCTGCGGCACAGGGGAAACCCCCGGCCAAAGCGGGGCGGTGGTAAACGCCATGCTGGCCGTGGCCGCGGGGCTGTGCCGCCACGTGTTGTGCTTCCGTACCGTGTGGGAGACCACGTCCATCGCATGGGGCAATCGCCAGAACACGGGTGTGGGTGGCGGTTCTCGGATTTCAGGGGAGATGGAGTGGCGGCTGCCCTACGGGGCCATGTCGGCGGGCAACTGGATCGCGCTCATGGCCAGCCACTACTTCCACCGATACGGCGCGAGCCGCGAGCAGCTGGGGTGGATCCCGATTACCGAACGGGCCGGAGCGGCCCACAACCCAGTGGCTATCTACCAGGGGCCCATGACCATCGACGACTACCTCGACGCCCGGATGATCACCACTCCGTTTGGCCTGTTCGACTGCGACGTGCCCTGCGACGGCTCCACGGCTCTGGTGGTGTCGGCTTTGGAATGCGCCTACGACGGGCCCCATCGGCCCGTGCTGGTTGAGGCGGTGGGCACCCAGATGGCCGAGCGGATGTCGTGGGACCAGGGGACGCTGCTACACGAGCCCATGGTGGATGGCCCCTCGGCCCATCTGTGGAGCCGCACCGACCTGAAGCCGGCCGACGTGGATGTGGCCCTTCTCTACGACGGGTTCAGCTTCAACGCCCTGTCATGGTTGGAAGGACTGGGGTTCTGCGGCAAAGGAGAGGGTGCCGCGTTCGTGGAGGGGGGCACTCGCATCGCCCGCGACGGCGAGATCCCGCTCAACCCCCACGGGGGCCAGCTCTCGGCTGGGCGGTTGCACGGATATGGATTCCTGCATGAGGCGGCGACCCAGCTGCGGGGCCACGGCGGCGGACGGCAGGTGGACGGCGCCGAGGTTGCGGTGGTTAGCACTGGCGGCGGCCATCCCGGCGGCGCGTTTCTTTTTGTTAGGGGATGACCTGGCCTCTTCGTCCGAGGTTGATCCCGTCTGCTAGAAGTGAGCTATGGCTGCTTACATCATCGTCAACTATCAGGTCGACAACCCCGAGCTCTACGGGGAGTACATGCAGGGTGCCGCCGGCGCTCTGGGCATCGGCGACGGCGCCGATCTGGTGGCATTCGACACTGAGTCAGAAGTGATCGAAGGCGACACCGCCGGCCACCAGACCGTGGTGATCAAGTTCGACTCCAAGGAGAAGGCCCGCGAGGTGTGGGAATCCGACGCCTACACCGCAGTGGTTGGCAAGCGCCACGACGCCACCAGCCGTCACTTCGCCGTGCTGGTGAACGGCTTCGGCGACTGAACTTGCGCGGTTCAGGGCGATGAGGCGTCGGCTCGTCAGGTCTGCTGCCTTCGTCCTGGCCGCGGCGCTGGTCGGCTCGGCTTGCGGCGGCGGATCTGACGGCACCAGCGAAGAGAGCGCCACGGCTGAGCCAACACAGGCGCCGCAGTCCGACGGCGCGTCTGATTTTCTGGCCGACGCTCCTGAGCTGGTGATCGGCACGGTGCTGCCGGAGACCGGGGCGCTCAGCTATCTGCATTTGCCGGAGATTTCCGGTGCGAAGCTGGCGGCGGAAGACATCCGAGCCGCGGGCGGCAAGGTGAGGATCCTGGAGGGCGACTCGGGCACCGACCCCGATATTGCTGTGGAGACGGTGAATCGGCTGTTGGGGGAAGGCGCCCAGGTCATCGTGGGAGCGGCCGCGTCCGGTGTGTCGCAGTCGATCATCCAAACCCTCTACGAGACCCAGATAGTCCAATGTGCGGCATCCAACACGTCGCCGTCATTCAGCACCCAGGAGAACGCCGAGTATTACTTCCGAACCGTGGTCACCGCAGAGGCCGACGCACCGGTCATGGCCAACAACATCGCCCGAGGCGGCGGGACCAACGTCGCCATATTGGCCCGGTCCGACGACTGGGGGAGGTCATTGTCGGTTCTGCTGGAAGCAAGCTTGCAAGAACTGGGTATCGCGTCCGAAATCGTGCCGTTTTCCCAGGACGCCCCCAGTTTTGACGACATCGCCCAGTCGGTGGGTCAGATGGGCGCTGACACAGTGGCAGTGCTGGCCTTTGCCGAAGGGGCTCAGATCCTTCGCAGCTTGTTGGAGATCAATGTGCCGCCCAGCGCCATTCACGCCGGTGCGGGCATGTTCGACCTCGAGCTGCCATCGCTGGTGAGTCCCGGCAATCCGGCGGACTTGGACGGCCTCACCGTCTACGGCGCGTCGGGAGGGGACGAGTTCAACGAGAGGCTGTCTGAGACCGTTGGCGGGAACATCATCTTCGGCGGCCAGGCCTACGACTGCGTGATGGTGTTGGCATTGGCCACCCTGGCCGCAGGTACCCATAACGGGCCAGAGTTGATCGCAGCGGTTCCCGATATCACCCGCGGGGGCCAAAAGTGTACGACCTACCGAGAATGCGCCGCTCTTTTGGCCGACGGGGTGGACATCGACTACGACGGCGCTTCCGGTCCGGTGGAGCTCGATGATGTGGGCGACACCACGGTTGGGCGCTACGCCGTGGCCAATGTGCGCGGCGGCGCCCTCGAAGTGGTCAAGATCGAGGATGTCGTCCTAGGGCCGTAGTATCAGCATTGATGAGCAACTTGGATAGCGACGCGGCAGGGCCGGTCGAGCCTTCTATCGGCATCGGCGTTCTCCACCTCTTTGGCAAACTCGGGCCGGCGATGGATCCCGGGGCCATTACCACTGCGGTCAATGAGGCTGAAGCCCAGGGCGTGCAAGTCGTGGTGGTGGCCGTGCTTGGTCACAAGGCAGACATCGGGTTTATGGCGTTGCACCGCGATCTGTGGCGGCTGCGGAACTTTCAGACCACGGTGCGCCAGGGCGGGCTCGACATTGTGGACTCGTACGTGTCGCTCACCGAGCTGTCGGAATATGCCGCTGGACTCCCGGAGGAGACCAAGCAGGCCCGGCTGTATCCCCAGCTCCCTCCCGAAGGCAAGCCGGCGTGGTGCTTTTACCCCATGTCCAAGCGCCGCAACCCCGACCAGAACTGGTACGAGCTGCCCTTCGAGCGCCGCCGAGAGCTCATGTACGAGCACGGGGCCACTGGCCGCACATTCGCTGGCCGGGTATTGCAGCTCATCACCGGCTCCACTGGTATCGACGACTACGAGTGGGGAGTGACGCTGTTCTGCGAGCACCCCGACGACCTCAAAGAGGTGGTGTACACCATGCGTTACGACGTGGCGTCGGCCCGATACGCCGAGTTCGGCCCCTTCTACACCGGCATGGTGGCTTCGATCAAGACCGTTCTTCACCGACTGGCTTAGAAATAGCTGAAATTGCCGCGCCTGCGTGGAAAGCTCGTGGGCATGAAGAGGACTCACTGGATCTGGGCAGTTGTCTTGGTGGCACTGATAGCTGCCGGGTGCGGAAATGATGACGACGGGGATGACGCCGGATCGCCGGCCGCACCGGCTTCGGGCGATTCCGAGCTGGTGATCGGCTCGGTGATGCCCGAGACTGGGGCATTGGCGTTTCTATCTGCGCCCATGATCGTGTCCATCGACTTGGCCGTGGAGGACATCCAGGCCGCGGGGGGCAATGTACGGCTGCTGAGTGGGGATACGGCCACCGATCCCGACGTCGCCCCCGAGGCGGTTAACCGACTACTGGGCGAGGGGGCCCATGTGATCGTGGGCGCGGCGGCGTCGGGGGTGTCGCAGTCGTTCATCCAGACTCTGCACGATGCCCAGATCCCCCAGTGCTCCCCGTCGAATACCTCGCCCTCGTTCTCCACTCAGGACAATGCCGACTATTACTTCCGGACCGTGCCCCCCGACCAGGCAGTGGCGCTGATTCTGTCCAACATCATTGCGGCCGAGGGTGCCACCAACGTGGCGATTGCTGCCCGAGCCGACGACTGGGGCAACGCTTTGGCCAACCTGCTGGCGGAGAACTTTTCCGACCTAGGGGTGGGCTACCAGATCTTCTCCTATGACGAGGACGCCACCAGCTTCGATCCCACCGTCACCGGGGTTGTCGGCATGGGGCCGGACGCGGTGGTGCTGGCTACCTTCGCCGAGGGGGGCCAGATCATCCGGGGGCTGATCGAGTCTGGGGTGCCCGCCACCGTCATGTACGGCACCGACGGGATCTACGACCTTCACCTGGCCGATTTGGTAGATCCCGAAAACCCCAATGTGGTTGACGGCTTCGTCGTCGCCGCCGCAGGGGGCAGCGCCGAATACAGCGAGCGCCTCGGGGAGTTGACCAACAGCAACACGATTTATGGGGGCCAGGCCTATGACTGCGTGGTTGTGCTGGCGCTGGCCGCGCTGGCCGCCGGAACCACCGGGGGCCCGGCCATCATCGAACAGGTCCAA
Source organism: Acidimicrobiales bacterium (assembly GCA_963663255.1). Taxonomy (GTDB): domain Bacteria; phylum Actinomycetota; class Acidimicrobiia; order Acidimicrobiales; family Bin134; genus Poriferisocius. The sequence continues at coordinate 1,377,773 of OY760141.1, forward strand.
GAAGTGACCAGCGGTGGGCAGAAGTGCTTCGATTACGTCGAATGCGCCGGTCTGATCGCCGACGGGGTCGACATCGACTACGACGGCGTATCAGGCCCGCTGGAGCTCGACGAGGTAGGCGACCCTGCCTTCGGCCGGTATTTCATCGCCGAGTTCATCGACGGCGAGCTGACCGTCACGGCTAGCCACGACGTCGACTTGGGCGATTTGGGCTGAGCCCGGACTAGGAACGCCCGGGCTCAGCCCTAGAACAGCTCGCTAGTTGTTGTAGGCCGTCTCGGCGTGGAGCGACTGGTCGAGGCCGACGCTCTCGTCTTCCGCTGAGGCCCGGATCCCCATGGTGCGATGGAGCACCCAGGTGATGATGTAGGTGGCCACGAAGCTGTAAGCCATCACCGCCACAATGGAGATGATCTGGTTGCCCAGCAGCTCGCCGCCGCCGAAGAAGACGCCGTCGATGAAGTCGGCCCCTTCGATGGCCCCGGAGTCGGCAAAGAACCCGATCAGCACCCCGCCGACGATCCCGCCGAACATGTGGATGCCCACCACGTCGAGGCTGTCGTCGTACTGGTAGCGCAGCTTGAGCCCGATGGCCAAGAAGCACAGCACGCCGGCCGCGGCACCGATCACGATGGACGACATCGCCCCCACGAAGCCGGCTGCCGGGGTGATCGCCACCAGGGCGGCCACGATGCCTGAGGCCATGCCCAAGGCAGTGGGCTTGCCGTCTTTGATGGTCTCGGCCAGCATCCACGAGCACAGTCCGGCGGCCGCGGCCAAGAAGGTAGTCAAGAACGCGTGGGAGGCGGTGATGTCGGAAGCCAGCGCCGAGCCGGCGTTGAATCCAAACCAGCCAAACCACAGGATGCCGGCTCCCAGCAACACGAGGGGCAGATTGTGGGGGAAGTCCACATCGCGGGGCCAGCCCTTGCGGGGGCCCAATATCAGCACAATGGCCAAAGCCGCCGCGCCGGCGTTGATGTGGATGGCGGTGCCGCCGGCGAAGTCGTGGGCTGGCAGCTGGAAGATCCAGCCTTCACCGCCGTAGATCCAATAGACCACCGGCGAGTACACCAAGAACGACCAGACAGGCACGAAGATGGCCCAGGCGGAGAACTTCATCCGTCCAGCCACCGCGCCGGAGATGAGCGCGGGGGTGATGGCGGCAAAGGTCATGCCGAACACGAATTCCCGTTTGCTCACCATGTCGTCAACGCCGTTGAGCCAGATTGCGTCGAAGTCCCCGAAGAGCGGGAAGCTCCAATCACCGGAGGCAAACCCATAGCCGACCACCGCCCACAGTATGGGGACGATGCCCAGGCAATACAGGTTCATGTTCATCATGTTGAGCACGTTCTTCGTGCCAACCATGCCCCCGTAGAACAGAGCCAGGCCCGGCACCATGAACATGACCAGTGCAGCAGATACGAGTACCCATGCGGTATCAGCGTCCATCACTACTCCCATTGAATTGACGACTATTCCGCCTGTTGGCACCGCCAGTATGTCAGGTTTGACGTGTCGGGCTTCGAACCGCCCTAGTCTCCGTCAGCCGTGGCGTCGGCGGTGTACAAATGCCTTGGCCGCCCCCCAAGTCAGACCAGGGGTTTGCAAGTCGGGGTGGATGTCGCCGAATGACGCTGGGGTCAGGTCGTAGATGTCGTCGGGGAATCGGTCGATGGCGAAGTCGTCCCGCTCCATCGGGACTGCGCCGGCCGCCCACAGCACCTCGGTTGGATATCGCACTGCTCGGCGCAGAACGGCCAGGGGGTTCTCTGGTTGGTCGTCGATGTCAGCGGCCAGCAGCCGGGTCACCTCGCCGCCGATCTCCGCCGCGGCGGCCGATCCGGCAGCCTCGGCCGCATCTCGGATCTTTGGGCTCATCTCCGAAACCCTGCTCTCCACTGCCGAGATCACCCATTCGGGCAGGGCTTGAAGTACGCCCTCCGACAGCACCCGGGCGCATTCGACAAGCTGCTGCTCTGAGGCCCGCTGCTCTGCGGCCCGCAGTTCGGCGTCGGTCAAGGAAGTGGAGCCGCCGGGCCGAGACCCAGAGCGGAGTTCAGATTGCCGGAGCGGAGGCCTTCCAAATCCAGCGTGGCGTACCGGTAGCCGGCCCGGCGCACCGCCTCTACCACCGCGGTCCTCTGGGCCACCACTTCGGCCAGGTGCTCATCGGGTACTTCTATGCGGGCCACCTCCCCGTAATGGCGCACTCGCAGCTCGGCGAAGCCCATTTGCCGCAGGGCGGCCTCGGCGTCGCCCACTGAGGCCAGCGCCCCGAGGGTCACCGGTGTGCCGTAGGGGATCCTGGAGGACAAGCAGGGAGCCGCGGGCTTGTTCCAGGTGCGCAGTCCCAACCGCTGCGACCACTGTCGCACGTCGGCCTTTGAGAATCCGGCTTCCACTAGGGGAAAGACCGCGCCCCGCTCTGCCGCCGCCCGCTGGCCGGGGCGGTGGTCGACCAGATCATCAGTGTTTACTCCCAGTGCCACCGTGGATGACGTTGCCTTGGCCAGCGGGGCCATGGCCTCCATCAGCGCGTCCTTGCACCAATAGCACCGGTCGCCGTCATTGGCCACGTAGGCGGCATGCTCCATCTCGTCGGTATGCACTTCGCTCCACCGCAGACTCCACTCGGCAGCCAGCGAAGCGCAGTCATCGCGCTCAGCCTCAGCCAATGACGGCGATACTGCGGTGACCGCGTGGGCCCTGGGGCCCAGCACATCGTGGGCCACCCAGGCCAAAAAGGATGAGTCGACGCCTCCGCTGAAGGCCACCATCACGTTGCCGTACTCAGCCAGGTCGCTCCGAAGCCGCTCCCAGTCGCCCACGCCCCCATTGTGGCCGTTAACCGGCGGCCTTTGAAAGGGGGAGCAGGATAATGGCCCGTTGCTGATTGCTCCCCAGGGCGCCTTATACCAGGCAGTAGCGTGAAAGCAGATGCGGAGATGTGTCGCGTTCGCTGGTCTAGTGCTTTGTGTGATGCTGGCCTGGGTCATCCCCGCTACGGCCCAATCTGAGGGCGAGGCCGACAGCTCCCAGCCGACTGTGCTGGAGGGCACCCTTCGGCTGGGATTCGACCAGTACTTCGCCGGGGTCAGCATTGCGGTGGTCGATCAATCCGGCACCAGCATCGGCCAGACCGTCACCAATGCCGAAGGCCAATGGTCAGTGGCGGTGCCGGGCTCAGGGACCTACACGGTCACCCTTGACGAGAGCACGCTCCCCGAAGGAATGGGGCTGCGAGAGGGCTTCGACTCGACCATGCAGGTGACGGTGACCCAAGGGGCATCCCGAGCGGTGGTGTTCGCAGTGGGAGAGGCCCCTAAGGGCACCCCGTTCGGGGAGCGGGCGGCGCAAACGCTGTTCAACGGCCTGAAATTCGGCCTGATCATCGCCATGAGCGCCATTGGCCTGTCGCTCATCTACGGGACCACCGGCCTGGTCAACTTCGCCCACGGCGAGCTGGTGACCTTTGGCGCGGTCATCGCCTGGTATTTCAACAGCTCTTGGGGCGAGCTGAACCTGATCGTGGCCGCCATCGCGACCGTAATCGTGTGCGGAATGCTGGGAGCGGGGTTGGAATCGGGATTGTTCCGCCCGCTTCGGAACCGACGGCTGGGCATCTTCCAGCTTGTGGTGGTCACCATTGGCCTGTCGTTGCTGGGCCGCCAGTTGATACAGCTGTTCTTCGGCGCTGAGCCGCTTCCCTACACCGACTTTCAGGTGCAGGAGCGATGGGAGTTCGGACCCTGGGCGGTGACCCCTCGAGAGCTGGTGACAGTGGCGGTGATCATCGCTATCTTGCTGGCCGTGGGGCTGATGCTCCAGTGGACCCGCTTCGGCAAGGCCACCAGGGCGGTGTCGGACAACGCCAGCCTGGCCGAGACATCGGGCATCAACGTGAACCGGGTCGTGCTGATGGTGTGGGCCCTAGGTGCCGCCCTGGCCGGGCTCGGCGGCGTCTTCCAGGGCCTCGACACCGACATCGACCCGTTCTTGGGCTTCCAGCTCTTGTTGTTGATCTTCGCTGGAGTGGAGCTCGGCGGCCTGGGCACGGCATTCGGCGCGCTGGCCGGGTCGCTGATCATCGGCATGTCCACCGAGGTGAGCACGCTGTGGATCTCACCTGAGCTGAAGTTCGTGGTGCCGTTGGCCGCGCTCATCCTCGTGCTGTTATTCAGACCCCAAGGCCTGTTCGGGGTCAAGGCTCGGGTGGGCTAGATGATTCCGGGCGACCAGTCGAAACGGGCGCGCTAGATGGACTTCGACATCATCTTTGGCAACGCGGCCCGAGCCGCATTCGGGCCCGAGGCGGTGATTCTGGCCCTGGCCGCCATCGGCCTGAACGTGCATTTCGGCTTCACCGGCCTGTTGAACTTCGGCCAAGTCGGGTTCTTGCTGCTGGGGGCTTACGGCACCAGCGTCTCGGTAGCCACCTTCGGCTGGTCGCTGTGGGTGGGCATCCTGGTGGGCCTGGTTCTGTCGGTGGCGTTGGCGGTGGCCCTCGGCTTTCCCACCCTCCGCCTGCATGCGGTGATGTTCGCCATCGTCACCATCGCCGCCGCCGAGATCATCCGGATCCTCATCGGCTCCACCGATGCCATCGGCCTCACCGGAGGTCCGCTCAGCTTGAGCTTTGACGCCGGGGCGTTTTATGACCTGAATCCCTACCCCGACGGGCCCCACGACCGCTACGGCGTCGGCACGTTCGAGTTCACCGGCCAGCAGATGTGGGTAATCACCGTGGGCTGGGTGCTGGTGGCGCTGGTCAGCCTGGTGGTGTTCCTGATCGTGCGCAGCCCGTGGGGACGGGTGCTGAAGTCGATCCGAGAAGATGAGGACGCGGCTCGCAGCCTGGGCAAGAACGTGTTCTCCTACAAGATGCAGGCCCTGATCATCGGCGGGGTGATCGGTGGTATGGGCGGGGTGATCGACGCCATCAAGACCTCGGGTGCCGACCCCAATGGGTTCCGTCCCCAAGTCACATTCTTCGCCTACACCGCGCTGCTGCTGGGCGGTGCTGCCACCTACGTGGGGCCGGTGCTCGGGGCTATTTTGTTCTGGTTCCTGCGGGAGTGGATTGAGTCGTTCCTGCGCCAGCTTTCCGCCGAGGCTTGGTTGCCGGGCACGGTGGCCGATTTCCTGGACGGTTCCGAAGGGGTCATCAGCGTGGGCATGGTGGGCTTGGCCCTGGTTCTGCTCATGCTGTTCCGCCCCCAGGGATTAACTGGCAATCGCACAGAAATGCAGTTAGATGCCCGATGAATTAACGCCGGGGATCGACGAGGCGCGCTCTGGGACCGATGAGCTGACGCCGGGGATCGACGAGGCGCGCTCTGGGACCGATTCGGGGCATATGGGGGCCGAGATCGAGCCGATCCTGACCGTGCCTCCAGTGATAGGCGCGCCCAAACCCCATCCGATTCTGGTGGTGGACGACCTGACCAGGAGCTTCGGCGGGTTGCGAGCGGTAGACGTAGACCACTTGGAAGTGGAGCGAGGGGTGGTCACCGCCCTCATCGGACCCAACGGCGCGGGCAAAACAACCTTGTTCAATCTATTGACCGGGTTCGACCGGGCCGATACCGGGCGCTGGTCGTTCGACGGAGAGCCGGTGTCCTCGCCTTCGCCCGACCAGCTGGCTCGCAAAGGCATGATCCGCACCTTCCAGCTCACCAAGTCGCTGGCCAAGCTGACCGTGCTCGACAACGTGCTTCTGGGCGCTCCCAGCCAAATTGGGGAGCGATTGTCGGCCGCTCCGTTCCGGTCGCGGTGGCAAGATCAGGAGGAGGCCAACATCGAGCAGGCCGAGGAGCTGCTGGATCGGTTCAACCTGGCCCACATGCGCGACGAGTTGGCCGGCACCCTGTCGGGGGGTCAGCGCAAGCTCCTGGAGGTGGCTCGGGCGCTCATGGCCGACCCGGTGATGATCATGCTCGACGAGCCCATGGCCGGCGTGAACCCCGCCTTGGCCCAGTCGCTGATGCACCACATCACCCAGCTGGCATTCGAGGGTCTAACGGTCGTGTTCATTGAGCACGCCATGGACGTGGTGACCGGCATCAGCGACTGGGTGGTGGTGCTGGCCCAGGGCCGGATCATCGCCGAGGGACCCCCGTGGAAGGTCATCCACGACGATGAGGTCATCGATGCCTATCTGGGCCGACGCCGAGCGGGGGCAGGATCGTGAGCGAGTCGTCCCCTTTGATCCAGGTTGACGGGATCGTGGCCGGGTACCTGCCCGGAGTCGATATCTTGAATGGCTGTTCGTTGGACTTGAATCCCGGAGAGGTCATCGGGATCATCGGCCCCAACGGGGCTGGCAAGTCCACCCTGCTCAAAGCGGTGTTCGGACTGGTGGACATCCGCTCCGGGACTGTCCGCATGGCCAACGAGGACATCACCGGACTGCGCCCCCATGAGCTGGTGTCCAGGGGCATCGGGTTTGTGCCCCAGACCGACAATGTGTTCCCTCGTTTGACCATCAAAGAAAACCTGGAGATGGGGGCGTTTCAAAAGCCCAGCCTGTTCGAACCCCGTTTCGAGGCGGTGGCCGAGCTGTTTCCCCTCTTGGCCGAACGCCGCGATCAACGGGCCGACGGGCTGTCGGGAGGGCAGCGCCAGATGGTGGCCATTGGGAGAGCGCTGATGATGGACCCCCAAGTGGTGCTATTGGACGAGCCCTCTGCTGGGCTTTCTCCCGCGTACCAAGACCAGGTGTTCGAACAAGTCACCCGCATCGCTCAACACGGGGTGTCGCTGATCATGGTGGAGCAGAACGCTCGGCGCTGTCTGGAGATCTGCGATCGGGGCTACGTGCTAGACCAGGGAACCAACGCCTACACCGGCACCGGCCAAGAGCTCCTCGACGACCCCAAGGTGGTCAGCCTCTACCTTGGCACGCTGATGGGGTCCTAGCCCCACGCCGCAAAATCGACAGCCGACTATATGGGTTACGTCGCCAATTGTGCGATGGACCACTAGCCTCGGCGGGTAGTGGCGATTGGCGAGGCGAGAACGAGCGCACTGCGCCGCGATGAGCTGCTGGCTGATCGCAGCATGGTGGGGACAGTTTGGTGCCGCGCCCTGGCCCGGCGCATGGACGAGTGGCTTCTGGGCATCTTTTCTGCCGAGGTGACCGATGCCGAGGGGATCGCCTTGGTGGCGGTGGGCGGGTACGGCCGGGCCGAACTGTGTCCCTATAGCGACATCGACCTGTTGCTCTTGCACCGCGACCGCCCTGACATAGGCGACATCGCAACCCGGCTGTGGTATCCAATCTGGGACGAGGGGCTCAAGCTGGGCCACTCGGTGCGGACGCCCCGGGAGACCCGAGACCTGGCCAAGAGCGACCTGGATACGGCCACGTCACTGTTGGACGCCCGCCACATTGCCGGTGATGCCGAGCTGACCGCTGACCTGACTGCCGACAACGCCACCCAATGGCGCCGCGGCGCCCGGCGGTGGCTCCCCTTTTTGGCCCAGAGGGTGGCCGAGCGTCATCGCCGCAGCGGCGAGGTCGCCTACAAGCTGGAGCCCGATCTCAAACAGGGCCGGGGAGGACTGCGAGACGTCCATGCCCTGCGATGGGCAGAAGCAGCGGTGTTCGAGATGGACGAGGCCGACAGCCGCAAGCTGTGGGCCGACTACGAGGTGATCCTGGCGGCCCGGGTGGAGTTGCACCGAACCACCGATCGTCCTGGGGATCAGCTTCTACTCCAAGAACAAGACGGTGTGGCTGCTGCCCTGGACTATGCCGACGCCGATGAGATGATGGGGGCCATCGCCGGCTCGGCTCGGTCGATCGCCTGGCGCAGCGACGAGATCTGGGCCTGGCTTCGGGACTCTGAACTTCCCCCCGAATGGCGTCGCCGGCTACGCCGTCGCACCAGCCGCAACATCACAGCGCTGGATGTCGGGGTGGTGGCCAGCGAAGGCCGAGTGGTATTGGCCGACAACGCCGATGTCGCCGATCCCTGCTCGGCGCTCCGCCTAGCCCGGACGGCCGCGTCCAACGGATTGCGAATGGACCGCGACAGCCTGGAGCGGCTTCGCGAGCAGATGGCCCCCATGCCCGAACATTGGCCCGACGAGGCCCGCAAATTGTTCGTGGACTTGCTCATGACCGGCACCTCGGCCCCTTCGGTGATCGAGGCGCTGGATCAGATGGACCTGTTCGTTCGCATCCTGCCCGAATGGGCGCCCAATCGCAGCCGACCTCAGCGCAACGCCTACCACCAGTTCACGGTGGACCGGCATCTGTGCGAGGCCGCGGCATTGGCCGCCGATCTGGTCGACCGGGTGGACCGCCCCGACCTGCTGGTGCTGGGGGCCCTGCTCCACGACATTGGCAAGGGCTATCCCGGCGACCATACCGAGGTGGGCATGGAGTTGGTGGCCGACATCGCCCACCGGATGGGATACCCGCCCACCGACGTGGACGTGCTGGTGGCCATGGTGGAGCACCACCTGCTGCTGCCCGATGTGGCCACCCGACGCGACCTGGAAGATCCCGACACCATCGCGGAGGTAGCTCGCCAGGCCGGCACGGTGGAAACCCTGCGGCTGTTGGGAGCGCTCACCGAGGCCGACTCGGTGGCCACCGGGCCCTCGGCATGGAGCAAGTGGAAGGCCAGCCTGGTGCGCGAGCTGGTGGCCCGCTGCGCTCACGTTTTGGAGGGCGGCGACATCGACGAGATCACGTCGAGGTTCCCCACCCCAGAACAGCGGGGCATGATGGAAGCCGGCGAGCGCCTGGTGCTGGGCGAAGGCGACACCCTGGTGGTGATCGCCCCCGATCAACACGGCATGTTCTCCCGGGTGGCCGGGGCTCTGGCGTTGAGCGGACTCCGGGTGCTGTTGGCCGCGGCCCATTCCGAGTACGGGATGGCGCTGGAGCGGTTCCATGTGGAGAGCACTCTGGGGCTGGAAATCGACTGGCCCCAGGTCACGGCCTATGTGGAGCAGGCCCTGGCCGGAAGGCTGGCCATCGAGGCCCGGCTGGCTGAGCGGATCAGCACCTACGAAGTTGAGCCCGACTTCACTCCCCGGCCGGTGATCGCCCCCAAAGTGAGCGTGGACAACAACTCCTCTTCCACCGCCACCATCATCGAGTTGGCCGCTCAGGCCCGCATCGGCCTGCTGAGCCGGGTCACCAGTGCGCTGTCGCAGCTTGGACTGGACATTCTGAGCGCCAAGGTGCAAGACCTCGGCGGAGATGTGGTCCATGCCTATTACGTGCGCGACGGGGAGGGCAACAAGGTGACCGATCAAGACCACATCAACGAGATCAATCTGGCCCTCCAGCACGCCATCGATACCTGCTCCACCCGGGTTTGACGGCGATTGGGATCACCTAGCGGTGTGTCGTGGGTTTATTCGCTCGTGTCCTGCTAGGCATCGACGCCCCTCGCGGCGTTGCTCCTCCTTGCCGTACGCTGCAAGTATGGCTGCGTCGGTGCGCCTTGCGAGGAACGCCGCTGCCGTCGCAATCCACGGCGCTAAACCCACGACACACCACTAGCGACTATGAATGACGAAGGCCAGGCCGTAGTAGGGGAGGGTGACCTGCGGCGGTGGTCGGAGGCTCTGGCCGGGATTGCCCGCACCGGGTTGGCCTTCACCGACAACCAGTACGAGCAGGAGCGATTCGAGGAGGTGCTGCACGTGGCCGCCGATATGGCCGCCACGCTGAGCACGGGTTGGACGCCCGACAACTTCGTGGCCGAGTGGATGAAGTCGGTGGGCGACGGGGTTCCCGGCTACGTGACTCCCAAGGTGGCCGTGGGGGCGGTAGTGGGCAACGACGATGGCGAGATCCTGTTGGTGCAGCGGGCCGACTCCGGGGTGTGGCTGTACCCCACCGGATGGGCCGATGTGGGCTATTCCCCCTCAGAGGTGGTGGTCAAGGAGGTGCTGGAGGAGACCGGCATCGTCTGCGAGGTGGAGCGGCCCATCGCCATCCACGACGGCCTGCGCCGGGGCTTCACCACCGTGCCGATGTATTCGATGGTGTTCTTGTGCCGGGCCGTGGGCGGCCAACTCGATCCCCATCCCCTAGAGTGCCGCGACGTCGGCTTCTTCGGGCCCGAAGACCTGCCCGACGGCGTCCACGGCAGCGACTGGTGGCTCTCCCATTCCTTCTCCGCCATCCGCGGCGAGCCCATCGAGTTCCTCTTCGACCACCCCCGCACCCCACCCTGGCGCGACGGCCGCTTTGACTAGGCTCTGAGTTCCCGATAACCGGGATTGGCAGGTGAGGCGACTCAGCTGCGCTGGTCGCGGAGGAATTGCTCGATTTGGTCGACGAACTCGGTGGGGTCGGTGGAGCGCATCTCTTCGATTTCTCCGTTCTCGGCCTCTTCTTGGTCGTAGGCGCTCTCCAATTGGGAAATATATTCCGAGGTCTCGTCGGCTTGTTCTGCCAGTTCAGACACGTGACGCTCGTAGCCGCCGGCCATCTCTTCGAGCTCGGAGGTGTCGGGGGAGATGTCCAGCAGGGTTCCCAGCCTGCGGACCAGGGCGAGGGAGGCTTTGGGTGACGGGATTTCCGAGGCGTAACCCGGCACCGCGGCCCACAGGGAGGCAGTGTTCAGGCCGGCATTGGCGCAGGCATTGTGGAGCACCCCCACGATGCCGGTGGGGCCCTCGTAACTGGAGGGGGTGAGGCCCAGCTGGGCAGCCATTTCCGCATCGTCGCTGCTGCCGTAGATGGGGGTGGGCCGGGTGTGGGGGATGTCGGCCAACAGCGCCCCCAAGGTGACCACCAGCGGGCTGTCGAGCCGTTGAGCCATGTCTACGATCTGTTGGGCGAAGGTCCGCCATTTGAGCTGAGGCTCGGTGCCCACCAACAGGGCCAACTCGGTCTCGGCGCCATCGGGTGCCTCGGCGCCGGTGATGGTGGCCGCTATCAGGTCGTTGCTGGGCCAGATCAGCGATCGGGAGCCGTCGTCCTCAAGGTGAAGTCGGGGACGGGTGTCGGCGAAATCGTAGAACGGCTCAGGATCCAGCGTGGCCACCTCGGTGGTGTCCCAGCGGCTGGCCAGCCAAGCCAGCGCCCCTGATGCGGCATCGCCGGCGTCGTTCCACCCGGTGAAGGCGGCCACCAATGCCGGTCGCTTGCGGGGGGATTCATCCACCCAAGTGATCATCGTCACCTGCCCAACCTATCGCTCCGCTCGGAGGAACCTCATCTCGCGCCGGTAGTCTCGCCCCATGGCGGTTGAGGTCACCGAGGCCACCAAGGCCACCGCGGAACTGGTGGAGGCGTTCGAGCGCCTCACCCCCCAGCTCTCTTCGTCCAACCCACCTCCGACAGCCGAGGCCCTTGAAACCATCACCGCCTCCGACGCCACCAGGCTGTTGATCGCCCGAGCCGACGGTGCCATCGTCGGCAGCCTCACCCTGGTGCTCGTGCGCATCCCCACCGGACTGCGGGCCATCATCGAAGACGTAGTGGTGGACAAACAGGTTCGGGGCCAGGGCGTAGGCCGGGCGCTCAACGAAGCGGCGCTGGAGTTGGCCCGCGATGCCGGGGCGGTGACCGTGGATCTCACCTCCCGTCCGTCGAGGGAGGCGGCCAATCGCCTCTATCTGAGCCTCGGCTTCGCAGTGCGCGAGACCAATGTCTATCGCTACCAGCTCTGAGTTCAGCGAGGGGTGAGTGGCTAGTTGCCGTCGCCGTTGACGCTGACGGGGACCTCGTTGGGGAAGTGGCAGGCCACGTAGTGGTCGGGAGCGATCTCTCGCAGCACCGGCTCCTCTTCGGAGCACAGATCCTGCACCTTGTCGCACCGGGTGCGGAACCGGCAGCCTGACGGAGGGTTGATGGGCGACGGCAGCTCTCCCTCGATCTGGCGGTCGGACACCGGATGGTCGGGATCGGGCTCGGGTATGGAGGCCAAAAGCACGTCGGTATAGGGGTGAGCGGGGTGGGCGTAGAGGGTGTCGGGCCCGGCTACTTCGCACACCTTGCCCAGATACATCACCACCACCCGGTCAGAGACGTTCTTGACCACGGCCAAGTCGTGGGCGATGAATACCAGGGTCAGCCCGTAGCGCTCCTTCATCTCCTCCAGCAGATTCAGGATCTGGGCCTGCACCGACACGTCCAACGCCGATACCGGCTCGTCGCAGATGATCACCTTGGGATCGAGCACCAGGGCTCGGGCGATGCAGATGCGCTGACACTGGCCGCCGGAGAACTGATGGGGCCGGCGATCGGACACCACTTCGGGGTCGAGCCCCACCGCGTCGAGCACCTCGTTCACCTTCTGGGCCGACTGTTCCCCGGTGTCGTTGTGCCAGATAGACAGGCCTTCGGCCACGATGTCTTTCACCTTGCGCCGGGGGTTCAGCGACGAGATGGGGTCTTGGAAGATCATCTGCATCCGGGTGCGGGTGCGGCGCAGGTCCTCTTTGGGCAGTTCGGTCATCTCGACGCCGTCGAAGCGCACCGATCCCGCCGTGGGCGAGGGCAACTGCATCATGGCCCGGCCGGTGGTGGACTTGCCGCAGCCCGACTCACCCACCAAGCCCAGGGTTTCCCCTTCGAGGATGTCGAAGCTGATGCCCGACACGGCATGGACCACCGCTCTTCGACCGGCGGGAAACTCCATCACCAAATCTTCTACGGAAACCAGGGCCTCTTCGCCCCTCATATGGGCTTTGCCTGTACCTGCCATTCGTGAGTCCTCCTCGGATCTGCGATTGCCCGACTAGGAGACCGCAGCGGCGGTCAGGTCGAGTCCGGCAGCGGTGATTCCGGTTGCCTGGTTGGAGGCCAGTGCCTCGGCGTTCTCCGTCGATCCCACCGGGTAGAAGCAAGCTTGGCGGTGCCCGGCCTGGCCAGTGTCGAACAGGTCAGGCTCGGTGGTGATGCACTGCTCCTGGGCGTAGCGGCACCGAGGGGCGAAACGGCATCCCACCAGATCAAGGACCATATCGGGCGGGCGGCCGCTGATGGCGTCCAGCCGAGTGTGGCTGGTGTGCTCCACCCGGGGGATCGACTTGAACAGCGCCTCGGTGTACGGGTGGTTCATGTGGTGGAACAGCGTGGTGGTGTCGGCGGTCTCCACCATCTTGCCGGCGTACATCACCCCGATGCGCCGGGCTCGGCCCGCGACCACGCCCAGGTCGTGGGTGATGAGAATCATGGCCATGCCCAATTCCTCTTGGAGCGATGCCAGCAGATCGAGGATCTGCTTCTGCACGGTCACATCTAGCGCGGTGGTGGGCTCATCGGCGATCAGCAGCTTGGGGTTGCAGGCCAACGCGATGGCGATGGTGACCCTCTGGCGCATACCGCCCGACAGCTGGTGGGGGTACTCCTTGAGCCGCTTGCGGGGCTCGGGGATGCCCACATGCACCATGAGCTCGAGGGCCCGGTCCATGGCCTCTTGTTTGGACGCCCCGAGGTGGTAGCGGATGGACTCGGTGATCTGGACTCCCACCTTCTTGACCGGGTTCAGAGAGGTCATCGGGTCTTGGAAGATCATGGCCATCTGGGTGCCCCAGAAGTGTTTGGCCTCGCTCCGGCTCAAGTTGCGGGTGTCCTTGCCGTCGAAGATCACTTCGGAGCCATCGGGAATGATGGCGTTGCTGGTCAAGATGTTCATGATCGAGCGCACCAGCACCGACTTGCCCGAACCCGACTCGCCCACGATCCCGATGGTCTCGCCTTTGTCCAGCGTAAAGCTCACCCCGTCGACCGCCTTCAGGATCCCGCGCGGCGTGTCGAAGTATGTGCGGAGGTTCTCCACCTCCAAAAGTGGACGCTCAGTTGCCACGGCGTTCCCCCCGTTGTCTATGGGCTGTTCTCGATGTGGCCGACATGGTACGCGAATCTCAATGCCTCTGGGAATCCCGCGGTGATCTGCGGTCATCCCGATTCCGGTCGCCGAGCCGCCTTCCCAAACCGGGCAGGCCGCCGAAGAGGCCGTACTTGCGTCGGATCTGCTCCCGAACCGTCATCGGCCGGCCGAATTCATCCAGCACTTCCTCGAGTTGCCCGTCGGGGTCTTCCTTGTCGCGGTTGTAGGCGATGACCGTGGTTCCGGCCAGCCAGTCAGACACCGTGCGCCGACGGCGGTCGAAGGGGACGGTGAGGTAGGTGGCGGCGTTCACGATGAGCCCGCCGAGTGCCACGGGGGGCACAATCCACGACACTCCGCCCACCAGCCAGCGGGCGCCGCACCGGCCCAAACCGAGGTGGCTGCCATCTTTGGTGCGTACGGCCCGCAGCTTCAGGAGGTCCATTGCCGGAGTCTGGCCCTGGTTCCAGCGCAGGAAGACCATCGTGTATACGAAGTGGAAGAACACGTAGCCCAGCATGGCTGCAGTAGCCCGACCCCAGGGCTCAGGCTGCCACCGGGTGGATACGTCGTCCATGAACCACAGCAGTTGGATGACGGTAAGCATCCACTGGATGAAGAAGACCGTGATCGCATCGATCAACCGGGCCAGCGCCCGCCGCCACACCGCGGCCACTGGAAACTGCTTGTCGTCGGGTCCGGCCACGATTGTCGTGCCCTCGGGGAACTCTTCGGTGGCCATTGGGGTTTTGCGCGGTCTTGAGCGTCTCAGCGAGGAATGCTGTCGCGCCCTGGCCTCAGCCTGAGACATGCCGCTCTCAACCCTCACAGCAGCTCTTCCACCAACTCTGAGGGGCGGGCGATCACGGCCCGGTCGCCGCGGACCACAACGGGACGCTGCATCAACTTGGGGTGCTCCATCAGCAGGTCGATCACTGCGTCGGCGCTCTGATAGTCGCCGATGTCGAGCCCGATCTGCTTGAAGTGGTTGTCCTCTCGGATCAGCTCAGCGGGCTCGTTGGGCAGCATCTCCAAGAACCGCTCCAAGTCGGACCGTTCCAACGGATTCTTGAGGTATTGGACAACGTCGAACTCGACGCCCCGCGACTCGAGTATGTCGAGCGCGCCCCGGGACTTGCCTCAACCAGGGTTGTGATAAATCACAATCTCAGCCATCCCCCGACGTTACCCCAGCGCTTGGATTTGTTCCCCATAGGTCGGCTTGCTTTCCGGGCGGATCGCCTGGGAAACACGTCAGCCTCTACCATGGCGTTATGCACGACCTGGTGATCAAGGGCGGATTGATTGTTGACGGCACGGGTGGTGAGCCGTTCACTGGGGATGTGGCCATCGACGGGGATCGGATCGCCGGTGTGTATCCCGGCGGCAATCACGATTTGGAGGGCCAAGAGGTCATCGATGCCACCGGCCTGGTGGTGACTCCCGGCTTTGTGGATTGCCACACCCACTACGACGGGCAGGTCACTTGGGATCCGATCCTGGAGCCGTCGGCCCACCACGGGGTGACCACGGTGATGATGGGCAACTGCGGGGTGGGATTCGCCCCGGTGCGCCCTGGCAAAGAGGAATGGCTCATTCAGCTCATGGAGGGAGTGGAGGACATTCCCGGCGCCGCCCTTTCGGAGGGGATCACCTGGGAGTGGGAGACCTTCCCCGAGTACCTCGACGCCCTGGAGCGCAAGCCCCTGTCGCTTGATATCGGCTGCCAGGTGCCCCACGGTGCGGTGCGGGCCTATGTGATGGGGGAGCGAGGGGCCAAGAACGAGCCGGCAACCCCCGAAGACATCGCCCAGATGCGCGACATCGTGGCCGACGCCCTGCGGGCCGGCGCCTTCGGCTTCTCCACGTCGCGCACCATCGCCCACATGGCCATCGACGGCGAGCCCGTGCCCGGCACGTTCGCCGCGGAGGACGAGCTGTTCGGCATCGGCGAGGCCCTGGTTGAGGTGGGCCACGGACTCTACGAGCTGGCCCCCACCGGCGTGATCGGCGAGGACTTGGCCGCTCCGGCCAAGGAGGTCGACTGGATGCGCCGCCTGTCGGCCACCATCGGTCGTCCAGTTACATTCGCCTTGGTGCAGATCGACGCTGCCCCCGAGATGTGGCGGGAGATCATGGACCTGTCGGCCGATGCTGTCGCCGAGGGTGCCCAGCTCCATCCCCAGGTGGCGCCCCGGTGCAACGGCATCCTGATCGGGCTTCAGACCAACCACGCCTTCAGCAGCCGGCCCAGCTTCGCCGAGATCGCCGAGCTGCCCCTCGAGGAATTGGTGGCCGAGTTGCGCCGGCCCGAGCGCAAGGCGGCGATCCTGTCTGAGGAGAGCTCGTTCACCAACCAGTTCGCCGAGTACATGGGCACGCAGCTCCACCGGATCTACGTGCTGGGCGACCCTCCCGACTATGAGCCCGGTCCCGAGCGGTCGGTAGCCGCCATCGCCCAGGCCCAGGGGCGCGATACCGAGGATCTGCTCTACGACCTGTTATTGGAGGACGACGGCCGGGCGCTGCTGTTATTCCCGTTCCTCAACTACAGCGACGGAAACGCCGACGCGGTGAGGGAGATGTTCCTGCACCCCTCGGGGGTATCAGGGCTGTCCGACGGCGGCGCCCACTGCGGCGCCATCTGCGACGCCTCCATGCCCACCTGGCTGCTCACCTTCTGGGCCCGCGACCGCCAGCGGGGCGAAAAGCTCCCCCTGGAGTTCGTGGTGCGCAAGCAGGCTCGCGACACCGCCCGTCTCTACGGTCTCACCGACCGAGGAACGCTGGAACCGGGCATGAAGGCTGACATCAACGTGATCGACCACGACCACCTGACGCTGCATCCCCCGAAGTTGGTAGCCGATCTCCCCGCCGGAGGCCGGCGATTCGACCAAAGGGCTACCGGGTATGTGGCCACGCTGGTCAGCGGTGTGGTCACCCGCCGCAACGGTGAAGACACGGGGGCCCGCCCCGGCAAGCTGCTGCGAGCCGGCGCCTAAGAAAATACGCAAACAGCAATCAGACAAAACAGAGAATCAGAGAGGTAAGACCATGTTGGATCTGGTCATCGCCAACGGCACCATCGTGGACGGCACCGGTGCCGACCGCTTCTCGGGCCACATTGGCGTAAAGGACGGCAAGGTGGAGGTGGTGGACCGCAGCGGCGGTCCCGCCCCCGAGGCGGCCAAGACTATCGACGCCACCGGGCTGCTGGTAACCCCCGGGTTTGTGGACTGCCACACCCACTACGACGGGCAGGTCACCTGGGACGACAAGCTCCAACCGTCGTCCAATCACGGGGTGACCACCGTGGTGATGGGGAACTGCGGGGTGGGGTTCGCCCCGGTACAGCCCGGCCAAGAGGACTGGCTCATCCAGCTCATGGAAGGCGTGGAGGACATCCCCGGAGCAGCCCTGTCTGAGGGCATCTCATGGGGGTGGGAAAGCTTCCCCGAGTACCTCGATGTGGTGGGGCAGCGCGAGCTGTCAATCGACGTGGCCGCCCAGGTGGCCCACGGCGCGGTGCGGGGCTATGTCATGGGCGACCGGGGGGCCCGCAACGAGCCGGCCACTTCCGAAGATATTGAGGCGATGTACGCCATCGTGCGCGAGGCCATCGAAGCTGGTGCCCTAGGGGTGTCCACCTCCCGCACGCTGGGCCACCGGGCCATCGACGGCGAGCCGGTGCCGGGCACCTTTGCCGCCGAGGACGAGCTGTTCGGCTTGGGCCGGGCGCTGGCCGATGCCGGCTCCGGCGTGTTCGAGCTGGCCCCCGCGGGAGCGGCTGGGCTCGACCTGGTGGCACCGCCCAAGGAGATGGACTGGATGCGCCGGCTGTCGGCCCACTTCGACGTGCCGGTGTCGTTTGCCCTGTTGCAGCTAGAGGCCGCTCCCGATCTGTGGCGGGAGATGATGGACGAGTCGCTTCGGGCGGTTGACGAGGGTGCCCGGGTGTATCCCCAGATCGCCGGGCGCCCGTTTGGGATGCTCATCGGTTTGCAGACCAACCACGCCTTCGCCAAGCGGCCCACCTTCGCGTCGCTGGCCGATCTGCCCTTCGACCAGCTAGTGGCTGAGCTCAAAAAGCCGGCGATTCGGTCAGCCATTTTGGGAGAGGACGACCTTCCCCCCGACCCGACCGTGCTGTTCGACCAGATGCCAAGCATGGTGGCGTCGATGATCCACAAGCTTTATGTCATCGGCGACCCGCCCGACTACGAGCCCACCAACGACCGCACGGTGACGGCCATGGCCGAGGCCCGGGGAGTGGACCCGTTTGAGATGCTCTACGACCTCAGCCTTGAAGAAGATGGCCACTCGCTGATGATGCTGCCCATATTCAACTACGTCGAGGAGAACCACGACGTCATCCGGGAGCAGTTGCTGCATCCCGCCGGGGTATCGGGGTTGTCAGACGGTGGGGCCCACTGCGGCATGATCTGCGACGCCTCCATCCCCACGTTCATGATCACCCACTGGACCAGGGACCGCAGCCGGGGCGAACAGCTCCCCTTGGAGTGGGTGGTGAAGAAGCAGACCAACGACACAGCCTCCCTGTACGGGCTGGGCGACCGGGGAACCCTCGAGGTGGGCAAGCGGGCCGACATGAACGTGATCGACCACCAGGGGCTGACCCTGCGCTCCCCCCGAGTGGTCCACGATCTGCCCGCCGGCGGTCGCCGCCTCGACCAGCAGGCTGACGGCTATGTAGCCACTGTTGTGGCTGGCGAGGTAACCCGAAGCAACGGGGCCGACACCGGTGCCCGGCCCGGCCGGTTGGTGCGCGGCACCCGATAGGCGCGAAACGCCATGGGCATCGACCTGGACCGCTACCAGCTTCGCCTCGGTATGCGCTGCGTGCAGTCGGTATAGACATGGATTTCGACCGCTATTGCATCCGCTTGGGGGAAGGGGACGGAACCCCGGCCCGGTTGCCCAAAGGGCGCTATCTGCAAGAGGAGTACGCCGAGCTGGAGCGACAGCGACTGTGGCCGTCCACCTGGCAGCTGGCCTGTTTGACCAGCGATGTGGCCGAACCGGGCGACTGGTTCGAATATCGCATGGGCGACCAGAGCTATCTGGTGGTGAGGGGCCACGATGGCGAGCTGCGGGCATTCCACAATGCCTGTCGCCATCGGGGTTTCCAGTTGTGCGAGGGCAAGGGCAACGCCGAAGAGTTGCGTTGCGGTTTCCACGACTGGTGCTACGGCTTGGACGGCTCGCTGAAGGAGATCGTGTATCGCAAGCACTTCGGAGTGGTGGCCAATGAGAACCTGTCGCTAGCCCCTGTGCGCTTGGGCACTTGGCATCAGATGGTGTTCATCAACCCATCGTTTGATGGTCCCGACCTTGAAGAGTTTCTCGACCCGGTGACCGACACACTGGCCCCGTTCAATCTGGGGGAGCGAACCCTGACGGCGTGCTGGACCATACCGCTGGCCGGCAACTGGAAGACGACGGTGGATGCCTTCAACGAGGCCTACCACTTGGAGGGTCTGCATCCCGGCCTGCGGGGATTCATGGATGCCCTCAACACCACCTATGAGCTGTGGGACCGGGGCCACTCCATGATGAAAATCCCCTTGGGGATCGGCTCACCCCGGTTCCCGGATGCCGACCAAAACGAGGTGGCCCGAGCTTTTGTGGAGAACTACAGCACCATGCTGGGGCTCCAGCCCGGCGATTCGGTGGACTTGTCCGAAGGGAGCGCCCGGGACTGGGCGGTGGGACTGGTTAGGGACAGGGCGGCGGCCGAGGGCGTGGACTTCAGCCACTACACCGACGAGCAGATCCTCGACGACTACCACTATCTGGTGTTCCCCAACGTGGTGCTGAACGTGCACAGCGACATGTTCACCATCTTCCGGGCCCGCCCCGGCGACCATGCGGGACACTCGCACTTCGACTTCTGGCTGTTCCATCGGCTAGGCGATCGAGCGGCGCCTGCCGAGATGATCCAGTTTCCCGAGGGGACGGTTATTGCCGAAGTGGTGAACCAAGATCTCGACGGTATCGGCCGGGTTCAGGCCGGGATGGCCTCCAACGGCATCGCCGAGTTGATGTTGGGTGACTTCGATTGTCGCCTCGTGAACATGCACTCGGAGCTTGACCGGGTTTTGACCCTGTCAAGTGAGGCTTCTTCCCAATAGAAACCCCAGTTCAACCCCCATATGGAGCAAGAGGCTCTGGCGGAAGGGGGCCCGCATAGGCAATAATCGGAGGTTTATTCCTTAAGTCAGCGCCATCGGGCATTTAACCCTCGATGACGCCACAAAAAAGCTTGGGAGGCGCCCCATGTCGGATGTTGTCAGGGCCGCAATCGTGCAAGCCGCGTGGACGGGTGATCAGGAGTCCATGGTCGAGCAGCACGAGAAATATGTGGCCGAGGCGGCCGCGGCTGGGACCCAGGTGATGTGCTTCCAGGAGCTCTTCAATGGCCCCTATTTCTGCCAGGTGCAAGAGCCCGAGTACTACAGCTATGCCGAGGCCATCCCCGATGGCCCCACCACCAAGCGATTTCAGGAAATCGCCGCCAAGCACGGCATGGTGTTGGTGCTGCCGATGTATGAGGAGGAGCAGCCGGGAATCCTCTACAACACCGCGGCGGTCATCGATGCCGACGGTTCCTATTTGGGCAAGTACCGCAAGACCCACATTCCCCAAGTGAAGGGCTTTTGGGAGAAGTTCTACTTCCGTCCCGGCAACTTGGGCTATCCGGTGTTCGACACCGCGGTGGGCCGGGTCGGGGTCTACATCTGCTACGACCGGCACTTCCCGGAAGGTTGGCGTGCCCTTGGTCTCAATGGCGCCCAGGTGGTGTTCAACCCCTCGGCCACCAGCCGGGGCCTGTCGGCCTATCTGTGGAAGCTGGAGCAGACGGCGTCGGCGGCGGCCAATATGTACTTCGTCGGGGCCATCAATCGGGTGGGCATCGAGCCGCTGGGCGAAAACGACTTCTACGGCACTTCCTATTTCGCCAATCCCCGGGGCCAGTTTGTCGAGGATCCGGCGTCAGACCAAGAAGAAGAGCTGGTGATCCGCGATCTCGATTTGGCCATGGTCGACGAGACCCGCTCCCTGTGGGCCTTCTACCGCGATCGCCGCCCCGACATGTACGGACCGCTCACCGAGGCATGAGTCAAGAGTTGTGACCACCAACGCCGAGCTCCACCAGCGCTACCAGGCGGTTCTCCCCTCGTACGTCAAGCCGCTGTATGCCGAGCCCATCAGCATCGAACGCGGCCAGGGGAGCTACGTGTGGGACGTCGAAGGCAACCGGTACCTCGACTTCTTCGGCGGCGTGCTCACCACGATGGTGGGGCACAACAACCCCGCGGTCACCGCGGCCATCCAGGAGCAGGCCACCAAGGTATTGCATACCTCCACTCTCTATCTCTGCGAGCCCATGATCGAGCTGGCCGAAGAGATCGCGGCCATCAGCGGCATTCCCGACGCCCGAGTGTTCTTCACCACCTCCGGCAGTGAGGCCAACGACACCGCCATCTTGTTGGCCACCAGCTACCGCAAGTCGAATGAGGTGCTGGCCATGCGCAACAGCTACCACGGTCGATCGTTCACAGCCCAGGCCATCACGTCACACTCGTCGTGGTCGTCCACCGCGCTGTCGGGGCTGTCGGTGAACTTCGTACATGGGGCCTATCAGCTGCGCAGCCCATTCCGTCACTTGGATGACGACGAGTTCACCGAGGCCTGCACTGATGACCTCCGTCAGGTGATCGACATGATGACGACCGGAGAAGCGGCTTGCCTTATCGCCGAGCCCATCCAGGGGGTCGGCGGGTTTGCCACGCCCCCTGACGGCTTCTTCGGGTCGATGCACAAGGTGCTGGCCAACCGGGGGATCCTGTTCGTGACCGACGAGGTGCAAACCGGGTGGGGGCGTACCGGCGAGCACTTCTGGGGCTATCAGGCCCACGACATCGTTCCCGACATGCTCACCTTCGCCAAGGGCGTAGGCAACGGGATCACGCTGGCGGGCATCGTGGCCCGGGCCGAGATCATGGACACCATCACTGCCCTGAGCTTCTCGACGTTTGGCGGGAACCCGCTGTCGACTGCCGCCGGGCTGGCCACGCTGAATTACGTGCGGGACAACGATCTCCAGGGCAATGCCATGCGCATGGGCAAGAAGCTGGCCGACGCGTTGCAGCCGGTGGTTGATCGCACGCCGTGGATCGTCGAACTGCGGGGCAAGGGTCTGATGCAGGCGATCGAGATTGTGGAGCCAGGTTCTATTCAGCCCGACGCGGGCCGGGCCGGGGAACTGCTCGAGGGGTGCAAGCGGCGGGGGCTGCTGGTGGGCAAGGGAGGTCTATACGGCAACGCCCTCCGGATCACCCCGATGCTGGATGTGACCGAGGCTGAGATCGACGAAGGGATCGTCGCCATTCTCGAGACCATTGAGGAAATAGACAGGGAGGTTTAGTGCTGTGACAACGCTCATCAAGAACGGAACAGTGGTGAGTTCGACCGGGGCAGATCCGGCCGAGGTTCTGATCGACGGTGAGACCATCGTCGCGGTGCTGCAACCGGGATCCGATCTCGCCACCTCAGCGGAGAACGGGGCTGACCGGGTGATCGACGCCAGCGGCAAGCTCGTTGTGCCCGGCGGGGTTGATGTGCACACCCACATGGAGCTGCCCTTCGGGGGCACCATTGCGTCCGACGACTTCGAGACCGGCACCCGCGCCGCGGCTTGGGGAGGCACCACCACCATCGTGGACTTCGCCACCCAGAGTTACGGGCTCGACGTCCGTGAGTGCTTCGACGCCCGTATGGGGCAGGCCGAGGGCCGGTGCGCCATCGACTACGGCTTTCACATGATCATCGGCGACGTCACCGACGCCGCCCTGAAGGAGATGGACCTGCTGGTCAACGAGGGGGTCACCAGCTTCAAGCTCTTCATGGCCTACCCCGGCGTGTTCTACAGCGACGACGGCAAGATCTTGAGGGCCATGCAGCAGTGCGCCGGCAACGGCGGGCTCATGATGATGCACGCTGAAAATGGGATCGCCATCGATGTGCTGGCCGAACAGGCATTCGAGCGGGGCGAGACCGACCCGGTGAACCACGGGTACGTGCGGCGGGCTGAGTTTGAGTCGGAAGCCACCCATCGGGCCATCCAGTTGGCCAAGGTGGGCGCCGCCCCGCTCTATATCGTGCATCTCTCCGCCAAGCAGGCATTGGAGCAGGTGGCCATCGCCCGCAACAACGGCGCCAACGTGTTCGCCGAGACCTGTCCTCAGTACCTGTACTTCAGCCTCGAAGAGCACCTCGATCAGGGTTGGGACGGCGCTGCTTATGTGTGCTCGACGCCGATCCGCGCCCGGCACGACCACCATCAAGACGAGCTGTGGAAGGGGTTGCGCACCAACGATTTGGCGGTGGTGTCCACCGACCACTGCCCGTTCTGCATGAAGGAGCAGAAGGAGTTGGGCGTCGGCGATTTCCGGGCCATTCCCAACGGCCTCGGAACGGTCGAGCACCGGATGGATCTGATTTATCAGGGTGTCGTGGCCGGGGAGATCACCCTTCCCCGTTGGGTGGAGCTGTGCTCCACGACCCCCGCCCGCATGATGGGCCTTTACCCCCGCAAGGGCACCATTCAGCCCGGCGCCGACGCCGACGTGGTGATCTATGACCCCCGGGCAACCTGGACCATCAGCGTCGACAACCACCACATGAACATCGACCACTCGGCTTACGAGGGAATCGAGGTCGGGGGCCACGTGGACACCGTGTTGTCGAGGGGCCGGGTCATCATCGACGACAACCAGTACCTGGGCTCGATGGGCGACGGGCGATACCTGCGTCGCGGCCTCAGTTCTTACCTGATTTAGACCCTGGATTATCGGAGGGGGAATGCGTCAAATTCATCATTTAATCGACGGCCAGCATGTTGCCGGCACTTCGGGCCGGACATCTCAGGTGTTCAACCCGGCCACCGGTGAGCAGACCGGACAGCTCTCGCTGGCCTCGGCCACCGATGTCGATGCCGCGGTGGCCTCGGCCATGGCCGCGTTCGAGGAGTGGGGCCATGTTTCCGTCGCCCGGCGCACCGCTTTGATGTTCGCCTTCCGGAACTTGGTGGTGGAGAACGCCGAGGAGATCGCCAATCGCCTCACTGCCGAGCACGGAAAAGTTCATGGCGATGCTCGGGGCGAGGTGGCCCGGGCCATCGACAACATCGAGTTCGCCTGCGGCCTGGCCGAGCAGCTCAAGGGAAGCCACAACGAGTCGGCGTCCACGGGGGTCGACGTCTACACCGTGCGCCGCCCCCTCGGAGTGGTGGCCGGAATCACCCCCTTCAACTTCCCGGCCATGGTCCCGATGTGGATGGCGCCCAACGCCATCGCCTGCGGGAACACGTTTGTGCTCAAGCCTTCCGAACGCGACCCGTCGGCCCCGATGTTCATCGCCGAGCTGTTCCAAGAAGCGGGCTTCCCACCGGGGGTGCTCAACCTGGTGAACGGTGACAAGGTGGCCGTGGACCGGCTGCTGGAGCACCCCGACGTTAAGGCGGCCAGTTTTGTGGGGTCCACGCCCATTGCCCGCTACGTCTACACCACCGGCACCGCGCACGGAAAGCGGGTGCAGGCTCTGGGCGGGGCGAAGAACCACATGGTGGTCCTGCCTGATGCCGACATCGAGTTGGCGGCCGACTCGGCAGTATCGGCGGCCTACGGCTCGGCCGGTGAGCGCTGCATGGCGATCTCGGTGGTGGCCGCGGTGGGCGAGGTGGCCGACCCGCTGGTTGAGGCCATCAAACTCCGCATGGAGAAGCTGGTCATCGGCGACGGCACCAATCCGGCATCGGACATGGGGCCGCTGATCACTCGGGAGCACCGCGATCGGGTTGCCGGCTACGTCGGCTCCGCCGCTGAGCAGGGGGCAACCGTGGTGGTCGACGGCCGAGAAACCCGATTCGACCGCGACGGTTTCTTCCTCGGCGTGTCGCTGCTCGACAACGTGACCGCCGACATGGACGCCTACAAGGACGAGATATTCGGCCCGGTGCTCAGCGTGGTGCGGTGCGAAACCTATGCCGAAGCGGTACAGCTCATCGCCGACAATCCGTGGGGCAACGGTGCTGCCATCTTCACCCGAGACGGCGGGGCGGCCCGCCAGTTCCAATTTGACGCCGACGCGGGCATGGTGGGCATCAACGTCCCCATACCCGTACCAGTCGGCTACCACTCATTCGGCGGCTGGAAGGACTCGCTCTTTGGCGACACCACCATGTACGGCCCCGAGGGAATCCGCTTCTACACCAAGCCCAAAGTCATGACCGCCCGGTGGCCCGATCCCGCAACCAGCTCAGTCGACCTGGGCTTTCCGACCAATGAGTGAGGCCGTCCCGCGTTAGCAGGCGGTCGTTCGGATGAGGGGGTAGACATGGAATTCGGCGTTGTTCTTCAGACCGATCCTCCGGCATGGAGGGTGGTCGAGTTGGCCAAGCGGGCTGAGTCGCTCGGCTTCGCCTACGGCTGGACCTTCGACAGCCATGTGCTGTGGCAAGAGCCCTTTGTGATCTACAGCCAAATGCTCTCGGCCACCAGCCGCATGACTGTCGGGCCCATGGTCACCAACCCCGGGACGAGAGACTGGACGGTCACCGCGTCGATGTTCGCCACCTTAAATGAGATGTTCGGAAACCGCACCGTCTGCGGCATCGGCCGGGGCGACTCCGCCATGCGGGTGATCGGCCACAAACCCCGCAGCCTGGCCACATTGAGCGAGTCGATGCGGGTGATCAAGGATCTCGCCGAGGGCCGGGAGACCACCTACAACGACACCCGGCAGCACTTTCCGTGGGCGGGTGAGTCCGAGCTTAAGATGCTGATGGCGGCCTACGGTCCCAAGGCACTTCACTTGTGTGGAAGCGAGACGGACGGGTTCATCCTTCAGCTGGCCGATCCGGCAATCGCCGAATGGACCATTTCCGCTGTCCGACAGGCCGCCGAAGAGGCTGGCCGTGATCCCGACAGCCTGTATATCTGCGTGGCCGCGCCCGCCTATGTGGGAGGCAACATCGAGCACCAGCGAGAGCAGTGCCGTTGGTTCGGCGGGATGGTGGGAAACCACGTGGCCGACCTGGTGGCCCGCTACGGCAATCAGGGCGTCGGCGTGCCCCAAGCGCTTACCGACTACATCGCGGGTCGCCAGGGATACGACTACAGCGGACATGGCAAGGCGGGCCATGACCACACCGATTTCGTCCCCGATGAGATCATCGACCGCTTCTGCCTCCTCGGGGACGAAGAGTCTCATCTAGCTCGGCTGCGCGAGCTCGAGTCCCTCGGTGTCGATCAGTTCGCCATCTACCTCATGCACGACCAGAAAGAAGAGACCCTCAACGCGTACGGACAGCAGATCATCCCGGCGATGAGCGGTTAGAGAGATCGCAATGCCGGCGACCGACACCATGGCCGAGATGGAAGATCCTCTCGTTCGCGAGCACCGCCTTAGGCAGCAAGCGGCCCACGAGGCGCGCCGCGACGTCACTGTGCGCATCATCCGCCAGACAGTGACATTCGTGGTGTTCATGGGTCTGCTCGCCGCGTTGTACGCCGGCTACAAGGAGGTAGGCCAGGCCATCGACGACCGGCAACACGACTGGCCCGTGGTGGGTTCGGTTCTGCCCCGCACCGACGACCTGACCATGCCCCCGATTGGCAAGATCATTGGCCAGTTCGGCGAGACGCCCGGGGGCCAGGACCAGATCTATGTGCTCATCCTGCTTGATGAGGCTTTGTTCACGCTGCGGGAGGCCTTTGCAGGGTTCATGGTGGGCCTGGTGATCGGCATGGCCATCGCGCTGGCCTTGGCCCAATGGCGGCGGCTTGAACAGGGCCTTCTCCCGTTCGTTATCGCCAGCCAGACCATTCCGCTCATCGCCATCGCCCCCATCATCGTGATCTGGGGGCGCAAGAACTTCGACGTCTTTCCGTGGGAGTGGCAGGACTGGATGTCGGTCTCCATCATCGCCACCTACCTCACTTTCTTCCCGGTGGCGGTCAACGGTCTGCGAGGGCTGCAATCGCCTCGGCCTGAGAACCAAGAACTGATGGAGTCGTATGCCGCCAACTGGTCTCAGACTCTGTGGCGACTGCGCCTCCCGGCATCGCTGCCGTATCTGTTTGCTGCGCTCAAGATTGCGGCGACGGCCAGCATTGTGGGCGCCATCGTGGGGGAGATTTCTTCGGGGGTCGTAGGCGGACTCGGACGGAGGATCCTGCGGGAGGCCTTCAACTACACGACGGGTCCTGATCGCCTGTTCGCCAGCGTGCTGGGAGCAGCCGCCTTGGGGATATTCGTGTACCTGGTGGTGACCGGGCTGGAGCGGCTCGTGGTTGGTCGCCAAAACAAGGGAGCGACCGCATGAATGTGATCGATATCCGGGGGGCAACCAAGGTGTTCAATCCCGGAAAGGGCAACCAGGTGGAGGCCTTGGCCGAGATCGATTTGGCCGTAGAACCTGGAGAATTCGTGACGCTCATCGGCCCTTCAGGGTGCGGAAAGAGCACCTTGCTGCGGTTGATCGCCGCCCTCATCGCGCCGACAACGGGGTCGGTGGAGGTGAACGCCAAGCCGGCGGAGCAGGCCCGCCTCGACCGGGACTACGGGATGGCCTTCCAGACGGCCGGACTCTTCGATTGGCGCACGGTGTCTAAGAACATCGAACTCCCGCTCGAGCTGATGGGTTGGACCAAGGGCGATCGGCGGCGGAGAGCCAAAGAGATGCTGGAGTTGGTGAAGCTCGGCGAGTTCGCCACCCATCATCCGTCCGAATTGTCAGGCGGCATGCAGCAACGAGTGGCCATTGCCCGGGCCCTGTCGTTCAGCCCGGCGCTGCTCCTCATGGACGAGCCGTTCGGGGCGCTTGATGAGATGACCCGCGAGCACATGCAAGATGAGCTGCTGCGGATTTGGAAGGAGACCGAGACCACGGTGGTCTTCGTCACCCACTCGATTCCCGAGGCGGTCTACCTGTCCACCCGTGTGCTGGTGATGTCACCCCGTCCGGGAAATATCGCGTCAATTGTTGATGTCGATCTCGGCGAGCGCCGGGCCTCCACCCGTGACGACCCCGCATTTCACACCAAGGTCACCGAGGTGCGGGTTGCCCTGCGGAAGGTGGAGGAGTGAACGCTCTGAAGGGGATTTCCGCTCCAATCGTGACCGGGGTTGTCCTCTTCGGATTGTGGGAGGGCGTGCTCGCCCTCTTCAACCCCCAGGGGTTTGTGCTGCCCGCGCCGAGCGAGATCGTCGGAGCGCTGATCGACAACTGGGACGACGTATTCCAGGGTGCCCGCATCACCGGCTATGTAGTGGTTTCCGGGCTCTTGGCGGGCATCATCCTCGGCGTTCTGGCTGCGCTGTTGGTGACTCGATTCCGGACTGCGAACGAGACCATCACGCCACTGGCCGTGGCCATCAACGCCATTCCGATCATCGCCTTGGCCCCGATCTTCAACAACTGGTTCGGACTCACCTCAGCACGCTCCAACCAGGCCATAGTGGTGGCGCTCGTTTTCTTCCCCATATTCATCAACACCACCAGGGGTCTCACCCAGGTGGACCGAAGCCAGGTCGAGCTTATGGAGTCCTATGCGGCCAGCCGGTCGCGCATCTCCCGCGAAGTTCGGATCCCCAACGCCATGCCGTTCTTTTTCACCGCGCTGAAGCTGTCGACATCGCTGGCCGTCATCGCGGCGATCGTCGCCGAGTATTTCGGCGGACGACAAGACGCCCTGGGCCCGATGATCACGCAATCGGCGGGCCTCACCCGTTACGACGATGCGTGGGCCGCGGTGCTGGCCGGCACCACCATTGGGGCCGTGTTGTACATCGCCGTCACAGTGCTCGAACGAGTGGCCATGCCCTGGCACTCATTGATTCGTTCCCATCGGGAAGAAACATGAAAGGAAAAGACATGAACATACGGAGAATTTGGCGCCTGCTTGCGGTCTTGCTTGTCTTCGGCCTCGTTGCCGCGAGCTGCGGCAACGACGATGATGATGTAAGCGAGCCTGCGCCCGCGCCGGCAACGGAGGCGCCCGCGCCAGAACCCGAGCCAACTGAGGCTCCGGCGCCCGCGGAGCTCCAAGAGGTATCGCTTCAGCTCCAGTGGGTCCCGCAGTCGCAGTTCGCCGGCTACTTTGCCGCCCGCGACCTGGGGTTCTACGAGGACGTCGGCCTCGACGTGACCATCATCGATGGCGCGGTCGACATCGTGCCGGCCACGGTGCTGGACTCGGGGGGAGCCGACTTCGCCATCTCGTGGGTCCCACGCGGGCTAGTACCCCGTGAAGAAGGGCTGAACATCACCAACATCGCCCAGGTCTTCCAGCGCAGCGGCACTTTGCAGGTGTCGTTCGTGGACTCCGGCATCGCCGGCCCTGCCGACCTCGAAGGCAAGCTGGTGGGCAACTGGGGCTTCGGCAACGAGTTCGAGCTCTTCGCCGGTCTCAACAGCGTGGGCCTCGACCCGCAGTCAGATGTGACCCTGGTCCAACAGGACTTCAACATGACCGCGCTCATCCTTGGGGACATCGATGCGGCACAGGCGATGATCTACAACGAGTACGCCCAGTTGCTAGAGACCATCAATCCCGATACCGGTGAGCTGTTCCAGCCCGAAGACCTCTCGGTCATCGACTGGAACGACGTGGGTACAGCCATGTTGCAGGACGCCATTTGGGCCGATGCCGACAAGCTCGAGGACGACGCGGAGTACCGCGATATAGCGGTACGCTTCGTGGAGGCGTCGCTGCGTGGTTGGATCCATTGCCGCGACAACTTCGATGAGTGCGTTGACATCGTGGTGGGGGCATCGCCGCCCTTCGGCGGGCCCGCGCACCAGGCGTGGATGATGAACGAGATCAACGCCCTCATCTGGCCATCGCCAGGAGGGGTCGGGGTCATGGATCAGGCGCTGTATGACCAGACCATTGATGTGGCCACGTCTCAAGGCATCCTTCAGGCCGCTCCCGACGCCGGTGCGCTCCGCACCGATATCGCGGCAGAGGCCATCGCCAACCTCGAAGCCGCGGGCCATGACGTGTACGGCAACGACTTCGCCCGCCGCACCGTCGAGGTCAAAGAGGGCGGCAATTGATCAACTGACCGGGCTATCGAGAAGACTGGGGGAGTGAAATTCAGTTTCGGCTTTCCCCTGATGGCCCATCCGCAGAACCCCGAATTCCTCACCGCCTCGGCCGTTTCCGAGTTCGCTCGGGCGGCCGAGGCGGCCGGGTTCGACTCCTGCTCGCTCACCGAGCACCCCCTGCCCAACGATCGCTGGCTGTCCAGCGGGGGCCATGACGCCCTCGATCCATTTGTGGCGCTCGCTGTAGCTGCCGGGGCTACCACCAAGCTGAGGCTGCTCACCAACCTGACCCCAGTGCCCTATCGCAACCCGGCCATTTTGGCCAAGACAGTGGCGACCCTGGATCGACTCAGCGGTGGCCGGGTGATCCTGGGCGCCGGAGTGGGTTATCTCCACTCGGAGTTCGAGGCGGTGGGGGTGGATTTCGAACAGCGAAATGCCCTGTTCGACGAGAGCTTGGAGGTGATGCGGCTCATCTGGTCGGGCGAGTCGGTGAACTACCAGGGTCTGAACTTCACCATTTCCGACAGTTCCGGTCTCCCTACCCCGGTGCAGTCGCCGGTTCCGGTGTGGATCGGGGGCAACTCCAAACTCTCCCGCCGACGGGTGGCCGAGAAAGCCCAAGGCTGGATGCCCATGCCCAACCCGGCCTCACTGGCCTCCCGCCGCCGCTCGGCCCACCTGGAAACCCTGGACGAGTTGGCCGAGATGATCGCCTACACGCACGATCACGCCGCGTCGGTCGGCCGTACCGAGCCTATCGACATCAAGTACATGGACCTCGAGGGCGGCGTGGTGGGCTCGCCAAACTGGAGCGCTGAGCGCCATCGGGAGAACATCGCCGCCCAAGCGGCCATCGGCGTCACCGCAATGGCCGCCATGATTGCTGGCGACACCCGCTCGCAAATTGTTGAGGCCCTGCATCAATACGGTGAGGAGATCATCGCCTATCGTTAGGCCCATGTTGAGATTCGATGAGGGAACTGCGGGCGGTCGCCGCGCAGAGTCCGAAAGGGGATTCCCATGTTGAGATTCGTCGAGGAGATCCTTCTCCTGTTGTTGCGTGACGACGACGGGAAGTTTGTCAACGTGCCCCAGTCGTCCATGGACCGGGCCATCGCCGGTGCGGTGCTCATGGAATTGGCCATGGAGAACCGGATCGACACCGACTTGGAGCACCTAATTCTGGTCGATGACACTCCGGTAGGCGACAGTCTCTTGGACTCGACGTTGGCCATGATCGCCGAAGGGCAAGGGGTCGAAGGCCAGGAGAAGGACGCCCGACACTGGGTGGAGCAGATGGCCCGCCAGGCACCGGAGATCCGCGAGGAAACGCTCAATCGCCTGGTAGAGCGGGGCATCATCGAGCGCGAGGACGACCGCTTCTTGTGGGTGTTCCGGTCTCGCCGCTACCCGATGGTCGACGGGCACGCCGAGCGGGAGGTAAAGCTGCGGATCATGGGTGTGCTGTTCAGCAACGAGATCCCCAGTCCCCGCGACGTTGTGATCATCTGTTTGGCCCACGCCTGTGGCATTTTCGGGGAACTGCTCTCCAAGCGTGAGCTGGAGCAGGCCTCCGCCCGCATTGAGCAAGTGCGCAAGCTCGACCTCATCGGCCAGGCCATGACCCAATCTATCCAGGACTTCGAGGTGTGGCTGGCCAACGCCGCCGTCCAGGGCCGCGGGTTTTTCTAGCGAGCATCCCATGACCGAGTGGAACGTGGAGCCGATCGGCGGGGTGCTCGGCGCCCGGGTGCAAGGCATCGACCTGCGGCAACCGCTGGCCAACGGCGAGCGAGACGAGTTGTACAAGCAACTACTGGAGCACTTGGTGCTGGTGTTCCCCGGCCAATCCATCGACGACTCCCACCAGATGGAGCTCTTGGCTCCGTGGGGGCGGCCCTATATCCACCCCATCGGGCGAGTTGCGGGAGCGGTTGAGGCCAAGGTGGAGCGCATCGTTGATGACGAGGAGCGTCCGCCCTATCAGGACAAATGGCACACCGACGTCACCTGGGATCCCGATCCTCCGATCCTGGGAACGCTGCGGGCTATCGATATGCCCATTCGGGGTGGCGACACCATGTTTGCCAGCATGTACGCCGCCTACGACGGCTTGTCGGAGACCCTGCGGGATCGGCTGGAAGGGGTCACCGCCTGGCACGACATGGGGCCGGGCCAGGCGTTCAAGTCCAAGGCCGGGGTCGAGCTGTATGACCGCACGAAAGAGCAATTCCCGGGGACCGAGCGGCCGGTAATCGCCCTCCATCCCGACACCGGCCGCCCCTACCTCAACGTCAACAAGAACTTCACCAGCCATCTGGTGGGATTCGACCGGGGTGAAAGCGACGTCGTGCTCGACTTCCTCTACGACCACGCCACCCAGCCCAACTACACCATCCGCTATGAGTGGGCTGAGGGCGACGTGATCTTGTGGGATGAGCGCTGCACCCAGCATTTTGCGGTGGCCGACCACTACCCCCAACGCCGCGAGATGGCCCGCCTCACCGTCTCCGCCCCCGCCTGAGCGCTTCGGAGTGGAGCCGTAGTTGCTCGCTAGGCTGCGCCGGTGAAGTTTGACGACGAGATGTTCGACGATTCGAAGTTCGACGTAGAGGCGGTGGCCGCCGGGGCATGGGCGCCCAGTCAATATGGGCCCGACGATGTGCTGGGCACCTACAACGAGGTCACCGCCCAGAAACGGGCCGACGCCCTGGGGATGCTCGACCTGTCCAAGCCCATACGCACCTACTCGATGGGTGACGGCATCTGGCCCGGCTATCCCGCCTACAGCACTCGGGAGTTCGCCCAAAAGCTGGTCATCGCGGGGTACGAGCCTGGCGAAGGTTTCGAGGGCGAGATCGTAAGCGGAACCCAAGGGCTGGGACCGTCGAAGTTGGGATACTCCGAGGAGCGGGTGTCGTACACCTTCAACATGAGCACCAAGATCAACGGCTTCACCCACGCGGCGGTGGACGGCACCTTCTACAACGGCCACCGGGGCGCTGACTTGGCCCGCACCGGTGGCGTGACCGCAATGGACGTTCCCTCGTGGGGGCCGCCTTTGCTCACCCGGGGCTTGATGATCGACGTGGCCGCCCAGGTGGCGGCCACCACCGGAGATGCGGAGGTGAACCAGGCCGGGTTGCCCCGGCTCATGGACCGCCATCGCATCACCGTCGAGCAGATTGAGGGGGCCTGCGAGCGCCAGGGGCTGCCTGATCCCGAGCCGGGCGACGCCATATGTCTGCGCACCGGGTGGATCAGCCTCACCCGGGAGGATCCCGAGCGGTTCTTGGCCGGGTCGCCTGGTCCTTGGATCGCCGAGAACAAGTGGCTGGCCTCTCACCGCCCCGCACTGGTATCCACCGACAGCTGGATGTGGGGCTTCTACGACTTCGAGGCCACCGAGGGGTGGATGTCGGTCGGCCACCAGCTCATGCTGGTCAAGGAGGGCATCCGCCTGGGCGAGTCGCTGAGCTGTGAGGAAATCGCCGCGGCCGGGGTGGACCGTTTCGTGTTCTGCCACTCACCGTTCCGGGCCAAGGGGTCTACGTCCTGCTCGTCGCCCCCCATGGCCATTGCCAATCCGCCTGAGGAGGCACTATGAGTTTGTTCGAAGGATCACCCCTGGCCGGCAAGGTGGCCTTGGTCACCGGAGCCAGTCGGGGCATCGGCAAGGGCTGTGCCCTGGAGTTGGCCGCCGCGGGGGCCGCGGTCTACGTCACCGGGCGCACCACCGGATCCGGCCAGCACCCGCTGCCCGGCACGGTGGGGGCAACCGCGGAGGAGATTGCCGCCCTGGGCGGCACTGCGGTCGCAGTGGCCTGCGACCACCGCGACGACGACGCCGTGCGGGCGGTGTTCGACCAGATTGCCGCGGAACACGGCCGCTTGGACGTGCTGGTGAACAACGCCTTTGCCATTCCCGACGAGCTGACCGCCATGCTGCCCTTCTGGGAGGTGCCCATCTCCAACTGGGACGACATGATGGACGTGGGAACCCGTTCGGCCTATGTGGCATCGGTGCTGGCCGCCCCGGTGATGATCGGCCAGGGCGACGGCCTGATCGCCAACATCAGCTCCTCGGGGGCGGTCGAATACGCCTGGCACGTGGCCTACGGGGTGGGCAAGTGCGCCCTCGACCGGATGACCGCCGACTGCGCCCGCGAGCTCCGGGACACCGGGGTGTCTATGGTTTCGGTGTGGCCCGGGTTCGTGCGCACCGAGCGCATCGACGTGGCCATTGACTCCGGGGTTGAACTGCCGCCCAGCCTGGACCTGTCGGCAGCCGAATCGCCGCAATTCACCGGCCGGGCGGTGACTGCCCTGGCCGTCGACGCTGACCGGTCCCGCCACTCCGGCCAAGCCGTCTCGGCCCGGGACATGGCCGATTCCTATGGTTTTACCGACGTCGACGGCCGCTTGCCCGCCGGCCCTCTCCACGACCGCACCGGCTAGCCGGCCATGACTGCCGTGGAACCGTTCGCCATCGAGGTGCCCGATGAGGTGCTCGACGACCTGCACCGCCGTTTGGAGGCCACCCGGTGGTTCGACCCGCTGCCCGGCGCCGGGTGGGACGAGGGCACCGACCTGGACTATCTCAAGGAGCTGAGTCGGTACTGGCGCCATGACTATGACTGGCGGGCCGTTGAGGCCCATCTCAACCGGTTTCCGCAGTACACCACCACAATCGACAACCAGAGGCTGCACTTCATCCACGCCCGCAGCCGCAATCCCGGTGCCATGGCTCTTGTCATCCACCACGGCTGGCCCGGGTCGATCACCGAATTCGCCAAGGTGATCGAGCCGCTGCGGGAGCACTTCCACGTGGTGTGCCCGTCGCTGCCCGGCTACGGCTTCTCCGGCCCCACGTCTGAGCCGGGTTGGACGCCCCGGCGCATGGCCGCGGCCTCGCTGGAGCTGATGAGCCGCCTCGGCTACGAGCGGTTCGGCGCTCAGGGTGGGGACTGGGGAGCGATGGTTACCGCCCAGATGGCCCTGAAAGCTCCCGAGCGACTGGTGGGCATCCACCTGAACCTGGCCATCGCACCCGAGCCTCCTCCGGGAGCGGTACGCGACCTCACCGACGAGGAGAAGGCCGACCGGGCCGAGGGCGGGGCCCGCAACCGGGTGGAGCGGGGCTACCGGGAACAGCAGGCCACCCGCCCGCAATCGCTTTCGGTGGGGCTGAACGACTCCCCGGCCGGGCTGGCTGCCTGGATCGTGGAGAAATTCCTGGTGTGGAGCGACATCGGCCCCGACAACGACCTCGAGGCCAGCTTCACCAAGGACGAACTTCTCACCAACGTGATGGTCTACTGGGTGACCGGCACCATCGCCTCAGCCAACCGGCTGTACTACGAGACCCGCGTCGGCGGCCGGGGTTCTTCTGCGCCCGACCGGCAGGTGGAGGTGCCCACCGCCTATGCCCGCTTCCCCGGCGACGGCATCCGCCCGGCCCGACCCTGGGTGGAATACTGGTACAACATCGTCCGCTGGACCGAGATGCCCCGTGGCGGCCACTTCGCCTCCCTGGAAGCCCCCGACCTGTACATCGACGACGTGGTGGACTACTTCAGCTCTCTGGCCTGATCCCCTTTGGCCTGATCCCCTTTGGCCTGATCCCTTCCCGGTTGAGGCGGTTTGCTTTGGGAGAGGCATCGGGGGTGTGGTGAACTTGCCGCCGTGCCCCAGTTGCATGACGTTGATTACACCCTTGAGTACCCCTATACCCGCACCACCGGGCCGGTCATCGGCCCGTTTCTGACCGGTTTGCGCGACGGGCGCATCCTCGGCCAGCGGTGCGGCGACCGGGTGCTGTGCCCGCCCATGGAGTTCGATCCGGACACCTTTGCCACCCTGGAGCCCGACCTCGTGGAGGTTGGCCCTGCCGGGGAGGTGATGAACTGGACATGGGTGGCCGAGCCCTCGGCCAAACACCCCTTCGACCGACCCTTCGGCTTCGCCTTCATCAAACTGGACGGGGCCGACACCGCCCTCGTGCATGCGGTGGACACCGGGGGGGACCCCGAGGCCATGAGCGCCGGCATGAGGGTGCAGGCCCAGTTCCACACCGAGCGCCACGGCTCCATCGCCGACGTGTACTTCGTACCCGAGGCCGATGCCGCCGAGCAGGTGATCGAGCCGGGCGAGGAACCGGTGGCCATCACCGAGCACCTCATCGGCCTGCGCATCAACGAGCCGCTGTATCCCCATCGGGCCCGGTTCGCCCAGGGGCTGCTGGACGGCAAGATCATCGGCCAGCGCAGCCCGGTCACCGGCAAGGTGTACGTGCCCGGTCGGGGCTACGACAACATGTCCCGGGTGCTGATGAGCGAGGCCGACGAGGTGGAAGTGTCCGACGTGGGCACCGTGGTGGCGTTCACCGAGTTGAACCCGGTGCAGTACTACGGCCAGACCGAGACCGAGCCCTACGTGCGGTGCTCCATCCTGTTCGACGGGACCGACCAGCCGGTCATCGGCATCGACATCCGCGACATGACGGTGGACGAGATGCGGGTGGGGATGAGGATGCGCTGCATCTGGCGTGATCCCGAAGAGCGGTCGGTGGAGGACATCGACAACCGCTACGGCAACATTCCCGAAACGGTGTACGCCCGGTTCGAGCCCACCGGCGAGCCCGACGTACCCGCCGACGAGCTCAAGGAGCACTCATGGTAAGCCTGGCCGAGGACGTGGCCATCGTCGCGTTCGAACAAACCCCATCTCACGCCCACTTCAACGACAGCGAGCCGGCCATGATCATGCCGTGCGTGAACTCGGTGATCGAGCAGGTGGGAATGGACCGCCACGACATCGACTTCACCATTGCCGGGAGCTGCGACTACCTGTCGGGAATGCCGTTCGCCTTCGTCATGAACATCGACGCGGTGGGGGCGTGGCCGCCGGTGTATGAGAGCCATGTGGAGATGGACGGCGCCTGGGCCCTATTCGAAGGCTTCGTGCGCCTCCAGTCGGGCGACATCGACACGGTGCTGGTGTCGGGCTCGGGCAAGTGCTCACCGGGCAGCTATCGCGAGGGTTTCTCGCTCCAGACCGATCCCTACGTGCACGCCCCCATTGGATTGGACCCTCGGACTCAGGCCGGGTTCCAGGCCCAAGCTCTCATCGCCACGGGCAAGGCCACTGAGCGCGACTTCGCCGAGGTGGTGTCCCGCAACCATGCCAGCGCCAAGAACAACCCCAACGCCCAGCTCAGCGGAGATCTGTCGGTAGACGATCTGCTGGCCGAGCCCTACGTGCAGCATCCGCTGCGCCGTCTGGATTGCCCGCCGACCAGCGACGGGGCCGCGGCCATGATCATCGCCCGGGCCGACAAGGCCCGAGAGCTATGCGACAACCCGGTGTGGATCCGGGCCATCGACCACCGCATCGACTCGCACCACCCCACGTTGCGGGATCTCACCGACTCGCCGTCGGTGCGCATCGCCGCCGAGCGGGTGGGCCTCCACGACGGGCCGGTGGACATCGCCGAGCTCACCGTGACCTACAGCCCTGAGGAGATCATCCTGCGGGACGCTCTCGGACTGAACGGCGGTACCGCGGTGAACCCCTCGGGCGGGCCGCTCACCGGTAGCCCATTCATGGCGGTGGGCCTCACTCGGGTGATCGAGTTGGCCCGGGCCATTAGCAACGGCGATGGACGCCGAGGGGTGGCCC
The DNA here is from genome assembly GCA_963663255.1 of Acidimicrobiales bacterium. GTDB lineage: Bacteria > Actinomycetota > Acidimicrobiia > Acidimicrobiales > Bin134 > Poriferisocius. The sequence goes on from OY760141.1 coordinate 1,415,408, forward strand.
ACGCATCCAGCGGGCCGGCCCTGCAACAGAACCTGCTTTGCGTCTTGGAAGGAGACAGCTGATGGCCCCTCGACCATGTGCGGTACTGGGAATCGGCCAGACCAAGTACAAGCGGCGCCGCGACGACCTGACCCTGGACGGTTTGGTGCGCGAGGCCGTGTTGCGAGCCTTGGAAGACGCCGGCGCCACCTTTGAGGACATCGATGCCATCGTGATCGGCAAGGCCCCCGACGCCCTCGAAGGGGTCATGATGCCTCTGCTCAGCCTGTGCGACGCGCTGGGGGCCATCGGCAAGCCCATCCACCGGGTGCACACCGCCGGATCGGTGGGTGCGTCCACCGCCATCTCCGCGGTGAATTTGGTGGAGTCGGGCATGTACGACACCGTTTTGACCGTCGCCTATGAGAAGCAGTCGGAGGGCAACGCCACGTGGGCGCTGTCGGGCGGCAAGAGCGGCGGCCAGGGCGCGGGCGGCACGTTTGCCCCGTGGATCCGCAACTACATCGCCCGGTCGAAGGCTCCCGAACACATCGGCTGGATGGTGGCGGTGAAGGACCGGCTCAACGCCCTCAAGAACGAGTACGCCCACCTGCACCTGCCCGACATTTCCATCGAAAAGGTGCGGGAGTCGCCCATGCTGTGGGATCCGCTCCACTTCCTGGAGTCGTGCCCCTCTTCCGATGGCGCGGCGGCCATGGTGTTGGGCAACGATGACATCGCCAAGCAGTCGGGCCGACCCCCGGCATGGGTAATCGCCCACGCCAAGCGGACCGAGTTCGGCCAGTTTCCCGGCCGGGACACGGTGCGGCCTCAAGCCGGGGTGGAGTGCTCGGAGGCCCTGTATCGCAAGGCGGGCATCACCAACCCCCGAGAGCAGATCGACTGCGCCGAGCTGTACGTGCCGTTCTCGTGGTACGAGCCAATGTGGTTGGAGGGACACCTCATCGCCGAAGAGGGCGAGGGGTGGAAGATGACCGACGCCGGCGATACCGAGCTGGGCGGATCGTTCCCGGTGAACATGTCGGGCGGCGTTTTGTCGTCCAACCCCATCGGAGCGTCGGGCATGATCCGCTGCCTGGAGGCGGCCAATCAGGTGCGGGGAACGGCTGGCGAGTACCAGGTGCCGGGGGCCAAGATCTCCGTCGGCCATGCCTATGGCGGTGCCGCTCAGTACTACGCCATGTGGATGGTGTCTTCCGAGCTGAATCCCGTTCTCTGATATGGCTGGAATCGCTGACGGCCGAGTGGTGGTCATCACCGGAGCGGCCCGGGGGTTAGGCCGGGCCCACGCTTTGGAGTTCGCCGCTGAGGGGGCCAAGGTGCTGGTCAACGACCTGGGGGTGGATCGCGACGGCTCCGGCGGTGCGTCGGAACCGGCCCAGGAGGTGGTGGCTGAGATTCGGGCCATGGGAGGCACCGCCGAAGCCAACGCCGCCGATGTGGCCGACTGGGACCAGGCCGAGGCCATGATCGCCCAGGCCGTGCAGACGTGGGGCCGCCTCGACACGCTGGTGTGCAACGCCGGCTTCTTGCGCGACCGGATGCTGGCCAATATGAGCGAACCGGAGTGGGACGCCATCATGCGGGTTCACCTCAAGGGGCATTTCGCGCCGGCCCGCCACGCGGTGGCCCACTGGCGAGACCGGTCCAAAGCCGGCGAAAACGTGCAGGGGCGGCTGATCAACACCAGTTCCGGGGCCGGGCTCTTGGGGTCGATCGGCCAGGGCAACTACGCCGCGGCCAAGGCCGGGGTAGCGGCGCTGACCATCCAGCAATCCGCCGAGTGGGGCCGCTACGGGGTGATGGTTAACGCCATCGCTCCCGACGCCCGCACCCGCATGACCGCGGGGATCATGTATGAAGAAGACGCCCCCGACGGCTGGGACGACAAAGACCCGGCCAACGCCTCACCGTTGGTGGTGTGGCTGGGGTCGGACCCCTGCGACGTGACTGGGAGGGTGTTCGAGATCGCCGGCGGGGCGCTCAACGTGTGCGACGGCTGGCAGCACGGGCATGTTGTGGACGTGGGCCGAAAGTTTGCCGCGGCCGAGGTGGGCGATGCAGTGCACGCATCTATTGCCGATTCGCCTGAACCGGCGCCGGTTTACGGCGCCAGCTGAGTCTTAGCTCGGTATCTCCCTAAAGGGGACGCCTTTGTCCACGCGGATGTCGGGGGGGAGGCCCAGCACTTTGTCGCCGATGGTGTTTCGCTGGATGTTGTCGGTGCCGCCGCCGATGCGCGACGCCCACTGACCCAAGAACTCGTATTGCCAGCGTCCCTCTTCTCGGGCGCTGTCACCGTGGAGCATCCCGGCGGCCCCGCTCATGGCCATCACCAAGTCGCCCATCTCGCCAAAGTGCAGGGAGATGGCCAGCTTCATGGTGGAGCTCTCGGGGCCGGGCAGTTCCCCCCGGCTGGCCGCGGTCCGCACCCGGTACCCCTGATACTTCAGGATCTCCATGCGGGTGTAGGCCTTGGCCAGCTCCTGGCGAATTATCGGATCGCGGTCGGTGCCGGTCTGCTGGGCCAGCTTCACCAACTCGTTGAAGCGGGTCCGAGCGTTGGATCCGCCTATCAGGGCCCGCTCGTTGGACAGCGTCGTCATGATGGGTCCCCAGCCAGTGTTGATCCCCCCCAGGATGTTCTCGTGGGGGATCCGCACATCCGATAGGAAGACCTCGTTGAAGTGGGCCGCGCCGGTGATCTGGACCAGCGGGCGCACCTCGATGCCCGGGGTGTTCATGTCCACCAGGAAATAGGTGATGCCCCGGTGCTTGGGCTGATCGGGGTCGGTGCGGGTCAACAGGATGCCCCAGTCGCTGTACTGGGCGCCCGAAGTCCACACCTTCTGGCCGTTCACCACCCACTCGTCGCCGTCGCGCACCGCGGTGGTTCGCAGCCCGCCGAGGTCTGACCCGGCCACCGGTTCGGAGAACAACTGGCACCACACCTCTTCGCCTTTGAGCATGGCGGGCAGGAATCGCTCCTTCTGTGCGTCGGTACCGTGGGCGATGATGGTCGGGCCGGCCATGCCTATGCCCACCGAGAACACCCCGGTAGCCTGCACTCGCTTGGCCTCCTCCTCCTTGAAGATGCCCTCCTGGATGCCGCCTAGACCCTTGCCGCCGTACTCGGTGGGCCAGGTGATGGATCCCCAGCCGCCGTCGTACTTGGTGCGCTGCCAAGACTTGCACCGGTTCACGTAGGCCATCTCGACATCGGGGTCCGAGATGGTTATAGCCGTCTGGTCGCGGGGGCCTCCGCCATCGGCGGGGAGGTTGGCGTCCAGCCACTCAATGCACTCGGCCCGAAAAGCGGCTTCCTGGGGGGTCTCGTCGAAATCCATGCCGCGTCGATGGTAGCTAGAGGGCTCCCGGCAGGCCCCACCGGACGGGGCACAACCGAGGGTGTATTCCCCTTTATTCGGGTTTGGAGGATGGTGGATGGTTCAATGATGGCCGTGAAATTCTCGATGATCTTTGAAGCCCAGATGGCCGATACGTCCCGCGAGACCGAGCAGCAGGTCATCCGCGACTGCGTGGACCAGGCAGTGCTGGCCGAGGAAGTTGGTTTCGACCGGATCTGGGCGGTAGAGCACCACTGTCTGAAGTGGTACGCCCACATGAGTGCCCCGGAGATCTTCTTGACCTGGGTGGCGGCCCGGACATCCCGCATCCGCATCGGCCATGGGGTGGTGTGCATGCCGTTCGGCTATAACCACCCGCTGCGGGCGGCAGAGCGCATCGCCATGCTCGACGTGCTGTCGGGTGGACGGCTCGACGTGGGGGCGGGCCGGGGGGCCACCCTCCAGGAGATGTCGGCGTTCGGGGTCAAGCCCGAGGACACTTACGCCCAGGTCGAGGAGTCGCTTCGGATCATCTCCAACTGCTGGCGGGATGAGGAGTTCGAGTGGGAGGGCCTGCTCGACATCTCGCCTCACCCGATCTTGCCTCGACCGGTGCAGGATCCCCACCCGCCGCTGTATCTGGCCTGCACCAAGGTGGATACCGTGAGGCTGGCCGCCGACCTGGGCATAGGCGCACTGGTGCTGGGGTTCGCTGGCGCCGACGAGATCCGGCTGATGAAGGAGACATACGACGAGGCCATCGCCACCCGCACCGGCGAGCGGTTTGTGAGCGATCAACCCAACAACTGGTTCTCGGCACTGTGCCCCACCACGATCCTCGACGACCGGGAAGAGGCCTTCCGCATCGGAGCCCGGGGCCAGCGGTTCTTCGCCGAGGCCATCATGCACTGGAACCTGGGCACCCCCCCGCCCAGGGCCGGATCAGCCGACGAGGACACCGCCGCGGCCATCGACGAGGCGGTGGGCAACGTCCACGCCAAGATCAGCGAGATGAACATCCCGCTCAGCCCCAATGCCACCAGCACGTTCAACGTAGAGCACGCCTACGGCAACTACGAAGACGCCATCCGCTACGTGAGCGAACTCGAGGCCATCGGCTGCGACGAGATCATGTGCATGATCCAAATGGGCACCATCCCCCAAGAGGTAATGCTCGAAACCATCCGCCAATTCGGCCACCACGTGATTCCCCACTTTAGGGCCAAGCAGGAATCGGCCGTACCGGCGTAGCCAGCTACCCCGAGCGGTCGGGGCCGGCGCGGAGGATGTGGAATTTCACCAGGCAGCGCTGGTCAGAGACCATGGCTTGGCGGTATTCGTCCCAGTCGGGGTGCTCGCCCCGCAGGGTGCGGTAGTACTCGACCAGCGGCTCAATCGCTTCGGGACCGGAGATGATTTCGGCCCGGCACTCGATCTGCACCCAGTCGCCGAAGAAATTGCGGGGGAACACGCACAGCCAACTCCGGGGGTCGCGGCGCAGGTTCTTGGTCTTGTAGGCGGTCTCGCGGGTGCTCATCACCACCGTGTCGCCCACCACCGCTAGGGTGACGGGCGACATCTGGGGGGTGCCGTCCCCTCTTGCGGTGGCCAGAACCGCGTTGGTGTTCTCTCTGACGTAGTCCAGAGCCTTCATGGGATCCATGGGGGCATCCTAAGGGGACCGCTTTACCAGCGGTTCCAGCGGGTGACCAGCTCCAGGGGCTCTCGGCGGGCGGGGCGGAAGTCGGTACCGACAGTATGGGCGAAGGGGATGAGCGCGAGCTGCATGACTTCGTCGTAGGGGATGCCCAGCAGATCGGCAGCCTCTTGCTCGTAACACAGGTGGATAGTGGTCCACACCGTCCCGATACCCCGCTCCCGGGCGGCCAGCATGAACGACCATGCTGCCTGGATCACCGACCCCACGTGGGAAGCCACCGTTACTGGCGGGTGGTCCCAAACCCTTCCGGCCAGGCACGGGATCAACATGCCCGGTACTTCATGGAGGTGTTCGGACAGGTGGCCGGCCGAGGCGTACATCTTCTCGTTGGTGGCCTCCAGCTGGGCGGGGTCGGGCACCTCCAGCCGGGGGAGCACGCCTAGGTAGTCCCCGGCCACCTCGCCGGCTCGGCGGTACAAGTCAGCCAAGGCGGCGATCAGGTTGGGTTCGGTGACCACCATGAACCGCCAGTTCTGCCGGTTCGACCCGGTGGGGGCCTGCACGGCGATCTCCAGGCACTCGTTGATCAACTCCGGCGCCACCGGCCGGGAAGTATCCAGCCGCCGGCGCACCGCTCGGGTAGTGGTGAGCACCTCATCAGCGCTCAAGTTCAAATGGGCCATGCCCCTGTTCTAGTTGGTCACAAGGTTGGACCACTCACAATGCCGGGCATCTCCGGGTCGTACAGCCACGACTCGACTAGCGAGACTGCTTCAGAGCCGGCGAGGTCGTCGACAATTCCGAGGAACAGGTCGGTGTTGGTGTTGCCTCCGGCGGTTTGGTCGTAATGGGTGCGTACGATGCTGAAGAACAGATCGTCTCCGACCAGCGTGTGCAGGGCGTACAGCGTCAACGCGCCCCGGCGGTACACGGTGTTGAAATCGAACAGCTCGTGGGCTTCGATGGCACCCGGCGGTGATGTTCCCGCCACGGAGAGCTCGCGGTGCTCCTCGGCCATGATGGCCACAAGTTCTTGGCCTGTGAGGTCGGCGAAGAACATCAGGCTCAAGTAGTGGGCGAAGCCCTCGTGCAGCCAGGTCTGGCTCCAGTCATCGGCGGTCACCGAGTCGCCCATCCACTGGTGGACCACCTCGTGGGCGATGACATACGGGTAGATGGTGTTGGGGCCGTGGATCGAAAGCGTCTGGTTCTCCAGAGCGAAGCCGAGGGGGAAGGGCATCACAATGGTGCCGTAGGCGTCGAACGGGTACGGCCCCAGGATCTCCTCGAAAAAGCGGATGGCCTCAGGGGCGACGGCCAGGCTGTCGCGAACCGAGGCGTCAGAGCCGCGGGGGACGTAGTCGCGGATCAACAGGCCGTCGGCCAGCCTCTGCTCGTGGCGCTCGAAGTCGCCGATATACACCGCAGCCAGGTAGGTGGCCATGGGGTCGTCCATATGCCAGGTTGTGGTGGTCAAGCCGTCGGCGGAGGTCTCTTCGCTGAGCAGGCCGGTTGCCGCCGCGGTCACGCTGTCGGGCACGGTGAGCTGGAACGTGAAGGTGGCCTTGTCGGAGGGGTGGTTGTTGTTGGGGTACCACGTCATCGCACCCGAAGGCTGGCTGGCCGTGTAGATCACGCCGCTGGCCGAATGCCACCCCAGAGTGACGGGCACACCGGGATCCTCAATGGTCTGAGGGGTTCCCGAATAGGAGACGGCCACCGTGAATTGTGCTCCTGATGGGAGCGGCTCGACCGGCTGGATCGTCATCTCCTGGCCATCGCGGGAGAACTCTGCTTCCACACCGTCAACCGAAACGACACTCACCTCCAGCCCGAGAAAGTCGAGGTTGAACTGTTCCAGGTCTTCAGTAGCGACCGCAGTGAGGGTGGTCACCGCGTCGATGGTGTTTTCCGAGGGTTCTACGTCGAGATCGATGTGGTAGTGGATGACGTCGTAGCCGTTGTTGCCCAGTAGCGGATAGAAGCTGTCGCCCACCCCGGCGGAAGGCTCTATGGAATCAGGGGGAACAATGGCTGGGGTGGGCGACGGTGTGGTCTGAGGCGTCGGTGTCGGAGCGGTGGTGGGCGATGGTGTGGGCTGGATCGTCGGTGCTGGCGTTGCGGCTGGCGTGGCCGATGGCGTGGGCTGAATCGCAGGTGTCGGAGCGGGGGAGGCGATGGGCGCGGTGGTGGGGGATTGGCTGATGTTGTCGCTGCATCCAGCCGCAATTGCGGCCAATATTGCCAAGCAAACGAGCAGCTTTCTGGCGATCACTCAGTCAGCCTACGAGTATCATTCTCTAATGGCGTTGGAGCTCGACCGCTACCCGGGCGTCACCTACGACGCCGCCCCACCCGAGGTCAGCGACCTCGAGGAGCTGCGCCTGCTCCGCAAGTGGGAGGCCGCCATCGGCTACCGCATATTTGCCGCCATGCGTTGGGGCCAGATCGGCGATGGCCACATCACCGCCCGCGACCCAATCCTCACCGACCACTTCTGGGTGCTGGGCTACGGCATCAGATTCGGTGATGCCACTGTCGACAACCTCACCCTGGTGGGCCCCGAGGGCCAGGGGGTAGCCGGGCCGCTGGATCAGGGGGTGAATTTCGCGGCCTACTACATCCACTGGCCGATCCTCAATGCCCGTCCCGACCTTGCCTCGGCCGCTCACACCCACACTCCCTACGGCACGCCGTGGTCGGCCAACGTAGAGCCGTTTCGGCCCATCAGCCAAGAGTCGTGCGGCTTCGTGTTCGACCAATCGCTCTACGACGGGGAGAACCTCGAGGTGAACGACGTCGCCGGCGGCGAGGCAATTGCCCAGGCCATGGGCAGCAGCCGGGTGTGCATCCTTCGCAACCATGGGCTGCTCACTGGTGGGCGCTCGCCCGGGGAGGCCGTGGGGTGGTTCGTGGCCGCTGAGCGGGTGGCCGAGGTGCATGTGAAGGCCCCGGACGCCAAGGCCATCAGCGACGAGGCGGCCAAGGAAGTGGAGGCGTCTCTGTTCTCGCTGGACAATGGCTGGCGGATGTTCCAATGGCTGGCCCGCGACTTGGTGCCCGACCCTTCAGTGGTGTTGGGCTGAGCGTTAGTCAGCTTCCAGTTCGAGATCGAACCGAGCGGCGAAGGCGGTCTCCAACGCAACCAAGGCGGCTTGTTGTCCAGCCCCCAGTCGGTCGGCTTCGGCCGCGAACACCTCAGCGGCATCGGCTAGCTGGCGTTCCACCACCGAGAACGCCACCGGAGGCTCGTTTACCACGAACGTGCCCGCCCGACCCCGGCCTTCCACGATGCCTTCCCATTCCAGTTCCCGGTAGGCCCGGGCCACGGTGCCCGGTGCCAGCCCCAACTCTGCGGCCAGCGATCGGATGGGCGTCAGCCGCTCGCGGGGCTTGAGCTGGCCGGAGGAGACCATCAGGCGGAGCTGGGCCCGCAGCTGTTCATAGGGCGGGATACGGGCGTTCTCGTCAATCCAAATCCGCACAGCTAGATTGTACCAATGTACTAACTCATAAAGCACAAAATTGCCTAAAAAAACCCAATATCTTGTGGTTGTTGCCAGTTTTGTATTGACCTGATAGCGTCCCCCTCGGCGACCAGAAAGGACGGGATCAATGAAGCTCATCACTGCGGTGGTCAAGCCGCACCAGGTTGAAGACATCAAAGAGGCATTGGCCGAGGTCGGTGTCCAGGGCATGACAGTGAGCGAGGCTCAGGGGTTCGGTCGTCAAGGCGGCCACACCGAGACCTACCGGGGCACCGAGTACAAGGTGTCGTTCACACCTAAGTCCCGCATCGAGGTGGTGGTCGACGATTCCTCGATGGCCGCGGCCACCGAGGCCATCGCCGGTGCCGCCCGCACCGGGAAGATCGGTGATGGCAAGATTTGGACTTCCTCAGTGGAGGGACTGACTCGCATCCGCACCGGTGAGCAGGGCGCTGACGCTCTCTAGACCCTGACATTCTTCAAGACGGTGTCTCACCGCCCTCGTTGGTAGCGTCGCGGCTCGGTGCATCTCGACTACACAGACGATCAGCGCGCGCTGCGCGATGAGCTGAGGAGCTACTTCGCCGGCCTTATGACCGATGAAGTCTGCGAAGCGCTCATGGGTGCTCACGAGACCAGCCCGGTTCGCCGGGAGATTTTTCGCCAACTGGGGCGTGACGGCATGCTGGGCATTGGCTGGCCCAAGGCCTACGGCGGCCAGGGGCGGTCGGCCATCGACCAGTTCATCTTCTTCGACGAGGCTCAGCGATCCGGTTGCCCCATGCCGTTCGTCACCCTCAACACCGTGGGGCCCACGTTGATGGCCCACGGCTCCGAGGAGCACAAGGCTGCTTATCTGCCGGGCATCTTGAGCGGCGACATCCTCTTTGCCATCGGCTACAGCGAAGCGGGCGCGGGAACTGACCTGGCCTCGCTCATAACACGGGCCGTGCGAGATGGTGACGAGTGGGTAATCAATGGCCAGAAGATGTGGACGTCCGGCGCCAATGAGGCTGACTTCATCTGGCTGGCCTGCCGGACCAATCCCGACGCCCCCAACCACAAGGGCATCTCCATCATCATCGTGCCCACCGACAGCCCCGGCTTCTCCCATACCCCCATTGTGACGGTAGGCAACGCCACCACCACCACCGCCACCTATTACGACGAGGTTCGGGTGCCCGCCGTAAATTTGGTGGGGGCAGAAAACGAGGGGTGGAAGCTCATCACTAGCCAGCTCAACCACGAGCGGGTGGGGCTGGCCGCGGTTGGGGCGCTGTCGTTCCAGCTCTACGACGAGGTAGTGGCTTGGGCAGCTGAGACCCCGGCTGCCAACGGCGACGAGGCCGCGGTACTGGACCAGGGATGGGTGCAGATGGACTTGGCCCGATGCCACGCCAAGCTGGAAGCCATGAAGCTGCTGAACTGGCAGATGGCCGCGGCGGTGGCTGCCGACTCGCTAGTCCCCGCCCGGGCGTCGGCGGTAAAGGTGTACGGCACCGAGGCGGTGAGCGATATCTACCATCTGCTGCTCGGGGTGTTGGGAGCGGGAGCCCACTTCCGGGAGGGCAGCCCCGGTGCTCTGTTGGCGGGACGGGTGGAGGCCGCGGCTCGCACCGCCCAGATCAATACATTCGGTGGCGGAGTCAATGAGGTCCAGCGCGAGATCGTGGCTTGGACCGGGCTGAAGATGACCCGGGGCGGTCGGCGATGAATTTTGACTTCAGCGAGCCGCAGGAGGCGGTAGCCGCATTGGCCGATCAGGTGTTCTCCGGCTCGGCGGGGGCCGACCGAGTGGCTGAGGTGGAGCGCACTTCTGATCGGTTCGACCGGGAACTGTGGGCCGCACTGGCCGCATCCGATCTGTTGGGGGTGGGCATTGGAGAAGAGCACGGCGGACTCGGCCTCGGCATGATCGAGACCGCCCTGGTGCTACGGGAGCAAGGCCGACGGGTAGCGCCGGTTCCACTGTGGCCCACGCTGGTGTTGGGGGCCATGCCTATCGCAGAGTTCGGCACCCCCGCGCTGCGGAACCGCTGGCTGGGGGCGGTGGTGGCGGGCCAGGCAGTGCTCACGGGCGCGCTCTCCGAGTGGGGGACTGATGACGCCCTTTCACCGTCTGTGACCGCGGCTCGCCTTCCCGATGGAAGTTGGGAGCTGAACGGGTCGAAGCCCGCAGTTCCTGCGGCCGGAGTAGCCGACGCCGTTGTGGTGCCCGCGCGCATCGCTGGCGATGGTGACAGCCTGGCGGTGTTTGTGGTGGACCTCGATGCTGGCGGGGTGGAGGTTTCGCTGAGCGAGACCACCAGTTGGGAATTCCATGGCGAAATGGGCTTGAGGTCGGTGGTCGTCGGCGACGATGCGAGGCTGGACGGTGCCGACGGTCGGTCGATCGTCGAGTGGATGCTGGTTCGGGCCCAGGTGGCGGTGGCCGCGGTGGCGCTGGGGTGCTGTGAGGAGGCCACCGCCATGGCCGCGGCCTACACGTCGCAGCGCGAGCAATTCGGCCGCCCTCTGTCCACCAATCAAGGGGTGGCCATGAGGGCGGCAGACTGCTACATCGACACCGGCTGCATGAGGGCAACCCTGCTCCAGGCCGCCTGGCTCATCGACGAGGGTCGCTCCGCGGCCGAGATCGCCGATGCCGCCGCGGTGGCCAAGTGGTGGTCGGCCGACGCCGGCCAACGGGTGGTTCACGCCACCCAGCATCTACACGGAGGGATGGGGGCCGACGTCGACTACCCCGCCCACCGCTACTTCCTGTGGGTCAAGCAGTTGGAGAACACCTTCGGCGGCGGTAGTCGCCAGCTGGCCGCCATCGGCCGAACTCTGGCCAAGGACTGGTAGCTACCAGCCCTTCCAGTTGGGGTCGCGCCGCTCTTTGAAGGCGTCTACTCCCTCCATGGCGTCCTCGCCGGCCATCAGCAGGTCTTGGGCCCAGGCCTCCATCTCGAACATGGTCTGACGACTGGTCTCGAAGCTGCGGTTCACCAGCAGTTTGCTCATGGTGAGGCTCTTGGTGGGCTGGGCGGCCAGCCGCTCGGCCCAGGCGCGGGCGGTAGGCATCAGCTCATTAGGAGGCACCACGCGATTGATCAGGCCCATAGCGTGCGCATCGACTGCGCTCACGTCGTCGCCGAAGAACATCAGCTCTTTGGCCTTCTGGGGGCCGATCAGACGGGGCAGCAAGTACACGCCGCCGGCGTCGGGCACCAGGCCCCGGCGCACGAACACTTCGATGAACCGCACTCCCTCGGCAGCGATCACCAGATCGCAGGCCACCGCCATGTGTACCCCCATGCCCGCGGCAGTACCGTTGACCGCGGCGATCACCGGTTTCTCGCAGTCCAAGATGGCCGCGACCAGCTTCTGAGCCCCGGTCTTGATGCCCCGAGCGCCATCCAAGATGGCTCGGGCGGGGGCCCCCTCAGGCCGCACCGGATCGGGCCGGGACATGCGCAAATCGGCGCCGGTGCAGAATCCCTTGCCTACCGCAGTGAAGATCACCGCTCGAACGGCGAGGTCTTCGCTGGCCCGGGCGAACTCGTCGGCCAAGAAATTCCGCTGGTCGGGGGTAATGGCGTTGTGGGCGTCAGGCCGGTTCAAGGTGAGGGTGAGCACGCCGCCGTCTTGGGCCACCAGGATGTCGCCGCCGAGGACCTCGGTGACGGTGCCTTCTGTACTCTCGCTGCTCATATTGCTGGTACCTCGTCTAGCGTGGCCACTTGTGTCGGGGAACTCCGCCAACCTCTGGTTGAAAACTAGGTGACCGCAGCGGCCGCCCCCCAACCAGTCACCGGACATCCGGCCATCGGGTTGACAGTACTGGTCATCGCGGCCTCCCTGACCGGCATCGGCCTGTCGATCATGACGGTCGGCTATCCGGCACTCGGGGAGGCATTCCCCGGCGTCTCCGACCCGACCCTGTCGTGGGTCACCAACATCTTCACCATCGTCGGGGCAGCCACCTTGGTTCCCGCCGGTGTGCTGGCCGACAAGTTGGGGCGGCGGCGGATGCTGCTGGTCGGCACGCTGCTTTTCTTGGCCGGTTCGGTGGTGGGCGGGCTGGCTCCCTCGGTGGGCGTGCTGATCGGCGCCCGGGCGGTGCTGGCACTGGGCGCCTCCGCCGTGAATACGGCCGCAGTGGCCCTGCTGCTGGCCACCATGCCCGCCAACCGGCTGCCGCTGGCCATCGGGATCTGGGCGGTGGCCGGTGGGACGTCGTCAGCCATCGGCCCGCCGGTGGGCGGATTGGCTATCGAGTGGCTGGGGTGGGAGTGGATGTTCTGGCTGAACGTCCCGTTCTGCCTCATCGTCCTAGTCGTGGTTCCGTTGGTGTACAGGGAGTCCCGCAGCGCCGACATTCGGGCGCTGCCCGACCCCCTTGGTGGGCTGATGGTGGCCGCGGCCACCGCGCTGGTCACCTTGGGCATCGTGCAGAGTGATCCGTGGGGCTGGGCTGACTGGAAGGTAGGGGGCAGCATTGTGGGGAGTTTGGCCGTTTTCGGGCTGTTCGTACAGCGGACATGGAATCACCCGAACCCGTTGGTGGAGCTGCGGCTTTTCCGCATTCCCAATGTTCGCCGGAGCAACCTGTCCATGCTGATATTCGCGTCGTCGTGGTTCGCCATGTTCTTCGGATTCACCGTGATCATCATCCGGTCTTGGGGGTGGACTCCCATAGAGGGCGGGTTCGCAGTGGCGCCGCTGGCGCTGTTTGCCGGAGTGGTCGGCGTACTCATCGGCCGGATCGCCCACCGTACCGGCCATCGCATGTTCATCCTCCCTGGCACCGCCATCTATGTCGGCGGCACCATCATGCTGTGGGTGGTGTTGGGCGATGAACCCAACGCCGCGGTGTTCGTGACCGGCATGACCATTATCGGGGTGGCCACTGGCATGGTCTTCCCGTCATTGATGGCCGCATCGGTCACCGATGTGCCTGCCGACAAACATTCTTTGGCCACTGGCATCAACTTCACCGCTCAGCGGGTGGCGACCACCATCGGCGTGGCCCTAGGGCTCACCTTCGCCACCACTGCCGCCTCGGCTTCCGAGGCCATCGACCTGCTTATGGGCATGGTGGTCGTCACCGCCGCCCTGTCTCTGCCCTTCTCCCTCCGGATCGACACCCGCCCTCGACAAGCGCAAGGCTGAGGGCATGTTCATCGCCATTGCCGACACCATCACTCTCGAAGATGCAGGCAACTTCCGGGAGTTCCACGTGGCAATCGACGGCGACGTAGCCGCCGCGGTGGCCGCCTTCGGAGGACGGGCCGCCGCCTCGGAACGGGACAATCACCTGTGGATCGACATCGCTTTCGTGCTGGATCTAGCCGGCGATGCTGTCGACGCCGAGTGGCAGGCCCAATTCGACGGAATGCTGGCCTACGCCAACTCCAAAGGCTGGATCGACGAGCCCGCCAATCGAGTGGAAGCCCACATCCAGCCTCCGGGCTAGTCACCCAAAGTCAGGTATTGACCCTCAGTCCTTCAGGTTGGCGAACAGCTCGGCGACCAGGGGTTGGGGGGCGCCGTGGAGGGAGAGGTGGATGCGGTCGGCTAGGGCGCCGAAGCGGTTGCGGATCTCGGCGGCTGCCTCGGCAGGGGTGCCCTGGATGCTGAGGGTATGGACCATCTCGTCGTCCCACACGTCGCCGATGTCGCCCCAGCGGCCCTGTTTGGTGAGGCGGTTGAGCTCGTCTTGGAGGTCGCCCCAGCCGTGGGCGTCGAGCACCACCCGGTAGGCCGGAGTGGAGCCGTAGAACCCCAGGTTGGATCGGCAGAGTTGCTCCACCCGCCAAGCCTCTGACTCGTCGGCGTCGTCGCCGTACAGCCCGACGATCACCCCCACTCCGAAGGTGAAATCGTCCCGGCTGCGCCCGGCGGCGGACAGGCCCGCTTCCACTGCGGGGAGCGTCTTGGTCCGCAGGAAGCGCTCAGAGCAGAACGGGTGGATCAGGATGCCGTCGGCGGTTTCGGCCACCATCTTGGTCATCTTCGGCCCCAGCGCCCCGGCCCAAATGGGCGGGGTTCCCCACTCCAGCGGTTCCGGCTCGAAGATCGGGGTGGAGAGTGTGAAGGTGTAATAGTCGCCCCGGAAGTCGAGGGGATCGCCGTCCTGCCACCGGGCGAAGATGGCCTTGGTGGCGGCCATCAGCTCCCGCATCTGGGCCACCGGGCGGTCCCACACTGCGCTATAGCGCTTGGTGATATGGGGCTTGATCTGTGACCCCAGGCCCAGGGCGAACTTTCCATCTGACAGCCGATGCAGGTCGAACGACTGGTAGGCCAAGTGCATCGGGCTGCGGGGCAAGGCGATGGCCACGTTGGTGTATAGGTCGAGTCCGGTGTCTTGGGCCGCGGACAGCAGGGGGAAGAACACGTCGCGCTGGCCCTCGAAGGTGAACACCCCGTCGACCCCCATGTCCTGGTAGGCCTGGGCCTGATCCCGAACCCCGGCCAGATCAGCCGATAGCGGCATGTCGATTTTCACGGTCAGAAGCCTTTCAAGCGAGGGAACATGGGGAAGGGGACCTGCTCGGCGCCCTCCTGTTCGGGTAGGCCGCCGGCAAAGACGGGCCACACCGTCTCGGCGGTGTGGGGGTGGGGAATCGACCAGTCGAACTCATCGTCGATGCCCAGCATGTTGGTAAACGGCCACATCAGCCCCCTGAAGTACACATAGGTGCCGTTGCGGACCTTTTCCTCAAAGGTCCAGGTGTTCATCAACCGGTAGGCGTCGCCCTGAGCCCTCTTGATTGCGGCCAGGATCTCGGGCATCTCCTCCCGGTCCACCGGCACCAGCTCTCCATTGGGCCGCGGTTCGAACACCGACATGGCCTCCAGCCAGGCCAGGTTGTCGGCTGGCACTGAGAACGTGGTGGACAGATCGTTCACCCGGTTGTGGATGCCGGGCCTAAACACCAAGCCCACCAACAGGTTCTGATAGGGCACGTCGGCGGCCACATGGCTCCAGGGGATCCAGCTCTGGGCCAGCGACGAGAACTCCCGCACGATCATGTGCCGGCCGTTGGGCAGCGGGTAGGGGCCGGTGTCCCCGGTGCCCAGCCGGGTGTCTAGGTACAACAAGAAGAGGTACTGCTGGAGTCCGGCCACGAATCGGCGGGCGGTGCGATTGTCGGTGTCGCCCTCCACCGGCCAGGCCGCCTGATACAGGGTGTCGATTTGGCCCGGGTCGCAGGTCCGCAGCGTGTCGGCCGCATCCCAGCACGAGCGGAAGCCGTCGCCCCGCCACGGCTCCACCCAGCGGATCCAGTAGTCCATGAGGAAGCGCACCCGATCCTCCACGTCCTCCACCTGGGTGGTGAGCCCCATGGCCGAAAGCTCCTCGAGTGCTCTCCAGCCGCCGAACGGGATGCAGACGAGGGCGAAGGGGTGGGCGTTGGTGGTCTGCGTGCCCGGCCCCCGCATCTTGGCTCCCAACTCGGACGCATCGAGCACCTCGTCGCAGCGGGCCAAGATGTCGGGCCAGCGCAGCCAAGCCTCCATCCCCGAGTAGCCGGTGTACTCCCGCACCGGGATCAGCCCCGAGGTGAGACCGGTGCGCTTCTTGGAGTTCTCCGACACCAAGATGTCCCAGAACTCCACCATTCGGTTCAGCTCCTCCATGTCCAGCGGAATGGTCTGCGGCATGGCTGATGAGACTAGCCATCGGTTTGGCGGCTAGGTGTGTCGTAGAAGGCAGGCTCGGCCTACGATCCTTCAATGCTTGCGGCGATTATGCGAGAAGTGGGCGAAGTCAACCTGGACGTATGCGATGACGTCGAGATGTTGGATCTGGGCCCTGATGACGTAGCCATCAAGATCACTCATACCGGGGTGTGCCACTCGGATGTGTCGGCCATGAACGGGACCATTCCCCAGGCTCCGCCGGCGGTGCTGGGCCACGAGGGTGCGGGGATCATCGAGGAGGTGGGTTCCAATGTGGACGACCTGGCTCCTGGGGACCATGTGATCGTGGTGTGGTCGCCGCCGTGTGGGACCTGCGTCTATTGCACCGGCCGCAACCAGCCCAACTTGTGCTCCAACATCACTTTCGGCTCCATGGCCCGGATGAAGTTCACCCAGGGCGGCCAGGAGATCGGCGGCATGGCCGGAGCGGGCACGTTCGCCGAGAAGATGCTCATGCCCCGCCAGGGCGTGGTGAAGATCGATGAAGACATCCCATTGGACGTGGCCTCCCTCATCGGCTGTGGCGTGATGACCGGGGCAGGTGCGGCCATGAACACCGCCAAGGTCAGCCCCGGCTCATCGGTGCTGGTGATCGGCGCCGGGGGCGTTGGCGTGGCCGCCATTCAGGGCGCCAGGATCGCCGGGGCGGCTGAGATCGTTGCTGTGGACAAGAACCCTGCCAAGCTCGATGAGGCCATCTCCTTCGGGGCCACCCACGCGGTGCTGCCCGAAGATTTGGAGGGGGCCAAGAACGAGATAACCGCTGGCGACGGATTCGACTATGCCCTGGAGTGCGTCGGCGTTCCCGCGCTGATGCGCACCGCCTACGACATGACTCGGCGGGGTGGCACCTGCTGCATCGTAGGGGTGGGCCGCATGGAAGAGATGGTGTCGTTCAGCGCCTTCGAGTTGTTCTACAACGAGAAGACCCTGGTCGGCTCCTACTACGGCGGCACCGACGTGCGCACCGACTTCCACCGGCTGCTGAGGTTGTGGAAGAACGGCCGGCTGGACTTGGAGAGCATGATCACCCGACGCATCACCATCGACGAGATCAACCCGGCCCTTGAGGCGGTGCGAAACGGCGAGGTTGTACGCCAGGTCATCGAATTCTGATGGGCGGTGTTGTGGGCCGAGGAAGCTCGGTATTCTCCGGGATCTCCGGCCAAGGACAGCTGAAGCGCTTCGACACCCCCGATGACGTGATCGCGGTGCTCGATGCCGGCGACGACGTTGCCTCCGAGACGGTGGCGCTGGTGAAAGACGCCGGGGCCACGTTCTTGGCTCCAATCGAGGCCGACTTGGCTGGGATCCTGTGCCGGTCGGGCGATATTGAGAGCCACCTGGCCATCATCAGCCGGGACTTCCAGATCCCGTGCCTTATGGGGGTGGAGTTCGACGGCGTCGAGCCGGTCGACGGGACCACGGTGGTCATCGACACCGATGCCGGCACAATCTCTTTGGACGGCCAGGGATAGACACATGGCGGAGCGGCTGCGGGCTGACTTGGTGCTGGAGTACCCGTTTACCCGCACCACTGGGCCGGTGATTGGCGGCTTTCTTACTGGCTTGCGTGAGGGAATCATCCTGGGCATCCGCCGAACTGACGGTGCGGTGCTGTGTCCTCCCACCGAGTACGACCCTGAGTCCTCAGAGCCGCTCACCGAATTCGTGGAAGTGGGTCCCGGCGGCGAGGTGGTGAGCTGGACCTGGGTGGACCCGCCCCGATCCCAGTCCCCGTGGGATCAGCCCCACGGTTTGGGCTTGATCCAATTAGACGGTGCCGACACCCCCATGGTCCACGGGCTGCTGGTGGATGGCCCCAACGAGTTGTCGGTGGGGATGCGGGTGACGGCCCGGTGGCGGTCCGAGCGGGAGGGGCACATCGCCGATCTGGAGGGTTTTGTGCCCGAGGGAGCAGACCAGTGAGCCCCGATCCGAGCATTCCCCCGGCGGCGCTGGCAGGCGAGGTGCGCCTGCCCGAGAAGCTGGCCGATGTGGAGCCGGTGCGGTCGGTGCGCACCCCCATCCGCCTGGAGTACGACTTCATTCCCGGCGATGCCTCATCGGGGTATCTGAACGCTTTCGCCGACCGCAAGATCCTCGGCCAGCGCTCCCCAGTCGACGGCGCAGTGTTCGTGCCCCCACGGGGGGTGGACCCCCGCCACGGCGCGGCCACCCCCGACTACGTGGAGCTGCCCGACACCGGCCACGTGGGGGGCTTCTGTGTGACGCGCTTGCCGATTCCGGGCCGGGACGACCTAGAGATCCCCTACGTGAGCGCTTGGATCCACCTCGACGGCGCCGACATCGGCTTCCTTGGTTTGGTGGGAGGAATCGATACCGCGCAAGTACGCATGGGCATGCGGGTGCGGGCGGTATGGAAGCCCGACGACGAATTGGGCCGCACCGCGGAGAACATTCTGTACTGGGAGCCCACCGGCGAGCCCGACATCCCGGTGACCGCCGCGGGCACCAACGCCTGGCACGCCAAACAGGCCGCAGGGGAGCAGGGCTGATGCGCGACATTGCCGTTGTCTCAGTGGCCCAGCACCAGGAGAAAGCCCTCACCCACACCACCGAGGTGGAGTTGATGGTGCCGCTGATCAACGAGGCCCGCGGCGGAGTGGGCCTCACCCAAGACGACATTGGCTTCACGTGCTCGGGCAGCAGCGACTTTCTGGCCGGACAGGCGTTCTCGTTCGTCCACACCTTGGACGCGGTGGGTGCGGTGCCGCCCATCAGCGAAAGCCATGTGGAGATGGACGGGGCCTGGGCCCTGTACGAAGCATGGGTGAAGCTCCAGATCGGCGGGGTGGACACCGCGCTGGTGTACAGCTACGGCAAGTCGTCGCCCGGATCGCTGCGCGACGTGCTCTCCACCCAGCTCGACCCCTACTACCTGGGGCCGCTGTGGCCCGATGCCTTTGCCCTGGCTGCTCTCCAGGCCCGACTCATGCTGGAGTCGGGCGCGGTAAGCGAGCAGCGCCTGGCCGAGATCGCGGTCCGCAGCCTCAATGGCGCGGCCGACAACCCGTTGGCGGTGCGATCCTCCGCCGAGGCCACCATCGACGGCGTTTTGGCCGAGGCACCCATCGCCGACCCGCTGCGGCCCAGCGACTGCGCCGCCTCCGCCGACGGAGGCGTGGCCGTGGTGCTGGCCGCCGGTGACCGGGCTCGAGAGCTGTGCGAGCGACCGGCCTGGATCACCGGCATCGACCACCGGATCGATCCCCACCAGCCGGGGGTGCGCGACCTGACCCGGGCCCCCAGCGCGCACAAAGCCGCGGCCCAGGCTGGAGCGGGTTCCGACCGCTTGGACGCCGCGGAGCTGGCCGCTCCTTTCACCACCCAAGAGCACATCTTGGAGCTCGAGCTGGGGCTGGGAGCCGACACTGCCGTAAACGCGAGCGGCGGGGCATTGGCCGGCCACACCATGATGGCCGCCGGCCTGATGCGCATCGCCGACGCCGCGACCCACATCCACGACGAGCGGGCCGACCGGGTACTGGGCCACGCCGCGTCGGGCCTTTACCTTCAGCAGAACCTGGTGTGTGTGATGGAGGGGGAGTGATGGCCGAGCGCACCGCAGTGCTGGGAGTCGGCCAGACCAAGTACCAGACCACCCGAGGTGACGTGTCGATGCCCGGGTTGGTGCGGGAGGCCGCCTACCGGGCCCTGGAGGATGCCGAGCTGGGCTGGGACGACATCGACGCCGTGGTGGTGGGCAAGGCCCCCGACTTCTTCGAAGGGGTCATGCAGCCCGAGCTGTTCTTGGCCGAGGCGCTGGGGGCGGTGGGCAAACCGCTGTTGCGGGTCCACACCGCAGGATCGGTGGGCGGGTCTACCGCCGTGGTGGCCGCCTCGCTGGTGCAGGCCGGTATCCACCGCCGGGTGCTCACCCTGGGGTTCGAGAAGCAGTCGGAGTCCAACGCCACCTGGGCGCTGTCATTGCCCCAGCCGTTCTCGGTGTCGATCAACGCTGGGGCCGGCGGCTATTTCTCGCCCATCATCCGCCAGTACATGGCCCGCACCAACGCCCCCGAGCTGATCGGCTGCATGGTGGCGTTCAAAGACCGCCAGCACGCGCTGCGCAATCCCTATGCCCACCTGCAACAGAGGGAACTGACCTTCGACCAAGTGGTGGAATCGCCCATGCTGTGGGAGCCGATCCGGTTTTCTGAGACCTGCCCGTCATCGGACGGGGCCTGTGCGCTGGTGCTGGGCGACGAGGCCGCCGGGGACGCCTCGACCAAGTCGGTGGCCTGGATCCACGGCACGGCCTTGCGCAGCGAGGCCAACAACTTCCCCGGGCGCGACGAGGTGAATCCCCATGCCAGCCGGGACTGCGCCGACGACGTGTTCGCCCAGGCCGGCATCACCGACCGGCGGGCCGAGATCGACGCGGTGGAGATGTACGTGCCGTTCTCGTGGTACGAGCCGATGTGGCTGGAGAGCCTGGGTTTCTGTGGGATCGGCGACGGCTGGAAGCTGGTGGAAGAGGGCGCCACCCATCTAGACGGCGGTGATCTGCCGGTTAATTGCTCGGGTGGAGTGCTGTCGACCAACCCGATCGGGGCGTCGGGCATGATCCGCTTCGCCGAGGCCGCCCTCCAGGTCCGGGGCATGGCCGGCGACCACCAGGTGGACGGTGCCCGCAAAGCCTTCGGCCACGCCTACGGAGGCGGAGCCCAGTACTACGCCATGTGGATCGTCGGTTCCGACAAGCCCACCTCCTAACGGGGCATGCTAGTGGGATGAGCCTTCCCCTCCGGGCCCTGATTCCAATGGGCCTGGCGCTGCTGCTGCTAGGGGCAGTGTCATGTGGCAGTGAGGACAAAGGCGACATTGTGGCGTTCTGCGAGCTGGCTGAAGACGGGGTGGGGATGCGGCCGGCGGAAGGCGAGGGGGACTTGGCCCAGTTGGACTCACTAGAGGATGCCGCACCCCCCGACATCCGCGAGGCGGTAACCACCGTGGCCAATGCCTCCCGAGAGATCGGCGAAATCGAAGACCTCCGCGAGCTGTTCCGCAAAGCCTTCGCCCTAGAAGAAGCCGTAGCCACCGCCCGCCAAGAAATCCGCACCTACACCCAGCACTATTGCCTCTGACAGACGTTCGGTCCGATGGTGACGGGGTGGGGGTTGGTTGGGTAGGGTCAGGGTGTCTTCTTGGGAGATGGGAGGAACCAATGGGATACCGGGTGGTCGTGGACTACGACCTGTGCGAGAGCAACGCCATTTGCATGCAGGTCGCTCCTGACATTTTCGAGGTGCGCGACGACGACTTCTTGTACCTGCTGAACGAGACCCCGGGGGATGAGGCCCGCGAGCGAGTGAACGAATCGGTCCAACGCTGCCCCAAGCAGGCCATCTCCGTCGCCGAGGAGTAATCGCCCGCTGCGCTCTCTAGCCATCGTTGGAGCCTCTCTGGCCGGAACCCGGGCCGCGGAGTCGCTCCGGCGAGACGGATTCGACGGGGCCATCACCATCGTCGGCGATGAGCCCCACCAGCCCTACGACCGGCCTCCCCTGTCCAAACAGCTCCTCGCCGGAGAGTGGGAGCTCGACCGCATCGCGCTGTCTGACGATGAATCGCTCCAGGGCCTAGAGGCCGACTGGAGGCTGGGCCGCCGGGCCGTGAGCCTCGATGTCGCCGACCGGACTGTGACGCTGGACGACGGCTCAACAGTCACCGCCGACGGCATCCTCATCGCCACCGGGGCCCGTTGCCGGGAATTACCCACCGACGGCCTCGACGGCATATACACCCTTCGGGGCCTCGACGACTGCCTGGCCATCCGAGCAGAGTTGGAGGCCACACCCCAGCGGGTAGTGGTGGTGGGGGCCGGTTTCATCGGGGCGGAGGTGGCGGCTACCGCCCGGGAACGGGGCCTGGAGGTTACCGTGATCGAGGCCCTGCCCGTGCCGCTGGGCCGGATCCTGGGCACCGAGGTGGGCACGGTCTGCGCCGAGGTCCACCGGGACCACGGGGTGGACCTGCGCTTGGGGGTGGGCGTCGACGGCTTCGACGGCCATGGCCGGGTGGAGCGGGTGAACCTCAGCGATGGCACGTCGGTCGAAGCCGACGTGGTGGTGGTGGGTATCGGTGTGATTCCCAACACCGAGTGGTTGGAGGGCTCGGGGCTGACGCTCGACAACGGGGTGGTGTGCGATGAGACCAGCCTGGCTGCCCCGGGCATTGCCGCGGCCGGCGACGTGGCCCGCTGGCCCAACCGCATGTTCGGCGAGACCATGCGGGTAGAGCACTGGGACAACGCCATCGATCAAGGCCAGCACGCCGCCCGCCGACTATTGGCCTCCGACAACGAGGCCCAGCCCTACACCCCGGTCCCGTGGTTCTGGAGCGACCAGTACGACCGCAAGATCCAGTTGGCCGGGCGGGCCCGGCCCGACGACGAGGTGCGCATCATCACCGGTTCGACCGAAGAGCGGCGCTTTGCCGCTCTCTACGGCCGAGCCGGCCGCCTAGTGGGCGTGCTCGGATTCAACCGCCCCCGCCACGTAATGAAGTACCGCAACCTCATCGAGCAAGGCACAAGTTTCGATGAGGCAATCAAAATCGCCGAGCAGGAATAGCCATTCGCGGCCACGAGTTTCGAAGACGCGCTGGCGGTGGCAGAGCAAAGCGAATAAGAGTGGAGGCATGGGTACTCCCGGCGAGTTCCCCATCAGCGAGCTTGTAGCCCGCACCGGAGTCCCAGCTGCCTCCATCCACCACTACCGGCGGCTGGGCCTATTGCCCGCGCCCCGCCGGGCCGCCGCCAACCGCTTCCTCTACAGCCAGCGCCACGCCGAAGCAGTCGAGCAGATCAGGGAACTGCGAGAGCGCCACCGCTTGCCCTTGCGCCATATCGCCCAGATCATGAACGCGGAGAACCCCGATCACGCTGAAGTGGCCAACTTGGCTGACAGCGGCGAGCAGCTTCGGGAAGTGGCCATTCAGGAGTTCGCCCTCAGGGGCTACACCGAGGTGAGCGTGGCCGACATCTGCACCCAGGCTGGTGTGGCCAAGGGGACCTTCTACCGCTACTACCGCTCCAAGCAGGATCTGTTCTTCCAAGCGGTGGAAGTTGTGGTGGACAACACCGCGGAAGAATTCGCCGCTTCGATCCACGGCGAGACCGGGTTGAGCCGCCAAGAGCTCACCCGCCGCCTGGCAGAATCGCTCCTGCCTGGCCTGCCCATCATGCTGGAGGTGGCCAAGCGATCGGTGCAAGGCCAGGTGGAGCATGCCGCCGCCGCCCAGCGGGTGTTCTGGCGGCTGGCCGAGCGACTTGGCGAGGCGCTGTCCGACGATCCCCGGGGACATCGGCTCGCCGGCGCCCTCATTATGGACGCCATCGCCCACATTTTCGCTGAGGGCCTCATGGGTCGATTCGCCGATCGTCCCACCTTTGACGACTCCGGGGCTGTCAATGCCTTGACAGCCCCGGATTGAGCGCGTACAAAAAGGTGACCTGATGGTCACTCTTTTGTTTGCAATTGGGTAACAATTGTCAGAACATAGTCAAAAATGGCCCGGCTAGCTCGTTGACCAGCGGGTTAGCCCAGAAAGCAGCGGGGGCGTTGTGCAGACAGAAGTCGAGTTCGATCTGAACTCGATCATGACCCAGAGGGGAAGCGAGAACTTCCCGGTTGTGCTGCGAGCTGTCCCGGCGCGCCCTCGGGCCCATCTGCTGGCTGTCTACGGATTCGCCCGATTGGTGGACGACATCGGAGACGAATACGACGGCGACCGTTTGGCCGCGCTGGACTGGGTAGAAGAGGAGCTCTATCGAGCCCGCAGCGGCGGTGCCACCCACCCGGTGATGGCCCGGCTCACCCCTCTCCTCACCGAATTGGACATCGACGACGAGCCGTTCCTGGCGCTCATCGAGGCCAACCGGCTGGATCAGCGCAAGCACCGCTACCAGACCCAGGCCGAATTGGCCGAGTACTGCACGTTGTCGGCCAACCCCGTGGGGCGACTGGTGCTGGCGGTTTTCGAATCGGAAACTCCCGAGCGCATCGCCCTCAGCGATGCGGTGTGCACCGGCCTGCAATTGATAGAGCACCTTCAAGACATCCGGGAGGACTACGTCGAAAAGGGCCGCATCTACTTCCCGGCCGACGAGATGGCCCGTTTCGGCGTGGATGAGGACGATCTTGCCGCGGCCCGGGCACCGGAGCATCTCCGCCGTTTGGTGGCCCACCAGTGCGACACCGCCCTCGGGCTGCTCAGCCGAGGCGACCCGCTGGTGGCCTCCCTCAGCGGGTGGGCCAAGGTGACGGTGGCTGGTTATGCCGCAGGTGGATTTGCCACTTTGGATGCCATAGCCGGGGCCGACTACGAGGTGCTGAGAAAGCTGCGGACCCCTACAAAGGTCCGCACCGCGGCTCATGCGATTCGACTGGTTGCCCCCCGCAAAGTGGCTGATGCCCAACCGGTTCGCGCCGCGCGCAACGCCGTGGCCCGCTGGATGCGAAAGTGAAAACAGCCGACGCCTATCGGCGATGCGAGGAGATCACTCGGACCGAGGCCCGCAACTTCTCCTACGGCATCCGGCTGTTGCCCAAGCCGAAGCGACTGGCCATGTCTGCCCTTTATGCCATGGCCCGGCGCATCGACGACGTGGGCGACGGTCCGCTTCCCCAAGACGAAAAGCTGGCCCGGCTGGCCGAGCTGCGGGCCGACATTGACACGCTGGCCGACGGCGGCCTCAGTGACCCTGAAGATCCGGTGCTGGTGGGACTCGCCCACGCCACAGACCGGTTTCCCATCCCGGTGGCCGCCTTGAATGAGATCGTCGACGGGTGCGAACAGGACGCCGTGGGGAAGGTGTACACCTCCATCGAGGAGACAGAGCACTATTGCCGGCTGGTGGCCGGATCAGTGGGCCGCCTGTCGCTGGGGGTGTTCGGCACTACCGGCGATCCCGATGAGGCCAGCGAGTTGGCCGATGTGCTGGGTGTAGGCCTCCAGCTCACCAACATCCTGCGCGACATCGTGGAAGACCGGGGCATGGGCCGGGTCTACCTGCCATCGGCTGACATCGATGAGTTCGGCTGCGCTCCGGATCTGACCGGGCCGACCGAAGCGGTGGGTGCACTGGTGTCGTTCGAGGCCGAGCGGGCTGAGCGGCGGTTCGCCGAGGGTCTGAAGCTGCTCAAGATGCTGGACCATCGCAGCCGGGCCTGTACCGGAGCTATGGCTGGGATCTACCACCGGCTGCTGGCCCGTATAGCGGCGGCTCCCACGGCCGTGTTGGAGGGTCGTATGTCCCTGCCCACCAGGGAAAAAGCCTGGGTGGCTGTCCGCAGCTTGGCCGGAGCATCCGTATGAGTTCTGCCGTTTCCCGCCGACCGGGCGATCCGGACGCGGCGCCGCAGATTTCGGTGGTCGGAGGAGGATTGGCCGGCTTGGCCGCGGCAATAGCCTCGGCCGACGGCGGAGCCCGGGTGACGCTGTATGAGCGGGCTCCTCGGTTGGGCGGGGCCACCTGGTCGTTTCAGCGCAACGGGCGATGGTTCGACAACGGCCAGCACGTGTTCATGCGGTGCTGCACCGAGTACCGGTCGTTCTTGGATCGCTTGGGAGTCACCGACCAAGTGACCGAGCAATCCCGGCTGTCGGTTCCCGTGACCCGCCCTGGTCGCCGTTTGGCGCGCATCTCTCGTACCGGCGCTCCGGCCCCCCTGCATTTGGCCCGATCGCTCCTGAGCTATGGCCCGCTGTCGGTCGCCGACCGACTGCGGGCGGTTCGCACCGCGCTGGCCCTGCGCCGCCTTGATCCCGACGATCCGGAAACCGATGAGATGAGTTTCGGGGGATGGCTGCGATTTCGAGGGGAGTCCGACCGGGCCATTGCCGGTCTGTGGGACCTGATCTGCTTGCCCACCGTGAATCTGAGGGCCGACGATGCCTCGCTGAGCCTGGCGGTCAAGGTCTTTCGCACCGGGCTCTTGGACGATGCCGATTCCGCCGACTTGGGCTGGACTCGCGTGCCGTTATCGGCTCTGCACGGCGATGCCGCCGCCCAAGTGATCACCGCCCAAGGGGGGAGCATCCAGCTCCAAGCCCAGGTGGAGGCCGTGGGCCACGGCCCTTCGGTGACGGCGGACGGGCAACGAATCGACGCTGAAGCGGTGATCCTTGCTGTCCCCCACGACGCGGTGGACAGCTTGCTGCCTCCCGACACCGTCGCCGGGCAAGCCGAACTGGCCGACCTCGGGATCTCTCCCATTGTCAATGTGCATTTTGTGTTCGACCGCCAGATCATGGACGTGCCGTTCACCGCGGCCCTTGACTCTCCGGTGCAGTTCGTGTTCGACCGCACTGAGGCCGCCAATTGGGCCCGGGATGAGCATGGGGAGGCCACTGGTGCCCATAGCCGCGGCGAGCAGGTCGTGGCCGTATCGCAGTCGGCGGCCTTCGATGAGATTGGCGACCGGCCCGCCGAGATGATCGAGCGCTATCAGTCGGCGCTCGCCGATCTCTTCCCGCTCTCGGCCGAGGCCGAGGTGTTGGATGCAGTGGTGACCCGAGAACATCGGGCCACCTTCGCCGGTCGCCCCGGTACCCGTCGGCTTCGCCCCGGCACGATCACGGCCATCGACGGTCTGTTTTTGGCCGGAGCGTGGACCGATACCGGCTGGCCGGCCACCATGGAAGGTGCGGTCCGCTCCGGCACCCAAGCGGCCCGCATGGCGCTCAATTACTGCCGTGGCACTGACGCGTCGACGCCCATCTGGCAAGACCAACGAGAGAGGACCATTGCATGAGCGGTGGATCACCGACACCGGCCATTCTTGATCGGGCCAAGAATCTGGTCGACCCCGCCATCGCCGCGGCCTTGGGCGGGCTGTGCGAGGAGCTGAGGGTGCCCGCCGAATACCACTTTCAGGGGCGAGGCAAGGGAACCCGCCCCGCCCTGGCTATTTTGTCGACCGAGGCTGTCGGGGCACCGTCGGAGACCGGGGTTCCCGGAGCGGTGGCCATCGAGCTGATCCACGACTTTTCGCTCATCCACGATGACATCATCGACAACGATGCCGAGCGCCGGCACCGGGCCACGGTATGGGCCAAGTTCGGCATCGGCGTCGGTGTTGTTGTGGGAGATGCCCTCCACGCTTTGGCCTTCGAGGTGTTGATGTCCGACCCCACCCCGCCTCGGGTCAAAGCAACCAAGCACTTGGCTGACGCGGTTTCGGGCATGATCACCGGCCAGAGCATGGACATGGCCTTTGAGGAGAGGTCCAACATCACCCTGGAGCAGTGCCTGGCCATGGAACAGGGCAAGACTGGAGCGCTTTTGTCATACGCCTCGTCTGTGGGGGCCATTTTGGCTGGGGCCCACGACGAAGTGGTCGAGGGATTGGCCGCCTACGGCTCCCACATGGGGATTGCCTTTCAGGCGGTGGACGACCTGCTGGGGATATGGGGCGACCCTGAGCGCACCGGGAAGCCCGCAGGGGCTGACCTGCGGGAGCGCAAGAAGTCGCTGCCGGTGGTTATCGCTCTCAACAGCGGCACATCGGTAGCCGGTGAGTTGGCTGATCTCTATGGCCGTCCTCATTTGGAAGCTGAAGACATAGAGGCGGCCCGAGCCTTGGTGGATGTGGGGGGCGGACGGGAGGGCGCCCAGGCGCTGGCCCGGACCCACCTCGACTTGGCGATGTCGGCTCTCGACTCCGTTACCCAAAACGAGTCGGTAGTTGCCGAGGTGGTGGAGGAGATGCGCTCTCTGGCCCAGTTCATCGTAGGGAGGGATTTTTGATGGGAGCCGAGCAGTCTCTGACCAGGGCCCGCGACCGGCTTCTGAGTCTCCAAGACACCGATGGGTGGTGGAAGGACGAACTGGAGACCAACGTATCCATCGAGGCCGAGGATTTGTTCCTCCGCGAGTTCTTGGGCATCTCCGACCCGGAGATCACCCGGCAGACCGCGAACTGGATCCGCCACAGCCAGCGGGCCGACGGCACCTGGTCCACCTACTTCCAAGGCCCGGCTGACCTGTCGGTCACTGTGGAGGCCTACTGGGCGCTCCGCTACGCCGGCGATCCGGTCGACGCCGACCACATGGCGAAAGCGGCCGCGTACATCCGCGGCGAGGGTGGCCTGGAGCGCAGCCGGGTGTTCACCCGAATCTGGATGGCGCTTTTCGGCCTGTGGCGGTGGGAGGATCTGCCCGCGCTGCCGCCTGAGGTGGTCCTTTTGCCCAAGAAGGTTCCGCTGAACATCTACGACTTCGCCTGCTGGGCCCGCCAAACCGTGGTGGCGTTGACCGTGGTGGGGGCTCACCGCCCGGTGCGGTCGATGGGGATCGGTTTGGACGAGATCCGCACCGGGGCCACTCCCCCGGAAAGAGAGCTCGCCCCGATCGGGTCAGTGGCCCGGCGGTTCCAGCGCCTCGATCAGGTGCTGCATCATTACGAGAACCGTCCGCATCGGCGGTTGCGGGAGTGGGCGCTTAGTCGGGCCGAGCAGTGGATCATCGCTCGACAAGAGTCCGATGGCTGCTGGGGCGGCATACAGCCTCCGTGGGTGTACTCGCTGTTGGCCCTGTACCTGCGGGGCTACTCCCTGAAACATCCGATCTTGGCCCAAGGTCTCGAAGGGTTCGACGCCTGGACCATTGTCGAAGACGACATGCGCCGGCTGGAGTGCTGCCAGTCGCCGGTGTGGGATACCTGTCTGGCACTGGTGGCGCTGGCCGATGCCGGAGTGGCACCTGACGACCCCCAGATGGAAGCCGGGGCCCGTTGGCTGCTGGACCAGGAGGTCCATGTGGTGGGCGACTGGGCTGAGCGGCGTCCCCATTTGGCCCCCGGCGGGTGGGCGTTTGAGTTCGAGAACAGCTTCTACCCTGATCTAGACGACACCGCCGAGGTGGCCCTGGCCTTGCGCCGCATCCATCATCCCGACGCCAAGCCGGTGCAAAAGGCGCTGGAGCGGGCGGTGGTTTGGACCCAGGGAATGCAGTGCACCAACGGCGGCTGGGCGGCTTTTGACGCCGACAACTGCTCCCCGCTGGTGGCTGAGCTGCCCTTCTGCGACTTCGGAGAGGTCATCGACCCTCCGTCGTCCGATGTAACCGCTCACGTGGTGGAGATGCTGTGCGAGCTGGACGCCGACGGGATGGGGCTGCCGGTGGACCGTCGGGCAGTGGACCGCGGGGTTGAGTGGCTGAGCGCCGAACAGGAGGCCGACGGATCCTGGTACGGGCGATGGGGGGCCAACCACATCTACGGCACTGGCGCGGCCGTTCCGGCACTCATCAGCGCAGGGGTGCCGACTGACGACGACCGGGTGGTGCGGGCCTGCCGGTGGCTGGAGTCGGTGCAGAACCACGATGGCGGCTGGGGTGAGGACATGCGCTCGTATGTCGACCACAACTGGCGGGGTCGCGGGGAATCCACCCCATCGCAGACCGCGTGGGCGCTTTTGGCGTTGATCGCGGCCGGTCGAGCTGACGGGGAGCCGGCTCGGGCCGGGGTGGCTTGGTTGGTGGACAACCAGCGCCCTGACGGCGACTGGGACGAGCCCTGGTACACCGGGACCGGCTTCTCCGGGGACTTCTATATCCGGTACCACCTGTACCGCCTGGTTTTCCCGGTGATGGCCCTGGGCCGCTGGGTGCGGGCAACGAGCGGTGGAGAGTGACCCTGATGGTGCTTTGTCCGCTGGCCATGGAGGCCCGAGCCGCACGTAGGGGCATCCGCCGGGATGGCGGTGGGGCGACCGTGGTGTGCACGGGCATGGGCCCCAAGCCGAGCCGCCGCGTTGAGCCGCATAGCGGCCCGGTGGCGGTGGTCGGCATGGGCGGAGCGGTGGTCGGTGGTATCGAGCCGGGCGACGTGGTGGTTGCCACCGAGGTGTCGGCCGACGACGTGGCGCCGATCGGCTTGCCCCAGGCCGAAGCGGTGGCCAAATGCCTGGAAGAAGCCGGGTTCACCGTGCACACCGGCCCGGTGGCCAGCGTGCCTAAGCTGGCCGTCGGTCCGCGCCGACAGGAGTTGGCCGACCGGGGTGCGGTGGCGGTCGACATGGAGTCGGCCTGGCTGTTGGAACGCCATCGCGGCGGTCCGGCCGCGGTTGTGCGGGTGGTGACCGACACCCCCAGCCGTGAACTGCGGTCCCTGACCGCCCCAGCGAGAATTAATCGAGCATTGCGCACCATTCGCCGGTTGACGCCAGT
Organism: Acidimicrobiales bacterium; assembly: GCA_963663255.1. Taxonomy (GTDB): domain Bacteria; phylum Actinomycetota; class Acidimicrobiia; order Acidimicrobiales; family Bin134; genus Poriferisocius. The sequence continues at coordinate 1,445,798 of OY760141.1, forward strand.
GCTGACCAAGGAGGTTTGCTGATATGCCCATCCCAGTTCGCCAAGCGATGAAGGTTGGCACCTACGTCTTCAAGAACAAGCTGCGCCGCCGCGAGAAGTTCCCGCTCATCGTGGAACTGGAGCCGCTGTTCGCCTGCAACCTGGAATGTCCGGGCTGCGGCAAGATCCAGTACCCCACCGAAGTGCTGCGCAAGCGGGTCAGCGTGGACGAGGCCATTGGAGCCATGGAGGAGTGCGGTGCCCCGATGGTGTCCATCGCCGGGGGTGAGCCGCTGCTGCACCCCCAGATCGACGAGATGGTGGACGAGCTCATCAAGCGCAAGAAATTCGTGTACCTGTGCACCAATGCCGTGTTGCTGAGGCGCAAGATCGACAAGTTCAAGCCGTCGCCCTACTTCTCCTTCGTGGTCCACGTGGATGGGCTCCAGGAGCGCCACGATCTGGCGGTGGCCCGCGACGGGGTATTCGACGAGGTTGTGGAGGCCGTCAACGAGGCCAAGGCCAAGGGGTTCCGGGTCACCACCAACAGCACGTTTTTCAGCACCGACAGCCCCGAAGACGTGCGCAGCGTGCTCGACTTCTTGAACGACGACCTCGAAGTCGACTCCATGATGATCTCGCCGGGATACGCCTACGAGAAGGCTCCCGACCAAGAGCACTTCTTGCCGGTGGAGCAGACCAAGCGCCTCTTCCAAGACGCCTTCTCCGAGGGCAAGCGCAAGAAGTGGCGGCTGAACCACACACCGCTGTTCCTGGACTTCCTAGAGGGCAAGGTGGAGTACGAATGCACCGCCTGGGGCATCCCCAGCTATTCGGTGTTCGGCTGGCAGAAGCCCTGCTATTTGATGTCCGACGGCTACACCGAGACCTACCAGGAGCTGATCGAGACCACCGACTGGGACAGCTACGGCCGAGGCAGGGATCCCCGCTGCGACAACTGCATGGCCCACTGCGGCTACGAGCCCACCGCGGTGTTCGCGACCATGAAGTCGCTAAAGGAGTCGATCAGGGCCGCGGTAGGGACCAATTAGCCCAAGGCTTCTTGGACTCGTCTTCGCAATTCGCAGTTGATCTTTTGGCGTTCCAGGTGTTGGGCGACGATTAGGGGGCCTTGGGGGACGGGGTGGGCGGCTAGGAACGCCTCGACTTCGGTGGCCAGCTCGAGGGTGGCCAGGGCAGAGACGCCGCCGAGCATTCGGGGGACGATGGCGCTCGGGAGGCGTTGGGTGATGTCGTCCCAGTGCTCGGCGATGAACTCCCACGCTTGGGGGCCTAGGTCGCGGTTTTCCAGGCATCCTCGGAGCACGAATCCGGCGTCTTGGCTGCGCACCGCGCCGTCGAGGGCGGCGGCCAAGGTGCGGTCCATAAGAGCGGGGTCGTTGAAGGTGGTGAGCGCCATCAGATAGCGCAGCTCAAGCTGCGGGGTGGGGGCGTTCTCGTAGCGCTGGCGGATCTCGTCGTAGTCGGCCTCATCTCCGGTTGCGGCCACCACGGCGATGGTGGCCGCGGCCAGAGCGGGGTCGACGCCCTCGGCGGCCATCAGTTCCCGGCACCGGGCGATGGCCTCGGCGTCGTTGCCCCCCACGGCTCGGGTGCGGGCGAGCACGCCCCGCAGCTCGCCGACACGGTCGTTCTCGCCGGCGACACGCTCCCAGCCCACCCTGCCCCAGGCCGGGCCGACCATGGCTCTCACTCGGGCCTGGAGTCCTGCCCGCCCGTCGTCGGGAACCATGTGGTCGAGAGTGCCCAGCGTGCCGGCCAGTCGGCGCCACACGGCCAAGTCGTCTTCGGTGGTCGCCATGCGCTCGGCGAACGCTAAGTAGTTGGCCACGCTCAGCCGGTCGGCCACCGTTAGGGCCCACTGATCATCCACCAGCACATATCGCTGGAGCGGGTCCAGATCGGGACCGCCTTCTAGCAGTCGATCAATCAATCCATCCTCATAGGCCACTCGGTAGAAGCCGTCCGCGGTCGGGTTGACCATGACCCAGTCGGGGTTGCCGGCATTTAGGGCTTCGGGGTCTTCCAGCACCAGCCGCTCGGTGTGTTCTCCGGTGCCGGTCCCTACGGCGGCTACCACCGGAACCTGCCAGCGGGCGTCGTCGGGCTCCCCGTCGTAGCGGAAACGCTCCTGGCTGAGTGTGATCGTGCCGTCGTCATCGGCCGAGGCGGCCACCACGGGGTGGCCGCCCTGGAAGATCCATGAGTCCATGACGTCTCGGGCTGGCTCGCCGGTGGACTCCGCTAGCGCGTCCCACAGGTCGTGGGTCTCGGTGTTGGCGTAGGAGTGGCGCTGGAGATAGTGGCGGACCCCGTCACGGAACTCCTCCGCGCCCAGATATTGCTCCAGCATCCGAACTGCGGCGGCACCCTTCTCGTAAGTGAGCAGGTCGTACATGCCCTCGGCGTCGGCGGGGGAGACCACCGGATACTCGATGGGCCGGGTGGCGGCCAGGGCGTCCACATCGAAGGCCGCGGCTCGGGAGAGCCCGAACGCCAGCCACCGCTTCCAGTCGGGCCGGTAAGCGTCCACCGCCAGCATCTCGCAGAACGTGGCAAAGGCCTCCTTCAGCCAGATGCCGTTCCACCACTTCATGGTCACCAGGTTTCCGAACCACATGTGGGCCAGCTCGTGGGCGATCACGTCAACCGCGGTCTGCCGCTCTTGTTGAGTGGAGCTGTCGGGGTCGATAAGCAGCAGGATCTCCCGGAAGGTGACGCACCCCATGTTCTCCATGGCCCCGAAGGCGAAATCGGGGATGGCCACCAAGTCGAGCTTGTCGCCGGGGTAGTCGATGGCGAAGTAGTCCTCGAAGAAGTCGAGGCAAAATGCCCCAGCGTCCAGGGCGAACTCGGTGAGATGGCCCTTGCCCACGGGGTGGATGACGCGCAGCGGTGTGCCGTTTATGTCCACCGGATCGGTGGCTTCCAGCGGGCCGACGATGAAGGCCAGCAGGTAGGTGGACATCTCCATGGTGGGGGCGAACGACACCGACCGGCGACCGTCGCCAGTGAGCTGGGAGTCGATCTCGGCCCCAGACGACACCGCCATCAGATCGTCGGGCACCACCAGGGTCACCTCGAAGGTCGCTTTGAGATCGGGCTCGTCCCAGCACGGGAACGCCCGCCGAGCGTTGGTGGACTCGAACTGAGTGGTGGCAATCACCCGCTGGTTTCCGTCATCGTCGGTGAACGTGGATCGGTAGAACCCCCGTAGCTGGTCATTCAGCGTCCCGGTGAACGTCAGGCTCAGCCGGGCCGGCCCCGGCGAAACCGGCTCACCCAGCCGCAGCACCGCCCGCTCGTGCTCGGCGTCATAGTCGACCCCCACCAGCGCCACCCCACCCAGGTCACCGCCGGAGACGTCCAGTTCAGCCGCATTGAGAACGATCTCCCCCACCGGCTCCAACACCTCGAGTTCCACCGCCACCGCCCCCGCAAACGAAAACCCCTCCAGATCCGGCTCCAACCGCAACTCATACCGCCGCGGCACCACCGTCCGAGGCAGCCGGTAGGGGTTTACTGCGTCCTCGGCCATCGGCTGAGACTAGATGACCTGATGGCGTAGTTTGTCGCGGAGAATCACTTCAGTTTCCGCCATCGAGTTTGGGTTTCCTGAATCTGGGCTTCGAGTCACAAGAGACCCCGACTATCAACGACCTCCGTCAGTTTTGGACCCAGTAACCTCTCCGTATGGCCGAATCGCCAGACTTCATTCCCGAACAGGGGGTCGAGAAGCGGAGGTGGTGGTCGGTGATCTTCGACTGGCTCTATTGGGGTCCCGACTCCCGCGATCCAGTGGTCCATGGAGCCGGGGGATCAACTCATGGCGGAGATTGACCTCAAGAAGCTCGGCTGGCCGTACAACCGGCTCAAGTCACCCGACCATCTGGGCTGGTTCTACCGAAGGGCCAATTCCCCGCAACGGGACTGGCGGCGGGGCAGGCTGTTCGCCTGGATGGTCCTCCACATAGGTCTCATCCAGGTCAGCCCTTATCTGCCCCGATGGGCGCTTGGCTTGGAGAGCAATTGGTGGTCATTCCTCGCGATTGGGGTGATAGCAGGGCTGGGCTATCTCCCCTGGCGCTTGCTGGACCGCCGTGGGTTCTTTGAGCGGTGATTAGCTCTCGAAGTCGCTGTCGTTGAACTTCAGGGTGGCGGCGTTTTCGGTGATCGTGCGCTGGACGTCGTCGAAGCCTTCTTCGGCGGTGGCCTCTACCTCGATGGTGACGGAGACATTGGCGTCTTCGGCTTGGGCCAGTTGATTCACGATGGCCTCGGCGAGCGTAGCCCCGTGTTTCCCCGAACAGCTAGCGACCGCCGTGGTGTCGGCGTAGCTCTGAACTGGCTCCGGCGGGTACTTGCTGCACTTGGGGCTGGTTCAGGCGTCGCTGCGGTGGATGGCGCGGGTGTCTAGGCCTAGGTAGCTGGTGATGACGGCGGGGTTGGATCGGACTTCGGCGGGGGTTCCCTGGGCGATAATCGATCCGGCCTCGAGGCAGTAGACGCGGTCGCTGATCGACATGATGAGGGGCATGTCGTGCTCGACGATGAGCACGGCGGCGTTGAGATGGCGGCGGATTTCCACGACGAGGGGTCCGAAGGCCTCGGCTTCTCTCTGCGCTACCCCGGCGGTGGGCTCATCCAGGCACAGCATCTGGGCGTTGAGGGCGAGGAGTCCGGCGAGTTCGACGATTCGGCGGGTGCCGGTGGAGAGGTCGGCGATCTGGCGGTCGGCTAGCGGCCCAAACCGAGAAAGTCGATTAGGTCGTCGGCTTGGGTCTGCGAGGTGCGCTTGCCCCGTTTGGTGCCGGCCGCGGTCAAGAGTCGGTCCAGATCCGGCTCCAACCGCAGCTCATACCGCCGCGGCACCACCGTCCGAGGCAGCCGATAAGGGTTCGAGGAGGCGTCGACCATCGAGTGAGACTAGATGACCTGCCCGAGCTGTTCTGCGCGGAAATCAACGCGGCAGACAATCACTCCTGTTTCCGCTGTCGAGCTTGGGCTTCATGGAGCTGGGCTTCCAACTCCATTTCGTGTACCTCTCTCAGCACACGCCCCAGGCTCGGGAATAGAGGCATTTTGCGAGCACCCAAACCCCAATTGCTCAGCAGTCTCCTAGCGGCTGACGAGTTGCTTGAGCCGCCGCACGGCGGGCGTCCACAGCCACTCGGGCTCGGTGAACCGGTGATGGTTCTCGCCGGGCAGCCCCGTGGGGTCGTAGAAGCTCTTGTCGGTGGTCTTGCGCAGGTGGTTCATCCGCTTCAGCACCTGCAATAAGGCATAGCCCGTCCCCTTGTGGGTCCAACCCTGCCGCTGGTAGTTCCAGTTGTCGGGTGCCAACTCCTGCGCTGCGGCGAAGTGCTTCATGGCACGCTCGCTGTCGCCCACGGCCTCGAAGTGCAGCGCCAGCTTGAACGTCGCCTCTGCCAGCAGCTTGTCGTCGTCGACGGGCTTGAGCCGCTCGGCTAGTTCCCTGCTCGACCAGACGTGCTCGCTGTCGGCTCCCCGCTCGATCCAGTCGCGGGTCGCCTCGGCGAATGAGTCATCGCCCATGCGGACCTTGCCCAGGCCGAACCCGATGGTCGTCTCAGCCGGGTAGACCCCCTCGTTGCTGCGAACGATTTGCCCGTTCTCGTCGATCCACGCAGCCGACGGCACGTTCACCCAGCCGAACAGCGAGCTGATCTCGTGTGTCGGGTCGACAACGCACCGGTAAGTCGGCGAGGCCCGGTCGAACCACTTGTCAACAGCGGTGGGGCCCCCCGAGTCCTGGGCCACGCTGACCAGCTCGAACCGGTCCGGACCGATGGATTCGTACAACTCCTGCCAGACCGGCAGGCTGACGCGGCAGCCTCACCACGACGACCAGGTGAACAGCACCACCTTGTGGCCACGGAGGTCTGAGAGCCTCAGCGTGCTGCCGTTGCGGTCGGTCATCTCGAAGTCGGGGGCGATTGCGTTCTCCAGCCCGGATCGACGGACTTCGGGCACCGAGCCGAAGCTCCACACGTCGCCGTCGCGCACGTGCTTCTGGCCGATCATGTCCGCAAAGTCCGAGTAGCAGAACCACACCCAGTCGTCGGCGTCGGCGATCCACTCTTCACGCTTGTCCTCCGGCAGCGGCACGCACAGGTCGCCCAGGCACGCGCCCTGCGGCTTCATCTGCCAGCCGGTGGCGTCGGGCAGCTCGCCGAGTCGCAACCACAGGGCCTCCGTGTCGTCGGTCCGCTGTGAGACCTCGTTCGTCTTGCCGTTTGCGAGGATGATCACGTTTTCTCCGCGAGAGCCGGTTCGCCCGGCCAGGTTTGGCGCTTCGCCCTGCGCCATGCCCGAGCGATACCTGACCGTAGTGCTCGCAGGCGACCAAGGCCAGCAGGCTCGCCGTCGATCACCGTTACCACCCCGATTGGGGCAACGCCTCTGACACGGGCGCCCTTGGTGAGTTCTTCCAATCGGCCCATGGCCTCGGCGAGCGTAGCCCCGTGTTTCCTCGAACAGCTAGCGACCGTCGAGGTGTTGGCGGGGTGTTGAGTGCTGGCAGGGTGCCGGGGTTGTTGTCATTGCGATAGCTAATCGCTAGCATAATGCAACATGCGTACTCTTTACTTGCGGAATGTGCCTGACGAGGTGGTGGATCGCCTGGAGACTTTGGCGGGTCGTGAGGGGTTGTCGGTGTCGGCGATGGCGGTGCGGGAGTTGACTGGTTCTACCCGTCGGGCTGACAATTTGGCGCTTCTCAGTGACCTGCCCGGTTTGGGGATCTCTACGGCTGACATTCTGGATGCTTTGCACGAGGGCCGCGCCGAGCGGTGATCGTGGTCGATGCCTCGGCTGCGGTGTCGGCGCTGCTCAAGGACGGCGACGCTCGGCAGATCCTGAGTGAGAATCGTCTTGTCGCCCCTCACCTCGTGGACGCTGAGGTAGTTCAGACTCTCCGCAAGCTGTTGCTCCGCGGATCGATGACTCTCGATGACGCCGAACGAGCGGTTCACCGCTGGACCAGGCTCGGAGTCGAGCGCTTTCCGCTGGTGGGGCTGGTGACCAGGATTTGGGCCCTGCGGGACAATGTGTCGGCCTATGACGCTGCCTATGTTGCTCTTGCTGAAGCCCTTGATTGCCCCCTGCTGACTGCCGATGCCCGACTAGCCGCCGCCCCCGGCCCCAGCTGTCCAATCACTGTTGTGCCGAGCTGAGGTAGGGCCGAGAGCTGCCCCGCCCAATCTATTGCGTGGGAGCCTGCTAGAACCGGGTGATGGCAAGTTTTGTGCTGGTTCATGGGGCGGCTCACCGTCTGATGGGCCGGTTGCGGCGGGTGGCGCATCTCGGGAACTAGACGATGTCGGGCTACGTCAAAATAGACATGACAACGAATGAAAGGCACGAGACCATGAAGCATCTACACGGGTCTGGGCTCCCAACTGCGGTTCGAATTCCGCTCGTTGGTGTGATGGCCATGGCCATTCTGTTGAGCGCTTGCGGGGGCAGTTCCACCCAGGCCGAAATAGAAGATGGGTCAGCACCGACAGCGGCTGCACCCGAGGCAACCCCCGCCATTAGTAGGCTGACCGGCGACATTACTATCGAGGGCGCATTCGAACTGTCGCACATTCCCTCGTCGCGGGTGGTGGTGCGGCTTGAGGATGTCTCCATGCTCGACGTTCCGTCGGTGGTCCTTGCAGAGCAGGTGTATTCAGGGGTTACCACGCTCCCGCTGCAATATGAGCTGTCGTGGGAGGGTGAGCTGGATTCCGAATTCATGTACGCCGTGAGCGCGTCCATCTATGAAGATGATGGTGAACTCCTTTTCTGGACTGACACGAGCTTTCCGGTCGAACCCGGTGACATCAAAGTGGACTTCTTCGTTGTAGCCGCCTTATGAAATCGAATCAGTGCCTAGGTTCCGACACATTGGGTGAAAGTTGTAAGCAAGGTGGGCGGCTGACTCTCTACGGGTTGGCCACTGGGGCCGTCTCAGTTGGGGGTTGTGTCGCTGCGGTGGATGGCGCGGGTGTCTAGGCCTAGGTAGCTGGTGATTACTACGGGGTTGGTTCGGACTTCGGTGAGTGTTCCTTGGGCGATTATTGAACCGGCTTCGAGGCAGTAGACGCGGTCGCTGATCGACATTATGAGAGGCATGTCGTGCTCGACGATGAGCATGGCGGCGTTGAGATGGCGGCGAATTTCAACGATGAGTGGGGCGAAGGCCTCGGCTTCTCGCTGCGCCACTCCGGCCGTGGGCTCATCGAGGCACAGCATTTGGGCGTTGAGGGCGAGGAGCCCGGCCAGTTCAACGATTCGCCGGGTGCCGGTGGAGAGGTCGGCGATTTGGCGGTCGGCGTAGCGGCCCAAACCGAGAAAGTCGATCAGATCGTCGGCTTGGGCCTGAGCGGAGCGCCTGCCTCGCATCGTCTGGTTGGCGGTCACCAACTGTTTGGAGGCATGAGTCGGTGCCGATGAAGCTGCTACCAGGACGGTTTCTCGCACGGTGAGCTCGGGAAACAGGGTTGCGGCCTGGAATGTCCGGCCCAGTCCCTGCCGGGACCGTTCGGCGGGTTTGAGGCGGTGGATCGGCAGGCCGTAGAGCTCGACGCGGCCCTTAGACGGGACGAAACCGCCGATGGCGTTGATCAGGGTCGACTTACCGGCGCCGTTGGTGCCGATCAGTCCCACGATCTCACCCGGGGACACTTCGATATGGGCGTTGTCAACCGCCAACCGGCCGCCGAAGCGCACGGTAATCCCGGCTGCCCGCAACGCCGGCCCGGAGGTGTCGGGCATCGCGGCTGGAACTGTGAGCGCGGCCGGCACGGAGTGGGTTTGCTTGGCCGGCGAGGGTGGTCGGCGGACTTCCAGCCAGGCCACGATCCGATCGCGGGCGGAATAGGCGATTTGAGCGAGGCCGCTGGGGAAGTACAGAAGAAGAATCAGCAGGCCGACGCCCGAGGTGAACAGGGGGATCAGGCGGTTGGTGGGAGCGAAGGCGGGAAGTCCGATCACCCACAGTGCGCCCAACACCGGCCCGATGGTGGCGCCGATGCCGCCGATGATGGCCATGGAGATGAGCCGCAGCGATTCCCCGGTCCCGAAGAAACGACCGGTCAGGGGGACCTCGTGGATCACTCCGGCCAATAGACCGCCCCCAAGCCCGGCAACCGCGCCGGCCAGGACGAAAGCTCCCAACTTGGTCCGGGCCGGGCGAACCCCGTAGGCCGCGGCGGCGTCGGCATTGTCGCGTAGAGCCCGGATGGCCCGGCCAAAGCGGCTGCGGTGAATGCGGGCCACCGCCACTAGCACTACCACCAAGACCCCGAGCAGCAGCCAGTAGTAGGTGCGCTGGCTGTCGAGGTCGAGACCGAAAACCTGGCCTCGGCGAAAGGAGACTGAGTTCGTGTTTCCATCGCTGAAGATGGGCCGGCGGAAAAAGTACTCCTCGGTGGCCAGGGCGAGAACAAACGTGGCCACGGCGAGCAGAAGGCCGCGCACCCGCAGTGCGCCTACACCCACCAGGCCAGCGAATCCAGCGGCTATCACCGCTCCGAGGGCAACCGCGGCGGCGAAGGGAATGCCGCTGGCTTCGAAGTCGATTAGCCGGTTGTCGCCCCAGCCGATGTCCATTTGGATGCCCCGCTGGAACGAAGCCGCGGCCACAGCGCCGATTCCAGCAAAGGCCATCTGGCCCAGCGATAGCTGTCCCGCCCATCCGGTGATGATGGCCACCGACACCGCGCAGATCCCGAAGGCGAGGATGGTGGCATAGGTGATCTGCCGTGACGGGGTGGTAACGACCATGGGCAACAGCACTGCGGCCACGCCAGCCAGACCCAGGGCGATCTTGCCCAAATGTCGGACCCACCAGATTGACATCAGGTGCTGGGGAATGGGGCGGACCTTGGGAGCGAACGAGTACCGCCCTGGAGCGTCGTCGTCCCGGCGGCCCTGGACCGCCACCGCTACCAGCACCCCGATGAGCAGGACGAACTCAAAGAGCCCGCCTTCAACCGGATAGTTGAACTTGACCAACGAGAACGTGACGCCGACCACCACTCCTCCGGCCAGGGCGAGCGGAAACGACCGCATCCGGGCGATCACCGCGGCGGCCAGGGAGTTGGCCATGGTTGTGAGCCCCACCGTCTCAAGCCCGCTCACGCTGCGGTCGGCAGAGAGCAGGATCACCGCGATGGTGGACACCATTCCGGCGATCACCCAGATGGTGACCGACACCCGTTTGGGCTTGATGCCCGAGACACGCGACAAATCGGGGTTGGCCGCGGTTGCCTGCACCGTTCGGCCGTAGGGGGTACGGTCAAGCAGCAGGCCGAGCCCGATGGCCACTAGGGGGGCGACGATCAGCGCGCTGAGCTGCGGACCGGTGATGAAGAGTCCGGCCACATCGGTCAAGGTGTTGTCGACGATGACGGGATAGCGGGTGCCGATGCCGCCGCCGACGTCGGGGTAGGCCAGCAGGATGCCCTGAGCAAGCTGGGCGATCCCGATGGTGGCCACCAACAAGATCACCCTCGGCGCGGTGAACAGCCGGCGCACCACCCCGACTTCCACCACCGCGGCGAAGAGGGCCCCCACCGCGATGGCAGCGAGTGTCGCTACCCAGAAGGGAACGTCCCAGCGCAGGGCCAGCAAGGCCAACAGACCGGCACCGGGCAGTCCCATGTTTCCGGCCGCGAAATTGATGACCCGGGAGGAGCGGAACACCAGGACTATGCCCATGGCCAGCATCCCGTACACCAGCCCGTTCACTGCGCCGTCGAAGATGAGCTGGCGGTTGGCTTCGAGGAAACCCAGCGCCATCAGCCCCCCTCGTCGCCCAAGAAAACGGCTCTGGCCAGGTCGTCGCGCTCAGCCAGTTCGGAGGCCGGCCCTTCGAACCGCACCTGGCCCTTTTCGATGAACACGGCTCGGTCGGCCAATTCCAGGGCGATGTTGAGCGATTGCTCGACGATGACGATGGTCTGCCCGGTCGATTGGAGCCGCTCGATGTGGCCTATGAGCTCGGCCACCGCGGTTGGTGCGAGACCGAGGGACAGCTCGTCGATCAGGAGGACTTCGGGCTGGCACAACAGCGTCCGGGCCAGAGCCAGCATCTGTTGTTGGCCGCCCGACAGGGCGTCAGCTCGGTCGTCGAGGCGGGAGCGCAGTTCGGGGAACAACTCAAGGGCATGCTCGATTCGGCGCTGCCGCTCGGCCTTGTCGTCTCGAAGCTGATAGGCCCCCATTTCCAGGTTGTGGCGCACGCTGAGCGGCGGCCACACGCCGCTTCCCCCCAGCAAGGTCTGGATTCCCATCTCTGTTCGCTGCTCGGGGGTGGAGAAGGTGATCGTTTGGCCGTTCAGGCGCACCACTCCCCGTTCGGGGGTGCCGAGGCCGGCGATGACCCGCAGAATCGTCGACTTTCCGGCGCCATTGGTGCCCAGCAGGGCCAAGGTCTCGCCCTTGCGGACTTCGAAGCCAATGTCGAAGAGAACCTGGACGTTGCCATAGCTGAAGTCGACATCGGCCAATTGCAGTGCGGGGATGTGCCCGGGGTCTTCTCGCTGGCGTTCGTGTTCAGCCTGCTCCTCGAGTATCTCGGCCACGTTGCGCGACAGGTCGCGCCTTATGTGGCGGGCGCCGTTCAACATGAAGGCCCCGCCAACGATGGTGGAGGGCAGGCCCAGCACCAGGATCGTGGTTTTTGGGCCGCTGGCATCGACCACCATGGCCGACAGCAAGCCACCGCCGGCCGCGCCAATGAAGAAGATGTACAGCGTGGACAGCGCCGAGCCGATGCCCCGAAGCCGGTAGGGGACGACGGCCTGCATGAGGGGCCCGACCATGGCGAAGGCCGCGAACATCATCAGCGAGCCAGGAACGTCGAGTACGGCAAAGAGCCACGCGTTGGGCATGTTGAACTGGACGGGCAACAACAGCGCGGAGGGCAAGATGAGCGCGCCGATCAGCCCCATTGCCCGGGTGGGGTTCTGGCGGTATAGGCGGTCGAACTGCCGCCCGACAAACGGCATGATGGCGATGACCCCGACACCCGATGCGGTGGTGAGGGTGCCGCGGCCCAACGGTCCCAGGCCGTACTCGTCCTCTAGGAACAAAGAGGTGAGCACTGGCCGGCTGAAGAGCCCGAAACCCAGCGCGGCGAACCCGAGGAGCACCGTGCGCAGGGTGGCGACTTTGTTGAGCCGGGCGAACGCGGCTTCAAGCGAGACGGGGGCAGAATCGCTGGCGTCGCCGGCCCGACCCAAGACATCGGCCTTCTCCCACTGGCCTCGCACCGGCTCGGGAAGCCGGAAAGCAGCCACGGCTACGACGGCCACCGGGATCCACAGGGTGTAGTAGGTCCAGCGCCAGCTGACGAAGGCGGCGATGGCCCCGACCAGCACCGGGCTGATGATGCCCACCGACCGTCCCACCATGATGGTGAGTGACGCGATGCGGCCCCGAACCCCGATGGGGTATTGATCGGCGATCAGGGAGCTGTGGACAGGCAGGGTGTTGGACTTGGAGATCCCGGTTCCGAGCCGTGCGAGGAAGAACACCGCAACATGGCGGGCGAGGCCGGACAGCAGCGAGAACAAGCCGAAGGCGAGACTGGCCGCCCCGATGACCGGACCCCGGCGAAATCGGTCGGCCATCCAGCCCATGGGCAGTGCGCCGAGGAACACGAACGACACCGAGGCCGCGCCCAAAAAGACGATCACCCCGTCGCCGACTCCGAAACTGTCTCGGATCTCAGGAGCGAGAACTGACAGGGCCGCCGATTCGAGCTCGTCGAGGCTGTTGAGGATCAACAGGACCAGGAACGTGGCAATTCCGCCTTTGGCGAGCCCCTCTCGCAGCGACATCTCCTCGGTGCCCACGCCGGGGAGCACGTCATCGGGGAACAACACCTCATCTTCGGCACCGGTCTGGTCTGCTTGGCTGTCGAGCACGCGGCGGGACAGGGCACCGGCGTCGTCGCTGGCGGCGTCGGTCATCTATCCCCCCTCCCGGTGGTCTGCTTATCAGCGCTGGAAGAGATCTCGGGCTTCGTCTCGGTGCATGAAGCGCGGGTCGGACAGCGCGGCGGCATAGCGCTGGGGGAGGCCATCCCAAGAGCCGATTCTGGTATCTCCGTAGAACGGGAACATGCCGTCCCGCCAGTCGGTGGCGATCACTGCCAGTGCCTTTATCTCAGGCCGGCGTCTGACCAGTTCGAACATGGCCTGGTACCAAGCCCACTGGTCGTCGACGTCGCCGATCTCGAGCAGCCCGTCGCGAAACGATTCGGGACGATCGGGGTCGACCAGGTTCCAATCGAAGAAAAAGGGACACGACTCGGGGATCATCACCGGTTTTTCCTCTTCCCGGCACCGGTCGAGGAAGGCGGTTGTCTCATCGCGCTCAAGTCCGATCGGCGCGAATACATCCACCGCGGCCCAATCGACGTATTCGTTGCCGGGCCACCAGTCGAACGGATCTCGGAACTGGAATGAGCCGGCCGCAGAGCACCACGTGGAGGCGACGTTGTGAGCCTCCTCTTGTTTGAACAGCTCGACGATGTGGGGGAAAAGGTCTTTGTAGGCCTCGGCGTCGTGGGGGTCGAAGCTGAGGTTGAACTCATAGCCGATCCGCAGCCACACGGGCATGCCCAGATCCCGCAGACACCGAGCCATTCGGCGCAGCGATACATCGCAGGCGCCTTTGGCCACCACATGTTCGACCGGGCGGACATGGAGGCCGACGATCAACCCAAATCCTGGGCGTTTCCCCATGAGATTGCCGACTCCCTGGCAGAAAGCGTCGAGAATTCCGTCGCTGGTGTCATGGACGTGGGCGTAGGTGCTCACCACCCCCGGTTTCGGTTCGATGGTCGCCTCGTATTCGGCGAGTTCGCTGTCTTCGACGAGGTGGGGTCGATCCTCGACGCCGAGTTGGCCCCAGCAGTGGAGCACCCGACCGGCGGGCGGCTCAAAAGGAGCGCCGAAGTAAACCGGCTCGCCGGAGCGGTCTGGGGGTTGGACGGTTATCTGCATCGTGCCGGAGTCCCGTCGCATTGCCCCAACCTAATGTGAAAGCGTGAAGGCCCAGACCTTCACAAAGGACCGGACCAATGCGCTTGCGATTCATAGGGATACTCACCGTCCTGCTTATGTTGGCCGCGGCGTGCGGCGGCGGAGATTCAGAGCCTGCCTCGGACGGCGGTGTTCAGGAACCTGAATCTCAACCGGAAGAGGCTGCTCCTGAGGCCACGCCGACACCAACAGAGGCTCCTGGCCCCGCAGAAGAGCCGGAAGAGCCGTCAACTGAGGCTGCTCCGTCGGCGACCGAGGCTCCTGAGCCCGCAGAAGAGCCGCAGGAGGCCCCCGAGCCCACAGAGGAGCCCGAAGAGCCCAAGCCGATTGTGCTCACCGACTCGTTCAGAGGCGTCACCTCTGAAGCGATCAAGATCGGCGTGGTGATTATCGACGTCTCCATCTTCGGGCGGGACAACGGTGATGTGGAGGCCAAGTGGCAGGCGGTTATCGACGATGTCAACGCCGGCGGCGGTGTCCTCGGCCGTCAGATCGAACCGGTCTACGTGCGGTACTCGCCGCTGGGCGATGTCGAGACTGAGGCTGCCTGCGTGCAGCTGACCCAAGATGAGCAGGTGTTTGCCGCCATGGGACCGCTGCTGACCAACCTGACCTGCTTCACCGATGTGAACGAGACGATCTTCATCAACACCTTCGGAGTCAGCCAAGAGGAGTTCGACCGGTCGAAAGCGGTGGCCATCGGCCCGGGAGCGCTTCCCGCTCGAAACGCTGGGATCGGCGTAGACGCGCTGGTCGCGGCGGGGGCCCTGGACGGCCCAGTGGCGGTGCATGCTGCTGTGGACACTGGGACCGAGCGCGATCACTATGTGGACGCGCTCGCGGCGGCCGGAGTTGAAATCGTGTCCGAGACTGCCTCAACCGTCGGTGGAGGCGACATCGCCGCTTCTGATGCTGAAATGCAGGCCTTTGCCCAGCGGTGGCAGGCCGACGGGGCGGAGATCGTTTTGGCGGTGGGCATCGGATCAGGGCTCAACGTGGTTGCCGGTCTCGACCGGGGCCCCTTCCGGCCCTCAGTCGTGATCACAAATTCGAGCGATCTCGATCCTGAGCTCTATCGCGATCTCGGCTACACCACCGACGCCCTCGAAGGTGCGACCGCACTCGGGTCGCTGGGATTCGAAGACCTCGCCCTGGCTGGTGAGCCCAGCGTTGCCGCCTGCATCGACCGCTTTGAAGCCGCATCGGGCGAGACGGTCAACATCAGCCCCGAGGGAGGCGAAGCAGTCAACCTGAACACCACCATCTGGGCGTGCCAGGCAGTGGAGATCTTCGCCCAGATCGCCGCAGCCGCAGGAGCCGACCTCACCAATGATTCGTTCCGGGCCGCTGCCGAGGGCGGTCTCAGCCTTGAGGTGACCGCGAATTCATCGGCGTCGATCGCAGCTGGCAAATTCGACATAAGCGATGGGGCTCCGATTCTCCTGGCCTACGACTCAGCCGCCGACGACTTTGTCCCCATGAACTAGCCGATGTCCGCATTGCCTGTTGCCGAGCGGGTGGCTGAGCTGCTGTCGCGCATGACGTTGGAGGAAAAGGCTGCCCAAGTAGTGGGCATTTTCCCGGCAATGTTCGTGGGACCAACCGGTCCTGATCCCGACAAGATGAGCCAAGTGATTCCCCATGGAGTGGGCCACCTCTGCATGGGCGGGGGTCTCGCCCGAAATCCCAGGGATTTGGCCGAGGCCATCAACTCAATCCAAGAGTGGTTGCGGGACCACACCCGGTTAGGGATTCCGGCCATGGTCCACAATGAGGCCCTGTGCGGCCTAGCCCATGACTGCGCCACCGCCTTCCCAACCGCTATCGGCCTGGCGGCCACCTTTGAGCCGCAGCTCATCGAGCAGATGGCCGGGGTGGCTAGCCGTGAGGCTCGGGCGGTCGGAATCAATCACGTGCTCTCGCCCGTGCTGGATGTGAACCGGGACGCCCGTTGGGGCCGAGTCCACGAGACCTACGGGGAAGACCCGTTCTTGTGCGCCGCGATGGGCATCGCCTTCGTCCGCGGCATGCAGACCGACGATCTGGGTAAAGGCACGATCGCCACCGGCAAGCACTTCCTTGGCTACTCCTACACCGAAGGGGCCCTCAACCAGACAGCCAGCCCCATGGGACCGCGTGCGGTGCACGAGGTTTATGCCCTGCCCTTCGAGGGCGCCATCCGCGATGCAGGGCTGGCGTCGGTGATGAACTCGTATTCCGAGATCGACGGGGTGCCGGTGGCCGCATCTCCCGAGATCCTCACCGACCTGCTTCGCCACCAACTCGGATTCCAGGGATGCGTGGTGGCCGACTACTCGGCGGTGGCCCGAATCCGCCAGCCCCACGCAGTGGCCGCCAACAATGCCGAGGCCGGAGTAATGGCCCTGTCGGCGGGACTCGACATCGAGTTGCCCACGGGAATCTGCTACTCCTCGCTGCCCGATGCGATCCGAAACGGCGACCTTGACGAGTCGGTGCTTGACCTAGCCGTCGAGCGGGCCCTCACCCAGCGTTTCCAGGTCGGCCTTATGGACTCTCCCACCGTGGATGCCAACCGGGCTGCTGAGGCCTTCTACCAGCCAGCGGCGCTGGAGCTCTCCCGAACCATCACCGACGCGTCGCTGGTGTTGCTGGAGAATGACGGCACCCTTCCGCTTCGTCCCGATGTCGGGTCGGTGGCGGTGATCGGCCCGATGGCTAACACGCTTCGGGGCCTATTCGCGGCGTACACCCCGGCTGCGGGCCTTGAGCTCGGCATGGCGCTGTTTCAAGGTCTCGAGGGGTCGATGGCTGGAGTATTCGGCGGTGGCGATGATGCCGACAGTTCGGACGATGAGTCCTCTCCCGATCCCACCCTGGACGCGGTAGCCAAGGTCTTTCACAGCACTGGCGCCATCATCGACCCGGTCGAGCTGGATCGGGCGATTGGAGGTCTGTACCCAGACATAAGCACGATTGCCGACGCCATTGCCCAGTACGCCCCGGTCACGAGCGTGAAAGGCTGTGACTGGACCCGACTTGATGAAGACGGCATCGACGAGGCGGTGGCGGCAGCCCGAGCCGCCGACATCGTGGTGCTGGCCGTGGGGGAAAAGACTGGCTGGGTGGGCGACGCTACCGGAGGAGAGGGCCGGGACCGCAAGACGCTCGAGCTTCCCGGCGCACAGCCCAAACTTGTGCGGCGGGTGATAGATGCCGGGGTGCCCACTGTTGCGGTAGTGGTGAGCGGGCGGCCTCTCGATATCGCTGGAGACCTCGCCGGTGCCAGAGCCATCCTCCAGGCTTGGCATCCCGGCTCTGAGGGGCCCGAGGCGATTGCTTCGGCATTGTTTGGCGAACTGAACCCGGGGGGCAAGCTTCCCGTTTCGTTTCCCGCTGGTGTGGGCGCGTCACCGACGTATCACGGGCACAAGCACGGCAGCGGATCATCTTCCGACCGGGCTTATGTGGACGGATCCAGCGCTCCGGTCTGGGCCTTCGGCCACGGCCGCTCCTACACCACATTCGAGATTGGCGATCTCACTTTGTCTGTATCGAGCGTCCGCGCCGGCGAGATGGTTGTGATCGGCTGTGATGTGAAGAACACCGGAGATCGTGCCGGAGACGAGGTGGTGCAGCTTTACGTGAGAGACGTAGTGGGCTCGGTAACCCGCCCTGTCCGCCAACTTGCGGGCTTTCACCGGATGTCGCTGGAGCCCGGAGAGAGCGGTCGGGTGGAGTTCGACTTCGACACCAGCCAACTCGCCTTTCTAAACCGCAACTTCGAGTTGGTGGTCGAAGAGGGCGACGTCGAAGTGATGGTGGGGCGGTCGTCTACAGATCTCCCCCTCAGGGCCAGTCTCCAGCTGACCAGCAGCCTTCGGCTCGACCACCGAACCTCCTTCACCACCCCGTCACGAGCGGTCTAGCGAAGATAGCCAGCTTGGGGGGGATGGCCCTGTTCAGCGGGTTTGGCCTTCAACGCCTACTTGGTTGAGGACGTCGCCGCTGTCGTTGTGGCTGTGGGTGAAGCCGAGTTGGCGCTCGATGGCCACGGTGTCCTCGGAGCGAAAGGCGATGACATAGGCCCGGCGGAAACCGGCGGTGGAGTTGCCGCCTGAGCCGTGCATGACCCGCTCGTTGTGCACGGTCACATCCCCCCGGCTGATGGGCACGGGGACCGGCTCGTCGCTCTCCATCAAGTCGGTGCCTAGGGCGTGGGAGTCGCCCCGGTCGCCGAACTGGGCGGTGTGGGGGCGTAGCTCCGGCTCCTTGTTGGTGGCCGGCACGAAGCGCATGCAGCCATTGGCGATGGTGGAGTCGTCGATAGCCAGCCAGAAAGTGGCTGTGCGGGTGTCGGGGGTGTCGGGCCAGTAGGCCATGTCCTGGTGCCAGGCGAACACGGCGTCTTCCTTGTAAGGCTGTTTGGCCAGAAGTTGGTCGTAGTCGATGGCCATCCCGTCGCCGCAGAGTTGGCGGGCCGCCGATGCCGCCCGGCGCTCGAAGATGTTGCCCCGCCACTGGGGGTAGTAGCGCCGGGGGAGCATGACGTTGATGATCGAGAAGTCCTCCGGCTCTCGGCCGTAGTCGCCGGCCATGTCGCAGTAGTCCTTGCCCGGCACTTCGATCTCTCGACGCAGGAACCGGTCGTAGTTGCCTTCGAGCTCGCTGATCTCCTCGGCGGTCAGCAGCCCCCGAAGATGCACGTAGCCGTGCTCGGCGAAGTAGGCCTTCTCCTCCTCGGATACCCGGTACTCGACACCGTCGATTCGATTGCTCATAGGACTGTTTCCTGATGCGGATTCGACATGGGCACAGTAGCGGAGGGCGGTCTGGCTCCGTAATGCCTACAACAGGAAGGGCCAAGTAGCCTCGGGCCGCGCCAAGTCGCAGGAGGCAAGATTGCGCGACACAGACGACATTCGGTTCGGCATGGTCGGACACGGCGGCATCTCTGGGCAGTTTCTTGGCGCCATGGACGTTGTGGAGGATGCCCACGTAGCTGCGGTGGCCGGAAGGGACGCGGATCGGGCTCACGCCTTTGCTGAGTCGAAGGGCATTGCGTCCTCCTACGGGTCGGTGGGCGAGATGCTGTCTGCCGAACCGCTCGACGCGGTGTATATCTGCACACCGCACCCGTATCACGAGGAGGCGGCCATAGCCTGCGTTGATGCAGGAGTGGCGGTGTTGGTGGAAAAGCCCATCGCTCCCAATCTGGCCGGGGCGACCCGAATTGTGGAAGCGGCGAGGGATGCCGGGGTCTTTGCCATGGAGGCGATGTGGACCCGTTTTTTGCCTATCTATGAGGTAGTGCGCCGGTGGATCGACGAGGGCCTCATCGGCGATGTGAGGCTAGTCACGGCCGCGTTCGGATTCTCCGTCCCGGTGATGCCGGAGCACCGGCTGTTCAATCCGAGCCTTGCGGGGGGAAGCCTGCTTGACGTGGGGGTTTACCCATTGACCATCGCCCATTGGCTCTACGGGTCCCATCCTGTCGAATACGGGGCTCTTGCCCGAGTGGGGGAGACAGGTGTGGACGAGATCGTGTCCATTGCTGCGTCATACCCGGGGGGCGGGCTGGCCCAGCTCGGTTGTGCGACGGTGGCCGAACTCGAGAGCAGCGCAATGATTGCCGGCACTGCCGGGTCGATCGAGATCCCCGTGTTTTGGGCCGCAGATCGGGCCATATTGCGAGCCGGGGGCGAAGAGGAGACCGAGGCGTTGCCGCATCGGGCCAACGGGTTCGAATACGAGATCGAAGAGGTGGTGGACTGCGTCCGCCGCGGGGGCACCGAGAGCGATCGCATGCCGCTGAGCCTGTCGCTGGAGATGGCCGGACTGTGCGATGAGATCCGGGACCGCCTTGGAGTGGCATACCCCTTTGAAGAAGGCAGCGACTGATGCAGTACATCGAAATTCCTGGGGTGCAAACTCCCATGAGCCGGGTAGTCCAGGGGGCCATCAGCCTGTTCGCCCTTGACGACCCGTCCCGCTTCGCCTTGCTCGATGCCGCGGTTGACGCAGGGATCAATGCGTTCGACACCGCGGTCAACTACGCCACCCCTGACGACGGTGTGGACGCCATTTTGGGCCGATGGATCCGCCATCGGGGGGGCCGAGAGGGCATCGTCATTTCGGCCAAAGGGTGCCATCCAGAACTTCCCGATTGGAACCACCGGGTGAATCCCGACGCCATCGACGAGGACATCAACAGGTCGCGTCAGCAGATCGGCGTCGACCATCTCGACCTGTGGCTGTTCCACCGCGACGACCCTTCTGTTGACATCGGCGGTCTTGTGGAGGCGGTAAACGCCGCCATCGACCGAGGCCATATCGGGGCGTGGGGGGTGTCGAACTGGTCGACATCCAGGATCGAGTCGGCTGCTGACTACGCCGATGCCCATGGCCTGAGGGGACCGGTGGCCAACAGCGCCCATTACAGCCTTGTAGATCAGCTTGACGAGCCTTGGGACGATGTGGTCACCCTCACTGGCCCCGACCGGGCCGCCGACCGGGCGTGGCATCGAGAGCGGGAGGTGGCGGTGGTGGCCTGGTCGCCGCTGGCCGGGGGCTTTCTGAGCGAGCGAATCGTCCGCCAGGAGCTTGAAGGTGCCACCGAGGGCCACCTGGCCGACACCGCCCGCTGCTATCTCAGCGACGACAACTGGGCTCGTCGGGAGCGGGCCGCCGAGGTGGGCCGCCGGCTCGGTCTAAGCCTCAGCCAGGTAGCGCTGGCCTGGGCCTTGCACGCCGACTTCAACCCTCTGGTCATCGTGGCCAACGCCACAAATGACGAAGTGGCGGAGAACGTTGCCGCGGAAGGCACGATCTTGACCGAAGCCGATTGCCAATACATTTTCTCCGGCTAGCCGGACTTGAGGAGGGCTGAGTGGGCCAAATGGATGTAGTGGGGATCGGCAACGCCATCGTCGATGTGATCACCACAGAGGAACACGACTTCATCGACGCCCACGGGCTGGTCAAGGGGGCAATGACCC
The DNA here is from genome assembly GCA_963663255.1 of Acidimicrobiales bacterium. GTDB lineage: Bacteria > Actinomycetota > Acidimicrobiia > Acidimicrobiales > Bin134 > Poriferisocius. Next base: position 1,466,838 of record OY760141.1, read on the forward strand.
TGATAGACGCCGACCGGGCCGAGGAGCTGTATGCCGCTATGGCGCCGGCCATAGAGACATCCGGGGGCTCGGCGGCCAACACCGTGGCCGGGGTGGCCGCTTTCGGCGGGCAGGTGGGGTACATCGGCAAGGTGCGCGACGACCAGCTCGGAGAAGTGTTCGCCCACGACATCGGGGCGCTGGGGGTGCGCTTCGAGGTGGCGCCGGCCTCCGCCGGGCCGCCCACCGCGCGGTGTCTCATCATCGTGACCCCCGACGCGGCCCGCACCATGAACACCTATCTGGGGGCCAGCACCGAGCTGCACCCCGACGACATCGACCCCGACCTGGTTGGTGATGCCCAGGTTCTGTATTGCGAGGGCTACATCTGGGATGTGGACATCACCAAAGAGGCCATCCGCAAGGCCATCTCGATCTGCTCGGGTGCAGGGGGAACGATCTCGTTCACCTTGTCGGACAGCTTCTGCGTGGAGCGCCACCATCAGGAGTGGCTCGACTTGGTGGACGGTCCCATCGACCTGCTGTTCGGCAACGAGCACGAGATCTGCACTCTGTATGAGACCGGCGACGACTTCGAGGCTGCGGTGGCCGCCGTGCAAGGACGGTGCCAGGTGGCCGCTCTGACCCGGGGGGAGGGGGGATCGGTGCTGGTCACCCCCACCGAAGTCGTCGAGGTGCCCGCTGCACCCGTGACCAAGGTGGTGGACACCACCGGTGCGGGGGACCTGTACGCCTCGGGGTTCCTCTATGGCTGGACCCGGGGAATGGATCTGGCCCACTGCGGATGGCTGGGCTCTCTGGCCGCTACCGAGGCCATCAGCCAGTTTGGTGCCCGCCCCTCAGGGTCGCTGGCCCATTTGATTCCCTGACCCCCCTCGATGCCGGTGCGGGAAGTGTCACCGTCGCCTTCTACCATCGGGTCATGAACCCATTCGAGCGGGCTGAACAGGCCGGAGTCGAGCTGGTAGAGCGCTTGGGCGGTCGCTTCGACGCCGCGGTAGTGCTGGGCTCGGGCTGGGCCGAGGTAGCCCAAGGCTTGGGCTCAGTAGAGGCCGAAGTGGCCGCAGAGGCCATCACCGGGTTCCATCCACCGTCGGTGCCCGGCCATGGCGGGACGCTCCGGGCGGTAGAAGTTGAAGGCCGGCGGGTGCTGGTGATGGCTGGCCGGGTCCACCTCTATGAGGGCCATCCTCCGGCCGACGTAGTCCACGGCGTGCGGGCCGCGGTGGCCGCGGGCTGCGCCACGGTGGTGCTCACCAACGCAGCCGGTGGCATGAATCCGGCATTCGGAGTGGGCCAACCGGTGCTCATCAGCGATCACATCAACCTCACCGGGCAATCCCCGCTGTTCGGCCCAGCACCGCCAGAGGGTTACGCCATCCGATTCACCGACCTGACCGATCTGTATTCGTCCCGCATCCGAGAGGCGGTGCGTCACATCGACCCATCGGTGGGCGAGGGGGTGTACGCCGGGCTGGTAGGGCCGCACTTCGAGACCCCGGCGGAGATCACCATGCTGACCCGAATGGGGGCCGACTTGGTGGGCATGTCCACCGTGTTGGAGGCCATTGCCGTCCGCCATTTGGGGGCCGAGGTGGCTGGCGTGTCGCTGGTAACCAACGCGGCCGCGGGCATGGGCGCCGCGCTCGACCACCAAGAAGTGCTGGACGCCGGCCAAGCCGCCCAGAGCCGGGTCACCGACGTGCTGAGCACTGTCATCCAAGTGCTGTGAGCGCCCAGGCCCCCACGCCGCAGGAGTGGCTGGCTGCTGATCCCGACCCAGTCACCAGGGCTGAGCTGGAGTCGCTCATCAACTCAGGCGACCAAGAGGGTATAGACGACCGCTTCGGTGACCGCCTGCGGTTCGGCACCGCCGGCATCCGGGGCCCCATGGGGGCGGGCCCCAACCGCATGAACCGGGTAGTGGTCCGCCAGTTCGCCGCCGCATTGGCCGAATGGCTCAATTTTCGCGGCGGGGTGGTGATCGCCCACGACGCCCGGGAGAACTCCGAGGAATTCGCCGCTGACGTCGCGGAGGTGCTGGCCGGGGCTGGCTGCTGGCCCGTGACGCTGCCCCCCAACTCGCCCACCCCCGTCCTGGCCTTCGCCGTCACCCAACTCACGTGCGCGGCGGGTGTAATGGTCACCGCTAGTCACAATCCCGTCGGCGATAACGGTCTCAAGCTGTACTTGGCTGACGGTGCCCAGGTGATCCCGCCCCACGATCAGGCCATAGAAGCGGCCGTGGCAGCCCAGCCGCTGCCCCCCCGGGACTTGGCCGATCGGGGACCCGACCCGGAGTGGCCGCAAAAGGTCTCAGTGGAAGTGGAGTACATGGCAGCCATCTTGGCCAATGTGCCCCGGCTCTACTCCTTCCACCCGCTGGCGTACACCCCTCTTCAAGGCGTGGGGCTGCACTACGTGAACTTCGCGCTGACCGAGCTAGAAAACGGCGAGCCCTTCGTGGTGGAAGACGAGGCCGAGCCCGATCCCCTTTTCCGCAACGTTGTCTCGCCCAACCCGGAGAATCACGACACCCTGGCCAAGGTCATCCGACGGGCCGAGCAAATCGACACCCCTTTGGCCATAGCCAACGACCCCGACGCCGACCGGATGGCCGCCGCGGTATGGGCCTACGAGAACGAGTGGCGTGTCTTGACCGGCGACGAGATCGGTGCCCTGTTGTGCGACTGGATTCTGGGATTGGGGGTCGAGTCAGGCGGCGACGAGCGGGTGGTGGCCAGCAGCATCGTCTCGGGCCGACTGGTCGGCCGCATCTCCGAAGCCCGGGGCGCTACCCATGTGGAGACACTGACCGGCTTCAAATGGATCTCCCGGGCGGCTGACAGCCTCAAGCCCCGGCCCGGCCACCTGCCCTGGAGGTTCGTGTTCGGCTACGAAGAGGCGTTGGGCTTCGCCTGCAATAACAGGGTGAGGGACAAAGACGGAATCAGCGCAGCGGTCCATTTCACCATGATGTGCCGGTGGCTGGCCGACGAGGACGGACGCACTCCAATCGAGCGGCTAGCCGAGTTGATGGACGAGTTCGGCCTCCATCGCACCGATCAGGTCAGCATGAAGCTGGACTCCCGCACTGGCTCAGAGGTGATGAGCACGATCCGCGAGAGGCTGCCCCACCGGTTTGGCCGCGTCGAAGTCATGAAGACAACCGACTATCGAGACGGGGTCGACGGGCTGTACCCGGCCGATGTGCTCCGTTTCGATCTGGCCGACGGCAGCCGGGTGTCGCTGCGTCCCAGCGGCACCGAGCCCCTCATTAAGGGCTACATCGAGGTGGTCGGCGACATCCAGATTCCCGACCCTCTCTTCGAGTTGACCGAGGCGGTTCGGGAGATGGTTTTCGAACTATGAAGCCAACGCGGCGACCTCGGACCGCTGGTCAGAAGTCATAGACCATGAGGCCGCAGCCACGTTGGAGGCCACTTGGGAGGGCTTGGTGGCACCGCAGATGACGGTGGCCACTGCCGGGTTGGACACCAGCCACCCGATGGCCAGTTCCAAGATGCTGTGGCCCTGGTTGCTGGCGTAGTCGGTTAGGCGGTCTACCGCGGCCAGGTTGTCCTCGCTCAGAAACATGTCCCGCATCTCGCCCTTCCACATGGAAAGGCGTGTCCCCTCGGGAGGCGTCAGCCCGGAGTACTTGCCGGTGAGCAGCCCGGACTCCAGGGGGAAGTAGGGCACAACCGTCATGCCGGTGAGCGCACAGGCGTCGATCACGCCCTCGTCCTCCACGCTTCGGGTCAGCACCGAGTAGTGGTTTTGCACGCTGGAGTAGTTGCCCGCCCCGGTCTCCGCGGCGGCACCGGCCGCTTCGTTGATCTGCTCCGCGCTGAAGTTGGAGCAGCCGATCTCCAGAACCTTGCCCTCGTCTACCAGTTCCTGAAGCGCGCCCAGGGTCTCGGCCTGGGGGGTGTCGGAGTCGGGCATGTGTAGTTGGTAATGGTCGATGCGGTCGGTGTTCAGCCGGGACAGGCTGGCCTCCACGGCCTGGCGAATCCAGGCTGGGTCGCCTCCCCGCTGTCCATCGGGCAACGCGCCAGGGTGGCCGAACTTGGTGCCGATGACCACTTGGTCTCGCCGGCTGCCCAGCGCCGCGCCGAGAAATTCCTCAGACTTGCCCCGGCCATACAGGTCGGCGGTGTCGAAGTAGTTGATCCCGGCGTCGATTGCCGCGTCCACCACCGTCTGGGTGGCATCGGCGTCGATGGTCATGCCGAAGTTGTTGCACCCCAGCCCGATAGCCGAAACCGACAAGCTTCCAATGCTGCGCATCTCCATGCGTTTGGACACTACAAGGGATGTCGATGGGCGGCCTGCTCGTAGACGTCGGGAGCGAGGTCGCCTTGGGGCTGGCCAGAGCGGACAGCAGCCACCTCGTCTACTGCCACCGTGGCATTCCTCAAGCAGCAGGCGATGCCGACGGTGGGGTAGTCGCCGGTGGCGATCACCACATGGCCGTAGCGGTCGGCAACTCCAAGGGAATCGGCCAGTCCCGGTTCAAACAGGGCCAGAGGCCGGGGGCCGTCGATCCACAGCAGGCCGATTTCCGCCGCATCAAGGCGGTAGACGGCCGGGTTTCCGATGGCGGACAGATGGGCTCGGATGGCATCGGTCTCGCTCTTGGGTCCTTCGATGCTCACCAACCGCCCACCCTCAAAGGTCAGCGCCACCGACGAACGGGCGTACCAGCCCATCGGCAGCCAGATATCGCCGGGCGACATCACCACGGTCCCATTGGCGGATCCCGCTGCCGGAGCCGAGCCGATCATCCCCCGAGGCCACTCGGCAACCTTGCCCGGAACGGTGGCCAGTCCGTCGTGCATCCATCGGCGGGCGCCCTTCAAGCCCATCCGCAGGTTTGTGCCCTGGTCGTCGCTCACATGCAGTTCCTGTCCGGCTTCCAGCAGGTCCAGGCCCCGCTTCACCCTGCGACTCAGGCCGACGTGCGGAACTACGGCGCGCAGCTCGCCGGTGCATTGGGCAACCACCGACAAGATCCGGGCACTTGGGGAGACGATGGTCTCCACCGCATCCGAGTAGCCGTCGAGGAGGTCAACGACGATGTCGGGCGTTATCGGCTCAGTGCTCTTGTCGTCAGCCGACAGGTTGTCGACAAACACCGACTCGGCCAGGGCGCCGATCACCTCGAGCGCATGGACTGCGGTGTCGACCAAGGCCGGGTCGGTGCCCCGGTCGGACAGCACGACGGCCGGGCGTCCTGGCGCAGCCCGGCATAGCTCCAACTGGCGGGCCAGGACATCTACTGCACGACGGTCGACTGCTTCTGATCTCATCTCCTCACCTATCTACAGCCGCCTAGCCAGACGGTGCAACCGGGGTATCCGTTAATTCTGGTTTTGGCGGGAGTATTTTCTGGGTATGTCGGGAAAGTTCTGCGCGCGTGCGACATGCGGCGAACGGGCTTCGGCAAGTTTGTTGATCAATGCCCGGGATCTGTCGGCGCAGGTGGTTGACATTCAAGAGGACACCGGCATCGCCGGTGTGTCGCTATGCCGTTCCCATGCCGATGGGGTCGTGGTGCCGTTGGGCTGGACCCAGGCGGACTCGCGGACTCCATTCGAGGAGTCGGAATTCGAGCCCGAGCTGGTGCTAGTTGACGACGCCTCTTCCGAATCGGCCGATGCCCTCCGGCTTCCCGAAATCGGAGAAGCGGTTCAAGAAGACATGGAGGACGCCGCGGTAGGCGAGGTCCCCCCGCTGCTCAGCCGGGCATTCCGGGCCGCCGGGTTGGAGTGACCCGCCCGTTTGCACGAAATCCGAGTTTGAAGGGCCTGGCTTATAGCGCCGGTCGTCTCCAGGCCCGTAGGCTTCTGCCATGACCATCGTCGATATCCACGAGAAGCCCAGCGATCTGCTACTTCCCGACCCCGAGCCCCAGCGGATCCGCTACACGCTCATCTCGGTTGACGACCACCTAGTCGAACCCCCTTGGCTGTTCGAGGGCCGGGTGCCCGCCCGGTTCGCTGACAGGGCGCCAAAGGTGGTCGAGCGCGATGACGGAGGCCAGCATTGGGAGTTCGACGATGAGATTTACGCCCAGCTGGGCCTGAACGCCCTGGTGGGACGGGCCGACCGCAACGACTTCACCATGGAGCCCGCCCGCTTCTCCGACATGCGCCGGGGATCCTGGGACATCAAGGCCCGCATCCAAGACATGGATTTGGGCGGCATCTGGGCCTCGATCTGCTTTCCCAGCATGATTACCGGCTTCTGCGGCCGGGTTTATTCCGACTGCTCCGATCCCGAACTGGGTTTGGCCGTGACCCGGGCGTTCAACGACTGGATATACGAGGAGTGGTGGGGCTCCTACCCCGAGCGCATCATCCCCATGGGCATCACCTGGCTCAAAGACGCCGATCTGGCCGCGGCCGAGATCCGCCGCAATGCGGAGCGGGGCTTTGTGGCGGTCACCTTGCCCGAGATCCCTCACAATCTCGGCTTGCCTTCAATCCACAGTGACTGGTGGGAGCCAGTGTGGCAGGCGTGCGAGGAGACCGACACGGTGATCTGCCTGCACGTGGCGTCGGCGGGCCACATAATCCCCAAAGACCCCGGCGGCCCCCCGACAGCAGTGGGGGCCACCATGTTCCAGATGCACGCCTATCTGGCGGCGGCCGACTGGGTGTGGTCTGGCATCCCGGTGCGCTATCCCAACATCAAGATCGCCATGTCGGAGGGGGGTTGCGGCTGGTTGCCCATCATGTACGACCGGCTTAAGCACCAGATCGAGATCTCCGGTCACGGACGGGACATGTGGCCTGCCGACGCCGAGATCGGGCCCCATGAAGTGCTCCTGAGGAACTTCTACTACTGCACCATCAACGATCCTTCCTCCATCGACGCAGTGATCGCTCTAAGCCTCGACAACACCATGGTGGAAACCGACTACCCCCACGCCGACTCGACCTGGCCTGCGTGCCAAGACACCCTTGAGTCCAAACTGGGTCACCTGAGCGACGACGTGATCCGCAAGCTCACCCACGAGAACGCGGCTCGACTGTTCCGCCACCCCCTTCCCGACGTCTGCCTGCCGTAGCTCAGATTCTCTACCGGCTCGCTGCTTGACGTGACGGGGAAACTGTCGTGAGCCGGTTCGGCCACCCGGTCATCGACGCCGATGGCCATGTGCTGGAGATCACCGCGGCCCAACAGCCCCACCTGGAGCGGGTGCTGGGCGCCGACCTCTATGGGCGGTATCTGTCAGAGGGCCTGCCCATGCGCAACGCGCAAAAGGCCAGGAGCCTCGACGAGCGCCGTCGGACCCGCTCGCCCCAGGGGGCTTGGTGGGGGACCCACACCGCCAACGTGCTGGATCGGGCCACCGCCATGCTGCCCGCCCTGCTCTTTGAGCGGTTGCCCGAAGTGGGCATCGACTACACGGTGCTGTACCCCACAAACACTCTCACCAGCTGCGCGGTGAACGACGCCGACTACCGAACCGGCCTGTGCCGGGCGTTCAACGAGTTCTATGCCGACGTCTACAACCCCTATGCCGAGCGCATGGCCATGGCCGGGATCATCCCGGCCCACACGCCCGATGAGGCCATCGCCGAGCTGGAGCACTGTGCCGCCCTGGGCTTGAGAGTGGTGGTGTTCGCCGAGGGGGTCATGCGGCCCATCGAAGATCCCGACCGCCAAACTCGCTCAGGCTGGCTGTGGCCCGGCCAGCGCCACTGGTTCGACTGCTACGGCCTCGACTCGGCCTATGACTACGACCCGGTGTGGCGCCGCTGCACAGAGCTCGGCTACGCCGCCACTTTCCACGGCGGTCTGGCCTTTCGCCCCGGCATCCACAATTACGTGTCCAGCTACACCGCCAACCACATCGGCCAGTTCCAAGCCCTCATGTACGAGCTGTGCAAGGCCCTGTTCTTGGGCGGAGTCACCCGCCGCATCCCCGAGCTGCCGTTCGTGTTCTTGGAGTGCGGCGTGTCGTGGGGCACCCAGCTGCTGTGCGACATCATCGAGCACTGGGAGAAGCGCAGCTGGGACGCCATCCAGCGCGACTTCGACCCCGCATTGCTGGATCTTGACGAGCTGGGCGAGTACTTCGAACGCTACGGCGGGGACTTTCGGGCCACCCTCGGTGACGACCTGGCCTCCTACGCCCACGGGATGCCCATCCACGGGGGCACTCCCGAAGAGCCCGACGAGTGGACACCGCTAGGGGTGGAATCAGACGAGGAGATCGCCGAGTCGTTCGCGTCGTCGCTGTACTTCGGCTGTGAGGCCGACGACCGGGGCGTCCATGTGGCCTTCGGTCCGGCCAACCCCTGCGGAGTGAAGCTCAATGCCGTGTTTTCCTCTGACATCGGCCACTGGGACGTGACCGAAATCGGATCGATCATGGACGAGGCCCACGGTTTGGTGGAAGAAGACCTGATCACCGCGGACGACTTCCGGGCGTTTGTGTTCGACAACCCGTTTCGGATGTATACGGCTATCAATCCCGATTTCTTTGCCGGTACCGTTATAGCCCGTTATGGCGTTTGAGCTTCCCCCCCTTCCATACAGCCAGAGCGCGCTCGAACCCTATGTGAGCGCCGAGACCATGAGCTACCACTATGGGCGCCACCACGCCGGGTATGTGGCCAACCTGAACCGCCTGACCTCGGGTACTCAATGGGAGGGTGCCGAGCTGGAAAAGGTGGTTTTGGGCGCCGAGGGTCCGATCTTCAACAATGCGGCCCAGATCTGGAACCACACCTTCTACTGGCAGTCGATGAGCCCCGATGGAGGCGGTGCGCCGTCGGGCCCCGTGCGAGCAGCAATAGACGAAGCATTCGGCTCTATCGACGAGTTCCGCCGCCAGTTCGCCGACGCGGCCGTGGGGCTGTTCGGCTCGGGCTGGACTTGGTTGGTGGCCGACGACCGCGGACTCGACATCGTGCAGACGGCCAACGCCGATCTGCCCTTGCTTCACGAGCGCCAGGCCCTTTTGGTGGTGGACGTGTGGGAGCACGCCTACTACCTCGATTATCAGAATGCCCGGGCCGCCTACGTGGAGGCGTTTTTGGACCACCTCATCAACTGGGAGTTCGCGGCCGACAACCTCGCCGCTGGCTGAGGGGACTAAGCCGAGTACGTCCCACTAGCATCGCCGCTTATGGCGACTGCTGAGGTTACCCAACCCGTTGATCTATTGGACGGGTACATGTACGCCCACGACCCGTATCCGGCCTATGCCTGGTTGCGGGAGAACGACCCGGTTTATTGGGACTCCAAGAACGAAATCTGGGGGATATCCCGCCACGCCGACCTGTTGGCGGTGGAGAAGAACACTGGCCTGTACAGCTCGGCTTCCGGCAGCCGCCCCAAGATCGAGATGTCGGATTCCATGATCAACATGGACGACCCCGACCACCAGCGCCAGCGGATGTTGGTGGCCCGGGAGTTCACCCCCCGAGCGGTGCGCAAGCAGGAGGACAAGATTCGGGCGGTGGTCACCGAGCTCATTGATCGAGTGGCCCCCCGCGGCTGGTGCGATGTGGTGTACGACCTGGCTGCGCCGCTGCCGGCCTACATGATCGGTGAGAGGCTGGGCTATCCCACTGAATTGTGGCCCAGGGTTATGCACTGGTCGGAGGCCACCATGCAGGGCGGCGGAGGCCCGGGCTACCACACTGTGCAGGGAGAACGGGCCATTGAGGAGTGGGGGATGATCACCTACGAGCTGATCCAGAAGCGCAGGGCCGACCCCCAAGACGACCTCATCTCCATGTGGGCCCACAAGGAGCTGGACGGCAAGCCGCTGAGCGATGAAGACATCATGCACGAGGTGCTCTTGGTGCTCGACGGCGGGGCTGAGACCACCCGCACGGTGATCGGCACCACCTGCCTGGCGCTGATGGAGAATCCCGACCAGCGCCAGATCCTCACCGACGAGCCCGAGGTGGTCGGCGATACCGCGGTGGAGGAGTTCATCCGCTATGTGTCGCCCATCTTGAACATGCGCCGCACGGTGACAACCGCCCACGAGCTGAAGGGCAAGACCCTCAACGAGGGCAATCAGGTGCTGTTGATGTACGCCTCGGCCAATCGCGACCCCGACGCCTTTGAGAATCCTGACGAGCTGAATGTGCGCCGCGACGCCCGCCACCACGTGTCGTTCGGATTCGGCACCCACTTCTGCTTGGGGGCGTCGCTGGCCCGACTGGAGCTGAAGGTGATGTTCGAAGAGCTGACCCGCCGGATTCCCGACATGAGGATGGAGCCCTTCTATGAGCCCAGCTTCCGTCCCGGCGCATTCACCCGGGGTCTGGAGCGCCTGTTTGTGGAGTTCAGCCCCAGCGAGCCCGAGGGTGACGGCGCTTTGGGCATGTTCCCGATCACGGTGCAGTGATGGCTGCGCCGGCGTCGGCCATTGAGATCCCGCCGATCATCTCGGTAGACGACCACGTCATCGAGCCGCCCCACGTTTGGCAGTCGCGGCTGCCCTCTCGCTACGCCGACATCGGCCCCCGAGTGGTGACTGCCCCGTGCGAGATCTCCTACACCGGGGGTGTGTTCGCGTGGACAGAGGGCGAAGGTCGGCCCACCTCGTTTTGGTACTACGAGGATCTCCACTATCCGATGGTCCGCACCCACTCCGCGGTGGCCTTTCCCCGCGACGAGCTCCAGATGGTGGGCATCACCTTCGAGGAGATGCAGCCCGGCGCCTGGCAGGTGGAGCCCCGGGTATCCGACATGGACATCGGCCACGTGGATGCCTCGCTGTGCTTCCCGTCGTTCCCCCGGTTCTGCGGACAGGCCTTCGCCGAGGCCTCCGACATGGACCTGGCCCTCCTTTGCGTGCAGGCCTACAACGACTGGATGGTGGAGGAGTGGTGCGGCACCTCCGGGGGTCGGCTGATCCCGCTGTGCCTCATTCCTTTGTGGGACGTGCAGCTGGCCGCGGCCGAAGTCCGGCGCAACGCCGAGCGGGGGGTGCGGGCGGTGTGCTTCTCGGAGATCCCGCCCAATCTGGGCCTGCCGTCGATCCATTCCGGCTATTGGGATCCGTTCTTCGCCGCCTGTGAGGAGACGGCCACCGTGGTGTGCATGCATATCGGATCGTCTTCGAAGATGGTGTCCACCTCGGCCGACGCCCCTGGCGCGGTGGGCTCGGCGCTGGTCCACTCCAACGCCACCTACTCATTGGTGGACTTTTTGATGTCGGGGGTGTTCGTCCGGTTTCCCGGCCTCAAAGTGGCCTACTCAGAGGGCCAGATGGGGTGGCTGCCCTACATCTTGGACCGGGTGGACGTGGTGTGGAAGGAGAACGCCGCCTGGGGAGGGGTGGCCGACAAGGTGCCCGAACCGCCGTCCACCTACTACCGAGACCACGTGTTTGTGTGCTTCTTCGACGACAAGGTGGGGCTGGCCAACATCGACGCCATCGGATTGGAGACCATCACCACCGAGACCGACTACCCCCACTCCGACTCCACTTGGCCGCACTCCAAAGAGCTGCTGGCCTCGCAGATGGCCCATCTGACCCAGCCCGAAGTGGATGCCATCTGCAGGGACAACGCCATTCGGATGTTGAGCCTGGATCTCCCTACCGCCGCTGAGTTGCGGGGCTGAGCGGCGATTTGGCAGCCGCGGTGAACCCGGAGTTCGAGGAGCTGGCTGCCGAACTGGGCCGGCGCATCATCGACGCTGGGCTGCGGGGGCTGGTGTTGCGGTTCGGCGACGAGACCCGAATCGTCGGAGTGGCCGACCGGATGCCCCCGGCCGCCACGCTCGAGGCGCCATTCGACGAACTGCACGCCGTCCTGCGGGTGAGTCGCACTGCTGAGGACCTCCGGGCCCTGCGCTGGATCGGCGATCCCGAGCCCTATATCGCTCTGCTCAGCTCAGCCTGAGTCGGACAGCTCTCCCAGCAGGGCTTCGGTGCGGGCTCGGGATTGATCGCCGGTGTCGTGGATGAAGGCCACCAGGTCGGTGACGCCCGCGTCGCGGATCCGCTCCAACTGGGCCGTGACCGCAGCCTCGTCGCCGGTGATGGCCAGGTCTTCCACCCCGCGCTTGCCCTCCCGGTCGAGCATGCCTCGATAGGAGGGGATGTCCTTGTAGTGGGCGAAGGTGCGGGACGCGGCCTCATAGCCAGCTTGGGCGTCGTCGGTCACCGAAATGGGGAAACCGGCGGCCACCCTGGGGGCGGGACGTCCGGCTTCCTCGGCCGCAGCACCGATGGTCGGCACCACATAGTCGGCCAGCGTGTTGGAACCGGTGGCCCAAACGAAGGTGCCAGAGGCCAGGCGACCGGCGTGGCCCAGCATGATCGGTCCCATGGCGGCCACGATGATGTCGGTAGGTGGCGCATGTGACAGCCCTCGCCATCGGGTGGTGTATATGTCCCCTTGGTAGTTCATGCCTTGGCCTTGCAGCATCGGTCCGGCGATCTCCAAGTACTCCTTCATCTGGCGGGCCGGGCGGGCGTAGGACAGGCCCATCAGGTTCTCCACCATTCCCTGGTGGCACAGGCCTATGCCCAGGGTGAAGCGCCCATCGCATGCCGCTTGGGCCGTAGCGGCCTGCTGGGCCAGGGCGAAGGGGTGGCGCATGGGGGTGGGGGTGACCCCGGTGGCGATTTCGATGCGACTGGTGGCGGTCCCCACCACCGCCGACGCAGTTACCGCGTCGATCTCGATGTTGGCGATCCACGCTGTGTCCAGGCCCAGCGCTTCGAACCGCTGGACGTTTTCAACGATCTCGTCCAGGCTTGGCGGCCCGCTCATCCCTGGCACCGGCGGGTCACCCGTGCCCTCAGCCGCCATCGCCCCAATCCTCATGCCCTGCATCGCTGATCTCCTGTGTCTGGTGGCCGGTTGACAGGGAAGTGTTTAGCGGTCGGTCGCCATTAGCGGAAAGCCGCGGTGCAAGCGGGCCACGGTCGCCATCCCTGCATTCCGTACAGGGCATAGGCCATTCGGTGCTGGTCGGCGGGAGCGGCGTCTCGAGGGTCTACGCCGACGAGATGGGGGTAATGGATACCGGCTACCCAGTTCCAGGTGCTTTGGAGGAATTGAAAGGCACCCAAAAACGGCCCGACAGAACTGTAGGCCCGGTAGTTGCCCTGGGATTCGCACCGGATGAGGTGGTCCCATTGAGCTTGGGTTGTGCCAACGGGGATCGAGGGCAGTTCTCCGGAGGTTGGGGTCGCTGTGGGATTTGGTTGGGTCAGTAGCGATGGCAGCGACGCTCCGCATTGGGGCCACGGCCCCCATCCCAGCTCTTCGTAGAGGCGGTAGGCCATGCGGTCTTGGTCGGCTGGTGCCGCTTCGCTGGGCCTTACCCCCTCAAGGTGGGGGTAGTGGAGGCGGGCCAATCTGTCCCAAGTGGGCTGCCTGAATTCGTAGACACCGTGGTTGATTCCGTTGGGGTTGGAGAATTGGTAGTTGCCACCTGCATTGCACTGGCGGAGCTGCTCCCACTGGGCTTCGATCGTGCCAGCCGGGAGCGGGGCAGGTTCGGGGGTGGGAGTCTCCGTGGGGGTCGGCTCGACAGGGGAGGGGCAGCCGTCGGGGACCAGATGGGTGTCAACATCAAAACGGCATCGGTAGTCGTTCAGCTGCGTCTCTTGGGCCGCAATCTGGGCTTCTAGTTCGACGATCTGCGCCCGGAGACGGGCAATGAGCTCATCCCGGTCATCGGGTGTCTGCCCGCTGGCCGAAGAACCGGCCATCCCGAGAACTAGCGCAATTGCCGCGGCCAGCGCGGCGAAACTCAACCACCGCCGAGGTCTTGTCATGGTCCTTGTCCTCCTGAGTCGGGCTTCCCGGTCAACGGGCAGCCCACGCCCCAATTCCATCGTACGAGGCAAGGAGAGCACGGCAGTAATGCCCAGGGCCCCTGAGGGGAAGACGAATGCAGCTACACGACTTGCAGGGACGGGGTAGAAGGACTCCGCTGATCTTGTTCACCCTGATCAGCACTGACGAGACTGGCTTTGCCCGTAGCCGGTTTATTCGAGGGCTTCGACGGCGGCTTCCCAGCGGGCCAGGAGGGAGGCGGCTCGTTGGGCGGCGGCTTCGTGGGCGGTGGCCAAGGCGTGGACTTCTTCAGGGCGGTCATAGATCTCGGGGTCGCCGAGTCGTTGCAGCAGGTCGTCTACCTCGGCGTTGGCTGCCTCGTAGTCTCGTTCCAGCCGGTCCAACTGGCGTTTCTGCTTGCCGGTCGTCTGCCGCTGCTGGGCACTGGCTCGGCGGCGCTCGACGCGGGCATTACCACCGCGCTGTCGAGGTTCATCACTGGCGGATCCCTCCAAGTCTTGCCCTGGAGGCCCAAGCAGGGGTGGGGCAAGCACCGCCTCGTCCACGCCGTAGTGCCATACCGCCCGTCCGTGGCGGACCTCGATAATCGCGTCGGCCACCGACCGGATGAGGTGGCGGTCGTGGGTCACCAGCAGAACTGTGCCGGGATAGGCGGACAGCGCGTCTTCAAGCACATCGCAGCTGGGCAGGTCGAGGTGATTGGTGGGCTCGTCGAGCACAATGAGGTTGACCGGCTCGATCATGGTGCGGGCCAGCGCCAGACGGGTTCGCTCACCCCCGGAAAGTTCCGACACCCGCCGGTCGGCCGCTTCGCCGGCGAAGCCAAAGGCGCCCAGTACCGTTCGCAGGTTCCGCCGACCGGGGTCGATGCCGGCCGAGAACACCTCGATGGCCCGCTTCGACCCGTCCAGTTCGTCGGCCTGATGCTGGTGGAACGCGGCAACTTTCACATTGGCGCCGAGCTGGGCTGTTCCCTGGTCGGGGTCCAGTTCGCCGAGGATCAGACGCAGCAGCGTGGTCTTGCCCGCGCCGTTCGGCCCTACTAGGGCGACGGTCTGGCCCCGTTCTACGGCCAAAGTCGCCCCCGATACCACCGGTTCGGCTCCGGGGTCGTAGCCGATGGTCGCGTCGGCCAACTCAACCACCACTCGGCTGGACCGGGGCGGCTCGGCGAAGGCGAACCGGGTGTTCAGCTCAGCCTTGGAGGGGGTGGCGATGCGGTCCAGCTTCTCCAAGGTCTTCACCCTGCTTTGCACCTGCCGAGCCTTGGTGGCTTTGTACCGGAAGCGCTCGACGAACCGCTCCACTCTGGCCACCTCGCGGGCTTGGCGCGCGGCGGCGGCCTCGATGCGGGCCAGGCGCTCCTCGCGGGCCACCACAAACTCGGCAAACCCGCCGGTGTAGGCCAAAGCAGTGCCCTCGGCTAGTTCCATGACCCGGTTGGCCACCGTGTCGATAAAGTCCCGGTCGTGGCTTACGAATAAGAGCGCGCCTGGCCAAGTGGCCAGCCGCTGCTCCAGCCAGGCCACCGAGTCGACGTCGAGGTGGTTGGTCGGCTCGTCGAGGATCAGCACATCGGGTCGGGCCACCATCAGCCGGGCGAGGGCCACCCGCATCCGCCAGCCCCCCGACATCTCTCGCACCGGTCGTTGGGAATCGGCTGGGGAGAAGCCCAGGCCAGCCAGCACTTTGGCGGCCTCAGCCTCCAGGGCGTAGCCGCCAAGCTGCTCGAATCGGGCCTGCGTCTCCCCATATTCGGCCAGCACGGCGTCGTGGTCTTCGCCCAGCCCGCCGAGCCGCCTCTCGAGGCCGGAGAGCTGTTCGGCCAGTCGGGCCACGGCCCCGGCGCCGGTCATGACCTGCTCGATGACAGTGCCGTCGGCTGAGTCGACGAGATCTTGGGGCAGATATCCGATCTCGGCGTGTCGAGGACGCACAACTATGCCCTCATCGGGTTCGGTGATGCCCACCAGAATCTCCAGCAGCGTGGTCTTGCCGGTCCCGTTACCGCCAACCAACGCCACCCGAAGCCCGGGAGGGAGCTGCACCGCGACGTCGGCGAAGAGCCGCCGGTCGCCGAAGGACTTGGACAGTCCCGATGCGGTGATCGCGGTCAAACCAGGCGGGCGAGGTGGCTATGGACCGCGAAACCCAGCCGAATCGGTACGTATGCCGCCACAAGCGAGTAAGAGACGAACAATTAAGCGACTTGGCGGGGGTCGGTGTGGCCGAGGATGTTGACGTGGCGGAGCTCGCGGACCTGGTCGGGGGGGAAGGCCTCGCGCTGGTGCATGGTCTGGGTGTTGAGCCAGAAGACCGACTCGCCGACGCTCCAATGGTGTTCGTAGACGTAGCGTTCTTGGGTGCAGTGGGCGAACAGCTCGGCCAATAGTTCGGCGCCCTCGTCGGGGCCGTGGCCCTCCACGTCGGCAGCGAAGTCGGGGCCGGTGTTGGGCCATACGCTGCGGCGGCCGTTGCGGGGGTTGGTCTGGACCAGCGAGATGCAGGTCCGGTCGGCCAGCAGGGCCTCGCCGTCGGTGGCCTTGAAGTACCCGCCGAAGTCGAGGCCGTCGCGCAGCCGGTAGACCACCCCGACGTCGTCGATGCGGGCCTTGGTGTCGTCGTCCAGGTCTTGGTAGGCGGCCACCAGGTTGAGCCACTTGGTGGTCCCGCCCGTTGACGGCAGCTCCACCGCGTCCAGATAAAGGAACTCGATCAGCGGCGGGTTGAAGCTGAGGTCGGAGTGGTAGGTGACCACTTCGGTGCCCCCGGTGCCGACTACCCCATCCACGTCCACGTTGGAAACTCGATTGATTCCGGGGAAGCCGGGCAGGCGGGATTTGTCGGCCAGAGTGGGGCGCAGCGGGCCGAACGACTCGCAAAAGTCGGTCACCTGGGCGGGTGTGGGCGTCTCGGAATTGCGGAACAGCAGCAACAGGTGCTCGTCCACCGCGTCCCGCAACCGGGCGGTGGTCTCCGTGTCGGGGGGAGTGGCAAAGTCGAATCCAGCAACCTCTGCGCCGAGTGGGGCGCCCAGCGGGGTGATAGTCAGATTCATCGGGGGCTGCCGATCATCCTGGCCCGCTCCACTTGTGGGTAGCCCTTCACCCAGGTTGACGGGTCGTCCCAGCGGCCGAGCGGGGGTGGGTGCTCATCGGGGTCGAGCTTGTCGTAGGGGCCGAGGCTGAAGAACAGGTACTCGCAGCCGTCGGGACCCGACCGCTCAGGGCCGTAGGCGAACCCGCCCCGCACCCAGCGCAGGTCGCCTTCACGGTAGGGCTCCTCGCCCTCCACGATGAACTCCCCCTTGGTCACCAAATACACCGTGTCCGACATGTGCCAGTGGGCCGCCGCATTGCGTCCCGCCCACGACTTCACATGCATGACCCGGTTGCCCGAGGCCGGATCGACCAGCCAGCGCACGAACGGGCCCGGCTCCCGGTCGGGCTCGTCGGGATCGGTGAAGTCCTCCCACTCGATGTCGGCAATGCGGATCGGCCGCCGCTCGCCAATGGGATTGTCGCTCACAGACCCAACGTTAGTGTTCGGCTTCATTCGGCTCTGTGGCGGAGGAAATGAACTGGAGGACCCGGCTGGGAGGGAGGTACTGCTCGGTTATCTTGGCGCCCCAAGGGGCGAGGGCGTCTTCGATGGCGTTGCACACCGCGGCAGGAGAACCGATTGCTCCGCCCTCGCCCACCCCCCGCCAGGGGACGTCGCCCTGAGAGGGCCCCTCGAGGTGCTCGATGTCGATGCGGGGTATCTCGGCCGCGGTGGGCAGCAAGTAGTCCATGAACGTGGACGTGGTGCACTGCCCGTTGTCGTCGTACACGATCTTCTCCAACAGGACGCTGCCGATCCCTTGGGCCACCCCGCCCCGGATCTGGCCCTCCACCACTGCCGGGTTGATCATCTCTCCGCAGTCCTCCACCACCAGGTAGCGGGGCACGGTGACCAGTCCGGTGCCTGGGTCCAGTTCCACCCAGCACACGTGGGTCGACTGGGTCCATCCCCCGGCTGGGGTTTCGAAGTCGAACGATGCCTCGAACCCGTCCCCCAGTTCCTCACCCAGGGTGAACGGGGCCATGTAGGACAGCCGGGCCACCTCGGCCACCGTCTTGTGCCGGTCGGGCGAACCCCGCACGGCCACCACACCGTCGGTGATCTCTAGGTCGTCAGGATTGGCCTCCAGAGCGGCCGCCACCACCGCAAGCAGCTTGTGGCGCACGATACGGGCCGCACCCTGGGCCGCGCCGGCCCCAAGGGTTGCCGCCCTGCTCCCGCCGGTGCCGACCATGTTGAACGGCACCTGGTCGGTGTCGCCGCACACCACCCGCACATCGTCGAAACCCACCCCCAGCTCGTCGGCCACCACTTGGGACAGGGTGGTCTCGTGGCTCTGGCCGTGGGGCTGTTGGCTGGTGAACACCGTCACCGAGCCGTCGGGCTCCAGCTTCACCCGGGCCCGTTGCATCGAGCGCTGCTCGTAGGTGAAGCCCAGAGCCTGCCCGTAGTCGGTGGGGCCGGGGCCGGGCTCCAGGTAGGTGCAAAGGCCGATGCCCAGATGACGCCCCTCGGCTCGGGCCTTGGCCTGGGCGGCGCGAAATCCCTGGTAGTCGGCCAACTCCACCGCCCGGTCGAGTGTCTGGTTGATGGTCATGAAATCCAGGGTGGGGCCGGTGAGCATGGCGCCGGGGAACTGGTCGTCGCCCATGTAGTTGCGGCGGCGCACCTCCAGGGGGTCTAGGCCGAGCCGGAGGGCGATGAGGTCCATGAGCCGCTCCCGCACCCAGCACTCGATCTCCCACGGTCCCCGATAGGCCACGAACGAGGCCTTGTTTGTGGCCACCACCGAGCCCCGGAACTGGTAGTGGCGCACCCGCAGGGTGCCGGGCAGCAGCACCTTGATGATGTTGGCGAACAGCGACAGCGGGAGGTTCAAGAACGGATAGGCCCCGTGGTCCATCACCAGATCGGCCCGCAGACCGATAACCACCCCGTTCTCGTCGAGCGCGGCCTCCACGCTCACTTGCTCCTCGCGGGCGTGGCCCCCGGCCACCAGGTTCTCGGCCCGATCCTCCACCCAGCGCACCGGCTGGCCCAGCAGCCGGGCCGTAGCGCACACCGCCACGTCCTCCCGGGTGGGATTGGACTTCAGCCCGAACGACCCGCCGATGCTGTCGCAGGTCACCCGAATTCGGGCGGCGGGCATTCCCAGAATGGCGGCCAAGTGCACCCGCAATGCGTGGGGGTTCTGGTGGGAGACCTCGTAGTGAAGGCTGCCGGTGGATGTGTCGTATTCGGCCACTCCGCCCCGGGTCTCCAGGGGAACGCAGGTGTGGCGGTGCTGGGTGAGCGTCTCTGAGATGACATGGGCGGCGGAGGCGAAGGCCTCGTCGGGGTCGCCCCACACCTCCTCTCCTGACCAGAGCACGTTGTTGGGGGCTTCATCCCACACGGCGGCGTCATCGCCCATCGCGGCGGCACCAATCACCGGGGGCAGCGGGTCGATGTCAACTTCCACCGCATCGGCGCCGTCTTCGGCAGCGGCCCGACTCGTGGCGATCACCACGGCAATCGGATCGCCGGCGAAACGAACCCGGTCATCGGCCAGGGGGAGATGGGCGGGCACGATCAGCGGACCAGCCGCTCCCCAGCCCATAGGGGAACAGCATTGGGCGAGATCCTCCGCGGTCAGCACGGCCACTACGCCATCGGTGGCCCTGGCATTGCCGGCCTCGACCGCTATCAGCCGCCCATGGGCCACCGGACTGCGCACAAACGCAGCCTCCAGTAGGCCGGGCCTATCGATGTCGTCCACAAATCGCCCCGCACCGGCCAACAGGCGCGGGTCCTCCCGCCGGGGGACGCTGGCACCGGTGAACCGCATGGCCGCTGAGCGTACATATTCTCGGCAAACCTCTCCATCTGCACCCTGCCGAGGTTCCCAGTTTCTCTATGACAGTTCCGCCGACCATCCTGTAGTCATGAGGTCCCAGGCATGCTGACGCGAAAATTGGTGGCTGAAGCCGTTGGCACGGCGCTGCTGCTGATCGGCGTGGTGGGGTCGGGGATTATGGCTGAGAGGCTGTCGCCCACCGATGAGGGATTGCAGCTGTTCCAGAACGCGGCGGCCACTGCCGCGGTCCTGTTCGCCATCATCTTGATGTTCGGCCCGGTGTCAGGGGCCCATTTCAATCCGGCGGTGACGTTGGCCGACTGGGCACTGGGGGATTTCCCCCGCCGTCACATCGCCCCCTACATCGCCGCCCAGGTTGCCGGCGCGGTGGCCGGTACGGTGCTGGCCAACCTGATGTTCGACCTGGCCGCAGTGGACTGGTCGACTAAGGACCGCTCGGCCGGTCACCTATGGCTGGGCGAGGTGATTGCCACCGCCGGGCTGGTGGCGCTGATCTTCGCACTGGTGCGCACCGACCGCATGCGGTTTGTGGCTGGCGCGGTGGCCGCCTATATCGGCGGGGCCTACTACTTCACCTCGTCCACCAGCTTCGCCAACCCGGCGGTGACCGTCGGGCGCATGTTCTCCGACACGTTCGCGGGCATCGAGCCGTCGTCTGCGCCCATGTTCATCGTGATGCAGATCGTCGGTCTGGTGGTTGCGGTGGCATTGATCCGCTTCGTGTACCCCCGAACAAACCAGCAGGACAGCCCGTCTCCTAATCTCAGCCCGTGGAGATAGTGCTAGACGGCCCGGTGCTGGCCGTGGACATCGGTGGTACCAAGGTGGCCGTCGGCGTTGTCGCCCCTGATGGGCAAGTGCTCTGCCAGCGGCGGGGACCTTCTCAAGCTGCTGATGAGGAGGCGCTGTTCTCCCTGATCGTGGAGTTGGCCCGGGAGATTCTCGAAGAACACGGCCAGCCGGTGAGCGTCTGCGGCGTGGGCAGTGGAGGGCCGTCCCGAGACAACCATCGGCTCCTTTCGCCCCTCAACATCGCCGTGTGGCGAGACTTCCCCCTTCATGATCGACTGTCCGAGGCCCTTCGACTACCGGTGGTAGTGGACAACGACGCCAAAGCCCTGGCCTTGGCTGAGGGTTGGGTAGGAGGGGCTGTCGGGGTGGACAACTACCTGGCCATGGTGGTGTCCACCGGGATAGGGGGCGGCATCGTGCTGAACGGCCGCCTGCTGGACGGTGCCGACGGCAACGCCGGACACATCGGACACATTTTCGTGGCCGAAGGCGGACGGGCCGATGCCGCCGGGGCAGTGGGACTGTTGGAGGGCCAGGCCTCGGGCACCGCCATCGCCGATCTGTTGGACGGCGTGGCTCCCGCCGATGCTCCCGAGGAGATGCGCCGTCGGGTGGGGACCCTGGTGGGCCGAGGAGTCGGCTCGGTGGCCAATCTGCTGGATCTGCGCTTGGCCGTGGTCGGCGGATCAGTGGCCCTGGGCTACGGCGACGACTTCTTCGGTGCCGCCCAGGCCGAGATCGACCGCATTTGCTGCCTGGTCCACTCCCAGGGAGCCCGCATCATCCCCAGCCCCTTGGGCGCCGACGGGGGCCTCATTGGCGCGGCCGCGGTTGCGGCTCGCGACCACCACTAGCCGTCAGTCCCGGAAGGTTTGAATGCGCAGGTGGCGGGCCATGGCTGAGCCTGCGGGGCCGAGGAGCATCTGAGCCCGCAGATTCCGCTTGTGGAATATCTTCACCAAGGCCTCGTCGTAGCGGGAGGTGTCGGCGTTGGCCAGCACGAACTGCTCTAGCTCGGCCTCGCCGGCCAGCCATGATGCCGGGCGGTGGCCCAGCAGCTCGTGGAGGTCGTCCAAGTCGGCGTTGGAAACCGCGTCGCCGATCTCGTCGATGCGGGAGGCGTGGCGGGCCGCGCGGAACATGGTGCGCAGCTTGTAGCGCACGTACTCGTCGTCGATCTGGAGGGTGCGCAGGTTGCGCACTAGGTGGTTGAGCACCACCTCGGCCCGGGATTCCCGGGGTTCGGGCATCTCCACGGTGGGCAACTCCACGTCGAGGATCTCGGCTAGGGCCTCGGTGGCGAACAGGTTGGTCTCGTAGCACCACTGGAGGTTGGTCATCAGGTCGGAGTCGGGGGCGGGTTCCCGCAGCGCCGCGCTGAAGGGGAGCTGGTTGGAGAGGGTGAACATGAAGTGATGGCGTTGAATGGCGTCCAAGTCCACCGGCTCGCCCGCCAACTCGCCGTAGCGGTCGTACAGCTTGGCGAAGTTGCCGAACCCGAGCACCGTGTCCCGCTGCCGCCACGCGGCCAAGTCCATCATCGGGTCGCCGATGTGGCCGATTTCCACGTCCAAGACGGCCAAGACCCGCCCGTCTTGATGGTGGAACTGCCCGGTGTCCCACACGATGGCCGACTCCCGGCCTCGGGAGAACGGGGGATTGCGCCGCAGCCAGCCCAAGCTGAACTCCAGGAACGGGTCAGGGAGCGTCTTCACGCTGCGGTACAAGGCTTCGTACCGCCGTAGACCCAGCAGACCCGACTCCTCGGGATGTTCTGCTCGCATGATGTTGGCTTCAACGAACGGTCCGATGTCCAGGGCGTGCATCCGGGCCAGGATGTGCAGGTAGTCGTCCACCACTGCATCCCGCTCGGCATCGGTGCAATTCTCGAAGTGGTTCTCCCCCGGCACCCGGTCCATGACGTACGCCGTGGGGTCGTCTATCCAGCCGTGCACCTGAGCCACGGGAATGCCGTGATCGCCCAGCACCTTTTGCAGCCGCATCTCGTGGTCGAGCGGGAATACCAACGGCATGTCGGTGCGGTCGCCCCGCACGCACAGCTCCAGCCGCTCGCCGTTGCGCTCCACATCGGCGAACCACACCGGCCGCCAGCGGGCTTGACGGGCGATCTCGGTGACCGTGCCCCCCAGATTGTCTTCTAGCCAGGCCACCACCTTCTCGGTAGCGGCGTCAGCATCAATAGGGTCTTTGGTTACGGTCATTTTGGGCTATTCCCTAGCTAGCTTGAGGCGGTTGGAGATGTTGTTTCGCTGGATGGCGGAGGAGCCGCCGATGATGGGCATGACCAGCACGTCTCGGACGTAGCGCTCCATGTCGAAGTCCTCCACGTAGCCGTAAGCGCCCATCACCTGCTGCATCGACAGCACGATGTCCTTGGCGGTGTCGCACACGAAGAGCTTGGCCATGGAGGTCTCCACCGACGCCGGCCGATCTTCGTCCAGCAGGCGCGCGGCGTGATAGGTCATCAGGCGGGAGGCCAGAAGTCTGGTGCGGGCCTCGGAGAGCATGTGGCGGATGGACTGGTGGCTGCTGATGGGCTTGCCGAACTGCACCCGCTCCTGGGCGTAGCTCCAGGCGTCCTCGACCGCCCCGGTGGCGATGCCCAAGGCCATGGCGGCAACCTCGATCTTCTCCACATCCAACCCGGGGCCGGCCAGCTTGGCCCATCCCTGGTTCCATCCCTCGTCGCCGCCCACGATGTTGTCGGCGGGCACCTCGACATCTCTGAAGGTGACGTCGGTGGTCATCGACCCCTTCAGCCCCATGGCGTGCTGGGGTTCTATGGTCACCCCCGGCTGTCGGGGCGGAATCAGCACGAACGAGAGATTGTGGTAGCGCTCACCGGAGGGGTTCGAGTTGACCAGGGCGTAGATGTAATCGGTGTAGGTGGTGCCCGAGCAAAACCGCTTGGCTCCGTTGATCCGCACCACGTGGCCGTCTCGCACCGCGGTGGTGGTGACGCTGGCCAGATCGGAGCCCACGTCGGGCTCGGTCAACCCGTAGGAGAACAGCATCTCGCCCCGGGCCACCTGGGGCAGCCACTCCTGTCGCTGGGCTTCGCTGGCCGTCTCCACCAGGTTCATGCCTGCATAACAGGCGCCATAGATGTAGCCGCTGCCCACCGCGGTGCTTCGGCGGCACAGCTCCTCGATCACGATCATGGTGGCGGTGATGTCCCGCCCGGACCCGCCGTATTGCTCTGGAATGGTGATGCCGAACAGACCCAGATCGGCCAGTTTGTACAGCACCCCCCTGTCGAACTCGTTCTCGCGGTCCCATTGGCGCACCAATTCCCGGGGCATCTCTGCCTCCACGAAGCGCCGAACAGTCTCCCGCAGCAGGGCGTGGTGCTCGGCTTCGGAGGGGTAGTCCATCGAACGGACCTAGCGGCCTACGAAATCGGGGGGCTCTTTGGCCATGAAGGCTTCGAGGGCGATCACGAAGTCCTCGGTCATCATGGTGAGACCCTCGGTGGACGCAGCCCGGTCTACCACTGCATTGGCCACTTGGCGCAGCCCGGCATTGATGGAGGCTTTGGTGAACTTGATGGCCATGCGAGCGCCGTCGCGCATCCGTTCGGCCATGGCCTGCACGGTGTCGTCAAGGTCGTCGCCGGGAACGCATTCGGTGATGAGGCCGATTTCAGCCGCCTCTGGGGCCTTGATCAGATCGCCGGTCAGCAAGTAGCGCCGGGCCCGGGCGTAGCCCACCAACTGGGGCCACAGCAGAGCACCCCCGTCGCCGGCCACCAGTCCCACTGACACATGCGGGTCGCCGAAAACGGACCGCTCCGAGGCGTACACGAAGTCGCAATACAGGGCCAGCGAGCAGCCCAACCCCACCGCGGGGCCGTTCACCTTGGCCAAAATGGGTTTCTCCAGGGTGAGCGCCGATTCGGTTATGCGCCGGTCGGCCCGGATGACTCGCTCAACCTCAGAAACGTTCCCGGCGAGGCTGCGCAGCCAGGGAATGTCGCCGCCGGCGCAGAACGACCCGCCCGCGCCGGTGAGGATGGCCACGTCGGTGTCGGGGTCTTGATCTAGGTCGGTGAACACCCTGGTCAGGTCGTCGTGCAGCACCGGATCGATGGCGTTTCGGGCCTCGGGCCGGTTGAGCACCACCGTGGTTATGCGATCGACGGTGGACACTTCCAAAGCGCCGTAGTCGTCGGGGTTCATGGGTTACCTCCAGTGGCTATTGCCGATCCCGAATTTTTCCGCTCCAAGATGCATCAGCGCAGCAATAGTGCCAGACTTCGCTAGAAGTCGACGTTTTCAAGGAGGAGAGGCGAATGGCGACCTGCCAGCCGGCAATTTTCAACGATATGGGCAAGTACCAGTGGTACGTCCACCTCAGCCGTGGCGACGGCGCTGACTTGGGTGCTATCAAGTCGGCAATCTCCGATTGCCGCAGTAACTGCGACGCTCTGGGTATCAACCTGGTAATCGGGCTCGGCCCCACCCTGTTGGCCGACCTGACCGATGATGTTCCCGACGACTTCCAGCCGTACCACACGGTGGAGTCCAACGACGGCAGCGGCCGCGAGGCCAAGGGCACCCAGGAAGAACTGCTCCTGTGGATGACCCACGACGAGAAGGACTTGGTGTGGAAGGCCCAGTGGGATGCCCGCATGGCCCTGATCGCCGGCGGTATGAGCGTGGCCCGGGAAACCCCCACCTTCATCTACGGCGAGAGCCTAGACATGACCGGTTTCATCGACGGCACCGGCAACCCTGAGGATGAGGATCAGCCCGCGGTAGCTATCAGACCCGACGGCGAGGCCGGAGCGGGCGGCAGCTTCATCATCGCCCAGCGCTGGGTGCATGACCTGGTGGCCTGGGAGAAGCAGGACGTGCCCACCCAAGAGGTGAACTTCGGTCGGACCAAGGCCGACTCCACCCGCTTGGACGAGCAGGCCCCCCACTCGCACCTCTCCCACGTGGAGCTGCGCGACGGCGACACCGCCGATGCCTCCAAGCCCAAGCGGGATGAGATCGCCCGTCGGTCCACCCCGTATGCCTTCCACGATGGCACCGTGGGCCTGTACTTCATGGCCTTCTGCAAGACCCAGGCCCCGTTCCGGGAGCGCATGGATGCGATGTATGGCCGCAACGGCCAGGTGCGCGACATGCTCACCGACTTCTCGAACCCGGCCTCGGGCAGCTACTACTTCGCTCCCTCCGTGGAGTGCCTCGACGCCAGCCTGGCCTAGCGATTGCTTCAACCGGCGTGGCGGCGGGTCCTGTCCGGGCCCAGCCCGCCGTCCTCGACGAGCTCCGGGCGGCGGGCGCCCTGAGCCCGGCCACCCCCCACCACGCCTACCGTTGGTGTGGCCATTGAGGGGGGTATTTTGTTAGTGGTTGACGCCATGAACGTGATCGGGTGTCGTCCTGATGGGTGGTGGGCTGATCGGGACGGCGCTTTGATCCGGCTGGTTGAAGACATCAGCGACGCTGGTGTGCCGGCTCTGGTTGTCGCCGACGGTCGTCCGGTACCCAGCCTGCCCTCTGGGAGTCACGGGCCAGTCGAACTGGCCTATGCCTCTCGCCGGGGCCCCAACGCCGCCGACGACCGCATCGCCCAAGAGGTGGCCGCCATGGACGATCCATCGTCGGCCACCGTGGTCACCTCCGACCGCGAGCTGGCCCGCCGAGTCCGCCACCACGGCGCCGTCGTCGTTGGCGCCCGGGCCTTTCGCGACCGATTGGAACGCCGGTTGGGGTGAGCCAACACCCCCACTTCCTCAGCGGGGGGTTTTGGCTGAGGGGTAGGGTGGCGGGAGCATTTGAAGTCCAGGGGAGGAGGGCTGGTGTTCCCTTCACGATTCGACTTAGTCGTGGCCCAGTCTGTCGGCGAGGCAGTGGAGGCCAAGGCGGACGCGGGGGAGGGGGGTCGGTTCCTTGCCGGGGGCCAGAGCCTCATCCCCATGATGAAGATGCGGGTGGCGTTTCCCGACACGCTGATTGACATCAACCGCATCGCCGGTTTGGACGCCATCGAGCGGGACAACGGGCACCTCCACGTTGGGGCGCTGGTCCGCCACGCTGATGTGGTGGCCTCCGACGCCACATTCGGGGCCATTGCCGCTGCTGCCCCATGGGTGGCCGACCCTCTGGTGCGCAACCGAGGGACCATGTGCGGTTCTGTGGCCCACTGCGATCCGGAGGGCGATTGGAACTCGGTTCTGTTGGCCACCGGGGCCGGTGTGGTGGCCCACGGGCCCAACGGCGGGCGGACCATCGCCATTGCTGACTTCATCGACGGGGCGTTCACTTCCACTCTGGGCGAAGACGAGCTGGTGGTGGGTCTCCGCATCCCCGTTCCCTCAGGACGCTCAGGCGGGGCCTACCTCAAGTTGGAGCGCAAAGTCGGCGACTACGCCACTGTGGCGGTGGCCTCGCACTTGGAGCTGGACGATTCCGGTGCCATTTCCGGCGCCGGACTGGCCCTCACTTCGGTGAACCCCATCAACACCAAGGTGGGCGACGCCGAAGCTCTGCTGGTGGGCCAACAGCCCTCAGCTGAGCTGTTTGCCGAGGCCGCCGAATTGGCGGCCTCGGCCGCTGAACCTCGAGACGACGTTCGGGGCACCGCCGCCTGGAAGCGCCAGGTGGTCCGTACCTATACCAAGCGGGGGCTGGCTGCCGCCGCCCAACAGGCCGAAGGGAGCTGACAATGGAGATCACCGTCACCATCAACGGATCCGACCACGCCAGCGACGTGGAGCCCCGCACCCTGCTGGTGGACCACATCCGCCGCACGGTCGGGCTCACCGGCACCCATGTGGGCTGCGACACCACCAGCTGCGGCGCTTGCACCGTGCTGATGGACGGCAAGCCGGTCAAGGCCTGCACCGTGCTGGCCGCCCAGGCTGACGGCTCGGAGGTCACCACCGTGGAGGGCCTCAAGACCGCCGACGGGCTGCACCCCATCCAGTCGGCGTTCACCGACGACCACGGCCTCCAGTGCGGGTTCTGCACCCCGGGAATGATGCTGGTGGGCGCCTCGTTCATCGCCGAGAATCCCGACCCGTCCGACGATGAGGTGCGCTGGGCCATCTCGGGAAACCTGTGCCGGTGTACCGGCTACATCAACATCGTCAAAGCCATTCAGACGGCGGCGGCCCGAGTGGCCGCGGCCAGCGAGTCCAACGGAAGCTGAGGAGCAATCATGGTTGCACCAACAACACCGGCTGAGATCGGCGGCATCGGCCACAGCCTCCAGCGCAAAGAGGACGCCCGGCTGATCGAGGGCCAGGGGAACTTCCTCGACGACATCGATCTGCCCAACACCTTGCACATGGCCATCCTGCGGTCCCCTCTGGCCCACGCCCGCGTCAACGGCATCGACTCCTCGGCGGCCACCGCCCTCGACGGGGTGGTGGCCGTGGTCACCGGCGATCTGATGGACCAGCACGGGCTGGCGTGGATGCCCACCCTGTCGGGCGACACCCAGGCCGTTTTGGCCACTGACAAGGTGCGATACCAGGGCCAAGAGGTGGCCGCGGTGATCGCCACCGATCCCTACATCGCCACCGACGCCCTCGAGCTCATCGAGGTCGATTACGAGGATCTGCCTCCTATCACCACGCCTCAGCAGTCCCTGGAGGAGGGGGCGGCGCTGATCCGGGATGAGAAGGAGGGCCAGACCGACAACCTGGCCTACATCTGGGAGACAGGTGACAAAGGCGCCACCGAAGAGGCCTTTGCCCAAGCCGACCGGGTGGTCACACTGGAGACCCACTACCCCCGCTCTCACCCCGCCCCGCTGGAGACGTGCGGCATTTTGGCCGACGTCAACTCGGTGACCGGGCAGGCCACCATCTACATGACCTCGCAGGCCCCCCACGCCCACCGGACGCTGTTCGCCATGGTGGCCGGGCTGCCCGAGCAGAACATCCGCATCGTCAGCCCCGACATCGGCGGCGGTTTCGGCAACAAGGTGCCCATTTACCCGGGCTATGTGGTGGCCACCGCGGCCTCGCTGCTCATCGGCCAGCCGGTGAAGTGGGTGGAGAGCCGCACCGAGAACCTCATCTCCACCGGCTTCGCCCGCGACTACTACATGAAGGGCGAGCTGGCTGTCACCGATGAGGGCCGCATTCTGGGGCTGCGGGTGAACATGTTGTCGGACCAGGGGGCGTTCTACTCCGACGCTCAGCCCACTCAGTTCCGGGCCGGGCTGTTCCATGTGGTCACCGGTAGCTACGACTTCCCCGCCGCCCACATCGACTGCCGAGGCGCGTTCACCAACAAGGCCCCTGGCGGGGTGGCCTACCGGTGCTCGTTCCGCATCACCGAGGCCTCGTATCTCATCGAGCGCCTGGTGCAGAACGCGGCCTACGAGGTGGGCATCGACCCGGCCGAGATGCGGCTGCGCAACTTCATCCAGCCCGAGCAGTTCCCTTATGAGACAGCCACCGGGTTCGTCTATGACTCCGGCGACTATCCCACGGCCCTGCGCACCGCTCTGGAGGAGGTGGGCTACGAGGACCTGCGCCGGGAGCAGGCCGAGGCCCGGGCCGAGGGACGGCTCATCGGCATCGGCATCGCCCACTTCACCGAGGCGGTAGGGGCGGGGCCGTCGCACACCTACGATATCGCCGGGCTGAAGATGATCGACTCGGCCGAGTTGCGGGTCCACCCCACTGGCAAGGCCATATTAAAGCTGGGGGTGAAGACCCAGGGCCAAGGCCACGAGACCACCTTCGCCCAGATCGTGGCCGAGGTGCTGGGCATTCCCGCCAACGACATCAAGGTGGAGCACGGCGACACCGACCACACCCCCTATGGGCTGGGCACCTACGCGTCCCGGTCCACCCCGGTGGGTGGGGCGGCTACCGCGGTGGTGGCCCGCAAGCTGGCCGACAAGGCGAAGAAGATCGCCGCCCACCTGCTGGAAGCGGCCGAAGAGGACATCGAACTGGCCTCGGGGGTGCTCTCGGTGGCGGGCAGCCCCGACCGGTCGGTCACCATCCAAGACATTGCCCTGGCCGCCTACACCAACCTTCCCGAGGGTATGGAGTACGGCCTGGAAGATGTCACCTACTACGACCCGCCCAACCTCACCTACCCCTACGGCAGCTACATCGTGGTGGTGGAGGTGGACCCCGACACCGGGGTGTGGCAGGTGCAGCGCATGGTGGCGCTGGACGACTGCGGGGTGCGGATCAACCCGATGATCGTGGAAGGCCAGATCTGCGGTGGCCTCACCGAGGGATTCGCCATGTCGGCCATGCAGTGGATCACCTTCGACGACGACGGCAACTGCATAGGGTCCAACTTCATGGACTACTTGGTGCCCACCGCCTGGGAGACTCCCCGGTTCGAGCTGCTGGCCACCGAAGTGCCCTCGCCCCATCACCCCATCGGGGCCAAGGGCGTGGGCGAGTCGGCCACCGTGGGGTCGCCGGCGGCGTTCGTGAACGCGGTGATCGACGCGGTGGCCCATCTTGGTGTCCGCAACATCGATATGCCGGTGCTTCCCGACCGGGTGTGGGCGGCCATCGACGAAGCGAGCTGATTTGGTGCCCTTGCCGTGAACGTTGACGTCATGGCCCGGGCGGTGGAGCTGCGCGAGCGGCGCCAACCGTTCGTGCTGGCGTCGGTGATCTGGCGCCGAGCGCCATCGTCGGGCCAGCAGGGGTCGCAGGCGGTGATCCTGCCCGATGGCGCGGTACGGGGCTGGCTGGGCGGGGCCTGCGCAGAGCCCACGGTGATCGTGGAGGCATTGGCCTGCCTGGGCCACGGCGAGCCCCGGCTGCTGTGCTTGGGGCCTTCGGAGGGTCGGGACCGTAGTCGCAGTCCGGTCTCTGGCCAGTCCGATGACCACAACGACGGGCTGCGCACGATTGCCATGGCATGCGATTCGGAGGGAGCGATGGAGATCTACCTGGAGCCGAGCCTGCCCGCCCCACAGGTGGTGGTGATCGGCCGCACGCCAGCGGTGGACGCAATCGCCGCAGTGGCCGCGGCCATCGGTTGGGACGCGGTGATCGTCGACGACGGTGGCCAGCCCGACGACCACGAGCGCCCCGAGCTGGTGCGCACCACCCTTGATCTTGGCGATCTGACCATCGACCAGGCCACTGCGGTGGTGGTGGCCACGCAAGGGCACTACGACGATGTGGCGCTGGGCGCTGCCCTGGGCACCGATGCCGGCTATATCGGGCTGGTGGCCTCAGCCAAGCGCGCCGAGGCGATGCGCGACTACCTCCAGAGCCAGGGGTTTGGTGACGACGACTTGGCTCGCATCCACGCCCCCGCCGGCATAGACCTGGGGCGAATCCCCAACCGGGAGATCGCCGCCGCGGTCATGGCCGACCTGGTGGCCCGCCGGGCTGAGGGGCAACTGGCGGCGGAGGCCGTTACTGGCCGCGAAGACCGTCTTGAAGATGCCATCGACCCCGTATGCGGGATGACCGTGCTGGTGGCCGATGCCCGCTACCACACCGTCCACGAGGGCATAGATTACTACTTCTGCGCCCCCGGCTGCCAGCAGCGCTTCAAATCAGAGCCGGAGGTGTTCGCCTCCTAAGAACGCCGAGGCTTGCCGGTCAGGCGGCGGGGTGGAGGACTACGTCGAGGCTGGTGGGGGAGCGGAGCACGATGCCGGTGTCGGGAGGCACGTCGCCGGCGAACTCGAAGTGGTCGAACCGGTCCAGCAGGTATTCCAGGGTGCGCTCCATCTCCAGCTTGGCCAAAAGCGAACCGGTGCAGGTGTGAGGCCCGCCGCCAAACGCCCGGACCGGCCCAATAGGTGTGTAGTTGGGGCGCTCCTCGCCCTGGAAGCGGCCCACATCGAACACATCCGGGTCGTCGAACCGGGCAGTGTCGTGGTTGGCGCTGGACACGAACGACATCACCTTGCTGCCCTCAGGAATGGTGGTGCCGCCCACCGCCAAGTCGTGCTTGGCCATGCGGATGGTGACGTGGACCGGGGGTCGATACCTGAGGATCTCGGTGACCGCGGAGCTGACCAGTTCGGGGTCATCTTTGAGCCGTTCCCACTGCTCGGGCTGCAAGATGAGGTGCTTGACCAGGTTGGCCAGCGCTCGGTCGGTGGTCTCGATCCCGGCCGACAGCAGGAACGCGGTGAAGCTGCGGACTTCGTCGTCGGACAGCCGCTCGCCCTCGTACTCCTTCGAGCACAAGTCCGACAGCAGCTCGTCGCCGGGGCAGGTGCGGCGCTCTTCGATGCTCGGCGTGACGAAGTCGTAGAGCTCGTCGCGGGCGGCCTCTCCCTTAGCGTGGACCACTGGATCGCGGGTCACGTTCGAAGTTCCGGCGGCGACGATGTCGTTGTACCAGTTGCGGAAGTTGCTGGCCTCGCCCATGTCCATCAGTTCGGCAATG
This sequence comes from Acidimicrobiales bacterium, assembly GCA_963663255.1. Taxonomy (GTDB): domain Bacteria; phylum Actinomycetota; class Acidimicrobiia; order Acidimicrobiales; family Bin134; genus Poriferisocius. Next base: position 1,498,724 of record OY760141.1, read on the forward strand.
GCGCCCAGCGGCACCGGCTCGGTGAGCCCGGTACGCAGGTCGGCGGCCTCGGGGGCCACCGGCAGCTGCTCGCCGTACTCGAGGACCAGACCGGAGACGATCTCTTCGATAGTCGAACCCAGATAGCGCGGGCCCCGCAGGCGTTTGGCCAATATGGCGTCCTTGCGGCGGTGTTCGTCGCCCGACATCTGCAAGATGGCCCGGCCGAAGATGCTGGACGTGCCCGGCTGGTTCATCAGCGGGCCGTATTTTTCGCCGTCCTCCAGCATGGATGTGATGTCCTCCCACCGGGTCAGAACCCATGCTTGGAGCGGCTCGACCCACAAAGCGGGGGCCTCTTCCCGCATCCGGCGGAAGATCGGAAAGGGGTCAGCCCCTACGTCGTCGGCGAGATAGGCGGTGAATGCCTCGGTGACCGAGCTGTTGTCCGACATAGTTGAGCGCCCCTTCGTTGTGCCGTCAGCAGACTAGTGGCCTGGTGAAACCCGCTCCGAAACGGAGCTGGCCGCCAGCTCCGTGACGCTTGTCACAGGGCCGGCGGCCAGGCTCATATTGATCAATCAGACAGCCGCTTCGGGCTGACTGGGTTAGCCGATCTCGATGCCGTACTCGCCGTCGAAGTTGTCGGCGTAGAAGGCGAACGGGTTGGCCGCGACCATGCCGCCGGAAGCGGTATCGAGCGAGAACGCCGCGCCGCACTGGCTGTGGTGCGGGTGGGCAGTCCAGTCGATCGGGCAGGTGATGCCCATGGTGTCGAAGGTGCCCTTGAGGGCCTCGGTCAGGCTCTCACGGCTGAGCTCGCCGGTTTCGGCGGCCCGCTCCACAGCCTGGTGGAACACGTAGGCGTTCAAGAAGCCGTGGGCAAAGTTCAGGTTCAGGTGCTCGCCGTCGTAGCCGGCCAGCGATGCGCACCGCTCCATCTCGGCCGAAGCTTCGATGCCGTTGTTCGCAGTGAGGAACGAGTGGATGCCGAAGGTCTCGTCGCTGACCTCGGGCGGACCCTCGGACCAGATTGAGTTGGCGGCGATGCCGTGGATGCCGATGATGGGAACATCGGTGATGCCCACGTCGGCCATGCCCTGCATGACCACCAGGCCGGCGCCCGGCGAGCCGTGGAGGGTGACGTAGTTCACGCCCTGCTCGTCGATGCCAGCTTGCAGCGCCACCATCTGGGCGGTGACCTCGCTGGCCCCCGGTGCCACATACAGGGTGTCGACGTAGGTGCCGCCGCCCTTGATCACCGATTGCTCCACGTAGGCGGCGAACTCGGTGCCGGAGGGAACCTCAAGGCTGATGCCCATGACCACCGCATTCTCGATGCCGCCGACGGTGGCGCCAATGTGTCCGGCAGCCAAGTCGGCCTGGTCGCCGTAGTGGGCCAGGTTGTTGAAGTACTGGTCGCCCTCGAGCTGGATGTCGATGGTCTGGGGCGGGCCGATCACCGGCAGGTTCAGGGTCTCGATGTCGGGCTGGAGCTGGGTGCTGATATGCGATCCGCCCAAGCCGACCAAGGCGAGGACTTTGTCGTCCTCTGTGAGCTTGGTGAAGTTGATGGCCGCGTTGTCGGCGTTGAACTGGTCGTCCTCGGGCAGATAGTCAAAAGAACGGCCCAAGATCCCACCATCTGCGTTGGCGCACTCGAAGTAAGCCTCGCTGCCGTGGCTGTTGAACTGCTGTGACGAGGCGGTCGGCCCGGTCAGGTCGCCCATCCAGCCCACCTTGATGGCGCTGGAGGTAACCCCGTTGTCTGGGTTGTCTGGCACTCCCATCTCCTCCGGAGCCTCTTCCTCTGCAGGGGCCTCGGTGGGCGCCGGTGCCGGAGCTTCGGTCGGAGCGGCTGTTGCTGCCGGTGCCGGAGCTGCATCATCGTCATCGTTGCCACAGGCCGCCGCGATCAGCACGAACGCGAATAGGGCTGCGACAAGCATCAGACAGCGTCGAGTCATGGGTTTCCCCTCCATATGTTGATGAACATCGACTTGACCTGGGATTTCACCGGACAAGCCGACAGCAAACCTAATCCAGATTGCCTTCAATGCTGAAATCAGGAAGACCGATAATTGGTAGCCCTACATTTGGAGGGCCTAGTGCTTGTGCTCAGTTCTCGGCCATCTCTGTCCCGAGGTAGGCGGCGATCACCCGCTCGTCCTGCTGCATCGCCGCAGGGGTCCCCTCGGCGATCTTCTGGCCGAAGTCGAGCACCATCACGTGGTCGGCAATCGACATCACCACGCCCATGTCGTGCTCGATGAGGAACACCGTCATGTCCAGCTCATCCTGGGCGGAATAGATGTAGCGGATCATGTCCTGCTTCTCGTCCACGCTCATGCCGGCCATGGGCTCATCCAGCATCAGCAGCTCGGGCTCCATGGCCAGCACCCGGCCGAACTCCACCCGCTTTTGCACGCCGTAGGGCAGGTCGCCCACCGGCTCTCGGCGGAATGCGCCCAGGTCCAGCAAGTCGACCACCCGTTCGATGGCCGCTCGGGCAGCCAGCTCACGCTTTACTGCCCGCCGGGTGAACAAGCCGCCCTCAATGAGGCGGGTGTGCTCGTGAATGTAGCGGCCCAGCAGCAGGTTGGTGAGCACGTTCTCTCCCATGAACAGCCCCAGGTTCTGGAACGTCCGGGCTACGCCGAGGCGAGCTATCTGATAGGGGCGGTAGGAAAGCAGGTCCTCGCTGGGCTTGCCTTCGGGGTGGAACTGCACCTGGGCGCCGGGCAGCGGCTTGTAGACGCCGGACACCGCGTTGACCAGGGTGGTCTTGCCGGCGCCGTTGGGACCGATGAGCGCGAACAGAGATCCCCGCTCCACAATGCCGCCGATCGAATCGCACGCCCGAACCCCGCCGAACTGCACGGTCAAGTCGTCGAAGCTGAGGATTGGGTCGCTCATGATTCCGCCACCGGTGGCCTTTGGCCGTGTTCCAGGGGACGGCTGCGACCCGGCCGCTCGATAGCTGCATAAGACGTGTGGGCCTCGCCCCCGCCGCCCAAATAGAGCTCCTGCACCATCGGATTGCCTCGGAGTTCGGCCGCGCTGCCCTCCATCAGCACCCTGCCCAACTCAAGGACGTAGGCGTCGTTGGCGTGCTGCAACGCCAGGCTGGCGTTTTGCTCGATCACCAGTATCGAGGTGCCCCGGGTCTCGTTAATCTCGGTGAGCAATTCGAACAAACGGTGGACGATCTTGGGGGCCAACCCCAACGACAGCTCATCGCAGATAAGCAGGGATGGCTGTGACATGAGGGCCCGACCCACCGCCACCATCTGCTGTTCGCCTCCCGACAGCAGACCGGCGGTCTGGTTGAGAAGCGGACGAAGCTGGGAGAACAGCTCCAGGTTCTGTTCCAGCGACTCGTCGATGCCGGATACATCGCTTCGGCTGGCCGCACCGCACAACAAGTTCTCCTTCACTGTCAGGTTGGGAAAGAGCTTGCGGCCCTCGGGTACTTGGGCCACGCCAGCGGCAACGATGTCGGGGCTTTTCTTGCCCAGAATCGACTCGCCGCCCAACTCGATGCTGCCCCGGCGCACTCGGCCCTTGTGAAGGTAGAGCAGGCTGGTGATCGACCGGACAAGTGTGGTCTTGCCCGCGCCGTTGGCGCCCAGCACCGAGACAAAGCCACCCGAGGGCACGGCGATGTTCACGTTGTCCAGCGCGGTGACGCCCCCGTAGATCACAGTGAGGCCTTGAATCCTCAGGTCGAGTCCGCGGCCGCTCATGGGTTTCTCCTCGCCAGCGACCGGCCCAGCCAATTCTTGAAGTCTCTCCATAGGCCGGCCAGGCCATCAGGCTTGAACATCAGGATGATCACCACCAAGAAGCCCTTTATGGCCAAGTCGATCTCACTGGGGTAGTCGCTGAGGAATTCGATGTCCCTCACAAACCAGAGTTCTTCGCGGGCCCACTTGAACCACTCGGGCAAGAACCAGAAGAATGCCGAGCCGAAGATGGCCCCCTGGATGCTGGAGAACCCGCCGACCACGATGATGATGGCGTAGTTCAACACGGTCTGGACGTTGAAGCTGTCCTCACCCCGAGAGCCGATATAGAACGAGGCCAAAACGCCCGACATGGCCACCACCGCGGAGGACAACGCGAAAGCCATGAGCTTGGACCGGGCCACGTTTATCCCCAGCAGAGATGCGGAGACGTCCCGGTCGCGCACGGCAGCAAAGGCTCGTCCCTCACGGGTTCGGATCACGTTCACCATGAACAGGATCGACAACACCGCGATGGGCATGAGCACCCAGTACCACCGGAATTGGCCGGTGATGATGAACTCGCCGTTCTCGTCGGGGTCGATACCGGGCAGCCAGTGCAGCCAGGAGGCGATCCGCGGCGAGTTCACGCCCTTGAATCGGATGCCCACGAAGCCGAAGTACTCTTGGAGGTATTCCCGCCACACCAGCATCATCACGAAGTGGAAGCCGAAGGTGGCCAGCAACAGATAGAGGTGCTTGAGCCGAAGGGCGGGCAAGCCGGATATCGCGCCCACCACCGCGCCGGCCAAGGCCGCAGCCGGCAGGGCCAGCCACATGTTTCCGCCGCTCCACTGCACGCCGACGATGCCGCCGACGATGCTGCCCAAGGCCAAGAACGCCACGTGGGCCAGGCTGATCTGGCCGGAATAGCCCACCAGCAGATTGAAGGCCGCCGCCCCCATGGCGAAGATGAGCACCAGGTTGACTACCGCGAACCAGGTGGCCCAGGGAAAGTCCATGGGGGGCGTGAAATCCGAGGCCAGGATGAAAGGAAGCACCAACAGCCCGAAGGTGGTCAATGCGGCCCATGATCGGTCGCTGGGAGTGCGCCATAGCCGCATGTCCTCGCGGTGGGTGAGCTCACCCCGCGGTGTCCATCGCCAGGCCAGCCGAGCGACCAGCGCCAAGATGGCTAACGTGATTGCCGCCTTCCACCAGAAGTTCAAGTCGTCGGTAGTCGCCCCCAGGATGAACGGGACCACCGCGGCGATGACGAAGGGCAAGAACCGCTGAAGGGTCGAAGGGCGGTAGGTCTGAGCGGTCTCTTGGACGGCGGGGTTTTCCGTGGCGGTCATACCCGCTCCAGGTCCTTGCGGCCCCACAGGCCGGTCGGGCGCACCAGCAGCACAACGAACATCACCGAGAAGGCCACCGGCTCTCGCCACTTGGTTCCCAGGTGGCCGTTGGCAAACTGCTCGATTACGCCCACCACCAGGCCGCCGACGATGGACCCGCCCAGCGACGTGAGCCCGCCGACCACCGCGGCGGGGAAGGCCCGAAGCCCGATGGCTTCGATGCTGCGGTCGATGGCTCCGGTAACGTGGCCGAACAGAAGCCCCCCGACGCCGGCCATGACCATGGCCGCGGCCCAGGTCATGGCGTAGACCTTGTCGGGATCGATGCCCATTGCCGCGGCCGCCTCGATGTCGTCGGCCACCGCCCGCATGTGCAATCCCAGGCGGGTGTACTTGAAGAACAAGAAGAACAACAGGACGCACGCCGCCACCACGGCGAAGATGACGAGGTCCACATGCCTCACCGTGGCCCCGCCGACCTCGAAGCTGCCCTGGGGTAGCAAGTCGAGGCGGGCTCGCTCGGTGGGGCCGTAGAAAATCAGCAAGAGGGCGCGGATGATCGTGGCAATGCCCAGGGTGATCAGCACAATGGCGAAGAACCCCTGCCCGACCATTCGCCGCATGATGCCGTAATGGACCACTAGGCCGAACACCAGCATGACCAGCAGCAACACGAACACGCCCAAGAAGAAGTTGAGGTTCTCCGAAATCAAGAACGTCAGCGCGAAGTAGGCCCCGAGCATCAGGAACTCCCCGTGGGCCAGGTTCAAGACGTCGGTGCTCTTATAGACCAGAACGAAGCCGAGGGCGACAACGGCATAGATGGCCCCAAGGGCTAACCCGCCGATTAACAGTTGCAGGTTGACGCTTGGATCAGCCGTGAAGTTGCCGAAAGCTAGAAGCATGGCCCCCCTTGGTTTGACCGGGCGTTGCCGGTCAACAGAGAGCGACGGTAGTTTTCGCTGGCTGAAGCCGACAAATCCCTGAGGTGCCAAATATCGGGCGTCCAAGGTTTTATGACAGAGAGGCAAATGAAATGTCAGGTGCAAATGACGGACTGTCCGATCGCATCGCCCGATTGGAGGCACGAGAGGAAATCCGCGAGCTGGTGGCCCGCTACGGGATGGTGGTGGACGACCGGGACATCGAGGGCTTGGCCGATATGTTCACCTCCGATGCCAAGTTCGGCCAGGCCGATGGCATAGTGGCCAACCAGGGTCGGCAAGCGGTCATCGACTTCTACACCGGGCGCATGGCCGCCTTCGGGGCCACCTACCACTACCCCCACAGCCATGTGATCGAGCTGGATCCCGAACGCCCCGACCATGCCACCGGCACAGTCAACGCCCACGCCGAGTTGGGCCTCGACGGCCGGACGCTGGTGACCGCGCTGCGCTACTTCGACGAGTACCGGGTGGAGGACGGGCGTTGGTGCTTCGCTGAGCGGGAGGTGGCCATGATCTACTACATGGACATGGCCGAATTGGCCGACGGCGGGCTTTGCGACGACGACCGCAAGCGCTATTTCGGCACGGTCGGCCCCGCGGAGATTCCCGAAAGCCTCGATACCTGGAAGAAGTTCTTCGCCACCGTCGGCTGATCGGTTGGCGGCTGAACTCCCCGAATAATCAGGCGGCCGACATGCCGCCGTCGATGACGACGGCGGTGCCGGTGGTCCACGACGACTCGTCGGAGGCCAGGTGAAGGGCCAACTGCGCAATGTCGGCGGTTGTGCCTAGGCGGCCGATGGGGTGACGGATCACCGCGGCTTCGATCATCTCGTCGACGGTGGCATCGGGAGCGACGTTGGCCGTGGCCGAGAATCCGCCCCGCTTCTCGTAGGTGGCCCGCACCAGGGGGGTGGGCACCGTGCCGGGGCAAACGGCGTTGACCCTTATGTTGTCGGGGCCGTAGTCCACCGCCATCTGCCGGGTGAGGCCGATCACCCCGGCTTTGGCCGCGGAGTAAGCGGCAATGCCCGGGACCCCAATCACCCCGCCGACGCTGGCTTGGAGCACCAGCGACCCGCCGCCGGCTTCGATGAGGTGGGGTAGGGCGAACTTGACCGACAGCCATTTGCCGGTGAGGTTCACCCCGATGACCCGGTTCCATTCCTCGAGGCTGAGGTCGCCGGCCCGGCCCGGCCCGTCAACACCGGCGTTGGCGTAGACCGCGTCGAGGCCCCCGAAGGCGGACACGGCCTGCTCGGTCATGGCCTGGCAGTCGCCGGGCTGGGTCACGTCCACCCGCAAGCTGATGGCCGAATCGCCGATCTCGGCCGCGGTAGCCTCCGCAGCGTCGCCGTTGATGTCGGCGCACATCACCTGGGCGCCCTCGGCGGCGTACAGCTGGGCCGCGGCCTTGCCGATACCAGAGCCCGCCCCGGTCACAATGGTTCTTTTGCCTGCCAGTCTTCCGGTCATGGCGGCGGACCCTACTAGTTTCGCCGTATGGCTCAGGAGTTGGTGCTCACCGAAGCAGAAGTCCAAGAGGAGTTCTTCGAGCGAGGGTGGACCGATGGCCTCCCGGTGGTGCCGCCCACCCCGGAGCGGGTCCAGGCCATGCTCGACTACGCCGGCGTGGGGGCGGGCGACATTGTGGGCAACGTGCCGGAGCGGTCCCGGGAGGTGACCGCCGAGAAGGCTGCCGTCAACGCGGTGATGGCCGGATGTCGCCCCGAGTACTTCCCGGTGGTGCTGGCCGGGCTCGCGGCCATGTTCGATCCCCAGTTCGGGTGCCATACCGTGGTGACCTCCACCGGCGGTGCCGCTCTGTGCGCGGTGGTGAGTGGGCCGCTGGTGGCCGATCTGGGCTTCAACTCCTTCCGCAACGCGCTGGGGCCGGGCTACCGGGCCAACGCCACGGTGGGCCGAACCCTGCGTTTGGTGGCCATGAACGTGCTGGGGGCCCGGTCCGACAGCCTCGACGGCTCGTCGCTGGGCCATCCCGGCAAGTTCACCATGCTGGTTGCCGAAGAACCTCCACCCGAAGGGTGGCCGCCGCTGCGGGTGGAGTTGGGCTATGGCGAGGGCGATACGACGGTGACGATGTTCCCTTCCGAGGGGCCTCATCAGGTGGCGAACCACCTAAACGGCGACCCCGAGGGGATCCTGTTGACCTTCGCCGCGGCAATGACCAACCCTTCTACCTACGCAGTGGCCAAAAAGCACCAGGTGTTGCTGGTGATCGGCCACGAGCACCGCCAAATCCTGGCCGAGGCTGGTTGGACCAAGCCGATGGTGCGGGAGTTCTTGGCCGAGCACAGCAGGGTGACCCCCGAGCACTTGGTCGCCAGCGGAGTGCTGCTGGAGTACACCGCCCAAAACGACATGACCCCCGACCCCGACGGCAAGCTCAACACGGTGCGGGGGCCCCACGACATCTTTCTGGTAACCGCGGGCAGCGCGGGGGCCGGCTGGTCGGCCTACATCCCGAACTGGGCCCCGACAGTGCACTCTGAGGCCACCACCCGAAAGGTGGCCGCTCCGGGTGATGGACTACCCTTGGGGTGAGGAAGGAGCCGTTGTGTCGTCAGTAACTGTGTTGTCTCCGGTGTACGAGGAAGCCCAAGTCGATGAGGTGGCGATGGCCCCTCGGCGCACGCACAGCGAGCCGGTGGTGATCGGTGTAATCGAAAACGCCAAGAACAACGCCAAAGAGTTGCTCACCTATGTGGCCGAGGGCCTGCGGGATCGCCTCCCGGTGGCCGACATCGTGGTCCACTCCAAATCAGCCGCCGGCAAACCCATCGACGCCGACGCTGCCGAGATGCTGGCCGCCCGCTCCCACCTCATCATCTCCGGCCTGGGCGATTGAGGGGCCTGCACCGCGTGCAGTCTGCACGATGCCGTTCACATGGAGTCCCGGGGCATTCCCTCGATGCTTTTGATCACCGAGCCGTTTGAGCCAGTAGTCGAGTCCTTCGCCCCCACCGTGGGCATGGCCTCCTACCCCGCAGTCACCGTCCCCCACCCCGTCTCCACCCTCGACGACGAGTCCCTCCAAAAACTGGCCACCACCATCATCGACGAGGCCGTGAACCGATTGACCGGTTGATTCGTCCACCCGCGGCGCCGCCGGGAACTGGTTGCCTAGGCGAACTGCTGCACCAGCAGGGTGGCCCTGATAGTGATCATGAATCCGACCAAGGTCTCTATCTGGAGAACCCTGCTATCTGGCTCGGTCGTCCTTGTTCGTCATTGAAATACAGTTTCCGGTTTGCAGCACATCGATTACACGGCGCGCATCAACTGCAATCGACTCAACCGACTCTCTGTCGTCATAGTACCGAGTCGAATCAACCACCAACGTAGCTAATTCTCCAAGGACAATTGCTCTTTCTTGGTAATCGGATTGGACGGCCACAAAATCCTCTACTTGCTGTTCTGACCAGCCGACCATGTCGTTCCAGTTGAACATTATGTCGTTGTGGCGCTCCTGTAACTCCGTAACTCGACGCGCTCCTTCTTCCCTAAATTTCGGGACAAGTCCCCCCACAGTTGGCCAAGGATGGTTTTCTGGCAAGCTGTCAATGGATGTCATGAGTTCGCTCCATTCAAGCATTGCTGCATTATATGCTGATCGGCAATCCTGGCCTTGCTCTTCATCATTGTTGCAACCGCTGACGATTGTCACCAAGAAAGCCAGCATCACCAATTGGAAAGTCGTTGTTCTCGCCAACTTACCTACAGCCGTCATAGACAATCCCTAGTCGGACGTGTCACCACCAACAAGTGTGGGACTCTGGGCTTCGTTGAAGAGGGTTTAGGGCGGACATGTTTAATCTACTGTGTCGATTACGACTGATGAATTTGCATCTTGGAGCTTTGTTATGAATGAGAAATAGCTGTCCTCAGTTGGTGAGCAAGAACTACTGTCTGAACTTGATTGATGAAGGCCCACTGCATAATAATTTGAGGTATTGTGTACAGGGCCACCTGAGTCGCCGCCACAAGCACTGACATCCTCAAGCTGTCCAAGGCCATAGTTGCCGTTTTCCACTGCCCCTTTGGAAATCAGTTCACCACAGTCTTCACTGACGTAACCGGTCCGGCACAATATAATGCCTAATTCGATCTCATTTCGGTCCTCAACTCCCTTAATGCTCCAGAAGTTGTTGGCCCCACGTCGAATATAACCGCTATTCTGCGTCATCTCGTTGTCGACATTATCGATAACGGACGCATCGACCGCTCCGGAGTCCTTTTCCCAGATTTGTTTGCCCATGATTGGGCCTGAACTCCCTACATGTCGGATTCTGTCGCCGTTGTCGGCCCCGCAGTGTCCTGCTGATAGGAGATAGTCGGGAAAGTCGATCCCGGATACCCGGTAAGTTGCAGTGAAGCCAATTGAGCACCATCCTCCATCAGCAACAGCGGAAATCGACCCTGACTCACTAGAGCAATTGGTCTGTGGGCAGGTGTCACCACCTCGAGTAAAGAGGACGGGTCCTAGGTCCTCAAGAACAATGAGTGGGTTGGCCTCAAATTTCTTGGCTAGTGTAACTAAATTGTCGGGCGCTAGCGACGATTGTCCTAGCACTAGTCTCTCGTGCTGCGGTTGAACGCTGATATTGTAGTAGGGCACTCCCGTACCAAGTCGTGTCCCCTCATCGATAAGGCCGAGCGAATCAATCACATCATCAGCGAGATCCATTAGCTGCGCTTCGGTCGTATTTGCTGTCTTGCTCTCAATTGAGAGCAGGTCTGAAGCGGCTGAGGTAATCTTACGACCCAATGCTGAATCGGTGGTTGCTACAACCAAAATGCCACCGCGACTGTGGTCCACCCACAAGCCCCCAAGATTGGAGCGATCGCTCACCTCGTCGTAGACCCATTTTGCAGCGACCGATGCCTTCCTTTGCTGTTCAAGTTGTGCAACTGCCTGCGTCGCGCTAATGCCGTACTTCGACATGAGATAGGAAACCTCTTTTGTGACGTCTTCACCTCGCGCGTTCAAATATGGTTCGGCATCTGTCACCGGCTCCTGAGTGGCCGGAGCTAGCTGAGCCAATCGACTGGCCAATTCGTTACCATCGAAGTGGGAGGTCACAGACTGGTCGGACCCTGACGTTGTCCAACCGAGAAATGCAGCACCAGAGACGCTAAATACCAAGAGAGCCCAACGAGCCGAACGTTCATACCGTCGTGCCATACCAAACTCCCACATAAAATACACACATTGTCAACAGAACATGCCTATCACAAGTTGAAATGGCGAACAATGTCAATCAACCCACTGTCTTGGTGGGTGCACCCTCAGAGAACGAAGAACGTGTGGTTGAGCTAGTCGCCGCCGTGGTCGAACTGGACTGGGCCTAGGTCTTCTAGGACGACGAGGGGGTGGTCTGCCAGGACGGTGGCAGCATTGCGCATCTCTTCAGGAGCCAGCGAAGATTGGCCGATCACTACCCGCCCGTATTGGGGCTGAAGACTGACCGAGTAATAGGGGACGCCAGCCCCGAGGCGGGTCTCGCTGTCGACGAGGTCCAACGTTTCCAAGATGTCCTCTAGGACCGCTTCGAGTTCTGATTCGGATACCGAGACTCCCTGCACTTCGATCAGAAGCAAATCCGAGGTTGCTGCCAAGATCTCGCGGCCCAGATCAGCATCTGTAGTCGACACGACCAATACACCACCGCGGCTGTGGTCGATCAAGCTCGTGGGGCCGAGCCGAGGATCGTCGCCTAGCTCTTCTCGGAGCCACTTGTTGACAACCCCTGCTCGCCCTTGTTGTTCAAGCTGCGCAATTGCCTGAGCCGCGTCAATCCCATACTTGGACGTCAGGGCTGAGACCTCATTGGTGACGACTTCACCACGAGCGTTTATGTAGGGCGGGGCATCAGTCTTTGGCTCCCTCGTATCCGCAGGCCGCTGTTCAAGTCGACGAACCAACTCCCCGACATCCAAATCTGTAGCCGCTACCTGATCCGAACCCGAAGAGCACCCCGCCACCAAAACAGCGGACCCAAAATGCAACGCGGCAATCACGAAACCAATAAGTAAAGGGAAAGCCAATCGAGCACATGGCCTAGTCGCACGAGTTCCCGTCCCCGTCATTTGCTAACAGTATCAGTGCGATTCATTTGAGACGGTTCACTGCGAGGCTAGGGCTTCACCCCTTGCCGAAGAAGTATGCAGACTTCCACGTCAAAGTTCCCTTGAAGAGGGGTTTGCCGTTCGTGCCTAGCGGGGTTTTGGGTGGGTTGCGATGTATCTGTATCTGCCGCTGTAGTGAAAGGCAGGGGATTCGCTACTTCCAGGGATCGCGGAGGAAGGCTTCGAATTGGGTGGCTAGGTCGTCGCCGGTGGGGAGGAGGTCGTCGGCTTCGTCGATTTGGCGCTCTAGTTGGGCGACGTAGTTCTTCAGGTCGTCATCGCCCGCTACGGCAGTGTCAACTCGCTCTCTCCAGGCGGCGGCGGCCTCATCCAGCTCGTCATGGTCGGTGATGATGCCGGTGATCAGCTCGAATCGCTTGAGCAGCGACCGGGTGGCTTCGGGGTTGGGTGGGCCGGGTACATAGTGAGGCACGGACACCCGCAGGGAGATGACCGGGATGCCAGCTTGGTCCAGGGCGTCGTGGAGCGCGCCCACCAGGCCGGTGGGGCCCTCATAGGTGGGGCGGCCCAAGCCGAACATGCGAGCCAGCTCGGCGTTGGTGGAGCTGCCCACTACTCCCAGCGGTCGAGTGTGGGGGGCGAGGCCGACCATGGCCCCCAACGTGACCACCAGTCCCGCCCGACACTCGGTGGCTACTTCCACCAGACATTCGGCGAAGGTGCGCCACCTCAGGTGGGGCTCCACGCCGTCGACCACTACCAGGGAGTGCTTGGCGCCGTAGCGCTCAACCCCGGCCACCTCGGTTTTCGGCCAGTCGATGACCCTTTTTCCTTCGTCGTTCAGACGGACTTCGGGTCGGCGATCCTGGAAGTTGAAGAACCCTTCAGGGTCGATGCGGGCCAGGGGCTCGACGCCATTGGCGCTCTCCTTCATCAGCTGCACCGCGGTGGTGGCCGCGTCAGCCGCGTCGAACAGCCCCTCCAACGCCACCACCATGACCGGGTTGGATTGGGAGGGTTGGTCGATCAACCATTCCAGCTCCTCCGCCATGGCCCAAGACTCGCACCGGCGCGGCGGTGGGGCAAGCCAGATAACGGTGAGACAAACTGGATTGATGAAGGGGCTCGGAGTCTTCGACCTCAGCGGAAGGGTGGCCTGCGTCACCGGTGGGGCCAGCGGTATCGGCGAGGCTGCGGCAGAGACGCTGGCGGCGGCCGGCGCTGCGGTGGTGCTTGGCGATATCGACGGCGACGGGGCGGCACGCGTCTGCGACCGCATCATTTCCGAAGGCGGACAGGCGATGGCTCTATCGGTGGACACCACTCGGGCCGACCAGGTGAGCGCCCTGGTAGAGGCCGCAGTAGACGAGTTCGGGCGGCTGGATGTGATGGCCAACGTGGCTGGGGTAGGCAGCTACGGCGACGTGGTGGACGTGACCGAGGCCGAGCTCGATCGGGTGCTGGCCATCAACTTCAAAGGGGTGTTTTTCGGGTGCCAGGCAGCGATGCGAGCAATGGCCCCTCAGGGGTCGGGCTCCATCGTGAACGTGTCGGCCACTGCCATCAACACCCCTGTGGGCGGCTTGTCGGTGTATGCGGCCACCAAGGCGGCGGTGGCCATGCTCACCCAGTCGCTGGCGGTGGAGGCCGGGCCCGACGGGGTGAGGGTCAACACCATCGCCCCGGGCTTCACCCTGACCAACTTCGTGGGAGGGCATCTTCGCGACGCCCAAGGCCAGGTGGATCCCGCCGAGATGGACAGCTACCTCAAGTTGATGCGAGACCGCTCCCCGCTGGGCGATGTGTGCGAGGCGTCCGACCAGGCCAATCTGATCTGGTTCTTGGCCTCCGATGCCTCCCGCTATGTGACAGGCCAGATCCTGCGGGCCAACGCCGGCCAGAGCATCACCTGGTAGCACCCCGATGAGCCCGAAGCGCAAGGTCCAGTTGCAGGCCAACGGCACCGAGTACTCCGCCGAGGCCGAGGCCCGCACCACCCTGGCCGATTTCTTGCGCCGTCAGTGCGGGCTCACCGGCACCCACCTGGGGTGTGAGCACGGGGTGTGCGGCACCTGCACGGTGTTGGTGGACGGCGACGCGGTGCGCTCGTGCCTCATCCTGGCAGTGCAGGCCGACGGCTGTGAGGTGTCCACCATCGAGGGCCTGGTTGACACCACCGACCCGGGCAACCCGGTGCTGGGACCGGTGCAGCAGGCGTTTGCCGACGCCATGAGCTTCCAATGCGGCTTCTGCACGCCGGGAATCATCATGTCCACAGTGGCCTGGTTGGCCGACCGCCCCGCCGAAGCTGATTCGCCGTCCGATGGTGAGATCCGAGAGTTCCTGGCCGGCACCCTGTGCCGCTGCACCGGCTACACCAGCATCGTCGAAGGCGTCCGCCTAGCCGTTCAGCGCTCCTCATCGGGCGGGCCGTAGCCGCCTCCGCCGGGGGTGGAGACTTCGAAGCGGTCGCCGGGCTGCACCTCGGTGCGGAACACTCCTGGGTAGGCCTCGATCGAACCGTCGGCTCGCAGGACGCGGTTGACGCCCACGGCGCCGGGTGAGCCTCCTTCGATGCCGTAGGGGGCCACTTTCCGCCGAGACGACAGCACGTTGAGGCTCATGGGCTCTTCGAATCGGGTGCGGCGCACCACCCCGTCGCCACCCTGGTGGAGGCCCGCGCCGCCGCTGCCCCGGCGGATGGAGAAGTCCTCCACCACCACTGGGTGGCGCTGCTCGAGCACCTCGGGGTCGGTGAGTCTGGCGTTGGTCATCCCGGTGTGCACCGCGTCGCAGCCGTCCCGCTGGGCGGTGGCCCCCGCGCCGCCGCACACCGTCTCGTAGTACTGGTGGCGCTCATTGCCCCACACCACGTTGTTCATGGTCCCCTGAGAGGCGGCCACCGTGCCCACTGCGCCGAACAGGGTGTCCACGATGTGCTGAGAGGTCTCCACATTCCCGGCAAAGACCGCGGCGGGCTCGACGGGGCTGATCATGCTGGGCGACGGCATGATCAACTCCACCGGATCCAGACAACCGCTGTTGAGCGGGATGTTGTCATCCACCAGGCAGCGCAACACGTACAGCACCGCGGCTCGACACACCGGCTGGGGGGCGTTGAAATTCCCGGGGTGCTGGTCACTGGTGCCGGTGAAGTCGACGGTGAGCGTCCGTCGGCCGCGATCTATGCCCAGGGCCACCGACACTTGGGAGCCGTCGTCGAACGCAACGGTGAACGAAGCGTCTTCCAGGCGATCGATCAGGCGTCGAACCGACTCGGCGGCGTTGGCCCGAACATGGTCCATGTACGCGTGCACCGTCTCCAGGCTGTAGTAGTCGATCACCTCGGCCAGGGACACAGCCCCCTTCTGACAGGCGGCCAGTTGGGCTTTGATATCAGCGATGTTGACGTCGGGGTTGCGGGCCGGCCACTCGGCGCCGTTGAGCAGGGCCCGTATCTCTGCCTCCTGGAATCGCCCGCCCCGGGCCAGAATCTCGCCATCGAACAGCACCCCCTCCTCGGAGATGTGCGATGCGTCCGCAGGAGCCGAGCCGGGGACGGTGCCGCCGATGTCGGCGTGGTGACCACGGGACGCGGTGAAGAACAAGACTTCATCGCCGTCGGCATCGAATATCGGCATGACCACGGTCACATCGGGCAAATGCGTGCCGCCGTTGTAGGGGGCGTTGGTGATGAAGGCGTCGCCCGGCGCCATGTCGGGATGGCGGGCAATGACCGCTTTGACCGACATGTCCATCGAGCCCAGGTGTACGGGCATGTGAGGGGCGTTGGCGATCAGCTCACCGTCAGGGTCGAACACCGCACAAGAGAAATCCAGTCGCTCTTTGATGTTCACCGAGGCGGCGGTGTTCTCCAGAGCCACCCCCATTTGCTCGGCCACGTTCATGAAGAGGTTGTTGAAGATCTCCAGCATCACCGGGTCGGCATGAGTGCCCACGGCTGCACTGGTGCGGGGGGTGATGCGGTCCAACACCAGCTCGCCGCTAGGGGCTGCTGATGCGGCCCAGCCCGGTTCAACCACTGTGGTGGAGAGGGGGTCCACGATGACCGCGGGTCCGTCCACGGCTGCCCCCGGGCCCAGATCGGCCCGGTCGTAAAAGGATATGTGGCGAGCTTGCCCCTCGAAGCTGGCCTCGTGGTGGGCCAGGGGACTGGGCTCGGGCAATGGGTTGCCCAAGGGCTGTTTTGCCAGGGTCTCAGACAGGCTGCTGCGGCCGATGGCTTCTGCCTGGATCGACTCCAGCACGATCGGCGTCTCGGGGGAGGCGAATCCGAAGCGGGTGCGGTGGAGGTCTTCAAAGGCCGCTTTCACGGGCAGGTAGTCGTCGGCAGCCACCTCGAGGGCGGTGTCGGATCCCTGGTACCGCAAGAAATAGCTGGCCTCGATGTGGATGCGGGAGTGGGGCAAGTCGGCGGCCACCTCGGTGTAGGCCGCCGCGGCCAGCTCCCCGATGTCGGTGGCGATGGCGCCCAGCAGTTCCTCGGTGAGGGCTTGGCCCACCGCCCGCTCGGTTACCGAGCGCACGTCGGCCAGGCCGATGCCCAGCGCCGAGAGCACCCCGGCATGGGGATGGATCAACACGGTGGACATGCCCAACTCGTCGGCCACCCGGCAGGCGTGCTGGCCGCCAGCGCCGCCGAAGCAGGCCAGGGTGTAGGCGCTCACGTCATGGCCCTGCTGCACCGAGATGGTTTTGATGGCGTTGGCCATGTTCTGAACCGCCACATCCAAGAACCCCTCAGCGGCCCGCTCTGGGGTCCACGGCTGGTTGGTGGCCTCGGTGATGGCCGCAGCCAGATCGGCGAAGGCAGTTCGGGCCGCGGCGGCATCGAGAGGCTGGTCGCCGCTGGGGCCGAACACCGCCGGGAAGTGGTCGGGGTGCAGGCGGCCGAGAACGACATTGGCGTCGGTCACAGTGAGCGGCCCGCCATTTCCGTAGCAGGCCGGGCCGGGTTCGGCGCCTGCGGAGTCAGGGCCCACCCGGAAGCGGCTGCCGTCGAACGACAGGATGGAGCCGCCCCCGGCGGCCACGGTGTGGATCAGGATCATCGGCGCCCGCACTCGCACCCCGGCGACCACTGCGTCGGTGGTGCGCTCGAAGCGGCCGTCGTAGTGGGACACATCGGTGGATGTGCCGCCCATGTCGAATCCGATCAGGCGATTGTGGCCAGCGGCCTCGCCGGTGCGGGCCATGCCCACCACCCCGCCGGCCGGGCCGGACAGCAGCGCATCCTTGCCCCTGAAGTGGTCGGGATGGGCGAGGCCGCCGTTGGACTGCATAAAGAAGAGCGAGGTATCGATCTGGTCCTCGACGGACTGGATGTGGCGGCGCAGCACGGGAGTGAGATAGGCGTCGGCCACGGTGGTGTCCCCCCGGGGTACCAAGCGGATGAGCGGGTTCACCTGATGGCTGGCTGAGACATGCTCAAACCCCACTTCGGCGGCGATCTCGGCCAGACGGGCTTCGTGATCCGGATAGCGGTAGCCGTGAACCAGCACGATGGCCGCCGAGCGCAAACCAGCCTGATGGGCCGCGGCCAGGTGACGCCGGGCGTCGTCCTCATCTAATGATCGCTCAACGGTGCCGTCGGTCCGCACTCGTTCGTCCACGGTGATCACCTGGCTGTACACCATGTCGGGCAGCACGATGTCAAGGGCGAACAGGTCGGGCCGGGTCTGATAGCCGATGCGTAGGGCATCCGCGAACCCCTTGGTGGTGACCAGCACAGTGGGCTCGCCCTGTCGTTCCAGCAGGGCGTTGGTGGCCACCGTGGTGCCCATCTTCACCTCGGCCACTCGGCCAGACGGGATCGGCTCATCGGCGCTCAGCCCCAGGAGGGTCCGGATGGCCTCGACGGCGGCGTCGGAGTAGCGGGGGCTCTCCGACAGCAGCTTGACGGTAACGATGCCCCCGTCGGGCTCTCGGGCCACCACGTCGGTGAACGTGCCGCCCCGGTCGATCCAGAAGCTCCAACCCTGTGACATCGACTCGGCCATGGCTAGCGGTCCGAGAGCTCAGCGGCCACTCGGTTGGCCACCGCCATGGCATCGGCGATGGCCTCGTCCTGGTTGATGTAGCGGTAGGTGGCCAGCCGCCCGGCGAAGTACACCGGGATGTCGAATTGCTCGGCAATCCCTTTGGCCAACTCGGAATTGCGGCGCTCGTTGGCCCCGTCGGCGGTCAGCACCGGATAGTGGCGGCGGGGGGCGCCGGGCATCTCCTCGCTGACCACGGTGCCTCCGATCTGCTGCCCGGTGGCGTGCTTGGTCTCCACCGTGCGGGTGTAGGGCACTCGGGCCGACGGGCGGTTGGTGACATAGGCCGGGGTCAAAACGCCGCCGGGGTCGTCGGTGGGGGAATAGCGGGAGCGCATCTCGATGCCCCGCCACTCCAGATCACCGGGGCAGCGGGCGAAGTCGTCCAGCGCGGCGGTGATGATCGCCGCGTCGTAGTCCTGGCTGAGGCGGTCGGCGTCGTCAACGGTGATCTCGGTGTCCAGGGTGACCGCCACGGTGGACAGCACCGACTCGATCACCTCGTTGATGCCGTTGGGCGGAAAGTACTGCCAGCGGTCCCGGAACAGTCCCCGGTGGCCATCGCGGCGCAGCTCCACCCGCTTGGGGGCGAAACGGGCCGACAGCTCAGTGGCCGGGCGGCCCCACTGTTTGGCTGTGTAGTCCCGTATGAACAGGTCGTACAGGGTGCGGCCCATCATCGACACCACGTAGTCCTCGAAGTTGTCGCCGACGGGCTCAGGCGGCAGGGAGGACAGCTCCCGCTCAACCGTCGGCCACACCGGCAGCTCCATAAGCTCGTCCACCTGGGGAGGCCACGACAGCAGGCGGCCCTCGTCGTCGTCGGGCGACAGGAAGACCTCGGTGAGCACCTTGTGGTCGTAGGGCCGGGTGAGCCCGTGGGCATTCACAAACTGGTTAACTGCGGCGTTGGAGGTGTGGAAGATGTGGGCCCCGTTGGGCTCATACACCACTCCGTTCATGGTCTCGGCCCGTGAGTGCCCGCCCACCACGCTGGTCTTCTCCATCACCTCCACCGCGAGTCCGGCCTCAGTGAGGAGCCGCCCGGCCACCGCTCCCGTCCACCCGGCCCCGACGATGCCGATTCGGCGCCTCACCGGGTGTGCCTCAAGGGGCGTGACGGCATCGGGAACTCCAGTCGAACGTCTCGGGTACGGTAGGGGGGTTGAGCCTTAAGGCCCAGAAAACGACGATAGCGCAGGGGTAGGACGATGTTGGACTGTGTAATCCGGGGCGGGTTGGTGGTCGACGGCACCGGAGCGCCGGGTCGGGTGGCTGATGTCGGGGTGCGCGACGGACGCATCGTTTCCCTTGGCCGGTCGCACGAGCCGACCCGCCGAGAGGTTGACGCCGACGGGCTGGCGGTGGCCCCGGGATTCATCGACGTTCACACCCACTACGACGCCCAGGTGCTGTGGGATCCCCATCTCACTCCCACGTCTTTGCACGGAATCACCACCGCTATTGGCGGGAATTGCGGCTTCACCATCGCCCCGATGGTGCCCGATGAGGCCGATTACGTGATGCGGATGCTGGCCCGGGTGGAGGGCATGCCCACCGTGTCGTTGGAGGCCGGGCTGGACTTCGGCTGGTCTTCATTCGGATCGTGGCTGGATCGCCTGGAGGGAAATGGACTGGGCATCAACGCCGGCTTCTTGGTGGGCCACAGCACGATTCGCCGCCTGGCCATGGGGTCGGCATCGGTGGGCGAGGCTGCCTCTGAGCAGCAGCTGGAGGCCATGAAGATGCTGCTGGGCCAGAGCTTGGCCGAAGGGGGCCTGGGGTTCTCCTCCACCAAGGCCACCGCCCACAACGACCATCACGGCGACCCCGTGCCGTCACGGAGCGCCACCGATGCCGAGATGGTGGCGCTGGCCGGAGTGTGCCGCGACTACCCCGGCACCACCCTGGAGATCATTCCCAGCATCGACCCCATCTGGTCGCCGGAGACCTATGAGCTGATGACGGCCATGGTGCTGGCCGCCGATCGGCCCCTGAACTGGAACCTGTTCAACGTGCGGCCCGGCGAGGACGCCTATCTGGAGAATCGGCTGGGCTCCGCCGACCACGCCCGACAGCAGGGGGCCACCGTGGTGGGGCTCATGCTCCCCGACATCATGCAGATGCGGCTGAATTTTGCTACCGGGGTGCTGTTCGACACGCTGCCTGATTGGGCCGAGATCATGCACTTGGACCCGGCAGCCAAGGCTGCGGCTCTGGCCCGCCCCGAGGTGCGCCAGCGCCTGCTCAAAGGTGCGGCCCAGGCTTCCCATCGCACGTGGGTGCGGTGGGCCGAGACCACAGTGGTGGACGTTTCTTCGCCGGCGCCCCATTTGCAGGCGCTGGTGGGCCGAAACGTCGGCGAGCTGGCGGCAGAGCGAGGCCAGCATCCCTTCGACGTGATGTGCGACATCGCCTTGGAAGACGACCTGATGACCGGATTCGGGCCTCCGGTGGTGGGCGACGACGACGAGTCGTGGAAAAAGCGGGCCGAGATGCTGGGCGACCCCCGGGTGCTGGCCGGCGGCTCCGACGCCGGGGCCCACTTGGACATGATGATGACCTGGGGCTGCACTTCGGCGCTGGTGGGCGACACGGTGCGCGATCGGGGGCTGCTCAGCCTGGAGCAGGCGGTGAACCTGGTGACCGACCGCCCGGCCCGCCACTACGGCCTGCGGGGCCGAGGGCGGCTGGCCGAAGGCTGGTGCGCCGACATCGTGGTGTTCGACCCGGACCGCCTCACCAAGGCACCGGTGACCACCGCCTGGGACATGCCCGGCGGGGGATGGCGGCTGACCGGTGGCGCCGAGGGCATCGAGCACGTGCTGGTCAACGGGGTGGAAACCCAGCGGGCCGGAGCGCTTACCGACGCCCGCCCCGGCCAGGTCATCCGCTCTGGCCGCGACACCGACACGGTCACCGCCGCTGGCCCCTGATAACTCCCCTATGGAGGGGATGAGAGTAGAAAGAGCGGGTGATCGAAGGTCCAGATCGGCGGGTGCCGCGCTCGGTGCATGCCCTGGGCTATCGGGACTACCGGCTCTATTGGACCACCAGCGTGGTGTCCAACATCGGGTCGATGATGTACCTGGCCGCCATCGGCTGGCTGGTGGAGGACATCACTGACGATCCCTGGAAGGTGACGGTAGCGGCCACCGCCGGGTTGATTCCGCTGTTGGTGATGAGCCCGTTCGGGGGATCGCTGGCCGACCGATACAGCCGCACCCGCCTGTTCTTGGCCACGGTGGTGGGCCAAATGGTGGTGGCGGTGGCATTGGCCTGGGTGGTCCAGATTGATGGTGAGACGTTCTGGGTGCTGGTGGCCTTCTCCATCGGCGGGGGCGCCACCGCGTCGGTGGGTGCGCCGGTGCAGCAGGCCATCGTGGTGGAGCTGGTGCCGAGCGGGGCCATGCGCAACGCCATCTTCTTGAACTCCACCCAGTGGAACATCTCCCGGGCCGTGGGCCCCACGCTGGGCGGGTGGCTCATCCAGTATTGGGGCGCGGCCGCGGCCTTCTGGTTCAACGCAGCCAGCTTCACCGTTCTCGTTGTGGGGCTGGGCCTACTGCCGCCCCGACCACCGCCGGGAGCGTCGTCGGGGCGAGGCTTTCTGGCCGACTTCCTGTCGGGATTCCACTACGCCCGGAGTATCGAGGGCATCCGAGTGGTGTTGCTATGCAGCTTCATGCTGGCCGCGGCCATTTCGCCGACGCAGTGGCTGGCCCCGGTGATCGCCGATGACGCCTTCGGTGTCGACGCTGCAGGATTCGGCTACTTGCTGGGCGCGTTCGGGGTGGGATCGTTGATCGGCGCCCTGCTGCTGCTCCAGTTCGACCGGGGTGCTTCGTACAGCCGCCTCGCCGCGGTCGGCTTTGCCATCGTGTCGCTCTTCACGCTGGTGCTGGCCGTGGCACCCTCCTTCGCGTTAGGAGTGATGGCCATGGGCGCGGTGGGCCTGGCCTTCATGGTGACCATGCCGACCCTCACCAGCGCGTTGCAGAGCTTGTGCGACGATGCCTACCGGGGCCGGGTGATGAGCCTGTGGATGATGCTGTTCGGCCTAGCAGCTCCCCTCAGCATCTTGGTGCAGGGCGGTCTGGCCAGCGTGATCGGCATACGCTGGGTGCTGGCTATCACCGCCATGGTGGTTGCAGTCTTCCTGGTCTGGCAGCTCTCCCGCCGCCGCTTCCTCTATCTGGACGCTGCCGGGTGAGATAGCCGCGGGGTTCCCCGCTACAGAAGGATGCCGTTGGGGCGGGGGACGCCCTGTTCTTCGCAGTAGCGGTAGTACATCTCCAAGTTGGACTGGGCGTTGGAGATGTACTCCACGTTGCCGTCGGGGTCGAGGTACTCCACGTCGCCATAGATGGCCGACACCAGCTCGGTGGGCTCGGTGTTGTCCTCGGGCACGAACAGGGTGTGGATGGAGCCTGCTGGCTCGTAGAGGTAGCTGCGGCCCCGGTTCATGAAGTCGTTCTCCCGATAGCCCCAGGCCCCGCTCAGGGTGAAGGCCAGCACCGGCCCCTGATGATGGTGGGTCTGCACGGTCAGGCCGGCGGGCATGAAGCCGTGCAGCACATACAGGCCGTCGTCGGCGTTGACCTGGAGAAGCCGCATCCGCGCCCCCACCGCAGTGTTGTCCACAAACGGCGCATCATCGATCCCCACATGGCGGGCCGACGGGATCACCTGGTCCAAGAGGCTCATGTGACCAGGCTAGCTGTCAGCCCCATCAAGTATCCCGGCCAGCCAGGCGTCGGTCCGGCACTAGATCGGCTCCGGTGACTGCGTCGGCTACTGCCGGGCTGAGCGTCAGGATGGGGTCGTGTAGGGGCTACCGGTGGCGATATTGACGTTGCGGTAGGTGGTCCAGGCCTCGTCGAGGGTGGTCTGAACAGGAGTGATCCGCTCGTCGTCAATGGTCTGGCAGATCTCGTCGATGACGATTCTCGCGGTCTGAAGGGCAGCCAGCACATGGGCATCGGCGATGGGGGCGACAAGGGGGATAGTGCGGTACAGGCCGGGGTAGGTGCCGTGGATCCGCCAGTTGATATAGGGCTCTTCCGGACGCTTGCTGCCTTCAAGGTCCAAGATGTTTGCGAGGGCATCCTCGATCTGGGATTGCGGGGGCTGCTCGACGAGGGCGAGTAACTCGTGGAGCTGGTGGGTGAGCAGAGGGCGTTTTCGGCCTTGGCAATGGATCAGGGTGGTCAGCGCGTTCTCGATGACAGCGTGGGCTTGGAAACAGATGCCTACAAGGCGCTGTCGGGTGGGGTCCTGAGGGTTGATCTCCGGCGAGGGGGTGGGCGGTTCGCCACTTGGTTCGGAGAGGTAGTTCGTGATGAGGAGCCTCAGACCTTGGTGGGTGTGGAAGAGGTAGGTGAGGGCCTCTTCCCAGTTTGTGCGGGGCAATCCGATCTCCTTGTCCCAGTCGATGCCGGGGCCGGGCATTTGGCTGCCGGCCAATACAAGGGCGTCGGATCTCACGCCGCACTCAAAGGTTGTCCTCATTCGCGTTGATCGGTGCTTCCACTCGGGCCAGTCGGTGACATGCACATCCACGCGGCAGCCGGCCGCGTCTTTGGCCATGCTCTTGAGGCGGCCCTCTATGGACCAGCGTTCGTCATAGTCGCCCAGGTCGTCGAAGACGGCCACCAAGTCGATGTCGCTGTCCGCAGTCTGCTCGCCGCGGGCCACCGACCCGAACAGCATCACGCACGTCGCCCCGCCTTCCACGACTGCATTCGCGGCCCGTTCGGCGTCGGCCATCGAGGGCGCGGTCAGTACGGCGGGCATAGATGCAAAGTACATCAATCGCGGCCTTGGGTCAACAACTGAAAGTAATTTTCAAGTTATTTCAATAAATGTTGATTTCGACCGATGGCTAGCTGTCGGTGCTCTCCAAGATCTGGGCCAGCCAGGCGTCGGTCCGGTCGTTGGCGGCTTGGGTCATCTTGGTGGGGAACACCGAGAACCCATGGGGTGAGGCTGGGTAGATGGCCAGTTCGGCGGGGTTGTCGGCCGCGCGCCACCGGGCGGCCATGAATAGCGAGTCGTCGTAGAGGTAGTCGAGGGTTCCGACGGAGAAGAGCGCGGGGCACAGGTGGTTGAGGTCGGCATACAGCGGGGAGATGTCGAGGTACACCGCCCGGGCCGGGCCGTCGGGGGCGAACACCCGCAGCTCCAGCTCGTCGCCGGCCGCGCCGGTATACGTGCAGATGTCCACGTCATCCAGTACCGCGGAGGCGAGAATGCCGCCGCCCAGCGAGTCGAGGTCGCGGGCCTGGGCCAGTCCCTCGGGGGTCGACAAGTCGGTAACCGCCGAGTCGAACGAGAACTTCGACAGAAAGTCCAGGGCTTCTGGCACATATTCGTCGAGAGCTGGGTCGTAAAGCTGGCTCAAATCCACGGGCTAGTTCTAACATCTGCCCGTCTCCCATCGACAAAAAGGGGAAAGCCGTGTCGAGTTCTGGTTCGATTCTGGGAAATTCTGTCGTCCGCCTTGAGGATCCGGGGCTGTTGACCGGCGCCGAGCGCTACTACGACGACTTCACCCCTGAGGGCACGGCCTATGTCACGTTCGTGCGCTCGCCGGTGGCCCACGCCGCCATCACCGAGGTCGATGCCCTCGAGGCCCAGGCCATGGACGGCGTGCTGGCGGTGTACACCGGCGACAACATCGGCCTGCCGGCGGTTGCCGGGTTCCCCATGCTCCCGGTGTTCGAGCGTCCGCAGATTGCCGCCGACCGAGTGCTGTTCGTGGGCGACATCGTGGCCGCCGTGGTCACCGAGACCCGCGAGCAGGGCATAGACGCCGCCGAAGCGGTGTTTGTGGACTACGACCCTCTGCCGGCCAACGCCGACCCCGAGAAGGCTATGGCCGAGGGGGCCGAGGTGCTCTGGCCCCAGAACGAGGGCGGCAACCTGGCCTTCCACACCGAACTGGGCGAAGACGACGGTTTGGCCGAGGCGGCCCACGTGGCCGAGGTGAAGATGGAGAGCCAGCGGCTGGCCGCGGTGCCCATGGAGCCCAACGGGATTCTGGTAGAGCCCGGCACCCCCGACGGCGGCATGACGGTGACCTTCCCCAGCCAGGCCCCCATCGGCCTAAAGGACGGCTTCGCCGGCCTGTTCGGCCTCGACGGCGACAGTGTGCGGCTGATCGCCCCCGCGGTGGGAGGCGGTTTCGGGGCCAAGACCGGCCTGTATCCCGAGTACCTGGTGGCGGCCAAGGCCGCCCTGGAGCTGGGCCGCCCGGTGAAGTGGACCGAGTCGCGCTCTGAGGACATGGTGTCGCTGGTGCAGGGCCGGGGCCATATCCTCACCGCCAAGATGGGGTTCGACGGCGATGGCCGCATCACCGGCATGAACCTGCACTGTCTGGCCGACTCCGGGGCCTACCCGGCAATCGGCAGCTTCTTGCCCATCCTCACCCAGACCATGGCCCAGGGGGTGTACCAGATCCCCAAGATCAGGTTCTCCGCCGACGCGGTGGTGACCAACACCACCCAGATCGCCGCCTATCGGGGTGCGGGCCGTCCCGAGGCCACCCAGATTCTGGAGCGGGTGCTGGACGTGGGGGCCGACGAGCTGGGCATCGACCCCGCCGAAATCCGGCGACGTAACTTCATCGGCGCCGACCAGTTCCCCTACGCCACCATCACCGGGGCCAACTACGACTCCGGCGAATACGAGAAGGCGCTGGACGCTGTACTCGAAGCTTCCGGCTATTCCGATCTGCGGGCCGAGCAGGCCGCTCGGCGGGACTCAGGCGACTCCAAGCTGATGGGCATCGGCGTGTCGGCCTACGTGGAGATCACCGCTCCGCTGGGCCTGCACACCGAGTACGGCCGGGTGGACGTGTTGAGCGACGGCACCGCCGAGATCCGGGTGGGCACCAGCGCCCACGGCCAGGGCCATGAGACCTCGTTCTCGATGATCGTCAGCGATCGGTTGGGTGTGCCCATGGAGAGCATCAAGCTCATCCAGTCGGACACCGCCGAGATCCCCCGGGGTGCCGGCACCCTGGGATCGCGCTCGCTTCAGACCGCGGGCAGCGCGGTGTTCAAGGCCAGCGAAGAGGTGCTGGCCCAGGCCAAGGAGCTGGCCGCCCAGCAACTGGAGGCCAGCGCCGATGACATCGTGGTGGGCGAAGGCGGCCTGCACGTGGCCGGCGTGCCTGCCCAAGCGGCGTCGTGGGCCGATTTGGCCTCCGCGGCCGAGGGCGGCGTGATCACCCACGAGCTCGACTTCGACCAGGGCGGGGCTAGCTTCCCGTTCGGGGCCCACGTGGCCTTGGTCGAGGTGGACACCGAGACCGGCGGCGTCGAGTTGCTGCGCCACGTGGCGGTGGACGACTGCGGCACCATCTTGAACCCGCTGCTCGTGGCCGGCCAGCAGCACGGCGGCGTGGCTCAGGGCGCGGCCCAGGCGCTGTTCGAGTGGGTGCAGTACGACGAGGACGCCAACCCCCGCACCTCCAACCTCACCGACTACCTCATGCCCTCCGCGGCCGAGCTGCCCTCATTCGAGGTGAGCAACACCGAGACGGCCAGCCCGCTGAACCCTCTGGGGGCCAAGGGCATCGGCGAGTCGGGCACCATCGGCTCGACCCCGGCCATCCACAACGCGGTGGTCGACGCGGTGTCTCACTTGGGCGTGGCCCACATCGACATGCCCACCACCCCCGAGCGCATCTGGCAGGCCCTGGCCGCCAGCTAGCAAGCTGCCGTCCACAGGCCGGGATCAGTCGAAGTCCAGGCCCAGGAGCTTGATGGCGTTGCCGCGGGCGATCTTGTAGACCGACTCGGGGTCGAGGTGGCCGAACAGGCGGGTGGCCACCTCTTGGGTGTTGGGCCAGGTGCCGTCGGCGTGGGGGTAGTCGGTTTCGAAGGTGATGTTGTCGATGCCCACCCGGTCGAGCAGGTCGATGCCCACGCTGTCTTTGAAGAAGCAGCCGTACACCTGGCGGTAGTAGTAGAACGAGGGTGGCTCGGGAATGTTGCGCCGGGCCTGGCTCCAGCCCTGGTGGGTCACCCACACGTCGTCGGCCCGTTCCAGGGCGTAGGGGATCCACCCGATCTGGGCTTCGGCGTACATCAACTTGAGGTCGGGGTAGCGGTGCAGCACCCCAGAGAACAAGAAGTCGACCATCGAGGCCGCGCTGTTGCAGAAGATGAGCGAGGCGGTCACCGCGTCGGGGGCATCATCGGCGGTCGAAACCGTGCGGGTGCCCGATCCGATGTGCATGCACACCACCGTGGCGGTCTCGGCGCAGGCGGCGAAGAACGGGTCCCAGTAGCCCGAGTGGATGCTGGGCAGCCCCAGCCAGGTGGGCAGCTCGCTGAACGCCACCGCCCGCACCCCCCGCTCGGCGTTGCGGCGGATCTCGGCGGCGGCCAGCTCTGCGTCCCACAGCGGTACTAGGCACAGCGGGATCAGCCGCCCCTCGGAATCGCCGCACCACTCCTCGACCATCCAGTCGTTGTAGGCCTGCACGCACAGCAGCGACAGCTCTTTGTCCTGACGCTCGTTGAACAACTGCCCGCAGAACCGGGGGTAGTTGGGGAAGCACAGCGAGGCGTCGGTGTGGTTCGCCTCCATGTCGGCGATTCGGGCCTCAGGCTGCCAGCAGCCGGGGCGCATCTCGTCGTAGGTGATGCCGTCGGTGGACAGCTCGTCGTAGGGATAGCCGGCGGCGGCTATGAGCCGCTTCACCGAGTAGGTGTGGTCTTCATACAGCCACCAGGCCACGTTGCGGCCCTCGGTGCCGGGGCGCTCCCGGTAGGTGCCGCCGTCGAGCACCACCTCGCCCTGGGGCAGGTACTCGATGCGGGGCCCGACGTCGCGGTACTTGGCCGGCAGCCGGCTCGACCACAGGTGCGGGGGCTCCACCACGTGGTCGTCCACGCTGATGATGCGGGGCACCTCGGTGCCAGCAGGAGCATCGGCAGCCGGGCTCATGCCGGGGCCTCCGACATCTCAGGGACGCCCACCGCGGCCAGCACCCGGTCGACGAACTCGGGGACCAGCACGTCGAGCTGCGTTTTGTTGAACGCCTGGCGGTGGATCACCTCAGCGCCCTTGTAGGCCAGCAGGTCGGCGATCTGGTCGATGCAGTTGCCCGGATACCACTTGTAGGTGGCGAAGGCGGCCACCGGCTTGTGGTGCAGCGACGGCAGCGTCATCAACTTGGCCGTGCCCCCCGGCCGGTGGCCGAACAGCACCAGCCCGTCCACCCAGGTGCCCACCGCCAACAGATCGGCCTCGGCGATCTCGGTGAGCTTCAATCCGTGTACCGGCCGCACCGCCACCTCGTAGCCGGCCTGGCGCAGCTCCCCGCCGATCATCTCCGCCGCCCGCCGGGTGTTCCCCGTGCGGCTCTCAAAGATCACCACTGCCTTCATCGTTCGAACCTCACGGCTTGACTTCTAGCATTTGCGCTGCCCAAGTGCCACGATCCCCCCAGTTGGAGAACGGGAATCAGACCTTACCAGCCCCGTGTATCCCATATTGTGATACATTTTTCTCATGGCCCATGCTGTCTCAGTCCGGCTCGATGAAGAGGCGGTCGGTGCTCTGAATCGGCTCACCTCCACCGGGATAAGCCAGTCAGAGGCGATCCGAAGCGCCCTAGTTGAAGCGGCGAATCGCTTGTACGACATGGACTCCCTTGCCGCTGAGGCCAAGGCGCTTGAGGCCGACGAATTCGACCGGGCCGAGATGCTGGCTGTCGCAGAAATGATGGAGAGTCTGCGTGCAGAGAGGTGATGTCTACCGGCTTCGTCTCCCAAAGGGAATAGGCCATGAGCAGCAAGGGGAGAGGTTCTGCGTAATTGTGCAGTCGGATGCCATATTGCCCCGGTCAGTCGTCCTGGTAGCGCCGACGTCTACCAGCGCCCACCCAGCTTCTTTTCGCCCTGAAGTCCACGTAGCTGGATCAGCTACCAAGGTATTGGTCGAGCAAGTTGGCGCCGTGGACGCCAGCAGACTCGGTGACCTCGTCGGTCGGCTTACGCCTGAAGAGCAGTGGGGTGTAGATACAGCTCTGACGGTCGTTTTGGGTCTCCACTAGACGGCAACGCTCTCGCTGTACCGATCAACCTCCACAACGTTTGCTGCCCCTATTCGTCGGGGTATTGGTTAAGTGGGGGGATCTAGTCGAAATAAGGGTCGGTACTGCTGACGTTGCACACCCGGAAGTTACTGGTCACCGTTACTCCTCTATGGTTAATGTAAGTGTTCGTCTCTTGCCAGCAGAACTCCTCCTCGTAGCGTTCATGGCTGTAATCGGAGCCGGTTGTTGTCTTGATCTCACAGCTGGGCGCGAAAGTCGCAGTTTCTTTGCAACCAACAGACTCCTGGTTGGGTCTGATTGAGCCATAGTCGGTGCATATTCCTGCGGGGGATCGTTGGTAGCAGACAACCTCATCTGAGTTGGCCGTTGTGGTGGGTCGAGCATACGATTCTGGATGAGTTGTACCACTACTACAAGCGGCAGGCTTGTTCGGTCCGGGCGAACATATGACCGTCACAAAGTTGTAGCGTCCACCGGTCGGCGACGGGGTGGTCTGCGCACCCACTTCGGGGGTGTTCCCAGGGGTGTTCTGAGACGTTCCGGGGATGTCCTGACGAGACACTGTGGTGTCGTCCTCGGTGGTGTCGTCCGCGGACGGAGGAGTGCAGGGGCTCAACTGCGAACTTATGAAATCCAAATACATGCTGATGAGTCCGAGATCCAATAAAATGTCGGTGTCGACGGTTCCAAGGGCGCACACGGGTTCTGCGGGTTCGCTGTCTTGACCGCTGGCGATACTCGAGGTCATAGCTGTCAATACGACCGCCAGCACAGCCGCCGTACCGATCAATTTCTGCAAAATGCTCATCTTCTTGTTGCTCCTTTGTTGCTTATGCGGTCTTGTCCAAATTGGTGCTTGCGAGCTTTGATGTGCATCCCCACTCCTTCTCACTGAGCCCAGGAGTCGGGATCGGTATCTCGTTGCTCTTCGTGGCGGAAATCAATCCCGTGGTACGACGCGCACTGTGCGTGCCATGCAGCCTCAATCACCCTGTGCGAGTAGCGGTCCTCGGGGAGCGACGCCTCAAGTGAGAGCCCGGTGGCCCAGCCGACCTGAATCCCCGACACGTAGACGCCGAAGGCGGTGTCGTAGCTCGTCACCTCACCCGCTTGGTCGGTCCTGGTCCATGTGTTGCCCTCATCGTCTGCTTCCTCCAGACACACGTACCCGTCGGGATGATCGCTGGGACGAACAGACAGCCTGACCACCGGCTCGTCAACCGGAACCTCAATCTCAATTGGAACCTCAATCTCAATCTGCTCGGGCTCGGGGGCTTCCACCTCAATGGTTACGGGCGAAGATCGAAACCACCTGCCCTCCTCTAGGGTGCCTTCAGGCAAGATAAAGCGGACATCCGGGAAGTGGCGCTCCCCGTTGTGTTCCAACCCGATTTCGATCAATCCATTGGCCCATCCCTCGGTGTGCTTGAAGGCGACGACTCGCACCTCCGTGGGGACGGATGTTGTTGCTGTTGTTTGCGAGACCGCGAGGCCCGCCCCGCCGGCAAGAACGAGCGCGGCGACGACCGACACGGCGATCCACTTCGGGCGCTGCATCTTCAGACTCGCCAGCGGCGGCGCAAGTCGCTTTCTTGCTTTCAACATAATCTGCATTCTCTCATGTAATGCTCATAATGCCAATATGAATACCTCATAAATACTCCCCCAACCCCCACCCGAATGTCAAGCACACCGGGTCGCGGAACCCGCTCACCGGTGGATGCCGTAAGTCAGGTCTGGTTCCGCTGGCCTCATCGGGCCGAAGGCGCGACGATGGTGGGATGGGCAAGTACGGGTACTACGTGATCGACTCCGATGGGCACGGCGGTGAGCCGCCCCAGTGGCGCCATGGGATCAGTGCCGAGTGGCGGCCGCAGATGGTGGAGTACGTGGCCAAGATGAAGGAGATCTACGGCGACCTGCCGGGGGCCGGATCGCCGGTGCACACCGAGGACCAGCAGAACTACGGCGAGTACGCCGCTGGCGAGCTGGACTTCGAGACGCCGCTACAGCGGGAGGGCATGGCCGTGCCCGGTCCGCGGATGACCGACATGGACTTGGAGGGCATCGACGTGACCGTCATGTTCCCGCCGGGATCAGGCGAGGAGTGGGCGCTGGGCGACCCCGGTTTTTCGGCCGAGCTGTGCCGGCTGCTCAACGATGCCCGGGCTACCTACGCGGCTTACGACCCCACCCGCCTGAAGCTGGTGGCCAAGCTGCCCCTGATCGATCCGGAGCGGGCGGCCGCCGAGCTAGATCGGTGCTTCACCCAGTACCCCGACCTGTTCGTGGGCATGGTGACCGCCCAGCACGTGTTGGACCGCAACCTGAACCACCCGGCTCTCGACGCGGTGTGGGAGGTGGCCGACCACCATGGGGCTGCGGTGTGCGTGCACGGCGGGGGCCAGGCGCCCGACCAGGTGCCCATCGTGTTGGACCGCTACAACACCCGGCTGGAAAAGCACGCTGTCACCCACCCGTTCGGGGCCATGCTGGCCACAATGAACTTCACCGTGGGCGGCCTCCTGCACAGGTTCCCCAACTTGCGGTTGGGCATCATGGAGGCCGGGTGCGGCTGGCTGCCGTTCTGGCTGGAGCGCTTGGACGAGGAGTACGAGCTGATGCCCGACCAAGCCCCCATCTTGGACCGCAAGCCCTCGGAGTACTTCCTATCGGGGCAGTGCTTCGTGGGGGTGGAGTCCACCGAGTCGGCCCTGCCCTACGTGATGGATCAGGTGGGCGAAGACATCTTGTGCTACTCCTCGGACTACTGCCACTGGGACTGCGACTTCCCCCACTCGGTGAAGCTGCTGGTGGAGCGCGACGACCTCAGCGACGAGCACAAGCGCAAGATCTTGTCCGACAATCCCGCCAAGTTGTTCGGAATTCCGGTTCCGGCTTAGTCGGTTCGGGGGCCGAACCAGTCGGGGAGGTCCAGTGGGGGGTGGGGGAGCTCGGTGATGCCGCGCTCTTCGAGGATGGAGGCGTACTCGGTTTTGTCGGCGGGGGCGGGGCGGGAGTCGCCGAAGTAGATCTCTAAGATCTCGGCGCCCTCGTCGCCCACCTTGATGGGGCCGAAGGTGGCCAGGTGGGGGAGCTTGATGAGGGATCCGGCCCGGCACAGCTCCTCGTCGAAGGTGACCTCGCCGTCGATGACGAAGATGAAGTGGTCGCTGTTGTGGCCGTGGCGCTCTAGCACTAGGCCGGGGTCGTAGCGGGTGTGGTACACGGCCCGCTGCTGGGTCAGCTCCATCAGCTTCAGCCACACCGACACCCGGCGGCCGTCGGCGTGCTGCTGGCTCTTCACCTCGGCGAAGTCCATGTCCTCGGCGTGGATGTACGACACCTGGGGCTGCGGTTCGGTCATTGCTGGGCTCCTCTGTTATCCGGTGCTGCTCGCGGAGACATCACCGGAACATCTGCAACGCTTTGCTGTCCGAGGCGTCTTCAGGACGGTCTTCGTCGTCAGACTCAACCGGGATCAGCTCATCGGGCGGGGTTAGGGCCAGGCTCACCGGGGTGTCCAACTCGATGGGGTCGTGCAACCCCAGCTCGTCGCCCATATCTCTAAGCGCGGGCAGCACCTCGTTGCCCATCAGCTCGATGCAGCGCAGGGAGTCGTCGTGGTTGACGCCGCCGTCGTTGCCCCACAGCATGAGGATCGACGGGCGGCAGGTTTCCAGCACCACTCGAAGCTCGCGGATCACCTCATCCGGGGTGCCGGCCACGATCTCTCGGGCGGCCAGCTGCTTCTCAAACCGCGATGCCCGTGAGCCCCGGATCTCGGAGTTGGCCATGCGGGCATAGTCCAGCCGACGAGCCGAGGAGCCGTAGCCGGCCGGACTCGTCCAATAGGGGTGGCCGATGCCGGTGAACTCGCCCTGCATCCACATGAACTCCCGGGCGTTCTCCCGGGCCTTGTCCCCGTCTTCTTGAACGTGGACTCGCAGCAGATAGCCCCGGTTCTCCGGCCCGGGCTCATAGCCCGAGGCCCGAGCAGCCTGGTCGTAGATCTGCCACAGCTCGCCGGTGAGGTGCAGGGGGGTGTTGAGCGAGATGTAGGGGTAGCGGTGCTGGGCCGCCCAGCGGATGGTCTCGGCGCTGAACACGCCGGGCACCCAGATGCGGGGGTGGGGCTTTTGCAGCACCCGGGCCCAGGGGTTGACCACCCGGTACTGGAAGTGCTCGCCCTCCCAGGAGAACGGGCCGTCGTCGGTCATGGTCTTGACCAGCAGATCATGGGCCTCGTTGAACCGCTCCCGGTTGTAGGCCGGGTTGGCGTTGAGGCACACCGACTCCTGGCCGGCGCCCCGCACGATGCCCGAGATGAGCCGCCCTTTGGAGATCATGTCGATCATGGCGATCTCCTCGGCGAACATCAGCGGGCTGTCGTAGGTGGGCAGCGGGTTGCCGAGCTGCACGATCTTGGCCCGGTCGGTGATGGCGGCCAGGATGCTCGACATCACCGTGATGCGGGCCTGCATGCAGAACGGGGCGTTGTGGTGCTCGTTCACCATGATCCCGTCGAAGCCCACCTGCTCGGCCAGCTTGTACTCCTCGATGCGCTCGTTGAACAGGCGGCTGCCCTCCACCGGGTCGTAGTACTTGTTGGAGAACAGCACCGAGGTGAAGCCCTCCTTCAAGCCCTCCTCGGCCGGGTAGGCGCTCATGGGCTGCTCGGTGAAATACGAAAGGAACATCAGCTACTTCCTCCGGAGATTTGTGTGGTGCCTCCCGAAATGACGGTTCCACTTGTGATGATGGCGGCGAGGGATTCGGGGGCTTCCAGGTCGACTGCGTGGCCGCAGTTGGGGACGATCTCCAGGCGGGCGTCGAGCAGGGCTTCGACGTAGGCGTGGGCGCACTCAAGAGGTACCACCGCGTCGCTGTCGCCCCACACCACCAACGCCGGAACGGTGACCCCGCCCAGCAGGGGCCGCAGCCGGCGGTTGTACATGTAGGGCTTCCACGCCACCCGGGTGGTCATCTCCCGGTTCATATCCCACACCACCAATGTGTCGTCGCTGAGCGGAGGGGCATCGGGGTCGTGGCCGTTGCTGCTCTCGAAAATGCCCTCGTAGACTTCTTGGCTCGAGAAGGCGGCCTGCACGTAGCCGGAGTGCGACACCAGGAACTGGTCGAGGATGCGCCCCTGCTCGGGCAGCAGCCCAGCCGCCCCGACCAGGATGAGCCGCTTGAGCAGCTCCGGGGCCATGGTGGCCAGCTCGGCCGCCACCCAGCCGCCGAATCCGCAGCCCACTAGCTCCACCGGCCCAAAGCCTTTGGCCCGCAGCCACTGGCCCACGATGAGGGCCAGATCCCGAGGATGACGAGCCCAGTCGGGCTGCTCCGATCCATCCGGCCCGCCGTAGCCCGGCAAATCCAGCGCATGAACGGTGTAGTGCTCAGCCAGGGCCTCGTGAATCGGCATCCACCCCGGGTTCCCGAACGAGTGGTGCAACACAACCAGCGGATCCCCCGACCCCCCGGTGAACTCCCGCATCCCCAACCCGGCCACAGAGGTCGTCACTGTTTGCATCGCCAAGACGCTATACCGGCGCGACCCGTCGATGACTCGCTAACCTGCCAGGGAAACCTGTTGCCAATCCCCAGATATTGAATGTAAGGTAATTTCAGTCAATTACAGTTCGACGACCGAAGGAGCAGGTACCCCGACGATGGCTATGGAGACAATCGCACAGGTACTGACCGTGCTGGTAGCCGTGTTGGGCATCATCTGGCATCAGCAACGCAGCACCGAGAAACTACGCGAGGAGTTCATACGGGCCATCGACGGGTTGCGCGACGACCACAATGGACTGCGTCAGGAAGTGATCAGCAACGGGCAGCGGCTCGCCCGAATCGAGGGGTTTCTGCGGATCGGCATGCCTGCTCCTGCCGAATCAGGCACAACTGAGACTCCTGCCCCAGAGCCAGTCAACGCCCCCTCGGGACCAACGTCAGAAGCAGAGGCCGCAGCCGACGGCTAGCCGCCGGGGTTGGCGGGGAGGTGGTCGAATTTCCCTGTGGGGCGGGTACGGGCGTATTCGGTGACGATGGGGTGGAGTTGGGCGGGGCTGGCGCCGTGGAGGATGACGCCGTCGCAGCCCAAGTCGAACTGGCCGCGGATCTTCTCCACGCATTGGGCGGGGGTGCCGGTGGCAGCGGGGGCGAGCCATTCTTGGGGGATCAGGGTGGCTATGTGCTCGAGTTGCTCGGTGGTGGCCACCTGGTCGATGGCGCCTTGGAAGTTGGCCACCAACTCGTCGGCTAGGAATCGCTCCAGCGCGGCTTGGTCCCAGTTGTTGGTGCGGGCCATGAGCTCGGGGTAGCCCTGGAGGTAGGTGGCCATGCGGCCCACCGTCTTCTTGAGCCTCACGTCGTCGGGGAGGTGATCGCCGATGGTGGCGAAGCAACTCCACACCTTCACCGAGGCCGGGTCGCGCCCGGCTTCCTCGGCGGCCCGCTTGACGTCGCCGACTACTCGGGCGGTGGTCTCGTCGGTGAAAAAGGTGTGCAGCACCACGGCGTCGAAACAGCGTCCGCCCAGGGCCAGGGAGTTGGGGCCGAAGGCGGTGAGCGCCATGGGGATGTACTCGCTGCTGGCGCCCATGAGGGTGAGCACCGGATAGTTGCCGATGGGGCCCTCGTGGTTGAAGATGGGCTCGCC
Organism: Acidimicrobiales bacterium; assembly: GCA_963663255.1. Taxonomy (GTDB): domain Bacteria; phylum Actinomycetota; class Acidimicrobiia; order Acidimicrobiales; family Bin134; genus Poriferisocius. Next base: position 1,534,650 of record OY760141.1, read on the forward strand.
CCGCCAGAGCCGGCGCATCACGCCCACGAAGTCCTCCATCTGGGCTGTGGTGATGGGGGGCAGGCCGAACGCCTGCGACAGGCGATCGACCCCCCGGCCGAGGCCCAGGCAGAATCGTCCGCCGGTGAGCTTGTGCATGGTCATGGCGTAGGCCGCGGTCACCACGGGATGGCGGGTGTGGTGGTTGGTGGCTGCGGTGGCGATGCCCATGGTCTCGGCCGCCACGCCGACCGCACCTGAAAGAGTGGCGGCCTCTTTGATGTTGAACCGCTCGCTGATGAACACGTTGCCGATGCCCAGCTCCTCAGCCTGGCGCACCTCGTCGATCAGCTCCCGAGGCGATTCCGGCGCCCCGGCCAAGGTGTAGAAGCCGAGCTCGTTCATCTGGGGCATGGGGTCTCCTCGTCGTTCTGCGGGCGGGTTGGAGGTTAGGTCAAGGCGCGGGCTGAAGGCGTTGCCGGAATCTGTCACCGGGGGTTCATAGGATGGCGGGCCTATGGAGATTGTTCTTCTAATTGTTGTCGTGGTTGCGGTGGTTGCCCTGGCCGTTGTGGTGCAGCGGTGGCGCCTCGGCGGGGGTGGCGTTCAGTCTGGCGACGCAAGTGAACTCAGGACTCGGGCGGCCCAGTTGGAGGTTCAGCTTGCTGAACGCGATCAGCAACTCGGCGAGGCGCGAGGCGAGCGCGATGCCGCCAGGGGCGAACGGGATGAGGTGAGGGACGAGAGGGAGGCTGCTTTGCGTGAGTTGGCCAAAGTCAAGGCCGATCATCAGGCCCGCAGCGAAGAGTTGGCCAAGGCCCGCGAGGAGTTGGAGACCCAGTTCAAGGGCATTGCCGACGACGTGACCAAGGCCAACAGCGAGGCGTTCCTCAAGCAGGCCAAGGAGCAGTTGGATGCGCAGCGAAAGCTCAATGCCAGCGACCTAGAGAAGCGCCAACAGGCCATCGACGAGTTGGTCAAGCCGGTGAAAGAGAATCTGGCCAAGTTCGAGAAGCAGGTCGTCGAGATGGAGAAAGACCGCAAGGGGGCCTACGACGTCTTGCGAAACCAAGTCGGCCAACTTAGGGACACGGCCCAAGGCCTTAGCGAGGCCTTGCGTTCCCCGCAGATTCGGGGTCAATGGGGGGAGCAGCAGCTCAGGAATATCTTGGAGTTGTCGGGGCTAAGTGAGCGCATCGACTTCGTCGAACAGGAGACCATCGATTTGGGCGAGAGCCGCGGGCGGCCCGATGCGGTAGTCCATGTTCCGGGCGGCCTGGAGGTGGTGATTGACGCCAAGACGCCGCTGACCTCCTACCTTGATGCCCACCACGCCGACGACGAGCAACGCCAAGTTGAATTGCTGAACAGCCATGCCAACTCGCTCATGGGCCATGCGAAGACTCTGGGGGATCGCGACTATGCCGATGCGGTTGAGGGGTCTCCCGATTTCGTGGTCATGTTCGTGCCCGCCGATCCCATCCTGGACACCGCCATGGATGTGAAGCCCACGCTGTGGGAGGACGCCTGGCAGAAGCATCGGGTGCTCATTGCCACCCCTGGATTGCTATTGGCCTTCTTGCGGACGGTTGCGGTGGCTTGGCAGCAGCAGGACCTCCAGGAGAACGCCCAGGAGATCGCCGATGGAGCCGCCGATTTGTACGACAGCCTGCGGGTTTACGCTGGCCACGTCGATGGAGTTGGCAAGGGGCTGAAGCGGGCGGTGGATGCCTACAACAAGAGCATTGGCTCGCTGGAGGGCCGGGTGCTGCCCCGGGCCCGAAAGTTCGAAGATTGGGGCGTGGTCGCAGGAAGCAAGCAGATCGACCCGGCTGCCTCGGTGGAGGCCTATCCCCGAGCGGTGGCTGCGGCCGAGCTGGTCGAGGCTGAGGCGGTGTTGGAGCTGACCGAGGGTAACGAGCCGGAGGAAGACTAAGAGGGCCTAGCGATCGGTCAACAGCCGCGGGGGGATGAGCCACTCGAGTTGGCCGGAGTTGTCGGAGCTGAGGTTTACCCGAGCCATGGCTCCGGTGGGCATGCGCAACTCGGCGCCGGTCAAGTAGTCCAGGGTGCTGGACATCGTGGGCTCGTGCCCGACGATCATGAGCAGCGGAACCAGCCGCTTGCAGGCCAGGGTGACCGTGTCGTCAACCGTGCCGTAGTACAGCTCGTCGACCGTCTCAGTCGGACAAGTCCAATCCCCGGCGGCAATGGCGATTTCTACGGTTTGGCGAGCTCTAGTGGCCGGTGAGCACAACACCAGATTCGGAACATGGCCGGTCTCCGCGAGGAGGCTGCCGACGGCAGCGGCGGATCGCCGCCCCCGCTTGTTCAGCGGCCGCTCGAGGTCGTTGGAAATTCCTGCGTACCAGTCAGATTTGGCGTGCCTCAGGAATATGACCGCGGACATGTTGCAATACGCTAGGCCGGTGGAACAGTCGGTGTACGACGCGGTGGGCGGACAGGCGTTCTTCGACCAGCTGGTCGACCGCTTCTACGACGGCGTGGCCGACGATCCAGTGCTGCGCCCCCTGTATCCCGAGGATTTAGGCCCGTCTCGAAGCCGGCTGGCCGGGTTCTTGGCCCAGTACTGGGGCGGGCCGCCGCACTACAGCGCCGAGCGGGGCCACCCTCGGTTGCGGATGCGACACGCCCCCTTCGAGATCGGGGCCCCCGAGCGTGATGCCTGGATGGGTCACATGCGCGCGGCGGTAGGCGAAGCTGAGATGCCCGACGATGTCCTCACCGCCATGCTGGAGTACTTCGAGTCGGCGGCCACCCACCTGATCAACAAGCAACCGCCCGCGGCCCCGTCTGATTCCCGGCAAGTGCCGATCAGCTGACTGGCGTCGCCGTTTTGTCGGCGATGACCGGTGACGGCTGGCTCACGGTGTCCAGATCGATGCTGTAGAGCTCGGCCACGTTGGTGAGGGTGAGCTTGCGGCGGTCGGCTTCGCTCACATCGGCCTCGTCGAACTCTAAAGCGGTGAACTCCTGGGACCTGGGCCAGGTGGCAGCACCATGGGGGTAGTCGCTGGACCACATGAAATGGTCGCTGCCTGTGAACCGCAGGTTGTTCAGACCGATCGGGTCTTCGATGTAGGTGAGGTACACATTGCGGCGGAAGTACTCCGATGGCTTCATGGTCAGCCGGTCGTCGATCCGACTCCATGCCCCGCTGTAGGTGACATCGAGTCTCTGCTCCAGGCGTGCGGCGTAGTCGATGCCCCCCTCGGCGGCCACGATCCGCAGGTCGGGATGGCGCTCGAACACCCCGGCGGCGATCAATTCAGCAGTGGTGTGGGCCAGTTCATCGCGCGACGTCATCCCGAAGTAGTAAGTGCCCTCCACGGTTACGCCGTATTGGCTGATGCCCTTGGTTTGGTGACCGGCCAGGATGTGGATGGATATCGGAATCGACCGCTCGGCGGCGGTGGCCCACAGCGGCTCGTACCGGTCGGAGAAGAAGCTGTACTCCCGAGTGGCCGGGGGCGAGCTCCACATGATGGCGCCCCTCAGCCCCATGTCTCCGCAGCGGATCAGCTCGGCCACGCCCACCTCGATGTCCCAGGTGGGGATCATGGCGATGCCGATGATCCGGTCGGGATCCACGGCGCAAAACTCGGCCAGCCAGTCGTTGTAAACCTGGATGCAGGCCAGCTGTAGCTCCACGTCGTCGTATTGCAGTAACGACAGGCCAGCCGTGGGATACACCACATCGGCCACCGTGTCGTCTACCCACATGTCGGCCAGCCGGGTGACCGGATCGTGTCCGCCGGTCGCCCCGATCCAGGCGTCTGGATCGGCGGCCAGCAGGGCATCCACCTCGCTCTGAGTCATCCCGGCGTTGCGCGACAGGGTCAGGTTCACCCCCCTGCCCATGTCGGGGGCCTCGAAGTACCAGTAGTGGTTGTCGGGGTCCTGCACTGCTCGGGGTGCCCGATCCCGCAATCGCTGCGGCAGTCGCTCTAGCCACAGGTCACCCGGTTCGACAACGTGAGAGTCCGATGAGATCAGCACGCCGAAAACAGTACTTGTTCTACTAGGAAGCGGGCAGATGGGCGGTGGCCCCCCGGCCCAGCACCCGCAAGAACACCCCGGAGCGAGGCTTTGGGGAAAAGAAGCTCGACTTGGGCGGCATCAGGCCCTGCTCGTCGGCCACAGCCATGAGTTCGCGCACCGTCATGGGATGAAGTGCGAATCCCACCCGGTTTTCCGAATCACAACGGCGGGCCAACTCGTCGAGGCCGAGAGAGGCGGGGAGATACTCCACGGCCCCAGGTTGGCTTAGCTCGTCGGCACTGAGCACCGGGCAAAGGATGGATCGCCTCAGTCGTTCCACATCCAAGCCGTTCACCGCTCCATTGCCCACTGCCGACGGCAACTCCACTTGGTGCCACGATCCTCCCAGGTAGAGTCCGGCCTTCCCTCTCTTTTGCGGGCGGGCTTGTTGGGAAGAGAAGACCGGTGTCACTTCCACCACGTCATCCAGGGCGGCCAAGCATTCTTCAGAGGTGCGATCAATGTGGTCGACGGCCAGTCGGTGGAAGGCCTGCACGTGGAGCTGGTCGTCGGGGAACACCACGGCCAGAGTCCGGGCCAATACCGGGTCGTTCGGCTCGGCGGCCATGGCTCGCACTGCGGCAGCCGAGCGGTGGTGACCGTCGGTGACGTAAAGCACCTGGTGGTCAAAAGCCGCGGCCAGCGACTCTGTGTAGTCGTCGGGAACCGTCCATATCTGATGGCGCACCGCAGTGGATCCGAACTCCAGATCAGCGGGCACCGCCGAGGTGATGTCGAACAGCTGGTTGTGGAGCTCGGCCGTGGACCGAACGGCCATGGCCACCGGGCTAGAGGTGGCGCCCACGCCTTGAAGGTGGGTGGTGAGCAGATCGGCCCGATCGTCATGGACGCGCTCGTGTATGCGAATGCGACCGTCGTCAAAGCCTCCCACCGGCACGGTGCACACCACTCCGGTCTGCATGCCCTGCTTGTGGGTCAGTCGGTACAGGTACAGGGCCGGCCGACCGGTCGGGGTGAATGCCCTCGCATTGAGCAGCCGGGTAAGGGCGGCAGCGCCTTCGGCCACCAGATCTTCAAGCGAGAGGTCGGAGTTGTCGAAGAGGTCCTCACGGCTCCTGGTGACATTCATATAGCTGTAGGGGTTGGATGCCACCAGGGCTTGGCGCTGGAGCGGAGAGAGGTTGTCGTAAGCCCGGCTGATCACCCGCTCAGCCCAGTCGGGGTGTACCACCCAGCTGGCAAAGGGGGCGACCATGGGCTCGACCACTGGGCTCTGCTCAACTGCCGGGTGCGTATCGGTCATTGCGCCCCCTCCGGATCAGTGTCCAGCACTGAGGCGCAGATCACATGTTCGATGGCGCTGAGAGTGCCCAGAAGCTCGTCGTCGATTGTTCCGCCTACCTCGATGATGGCCACCGCCGCTTCCGAACCGGAGAAGATCCGATTCTGCATGTTGGCCACGTTCAGGTGGAGCCGGCTCAACTCTTGCAAAACACAGGCCAGCACACCCACTCGGTCGTGGTGGCGGATGCTCAGCGTGGCGGTGCGGTTGGGGACCCGCTCCAGGTTGACGCAGTCGAGCACAACGCCTTGGCGATAGGCCTCGATCACCTCGGCGGTGCCCTCGGCCACAGCCATCTGGGCCTGTTCGGTGGAGGCGCCGATGTGATGGGTGGCCGTCACCTTCGGGTGGCGGGCCAACTCCGAGCTGATCTGCCCGAATCCCCCCGACGGCTCGTCGGCGAATACATCAAGGCCAGCCCGCAGGTCGGTGGAATCCAAAGCGGCCAGCAGGGCGGCCTCGTCCACCACCTCGCCCCTGCTGGTATTGATAAGCACCGCATCAGGCTTCATGGCCGCTAAGAATTCGGCATCCACCATCCCTATGGTGTCCGTGCCGCCGGGGACGTGCAGCGACACGATATCGCTGGTGGCCAACAGCGTGGCCCTATCAGGCACTTCCGCCACCCCGATGTCGGCCATGCGGCGGTGCACGTCGCGGGTTCGGTCATTGCGGAGCTCGGCGATGACTTTCAGGCCGCAGGCACTGGCCCGCTGGGCGACTTCGATACCGATGGCGCCCATACCGATGATGCCCAGGGTGGAGCCGAACAGCCCTCGGGCCTCGCTGTACGTCTGCTTGTTCCAATCGCCGGTGCGAAGATCGGCGGTGGCGGGGGCAATGTGGCGGTCAATGGCGAACATCAGCCCGATGGCCAGCTCAGCCACGGCGATGGCGTTGCGTCCGGGCACGTTGCATACGAATATGCCCAACTCGGCCGCCCGCTTGGCATCGATGGTGTTGGTTCCTGCTCCGGCCCGCACCACCAGACCAAGCTGGTCGGCCGCCTCAAGGGTGGCTGCGGTGACCTTGGTGCTGCGCACCACTAGCGCATCAAATCCGGTGATGCGCTCCGGCAAGCTCTCCGCGGTGAGCGATGTGTCCACGACACAGTTGTCGCCCCCGTCCCGCAGCCTCTGAATGGCGCTCTCGGCCAGGCTGTCAGCAAAGAGGATTCGCATGACTGGGACTCCGTGATTGTTCTGCGGGAGATGAAGCGCGGCCCAAACTGGTGACAGCTCGTGTACCGCATAGCGGAACTGTTCCACTTCACGATACATCCCCGTGCCGGCTGATGTCCCGCGAAATGCCGGAAACCAGTCATCGTGCCGTTCTCGGCCAAAGGTAGGAGGAGCAGCGGTCGGGCCGGTATTTTCGGCGGCGTGGCAGACGGGCGTGGTCGAGGGGCGGTTCCCCGACGAGGGCGGGTCGGGCGCACGGCCAAAGTGGCCGGATTGGGCGCTCGCAGCGGTGGACGATGGGCGATGGCCAAAGCCCGCCAGGTGTTCGCCGACGCCCAGCGGACCGAAGCCCTCGACGCCGAGCGGGAATTGCGCACTGCGGCCGACGTGGTGGAAGTGCTGGGCAACATGAAGGGCGCGCTGATGAAGATCGGCCAGATGGCCAGCTACCTGGATGTGGGGCTGCCCGAGTCCACCCGGGCTTCTTTGGCCCAGCTCCAGGCCAACGCTCCTCCGATGAGCCCGGCCCTGGCCGAGTCGGTCGTGGCCGCCGAGCTGGGGGCTCCGCCCGGCGAGCTGTTCGAGGAATGGGACCCGGTGCCGATCGCGGCCGCGTCCATCGGCCAGGTCCATCGGGCCATAACTGCCGACGGCCGGGCCTGCGCGGTCAAGATCCAGTACCCCGGTGTGGCCGAGGCTATCGCTGCCGACCTGGGATCGGCCCGGATGATCTTTCGAGCGCTTTCCGTTCTGTTCCCCGGCCTCGATCCCGCCCCCATAGTGGAGGAGCTGCGCCAGCGGCTCACCGAGGAGCTGGACTATGAGCACGAGGCGTCCAACCAGCGCCTGTTCTACAACCACTACCGGGGCCACCCCTACATCGCCGTTCCCGAGGTGTACGACGACCTGAGTTCTGCTCGGGTGCTGACCACCGAGCTGGCGGTGGGGGCCACCTTCGAAGAAGTGCTGGGCTGGCCCCAGGATCAGCGCAACCGGGTGGCCGAGACCATCTACCGATTCTCGTTCGGGTCGATCTACCGCTTGTGGGCCTTCAACGGCGACCCCCACCCCGGGAACTACCTCTTCGGTCCCGACGGCTCGGTCGTTTTCTTGGACTTTGGACTCGTAAAGCGGTTCACCCCAGAGGAGACCGCCCAGTTTGAGCGGATGCTTACCGCCATGGTGATAGACCGCGACATCCCCCGATTCCGGTCCGAACAAGTGGCCGCTGGACTGCTGCCGGCCGACGCTCCCTTCAGCGACGACGAAGTGGAGGCGTTCTTCACCCATTTCTACGAGTTCGTGCTGACCGACGAGACCCGGACCTTCACCCCTGAGTACGCCGCTGCGGGGGTGAGGGCCATCTTCAACGCCATCGGCGAGCACGCCGAGTTGAAGAAGGTGCTGAACGTGCCGCCTTCGCTGGTCGTGCTCCAGCGGATCAATCTCGGCTTGATCTCTCTGTTCGCCCAGCTTGGGGCCACCGCCAACTGGCGGAGAATTGCTGAGGAGCTTTGGCCGTTCACCGACCGGGCGCCGTCCACCCCCATGGGCCTAGACGCCCAGCCCTGGCGCCAGTCGCTTCAGCAGTAGCGAGTAAGAGCCCAATACGTTCCTGGCCTACGCTGCGGCCATGAGCATTTTGGGCAACGAGGTCAGGCGGGTGGAAGACCCCCGGATGCTGACCGACGGGGGAACATACGTGGCCGACATCCCGGTGGAAGGGGCGGCCCATGTGGTCTTTGTCCGGTCGCCCATCGCCCACGCCCATCTGCTGTCGGTGGAAACCAGCGAAGCCCGTTCCATGCCCGGCGTTGTCGAGGTGGTCACCGGCGACGACCTTGACCTAGCCCACCGACCGCCGATGATGGGCGATGCCGCCATGTCCCGCCCCCTGTTGGCCACCGAAAAGGTCCGTTTTGTCGGTGAGCCCATCGCCGCAGTGGTGGCCGAGACCGTCGTCCAGGCCACCGACGCCGCCGAGGTGGTGTGGGCCGACTACGACCCGCTGCCTGCGGTGGTCGACGCCGAGAGCGCCGCCGACGGGCCCAAGCTGTTTGACGACGCCGAGTCCAACGTGGCCATCGCCTTCCCCCCGGCAGCCGAGTTGGACTTCAGCGGCTGTGAGGCGGTGGTCACCCACCGCATCGTCAACTCCAAGATCTACGCCAGCCCCATCGAGGGACGGGTGGCCGCCGCTTCGTGGGCCGAAGACGGGCGCCTCACCTGCTGGTCGAGCACCCAGGGCGCCCACTCCGCCCAAGGGGCCATTTGCGGCGCACTGGGCCTGGAGCCGTCGCAGGTTCGGGTGATCATTCCCGATGTGGGTGGCGGATTTGGGACCAAGGCCGCCCCCAGCGCCGAGGAGTGCCTGCTGGGGTGGCTGGCCCGCCGAGTGGGCCGCCCGGTGCGCTGGACCGAAACCCGCACCGAGAGCCTCCAAGCGCTGGGCCACAGCCGAGCCCAGTTCCAGACCGTGACCCTGGGAGGCACCGCCGACGGCCGCATCACCCACTACCACCTGGACATGCTGGCCGACGCCGGGGCCTATCCCGCAGTGGGAGCGCTGCTGCCCACCTTCACCGGGCTCATGGCCCCGGGCAACTACGACATCGAGAATGTGGTCTGGTCGGCCACCGCGGTAGCCACCAATACCGCCCCAGTGCAGGCGTTCCGAGGGGCCGGCCGCCCCGAGGCCACCGCGGCCATCGAGCGAGCCGTAGACCTGTTCGCCGCCGAGATTGACATGGACCCCGCCGAGGTTCGCCGCCGCAACTTCCTCGCTCCCGACGCCTTCCCGCTCACCACCCCCACCGGCGCGGCCTATGACTCCGGGGACTACCGGTCCACTCTGGAAGCCGCCCTGGAGGCGGCCGACTACGACGGGCTTCGAAGCGAGCAGGCCGCCCGAAGAGAGCGGGGCGACTCCCAGCTGCTGGGCATCGGTCTAGCCTCCTACGTTGAGGTCACCTCGCCCATGGGTCCGGTCTGCACTGAGACGGGGAGCCTGGAGCTGCGGTCCGACGGCTCGGTGCTGGCCCGCACCGGTGCCACTCCCTTCGGCCAGGGCCACGTGACCACTCTGTCCATGGTGGTGGCCGACACCTTGGGCATCGATATGGACCAAATCGAGATGATCCACGGCGACACCGACGAGATTCCCTCCAGCGACATCACCGGAGGATCCCGCACGGCCCAGATTGCCGGCTCGGCTCTGTTCGACGCCTCCGAGAAGCTGATCGAGGCGGCCCGCCCACTGGCCGCCGACCTGCTGGAGGCGGCCTCCGCCGACGTGGTGTTGGATTCTGAGACCGGCCAGTTCCACGTGGTCGGCACCCCGGCCCGGTCGACCGGCTGGGCCGACGTGGCCGCGGCAGCTTCAGAAACCCTGTTCGTGGAGAACGACTTCGAGCAGCACGGGGCCACCTTCCCGTTCGGCACCCACATAGCGGTAGTGGAGGTAGACGCCGGTACCGGCGAGGTGACCTTGGAGCGGCTGGTGGCGGTGGACGACGCTGGCACCCTGCTCAATCCGCTGCTGGCCCACGGCCAGATCCACGGCGGGTTGGCTGCCGGAGCGGCCCAAGCACTAATCGAAGAGGTCCGCTACGACCCCGACGGCAACCTGCTCACCTCCAACTTCGCCGACTACCCCGTGATCTCCACCACCGAGCTGCCCAGCTTCGAAGTCCACGAGTCGGTCACCCCCACCCCGCTCAACCCGCTGGGAGCCAAGGGAATCGGCGAGTCGGGCACGGTGGGCTCCACCCCCGCCGTGCAAAACGCGGTGGTCGACGCCTTGTCCCACCTCGGCATCCGCCACCTTGACATGCCCGCCTCCCCCCAGAGGGTGTGGTCCGCCATGGAGTCAATCCGCTAGCGGTTGTCCTACTCTTGCGGGCCATGAAGTTCGGCATCGGTTTCGCAAACATTCTCCATTGGACCACCGCGCAAGGCGCGGTGGAGTTCGGGCAGGCGGCCGAGGCCGCCGGGTTCGACTCGGTGTGGACGGTGGAGCACGTGGTGTACCCCGATGAGTACGCCTCGCAATACCCCTACGACCCGACGGGCAAAATGGCGATGACCCCTGACTCGCCGCTGCCCGACCCGCTGATTTGGCTGACCTGGGTGGCATCGGCCACCACCACGCTGCGGCTGGGCACGGGCATCTTGATATTGCCCCAGCGCAACCCGGTGGTACTGGCCAAGTCGCTGGGCACGCTCGACTCCATGTCGGGAGGCCGGGTCACCCTCGGGGTGGGCGTGGGCTGGCTGAAAGAGGAGTTTGAGGCGCTGGGCATCCCGTGGGAGCGCCGGGGCCAGCGCACCGACGACTACATCGGGGCGATGCGGGCGCTGTGGGACGCGGACAGCACCTCGTTCCAAAGCGACCACGCCTCGTTCTCCGGGGTCAGCGTGAACCCCAAGCCGGCCAATGGCCGGGTGCCCATCGTGATCGGCGGCCACTCGAGGGCCGCGGCCCGTCGAGCGGGGCGGCTGGGCGACGGCTTCTGGCCGGGGCCCCGGGAGGGGGTGTCGATGGCCGAGCTCATTGACGAGATGCGCCAAACTGCGGCTGCGGCAGGACGAGATCCGGAGAGCATTGAAATCACCGTGGGCTTGCCCAATACGCCGATGGACGACCCTGCCGGGCTCATACAGGAAGTCGCCGACTTGGGAGGAGACCGCCTGATCGTGCCGTCGTTCTTGTTCTTCGCCGACACCGCCGAGACGATGGCCGCGTTCGGGGCGCAACTCCAGGACGCGGCCCAATAGACAACATCGAGACCCTTCGACTGGAGGTTCAGTGAGCAACATCGAGCAATGGCACGCCGCCGCCGTAGAGCGAACCGGGCTGGATGACTTCGGCCGCGACGACTATCTCGAGGGCCTGACCGTGCTGGAGGAGTCGCTGGAGGCCGAGGCCGCCATGACCGACATCGGCCGATTCGCCATAGGCGAGATCATCACCGGGGCCCTCACAGGCCGCCTCAAGGCTGAAGCCGGCCTCCGAGCCCGGCCTGAGGCAGCCAACGTCAATGTAGAGCGGCCTCTGGTGATCATCGGCCTGCCCCGCACCGGCACCACCGCCTTGCACCAGTTGATGGCGGCCAGCCCCCACTTTCAGGGATTGGAGCTGTGGCTGGCCGAGATGCCCCAGCCCCGCCCGCCCCGCGACCAGTGGGAGCAGATCGAGGACTACGTCAATTGCAAGGCCAAGATGGACGCCATGGCCGAGATGAATCCGGATCAGTCTGCCATCCACTTCCAATCGGCCGAGTTTGTGGACGAGTGCTGGAACTTGTTCCGCCACTCGTTTGCCAGCGTGACGTTCGAGTGTCTGTTCCGCATCCCTACCTATTCCGCCTGGTGGGCGAACAGCGACATGGGTCCGGCCTACGCCCAGCACCGCCGCAGCATCGGGCTGATCGGCGTGGACGAGCCCGATACCTGCTGGCTCCTCAAAGACCCCAGCCATTTGTTCGCTCCTGAGGCGCTGTTTGCCACCTACCCCGACGCCAACGTGGTGATGACCCACCGCGACCCGCTTAAGGCGGTGGCCTCGGTGTGCAGCCTCACTGGGGTGAGCCGCCAGGGATTCGAGCAGCATCCCGACGACATCGCCCTCGGCGCGGAGCAAACCGAGCTGTGGGCCCGGGGCATCGAGCGGATGCTGGCAGCCCGAGCCGGTCGGGAAGACCGGTTCTACGACCTGCAATTCGCCGACTTCCAGACCGACCCGCTGGGCAGCGTGGCCGCCATCTGCGACCGATTCGGCTACCGCTTCGACACCGCCGCCGAGCGGGCCGTGGCCCAATGGGCCGCCGACCATCCCAAAGGCGAGCACGGCGTCCACGACTACAGCCCCGACCAGTACGGCCTGAGGGCCGAGGTGGTCCACGAGCGCTACGCCGACTACATCGGGGCTTGCGGGGTGGCAGTGGAATGAGCGAATTCGATCTGGACAAAAGCTGGGAGGAGTTCTGCGACCTTCTCAGGGACGCAGGCCGACAAGTATTGGAAGCCGCACCCGACGACGACTTCGACCGGGCTGAGGGGTTGCGCTACGTCACTCGGCTGGCCGCCAACTTCCTGAAGGCCAATCTGGAGGAGGCCGACCCGGCCCGGGCCATCCTCAACCAGGCGGGGGTCAAGATCGGCCTGGACAACCCCGACTACGCCTACGGGGGCGCCCGGCTGTCGCCCCGTTTCAACTACCGGCTGTCGGGTCGCCTCAACGACGCCCACTCCATCCGCATGGGGGCATTCAGCGGCGGCCTGGGCACCCCCGAGGGACTGATCCGCGACAGCTACCTGACCACCGAGGATCTTGAGCTGGATACCGACGGCCGATTCGAGGTGGCCATCAGCGCCGAGCCGCAGACCGGACCCTGGCTGGCCATGAAGGAGGGCACCAACGCGCTGACCGTCCGCCAGACCCTGCTGGACCGGCCCAACCAGACCCCCGCCGAGATGACCCTAGAGCGGACTGACTCAGGCAGCCCGCCCGAGCCGGTGGACCCCGAGCGGCTGGCCGGCGCGCTGGGCCGGGCCGGGTTCACCGTGGCCGCGGTGGTGGGCCAGTTTCTGGGGTGGACGGCCAGCTTTGCCGCCCATACCCACGAAGTGCGGCCCATCGACCCCCAGCTCTTGGCCTTCGCCCAGGGCGATCCCGACACGTCGTACAACTACGGCTACTTCGACCTAGGCCCTGATGAGGCTTGGATCATCGAGTTCGAGCCCCCCGACTGCGAGTACTGGAACATCCAGCTCGGCAACCACTGGCTGGAGTCGCTGGACTTCGAGTATTACCGGACCAACCTCAACCACCACACCGCCGCGGTCGAAGACGACGGCACGGTGCGGGTGGTTGTGGCCCGGCGCGATCCCGGCCACCCCAACTGGCTGGACACCGCCGGCCACGCCCGGGGCGGTTTGGCCCTGCGTTGGGTAGGGGCCGACCACGAGCCCGAGGTTCGCTGCCGGGTAGAAGAGATCTAGATCTCCTGGCTCGGGCGGCCTGGCCCCTCAGAGGGGTTGCCGCTCATGTCGGCATTGAGCTGGGCCTTGGCCATCAGGTCGGCGACCACCGGCTGGAGGGTAGTGGGGTCTTGGGACTCTAGGGGGACGTTGGGCCCCAAAGCCCAGCCCTCCGCGATGCCCAACCGGCCGTTGCCCACAACCCACACTCGGCCGGTCACGTTGGCCGCCTCAGGGCTGCACAGCCAGGTAACGATGGGAGCAATCCAAGTGGGAGACATTGTCTCCTGGAACTCTTCAGAAATGTCATCTCCGCCCATTAGCGGGGCGGTGAGCCGGGTCAGGGCGCTGGGGGCGATGCAGTTCACCGTGATTCCGTAGCGAACCAGCTCCATGGCCGAGATCACCGTGAAGGCGGCGATTCCCGCTTTGGCCGCGCCGTAGTTGGTCTGGCCCACGTTGCCGAAGATGCCCGACGGAGATGCGGTGTTGATGATCCGGGCCTGGAAGCTCTGCCCGGCCTTGGTCTGCTCCCGCCACCAGGCTGCCGCGTGATGGACCGGGGCGAAGGTGCCCTTGAGGTGCACCTGCACGACCGCGTCCCAGTCGGCCTCGCTCATGGAGAACACCATGCGGTCCCGCAGGATGCCGGCGTTGTTTATGAGGATGTCCAGCGTGCCAAAGGTGTCGATGGCCTGGTGGATCATGTCCCGGGCGGCATCGAAGTCGCTCACGTCGGCGCCGTTCACCACCGCCTCGCCGCCCATGGCCCGGATCTCCTCGACCACCTCGCCGGCCGGTCCGGCGTCGCCGCCCCGGCCGTCGGGGTCGGCGCCCAAGTCGTTGACCACCACCTTGGCGCCGTGGTGGGCCAGCATCAGGGCGTATTCCCGTCCGATGCCCCGTCCTGCTCCGGTTATGACCGCGACCCGTCCTTCACAAAGTCTGCTCATGATGTCGATCCCTCGTGCTGTCGAGCCCCTTATCCGTTCAAAAGAGCTTCGCCGACGAACTATAGAAGGGCGTCGGCCAGGGTTCGCCATTGGGCCAGGGGCAGTTCACCTCGGGGAGAGAGCACCTGCACGGCCACGTGGTCGGCGCCGGCGTCGTGGTGGGCCTGGATGCGGGCTTGGATGGTATCCAGGTCACCCCAGGCCACGATGGCGTCCACCAGCCGGTCGGACTGCTCGGCCACGTCCTGCTCCGTGAATCCCAGCCGGTAGAGGTTGTTCACGTAGTTGGGGAGCCCCAGGTACAGGGCCATGTTTTCCCGGGCCAGCGCCCGAGCCGCGTCGGGATCTGTCTCCAGGCACACCTTTTGTTCGGGAGCCAACAGGGCGTCGGGCCCCATGATCTCCCGGGCAAGGGCGGTGTGCTCCGGGGGCACAAAGTAGGGGTGGGCGCCGGCGGTGCGTTCGGCGGCCAGCGCCAGCATCTTGGGGCCCAGAGCGGCCAACACCAGCGGCGGGTCGTGCTCGGGGCCGTGCGCCATGTACATGGCCCCCTCCATCTCGTTGAGGTAATCCACCATGAAGGAGTAGGGCTTGGAGTAGTCAAGCTTGCGGATGCCCTCGATGAACGGGCCGTGGCTTACGCCGATGCCCAGCAGGAACCGGTTGTCGAACGCCTCGGCCACTGTCTTCTGGGCCGCTGCGGTGGTCATGGGGTGGCGGGCGTGGACCTGCACGATGCCGGTGGCGATCTTCAGCGTGCTGGTGGCCCCTAGCATGACCGACGCCGACACAAACGGGTCGCGACCCACGGCCTCGGGAATCCACAGCGTGGGCCAGCCCATCTCCTCCAACTCGGCCACGACCTCTCGTACCTGGTTTGAGGGCCGCTGGTCGAGAACCCCCTGCCACAATCCGATTCTTCCAATATCCATGAGCGGCGATGGTAATGCCGGCCTATCAACCGGTCGCATCGGCGGTACTACGCTTCGGGCCGTGCCCAGCTATGAGAACTTGCTGTACGAGGAGTCCGACGGGGTGGCGGTGGTCACCTTGAACCGGCCCGAGCGGCTCAACGCCATGGACAACACCTCCTGCGAAGAGCTTCGAGCCTTGTGGGCCCACCTCCGCTACAACGACGACGTGCGGTGTGTGATCCTCACCGCGGCGGGGGACCGGGCCTTCAGCACCGGAGTGGACATCACCGGGTCGTGGAAGCAGCCCGCTTCACCGTTCATGGTTGACGACCCGATCTCCACCGTCGGACCCAAATCCAACGACTACTGGCGCCCGGTGATCGCCGCGGTCAATGGCATGGCCGCCGGGGGCGCGTTCTACCTGCTGGGCGAGGTTGAGTTCATCATCGCCTCCGACAACGCCACATTCTTCGACCCCCATGTGAGCCACGGCATGCCCGCGGTTAACGAGCCCATGTTCATGCTCCAGCGGATGCCGCTGGGCGAGGTCATGCGGATGTCGCTGCTGGGCCGCCACGAGCGCATGTCGGCCCAGCGGGCGTTCCAGATCGGGCTGGTGCAGGAGGTGGTTCCGCTGGACGAGTTGATGGATTCGGCCCGCTGGTGTGCCGAGGCCATCGTGTCGGCGCCCGAGCGACTGGCCGTTGAGGCCACCATGAAGGGGCTGTGGACTGCCCAGTACACGACTTTGGCCAATGCGGTGAACAGCGGGGTGGCCTTTTTGAGCCTGGCCGGGGCCGAAGAGGAGATAACCGAGAAGGCCCGAGGCATCAAGGAGCAGACCAGGATCGAGCCCCGCATCCGATGAGCTCGGCCGCAGGCATGAGCCCCGGCGCGCTGGGCGGGCTGAGGGTGGTGGACCACACCGATATGCGGGGGGCGCTGTGCGCCCGAGTGCTGGGCGATCTGGGGGCCGAGGTGATCCGGGTGCCGCCAGTTCCCGATCCCGACGGATTGGCCCACGCCCACCGCAACGCCAACAAGGCAGCAGGCGACCCCTCCGAGATGGAAACCCTGATAGCCGAAGCCGACCTGCTCATCGACAACTCCGGTTTGGACCTCGACGAAGTGACCGGGCGCCATCCCCAACTCGTGGTGGTGGCTCTGACCGACATGGGGCTCTCGGGCCCCCGCTCGGGCTGGAAGTTGGAGCCGCTGCCGGCGTTCGCCTCTTCTGGCGGGCACTTCCTGTCGGGTTTTCGGGAAAAGTCCCCGTGCTGGCACCCCGGCCATTTGGCCCACGATTGCGCCTCGGTGTTTGGCGCCGTCGGCGGGCTGGCCGCGGTGTTGGATCGGCGACGCCACGGTCAGGGCCAAATTGTGGAGATCAGCGTGCAGGAGGCGGCCCTGTCCGGGCTCAATCCCTGGTCGGTGCTGATCCCCGACTATGTGCGGCATTTTCCCGAGCTGCCCGGCGAGGGTCGTCGCAACGCCGACGGGAACTACTGGATCTTCCCGGCCCGCGACGGCTGGGTACGCACGGTGATCGGCACGCCCTACCAGTGGACCGGCTTTGTGGAAGTGCTGGGCAATCCCGACGCCCTCACCGGCCCGGAGTGGGCCGACGGGGTGTTCCGGGGCAGGAACCGTGACGTCATCCACATGGTGGCCGATGCGATTACCTCGCAGCGGGACCGGTCCGATCTGTTCGAGCACGGCCTGGCCGCGGGAACCACCATCGGGATGATCCAATCGCCCAGCGAGTTCGCCGCCCATCCGCAGGTGGCTGGCCGGGGGTTCTTCCGCTACGACGTGGAGGGCTCTGAGGGCCTGCCATCTCCCGATGCCCCCTGGAAGCTGTCGGGCACACCGGCGGGAGTGCGCAAACCAGCCCCAAAGGCCAACGAGATCCCTTCCCTGTTCGAAGCCCGTTCCGCAGACAATCCTTGGGCACCAGGCCGTTCCAACGGCTCAGGCGACAACGGTCAGTTGTTGGCCGGTGTGCGGGTGGTGGAGTTCGGCATGGCCGCGGTGGTGCCCGAGGGCACTTGGATGCTGTCGGAATTGGGGGCCGACGTCATCAAGATCGAATCAGTGGCCCACCCCGACTCGCTGCGCTTCGCCGGTCGAGGTGACCTCGACAAGGCCTTCCCGTTCAACGCCGAGAGCCGAGGACGACGGTCGGTGGCTCTGGATATGAACACCGAGAAGGGCCGCGAGCTGGCCCTGGAGCTGTTTATGGCCGCCGATGTGGTGGCCGAGAACCTGCGGGGTGGGTCGCTGGACAAGCTTGGGCTGGGGTGGGACGACATGGCGGCCCGGAGATCCGACTTGGTGTATGTGTGCTCGCAGGGCTACGGCCGGGGTGGTCCGATGGGCAAGATGCCGGCCTATGGACCGCTCAACGCCAGCTTCGCCGGGGCCCATTGGCTGTGGAATCACGCCGATGTGCCGTTTCCGTGCGGCACCACGCTGAACCATCCCGACCACATAGCGGGCAAGCTGCTGGCGGTGGCGGTGCTGGCTGCCCTCGACCACAAGCAGCGCACCGGCGAGGGCCAGCTCATCGACATGGCCCAGACCGAGGCCGCCGCCTACCTCATTGGCGAGGTGTACATGGGCGCGGCCGAAGCCGGCGCCGATCCCCAGGCCTGTGGCAACCGCTCAGGCGAGGTCGCTCCCCACGACGTGTACCGGGCGGGCGGCGACGACGACTGGGTGGCGCTGGCCTGCCACGATGACGAGTCGTGGCGGCGATGCTGCGAGGTGATCGGCGTGGAGAACCGCTGGCCGGCAAACGCCGACCGGCTGGCCGAAGTCGAGTTGGTGGACGCCGCCGTAGCCGCCTGGATGGCCCAGGGCCTGGCCGCCGACCGGGCCGAGCGCCTGCAAGCCGCCAGGGTGTCGGCCATGGCGGTGATGGGCCCCTACGACCACTTGGGCGACGAGCACTTGGCCGTTCGCGGCGCGCTCGACGTGCTGGAGCACCCGGTGGTGGGCAAAGAGACCCACGTGGCCAACCCCATCCGCTTCAGCCGCACTGCCAAGCGCACCGCCGGCCCGTCCCCACTGCTCGGCGCCGACACCATCGAGGTGCTCGGCGAAGTCCTGGGCATCCCCCCCGAAGAAGTAGAAGCCCTCGCCGAAGCCGGCGTCTGCCGCTGAAATCGATTCAAGCAACAAGGGAGCACGTATGAAGGTCTTGGTGATGGGCGGGAGCCAGTTCAACGGCTTTTCGCTGGTCATGGAACTCGTTAAGCATGGCCACGAAGTCACGGTGTTGAACCGGGGGCGCACTGCGGTGGACTTTCCCCGGTCGGTGCGCCGACTGGTGGCCGACCGCACCGACCACGATCAGGTGCGATCGGTGCTCGGTGGGGAGAGCTTCGACGCCGTCCAGGACATGAGCGCCTACCACCCAGCCGACGTGGAGCTGATGATCAACGTGTTCGAGGGGCGCATCGGCCACTACATCTTCGCCTCGTCCACCGTCATCTATGGCCCCGCCAATATCCTGCCCATCACCGAGGACCATCCAGTGGACAGGGGTCCCAATCAGAACGAGTACGGGCTGCACAAGCTGCTGTGCGAGGACACCCTCATCGACGCCTGGCGCAGTCGAGGCTTCCCGGCCTCCATCGTGCCGTTCTCCATGGTGTTCGGCCCTCGCAACATCCTCGCTGACCGGGAGCAGCGGATGATCCTGCGGCTGCTGAAGGGCCGTCCCGTGCTGATCCCCGGCGATGGCACCACGGTCGGCCAGGTGGGCCACGTCGACGACCAGTCCCGAGCCTTGCGGATGATGATGCTCCAGCCCCAGACCTTCGGGAAGCGCTACAACCTCACCGGCGGGACATATCAGTCAGACGAGGGATACGTGGACACCTTCGCCGAGGCGCTGGGAGCCAAGGCCAACAAGGTCTTCATCCCCGCGCCGGTGATGGACGACCTGTGGGACGGCGCCCTGGTGTTCGAGGAAGGGCAGGCCTCGCCGGTGCACATCGACATCCGCAGCTCAGACACCGCCCGGTCCAACGCCGATCAAACCCGGCGAAGGTTCAAGCTGGCCCAGTTGGTCCAGCGACTGGCCCCCAACCTCCACCGCTGGAACCGCAGCGTGGTGTTCTCGGTCGACCGCCTGCGGACCGACATCGGTTGGGAGCCGGAGTACACCCTGGCCGGCATGGTCGATCACGTGCACCGCTGGATGGTGGCCGAGGGTCTCGACGAGAGCCTCGATCTGGATTTCACCTTCGAGGACCAGATCTGCGCCCACGTGCAAGACGGGGCCTGAGCAACGGTTCGAACTAGATCGCTACTTCTGGGCTCTTTCGACGGTCAAGACGTAGCCGAGGTCCTGCCTTCCTGATTTCTCGTCGATGTAGATGGCGTAGTTCCCAGCCTCGGGCGCGGTAAACCGGAGGTGCGCGTTGGTGGCAAATCCCAGACCAGTATTGGGGTCGATGTTCTCGCTCTGTGCCGCATCGCCGGTCCTGCGGTTTCTCACCGTGATCGTGGTATCAGCGAGTATCGAGTCGGTGCTGATCTCAATGACCTCGTCCTCCTTGAGGCTGATCTTGAACCAATCGGTGTCATAGGGGTAGTCGAAGAACCCATAGAAGGTCTCGACGTCGCCACTGTCCAACAAAGTGGTGCCGTCGAGTTCATCCCTATAGGGGCGAAGCCTGACCGTGCTGTTCAACTCGAAATCGTATTTGCCATCTGACTTGCTTCTGATCCTCACGAAATGATTGCCACTGCGAAGCACTTCAAATGTGGTTCTCTCGACCCCGGTCTCGGTCAAATCTCGGGTAACGAGTGTTCTCACTGCATCGGAGACGATGATGACCCCGTCGCTGGTGCCATTGATGGCGATGGAGACCCTGGTGCCGGCGGCAGCGTTGAAAGTGAAGGCCGGGCTGTCAATGCCTTGGGTGCCGGCAACCTGGTGCTCGAAGTCCCCGAATTTTCTCGGTGCCCGGCGTTCGGTCTTGTCCTCAGGAGGCTCGTAGCTATTGATCAGCCGCTCTATGATCACCGCATCGTCAGCCGCCGACGTGGCCAGGGCGAATCCGGCCTCGCTGAAGCTCCATGTGGAGATGCCCACTACCTCTCCTCGCGAGTTGACAAGGGCGCCTCCGCTCTGCCCGCCGGCTATTGCCGCGTCGGTCTGGAGCACGGTGAGGTTGTAGGTAGCCCATTCGCGTAAGCGAGACAAGATCCCCTGGGTGATGGCGGGTTGCGGGAACAGTTCGGGCTCCGCCGGGTAGCCCACCAAGAAGAGTTCGCTACCCGGGGGTAGATCATCTCGATCAGAGAACGTCAGCGGTCGATAGGGCACGTCAACCGGTCCCAGCACGGCCAAGTCGGCTATGAAGTCCCGTCCAATAACCGGTACGTCCTGAAATTCGGTTCCGTCGGGGAACACCAGCCAGGCCTCGTCATAGGGCCACACCACATGATTGTTGGTGACGATGTAGCCGCCTTCGATCAAAATGCCGCTACCCAGTTTTGACGACGTCTCGACCAGTGCGATCGAAGGCGACACCAACGCGTACACCTCAACAGGGGATAACTCTTCGTCCTCTGCTGTGGGAGTGGGGGCGGGCGCAGG
Organism: Acidimicrobiales bacterium; assembly: GCA_963663255.1. Classification (GTDB taxonomy): domain Bacteria; phylum Actinomycetota; class Acidimicrobiia; order Acidimicrobiales; family Bin134; genus Poriferisocius. The sequence goes on from OY760141.1 coordinate 1,555,637, forward strand.
TGCCCCGGCACTACAGCCTCCCGGGACGAGGGACATGTCGATGTTGAACCAGCAGCGGTAGTTGTTGACCAGCGCGTCCTGTTGGACGATCAGCTGATCCCGGCGGGTGGTCTCCGCCTCGCTCACCGACTGGGCTCCAGCAGTGTTGGTAACCGAAAGCACCGAAGCGAAGATGGCCAATACGACCGCAACGCGGGCAGCCAGACGACGGGGTGCACCAATAGCATCAACAACTATTTGCTGACGTATCGATCTCACAATTTCCCGTTTCCCTTCTTGCTGCCAGCTATTCCGAGGTTGCCGGGTTAGAGCCTTGGCGAATGCGCCAGATCAGGATACCGGCGGCGAGCACGGATAGCCCGGTTAGAACAGAGGCGACGGGCAGAGTGAAGGCCAAGGTGACGCAGCCCGCGAAGCCGAGCCCGCTCAGCGCCTTGGGCCAGCGCCGTTGGGCGGGGGAGAGGGTCCAAGCCGAGGCGTTGGTCACGGCGTAGTAGAACAGCACGCAGAACGAACTGAAGCCAAGCACGCTGCGTAGATCGGTGAGCGATACCAGCACGACGACCACCGCGGCCACCGCGATTTCAGCGAAATGGGGCACCTTGTAGGTTGGATGGACCTTGTCCAAGACGCGGGGCAAGTCGCCTTCGGCGGCCATGGCGAATGTGGTGCGACTCACTCCGGCAATGAGGGCGAGGAGTGCTCCGGCCGACGCGATGGCCGCACCCACCCGCACTACTGGAGTGAACCCGTTCCATGACCCGGCGTCGGTGGCTGCGGCCAGCGGGGCGGCCGCCTCGGCCAATAGCTCGGGACCGACGGCCCAAAGGGTGGTAGCCGACACCGCGGCGTATATCACCAGAGTGAGGCCCAGCGCGGCAGGGATGGCTCGGGGGATGGTCCGGGCCGGATCTCTGATCTCCTCGCCTAGGGTGGCGATGCGGGCGTAGCCGGCGAAGGCGAAGAACAACAGGCCGGCGGACTCCAAGATCCCGCGAGCCCCGTGGGCCCCCCAGTCGGCCAAGTTGTCGGCATTGGTGTTGCCCCCGCCCACCGAGGCGGCGACCACCACCCCGAGGGCGATTAGCACCAGGGAGACGGTGACCCGAGTGGCCTTCGCTGTGCGAGTGATACCCCGGAGGTTGATGGCGGTTACCACGACGACCGCGGCAATGCCTGCTAGCCGAGGAGCCTCGGGGAGGGCATAGGCCCCAAACGCAAGTGCGGATGCCGACAGGGTGGCCGACTTGCCGACAACAAACCCCCAACCAGCACTGAACCCAGCCAGATGCCCAAGGCGCTTGCGGCCATAGATATACGTGCCCCCCGATGCGGGGTAGAGGGCGGCCAGTTGCGCCGAGGAAGTGGCGTTGCAGAATGCCACCACGCCGGCCACCGCCAGACCGATCATCAGGCCCGAACCCGCGGCGGCCGCCGCCGGCCCGATGGCGGCGAACACGCTGGCGCCGATCATCGACCCCAGCCCCATCACGATGGCATCCCCGGTTCCCAGCCGTCGGGCCAGCCGAGTGGGTGGATTGCTCACGATCCGACAGGATAGGGGTCATGGCAGAAGACCAAGTGACCTATGCGACTGACGGGGCGGTGGCGTCGATCACCCTCAACCGGCCGGAGGTTTTCAACGCCCTGACCGACGAGATGTTCGACCAGATCGTGGGCTTTGTCCGCCAAGCCGAGGCCGACGACGACGTGAAGTGCATCGTTTTGGCCGGAGCGGGGCGAGGGTTCACCGCGGGGTTCGATCTGTCCAGCCCCGACGACTTCTACGGCGGGGCCGAGACCAAAGGCGGGCGGTTCGCCATCGCCGGTCTGCGCCGCCGGGCGTGGGTGATGCGCGATCTGCTGTACTCGGCCAAGCCCATCGTGGCCCGAGTACATGGGCCGTGCATCGGCGCGGGGCTCTATCTGCTGCTGGTGTGTGATTTCGCAGTGGTGTCTGATGACGCGACTTTCGGCCTGCCCGAGGAGCGCTTCGGCTCGGCGGGCACCTCGTGGCTCTATCCCATGCTGGCCTCCCAGATCGGGTTGAAGCGGACCAACGAGCTGGCGGTTACCGGGCGCAAGTTCGACGCCGACGAGGCCGAGCGGCTGGGCCTGGTCAACCGGGTGGTGCCCCGAGACGAGCTCGACGAGGCGGTGGGCCAACTCACCGGGGCGCTGGCCAGCCTGCCCCGGGACGGCATCGCCACCGGGCGCGCCGTAGCCCACTTGGCCTACGACATGCTGGGCATCGGCCAGGCATTCACCCCCCACTACGGCGTCCACCCTCTGTTCGTGATGGGTACCCGCCGCAGCCCCGACGAGTTCGACTTCCACGAGACATCGCGGGAGAAGGGCATGAAGGGCGCGCTGGCCGAGCGCGATGAGCGCTTTGGCGGCGACTACTGGGGCTGGTAGGCGCTCTTGGGCTGGTAGGGCACCGAGGGGTCGAAGTAGGGGCGGTCGCCGTCCACGGTGCAGCGGCGCACCTCCCGGACCTGGGGATAGTGGTCGGCCACGCCACGGTGGTTGGTTGACCGCTCGTCCCAGATGGCCAGATCGCCCTCGGTCCACGACCACCGGCAGTGGAAGCGGGGCTGGTTGATGTGGCGCAAAAGGAAGTCGAGCAGAGCTTCGCTTTCGGCCTCGTTCATACCCACCACGTACTGCTGGAAGTTGGTGGCGACATACAGCGCCCGTCGCCCGGTCTCCGGATGGGTGCGCACTAGAGGGTGCTCAACGCCGGGATAGGCCTCCCGCAGCAATGGCACCAAGTCCCAGCTCCCCGACTTCTCGGCCATGCTGGTGCAGAACTGGGGATAGTTGGAGTGGTGCACCTCCAGCCCGTCGATTACGGCCCGCATCGGCTCCGACAGAGCGTCGTAAGCCGAGGTGATGCTGCACCACATGGTGTCGCCGCCGTAGGGAGGAACGACGGTGGCTTGGAGCACGGCGACCTTAGGGGGCACCTCAATCCAGGTCACGTCGGTGTGCCAGTCGTCGGTGGCGGGCAGGCTGTCGGCGTCGTCGCGGATCACTGATGTAGACGGCTCGGTGGCCCCCATCATCGCCGACAGCGGGAAGATGCTGGGCTGGCCCCAGAGGGAGGCCAACTCCAGTTGGTCGTCGGCGCTCATGGGCACGTTGCGGAACAAGATCACCTCGTGGCGGAGCAGCGCCTCGTGGACCTCGGCAAACTGCTGGTCGGTCAGGCCGTCTCGGGGGTCCACACCGGAGACCACCGCGCCCAATGATCCGCCGATCCGATCCACTTGGATGGTTTCGTATGACTCTTCAGCGTCGATGCCGGGGGTGAGGGTCATAGTCATGGGGCTATTGTGCCATTTCGTCAGCGATCAAGCCGATGAGGAGGCAACTGATGCGCACTATCTTGGACGGGCTCAACTTCTCCGAGGGACCCCGGTGGCACGACGGTGCGCTTTGGTTTTCCGACATGCACGCCCACCGGGTGGTGCGCACCGACCTGGACGGCAACGCCGAGACTATGGCGGTGGTCGACTGGGACGACCCTTCGGGATTGGGTTGGCTGCCCGACGGACGTCTGCTGGTGGTGGCAATGTCCACCCAGAAGCTGCTGCGCCAAGAGCCCGACGGTTCGATGGTGGAGCACGCCGACCTGTCGCCGCTGGCCATCGGCGACATCAACGACATGATCGTGCGCTCCGACGGCACCGCCTATATCGGCGACATGGGTCAGAAGATCCACGCAGGGGGCGAGCGGCGCACCGCCCAGACCCTGAGGGTGTCCCCCGATGGCTCGGTGAGCGTGGGCGCCGACGGGATGGAAGCCCCTAACGGTCACATCCTCACCCCTGATGAGGCAACGCTGATCGTGGCTGAGAGTGCAGCCTTCCGGCTCACCGCGTTTGATGTGGCCCCCGATGGCACCCTGTCCAACCGAAAGGTTTACGCCGAGCTGGTCCCCGAATCGGACAGGGCACCGGTGGCCCCGCCCGACGGCATCTGTCTCGACGCCGAGGGTGCGGTGTGGGTGGCCGACCCCTTGGGCCTGCGGGTGTTCCGGGTGCTGCCCGGCGGCGAAGTGACCGACTCATACGACATGGCCCCCAAAGTCCCCGTTGCCTGCGTGCTGGGCGGCGACGACCGCCGCACCCTCTTGATCTGCGCCGCCGACGACTGGAAGCGAGAAGTGGTAACCGCGGCCAAAACCGGTTCCATCTACGCAACCGAAGCCGTCGTCCCCGGCGTGGGAAAACCCTGAGCGCAGAGAGGCGGCTGTCTAATGACCGCCGATCTTCGGCCGGTGATCGACAGCGAGACCGACAAATCCGCGCCCCTTCCCCATCGCAGAGTCCGGGGCCACTTTGCGGGCACTGACTATCGGTTCACTGTTTCGCTTCCCACCAGATATCGGTACGAGCACCGGTTCTTCCAGAGCGTGTATCCGGTCGATGACGAAAACCCCGGCGATCGGTCCGTTGTTTTCGGTGCAGACTCAGGGGCCTACACCGTTCAAACCAACGCCGACGGCGGCTATCTGGTGGACGCAGCCGCCGCCACATTCGCCAAGGATGTTGCCGCCCGCCATTACGGCAGTTCCAAGCCCATTTTCGGCTACATCTATGGAGCGAGCGGAGGCTCTTACCAGACCATCGCCGCCATGGAGAACACCAGCGGGGTGTGGGCAGGAGGCGTCCCGCTGGTAATCGGCGCGATGACGTCCATACCCAACAACTTCTTCATCCGAGCGTTCGCCCGACTCATCTTGTCGGAAAAGGCGCCGCTGATAGCCGATGCCGTTGCTCCTGGCGGCAGCGGTGATCCCTACGCCGGCCTTGATCCGGTGGAAGCTGCGGTTTTGCGGGAGGTGTCGGCCTTGGGAGTTCCCCTAGTGAGTTGGAACGACTATCGCTATGTGCTCGGTCTCGACGATGAGTCAGGGCTGATGCGGTTCGCCAGCACAGTAAAGGCGATCGACCCATCGTACGCCGATGATTTCTGGAGTGAGCCCGGCTACTTAGGGACCGAAGACTCTCCGTTGGGCGACCGCTGTCGGGCGGCTCTGATCCAGGAGGAAGCCAAGGACGACGGCGAGCCTGAGCCCCCGATTGATGCCCGGTGGCGGCTGGCCCTCTGCGCCTTTCACCGCCACCAACTCCCACCTCCGGGCGAGTTTTCCGGTTGGGATCAGTTCCGCGACCCCGATGGCCATCCCCGACATCCCCAGAGGGCAACCGAAATCGGGCCGCTGATCGGTGGTCAGGTCAGCGGGGGAGGAACCCACCACGGCCGGATCGCTGGGAAAGTCATCGTGGTGAACAGCCTCGTCGATGCCGATGCCTATCCCTGGCACGGCCACTGGTACGCCGCCCGCGTCCGGTCGGCTCTGGGCTACGACACCGACGACTGGTTCCGCCTGTGGTTTACCGACAACGCCGATCATCACACCGGCCCGATAAAAGAGGGCAAGGAACACTGGCTGGTTTCCTACGACGGGATAGTCCAACAGGCGCTTCGGGACGTGGCGGCTTGGGCGGAAAAGGGGGTGGCCCCTGCGGCATCAACGGCATATCGGCTGGAAGACGGGCAGATCCTTTTGGCCGACACCGCAGAAGAGCGCGGCGGAATCCAACCTGTGGTGAGGCTGGAGGTCACGGCTGATCCGAGTCGATCTCAGGCTCCTCATCGAGCAGATGCCGTGTCGGCCATAGTCGAACCAGGAGAGGAGGTGACGTTTCGGGCTGTTGTCGAAGTTCCTCCCGGCGGGGGAGAGGTGGTCGCACTTGAGTGGGACCCGTTGGGCCGGGGAGAGTTCTGCGACGTCTCTCTGGTCGAGGATGGGTGGTCCACCACCCACCGATTCACCGAGGCTGGCGTGTTTTCCCCAGTGTTGCGGGCCACAACTCATCGTCAAGGCATTCCTGCCGCGTCAATTGCCCGGGTGCAGAATCTCAGCCGGGTTCGAGTCTCGGTCCAATGAAGAACTGCCAACTGCCTCTAGCGGCCCAAGCATAGGTGCCGTACATTCGCACATATACGCACGGCGTCTGCCACCTTCCACTACAGGGAACAAGTCATGAGAAGAATCCTCGCTCTCGTCATTGTGATTGTGCTCGCACTCAGCGCCTGCACTACTTCCAAGGAAGAAGAGGCCGCACCAGAAAGTGCCCCGGCTACCGAATCCGCCGACGATAGAGGAGCCAGTACACCGGCCCCTGAGGATGCCGACGATGGCGCACCGGCCCCTGAGGATGCCGATAGCGGTGGACAGGCCTCCGACAACGGCCAGCAAGACCAGGAAGAGGCCGAGGGCGGGGAGCAGGCCCCAGAGGGCGACGGAGCTGAGCCCGAAGTTGAGGAGCCAGCGCCCACCGGTCCGGGAACCCTGGGTCTATTCCCCGCGGTTGTCGACGAGCGGGCCCCTGGGGTTACCGACGATGCGGTGAAGATCGGAGTCATGTATCCCGACCTGACCAGCGTGAAGTCGATCATCGGCATCGACCACGGCGACTACGAAGCGGCCTACCAGGTGGCATTCGATCAGGTGAACAACGCCGGCGGTATCCATGGTCGGCGCATCGTTCCCGTGTTTGCCCCAGTTGACCCGCTTCCCGCCGATGCTGGTACGGCAGCCTGCACGCTGTTGACCGAGGACGAGGACGTGTTTCTTGCGGTGGGCAACTTCATCGGAGACGATGTGCTCTGCTTCGTCGAGACTCACGAGACGCCACTACTGGGTAGCAACATAACTACTGAAGCGTTTGCCCTGGCCAGAACTCTTTGGTTCTCTACCGAGGCAGGCGATGGATTCGCCCTCAACGGATATCGAGCATTGGTGCAAGGCGGAAGACTCTCCGGAAGGGTCGGACTCGTCGGTTCCGTTGGCGGAGAAGAACTCTACGAGACCCAGATCAAACCCATTCTTGAGTCTGGCGGAGTCCAGGTTGTAGACGTTGCCTATCTCGACACTTCTCTTGCTGAGACCGATACCAATGCCCTGTATGCCTCGGCCGAGACCGTCGCCTTGAAGTTCGAGTCCCAGAACATAGACCAGCTCTTGTTTGCAGGAGGGTCGGAACCCGCCTTCCTCTTTGGATTGGCCCGCACTGGCTATCGACCCCAGCCGGTAATCACCAACTTCTCCAATGCCCAGGTGTACATCAGTGGAGAGGGCAATGATCTTTCGGTTCTTGAGGGCGCGATCGCCTTCGGATCATTTGATGCAGAACCGGTTTGGCGGCAATTGGGAGATCCGACGAAGTCATGCATGGAAGAACAGGAGAGGGTCCTTGGAATCACCTTTCTCCCGGAGGAAGAGCGGGAAGAAGACGATCCCGAATACTACGCGAGCTCCACGACTGCGTGCCGGTATACCGCCTTTGCGGCCTCGATACTGGAAGCCGCCGGCCCGGAGCTGAACCGCGGCACGTTTATCACCGCAGCCCACAATCTGGGCGAGATCATGCTTCCCGGTTTCCCTGATCCTTGGTACTTCGACAAAGACCACCCTGATGGGATTCGGCCACTGCTCTACTTCCGGTGGGACGCAGAGAGCGAGTCGCTTGTAGCCGAATAGTCGGGGATTCGGCGACAGGGCGAGGGCTCACCAGGGGAGTTGGTTGAAATATGAGCGACGAAGCCGAGGATCGACCGAGCGAACTCGCGGAAACGATCCTCGACCTCGAATCCCAACGCCAAGAAGTTGTCGAAGAGCGTGAGGCTTTGTCGCCCGACGAAGCTCCGGGTGCCGGAGAGGGGGATTTGACTCTAAAGCAAGCCGTGGTCACCGGCAGCGCTTCGACGTTTTTCATCTTGGCCGCAATCGGCTTGTTCACCAACGTCGAGCGGGCGTCACTGAGCACTCTGTCCCCCGACATCCGCGATTCGCTCGGCATCAGCGACGGCACGATGGTCTTCATCAGCTCCGCAGCAGGAGCGTTCCTGATTCTCGGTGCCCTTCCGATGGGGTGGTTGGCCGACCGTTTCCGCCGAGGTCGCATCATTGCCATCGCCAATCTCTTTTTCGGGGTAATGGTGGCGGTCACCGGAATGGCTGTGAACGCCGTCATGCTGTTCTTCACCCGATTGGGCGTCGGAGTTACCGAATCGAACTCCTTCACCGTGCAGACATCGCTGGTGGCCGATCAATATCCGATAAGTGCCAGGGGGCGTATTGGCAGCACACTTTCGCTGATCGGGTCGATGACCGGGGCACTCAGCCCGCTAATCGCGGGAGGGCTGGCCGTGGCGATCGGCGGACCCTCGGCGTGGCGCTGGGTATTTCTTATTCTGGCTATACCCATCGTGTTGGTGTCCATGGCGACGTTTCGAATCCCCGAGCCGCCGCGAGGGCAGTTTGAGAAGAAAGACGTACTCGGGGAGATCATCGAAGACGAGGACCCCCTCCCCATCTCGGTTGAGGTGGCCTTCGCTCGTCTGCTTCAGATTCGAACCCTTCGTTGCGTGGTCACTGCCTTTGCGGCCCTCGGATTCGGACTGTTCACGGTTCCAGTTTTGGGCAACATCTTCATGGAAGACGAGTATGGGCTCGACGCCTTCGGACGAGGTGCGGTAGGCACGGTCAGCGGTGTTGCCGTGATGATCTCAATGCCATTTGTGGGCAGGTACTACGACCGGCTGTATCGCCGGAATCCCGAATTCGCGTTCAGTCTTGTCGGGTGGCTCATTCTCCCGTCCGCGTTGCTCATTCCGGTTCAGTTCTTCATGCCCGGCCCAGTTGGGTTTGCCATCCTGGGGATACTGCCATCAGTGATGACCATTGCCGGGTTCTCCATGGTGGGACCCCTGTTGATGGCGGTAGTCCCCTATCGATTACGGGGTATGGGCCAGGCGCTGGGGGCTCTGTATATCTTCTTTATCGGCGCCACAGGGGGGGCGTTGCTCTCGGGGTTCTTGTCCGACGCCTACGGCACCCGCACGGCGATCATCGTCATCTATGTCCCGTCGACCATTGTCGGCGGCCTATTGATGTTGCGGGGAAGAGCGTCTATCCGCGAGGACTTGGCCCTCGTCGCGGCCGACCTGCGCGAAGAGCAGGACGACCACGCCCGCCGTTCGGCCAACCCCGACCAGATTCCCGCACTCCAACTCAGCCAGGTCGACTTCTCTTATGGGCAGGTTCAGGTCTTGTTCGGTGTGAGCTTCGAGGTTGAAAAGGGCGAGGTCTTGGCGCTGTTGGGCACCAACGGCGCGGGCAAGTCGACCGCGTTGCGGGTGGTTGCCGGGCTGGGAACGCCATCTCGCGGGGTGGTGCGCCACCACGGTCGCACCATCACTTATGTCACCCCCGAGTTGCGCACCCGCTTGGGCATTCACATGCTCCCCGGCGGCAGCGGCGTGTTCAACGATCTATCTGTTCGCGAGAACCTAGAGATTGCCGCATTCAACCTGCGCAAAGACAAGGCCGCCATGGAGGCTGCCATCGAACGCGCCCTCTCTCTGTTCCCGGACCTAGCCGAACGGCCCAACGTTGCGGCGTCGTCGCTGTCGGGTGGTCAGCGCCAGTTGCTGGCCTTGGCCCAGGTGCTCACCACTGAGCCCGATGTGCTGATCATCGACGAACTCTCCCTCGGGCTGGCACCGGTCATGGTGGAGAAGCTTGTGGGGATCATCGAGGAACTCAAGTCGCAAGGCCTCACGATCATCATCGTCGAGCAGTCCCTTAATGTCGCCATGGCCATTGCCGACCGGGCGGTCTTCTTGGAGAAAGGCCACGTGCGCTTCGACGGCGACATGGCCGAGTTGGTGGAACGCGATGATCTGGCCCGAGCAGTATTCCTGGGTACGGAGGGCGGATGACTCTAGCCGTCTGGATCACCACTCAGATCGCATTCAACGGTCTAGTGCAGGGAATGGTCTATGGCCTCTTGGCCATGACCATCGTTCTGATCTACCGGTCGAGCAAGGTGATCAACTTCGCAGTGGGGGCCATGGGGCTAATCGGCTCGGGCCTGCTGGTGCTCCTCAATGTGCGGTTCGGCGTGCCCTATTGGGTCTCACTGGCCATCGCGCTGGCCGCCGGCCTTTTCTATGGCGTCGTCATCGAATTGGCCGTAGTGCGGCGACTGTTCCAGGCGCCTCGGGTGATCTTGCTGGTGGCGACCATCGGGATCAGCCAGCTCAGTCAGGCCATTTTGATCGCCTATCCCGAAATCAAGGGCCGGGCCCCATACCCGCTGCCGGTGGACGGTCTGTGGGAGATCGGTGATCTTCGGATCAAGAGCTCGCAACTGACGGTGGTCATCGTGACTCCTTTGATCGCCATTGCATTGGGCTGGTTCCTAAACCGGACGCTGATTGGAAGGGTGATCCGGGCGTCTGCCACCAATCCTGATCTGGCTCGCCTGCGTGGGGTGAACCCCAAGAAGGTCTCTACCGTGGTGTGGGGGATAGCCGGCGGCGTGGGCACGGTTTCGATGATGTTGGTCGGCGGGGTGGATGGATCGGCGGCGAATCTGAGCCACCTCGGTCCCACAACTTTGCTTCGTGCTCTAGTGGCGGCCCTCATCGCCCGATTCACGTCTTTCCGGATGGCGCTGCTCATCGGTGTGGTAATCGGCTTGGCCGAGGGCATTGTGCGCTTCAACTTCTTGGACACGCCGGGGCTGATCGACGCCCTGTTGCTGCTCGCCGTCATCGCTGCGGTGGCTACGGTGGTGCGAGAGCGCGAATCCGGCATCTTTGTGTTCAACCCCAAAGTCGACGCCATGCCCGAGCGGCTTCAGGCCATCTGGTGGGTGCGCCACCTCAACCGCATCGCCATGTTGATCCCGTTGGGGTTGGCCATCGCCTTGCCGTTTGTGTTCACCAGAGCTTCTCAGCATGTGCTGTACGCGTCCATCGCAGGGTTCACCATCTGTGCGCTGTCGTTGACCGTTCTCACCGGGTGGGCTGGTCAGCTTTCTCTAGGCCAGATGTCATTTGCGGGGGTCGGCGCTCTGCTGGCGGCGGCCTTTTCCCGGGGTATGACCATCGACTGGTCGATCGGCACCAGCCAGTTCATCTACATCCGCTTCGAACCGTTCCCCTATGCGTGGTCGATTGTGGTGGCCATGCTCATCACCGCGGTCTTGGCCGCAGCCATAGGCTCCGGCGCGCTACGCATCAGCGGACTGCTGCTGGCCGTCAGCACTTTCGCCTTCGCCGTGGCCGCGGCCAGCTACCTCTACCGCCTGCAAATGTTGTCCGACGGCAATGGCACATTTGTCTTGTTCCGGCGGGGATCGATCTTCGGCCTCGATCTCGACAACAACCGCACCTTCTATTTCGTGGTCCTTGCGGCTTTGGCCCTTGTCTTGGCGGTGCTAGGCCGGCTGCGCCGCAGTTCAGTGGGCCGGGTGACGCTGGCGGTGCGCGACAACGATGTCTCCGCAGCCGCCTACACCATTCGCCCAGCAGTGGTGAAGCTGCGCTCGTTCGCCTTATCGGGCGCCATTGCCGCATTGGGCGGAGCTCTCTTGGCCGGGGTCGCCCAGCGCATGTCATTCGGTGATGGCCGGTTCTTGGTGGAGGGTTCGTTGATGCTGGTGGCGATGATCGTCATTGGCGGGATGGGATCGTTGGGAGGAGCGGTCATCGGCGCCATCTGGGTGGTCGGCCTGCCGGCAATCGCCCCCGGCAACGAACTTGTTCCCCTGCTGACTTCCAGCATCGGTCTTCTGGTTCTGCTGCTGTACTTCCCCGGCGGTCTGGTCCACGTTCTGCACCGGGTGCGCGGCGCTATCTACCGCCGGCTTGAGAGAAGGCTGCCTCCGGTTCAAAAGGCCGCGGTCGATGCGCCAGCTTCGGCCAAGATCGAACGGGAAAGCACTGAAGAGCACCCGGTGCCGCTGCGGACCCACGACGTCGAGGTGTCCTTCGGGGGGCTCAAAGCCAACGATGGCATCTCCATCGAAGTGCGGGCCAACGAGGTGGTCGGGCTAATCGGGACCAACGGCGCGGGCAAGACCACATTGATGAACGCCATCGGGGGGTTTGTGGCGTCCTCGGGTCAAGTGGAGCTGTTGGGAGAGGAAGTATCCCGGAAGGCTCCGGCTCAACGGGCCCGCTTGGGACTGGGCCGATCGTTCCAAGCCGCCGCCCTGTTTCCTGAACTCACCGTCCGCGAGTCGGTGCTGGTCGCTCTGGAAGCTCGTGGGCGCACCGGAATGATCGAGACAATGGTGTTCTCGCCTCGCACCGCAGCCCGGGCCCGGGTCCGGCGCAGCGAGTCTGCTGAGCTAGTGGATTTCCTCGGACTGGGCCGCTACGCCGACAAGCCGATCTCTGACCTGTCCACCGGCACCCGGCGCATTGTCGAGTTGGCCGGGCTCTTGGCATTGGGGGCCCGTGTGTTGTGCCTCGATGAACCCACTGCCGGGATCGCCCAGCGGGAAGCCGAAGCCATGGGCCCGCTGTTGTTGCAGATCCGCAAAGAGCTTCAGGCTGCCATGATCATCATCGAACACGACATGCCCCTCATCATGGGCATGAGCGACCGCGTCTACTGCCTGGAGCTGGGCAAGGTGATCGCCGAGGGCGACCCCGCCTCGGTCCGCAATGATCCCCTGGTGATCGCCAGCTATCTGGGCATGGATGAGCGGGCCATCCAGCGCAGCGGCAAAGCCAGCCACTAATGAGGTGCTCCCGGTGCAGTTTCCCGGAGATGTACGAGGATCAGCCGTTGGTGTACAGGTCGTCAGGAGTCAGGGCGTTCACCATTGTTTCTCCACGGCGATAGCGACCGACGTTCTCGATGATGACGTCGATCGACCGCTGAGTGCGTTCGGGCAACTTCGGGGTCATGTGCGGGGTGATGATGACATTGGGGAGGCTCCACAGCGGTGACTCAGCCGGGAGCGGCTCCGGATCGGTGACGTCCAGGCCAGCCCCAGCGATCTGCCCCCCGTGGAGCGCTCGGGCCAGCGCCTCATGATCGACAACTGCACCTCGGGCCAGATTCACCAGGTAAGCGGAGTCCTTCATGCGCTCGAATTGCTCCTCTCCGAACAGGTGGTGGGTGGCGTCGTTGAGGGTGATGGCGAGCATGATCACGTCGGACTCCTCTAGCAACGGGTCGAGCGAATCACCCTCTTCTGACGACAGCATCCGATCCACTGTCGGCGGGAGCGGGCCGGAGCGGCGCCGGTAGGCGATCACCCTCATCCCGAAGGCTTTCCCCAATGCCGCCATCTCGTGGCCAGTGTGTCCGAATCCGACGATCCCGAGCGTTTTGCCATGGAGGGCGAGCCGGTGTTCGTAGCCCGGAATGCCACCCCATTGGCGAGCTGCCTGCCGCTCGAAGAGGCGGCGTGCGTCAAAGGTCAAAGCGAGTGCGAGGTAGAACCCGTGCTGGGCCAGCGCGGGGGCCGACCGGCCCGCTGAACCGGTGACGATCAGACCTCGCTCGAAGATTGCGTGGCGGGCGGAGCGGTCAAGGCCGGCTTTGTCGCAGTGAACCCACCGCAGATTGGGGGCACTCAAGTGGCGGTCGTCGATGTCGGACGTGAGCATCGCAACGTCAGCTCGGTTGAGCGCCGCGGCGATTGCGTCGTCGTCGAACGGGAACGCTTCGATGAATTCGGCAGGCGCGAAGGCCCGTCGAAGCTGACCGATCTCTTCGGGCAAGTACGGCAGTGTGGATAGGACCACGTGGATTTCGCGAGGTCCGGGGTTTGTGACGTTCATCGCATCTCCCGGTACATGTTCGCCGTCAATGAGCCCGGACGCCATCGATGAAGAGATCGACGGCGGCTCATTACTGTACACATGTGTATAAAAAAGAGCGCGGCCGTGCGAGGAGACCGCAATGACCGACGATGCAAAAGGTGACGCCGACCGACGGAGCCGGTGGTGGCACCGTCCATTTTCGGTCTTTCAGACCAACCTTCAGGAGATCGACGCGACACTCGATGTCGACGCGGCACTCGACTTCATCGAGGACTACGGGGCCGATACCTGGTTGCTCAATACCGGTGGCATAGTTTCATTCCACCCCTCTCGACTGTCTTTCCAGACGCCGAGCCCATACCTGGCCAATCGCTTGTCGGGCGACCTCGTCGGCGATGCAGTGACAGCCGCTCACGACCGGGGCTTGAAGCTGATCGCGAGGCTTGACTTCTCAAAGGTCTCAACCCGAGTCGCTCAAGAGCATCCAGAATGGCTGTACGTGTCACCGGATGGTCAGCCGCAGGTCTACAACACGCTCTACAGCGTCTGCCCTTCCGGCGCCTACTACCAGGAGCGCACATTCGACATCCTCGACGAGATCATGGATCGATACGCCATCGACGGGTTCTTTTTCAACTGGTTCAATTTCAATGAACGCGACTACAGCCGCAGATACCTGGGAGTTTGCCAGTGCACTAGCTGCCAGGAGCGGTACGCGGCGTGTAGCGACGAATCTCTGCCGGTCGGACCCGAATCCGACAACTACCGTGACTGGCTGAAGTTCTCTTTCGAGACAACCGGCAGTCTGACCAAGCGGATCGCCGGCCACGTCTCAAGCCGTTGCCCAGATGTTGCTCTCGTGCTCCGGCGTGGAGCCACGATCGCCTACCAGGAGGCCAACAACGCGTTCGGTACCGACGTCTGGCACCACGAGACCGGCGAGGCTGTCAGCGCCCACGTCAACACCTCACCGGACGTGCCGGTTATGGTCAATTCGGTTGCGTTCGTCGATATGCCGTATCGAATGGCAGGCGAACAGCCCGAGCGCTTTGCTCAGTATCTGATCCAAGCAATCGCCCGAGGGGGCAACCCATCGACGTACATCATGGGCCCGCCGGGGCGGATTCCCTACGCAAGCCTCCCGTCCGGCCGGGAAGTGACCCGATTTCACCGCCAGCACATCGACGTGTACACCTCACTGGAGTCAGCAGCAACCATCGCCGTCGTGCGGCCCGACCGCTTCGGCATGCCCCCCCACCGCTACGCCACAACCCGCGAGGAATACCGAGGCATCTACGCCTCACTGCAACAGACCCATCACCCCTTCGACGTCTTGGCCGTCGAGTCGCTCACTGATGCGGGCAGCCTGGGGCGCCTGAGCCGTTATTCGGTCATCGTCGTTCCAGACCTTGGCCCCCTCGGCCTAGGCACTGCCAAGGTCCTTGATGACTATGTATATGGCGGTGGCCACCTCCTCTGCACCGGCTCGAGCGCTGTGGGAGAAGATGGCACCGTTGAGCTTGCCTCCAGCCCCGCCGACGCTGCGAAGGGAAAACCTGAGGCCGATGCGGCGACTTGGTCTCGCTACGCCACCCTTGTGGAGCAGCCCGACGCCGACGACTACTGCTATTCGCCGTCCCTTGTGCCTGTCTGGGGGGCGAACTTGTCGTTCGCCTGGAAACCTGGAACCACGATGCTCGGTTCGGTACTTCCCCCTGCGCCGTACGGTCCTCCTGAGAAGTGCTATGGGCATGTTGTCGGCGCAGAACCGGCGATGGTCACGAAAATGCACGGCTCCGGCGGGGTGACAGTGATTCCCTGGACGGTTGGTCGCACTTATCGAGAGTTCGGGACCACCGAAGTCCGCAATTTCCTGCTCAGTGCTGTGACCCCTCATTTTGAGAACGCGGTGACGACCACATTCCCCGAACACGTTGAGCTAATCCTCGGCACCGACGACCGAGGCCTCGTACTCCACTTTCTCAACCTGACCGGGGCCCGACACCGTACCTTCGGTCCGCACGTGAGAATTCCCGGCGGCCAAGTGCGTCTAAACGGTGTCAAAGCATCTCGCGCCGAGGCGCTGGTGGCGGCGAGCCCTATCGCGGTCCGCTACGACGGCTCCGACACTGTCCTCGATCTCCCGCCACTCGAGCGCTTCGAGGTTCTCCGGGTTGCGACGCTAAATGAAACTAATGTCATGTCTTCAAGGTCACACCTTGCTTCGGCTGTCGCCGAGTCGATCGGCTCTCCAACCACCGAAAGGACCTAGTCGTGACCTCAGTTGATTTCCGGGCGCGTCCGAATCGGGCGGCGATCCCGGTCGATCCGGCCTCGTTCGTTGCCGACTATGTGCCCGGGCGGGTGGAGCGAAACGGTGCCGTCGCTCGCCGCAGCGCTGATCGCCTGGGGTTGCCGTCGCTGACCCTGGAGGTCGATGGGGAGTTGGTCACCATAGAGCGTTCCCCAACGGGGTTGACGGTGCGCTCGGCCCCGGGGGGAGACCTCGTCGTCGCCCTTGGGGTGGAGACCTTCGCTGATCTGGTACACGATGCCGTGTCGACCTTTGGGGCCGAGATGGCGGGGCGGGCCGAGGTGCGGTCTGGTGAGATCGACGACTTCATTGGTTGGGAGCCGGTCTGGCGCACGCTGCTCGATGGCCGCCCGGCCTATGAGCCGAAGTCGATTGACTTTCGCGATCGCGCCGGTGCGCCGATGGACCTTCATCAGAGTTTCGGCCTCGACGACGATCCGACTGAGATTGGCCACTTTCTGGGAGAAGCTGGGTTCCTCCATCTTCGGGGTGTGTTCACGGCCGAGGAGATGGCCGCGGTGTCCGCCGACCTCGACATCGCCATGGCCGAGGCCGAACGCGACGATGGTGCTTCGTGGTGGGCCCGGGACGAGGCGGGGGAGTGGGCGCCGTCACGCATCCTCGGGTTCAATCATCGGTCCGCCGCGCTGCGCGAGCTGCTCTCAACCGACCGGTTCGGCCGCATCGCGACATTCACCGAAGACGAATTCGTGCAGCGAGATCCGTTCGCGGGCGACGCGGCTGAAGGCCTGCACAAGCGGGTCGGCATCGTTGAGGGCATCTCGGACGTGAGCTGGCACAAGGACTGTTCGTTGGGAGGGCATTCCCGCACATGCTGCGGGCTCGTCACGGGCATCTCGGTGACTGGTGCCGGTCCCGAGAACGGCGAACTCGGCGTGGTGGCGGGGTCGCACCGGGCCAATATCGCGGCGCTCGGGGTCGAGCAGATCGACCTGCCCCGCGTACCCCTGCCGACTGAGATCGGAGACGTCACCGTCCACTGCTCGTGCACACTCCACATGAGCCGCCCTCCGGTGGCGGCGGAACGTCGCGTGGTCTACACCGGATTCGGCCTCGCGCCCCGACTGGAAGACGATCCGGTGGTACTCGACGCGGCGACCCGGCGAAAGCAGCGGGCCTCGCTGAACGACCATGTTCGGCGCCACCAGCAAGAAGAGAGTGCCACCAGTACCCGGCGCGCCAACTTCGACCTCTGAGAGTCATGCGCAATTGCTAAAGGACTGACCTGTCGCTGGTGAGAGGACTAGAGATTGCCGGCACCGTGCGTAAGCTGATGGAGTCCATCTGGCGTCGCCAAGCCCTAGGCGACAGGACTGGGCGTCAACTCTCGCAGGCTGAGGGAGACGCCGGTATCAGGGTCGAGGGTGACGAGCACTGCGGCGGGCTCGCCTTCGAGAGACTCGGCGGTGGCGCCGGAGTAGGCGATTACCGAGGGGGATTCGCGGATTATCTGGTGGCGGTGGATGTGGCCCAGGGCCACGTAGTCCCAGTCGATGGCGTCGAGGTGGCTGGGGTAGATGGGCGACGAGCGATACGACGGGGTCTCATCGGGCATGACCAGACCGTGGCCCATTGCAACACACCAGCCCTGCTCTGGGCGGGCGGGGAGACTATCGAGGGGGTGGAATCCGGGGTGGTGGTCGTCCATGGACTTGCCCCACACGGTGAGGTCCAACTCCGCGAGGTGAGTCGTCGAGCCTTCGAGGTCGTCGAGAATGGTGATCGGGAGATCGTGGATGTGGGGGCCGAATCGGTGGAGCACCGAGGATTCGGGGTGGGCGTCGTGGTTGCCGGCGATCATCACCACCGGGCACGACAGGCGAGCCAACTGGTCGGCGGCCCAGATCAGCACGTCGTCGCCTACCCGGTTGTGGTCGAACAGATCGCCCGAGATCATGAAGACATCCACCGCCTCGGCGATGGCCAAATCGATGGCCGATGCGAACGCTGCTTCTTGGCGCCGGGCCGGACCAGTTCCCAAGTGGCAGTCCGACGTGTGCAACAGCGAGAGGGATCGGCGTCGTTGGAGTTGGTTGTCGGCCACTAAGCCCTCGGATCTATGGGTTGACGTAGGCTCGCTGAGAGTCTCACTCGGGAAGGCAAGGCTATGGCAGAACGGGCCATCGACGGCAAGGTTGCGTTGGTTACCGGCGCCAGCAAGGGCGGCACGGGCACGGCGATCGCGATTCGCCTAGCTGCCGAAGGTGCACGAGTGGCAATAACCGCCCGAGATGAACAGGGCTTGGCCGCCACCAAGGACCGCATCGAATCTTCTGGCGGGGAGTGCCTTGTGCTTCCCTCGGACCTCAGCGATCCGACTGGGGCTCGTACCGAGTTGGTGCCCAAGACGGAGGAGGCGTTCGGCCCCATCGACATCCTCGTCAACAACGCCGCCTTCGGCGGCTACCACCCGTTCGAGGAGGTCACGCCCAAGCAGCTCGAGCTGAGTCTGCAAGTCAACCTGTGGGCACCTTGGGAGCTTATGAAGGCCGTCATCGGCGGGATGCGCGAGCGGGGGAACGGAGCGATCTTGAACCTCACCACCTTCTCCGCTGAGCTGCCTCCCGGACCCCCGTTCCCGTCGAGCAAGCCGTCGAAAGCCGGCTTCGTCTACGGGGCACCCAAGGCGGCACTGAACAAGCTGACCGTGTCAGCGGCCAGCGAGTGCGAGGGGCAGGGGGTGGCGGTGAACGCCCTGACCCCCCAGGCGGCCATCGCTACACCGGCGCTGGTTGAAGGCGGCTGGATCGACGAGGAGATGTTCGAGCCGCTGGAGACCATGGCTGAGGCCGCCTTGGCTCTGGTCACAGGCGATCCGGATGTGCTCACCGGACGCATCGCCTTCAGCCTGCAACTATTGGTGGAGCTGGACCGGCCGGTGCGCGATCTCATGGGCGAGTCACTGGTCGAGGGCTGGCAGCCGGGCGACATTCCCGCGGCCATCGCCCGCCAAGAGGCCAACCTCGCCCGACGGGGCTGGCCCGATGCCTACACCTTCGGCCGGATCCACAGCCCGCGTCCATGAGCGACGAGCTGTTCTTGAGGATCGCTACCGATCCCAGCGTCATCGCCGACCCCTATCCGCTGCTGGCGGAGTTGCGGGAAGCTTCGCCGGTGCACAAGTTGAGCTTCGCCGACTACTGGGTCCTCACTCGCTATGAGGATTGCCGGGCAGCGCTGAGGGATCC
Organism: Acidimicrobiales bacterium; assembly: GCA_963663255.1. Classification (GTDB taxonomy): domain Bacteria; phylum Actinomycetota; class Acidimicrobiia; order Acidimicrobiales; family Bin134; genus Poriferisocius. The sequence continues at coordinate 1,574,810 of OY760141.1, forward strand.
CAGAATGGGGAATCCCGAGCCGGGCGACGCGGTGCCGACGCTGGTGGCCAACCGGGAGCGATATCCCGACGAAGAGCGATCCCTGCTGTTCTTGAATCCGCCCGACCACACCCGCCTGCGGTCGCTGGTAAGCAGAGCCTTTACCCCCCGTCGAGTGGAAGGTCTGCGGGAGACGGTGGAAGACATGACTGTCGAACTGCTAGATCCGCTGGCCGCCGCCGGAGGGGGAGACTTGATCGATGAGCTGGCCTTCCCGCTGCCGGCCAACGTGATCAGTGAGCTGGTGGGAGTTCCCCGAGCTGATCGCGACTGGCTGCGACCCCTGGTGTCGGATTTGGCCGGCACCCTCGAGCCGAACCGCAGCGTGGAGGATCTGGAGCAGGCCGAGGCGTCGGGGGCGCAGGTGGCGGCGTATTTCGACGACTTGATCAACCGCCGGCGCACCAATCCCAGCGACGACCTGTTGTCGGGTCTGATTGCCGCCAGCGACGGTGAGGACCGGCTCACGCAAGGCGAGATCGGGCGGACGGTGTCATTGATCTACGCAGCCGGGTTTGAGACAACTACCAACCTCATCGGCAACATGGTCCACTCTCTTATTGGCCACCCCGACCAGCTAGCTCAGCTGCGGGCTGACCGGTCGCTGGTGCCCGGCGCGGTGGACGAGGTGCTGCGCTATCAGCCTCCCGTACAGGTGGACGCCCGGTACACCTTCGAAGAGGTGGAAGTCGGTGGGCACGCCATCGCCCAGGGCAGCATGGTGTTGACACTGCTGGCCGCGGCCAATCGCGACCCCGCGGTGATCGACGATCCCGACCGGTTCGACATCACCCGCCAAGACACGCCGCTGCTTTCGTTCGGCTCGGGTATCCACTACTGCCTGGGGGCATCGCTGGCCCGCCTAGAGGGCCAAGTGGTGCTGGCTGGCCTGCTTGACCGTTTCCAAACCTGGACTCCTTTGGAGGACGACCCCCCATGGAAGGACCGGCTCACCTTGCGCGGGTTGGCCCGCTTACCGGTGGCTTTGTCCTAGCCGAAGGTCAAAAAACGATCGGCACCGAGGCGTAGCCCTGTTGGAATGAGCCGGGCAGGCGGACCACCTCGTCAGCGGGCACTTCGAAGTCGGGGATGCGGGCCAGGGCTTCTTCTATGATGACCCGGCCCTCCAGGCGGGCCAGATGGGCGCCGATGCAGTAGTGCAATCCGTGGCCGAAGCCGAGCTGGCGGGGCGGGCGCCGGTGGATGTCGAAGCTCTCGGAGTCAGCGCCGAACTCCCGCTCGTCGCGGTTGGCCGACTGGTACAGCAGAAACACCCGGTCGCCGGGGGTCATCTCCTGGCCGCCGATCACCGTGGGTCGGCTCACCGTGCGGCCCAAATGCTGGATGGGCACTTCTAGGCGCAGCATCTCCTCGAAAGCGCCCCCGCTGAGCGAAGGATCTTTAGCCAGGGCGGCCCGCTGGTCGCCGTCGGCGGCCAGGTGGATGAAGCCGCCGCCCATCACCTTGGGGGTGGTCTCCACCCCGCCGGTGAACAGGGTTGAGAGTTGGATGGCGGCGTCCTCGTCGTCGAAGGGATGACCCAGCACATCCACCCCCAGCAGGGCTTCGATGTACTCCGGGCATTCTCCAGCCCGCTGTTTGGCCACGAAGCTGCACAAGTACTCTTGAATCTTGGCTCGGGCCGCGGGGGCGCGGTCGTCGTAGCGCATGGTCTGGTTGGCGTAGTCCACCAGCTTCTCCCCGTCGACAAAGGGGAAACCCAGCACCAGCGAGGTGCCGGCCACCGACACCGGCGAGGCCAGCTCGGTGACAATGTCGAGCCGCCCCCGTTCCAGACCGGCCTCCACGCAATCGGCCGCCACCCGGCGCAGCTCGGCCTCCAGCTCGGCCACCGGGCGGGGGCGCAGCGGGGGATAGAGGATCTTGCGGATCTGGGTGTGAGCCGGCGGGTCCATCTGGGAGAAGCTGAGGAACTGCCCCACCGGCAGGGGCCCCAGTTCGGCTGATGCTGGCTGATGCACCTGGTCTCGCAGGAAAACCGGCCCTTCCACAATGGTGAACGATTCCCGGTCACAACTCACCTCCCACAGCTCGGCGAACCGGGGCAGCGCCCAACCGTGATACTGCTCCAGTCGATGCACCCCGCCCGCCTCCCGCAACTCCCGATAGATCGGGAGCGGATCAGTGGCCACCTCAAGAGAGAACGGGTCGTATTCCGTCATTGTGATAGAGACTGCCTTATGGGACTGAGTGACCGCACGCCGCCAACCGCTGAAGAGTACGCCGCTTACCGGGAGCGGTTCTGCAACTGGGGCCGCTGGGGGGACGACGACGAGTTGGGCACCCTCAACCACATCACCCCCGATGCCCGTCGGGGCGCGGCCGCCCTGGTGCAGACGGGAGAAGCGGTGTCGATGAGCCGGCCCATCGACACCCACGCTGGCCCGGCCAACCCCTATCCGGCCCACCACTTCGTGGGCGCCGGGGACTCGGGGGCGATGGCCGACTACTTCGGGATGTTCATCCACGGCTTCGTGCAGACCCACATCGACGCCCTGTGCCACTTGTCGGTGGACGGTGGGGGCAAGTTCTGGAACGGCAAGGAGTTCGCCAAGCCCCCCATGCCCGCCGAGCACACCGGCACCATCGACTACTGGCGCGACGGCATCGTCACCCGGGGGGTCCTCTACGACGTCCCCCGATTTAGGGGCACCGACTACGTGGCGCCGGGTGAGCCGGTTCATGGTTGGGAGCTGGCCGACGTGGCTGCGGCACAGGGAATCGAGCCCCGGCCCGGCGATGCGGTGTGCATCCGCAGCGGCATGGACGTGTACTTCGAGAAGACCGGCACCTCGCAGGGGATGGGATCCAATGCCGGGGTCCACGCCTCGGCCATCGAATTCCTCTATGAGACCGACGCCTCCTGTTTGACCTGGGACTTCCAGGACGCACCCCAAGACGACCAGGGCATCCCCAATCCGCTGCCCATTCGCATCGCGCTGCACGTCCACCACATCCTGTTGCCGTATATGGGCATGCCCATTATCGACAACGCCGATTTCGAGGCGGCGGCTGCCCGCTGCGCCGAGTTGGGCCGGTGGGAATTCCAGTACGTATGCGCTCCGCTGGTGTTACGCTACGGCACCGGTTCGCCGGTGAATCCCCTGGCAATTTTGTAGCGCTAGACCTTCTTCACCACCCACTGCGAGGCCAGGGTTTTCAATAGACCCGCAGACAACCTTGTAGCACTGGAGCGCTTATGAGGTGTGATGGCTGATCTCGGCGATCGGGCCCAGGTGGTGATCGTCGGTGGTGGGATCGTCGGCTGTTCTATCGCGTACCACCTGACCCGTCGCGGGGTGACCGATGTGCTGCTCATCGAGCAGGGGCAGCTCACCAGCGGCACCACCTGGCACGCCGCAGGGCTGGTCAGCCAGCTCAAGTCCAGCCACAGCCTGACCCGGCTGGCCACCTACTCGGCCCGGCTGTTCGAAGACCTCGAAGCCGAGACCGGCCAGGCCACCGGCTACCGGGCTCCGGGGTCTATCTCGGTGGCCGCCGACAACGAACGCTGGGAGGAGCTGCTGCGGGGTATGTCGATGGCCCGTACCGTGGGGGTGGACATACGCGAGATCGAGCTCGACGAGGCCCGCGAGCTGTGCCCGCTGCTCAACATCGACGACCTGGTGGGCGCGCTGTTCATTCCCCAAGACGGGATCACGTCGCCGGTGGACACCACCATGGCCCTGGCCAAGGGGGCTCGGGCCCGAGGCGCTCGCATCGTGCAGGGCATCGCGGTCACCGGCGTGGTCGTGGAGGATGGCCGCGCGGTGGGGGTGGACACCGAAGCGGGCCGGGTGGAGGCCGAGACCGTGGTGTTGGCCGCCGGCATCTGGACCCGCCAGCTGGCCGCCACCGCGGGGGTGAGCGTGCCGGTGCAGGCCTGCGAGCACTTCTACATCGTCACCGAGCCCATCGAGGGCGTGCAGCCCAACATGCCCACGGTGCGCGACCCGTCTAACTACACCTACTTCAAGGAGGAGACCGGCAAGGTCATGGCCGGCTTCTTCGAGCCTCGGGGCAAGGTCTGGAACCTCGACGGCATTCCCCGAGACCTCCAGTTCAAGACTCTGCCCGAAGACTGGGACCACGTCGGGCCGATCTTCGAGCGGGCCATACACCGCATGCCGGTGCTGGGGGAGGCGGGCTTGCAGCTGTTCTTCAACGGCCCCGAGGCCTTCACCCCCGACGGGGTGTACTACCTGGGCGAGTCGCCCGAGGTGGACGGCTGCTTTGTAGCCGCCGGATTCAACTCGGTGGGCATCCAGTCGGCGGGCGGTGTGGGCTGGGCGTTGGCCGACTGGATCGTCGATGACCACCCGCCCATGGACCTCTCGGCGGTGGACATCCGTCGCTCGTTCGGATTCCAGTGCGAGCCCGCCTACCTCGACGCCCGCATTCCCGAGAGCCTGGGACTGCTGTATGCCATGCACTGGCCGTTTAGGCAGTATGAGACGGCCCGGGGCATCCGGATGTCGCCGCTGCACGACCGCATCGACGCGGCCGGGGCAGTGTTCGGCGAGGTCGGGGGGTGGGAGCGGCCCAACTGGTTCGCCGAGTCTGGTCAAGAAAGGGAGTACCACTACAGCTGGGGACCGCAGAACTGGTTCAAGGCCAGCGGGGTCGAGTGTGAGGCGGTCCGCAACGCGGTGGGCCTGTTCGACCAGACCTCGTTCGCCAAGTTCACCGTGGAGGGCCCCGACGCCATGGCCTTGCTCAACTGGATCAGCGGCAACGAGGTGGATGTGCCGGTGGGCCAGTCGGTCTACTCCCAGTGGCTGAACGACCACGGCGGAATCGAGGCCGACCTCACCATGACCCGCCGGGGCGAGAACTCCTATTGGGTGGTCACCTCCGCGGGCACTGCTACCCGCGACTGGGCCTTGCTCAGGCGAGCCGCCCGGGGTCGCAATGTGGCCATCAGAGACGTCACTGACGATTACGCGGTGCTCGGGCTCATGGGGCCGAACTCGCGGGCGGTGCTCAGCCAGATCTGCGACACCGACCTCGGCAACGACGGCTTCCCGTTCGGCACCGCCCAAGACCTGAGCGTGGCCGGCGCCGATGTGTTGGCGCTGCGCATGACCTATGTGGGCGAGCTGGGCTGGGAGCTGTATGTGCCCCGCGACCAGGCCGTCGCCCTGTACGACGCTTTGGTTGACGCGGGCACTCCCCTAGGGCTGCGCCCCGCTGGCTACCACGCCATGAACTCGCTGCGCATGGAGGCGGGCTACTGCCATTGGGGCCACGACATAACCGACGAGGACACCCCGTTGGAGGCCGGGCTGGGGTTTGCCGTCGCTTGGGACAAAGCGGGCGGCTTCCGGGGTCGAGAGGCGCTGGCCGCCCAGCGGGAGCCGCCCCGCACCAAGCGCCTCATCAAGCTCCGCCTCGAAGACCCCGAGTGGCTGCTGTACCACGACGAGCCCATCTTTCGGGACGGCGAGATCGTGGGCCGCACCAGCAGCGGCATGTGGAGCTACACCGAGGGCCGAGCGCTGGCCATGGGCTATGTGGAATGCCCCGACGGCGTGACCAAAGACTGGCTGGAAGCCGGTCAATTCGAAATCGAGCCAGCCGGCCGCCGGATTGCGGCTACGGCGTCTCTTCGTTCGTTTTACGATCCCCGCAAAGAGCGGGTTCGACTCTGAGACTCAAGGAGCGGCCAGCCAATGCGCGATGAAGCCCAGGTTGTGATCATCGGCGGCGGGGCTATGGGCGCGGGCCTGTTCTACCACTTGGCCCACGAGGGCTGGACCGACACGGTGCTGGTGGAGAAGGGCGAACTGTCGTCGGGGTCCACCTGGCACGCCGCGGGTCTAATCCCCCACTTCATCGGCAGCCTTAACATGGCCAAATGCCATGCGGTGGCCCCCGACCTCTACGCCAAGATCGAAGAAGAGACCGGGCTGGCCAGCGGCTGGCACGGCACCGGTGCCATCCGCCTGGCGCTCGACCGCCACCAGGTGGACTGGTTCCGCTACGTCAGCGGGATGCTCGACCTGGTCGGGATCGAAAACCACCTGATCGAGCCCTCCGAGATCCTCGACCACTGGCCTTTCATGGACGTGTCCGACGTGCTGATGGGCATATGGACCCCTCACGACGGCTGGACCGACCCCTCCAGCGTCACCGCGGCCATGGTCAAAGGGGCCCGGCAGTTGGGCGGCGAGGTCTATCGCCACACGCTGGTCACCGATATGAACCAGCTCCCCGACCACCGCTGGGAGGTGATGTGCGAGGTCAAGGGCGAAACCCACTGCATTGTGGCCGAGCACGTGGTGAACGCGGCGGGGTGCTATGCCCCCCAGCTCGGTGCCATGGTGGGCCTGGACGTGCCCATCGTGTCGGTGATCCACCAGTACCTCATCACCGAGGCCATGGCCGAGATGAAGGAGCTGGGCGACTTCGACCCGCCGGTGATCCGCGACCCCCGGGCGTCGGCCTACTACCGGAGGGAGATCGACTCGCTGCTGGTCGGTCCCTATGAGCGGGAAAACGCCCAGACTTATGGGCTCGAGGGCATCGACTGGGACAAGCACTTCTATTTGACCCCGCCCGACCTCGACCAGCTCATGCCCTGGCTGATCGAGGCTGGCAAGCGGATACCGGCCTTCTCCGACGCCGGTATCAAGACCGTAGTCAGCGGGCCGATCACCCATACTCCCGACTCCGGATACCTCATGGGACCGGCGCCCGGCCTGCGCAACTACTGGCTGTGCGCGGGTGCTTCCATAGGGATCACCCAGGGTCCGGGCGCGGGCAAGTATCTGGCCCAGTGGATGGCGCACGGCCAGACCGAGATCAACGTGGCCGAGATGGATCCCCGCCGTTTCGGCGACCACTGCGGCCCTACCGGGCGGTACGCCATAGAGAAGGCCATCGACGAATTCCACGAGATGTACGCCACCCGCCTGCCCGGCGAGCAGCGCTTCGCTGGTCGTCCCCAAAAGACCGACCCCATCTACGACCGGCTCGACGCTAGGCAGGCGCAGTGGATGGAGATCTTCGGCTGGGAGCGCCCGCAGTACTACGGCGAGCCCGAGGCCCACACCTTCCGGCACTCCAACGCCTTCGACATCGTGGGGGCCGAGTGCAGGGCAACACGGGAGCGGGCCGGCATCGCCGATCTCACCGCCTTCTCCAAGTTCGAGGTGACTGGGGCCGACGCCGAGGTGCTGCTCGACCGTCTTACCGCCAACCGCATGCCGGCCAAAGACGGCGGGATGCGCCTGACCCACTTCTTGACAGAGCTGGGCGGCATCGAGACCGAGATGACCATCACCCGGCTGGCCCCCGACCGGTTTTACCTGAACTCGGCCATCGTCGGGCAGTTCCATGACCGGGACTGGCTGGCCCACCATGTGCAACCCGGCGAAGACGTCACCGTCACTGACAGAACTGACGACTTGGGCATCCTGGCCGTATCCGGCCCCCTTTCCCGCCAGATCCTGGGGCCCCTCACCGATGCCGAGTTGGAGGCGCCCGGATTCCGCTGGCTCACCGGTCAGGAGATCGAGGTGGCCGGGGTGCCGTGTCTGGCCCTGCGGGTGTCCTATGTGGGCGAGCTGGGCTGGGAACTGCACCACTCCCAAAAGCACACTGCCCAGCTCTACGACGCCCTGGTGGAGTCGGGCGAGCCGTTGGGCATGGTCCACTACGGCGCCTACGCCATGAACACCATGCGCATCGAGAAGGCCTACAAGGCGATGGGCTTCGAGCTCACCACCGAGATCACTCCGGTGGAGGCCGACCTGGGCCGGTTTGTGGACTGGTCGGGCGAGTTCCAGGGCAAGAAGGCCTCCGAAGAACGGCTGGCCATGGGCGACGACATTGAGATGATCCTCGTGTACTGCGAGGTGGACACCACCGACAACGACTGCCGGGGCAACGAGCCGGTGTACGACGGCGAAGAGCTCATCGGGCTGACCACCTCGGGCACATGGGGCCACACCACCGGGCGCGGCCTGGCCTTCGTCTACGTGAAACCCCAGTACAAAGCACCGGGCACCCGATTCGAAGTGCAGCTTATGAGCGACCGCCGTCCGGCGATGGTGCTCGACGGACCCGCCTACGATCCGAACAACGAGAAACCGAGGGCTTGATATGGCGCGACGTGCAGGAGGCAGGGCTGCCCGGGTGGCCATGAGGGAGGCTCCGCCCGAAGCCGACGCCCGGGCCGTTTGGCCGGGGATGCCCGGCGGTGCCTACAAGCCGCTGTCCGAAGGGCAATGCGACGATGTTTTCGAGGCATCCCTCGGGCTGCTGGCCGATCTGGGCATGGGGCAGGCCACCCCAGAGATCATCGAGGCGGTCACCGCCAACGGGGGTCGAATGGACGACGACGACCGATTGCGGTTCCCCCCCGACCTCGTGAAGCGGATCGTGGACGGCGCCTGCAAGGAGTTCACCCTGCACGGCTTCGACCCCGACCGGGGGGTGGAGATCGGCGGCAACCGGGTGCACTTCTGCACCAGCGGGGCCGCGGTGATGATGCTCGACCACGAGACCAAGCGCTTCCGCCCCAGCAACCTGGCCGACCTCTACGACGTGGCCCGGATTGTCGACACCCTCGACAACATCCACGTTTTCGTGCGGACTTTGGTGGCCCGCGACATGGAGACCTCCCGGGAGCTGGATATCAACACCGCCTACGCCATCGTGGCCGGCACCACCAAGCCCCTGGGGACGGCCATGTTCCAACCCGAACATGTTCACGAGTGCGTGGACCTGTTCGACATGGCGCTGGGCGCCGAGGGGGAGTTCGCCCGCCGGCCCTTCTGCATTGCCAACAACACCTTCGTGGTGCCGCCACTGCGCTACGCCGAGGATTCGGCCCTGTGCCTGATTGAACAGGCCCGCCGGGGCATGCCCATCAACCTGCTGTCGGCCGGGCAGGCCGGAGCCACCTCGCCGGCTGCGCTGGCCGGCTCGCTGGTGCAGGCCCTGGCCGAGTGCCTGGCCGGCCTCACTGCGGTGAACCTGATCGTTCCCGGCCATCCCTGCGTCATGGGCATGTGGCCGTTCGTGTCCGACCTGCGCACCGGGGCGATGAGCGGAGGCAGCGGCGAGGAGGCCATTATCAACGCGGCCGCCGCCCAAGTGGTGAACTACCTGGGCCTGCCGTCGGGGGTGGCCGCCGGCATGGCCGACTCCAAACTGCCTGACAACCAGGCCGGTGCCGAAAAGGCCAACGCCATCACCCTGGCGGCCAACGCCGGGGCCAACATGATCAATGAGACGGCCGGGATGCTGGCCAGCATCATGGCCTGCTCACTGGAGGCCTTGGTTATCGACAACGACATGCTGGGCTCCATCAACCGCACCGTGCGGGGCATCGAGATCACCCCCGAGACGCTGTCGGCCCAAGTGATCGCCGACGTGGTGCACGGCGAGGGCCACTTCCTCGGCCAACCCCAGACCCTGTCGCTGATGCAAACCGAGTATGTCTACCCCCTCATCGGCGACCGCCTCAGCCCCGACGACTGGATCGACGCCGGTGCCCGGCTGATGGACGAAGTGGCCCACGACTACGTGACCGAAGTGCTCAGCCGCCCCAAACCCGAACACATCACCCCCCAAGCCGACGCCCGCATCCGCGAAGCCTTCCCCATCCACCTCCCCCCCATCCACTGACAAAAGCCGGCCGAGTTGTATCACCCCACCCCGCCTGGCCTGGCAACACCGTAGAGATCACCACGCCCTGAGGCGCTCGTGGTGGGCAAAAAGCCAAGATGTTGGGTGGCATCGCGACGATTTCGTCCAATTCAGAAGGGGCTAAGCCGGCCGCTGTCGAGGAGTCTTTCTGCGGCGTCAATCACGGCTCGTGCGGTTTCGAGAGCCTGGCGGGCATCGTCCTCATTGACACCAGGAGACTCCTCGTCGGGATACTCGGTGCGGTTCCGACGACGACGTAGCCCATGTAGACGGCCGAAGACCTCCATCCCGCCGCGATCGTTGAATTGGGCTCGGACGGCGTCAATCACGGCGATGTGTCCGCCTCGAGTGGTTGAGCGCAGACCCTGAATCGCGAGCAGTGCCGCCGCCGTCTTGCGGGCGGCATCGTAGGAGAGCTGGAGTGCTCCAGCAGGGTCATCCTCAATGCCCTTGGAGGCGAGGTTGACGTGCGCGGCGGCATCGGCCATCAGCCGGCTCGTGACGTCATGGGAAGGTATGACACGTTCAACCTCCCCATCCGCGATCAACTGCTCCACTTCGGTACGACCGCGCTCCCAGGTCATCTGACCATTCCCATCTCTGGCTCAACTCCAGCAAACTCACCCGCCGAGTTCAGGTCATCGGCCACAAGGACAACAAGCAGCGGCCGCGACTTGACCTCCCGTATGAAACCTTCGCGCTCAGAATCCCACTGCTCGCGTGTGCGAACAGTCGCCTGGACGGGCATCCCAATGCGTCGTTCAACTCGTTCCGCGGCATCGTCTACTAAGTCGCGGTCTGCGTTTCCTATAACGAGTACGTCGATGTCGTTCGGCGCGCGCCCCGCCTCGCCAAAGTATCTAGCCGCCCAAGACCCGAACAGCATCACCGCGTCCGCCGCTTTGAGGTCCGCCAACTCTTCGGCGACCACCATGGGCAGGCCGTAGGTGGCCAGAATGATCTGGCGTACTGCGTCGTAGAGAGGATGGCCGACATTGGCCCGAACCTGCCTAGACGAACCGACCCTCTCGGTGACAAAGAGCCCGGCCTGCTCTGCCCGACCAACCTCCCGTGACACAGTGGGCATGCTCGTTTGGGTGCGTGCCACCAAGTCGGACAAGGAATGGCTCATATCGGGGTCAGCAAGCACGCAAGCCAAGATCCGACCTTGCGCGTCCGACCGAAGGATGGGTGCGAGTGATGGTGCAGAAACTTTCATAAACCGTATAGAACTATACGGTTAAAGGAAATAAACCTACAACTGGGATTTAGCGGGGGAGCCTGAACTCAGGCGTTCAGCAATCCCTCTTCGATGCGCTCGGCCATCACCTTTTGCGCCCACTCGATCTTGGCGGGGAGGTGCTCGGTGGGGAACAGTCCCTCAGACGGGCGGTAGTCCTTCAGCACCTGCTTGGCGATGGTGTCCTTGTGGACCTCGGTGGGGCCGTCGGCCACTCCGAAGGTGGGGGCCATCATCCACATGTTGGCCAACGGCGTCTCGTTCGACATGCCTAGCGATCCGTGGATCTGCATCGACCGGAAGACCACGTCCATCAGCACCCGGGGGGTGGCCACCTTAACCCCGGCGATGTACAGCCGGGCTTTGGAGGTGTCGGACTGGTCGATCTGCCAGGCGGCATGGAGCACCTGCAAGCGGAACTGCTCGATCTGGACCCAAGAGTCGGCGATCATGTGCTGCACTGCCTGCTTCTCGGCCAACAGCGAGCCCTTGGTCTCCCGGCTGAGGGCCCGCTCGCACATCATGTCGAACGCCTTTTTGGCCGTGCCCACCGAGCGCATGGCGTGATGTACTCGGCCCCCGCCCAGGCGGGTTTGGGCGATCTTGAACCCGGCCCCCTCCTCGCCCATGAGGTTCTCGGCGGGGACGCGGCACTCGTTGAACCGCAGGTAGCTGTGGGAGCCGTGGTCGCGGCGCTCGCCGCCCACCCCGACGTTGCGGACCAGCTCCAAGCCGGGGGCGTCGTGGGGCACCAGCATCATCGACGATCCCCGGTACACCGAGACGTCGGGGTTGGTGATGAGCATTACGATCAGGAACTCAGCCCGCGGGTAGTTGGAGGCGAACCACTTCTCCCCGTTGATCACCCACTCATCGCCGTCGCGATGGGCGGTGCAGGTGAAGTGGTTGGGATCGGATCCGCCCTGGGGCTCGGTCATGGAGTAGCAGGTTGAGATTTCCCCGGCCAGCAGCGGCTTGAGGTACTTCTCCTTCTGCTCATCGTTGCCGTAGTGGGCCAAAATCTCGGCGTTGCCCGAGTCGGGGGCCTGGCTGCCGAACGCGGAGGGTCCGAACGAGGAGCGGCCCAGGATCTCGTTCATCAGCGCCAACTGCACCTGGCCGAAACCCATGCCACCCATCTCGGGCTTGAGGTGGCAGGCCCACAGCCCCCGGTCCTTCACCTTCTCCTGGATGCGGCGCAGTTGCGACTGCACCTCCTCGTCGGTCTTGTCGAACGGCGACCGCCCCCGGAAGTAGTGATCCAGCGGCTCGATATCGGTGTGCATCAGCTCGGTGAGCCAATCCAGATGATCTTGAAATTCAGGGTCAGTAGAAAAATCCCAGGCCATATTCCGACTCTACAAGCATGACGACTCCACCCAGGGTGCTCAGGGGTGGAACGGCTCGGGCCCGGCTCAGCGGGAGAGCAGGTCGGCCACTCGCCAGGAGTTGGCCATGATGGACAGCACCGGGTTGACGCCGCCGTTGGTGACGTGCAGCGAGGAGTCGGCCACGTAGGTCCGCTCGCAGCCCCACACCTTTCCCTGGGGATCGACGGCGCCGCCTGCGGGGGTGTCGGACATGCGGGCGGTGCCGGCTTGGTGCTGACCGCCGGACAATATCTGGAACCCCATGGAGCCGCCGGTCACGTCGTGGGCTCCGGTGGCAGTTATCCACTCCTTGGCCCGGTCGCCCAGGAATTCCGCTGTGCGGAGGTCCTCCTCGTGCTGAACGCCGAAGAACCGGGCCACCGGCAGGCCCCACTTGTCTCTCACCTCGGCCGAAAGGTCCAGTCCGGCCGAGCGGGTGGGGATCTCCTGGATCGGGCCCATGATCATGATCGTGCGACGGTAAGTGTCCCGCAGGGCTTGGCGGGCCGAGGCGCCCGTGGGACGCCCGTACTCGTCGGTCTCACCGGCAGCCTCGGCCGCCTGTTGGTGTTCGGGCCTAAACCACGACCCCATCACCCAGTGCTGCGCTGGCGACACTGCATACTCGTCGGCGATCATGCCGCCGCCGATGATCCCGTCGTTTTGGTGGCAGTGCTCCCGGGTGGCCATGGCCAGACCGGGGCCGACGCCGTCGCTGAGCGGGGTGTCGGTGTCGACGTGGCCGTGGGCCAACACGTAGGTGTGGCCCTGGAGGCACCGGCCCACCCAGTCGTTGCCGAGCCCGCTCAGCATCAGCAGTCGGGCGGTTTCCACCGCCCCCGCGGCCAGCACGATCCGGTCGGCCCGTACCGTGCGCTGGCCCTGCTCCGATCGCAGTTCCACCTCGCCTCGGCCGTCGTCGACCCGTACCGCCTGTGAATCGCACAGGATGTGGGCGCCGGCCGCGGTGGCCCGGGGGAGCAGGGTGTTGTGGACTCCGTTCTTGGCGTCTACCGGACAGGGGTGGCCCACGCACTGGCTGCAACCCGCGCACGCGGGGCGTCCTCCGTAGGGCCGAGAATTCACCAGCAGGGGAACGGGCGCGGTGGTCCAGCCCAGGCCAGCGGCGGCCTCGGCCAGCATCTCTCCTCCGCGGTCGGGCGGGAACGGGGGTAGCGGGTAGCCCCGGGACCGGGGTCCGTCGCCGGTGTGGCCAGCAGCGCCGGCCACCCCCACCTCCCACTCCACCAGGTCGTAGTAGGGCTCGAGATCGTCGTAGGTGATCGGCCAGTCGGCCAGCGCCGATCCCTCGGGCACGCCGTACTCGCTGGCCATGCAGAACGTTTCCGGCGCGAACCGCCACCCTTGGCAGCCATACAGCCGAGGGCCGCCGCCCAGCACCACGGCGTTGTTGTGGTAGCGGAAGTCGTGGGGCTCGACGGCCTGCTCGCCGTCCCCATCCTTGACGGCTCGGGGGTTTCCGACCGGCGTTACGCTTTCGCCGAAGCCGAACACAGCCGTGCGGTGGTTGCGCACCGGATCCCAGCCGATTTCTGTTGACTTGTAGGGGCGGCCCCGCTCTACCACCAGCACCGAGCATCCGGCCGCAGCCAGCACGTGGGCGGCCACGCCCCCTCCAGCACCGCTGCCGATCACCACCGCGTCGTAGTGGTCCCGCACCTCGTCCCACCCGATCACCGGCGGCACGGTGTCCACCAGTTCCGGCTCGCCGAGGGGGAACCGCTGGTAGCCCAGCTCCTCCCAGCACCCGGAGTCGGGATCGGTCAGCCAGCGCAGGGTCTCCTGGTCCATCCGGTCAGCCTTCGTTCACGGTGAGGCGGCAGGTTGCGGGAGCCAGGCCATTGGCGGTGAAGGTGAGGTCGACGGTTCCCGGGCCGGTGGGGCGGATCACGGCCAGGGCTTGGCCGTCGTAGGTGGTGCAGGTGGGCAATCCGAAGGGCTCGGTGGACTGGTGGTCGTCGCTGGCAAAACCTTGAACCACTCCAGGGCCTTCCACGGAGACTTCCACGGGCCGATTGGCACCGGGGTTCACGATGCCGTCGGCATCAACCAGGCGCACAGCGACGTAGGCCAAGTCGGTGTCGCCTTCGGTGAGCTCGGTGCGGTCGGGCTCGGCCACCAGATTCAGCGGTCCGGAGGCGGTTCGCAAGGCAGTGCGGGCCGTTTCCCGGCCGTCGGTGTAGGCGATGGCCACTAGCTCGCCGGGCTCATAGGCGGCCGCGAACTTGGTGCGGAAGTCCTCGGTGGGCTGGCGACCGAGCGACTGGCCGTTGAGCAACAGCTCTACCTCGTCGGCGGCCGAGTACACCTCCACGTCCACCGCGGTGCCCTCGTGGCCGTCCCACGACCAGCTGTCGACGGTGTTGCTCCACGACCACGGTCCGGAGTAGGCGATCTGCTTGTGCGCGTGGGTCGGCCGCTGCACGGCGATGAAGGGCTCTTGGCGCAGGCCGAAGACGATCTCCCGGAAGTAGGAGGACGGCCGCCGGACCCCGGTGATGTGGATGTCGCCCGTGTGGGCCACAAGCCAGGGAAACGGTGCGACCACACCGGGAACGCCCCGGTCCACTGGGTCTTCGTCGTCGTAGCCGACTCGACCGATGCCCACCTCGCCGAGGTAGTCCCAGCCGGTCCAGGTGAAATCACCGATCAAATGGGGATGAGCGCAGATGGTGGGCCAGTCTCGGGCCAGGTCGGTCACATTGGTCTCCGAACCGACGATCACCCGGTTGGGATACAGCTCGTGGTCGATGAGGTAGCGGTTGGAGACGTAGTTGTAGCCCACCACATCGAGCGAGGCGCTCACCTCCTCGAGGCCCTCCGCGATGATCGGGGACTGCATGACCTGATCCTTCACCATGGCCCACATGGCCATCTGGGTGTTCACCCCTTGCGACTCGGCCTCGTCGGAGGAGTCAGGGGCTTCCATCAACCCGAGGATCTCGGGAATCTTTGCGATCAGCCCCCTTATGGCCAGCATCGGCTGGACGCCGGTGGTCACGTAGCGGTACGGGTCGAGCGAGCGAACGTGCTCGGCTATGTCGCGTGCTCGGGCGGCGCCGAGCGGCGAGCCGACCTCGGGGATCTCGTTGCCGGTGGAGTAGAGCACCACGCTGGGATGATTGCGGTTCTTGCGCACCAGGTTGGCGACGTCGCTGCGCCACCGCTCCTGGAACCGCAGGGCGAAGTCGTGGTTCACCTTGTTCTCGGTCCACATGTCCCAGGTCTCGTCCATGACGATCAGGCCGTGGCGGTCGCAGGCATCCAACATGGCCCGGCTCATCGGATTGTGGGCGCTGCGCAGGGCGTTGAACCCGGCAGCCTTCATGATCTCCACCCGGCGCTCCTCGGCCCGGCTGATGGTGGCGGCGCCGATGGGCCCGTTGTCGTGATGGACGCAGGCGCCCCTCAGCTTCACCGTCTCGCCGTTGATGCGCAGACCGTGGGCGGGGTCGAGCTGGAGCGTCCGGATGCCGAAGGCGGTGACGTCGGAGTCCAACTCTGAGCCAGCTTCGGCCACCGTGGTGGTGCAGGAGTAGAGGTGGGGCTGGTCGGAGCCCCAACGCGCCGGATTGGCCACCGCCAGCCGCTGGCGGGCTGTGGCTGTGGTGTGGGGGCGCAGGGTCACGGGGATATCGCCTGAGGCCACTGTCTTGCCATCCGGGTCGCGCACTTCGCAGGCCACGCGCACCGTCACCGTGTGGGCGGTGTCGTTCTGCACTTCGGCGGCAACCTCCACCACTGCGCCGTGGTCGTCGATCTCCGGGGTGGTGATCCACACACCGTCGATGGCCAGGTGTACCGGGTTTTTCACCCACAGGTGCACGGGCCGGTAGATCCCGGCGCCGGAATACCACCGGGAATCCTCACCGGCCCGGCAATCCACCTTGATGGTGTTCTCCTCGCCGTAGCGCAGGAACGGGTCGAGGTCGACGATGAACTCGGCATAGCCGTTGGGCTCGGAAGCGGCGAAGTCGTCGTTCACGTAGACCATGGCGTCGCGGTAGACACCCTCGAACTGAAGGGCGACCCTGCGGTCGCGCCACTCGCCGGGGACCTCAAACGCCTTGGTGTACTCCCACACCCCGCCGGGGAAGTAGCCGATGTCGTGAGAGGCGGCGGGATCGCGTTGGGTGCCGATCATGGCATCGTGGGGCAGCGTCACCGGCTCGGGCGTGCTCTTTGCCCCCGTCAACTCCGAGAACGGGTTTTGCTTGGGCCGCACTGCCCAGCCCGCGTTGAACGACGATCTCATCGGCACCTCCAGCGCCACAGAGTAGGGGAATGGCTTTCCGCAGCCCTTGTCGCGGTAGCGTCCGGCCATGACCGTTCGATGGGGAATTGCCGGACCAGGGGGCATTGCCGTTGGGTTTGCCAACGGGCTCCAATTGCTGGACGACGCCGAGATCTACGCCGTTGGGTCGCGCTCGGCCGATCGGGCGCAGGACTTCGCCGCCAAATACGGGGCTCCGGCGGCCTACGGAAGCTATGAGGACCTGGCCGCCGATCCAAACGTGGACGCGGTGTATGTGGCCACCCCCCAGTCCCGCCACGAGCAGGACACGCTGATGTTCTTGGAAGCGGGCAAGCCGGTGTTGTGCGAGAAGCCCTTTGCCCTCAACCAAGCCCAGAGCCAGCGGATGGTCGATGCCGCCCGGGAGCGGGGGCTGCTTTTGATGGAGGCCATGTGGAGCCGCTTTCTCCCCGCCTATCGGGTGCTGGCCGAGTTGCTCGAAAAAAAGGCCATCGGTGAGCCTCAGCTTGTGGAGGCTGACTTCGGGTTCCACCAGCCGTTCGACCCCGACCACCGGCTGTATGACCCCGAGCGGGGCGGCGGTGGGCTCCTCGACCTGGGGGTCTACCCCGTGCAGTTCGCCTCGTTGGTACTGGGCCCGCCGACCAGCGTGGCGGCCCAGGGTCGGATCGGTCAGTCCGGAGTGGACGAGCAGGTGGCCGCCGTCCTCGGCCACCCCGGCGGCGAACTGGCGGTGGTGAAGGCGGCCATCGCCACCAATTTGGGCTGCACCGCCCGCATCGCCGGCACCGAGGGCACCATCGAGATTCCCGCGTTCATGCACTGCCCGGGGTCGCTCACGGTCGTGCGAGGCTTTGATCGGGAAGAGATCGACGGCTCCTGGGAGGGCGACGGTCTCCGCTTCCAGGTAGAGGAGTTCCACCGCTGCCTGGCTGCCGGCGAGATTGAGAGCCCCGTGATCTCCCACGCCGAGACTCTGTCGATCATGGGCACTCTCGACCAGATCCGCGACCAGATCGGCCTGCGCTTTCCCGGGGAGTGAAGGTCATCGTTTCCCTGCTGGCGGCAGGCTAAAGGGCACCTTCTCGCAGCTGGGCCCGGAGGTCGACCTTTCGGATCTTGCCTGAGGCGGTGCGGGGGTAGTCATCCACCCGTCGCAGATCCTCAGGCCATTTCTGGCGGGCCAGGCCGGCTTGCTCCAGATGGGGGAAGAGAGCGGGCAGGTCGATGGGGTCGGCGTCGGGCAGCAGGCGGACCACCGCGCAGGCGTGCTCGCCGAGGCGTTCGTCGGGGGCGGCCACCACCGCCACCTCGGCCACGCCGGGAACCTTGGCGATGACCTCCTCGATCTCGGCCGCCGACAGGTTCTCGCCGCCGCGGATGATGATGTCCTTCACCCGGTCGGTGATGGTGAGGCAGCCGTGCTCGTCGACCACCCCGATGTCGCCGGTGTGATACCACCCGTCGTCGTCGAAGGCGACGTTGAGGTCGGGATTGGTGTAACCCAGGCACAGCTCGGGGCCCCGAGACACGATCTCTCCGGGCGTGCCCGCGGGCAGATCGTTGCCGTCTTCGTCCACGATCCGCATCTCAACTCCAGGCCGGGGACGCCCGTCGGTGTTATGGCGGATCTCGGCCGGATCCTCATATCTTGAGCCGGTGATCGAGGGGTGCTCGGTGGATCCGTAGGCCCGGATGATCTTGATGCCCAGCGACTCGGCCCGCTGGCCCACCGCCGCGGGCACCGGTGCTCCCCCCAGCCCCACGCGGGCCATCTTGACGGTGTGCTCGGGGGTGAAGTCGGGGTGGTCTAGCAGGCTGGTGAGAAAGATCGAGGCGCCCACCCCGCCGCCGATGTCGTAGGCCAGCATTACCTCAAGGGCGTGGCCCGGATCCCACCGGTCGGTCAGATGGATGTCGAAGCTGATGTACAGCGGGCCGAGCACCCCGCCCAACATCCCGGTGGCGTGGGCCACCGGCGAGCCCATCAGGTTGGGCCTTTTGCTGGTCATCCACGCTGCCATGTGCGTCAACTCGCTCAACAGGGTGCGATGGTCGTGGATGGCGCCTTTGGGATCGCTGGTGGTGCCTGAGGTATAGGCCAGCACCGCCACATCGTCGTCAGCCGGATGGGGCAGCTCGGCGGCCGGCTCGCATCCGGCCAACTCATCCCACCCGACCCGGCGCACGCCCTCGGGAGCGGGACGGTCGGCCCCGTCGCCGACCACGAGGTGAAGACGAAGGCCAATCCCCTCGGAGCGGTCGACGATGTCGGCGTAGTCCACATGGCCGTGGGCTGTCGGCGAGATGTAGGCCACCGCGCCGCACTCTTTGAGGATGAACGACACCTCCTTGCGGCCGTAGATGTGGGTGACCGGCACCAAGATGTAGCCGCCCATGACCAACCCGGCGAAGGTCACCACCGCCTCACGCCAGTTGGGGATCTGAAACGCCACCACCTCGCCCGGCTCGATGCCTTCGCGGCGCAGCAACGACACCAGCCGACGGGCTTCGGCATCGATGTCGGCGTAGGTGCCGTGCCAGTCGTGGGTGCGGGAATGGATGTGCACCGTGGCATCGGGCGCGGCGGCCAGCCACTCGGCCACCCGCCCCCCGAGAGTGGCCCCGGTCCACCACCCCTCGCTCACATAGCGCTCCTGCAAGTGGCCCGGGACGGACCGCAATGACCACCGTGTTTCGGTCATGGTTGCTCCTCTGGAAGAGAGCCGACGTTCACTGGATGCTCACTTGAGGGCGATGGGATTTATGGGCGAGCCCACCGCGCCGGGGATGTTGAGCGGCGGGGCGACCAGCATGAACTCGTAGCGGCCGTCGTCAGCGCAGTCAGCGGCCAGTTCGTCGAGCACCCAGAACTCGCCCAAAGGCAGCCCCCGGTCCACCAGTGCCCCGCAGTGGACGGGGTTCTTTCGGGCGTCTGGGTCTTCGGGTACCAGCACTTCGACGCCGATGGTGTCGGAGGCCACCGCGGAGATGTCGTTACGGTCGCACCAGTTGAGCGCGTCCACTCCGAAACCCGGCGAGCCGCCGAAGTACTCCCCCTGCTGGTCGGGGGTGAAGGCCGGATCCCACAAGGCCATGTAGCCGGTGCGGATCAAGGCGATGTCGCCGGGCTCCACGGCAGTCCCTTGGGACTCGGCGCAGCTATCCAGCATGGCCGTGTCGATGACGGTGGCCGGCGCCAGCGGGTCTTGGCCTTCGCTACGCGCCAGGTCCAACAGCACCGCTCGGCCCACGAAGCTCTCCCGGTGATTCTCGATTCCCAGCACTGATGCGCCCCCGTAGGCGGTGACGTTGCCGGCCCAGTAGCCGTTGTACATCGTGTCCCGGTAGATCACGTGGGCGAAGCCGTCCCACTGGGTGGAGCCCTGGAGGGGCATCTGGAACATGTCGTCGTTCCACTGGAAGTCGGGGTCGGCGGCGCTATATGGGGAGCCAACCACCTGGTCGGAGCCGGACATCAAGAACCAGTGCAGCGGCGCTGGACGGGTATGGAACCGGGGGCCCTCGGCGTCGATGGGCAGGGCCAAGGAGAACACCTTGCCCGACTGGACCAGCGAGGCGGCCCGGATGCGCTGGTCGGGTCCGATGAGGTTCTGGGTGCCGCGCTGGTCGTCGTCGCCCCACCGCCCCCAGTTGTTGGGTCCATCGGGCACATAGCCGCCAACCACCTTGCCGTTGTCGTCCACGGTGTAGTCGGGGGCTGTCCAGTGCTTGGCGTAGCTGGCGTAGTCGTCTCGACCCATGAGTCCTCCTAGTGGTCAGAGCTGGATGAGGCGGGGTGCAGTCCCGCACTCCAATAAGTGATAACCGATCTCGGTGGGGAGCGATCTGGCCGAGCCGAACAGGGTGTCGATTACCAGAGTCCGTTTCATCCAGCGGTGGAACTGGTGTTCGGCGGTGAAGCCGATCCCGGCCAGCACCTGCTGGGCGTGGGTCGCAGTGGTGAGGGCGGCCTGGCCAGCCAGCGACTTGGCCAGCGCGGCCAACATGGGGTCGGGGTCGTGGAGGCACGCTTCGGCCACCGATTCTGCACCCTCGATCAGAACCAGCGATTCGGCCAGCTTGTGGCGGATGGCTTGGAACGACGCCACAGCGCGTCCGAATTGCACGCGGTCGATGGCGTGTTGTCGGGCCTCGACCAGCATCCACCGGGCCCCGCCGATGAGCTGATGGGCCAGTGCTGATCGGGCGGCGGCCACGGCTGCTTCCCAGGTGCCCCCCGTTGCCAGCGGTGTCAAGGCGTTGGCCGCAATCTCCCCCGATACCTTGCGGTAGGCGTGCCCAGGGTCCACCCCTTCGGCCACGGATAAGTGGAGCAATGCGGCATCGACGGTGGCCGCTTCAGTTCCGTCGCCACTCCCCACAGCCAGCACCGCGGTGTCCGCACGGTGGACCCGGGCCGATACCAGCCCATCGATCATCACGGTGTCGCCCCGGCGCTGTGCTGGGGCGGTTGCCTGGTGGGGGGAGGGGAACACAACGCAGGTATCCGGAGAAACGGCGGTGCCCAGCGCATTGGCCACCACGTCGTCGAGCAAGCTGGCGGCCGAATTGGATTTTCCGAGGGCGCTGAATGCGGTGGCCGCCCCCTGGGTAGGGGCTGCCTCGAGTAACTCGGCCCACCCGAGGTCGCATAGCGCTTGGTCGGCCTCGCCCGGGCCGGGCGCTTCGGCCATGGCCGCCTCGAATCCGGTAGCCAGCAGCGCTAGGTCGTCGGCCCCGATGAGCTCGCTCATGAATCCGGCCCCAAATCAAGCAATCGCCGGGCGACAATGTTGCGCTGGATTTCTGCGGTGCCCCCGTAGATGGGTGCTGCCTTGGAATAGAGGTAGTCGGTTCGCCACATGGCCGCGTCGAGATCGTCGTCGAACTCCACCACGCCTCCGAGCAGGTCGCGGGCCGCCTCGAACAGCTCCAGTTCGGCCGATGTGATGAGGATCTTGTCGATCGACGTCTCCACGCCGAGCTGCTGGCCGCCGGCCAAGCGGTGCTGGGTATCTCGGGATCGGCTGCGGAAGGCGACCAGCGACTGAAATGCCTGGCCTAGGGCCTTGGCCGCGGTATCGCTGCGGTCGCCCAAAGCCGCCACCTGGGCCACCAGGTCGGAGCAGCGCCGGTGCAGCAGGGCTCCCCGGTGCCAGAACGTGGTGGACCGCTCGTAGGGGAGGATGTCCATGGCCACCTGCCAGCCCCCGTTCTCCTCGCCGATGAGCCGATCGGAGGGCACGAACACCTCGTCGTAGTACACCTCGGCGAAGTCATGCCGCCCGTGCATGGTCTCGATGGGGCTGAAGGTGATGCCGGGGGAGTCCACGTCCACCAGCAAGGCGGTGATGCCCCGATGGGCGCTGCCCGGCTCTCCCGTGCGGACCAACAGAACGCAGCGCTGGGCGTACTGGATGAAGCTGGTCCAGATCTTCTGGCCGCTCACCACCCAGCCGCCGTCGGTCTTGGCCGCCCGGCACGATATGGAGGCCAAGTCGCTGCCCGCGTCCGGCTCGGAGAATCCTTGGCACCACATTTCGTCGCCGCGGATGAACGGCGGCACCAGGCTGGCGGCAATCTCGGGACGGGCGAAGTCGATGACCGTGGGGCCCAGCACTTCAATCATCGTCCAGGGGCTGGGGTCGGCCAGTCCCCGCAGGTTGATCTCCTCGCCGACGATGGCTCGCAGAAGCGGAGATCCTCCCAGCCCGTTGACCGATTCCGGCCATCCGTAGCGGCCGAATCCGGCATCGTAGAGGGCCCGTTTGACGTGGGAGTAGTGGGCCAATTGCTCGTCCATCGTCCCCGCGCCCTCGTACGGCGGGGTCAGCTCTTCGGTGTTGGCGTCGAGCCATGCCTCCAGTTCGCGCCGAAAAGTCGCGGTATCCATTGCTGCCAAGACGATTGACGTTACAGCGGTGGCTCGCGGACCATCTCCAAGTCAGCCGATCCGCTGTCGGGGACGCGGGGCTGGCGCCACGCCTCTACCGGGAACGACGCCTCGCACAAGGAGAACGCCATCAGCAGCAGATTGCGGGCGTCGTCGGGGAGATCTTGCAGGTCGAAGCGGTCGCAGTGCTCGAGGATCTCGGTCAGCCGGGGCATCATGGCGTCATAGAAGGCCTGCATCTCGTCCATCGACGAGGCCAGGCGCTTCTCGTAGCGCTCCCGCCAGGTATCGAGGGCCCAGTCGGCAAACGGGTCCAGGTCGGCGAAGCCGGGGGGAAGCGTTGCGGTGTCGCTCATCATCACTCACCGTTGGCCGAGGCCGGGGCCGGCATCCACGGGTAGCTGGTCGGGCGGCCACCGGCTTTCACCTGCTCTCGAACCGCGGCGTGGTGGTGGCGGCAGAGGATCTCCTGGTCGTTGAGCATGAAGGTGTCCACCACCTCGCTCTCGATCATGGTCTGGGTGGCTTCCAGGGTGTTGGCGTCTTGGAAGGCGTACTCCTTGAACGTCGAGAAGGCGAACTCCTGGGCGGCTCGCTGGCTGGCGTTCTCGGGCGGGGCGAAGTTGAGGGTCGACTCGAACAGGTGCTTGCTGGGGCCGAGCGGCCAGTAGGTATAGGTGAGGTACCAGCCCGTCTCCCAGAACAGGATCATGAAATTGGGCCAAACCAGAAACGAGTCGATGCCCCAAGACCGGTGCTTGGACGGGTTGAGCAGCGGCGGCAGGTCCTGGTTGTCGTTGACAACATCGGGCTTGTCCCACGGGCCGAACAGGCCGCTGCGCAGCAGGTTCTCGATGGGCTTGACCATTCTGGGATCTTTGGGGGGCGACATGCCGCCCCATGACGACACCATCGAATGAGGGCTGAACAGCTCGTAGTGGAGGCCCTCGAAGCCAATGCTGGCCAGCTTCTGGGACTCTTCGGCGGTCGCTTGGCGCTGGTGCAGCACCGGTGCGTGGTAGAACTCGACGAAGGCGTCGATGAACAGCTTCCAGTTGCTGTTGACCTCCGAGCGCACCTCATAGGTCTGGGTCATTTCGCCAAACGGGTAGCCGGCGAGGCCTTCAGAGAGCGGGGACAGGGCCTCGGCCAGCGTCTGCTGGGGCTCGGGGTCGAGGTTGACGAAGATGAAGCCCTCCCACACGTCGCAGGCCACCGGGACCAGGCCGAGGGAATCCTTGTCGACGTCGAA
Organism: Acidimicrobiales bacterium; assembly: GCA_963663255.1. Taxonomy (GTDB): domain Bacteria; phylum Actinomycetota; class Acidimicrobiia; order Acidimicrobiales; family Bin134; genus Poriferisocius. The sequence goes on from OY760141.1 coordinate 1,598,561, forward strand.
GAACTCCTCTTCCTGCTGGATGAACGTGAGCGAGCCGTCTAGGTCGTAGCGCCAGCCGTGGTACTTGCAGGAGAATTGGCGGCACACCCCGGAGGTCTCCTCGTTGGGGTAGTCGTCCCACACCAGCTTGTTGCCCCGGTGGCGGCACACGTTGTAGAACGCCCGCACGGTGCCTTCCCGGTCTTTCACCACCACGATGCTCTGCTTGGCCCAGGGGAACTCTTTGGTGAAGTAGCTACCTGTCCGGCCCAAGCGCTCGACGCGCCCGACACACAGCCACTCCTTCTTGAAAATCGTGTCGATCTCCTGCTGCCAGTAGTCGGGGTCGTAGGAGTCTTTGTACGACACCGGGCCGGTTCCCAAACCGGGATAGTGCTCGGTCCAACTGCCCTCGGCTGGTTTGGGGAAATGGGCCATGGGGCCTCCTTAGCGCTTGTAGACCTGGCCGTTTTTCATCACGAACTGCACTCGTTGGAGCTCGGAGAGGGGGTCTCCGGGCATCCCGATGATGTCGGCCAGCATTCCGGGGGCGATGCGGCCGAGGTCGGGGGCGTCGATGAGGTCGGCGCTGACCACGGTGGCGGCCCGAATGGCCCCCAGCGGGGTCATGCCCCGCTTCACCAGCGTCACCAGCTCCTCAGCATTGCGGCCGTGCCAGATGGCCGGAGCGTCGCTGCCGGTGGCGATCTTCACCCCAGCCTCTATGGCCTTGGAGATGGTCTGGCGGGCCTTTGGGAAGACCTTGGCGGCTTTTTCCTGGAGTTCGGGTGCTTGATCGCTCACGTCCCAGTTCTCGGTCAGCGCGGTGGTGCTCACCAGAAACGTGCCGGTGTCCACCATGAGCTGGATGGTGTCGTCTTCCATCAAAAAGCCGTGCTCGATGCAGTCGATGCCGGCCTCGATGGCCGAGCGGACGGCCTCGTCGCCGTGACAGTGGGTGGCCACCTTGAGCCCTCGGCGGTGGGCCTCGTCGGCAATGGCAGCCAACTCCTGGGTGGAATACTGCTGCGCCCCGGCTGGCCCGGTGTGCGACATCACCCCGCCGGAGCCGCAGCACTTGATCACCTGAGCGCCGTATTTGATCTGGTAGCGCACGGCCCGGCGAATCTGGTCGATTCCGTCGGCCACCCCTTCTTCCACCGTTATCGGCAAGACGTCGGGGCCGAGGGCCTGGAACATAGTGGGGTCGAGGTGGCCGCCGGTGGGCGTGATGGCGTGACCGGCGGGCACGATGCGGGGGCCGTCTACCCAGCCGGCGTCGATGGCCTCGCTTAGGGCCACATCGAGAAGGTATCCCCCCGTCTTCACGAACAAGCCAAGGTTTCGCACCGTGGTGAACCCAGCTCTCAAAGTGCGCCGGGCGTTGGCGGTGGCCCGCAGCGTCATCTTGGCGGGGTTGGTTTGCACCGGGTCGAAGAGCCCCGCTCCGGGCCCGCCCATGAACAGGTTGACCTCCATGTCCATAAGGCCGGGCAGCAAGGTGAGCTCGGGAAGCTCAATGACTTCGTCGCAGTCGCTGGCGATGCTGCTGTCGGCGCCCACCTCGGCGATGCGGTCGCCCTCCACTCGCACATAGCCGGGCTCGATTACCTCGCCGGTGTCGATGTCGAGCACCCCTCGCCCGTGCAGGGCGGTGGACGTAGGGTTGCGCATCGCGGTTCCTTTCCGGATACTTGGAATGTTGTTGCGATAATAGGGGAATCTCATTCCCAGCCTAACCTTGATCCAAATTCGCACCTAGGAGGCGGCAATGGCATTTGCCCCCGAGGAACTCACACTTATCAGCGTCGACGACCACATCATCGAGCCTCCTGATCTTTTCGACTCCCATCTTCCCGAGCGGTTCAAGGCCGACGCCCCTCGCATAGTTCGCCGCGACGACGGCGCCGACGTGTGGCGCTTCGGCGAGGTCGAGGTGCCCAACGTGGCTTTGAATGCAGTGGCCGGGCGACCCAAGGAGGAGTACGGCGTAGAGCCCCAGTCGCTGGAGGAGATCCGGCCGGGCTGCTTCATCGTGGACGAGCGAGTCAAAGACATGAATGCCTGCGGGGTGCTGGCGTCGATGAACTTCCCGTCGTTTCCTGGCTTTGCCGCCCGACTATTCGCGGTTGAAGACGAGGAGTTCGGCCTCGCCCTGGTGCGGGCCTACAACGACTGGCACATCGACGAGTGGTGCGGGGCCCATCCGGGGCGGTTCATCCCCATGGCGCTGCCGGTGATTTGGGATGCCGAGAAGTGCGCCGATGAGGTGCGCCGGGTGGCCGACAAGGGCTGCCACTCGCTGTCTTTCACCGAGAATCCGGCTGCTCTGGGGTACCCGAGCTTCCACGATCCCTACTGGGACCCGCTGTGGACCGCAGTGTGCGACACCGACACGGTGCTGTCGATCCACCTGGGGTCGTCGGGCCAGCTCAGCTTTCCCGCGCCCGACTCGCCCCCTGATGTGATGATCACGCTTCAGCCGATGAATATCCAGTCGGCTGCCGCCGACCTGTTGTGGTCGCGGGTGCTGAAGGAGTTCCCCGCCATCCGCATCGCCTTGTCGGAGGGGAGCACCGGGTGGGTGCCCTACTTCTTGGAGCGGGTCGACCGCACCTACGACATGCATCACCGCTGGACCGGCCAGGACTTCGGCGATCGGATGCCCAGCGACGTGTTCCGCGAGCACTTTCTCACCTGCTTCATCTCCGACCATACCGGGGTGTACCTGCGCAACCAGATCGGCATCGACAACATCAGCTGGGAGTGCGACTACCCCCACAGCGACTCGGCTTGGCCCGATGCCCCCGAGGAGCTGGCCCAGCTCATGACCGAGGCCGGGGTGACCGAGGTCGAGGCGGCCAAGATGACCCACGAGAACGCCATGCGGTGGTACTCGTTTGACCCCTTCGCCCATGTGCCCCGCGAACAGGCCACCGTCGGTGCGCTGCGGGAGGCTTCTGCCGGGCACGACGTGAGTATCCGGGCGATGAGCAATCGAGAGAAGTTGACTGCCGAGCAAGTCCAGGCCCGCTGGCAGAACATGGGCCAGGGCGGCGCAGGCACCGGCGCCCAGCGGGCCAGCTAAGTCGATGAAGGTAGACGAGCGGGCTGGCGGCACGGCATGGCGGGATCGGGCCATCGAGCGCTCGACTCGGAACGCCCGGGAGCGGGCGGCCAAGCGGGTGCAGCAATTCCTGGACGCAACCCGCGAGGTGATCGCCGCGAAGTCTTCGACCGAGTTCACCGTTCAAGAGGTGGTCGATCAGTCCAAGCAGTCAGTGCGGAGCTTCTACCAGTACTTCGACAGCAAGCACGAGCTGCTGCTGGTGCTGTTCGAAGAAGAGATGGGAATCGCGGTGGCCCGCATCCGGGAAGCGACCGCCGACGGCGACCCGCTAGAACGGCTGGAGCAAGTGGTGCTGATGCTGTACGACCTGTGCGCGCCGGGGCGGGTGTCTGAGCAGCCGCTGTTCGCCGAGTTCGCCCAGCGGCTGCTGGTGGACCACCCCGAGGAGGTGGTGGCTGCTTATGCCCCAGCGACTGAGTACGTGGCCGAAATCGTGGAGGATGTCGGAGAAGCCGGTCTTCTACGCGAGGGCCGCCCCCGTCGGCTGGCGGCAATCGTCTTGCAGACCGCCACCGTCACCGCCGGCCGGAGCACCGGGGTGCGCCAGCCGATCACCGGCGAAGAGGTCTGGCAGTTCTGCCTTCACGCCATCGTCCCCGATCACAAACTGTCGTAGTCGACCACCGCGTCGCAGTCGGGGACTGACTGGCAGGTGAGGATGAAACCCTCCTCCACCTCGTCGGGTTCCAGCGCCTCGTTGGCCCGCATGGTGACGCTGCCCTCCGTGAGAAACGCCATGCAGGTCGCGCAGTTGCCGGCCTCGCAAGAAAACGGCGGGCTGAGCCCTGCCCTCCGAGCCGACTCCAGCACCGTGTCGCCCTCGATGTAGTCCATCGTGCGGCGCTTGCCCCGGAAAATGATGGTCAAGCTGATGGGGTTGTTCATCTCGTCCGATGGCTGCACCTTGGAAGCTTCATTCCTAGCTGACGGCGGCGACCACTCCGCCATCGACCAGGATGTCGGTTCCGGTGATGAAAGAGGCCGCGGGCGAGCACAAAAAGGCGACCACCGCGGCGATCTCCTCGGGGCGACCGGGGCGGGCTAGCGGTCCAATCTCCATGAGTTCTTTGGCACCTGAACCTGAATCCATCTCAGCGTTGCCCATGGGGGTGGCGATCACGCCCGGTGAGATGGAGACGCAGCGGGCGCCCCTCGGTCCCCAGGCCACCGCCGTGCGGCGCACCAGTTGGATCACCCCGGCCTTGGCAATCCCGTAGGCCATGCCGGGGTCGTGGGTGGCGGTGAGGATCTCTTCGCCGAGCGGATCGTCGAGCAAGTCGAGCGTCTCTTCTGGGATGTGGGGTCCGACCAGGTGGGCGGCCATAGAGGCGATGCAGACGGCGACGCTGCCCTCGCCGATCAGCGGGTCGAACACGTCGAACACCCTGGCTGTGCCGGCGAGGTCGACGTCGAGCACTGTGCGGGCGTCGGCCTGCACCGGGGAAACGCCGGCGGTCACCACCAACGAGGCAAGTTCATCGACCTGGCTGGCCAGGGCCTCAATGGATGCCCGATCAGTGATGTCGCAGGCCACATCGCCTCCGGAGATGTCGGCCACCAGAGTGGTTCCCGGCAAGAGCGGCACGGTGGCAGCCCCGATGCCTGAGGCTCCGCCGATGACGACGTTCATAGCCATAGCGGTTCGACGGTACCATCAACCTGTCGAAGCGTCAGCGGCGGACAAGCGGTTGCGAAGGGCGTCCAGTCGACAGAAAAGCAATGGGCGGGGGTGCTCGTGTCAGATCAGAACCTGTCACCGGTGAGGGGCCGCCGGGTTGTGCAGTGGGCGACCGGCAATATCGGGCTGAGAGCACTGCGCCACGTGATCGAGCACCCTGGCCTCGATCTGGTCGGCGTGCGGGTCTATGACCCCGAGAAGGTGGGCACCGACGCCGGCGAACTGTGCGGCTTGGCATCGGTCGGCGTCGAGGCGGTCGGCGATGACGATGCCGTAGTGGCCCTGCGGCCCGACTGCGTGCTCTACATGCCGCGGGAGGCCGATGCCAGCGCCCTTTGCCGCTTGCTGGAAGCGGGGATCAACGTGGTCTCGACCTGCGGGACGATTCACCACCCGCCGAGCATGGATCCCGGTTTGCGGTCCCGGCTCGAAGAGGCCTGCGAGCGGGGCGGGGCCACCATTCACGCCACCGGCAGCAGCCCCGGTTTCATCACCGAAGCCGTCCCGCTGGTGCTGGCATCTATCCAGCGCCGGCTCGACCATCTCACCATCGATGAGTTCGCCAACCTGTCCCAGCGTCCTTCTCCCGACCTCCTTTTCGGTCAGATGGGGTTCGGACGCCCGCTGGCTGAAATGGATCCGAGGCGCTTTACCCATGGTCGGGAGAGCTTTGGGCCGTCGTTGCGGCTGGTGGCCGACGCCCTGTCGATACCGCTTGATGATCTGGTGTCTGGCGGTGAGATGGCAGTCGCGACTCGGACGGTGGACATCGCGGCGGGCACTATCGAGGCCGGCAAGGTGGCGGCCCAGCGGATCACCGTCGGCGGGATGCGCAACGGCCGCGAGGTGCTGACGTTTCGGGCTACGTGGTACTGCACTGAGGACATCGAACCCGCCTGGCCCCTGATGTCGACCGGCTGGCGGGTTTCGGTGGAGGGAGACGCGCCGCTGGAGGTGGATCTCCGGTTTCCGGTCACCCTCAGCCAGATGGCCTCGGTGACCCCGGGCTATACCGCCAATCGAGCGGTGAACGCCGTGCCGGTGGTGTGCGACGCTGCTCCAGGGATCCGCACCACGCTCGATTTGCCGCCGATCGTGCCGGTGCTGGGCTGAGATCGGGGATCTGATCGCTAGCTTGCCTCTGGGGCCGGTCGGCCGGGGTCGTGGGGGCGGCCGGAGTCGCGGGATCCGCTGCGGCGCAAGAAGGTCATGGAGCGGGTGGCCAGCCGCCAACCCTTGTCGGTGCGGCGGTAGGTGTCGTTGTAGTAGCCGATCCGCATGTCGTGGTTGGATTGGTCGACGAAGCACAGCGGCTGGGTTCCGGTGGCTTCGTCGCCGTCGAGGTCGATTTCGGGGGGTCCGACCAAGAACAGGCCCTTGGGGGCGGCGGCCACCAGCCGGGGGAAGTCAGCCAGGGCGTACTCGTCGCCGAAAGCGCTGTAGGTGCCGTCGGAGGTGAACACCTCCATCACGGTGTCGATGTCGTCTTTGGTCATGCCGACGGCATAGCGGGCGAGCAATTGCTCGATCTCGATGACGTCGGCCATCTGGGCTTGGTCCATAGGTCAGGGAATCACATTCTGGAGTTTGAGTTCGATGATCTGGTCGTAGTCGAGGCCCAGAATCCGCTGGAGGATCTCGTCGCCGTGCTCGTTGAATTCGGGGGCCCGGAGGGGCGTGGCCGGCTGGCCGCCAAATTGGACGGGAGGTGATACCAGAGTGAAGGGGAGGCCCTCGGCTGACTCGTAGTTCTGCACGTAGCCGTTGGCCACTGCCTGGGGGTCGACGGCTACCTCGAGGGTGTCCTGCACCACCGCCCATTGCCCGGAGAAGTGTTCCAGGGCCTCGCGCCACTCGGCCAAAGTGCGCTCGGCGAAGGCCTCGGCCAGCAGCTCCACCCCCGCTGCCGCGTTCTCGGTTATCGAGCCGGCGTCCGCGAACCGCTCGTCTTCGGCCAGCTCGGGGCGGCCCATCACCGCACAGGTCTCGGCCCAGTACTTGCCCGCTTGCAGGCAGGTCAGGAAGATGAACCGGCCGTCTTTGGTCCGATAGATGTTGCTCAGCGGGTTGCGAATGGGCATGTCCTTGGGGCGGCCCCGCCAGGGGGTTTGGTGCTGGAGCGACATGGCTATGGTCGCCCCCATCGACCACATGCCCACCCCCAGCAGGGACACGTCGACGGTGGTGGCCTCTCCGGTGCGCTCCCGGTGGAACAGGGCGCCCATGATGCCCCCGGCGATGGTCATGGCGCCGATGGAGTCGCCGAATGCCGGTCCCGGCGGGCCGACTACTTGGTCGTCGTCGGGGGGAGTGAGTGCGGCGGCCACGCTGGAGCGAGACCAATAGGCCAGCGAGTCGTACGATCCCTTGTCGCGGTCGGGCCCCTTCTCGCCCTGGCCACCGCCGCACACGTAGACGATGTCCGGGTTGTGGGCTCGGATCTCGTCGAGGCCGATCCGCAGCTTCTGGCGGACGCTGGGCAGCTTGTTGGTGAGGAACACGTCGCTGGCCTCAGCCAAGCGGTACAAGATGTCGAGTCCCGCCTCGGAGGTCAGGTCGAGGCCGAGGCTCTGCTTGCCCCGGTTGGAGTGCTCCAGCAGCACGTGGGCACCGCCGCCCAGCGACACCGTGCCGCTTGAGGCCAGGCCCCGCATGGCGTCGCCCCGCTCCACATGCTCGATCTTGACCACCTCCGCGCCCCACTCGGCCAACAGGGCCGAAGCGGCGGGCACGAAGGTGTGCTCGGCTACTTCGAGGATGCGAACACCTTGCATGACATCGGTCATCGGGCCCTCCAATTCAGATTGGTGCAGGGTTGGGAGTCAGCTCTGCTGCTGGGCGAGTTGGCGGGCGTGGGCGTAGACGCCCTGGTCGTAGGAGAACTCCACCATGTTGCCGTCGGGGTCGGCCAGCATGCAGATGTAGCCGATGGGGGGCGGCATGTCGGTGGGGGGCATGGCCAGGCAACCGCCATCGCTGCCCTGAGCCGCCGCCTCCTCCACCGCCTCCCGGCTGGTGAGCTCGATGCCCAGGTGGGCGAAGGGGGACAGCTTGGCGATGGGCGAGCCCTTGAACGGGTCGGTCTCGGGGAAGAACTGGGCCAGCACCAAGATGAAAGGCGAGTCGGGGGAATCGCCGTGGCCCAGCCAGGCCCCGTAGCCCATGTCGTCTTCGCGCCGGTCCAACAGGCGCATGGGGGTGTAGGTGGTGTACCAGTCGATGGTGGCGTCCATGTCGGCCACCCGCAGGGCGATGTGGGTCCAGCGGGCGGCCGGGGGATGGACGTCATAGACGGGATCTTGGTCGGTCACAGCAGCCTTACTCGTCGGTCCAGCCGTCGGGGATCTGCGGATCGTCGCCACCCTTGGTCCACAAGATCAGAGTGTTGCCCCAGGGGTCTTTAAAGGCAGCGTTGAACCCGTTGAACTCGGCCCAGTAGTGCTCGCGCCAAAGCTCGGTGGCCCCTCGGGCCACGGCCCGTTCCATGATGGCGTCGGAGTCGTCGTCGTCGCTGACCAGGACCCAGATCCGCACGGAGCGGCCGTCCTCAGACAGGCCGCGGGGCTCAACGCCGGCGGGGTCGGGGTGGGGGCGGGCGTTGGCCGCGTTGTGGATCCCCATGTGCAGGTTGCCGATCTCGCTCTGGGAGCCGTCGTCCAACTGGAAGTTCTGACCGGGAACGATCCGGTGGAACACGCCGGCCGGGCGGGGCTCCACTTCCCAGCCGAAGACCTCGTGGTAGAAGGCGGCTGAGGCCTCGGGGTCATCGGAGGGGAAGTCAACGAAGATAAGAGTGTTTGGATAGGTCATCGTTCCTATTTCTAGTTCATCCTCGGGGTCATCGCAGGGGCCACGGCGAGCGCGGTTGGATACCGGATCGCTCGATGAGGGATCGGGCGGCTAGACGGGCCGCGGCTTGCAGCGAGTCGAGGTCCACCGTGGTGCAGCGGCCGTCGGCCACCACCAATCGGCCGTCGATCAGAACGTCGGTGACTGAGCGGCTTCCGCTCGCCCACACCAGTTGCAGGATCGGGTCGGGGCTGGGCGGCTGCCATTGGATTCCCGAGCGGTCGATCACCACGATGTCGGCGGCCTTGCCCGCCTCCAGGGAGCCGATCCGGTTTGCCATGCCCACCGCCTCGGCCCCGGCGATGGTCAACAGCTCGAAGGCGTGGTGGGCGCCGAACTCTGTGGGGTCGGCGGAGGTGTCCTTGGCCAGACCGGCGAAAAGGGCCGCGGCCCGCACGCCGTCGATGGCGTCGCCGGCGTTCTCAGTGTCGCAGCCCAGCGCCAACCGGCCGCCCCGTCGCCACAGGTCCAGGTGGGCGAATTGCCTGGTGAGCCCTTGGCCCAGCCGGAGATAGGCCCAGGGGCAGGAGGCCACCGCGGCGCCGGTGGACACCAGTGCTTCCAACTCGGTGTCGTCGATGTGGACGGCGTGGCCCACCAGCACATTCGGGCCGAGTACCCCGAGGCGGTCGAGGTGTATCAGTGGACGGTGGCCGGTGCGCTCCAGGTAGCTGGTGGCGTCGTCGGGAGTGGGGGAGAGGTGAAAGCTCAGCCGCCGCCCGGTCGAGCGGGCCAGATCGGCGGCCGCGACGATCAATTCGTCGGACATCAGGTCGTGGCCCACCAGGGTCACCGACGCCTCCACCAGGCCGCCGGGCGGATACCGCTCCAACAGATCCCGCTGGGCGTCGATCACCTCGTCGACCGGGCCGGATTGGGGCAGGCCGTCAGCGTCGGATCCCCAGCGGCCGATGGCGCCCCGCACGCCCACCGCGGCCATGGCCTGGGCCACCCGGTCGGGGTGGGCCACTGTGCCGGCATCGATGGTGGTGGTGATGCCGTTGGTGGCTGCCTCGATTAGCCCCAGGGTGGCGGACAGCTCATCGTCGTCGCCGGAGACGTGCTCGTGGACGGGGACGATCCACTCGAAGATGGCCGCGCCGGGGGGCAGGTCGTCGGGGATGGCCGAGGCCACCAGCCGGTCGGCGGTCAGGTGCTGATGGGCGTTGACGAAGCCGGGAGTGACCAGCGACCCCGGAGAGCCCCGCTCCGGCGAGTTCGGGTACTGCCGCCTGATGTCGTCGGCCTTGCCCACTGCGGCGATCACACCGCCGGTCACCGCAATCGCGCCGCCCGCAACGATGGTGCGCTCGGCGTCCATGGTCACGATGTCGCCGGTGATAACCCAGTCAGCCGTGGCCACGGCCATCGACCCTACTGGCGCATTGATGTGGGAACACGAAATGGGCGGCGGGGGTATCATCGGCCCATGAAGGGGAACGGCGATTCTGGAGAGCTCGTCGGCCAGCCGGCACTGGATCACCAGTGGTATCCGATAGCCCTTGTCGAGGACATCGCGCCGGGGCCGGTGGGGATTCAGGTGCTGGGCCGTCGCTACGTGTTGTGGCGCTCGGACGATGGATCGCTCACCGCGGCGCCCGACCGCTGCCCTCACCGGGAGTCTCCGCTGTCGGAGGGCCGCATGGTAGACGGCTGTGTGGAGTGCCCCTATCACGGGTGGCGGTTCGGGGCCGGGGGGCGGTGTGAGCTAGTGCCTTCGTCGCCCCCGGGCACCCCGGTGCCGCCCAAGGCCCACCTCAACACTGTTTCTGTGGAGGAGCGCTACGGTCTGGTGTGGCTGTGTCCGGGCAAGCCGCTGGGGAAGATTCCCGAGATCCCCCAGGAGGCCAACCCGTCGTTCCGGCGGCTCAATACAACCTTCCAGCAGTGGGCGGTATCGGCCACCCGGATCACCGACAACTTCATGGACTTCTCCCACTTCCCGTTCGTCCACACCGCCACCTTTGGCCTCGCCCAAGAGACGGTGATTCCCCCGCTGGAGATGGGCGAGTTGCCCGACGGCTACCGGGGCTACGTGTATGAGGTGAACGCCAACAACACCAGCGACGCGGGCCAGACCGTCACCGGCCAAGACTCCGACGTGCTGCACCGCCGGATGACCACCGGCTATGTGCTGCCGTTCTCGGTGCGCAGCACCATCGCCTACGAGTCCGGGCTGGAGCACATCTTGTTGCTGCTGACCACCCCGATGGACGATGTGAACTCGCTGTTCAACTTCGTAGTGTGGCGCAACGACGACTTCTCGGTACCGGCCGATGAGATCATGCAATTCGACCTGGCCATCGGCGCCGAGGACAAAGCCATGCTGGAGAAGCTCGAAGGCGTGCTGCCCATGGATCTAACCGCCACCGTCAGCGTCCAATCCGACCGCCCCTCAGTCGAATGGCGCCGCAGTCTCGCCGCCCTAATGGCCGAAGGCGGCGGGGGCTAGCGGGAATCGATCACGAGCCCCGGCGCGGCGCCTTCTAGGTCGAGGCCGTTGCGGCGGGTGGGGGTGCCGTTTATCCAGATGTGCTCTATGCCCTGGCTGCGAGCAATCAGCCGGTCGCCGTCGGCGGGGAAGTCCCAGGCTCGCTCGGGGTGGGTTTCGCCGACGGTGTCGGCGTCGAAGGCCACCAGGTCGGCGGCCTTGCCCGGCTCGACCGTGCCTCGGTCGGCTAGTCCCCACAGCTCGGCCGGCTGGCCGCTCATCCGCCACACCGCCTGCTCCAGGGTCATGGCCTGCTCCTCTCGCACCCAATAGCGCAGGGTGTAGGTGGGATAGCAGGAGTCGCACAGCATGTCGACGTGGGCGCCGGCGTCGTGGGCGCCGAGAACGGTGCGGGGATCGGTGACTAGCTCGGTGAGCTCGGCCTTGTCGGTGCGGGGCAGATTGCGGAACCGGGTGGCCAGGCTGTCTTCCAGGGCCAGGTCCAGCATCGCCTCTAGCGGGTGGCCGCCTCGAGCGGCAGCCACATCGGCCAGCGGAACACCCCGCAGATCGAAGTGGCAGCCGGTCTCCTCCACCGAGGTGCGGCGGAAGTAGCCGTCGATGTCGCCGTCGAGGAAGTCGGTCTGATCGGCGATGGACTCCATCTGGCGGAGGGCCCGCTCTCGCCAGGCAGGATCGGCATAGGCCGCGGCCATGGCGTCGGCACCCCGGCCCAGCACTTCGGCGAACGCCGGAATCCTGCTCCATTGGTAGGGGTTCTCCAGGCTCATCTGGGTGGTGATGAAACGGGTGCTGGTCTGGGGCCATAGCTGGCCGCCGACGGAGGTGCCCCGCTCCAGCATGTCCATCGCCGATCCGGCCGGGCCGAACAGGCCGGGTAGCACAGCGCCCCAGGTGATGGGCACACCGTGCTGCTTGGAGAGCTGGGCCACCTCTTCGATCTCCATGAGCGGCCCGTAGGTGATCTCGATGATGCCCCGTCCGACCTCGGCCAGCGTTTCCACCAGGGCGGCCACCTCTCGAACGTCGGCGAATCGGCTGGGCACCGGCCGGCCCTGTGGCCCCTGGTGCGACGGCGCCTGGGAGGTAGAGACGCCCACGGCCCCCGCGTCCATGGCCTCCCGGATGATCCGTAGGATCTCGGCCAGCTCGGCGTCGGTGGCGGTGCGGGAGAAGGCGGCGTCGGGGCCCATTACGTAGAGCCGCACCATGCTGTGGGGCACGAATGCCCCTAGGTTGATCCGCTTGGGCAGGGCCCTCACGGCATCCAAGTATTGGGGGAACGTCTCGAAACACCAGTCGATGCCCTCCCGCAGGGTGTCGACCCGCATCCCCTCCACCAGCTCCAGCGTCTCCATAACAAGGTCGCGGTCTTGCGGCCTGGTGGGGGCCACCCCGAATCCGCAGTTTCCCTGCACCACGGTGGTGACGCCGTGCCATGAAGACGGGGTGAGGTCGGGATCCCAGAACACCTGGGCGTCAAAGTGGGTGTGGATATCCACAAACCCCGGCGAAACCACCAAACCCGACACGTCTACTTCGGTACTGCCGCCGCTGCGGGGGATGTCGCCCACCGCGGCGATCCGCCCGCCGGCCACCTCCACATCAGCCCGCCGCGCCGGATCGCCGGTGCCGTCGACGACGATTCCCCCTCGCAGTGTGAAGTGCTCCATGCCGGACTCCCAGAACTCAATGCTCCTGGAACCCTACTCCCGCCCCGTTTCCAGCCGGGCGCTCGGGCTGGGTCAGCTGTGGAGGAGGGCCTGTTGCCAGGCGGCGGTGGGCTCGACTTGGTTGAAGGTGAAGATGTGGAGGCTGATTATGCCGAGCGGAGTTAGCTGGCTGCTTAGGGCATCCAGCAGGTCGGAGGGGTCGTGGGCCGATGAGCCGAGCAGCTTGGCCACCGAGCGGCGGTTCTTGCGGAGATAGCGCAGCGACTGGCCGACGCCGAGGCGGGCGCCGATGGTGAGCAGCCTGGTGCGCTCAACTGCGCCGGGGATGCCCAGGTGTACCGGAAGGGTCAGCCCGTCGCTCCTCTCGGCCTTGAGCCAGGCGATGATCCTGGCCGGGTCGAAGCACATCTGGGTGCTGCAATAGCCCCGCAGCCCGGCCTCGACCAGTAGATCCTGCTTGGCGAACAGGGCATCTCGGCGCACGTCCTCGCTGATGAGGGGGTGGCCGTCGGGATAGGCCGCCACGCCGACCGTGCTCAACCCGTGGTCGTCCTCGAAAAGATCCCGCATAAAGCTGAGAGCGTCGGGGTAGGCCCCCGGGTCGGTGGCGTCGCCGCCGATCACAAAGGCGGTGGTCACCTCGTTGTCCTTGGCCCAAGCGGCCAGGTCTTTGACTTGGCCGCGGTCTCTCATCAGCCGGGCCGAGAAATGGGGGATGGCGTGATGTCCCCGTTCAATCAGCTCTTCGGCCAACTCCAGCGTGGCGTCCTGGCCTTTGGTGGCCGATGCGGTGACCGAAACCCTTGATTTCTCGGGCAACGCGTCGATGGCCTCAATGGCGTTGTTCAGGGGAATTATCTCGAAAACCGCGCTCCGAATGAGCTCTTGGACATCCAGATTCGGACCGGTCGGTTTTGGGTCTTCCCACTGCGTTAGACTGGCCGAGTCGTTCCGCATAACGGAACTGTACCATAATACGGACCAGAAGTGCAACGCTTGCGGTCGCGAAGCACTACCATTTAGGAGCTAGCTGGGCATCATGATGGAGGCAGGACATGGCTGAGGTCCCCCAAAAGGCCAAGTGCGTAGTTATCGGCGCGGGAATCGTGGGAAATTGCCTGGTCGGGCACCTGAGCAAGCTGGGGTGGACCGATCTGGTGTTGCTGGACAAAGGCCCGCTGCCCAACCCCGGAGGGTCCACCGGCCACGCTTCCAACTTCATCTTCCCGGTGGACCACAACAAGGAGATGTGCCTGCTGGGGGTGCAGAGCGCCAACCAATACCGCGACCTCGGCCTGTCGGTGGATTCCGGCGGCATCGAGGTAGCCCGAACCCAAGAGCGCGTCGACGAGCTCAAGCGGCGCATGACCTCGGCCACCGCCTGGGGGGTGGAGGCCCACCTTTTGACCCCCGAAGAGGTGAAGGAGTTGGTTCCGTTCGTCAACACTGACATCGTTTTGGAGGGCTTCTACTGCCCCACGGTGTCGGTGGTGGACTCACTGGAGACCGGCACCCAAATGCGCAATGTCGCGGTGAACGGCGGCTGCCATGTGGCGGCCAACACCGAGGTGCTCGACATAATCACCGAAGACGGCCCCAACCCCGGCGACCGCACTGTCAAAGCAGTGGTCACCGACAAGGGCACCATCGAGACCGAGTATGTGGTGATCGCCTGCGGCGTGTGGTCGAACCGGGTGGCCAACATGGCCGACGCCTACATCCCGCTGGTGCCCGCCGTGCATCAGATGGTGGATGTCGGTCCGCTCGACATCCTGGCCGAGACCAACAACGAGATCGGCTACCCCATCGTTAGGGACATGGACACCTTCTGCTACGAGCGCCAGTCGGCCGGGTCGATGGAGGTGGGGTCATACGCCCACCGGCCCATCTTCCACCACCCCGACGAGATCCCCTCCAACGAGGAGGCCGCCCTATCGCCCACCGAGATGCCGTTCACCGACGACGACTTCGACCTTCAGATGGAGCAGGCCATCGACTTGATGGACATGCTGGGCGACGCCGAGATCAAGTACGCCATCAACGGCCTGTTGTCGCTCACCCCCGACGCCATGCCGTGTTTGGGCGAGCTGCCCGAGGTCCGCAACCTGTGGTCGGCCGCGGCCATCTGGGTCAAAGAGGGGCCGGGCATGGCCCAGGTGGTGGCCGAGTGGATGACCTTCGGCTACCCCAGGGTGATCGACGTCCACGGCGCCGACGTGTCCCGCTTCTACGCCGAGGAGCGAGGCGACGACCACATCTGGGCCCGCTCCGCGGAGCACTTCAACAAGACCTACGGCATCGTGCATCCCCAAGAGCAGTGGGAGAGCTGCCGCAACCTCCGGGTCAGCCCCTACTTCTCCCGCCAGCAGGAGTTGGCGGCCGAGTTCTTCCAGGCCCGCACCTGGGAGCGGCCCCAGTGGTTCGAGTCCAACGCCGATTTGGTAACCCGCTATGAGGTGGAGGGCCGGGAAGTGGAATGGGACGCCCGGTGGTGGAGCCCGATCACCGTGGCCGAGCACCTCAACCTGCGGGAGAACTGCGGGATGGTCGATCTGAGCGCCTTTCAGATCTTCGAGCTGAGCGGGCCCGGCGCGGTGGCCTACGCCGACTATCTGGCGGTCAACAGGGTGGACGTGGCAGTGGGCCGCTCCATCTACACCCCGTGGCTGACCCCCGACGGCGGTTTCCACTCCGACCTGACCATGATGCGGATGGGCGCCGACCGGGTGCGCATTGTCACTGGTGTGTTCGATGGCGGCCGCGACGAGTTCTGGGCCCGACGCCACCTGCCGGTCGACGGATCGGTGAGCTTCGCCAACATCACCGATCAGATCACCACCCTCGGGGTGTGGGGGCCCAACTCCCCGCAGGTGATCGGGGCGCTGACCAGCCAAGACCTCAGCCAGGATGGGTCGCCCTATGGCTCGCTGGTGGAGGTGGAGCTGAACTGCGGTGGCCGCACCATTGAGGCCACGCTGTTTCGCATCTCCTACGTGGGCGACACCGGCTGGGAAATCTATGCGGCCTGGGACGATGGACCGGCGCTGTGGGACGCGCTCATGGCGGTGGGGGCCGACTACGGGCTGCGCCCCACCGGCGGCGGGGTGTACGGCACCTCAGGACGGCTGGAAAAGGGCTACCGACTCATGGGCGCCGAGCTGGAGAGCGAGTACAACCCGCTGGAGGCCGGCCTGGCCCGGCCCAAGGTGAAGGCCGCGCCGTTCATCGGCAAAGAGGCCTATCTGGCTGCCCGGGAGATGGGCGATCCCGAGGTTTCGATGTGCGTGCTCACTGTGGAGGACTTGACCGATTCCCAGGGCCGCAAGCGCTACATGCAGGGGGGCAACGAGCCCATCTTGACCCAAGACGGCCAGCGGATCACCGACTCCCACGGACGGGTGTCGCGGGTGACCACCGCGGGGCCGGGACCTTCGGTGGGCAAGCACCTGCTGATGGCCTATCTCCCTGCCGAGCTGTCCCTGCCGGGCACCGACCTCCAGGTGCTGTACATGAACGAGCTATTCCCGGTGAAGGTGGCCAGCACTGGAGCGGTGTTCGATCCCGAAGACAGCCGGATGAGGGGTTAGCGGAGCGGTCGCCATGAGGATCTTGTGCTGTGTGAAGCGGGTGGCGGCGCCCGGCGCCAAGATCAACGTGACCGCCGACGGCCTCGCCGTAGACGCCACCCACCTGGGCTTTGCCACCAGCCCCCATGAAGAGTGCGGGGTGGAGGAGGCCGTGCAGCTCACCGAGCGCCACGGCGGCGAGGTGACCGTGCTGACGCTGGGACCGCCGGAGGCTGCCGATCAGCTGCGCTACGCGGCCTCGGTGGGGGCCCACCACGGGGTGCTGGTGGCCACCGACGGCTCGGCCTGGGATCCCCAGCGCACCGCCGCCGCGCTGACCGAGGCGATTCGGGGCTTGGAGGCCGCCGACGGCCCCTTCGACTTGTTGGTGTTCGGCAACGAGTCGGCCGACTCCGGGGGCTTCCAGGTAGGGGTGAGGGTGGCCTATGCCCTGGGCCGCCCCATCGTCAACGGCATCAAGGGCATCGAGGTGGATTCCGAGACCGATGGCGGCGTGGTTCGGGCTCGCCGGGAGATCGACGGCGGTTTCGAGGTGTACGAGCTGCCCATGCCGGCCGCGGTCGGGGTCAAAGAGGGCCTCAACCTGCCCCGTTACCCCACGATGCGGGGACGGCTGGCGTCCAAGAAGCTGGAGGTGGCCGAGGTGGCCTCTGGGGCAGAGTCCGGCGGGCAGTCGCTGGTTCGGCTGCACCGGCCCCGCGAGGCGGTCACCGAGACAGTGGTCTTGGGCAAAGGACCCGAGGCCGCCCCTGCCGTGGTGGACGTGCTCGAAGAACTGGGAGTGCTGTGATGCTGCTCGTGGTGATGGAGCACGACCGAGGCTCCATGGATGAGGCCGCCCGGGAGGCGCTGACCTTCGGTCGGGGGCTGGCAGCCCAGATGGGAGCGCCGCTGCATGCTGCGCTCATCGGCACCGACGACGCCCAGATGGCGGGCGAGGCCGGGGCCTACGGAGCCGAGGCGGTGTACACCGTTGTCGATGACGTGCTGGCCGATTTCAGCCCCGAGGCCTGGGGCGAGGCCGCAGCCCAGCTGATTCGACGGCTCAGTCCGGCGGCGGTGCTGGCCGGAGGCAGTGAGCGGGGCAACGAGATCATGGCCCAGATTGCCGCCCGACTCGATCTGCCCTTGGTGGCCAACTGCATCGAGGTGCAGCCCGACAACGGAGCAGGGGAGTGGACTATGACCCGCCAGCAATGGGGCGGGTCGCTGTTGGAAGACGCTCGGCTCGAGTCGAAGCTGCCCTTGGTGACCAGCGGTCTGCACACATTGGCCGCTCAGCCGGCCCAACCGGCGGTGGATCCGACGGCTGAGCCGGTCGAAGTCGACTTGGACCCATCGCTGGCCCGCACCATGGTCAAAGACCGGGTGGTGCTTGAGGCCGGGGTCACCCTGTCGACCGCGCCGGTGGTGATCGGCGGCGGCCGGGGGGTGGGATCGCCCGAGGCCTTCGCTCCGCTCGAGGAGCTGGCCGCCATGCTGGGGGGCCGGGTGGGTTGCAGCCGGGCGGTGACCAACAACGGCTGGCGGCCCCACTCCGATCAGGTGGGCCAGACCGGCACCCGCATCACCCCCGAGATCTACATCGCCTCGGGCATCTCCGGCGCCATCCAGCACTGGGTGGGCGCCAAGGCCAGCAAGCACATCTTGGCCATCAACATCGACCCCGAGGCCAACATGGTGGTCAAAGCCGACTGGGCCGTCATCGCCGACCTCCACGAAGTGATCCCCGCCATCACCGAAGAGATCAAGCGCCGCCGCGCCTGACCGCGGGTCTCTTGCCCGCTGATTGGCTCAGCAGCCCTTGTAGTTCAAGATGGCAGTGAGGCGGTGGTCTATATCAACAAGGTCTTGCTGGGCTTCCATCACCGCGGCGATGGAGCGGTAGGCGCCGGGGGCCTCGTCGGTCAGCTTGTCGGCCTGGTCGGCCTGCCATGTTCGCCCGGCCATCAACTTGGTGAGCTGCTCGGGCGTGATCTCCCGCTTGGCCCGAGTGCGGCTCATCAGCCGGCCCGCGCCGTGCGACGCTGAGTGGTACGACTGGGAGCATCCCCTTCCCGACACGATGTAGGTGTCGTCACCCATGCTGCCGGGGATGACTCCCCGGTCACCCTCACGGGCCCGGATGGCTCCCTTGCGCGTCACCCACATCACCGAACCGTCGTGGGTTTCTCTCTCGGCGTAATTGTGATGGCAGTCGATGGTGTCGGCCGGTGCGAAGTCCAGGCCGGTGGCGGCTCGCAGGGCGCCCAGCACTGCCTCGGTCATCAGCACCCGGTTGGCCCGGGCGTAGTCCTGGGCCCACAGCATGTCGGCCACGTAGGCGTCGAACCCATCGTCGCCCTCGATCAGGTAGGCCAGGTCGCGGTCTTCCAGTGCCCGACCTGCCTTCTGGCAAGTCTTCTGTGCATTCCGGATGTGCATTTTGGCCAGGGCGTTGCCCACCCCTCGCGATCCGGAGTGCAGCACCACCCACACGCCGTCGTCGGCGTCCAGACTCATCTCGACGAAATGATTTCCGCCGCCCAGGGTGCCGAGCTGGGCACCCATTTTGGCCTTGACCTTGTTGTGGACGGCCGCCTTGTTGGGGAGCTGACGATTTCGCAGCCAATGGCGCGCCTCCGTTGTGGCCTCTGGGTGGGCGTTGAACCCCGCGGGCACCGCGGCAGCAACGGCGTCGAGTGCGCCATTGAGGTTGTCAGGCAGATCCGAAGCGGTGTGCGAAGTGCGGACGGCGGTCATCCCGCAGCCCAAGTCCACGCCCACCGCGGCGGGAATGATGGCCGCTTCGGTGGGGATCACCGATCCGATGGTGGCCCCCATGCCTATGTGGGCGTCAGCCATCAGTGCCACCGGCCCCGATACCGCCGGGCTGCGAGCCGTCCGCTGAGCCTGCACCAAGGTCTCCGCTTCCGCGTCAAACGCCCAGCTCACCACCGAACGTCCCGCCCCCGCTTCCACCGTCACCGGCCCATGCCCGCTCATCGCCCCATTCTCCAGGATCTGGGTTGCCTCGCCCAGCGATTTATTCGCCGTTGATCAGGCGGTGAGCTGGGCGGCGAGGCGGTTGGCGGCGGCTACTAGGGCGAGGCCGTGGTCGTGGGCTATGTCGGGGTCGGGGTAACGGTAGGCGGGTCCGTGGACGTGGAGGGCGGCCAACGGGAGGCCGTCTTCGCCCAACACGGGGGCGGCTACCGCGTTAATGCCCTCGGCGAACTCCTCATAACCCCAGGCGTATCCCAGGCTGCGGGCTTGGGTCAGGCGCTCCCGAAGGACGTCGGGATCGAGGTTGGTCCACGGGGTGCACTGCTCCAGCGGATGGGCCAGATAGGCCTCCTGCTCGTCGGAGGGTAAGTGGGCCAGCATGACTACACCGGACGACACAGAGTGAAGCGGGGCGTATTCGCCGGTCCAGTCCCGCAGCTGCACATCAGACGACGACTCGGTGTGGTCCAAGTAGTAGATGCGGCCGTCGTCGATGATCGACAGTCCGGCAACCTCCCCTAGCCCCTCGGCCAACTCCAACAGATGAGGGCGGGCGGCGGCGACCAGGCTTCGGCCCGCGGGAACGGTGCCGGCGATGTCGATCAGGCCATCACCGATACGGTAGGCCCCACCAGCCTCGACCTGTTCCACTGCGCCCTCAGCCTCCAACGCGGCCAACAGCCGGGCCACCGTGCTCTTGGGCAGTTCCACCCGTTCGGCCAGATCGGTCACTCCCAACGGCCCTTGGGCCAGCGATCGCAGCAGCAGAAACGCCCGTTTAACCGACTGCACCGCCATTCCCGCAGGATACCGAGGCTTTGAGATCGTTCCGCAATGCGGAACGCTGATTCCCAGGCTTTTCTTGCTAGTCGCGGGCCCGAGTCTCGATGTCTGTGTCGAGCGTGTGGTAATCGGAGGCGTCGTCGGCGTATATCACCAACTCGGTAGACAGCCCAGTAGGGGGATCGAGGGTGCCAGCCCAGATCTCAATGGTGCTCAGCTTGTCCTGCCATTCTCCCGGCGGTACAGCTACGACCTTCCAAAACAGGGAGCTTCCGCACTCCCGGCAGAAGCCGTAGGCCACATCGGGGTGCTCCACAGGGTGGTACCAGGCCAGCGTGTCTTCGGATAAGAGACGGAGATCGTCGCGGCGGCAGCCCGTGGCCGCGGTGAAGTGACCCGTCCACCGCCGACACCGGTCGCAATGGCAATTCCACACATCCCGAGCCGGCCCTTCGATCACATACCTAACGCCCCCGCACATACACCGCCCGCTCAACTGTTCGGCCATGGTTTGCTCCTTCGGGTCGGCACTCCGGTGGTTGGTTTACCCGGGATCGTCGGTTAGTTCGGCTTTGCGGCGGGCGATGAAATCTTGCAGTTCGGCGTCGAGGGCGTCGTCGAGGGGGGGTGGCTGGTAGTCGGCTAGCAGCTCTTTCCAGCGGGCGTTGGCCCGCTGCGCCGCGGTTTGCGAGCCCTCCTCGGACCACTGCTCGAAGCTGTTGCTGTCGGCCACCTCTGAGCGCCAGAAGGCGGTCTCGAAGTTGGCCAGAGTATGGGCGTTGCCCAAGAAGTGGTCGCCGTGGGTGTTGGTGCGGAACGCCTCCATGGCCTGGCCGTTATCGGTCAGGTCGACGCCGCGGGCGTGGACCTCCATGGCGCCGAGCTGGTCGGCGTCCATGATGAGCTTCTCGTAGCCCAGGGTCAGGCCCCCCTCCAGCCAACCGGCGGCGTGGAGCACGAAGTTGACCCCGGCTTGCACGGTGGGCAAGAGCGTGTGGGCCGACTCGTAGGCCGCCTGGGCATCAGGGGCCTTGGACGCAGTGAGCTGGCCGCCGGAGCGGAAGGGCACCCCGCAGCGCCGGGCCAGCGCGGCCATGACGTAGATGGCCTGGCCGGCCTCGGGGGTGCCGAACGTGGGGGCGCCGGTGGCCATCGACATCGACGAGGCGAAGGTGCCGAAAACAACCGGCGAGCCGGGCCGCACCAGTTGCAGGTAGGCCATGCCCGACAGCGCCTCGGCCAGGGCTTGGGCGGCCAAGCCGGCCACCGTCACTGGCGACATGGCCCCGGCCAGGATGAAGGGGCTGATCACGCTGGCCTGGTTGGCCCGGGCGTAGGTGGTGGCTGCGCCCAGCATGGTGGCGTCCCAGCGCATGGGGGAGGAGGCGTTGATCAGCGAGGTCATCACCGTGCGGTCGGCCAGGTCGCCTCCAAAGGCGATGCGGGCCAGCTCCACCGAGTCGGCCGCCCGCTCCGCGCTGGTCACTGAGCCCATGAACGGCTTGTCGCTGTAGCGCAGGTGGGCGTACACCATGTCGAGGTGGCGCACGTCCACGGGAATGTCCACCGGCTCGCACACCGTGCCCCCGCTGTGGTGCAGGTGGGGCAGCCGGTAGGCCAGCTTCACCACGTTCTCGAAGTCGGCCAGGGTGGCGTAGCGGCGGCCTTGGTCCAAGTCGGTGACGAACGGCGAGCCGTAGTTGGGGACGAACACGGTGGTGTTGGCGCCGATGCTCACGCTGCGCTCGGGGTTGCGGGCGTGCTGGATATAGGTGGCGGGGGCGTTCTCAGCCACGATCTGGCGGCACATTCCCCGGGGGAACCTCACCAGCTCGCCGTCGACGTCGGCGCCGGCGTCCCGCCACAGGTCCAGGGCGTCGGGGTAGTCCTGGAAGGCGATGCCCACCTCGGCCAGGA
Source organism: Acidimicrobiales bacterium (assembly GCA_963663255.1). Taxonomy (GTDB): domain Bacteria; phylum Actinomycetota; class Acidimicrobiia; order Acidimicrobiales; family Bin134; genus Poriferisocius. The sequence goes on from OY760141.1 coordinate 1,620,594, forward strand.
TGGTCTCAGCGTTCTCCTCGATCTGAGTGAGGCCGGCCTCGTCGATGATCTCCACCGGCGGTAAGCGCCGCTGAAGCACGGGGGCGGCCAGCACCTGGCTGGCTGCTCGGGCTGCTTGCCGACCGGCCCGTCCGCCGCCGCGTCTGCCTTGTCGCTCGCTCATCGTTACTCCTGGGATGCATGTTGCCGGCGGGCTTGTCTGCGCCGCTTGGGTCCGGCAGTCTCGCTATCGGCTGTAGATCGCGAGGGCAAATCCACCACCTCCGCCAAGTGGGGAGTGGGGGCGGTCTCATGGGGCAGCGACATGGCGGCCACGAACAGCTCCTGGAAGCGGGCCTCGGTGGCCGTCTCGATCTTGACCACTTCCCGGGCGGTGCGCTCGTTCTCGGCTCGCTGCGATCCCGAAACCAGCATCCGGGCCGCGCCCGCTCCTGAGGCGTTGCCCACCCCCTTGACCCCTTCCACCGGCCCGTCGGGCACCAAGCCCAGCACCATGGCGTGAACCGGGCTGATGTGGGCGCCGAACGCCCCGGCCAACCTCACGTCGGCCACCTCGGCGATCCCGGCGTGCTCGAATAGCAGGTCTATGCCGGCCCGCAGCGCGGCCTTGGCCAGCTGAACCGCTCGCACGTCGTTTTGGGTTACCAACAGCGGTACCGGCTGGATTTGAAGCACATAGGAAAACGTCCGACCGTCGGCGATGATGCGGGGACTGCGTTCGGCCAACTCGCCGCCGATGACTCCTCGGTGGTCGATGATCCCGACCAGGAACATCTCGGCAATCACCTCGATGATTCCCGAGCCGCACAACCCGGACACCTCCAAAGAGCCCATAGCGTCGTCAAAGCCGGGGTCGTCGGACCACAGATCGCAGCCGATCACCTTGAAGCGGGGCTCCAGTGTGATCGGGTCGATCCGCACTCCTTCGATTGCTCCGGCGGTGGCCCGCTGCCCGCAGCTGATCTGGGCGCCTTCGAATGCGGGCCCGGTGGGGCTCGACGCGGCCCATACCTTCTGGCCGTCGCCCAATACGATCTCGGCGTTGGTGCCCACGTCGACGAGAAGCTGCGGGCGGGGCGACCGGTGCGGACCCTCGGCCAGCATGGCAGCCGCCGCGTCAGCCCCCACGTGGCCGGCGATGCATGGCCCCATATAGAGGGAGGCGCCAGGCAAGTCCACATCGATGTCGGCTGCGTTAGCCCACACCCCGTCGCGCACGGCCAATGTGAATGGAGCTGCGCCCAACGGAGTGGGGTCAATGCCGAGTACCAGGTGGTGCATGATCGGATTTCCCACCACCACGAGATCGCAGACATCAGCCCGTTCGATGCGCGCGGCCTCACAGAGTTCGCCGATCACGCTGTCGATCGCTGACCGCACCGCGGCGGTCAACTCGGCGGTGCCGCCGGGGTTCATCATGGCGTAGGACACCCGACTCATCAGATCCTCGCCGAAACGGATCTGAGGATTCATGCGCCCTGCGGTGGCAGCCACCTCCCCGGTGGCCAGATCCAGCAGGTATCCGGCCACGGTGGTTGAGCCCACATCCACCGCCACGCCGAATTCCGCATCGGAATAGCCTGGACGCACGGTCAGCACCCGTCGCTCAACCACCTCGCCGTCTTCGCCTCGCTTGGTGTACAGCCGCCGGGTGTGGACGACAGCGGTGACCGCCCCGTTTCCCTCCGCGATCGCCGAGGACAATGCGGGCAGAGCGCCAGCGGGAACTTCAACGTCGGACAGGTCCCAGTCGTCGGCCAAAGCGCCGACCAGACGTTCGGCATCGGAGATCTCATCGCCCAGCTCGGCGGTGGTCAGCTCCAGGTAGTGGAGGGTCACCACCGGGTCGACGGTGATCTCACCCAGGTCGACGGCCTTTCGCACCACCGGGCTGTGTACCTGGCTCTGGGGCGGGACGTCGATCACCACGTCGCCCATTACTGCGGCCTGGCAGCTCAACCTATGGCCTGCTTCCAACGGGCGCCGACCCCGGTAGTCGAGCTCGGTGGGGCCGGGCGCCGACAGGGCGTCGTTAGAGCTGGTCAGTCCCCACTTGGCGAACTGCCCGTTGCCGGGGGCCACCTGGCAGCGGCCGCACAGCCCTCGGCCTCCGCAAACCGAGTCGATGTCCACTCCGGCGGTGCGGGCGGCATCGAGCACCGTCGATCCCTCAGGGGCGGCCGCCTCGATGCCGCTGGGGGTGAACACCACTCGGTGTTCTGGGCTCATACAGCAGCCCGGCGACGTCCCCCTCGACGGCGGGCAGCGCCCTCCCCGGCGGCGGTCGGGTCCCGGTTCTCGGCTATCCACGCCATGCAGTCCTTGTCGTGGCCGGCCAGCACGTCGGCGGCCATCACCGCCTGCTTCACTTCGGCGTGCAGTGGGTTCATGATGGCCGAGGTCATTCCCGCGCCAATGGCCATGGCCAAAAAGGTGCCGGTTATCGAGTGGCGGTTGGGCAGACCGAAGCTCACGTTGCTGGCCCCGCAGGTGGTGTTAACTCCGAGGTCTTCACGGATGCGCCGCACCAGTCGGAACACTTGCTGGCCGGCGGTTCCCATGGCGCCGATGGGCATTACCAAAGGATCGACCACCACGTCGGAGCGGGGGATGCCGTGGTCGGCGGCCCGCTCCACGATCTTGCGGGCCACCTCGAAGCGAACGTCGGGATCCTCGCTGATGCCGGTCTCGTCGTTGGAGATGGCCACCACCGCGGCGCCGTGGCGGGCCACCAGGGGCAGCACCCGCTCCAGCACCTCGTCTTCGCCGGTGACCGAGTTGATCAGCGGCTTGCCGTCGTACGCCGAGATGCCCGCCTCTAGCGCCTCGATGATCGAGGAGTCGATGGACAGCGGTACGTCGGTCACCGACTGCACCAGCTTGATCGCCCGGGCCAACAGCGCAGGCTCGTCGGCCAGGGGGATGCCGGCGTTCACGTCCAGCATGTGGGCGCCGGCGGCCACCTGGGCCAGGGCATCGGCTTCCACCCGGCTGAAGTCGCCGGCTTTCATCTCCTCGGTCAGCAGCTTGCGGCCGGTGGGGTTGATGCGTTCGCCGATCATTACGAACGGTCGGCCGAAACCGATCACCACCTCCTTGGTTGCCGAGCTGATCACGGTGTCGGTCACGTTGCCGCCTCCTGGGGACTCACGGTTGGGGCATGGTCGTTTGCGCTGCCCGCCTCTGAAGACTCGATGCGCTCAGGTGCCGACTCGCCAGCGTCGGGATCCCAGCCGCCAGTGGCGACATAATCCTTGAGCCGTTCCCGGGGGAACGCGGTCTCGAGCTCTTCGGCTGCCCGCAGAGCGGCGCCTTCGGGATCGTCGGGATCGCCGGGAATCACCTTGCGGCGCCACTCGCCGACGTATTGTGATGCCTGGGTCTTGCCGGCCACCATGGCGGCTTCGTCGATGGCCCGTTGGAAGCGGCGGGGGAGGATGCGCTGGATCTTTGAGGATCCCGAGCCTGCGTTAACCTGAGCGGGGATGTCCCGCCAGCAGATCACCACTAGGTTGCCGTTACTCCCCCGCCGCCGACTCACGCGGCTCGCTCCCGGATCTCTACCAGCGCATCGACCAAACCTCCATAGCCGGTTGCCACCCTCTCGAAGCGCAGCCCCAGGCGGTTGGCCGCTTGTCGGGCCTGCCCATCCAGCTCGGGGTCTGGCTCCTGAGACAGGTAAACCAGCCGGGTGTAGTTCTTGAAATAGATCTCTTGCAGCTCGGGGTGGTCCGAGATGCCCAGCCCCTCCAGAATCAGGCGCTCGAAGTGCCGTACCAGGTAGTCGGTCAAATAGAGCGTTCCCAACTCCTGCTCCTGTAGCTGGGTAAATGCCTCGGCTCCGGCGTAGAGCTCATAGCAGTGGGGGCCGGGGAGGCGCTCCACCCCTTCTTCTTGGCACACTTTGTCGAGCAGGCCCCCGGTGCCGCAGTCGGCGTAGCCCACCAAGATGGTGCGGTATTGGTCGCGGGCGGCCCGCACCCGCTGCCGCACCGCCTCGGGGATCAGCTCTGGCCGGTTGTGCAGCTTTGCCGGGAGGCACTCCAGATCGATGGCGGGGCTGCCGCCCTCCTGATCTAATGCCGTAATCAAGTGGCGCAGCTCCTTGGCCAGTGCCCCGCAAGCCACCACGAGCACCCGGTCGCCGCTCGACATAGTCAGACCGCAGCTCGGCGGGCGGCTATCAGCTCTTTGGCGGTCTCGGCGGCCACCGCCGCGTCGCGGCAGTAGGCATCAGCGCCGATCGCCTCGCCGAACTCCTCATTGAGGGGTGCGCCGCCCACCAAAACGATGAATTCCTCCCGCAGGCTCTTGTCGACCAGTGTGTCGATGACCACCTTCATGTAGGGCATGGTGGTGGTTAGCAGGGCCGACATGCCCAAGATGTCGGGCTGGTGCTCGTCGAGCGCGGCGATGAACTCCTCCACGTCGGTGTTGATCCCCAAGTCGGTCACCTCGAACCCAGCACCCTCCAGCATCATGGCCACCAAGTTCTTGCCGATGTCGTGGATGTCTCCCTTGACGGTGCCGATCACCACGCTGCCGATGGGCTCGGCCCCGGTCTCGGCCAGAAGCGGTCGCAAGATGGCCATGCCCGCCTTCATGGCATTGGCGGCCAGCAAGACCTCGGGGACGAACAAGATGCCATCTCGGAAGTCGATGCCCACGATGCGCATCCCCTCCACCAGCGCCACGTCCAGCACCTTGTCGGCCGGCCAGCCCCGGTTCAGCAAGATTCTGGTGCCCTCGTCAATCTCTTCGGCGAGGCCGTCGTAAAGATCGTCGTGCATCTGAGCACACAGGTCTTCGTCGTTCAGACTCGACAGATCGATGTCGTCGATCTCGGGCGTGTCAGTCATTCGACACACTCCTTCTGTGGTGCTGGACCCCAGGGCGGGTTCCATACTGTGGACCAGTACCGCAATGCGGAACAGTGTCACTGTAGCACGATGAGCGAGCGCTTGCCTGTGTCGGCGGCCACTGCTGGCAATACGGTTGCCGGATGCCCTCTGTGCTGAAGACTGCGACTGTGGTGGCGGTCGTTGTGGGATTGGCCGTGGTGGGGTTGGCGATTTCTTCGAGTGTGGTTTTGGCTGATGGGGCCGCTGATCGGTGTTTCGGGGTTCATCGGTTCGGGCAGCAGCCGGTGGATGTGGCGAAGTCGGCGGATGGGTCGGAGGTGCTGGCGCAGGTTCGGTGGGGGTATCACGATTCCATCGGCTGCTACCTGGTGTTGGACGACACGGCGGTGGGGGTGCTGCGGGCTTCGGGGCGGCCGCCGTCTTCGGGGGCGGTTGCGGGCGATGGCGCAGCTGCTGATCGGTGTTTCGGGGTTCATCGGTTCGGGCAGCAGCCGGTGGATGTGGCGAAGTCGGCGGATGGGTCGGAGGTGCTGGCGCAGGTTCGGTGGGGGTATCACGATTCCATTGGCTGTTATCTGGTGTTGGACGACGGGTCGGTGGGGGCGTTGCGGGCTGGGGCCCCGGTGCCACAGCCTGGCTCGGTGTCGGCCGACGGTTTCCATTCGTGCCGACTGCTGGAGGGCGGAGCGGCGGTGTGTTGGGGCAGCAACGAGTATGGGCAGGCTGATGCGCCTGCGGGCCTCTTTAGGGAGGTGTCGTCGGGTTCGCGGCATTCCTGCGGGCTGCGGATTGCCGGCCCGGCGGTGTGTTGGGGCGGCGACGAGTTTGGGCAGGCTGATGCGCCTGCGGGCCTCTTTAGGGAGGTGTCGTCGGGTTGGCGGCACTCGTGCGGGGTGAGGGCCGACCAGACGTTGGTGTGCTGGGGGTCGAACGAGGACTGGAACGGCAACCAGGTCGGGCAGGCCACCGCGCCAGATGGGGAGTTCGCCGCGGTGTCGTCAGGTGGTTGGCATTCATGCGGGCTGCGGGCCAATGGAACAGTCGAGTGTTGGGGGCACAACGGCTTTAGGCAGGCGACAGCACCTTGGGGATTGTTCCTGGCGGTGTCGGCCGGCGACTACCACTCGTGCGGGCTGCGGGCCGATCGCACGGTGGTGTGCTGGGGCAGCAGAGGGTTTGGGCGGACTGATGCGCCGGCCGGAGAGTTCTTGTCGGTGTCGGCAGGCGGTACCCATTCGTGCGGAGTGCGGGTAGACCGCACAGCGGTGTGCTGGGGATCGGATGAGGATTGGGATGGCGATCACATCGGGCAGTCAACCGCGCCTGATGGGGAGTTCGCCGCGGTGTCGGCCGGCGATTGGCATTCGTGCGGGTTGCGAACCGATGGCGCGGTGATGTGCTGGGGCTACGGCGGTTCTGGGTTGGCAGAAGTACCTGAGCCGCAGCCGGGGCCGGTGTCGGTTGGCGGGGGTCATTCATGCAGGCTTCGGGCCGACAGCACCATCGAGTGCTGGGGCGGCGACGACTATGGGCAGGCCACCGCGCCAGTTGGGGAGTTCTTGGCGGTATCGGCGGGCGACTACCACTCGTGCGGGCTGCGGGCCGAGTTGACGGTGGTGTGTTGGGGCGACGACGTCTCTGGGCAGGATTCGGACCTCGACGGGCGGTTTTTGGCGGTGTCGGCCGGCGGGCAGCACTCGTGCGGTGTGCGAGTTGACCAGTCCGCAGTGTGCTGGGGCGACAACTGGACCCGACAGGCGATACCGCCAAGGGGACGGTTCACCGCGGTCGCAGCCGGCGACCTCCATTCGTGCGGTCTGCGGACCGACCAGACCATCAGCTGTTGGGGCTACAACATCTATGGGCAGGCCACCGCGCCAGTTGGGGAGTTCTCCGCGATTTCGGCTGGTGGCCGCCATTCGTGCGGGTTGAGGGTCGATGGCGCCGCGGTGTGCTGGGGCAGCGATGACGACGGGCAGGCAACCCCGCCCACGGGGAGCTTCACCGCGATATCGGCTGGTGATCGCCATTCGTGCGGGTTGAGAGTTGACGGGGCGGCGGTGTGCTGGGGCAGCGACGACGATGGGCAGGCCACGTCGCCCGCCGGGGAGTTCTCCGCCATTTCGGCCGGCAAACGCCACACCTGCGCTCTGCGGATTGACATGGAATCGGTGTGCTGGGGCAGCCAAGGCGAACTTGACGGGCTGCCTGCGATCGATGATCAACAATTCGAATCGGTCTCGGCCGGCAGCAATCATGTGTGCCGAGTCCACGGGGGTGCTGCCATCGTGTGCTGGGGCAGCAACAGCTACGGGCAGGCCACCGCACCCTTCGAGGAATTCGTTTCGGTATCAGCTGGTCGGCGCCATTCGTGCGGGCTGCGAGCCGACCGCGCCGCGGTGTGCTGGGGATCTGACGAGGATTATCAAAGGAACCCGGTCGGGCAGGCCACTGCGCCTGACGGGGAGTTTCGAGCGGTGTCGGCTGGTGGATTCCATTCGTGCGGATTGCGGGCCGACCGCACCGCGGTGTGCTGGGGATCTGACAACGACTGGGAGGGCGACCACATCGGTCAGGCCACTGCGCCTGAAGGAGAGTTCACCGCGGTGTCGGCGGGCGGCTGGCATTCGTGCGGGCTGCGAACCGACCAGACCCTTGTGTGCTGGGGTTGGCTGTCTTATGCCCCCGGCGGGCGGTTCTTGTCGGTGTCGGCCGGCAACGGCCATTCGTGTGGCCTGCGGGCCGACAGCACGCTGGTGTGCTGGGGCCATAACGGTTCGGGGGAGGCGGCGCCGCCGGCTGGGGAGTACTTGTCGGTGTCGGCCGGCAGTGATCATTCGTGCGGTTTGCGGGCCGACCAGGCAGTTGTGTGCTGGGGGTCGGATGAGGATTGGAATGGCGAATATTTCGGTCAGGCGACGGCGCTGGCCGGGGAGTTCTTGGCAGTGTCGGCCGGCGGTTGGCACTCGTGCGGATTGCGAACCGACAGCTCGGTTGTGTGCTGGGGCTCCGACGGTTCCGGTCGCCTCGAGGTTCCCGAGCCGCAGCCCGGCCCGGTGTCGGCGGGAGGGGGTCATTCGTGCCGGCTGTTGGCCGACGGCACCGTCGAGTGCTGGGGCCGCGACGACTATGGGCAGGCCGCGGCCCCAGACGGGGAGTTCTGGGCGGTGTCGGCCGGGGGCGGCCACTCGTGCGGTTTGCGGGCCGAGCTGGTGGTTGAGTGCTGGGGCGACGACATCTCCGGGCAGGCTTCTGTGCCCGACGGTCGGTTCTTGGCAGTGTCGGCCGGTGGGCAGCATTCGTGCGGGTTGCGGTTGGACCAAACCGCAGTGTGCTGGGGCGACAACTGGGCCCGACAGGCGACGCCGCCGCAAGGGCGGTTCATCGAGGTCGCAGCTGGCGACTCCCACACCTGCGGCTTGCGAACCGACGGGACCATCCGCTGTTGGGGTAGCGACCTCTATGGGCAGGCGGAGTCGCCTGATGGGGTGTTCGCGGCGGTGTCCGCGGGTTGGCGCCATTCGTGCGGCTTGCTGGTCGACGGCGCGGTCGAGTGTTGGGGAAGCGACGTGTTTGGCCAGGCCACTGCACCGGCTGGGGTGTTCGCGGCGGTGTCCGCGGGTTGGCGCCATTCGTGCGGCTTGCTGGTCGACGGCGCGGTCGAGTGTTGGGGCAGCGACCTCTATGGGCAGGCGGAGTCGCCTGATGGGGTGTTCGCGGCGGTGTCCGCGGGTTGGCGCCATTCGTGCGGCTTGCTGGTCGACGGCGCGGTCGAGTGTTGGGGCAGCCAAGGCCAAGATGAAGGGCAGTCGGAATCGGCCGACGGGCAGATTGAGCAACTCTCGATCGGGAGTAGGCACTTGTGCGGCCTTCGGATTGACCGGACTGCCTTCTGCTGGGGCCACAACGGTTACGGACAGTTGAACACTCCTGAAGGTGAGTTCGCCGCAGTGTCGGCGGGGTGGAACCATTCGTGCGGTCTTCGGTCCGCTGGCACCATCGTGTGCTGGGGCCATAGCGATCTTGGGCTGTTAGACGCGCCCGATGGGGAATTCCTGGCGCTGTCAGCAGGCCAGTGGCATTCGTGTGGCCTGCGAGCCGAACGTTCCCTTGTGTGCTGGGGGTCGGACGAGGACTGGGAGGGGGACCACATCGGGCAGGCCACCGCGCCGGCCGGGGAGTTTGCCGCGGTGTCGGCGGGCGATTGGCATTCCTGCGGGTTGCGGACCAACCAGACCATCGTCTGCTGGGGTCTGCGGTCATATGCACCCGGCGGGAGGTTCCTGACAGTATCGGCCGGCGGTTCCCATTCGTGCGGCCTGCGAACCGACCAGACCGTGGAGTGCTGGGGCAGCAGCGGCTCTGGGCAGACGGCTACGCCTGATGGGGAGTTCTTGTCGGTGTCGGCTGGCGGTTCCCATTCGTGCGGGTTGCGAACCGACCAGACCGTGGAGTGCTGGGGCAGCAATGACGTCGGACAATCTGCGGCGCCTGATGGGGAGTTCTTGTCGGTGTCGGCTGGCGGTTCCCATTCGTGCGGGTTGCGAACCGACCAGACTGTCGAGTGCTGGGGCTATACCCCGCGGCCGTTTACCGGTTCCTTCGATGTGCATGTGTTCTATTGCGCATCTGAAGGTTTGGGATATTCCGACGCCGATTTGGCGCGAGAAGTCGAAGAGCTCAGCAACGTGGCCCAATTCTTCGCCCGGCAGTCATCGGGTTTGGTGAGTCTTCGCTTTATTCCGGCGGCGGTGATTTCCCCGGATGTGGATTGGGACGAGATCCTGCTGGCCACCTGGCATGGCGAGGTGGGCTCTCACCCGTGTGAGGAGGAGATAGATGAGTGGGGGGATGCCCGCGATGTGCTCGTGCTGGCTGGCGCTGAGCTGGGCGGACTCACGTCTGGGTATGCCGTCTGGGGCTCAGATTACTCCTATGCCGTCGTGTCAACGATTGAGGCCCAGTACGCGAGCTATTGCCCCGACTATGGAACCCCCCACCGGGTACGGAATCTGGCCGGAGTTGGGCCGTGCCCGATCAGCGCGGCGAACTTGATAGAGAATTACGAAAATATCGTGTTGCATGAGATCGGTCACTCGGTGTTCAAGCTCGACCACCCGCTGGACTGCTCGTTCATGAGCTACATCTGCAATGACTATTCGAGGATGGGGTGCGCCCACTTCTGGCTGCTGGGATGGCCTCCGCCTGATGAGTGTCCTACGGAGCGCTCCGATGAGGATGGGGAGCGGTCAAAGCTGCTCAGTATTTCTCCGGGGGCCAGGCACTATTGCGGCTTGCGGGCTGACGGCACCATCGATTGCTGGGGATGGAACGACGTCGGGCAATCCGAAGCACCCGAGGGCGTGTTCACCGCCCTGTCCGCCGGGTTCAACCACAATTGCGGGTTGCGAGACAACGGCACGGTCCATTGCTGGGGCGACAACAGCCACGGGCAACTCGATGCTCCCGCCGGCACCTTCATCGCCGTGCGCGCCATCCACAACTACTCCTGCGCCACCAGAGCCGACGGCACCACAGAATGCTGGGGAGACCACAACCAGGAATAGCCCACTCGGTAGCCACGGCATTTTGCCGTGAGGGGCACATCATCGAGTACCCCCCCTGGGACTTGAACCCAGAACCTGCGGATTAAGAGTCCGTCGCTCTGCCAATTGAGCTAGAGGGGCTTGTTGGGCGGACCGAGGGGATTTGAACCCCCGACCTCCGGGACCACAACCCGGCGCTCTAACCTAACTGAGCTACGGCCCGCACGGCCCGCTCAGTCTAGGGGCAGTTCTCAAAGACCGGGAAACCGTTTGCCATCCCGGCCCATGGGCAGAGTCAGCCCAGCCAGGCGATGATGGCCTCGGCTAGGGCAGGGCCCTGGTCTTCTTGGATGAAGTGGCTGGCCGGGCGGAACTGGGCGTGGGGCTGGCCCTCGGCGCCGGGGATGCGCTCGGTGAAGGCGGGCTGGCCGCCGCCGAGGACGGGATCGTCGGGAGCCCACAGGGTGAGCACCGGCTTGGTCCACTGCTCCAGCACTTTCCAGGCCGCCCGGTTGGCGGGAACCGCGGGGTCATCAGGGGAGATCGGCACCAACATCGGGAATTGCCGAGCCCCGGCCATGTAGCGCTCATCGGGAAACGGCGCCCGGTAAGCCTCTTGAGCAGCTTCGCTCAGCTCGGTGGCCGTGGCGTTGTCCACCAGTCGGCCGCAGTCCAGAAACTCCACGTCCTGGCTGAACTGGAGCCAGAACTCAAAACCGGCTCCCGGCGATTGGCCCTCGGGCAGCCCGGTGTTGGCCAGGATCAGCCGGTCGATCAGATCTGGGTTCTCGGCGGCCACTCGCAGCCCGATGAGCCCGCCCCAGTCCTGACCGAACAGATGCAGCGACCCGGAGCCCCGCTCTGCGGCGGTGGCAGCCAAGAACTCCCGCATCCACTCCACATGGCCTTCATATGAAAAGGCCGAGCGCTCCACCGGCTTGTCAGATCGCCCAAAGCCGATCAGGTCGGGAACCACAACCCGATACCCAGCCGCCACCAGCGGCGGGATCATCTTGCGGTACAGGTACCCCCAGGTGGGCTCCCCGTGCAGCAGCAAGAACGTGTCGGCATCTTCGCCGGGCTGATCGGGCTCGGCCACCACATACCCCATCCGCAACCCATCCACCTCGACATAGCGCGGCTCATACGGATAGTCGTCTATCCCACCAAACCGCTGCTCCGGAGTACGTACGAACGCCACCCCACCCGAGGAAGTCAATGCCTCAACATCACCCATCCCCCGAAACTACCGCCGTGGGATCAACAAGGCTTTGTCACCAATGTCCGCTCCACCAAACCCGGCGCGGCCCGTACCAAGGCACGCAATACACTCGAAACGACCGGCCAATGCGCCAGCACGCCCCTGTAGCTCAGTCCGGACAGAGCAGATGACTTCTAATCATCAGGTCGCAGGTTCGAATCCTGCCGGGGGCGCTGTGTGTGACGCGGCATTTGTGTAGCGGTGGGTAGGGTCGGCGGCGGTGCTGTTTCCCACGTTCACGTTTGCTGTGTTCTTCGCAGTGGTGCTGCCGGTGGGGTGGGCGCTGCGGCGGTGGCCGGTGCCGTGGAAGCTGTTCTTGCTGGGGGCGTCGTATTGGTTCTATGCCGCCTGGGACGCCCGCTTTGTGCTGCTGCTGGTCGCCATGACCTTGGGAAATGCGGCGGCGGTGGCGATCAACGTGAGAGCCGCCAGCAATCGGGTACGCAAGGCTGCGGTGGCCGGCGGGGTAACGCTGAGTCTCGGCGTGCTGGCCTTCTTCAAGTACTACGACTTTTTCACCGACAGCCTCGACCGCAATCTGGGAATCTCCAGCCCGGCTCTCGACATCGTGCTGCCGGTGGGAGTGTCGTTCTTCACCTTCCAGGCCATCAGCTATGTGGTGGACGTGCATCGGGGGCGCACCGAAGAGGCCAACCTGCTCGATTTCGCGGTGTATTTGTCGTTCTTTCCCCAGCTGGTGGCCGGCCCCATCGTGCGGGCCACCGAGTTCTTGCCCCAGTTGCGCTCAGAGGCCCGCCCCGACCGGGCGGAGGTGGCCCACGCCGTCAAGCTCATCGGCCGGGGCATGTTCAAAAAGGTGGTGATCGCCGACTTCTTGGCCCGAGCGGTAGTAAAGGATGCCTTCGAGGCCCCCGGCGAGCACGGGGCGCTGGACATCCTTGCCGGTATCTACGGCTACGCGGTGCAGATATACGCTGACTTCTCCGGGTACACCGACATGGCCATCGGCGTGGCCCTGCTGATGGGATTCCGCTTCCCCCAGAACTTCGACGTGCCCTATGTGGCCGACTCCATCCAGGACTTCTGGCGGCGGTGGCACATGACGCTGTCTCGCTGGCTGCGGGACTATCTCTACATCCCCCTCGGGGGCAACCGGAAGGGACGCCTGGCCACCTACCGGAACCTGCTCCTCACCATGGCCTTGGGAGGGCTGTGGCACGGTGCGGCCGGGGCGTTCATCCTCTGGGGCGTCTACCACGGCGCCGGCTTGGCGGTGGAGCGGTGGCGGGGCGAGGCCAAAAGGAGTGGTGCGCCGCGAGAGGTGAGCTTGAAGGGCTGGCGCTGGGGGTGGGGCTGGCGCTTGACCCTTCCGGACACCGCCCGGCTGTGGATGCGGCGGCTTTGGGTCTTCCACTTCGTGTGCCTGGGCTGGGTGCTGTTCAACAGCGAGACCCTGGATCGCGCCGGTGACGTGCTGGTTCGGCTGTTCACCGGCTGGGGCACCGGTCCTCAGCTGTTGAACCCGTTGGTGGCCTTGGCCATCGTGGCTGCCCTTGCCGCCCAGTTCTTCCCCCGAGCATGGGCCGAAAAGGGGTCGGAGGCGTTGGCAAAGGCTCCGATGGGCCTGACGGCGGTGGGCTTTTCGGTGTGGATAATGATCGTTGTCGCCCTCGGCCCCGAAGGGGTGGCCGACTACATCTACTTCCAATTCTGAGGCTGCTGAGCAGCAGCAATTCGCAGAGAGCGGGTGACGAGAATCGAACTCGCGTCATCAGCTTGGAAGGCTGGGGTTCTACCACTGAACTACACCCGCGGGGCTGGCTTGGAATGATAACTGCCCATCGCGGTAATCAGCTACGACACGAGGATTTGGAGGGTCGCCGGTAAAATGCCCAACCTGTGAAGAGCATGGTCGAGGCCTTGGAGAACAACCGGGTCAAGGTGTCGGTGGACATCGATGCGGAGGAATTCGAGGAAAAGCTTGACGAGGCTTTCCGCAAGCTCGCCCGCCAGGTTCGCCTCCCCGGCTTCCGTCCCGGCAAAGCCCCCCGCCGAGTGCTGGAAGCCCGGCTGGGTCCCCAAGCGGCTCGGGGGGAGGCCCTCAGCGACGCGGTGCCCGAGTACTACGCCCAAGCGGTGGTCGACCACGACGTAGACGTGATCGCGGCGCCGGAGATCGACATCACCAGCGGGGCCGACGGCGGACCGGTCAGCTTCGACGCGGTGGTGGAGGTCCGCCCCCTGATCACCATCACCGGCTACGACCAGCTCAAAGCCGAGGTGCCCAGTCCCGAGCCCACCACCGAGGAGATCAGCCAGCAGGTGGACCAGCTCCGCAAGCAGTTCGGCGAGCTGGCCCCCGTCTCCCGGCCGGCGATCGACGGCGACAACGTGACCATGGACATCTATGGGTCGTACAACGGCGAAGAAGTCGAGGGTCTCACCGTGGACGATTACGCCTACGAGGTGGGCCAGGGAGCCGTGGTGCCGGAGATCGACGATCAGCTCCGGGGGTCCAAGGCCGGCGACATTTTGGAATTCAACGCCGAACACCCCGATCCCGACGAAGACGGGCTTTTGCGGTTCCGCATCCTGGTCAAAGAGGTGAAGGAGACGGTTCTGCCCGATTTCGACGACGAGTTCGCCCAAGAGGCCTCGGAGTTCGACACCGTTGACGAGCTGCGGGCTGACATCTCCGGGAACATCGCCCGGGCCAAGCGGGCCGACGCCCTGGCCTCGCTGGCCAACCAGGTGGGCGAGCAGCTCGCCGAGTTGGTGATCGACGACATTCCCGAGGCCTTGGTGGACGCCGAGGTGCAGCACCGCCTCCGGACCCTCCAGATGCGACTGGGCAGCCAGGGCATTGAGATCGACACCTATTTGGAGGCCATTGGCCAGACCGTCGAGGAGATGGCCGAGGCGCTTCGGGAACCAGCCCTACTGGAGGCGAAAACCGACCTGGCCCTGCGGGCGGTGGCTGCGGCAGAGTCCATCGACGCAACCGATGAGGACGTGGATCTGGAGCTGGCCATGCTGGCTGCTCAGGTGGGCCAGACCGTCGACGAGCTCAAGTCATCGGTATTCGCTGACGATGAAAGCCGTCTCAAGGGGGTACGATTAGACGCAAAGATGCGCAGGACCCGGGAATGGGTTTTGGAGCGGGTTGAGATAAAAGATCCCGACGGAAACCTCATTTTGCGGTCTAGCCTGAACCCCGACAACGAGTCTGACCTTCCCCCCACCACCACCGAGAGCCAAACCACATGAGACCTCAGAACTACATGGTGCCCGTCGTGGTCGAGCAGACCAACCGGGGAGAGCGGTCGTTCGACCTGTATTCCCGCCTGCTCAAGGAGAACATCATCTTCTTGGGCACTCCCATCGACGACACGGTGGCCAATCTCATCTGCGCACAGCTTCTGCACTTGGAGTCGGAGAACCCCGACAAAGACATCAACCTCTACATCAACAGCCCGGGCGGCGACATCAATGCCATGTTCGCCATCTACGACACCATGCAGTACCTGAAGCCCGACATCACCACCATCTGCTTCGGGCAGGCGGCCTCGGCCGCCGCCGTGCTTTTGGCTGCGGGGGCTCCCGGCAAGCGCTTGGCGCTGCCCCACTCCCGGATGCTGATCCACCAGCCCTATGCCGGGGCATCTGGACAGGTGTCAGACATCGAGATCGCCTCGCGGGAGATCCAGCGGCTCAAAGACCAGCTCGAGCAGCTTGTGGCCCGCCACACCGGCCAAGACCTCGACAAGGTCAAGCAGGACACCGACCGCGATTACGTGATGACCGCTGAGGACGCCAAAGAGTACGGGCTCATCGACGAGGTCATCTCGTCGCGTGACGCCACCGAAAACGCCGGACCGATCACGGCCATCCGGTAGGGGAGCAGGGACTGTGGCTAAGTTCGGAGAAGGCGGCGAACTGCTGAAGTGCAGCTTCTGCGGAAAAACCCAGAAACAGGTCAAGAAGATGATCGCCGGACCCGGTGTCTACATCTGCGACGAGTGCATCGACCTGTGCAACGAGATCATTGAGGAGGAGCTGGCCGAAGGCACCGACGTCGGCTTCAAGGAGCTCCCCAAGCCCCAGGAGATCTACTCCTTTTTGAACGACTACATCATCGGCCAAGAGCACGCCAAGCGGATTCTGTCGGTAGCGGTCTACAACCACTACAAGCGGGTGCAGATGGGCTCATCCGACCCCGAGGTGGAGCTGTCCAAGTCGAACATCTTGCTGCTGGGGCCCACCGGCTGCGGCAAGACGCTGATGGCCCAGACCTTGGCCCGCATGCTCAACGTGCCATTCGCCATCGCCGATGCCACCGCGCTGACCGAGGCCGGCTATGTGGGCGAGGACGTGGAGAACATCCTCCTCAAGCTCATCCAGGCCGCCGACTACGACGTCAAAAAGGCCGAGACCGGCATCATCTACATCGACGAGATCGACAAGATCTCCCGCAAGAGCGAGAACCCGTCCATTACCCGGGACGTGTCTGGCGAAGGCGTGCAGCAGGCCCTGCTGAAGATTCTGGAGGGCACCACCGCGTCGGTTCCCCCCCAAGGCGGGCGAAAGCACCCCCATCAGGAGTTCATCCAGATCGACACCACCAATGTGCTGTTCATCGTGGGCGGCGCCTTTGCCGGGTTGGAGCAGATCATCGAGAACCGGGTGGGCAACGTGGGGGTCGGATTCGGCGCCGACATCCGCTCTGAAGCGGAGCGGGACCACGGCGAGCTGTTCACCCAGGTCCAGCCCGAGGACCTGATCAAGTTCGGCCTCATCCCGGAGTTCATCGGCCGCCTGCCGGTGATCGGCGTGGTATCCCACCTCGAGCGGGACATGCTGGTGCGGATCCTGGTTGAGCCCAAGAACGCCCTGGTGAAGCAGTACTGCAAATTCTTCGAGTTCGAGAACGTGGAATTGGTGATCAGCGACGAAGCCCTGTCCGAGGTGGCCGAGTTGGCCCTCAGCCGCAATACCGGGGCCCGGGGCCTGCGGGCCATCTTGGAGGAGGTCCTCCTCGACGTCATGTACGAGCTGCCCAGCCGCGACGATGTGGTCCAGTGCGTGGTCGATGCTGAAACCGTCCGCGGGACCGAAGCACCCCAGCTGCTCAGCGCGGCCAAGGTCCGATCAACCGACCGGTCCCGGCGCCAAGCCAGCTGACTGCTTGGCGCCCTTCTAGGACCGGCTGAGCGTCGGCATGGACAGTCTGGCCTCCTTCCCTTCGGTGGCCGAGGCCCGGGCGTGGCTGGACGGACACGTCAACCTAGAGGCCACCGCAGGCGACATAGACGGCTTGTCGCTGGCCCCTATGAGCGCGCTGCTGGCCGCTCTGGGCGACCCCCAAGCCGACTACCCGGCCGTCCACATCTCCGGCACCAACGGCAAGGGCTCGGTGGCCGCGCTGACTGCCGCGCTGGCCCAGGCGTGGGGGATGAGTGTCGGGGTCTACGCCAGCCCCCATGTCGAGCGCATCAACGAGCGCTTGACCGTGGGCGGCGACCCTGTCAGCGATGCCGAGCTGGCCGAGCTGTTGGGCCATCTGCGGCTGGTGGAGGGCCATCTGGCCGCGGGCCCCGCCGGCGCCCGGCCCTCATGGTTCGAGCTGGTCACCGCGGCCGCCCTGCGCTGGTTCGCCGATGTGGCCGTGGACCTGGCCGTAGTGGAGGTGGGCAAGCTGGGCCGCTACGACGCCACCAACGTGGTGAACAGCCGGGTGGCGGTGATCACAAATATCGGCCGCGATCACACCGATGGCCGTGCGGGCTGGGAGGCGGCGGTGATGGGGGAGAAGGCGGGAATCCTCCATTCCGGTGCCACCGCCGTGCTGGGGCCGATGGACCCCGAGCTGGTGGCGATTGCCGCTGAGGAGTCGCCCGGGGAGCTGCTGGTCTCCGGCCAGCACTTCGAGCTTGTGGAGAACTACCCGGCGGTGGGTGGCCGGCTGATCACGGTTCGCACCCCCAGGGCCAGCTACGAAGACATTTACGTCAGCCTGTTCGGCGCCCACCAGGGGCACAACGCCGCTATGGCCATCGCCGCATTCGAGGTCCTGGTGGAACAAGCATTGGATGAGCCTCTCCTGGACGCTTTGGGCGCCGTGGCGGTCCCAGCTCGATTCGAAGTGGTGGCCCGTCAGCCCCTGGTGGTGATCGACGGGGCCCACAACCCTGACGGCCTCGCCGCGGCGGCGGCCACGCTGGCCGACCAGTTCACCGTTTTGGGCACGGTCACCTGGGTGGTGGGCATGATGAGCGACAAGGATCCCGACGCCATGCTGGCCGCTATCGCTGCCTCCGACGCCCGCTGCGACTTGGTGGTGTGCTGCGCTCCTGACTGGCCGCGGGCCATGCCGGCCGCCGATCTGGCGGACGCGGCGCGGAGCCGGGGGATCGACGCCGAGATCGCTCACGACGTGACCGAGGCGGTGGAACGAGCCCTGGCGCTGTCCGGTGACGAGGACGCGGTGGTGGTCACCGGTTCTCTGTATACCGCTGGTGCGGCCCGCCTTCACCTCGTGCCGCGAGATCAGTAGGATTTCGCCGGTGTTGAATGACGGGTCGAGATCAGTAGGGTTCTGGCGGTGAATCGGACACTGGTGCTGTGCAAGCCCGATGCGGTGGAGAGGGGCCTGGTGGGGGCCATATTGTCCCGCTTTGAAGCCCGGGGTCTGCGGATCGCGGCCATGCGCTTGCTGACCATCGACGCCGACCTGGCCGCCCGCCACTACGCCGAGCACGTGGACCGCCCGTTTTACCCCGACTTGGTGGCGTTCATCGGCCGCTCCCCCTCGGTCGCCTTGGTGCTCGAGGGGCCTGACGACGTCTATGCCGTTGTGCGCTCCATGATGGGGGCCACCAACCCCGTGGATTCCCCCCCGGGGACCATTCGGGGCGATTACGGCTTGGAGGTTACCGAGAACCTCGTCCACGGCTCCGACAGCAACGCCTCCGCGGAGCGGGAGATCTCCACATTCTTTCCCAACCTGTGAGGCGCGGCCCGGCAATAGTGGGTGCAGTCGGCGTCGGGCTGGCTTCTTTCCCAACCTGTGAGACGCGGCCTCTTGGCCGGTGTGCGGTTTCGGGTCGGCTGCTCTAACCTTGCAGTATGGCGAAGCGGCGGTTCTCTTCCAGCAGCGGATTGGCGGGCCGCGATATCGCGATAGACCTGGGCACCGCCAACACTCTGGTATATGTCCGCGGCGAGGGCATCCTGATCAACGAGCCCTCCGTGGTGGCGGTGGCCAGCAATGGCATGCCCCTGGCGGTGGGCACCGAGGCCAAGCGGATGCTGGGTCGCACACCGGCCCATATCCAGGCTATCCGTCCGCTCAAAGACGGTGTGATCGCCAACTTCGACATCTGCGAGAAGATGCTGCGGTACTTCATCCAGCGAGTGTCTCCGGGGAGATTGACACGGCCCCGCATGGTGATCTGCGTTCCCTCCGGCATCACCCCCGTGGAGCAGCGGGCTGTGCAGGAGGCTGCGGTCTCTGCCGGGGCGAAGAAGCCGGTCTACATCATCGAAGAGCCCATGGCCGCGGCCATCGGCGCCGGCCTCCCGGTGCAAGAGGCCTCGGGCAACATGATCGTGGACATCGGCGGCGGCACCACCGAGGTGGCCATGATCTCGCTGGGCGGGGTGGTCACCGGCCAGTCGATCCGGATGGGCGGTGACCGGATGGACGAGGACGTCATCGCTTTCATGAAAAAGGAGCACAGCCTCACCATCGGCAGCCGAACGGCCGAAGAGGTCAAGATTGTGCTGGGGTCGGCGTGGACGGGTAGCGAGAACCGCTATGCCGAGGTTCGGGGGCAGGATATGGTCTCCGGCCTGCCCAAGACCGTTGTCACCTCCACCTCCGAGATCCGCGATGCCATCTCCGAGGTGGTTCGGTCGATTGTGGACGCGGTCAAAGTGACGCTGGACGAGACTCCCCCCGAGCTGGCTGCTGACATCATGGAGGCGGGCATTGTGCTGGCTGGTGGCGGAGCCCTGTTGAACGGCCTCGCCCCACGACTCGAGGAAGAGACGGGGATGCCGATCCGCTTGGCGCCCAATCCCCTCCACGCCGTGGCCATCGGCTCGGGCCAGTCGCTGGAGGAGTTTGACGCGCTCGAGGGGCTCCTCTTCTCGTCGTCGTACGACTGATCGCTCGGATCGGCCCCGTGGCAACGGGCACTCGTACAGGACGGTCGCGAGTCACTCTCATTTTCCTGCTGCTCAGTTCCGCGACTCTGCTCACTCTGGACGCGCGGGACTTTGAGCCCCTCCAGCGCATCGAGGAGACCCTCACCGATCTGTTCTCACCGCTGCGATCCGGTGCCGATCGGCTGTTCGACCCGGTGGGCAACGCCTGGAACGGCATCACCGGCTATGACGAGTTGGAAGCGGAGAATGCGGTGCTGCGCGAGGAGCTGCAAAAGCTCGAGGGCCAGCAGATCTTGGACACCGATGCGGCCATCCGCCTGGAGTCGCTGCTTGATGTGATGGGCCTGCCCTATGTGCAGGACATCCCCAACGTCGTGGCCGAAGTGGTGACCGCCAACGTGGGCAACTTCGACCGCTACTCAGTGCAGATCAACCGGGGTTCTGACGACGGGGTCCGCAATGGGATGCCGGTGGTCACCAGGGGCGGGCTCATCGGCCGAATCGACGGGGACCCCGGTCGTCGGCACTCCCGGGTGGCATTGATCACCGACCCCGGCTTCGAGGTAGGTGTTCTGGTGGTGGGCTCCGACGACGTGGCGCTGGCCTCGGGCAGCGGCCGCGGAGGGCCGCTGATAGTGGGCAAGGGGCTGGAGATCGACACCGAAGTGGCTGTCGGGGATGAGGTTGTCACCAGCGGCGTGGACCGCAGCCGCTACCCCGCCGGCATTCCCATAGGCACCGTCACCGAAATCGACTATGACGAGGCCCGCCTGTTCCAAATTCTCACCGTGAGCCCCTCGGCCAATGCCGACAACCTGAGCTTCGTGACCGTCCTGCTCTACGACCCCCTGGCGGAAGACTCGTGAAGGGGGCAATCGTGATGGACCGCGAAGGAGCATTTCACCACGACTCCCTGGGTAAACCAGCATGAGCACCGCCAGTGCGTACGCTCGAAGCGCTCTGTTCTTGATCACCGCACTGGTGCTCCACTTGGCGTTGTTCTCCGACCTGCGGGTGCTTGGGGTCGCCCCCGAGGTTCCCCTGGCATTAGCAGTCACTGCTGGCCTCGTCGGTGGTCCGGAGCGGGGGGCAGCCGCCGGGTTTGCCATCGGCTTGGGCATCGATCTGTACCTGCCCACGCTATTTGGACTCTCCGCTCTCATCTATACCGTGTGGGGGTATTCCGTAGGCCTGCTGGAAGAGCGGATCTTCCGCAGCGCCTGGTGGATAAACGTGCTGGTCGCCGCGGTTGCCACCGCCGGCGGACTGCTGGTGTACGCGGTGCTAGGCGAGCTGCTGGGCGAGGCCAACCTCTATACCGATCGTCTGTACGTGGTCATGGGGGTGGCTGCGGCCTACAACCTGGTGCTGAGCCTTCCCCTTCTCGGCCTGTGGCGCTGGTCGTGGCCCAGGCTTCTTGGAGAAGAGCGATGAGTCCCGAGTCGCTCCGCTTGCGGTTGAGTTTTTTGGCACTTTTGGCCCTATTGGCTTTCGGGGTGCTGGCCGCCCGGCTCTGGTACCTCCAAGTGATGAGCTCGGAGGAGTTCGTAGATCAGGCTGCCGCAAACACCATCAGGGTGTTATATGAGCCCGCTCCCCGGGGGCGGATCTTCGACCGCAGCGGGAATGTGCTGGTGGACAACCGGGAGTCCTTGGTGGTGACCGTGGACCGGTTCACTTTCGACACCGAGTTCGACGAGGACGGACAAGATGCGCTGGTACTGCGCCTGGCCTCCGAGATCAGCCGGGCAGGCCGACTCACCAAGGTGTTCGAGATCAACGAGGCGCTGGACGATTCCCGCTTCGGCCCGCTCGATTCGGTCCCGGTGGCCGACGACGTCACCGAGAACTTCGAGATCATCCTGGCTGAGCGGGCTGATGAGTTTCCTGGTGTGAGCACCGACCTCCGCAGCGTTCGCACCTATCCCTACGGCGACTTGGCCGCCCACATTCTGGGCTATGTCTCCTTGCTCAGCGAAGAGCAGTTCGAGCTGGTAGCCGACGACCCCAAGACCTACCGGAGAAATGACGAGATCGGGCAGACCGGCATTGAGGCAGCCTTTGAGTCGGTGCTGAGAGGAGTTCCCGGCCACACCCGGCTGGAAGTGGACAACGTCGGCGATCCGGTGCAGGTGATCGAGCAGGTTGACCCGGTTGCCGGTGCCGATGTCCACCTCACCTTGGACATCGACATCCAGGCGCTGGCCGAACAAGAGCTGCTCGCCGGTCTGGCCGAAGCCCGCCAGCAAGAGCGAGATGAGCCCGAAGACCTCCCCTTCAGGGCCCCCGGCGGCGCCATGGTGGTGCTGGATCCCAACGGAGCAGAAGTGCTGGCGATGGCGTCGTTCCCCACGTACTCGCCGAGCGAGTTCGTCAGCGGCTTCTCCGACGAGCGGTGGGCGGAGCTTCAGGATCCCAACAACCACCAGCCCTTGCACAACCGGGCCCTGGCCGGCATCTACCCGCCGGGGTCCACGTTCAAGCTCTTCACCGCCTACGCCGCGCTGAACGGCGGCGTGATCGGGCCTCGGGGAGTGTTGGACACGCGCACCCTCTATGAGGACGCCGGGGTCTACGTAGTGCCGTCCTGTGAGGAGGAGTCGATCGCCTCGTGTACCTTCAAGAACGCAGAAGAGGCCATCTATGGGCCGGTCGATCTGGTCCGAGCCATCACCGTGTCGTCCGACGTGTACTTCTATTACCTGGGCGACACCATGGATCGAGCCGACCGCTTCGACCGGGAGGGCATCCAGCGGACTGCGTTGCTGTTCGGCTTCGGTGCCCAGACCGGTGTCGCGCTGCCCGGCGAGGGGGTGGGCCGGGTGCCCTCTCCAACGGCGGCAGAGGCCGCAGGGGAGCCATGGCGAACCGGCGACTCCATCGTTTTGGCCATCGGCCAGGGCGTGCTGGGCGCTACCCCCTTGCAGCTGGCCAACGGGTACGCCGCGTTCGCCAACGGGGGCACTCTGTATGCCCCCAAGATTGTGGACCGGGTCGAGAACCCGGTCACTGGAGAGGTGAATCAGGCCTTTGCCGACCGGGTGCTCAACCAGGTCTACTTGCCCGAATCCATCCGAATTCCGATCCTCGAAGGCCTGCTCGGCGTTACCAGCGAGGTGGACGGCACCGCCTATTTCGCATTCGGCGGATTTCCCCATGAGCAGTGGTCGGTGGCGGGCAAGACCGGCACCGCCGAAGTGGTGGGCAAGGCCGACAATTCGCTGTTCGCCGCCTTCGGCCCCAATCCCGACCCCGAGTATGTAGTCGTAGCGATTATGGAGGAGTCGGGCTTCGGGGCGTCGGTGGCCGCTCCCGCAGTGCGCCGCGTGCTGGAACCCATTGCCACCGACTCGGTGCCCGCGGTGCGCACCATCGACGATCTCGCCGATCTGAGCGAGCCGGTTGATGGCGCGGAGACCGACGAGGATGGAGTCGAGGCTTCATCACAGGGGCCAGGCTGATGGCCGTAATCTCCCTGGAGGAGCGCCGTTCCCGAGAGATGGACTCCCGGAGCAGCCTGTACGCGCCGTGGATGCATATCGACGTGCTCCTGGTGCTGGCCGCGGCTGGCTTGGCCGCCATCGGCGTGGGGGCCATATACAGCACCACTCGGGGACGAGACCCGGAGAGTTTCGACACCTTCTTCTTGGAGCGGCAATCGCTGTTCGCGGTGGCTGGGGCGCTGTTGATGGTGTTCGCGGCGTGGGTTCCCTATCAGGAGCTGGCGAAGTTCGCAGTGGCCATCTACGGCGTTGGCATTCTGGCGCTGATCGTGGTGCTGGGACCGCTGGGCGAAGAGGTCAACGGCGCCCGATCGTGGTTCCGATTCGGCGACTTCCAGCTTCAGCCCTCGGAGTTTCACAAGCTAGCGGTGATCGTCGCCGTGGCCGCTTTCCTGTCCCGCTTCGAAGACCACATGAGCGCGTCCCGGGTGTTCTTTGCCGTGGGCATTGTGGCGTGGCCCGGCCTTCTGGTTCTGCTCCAGCCCGATGTGGGGACGGCGCTGATCTACGTGTTCATCGGGTTCGTGCTGCTGCTGATCGGCGGGATCCGCTTCCGCCAGGTCATCGGCATCGCCCTGATCGCCGCCACGGTGGTGGTGCTGATGGTCAACTCCAACATGCTGAAGGAGTACCAGACCAACCGGCTTCGCACCTTTGTGGACCCGACCAGCGATATCACCGAGGCCGCGTACCAGCAGCGCCAGGCCCAGATCGCCATCGGCAACGGCGGAGTAAACGGAACCGGCTACGGCGAGGGCTCCCAGACGTTGAGCGGGTTGGTTCCCCAGCAGCACACCGACTTCATCTTCACCGTGATCGGCGAAGAGTTCGGTTTCGTCGGCTCGGCCATCACCCTGGGCCTATACGCCCTTTTGCTGTTGCGGATACTCCAAGCCGCCCGCCTGGCCCGAGACCGGTTCGGCGCGCTGATCTGCTCCGGGGTTTTCGCCATGATTCTGTTCCAGATGTTCGAGGCGGTGGGCATGACCCTGGGCATCACACCCATCACCGGCATTCCCCTGCCCCTGGTGTCCTACGGCGGCTCTTCGGCCATCGCCACCCTCATCGGCCTCGGCCTGGTGGTGAACGTCCGCATGCGCCGGTTCGTTTGAAACTGGAAACTGGGCAGTCCAATGCACCGGTTTGATTGAACTGGTTCTGCCATTCCGACAGCCGAATGTAGATTAGTGCTGATGTCCCTTTGGCCGGAATTGGAGCTGGTGCTGCCCGACGTGTCCAAACCGGCGCGCTACATAGGCGGAGAGGGCGGGATGGTGGAACCGGAGCACCATCCGTCGAAGGTGGCGTGGCTGCTGGCCTACCCCGACACCTACGAGATCGGCCTGCCCAACCAGGGTCTCCAAATCCTCTATGAGATCCTCAACGAGCGGGACGACGCGGTGGCCGAGCGGGCCTATGCCCCCTGGGTGGACATGGAGGCCGAGATGCGGGCCGCAGGACTGCCGCTGTTCTCGGTGGACACCCACAGGCGGGCGGCAGATTTCGACGTGCTGGCCTTCAATCTGTCGGCCGAGCTGGTGTACACCAACGTGCTCAACTGCATCGACCTGGCCGGCGCGCCGGTGCGGGCCGAACGCCGGGCCGACAGCGACCTGCTGATCGGCGCCGGGGGGCACTGCACCTACAACCCCGAGCCGCTGGCCGACTTCGTCGACTTCTTTGTATTGGGCGACGGCGAGGAAGCGGTCTCCGAAATCAACGCGGTGGTCCGCGACTGGAAGCGGGCCGGCAAGAAGTCGCGCCAAGCCGTGCTGCGGGAGCTGGCCACCGTCGAGGGTGTTTACGTGCCGTCGCTGTACGACGTGGCCTACGACGGCCCGGCACTGGTGTCGATTACTCCGCGGTTCGCCGATGTGCCCGCAGTGGTGGAGAAGCGCACGGTGGCCGACCTGGCTGCCTGGCCCTATCCCAAGCACCAACTGGTGCCGCTCACCGAGGTGGTCCACGACCGGCTGAACGTGGAGGTATTCCGGGGCTGCACTCGGGGATGCCGCTTCTGCCAGGCGGGGATGATCACTCGCCCAGTGCGGGAGCGGCCCGCCGAGCAGGTCCGCACCATGGTGGCCGACGGGCTGGCCCGCTCCGGCTATGACGAGGTGGCGCTGACCTCGCTGTCCACTGCCGATTTCAGCGGGATCGAGGAGGTGGTGTCAGCCACTATGGACTGCGGCGCCGGCGAGGTGTCGGTGTCGCTGCCCAGCCTGCGGGTGGACGCCTTCACGGTGGGGCTGGCGGCCCAGATCCAGCGGGCTCGGCGCACCGGGCTGACCTTCGCCCCCGAAGCGGGTTCGTGGCGAATGCGCCAGGTGATCAACAAGCTCATTGACGAGCGGGACCTCTACGGGGCGGTGGAGTCGGCTTTCTCCCAGGGGTGGCGGCGCATGAAGCTCTACTTCCTCACCGGTCTGCCCACCGAGACCGATGAGGACACTTTGGCCATCGGAGAGCTGGCCCGCAACTGCGTGGATCTGGGCAGAGCTCACACCAAGAACCCTTCGGTGACGGTGTCGCTGGGCGGGTTCGTGCCCAAGCCGTTCACCCCCTTCCAATGGTTCGGCCAGAACACCGTGTCTGAGCTCCAGCGCAAGATCTTCTTGCTGCGCGACGACATCAAGCGGAACCGGGGCGTCCAGATGAAGTGGCACGATCCCAAAGCCAGCATGGTGGAGGGCATCGCCAGCCGGGGCGACCGCCGCATCGGACGGGTCATCGAGGAAGTGTGGCGCCAGGGGGGCACTTTCCAGGAGTGGTCTGAGCACTTCGACTACGACCGCTGGACCCAGGCCATGGAACGCAACGGGCTGTCGGTGGACTGGTATGTGCACCGACACCGCACCGAAGACGAAGTTCTGCCCTGGGATCACGTTTCGGCCGGTCTGCACAAGGACTTCTTGTGGCAGGACTGGAGGGACGCCCTCAACGAGGTGGGTTTGGAGGACTGCCGCTGGACCCCGTGCTATGACTGCGGCGCCTGCACCGGCTACAGCATCGAGCACATTGTGGCCTCTGCTGTTCCCCCCGCCGGGGGCAGCCAGGGCACCGGCCAAGTCCCGGCCGGGTACCAGCCTCCCGCGGCAGTGGCCGTTCAGCTCTCCGGCTCAGGCACAAGGGCTTCGTCGTGAATCCGACTGGCCAGCAAGTTGGGCTGGGAGCTTCGTCGTGAATCCGAACGAGGCGCCCCGCACCCGGGTCAGGCTGCGGTACGGCAAGAACGGTCGAATCCGGTTCACCAGTCATCGGGACATGGCCCGCATATGGGAGCGCTCGCTGCGGCGGACGGGGCTGCCGGTGGCCCAGACCGAGGGATTCTCGCCCCGGGCCAAGCTGCACTTCGGGCTGGCGCTGGCCACCGGGTACGAGTCAGACGCCGAGTATCTGGACATCGACTTCAAGTGCGCCGAGATGGCGGTAGGCGACGTGCTGGACGCCCTGGTCAGCGTGCTGCCTGATGGGATTGCCGCTACTGGGGGATCGGTGCTGGCCCCTGGGACGATGTCGTTGCAGCAGGCGGTCACCAGCTGCGACTGGGACATCGAGCTGCTGGGCGCGTCGGCCGACGATCTCGCCCGATGGGTGGATAAGGTGCGCGGGGCGACTACGCTAATGATCACGCGAGAACGCAAAGGCAAACAGATCACCGACGACTTGGCCCCTCAGGTGCGTGTCCTGGAGGTCGGTGAGCCGACGAGCCGGGGGGTTCGCCTCTTGGCCACTTTGGGCACCCAGCCACGGTCAGCTCGACCGTCGGATCTCTTTGCCGCTTCCGAACTGCCGTACCGACCGGTGCTGGTTCGGCGCACTCGTCAATGGATTGAGCAGGATGGCGCCCGCTTGGAGCCACTTGAGGTCGGCGCAGCCCCTGCTCAGCGCACCCTGGTTGGTGTGCAATGAGAAAGGACCACATCGATGACCGACTCAGCAGAGCGGACCCCCAACCGGTCCGACGACGGCAATAGGGAGAACCGCCCCAAGATCGGGGATTCCCGCCCCGCGCCCCCTTCTTCTCAGAACCGCCCCAAGATTGGGGATTCCCGCCCCGCGCCCAGTGGCAACGGATCGGCTGCCGGCGGGGGCCCAGGTTCAAGGGGCAGTGGATCTGGCGGGGGTTCGGGGGGTAGCGGTTCTGGCGGGGGTCGCAAGCGCCGTCGCCGCCGGGGCGGCCGAGGCCGAGGACGCGGGGGTGGGAACCGCCCGGTGCAGCCGGTGGAGCACCAAGTGTCCGACGGCCCGGTGGAACTAGATGAGAAGACCCTGGAGCGCCGTCGGGGCCGGCGCCGCAAGGGCCGTCCGGTAGGCCGTTACATGATGTTGGTCCAGGTCCGCCCCGAAGTCACCCAGATAGCGGTGGTGGAGGGCCGGGCGCTGATCGAGCACTATGTCTCCCGCCCCGCGGACGATGTGGGCGAGATCCACGGCAATATCTACATGGGCCGGGTCCAGAATGTGCTGCCCGGCATGGAAGCCGCCTTTGTGGACATCGGCACTCCCAAGAACGCGGTGCTGTACCGAGGCGATGTGGTGTTCGATCCCGATGACGTGGAGACATCCCAGGGCACTCCTCGAATCGAGAACCTTTTGGAGGCCCGCCAGACCATTATGTGCCAGGTCACCAAGAACCCCATCGCCCATAAAGGCGCCCGGCTGACCCAGGAGGTGTCGTTGCCGGGCCGGTTCGTGGTGCTGGTGCCCAGCTCCAAGATCTACGGCATCTCCAAGCGGCTGCCCGACAAGGAGCGCAAGCGCCTCCGCAAAGTGCTGGACCGGTGCAAGCCCGAAGAGCACGGGATCATCGTCCGCACGGCGGCGGAGAACATCACCGCCAAGGAACTGGAGCGCGACGTGAAGCGGCTGGTCTCCCAGTGGGAGAAGATCGACGCCCTGAGCAAGCGCAGCCAGGTCCCGGGACTGCTCTACCGGGAGCCGGAAATGGCGGTGCGGGTGATTCGAGAGGAGTTCAACCAGGACTTCCGCTCGGTTCACATCGACGATAGCCGGCTCTTCGAAGAAGTCAGCGACTACGTGTCCAGTGTGGCTCCCGAGCTGGTTGAGAGGCTTGAGTACTACGACGCAGAGAGCGAGCATCTGAGCCTGCTTGAGCGCCATCATGTACACGAGCAGTTCGTCAAGGCCTTGGACAAGAAGGTGTGGCTGCCCGGCGGCGGCTCGCTGATAATCGAGAACACCGAGGCCCTTACGGTCATCGATGTGAACACCGGAAAAAACGTGGGCGATTCCAACCTCGAGGAAACCGTGTTCCGCAACAACTTGGAGGCGGCTCAGGAGATCCCCCGGCAGCTCCGGCTGCGCGACATAGGCGGGATCATCGTCATCGACTTCGTGGACATGGAGAAGCGGGGCAACCGCGAAGAAGTCATGAAGGTCTTCCGGGAGTCGTTGGCCTGGGACAAGACCCGCACCCAGGTACTCGACATCTCCGATTTGGGCTTAGTGGAGATGACCCGCAAGCGCATCGGCGAGGGGCTGTTGGAGTCGTGCTCGACGGTCTGCCCGACCTGCGAGGGGCGGGGACTCGAGCTGGATCGCCAGCTCACCGCCAAGAAGTGAGCGTGGTCAGCCCCCGTTGTCGGCGTGAAGCGTTAACGGTTGGGGTCGACGCCCGGTGGTTCGTCTAGAATCGTCCTTCGGACCTGCCAGCAGGTAGTGAGCGAGGCGCAAGCAGGTGTATGCCGTCATCCGCACAGGCGGAAAACAGTACAAAGTGGAACAGGGCCAGGTCCTAGACGTGGAACTGCTGGGCGAGCCCGGCGCGGAAGTGGAGTTGACGCCGGTGCTGCTGGTGGACGGCGACTCGGTGACCGCTGCCCCCGAACAGCTCGGCAAAGCCACGGTCACCGCTACGGTGGTGGACTCGGTAAGAGACCGCAAGATCAACGGTTTCACGTACAAGAACAAGAGCAACCAGCGTCGGCGGTGGGGCCACCGCCAGCACAAGTCCCGCATTCGGATCACGGCCATCAAGGCCTAGTCCGAACGCTGAGGGGAGCTAGAGATGTCCAAGACGAAAGGCGGCGGCTCCACCAGGAACGGCCGCGATTCCAATCCCCAGTATCTTGGGGTCAAGGTGTTCGACGGCACCCCGGTGACCGCGGGATCGATCATCGTCCGCCAGCGGGGAACCCGCATCCATCCCGGAGACAACGTCAGGCGCGGTCGCGACGACACTTTGTTCGCCACCGCCGATGGGCGTGTCAAATTCGGTCATCGGCGGCGCCGCAAGCTCGTCGACGTCATCACCGACTGACCGCCTACCGGCGGCTGATCGCCGCTCGGCTCAGGCGGGTGCGGATTGGCAGACGATGACCCAGTTTGTGGACGAGTGCGGCCTGAATGTGCGGGGCGGCGACGGCGGTGCGGGATGTGTCTCGTTTCGCCGCGAGGCCCATGTGTCCAAGGGCGGTCCCGACGGCGGCGACGGCGGCGACGGCGGCAGCGTCTGGCTGGTGGCCGACCACAACGTGGCCTCGCTGATCGCGTTCAAGGACCACCCCCATCGCCGGGCGGGCAACGGTAGCCACGGTCAGGGCAAGCGCCGCCACGGAGCATCTGGCGACGACGCTATGGTGCGAGTCCCAGTGGGAACCTCGGTCAAAGACCAGGGCGGAGAATTGCTCGCCGATCTCGCAGCCGACGGTGTCCGCTGGCTGGGCGCCACAGGAGGCCAGGGGGGCCAGGGCAATTCCCGTTTTTCCACCCATCAGAACCGGGCGCCGGCGTTTGCCGAGCAAGGCGAGGCCGGGGAGCAGCGCTGGCTGAGGCTGGAGCTGAAGCTGCTGGCCGATGTGGCGTTGATCGGCTTTCCCAACGCGGGCAAGAGCACGCTGATCTCCCGCATCTCCGCGGCCCGTCCCAAAATTGCCGATTACCCGTTCACCACCCTCGAGCCCAACCTGGGAGTGGTCCGCACTGACGATGACTTCGAGATGGTGGTGGCCGACATTCCCGGTCTTATCTCCGGGGCCAGCGATGGCCGCGGACTGGGCCATCGCTTCTTGCGCCACACCGAGCGGGCTCGGGTGCTGGTGGTGCTGCTAGATCTGGCCTCCGTAGAGGAGATCTCACCCGCCGAGCAGCAGCAGGTGCTGCTCGAGGAACTGGGTGCCTACCGCCCTGAGCTGCTGGAGCGGCCTCGGATCGTGGTGGGATCAAAAGCCGACGTAGGCCTTCAGGATCCCCCTCCCGGGGCCTCGCGCATCTCTGCTGTGACCGGGACGGGCCTACCTGAGCTGATCAGGCTCATGGCCGATGCCGTGCGGGAGGCCAGAACCCAGGGCAGTCTGGCCCAGGGTGCGGGGCGTTCAGAAGAGATAGTCATCCACCGGCCCGTACCCGAGGGGATCACGGTGGAGCGAGCCGATGACGGCGCGTTCGTTGTGGTGGGCCGATCTGCCGAGCGCACGGTGGCATTGTCCGACCTCAACGCCCCAGGGGCGTGGGAATTCGCTCGCCGGCGCCTTGAGAGGCTGGGGGTGAATCGGGCACTGTCCCGAGCTGGGATCAAATCAGGTGACACCGCCCGGATCGGCGACTTCGAATTCGAATATCACGATGATGACGAGTATTTCAGTGAAGAGGTGTCGTCGTGATCGTCGTGGTGAAAATCGGCACGTCGTCAATCACCGAGGCCGATGGAACCATCAAGGCCGAGGCGGTGGCCAAGCTGAGCAGCGAAGTGGCCGCCGCAATTGCTGATGGGCATCAGGCGGTGGTGGTCAGCTCTGGGGCGATCGGAGCCGGGCTGCCGGTGCTGGGTTTCAAACAGGGTCGCCCCCCAGACTCGGTCACCCTGCAAGCGCTCTCCGCGGTGGGCCAGAGCAGGCTGATGGCCATGTACCAGGAGTGCCTGGACGGATATGGCCTGATTTGCGGCCAGGTGCTGCTGGCCCCCCGGGACTTCCTGGAGCGCACGCAGTATCTGCACGCCCAGCGCACGCTCAACCGGCTGCTGAAGCTGGGGGTTGTACCCATTGTGAACGAAAACGATGCGGTGGCCGACGACGCGATCCGCTGGGGCGACAACGATCGCATCTCGGCCCTGGTGGCCCACATGGTGGGGGCTGAGCTACTGGTGCTCTTGACCGACACCGAGGGGGTCCATACTGCCGATCCCCGTTCCAATGATGAGACCCGGGTCGTCGAGGAGATCACCGATCTAAGCCTGCTTGATGAGTTGGCCTCTGCCGCGGGCGGGGCAGGCACCGATCGGGGAAGCGGCGGTATGGCCTCGAAGCTGGCCGCGGCCCGGATTGCCAGCTGGTCGGGGGTTCGCACCGTGATCGGGGCCGCTGATCGGGACCAGGTCGTTGCCGACGCCCTGGCAAACCAGCCCGGCGTCGGCTCGACGGTGGCCGCCCAGCCCCAGCGACTGAGTGCCCGCAAGCTGTGGATCGGATTCGCCATGGTGCCCTCCGGCACGGTGTGGGTGGACGCCGGCGCCCACCGGGCAGTGGTGGAGCGAGGGGCCTCGCTCCTGGCCATTGGCATCACCGGATACGAGGGCGTGTTCCAGCTCGGCGATGCGGTTGATGTGCGGGGGCCCGACGATCAGATCTTTGCCCGGGGACTGGTGGAGGTGTCCTCAGACGACATGGGCTCGGTGGTGGGCTTGCGTTCCGAAGCCATGCCCCCTGGCGCACCCGACGAGGTCATCCACCGCGACTCTTTGACCGTGCTGCCCTAGAGATACGACGCCATATCTGCTCCAACAAGCCCGCAGCCTCCTCGGCAGCAACCACCCCCGAGCCCCGCCCCAAGACCACGTACACCACCCCGGTCACCAGCAGCGCGAGCGGTGCGGCGACCAGCAATGGCAGGGGCTCGAGCCCCCAGGCCAGCACTGCCCCCAGCACTGCGGAGGACAGCCCGGCAATGGCCAGGCGTCCTGTCGGGCCTCGCACCGGTAGGCGTCGCCGCAACAGGTAGCGGACCCGGTGGCGCAAGATGCCGTATTCCATCCAGGCGGCCACGGTGCTGCCGAGGGCCAGGCCCACCGCCCCCAGCCGAACAGCCCCGTCGGCCCGCTCTGCGTCTGACAGCGGAGACAGCACCTTGAAGTCACCGAGGCGCTCCACGCTGCCGTCGACCACCGCGTAGGAGTCGAAGCTGAACATCAGCACCACCCCCACCGCCGCGGCCAACGCCACCCGCACCACTGCCACCCGGGCCGGGCCTTTGGCGTCGCCCGCCGCGAAGCAGGCATTTTGCAGCAGTCGGGCCGACGCCGAAGCCACCAGCCCCAGGCTGTAGGCGGCCAGGATCCACCAAACCTGCACGGTGTGGTTGCCGTTGAACTGCCCCCGCTCCAGCAGCGCTCCTACGATCAGCCCGCCCAGAGTTATGAAGGCAACCGCGGAGAACAGCACGTAGAACCCGATGCGGTCCAGCCCGGTTTGCAGCCGCCGCACCAGCGCCTCGGGATTATCCTGCTCGCGGGCCATCTCCGGCAGGTCGCTGGCTGCCACGCTCATGGCGAACAAGCTGATGGGCAGGAAGTAGATCACCTGGGCGAACCCCAGTGCGGCGATGGCCCCCCCGGCCAGCAGCCCGGCCAAGATCAAGTCGACATAGGCCGACACCTGCACCACGCCCCGACCGATGAACGCGGGCCCGAACCGGGTGAGCACGATCCCGACATCGGGGCGCCGCCAGTTCAGGCTGAGTCGCAGCGTCGGGACCAGCCGGAGCACCAGCGGCACCTGCACCAAGAACTGGAGGCCTCCGCCCAGCACCACCCCCCAGGCAGCCATCCTGGCCACGTCGGACGCCCGAGTGGAGGCGTCCACGTCTTGCCACACCAACCAGGCCCCCACCATGAACCCCACCTGGGCGGCGTTCCAGATCACCGGGGCGGCATAGGACAGAAAGAACCGGCGGTGGGCGTTCAACACCCCCAACGCCCACGCGGCCAGCACGATGAAGCCGATCCCGGCGAACATGACCCGCACCAACTCCACGGTCAGGTCGGCGGTATCCTCCGACAGCCGCCACAACAGCAGCGACACCAGCGGCTTGGCCAGGACCCATCCGGCCAGAACCACCAGTCCGGTGACGACGGCCAGCAGTCCGAACACCGCTCCGGCCAGCCGGCCAGCGTCCTTGCGCCGTCCCTGCTCGACGAGTTGCGAGTAGATCGGGATGAACGACGCCGACAGCACCCCCTCGCCCAGCAGGTTTTGGAGCAGACGGGGAATGGTCAGGGCAGCCCGGTAAGCGTCGCCGATTCGGCCCCCGCCGATGAACGCGGCCACGGCCACCTCCCGGCCGATACCGGAGATGCGAGATAGGAAGATCCCTGCCCCCACCAGGATGGCCCCTTTACCGCTGGGGCGAGGGGTGCCGTCGGGGCCGTCGAGTTGCTGTTCAACCGGTGGAATGCCAAAACACGCTACCGGAGCAAGTGGCTTTACTTGGGTTAGCTCGCGCTCGGCCATGCTCTTGCAAAAAGCGCTCCAAGGGGACAAGCCATGGTCGGGTACGCTCGCGCGGTGAGCGCTGACACACCGATGGCAGAGCTGGCCGACCGGGCCAAGGCCGCGGCCCGGATTCTGGCCACCGCTGATACAGAGACCAAGAACCATGCGTTGCTGCTGGCCGCAGACCAACTGGAGCAGGCCCGAGACGATTTGTTGGAGGCCAATCGGACAGACGTGGAGTCGGCCAGCGCGTCGGGCATGAGCGCCACGCTGGTCGACCGCCTCCGGCTGACAGATTCCCGGCTGGAGGGAATGGCCGGGGGTTTGCGCAAAGTGGCCGGTCTGGCCGACCCGGTGGGGGAGATCGTCGGCGGCTGGGTGG
This sequence comes from Acidimicrobiales bacterium, assembly GCA_963663255.1. Taxonomy (GTDB): domain Bacteria; phylum Actinomycetota; class Acidimicrobiia; order Acidimicrobiales; family Bin134; genus Poriferisocius. The sequence continues at coordinate 1,654,729 of OY760141.1, forward strand.
TGCCCACCGGCCTGCGGATCAGCCAGGTGCGAGTGCCCCTCGGCGTGGTAGCCATCGTCTACGAGAGCCGTCCCAACGTGACCAGCGACGCTGCCGGTCTGTGCCTGAAGTCGGGCAACGCCGCCTTCTTGCGGGGGTCGTCCAGCGCCCTGGGCTCCAACCTGGCCATCGCCGGGGTGATGCGGGATGCCTACGAAAAGGCCGGCCTGCCCAGCGATGCCCTGGTGCTGGTTTCCGACACCAGCCACGAGGCAGCCGCGGAGTTCATGCAGCTCCGAGAAAGCATCGACTGCCTCATCCCCCGAGGCGGCCCCGGGTTGATCGCCTCCATTTTGGAGAACGCCACCGTGCCCTATGTGATCGACGGCGACGGCAACTGCCACGTGTACGTTGACGCCTCAGCCGATTTGGACATGGCCCGGCGCATTGTGGTGAACGCCAAGACCCAGCGCCCGTCGGTGTGCAACGCGGCAGAGTCCCTGGTGGTGCACCGGTCAGTGGCTGATGAGCTGCTGCCCCCGCTGGCCGACGACTTGGCCGGAGTCGAGCTGGTGGGCGATGAGTCAGCCCGGTCCATCCTGGGGCCCGACCGAATTGGTGAGGCCACCGAGGACGACTATTTCACCGAGTTCTTGGACCTGAAGCTGTCGGTCAAGGTCGTGGACGATTTGGACGAGGCCATCGCCCATGTCAACGACACCGGCAGCGGCCACAGCGAGGCCATCATCACCGCAGACCTGGAAGCTGCCGACCGATTCTGCACCGAGGTGGACGCCGCTGCGGTGCTGGTCAACGCTTCCACCCGGTTCGTGGACGGCGAGGAGTTCGGCTTCGGTGCCGAGATCGGCATCAGCACCCAGAAGCTGCACGCCCGGGGGCCGATGGGCCTGCGCCAGCTCACTACGACGAAATACGTCGTGCGCGGCGAGGGCCAGATACGCGGCTAGCCATCTCCAGAGAAGCCGTGATTTCGGGGCCAGAACAGGCTGGGCGTAGCCTTCAATCATGAATTTTTCCTTTGCTGACGTCGACTCGGTGCGCAAGGGCCTGAGCGATGTGCAGTATCTGGCAGATGAGGGCATCGCCGGAGTGGTCTACCTGGCCGAGCGGCTGCAAAAGCCGGTGCTGGTAGAGGGTCCAGCCGGCACGGGCAAGACCCAGCTGGCCAAGAGCGTGGCCGAGGCCACCGGAGCCCGCCTGATCCGCCTCCAGTGCTATGAGGGCCTCGACGAGTCCAAGGCGCTGTATGAGTGGAACTACAAGAAGCAGCTGTTGCGCATTCAGGCCGAGCGCCAGGGTGGGGACCCCGAGGGCGATGGCATGTGGCAGCAGATCGAGGACGACCTGTTCTCTGAGGAGTTCCTGCTCACCCGCCCTCTGCTGGAGGCCATCAGAGCTGCCGAGCCAGTGGTGTTGCTCATCGACGAGGTCGACCGGGTGGAGATCGAGACCGAGGCGCTGCTGCTGGAGATCCTGTCCGACTACCAGGTGTCCATCCCCGAGCTGGGCACGGTGGCTGCCAACCAGATCCCACTGGTGTTCCTTACATCCAACAACACCCGGGAGCTCTCAGAGGCCCTTAAGCGACGGTGCCTGTTCCTGCACATCGACTATCCCGACCTAGATCGGGAGAAGGAGATCGTGCTGGCCAAGGTGCCCGGCGTGGGCGAGAGCCTGGCCGACCAGGTGGCCCGCATTGTTCGATCGGTTCGCCAGATCGAGCTGAAGAAGGCCCCGTCGGTGTCGGAGACCCTCGACTGGGCTCGCACGCTGGTGCTTTTGGGTGTGGAGCACATCGACGCCGACACCGCAGCCGAGACGGTGAACATCTTGTTGAAGTACCGCAGCGACATCGAAAAGGCACTCAAGGAGTTCGCCACCTCCGACGAGGACTTCGCGGTATCCGCCGCAACCCCGTGATATTCCCGCGCTGAGCCTGCCATGAAAGTCGAGCCCGCCACCTCGCCGCTGCTGGCGCTTCTGGCCGGGTTCATCTCAGAGTTGCGGGCCGCCGGGCTGCCGGTGAGCCTCACCGAAAACCTCGATGCCATGGAGGCCATTCAGCACATCCCCATCGAGGATCGGGATGCCTTCAAGTACGCCCTGGCCGCCACCCTGGTGAAGAACCACGCCCACTGGCGGGCGTTCGAGACCGTGTTCGAGGTGTACTTCTCGCTGCGGGGGCCGGAGTACGACCTAGTAGATGGCGAATGGCCCGAAGGCATGGACCTATCCGATTTCATCGACGGGTTGGACGGCCAGCAGCGCCGCCAGGGCGGAGGTGGCGGCGAGTCCATGTCGGCCGAACAACTCGCCGAAATGCTATTTCAGGCGCTCATGCGGGGCGATGACGCCCTCATGCGGGCCATCGCTCGCCAGGCGGTGCAGCGCTACGCCGGTATGGAACCCGGACGCCCGGTGGGAGGCACCTACTACCTGTACCGCACACTGCGGAACCTGGACCTCGACGGAGTGCTGGAGCGCATGATGGACCAGGCCCGCCAGGACGCTCCCGAGCAGCTGACCCCGCTGGAGGAACGGCTAGAGCGAGACGAGTTCGAAGCTCGAGTCGACCAACTCCGCAAGGAGGTGGAGGCCGAGATCCGCCGCCGGCTGGTGGCCGACCGAGGCGTGGAGGCCATGGCCAAGACGCTGCGCAAGCCCCTGCCTGAGGACGTCGACTTCATGCACGCCAGCCGGGAGGAGATGATGGCCCTGCGCCGGGCCATCTACCCGCTAACCCGCAAGCTGGCCGTGAGGTTGGCCCGCAAACGCCGCCACGGCCGCAAAGGCCCGCTGGACTTCCGCAACACCATGCGCCACTCGCTGTCCTACGGCGGTGTGCCGGCCGAGCCCAAGTTCCGCTACCCCCGACCGGCCAAGCCCGAGATCATGGTGGTGGCCGATGTGAGCGGGTCGGTGGCCGCCTTCGCCCGGTTCACCCTGCACCTGGTGTACGCCATCAGCAACCAATTCTCCAAGGTGCGCTCGTTCGTGTTCATCGACGGCCTCGACGAGGTGACCAGCTTCTTCGAGGGAGTGGATGACATCGGCGAGGCCGTCCACCGAGTGAATGCCGAGGCCGACGTGGTGTGGGTGGACGGCCACTCCGACTACGGCCACGCCTTTGAGGTGTTCTGGGAGCGGTATGGCAAAGACGTCGGCCCCAAGACCACGGTGATGATCCTGGGCGACGCCCGCAACAACTACCACGCCTCCCAGGCCTGGATCCTCAAAGAGGTCGAACACCGAGCCCGCAAAGTGTTCTGGCTGAACCCCGAGCCCGGCGCCTACTGGGACACCGGCGACTCCATCGTCTCCGAATACGGCGTCCACTGCGACGGCGTCTTCGAAGTCCGCAACCTCCGCCAACTCGAAGGCTTCGTCGAAAATTTGGTTTAGTCCCGAGAGAGGTCAGCGGCTACCCAGACGATCTTTGGTCCTATCTGGTTGTCAAGGTGCGAGTATTCGTTTGTTGGCCATAGGTCCCTAATCGACCATTCGAAGGAGACGTAGCCGTGGGCATTGCCGGGCTGCCCTGAACCTGGCACTCAACGCAGGAGCACGGAGTTGCGCTGAGGTGGCCGGTAGGTATCCACCCCAGTTTCCGGGAACGGATCGGGCGGGGGTCGCAGGTCGTAGCGCCCGGTGCTCGGGCACTTGGCCACTTCCCAGCCGTCATCGTGGATGTTGTGGTGGCATCGGGCGCAGACCAGCACCAGGTTCTCGAGGTTGGTTGGTCCACCCCAAGACCAGGGCTGGATGTGGTGCGCTTGGCACCAAGCGGGGTTGGCATCGCAACCGATGCAGCCCTTGTCCCGCAGCGCCAGCGCGGCCCGCTGGGCCTCGGTGGCGATCCGGCGCTTGCGGCCCAGCCACAGCTCCTGGGTCTTGGCCCGGAATACGCCGGGCAAGATGTCGGCGTCGCAGGCCAGGCGACGCAACTCGCCAATCGGAATTGGGGTTCCGTCGCACAGCCGGGCGTTGATCAGCCGCGCCTTCTACCCGGAAAGCCGGGCCTCAGCACGCCGCACCGATGCCAACGCATCCCGCCGGTGGTCGCCCGACACATCCGCCGGGTCAGACACGGGTATCTCCAAAGTGACCTCAAACTCCCTGGTCACAGCCTCATTAGCCATGCCGAGCAGACTACCCACGACCAGTGACAATTTGTCCTACCAATGCCATGCAATGACTTCACTTGACGTTCCGGGCCAATTCATTCCCGACTGTTGGTCATGCGAACTTACGATTTCTGTGCTTGTCGGAGAACAGAGTCTTTGAGTGAATTCAGTGCCGCCTTCAGTCGTAGCAGCCGAAAGGAGGGCTGCTGAGCAAGGCTTCGAGCACTCGTGTGAACGAGGCGTAGGGGAGGTGCTTGCGGTATTGGCTGCGGCTACGCCGTTCGGTGGTCGGATTCTCGAGCTCGGGACGGGGCTTGGCGTGGGACTGGCGTGGATTCTGAATGGGCTCGGCTCACGAACCGATGTCGAGGTGGTGTCCATAGAGCGGGAAGCCGCGTGGGTCACGTCCATAGCTGAGATCGATCTCCCAGCCTACGCATCAATTGTTGAGGGTGATATTGAGGCTTTGCTTCCGATACTGGGGCAGTTCGATCTGATCTTCGCCGATGCCGAGGCAGGAAAGTGGACCGGTCTCGATCTCACAATTGCTGCACTCGCACCTCGGGCTCTGCTTCTTGTCGACGACAAGGAAATCTCGCGCTATGACTCTTCACGCGATCGCTCATCGGTTGAGGTCGTCCGAGGGGCCCTGATAGCCGACCCCCGTCTGGTCGCAGTCGAGTTGAACGCAGCGTCCGGCATGATTCTTGCATCGCGCCGCGCAAGAGTGCCCTAGCAGCCTCCCGAGTCAGTTTCGGCTAACAGTTCAAACAGGGGGATTGGGTTCAACAAATAATTAAGCTCTGTCGGCAGCAGCAGACTTCCAGGCTTCAATCACTGGGCCTAAGTGATCGGGAAAGGCCAGTGTCTCTGGCAGTTCCCAACTCTGGAAGTAGCGTGCTTCACTCACCTCAGATGGGTCGATCTCAAGACTATGAGGGTGGGTTGCCCGGGCTATGTAGTAGATGTTCATCGTTGATTCGACTGGCCGCTGCCCAGCAGCACCCGAGCGATCGGGATACACATCCATCCAGATTCCCAGGAAACCAGTGATTGCGATATCGAGGCCCACCTCTTCGCGCACCTCACGAATGGCAGTTGCTTCGGGATGCTCGGAGGGGTCGCAGAATCCACCGGGAATATCCCACGCTCCTCTCCAGGGTTCACTGGCCCGTTTCACGAGGAGAACAGCATTGTCGTGGATCACGAGCGCAGAGGCGCTTGGCTTGGGATTAAGCCAATGTGGTTCGTTGCACGCTGGGCAGCGCGTAGGTGGAAGGTCGACCAGCGCACGGCCACAATTCATGCAATGCATCGGGTAGGACCATAGTGGGCCGCAGGCCAGGTTCAGCCCTGAGTTGCGCTTTCTGGGACCTGCCCAGTCACTAACTTCAACCGAAGCGAAATCTAGTCCTTGATGGGTCGTCTGATGAATGCGCCACCTAGCGCCACGCCTACGCCAGCGCCAATTGCGACGCCGACACCGACGTCACCAAAAGCCGCTCCCAAACCTGCACCAACCCCGACGCCGAGAGCGATGCTTAGTCCCATCCGGGGGTTGGGCTTCATCTTTTTCTTCATCATTTGTCCATTATGAAGAAGTAGCCCCCGACTGGCAATCACCGCGCTTTAGAGGACTTCGCTTTGCTGGCCGGACGAAGGACCTGGGCCACCCCCACCAGCCCAGGAGCTTGCCATAGAACACCCGAGCCTTGTCCTCACCCCCCACCGGCATCGCCGCCTGCACATAGGTAATGACTCTGACCTCCGGATTCACGTTCGCATTTTGGCGTGGGCGGCATTGGGTGCCTAGCGTCGATAAACGTGCCCAATGGGAAATTGACTCAACCTGCGGACAAGATCAGGACGTTCATTGGTGGCCACCGGGATGCCGACCTTGTTGTCTGCACTGGGAACACGTCAGTCCGGGGGTTGGCTTGGTTGGCGGGTCAGGTAGACAGCAGCCAGAGGGTGACCATCGTCATTGGTGACATGCAGGGTCAGAGCTTCTCCAAAGCGAGCGAGGGCGATCGGGAAGCGGCGGCAGCTTTCCTCCGCCGGCCAAACGTGAAGGTGCACAACTGGTATCGGACGAAGCCGGAGAAGAAGATCGCCCACGGAAAGGCAGTTGTAGCTTTCCGCGAAAGAAGAGCAATTGCCGCCCTAGTGGGGTCGGCGAATCTCACGCATACAGGCCTCTACACAAACTTGGAGATGATGGTTCGCAGCGACCATGTGGAGTTGCCTGAGATAGAGGCGTATATCAATGAGGCGACTCGGCATCCGCCCGCCAACGAGAAGCTCATTGGTCTTGTGGCACCCACTCAGAAGGCGCCCGAGGAGGCTGCCGCCAACAAGGGCGGATGCCTACCGGCGTTGGTACTGGCCCCGGCCCTTGTTGCGGGGAGCATTTGGTACCGGACCAGGCTCTCTGTCTTCGCCAGGCGGTCACGAGTTCGGAAAACTCCCCGACTCTAAAAAACGCTCACCGCAGCGCGTCCACTACCAATTTGGAGAGTGGTCACACGAGGGCCTGTGAACGTGCGGGCTCTTTTCGAACAGGGGCAGTCAAGGGGCTGATTTCGCGGACTCGCTGTCTGATCCAGGTGGCAGCCTTGGCGATTTCTGCGGTCACTTCGGTAGGCGGCCCGCTGAGATCGATGGCGAGAGTGTGGAGTAGCTTGCCGGCGTGCCTGACGGTGACAGTCCGTTCTGGACGCCCACCGTCGGCAAGGCAGTAGATCAGCAAGCCCTCGGGTAGGTCGAGCGCTGTTGCGTAGGCCAAGAGCTGGTAGTAGTCACTTGTTCGGGCCCGGGCGTCGTCGGTGAGCTTGTACTTGATGTCGGCCACATAGACCTCGTGGCCTTGCCTGCGGAACACCAAGTCGGGGCGGATCGGCACCTGTTGGCGAGTATCTAAGTGGCTGTTGACCTGATCCCGCACTTCTAGGTGCCCTCTCAAGGCGCGGCGTAGCCGCTGGGTGACGAAGTTCTCGAACAGCCGGTTCATGTCCACGACGAATGATGAGGCGGCGTGTTGGCCACGCTGGTCAGCCAGCGTCAGATTCTCCAGCAATAGCCGGGCTAGTCGCAGTACCGGCTGATAGTGGACATTCAGACGGGTTATCGGTATTCGGTCCAAGTAGTCAGCCCGCATGAAATCGTCGGCCACATCTTCGAGGGAGGCGACCTGCTGGAGCAGCCGTCTCCGGTCCTCTGGATCGATCCTGGGCACACGCAGCGCCCGCCGAGTCGCCGCCTTCAGGTAGCGGTTCTCGGCTATGTCCGGCGTGTACTCGTCGTATCGGCATTCCACCGGCAAGGCGACCCCTGCTTGGCGGAACTGGGCTGCCGTGTTGACGCGGCCCCGTAGCGCGACGAGCCGGTCTTCTTGATGCCGGTATGACCGCAGCAGCCCGCGGGCCAGGGTGGTTTCCAGAGTCCGGGCATAGAACGCAATCACCGACGGCAAGAGGTCAGCCCTATCGGCGTAGTCGAAGGCTTCCTGTCTCCATGCGTGTTCGTCGAGCCCCACTTCCAGCAGCAGAAAGAGGTTCTCTGGGCGGATCTTCGGGCGGATCAGCAATCGGAGATCGTCGACTACCAAAGTCCCCACGAGGTTCTGAGCGGTGATCGAATAGTTGTTGGTTTGGCCGGCGGGCTGAACCGTGATGATGCCTTTTCCTCTGGTGGCGAGGCGTTGTGCCTGCACCTGAGAGAGTTCGACGATGGCCGTCTCGTACTCGATCAGCTGGATGATGTCGCTCACAGATCTGAATTCGACTCCGTGGTGAACTCGGGATCGGCCGCGGCTCTTTGAACGGCGGTCTCTTGCTCGGCCATTTCGGCCCGCCCCGACAGGTCGAGGTAGCGCTTGTAAACCTGATCGAAGCGGAAGTACTCGATTTGCTCGCGGTCGCCGAAGAACTGGTCTTCGATGAACGGCTCGATGTTGTACTTCCAAATGCGACGCATCGCCTCCTCGTCGAGGCCTTGCTTCATGAAGTGGCTCGGCCCCAGCAGCAGGTGAGGCCCGCCCAATTCTCTGTCGAGTTCATCGTTGACTTGCGCGACGAGCTCGCCGACCCAGTTGGGCTCATCGTTCTCAGCCAGCCATCGCTCAAGCAGCCCTTCCATAGGCCACCGATTCGGGAAGAACGGGATGAAATGGAACCGGCGCCGCAGTGCAGCGTCCACGAGGGCGATGGAGCGATCGGCGGTGTTCATTGTCCCGATGAACCACAGGTTTCGGGGAAGCTCAAACGTATCGTCGGGGCGGTAAAGGGTGCGCACGCTCTCGTCGCGGTACTCCAACATAAACAGCAGCTCGCCGAACACCTTGGGCAAATTGGCCCGGTTGATCTCGTCGATGATCATCACGTGCCGTCGGCCGGCGGAATCTGCGGCCCTCTGTGCCATGTCCGCTAAGGGACCGGGTGTGAGCTCGTAGATCATGTCGCCGCCGTCAGCTTGGGGTCGGTACCCCTCGAAGAAGTCCTCATAGGAACTTGAAGGATGGAACTGAACCAACGCCCTTTGCCCCGGATCAGGTGCCAGTACCCTGGCAAGCTCCCGAGCCAGGTAAGTCTTCCCCGTCCCCGGCGGCCCATAGAAGATCACCTGCCCCTTGTCTTCCAGCAATTTGACGATGTCCTCCAAGAATCCGGGGTCAACCAACAATTTCTCTGCCAATACGCCTAGCGGGTCGGTCGTACCCTCCTCCAGAGTCAATTGCCACTGATACCAATAGAGGAACTGCGACATTCCCCAGGGGTCGTCAGGAAAGAATGGTGCAAGGCGATCGCGTAGAATCCTGTTGGATTCCACGTGAACTTCGCCGCGCGAACCAGTGGGTTCGTCGAGCCCGATTAGGGCGAGCATCGCGCGCTTGCCTTTTTCTCCGCCTTGGGGGTAGACGCAGAGGTATTTGTAGGGGTGTGTGATGGCTAGCAGTTTCATGATTACCGATTCGCCCAGACCTTTGATGCGAAATTGATCGTCCATGAGCAGCCGGTCGATGCGCTCCGCGTCAGAGTCGTCGCCCCAGCACAGATAGCGGAGGGACTCCATCATGCGGTCATACTCCGATTCGTCGGCTTCGTTGAACGACCTATTAAGCAGTGGCATGGGCCCGGTGCCTCCGTATCCACCTCCACTCCAGATCCGGCGGATTTCAGTGCGTTCAGCTAGGGCTATTGACTCAGGCTTGAGCATTCCCGCAAATCGGCGCTGTTCGGCTCTGTGGTCTTCATCCCAATGCCTGGGATATCCCTCCTCAGTTCGGAATTTATTGACAAATGAAGCGATTGGATCGCCATCTCCCGTAGGCGGCACCAGTGGTTCTCCCGTTGCCCTGGCCAACAGCTCATCAAACAGGGGCTTCAGCAACACGGCCACTTCCAGAACTGTTGCCGCAAGGTCAATTCTGTGGAACTCGTCGCGTTCGAACCATCGGCCATAAACGAACTCCCCGCGCCGTCCGTAGAAGCCAACGTCGTCCCCGATTCGGGACTCGGCGCCGCCTAGCACGCGGCAGTCGGGGTAGTCGGCGGCCTCAAGAATTGGCGCTATTTCGTCCCACCATCCTTCGCGAACTAATCCAGGGCGCAGGGCGACAGCGGCACCCCGGTCATTCACCCACACGCGGATGCCCAAGCCGGACACATTCTTGGCGTTCCAGTCCACCCATAGATCAGCTCTGGGGTAGGTGGGGGTCCAGTCGAGTGGGGGTTTGCCCACTGTCGTTTCCCGGTCAAGTGCTGATGTGACTTTCTCTACAAGCTGGTCGCCCCAGAACTTTGCGATGCTAACCATTGCCCGGGCATTGGCCTCCCGCTCAGCTGTCGACGCGCCCTCAGCGTCGAGGCCCAACGTGACTCGCTCAGACAGCACGTCATCTATGAACACCGGGCGCTCGCTATGCCACCATGCGGCGGTCGTCTCAAACTCGACATGGTCGGAGGTAAGTTCCCGAACCCTCTCGACAAACACCCGATACCGCTCGGGAGGACCACCTGGGAGGCTCTCACCGGTAGAGAACTCAATGAAGCGGGCAGCACTTGGCCAAATCACCGGCCAGCGTTCCCTGTCAGCGAGCGCCCAGAAATATGACAAGAGGAATGGCACATTGCCTGGGGCCGGGTGCGATCCCACTTTGACGCTCTTGACGTGTTCTACAACTCTCTGAATCTTGGTGACTGCCTCTTCATCGGATGTCGGCGTAGCCAGTGAATCTGCCAGCAGTATTGCTAGCCCGTGATGGTCTTCGGACCGATTGACGAGTTGGTTCAGCATCATCTGACCACTCTGACCCTTGAACGCCAAGGTTCCGGGCTTGCGCGACCACACTTCCATCCGTTCTTTGAACGATTGCACGTCGCCTGCGCGGCGGAGCTCAGCCAACAGCAACAAAGCTTCGTCCGCGCTTGCGTCAAACCCGTCAGTAGCTGCCTTGGCCTCTTGGTAGTGGTCTTCATCCGCAAGGAATCTCGCAGCATGCGCCTCGTACCACATCTGTCGGAACTCAAGTTCGGCAGGCGAGACCTGCCCTGGGTGCGCGGCACCATCGATAGTGCTGCCCGTATGGGTGTCCAGGTAATTCCTGAGGGTTTGGCCGTCTTCGTTCTTCCACTTGTCATACCCATACATCCGTCTGCCGCTGAGAATGCATGTTGCATAGGTAGGAGTCTTGAAAGGGGTGTCCCGGGTCAGCACCAAGCGGTCGCCATCAATCTCGAAGGCGCCTTCCTCAACCAGGCAGTCCCGACCTGCTTGGTATGGTCTGCCCGGCGCCCCGAACGCCGGTGTCGTCTCGACACGCCCTACCGCACCGGCCTGAACAAGGAAGCGTCCATCTGGGAGTGGCCTGCCCGTGCCCTCACAGCCTGAGAGGTCAAGACGGAAGACCGGGCTGCCGTCTGAGGGGTCTGGTTTCGTTTCTATCTGATCAGTCACTCCGAGCACTCTACTTGTGAGGTGTGACGGCTTGTCCCTACTAGTGACGGCTACTCGGTGGCCTTGGGGTGGCCGGTGTGGACGGCGGTCAGCCAGACGGTTTTCCTGTCGTCGTCGATGCAATACCAGATGCGGCCACCGCCGGTGACCTCGTATTGCCATTGGGGTAACGCCACGCCATTGATTGTGTGTGTGGACAAGTCGTCCTTTAGTGGCTTCTGGCGACTATCCCATCGCCGAGGATCTGCGGTGATGAGTTCCCACGCCTTTCTGGTGTTATTGGGGGCGGCGGCGCTGAGCCGCTCCCAGGATTTGGCCGCGTCATTGCTGGCGAAACGGCAGTCCCACCCGCCCTAGCGCGGCGGTGGTGCGACGCGGTCCCGGCGACGGGGCGTCAATCGACGGCCGGGGGAGGAAGGACGCGACGGCCGTCAGTCACCGTGATAGGGGCGGTGAGAAGGGCAGTGAGCTCAGGATCGCTGAGGATCTCAGCTGTATTTTGCCAAGAGTCGATAGTGAGGTCGACTTGTTCAAAGTTCCCAACACTGGCAGAGGCGAGAATGATCCGCGTCAGTTCCTCGGCAAATTCGCGACGTCCATCGCTGGAGAGGAATTCGACCCAGGGGAAGGCGGACTCAACGGCGTCATCCATTGCCTCGGGGGAGTCAGCGGAAATCTTGCAGAGAAGGCGAGCCAGACACTCGATGGTCTTGGCCCGGCTGATGTCTTTAGCAGCGAGGCTGAGGTATAGATCAGGAGCGTTGCGGCGGCGCAGCACTACGTCGTGCTGCGCGAGATCTGCCACTACCTCTTTAGGTTGTCGGAGGAACTCGGAGAAGGTGCGCTCGATTACCTGCATGGAGCCAGGATATCTGAGCTACTTCAGATATCAAGCAGATATCAGCCAGCTAGCTAGCACTAAGGCCTACATGCGGGGCCGTACCTAGCTCCGACTGCCGAGCACCACGTTCTCAAGGACCTCGCTGTCGCCGGTGCGGACGTACCACTCCCAGGTGGTGCCGTCGGGGTCGGTGACCCAGGTTTCGGTCTTCTCGGCGAAGCAGCACTGTGTGTCGTCCACTCCGGTGGTTTCCAGCCCCGAAACGCTTAGGCGGCGCTCAGCGTCGAGCACCTCCTCGGTAGTTTCAACCTCCACTCCAAGGTGGTTGATGGTGCCCCCGGCGCCGTTGAAGCATCCTTCGTCGTCGCTGCAATCGTGGCCGGTCTCGAACAGCACCAGCTTCAGCGGCGGCTGTTCGATGGCGAAGTTGGCGTAGCCCGGTCGGCGCCGGGCCGGCTCCACGCCGAAGAGGCGGGAGTAGAACTCCACCGCCTGATCCATATCGGACACGTTCAAGGCCAGCTGCAATCTCATCTCGCCTCCCTTCCCATGAATTCTAAGCGGTTTCCAAACGGATCACAGATGTACACCCGCTCGGTCCCATCGGCCTGGTCCTGGGCAACTTCATAACCCTGGGAACGGGCTCTCTCAGCCAATCCGGCAATATCCGCAGCCAAAAAGGCCACATGCGCCTTTCGGGCGGGACGAAAATCCGGGTCGATTCCCAAGTGCAGCTGCCCGCAAGTCCCCTCCGGCAGCTCGAACCAGCACCCGCCCCGCTTGGCCAGATCCGCCGGCTTGGGAACTTCTTTCAGCCCCAGCAGCCCGCCATAGAACGCTCTCGCCTCATCCTCGCCACCCTCTGGAATGGCGACCTGTACATGGACGATCGAGCTGACCAGAGGTTTCATGCCCTCGCCCACAGCTCAGTCTTCTAACGGAATGTTGTGGTGGGCGATGTATTCGGTGAATTGGGCACGGACGCCGGATTCGTCCAGGCCGAGGGCGGATGGGTCGTAGACGTGCTTGCCGAACTTGTCCTTGGGCTTGTCGGCCAGATAGGCGAGAATGGCGGAGGCCAGCTCGTCGGAGAACTCCAGGCCCAAGCGGTCGTACACGGCCCGCACCGCCGGAACCGGGTCGCTCATCAGGTCGCGGAACAGCAGATCGGCGATCTGGTCGTCGGGGACCTCTCCTGAGGCCCGCTGGCCCATGACCATGTCCATCATCATCTGGTAGATGAACAACATGATGGGGCCGTTCTCGCTCGGGGTTACCGAATCGCTTCGCATCCAGTGCATGGTGGTGGTGATGTTGGCCACCGAGCCCAAGAACCTGACCGGATCGCGGTGGGTCAGGATCACCCGGGCGTCGGGGTAGGCGGCAAAGAGGTCCGGGAGCGTTCCCATGTGGGCCGGCGACTTCAACAGGAACTGGGCCGGAGCGCCGTCGACGTGCTGCAAGGTCCGAAGGAAATTCTTATGCCACCGGTACACCGCGTCGAAATCAGCGGACACTCCCCGCTCAGCGAGCTCGCCGATGGCATGCATCATCGGCCAGTGCCAACTGCGGAACTCCGGTTGGCAGAAGTGGATGCACTCCACCGGCAGGTCGCTGCGCAGCTCGTGCATGGTCATGAACTCGGGCTGGATATCAGCCCAGAACTCCTGTTCGGGCTCGCTGCACGCCAGCGGGTCGGCCCCTGATTCTGGCAGCGTGCCCAACGGGAAGTGGGCCTCGTGTCCCCGCACCCCCCGCAAGTTGGGGTCCAGCGCCAAGAGCTCCAACAAGATGGTGGTCCCGGTTCGAGGTGGACCGGAGACGAACACCGGGGTGGTGACCTCGGCCGCAAGGGCTTCGGGATTGGCCCGCCAATAGTCCACCATTCGCAGCCGGTTTTGCAGGTTGCGAATGATCTCTCCTCGGGCGCTGAGCCGCCCCACCACATTCAGCTGGGCATTCTCATTCAGGGCATCGCACACTGCCCGGTAGCCAGCCTCCCAACCCGGCTCGTCGCCGAAATCCGACAGCCCCACCGATTCAATCGCCACCGCCAGCATGTCGTCGGCGTCCAGGCTGACCAAACGGGCCGGATCGCCCACCGCGGTACCGAACAGGTTCAGACGCCGCACCCAGTCGGGTCGCGGCAGATGTCCCTTGTGCTCCATTATTGTGCTGCCTCGCTTGTCTCTTCCGTCAAGCGTGCCGCTCTTGGGCTGTCTCGCCCAAACTGAGCTCCTCGATCGACTGCTCTCGCATTAGGTACTTCTGGATCTTGCCGGTGATGGTCATGGGGAACTCGTCGGTGAACTTGATGTAGCGGGGGATCTTGTAGTGGGCGATCTGGCCCCGGCAGAACTCCTTGATGTCGCCGGCATCCGGCACGGTGCCGTCACGCAGTTGGATCCAGGCCATTATCTCCTCTCCGTATCGGGCATCGGGGACGCCGATCACCTGCACCTCGGCCACGTCGGGGTGGCGGTAGAGGTACTCCTCGATCTCTCGGGGATAGACGTTCTCGCCGCCCCGGATGATCATGTCTTTGATGCGGCCGACGATGTTGACGTAACCGTCGTCGTCCATGACGGCGAGATCACCGCTGTGCATCCACCCCTGGTCGTCGATGGCCTCGGCGGTGCGGACCTCGTCGTCCCAGTACCCCAGCATCACCGAGTAGCCACGGGTCATGAATTCGCCGGCCTGGCCACGGGGCACGGTCTTGCCGGTGTCGGGATCCGCAATGCGGATCTCAACGTGGGGTAGAACCCGGCCCACGGTGCCCACCCGCTTGTCGAGCGAGTCGTTGGGCGACGTCTGGGTGGACGCTGGAGAGGTCTCGGTCATGCCGTAGGCGATGGTCATCTCGGTCAAGTTCATCCGGTCGACCACCTGCTTCATCACCTCCACGGGGCATGGCGAGCCGGCCATGATCCCGGTCCTAAGCGACGACAGGTCGAAATCGTCGAGGTCGGGCTCAGCCAGTTCAGCGATGAACATGGTCGGAACGCCGTAAAGACTGGTACACCGCTCCTGCTCGCAGGCCCGCAGAGTCGCCGCGGCATCGAACGCGGCCGATGGAATCACCATTGTGGCACCGCGGGTGGTGCATGCGAGGTTGCCCAGCACCATGCCGAAGCAGTGGTAGAGGGGGACGGGGATGCACACCCGGTCGGCTGCGGTGTATCGGCAGCCCTCGCCAATAAAATACCCATTGTTCAAGATATTGCGGTGGCTCAGCGTGGCCCCCTTGGGATATCCAGTGGTCCCGCTGGTGTATTGGATGTTGATGGCGTCATCGGTATGGAGTTGTGCGGAGCGCTCCTCTAGCTGATCAGCCGACACCCCAGTGCCCGCTCCGAGAAGATCGTCCCAATCAGAAGTGCGGAGATAGATGACCTTTTGGGTGGCAACCCGCTCCCACACGTCGGTGACCATGCTCCGGTAGTCGCTGTGGGAGAATGACTCGGCGGCCACCAGCACGCTGGTGCCTGATTGGGTGAGGGCATACTCCAGCTCTGAAACCCGGTAGGCCGGATTGATGTTCACCAAGATGGCGCCGATTCGGGCGGTGGCGTACTGCACCAGCACCCATTCGGTACAACTGGGACTCCAGATGCCCACCCGGTCGCCCTTGTCCACACCAATGGCCATGAGCCCCGCGGCCACCTCATCGACCGCCTCGGCGAACTCCCGATAGCTGTAGCGCAAACCCTGCTCAACCGACACCAGCGCATCTCGATCGCCGTGAGCAGCCACCGTTCGGACCAAGTTGGCTGAGATGGTCTCCTCCAACAGCGGGATATCAGTCGGCCCGGAAGCCGATGACAGCACTGCCTTTTCCATATCGGAACGCCGCCTCAGTCGTGGCTGGTGACACCGCCGTCGACGATGAGGGTGGTGCCGGTTACGAAGCCGGCCTCATCGGACATGAGGAAGCGGACCGCTTTGGCGATGTCTTCGGGCACGCCCACCCGGCCCAGCGGGGCCTTTTCAATACAGGCGGCCTTGCTCGGGGGGTCGGCCATCATCGGGGCCGTCATCGCCGTCTCGATGTAGCCGGGGCACACGGCGTTGACCCGGATCCCGTCGGGGCCCAAGTGGTTGGCCAGCGACTTGGTGATGCCCACCACCCCGTGCTTGGAGGCGGTGTAAGACGGGATCAACGCGTTGCCCACCACCGACATAATCGAGCCGATCCCCACGATGGCCGATCCTCCGTGGCTTCGCAGGTCACCCAACAGGGCTTGGGCCACGAACACCTCGGCTCGGAGGTTCACCCCCAGCACCGAGTCCCAGATCTCCTCGGTGAGGTGGTCGATATCCATTGAGGTGACGATCCCCGCGGCATGGACCAGCCCGCCAATGGTGCCCAGCGCCTCTCGGGCGGCGACCACCGCGTTGTCCACGGCGGCGCGGTCGGTCACGTCCAATCCCAGCGAGTGAGTCGCAACTCCGCAGTCTTCCGCGATGGAAGCCGCCGCCTCTGCCGCCCCCTCGGCATTGAGGTCCCACAGCGACACCGGTCGCCCTACTTCGGCCAGCGCTCGGGCACAGGCCCGACCGATTCCCGAGCCCCCTCCCGTGACCACCACTCCTGTACCCGGCGACATCTCCAAAACAGACATGGGGGCCACCCTATGCGGTGACGGGCTAGAAGGTGATCTCGCCCGACAGCCTGGCCGGGACTAGTCGTGAAGGCCGCACTCGGTCTTGTCGGAGTCGGCCCAACGACCGGAGCGGGGGTCGTTGCCGGGGGCCACCGGCTTGGTGCAGGGCATGCAGCCGATGGAGGGATAGCCCCGCTCCAGCAGGGGGTTGAACGGGATCCGATGCTCGGCCATGTAGTCGGCCACCTGCTCGTCGGTCCAGGTGGCGATGGGGTTCAGCTTGACCAGGCCCCGCAGGTCGCGAACCACGATGGGGGCCGACACCCGGGTCACGGCCTCCACCCGGCGCAGACCGCTCATCCATGCCGCTTTGCCGGCCAATGCCCGGTCGAGCTGGCCGGCTTTGACCGCCGAGCAGCAGTTCTCCGGATCCATGTTCCACAGCTCGGGATCGTGGCGGGCCACGGTCATCAGCTTCAGGTTCAGGCCGTAGTGGCGGCGCACCCGCTCCACCGTCTCCAGCGTCTCGGGGAAGTGGAAGCCGGTGTCGATGAACACCACTTCGATGGCCGGGTCCACCTTCACCGCCAGGTCGATCAGCACCGCATCGGTCATCGATGCAGCCAGCGACAGGTGGGGAGAGAAGTTGTCCACCCCCCACTGGATGACTTTCTCCGCGGGAAGGTGCTCGAACTCCTCGTTGAGGGCGGCCAACTCGGTATCGGAGTAGGCCGGGATGGTCAGGTTGCGCATTGGAAGTTGCCGATCGGGGTGGAGGTTGCCGAGAGCCTCAGGTTGCGCATTCAGAGTCGCCGATCACAGCCTCGTAAGGGCCGGTCTCGTCGTAGTCGACGTAGAACTCAGGGCCGTTTTCGTAGGTTGGGAACTCGTCTAGGTCGGCCAGTCCTTTGCCCACCTCGCGGGAGCCGCCCTTGCGCTCCAGCCAGTGGCGGAACTCCTCGCCGGCCTCTCGCTCGGCGGTGAACTGGCGCACCACCCGCACCACGGCCTCAGGAGCGTTGCGGGCGGGCAGGCGCAGGGCCTTGGTGCCGAACTGGATCTGGGAGTCGCCCACATGGCCGCCCAGCAGCATCTGGTATCCCGGTGCCGACCGGCCGTGAGCCCGGCGCTCGGCCCCGAAGAAGCCGATGTCGGATGCGTGATGCTGTCCGCACGAGTTGGTGCAGCCCGAGATGTTGATCCGCAGACCGCCAACCTCGGCCAGCCCCTCTTCGTCCAAGCGGGTGCCGATGGTGTCGGCCAGCCCCCGAGACTGGGTCACAGCAAGGTTGCAGGTGTCGGCGCCGGGGCAGGCCACTACGTCGCGCAACAGCTCCGCACCGGGCTCGGCCATGCCAATGTCCGCCAAGGCTTCGAACAGCCGGGGGAGCTGCCCTTCGGTTAAGTCGCGGAAGACGATGTTCTGACGGTTGGTCACCCGGCACTCTGCGCCCAGCTCCCGCTGGATGGCAGCCAGGGCGTCGAACTGGTCGGCGGTGATGTCGCCCAGCCGGGCCCAGGCGTAGGCCGAGACGGTGCCTTTGGCCGCGCCCCGCACCACGTTGGCCTGCTCCCAGCGCTGGTACGGCGCCCGGCCTCCGATGGATACCGAAACACCCTGCCCCACCGGAGTGGCCTCGATCTCGGCGTGGCGGCCAGCGGGTGCGTCGCCGTGGACCTTCACCAAATCGGGAATCCCGCCGGGCCAACTCGAAGAGGCCAGCAAGAACTTTCGCTCCCGGAAGATGCGGCGCTGGAGTTCTTCGAAGCCCAGCTTCTCCACCAGCCACTTCATGCGAGCCCGGAGCTTGTTGTCCCGGTAGCCATCGTGGTCGAACACTCGAAGGCAGGCCTCGATGGTGGGCAGCAGGTCCTCGCGGGAGGTGAACTCCTCCAGGGCCAGCGCGGGATGGGGATTGGCTCCCAGGCCACCGGCCACGAACACCCGGAACCCGGCCTCGACCCCGCCGTCTACCTCCCGGGTGGCGGCGATGATGCCCACGTCGTTGAACATGGCCTGGCCGCAATCGGTGGCGCAGCCGGAGAAGTTGATCTTGAACTTGCGGGGCAGGCGCTGGGCGTAGGGGTGGCGCAGGAAGTGGAGGGCAGTGGCCCGGGCCCAGGCGGTGATGTCGAGCACCTCGTGGGGGCAGGCGCCGGCCAGGTGGCAACCCTGCACGTTGCGAACGGTGTCGCCGCAGGCCTCCCGGGTGGTGAGTCCCACCGAGGCCAGCACTCGCATCACGTCGGGGACGTCGTCGATCTGCACGTAGTGGAATTGGATGTTCTGGCGGGTGGTGATGTGGCCCCAGCCTCGGGAGTAGGTGCGGGCGATGTGGGCCAGGGCCTCGAAGTGGTCGGGGTTGGCGATGCCAGCGGGGATCTTGACCCGAACCATCTGGTTGGTGCCGCCCTGGCGCTGGCCGTAGATGCCGTTGTTGAGGCGGAAAACCCGCATCACGTCTTCGGGGATCTCTCCGGCCTTGTAGCGGACCAGCATCCGCTCGAACTTGTCGATGTCGGCTTGCTGAGCGGGATCGATTACCGCGGTGTTGTCGATTTGGACCGTGACCATCGGCCTCTCTTTTTCGTGTGTGGCTTTGGAATAGGGGCAGGTGGTGGGGTTCAGGCAACCACTAATTCGGACTACTTTGATCCGATTAGTTGTTTATCAGGATAGCGGCCCGAAATCAAATTCCGAGTGTTTTGGTCCGAATAATCCGAATAGGGGGTGATTCCCGAGGCCAGGCGCAGTACCGCCCGGCCAGTCAGCAGGAGAGATCAGTCGCTGAGTCGCTCAGCCAGCCGGAAGGCGAGCTCTAGGCTCTGGGCGCCGTTGAGGCGGGGGTCGCACATGGTCTCGTAGCGCCGTTCCAAATCGTCATCGCTAATGGCCTCGGCACCGCCCACACACTCGGTCACGTCGTCGCCGGTGATCTCCAGGTGAATGCCACCTGGCCAAGTCCCCGCTTCGCCGTGGGCGCGGAAGTAGCCGTCGATCTCAGACACCACATCCTCTAAGTGGCGAGTCTTGCGCCCACCAGCGGTGGTGTAGGTGTTGCCGTGCATGGGATCGCACTCCCACAGCACCGGATGTCCGGCGTCGCGTGCCGCAGCCAACAGCGGAGGAAGGGTTTCGGTCACCTTGTCGGCGCCCATGCGGCTAATCAAGGTAAGCCGGCCGGGAACGCGGTCGGGATTCAGAGTCTCGCACAGCCCGAGGACATCATCTGGCGATGCGGAGGGTCCTAACTTACAGCCCAGTGGGTTCTTGATCCCCCGCATGAATTCCACATGGGCGCCATCCAGCTGGCGGGTGCGCTCGCCGATCCACAGCATGTGCGCCGAGCAGTCGTACCACTGGCCGGTGATGGAGTCCTGTCGAGTGAGGGCTTCTTCGTAGTCCAGCACCAGCGCCTCGTGACTGGTGTAGAAGTCCACTTGGTGGAGCTCAGGGGCATCGATGGAGATTCCGCAGGCGGCCATGAATCGCAATGCGGAGTCGATGCCCTCGGCTACTTTCTCGTAGCGCTGCCCCTCGGGGCTGGCGGCAATGAACTCCTGATTCCAAACGTGGACTTGGCGGAGATCGGCGTACCCCCCCTTGGTGAACGCCCGGAGCAGGTTCAAGGTGGACGCCGACTGGTGGTAGGCCCGCACCAGGCGCTCGGCATCGGCAGTGCGAGAGTGCTCGGAGAAGCTGATGTCGTTGACCATATGCCCCCGAAAGGAGGGCAACTCCACGTCGTCTACCACCTCGGTGGATGAGGATCGGGGTTTGGCAAACTGCCCGGCGATCCGGCCGATCTTCACGGTGGGCACCCCGGCCGAGAATGCCATCACCACCGCCATTTGCAAGATGACCTTGAGCTTGTCTCGGATGCTGTCGGCGGTGACTCCGTCGAAGGACTCGGCGCAGTCGCCCGCCTGGAGGACAAAAGCTCGGCCAGCACAGGCTTCGCCGAGCTGGCTTTGGAGCTGACGGGCCTCCCCGGCAAATACCAGCGGGGGCAATTCGGCCAGGGTCTTGCGCACGTGCTCCAGCGATGCCTGGTCGGGCCACAGCGGTTGCTGGGATGCCGGCCGATCCCGCCAGGACGAGGGATGCCAGGCGGTCTGGGCGGTGCTGCCCGCTTCGACTGAGGCCGAACTCATAGCAAAATGGTCGCTTGTCGCTGAGTATGGGGCAAACCGTTTTTGGTTGACCGCTACGCGGCGTCGATGTCCAGCAGCTCGGCTCGAGCCCGCACTGAGTCGAGCGACCGCCCGATTATGCGGCGGATGGCCTCGGAAGTGAGGCCCAGGGATTCGCCGATCTCCCGGTAGCTGTGCCTTTGGCCGTCGATAAGCCCGTAGCGCATCTCCACTGCGAAGCGAGACCGCTCGTCCAGCTCCTCGAGCAGTCCGGCCAGCGTTGCCGTCTGATCGGCGGCCAGCGCTAGATCCTCGGGGCCGGGGCCAGAGTCGGGCTGAAGGTCCATCAGCTCGCTGTTGTTGTCGTCGCCCACCGTGGCGTTCAACGAGGTCAGCGAGGTGAGCCGATGAAGCAGGGCGTGCTCAGAGTCGAGCTCTTCGCCACCTCCGGTGGCTTGGCGCACCGCAGCCCGCAGGCTGGCCGCCCGCTCGCCCGGCAGTCGGATCAGATTGGCCTTCTGGTCGAGCGCCCGGCCGATGGACTGGCGAATCCAGAACGTGGCGTAGGTGGAGAATTTGAATCCCTTGCGCCAGTCGAACTTCTCCACCGCTCGATCCAGTCCCAGGTTGCCCTCTTGAACTAGATCCAGCAGTTCCATGCCGGTGGGCAGGGGGTATTTCTTGGCCACGCTCACCACCAACCGTAGGTTGGCCCGGATGAAGCGATCCTTGGCCTTGGCTGCTCCCCGGACTTGAGTGTGCAGCCGGGGGCTGCTTTCTCCGGCGTCCAATCGGGCTTGGGCCTCGCGGCCCCGCTCGATCGCCTGGGCAAGTTTTCGTTCGTCGTCTTTGGTGAGGAGTGGCACTAAGCCGATGGCATTGAGGTACTGGCCTGTTGAATCGTCCATTTGTTCCTGTCTTGTGTTCCTGTCTTGTTGTCTTCGTAATCTGCAACCGCTCCGCCCCCTGATTTGTTCCCGGTTGCCTCTTACTATTGACTCGCGAAATTACCGTTGGGTTGCGCCAATGTCGCACGAATTATTGAGCGCTAGGTCTCACGGTGGGTGGCAGGGAAGCCGGCTCCAGGTTTCGTACACTGCGGACAGTGAGTCGCATCGGCATTTTCGGGGGTACGTTCGACCCAGTCCACGTCGGCCACCTTGTGGTTGCTGCTTGGGTACGGGCCGCGCTTGAGCTCGACAGGGTTGAGTTGGTGGTGGCCAACGAGCCGTGGCAGAAGCTGGACCGGCCTCAGCTCAGCCCGGCTCAGGATCGACTGGCCATGGTGGAAGCGGCAGTAGAGGGAATCGAAGGGATAGCGGCCTCCTCAGTGGAGATCGACCGGGGAGGCCTTACCTACACCGTGGACACCCTGGAGGCATTTCGGGTCGACAACCCCAATGGCTCGCTGTTCCTCATCTTGGGCAGCGATGCTGCTGGCGGCCTGAACACCTGGCACCGGCACGAGGAGATCGCCGAGATGGCCGAACTGGTGGTAGTAGACCGGCCCGGTGCGATCGGCCAGCGCCCGTCGGTGGCCCACCGGGTGGTGGGCTGTCCGATGCTCGACCTGTCCAGCACCCTGGTTCGGGAGTGGGCTGACGCCGGCCAACCGCTCGACGGCCTGGTGCCACCGGCCGCGCTGGCCTACTGCCGCGACAAGGGGCTTTATGGATAGGCGAGGCCGTCTTGGCCGGTGGCGCTGGGGCTGGCCGGTGATGCTGCTAGGAATGGCCGCAGCAGTGCCACTGTTGGTCTGGCTGGGGTGGTCAGCCATTTCTGGCAGCAGCGACGGCACCGATGTGAGCGCGCCGGTTGATCCCTCAGCTCCCGGTTACCAGGCATATGTGGAGCCGACACCCACGCTGCTGCTCATCCACGGTGATGGTGAAGGCCTAGATGGAGTGACTCTGTTGGCGCTGACCGATGCCGGAGTTGAGGGTGCAGTCCTGTTTCTCGCCCCTGAGACCCTGACCCCCATTGGGCCTCTCAGCGTGCGCTGGGCTGAGTCGGGCAGCACCGGGGTGGTTGATGCGGTGGCTGAGCTGCTGGGCGTCCCCGTCGGCGAGTCCCAAGTGACAGATGACCGAGGCTGGGCCGCATTGGTGTCCGCCGTGGCCCCCATCGCGCTCGACAACCCCGATGCGTTGGTCTCACCTGCCGGGGAGCCCCGCTTCGATTCTGGAGCTCTTACCCTGGCTGCGGCTGATGTCGGCCCGTATCTGGGGTGGCGCAACCCAGGCGAGTCTCCGGTTGCGGCCTTGTTCCGCCATGAGTTGTTCTGGAAGGCCTGGCTGGGCCAAGTGGCTCTTTCGTCAGCTCCCGATGTGATTCCTGGCGAGACCGACCGAGGTGTGGGCCGCTTCGGACGGGCCTTGGCCAATGGACGGGTCCGTCTGGAGGCGGTGCCCGGTCTCGTCGATGTGAGCGGGGCGGTGGTCTTGGATACGGCCGCGGTTGGCGAGATGGTAAGCGAAGTTATCCCGTTCCCGATATCGGTCTTGAACGGCAACTCGCCCAGGGTCCGTTTGCTAAACGGCACCGGCGACCCCGACCTCATCAGAACCGCGGCTCGCTCGCTCAGCCGGGCCGGGGCCCAGATCACGATCATTGGGAATGCCACGGAGTTTGGTTGGGAGACCACCAAGATCGCCTATCACGACATCGGGTTCGCCTCCCACGCCGAAGCCTTTCGAAACGCCCTGGGTGCCGGTTCGGTTGTTGCCGAGGAACAGCCCGGATCTTCCATCGACATCACGGTGACGTTCGGCGCAGATTTCTCCCATTTGATGGCGGGAGATGGGTAAAGTGGGAGAGTGATCGCTGCATGAGCACAAAACCCGCCCCACGAGCAATGCGGGCAGAGTCATGATGGCCGCATGAGCGTCAGCGCCGCTGACACAACGATCGTAGGGGATTGGGTAGAGGCCGCAGCGGCCGCGGCGGAAGAAGGGCCAGGCGCAGATACGGTCATCATTGATGTTGGCGATGTGCTGGTCATCACCGACCACTTCGTGATCACCAGCGGCGCCAACACTCGGGCGGTACGGGCGCTGGCCGAGCGAATCGAAGAGGCGGTGGACGTCATTGGCGGACCCAAGCCCATTTGCATCGAGGGCCTCTCCGACTACGAGTGGGTGCTGATGGACTACGGCGACTTCGTGGTCCACATCTTCACCACCTCAGCCCGCGACTACTACGCCCTCGACCTCCTCTGGAAAGACTGCCCGGTTCTGACGGCTAATCCGTTGCCGTCGTAGGTACAGCCCGATACAGTGGCCAAGGGTCCCCGATCCGGGGGTGGTCAGAGCATTTGGGCCCGTACGCCGGACGGGGACCCGCAGCGCGTCTGAACCCTACCGGGCAAACTGGCGTTTAAAATACTCTCAGCGAATTTTGGTCAATTACTGCTCGCGCAGCAGACGTCCGGGGGAGGTGCCGGTCTCTTTGTCTTCTTGGATGGTGACCTCGCCGTTGACCAGCACGTAGTGGTATCCGGAGGCCCGCTGGACCCGGCGCCATTCTCCGGCGGGCATGTCGTGGACCTTCTCACTGGCGCCAATGGACAGGCTGTCGATGTCGTAGACGATCACGTCGGCCGCTTTGCCCTGGGTCAGTGTTCCTCGGTCGGTGAAGCCGGCGCATTGAGCCGGAAGCCCGGCCATGCGCCAGTGGGCGTCCTCCAGCGAGATGATCTCGCGATCGCGCACCCCGTTGATGAGCAGCTCGGTGGGCCACCGGCCAGCGGTTAGGAATCGGGTGTGGGCGCCCCCGTCGGACACGCCGGGCAAGGCCCACTGGTAGTTCAACAGGTCCACCAGATGGTCGGGGTTGTTGAACGAGCCCGATGCGTAGAACGTGGCGGCCAGGTTGTCGGCCACCGCCACATCGAGCATGGCGTCCACCGGGTGCACCCCTAGGTCGGCGGCGATGTCGCCCACCCGGGTCTCGGCGTAGCGCTGGTACTGCGGGCTGGCCGTCTCCAAAAGCACGATGTCGGCGATGGGGCAGGTTACGGCCAGCGATTCGGAGTCCCGCAGGGCCGGGCGGCGGGCCGGGTCGGCCAGCTTCGCCAAACGCTCCCCAACGGTGCCCAGCGTGGCCTCCCGCCAGGCATCCATGTCGTCCCACAGGTTCCACTCCTCGAATGTGAAGGCCAGCCCCACATCTGTGGTAACAGCCTGGCCGTAGATCGGCAGACCCCGGAGGCGGCAATCCTCCACCCATTCGATCTGCTTGAGGTGCTGCTCGGGGCGCTGGGCGTTGGGGGTGATCACGTTGAACAGCACCGGCCGACCGCTGATGTCGGCCAGGCGCTCGTAGGTGCGCCGGTGCTCGGTGCGGGTCTCATCAGCAGGGTCGGGGGCGAAGGTGGCCTGGATGAAACCGTGGTTGCGCTCGGCCAGCACCTCGGCCAACTGGAACAGCGTCTCGTTGGGCATCACGTCGGTGTTCATGGGGTTGCCGTCGTGGTCCCGCTGCACGTTGGAGTCCCGCAGCCGCTGCACCGACCAGCCGCCGGCGCCGGCGTCCATGGCCTCGTGCAACAGCGCCCGTAGCTGGGCGTGCTCCTCGTCGGTAGGCATCTCGCCGGCCTTGGCCCGCTCGTAGCCCAGCACCCAGTTGAGGGCCGGGTTCAGCGGGAAGAACGACCGCATGTTGACCGCCTTAGGCGTGCGGTCCACCGCATCCAAGAACTCCGGGTAGGTGACCCAGTCCCAGGGCATGCCCGCGTCCATGGCGTCGAACGGAATGGCCTCCGTGCGGGTCATAGTCAGCATGGCCCGCTCCCGGTCATCGGGGGCCACCGGTGCGAACCCAAAGCCGCAGTTGCCGATGACGACTGAGGTCACCCCGTGCCAGCCCGAAAGCGTGCAGTACGGGTCCCAGAAAAGCTGGGCGTCGTAGTGGGTGTGGAGGTCGATGTGGCCCGGGGCCACGATCATCCCGTCGGCGTCCAGCACCTCGTCGGATTCAGAAGCCTTGAGTCGGCCGATCTTGGCGATCTTCCCGTCTTTGATGCCCACATCGGCCCGAATCCGCTGGGCTCGGGTCCCGTCGATCACCATTCCACCGGCAATGATCGTGTCGTAAGTCGCCATCTCGTCCCCCTGGTTTTGCGGTGAACCCAGCATAGTGAAGCGGGAACGTCCCGCTTAATGGACGGACAACTAGCGTGCCTTCGATGGAGGTCGCCGATGGTTGAGCCGGTAGAGCGCCGCTCCTGGCTGGCTTTGGGGGCGGCCACCGCGGCGGCGTTCATGGTGGTGGTGGACGTTTCCATCGTCAACGTGGCTTTCCCGTCGATCCAGAAGTCCCTGGGGGCGTCCAACGCCGCGCTGTCGTGGATTGTGAGCGGCTACTCCATCACGGTGGGGTCGTTTTTGCTGCTGTCCGGTCGTCTGGCCGACAGACAGGGACGGCGCAAGATGTTCAATCTCGGGTTGGCCATCTTTGCGGTCGGGTCGCTGTTCAGCGGGGTGGCGCCCGATGTGGAGGTGCTGATCGCCGCCCGGGTGGTGCAGGCGATGGGCGGGTCGCTCATCATGCCGTCGTCGTTGGCCATGGTGCTGCCGGAGTTCCCGGTGTCCCGCCGCTCGGCGGCCATCGGCATGTGGGGGGCGATGGGAGCGCTGGGGGCGGCGTTCGGCCCGTCCATCGGTGCGCTGTTGATCGAGGGCTTGGGCTGGCGGTGGATCTTCTACGTCAACCTGCCCATCGCCGCTCTGGTTTTCATGGCCTCCACCCGCTTGGTGCGGGAGTCGCGCGACGAAGATTCCGAGGGCCGTCTCGACGTGGTGGGTGTGCCGATGGGCACCCTGGCGCTGGCGCTGGTCATGGTGGCCATCGTCCAAGGCGAGGGGTGGGGCTATGGCGATCCCCGCATCGTTGTCTTCGCGGTGGTGGGCGTGGTGCTGCTGCCTTTCGTGGTCTGGCGGTCGCGGTCCCACCCCAACCCGCTGCTCGACCTGAGCCTGTTCAGCTATCGGTCGTTCTCGTCGGCGACCGCCTCGTTCGGCTTGTATGCGCTGGGGTTCGTCCCCGGGTTCTTGATGAGCTCGTTGTTGTTGCAAGACCTATGGGGGCTCACGGTGCTCGAGGCCGGGCTCGGGCTCACGCCGGGGCCGATCATGGCGTCGGCGCTCTCCGTTCCCATCGGGCGGATGGCCGATCGGTGGGGGCATCGATGGCTGCTGACTTCGGGAGTGGCGCTGTGCGGGCTGTCGTATCTGTGGCTGCTGTTGTTGGCAGGGGAGTCGTCGGCCTATTTCGCGGTGTTCTTGCCCTCCAGCATTGCGTTGGGCACCGGCGTGGGGCTGTCCATCGCCACGTTCGTCAGCGCGGCCATGTGCGACATCCCGCCGTCTCGCTTCGCGATTGCCAACGCCACCACCCGCACCGTCCAGCAAGTGTGCTTCGCCCTGGGCATTGCCGTGGTGGTGGCGCTGTTCAGCTCTGCGCCCGCTGGTGAGCTGCTGATCGGATACCAGCGGGCTTGGATTTGGGTCATCGTCACGTTTGCGGCCTCGGCAGTGGTGATCATGGCCACCTTCCCCTCCGGCACCGCCGTCCGCCGCGCCCAGTAGGACTGATGGCCGGGCAATCCGGTGTGAGACGCTAAGGCCATGTCGGAATCTATTGAGTCGCGGTTGGCTGCACTGAGTACCGAGGAAAAGGCAGATCTGGTGGCCGGTGAGGCTATCTGGACCACCAAGAGCTTTCCGGAGGCGGGCATTCCTGCCATCGGCGTCACCGACGGACCCAACGGCGCCCGGGGCGGCGGGCTGCTGGGCACCGGCACGGCCACAGCCTGCATTCCCGCCGGTGCGGTGCTGGGTGCGACGTGGGATCCTGAGCTGGTCGAGCGGCTGGGCGGGGTTCTGGGTGACGAGGCCCGGGCCAAGGGGTGTCGAGTGCTGTTGGCCCCCACCATCAACCTGCACCGCAACCCGCTGGGCGGGCGCAACTTCGAGTGCTACAGCGAGGATCCGATTTTGTCGGGGCTGATCGCGGCCGCGTTCGTGCGGGGTGTGCAGTCTCGAGGCGTGGCCACCACCCCCAAGCACTTCGTGGCCAACGACTCCGAGTTCGAGCGCAACACCATCGACTCTCAAGTGGACGAGCGCACGCTGCGGGAGGTGTATCTGGTGCCTTTCGAGTACGCGGTGCTCGAAGGCGGCACCTGGGGGATCATGAGCGCCTACAACCGGCTCAACGGCACCTTCTGCTCCGAGAATGAATGGCTGCTCACTCAGGTGTTGCGCCACGAGTGGGGATTCAATGGTTTTGTGGTCTCCGACTGGTTCGCGGCCCGGTCGACTGCGGCTTCGGCCCGAGCCGGCTTGAGCCTGGAGATGCCCGGGCCGGGCCAGTGGTACAACCGCGGACCGATCAGCGAGGCGCTGGCCGCGGGGGAGATGGACGAGGGCCATCTCGACCGGATCGCCGGTGACGTTCTGCGCCTGCTGGAGCGCACCGGGGCCTTCGACGGAGACGACGGTTGTGTGCCCGGCCAAGAGTACGAGTTGGACCGTCCCGAGGATCGAGCGCTGCTGCGGGATACGGCCGCGGCGGGGACGGTGCTGGTGGCCAACAACGGGGTACTCCCGCTGGACCCGGCCATGTCGGGAACCTTGGCGGTGATCGGCCCCAATGCCCGCAAGGCCCAGATCATGGGCGGGGGATCGGCCACCGTGCAGGGTTATCGCAACGTGAGCCTCCTGGATGCACTGAGCGACGAGCACGGCCACCTCGACGTGAGCTACGCCCAGGGCTGCGATATCGAGCGCTCGCTAGTGGCGCTCGCTGCTCCGGTGCTTCGGGGCAAACTCCAGTTGGAGTACTTCAACGGCCACGACTGGTCGGGCCCGGTAGTGCATACCCGAGAGTCAGCTTCGTCCGAGATGGTGTTCTTCGGCGAGCCGGGACCGGGGGTGAACCCCGAGGCGTTCTCGGTGCGGGCATCGGGCGTGCTGGTGGCCGAGAGCACCGGCGAGCACACCCTTGGGCTGGTGCAGCTCGGACGCTGTCGGGTGCTGCTGGATGGAGAGGTGGTGCTGGACGCCACCGAAGGGGACTATGACCGGGGCGACGACTTCTTCGGGATGGGCTCAGAGTTGATCTCCGCGCCGGTGCAGCTGACCGAAGGCCGCGAGACGCCCATCGTCATCGAGTACTCCAGCCGGGACAGCTTCATGTTGTGCGGGGTTCGGGTAGGGCTGAAATCGGAGGTGGAGCGGGATCTGCTCGCCGAGGCAGCCGAAGTTGCGGCCGCAGCCGAGGTAGCTGTGGTTGTGGTGGGCACCAACGCCGACTGGGAGACCGAGGGGCGCGACCGCGACTCCTTCGACCTGCCCGGCGACCAGCCCGAGCTGATCCGCCGAGTGGCCGCGGCCAATCCCAACACGGTGGTGGTGGTGAACACCGGCGGTGCCTGCAACCTCGATTGGGCCGACGATGTCGCCGGGGTCCTGGTGGCCGGCTTCGGAGGCCAGGAGATGGGCTACGCAGTGGCCGATGTGCTGTTCGGCAAAGCCGACCCCGGCGGACGTATGACGATGACCGTGCCGGCCCTCTATGAGCACAGCCCGGCCTATCTGAACTATCCGGGTGAGAACGGCGTGGTCCGCTACGGCGAGGGCCTCTACATCGGTCACCGCTGGTTCGACGCCCGGGCCATCGAGCCGGCTGTTCCTTTGGGCCACGGCTTGTCGTACGCCTCATTTGAGTGGTCTCAGCCCCGAGTGTCGGGAGGTGCCGACACCGAGGTAGCCGACCCGGTTGTAGTAGAAGTCGACGTGGTCAACACCAGCGACCGTCCGGGAAGCGACGTTGTGCAGGTGTACGTGGAGCCGCCCCCGTCGCTGCTGCACCGTCCGGTTCGAGAGCTCAAGGGCTTCGCCAAGGTCCACCTGGCCCCCGGCGAGGCCACCACCGCCCGCATCGTGCTCAACCGCCGGGCCTTCGCCTACTACGACCCCGGCGACCAGTCCCCACAGGGACTAGACATCGGCAGCCCGGTTCCAGCCGGTGAATCCGACAAGCGATCCGACGCCGGCTGGTACGTCGACTCTGGCCCATACACAATCTGGACGGCCCGTTCCAGCACCGACCTCGTCCACCCCGCCGAGGTTCACCTCACCGACTGAGAAGGGGCATTCCCGCTCAGTTGTCTTTGACGATGAAGACGCTGTCTTGGATCTCGTCGGCCATGGCGGTGTTGCAGCGGAAGATGCTGGCCAGGGTGATCTGGCGAACCTGGTCGAGGACCTCGGTATTGGCCAGGAAGTAGGGGTCGTTCTCGAACCAGAAGCGGTCACCGTCGCGGAGCCGGCGGAACTGGTCGGAGATGATGGCTTGCAGGGTCTCGCCGACCATCGCCCCCGGCGCGTGGTCTTCGGCCAGGCCGCCCGACCATAGGTCTATCTTCTCGACGTCTCCGTAGGCCAGCATCATCGCCTGCTGCACACTGGGATCCGAGGAGATGTCGGCAAAGCTCTCCAGCGGCGCCAACCCGTAGGCGCTGCGCACGGTGTTGAAGTCGCCCACGCCGTGGTCGCGGCCCCGTTGGATGTTGAGGACAGCCAGGTCGAAGACGGGACCGTTGGGCCCTCTGAGGAGCATGTTGCGGACTTCGTCGATGATCTTGGAGTCGATTTCTTGGGCCAGCTGGGAGGCGAAGCCGCGCAGGATCACGGAGATGCCCCGGTCCTCGACAAACGATGGATTGAAGAACGCCTTGGCCAGATTCAGGTGTTCTGACTCTCCATCATCGCTGAGGAGATGGAGGTTGGGGGAGAGCAGGGTGTGGCCCACCCGATAGGCCGTCGCGGAGAACTCGCTGGCGATCGTCGGGTCAACAGTCGCGTCGTAGCCCGCATATGGGGCTATGGCGTCGGGGCCCAACAGCAAGGGCAAGAACTCGTTGATGGTGATGGCCTGAATCTGGGCACCGACGATCTTGCGGGCCAGCTGATAGATCTCGTCGCCGCTCAATGACGGGTCTTGGCTGGCGATGACGTCTGCGAGGCGATTGTGCTCTCTCACGAACAGGGTGTGCATTGAGATGAGCCCGATCTGCTCGTTGACCCTCAGGTCGCCGGCCAGAAACAGACTTGTCAGATCGCTGCCTCCTTCGTTGTCGAGCCCATCCTCGTTGTAGGGCAAGAATCGCCCTTCGTGGGATGTCTTGAGCCTTCCCGTTCCGTCATTGGTTCGAAGCGCTAGGGCACGATTTTCATCTGAGCCATATACTTGGGAGGCGTCTATAAATGCGGTTATAGCATTTGTCTGTCTCCTTATATTCTGCCGACTTGTTCCTGTACTTGGGTCGAATACCGAACGGTCCAAATGAATGGTTTTCTGTCCAGATCCTTCAGGATCAAAAATTGGATCTCCTTGGGGAACCGGGACTGGAAACGGTTCTTCTAGGTTGTCGGGACTGAGGGTGATGTCATGGTCTATGAACTGGCCCCATTGCCACAAGATGTCGCTGGCCTGTGTCGAGTTCGGGATTGACTCGGCTTGGGCGAACACGAGGTTGCTGACGGTGCGGGCGTTCGGACGCGTGGTGGTCGGTGTCGAAATGCCGTCGGCATAGGAGGTCGGGGCCAACTTGAGGAGGGCGGTGCCGGCCATTCCCCGCGTGGGAAAGTCGAGATTGTTGCCTTCTCCGTCGAAAGACCGATGCTCAAGCGACGATTCGGAGAGGACGCTGAAAGCAGGCTCACTATCGTCTTGAGCAGCAAGGCACATGACCGGCGCTTCCTCGCTGCCGGATTCATCGTCGGTTTCGGCCTCGGGAGTGACCTCGGAGGTCCCGGCCGCAGCGGGGGTACTGATGGTCAGCGGAGTTGTGACCAGCCAAATCCCTGCCTCGGTGTCGGCCGGGAAAAAGCGCCGTTGGGTTTGCAGCCGCTCCCCCCACGTGCCGTCGGCTTGCTGTTGTTGGAGGGTGAACTCGACCCGCCCGTCGTCGCCCAACCGGGCCGAGATCCGTACCTGTCCTACGGCGTCGATGGCCAGCGCCGAGCTATCTAGCCACGCTCCGGCGGTGGCGTCGGCGGGGAAGTTGTGCTGGCCGGGCCGTCGGCGCTCCCCCCAGGACTCGTTGGTCGACTCTTGAAGTGCAAACTCCAACTGCCCGTCCGCTAGACGCTGAGCCGCGATCCGCACCTCGGCTTCGCCGTGTTGGGCACTGGCACTGGATGTGACTAGAGCCAGACCTGCGGCCAGCGCGACGAGAGCTAGGAGAGGCGCGGTGATCTTGCCGATCAGCGAGAACGACATAGGGGAACCTCCGAAAGGAGAAGACAAACCAAACAACACAAATCCTGGGAGAAGGACCTGAGAGTTTTAGTCGTTAAGAGGAGGTTGCCTACAAGTCATCAAAGGCAAAAAGCCCGCAAACATGCTGCGGAAACAGAACTTTAACAATGCAATAGCAAGAAATTGTCAACGCAAAAACGGTACAAGTGTTTGACAAAAAGATGGTAATAAAGGGGTGACGCTATCCTGTTGGAGATGCTCTAGCCGGAGGAGAGAAGAATTGCGGTGGAGCTGATGGGACTCGAACCCACGACCTCTTGCATGCCATGCAAGCGCTCTAGCCAACTGAGCTACAGCCCCGCGAGCAGAAAACTCTAACAGCCGTCGAAGGGCCGACCCACATGGGATAACGGTTATTGGCCCCGACCGGGCGCTCGGTAGATTGAGCGGCCATGGACGGCTACAACCCAGCGGCCATCGAGCCCAAATGGCAGCAGCGCTGGGTCGACGACGCCACCTACGACATCGACAACGACGACGCCCGGCCGCCCTACTACGTGCTGTCGATGTACCCGTACCCCAGCGGCCCGGCCCACATCGGCCACGTCCGCAACTACACCTTCGGCGATCTGCTGGTGCGCTATCGCACCATGCAGGGCGACGGCGTGCTGTCGCCCATCGGCTTCGACAGCTTCGGGTTGCCGGCGGAGAACGCCGCCATCAAGACCGGCACTCATCCCCGAGAGCACACCGACGCCAACATCGAGCGGCTCTCGTCCTCGCTGCGCCGCATCGGCGCGGTGTACGACTGGCGCCGGAGCCTTAGCAGCCACGACCCCGAGTACATCCGCTTCACCCAATGGATCTTCTTGAAGTTCTACGAGGCCGGCCTGGTGTACCGGGCCACCGCACCGGTGAACTGGTGCCCAGGCTGCCAGACGGTGCTGGCCAACGAGCAGGTGCTGGCCGACGGCACTTGCGAGCGCTCTGGTGATATGGCCCAGCAACGCGAGCTGGAGCAGTGGTTCTACCGCATCACCGCGTATGCCGAGGAACTGCTCGAAGGCCTCGACGGCCTGGACTGGCCCAACCGGGTCAAGACCATGCAGCGCAATTGGATCGGCCGCTCCGAGGGGGCCGACTTTGTTTTGCCCATCGCCGATGAGGCCGGCAATCCCCGCGATGACGTCGAGGGCATCCCGGTGTTCACCACCCGCCCGGACACCAGTTTCGGCATGACCTTCGCCGTCATGTCCCCAGAACACGCCCGGGTTTCCGAGCTGACCGCCGAGCATCGCCGCGCCGAGGTGGAGGCGTTCATCGCCGAAGTGTCCGAGCGCAGTGAGTTCGAGCGGCTTTCGGTGGGCGGCCCGGCCGACAAGCGGGGGGTGGACACCGGCACCCGGGTGATCAACCCGTTCAACGGCGAAGCAATCCCGCTGTATTTGGCCGACTACGTGCTCACCACCTACGGCACCGGGGCGATCATGGCCGTGCCCGGCGAGGACCAGCGCGACTGGGACTTCGCCACCGCCTACAGCCTGCCCATCATCCGCACCGTGCAGCCCTCCGACGAATTCGAAGGCGAGGCATACACCGGCGACGGGCCGTCGATCAACAGCGAATGGCTAAACGGCCTGTGGATGGACGAGGCCAAGGCCGCGGCCATCGACTGGCTGGAAGACAATGGCATCGGCGAACGCAAGGTGAATTACCGCCTGCGCGACTGGCTGCTGTCCCGCCAGCGCTACTGGGGATGCCCCATCCCCGTGGTGTACTGCGAGTCGTGCGGGACGGTGCCGGTGCCCTACAACCAATTGCCAGTGGGTTTGCCCGACGACGTGGCCTTCATGCCCACTGGGCGGTCCCCACTGGTGGACCATCCCGGCTTCTTGCACGCCGAGTGCCCAGCGTGTGGCGGTTCGGCCCGGCGGGAGACCGACACCATGGACACCTTCGTGGACTCCTCGTGGTACTTCCTGCGCTTCGCCGACCCCCACAACAACGAGATGCCGTTCAGCCAAGCGGCGCTGGAGCGGTGGCTGCCGGTGGATCAGTACATCGGTGGGGTGGAGCACGCCATTTTGCATTTGATGTACGCCCGGTTCTTCACCCGGGCGCTGTCTGATCTGGGGGTGGCTCCCGCGGGGTTGCGGGAGCCATTCCAGCGGCTGTTCACCCAGGGCATGGTGCGAATGGGCGGTGGCAAGATGTCGAAGTCGAAGGGCAACTTGGTGGCCCCCGAGGACTTCATCGACACCTATGGCGCCGACACCCTGCGCCTGGCCATCTTGCAGGTCAAGCCCCCCGCCGAGGACGTTGACTGGGAGGACTTCGGCCTAGAAGGCTGCGCCCGGTTCTTGGGCCGGCTGTGGCGGCTGGCCGCCGGCACGGCCGAGCGGGCCAACCCGGCCCGCACCGGTGCGGCAACTCCAGCCGACGACGCCATCGACTCGGCCACCCACCGGCTCATCGATCGCATCACCTCGGAGTTCGACCGCTGGTCGTACAACACCGCGGTGGCCGGCTGCATGGAGTTCACCAACGAGCTGTACCGCTACGCGCAGTCCGACGACGGCCCCCACCACGACACGCTGGCTTTCGCCATCGACTCGCTGCTGCTGGCTATGGCGCCCATGGTGCCCCACATCTGCGCCGAGCTGTGGGAGATGCGCCGGGACGGGAACATTCACACCGAGCAGTGGCCCACCGCCGACGAGGCCAAGCTGGTGCTGGAGACGGTCACCATGGTGGTGCAGGTGAACGGCAAGGTCCGCGACCGCATCGAAGTGTCCGCCGACATCGCCGATGCTGAGGCTGAGGCACTGGCCATAGCGTCAGAGAGGGTGCAGGCCTACCTCGATGGCGGCGAACCCCGACGGGTCATCGCCCGCCCCCCCAAGCTGGTCAACGTGGTGGTGTAGAGGGCTAGACGTCCCACTCCACGTGAAGCTCTTCTGGGCCCCGGAAGGCCACCCCACGGATGAGGGGAGGGTCGGCGTCGGGGTCGAGGCGCAGTCCCGGAAGCCGCTCGAGGATGGTTCGCAGGGCCACCCGGAGCTCGAGGCGTGCCAGGTGCATGCCCAAGCACAGGTGCCGGCCCCAGCCGAACGCCATGTGGGGTACGGGCTGCTCCCGGTCAGGATCCCAGCGGTCGCCATCGGAGTACACCTGCTCGTCCCGGTTGGCCGACGTCATGGTCATCATCAGCCGGGTGCCGGCCGGGATAGGGCATCCGCCCACCTCGGTGTCTGCCGTGGCTTCCCGGGTGGCCAGTGGGGCCGAGCTTTCCCACCGCAGGGTTTCCTCGATCACCTGATCCAGCAGCGACCAGTCGGCCATGAGCCGGTCGAGCCAGCCCTCGTGGGTCAGCAATGCCGTCAAGGCGATACCCAGCTCCCGGGAGGTGGTCTCGGCTCCGGCGGGCATCAACAGCAGCAAGAACCCGTAGATGTGCTCGTCGTCGAGGCGCTGCCCGTCGATCTCGGCGTGGATGATGTCGCTGATCAGGTCATCTTGGGGGTTGGTCTTGCGGTCCTCGACGACGGGATGGAGGTAGTCCCGCATGGCTTGGGAGGCGGCGTGGCCCGGCTCGGGATAGAGGGGACCGGCGCTCACCTGCTCTGACCACAGCCGGAACTGATCGGCGTCGTCCAGCGGCACGCCCATGATCCCGGCGATCACCCGGGTGGGGAACCGCTGGGTGAGCTCGGCCACCAGATCGGCCCGTCCCCGAGGAGCGATTCCGTCAACCAGCTCGTTCACGATGGGCGCCACCAGCTCGGTCTCCCAGCGGGCCAGCGCCGATGATCGGAACGCCCCGGACACCAGGCCCCGGTAGGCGGTGTGCTCATCGCCGTCCATCCCCAGCATGAGCGGCCCCATGAACGGTGTCATCGACTCGGCCACCACCCGGGTGGAGAACACTGCGCTGTTGCGCAGCACCGCCTCGGTGTGGTCGCGGCGGTACAGGTTCAGGATGCGCCCGCCGAAGCCGTCGTCGCGCACTTCCGGGGGCTCAGCACGGCCCCGATCCCATTCCCTATGGGGGTTGATGGCGGCCTCTTCGGCCTGGGCCAGCCCCTCGTTGTAGTCCGACGGCTCGTTTGCGTCCACCGCGGCAACCCTATTCGGGCGACCGTCCCGGTATGGCCCGGAGCGCCTCGCGCACCTCGGCCCAGGGTCCGTCGGTGCGGAGGCCCTGGCCGAATGACATGCGGTCGATCAGCCCTCCGTAGCTGGCGTCCACGCCGCGGGCCAGGTTCTGGGGCTCGGCCACCACTCCGAAGGTTCCCAGCATGGTGTCGTCGATGACGTCGGCCATCTCAACCCACTGGCCCTGCTTGGACATGCGGTTCAGCTCGTCTTGGGCATCACCCCAGCCGTGGTGCTCGAGCACCGGGCGGTACGCGGGGGTCGAGCCGTAGAAGGCCAGTTGCTGGCGGGCCGCTTGGGCGGCTGAGGCCATCTCCTCCTCGGATTCGCCGGTGACAATGAACACGGGCATCGACACCTCTATGTCCATGGGGTTGCGCCCTGCCTTGGCGGCCCCGCGCTCGAGGGCGGGCAGCGACACTTCCCGCACGTAGCTGGGCGTGGTGAACCCGTGGCTGATCCAGCCGTCGGCCGACTCGCCGGCCGCTTCGGTCATGAGATCGCCCACCGCGGCCAAATGGATGGGGGGTGGGCCGAAGGAGTTGGAGCCGGGGCTGAACATCGGGGTCATAAGGGTGTGCTGGTAGAACTCGCCCCGAAAGCTCAGCCTCTCACCGGTCTCCCAACAGTCCCATATGGCCTTGATGGCATCGATCATCTCCGTCATGCGGGCGGCGGGGTGAGACCAGGGCATGGAGAATCGCTTGGTGATGTGGGGTTTTATCTGCGAGCCCAAGCCGAGCATGAAGCGCCCGCCGGAATAGGCCTGGAGGTCCCAACCCAAATTGGCCAAGACCATCGGGTTGCGGGCGAATGCCACTGCGATCGAGGTTCCGATCTGGATGCGGCTGGTGTGCTCGGCGGCCAGCACCAGCGGCAGGAACGGGTCGTGGTCGAGTTCGGCCGACCAGACCCCGTCGTAGCCGGCGGATTCTATGTTGCGTGCGTTTTCGGCGGCCTCGCCAAGAGGTCCAACCGATCCCTTTCTGGCCGCTCTGGTGACAAGGCCGCCGTCTAGCTTCATGCTCTGTCCTCTCGGGTGGTGGTGGTCATTTGGACTCGTCCTGGTCGCGCAAGAAGCGCTCCAGCTCTTCGGCCAGTTCGTCCCCGGTGGGAAGCTCGTCGCCGTGTTCTCCCATGGTGGTGTCGTAGGCGCCTTCCAGCTGCCCCAACAGGCGCTTGTGGCTCGCGTTCTGGGCGATCATGGAGTCGAGCCGACGGGACACCTCCAGCCCTTCGGCGATCAGCGGTGCCGGATCGAACCTCAACTCGGTGACGGCTCGCAGACCCTGGATGAGCGCCGCGGTGGCGGCCGGGAATGGCGATCCGGATGCATAGTGGGGCACCTGGGCCCAAACCGACACCGTTTCCAGTCCGGCGGCCTCGAATCGCTTGGCCAAAGCCGCGCTGATGCCGGCGGGAACCTCCAGGGTTCCCTGAAAAGAGCCGAACCGCTCGATCAGATCCTGCGTGGTGCCGGTGGCCGACAGGCGCACTGGTCGGGTATGGGGCACCGCGGCGGGGTAGGCCCCCAACGACACCACCCGGGCTACCCCCAACTGCTGCACCAATTCGTCGACCGCAGTGCAGAACGCCTGCCAGCGGAAGTCAGGTTCGGGGCCGTGGAGCATCAAGAACTTGCGCTGGTCGAGGTCGCTCAGCACCTCGAGCCTGATCGCCGGCCACGAGATGTCGTCGACACGGCCGTCTCGCACGGTCATGGTGGGACGCCGGGCCCGGTGGTCTATCAATAGGTCGGAATCGAAGCTGGCCACCAGCACTGCGTCGTCTGTGTCGATCATCACCTCAGTGGCGTTGCGCATGCCGTAACCGGCGTCCACCCACCCGTCGAGAGCAACCACCAGCACCGGGTCGACCACATCGGGCAGTTGCTGGACGGTGACCAACTCGCTGCTCATGCCACCTGCTCCGCGGCTGATGTGGCCATGTCGACCAGTGCGTCCACCCGGGCGACGAAGCTCTCGGCCCCCTGGGGCGGCGCCTTGTCGCCCATTGCCCCTCCCACATAACGGCTGTACACGCCCTCCAGGATGCAGGCCAGCTTCCAGTAGCCGAAGGCCATATAAAAGTCGAAGCTGTCGATATCGCGCCCCGATGACTCCAGGTACAGGTCGAACATCTCGGCCCGGCTGGCGAATCCGGACTCACTGGTGGGGGGATCGTCCAGTGCAACCTCCAAGTCGCCGGGCTCGGCCCAATACACCAGAAGTTGGGCCACGTCGGCGTTGCGGTCGCCCAAGGTGCACAGCTCCCAGTCGAGCACCGCCACCACCTGGCCTTGTTCGCCCAGTATGCAGTTGTCCAGGCGGTAGTCCCCGTGGACGATGCCGGCTTCCCCCTGGTCGGGGATGCGGAGAACAAGGTGGTCGTGGACCTCTTGGATCTGGGGGCGGTCTTGGGTCTTGGACTCCTCGAACTGGCGCAGCCAGCGCCGGAGCTGGCGGGCGATGTAGTCCTCCTTGCGGCCCAGATCGCCCAGCCCTACCTCATCCACGTCCACTGCGTGGATGTGGGCCAGCGTCTCGGCAATCGACTGGGAGGCGGCCTGGCGCCGCTCTGGGGCCAGCGCAACAGCATGCTTGCGGTTGCGCACCACCCTCCCGTCCACAAAGTCCATGACGTAGAACGGGCGCTCGTTGACTGATTCGTCACCGCAGAGCCCGAACGTGCGGGGTACCGGCACTTCGGTGTCGGCCAGGGCGGCGATGATCTTGTGCTCTCGGCCCATGTCGTGGGCGGTGGCCAGAACCTGATGCAGCGGGGGCCGGCGCAGCACGTAGCACCGGCCGTTGGCATCGGTGACTTTGAAGGTGAGGTTGGAATGCCCGCCAGCGATCAGTTCGAACGCCAGCGGCAGGACCGCGTCGGTTACGTGGGCCTCGAACCACGCGCTGACCGCGTCATGCTGGATGCCTCGGATGTGGTCCATGCAACTGGTGAGGGTAGCGTTCAATCCGGGTCAATGAGAGGTAGCCGATGGCCGATGTAAGCGACGCAACGTTTGCCACCGAAGTAGTGGAGCGTTCCCACACCGTGCCGGTGGTGGTGGATCTGTGGGCACCGTGGTGCGGACCATGCAAAACGCTCGGGCCGATTCTGGACCAGGTAGTGGCGGCCACCAACGGGGCGGTGGAGCTGGCCAAAGTCAACGTGGACGACAGCCCCCAGACCGCCCAGGCCTTCCAGGTGCAGAGCATTCCCGCGGTGTACGCCATGCGCGATGGCAAGGTGGTGGACGGCTTCATCGGCGCCCAGGGCGAGGCCACGGTGGCCGAGTTCGTGCAGCGACTGCTGCCCACCGAGACCGAGACCGAACTGGAGGCGCTGGTGGCCGCAGGCGACGAGGATTCTCTGCGGGCCGCGCTGGAGCTCGACGCCGACCACGAGGGCGCCGTGGTGGGGCTGGCCGACCTGCTGGTTGCCGATGGGCGAGCCGAGGAGGCCCTCGATCTGCTGGAGCGCATTCCCGAGACCGCCGAGGTCCGCCGGGTGGCCGCCCTGGCCCGTACCGGTGGAGTTGGCGCGGGCAACGGCGACGTCGAAGCCCGCCTGGAGGACCTGCTCGGCCTGGTGAAGGCCGACCCGGAAGCCCGCCAGGAGTTCGTGGACCTGCTCGAGATCATGGGTACCGACGATCCTCGCACCTCCATATACCGGCGTCGGCTCACCGCTCAGATCTACTGAGCTCCGTTCAGTTGGCTCCTGCGGACTCAGGCCCCTGTCGATTTTGACTTTGGGCTGATACCCTGACGCTGCTTCCCCCTCCACTGGCATGGCGCGGCGCGTCCGGAAACAGCCATGGAAGATTCCTCGCTGCCCCCTCCCCGGCTGACCCCGTCGGAACGGGCCCGGGAGATGTGGGATGACTACCGCCACCTGATCACCGGACCCCGGCTGCTGATGGCAGGGGCCGGACTCGTGATCGTCGTCGCAGTGGCGGCCTACTTAATGGTCGGTGCCAATGGCGCCCCCCGGCCAGAGGCGATCATTCCCATGGCCACGCCGCTGCCCACTTCTGCGATTCCCAGGGCCGAGCCGACCCCGATCCTGGTCCATGCGGCGGGTGCGGTGCACACACCGGGGGTGTACCTCTTTCGGGGCGAAGCCCGGGTGCTCGACTTGGTGGAAGCGGCCGGAGGGATGACCCCTGACGCCGACTACGACCGGGTGAACTTGGCCGACACGCTGTTTGACGGGCAGTGGTTGTACTTCCCCCGTGTCGGCCAAACCGAGATACCCGCTCCCCTTAACGGAAGCGGACCGGTCGGTAGCGGGGCTGCTGTCCGATCGGGGCCTTTGAACCTCAACACTGCCACCCCCGAGCAGCTGGAATCTTTGCCCGGGGTCGGTCCGGCCATCGCCGCCGCCATCATCGAGCACCGCCAGCGCATTGGCGGGTTCGCCACAGTTGAAGGGTTGCTGGCGGTGTCGGGCATAGGTCCCAGCAAACTTGAGTTGCTCCGCGAGCTAGTAGCCGTGTGAGCCCCCGACGGCGATGAGCGACCGCCAAGCAGTGGCCCTCGCCGTGGCCGCCATGGTCGGCGCCTGGTGGTCGGCGGCTGTTCCGCTGATTCCTGCGATCGCCCTAGGCGGGGTGGCCTTGGCCGTTCGCAAGCCGTGGCTGCTGGTGGCTGTGGTCATGCTGCTCAGCTCTTCGCTGGGGGCCCGGGCTTGGGCCGGTCTCGACCCGGTGGAGGCTGGAGCGTTTGAAGGCGAAGCAACCCTGGTGGCCGATCCGGTTCCAGTCGGCGAAGGGATGCGAGTGAGCGTGCGGGCAGAGGGACGGCGCTATGAAGCGTGGGCATACGGCCGAGCCGCCCGCGACCTGCGCGAGCGCCTGGCTGGGGATCGCATCCTCATCACCGGCAGCGTGCGCCCGATTCAACCGCTGCCCGACTACCAAGCAGCCCGCCATATCGCCAACCGGCTGAGCATCGACCGCATCATTGGCCATCGTGAAGGGTTGCCGCCCTATCGGCTGGCCAATTGGCTGCGCCGTACCATCTCCTCGGGCGCCGAGTCGCTCGACGACGACCGCCACGCCCTGTTCACCGGGCTGTCGTACGGCGACGACCGCTATCAGTCGCCGGTGGTGTCCGATGACTTCCGGGCCGCGGGCCTCACCCACCTACTGGCGGTGTCGGGCCAGAACGTGGCCTTCGTATTGATCTTGGCCCGACCTCTGATCGAGCGCTTCGACTACCGGGGCCGCTGGGTGCTCACGCTCAGCTTCATCGGCTTCTTCGCCCTGGTCACCCGGTTCGAGCCCTCGGTGCTGCGGGCCACCGTTATGGCGGCCATCGCGGCCACCGCCACCCTGCTGGGGCGCGACGCATCCAGCCGCCGGGTGCTGGCCCTGGCCGTGGCCCTGCTGGTGCTGGTCGATCCGCTGCTGGTGCACTCGGTGGCCTTCCGGCTGTCGGTAGCCGCCTCTGCGGGCATCATTTTGTGGGCACCCCTTCTGGCTGAGCGCCTGCCCGGTCCTCGGTTGCTGGCCGAGGCGCTGGCCGTGACCGTCTCGGCCCAGTTGGCCGTGTCGCCGCTGTTGATCGCCATCTTCGGCGGGGTGCCGGTGGCCTCCCTGCCGGCCAACCTGCTGGCCGCCCCGGTGGCCGGGCCGATCATGATGTGGAGCCTGTCGGCCGGAGTAGTGGCCGGGCTCTTCGGCGGCCCGCTGGCCCATGCCATCCACTGGCCCACCAACTTGGGCATTGGCTGGATCGAGGCGGTGGCCGGCTGGGCGGCGTCGGCCCGGCTGGGCGAGCTGAGGGCCCCCCATCTGGCGGTTGTGGCCATCGGCGCGGTGGCCTGGTGGCTGGCCCAGCGACGCCCGCTGCGGGCTGCGGCCGCCGTCGCACTGGCCATGGCGCTGCTGGTGCCTGCCGTGGCCCTGCGGATATCCGACCCGCCGTTCCACACCGTGCTCGACTCCGGCGTCGAAGTGTGGCGGGAACACAACACAACGGTGATTGCGCTCGGTTCCAACCGCTCAACCGAAAGTCTGCTGGAGGATCTGCGCCGGGCCGGCGTCGGAGCCATCGACCTGGCCGTGGCCGACCGAGGCACAAGAGCCCAGCGCGACCAAATCCGGTCGCTCCAAGAGCGGATGTGGCTAGGAACAATCGTCGCCCCACCCGGCCACCGCATCGGCGGTGCCACCACCGTCCAGACCGGCCAAAGAGTGCTGGTGGGGGGTCTTGTCGTAGAAGTGACCTCCCACGACCTTCGCCTGGCAGTCACGGTCACCCCGGCAGGCGGTGTAGCGTCGCCTGCGTGATTGTGGAGCTGGGGCCGCATCGCTTTGACGTGACCACGCGGGCTCTGGTGATGGGGATTTTGAACCGGACGCCCGACTCGTTTTACGACGCCGGGCAGTACTGGGATTTCGACGATTTCTTGGCCAAGGCGGAGAAGCTGGTGGCCGAGGGGGCCGATTTCTTGGACGTGGGCGGGGTTAAGGCCGGACCTGGTCCGGAGGTGACTGAGGCTGAGGAGATGGACCGGGTGGTGCCGGCCATCGAGGCGTTGCGCGAGCGCTTCGATCTGCCCCTCTCAGCGGACACCTGGCGGGCATCGGTGGCCCGGGAGAGCTATGCCGCCGGGGCGGTGGTGGGCAACGACATCAGCGGCTTCGCCGATCCCGACTATCTGTGCGCCGCCGCCGAAGCCGGGGCATCGGTGGTGGCCTGTCATGTGCGCCTGGCGCCCAGGGTGGCTGATCCCGAGCCG
Source organism: Acidimicrobiales bacterium (assembly GCA_963663255.1). Taxonomy (GTDB): domain Bacteria; phylum Actinomycetota; class Acidimicrobiia; order Acidimicrobiales; family Bin134; genus Poriferisocius. Next base: position 1,697,562 of record OY760141.1, read on the forward strand.
GAATACGATGATTTGGTGGGCGAGGTGAGCCGGTTCCTGGCCGAGCGGGCCCAGTGGGCGGTGGAGGCGGGGATTCCGCCCCAGCGGGTCATGCTCGATGCGGGCCACGACCTGGGCAAGACCCCCGAGATGTCGACCGAGCTGCTGCGCCGGGCCGACGAGCTGGTTGGCTTGGGCTATCCGGTGTTTCTTTCGGTGTCCAACAAGGGGTTCTTGGGGGTGCTGACTGGTACCGAAGTGGGGGACCGGCGGGAGGCCACCCTGGCGGCCCACGCCCTGGGAATCGGGCTGGGCTGTCGAGTTCTGCGGGCCCATGATGTGGCTGGCACCCGCCGAGTGGCCGACTTCATGAGCGCTATTCTCCAGCACCAAAGGGAGTCCCGGTGAGCGTGATTCTCCAAGACCGAAGGGAGTCCCGGTGAGCGCCACCGTGGTCTTGTTGCACGGAGGTGACGAGGTTCTGCTTTCGGGCGCGGTGCGCGACCGGGTGGCCGAGCTGGTGGGCGACGGCGACCGGTCGCTGATGGTGGCCGAGCTGACTGAGGCCGCCTACCTGGAAGACGAGGACTACCACATAGCCCCGCTGGTGGACGCGGCCCAGACCCCGCCGTTCCTCACTCCCCGGAGGGTGGTAGTGGGCCGGGAGCTGGGCCGTTTCTCCAGCGTCGACTCCCTCGGCCCCCTGCTCGGCTATTTGGAGAACCCGCTGGACTCCACCGATCTGGTGTTGGTCTGGGAGAAGGGGCCGGCGCTCCAGAAGCTGGGCGCGGTGCCCAAGCGCTTGTCGGAAGCGGTAGGCGCGGCCGGCGGGGAGGTGATCGGCGCCGGGGTACCCCGGGGCCGTGACGGGACTGCCCAATGGATGGACGCCCAGATCGCCGCGGCCGGACTGCGGCTGCGGGCCGGGGCCAAGCGAATGCTGGCCGATCACCTGGGGGAGGACTTGAGCCGCCTGCCGGCGGTGCTCGCCACCCTGGCATCTACCTATGGACCGGACCGGGCATTGGAGGCTGACGATGTGGTCCCGTTCGTCGGGGAAGCCGGTTCGGTGCCGCCTTGGGAGCTGACCGACGCAGTGGAATCGGGCAGCATCGCCGATGCTTTGGAGAAGCTGCACCGGATGCTTCATGCCGGGGGTCGCAACGAGATGCAGGTGCTGGCATCGCTGCACAACCACCATGCCCGTCTGCTTCGGCTCGACGGCACCGGGGCCGCCGATGAAAAGGAGGCGGCCGAGCTGTTGGGCATCAGGGGCTCCACCTTCCCGGCCCGCAAGGCGCTGCGCCAAACTCGCAAGTTGGGGACCAAGAGAATCGCCCGTTCAATTGAGCTCTTGGCCCAAGCCGACTTGGATCTCCGAGGGGCCACCGCGATATCCCCGGATGCGGTATTGGAGGTGCTGGTGGCTCGCCTGACTCAGCTCAATCGCTAGAGGCTGGGGGTTGGGTTAGCCCTATTCAGCCTGGAGCCGCGCCAAGCGCTTCATTAGGCGGGATTTCTTCCGAGCTGCGGTGTTGGGGTGCAGCACGCCTTTGCTGGCTGCTTTGTCGATGCGCTTGATGGCCATGCGGGCCGCTTCGGCGGTCTCGGTGGCATCGCCCTGCTCCGCGGCGGCCTCTGCGGTCCGAGTACGGGTGATGACCTCAGAGCGCACGGCCCGGTTGCGCTGACGGCGCTTCTCGTTCTGGCGATTGCGCTTTATCTGGCTCTTGATGTTTGCCACAGAATGACAACTCTACCGCCCGCCAACCCCACCAACCACACGGGAGGGGCGGTAGCGTTTCTAGTTGTCGTGTCCATAGACCTCACTCGAATCCGCAACACCTCGATCATCGCCCACATCGACCACGGCAAGTCCACGCTGGCCGACCGCATGCTGGAGATTTGCGGGGCGGTCGACCCCCGGGAGATGCGCGCCCAATACCTAGACTCCATGGATCTGGAGCGAGAGCGGGGTATCACCATCAAGCTCCAGAGCGTCCGCCTCGACCACGATGGCCACGTAATCAACCTCATCGACACCCCCGGTCACGTGGACTTCGGCTACGAGGTGAGCCGCTCCTTGGCCGCTTGCGAGTCGGTGATCTTGCTGGTGGACGCGGCCCAGGGGATCGAAGCCCAGACGCTGGCCAACTGCTACCTGGCCATGGAAAACGAGTTGGAGGTGGTGGCCGCCCTCAACAAGATAGACCTGCCCGCGGCCGAACCCGATCGTCGGGCGGAGGAGATCGAGCAGGTGCTGGGCATCGCCGCCGAAGACGTGTTGCACATCAGCGCCAAAACCGGCGAGGGGGTTCAGGAGCTCCTCGACGCCGTGGTGGCCCGCACTCCGCCGCCGGTAGGCGACCCCGACGGCCCGCTCCAAGCGCTGATTTTCGATTCCCACTTCGACCAATACCGGGGTGTGGTTAGTTCCGTACGGGTGATGAACGGACGGCTCCCCTCGGGGGCCAAGATCCGGTTCATGCAGGCCCGCACCGATCGGGAGGTCGACGAGATCGGGGTGTGGGCGCCCCAGCCGACACCGATCGAAGAGCTGGGGCCCGGCGAAGTGGGCTACCTCATCGCCGGCATGAAGAACGTGGCCGAGGCCCGCTCGGGGGAGACCGTCACCACCGCCCGCAGCGGCGCGGTCGAGGCCTTGGCCGGATACCAAGAACCCAAGTCGATGGTGTTCTGCGGCCTGTATCCCATCGACGGCGATGAGTTCGCGGCCCTGCGAGACTCACTGGAGCGGTTGCGAGTGAGCGACTCCAGCTTTAACTACCAGCCCGAATCGTCGGGTGCGCTGGGCTTCGGCTTCCGCTGCGGCTTCCTCGGGCTCCTCCACATGGAGATCGTCCGGGAGCGCCTGGAGCGGGAGTTCGGCCTCAGCCTCATCGCCACCGCACCCTCGGTGGCCTACCGGGTCGAGCTGGACAATGGCGAACAGGTCGAGGTGGACAACCCCTCGGCCATGCCCCCCGCTGCCGAGGTGCGGGGCATCCAAGAGCCCATGCTGGCCGCCACCATCATCGCCCCTGCCGACCACACTGGCACCCTCATGGAGCTGTGCCAGGCCCGCCGGGGGGAGATGAAGAAACTGGAATACCTGTCGCCCGAGCGGGTGGAGCTGGCCTACCGGCTCCCCCTGGCCGAGGTGGTGGTGGACTTCTTCGACCAGCTCAAGAGCCGCACGCAGGGCTACGCCAGCTTGGACTACGAGCCCGACGGCTACACCGCAGCCGACCTCACCAAGGTGGACATCTTGCTCCAGAACGAGCCGGTGGACGCCTTCAGCTCCATCGTCCACCGGGACTCGGCCTATTCCTACGGCCGGCGCATGACTGAGAAACTCAAAGAGCTGATCCCCCGCCAGCAGTTCGACGTTCCTATCCAGGCCGCCATCGGCGGCAAGATCATTGCCCGTGAGACGGTAAAGGCCTTCCGAAAGGACGTCACCGCCAAGCTGTACGGCGGCGATGTGACCCGCAAGCGCAAGCTGCTGGAGAACCAGAAGGCCGGCAAGAAGAAGATGAAGTCCATCGGTCGGGTGGACGTTCCCCAGGAGGCGTTCATCTCCGCGCTCCGCCTGGAAGACTGACGGCCGGTCGGCTCGACGGAGGTCCGGCTTGGGCTGCCCATTAGTATCAAGGATTCAATGAGGACAGGCAGCGAGACCCTCTCGGCCCGCAAGGCCGCGGTGTTGCGGGCCGTGGTGGAGGGATACATCTCCACCACCCAGCCCGTGGGGTCCTCCCATGTATCTGAGATGGCCGACTTGGGTGTGTCCGCGGCCACGGTCCGCAACGAGATGCTGGCCTTGGAACATGCCGGATATCTGAGCCAGCCCCACACCAGCGCGGGCCGCATCCCCACCGATAAGGGCTACCGCCATTTCGTGGACTCCCTCACCGACGTGCCCAGGACCCTGGGCCACAGCGAGCGCCAGCAGGTGCGGGCCTTCTTCGACACCACCCACAGCGAGCTGGAGCAGATGCTGGCCGATACCAGCGCGCTGCTAGCCGACCTCACGGCGTACGCCGCATTGGTGGTGGCCCCCCAGCATTCCAGCGCGGCCATCCGGTCGGTGAACTTGGTGGACCTGTCGGAGCGGCTGGTCCTGGCCCTGGTGGTGTACGAGAACGGATCGGTGGACAAGCGCACCATCGAGATGGACCAGCCCGCCGATTCTGTGGAGCTGGCCCGGGCCGCCACCGCGCTTACCGAGTTCTTGGCCGGGCGACCGGCCACTGCGCTGCGGGATCGAGGCGCAGTGGCCCGGCTGAGCCCGCTGGCGTCTCGGATCATGGGCTCGCTGGCCGATTTGAGCGACACCGAGGAGCAGCTCTATGTGGGAGGGGCGGCCAGCGTGGCCGGTCTGTTCGACGCCACCGACACGGTGAGGTCGGTTCTGGGAATACTGGAGAAGCAGTTGGTGGTTGTCTCGTTGGTGAGAGACATCTTGGATCGGGGCCTCACCGTGGCCATCGGCTCGGAAACCGGCGTGGCCCCCCTGGCCGAGTGCTCGCTGATAGTGGCCCCCTACGAGGTGGCTGGCCGGCCGGTGGGCTCCATCGGGGTGCTGGGCCCCACCCGCATGAACTATCCCCAAGCGCTGGCCGCGGTGGCGGTGGTGAGCCAGAAGCTGGGCGACCGGCTGTCGTCCACCTAGATCATGTCCGCCGACTTCTACGACCTGCTCGGCGTGGGCCGAGACGCCACCGAGGACGACCTCAAGAAGGCGTTCCGCAAGCTGGCCCGCCAGTACCACCCCGACGCCAACCCCGATGACGCCGAGGCCGAGGCCCGCTTCAAGGAGATCGCGCTGGCCTATGAGACGCTGAGCGACCCCCAAAAGCGGGCCCACTACGACCGCTTCGGCACCGCTCCGGGAGCCGCGGGGGGCGGCGATCCGTTCTCGGGCATGAACCTGAACGACATATTCGACGCCTTCTTCGGAGGTGCCAGCCCGTTTGGCGGCAGCCCCTTCGGCAACGCGGGCGGGAGGGGTCGGACCGGGCCCCAGCGGGGCACCGACCTCGAAGCGGTGCTGACCCTCGATTTCGAAGAGGCGGTGCTGGGCGCCGAGGCCGAGGTGACCGTGCGCACCGCCACGGTGTGCGAGCCGTGCGAGGGCCGGGGCGCGGCCGAGGGCACTCAGCCGATTACCTGCGGCACGTGCGACGGCATGGGCCAGGTGCAGCGGGTGCGCCAGTCGATTCTCGGCCAGATGGTCACCCGCACGGTGTGCGATACGTGCTCGGGCAGCGGCGAGGTGATCGCCGACCCGTGCCGAAGCTGCGGGGGCGACGGCCGGGTGGTAGGCGACCGGGACTACACGGTCACCATCCCCGCCGGGGTGGGCCATGGGTCCACGCTGCGGGTGGGTCGCCGAGGAGCGGTCGGGCCTCGAGGCGGCCCTCCCGGCGATCTGTACGTGCACATAGAGGTCCGTCCCCACCCCCACTTTGAACGCGAGGGCGACCATTTGGTCGATCAGCTCCATTTGACCATGGTCCAAGCCGCCCTCGGGGCAAACGTCAAGTACGAGACGCTAGACAGCGTGGAGGATCTGGACATCCCCGCCGGCACCCAGACCGGCCAGGTATTCCGCATCAGAGGCCGGGGCGTGCCCCGCCTTGAGGGTCGGGGCCGGGGTGATCTGTTGGTGCAGGCGGTTGTGGAGACGCCCACCGGGTTGAGCGACGACGAGATCGATCTACTCCACCAGCTGGCCGAGCTGCGGGGCGAAGAGGTGGCGCCCACCACAAGGAAGCGACGCCGTGAAGCCCGGCGGAAGTGACGGTCCCCACGTCTTTGTCAACGATCTGGATCGCGTTGAGCTGCGCGACGAAGACCGCCATCACCTGACCCGCTCGCTGCGGCTGAGGTCCGGAGACACCTTCACTGCCTCCGACGGCACGGGTTCATGGCGGGTGTGCCGCCTGGGAGTGGGACCCGATCCCGATGCCGAGCCCGACGGCGAGGTGGTTTTCGTCGAAGCACCACATCCAAAGCTCACCATCGGCTTCGCCCTCATCAAAGGAGGCCGCCCCGAGCTGGTGGTGCAGAAGCTAACCGAGCTAGGGGTAGATGCCATCGTGCCGTTCACCGCCGAGCACAGCGTGGTGCGCTGGGATCCCGACCGGGCCGCCCGCCACACCGAGCGCCTCCGCCGAGTGGCCCGCGAGGCCGCCATGCAGAGCCGCCAAGTGCGCCTTCCAGAAGTCGGCGAGGTGGCTGAGTTTGCCGATATGGCCGCCCTCCCCGGCGCCATCCGAGCCGACATCACCGGCGACCCCCCGTCGCTCGACCACCCAACCGTCCTTATCGGCCCCGAAGGCGGCTGGTCCGCCACCGAGCGCACCCAACTCGGCGCCATCCGCATCAGCTCATCAGTCCTCCGCTCCGAAACCGCCGCCATCGCTGCGGCAACTCTTCTCACCGCCTTCCGGAATGGCCTGACTGGAGTGAGCTGAGTAGAGAACCTTGCTGATGCCCCGCTGAGGGGATCAGCGTTCGTCGATGGCTATGTAGTTGCGCTCTTGGGAGCCGGTGTAGACCTGGCGGGGGCGGGCGATGCGGCTGTCTTGCTCTAGGAGCTCTACCCAGTGGGCCAGCCAGCCGGCGGTGCGGGCGATGGCGAACAGCACGGTGAACATCTCGGTGGGAAAGCCCATCGACTGGTAGATGAGCCCGGAGTAGAAATCCACGTTGGGGTACAGCCGGCGGCTCACGAAGTAGTCATCGGCCAGGGCCACTTCTTCCAGTTTCAGGGCGATGTCGAGCAGCGGGTTGGAGCCGGTGACCTCGAACACGTCGTAGGCCGCCTCTTTGATGATGCGGGCTCGGGGGTCGTAGTTCTTGTACACCCGGTGTCCGAATCCCATCAGGCGGGTCTCGCCGGCTTTGACCGCCTTGATGAACGGGTCGATGTTCTCGTAGCTGCCGATGTCGTCGAGCATCTCCATCACAGCCTGGTTGGCCCCACCGTGGCGGGGTCCGTACAAAGAGCAGGCCGCAGCGGAGATCACCGAGTAGGGGTCGGTGTGCGCGCTGCCCACCACTCGGGCGGTGCTGGTGGAGCAGTTCTGCCCGTGGTCGGCGTGGGTGATGAGCAGAAGATCCAGTGCCCGGCTGAACGCCGGCTCGCATTGGTACCTGGGCTCGGCGATCTTGAACATCATCGACAAGAAGTTGGTGGCGAAGTCCAATTCGTTGTCGGGGTAGACGAACGGCATGCCGGTGTTGAACCGAGCCCCGGCAGCAGCCACCGTGGGCACCTTGGCGATGAGCCGCACGATCTGGTGCATGCGATTTTCGGGATCCTCGATCTCTTTGGCCTCGGGGTAGAAGGTGGACAATGCGGCGATGGTGGAAACGAACATTCCCATCGGGTGGGCATCATGCAGGAATGACTCCATGAACCGCTTGCGGAAGCGCTCATGGATGAAGGTGTGGTGGGTGATCTCGTCCTTCCACACGTCGTACTCGCCGGGGGTGGGCAGCTCGCCGTGGAGCAGAAGGTAGGCCACCTCCAAATAGGTGGAGTGCTCGGCAAGCTGCTCGATGGGGTAGCCCCGGTAGCGCAGGATTCCGTTTTCGCCGTCCACCTCGCTGACGGCGCTGGTGGTGGCCGCGGTGGTGCTGAACGACGGGTCTAAGAACCACACGTTGGGGAGTAGTTTTCGCCAGGCTGTGGCATCCACACCACCGTCGACAATCGGTACCTCAATTGACTCACCGGTCCGATTGTCGGTGATCGTTATGGACTCAGGCACGCACGGCTCCTTTCGCTGCTCCCTCCGGCGCTGCCGCAGCATACCTCAGGCAGCCCTGTTCGCTCCCAGGGAGGGGGTTGCTGCTGGTCAAAGAGGGGTGTTGTCGTGGCGGCGGCGGGGGAGGGACTCGCGTTTGGACTCCAGCAGCTCCAAGGCGGCAGCCACCTCGGCCCGAGTGTCGGCCGGGTCGATCACCGCGTCGATCGAACCCCGCTCAGCCGCAATGTAGGGGTTCAGGTAGCGCTCCTCGTAGGCGGCCTCCAGCTCGGCCCGCTCGGCGGGGCTGGCCCGGCGGTGGACTATTTCCACCGCTCCCCGGGCGCCCATCACCGCCACCTCAGCGGAGGGCCAGGCCAGGGCAATGTCGTTGCCCATGTGCCGGGAGTCCATCACGATGTAGGCCCCGCCATAGGACTTCCGCAGGGTCACGTTCACCCGGCCCACGGTGGCCCTGGCGTAGGCGAAGGCCAGCTGGGCGCCGTGGCGGATGATGCCCCTCCACTCCAGGTCTTTGCCCGGCTGGAATCCCGAGGTGTCCACAAATGTGACCAGCGGTAGGTTGAAGGCGTCGCAGAACGACACGAACCTAGCCCCCTTCTGGCTGCACGCGATATCGAGGGTTCCGGCCAGGCTCTGGGGCTGGTTGGCCAAGATCCCCACCGGGCGTCCGGCCACGGTGGCGAAGGCGCATACCAGGTTGGTGGCCCAGTCGGCCTTGTACTCCAAAAGGTCACCGTCATCAGCCACCGCCCGGGCCACGTCCCGCACGTCGTAGCTGCCCAGCGGCGAGTCGGGCAGCAGGTCGCACAGCTCTGGGGTGGAGCGGTCGGCGGGGTCGTCGACCGCCCACCGGGGAGGCAGCTCATCGGCGTGGGCGGGCAGCAGGCTCAACAGCGCGCCCACCAGGTCGGAGGCGGAGTCTTTGTCCTCCACCAAGAAGGCGGCCACCCCGCTGCGCCGGGAGAGCTGGCCGGCTCCGCCCAGGGTCTGGTTGCTGATCACCTCTCCGGTGAACTGGGTAACCATGCGGGGACCAGAAACAAAGGCGTAGCTGTCCTCGGTGGCGATGGCGATGTCGGCCAGGCCCAGCAGCAGGGCCGGCCCCGACACCGCCGGACCGGTAGCGCAGAAGATGGTGGGCACTTGGCCCGAGCAGTTCACAACCGCTTTGGCCACCCGACCCCAGCCCATGGTGGCGGCGATTCCTGAGTCGATGTCGGCCCCCGACGAGGCCAGAAACCCCACCAGGGGTACCCGGCGCAATAGGGCCTCCTGGGCGGCCCGCTCCAGGGTCTCACTGTCGGCCGGGCTGAGCGCACCCCGGTCGGCCTCGTTGTCCTCCACTTCGAAGGCCACGCAATCCCGGCCGTCGTAGGAGTCCAGCCAGGCGCGGGCTGATCCCGGCGACCCGGCCCGTAGTGGAATCCGGTTGGGCCGGTTCCCGGTGGCAGTCACAGCATCAGACATTGTCGGCTTCAGTCTCGCACTGGGTTCAGCTCGGGTACACCCCGGCCTGGTCGTAGCCATGGGTGCCCACCACCTCGAATATCACGTCTCGCACCGCCCGGGTGATGGCCGACGGAGCCACCTGGCGGCTGAAGATCATGCCCACCGAGCGGGGGACCAGGCCGGTGATGGGGATGCGCCGCCACGCGCCATCGTCAGGGGCTGCGGTAGCAGGCAAGATGGCGGCGCCGAATCCCACGTAGACCAGGGTGGCGATCATGCGCATGCCGTCGATCTCGGCCCGAGTGGTTAGCTCCACGCCCTGCTTCTTGAGCTCCGAGTCGATCTCGTCCCGAAAAGCGGTGCCCACCGGGGTGAGCAGCAGCTCATGGCGGCTCAACTCGGCGGCGGAAACCGAAGATTGGCGGGCTAGCGGGTGGTCGGGTGGGGCGAAGAGCAGGCGGTCTTCTTCGAACAACTCCTCAACTCGGATCTCCGACTCGCGCAGGGGCAGGTTCACAACCGCGCTGTGCAGGTGTCCGGCAACCACCTGAGGGAGCAGGCTAGTGGTGGTGGCGGTCAGCACCTGGAGCCGGATATTGGGGTAGGTGGCCTCCAGCGCGGGCAGCACCATGGGGATCAGCCATCGGGCGGTGGAGTCGATGATTCCCAGTCGGGTGACGCCGGAGATGTCGTCGCGCATGGCGGCCATGTCGTCGGCGATGGCGTCGGTTTCGGCCCGGATGCGCCGGGCCCGAGCAGCCACCGCCTCCCCTTCCTCGGTGAGGGTGCCGGCATCGCGGTCCACCAGGATGGCGCCCAGTTCCTCCTCCAGCCGGGCAATGTGCTTGGACACATTTGACTGCACGGTGTGCAACGAGCGGGCCGCGCTGGAGAACGTCTTGTGCTCGGCTATGGCCAAAAGGACGTCGAGCTGGCGGATGTCCATGGTTGCAAATCTACGGCTGGCAGTGGGAGCGGATGTCCATGGCGGCTCGTTGCGCCCGATCAGCCCATGGTCCGCTGGCGGATCAGGTTCAGCGCGCTGCCCGCCTGGAACCACTCGATCTGGTCGTGCGACAGGGTGTGCTCGGCGGTGATCTCGATGGTGGTCCCGTCGGACTTGGCCACCTGGACCCGCACGGGCGTGCCGGGGGCCAGCTCGGCCAGACCGAGAATCGAGACTCGGTCGTCCTCGCCGATGTGGTCGTAATCGTCGTGGTCGGAGAAGGTGAGGGCCAAAACGCCCTGCTTTTTCAGGTTGGTCTCGTGGATGCGGGCGAACGACCGCGCGATCACCGCCGCGCATCCCCGGAAGCGTGGCTCCATGGCGGCGTGCTCTCGGGATGAGCCCTCGCCGATGTTCTGGTCGCCCACAACCACCCAGCGCTGCCCTGCGGCGTGGTAGGCGGCGGCCACGTCAGGGAACGACCCAGTGGAGCCGTCGAGTTGGTTCTTGCCCTCGCCGACCGCGCCGGTGAAGGCGTTCACCGCCCCCAGATACAGATTGCCGGAGATGTTCTCCAGGTGGCCCCGGTAGCGCAACCACGGCCCGGCCATGGAGATGTGGTCGGTGGTGCACTTGCCCTGGGCTTTGAGCAGCACGGGCAGGCCGTGGAAGTCCTCGCCGTTCCAAGCGGCGAATGGTTCGAGCACCTGAAGCCGCTCGGAGTCGGGCGACACCCGCACTTCTGCGGAGCCGCCATCGGGGGGCGGGGCTATGAACCCGCTGGCGCCGGGGTCGAATCCCTGGTCGGGCAGCTCGGTGCCCGGACCCACCATGAGCGCCACCTCGGTGCCGTCGGGGGCGCCGATGGTGTCGCTGGCCGGGTCGAAGTCCAGTGTGCCGGCCAGGGCCAGTGCCACCACTGTCTCGGGAGAGGTCACAAAGGCATTGGTGGAGGCGTAGCCATCGTTGCGCTTGGGGAAGTTCCGGTTGTAGCTGGTGACGATGCTGTTGGGGGTGCCGTCGGCCACATCGTCGCGGTTCCACTGGCCGATGCACGGCCCGCAGGCGTTGGCCAAAACCGTGGCCCCGATGGCCTCCAGGTCGGCCAGAAGCCCGTCGCGCTCGATGGTGGCCCGCACCTGCTCTGAGCCGGGGGTGACCATCAACGGCGACTTGGCAGTGAGCCCGTGGGCCGCGGCGTGGCGGGCGATGCTGGCCGCCCGGGTGATGTCCTCGTAGCTGGAGTTGGTACACGACCCCACCAGCGCGGCACTCACCTCCAGGGGCCAGCCGTTGAGCTTGGCCTCGGCCCCCAACTCGGCCACCGGGCGGGCCCGGTCCGGGGTGTGGGGGCCGTTGATGTGCGGTCCCAGCTTGGACAAGTCGATCTCCTCCACCCGGTCGAAGTACTCGCCGGGGCTGGCCAACACGGCATCATCGGCTCGCAGGTTGTGGGCCACCGTGTTGGCCGCGTCGGCCACCGCTTCGCGGCCGGTGGCCTTGAGGTAGCGGGCGATGGCGTCGTCGTAGGCGAACAGCGAGGTGGTGGCGCCGATCTCGGCCCCCATGTTGCAGATGGTGGCCTTGCCGGTGGCCGACATCGAGTGGGCCCCCGGCCCGAAGTACTCCACGATGGCGCCGGTGCCGCCGGCCACGGTGAGGATCTCGGCCACCTTCAAGATCACGTCTTTGGGGGCGGCCCAGCCGTCGAGTTCGCCGGTTAAGTGGATGCCGATGAGCTTGGGCCAGCGGACGTTCCAGGGGAATCCGGTCATCACGTCCACGGCGTCGGCACCGCCCACGCCCACCGCCACCATGGCGAGTCCGCCGGCGTTGGGGGTGTGGCTGTCGGTGCCGATCATCATGCCGCCGGGGAAGGCGTACTGCTCCAGCACCACCTGGTGGATGATCCCCGAGCCCGGCTTCCAGAATCCGGCGCCGTAGCGGGCGCACACCGACTCCAGAAAGTCGTACACCTCCTCGTTGTTGTCGAGGGCGGCGGCCAGGTCGTGCTGGGCGTCGACACGGGCCGAGATGAGGTGGTCGCAGTGGGTGGTGGTGGGCACCTGCACCTCGTCGAGCCCGGCGGTCATGAACTGGAGCCAGGCCATCTGGGCGGTGGCGTCCTGCATGGCCACCCGATCAGGCCGCAGGTCTACATAGGACACGCCCCGCTCAGGTGTGACGGTCGGGTCGTCAAGGTGGTTGACCAGGATTTTCTCGGCCAATGTGAGCTCTCGGCCAAAGCGCTCCCGGGCGGCGTCAACCCGCTCGTCCAGGGTGGCATACACGTTTTCAATCAGCTCAATGGGTGTGGAGGCGGCTACCGGCATACCTCCGATCCTACGGGCTTATCGGCAATTTGGCCTTGTCGCGGAACGTTGGTTTGAGGGGGTCTCTAGGGCCAGCGGCGGTGTTGGCGGCGGGAGCGGGGGGAGCGGTCGCCGAGGGCCCAGGCCCGGCGCCAAGGGGAGACGTTGGGGCCGGTGAGGCCGGGGGTGGTGCCGGCGTGGGCCCGGCGGCGGGCCTGGTACCAGTCGGTGGCGCACTCGTCGGCCAGGGTGGCCACGGCCACCTCGATACGGGCCGCGAACCGCCGGGCGTTGTCCTCCTCGGTGGGGACCAGGGGATCGCCGAAGGTGATCGTGGTGGCCGACACCTGGGGCACGTTGCGTCCCTTGGGCAGGATACGGTCGGTGCCCTCCACGTGAACTGGCACCACCGGCACGCCGCAGCGCACGGCCAGATAGCCGGCCCCGCCCAAGAAGGGCTGCCCCCAGCCGTCGGGGCTGCGGCCGCCCTCGGGGAAGATGAGCAGGCTCCAGCCGTCTTCGATGAGCGACGCGGCCAGCCGGGCCGAGCGCCGTCCCACTTTGGAGCGCTCGATGGGGATAGCTCCGATCACCAGGGCCGAGGCCGCCGACTTGACCGCCCCGGTAAAGAAGTAGTCCGATGCTGCCCCCACTACCAGCCGATTGCGCCACCGGGGCGGGATGGAGGTGAACAGCAGGGGGGTGTCGATGTGGCTGTGGTGGTTGGCGGCGAAGATTACCGGCCCCTCCAGGCGCTCCAGTCGGTCCAAGCCCTTGCGCTGAGGCCGGGCCAGCGCGGCCATCGCCGGCTGCATCACGACTTCGGTGAGAACCCGTCGGGCGGCCCGAGCCGCTGGCTTGCGGGCCCAGTCGGTGTCGTAGTCGGCTCCCCGGTTCTTGGCTTCCGGCGCGGGCGGCACCCCCACCGGCGGCCGTCCCGCCCGATAGGGGAACTCCAGCTTCGAGATCGCCCGCCTAGCTGACATCGGCCATCAGGATGGGGGGGTTGTGGAGGTGGGTGACGGTGGGCTGGCGGCCCACGGTGTCGCTGGCGATCTCCAGGGCGTCCTGCAAGGTGGAGGCGGGGCGGAAGCCCATGCGCTGCACCGCCCGAGTGTCGCCGCCCACGATGATCACCTCGCCCAAATGCTGAAGGGCGTGCGCCCCCCAGTACCACATGTAGAAGGGGTGGACGCCGTGGTAGGCGTACGACGTGCGGTACAGGTGGATGTACCACTCGTCTTCGGCGAACTGGCGCTCGTAGCGGGCCTCGATTTCCACCGGGTTGGTGGTGTCGGCCAGCACCTGCTCGAAGAAGTCGATGTAGCTGGGGTGGTGTACCGGGTGGAACTCCCAGCGGGTGGGGTGGCCCATGATGACCACGCCCCCCTCCCGAACCAGCGGGCGGCCCCGATAGAGGTTGAAGAAGTACCCCAGACCCAGGCACATGACCAGGATCGGGTTCATCACCGAGTTCACGTTGTAGGGGCAGATGTAGGGCAGGCCCATGGTCAAGATGTCGGTCTGGCCCTCCACCGGCACGAGGTGCTGTTCGTAGACGTTCTCGGTGGTCACCTTGTGTACGGCCTCCACCTCGCCGGCCTGCACCGAGGTCAGCTCGTAAGGCGACCGCCACGACTGGAAGATCTGCCGGGCCATCTGGGGCGGGGCGTACTTCAGCCCAGTGGTCATGCCCACGAAGGCGGCCCGGTCCTTGGCGGTCCACTCCCATTCCCGTTTCTGGAGCATGGCCAGGGGGCCGTCCACGCCGAAGGTGTTGTTGTTGACCGTGGTCTCGATTTGGAAGATCTTCACCCCGGCGTCGCGCAGCACCTTGCCCATACGCCAGTTGGAGGCGTGCAGTTCAGAGCGGTGCTGGTCCATGAACGAGCGGGACTCCTGCATGGTCTTGACGTTGTGGTGATGGCGCAGCCCCTGGTAGCCGGCCAGGCCGGTGGCGGTGCTCTTGTGGCCGCCGTCCATGGCCACCAGGTTGATGTTCACGTACACCACCAAGTCGCTGTCTGCGGCCCGCTTGGAGAACTGCACCTCCTCGCCGTGGGGGGTCGTGCCCAGCATGACCATGCCGTCGGGGTCCTCGGCGTCGTGGTTGTAGAGGCACCCCGAGGGGGCGAAGGCGTCATAGGTGCGGTCGCCCACCGCGTGGCGCAGTTCGGCCTCGGTCATGCGCCGGTGCAGGGCCAGCGCAGCGATGACGTGGACGTCGTCCACTCCGGCGGCCGCGGCCATCTCCAGTACCTGCTCGATCACCATCTGGCGGATGTCGGGGCGGCGCATGGGGGGAAGCGGCAGAGAGATGTCGTCGAAGGCGATGGTGAGCTTCATGCCGGGTCGGAGCTGGGCAGGGAGCGGGTCTTGGTCGATGGGGTTGAGCAGCGCCCTGCGGATGGCACCCTCGGGATCGGCCAACCCGAGCAGCGGCTCGGCTGGATAGATCACCCGGCTGCGCCCAGCGGGGAGCTTCTCGGTGCGAAATCCCTCGCCATGGTGGAACAGGATCGGCGGGGTGGAGCGATCGACCTCTAAGACCATGCCCGGGCGGGGGGTGGGCCGGATCCGGTCTTTCATGACGCCTTCCTGGATCCGATTGGCAGCAGCTTGCGGGGGCCGCCGGGGGCTTTGTCGAAGTACTCGATGAGCCACCCCCGCTTGCGGGCCAGCATGGCCAGCTTGGGCTCGGGATTCACCGCCACCGGGTAGCCCACCGCCTCCAGCAGGGCCAGGTCGCTGGCCGAGTCGGCGTAAGCCACCGACTCCGACATCAGCAGGCCCTCGGCATTGGCGAAGTCGCGCAGCACCTCAGCCCGCGACTCGCTGGTGGGCGGCACCTCGGCCAGCTGGCCGGTGTAGACGCCGTGGACATGCGCCAGCTCGGCGCACACGATGTGGTCGAACAAGGGTCGCAGCGGTTCTACGATGAAGTCGAGCGCCCCGGTGATGAGCACCGTGGTGTGCCCCGCGGCCCGGTGCTGGCGCACCCGGCGGATGGCGGCGGGGTAGGCCTGGGACAAGATCAGGTCGCTGAACATCTCGCCGGAGTCCTCAGCCATCTGCTCAACCGGCGCTCCCTCGTAGCGGCGATAGAAATGGCGGAGGAAGTCGCTGCGGTCCCGGTGGTCCAGCGCCAACAGCGACGGGGCCTCCAGCAGGATCTTGGCCACTAGCCGAGCTCGATCATCGAGGGGGAGGCGCCGGGTGGCCAGCCAGCCGTAGGCCATGACCACGTTGGCGGCGATGACGGTGTTCTCCAGATCGAATGCCGCTATGTGCCGGTCGGGGGAGAGCACTAGGGTTCGCTGGCGATCTTTGCGGGTCGGCCCCGTCCGCGTCGAAGGGGCCGTCTTGACCCGGCCTTGAGCAACCACGGTGGGCAGGTGGATGTCGGTCACGTAATGAGGCCAGTCGATGATCCGGGGGTCGAAGCAGAATGCTTGTTGGTCATCGTCGTCCAGGCTGTCCCACAGCCCCAGCAGTCGGTCTAGCCCGAACAGGGCTTCGCACTCGGTGTAGGCCCCGTACAGCTCCACGTAGCCCAGGGCTCGCTCCACCTGGTCGCGGCGCTCGTCCAGATCGGCGGTGATCTCGGCCTGGCGGCCTCGGATGGGCAGCCGCCCGAGCACCCGTTCGCCCGCATTCAGCCCGGTGCGCAGCCGTTTGAGCTGGCGGACCACCCGGCCCCGGCCCGGATAGGTCCAGTTGGGCGGGGGAATGGGCTGGTCCCGGTCGTCGTAGATGGGGTTCTCGCTGAACCAGCCGTGGGCCAGGTCGGCCAGCTGGTTGAGCCGGAACGGGTTGACCGCTCCCGATGCCACTTGGATCACCGGCTGCTCAGGATCGTGGCCCCGGGCGGCCACCGCGCAGATGGCGGCCGCTACCAGGTCCACCGGGATCACGTCCAGCACGCCCTGGGGGATGCCGGGAAAGTCGGTGAGCAGGCCTCGCCCGTATCCGATGATGATGGGCTCGGCCATGCGGAACCCCCGGATCCACCCCGGGAACGGCTCGGAGTAGGCCGACTCGATGATCGACGGCCTCACGGTGGTGACCTTCAGATCGCCCTTGATCTCGGCCACCGCGGTCTCGGCCAGCGCCTTGGTGAAGGCGTAGGCGTCGGGGAATCCCAGCGAGGAAGCCCGTGATCGCCCGGCTTCCACCATGTGGTCGTGGACCCATCGGCTGCGGAGCTGCTCGGTCTTGGCGGCCAGTGCCGGGGTGCCGGCCGCGCCCAGCTCGTGGCGGGCACGGCTGCGGAACTCGTCCAAGCGGCTGGGATCGCGGCTCTCGGTCTCGGTGGTGATGCGGCGGCGGCGACTGGCATCGGCCTCCTCCTGCCACGACACCGGTACGTACATGGGGCCGTCGGTCAGTGGCTCCTCGGGGGCGTTGCCCCGGCGGCTTCCGGCCACATAGCAGGTGGACACCGCGATGAAGTGGGGAGACGCCCCCATCTCGTTCAGCATCTCCACCAGCCGCACCGGCCCCATGAGGTTGACTTCAACCGCGGTGTCCAGCGGATTGTCGAACGCCACCGCGGCGGCCGAGTGGATGACGATGTCGCTGCTGGCGATCAGCTCCCGTCCGGCGTCGTCGAGGCCTAGGCCGTCGGTTCCCACGTCACCAGCTACTCCGCTGATCCGCTCCTGGCAGAGCCGCTCGAACTCGTCGGTGCCTAGTTCGTCGCGCAGCCGGTCGAATACGTCGTTGCGGATGATCTCCCGGCGGATGCGCTGCTCCACGCCTCGACGGCCAGGGCGCACCAAAAGCACCAACTCAACCTCGGGCACGCAGCGCAGCAGCCGCTCTACCAGAGCGGTGCCCAGAAAGCCGGTCGTGCCGGTGATCGCCAGCCGCTTGCCCGCCAGAGCGTCAGATATCACTTCAGTGTTTTACCAAACCCAGGGGGTATTCCCCGAATGCGCATGGGTTGCCCCGGCTCCAGGTCGGCCGGTGTTCAGCGGTCAGTGCGGCGGTGTTGGCGGTGGCGCTGGTATCGCTCGACGGCCAGGTCGACCAGCGTCTCGATGAGCTGCGGGTAGGGGAGGCCCGATGCTTCCCACAGTTTGGGATACATGCTGATGGGGGTGAAGCCGGGGATGGTGTTGACCTCGCTGAGCAGCATTCCCCTCCCGTTGGGTTCGTAGAGAAAGTCCACTCGGGCCATGCCCTCGCACCGCAGTGCCTGGTAGGCGGCTATGGCCAGGCGTTGGGCTTCTTGGGTCGCGGACTCGGAGATCTGGGCGGGGACCACCAGCTTGGCGCCGTCGGTGAGGTACTTGTCGGCATAGTCATAGAACTCGGCGCCGGGCACGATCTCGCCGGGGACCGACGCCTTGGGGTCGCGGTTGCCCAGAACGGAGACCTCGATCTCCTGGCCGGTGACGGCCTCCTCGATGATCAGCATTTGGTCGTACTGGGCGGCGGCCTCTAGTGCCTTGACCGTCTCGAATTCGGTGGTGGCCCGACTAACCCCCACTGACGATCCCATGTTGGCCGGCTTCACGAAAAGCGGCAGCCCCAACTCGGCAATCGCTTGTTCGGCCACCGCCTCGAGGCGGTCTTCGGCAGATGCCGTTCGGTAACGGCATTGGGCCAGCCCATGCTGGGCGCACACCAGCTTGGCCATGGCCTTGTCCATGCACAACGCCGAGGCCAGCACACCCGATCCCACATAGGGGACGTCGGCCACCTCCAGCAGCCCCTGAAGGGTGCCGTCCTCGCCCATGGGTCCGTGCACCAGGGGGAACACCACCGTGTCAGGCTCGGCGAATATCTCGGCGGGCGCCACGCCGAGGCCGTCGGCATCCAGATGGTCGGGAAGGGGTTCGGGAAGCTCGGCCAACCGCCACTGGCCCTCTCGGGTGATGCCCAGCGCCACGACCTCGAAGCGGTCTTTGTCGGCTGCGGCGGCCACATGGCGAGCCGAGACGCAGGACACGTCGTGCTCGGCCGACCGGCCGCCGAAAAGCAGCACCAAGCGGGTGCGGGATCCCACAGGCCGACGGTACCCCACCGCTCGGGCTGGCGGTGGGAGGCTAGGGGGGTGAGGCTCATGGCGTCGGAGGTGGCCCTGGCGGTCGGCGGTCGCCTGGTTGGCCCCGATGTCGCGGTGTCGGGAGCTTCCATCGACTCTCGCACGATGGTGCCGGGCCAGTTATTCGTGCCGGTGGTGGCCGAGCGGGACGGCCACGATTTCATCGACGACGCGCTTGCCGCGGGGGCAGCGGCCTACCTGACCTCTGCCCCACCCCGTGGAGCCACTGCTGTAGTGGTAGAAGACACCGCCGCCGCCCTGGCCGATTTGGGTTGCCACGCCCGCGGTCGGTTCGACGGCCCGGTGGTAGGAATCACCGGGTCGGTGGGCAAGACATCGGTAAAGGACATGGCCGCCGCCGCCATCGGCGCCGACCGCCCCACCCACGCCAGCCCGATGTCGTTCAACAACGAACTGGGGGTGCCGCTGACACTGGTGAACTGCCCCGAGAGCGCCGAGGCAGTGGTGGTGGAGATGGGCGCCCGGGGCAAGGGCCACATCACCTGGCTGTGCTCGCTGGGCCGGCCCACCGTCGGGGTGGTGACCGCGGTGGGAGCGGCCCACACCGAGCTGTTTGGCACGGTGGAGGCGGTGGCCGAGGCCAAGGGGGAGCTGGTGGAGTCGCTGGGCCCTTCGGGCGTGGCCGTGCTCAACGCCGACCAGCCCCTGGTGGCGGCCATGGTGGGTCGGACGCAGGCCGAGGTGCTGAGCTTTGGCCGCTCGACAGGGGATGTGCGTGCCTCTGGGGTGAGCTTGGACGATGGGCTGTGCCCCCGGTTTCGGCTGGAGACCCCCAATGGGCAAGCCGAGGTGGCCCTAGCGGTCAGCGGCGAGCACATGGTGGACAACGCCCTGGCTGCGGCTGCTGCCGCACTGGCGGTTGGAGTGGGGGTCGACGAGATCGCCGATGGATTGGGCTCGGCCAAGCTGTCGCCGTGGCGCATGGAGGTGACGGAGCTGGCCTCGGGGGCGGTGCTCATCAACGATGCCTACAACGCCAACCCCATGTCGATGGCCGCCGGACTGCGCTCTCTGGCCGCAGTGGACCGCAGCCGCCGGGTTGCGGTGCTGGGCATCATGGCGGAGCTGGGCGACCGGTCCGCCGCCGAGCATGCCGCCATCGCCGCATTGGCCCGAGAACTCAGCATCGAGGTCATCCCGGTGGCCACAGCCGACTACGGCCTGCCCCCAGTGGCCGACGCCGCCACCGCAGTAGCCGCCTTGGGGGTAGTCGACGGCGACACCGCAGTCTTGGTCAAAGCTAGCCGTGCCGCTGGCCTAGAAGCGGTGGCCGCGGCCTTGTCCCAAAGCTGAACGCGGCCGCGGCTCGCGGCTGTTCCAAGTGGATGTACTGTCGGGGCTTCGGTGACGGAGGAGGCGGAGATGGACTTTCGTGAGCGGTCGGTGCAGGAGTGGGCCGCGGCGGTGCAGAGCCGGGAGGTGTCGGCCCGGGAGATGGTAGAGGCCTCGCTGGCGGCCATTGAGGCCCGGGATGAGTTGAACGCTTTTGTGGCCACCGATCCTGAGCAGTCGTTAGCCGAGGCCGACGAAATCGACGCCCGGGTGGCCTCAGGCGACGAGGTCGGTCCGCTGGCCGGGATTCCGTTCGGGGTAAAGGATCTGGAGGACGCCGCCGGATATGTGACCACCCAGGGTTCGTTTCTGCATGCCGACGACCCACCGGCAGAGGCCGACAGCATTCTTGTAGAGCGGTTGCGAGCCGCGGGCTGCGTGGTGATGGGCAAAACCAACACTCCGGAGTTCGGCTGGACCGGCGACACCTACAACCCCGTGTTCGGGGTCACCGGCAACCCGTGGAACCCGAAGCGCTCACCGGGCGGGTCGTCCGGGGGCACCGCGGCCGCGCTGACCGCGGGGCTGGTGCCGCTGTGCACCGGCTCCGACGGGGGCGGTTCCATCCGCATCCCCGCCGCGGCCTGCGGTTTCAGCGGCTTCAAGGCCAGCTTGGGCCGGGTGCCGGTGGAGGGGCCGTACCGGCTGTGGCCCCTTTCGGTCCACGGCCCGATGGCGCTGCGGGTGGCCGACGTCGCCTTCGTGCAAGACCTGGTGATGGGGCCGTCTCCCCGCGACCTCGATTCGCTGCCCCGTCCCGAACATTCTTGGCGCCAGGCTCTGGACGAGGGCTGGCAGCCGAAGCGGGCCGTGTGGTGCCCATCGCCCGACGGGAACCCGTCTGATGCCGAAGTGGTGGCGGTTTGCGAGGCCGCGGTGGCCCAGATGGAGGCGGCCGGCGTGGCGGTGGATGTCCGGGAGGAGGCCCTGTTCAACCACCCGATCTGGGAGTACGTGCTGTTGTCGGCCAACGCGGTGTCGGGCGAGCTGGGCGAGCTGACCCAAGAGCAGATGGACCAGATCACCCCCGGACTGCGCTACTACTTCGGGTTGTCCACCAGTCCCCAAGTGGCCGATTTCAACCGGGCGCTCGACATCTTCTACGAAATGTCCGAGACCCTCAACGGCGTGCTGGCCGATGCCGACTTGCTCATCACCCCCACCGTGGCTGGACACTTTCCCGAGTGCGGAGGCCAGGGTCTGGTCAACGGCGAGCTCGTCGACAACTGGATCCGCCACACCTACCCCTACAACCTGACCCGGCTGCCCGCGGGCAGTGTCCGGGCCGGCTTCGCCTCCGACGGCATGCCGGTTGGGCTCCAGCTGGTGGGCCCTCAACTCGGAGACGTGCGGGTGCTCCAGGCCATGGCCTACTGCGAAGAACTGTTCGCGCCGCCAATGTGGCCTGCGCTATCCTGAACGGCCCCCGGACCGTTAGCTCAGTTGGCCAGAGCGCTCGCCTCACACGCGAGAGGTCACTGGTTCAAGTCCAGTACGGTCCACCAATTGCCACAGCTTTCACCATCGACACTGGTCAGGCCTCTCCAAGCAGTCGGGTTCCCACTGCTCCCATCACACCAAGGTCTGCTTCGATGTCATCGCGGCTTCTTGAACCCTTGGCGCGCCTTGACACGTTGCCATGTGATTACCAAGATACTCATATAGATACATAGAATTATTTCTCAGCAGGTATCAGGTAGGAAGGGCCCCATTGAAGAAGAATGGCAAGATGAAGCAAAAACAGGAAGGCACAGCTCCGGCCGACCGCCATCCGATGTGGCGGCATGTCGACGCTCTCCCCGAGCTGGGAATGATCGGCACTCTGCTGGAACGCTTGTTCTCAGTCGAGGGAGCGACGACTCCGGCAGAGCGTCGCGTGGTGGAGGAGCGGGCCGCATGCCTCAACGGCTCCGACCGTTCGATGAACTCTTCGGAGCTCTCGCCCGTCGTCGCAAAATACGTCGACAAGGTGGCCGTCGAGGCCTACAAGGTCCTCGATCGCGACATCGACGCGATGCGCGACGCGGGATTGAGCGAGGATTACATCCATGAGGTGACGCTGGCCGCGACGACAGGTGCTTCTCTGGCCCGGCTGGAACGCGGCCTGACGATTCTCGAGGAGGTCGAACGTGGCAACAGCCAGTTCTAAGCAATTCGACGTATACAACCGCCCCATGCGGTTGAAAGTCATCGACAAAGGCAGGGGGTTGAAGCTCCTCCAGCGTCTGCAAATCCTCCCGATACGCATGGCAGCAGGCAATTATCCGTCACCTCACCTCGTGCTTTCCTATCGGCGCGATCTATATGGGCGCTGGTTTGTCCGTTTTCTTCAACGGGCGATGCGGCAATCCAGCGAATGGAACAAGGGCGAACTCGAGCTATTCGCGGCATTCACCGCCAAACAGCTGGCATGTGACTATTGAACTGGGTCGCACGGTGCGGTCGCATCGCTGGGATTGGGGGCCGACGTGGTCGAAGCGGCCATGGAAGATTACCGCACGGCGCCGATCGCCCCCCGGCTTCAGGCCGCATTGGAGTTCCTGACCGTCTTCGTTCCGCCAGATGCAACGGTTGCCTCTGAAGATGTTCAGGCTCTCCGCGAGGCCGGCCTGAGTTCTCAGGCGATTCGTGACCTCATGTACGCGAGCTGGTGCTTCATGAATCTGAGCAAGTGGATGGACGCCTATGACGCGCCACTCCACGATGAGCGGCGAAAGCGCTGGGCGGCACGCGCCATATGGAGAATGCCGTACACGCGCGCCAGCGTCCCACCTTCTTAAACGCCCGCTTGCCGAGTCATCTCGGTTTAGCCTTCGACAGTGGCCGCGAGCTGTTCAAGATCCTTTGCGAACTGCTTCTTCAACATGACCTGAGCGACCGTCGCCAAACCTTGGGGCAACTCCGCATCCAACTCCAGCGTCAACATGGTGCTTGAGTCCTCTTCGCTAAGTCGATAGGCACCGTCAATGACTGCTGGGCCTCCCTCGATGTGAAACTCGATGTCGGTCGGCTGATCGAAGCGGGTGATTTGCACGACATTCGTAGCAGGCCGTCCCATCATGGCGACCTTCTGTTCGTAGACGGCTTTTCCGGTGCCGGTCTCGCCTTCGATTGTCTGAGATGAATCACACGATTTCCGCCAATCGGCCATGTGGTTGAAGTCGGCTACGTAAGAGAACACCTCCTCGATCGGCGCATTGATGCGTTGCGACACTGATAGCTCCATGGACACCTCCTTTGGTGGTGGTAGGTCAATCTACCATGCTATGGATAGATATCAATATACCTATCGCATGAAGTAAAGTAGACTAAAATGTATGATCTATCGACTTAACCGAGGCAGAAGTACCGCTCGCCACGGTCGCGGCCACCAATTCCGAGGATGATGCCTCGAGGGAGCAAGTTTGAAAGCATGTAATCATACTTATACGTATGAGTAATAGCCTCTGGAGGCCATCGTGTCGCTGCGACACTCTCTTCTAGCCATTCTCACTGCCGAGGACATGACTGGATACGATCTGGTCAAGTACTTCGACGGGACCGTCGCTTATCTGTGGAGCGCCCCGCACAGTCAGATCTACCCCGAGCTCCGCAAGATGGAAGCCGACAATTTGATTGAAGCCACTGAGGTGCCTCGGGGCCAGAAGGCCACGAAGCGGGAGTACAGCATCACCGCGGCCGGAGAAGAAGAGCTCCGTCGGTGGGTTATGGAGATTCATTCAATGCCAGCCGAGCGCGACTTGAGCCGACTGAAGGCCGCGTACATTGATTGGGGCAGCTATGAGACGGGCCGTCGCCAACTTCAGAACCATCTCAACCACTGGTCAGAAGTGTCGTCGCAGCGGAGACTCGTGATCGATGACATCCATGCCGATGCGGTTCCGCTTCTAAAGCGGCGTCTCGAGATACGTCCACCAGAGGAGTATCGGGCGATCAAAGAGCTCAAGGAGTTTGCCTTCAAGGGGTCGGTGTACCGGGCCGAAGCGGAGATTCGTTGGGCCAAAGAGGGTCTCGCCCTGCTCGACGACCTGGAGGGCAGTGGCGTGCCGCTGACGGGTGAATCACTCGATACCGAATAAGGAGCAAGGAAATTGCTCCAGCTGGCCTGAATTCAGCTTTGCAACGCCCCCGCTGCTTGTCGATCGAGGTCGCGCCAGAACGACGTGACCGCCTCGACGAATCCAATTGGGTTTTCGATCATGACGAGATGGCCCAGTTGGCCAAACAGCGTCATGGATGCGTTCGGTGTGTGTTCAACTATTTCAAGGGCTTGTGAGAGGGGAACAAGTGCGTCGTGGCGGCCATGCACCACATGCATGGGAACGTCGAGTTCGGCGAAATCCTCGAGTCCGAAAGTCATCCCGTTCTCGCGCACCCAACCCATGGTTGCCCGGTATGCCGCGATCGCCTTAGGGCGTATCGACTGAGCGACACGGTATTCGACGAGTTCAGCAGGAGGCTCGAAGTTGGCGGTTAGAGCGGCCAGGATGGCTCGCATGCCGTCTTCGGTACCGTCATAGTTGAGCAGCGGAGCGACGTTCGGGTTGGTGTTGATATCGACCTTCTTGGCCCTTCCGGCCGTTCCCATAACGGTGAGTGATCGCACGAGGCCGGAAGATCGCATGGCTAATTCGATGCACGAGGCGCCGCCCATCGAATTTCCGACGAGATGCGCTGGCTCAAGTTCAAGATTGCGCAAGAATGCTTCGAGATGGTTAGTGCGCGCGCCCATGGAGTACTCGAAGTCTGAAGGACTCGGCATCGCACTGCTGCCAAATCCGAGCATGTCAACGGCAAGGACTCGCCGGTCCTGTCCGAACAGACCGATCACTTCGAAATAATTGGTCAACGAGTCGGCACCGGCACCGCCACCGTGCACTAGTACGACGGGATCGCCCGTTCCATGCTCAAGGTAGTGGGTCATTTCGGGGCCGTCTCCGACAAACTTGCTTTCGTATGGATTGTGCATGGCGGGCCCCTTAAGGAGAAAACTAGGTTTCATTTTAGGTATCGTTTGACTTATTGGTCAATGCGGTGTGGACGTAGTCGTCTTTCGGCCGGTTCGCTCAACTTGAGTGCCAGTCTGGTGCCTCCGCTAGGCCCAGCGCTTCGAGCACAGGGGCGTCAGAGATTGAAAAGAGGTCGATTTCACCGTGTGCGATGATCCGCAGCTCCTGCCAGGATGGAAGGGCGACGGCATCACCGGGTTCGATCGCCACCGACTTGTCGCCGAGCACGGCGCGGCCGCGTCCGCGGTAGACAACCAGGATTTCGCTTCCAACGCGTGGACCAAGGTTGAACGCCGTGTCTTTGCCGACGCGGTACATGGAGGCGCGAAGCGTGGGCATGATGTCAAGGAGTGTGCCCGGTTTTGTGAAGCGGACTGTGGCATGGCCGACCTTGTCCGCCATGGAGGAATTCAGTGCAGAATCGATTCCCTCGCGTTCATATCGAAGGAGAGGGCAAACCGACTTGGCGGTCTTGTCGTCGTGTACTACACCAGGCGTGCTAGGCAGCACTGAGTCATCATTCAGGTCGGGGATCGGCCCTCCGAATTCGGCGAACACGGCGTCCAAGTGTTTGACCAGCGGCAGATCTAGACCATCGAACCAGATCATTGGACTGTCTGGTCCCGCGTGATGAGAGTGCCAGCATCTTGCTGGCGTCACGACCAGGTCGCCGGGGCGCATGGGAATTGGCTCTCCGTCGACGAACGTCACCACCCCCTCGCCTTCGAGAACGAACCGCACCGCGCCCGGAGTATGCCGATGGGCAGGAGCAACTTCGCTGGGTAGAAGGTACTGAAGTGCTCCCCACAGCGTTGGGGTGGCGTATGGTTGACCCTCCAGGCCCGGGTTGGCATAGGCGAGCACCCGCCGCTCGCCCACATCGGCAATCGGTAACTCCGCTGCGCCGCGGAGCAGAGGCAGAAGATCCTTGAACGGCCACATGTGCGGCAAAGCGCGGGACTCTGGTGTGCGGGTGAGCAGTCCGGGCTCCTCCCACAAGGCAATGAGCCCGGCACGATGAATGGCCGAATGAAGCCCGGCATCTTCTCCTGGTGTGATCGGGCGAGTCATGATACGGAAATCGGGAGTGAGGTAAGGCTGCGAAAGCGTGCGTTGGGGACGAACTCGGCGCTACCGGCCAAATGGACATCGGGATACCGCTTGAGAAACGCGGGAAGGAAGGTGAGGACTTCGGTTCGGGTCAGGTACTGGCCGATACACGCGTGGATGCCGCGACCGAACGCGACGTGGCGGTTCGGCTTGCGGGTGATGTCAATCCTGTGGGCGTCCGCGAACACGGTATGGTCTCGGTTGCCGGACGCCTGGCTGATCACAACTTCGGTGCCCGGTGCCAGGATGGATCCGTCAGAGGCCTCGAACTGATGTGTAAGGCGTCGACCCTGGAGTTGTAAGGGCGACACGTACCGCAGAAGCTCCTCGACGGCAGTGGGGGCAATGCTGGAATCCATTGAGAGCAACGCCAGTTGATCGCGCTGGCGCATCAGCTCGTATAAACCAACTGTCAGCAGATTTGCGGTCGTCTCGTGCCCTCCATTCATGAGCACTATCAGCATGTGGAGGGCTTCGGAGTGAGTTATCTGCCCAGCAGCTACGGCGGACGCGAGCCTGGCGACAACATGCTCGTCCCCGGTCCGACCCGTGTAGCCGATCCACGCTGTCAGAAGCTCGTCGAGGTAGTCGCAGAGGACGCGAACCGCATCGTGACCGGCTTCTATCACTGACTGTGGGACACCGGGATTCAACGGAAAGAGGACCTGGACGCCGTGATGGTGCAGGAAGTCGGCATCCGATTCGGGAAGGCCGAGCAACGCGCAGATGACGGCTATGGGCAGATCCATCGCGATCTCTTCGAAGAAATCCAATTCGCCGAGGTCTCCGGCGCGATTCAAGAGCGCAGACGTGCGGGAATGTACCGTTCCTTGAACCACCGCGATGCCTTCTTGGGTGAAGAACGACGTCACCACGTCACGCAGCCGGCCGTGATCGGGGGGGTCGCGGAAGAGCATCGTCGTGGTGTGATGTTCCAAAAGGGGTCCCGAACCGAATTTCTCAGCGAATTGTTCCGACTTGTCGACTAGGGCCCCCTCGCTGCGCCATATGCCGAGGACGTCTGTGTATCGAGTCAATAGCACCGTTCCATCGGAGTTGGGGTGGACCGGATCACGAGCTCTGAGCTGTCTCAGGTACGAGTCGGGGTCGCGGAAGTAATCGGGAGGAAGGCGGAACAGATCAAAGCTGATGCCCGTCGTGTCGTTGTCGAGGGCAGTCACGAAAAACTCTCCAGCTCTCCTGCAAGGCTCTCGAGCTGCACCGCCTCGTCAAACATAGGATTGACGATGACATGGTCGATCCCCGACTCCAGCTCCCGATGGATGCGATCGGCCACCGCAGTCATCGATCCGATGGTGACTGACCTATCGGCGATATCGGGGTTGCCGTAGTACTCCGCGAACCATGCCCGTGATTGCTCCAGACCGCTCCGGTCGTCTTCGGTGACGCATACATACATCCTGCGGATCACCGCGAATTCTTCGGCTGGCTTGCCGATGCGCTCAAGCTCCTCTCGCGCCACCCGTAATGACTCCTTGATTTCTACGGGTGGGGCTGAACCGGAGATGACCCAGCCGTCACCTGCTTGAACGGCGCGTCTAACCGCGGGCGGTTGACGAGCGCCGATCACAATCGGAGGACCGGGTGACTGGGCTGGTGCCACCACATTCGTAGAACCCTCGATCTGCCAAAGCCCGTTGTCATAGTCGATCGAATTTGTGGTCCAGAGGTCGCGGATGAGGGCGAGGCCATCGAGATATCGTTTCAGTCGTTTCTCGGGATCGAGTCCGTATCGGCCATAGATCTCCGGCCGGCTGCCGAAGCCAACTCCGACAACGAGTCGGCCCTGGCTCAGTTGGTCCAGCGTCGCCAGTTGGTTCGCCAGCCGGAGAGGCTGGTGCAGGGGCACGAGTATCACTGCGACGCCGATAAGTGCTCGCTCTGTGTGGGCCGCAGCCGTCGCAAGGCACAGAATGGGGTCGAGCACTGGCGCTGACGTGAGATCCGACACCCAGAGAGCTGTGTAGCCGGCGCTCTCGGCACTTGCCGCCACATCGGTGCTGGCCTGTGAACCCTGCGGCAACGCCGCGCCGATCGACCCGAGCCGTCCTCTTAGTGCTGCCGGCATGAGTTGACGAGTTCTCCAATGCCCTCTACGGAGGTCCTGACGGTACTCCCCTCACTCAGATATTGGGGCGGGTCCATGGCATGACCTATTCCGCCCGGAGTTCCGGTAAGGATCAGGTCTCCGGGATCCAACGAGATGAAGGCGCTGATGTACTGGACGATATCAATGGGTTTGAACAGGAGGTCCGATGTGCGGGCCGACTGCTTCTCGACGTCGTCGACGAAGCACCTGACCGCCAGATCGTTCGCATCGTCCACAACATCCGGACTCACCAGCGACGGTCCAATGGGAGTGGAGGCTTCAAGGTTCTTGCCCGCCAGCCATTGGGCAGTGCGAAATTGCCACGTGCGTTCGGTGACATCATTGGCGACGGTGTAACCGGCGATCGCATCCCGGGCTTCTTCTGGAGACGCATGGCGCGTCGGACGACCGATCACGAAAGCGAGCTCGGCCTCCCAATCCACGGTCGTGCCTGCGGCGGGTAGCTCGATGAAATCGGTGGCACCGATAAGGGTCGGGATGAACTTTGCGAACAGAGTCGGATAATCGGGCAGCTCGCGACCCAGCTCGCGGATATGCGACATGTAATTGCGGCCAACACAGATGATCTTGCCCGGCGTCAGCACTAACGGGGCCAGGGCAACTTCGCTATGACCGAGAACCCGACCAGTCTCTGGCACACCGCTGCCGACGGCGGACTGTCGGAGCAGCTCTCCGACATCCGAAGCAGCGAGTTCGTAGTATTCGCCGGCCTCGACGCGCGCCGCATTGGTGGTGCCATCGGAATGTCGCACCGTCGCCCACCTCATTGCGGCGGATCCATACAGATCAGCGATCCTTCGACGCAGGCAATTTCAAATGTGCGCAACGGCGAGCCGGTTTTGTCAACCCGGCTGCCAGTCACAATGTCGTAGACCCAGCCGTGCCATGGGCACTTGACGGTGGTACCGGCTACCTGACCATCGCCGAGGGGCCCACCATGGTGGAGACAGGAGCCAGTTACCGCGAAGAACTCCCCCTCGACATTGAAGACAGCCACCTCCGTTCCGTTCACATCCACGCGTTGTCCGGTACCGGTCTTAACCGCTGCCGCCGGGCCAAGCCTCATTGCTTGGCGCACTAGGCAGAGCCTATGTGCCAGCGTAGAAAGGCCTTTGTTCGAGCCCAAGATTCGGTTGCGGCAACAACTCGGTACGGCTCAGGCCGGAAGTCCTCGTGGAAGGCGTGCCCCGCCCCTGGGTAGAGATAAATCTCTGCCGGTGCCCCGCGCATGATCTGCTGGAGTTCCTCAACGTCGCCGATGGGTGCGAGCGGGTCTTGGTCGCCCCAGTGTCCGAGGAAGGGAACTTGAACCCGGGCGGCAGCATCGAGAGGCGACTCGGGTTTGTTGTCAGATAGGTCGCGGTACCTCAACAATCCGTAATAGCTCACGGATGCCTTGACCGGATCTAGATTCGCAGCCGCGAGCAGAGCCTGAGTCCCACCGATGCAAAATCCGACTGCGGCAACCCCGGGGTTGCCGCCAAGGTCGTCGATTGCTGCATCTACGTCGGCGGCGACATCAGGATCAGAGACTGAGGCCACGGCAGCCATGATCTTCTCCACTGAAGACAGGTCGGGAGCGCCGCCTTGGCGGTGCCAGTAATCAATAGTTGCTACCGAATAGCCCTCATCGGCAAGCTCATTATGCAGGCGCCGAATGTAGGGGTTGATTCCAGCGATCGCGGGGAGCAAGACGACATCTCCATGGGAGCCGCGGCTGACCTCGGCGGCACCACCGCTCGTGAGTTCAACTCGGTCAACAGCGGTCATGACGGAAGTTCCGTACGGGTTGCGCTCCACGAGGGTGCCGTGCCCAAAACCATGTGCCTATTGTTTTCCGGGCCGATCGGCTCTTCCCACATCAGAGTCCGGCTTGCGGCCAGCATCGGCATGTCCTGGACGACGTACATCAGGGTGGGTTCTTCGCCCTCGGCGACATGTTCGTGGGTTGCCCAGGCCGGACAGGCGAGTGTGTCACCTCGTTCCCATACGTACTTCTGGCCTTCGACAACGGTGTAACCAGTCCCCTGCAAGATGTGGTAGATAGCAAACGAATTGTGGCGATGGGGTGGTACGTGCTCACCGGGGTGGATGAGCTGCCAGCCAATGAAGCAGAACGGCGTTGCCCCTGTCAGGTCACCGCAGTCCTGGTTGATAGTCGTGCAAAACCGGCGCTCAGCTTCGATCAGCGGATCTTCACCAAGGCGCTCGAGGACATCCATGACGTCGCTGAACTTCCAGAATGCAGGACGGGTGTTGGGGTGCTGGACACGCTTGAAGTACTCGGCCGACGTAAGGATGCCTGCAACTTCGTTGCTTGTCGTCACCTCGGGTAGATCCTCGTGTTCTGAGATCGTCCGATTTGAGGGTTCCGTGGTGGCCATCATTTTCTCCTAGTAAGTCATATAATAGGTATAAATCTACCTATATATTATCTTATTCGCAAGTCCCTGCCGGAGGTATGGGACTGCTCCATCGCCTCCTTCAGCGATTGCCTAGTGGGATGCTCATCAGATCCCGTCCGACTATGACCTCGCCGTCGTAACGGCTCGACACCTGGCGGCTCCACCGATCATCGCCCACGGCCCCGGGCTGGGAGGGCACGAAGTGGTGAAGCGCGATGCGCTCGGCTCCAGCTTGCGACCCCACCTCGCCGACTTCAACCGATTCAGTGTGAACCTGTAGGAGGATCTCGTGGACGAACTGCTCGGGCATGCCGCTCATGACCATGGCATCGGCATCCATGACCTCGTGTATGAGGAGATCGCTGCCGGCCGCCAGTGCCACGACGTTCTCCGACTTCGCAGTATCACCGGAGACAACAACGCTGCCTGAGTCGGTGTCGAAACGATAGGCCAGTGCGGGGAACATCCCTCCGTGGGGCACCAGGATCGCAGACACACGCACACGGTCGTCCTCCATAATGACAACTGGGTCCATCGTTGGAGCAGACACGGAGTTCGCTCCCGCATCGACGACCCCGAGATCGGCTGCGCCAACTTCGAGCCCAAGGTTTACTGTTAGTAGAGAGGGCTGGTTGTCCGCGCTGGCCACCGTCAGCTCAGTCACGGCAATCGCTTCTCGGATGTCGGGGAATCCCGCCGCTATGGCCACGTTCAGATGGCCAGCATGGGCTGCGATCGAGTGAGACAGGAGATCCGAGGTTCCAGTCATTGGAGTGCTCGGACAGATTGGAGACTCAATCGGCGCACCCATGGTCAGAAGCTCATCTGAACGCCCTGGCCCGAATACCCGGATACGAGAGGGGAGTCCACCGCCTGCGGGACCCTGAGGGTGAAGGCCGTACAGGAAGAAGTTTATGAGCTCACCGGTATGGTCGGCATGCATGTGGGTGACAAATACCGCCCGGAGATGGCCAAGGCTCAGGCCGGCATTCACATACGCTGACACCGCGCCACGTCCGCAATCCACGACGTAGACCGCATCGCTCACCACGACCGCGGTGGCGGTGTTAGCCCGATGGGCGACGGCCGGGGGCCCACCGCCGGTGCCGAGGAGCACCACCCGTGGACGGCTCGCATCTTCGTAGCTCGATGGATCTGTGAGCTTTGACTCCGTTACCGATTCCGGTCTTGGTCTGCTCGCGACGAGAGGCGGCGGCTGATGCACCAGCGGACTCTGACCATCCTGGGGCTCCCCGATTTGCAGTGTGGGAGTCAGGGAATGAGCGCACAGGTGCAAGGGTCCGTAGTCACCGCGCAACAGTTCCACGTAGAAATCCTGGGTTGGCGCGGCGTTGGTCGGCATCTGGGTCTCAGTCATCTACGGTTGACAATTATATGTAAAGAACTACGTATAACTTCAAGTAGATGCACACAGGCCTTTGACTTCGCCTGTAATGGGTATTGGCACAGGCAGTCCCCACCATCTTGGGGTTGCGCAGGGTCGCTCTGTGCGCCAAGATATGAAGCAATGTAAGTACACTTATACTTAAGTGTGGAGTTGACAGATACGGGGGGGCCGATGTCCAGGCTTATGAGAAGTACACATGTGAAGCGCCGACCGGTGATGCTCAGTCGCTTGCTGGCGATCATGCTGGCTGCGGCATTGGTGGCGGCCTCATGTGGCGACGACGATGATGGCGGAACTTCGGTTTCTGACGAGCCGGCTGCAACGACACAGGTCGACACTGGCGACGCGGCAGAACCCGAGGCGGAAGTCAGCGAAGAGCCGGAACCCGAGCCGGAAGTCAGTGAAGAGCCGGAGCCCGAGCCGGAAGTTGCTGAAGAGACCGCGGAACCGACCGCAAGCGTCGAGCAGGAGGAACCCGTACAAGAAGACCCTGGTGGTATCGACCCCAGTCTGGATCCGGTCAAGATCGCGTTCATAAGCAACTGGGACATCCCCGCTCTTGGGATTAGCACCGTCGAGAAGTTGGTTGCCGCGGAGGTGGCCGTCGAAGCGATCAACGCCCGTGGGGGCATCAATGGTGCTGCTATTGACCTCTTCACATGCAACGTGCCAAATGACGCGGCCTCGGCTGATGCCTGTGCTCGAGACGCCGTAGACCGAGGGGTGGTCGCGGTTGCGGGCATGTCAACGCCGACCAATGGCAATGCCATGGCAATTTTCGAAGAAGCGGGCATCCCGGTAGTCGGAGCTGCTCTTGAGCCCTCCGTGTGGGGAAGCCCGGTAGAGTTCTCAATAACGCAGGGGACACCAGGCTTGTTCGTGGGCCAGGCAATCCAGTTGGCCAACCAAGGTGTTACGAGGGCGAGGTTTGTGATCACCGACTTTGGGCCAACCACCGCCGGTCCCCTGACGTTCTTCTCGATCGGGGCTGCCCAGATGGGTATGGCGGTTCTCGAGGAGGTGCTGGTTCCGCCTGATCAGGTTGACATGGCTCCGGTCGTTCAGTCTGCCATCGCTGACGATGTCGATGGAATCATCTACCTGTTGGCGGCGCCACCCGCGATCCTCGGCTTGGAACGGGCATTGGGTCAAGCGGGATTCGATGGGTCACTCATAACCAGCGATGGTCCACTTGATCCCCAGACCGCCGCGCAATTGAGTCGAGACACCATGGTTGCAAGCCTGGTAACTCTCGACTCCCCCGGAGGCGAGCGATACCTGGCCGAGGTCGAAGAGTTCTCGCCGGGTTCGATCGCAACACCGTTTTCCGGCATCGGATGGCTTGCCATCAACGTGATTGCCGATTTCGCATCCGAACTTGACGAAATCACCAGCGAGGGCCTCATCGAAGCCATGTCGGTAGCAACAGATGTCGATCTCTATGGAATGGTGTTCAACGCCGACTTCACTTCACCGATCCCACCGCTCGCGGCGCAAGGGGCCGACCGCATTGTTCAAAGAGCAATTGCAATTGCTACCCCCAACGAGGATGGATTGTTCTTGAACGGGGAGTTGGTCGTGGTATTCCCAGAGTGAGTCAAGCCCCGGCTCAGTGGCAGACGCTTGACGCTATTCTGGAGTAGGGGTGACCGAGTTTCTCAACTTTGCCCTCTTGGGCGTTGGCATCGGGGCGTTGTACGGGCTCTTCGCCCAGGGAATCGTCCTGATTCACCGTGGTTCGGGAGTGGTGAACTTCGCGCACGCGGCAATCGCCACGCTTGCGGCGTATTTCTTCGTCGAGTTGGATCAGCGCGGTTGGCCACTGTCGTTGGCGATGGTTTGCGCGGTCTCCGTTTCGGCGGCATTCGGACTCCTGATGCATTTCGGAGTAATGCGCCCGCTCTCCAACGCGGCGCCCCTCACCAAGTTGGTTGCGACGCTGGGCGTGCTTTCGGTGGTCCAAGCCGGATTGATCGGATGGCCGGTTGATCTTGGCAGTCAGCAGACTTTCGTTGACAGCTACCTACCGGGCGGCCGGATCTCATTCACCGACGACATCGGCGTCTCGCAAGAACGACTGTGGCTGCTGGGCATCGCGATCTGCCTGACAGCAGGACTGTGGGCATTTTTCAAGTACGCCCGCGCCGGAGCAATTGTCCGAGCCGCGGCGGAGAATCCCGAGGCTGCCAGCGCCCTCGGGCGCTCGCCTGACGCAATCGCGGCAGCGAACTGGGCAGTTGGCAGCGCCTTGGCCGGGTTGGCCGGCGTTCTCATTGTGCCCGTGATCGGGTTCTCCGTCCTCCAAATGCTCGTGCTGCTGGTCCCAGCCCTCGCGGCCGCGCTTCTCGGCAGATTCAGATCGTTCCCCCTGACACTGCTCGGGGGGCTCTTTATCGGTGTTGCAGAGTCAGTGCTGATAAGCCGGGCAGACTGGATACCCGATGTATTCACAGGCCCCGGCTGGTCGAAGTCGGTGCCATTTATCGTGATCGTCGTCGTATTGGCCTTTCAAGGAACATCTCTCCCTTCCCGAAGCGCGGTCCTCGAGCGATTGCCAAGGGTCGGACTGGGCCGAATCCGGCCGGCAACGCTGGTCGTGGCGTTTGCAGCCTGCTTCGTTCTGATCAGCGGTGCCGGCGTCTTCGGGTACGGCGGCTTGTCACCGAACACCGTCGCTGCCCTAATGCAGACCCTCGCGGTGGCCACCATTGCGCTCTCGCTGGTCGTGGTGGCCGGATACGCAGGCCAGTTGTCCTTGGCGCAGTGGGCGCTCGCCGGCGTGGGCGCGTACGTGGCGGCGCGTACTGCTTCCGGAGGAGAGCTTGTTGGCATTGGATCATTGGGAACGCTGCCTATGGAGTTGGCCGTGGTGCTCGCAGTCCTGGTTACTGTTCCGGTCGGGATTCTGGTTGGTCTCACGGCCCTCCGCACGAGAGGAGTGAATCTGGCCATTGCCACTCTCGGACTCGGTCTCCTGATCGAACGAGTAGTGCTCGGCAATGCGGATTACACCGGCGGCGTCGCCGGCACACAGCTCGAACCGCAGACGCTATTCGGGATAAGCATCGATTCGGTCACTGACCAAAGACGATATGGAGTGTTCTCGCTGATCGTCTTCACACTGTGCGCTCTTGTCGTGGTGAACGTGCGCCGGGGACGTACCGGCCGACGACTCTTGGCCGTTCGTGCCAATGAGAGGGCTGCTGCATCACTTGGAATCTCGGTTGTCGCAGCGAAGCTCTACGCGTTCGCTCTGGCCTCTGGGATCGCCGCACTCGGTGGTGTGCTGCTCGCCTTCAGGTCTCGATCGGTGATCTTCAGCGATTACAACACCACCAACTCCATCCAACTGGTCGTCCAGACGGTTTTGGGCGGGGTTGGGTTCGTTGGAGGAGCCGTATTCAGCGGCGCTATCGCCGCGGGCGGTTTCGTAGTCCACCTCGTCGACGACTGGTTCAGCATTGACGAACTCTTGGTGGCGTTGATCGCCGGTGTTGCCCTCGTACTCAATCTCGCCCTCTTTCCCGACGGCGTCGTCTCCATGCAGGCGCGCAAGTTTGGGGCATTCCTCGACTTAGTCACTGAAAAGGTTCGACCTCGAGAAGGGCGCGATCGGGCCCCCGCCATCAGCAGCAGGAGTGCGCGGGAGCGAGTGCCTCAGAGGACTTTGTGGGTCGAGGGGCTCAGCGTCAACTTCGGAGGGGTCATTGCCTTGCAAGACGTGTCGCTGGAGCTCGTCCCTGGGGAGGTTCGCGGTGTGATAGGCCCCAATGGCGCCGGAAAAACGACGCTCATCGACGCGGTAACCGGTTTCACCCGCCCTTCGGCAGGCACCATCTCGGTTGACGGGCATCGGATCGACAACGTTACGGCTGCCCACCGGGCACGTCTGGGAGTCAGCCGGTCATTCCAGTCGCTCGAACTGTTCGAGGACATGACGATTGGCGACAACATCAGAACCGCGGCAGACGGTCGCAACAGGCTGTCGTATCTGACCGACCTCGCTTTCCCGCGTCATGCAGCCTTGCCCGGTACGGCGATAGCGGCAATCGAAGAATTCGAACTTGCCGACGATCTCGACAAGTTCCCTTCGGACCTCTCGTTCGGCAAGCGTCGCACGGTTGGGATCGCCCGCTCGGTGGCCGCTCGTCCGTCTGTGCTCCTGCTTGACGAACCTGCGGCTGGGTTGGGGGAGCGGGAAACCGAGGAGCTGGGGCATCTCATCCGTCGATTGGCGGACGACTGGGGCATCGCCATCATGCTGGTGGAGCACGATGTGTCGTTGGTGTTCAGCATTTGCGATCGCGTCACCGCCATGGACTTCGGGGAGGTAATCGCGGTTGGCGACCCCGAGATAGTGCGTAACGATCCTGCGGTGATAGCCGCATACCTGGGCGTGGACGACGATTCATTTGGGAGGCACCCAGAAGTGGAAGCCCGAGGCCCAGGAGGGAAGGTATGAGCCAATGACTACATTGCATCCCGATGCCCTAGATGTCAGCGCACGCCCTGTCCTCGAAGTGGAGTCTCTTGATGCCGGTTACGGGGGCCAGTCGATCGTGCGCGACTTCTCGCTCACGGTTCGTGCCGGTGAGGTCACCGCTCTTCTTGGACCCAACGGCGCAGGCAAGACCACGCTGCTCCGCACACTCGCCGGTGCTCTGCCCAAGATAGCGGGGGCGATCAATTATCAGGGGGCCCCGGCGCCCACGGCGCTTCACCGGATGGCCCGCCGTGGCGTCGCCTATGTAGCTGAGGAGAAGTCGGTCTTCATGGACTTGACCGCTCTTGAAAACTTGCGCATCAGTCGGGGTACGCCGGAGCGGGCACTGGCAATATTCCCTGAACTGACTGACCATCTTCACCGCAAGGCGGGCTTGCTCTCGGGTGGTCAGCAACAGATTCTGACGCTGGCTAGGGCTGTGTCTTCCAGCCCCGCCCTTCTTCTCGCTGACGAGTTGTCGCTCGGGCTGGCTCCGCAGATTGTGCAGCGCCTCCTCACTGCGGTGAGGCGGGCCGCAGACGATGGTCTAGCTGTTGTCCTCGTTGAGCAGCAGGCGCGCCGAGCCCTGGAAATCTCCGACTACGCCGTGGTGCTACAACGCGGGGCGGTCGCATTGCGCGGCAGTCGGAACGAGGTTTTGGACCGCTTCGACGAAGTCGAACGCAGTTACCTGGCGATCACCGACACGGACCGTCGCAAGGACGGCTAAGAAGTCAGACTTGCCGATGGAGTGTGGGGCATCTGGCGACTTCTAAGAAGCGAGTTTGAGCTCAATGGCGCTGAGGCCGGTGTCCCACTCGGGTTGGTAGAAGATGCGGTCGGCAGAGTCGACGGGACCGGCGGCTACCGCTGCCATTATCCAATACAGCACCTCGAGGCCGCCGTTGCCCGACTTTTCGAAGATCTCGGCATTGGTCAGTGCTCGCAGTGCCCCGATATTCCCACTTTCGAACTGTTGGAGCACCCAGTTGTCAAAATCCTCGGCAACCTCGCCGTGCCCTTCCATCATCAGCCAATGCGAGAGTCCACCCGTGCCCTCGATGACGACGCGTTCACCGGCAGGACGGACCTCTCGTACGAACTGGCCGATGAGTTCCGCAACCTCAATGCAGCGGGAGAGCGAAGGGACCGGTTCAAGCGACCCACTGACGTGGAACGGCACGAACGGCAGTTCATGATCAGGATCGTTGAAGAGCATCGGACACATGTATCCGTGGTCGGGACGGAAGGCCTCCGACTCGAGTCTGGCGGCGTCGACGCGATTCTCGGCCAGGAACGAAGCCAGCCCCTCGGCGAAGTCCCGGTGCCCCGGCCGCTCACGGACCGGGACCCCCATGTCTCCGAAGGGCTCCCAGGAATCCGACACTCCCACAGCGAAGGGGATATGGATGCCGCCACCGAGGTTTAGGAGATGATCGCCGCTGATCATAAGTACGACGTCGGGGTTTGCAGCCTGGACGCGGCGTCCGATCTCGGAGTAGCCCTCGTAGATGAGTTCGGGCTCGTCGGCCCGAAACGAATTGAACATGATGTGGGACACTGCGAATGCCCCGACGACCTCTGCCATTGCCAGTTCTCCTTATTGTTTGCTTCGCAGGTCTAGGCGTCCGCATCGAGGAGCCGGTCGGCAAACTCCCCCATGTTGAACATGCCGTCGTGGATTTCGGGATTGGCATAAATCATGAAGCCGATGACGCCGACGGGCGGCACGCCGACCTTTTCCAGCGTCGTCCACCACGGCTCCGAGAACGCTTCTCGCTCCTCGGCGTCAAGTCCGTATTGATCCCATACTGCCTCACGATCCTCTTGGTATCGCGCCTGAACCTCGTGGTTTTGGGTGATGTCCTTCACCATCTTCATGACGTGTGGTCGGTAGTTTGCGGCCATCCTAAAGCCCTCCCGTCCCCTTGTACTTAAGTATTTATGTACCTACATAGCTAGTCAAGACGAACTGCCCTATTCGTGCTGTTGGACGCCCGCTGATACTAGGGCAGCGATGGCGCACGCCTCGTCTTGGTCGGGCATTGCCCCCGAGACTCCGACGGCGCCGATCAGTGTGCCGTCAACCCCGAAGAGGACGCCTCCTGCTGCCGGCAGCATCCGGCCTTGCGAAACCGCCACGAATCCACCGACGAGCGGCGGATTGAATTCGGCCAACCCGGCAAGGTCGCGAGTCGGACGCCCCATGGCCAGTGCTCCCCACGCCTTGGCGGCGGCAATGTCTGGTCGCATGAGGCTGGAGCCATCCTCGACCAGACAAGCCCGGAGAACGCCGCGAGCATCCAACACCGCGACACTGGTAGGCGGGAGCTCGAGCTTTCGAGCCTCTTCCAGGGTGCCTTGGGCGACGGCTAGGGCCGTCGAAAGCGTTAATGAATTCATGGTTACTCCTCTGTGTGATGGTCTCTGTGGAGGACGCGCCGCAGCACGCCTTCAAGCTCACCAGCGACGCTGACATCGGGAGTGCGCCACCCTATGAACATGTCGGGTCGAACGAGAAGGGCGCCGCTTTCGGTCACCCCCGTCATCCGCGCGTAGTCTCCGTAGGAGTCCGCGGCGTCTCCTTCAGGGCCGATGACTCTCAAGCGGATGTCGATACCCAGAGATTTCCGGGCTGATGCACACGCCTCGCGCCATCCCGCCGCTCCAGAAGAGCCGGTGAGAACGGTGAAGGAGCCTCGGCCACAGAGATCCAACGTGGACATGCGCCGCTGATCTGGCCCCACCAGCCACACATGCGGGAGATGCGCCCCAGGGCGGGAGGATGCGACATAGTGAAGGTTCATGTCGACATCTGGATCCTCTCCTACGTCCTCATCGGCGATGACGGCATGGGACGAATACCGCTGGTTGAGCCCAACACCCAGACTGTTGAAGCCGGGGAGAGCGGTTGCCACAGCTTCCCGAAATCGCTCCCGCATCTCGCTGCCTTCCGGCGTCGGCGCCCTCAGCTCAGCCAGACACTTTGACATCGTCTCCTCATCCACCGGTCCGTCCAGCCCAAGCGCTTCGAAGAGTGGATGGAGCATCATGATTCCCATCGTTGCCATCTCGACCAGCTGGCGGCCCACAGGAATTCGCTCATCCTGGTAGGTCATCACCAGACCGGGACCGGCCAGACCCCTTACGACCATGGCGAGTTTCCAAGCGAGGTTGTAGGCATCGCCGATGCTCGTGTTCGACCCCAGCCCGTACATGGGCGAATGGCGATGCACGGCATCTCCGATGCAGACCACCCGTCCCTTCATATTGTCCTCGGCGTAGATAGCGTTGATCACCCATGGGCTGATGTCGAGAAGCTCGAAGTCGATGGCCTTCCCGACGACTTTGTGGACGATTTCGCGGGCAACATCACTCGTGTAGTCGGGCTCCTCTTCAGCGGGGTCGAATCCCGATGTTGCGATCCACAAGTCCCATGGACGGACCATCCGGAGCACCCCGATGCCAAGTCCGCCCATACCGAAGCCCGGTTGGATCATCCAATACATGTCGCCGGGCCGGTGGGCGACATATTCCGATAGATCGGCCCGAAAATAGACGCCGACAGAGGTCCCGAGACCTTCGAAGCCGACCAGGTCAAGACCGATGTTCTCGGCAACGGCCGACCGACCGCCGTCCGCGCCCACCAGGTACTTCGACCGAATCTCGATTTCTGCACCAGTCAACCGGTCGACAGCTTGGGTCGTGACCCCGTCGCCGTCGTCGTTGTGTGAGATGTACTCGGTCATTGTCCGGACTGCACTCCCGCGAGCCGCGGCAGTGTTTACAAGTATCGGCTCGAGCTCGGTCTGGGGGATGTCGCATGTTGAGCATGGGCTGGCGAGGTCGTGTTCTGCGTTGGAGAGCGGATGCGAGTGCCACGTCATCATGCGGGCCAGCTCGTCGCCCACGAGGCTTGTTCCCCAGATGTGCTCACCCATGAGCGAACGCGGCGTCGCGATGCTGGCGACGTGTTGCTCGAGCCCGAGATCGCGTATCAATTCCATGGTTCGTTGATTGGTGATATGGGCCCGCGGTGTGGGGGCCACGCCCGGGTACTTGTTAAGGATGATGTTGTCAATGCCGTAGGTGGCAAGAAGCAGGCCAGCTGTGCCCCCGGCTGGGCCGGCCCCGACGACGAGAACCTCTGTCTCGATGTTCTCCGTAGGCGACATTGCGGCACATCCCCCTAGCTTGCTAGCTCAGTGATTACGTATGGTGATACATATATACTCGCGGCTGGGCGGTCTGACAAGCTGCATCGCCCCGTAAGGGCAGCGCCCGCTGTGGCCTGGGGGGACTGCTTGGGCCAGACTTTGGCCATGCCCACGATCACTACCAACGACCTCAAGAACGGCATGACGCTGAATCTGGACGACGGTCTGTTCAACGTGGTCGAGTTCCAGCACGTCAAGCCGGGCAAGGGCGGGGCATTTGTGCGCACGACCTTGAAGAACGCCCGCACCGGCTCCGTGGTCGACCGCACATTCCGGGCGGGGGAGAAGGTGGAGCGGGCCAACATCGACCGCCGGGAAATGCAGTACCTGTACTCCGACGGAGAGAGCTTCGTGTTCATGGACAGCGAGACCTACGACCAGCTCCATGTGGGCCCCGACGTGCTGGGCGACGCGGTCAACTACCTGGTGGAGAACAACTCGGTGATCCTCGGCATGTTCGGTGCCGAGATAGTGGGCACCGACCTGCCCGCCGCGGTTGAGCTGGATATCGCCCAGACCGAGCCCGGCGTCCAGGGCGACCGGGTGTCGGGGGCTACCAAGGCGGCCACCTGCCAGACCGGCTTGGTGGTGCAGGTGCCCCTGTTTCTCAACCCCGGTGAGCGCATCAAGGTGGATACCCGCACCGGCGCCTATATCAGCCGGGCATGAGCAGGCCGCACCCTGCTATCGGAGTCCGCGGACTCTGGCCGCTGGGAACGCGACAATGAGCACACCTGATCCGCTGGTTGCCGGGTCACAGCGCCACCAGGTGCGGGAGCGGGCCTTGGGGCTGCTCTATGAAGCCGAGGTCAAGGGCGTGGATATGGCCGAGCTGCTGGCCGCTCAAGAACTCCCCTTGGAGCCCTACGCCCACACCCTGGTCACCGGCACGGCCCACCACCAAAGCGACATCGACGCATGCCTCGAGGAGCTGTCCGATCGCTGGCCGGTGCCTCGTATGCCTGCCTTGGACCGGGCCATCTTGCGCATGGCCAGCTTTGAGCTGTCCCACAGCACCGACATCCCCGTGGCTGTGGTCATCAACGAGGCCGTGGAGCTTGCTCACGAGTACTCCACCCCGGCCTCGGCCGGCTTCATCAACGGCCTCCTCTCGCAGGTCGCATCGGTGGTCCGCCCCTCAGAAAATGGATAGAAATACCATCCCCGAACTAAACACCGGCGGGTGTATAGTTCCCGGAACAGCCGTGAAGTGGGTCCGGTGAGGCTCACACGGATGAGAGGAATCTGAGCTTGGCAGAACG
This sequence comes from Acidimicrobiales bacterium, assembly GCA_963663255.1. GTDB lineage: Bacteria > Actinomycetota > Acidimicrobiia > Acidimicrobiales > Bin134 > Poriferisocius. The sequence continues at coordinate 1,739,462 of OY760141.1, forward strand.
CGAGCGTCGGCGAACGCCCCCGTACGGGGGCGTTTTCGTTGCCCGCACCCGGGTGATGGACGCCGACGACATCGGTCGGGCTATCTGGCGCATGGCCCACGAGATCGTAGAGCGCAACCACGGGCTCGACGGCGTGGTGCTTATCGGGCTTCAGACCGGCGGGGTTTGGCTGGCCGAACACCTAGCTGGCACCTTGCAGGAGATTGAGGGTGAGCATCCCCCGCTGGGCACTTTGGACGTGGCCTTCCACCGCGACGACATTGGCCTGAGGCCCCTACTTCCCGAGGCACCCACCCACATTCCGGTCAACCTCGACGGCCAGGCGGTGGTGTTGGTGGATGACGTGCTGTTCACCGGGCGCACCATCCGGGCTGCACTCGACGCCCTCACCACCTATGGCCGCCCCAGGGCGGTGCAGCTCGCGGTGATGATCGACCGGGGGCATCGGGAGCTGCCCATCCGCCCCGACTTCGTGGGCAAGAACCTGCCCACTCGCCGCGACGAGATGGTGGATGCCCATCTCGAGGGCGTGGACATCGGGGGGATCGTCAAGTGAAGCACCTCCTTTCGATCAACGATCTCGGTGCGGAGGGTATCGACCAGGTATGCCGCCTGGCCGACCACTTCACCGAGGTGTCACAGCGTCCCATCCCTAAGGTTCCCGCTCTGCGGGGCAAGACGGTGGCCATGCTGTTCTACGAGGACTCCACCCGCACCCGGCTCTCGTTCGAGGTGGCAGCTCGGCGCCTGTCGGCCGATGTAATGGGCTTCAGTGTGTCTAGTTCCTCGGTGAACAAGGGGGAGTCGGTGCGAGACACGGTGAACACCATCTCGGCCATGGGACCTGATGCCATCGTGGTCCGCCACCGGTCGGCCGGAGTGCCCCAGCAGACCGCGGCCTGGACCCATGCCAGCGTGATCAATGCCGGGGACGGCTGGCACGAGCATCCCACCCAGGCCCTTCTCGATTGCTACACCATTCGCGACCGGCTGGGATCGGTGGCTGGTCGCCGCATCGTCATCCTGGGCGATATCAAGCACTCCCGGGTGGCCCGCTCCTGCGTGATGGCGTTCACCGAGTTGGGGGCCAAGGTCACGCTGGTAGCGCCTCCTACGCTGCTGCCCCCGGCGGTCGACTCGTGGCCGGTTGACGTCAGCTCTAGCCTCGATGCTGTGCTCAGCGACTGCGACGTGGTGTACGGGCTGCGGGTGCAGAAAGAGCGTCAGTCTGAGGCCCTTTTGCCGTCGTTGCGGGAGTACACCGCCCAGTGGGGGCTCACGGTGGCCCGGGCCGCCCGCCTGCATCCCGACGCGCTGGTCATGCATCCAGGACCGGTGAACCGGGGCGTGGAGATCGCCCCCGAACTGCTCGACCGGCCCAACGCCACGCTGAACGAACAAGTCCGCCACGGGGTAGCGGTGCGGATGGCCGTGCTGTACCTCCTGCTGGGCGCCGACCCTGTGCTGCGTTCGGAGGTCGACTCCGCATGAGCACCGTCATCAAAGGCGGCCTGGTTGTCGACCAGACCGGACAGCGCACCGCCGATGTGGTGGTCGAAGACGGCCGGGTTGTCGCCATCGGCCACGACTTGTCGGGCGATCTGGTGATGGATGCCGGCGGCTGCGTAGTGGCCCCCGGATTCGTCGACCTGCACACCCACCTGCGCCAGCCCGGGGCGGAGGAAGCTGAGACCATCGATTCTGGGGGATGGGCCGCAGTCCGGGGCGGGTTCAGTGCGGTGGTGGCCATGCCCAACACCGACCCCCCCATCGACTGCGCCGCAGTAGTGCGGGAGGTGCTGGCCCTGGGCAGCAAAGCACCGTGCGACGTATACACCTCGGGGGCCATCACCGTGGGCCGCAGGGGGGAGCAACTTGCCCCCATGGCTGAGATGGCCGCACTGGGCGTCCGGCTGTTCACCGACGACGGCAATGGGGTCCAAGATGCCGGGCTCATGCGCCGGGCCATGGAGTACGCCGCGGGGTTGGGAGCGGTGCTGGCCCAGCACTGCGAAGTTGACTCTTTGGCCGCGGGGGGCCACATGCACGAGGGGGAGTGGTCCAGCCGCCTGGGCATTCCCGGCGTGCCGGCCGAGGCCGAAGAGCTGATGGTGATGCGGGACATCGCCCTCAGCCGCTTCACTGGCGCACCGGTCCACTTCCAGCACTTGTCCACCGGGGGCTCTGTCGCCATGGTCCGGGCCGCCCGCCAGGCCGGGGTGGAGGTCACCGCCGAGGTAGCTACCCACCACTTCACCCTCACCGACGAGGCTTGCGCCTCCTACGACCCGGTGTTCAAAGTCAACCCGCCTCTGCGCCCGGCCGATGATCGGGACGCTGTGCGGCAGGGCTTGGCTGACGGGGCGGTCGACGCCATCGCCACCGACCATGCTCCCCATCCCCCCGACGCCAAAGAGATGCCCTTTGACCAGGCGCCTCCGGGGATGCTCGGACTGGAAACCGCGTTGGCACTGGCGCTGACCGAGCTCGAACTGCCCATCGCCGAGGTGGTGGGGCTTCTCAGCTGGCGACCTGCGGCCATCGCTGGGTTGAAGGGCGTGCACGGCGGGCCGATCGCCCCCGACGCCCCGGCCAACCTGTGCGTGTTCGATCCCAACGAGGAGTGGACCGTAGACCCCGACGACTTGGCCAGCCGGTCTCGCAACACCCCCTATGCCGGACGCCGGGTCCGCGGCCGGGTTCGCCACACCATCGTGGGCGGGCACTCGGTCTTGGTCGATCGGGAGATGAGGCCATGATCCGCCCGGCAGCACTGGTGCTCAGCGATGGCGAGGTGTTCGAAGGGGAGGCCATGGGCGCCGAGCCTCCCGGCGGGGTCACCTCCGGCGAGGTGGTGTTCAATACCGTGCTCACCGGCTACCAGGAGGTGATCACCGATCCGTCCTATGCGGGCCAGATCATCACCTTCACCTATCCCCACATCGGCAACTACGGCGTCACCCCCGATGACCACGAGAGCCGCCGCCCGTTCTGCCGCGGCGTGATCGTGCGGGACATGGCCCGCCGGCGCTCAAGCTGGCGGGCCACTGGCGACTTGGAGGCCTTCCTGGTCGAACAGGGCATCGCCGGCCTGGCCGGAGTGGACACCCGGCGGCTCACCAGCCACATCCGCGACGCCGGAGCCATGCCGGGCGCCTTCGGGACCGCGGCCGAGTCCGACCTGCGGGCCGCGGCCGCGGCCGAGCCCGGCACCGACGGGGTGGACTTGGTGGCCACGGTGACCCGTTCCGAGCCCGAGCACTTCACCAGCACCCGGGATGACGGCCGAGCTCCCCGCCGGGTGGTAGCCGTCGACTACGGCCTGAAGGCCACCATCGTCCGCCACTTGCGGACCATCGCCCAAGTGGAGGTGGTGCCAGCCGACACCGCGGCCGCCGACATCCTGGCCCGTCAGCCCGACGGGGTGTTCCTGTCCAACGGGCCCGGCGACCCTACCGCCGTGGTTGGCGCGACGGACGCCATTGCAGCGCTGTTGGGCGAGGTCCCGATCTTCGGCATCTGCTTGGGCCACCAGCTCCTAGCCGCCTCGCTGGGCGGGAAGATCGAGAAATTGCCCTTTGGCCACCACGGCGGCAACCACCCCGTCCGCAACCTGGCCACCGGCGCGGTGGAGATCACCAGCCAGAACCACAATTTCTGTGTGACCGACGGCTCCATTCCCGGTGCTGACATCACCCACATCAACCTCAACGACCACACCGTGGAGGGCCTGCGCTGCCGCGACCTGCCCGCGTTCAGCGTGCAATACCACCCCGAAGCCGGCCCCGGCCCCCACGACTCCCGCTATCTCTTTGCCCTTTTCGATGAATTGATGGACGGGGATGCCCATGCCTAGGCGGACCGACATCGAGTCGATCCTGCTCATCGGATCGGGCCCCATTGTGATCGGCCAGGCCTGCGAGTTCGACTACTCCGGAACCCAGGCCTGTCGGGTGTTGCGCGAAGAGGGCTACCGCGTGGTGCTGGCCAACTCCAACCCGGCCACCATCATGACCGACCCCGAGTTCGCCGACGCCACCTATGTGGAACCGCTCAGCGCCGAAGTGCTGACCAGCATTATCCAGCGAGAACAGCCCGACGTGCTGCTGCCCACTCTGGGCGGCCAGACCGCGCTGAACCTGGCCATGGAGCTGATCGAGTCGGGAGTGGTGGACAAGTACGGGGTGGAGGTGATCGGGGCCGACCAAAGCGCCATCTCGACCGCCGAGGACCGCGCCAAGTTCCGCCAGGCCATGATCGACATCGGACTGCCCGTTCCCCCCTCGGCCACCGCCCACACCCTCGATGAGGCGATGGGGATCATGGAGCGTATCGGGCTGCCGGTGATCATTCGCCCGGCCTACATACTGGGCGGCACCGGCACCGGCATCGCCCACACTCTTGAGCAGGGCCGGGAGATGGCCGCCCACGGCTTGGCGGCCAGTCCCATCAGCGAGATCCTCATCGAGCAGTCGATCGCCGGCTGGAAGGAATACGAGCTCGAGGTGATGCGGGACCGGGCCGACAACTGCGTGGTGGTGTGCACCATCGAGAACCTCGACCCCATGGGCGTCCACACTGGCGACTCCATCACCGTTGCCCCGGCCCAGACCCTGTCCGATGTGGAGTACCAGGTGCTGCGGGATGCGGCCTTCGCCTGCATCCGCCGGGTGGGAGTGGAAACCGGCGGGTCCAACATTCAGTTCGCGGTCAACCCCGACAACGGTGAGTTTGTGATCATCGAGATGAACCCCCGGGTGTCGCGGTCCTCCGCGCTGGCCTCCAAGGCCACCGGATTTCCGATCGCCAAGATCGCGGCCCGCCTGGCGGTGGGCTACACCCTCGATGAGATTCCCAACGACATCACCGAGAAGACCCCGGCGTGCTTCGAGCCGGTCATCGACTACGTGGTCACCAAAGTGCCCCGGTGGGCGTTCGAGAAGTTCCCCGGGGTGTCGGGGGTGCTCAATACCCAGATGCAGTCGGTAGGGGAGGTCATGGCCATCGCCCGCACCTTCACCGAGTCGCTGCAAAAGGGATTGCGCTCGCTGGAGTTGGGCCGCCACGGCCTCAACGCCGATCCGGCCGAGGCCGCCTACGACCCTCTCAGCGATGATGAGCTCTTGGCCGCGGCTGCGGTGCCCACTCCCGAGCGGGTCTTTCAGCTTGAGGCGTTGCTGCGGCGGGGGCTCACGGTGGCAGACCTCTTCGAGGCCACCAAGGTAGACCCGTGGTTCTGCGACCAGATCCTCCAGATCACCGAGGAACGGGCCGCTCTGGCCGAGGTTGGCTTCGAGGCCATGACCCCCCGAGCGTGGAAGCGGGCCAAGCAGTTCGGTTTCTCCGACGAGCAGCTCGGCTATCTCTGGAACATGCCGGCTGCCGAGGTCCGGGCGGCCCGCATTGCCGCCGGTGTGGAGGCAACGTTCAAAACAGTGGATACCTGTTCGGCCGAATTCGAGGCCGAGACCCCGTACCACTACTCCACCTATGAAGACGTCAGCGAGGTCGAGCCCTCCGATCGGGCCAAGGTGATCATCTTGGGGTCGGGTCCGAATCGGATCGGCCAGGGGATCGAGTTCGACTACTGCTGTGTCCACGCCTGCTTCGCGCTGTCGGAGGCCGGCTACGAGACCATCATGGTCAATTGCAATCCGGAGACGGTGTCCACCGACTACGACACCAGCGACCGCTTGTATTTCGAGCCCCTTACCGAAGAAGACGTCCGCAACGTGATCGACGCCGAGCTCCGATCGTCGCAGATCGCCGGCGGCCCCGGCATCGCCGGGATCGTCGTATCGCTCGGCGGTCAGACGCCGCTCAAGCTGGCCGGCGTGCTGCCGGCCGGGCTGGTGGTGGGCACCAGTCCCGAGAGCATCGATCTGGCCGAGGACCGGGAACAGTGGAATGCGCTGTGCGCCCGCCTCGACATCCCCCAGCCGGCGGGGGGCATCGCCACCACGGTGGAGGATGCCCTGGCGGTGGCCGACCGCATCGGCTACCCCGTGCTGGTGCGGCCCTCCTATGTGCTGGGCGGTCGGGCCATGGTGATCGTCTACACCGACGACGACCTGCGCGACGCCATGGCCGAGATGGCCGTTTCCGGCTCATTGGGCCGAGAGGGAGGGCTGTCGGCGGAGCGGCCGGTGCTGATCGACCGCTTCTTGGAAGACGCCACCGAGGTGGACGTGGACGCCATCCGGGACATGTCGGGCGAAGTGCTCATCGGCGGGGTCATGGAGCATGTGGAAGAGGCCGGGGTCCACTCCGGCGACAGTGCCTGCATGCTCCCCCCAGTGCACCTGTCGGAGGCCACCGTGGCCCTGCTGGAGCGTCACGTGAAGGACATCGCCCACGAGCTGGAGGTAGTCGGGCTCATCAACGTGCAGTTTGCGGTCAAGCAATACGGCACAGGCGCAGCCGACCAGGTGTTCGTGCTGGAGGCCAACCCCCGGGCGTCGCGGACGGTGCCGTTTGTGGCCAAGGCCACCGGGGTGCCCCTGGTGAAGGTGGCCACCCGAGTCATGATGGGGGCCAGCCTTGCCGATCTGCGCCAGGAGGGGCTGCTGGGCCGCCGGGCCAACGGCGACCACATCTCGGTCAAGGAGGCGGTGCTGCCGTTCAACAAGTTCCCCGAGGCTGATGCCATCTTGGGTCCGGAGATGAAGTCCACCGGCGAGGTAATGGGTATCGACCTGCGTCCCGGCTTGGCCTTCGCCAAGAGCCAGATTGCTGCCGGGGCGCCGCTGCCCGACCACGGCACGGTGCTGATGTCGCTGGCTGATCGGGACAAGGCCGCTGGGGTGGAGATGGCCCAGGTGTTCACCGCATTGGGCCTGTCTATCGCGGCCACCTCCGGCACCGCCGCCGCGTTGTCCGACGCTGGGGTTCCGGTGGACCAGGTGGTGGCCAAGGTGGGCGAGGGAGGAACCGACGTGGTTGAGTTGATCGACGGCGGTCGAGTGCAGTTGGTGGTGAATACCCCGAGGGGTCGAGGCTCTCGGGCTGATGGCGACCACATTCGCCGGGCGGCCAGCCGCAACCGGGTGGCCCTGCTGACCACCGCCTCGGCCGGTTTGGCCGCAGCCGATGGCATGGCCGACTGGTCTCGCCACTCGCTGCGAGTGCGGTCGCTTCAGGAGTACCACCGAGGGGTGACCAGCGATCAGCTGGCCTTGGAGCTATGAGCCGGCGCGGTTTCCAGGATACTGAGCTGGAAACCGCTATTGGTTCGGTTCGGTTGCCCAATCCGGTCATGACCGCCTCGGGCACGGTGGGCCACGGAGCTGAGCTGGCCCGCTACCTGGACTACTCGGAGCTGGGCGCGGTGGTGGTCAAGTCGCTGGCCCCCTATGAGTGGCCCGGCAACCCCCCGCCCCGGGTCCATCCGGTTTCCGCGGGGATGATCAACAGCGTGGGCCTGCAAGGCCCCGGTCTGGCCCGATGGCTCGACGATGAGCTGCCGGTGCTGGCTGAATCCGGCGCCCGCGTGGTGGTGTCGATCTGGGGGCGGACTCTGGACGACTACGCCGCCGCCGCCGACCAGCTGGCGACCGCCAAGAGTCCGGCGATGGAGGCTGTGGTCGCCGCAGAAATCAACGTCTCCTGTCCCAATCTGGAGGATCGGGGGCGCATGTTCTCCCACACCGCGGCCATGACCGAGGCCGCACTGGCCGCCACCGCAACTTGCGGCCTTCCTCGATGGGCCAAGCTCAGCGCAACCGGCGACCTGGTGGAGGTTGCCGCCGCCGCAGTCGAGGGGGGCGCCGAGGCCCTCACCCTCATCAACACCCTGCTGGGAATGATTATCGACACCGAGGCCCGCAAACCCCTGTTGGGCGGCGGCGGGGGAGGGGTGTCGGGCCGGGCTATGGGCCCGGTGGCCGTTAGGGCGGTATACGACGTGCATGCCGCCCTGCCCGACCTGCCCATCATCGGGGTGGGCGGGATCGCTTCGGGAACCGATGCGGTAGAGATGATGATGGCCGGGGCCCGCGCCGTGCAGGTGGGCACCGCCACGTTCGCCGACCCCCGGGCGCCGGCCAAGGTCTTGCGGGAACTGGCCCGCTGGTGTGCCGCCCATGGCGTAAGTCGACTGGACGAGATGATTGGAGCAGCCCATGAGTAAGACGACGCGCGATCCCCGCTTGGCCATCGTGTTGGACGTGGACGATCTGAATTTTGCCTGTTTGATGGCCGATGCCGTTCACCCCTCGATGGGAGTGGCCAAAGTTGGGCTTGAACTGTTCGCCACTGCCGGACCAGACGCGGTTCGGGCCATGAGCGATCGGGGCTATGAGGTGTTCGCCGACCTCAAGTTCCATGACATTCCCACCCAAGTGGGGCGGGCCGCGGCAAAGGTGGGCCGAACCGGTGCCCGCTGGCTCACCGTCCACACCCTCGGCGGGGCCGACATGCTGCGGGCTGGGGTGGAAGGTCTGGCCGAGGGAAGCGACGGTGTCGCCCAAGTTCTGGGAGTGACCATTTTGACCAGCGACGCCGACCGGTCCCGAGATGTGCTCGAAGAGCGGGTGGCGCTAGCCCGAGATGCCGGCTGCGGCGGGGTGATCTGCTCGGCCGCCGATATCGGGGTGGTCAAGGCAGTCGCACCAGAGCTGAAGCGGGTGGTGCCCGGCATCCGCCTCCCGGGCTCAAGCCACGACGATCAGGCCAGCGTGGCCACCCCCGAGGCCGCCATCGCCGCCGGGGCATCCATCCTGGTTGTCGGTCGGACGGTGACCTCCGACGTTCAAGGATTGACCATTCACTCAGATCATCTGGCCAAGGCGCTGGCCGAGATGGCCGACAAGGCCCGACTGGTGGCGACCAGCATCAGCCACTTGTAGGCAACACAAGCCCCACACATCACGTTTTGCACAAAATCCCCAACAAGACTTGAAGTGCAAACTACAATGGTGTAATGGCAGGACCCCCACAACTGACAGCAGAGCAGCGCCAGGCGGCGCTGGCCAAGGCTGGAGAGGTGCGCCGCAAGCGTGCCGAAGTCAAGGCCAAGCTCAAGATGAGGTCGATTTCGCTCTCCGACCTGCTGGAACAAGCGGAAACCGACGACGTGGTCGCCGGAACCAAAGTGCTCGCCGTCCTGGAGTCGCTTCCAGGCATGGGCAAGGTTCGGGCTCGCAAGATGATGGACGAGATCGGCATTGCCGACAGCCGTCGCATCCGCGGGCTGGGCGATCAGCAACGGGCTTCGTTGCTGGCGCGCTGCGGCGACTAGATCAACCTCTGATAATTGTTTTGTCCGGCCCCGGTGGGGTCGGTAAAGGGACGATCGCGGCCGCTCTTGTGGCCGAGGACCCTAAGTTGTGGCTCAGCCGGTCTTGGACAACGCGTGCTCGCCGTCCTGGAGAGTCGGAAACCGCCTATGTGTTCGCCGACAAGGCTGAATTTCGGGACAAGGCTGCTGAAGGCGGATTCGTGGAATGGGCGGAGATCGCCGGAAACCTATACGGCACGCCGCAGCCCGATCCGCCTGAAGGCCGCGACGTACTGTTGGAAATCGATGTCCAGGGCGCGGCTCAAGTTCGGGAGAGCCGTCCCGAAGCCCTGTGCATCTTCGTTGAAGCGCCTTCGGCCGCTGAACAGGAGTCCCGCCTGCGGGGCCGGGGCGATCCTGAGAGTCATATCGCCAAGCGTCTGGCTCTGGCCGACTCTGAGCGAATCCTGGCCTATGAGCTCAATGCAGTCCATGTCGTCAACGACAGTCTCGCCGAGGCGGTGGACGCGGTCGCTGCTCTCATCGCAAATGCTCGCCAGGAGCGGTCTGTCAATGACGATTAAGCCACCCTGCTTTGGTATCATTTATCCGCTCTCCCTAGTGACTGTTGGAAGAAGGCTGCACTGATGACCGAACAGCACGACACCATGATGTATCCGACCATTGAGGAACTCCTGGGCCGCACCGACTCCAAGTTCCGCTTGGTCACCCTGGGGGCGCTGCGAGCCTGCCAGATCAACTCCTATTTCGGGCAGCTCGGCGAGGGCTTGGGGGCAATGGTGCCCCCCCAGGTGCTGACCATGTCCCGCAAGCCTCTGTCCATAGCCTTCGAGGAGGTCGCAGTCGACAAGATCGTTGCGGTGGACCCCCCTGAGCTGTCCGAAGAGGAAGTTCTGCCCGACACCTTGATCCCCACCGGTGATGCCAACCTCGGCGGCGATGACCTCCGCGGCGATGACCTCGACAGCGCCGATCAGGGCGAGGCCGATCTCGACTCTGCGTCCTGACCGAGCCATGGTGGCGGCCGCCGGCAAGCACATAGCGTTCGGTGGCCAATGACCGCGCTCGCCGGCAAGCGCATCGTCCTAGGTGTGAGCGGCGGGATCGCAGCGTACAAAGCGGTTGAGGTCTGCCGTCGGCTGATGGACGGTGGCGCCCACGTCATCCCGGTGCTCACCAGGGGTGCTACCCGGTTCGTGGGCCGTACCACCTTCGATGCACTGGCCTCTGAGCCAGTTCGCATGAGCCTGTTCGATGAAGACGACCCCATCCCCCACACCACTTTGGGCCAGACCGCCGACTGCGTGCTCGTCGCCCCGGCTACTGCCCGGGTGATCGGTGCCTATGCCGCCGGCATCAGCTCCGATCTGCTGACCGCCACCCTCATCGCCACCCGGGCTCCGGTGGTGATTTGCCCGGCCATGCACACCGAGATGTGGGAGCACCCGGCGGTAATCGACAACATCGCCAAGCTGGCCGAACGGGGCGTCCACATCGTCGGACCGGAGTCGGGCCGATTGGCGGGGGGAGACGAAGGCGCCGGGCGCCTCTCCTCTCCAGCCGACATTGCGGCTGCTGTAGGCCGAGTCCTCGATTCCGGCGGCCAGCGAGCCGATATGGCCGGGCTGTCGGTGGTTGTCACCGCAGGAGGCACTCGGGAGCCCATCGACCCGGTGCGCTACATCGGCAACCGGTCCTCGGGCAAACAGGGCTATGCCTTCGCCGAGGAAGCCGCCGATCGGGGGGCCGACGTGACAATTGTCACCACCGTGGACCGACCGGGTCCGGCGGGCGCCACCGTGGTGCCAGGGGTCACAGTGGTGAGAGTCGACACCGCAGAGGAGATGGCCGCGGCCACCGCAAAAGCCGCCAAGGAGGCCGATGTGGTGATCATGGCCGCAGCGGTGGCTGATTTCCGCCCGGTCGACCCCGTCGGCGTAAAGCTCAAAAAGCGCGACGGAGTACCCGCAATCGAGTTGGAGCCCACCTCGGACATCTTGGCCACGCTGGGGGCGGCCAAGCCGCACGGCCAGACCCTGGTGGGGTTTGCCGCCGAGACCTGCGATGTGGCTGGCAACGCCGCGGCGAAGCTGAGAGGCAAGGGCGCCGACTACATCGTGGCCAATGACGTGACAGCAGAAAACGCCGGCTTTGCCTACGACACCAACGAAGTGCTGGTGCTAGCTTCGGATGGCCGGGTCCACCCGGTCGGGCTGCGATCCAAGCGCCAGGTGGCCCAAGCCGTTCTCGACTTGGTGGTGGGTGACCGACACAGTCAGGCGCAGTCCGCTCGACAGGTGGCCGACCGAACCAGCCGAGCCGATAACCAGGAGAATCAATGAGCCAAGGGACCAATGGCCGTTACCGCTTCACGTCTGAATCGGTCACCGGCGGTCATCCTGACAAGATCGCCGATCAGATTTCCGACGGGGTGCTGGATGCCCTGCTCGGAGTGGACATCGGCAGCCGGGTGGCGTGTGAGACCTTGGTCACCACCGGATTGGTGGTAGTGGCCGGGGAGATCTCCACCGAGGGATATATCGACATCCCCCGGGTGGTACGCGACACCATCATCGGCATCGGCTACGACCGGGAGGACTACGGATTCGACGGCAACACCTGCGGTGTGATGGTGTCTATCGACGACCAGTCTCCCGACATTGCCCAGGGGGTGGACAAGCTCGACCCGCTGGAGCAGGGCGCCGGCGACCAGGGCATGATGTTCGGCTTCGCTTGCGACGAGACCCCCGAGCTGATGCCCCTGCCCATCCATATCGCCCACCGAATGGTGGAGCGCCTGACCGAGGTCCGCCGCTCGGGATGTGTGCCCTACTTGCGGCCCGACGGCAAGAGCCAGGTGACCTTCGAGTACGAGGGCACTAGGCCGGTGGGCCTGACCACCGTGCTGATGTCGGCCCACCACCGTGACGGTACCGATCTGGTGGAGATGAAGGACGACCTCAAAGAGCAGGTCATCGATCCGGTGGTTCCCGAGCAGTTCCGCGACGATGATTTCGATGTGCTGGTCAACCCCACCGGCAAGTTCGTGAGGGGTGGCCCGGTGGCCGACGCCGGGCTGACCGGACGCAAGATCATCGTGGACACCTACGGGGGCATGGCCCGCCACGGCGGGGGAGCCTTTTCGGGCAAGGATCCCAGCAAGGTGGACCGCTCGGCGGCCTATGCGGCCCGCTGGGTGGCAAAAAACGTGGTGGCCTCTGGCGCCGCCGCCCGCTGCGAGGTGCAGGTGTCATATGCCATCGGCATCGCCCGCCCGGTGTCAGTGATGGTGGAGACCTTCGGCACCGAAACGGTGGACCCCGCCAAGATCAGCCACCACGTACAGGAGATCTTCGACTTGCGGCCGGCGGCCATTATCCGGGACTTGGACCTGCTGCGGCCCATCTACCGGAATACGGCCGCCTACGGGCACTTTGGGCGCAGCCCCGAGAGCACGTTCACCTGGGAGCGCACCGATCGGGTGGACGATCTCCGCTCAGCGCTGGGCCTGTAGTAGTTGCACGTCCGGGTTCTTCCCGACGTTGTCGCAATAGACCGCGAATTCACCTACACGGTTCCCGAAGGCTGGGCCGACGACCCCCGATTCGGCGTTGGGGCGATGGTCCGGGTGCCGCTTCATGGCCGCCGGGTGGCCGGTTGGATCACTGAGGTGGATGTAGAGCCTCCCGAAGGGGTTGAGCTCGCGCCCCTGGCCAAGTTGAGCAGCATCGGACCTGACCGCGGGCTCATCGAATTGAGCGAGTGGGCCGCCCGGCGGTGGGCTGGTCGCCGGGTCCATTTCCTGCGGTCCGCCTCGCCCCCTCGCATGGTGGCCGCCCTGCCTCGTCCCAAGCGCACTCGGCTGGTGTCCACGGGCGATTATGCCGATTTGTTCGAGGGCGAGGGCCGCACCCTGCGCCATGGGCCCTCCGATGACCCGCTGGCTGTAGCCATGGCTGCGGCCGCCCGAGGCCAGGCGCTGATCTTGGTGCCCGATCACGACCGGGCTGATGAGCTGTCGAGGCGGTTGGCAAGGGAGGGAGCGTGGGCATCCCGTTACCCAGATGGCTGGGCCGCAGCCGCGGCCGGCGCCACTGTGGTGGGCACGACGTCGGCCGCCTGGGCTCCGGCCCCTGAGTTGGCCGCGGTGCTGGTGATCGACGAGCACGACGAGTCGTACCGCTCGGAGTCCGCCCCCACATGGAGCGGCCGGGATGTGGCCATTGAGAGGGCTCGCCGGACCGGGGTGCCCTGTGTGCTGTTGTCGCCGGTGCCCAGCCTGGAAGCGTTGCGGTCCAAGCCCTTGCTGCGCCCTTCTCGGGGGGCAGAGCGCGACGGCTGGCCGCAAGTGGAGGTGATGGATCGCCGCAGCGAGGATCCGGCCCGGGCCGGGCTCTTTTCCCCGGCGCTGGTGAATGCGCTGCGCGACGGGGGCCGGGTGGCCTGCGTGTTGAACCGGCTGGGCCGCTCGCTATTGCTGGCCTGCCGGGTTTGCGGCGAGCTGGCTGTCTGCACAGAGTGCGGATCGTCGATGCGCCAGGGCGACGACAGGCGATTGCAGTGCCGGGCCGGAGACCACACTCGCCCGCTGGTGTGCGCCGACTGCGGCAGCACCGGGATGAAGAACCTGAGGGCCGGGGTGAAGCGAGTGCGAGAGGAAGTAGAGGCGCTGGTTCGGACCCCGGTGGCCGAGGTCACCGGCAGCGGCTACATCGGCCCGGCCACTGCCCGGGTTGTGGTCGGTACCGAAGCGGTGCTGCATCTGGGCCGGCCTTTCGACGTGGTCGCCTTCTTGGAGTTCGACCAAGAACTGCTGGCCCCCCGATTTCGAGCCCGTGAGCAGGCGTTGGCCCTCATTGCTCGGGCCGCCCGAATCACCGGACCCCGCACCGCTGGCGGGCGGATTCTGCTTCAGACTCGTCTGCCCGAGAACCCCGCAGTGGTGGCCGCGTTCCGGGCCGACCCCGCGCTGTTGGCCCGTACCGAGCGAGACCGCCGCCAAGAGCTGGCCCTTCCTCCCTATGGGGCCATCGCCGTCGTCTCCGGCCCGGCCGCGCCGGAATTCATGGCGCGATTCGGAACTCCTCTGGACATCCGCATCGCCCCCGATCCCGGCGGCCAGTTCTACCTGCGGGCCCCCGAATACGACACCCTCTGCAACGCCCTTGCCTCAGCGGAGCGCCCGCCCGGCCGACTCCGCATCGATGTCGACCCCATCAGAGCGATCTAGTCCGCACCTCGAGGATTCGGTAGCCGCGGCGGGAGCTGAGACGGGTGGTGGGCCAGCCTTCTTGATCGAGCCAGCGGGCCAGTGAGTCGGAGCCCAGGTTCTTGTTCACCACCAGGTAGGCCCGGCCGTCGTCGGCCAAGCGCCCCAGCCATTGGGCGAGCACTTCGTGGAGGGCGGCTTTGCCGATGCGGATGGGCGGGTTGGAGTAGATGGCGGCAAAGCGCACGTCGTCAGGCACCTCGTCGGGATGGCACACCGTGGCGTCGGGTCTGCCATGGCGATCGAGGTTGGCGCGGCACAGCTCCAGGGCCCGGGGGTTCACGTCAACAGCCCACAGCGGGGCTTGGGGTGCCCACCGGCCCAGCGCCACTGCAATGGGTCCATAGCCGCAACCCAGGTCCAGCATTGGCCCGTCTTGGGGCGGTCGGGGCGCTTCGGCCAGCAGGTAGCGGGTGCCGAAGTCCACCTCGTCGGACGCGAACACCCCTCGGTCTGTGGCCAGCTCGACATCCAGATCGTCGACCCGCAAATCGACCGTTCCCGGTCTTCGTTTCCCACCGGGTGAGGCGCTGAAGTAATGCGAGTCGCCCACAGTTTGACGGTAACCTGAAACGATGGTCCCACTGCGGATACGGGTGTATGGCGACCCGGTGCTGCGGCGCGTGGCCGAAGATGTGACCGATGTCGACGGGGCCATGGCTGATCTGTGCCAAGAGATGCTCACCGCCATGTACGAGGCCCCCGGCATCGGGCTGGCCGCCCCGCAAGTGGGGGTGTCGCAGCGGTTCTTTGTGTACGACTTCGGCGATGGCCCCGGTGTGCTGGTCAACCCCGAGATCACCGACAGCGACGGCGAGTGGACCTACAACGAGGGGTGCCTGTCGGTGCCCGAGCTGACGTGGGAGATCGTCCGGCCCCGCAGCATCCATCTGAAGGCGTACGACCTGGACGGCAACGAGGTGAGCCTCGAGGCCGAGGATCTTGAGGCCCGCCTATTCCAGCACGAGCTGGACCATCTGGAGGGCAAGATCCTTCTCGACTACCTGGACGAGGATCAGCGCCGGGAGGCCAAGCGCATCCTGCGCCAGCGGGCGATGAGCGGACAGAGTCGTCCCTCCGGCACCGGCGACGGTTTGTCGCTGCCGTGATCGACCCGCCGGCTGAAGTCGGCCGGCTGGTTTTTCTCGGCACTCCCACAGAGGCAGTGCCCTTCCTGGAAGCACTGCACGCGGCCGGATTCGAGGTTGCACTGGCCGTGACGCGGCCGGACAAGCGCCGAGGACGGCGGGCCGCTCCCACTCCGAGCCCGGTGAAAGCCACCGCCCAGAGCTTGGGCATCCCAGTCACCTCCGACGTGGACGATGTGCTGGGCACCGATGCCGATCTGGGCGTGGTGGTGGCCTTCGGGCAGATCATCAAGCCCCACGTGCTCGACCGATTGGCCATGGTCAACGTCCACTTCTCGCTGTTGCCCCGGTGGCGGGGGGCAGCCCCGGTGGAGAGGGCCATCTTGGCCGGTGATCAGACCACCGGAGTGTGTCTGATGGAGGTGGCCGAGGGACTCGACACCGGCGGTGTCTACCGCCGGGTTGAGGTGCCCATCGCCCCCGATGCCACCGCGGCGTCGCTGCGGGCTGATCTGGTAGACGCCGCCGCTCCCGTGCTGGTCGAGGCTTTGCGAGATGGCCTGGGCCCGGCAGAGCCCCAGCAGGGCGAGCCGGTCTATGCCTCCAAGATCACCCGGGATGAGCTTCACCTCGACTGGGAGCAGGCCGCAGAGTTCTTGCATCGACAGGTGCGAGTGGGCGGGGCGTGGACCACCTGGCGGGGTAAGAACTTGAAGATCTGGGGGGCCCAATTGGCGGAGGGATCGCAGATTTCCGGAGCGCTGGACGGGGCTCTTGTCGGCACCGGAGATGGGCAGCTTCGCCTATTGGAGGTCCAGGCCGAGGGCAAGTCGCGCCAAGCCGCCGAGGACTGGCTCCGGGGGGCCCGTCCGACTTCTGGCGAGCGGCTCGGATCGTGAGCCGCCCGCAGTCGGGAAAGGCGTCGGGCAAAGCCCGAGCCATTGCCGCCAAGCTCCTAGACCGGATTGAGTCCGATGGCGCCTTTGCGAATCTGGTATTGGCCTCAGCCGAGCTTCCCGAACGCGATGCCGGGTTGATTACCGAGATGGTTTACGGGGTTACCCGTATGCGCCGAGCCCTTGACCACCTCATCGACGGCTTCGTGTCCGACCCGCCCGACCTCACTGCTCGCAATCTGCTGCGGATCGGGGCCTATCAGCTCCACATGATGGACACCCCGGCCTATGCCGCGGTGAGCGAGACCGTCCAAGCGGCTCCCCGACGCCAACGGGGGTTCCTCAACGCCGTCTTGCGCCGGGTGGCCGATCTGGAACCGGCTTGGCCAACCGAGGCGATCAGGCTGAGCTACCCCGATTGGTTGGTAGAGCGCCTCGAACAAGACCTCGGTGCTGACGATGCCCGCGCCGCCTTGGAGCAGATGAACCGTGTGGCGCCGGTCACTACCCGATCCGACGACTATGTCCAGGATCAGGCGTCGCAATGGGTGGCCGCGTTGGTTGGCGCTCAGCCGGGGGAGCGGGTGCTGGACATGTGCGCCGGCCCCGGTGGCAAGGCCACTGCGCTGGCCCAAGACTCGATGGCGGTGGTGGCAGCTGACCGCCGCAGGCATCGGGCTTCGCTGGTGGCGGCCAACGCGTCCCGAACCGGTGCCGCTCTCGCTGGTGTGTTGGCCGCTGACGGACGCCGCCCGCCGTTTCGCCCCGGAACATTCGACCGGGTGCTAGTTGACGCCCCATGCTCAGGGCTGGGCGTGCTGGGCCGGCGAGCCGACGCCCGCTGGCGAGTCAACCCCGGCGACATCATCGAGTTGGCTCGCCTTCAGGCCGAGTTGATTCGGGCCGCGTTCTACCTGACCCGTCCGGGGGGATTGGTTGTCTACAGCGTCTGCACTATGACCGGGGCCGAGACGTCGGAAATCGACGAGTCGGTGGCCCATGAACACCCTGAGGCCGTCCCCGTCCCCATCACTGACTCTCGCTGGCGCCCCCACGGCCGAGGCGCCCTCATACTCCCCCAAGACCACAACACTGATGGGATGTTTGTTGTCCTCTACAAGACCCCCACAGATAGCCTGACCAGCAATGGCTGACCAAGAGACCGCAGGTTTAGCGGCAAAAGTCCTGACCGTTTCCGATGGCGTGATCGCCGGCACCCGCCAAGACGGCTCAGGCGATGCCCTAGTGGATCTGTTGGCCAACGAGGGCTATCAGGTGGCCGACCGCCGGGCCGTTGAGGACGGCGTCGAGTCGGTTCGCGACGCCCTATTGGGGATGTCTGACGGGTTTGCCGGCCTCATCGTCACCACCGGGGGAACCGGATTCGGCCCCCGGGACCTCACCCCGGAGGGCACTGCCGCGGTGTTGGAGCGCCGGGCTGATGGCTTGGCCGAGGCTGCTCGGCTTGTGAGCCCGTTCGGGCGGTTGTCAAGAGCGATCGCCGGCACGAGGGGCACGGCCCTGATCGTAAATCTCCCTGGCTCGCCCAAGGGGTCGGTGGAGTGCCTGGGCGCGGTGCTTGACGTTGTTCCCCACGCCCTGCGCCTGCTGTCCGACGAACCGACCGAGCATTGACATCCAGCCCGCGTCGACAAGATCAGATGATGGATCTGGCCTTGGAGGCGGCCCGCTCCTGTCGGCTGGTGACCTCGCCCAATCCGTGGGTGGGGTGCACGATCGACGCTGGCGAAAGCCAGTACATGGGGGCTACGTCGGTGCCGGGTGGCAACCACGCTGAGATCAATGCCCTGGAAGTCGCTGGCGAGCTGGCCCAGGGCGCCGACCTCTACACCACGTTGGAACCCTGCAACCACCAGGGCCGCACCGGGCCGTGTGTCGACGCCATCATCGCCGCGGGGGTCGCTCGGGTGGTGGTGGCTGTGGAAGATCCCGACCCGGCGGTTTCCGGCCAGGGCATTGCCGCGCTCCGAGAAGCCGGCATGGCAGTAGAAATGGGAGTGAAGGCAGCTGAAGCCGCCGAGCTGCTGGCCCCGTATCTGAAGCATCGCCGCACCGGGTTGCCATGGGTCGTGCTCAAGCTGGCTGCTTCGCTGGACGGGCGCATTGCCGCCCCTGATGCCACCAGCCAGTGGATAACCGGCGCCGAGGCCCGCATCGACGCCCATCGTCTGAGAGCCGAGAGCGATGCGGTGCTGGTGGGGGCGGGCACGGTACGAGCCGACAATCCTGCTCT
Organism: Acidimicrobiales bacterium; assembly: GCA_963663255.1. Taxonomy (GTDB): domain Bacteria; phylum Actinomycetota; class Acidimicrobiia; order Acidimicrobiales; family Bin134; genus Poriferisocius. The sequence goes on from OY760141.1 coordinate 1,758,207, forward strand.
GACGGTGCGCGACTGGCACCCGCCGTCGGGGGTGACCCCTCGCGTCGACCAGCCGCTGCGAGTGGTGCTGGGTTCCGCCCCGCCTGATGCCCGGGTCCACCCCGCACTGGAGATGGACGGTCCGCTGGAGCAGGTGCTTGGTGAACTGGGGGAGCGGGGGATTATCCAGCTCCTGGTCGAGGGGGGCGCGGCCACCGCGGCCGCCTTCCACCGAGCCGGCTTGGTGGACCACTACGCCGTGTATCTGGCCCCGGCCCTGTTCGGCGGTGACGACGCCCGCCCTATGTTCACTGGCCCAGGCGTGGACACTGTCGCTGATCTGTGGCGAGGAGAGATCACCGGCATGTGCAAGCTGGGGTCAGATCTTCGCATCGACTTGCGTCCCCTCTGAACCGGGTATTGATACCTGTCCCAGACTTTCAGCCCGGTAGCGTTGGGGCATGCTCTCGTTGGTTTTGCCCAAGGGGTCGCTGGAAAAGGCGACCCTAGAGCTTTTCGACGCCGCCGATATCCCCGTGCATCGCAGCTCGGATGTGGCCTACAAGGGGACGATCAACGACCCCCGCATCGCTCAAGTCCGGATCCTCCGCCCCCAGGAGATTCCCCGCTATGTGGCCGATGGGCTGTTCGATTTGGGCATAACCGGGCGCGACTGGGTGGCGGAGACCGGTAGCGATGTGGTGTCGCTGGGCAAGCTCCAATACTCCAAGAACACTTCGCGGCCGATTCGGATGGTGTTGGCCGTGCCCGGCGACTCACCGTGGGAGTCGGCCGAGGATCTTCCCCAAGGGGTGAAGATCTCCAGCGAGTACCCAGAGTTGACCAAGCAGTTCTTCGACGAATTGGGGATCGAGGCCGACATCGCCCTGTCGTACGGGGCCACTGAGGCCAAGGCCCCCGACATCGTGGATGCGGTGGTGGAGATTACCGAGACGGGCCGGGCGCTGCGGGCCGCCGGCCTCAAGATCATCCACACCATCCTCACGTCTTACACCGAGCTGGTGGCCAATCCCGCCAGCTATGCCGACCCCGAGCGGCGCCACGCCATGGAGCAGATCCACACCCTGTTGGGCGGGGTGCTGGAGGCCAGGGGCAAGGTGCTGGTGAAGATGAACGTGCCGGCTGCCAGCCTGGACAAGGTGATCGACCTGCTGCCGTCCATGAAGGCCCCTACTGTCAACGAGCTATTCGGAGGCCACGGTTATGCGGTGGAGACGGTGGTGCCCAAGATCGACATCAATGTGTTGATCCCCGAACTGCGCGACGCCGGGGCCAGCGACATCATCGAATTGCCCCTGGCCAAGATCGTCCATTGAGCCTGACTGCCCGCGGCAATTCAATTATTGGCAGGGTAGCCAGCTTCGACGGCGCCACCGGCTGGGGAGCGATCGCCGCCGACGGCGGTACCGAGTACCCGTTCCATTGCACCGCAATCGCCGATGGCAGCCGCCGCGTCGAGGCTGGTACCCAGGTGAGCTTCTGGCTGGCCCCCGGCCACCGCGGTGTGTGGGAGGCCGCTGGGGTTACCTCCCTCTAGACCTCGGAGTCTTCGCTTTCGCCCTCTTCGCCGTCCACAGCGCCCTGCTCAGCCTGTTCCATCGCCCGCGACACCTGCACGAAGGCCATGCGGATCTGATGCAGAGCCTCATTGAGGGTCGCCTCGTGTTCGCCGAGCCGGCCCTCCATACCCTCTACCAGCGTCCCGAGGGCGTCGATGGCCAGTCGGGCCTCTTCCAAGTTGGGCGGCTGCTGGCTGAGATGAATGGCCCCCAGCTCATAGAGGCCCATGGCATGGTTGCCCACCACCACTGAAGCCGGGGTGTTGGCGATCTGCTCTCGGGCCTCGGTGAGCTGTTGGGCCAATTCCTCGGCCTGAGCCCGCTCCTCGTCGCTCAGCCCGGCCAACGGGTCATCGATTTGATCGGGCGGGCCTTGCGTCGGCGGGGTTGCTGACCCTCCCCGTCCGTCGTCTACCGGCACCTCGCCGCCTGGCGTCCATAGTGTGCTCATTGTCTTTCCTTAGCTCCTTTTCGCCTCGTCTGGCGTGATTGTCCCTCAACGCTGATACTGTTACCCCGCAACTTCGGTACGCAAGCGGGATCTTTTGAATCCCAGCGTGCCAGCTCAAATAGTCGAGAGAGAGGAACATGCGCATTGCAGAGCGGTGATCGGCCATAGCTTCGGCAGATGCTGAGCCCCGGATCAACGACCGGATCAGAGCTCGAGAGGTACGGCTCGTTGGTCAAGATGGGCAGCAAGTAGGCATTCGCCCGCTGCCTGAGGCATTGGACATGGCCCGTGATGCCGGCCTGGATTTGGTGGAGGTTGCCGATAAGGCGAACCCGCCGGTTTGCCGGATCATGGACTACGGCAAGTACAAGTACGAGGCCGCCCAGCGGGCCAAGGAATCCCGGCGAAACAGCACCAACATCGTCGTCAAGGAGATGAAGTACCGGCCCAAGATCGGGCCCGGGGACTTTGAGACCAAGACACGCAAGGTGCGGGGGTTTTTGGAAGATGGCTCCAAGGTAAAGGTCACGATCATGTTCCGCGGCCGCGAGGTGCAGCATCCCGAGTTGGGGAGGCGCATTCTCGATGACATCGCAGCCGAGGTGGAAGAAGTGGCCAAGGTCGAGGTCTATCCGAGGCTGGACGGCCGCAACATGGTCATGGTGCTTGGTCCGGTGACGACAAAGAAGTCCCGCAAGCAGGCCGCCCGGTCTGCTCGCCCACCGGTCGAAGAAGCCGCGGCAACCGAGGCTGCTCCCCAAAGCGCAGAAAACTGATATGCCCAAGATGAAGACCCACCGAGGCGCAGCCAAGCGGTTCAAGACCACTGGCACCGGCAAACTCCGCCGGCGCAGCGCCTACAAGAACCACATCCTCGAGAAAAAGGCCCCCAAGCGCAAGCGCCAGCTACGCGGTCCGGCCCAGGTGTCAGCCGCTGACGCCCCCGCCGTGAAGCGCCAGTTGGGCTTGTAGGGCCTGACACGAGCACGAGTTCAAGGAGAAGCACACGATGGCTAGAGTCAAGCGCGCCGTTACCGCTCGCAAGCGCCGCAGGGCGGTGGTGAAGCGGGCCAAGGGGTATTACGGCAACAAGAGCCGTACGTTCCGAGGGGCCAATGAGCAGCTGATGCACAGCGGCCAATACGCCTATCGGGATCGCCGGGCTCGCAAAGGTGAGTTCCGTCGCCTGTGGATCCAGCGCATCAACGCCGCCTGCCGTCAAAACGGCACCACCTACAGCCGGTTCATCAACGGCCTGAAGCTGGCCGAGGTGGAGGTCGACCGCAAGATCTTGGCCGAGCTGGCCGTCAACGATCCCGCGGCCTTCACCGCACTGGTAGAGGTGGCCAAGGCCGCGGCTGAGCAGGCTCCTGAGTCTGATGCCGCCGCCGACGACGACGCGGCGGAGCAAGAAACCGCCTCGGTGGGGTAGCGCTGAAGCTCAGCTCCAAAAACCCCCGAGTAGCGGAACTTCGCCGACTGGTTCGCAACCGCCGAGAGCGCACTGAGACCGGCAAGTTCGTCATCGACGGGCCGCAGCTGCTGGTTGAGGCGGTGGCCGCCGGTTTGGAGATCGTCGACGTGTTCGTAGAGCCGGTGATCGACTTGTGGGCGGACATGGGAGTCTCCCTCGATGCCCCCACCTGGACGGTGGGCGACGGTGTGCTGGCCAATGTCGGCTCGGTGGTCACCCCCCAGGGAGTCATGGCCACCGCCCGGATTCCCCAGTTGGCGCCCTTGGCCGACGGCGATTTCGCGGTCGAGCTGGCCGGAGTGGCCGACCCGGGCAATGCCGGCACCATCGTGCGCACGGCGGTGGCCGCCGGCGCTCAAGCGGTGGTGTTCAGTCCAGAATCAGTGGATCCCTGGAATCCCAAGACCGTGCGGGCTTCGGCCGGTGCGCTGTTCCGAGTTCCCCTGGCCGAGGCTGGACCGAAGGGAGTGCGTGTGGGCGCCGACCCCCACAGAGGCGTCCCCTACGACCAAGCCGACCTCACCGGCCCCCTCACCTTGGTGGTGGGCAACGAAGCCCACGGTCTCGAACAGACCGCGGCCGTGGATTGCTGGGTGTCCATCCCCATGGCCCCCGACGTTGAATCCCTAAACGTCGCCTCAGCCGCCGCCGTGATCTGCTTCGAAATCGCCCGCCAACGCCGCACGGAGCCATCTCCGGATACTGGAGATTGACCAGACTCTCGTGGCTCAGCCGACGACGGGGCCGATGGCTGCTGGTTGAGCTCTGAGGGCTTCGATTTCGGCTACGGCCTCATCGGAGAGCTCGTTGATGCCGATGAACTCTTCGAGGTTGTAGTGGAGGTTGATGATCCGCATTTCCTCGCGGCTCAACACGATGTGGTCCAACCCCGGCTGGTGCAGGCCCCGCTGGGCTCGTTGGAGGTTGGAGAGATCCTGGTCGAACACCAGGTTCATGGCTGCTTCCTCGGCGGGGATCGTGGCTTGCATGGGCTGGGTGCGGTCGGCGCCCGGGGGGCGGCGGTCGAGGTGCAGCAGGTCCATGTAAGCGTCGTCGGGGGTGTCGCCGGGGCGGGATCGCAGCACGGTGATGGAGTCGCACATCACGATCACCGTGATGTTGGGGAACAGGTTGAACTGGAACAAATCCAGCATCTGCGACTGGTCGAAGCTGTCCAGGTCGAGGCCCTTTTGTCTGGTCTGGTCCCGCACCAGTTCCTCCAGCACGTCGCGCACGCTGCCGCCGTTGGGAATTGGCGGGCACGGCCCGGGGTTCTCGGAGTCCTGGCCGTAGCGGGCCCCCTGGGTGACGACGATCGACTCCCAGATCTCCTGGTCGGTGGCCCCGTTGCGCAGCCGGGGGCTGGGCACCCCGTAGGGCTGGTGCAGTGAGCCGTGTCGGCCGTAGAGCCGGTTCACCGAGTTGACGTCGTCGCAGCTGGGCAGCATCTCCCGGTGGATGCCCTGCACGTGGTAGGTCTCGCTGAACGCCTCGATAAGGGTCTTCCAATTGCACGGCAGCGGCACGGTCAGGTCATAGGCGCAGCCGTACTCGTCCAAGCGGGCCCACTCCAGCAAGCCGGGGATGGCCTCCAGATACTCGTCGAGAGGCTCGGCGTCTAGGTCCAGGTTCACGAACACCAGCGGCCCCCAGGTGCCAACCTGCACCGGGAACAGCGGGTAGTCGTCGTTGCGCAGCGCCCCGAAGCCCCGGCGCGACGGCACCTCGCGCAACTTGCCGTCCAGGGTCCAGCTCCACCGGTGGTAGATGCAGCGCAGCTCGGTCAGCCCCGAGCCCGACCCGGTGCACAGCACATTGCCCCGGTGGCGGCACACATTCTGGAAGCCCCGCAGCACTCCGTCGTCGCCCCGCACGATGAGCACCGACAGATCGCCCACCGAATACTCGAACCAGTCGCCCGGCTCCGGCACATGATCCACAGTGCAGGCCAGCTGCCAGGCCCGGGGCCACACATGGGCCGTCTCCAACTCGGCCCACTCTGGAGAGATATACCTATGGGTGGGGACTTCCACCGGAGTGCGCCGGGGCGGGACTGCCCCGATAGCCGTTCCTATCGGGGCATCATTGGTGAGCTCAGGGCCGATCTGGATCTTCGCCATGGCTAGAGCGTAGGCGGGTTGACCGAGGTGGCTTCAGCAGTCCCGTAGTCTTTATCCCGTATGAATCCGGCAGAAGGGATCGTGTTTGCCGTTGGGGCACTGATGGCCCTGGGCACGCTGTTGGTCGCCATTCAGACGGTGGTGGTACCCCGGGCCGAGCGAAGTTTGTTGATTCGGTTCGTTTATGTGGGCATGGGGCTGTTGTTCTCAATGCTCGCCCGGCGCCGCAAGACCTACGAGGCCCGTGATGCGCTGTTGGCCCGCTACGCCCCCACCACGCTCATGTTGCTGCCCATGGTGTGGGCCATCGGGGTCATATACGGCTTCTCGCTGATGTTTTGGGCGTTGGACGTGCACCCCTACCGGGAGGCTCTGGTGCTGAGCGGCTGGTCGCTCACCACCCTGGGCTATTGGGTGGCCACCGACCTGTTCACCCAGGTTCTGGTGGTGGCCGAAGCGCTCATCGGCCTGGGCATCGTGGCGCTGCTGATCAGTTTCTTGCCCCTCATGCACAGCGCGTTCAGCGCCCGGGAGGCCTCGGTGTCCCGCTTGGAGGTTCGGGCCGGGAACCCGCCAACGCCGGACGCCATGATCATCCTGGCCCACGAGACGGGTGGCCTCGAAGACATGGGGGAGACCTGGACCGAGTGGGAGCACTGGTTTATCCACATCGAGGGAACCCACCAGACCTATCCGGCGCTGGCCTTCTTCCGGTCGGTGCGCTCCGACCGGTCGTGGGTGACAGCCGCGGGCTGCATCTTGGACACTGCGGCCATCATGTTGTCGACGGTGGCGGTGCCCCACTCGCCCGCGGCACCGTTCATGATCCGGTCGGGCTACGTGGCGCTGCGCAACATCGCCGACTTCTTCGCCATCGACTATGACCCCGACCCGTCGCCAACATCGCCGATCACCGTGCGCCGCCATGAGTTCTACGAGACTTACGAGACCCTCAAGAGTGCCGGGGTCCCCGTGGTGGAGGATCGCGAACAGGCATGGCGGGACTACGCCGGATGGCGCGTGAACTACGACAACTGCTTGGTGGGGCTGGCTTCCATCACGTCGGCGCCGCCGGGCAAGTGGAGCACCGACCGGCCTTCTCCCTACCAACGATTGCCGCTCTTCCACCGCCCTCTTCGCCGTCCCTTGCCCCCGCTGCTGCGCGATCTCCGGCGCCGGGGTTTCGGCCCGGGGCGGCGGAAGTGATTTGTTCTTGTCGGGTCGCATCACAATGGCGGCTTAAGGTCGCATCACAATGGCGGCTTAAGCTGGTGCCGGCTTGGTCTTGGATTTCTCGGCCAGTGCTCGTACCGGTGAGGCTGGCGCCATGAGAACCCGCATTAGCGAGCTGTTGGGCATCGACATTCCCGTGGTGCAGGCCCCCATGGGCTACATCGCCCGAGCCCAGCTGGCCTCGGCCGTCTCCAACGCCGGCGCCATGGGCATTGTCGAGACCTCCTCGGGTCAGCTTGACGACATCAAGGTGGAGATCGCCAAGATGCGCGACCTCACCGACCGCCCGTGGGGCGTGAACATCGCCCAGCTGCTGGTGCCTGACGCAACGGTTATCGATTTCGTGATTGAACATGAAGTGGGGTTTGTGACCACCTCGGCGGGCGACCCCAACCGGTTCACCGCCATGCTGAAAGACGCCGGGATCACGGTTTTCCACGTGGTGCCCACCTTGCGGGGAGCCCTCAAGGCGGTGGACGCCGGGGTCGACGGCCTCATCGTGGAGGGGGTGGAGGGCGGCGGGTTCAAGAACCCCCACGGGTCGTCCACCATGGTGCTCGCCCCGCTGGTCGTGGCCGAAGTCGATGTGCCGGTGATCGCCGCGGGCGGGATCTGCGACGGCGTGTCCATGGCTGCGGCGCTGGCGCTGGGGGCCGACGGGGTGCAGATGGGCACACGGATGCTGTCGTCCGCCGAGTCGCCAGTGCACGACAACTGGAAGCAGGCGGTGGTGGATGCCGCCGAGACCGACACCGTGTTGTTGAACCGCTTCGGCCGGCCCGGCATGCGGGCGCTGCGCACTGAGGTGACAGCCGAGATGGAGCATCACGACCAGGTGCAGATGCCCGGCCTCGACCGGCTAATGGATCAGTACTTCGGCGGTCAGATGGACGTGGCAGTCCCCTTCGGGGGCCAGGTGATGGGCCGCATCGACGAGGTGCGGCCGGTGGCCGACATCTTGAGCCAGGCCTGGGAAGACTGCCAGGCCCGGCTTCGCCAGCTGGGTCAGGCCGCGGCGGGATAGCGGGGGCGGGGTACCGGGAAATGCGGTGCGGTACCCCTCTTGTCACGGAAGTGCCACCGCGCTGGGCTAGGCGATGAAGCTCTTCGGCTTCGCTGGCGTCCGGCACCCGCCGCTCCGCCTGCCCCGGGTGTGGCTGCTGGGCCCCGACCCCCGGGGTGTGCGCCAGTCGCTGGGGGCATTGTGCGTTCTGGCGGTGACCAGCGTGGTTGCCGGCGTGGTGCTGGGCCAAAGCCACGAGCGGCTGGCCGAGCTGCCCGGCCTTTTGCTGTTGGTGCCGGCGGCCATCGCCCTGCCGGGGAAGATCTTCGGGGCGCTGGGCAGCCGGCTCGGCACCGCCATTCACACCGGCACCTTCCGCCTGTCGCTGCGGTCGTCCAGCGTGGTGGGCCAAAACGTGTGGGCGTCGATGGTGCTGACCCTCGTGATGTCGCTGGTGCTGGCATTGCTGGCCTCGGCGGCGGCGTCGAATCTCGGGGTGGACAACGCCATCGGCGTGGCCGACTACGTGGTCATCTCGGTGGTGGGGGGCACGCTGGCCTCGGTCTTCGTGATGCTGGTGACGCTGGGCATGGCTACCGCATCGGTTCGCTGGAATCTCGACCCCGATAACGTGACCGCCCCCATGGTGACCGCAGCGGGCGATGTGCTGGCCCTGCCCGCGCTCATCTTGGCGTCGTATCTGGTGCGCCACGACGTGGTCACCCCGGTGGTGGCCGGGATGGTGGCGGCAGCCACCGTGGGGTCGCTGGTGGTCGCCGTCCGGTCCCAAGCTCCGCTTTTGCGAACTGTGTTGCGGGAGTCGATGCCGGTGCTGGTGCTGGCCGGGTTCTTGTCGCTCATGGCCGGGGTAACCGTGGAGAACCGGTTCGACGTGTTCTCCGACCGCCCGGTGCTGTTGGTGCTCATACCCGGTTTTCTGGCCACCGCCGGCGCGCTGGGGGGCATCTTGGCCAATCGGCTGTCGAGCAAGCTGCACTTGGGCTTGATCGGCCCCTCGATTGTGCCCCAGCGGCGGGCCCGCAGCGACGTGGGGGTGACGGTGGGGCTGGCGCTGCCGGTGTTCGCCTTCTTGGCCGTGGTCTCTCAGGGAGCGGGAACTGTGGTGGATCTGGCCGGGCCGGGGTTGGGCCGACTGGTGGGGATCGCACTGGTCGGCGGAGCCCTGGCCCTGGTGGTGGTGGTGGCCGTGGCCTACTACGGAACCATCGCCGCGGTTCGCTTCGGGGTCGACCCCGACTCGGTGGGCATTCCGACGGTGACCGCGGTGCTCGATCTGGTGGGGGCCCTCACCCTGGTATTCGCCATCGAGGCCATAGGGGCAGGGTGAGGGGCAGCGTGAATTGCTAATGGCTAGTTTGGAGGGAGTTCACAATGGACGATAAACCCCGCAATCTTCGGGCCATGCTCGCCGAGGCCAAAGACCTCTCCGAGCTGATGGTGGACCTCGCCTATGCCGCCCTGTATTTCGGCGACCCGGACATGGCCACCGAGGTCGATGATCTCGAGGTCAAGATGACCGAGCTGGTGCAGGGCATGCGAGCGGTGTGCATCTTGGCCGTTCGCCACCCCCGCGAGGCCGACGGCATGTCGTCGGTGCTCCAGGTGATCAGCGCCATCGAGCGGATCGCCAACGATGCGGTGGACATCTCCCGGATCGTGACCCGCCGCCTGGGAATCCCCGCCGAGCTGGTGGCCGACATGACCAGTGCCGAGGAGATATCGCACCGCCTGGTGGTGCACGAGGGATCCCACATGGTGCGCCGTCCCCTCGGCGACCTGGAGCTGCCCGTGGTGGCCGGAATGCGGGTCATGGCCATCCGCCGGGATCGGAGTTGGATCACCGACGTAGGCGGCGACCAGCTGATGATGCCCGGCGACGTTCTGTTCTTGCGGGGCTCGCCCGCGGGGATCATGAGGCTGCACCAGCTGGCCGCCGCGCCCATGTGGGAGGAGCCGATGGCCCCTGAGGATCCCTGGATCTCCGATCTGGATCGGGCGGTGGACGTGCTGGTGGAGATGAAGGACCTCTCCGAGGCCGCGGTGGGGCTGGCGTATTCGGCGCTGGTGCTCAACGACCGGGGTTTGGCCGCCCAAGTGGGGCTGTTGGAGGGCCGCCTTGATGAGATGAACCACCAACTGGAGCTGTGGGTGCTGCGGGCCGCGGCCAACAACATTGATCCCGCGCCGCTGCGGGGGCTGCTGCATCTGGGACAGGCCGCTGAGGACATCGGCGATCAGGCCCGCCAGATGATCTCGCTGGTGGAACAGGGCGAAGAGGTCCACCCCATCTTGGAGATCGCCCTAGGCGACTCCGACGAGGTAGTAGTTGATCTCCCGGTGGCTTCGGGCAGCGGAGCCGACGGCACCTCGCTGAAGCAGCTGGCCCTCAACATCGAGCCCGGCTTCACCGTGCTGGCCGTCCGCCGGGCCGGCCGCTACATGTACCGCCCCCGGGGCAGCGCCGTGCTCTACGCCGGCGACGAGATAATCGCCAGCGGCCCCGACGAAGGCCGCGAGGCCCTGGCCGAGCGCTTCGGCTGGAACCTGGTCCGAGAAGAAGAAGGCCTAGAGGACGAACTCCAACCCATGGGCTCGTGAACTGCCCTGCGGCCAATCACTGGTCCCGCCATCCCAGCAAGTGCTGACGGCAGAGCAATAACGTCGCCTCCAACTTCTCAGCCGACCCCCCGCCTTCGTCGGCCAGCCGTTGTTGCTTCACCGCGGTCTGCTGCCAAGCCCGTTCGTTGTGCTGGCTCCTCAGCTTCCAACGGCCCGAATACCACCGCTCATCCCTCTGCGCCATTACGCGGCCTCGCCTACCGCAAGGGGTGTAGAGGAATCTCCCTGAGATTTGGGCGGCTCTTGCCAGGGGGGCCGCAAGTAACGGCGGCCGGTATCGGGGTATTTTTCGACGGCCCAGTTCCGGTAATGAACCTTCTGATGGCAGTCGTGGCACACCAGCACCAGGTTGTCGGGCTGAGTCGGGCCGCCGTCTTGCCACTCGACGATGTGGTGGGAAACGCACCATTCGGGGGCCTTGGCACAGCCGATGCAGCCCTGGTCTCGGGCTTCCAGGGCGGCTCGCATCTTGGCCTCGTCCATCGGCCCGCTCTCAGCCGCCGAACCCAGAATCCGGGCGTGCTCCGAGTTGATCCGGCTATCCACCAGGGCGTCCCGGGTCGCTTCCAGCTTCTCAAGCTGATCAGCGCTGCGCATGGTCCGCTGAGCCTGATGTCCCGACTGCCGCAACTCACCCTTGAGAGAATTCAAAGCGTCAAAGGAACTGCTCCGCCGAGTCTTCTCAGCCACAACCTCAGCCAAGAACCCCTCCAGCCGATTCCGCCCCTGCCCAATCAACCGCAGCCGAGCATCCAAGGATGCATCGTCCAACGAGGCCACATCCACCGCCTCAACACAAATCCCGCCCTCACCATTCCCGCAGGTCACAGCCCCAAAATCCATACTCCAATAATACCGAAGCCAGTGACAGTATCTTCACCTTCCCAGCGCTATGAGCATGATGCCCATGGTGGCAGTACCAGAAGGTAGTACCAGGAGATGAAACAGCAACTAGCAACTGCCCTTTGGAGAAGCCTCTCGGGTACCGGTTCTTTCCCTAGCTCCAGTCAAAGTCTCGGTATCGGTAATATGACCTTGGGCGGCCATGCAGACTGAGATGGTCATCGAAATCCCATACGTATGCATGTGTGCTCCCCCCAGTTTTAGGCCCACGAGCGGCGCGACCTACCATTTGTTCAAACAATATAGGACTACTAACTCTGCCAAGAATAAGCACATCAGTAACTGCTGGGCAGTCATAACCAGTGGACAAAAGCCGCTGATTAAGGACTACATCGATACGACCGATAGCAAAGTCAGACAGGACACTCCTACGATGGTTAGGAGGGGTTTCCGAGTGCAAGACTGCAGATCGAATTTCTTTCAAGGACAAGAGATCATCCAAAACGATAGCGGCAGGCACTGAACTAGCAAATACCAAAGGTCTTCTACCTCGCTCAACTAGCTCATTGCATGCACTTGCGGCTATTACTAGCCTACGAGCTTCATCTGTCAATTCAATTCGCGACTGGGTAAATTGTTTGAAGTGCAAATTTGCAAGCACGCCTTGTTGCTGCAAGGTCTTCACCGGATCAGCGCCCAACAAATCGCTTTTGATCAACACACCATGAAAAAGGGAAACAAGATCCTCGGTTTCGGCAGGGTCTACGCGCCCTGGAGTTGCAGACAACCCAAGCAACGTGGGACGGTTGTTGTCTGCCATCAGGTCGTTATCCTCAACGCCTAATGACTCTATTGCCGCGACAAAAGTAGGAGCGCCAAGTTGATGAGCTTCATCGAATACAACCAAGTCCCAAGATATGTTGTAGCGCCAATCCGCACGCCTGGCATAAATGGTTTGTGGTGTAGTAAGCAGAACAAGGGGGTTCTTGTGATGAAGTAACGGTTCTCTTGTCAAGACCATGGACCTGAGGTTGCCCTGTGATTGCGCAACGTCACGAAAGGTATTAAAGGCTTGTTCTACTAGCTCTACGCTCGGGGCTAGCCATACGACATTGTGGACTCTGTCTTCGGCAATACCAGCCAAGATGGCCGCCACTGCGGTACGAGTCTTTCCGGCGCCGGTTGGTAGAGCCAGCAACGCAGAACGTTGCCTCAGGTTACAAATTTGATCAACAACATCCCGCTGGTAATCAAAAAGAGCGGGCCTCATGTCTTCTCGGTTAAACCGAAATATGTCTGGCACGTCGGCCCCTCCTGCCTCGAAATATGTGTCAGGAAGGGTTGGGTCCCGTACAAGGTCCGCTATTGGGATGTTGGGGTATGAAGCAGCGATAGATCGGCGAAGTTCCTTAGCTACATGGGCCCATTCACGCTTCATCAGAGGTCCAAAACACTCCACATCTTTTCAAAACGAATCCGAGCCTCAAAGAGTGCATCTTCAGCGGAATATGGAAGTTCACGAGAACGGAGGATACGAGAGGCAGCGCTGCCTCCCCGCTTATCGGTGGTGAATCGTTCAATAGCCCTACGAACCCTACGACAAACTGCGGGAGCATCGTCTGAAAAACATCGGTCCCAAAAATACTGAAAATTAGAACCGGGACCTGGATCGGTCTCCTCATCGTAAAGGTACATCGTTGCCGCTACAAACAATAGGTCTTTGGCGCGCCTTGAAGCAGCTTGAGTGAAGTCGATCCCACCTTCTGGCTTGAGAAGTGTGCCTAGCCAGAAATATGTTTCATTTTCCGTGTCGCTGTCCACAATAAAGGAAAACGAGGCGTCAATGCGTAGCACATCGGGCCAGGATAGAATCATCCCATTAAGAGCATCGAGAAACTGATCTGCCCTGTTGGATACTTTAGCCGAGAGGGTGTTTTCGACAGAAGAACCTTGTGCATCTCCCCGATCACCTGGACCTGGCAAACCTCTGGTTGAATAATCACTGCTGTCCAAATAATCTACTGTGTCGAAGTCGACGTCCAGTTCTTCATCTTCATTTTCCAAAAACCAGAGTTCTTCAATATGTTTAAAGTCAATTTTCGCGTATTCAATAAAGGCTTCGACGACTGCTCTCTGGAATACCACATTGTAGGCTAAATTATCTGTCTTAAGACTTTCAAGTTCTTTCAATTGGTTCTTGAGAGAGATTTCGCTGATGGGATCCTCTACCCGGCTCTCATACCGAGTGATGAGGGCTTGGTATTCCTTCAGCGCGTGACCATAGTATTTGTCACCATCGGCCTTTTCTCTCATTTCGTACCAGTGTTGAAAATGGAGGGATAGACTGTTGTTGCGTGCACGTCTTTCAAGAAGATCGCTATAAGGCTTAAGTGTTGTGAGGATCTTGCAAATCGGTTTTGACCATATTTGAGCAAAAGCATCAGCAATGGTCTTTAGTTCCGCGTCAGTATAGGAGAAAGAGCTGATTTCAAATTTCGCCAATTCGTCGACACGTTCTATTGCATCAGTCAAATTGACATTTAATGTTCGGTTCAATTTCTCAATTTGAGTCTTGATCTTGCTGTATTCTGTGTAGTCACTAATGGGTCGACTCTCCAGGATGTGAGATACGATCCAATCAAGACCAAGAATTGTTGTAACATAGGGCCCTGCATCAAATTTCGCTTGTTCGGAGTGCCAGTCAACTACAGCCAATGGGAGCTGGGGAGGTTCGGCTGCAAGCTCGTCGTAATTGTCGCTAAGGTGGTCTGTAACCAATTCTCGTATGCAGACCGCGTGGGGATCACGGTCGTCGAGCAAGATCTGACGGGCTCGGCTTACAGGCTTCGAATGCTTATTGAGGTCGATAAATATTACTCTTAGTAATTCAATGTGTTCTTTTAGGCTGGGTGAGTTGAAACCTAGGGTTGGAGCGAAAATCAAGAGTACTACAGGTACCCGAGTTTCGCGAAACTCACGAGTCGATGAGGAAATGTTGTTGACAAGAGATTTTATGGCGGCCAACCGATGTTGCCCATCAATTGCCACCCCATAAAGTTGGTCTTTGTTCCAGCAGAGTTCCCCACTCTGAAAACCTGGATCCGCAGGTGTTGTCCACGCATCCCAAAACCCTAGTGATATAGGTCCTACTTGCAAGGTTTTGTTGAAGCGTTGTGCCGCATCGGGTAATCCTGGTGGGCTCCAAGCGAAGTCTACGTCAAAATTGGGAAGCAATTCGTTCTTGTGTTCATCGAATGGCAAGAGGGCAATAGTGATGGAGTTAAAGAACTGGGGTTGTTCCCGATTGTTCAAATACGGCAATATGTCTCGTTCTACCCTTGGCCAATCTATGTCACGCTGGTAGAGTTCCTGGATTTTCCAATCTATGGTTTCGGCACCTGGTAGCTCAGCTGCGAGATGCAGGGAATTGGCTACATCTTCGAGGTGCATCGTTGTGGAGAAGTACGGGATTTTCCAGTTGGACAGCTTAAATGCACCGCTCAGGAATTGGAAGGGCGGTGTTGTAGGGGTTTGTTCGACGTAACGAGGGGCCATTGGTCTCCTATCCGGGCCGTGTTGTAAATCCGCCAATTGTTAGCGAAGTCGTGAGGAATTCGAGGGCTTGCCTGACCGACGCACCATCAGTGGTAGGTGTACCATCAGTGGTAGGTGAACCTAGGCGGAAATAATAGAGATCTAGTAGGTCCCATGCAATGTGTCGGCTTATGTGTTGGGCGAAATCGGTATCCCCGTTTAGATGACTCTTGGTACGTTGAAGGAGATTTCCAGTCTCACCAACGTATAGTGCGGGTGTATGGGTAGATAAGTGTTGTAGGAAGGTATGAAACCATTTTCGGTTATTGTTTGACTCTAGCCACTGTCGGAGTGTCTCACGCTTATCTGTAGGTGGCGCAGCGGAACGCAATTCTGCACCTTTTATGCTGAGGTATTGTCCTAATCGCTTGGGTTGAACAATGCCATTGGGTGCTGCGGTTAAACGGTCTACCCACTCCACGGCATCGCTGCCGGTTCGTAATTCGTACAAAGAAGTCGTCAGTCTTTTCTTCCAGATGTAAATGGCGCTGCAGTTGTCGGTGATGACTTCATCCAAATAACCTTCCTGAGAGGCTTCGTGGAGGTCAGGGCCGGCCAACCGGATCCATCCGTGGGTGCTCATAGTGCGCATACGGTGCAGGGATCTGGATCGTCGTCTTCGGAAAAGGCATCGGTTAGGGCGTCAACAAGGGGGAGATTGGGTCTCAAGCGCGTGCTGTTAGTGAGAGCGGCTTCATGGCGTTCGAGGATCTCGTCTCGACGGGCTCGGAGCTGGACCAAAGTCTCGCCTCCTGACCAGGTGTACTGTCGTCCCTTCATAGCTTGGTCGCCGAAGTTGGCGTCACCAGAAACTCCCGCGTCCTGTAGGACCTTCTGTTCGATGGCCACGGCTCGTTCGAAGAGTTCAGGATGACGGTCGGCGAGACCAATCCACTCGGCTTTGCGCTGGTAGAAGCAGAAGTAGCAGCCGGACCTGGTTCGCCACTCGTAATAGGCGGGTAGGCCGATGCCGGCATCGTCGAGGATGCGCATAACGCCGGCGTGGTCGATGCCATCTTGGACGAACGGGAAGCAGCTCTCGATATTTGGCTTGGTGGAGATGTAGCCCTTGCGGTTGGCCTCATCGGATCGAATGGCTACATAGGAGATTGCTGGGTCGTCGCCGATCCACTTCTCAAGTGGCTTGATTTTCATGTTCTTGGTGCACCAGCGCATTTGGGGTGAGGGTAGCGCACCCCTGAAGATCTCGAACCAGTGATCGAACCCCCGCTCTGCGTTCAATCGGGCTATTGGTTTGCCCAGGATTACTTCGAGCCGGGCCAGAAACTCGTAGGTCTCGGGCAGTTCGGCGCCGGTGTCGCAGAAGAAGTACTCCATCTGGGGCACTTTGTCCTTCAAGTACACCGCCAGCGCGCTGGAGTCCTTACCCCCGGAGATGCCGCAGATGTGTCGGACATGGTCTACTGCCTGAGTCTGGTCACTCATCCTTGAATCCTTCCAGCACCCGTTCTCCAATCAGTGCAAGCAAGGCCTGCTGCGCTTTTTCGCCTGATCCGACTATGAGTTCGATTCTTTCCATGGCTTCATCCAGCACTTCTGATAGGCCATCACGCTGGTTCGACTGAGTGTTCACCAAACGGGCGTGTTCTCGTCCGTCGGGTCCGGTCACTGTAACACTGAGCGCGGTGGGTGTAGCAGTGCATTCACCGCGCTGTAGCCGGTCACCCGATTCTTGGGCAGAATCGACGCCGGTACTTTCAAGTTCAGCGTTTGGTTTGGCATAGAGGGCGAGCAAGCGTTCGAACGCTGCCATCTGTTGAGGCAATGTCCGCCGGAAACGCCCCGAATCCTCATCGGTCCACTCAGCAGGGGATTTCTGGGACACGACGGTGGCAATGGTCGCGATCCAGGCCAGGTCGTCATCGGTACCATCGTTGGCAAGGGCCAAGGCGAACGGGCGGATGGTCGAGTCCAACACTTCAGGATCAAGAGAAGCAGCTCGCTCAATTACTGTCTCACGGCTGGATCCTCCTCCCGATGCGATCAGCAACTCCAAGGCCTCAGAAAGCAATCGGTTGCTGGTGGCCTCCAGTGTTTCCAACGCATCTGAGACTTGTGTTGCCAGGTACTTGGCCTTGGAGTAGCTATCGTCGGTGGCCTTCACGGGGGGCAAATTGAAAGCCTCGGGCAAGGACACGAAGAGAAGATCGTCGGGCTCAACTGCCCTCAGTAGCTCTTCGCGCACAGTCAACACCGAGGGAGGCAGGTTGCGAGTGCGCTGAGTGAAGTTGTCAAGCCTCCGGACCCTGGAAACTAGGTTGCTCACCACAGAAAGCACGTTGCCTACCAAGAGGTTGGTCGCAGCACCTTGGGCTTGTGCCATGTCCTGGATTCCGAGCCGCTCGGCCAAGGCGTTTACCACCTGCTTTCGTGCGCCGCTTGCATTGGCGAAGTGCTTGATCTCGAAGAATGCAGGGTTTTTGGCCATGCGCTCGGCCATGTCAGAGGTGAGCTGCGGTCGGAAAGTTCCGTGCTCATAGATGGCGATCACATCTCGATGAGTGAGCAGACCGGCCACGATCATCACCGGAACAACCCCGGCCTTTATCCCTATCGGTGGGGACTGCAAAGAGGCAATGATGTCATTGAGGTTCACTCTCCGCCGCTTAGCCCGATCGAGCTCGGATGCAAGCACCTTCCAAGCCGGCAACAACTTCTTGGCTGCCTCTCCTCCCCTAGGGGCTTTGAACGCCATTTGTCCACTGGTCTTTTCGCGAAGGTGCAGTCGAGTGTGAGAAAGGGCGGCCTTGTACATGGCCACCTCAGGGCCATTCCCCTCGAAACCCAAAAGAGGTTCTGATCCGTGCTCAATCATCGCTTCGATCAGTATTCGTCGAGCCTTGGCACCCTGAGAGGTGAGGTGAGTGCGATTGATCATCTCGTTTGGAATCGAGGGGGTGCTCGGGTAGGCCCAGTCAGCGGCATCGGAAAGCACCGAACTGCCTCGCCCAGGTTGAAGGTCTTCTTCAGCATCACCCTCGAGCAGGACCCATCGACATGACCCGCTGGAGAAGGCAATGAATACTGCCTGCTCAAAAGCGACCAGGGCCGCGGCCAGTCGCTCGCTCATCTCGTGGCGCGCTACCCAGTCAGACTCCACTACCGAGTCTTGAAGCACTCTTTGCAAAGAGACCAGCTCCCGAGCAGCCGCTTCTACTCCGGCCATGTCTTCCACTCTCGGAATGGCAGCAACCGTGGGCTTTGCGCCTCCTACTGGGATATTGGCCAAGGGTGGTGGCTGGTCGCCGTCTACTACGAGCAAGACCTGGCCATCGTAAGGAGAGAAGGCATCCAACGGGTCGGCCTTGTCATTGCAACTCACGAAACGCTGACAGAAAACGCGAAGGCAGTCGTGCTTGGCGCTGTGACGTGCAGCCACTACCGGCTGAGGGTCGCTCATCGATGACATCACTTCGAAGATTCCCCGCCGCTGAACTTGAAGCCGAGCCTGCTCGACAAGACTCCTGATGTCTACGTCTGTTCCTTGCCAGATTCGGTACTCATCGGAGAATGACCTGTAGGTCACGATCCCGCTCTCGCATAGCTCGTCCAAGATCTCCCCGGTACCCGGTTCGATCAGTTCCATGACGTGCTCAGATGCTCGAATCGTGCCTGAGGTGGACACAAGATTCAGCATGGCCACAGTCTTGGCGACCCGCAGCTGACGATCCGAGAGTCCGTGTGCGTCACGCAGCCTGGTGGCGATCTCGATCCACCGGCTGCTTGACGCGGCGGTCATAGCTGTTAGCCCTCCGCTTCCGACGAAATAGTCGTAAACGGCGTCTAGGCCCAGCACCGGGGGAGTGCCTCGACTTGGAAGGTCAGTTGTCGCGAGGAATCCGTTCTTGCCAGCCACTTCTTGACCAGTCAGGAACGAGAACAGTGTTCGCTCGTGTTGCCCATACCTCCGACACAGCTCCGATAGCACTACAGCAGCTACCGGATGCAAGGGCCAGCAGGATGCTGCGACTGCCGGATCGGCGAGGTCGGCTACTCCTAGAGATTGCATTGCTTGGGCTTGGGGTCGGGCCCACCTCTGGATGCGAATGAGCATCTTCTCGTCGCCCACCGTGAATACCGAGCCGATGAGTGCTCGGGTCTGCGCCGGCGACTCCACAAAGGCGACGTCTTCAAACCTGCCTTGAACCTTGGCCCACTCACGCCGCTTGGGTATCTCCACTGCGGACAAGTAGTCGTCGAATGACTGGTGCTGAAGCGTGAGGATGAAGATTGGCAAGCCGTGGCCCTGGCCGGCCTCGGCTAGCTGTTGAAGCAGGTAAGGATCTGTGTCGCCGCTGCTGGTCGCGGCCCTGTCGGCGACGGCTTCAAGGTTCTTGCCAAACTCGTCGAACACAAGCAGCAGCGGTCCGTCCGCGGCCAAGCACCGGGCGACTTCTAGCAGTCCCGCCGGAGATGGACCGGTGCGGCGGGGGTCGAGGACAGAGGCTTCAGCGTCCTCAAGTGCTTGTCTAAGGACTTTGGCGGCCGGGAAGCTGCGGATTGGTGGAATCTTGCCGTAGCTACGACAGACCGCGGTGTGCAATGCCCTCAGCACCGTGAGGGCGAGCGGCTCGCGGTAGGCGGTCACCATCCCCCGGTGGAAACCGCGTTGTTCGGTCCGGTGCTGCGAGTGGGCCTCCTCGACTTGGAGACCTGCATCTGACCCTAAGTTGAGCAATGCCAAGGCGGCGTCGCGCGTTTGGCCAGCAGGACCGAACGCAGCGTCAAGTAGGAGAGCGAGCGAAGACTTGCCCGATCCGTACGGGCCGGTAAGTGACCAGGCGCCACCGGCTGGCCCAGAGATAGCAGCGGAAGAAATTCTCTGGACAACATCGAGTGCTCGAGCGGTAACGACATAGCCCTCCAAGGGCTCCACCCGGGCCGTATCCCTCTCAAGGTTGGACGAGCGGGCGAAACGCTCGCTCACCCTGACGAATTCTGATAATGCAGTCATCACGATACTCCAGCGCTCAAAGGGATTGCAGTCATCTGCGCCCGTGCAGTGTCGAAGTCCGCTTTGAAGTAGCGGTCGAGCATGGAAGCGGCCAGTTTCGAGGGGTCGCCGTTCCAAACCAGTTGCGCAGCACCAGCCGGTGATGCAAGGGACAAGTCGCCGTCGGCTAGGAACTCCACAGCGGGACGCAATGTCTCGGCCAATTCGGATTCGGTCAGTCGGAAAGCTCGCCCTGGGGCTCCAGGCTCATCAGCCATGCGGCTCAAGAGAACAGTATTGGCCCCGGGATCGGTGAAAGCGATGTAGTCGAGCACCGAGTAGGCAGCTATGGCTGATGGAAGAGTGGGCTTGGTACCTATCGCGAATCGGTGCCTCCCAGTTGCCTGTGACCTAGTGATCAGTCCCAATTCTCGTAGTGGGCAGTCCAGAATGTCGTCGATACTGGTGCGGGAAGTACGTTCGGCAGGCGCATAAGTGCGCATCAAAGCGGTTACGTCCTTGCGCAAGGAGGACGGGTGTGGACTCTGCCAACTAGGCGCTGCCTCGATTCCACCTGAGCAAGCCAGTTCTAGTTCCTCGACATCGAACTCAACTGCGTGGAATTCGTTGAACGCCACCCACCACACCGGCAGAAGGCAATGGGGCGATAGGAGCTTCCAATGCAGAAGCCAGAGGGTGCCTGGGTCCTCCATATAGGGATCCCAGCCGGTATCGGTGTCGAAGAGCATTCGGCCGAATTCGGTGGGAACCACGCCACGCGCTCGTTTGTTGGCCGAGTTGGGGTCGTCCTCGATCAGCTTGGCCGCTAACCCCCAGAATCGGATGGCTCTGACCATGTTTTTCCCAACGCCTAGCTCGACGGTGGCATCGGGATCGGTGAAGGCCTCCGAATTCTCTGATGCCGCGTCGAACGCCTTCCGGAACCATCCATACCGGGGATGGAAAGTCTCATGGCGAGCGAAGGTTGGTCGAGCTGCGTCTTCTAACCGCATCGGTCGTCGCTTCCGGTCATGGCGCGGACGTAATCCACTGCCTTTACGGCCTGCTGAATAGCGGCGTCTATCTCGGCCTCGGTGGTGAACCGTCCCAAGCTGAAACGCACCGACTCGAATGCCTCGTCGCGGGAAAGGCCCATAGCCAAGAGCACGTGGGAAGGTTCGATTGCCCCCGAGCTGCATGCTGATCCTGTGGAAACGGCTACAGGATCCATGTTGAAGACCACTGCCTCGGCATCAGCACCCTCGAAACGCACACTTGCCGTGTTAGGGAGTCGTTGAGTCGGATCTCCGTTTTCGTGAATCCCTATTAACTCGGCTCTGAGGCCATTCAACAGCCGATCCCTCAGAATGCCCACCCGAGCCGACTCGGCATCTCGTTCCTCGGCTACTAGCTGCGCGGCCATTCCAAGCCCGCCGATCCCGACAACGTTCAGCGATCCTGACCGTAGACCCCGTTCATGCCCTCCACCGTGGATGACTGGCCGGAGGCGAGCTAGCGAGTGGCGCGTCGCAACCAGCGCTCCCACGCCTCCGGGCCCACAGATCTTGTGACCACTCATGGACAAGAGATCGATCCCTACATCACCCAGCGACAACGGCAGTCTCCCCAGCATCTGAGTGGCATCGCAATGAAGCACAGCTCCAACGCTGGCTGTCCGTTCCGCTACCTCATCCAATGGGTTCAAAACCCCGGTCTCACTGTTGGCAGCCATTACCGATACGGCCAAAACGTCAGGCCCCAACAGCGAGTCAAGTTCATCGAGGTCGACGAATCCGCCTTGGGTCACCCCGACCACATCCACCTTGGCCTTTCCTTGCTCATGCAGCCATTGGGCTGGCTCACGCACTGAGGCATGCTCTATGGCCGAGATCACGAGTCTGTTTCGCTCGGCCGGAGCGCCTTCAGCCAGCCCGATCAATGCCAGGTTGTTCGCTTCGGTGGCTCCAGCACAGAAGATCACCCCAGGTGGGGAGGCATCTACAAGTGCTGCGACGCGTTCGCGGGCGTCATCAATGGCCGCCGCTTGTCGCTGCCCGAATCGGTGAACCGATGAAGCGTTGCCAATTCCAGATTGCAACGCGGGCAGCATGGCTTCGGCCACCCGTGGGTCGAGTGGTGCCGACCCGTTGTAATCGAGGTAAAGCTCGTGCACGCCATCTCCTAAGGGGCTGAAGGGGAACTACACCGGTGTTATTGACGGTAGTCCCGCTGGGGCCTCACATAATGGCAAGTGCCTATGACAATTCCTCTAAGGCCAGACTGCCGGGGCAGCCCTCCGGCTATGGCCAGCGGTGGATATGTGGGGCTCTGGGGCCGAGGTGGGAGGTGAGGGCGGAGAAGTCGGGGGTTCTAGTGTCGCGTCACGGGTCACTGGGGGAAGTAGAGGCGGCGCAGGGTGCCGTCGATTCGGGGCCAGTTGCCGCCAGCGGTTGAGGGGGGGGCTGGCATCCTCGGTGATCATGGGCAGGTCGAGGTCTGCGTATTGGAGCGAGGCCGCGACCGTTCGTGCGCGGTTGGCTTATCACTACTTGTCATGATTAGTGGCGAATAGTGCCAGGATGCAGTGAGTTCGCGTTCAGTTCAGATTCTGTAGGCTAAGAATCCCAGAATCTGTAGGTTGGGTTGGTTAGATCGTTAGGCGCTTGCGGCGGCGGGCGGCGTTGAGTTGTCGGGACAGGCTGGCGAGTAGGAGGCCGGCTAGGACTAGGGCGATGGCGATGATGAAGAGCACGGGGCTCTCGATGCCGGTAGCGGGGAGCTCTTCGCCGGTCGTTTCCTCCACGCCGTCCACGTCGTCGGCCATGCCTTCGTCCGTGTCATCCATGCCGTCGTCCATGTCGTCGTCCAAGTCTTCAGCCATCTCATCGGCAACAACCGTGATTCGGCCTTCGCCGCCTTCAGGGTATTGGGCAGCACTGATGGTGCCGTTGAGGCCGTCTTTGATGTAGGCAGCAAGCGACTGCTGGTCGGTGAGGCCCAGGTTGGTGCGGGTACCGTCGCCGAACAGGTACTGATCGCCGCCGTTGGCCAGGAAGTTGAGGGTGACCAGGGGGACCCCGGGCGAGCCCTCGATAACGTTGCCATCTTTCACGAGTTCGAGGCCAGCAACTGTGATCGAGCGCACCCGAGTGCCCTTGACGGTGACGGTGCCGTCGTCGCTGATTTCTTGGGGGGTGCCGGTCGGGTCGTAGACGAGGGTCATACCTGCGATGTGGGGGAAGCGGCCGCTGGAGCTCTCCACCCGGGACACGGCGTTCTCGAAGATCACCTTCATCTGGGCAGCCGACACGTTTTCGATCACAGTCACGAAGTTCCCGAACGGGGAGATGTTGAAGGTCTCTAGCTCGCTCACTGGTCCCACCGGGATCACCGAGTCGTTGCGGATGCCGCCGCCGTTTTGGATGGCCACCATTATCGGCTGGGTTATGCCGAAGTCGGCGGCCAGTCGGCGGCTGTTCCATAGCAGCGCGTCGGCCAGCAGGTTGCCGAGGTTGGTCTCGTGGGTGCGGATACCGGGCGAGCGGCGGCCGTCTAGGGGCACCTCGGTGGTCCCCACCGGGGAGGCGGTCAGGTCAGCCAGGGCGGCGGCAACCGGCTCGGTCACCTGGGTCACCACGTCGGGGTGGGGCTCCACCGCGTCGGCCTCTTCGCCGCCGGCCACTCGGCGCAGGCCGCTGGCCTCGTCTATGGCGGTCACGTTGCCGTCGGCGTCGATGCTCAGGATCAGCTGGCCCACGTAGGTGTAGTCGCCGGGCGTGGTCACGATTGGCACGGTGGACCCGTCGACCAGGGTGGCGGTGAGCGGGTAGGGGCCGTAGGGGTCGCCGTCGCCGGGCAACAGCGCTGTGCTGTCGTCAGCCAGCAGCGCACCGCTGCCGCCGGCCACCATGGCGTCCACGCCGGTGAGCTGGGCGGCCAGGTCGGTCTCGCCGCTCAGGGCCTGCAAGTGGGTGGACAAAACGATGATGTCCACACCGTCGCCGGTGAGCCGGTCGATCTCGGCCTGCACGATCTCGGCCACATTCGACATCACCGCCACGTTGCGGGGGCTGGAAATGTAGGTGAGCTCAGGGGTGGTGGCGCCGATGATGCCGATGCGCCGACCCTGCTTCTCCACCACCGTCGACGGGGCGATGCGGCCCTCGTCCACCAGCTCGGCCAGCGCCGGCTCTCCGGAGAAGTCCAAGTTGGCGCTGATGAACGGGGCGGTGGTGGCCTCGGAGATGAACCGGGCCAGCAGATCGGGGCCCAGGTCGAACTCGTGGTTGCCGATGGTCAGTGCGTCGTAGCCGATCAGGTTGAGGGCCAGCGCGTCGTAGAACGGGCTGTCGTCATCCAGGCTCACCGACAGCTCGGGGCCGCTCAAGAAGTTGTCGCCCGAGGAGATGGTGATCACCGCGGCGCCGTCGTCGGCAGCCTGGGATCGCAATTGGTGAACGAGCGAGGCGAATCGGGCCACGCCGCCGTAGTCGGGCAGATCAGACGATGCCTGCACCAGCTGTGACTCGCCGTCGTTGTGGTGCAGGATCACCAGTTGCAGATCACCGCCGTCGGAAACTCCCTCGCCGTCATCTTGGGCCTGGGCCGTCACCGCACCCAACAACGCGGTCACAAGCCCTAGCGCGATCAACGCCCACACCATCCGTCGAACTCTCACCAGCCGGCTCCTTTGACATGTTGGAATCAAAAGCAACGTTTACCGGTTGGCACCGAATCGGCTCGACGTCTGCGACACTCTGCCACACCGAGATTTCCCCATGTCAACGCAGGCGCGAATCCCGCGTGAATTTCCTCGGACAATCAGGGGCGAATCACTTCGGGGGCCCAGTTGGACTCGAAACCGATGCCCGACAGCCAGGTCTCCACCAGCTTGTTGTTCTCGGCTCGGAAGGCCTGTACCCAGTCCCACTGATTGCCGTCCACCTTCCAGGAGCCGATGGCCACCACGTGGTCGTCCTCGGCGATGAGCCGGTAGCGCAGGTCGGTGAACTCGGCCTGGCTGCACAGCGCGGCCACCTGCTGCTGGTACTCCTCAGCGGTCACCGAGCGGGTGCCTCCCATCTCGTGGCGCACATAGACCGGCCCGGCCAGCTCCGGCACCAGCTCCGGGTTCTGCGCCCCCCACATCTCGTCGTACCACCGCCGCAACACGGCCTTGGTTTCCTCAGCAGTATTGGAGTCAGCCATGGCCTGAAGCTACGACAGAGCATGCGACGGTGCCGCTTTGGAGGTCGGAAAGATACTTGACCAAGTACTTGGTCAAGTTGGTAGCCTTCTCTTGCGGGCACCATGCCCGATTGGCTTCAAGAGCCCGTTGGCAAATTCGATTCGATACAGGAAAAGTTGAAGAGCAGCAAGAACATGACGCGATTGGTGAAGATAGGAGAGGCAAAAACCCACCTCTCGGCTCTATTGGCCGACGTGGAGGCTGGGGAGGACTTGGTCATTTGCCGCGGGTCCCAGCCGATAGCCCACGTCACTCGCATCGACCGGGCGCAAGAGGTCACCGAGCTGCGCGAGACGATGCGTGGGGAACGGTCGAGGCAGCAGTCGGTGACTACGTCGGAGATCCTGTCTTGGCGCCATGAGGGGCACAAGCGCTGATGGCGTTTGTGCCCGATGCCTCCGTCGCAGCGGCTTGGATACTCCCAGACGAGGCGGCGGCAGCCGCTGATCGGGCCCTTGATCGTCTTGGGCGAGACTCGGCAATGGTTCCGGGAATGTTCTGGGATGAACTGCGCAATTTGTTGCTGTCAGCAGAGCGAAGGGGACGCATCGACGAGGCCTACGCCGATGTCTCCATGGCCCGTCTTCGCCGTCTTCCCATTCGCTGTCCGGGCGAGCCGGACGACCGGGACGTTATGGACTTGGCCCGGAATCATCGCCTGACTGCCTACGATGCCAGCTATCTGGCGCTAGCGATTCGGGAGGGCTGTGAACTGGCCAGCCTGGATCGACATCTGAACGAGGCGGCTGCGGCCGAGGGCGTTCCGCTGTTCGAGTGAGCTGACGCGGGCCGGGAAGTGCCGCGTCGTGGGCTGAAGGCCAGTACCGTCGCAGCGTGAGCGATGTTGCCCCCGCCTCGACAACCGGGATGTTCGCGTCGCTGTCCAATCGGGAATACGCCCTGTTGTGGTGGTCGGGGCTGGTGGCGTTTCTCGCGGTGGGCATGCAGATTTTGGCCCGGGGCTGGCTGGCCATCCAGCTCACCGACAGCAACTCCAGCTTCGCCTTGGTGCTTTTGGCCTTCGGCATCGGCATGGTCACCGTCACCCCGTTCGGTGGGGTGGCCGCCGACCGCTTCCCCCGTCGGGCGCTCATCGTCGGCTCCCACGTCTCGCTGTCCCTCAGCGCTGCTTGGCTCGGGATCATGGTGGTGTTGGGCCTGGAGCAGTTCTGGATGCTGCTGCTAACGGCGCTGATCCAAGGGTCGTCGTTCGCGTTCATGGGGCCGGCCCGGATCGCCATGACCGGCGAGGTGGTGGAGCGCGAGCTCTTGTCCAACGCCATCTCGCTTACCCAGTTGACCGTGGCCAGCTCTCAGACGGTGGGCCCGGCTTTGGCCGGATTGCTGGCCGACACTCCCGGTTTCGGGCTGGCCGGGGTCTACCTGCTGAGCGCGGGCCTCACCGCAGTGGGGACGATCCCGGTGCTGATGCTGCCGAAGTCGCAGCCTAAGCAGCGCGAGGCCAACAGCCCCTTCGAAGAGATCGCCGCGGGGGTGGCCTACGTTGCCCGTCAGCCCTATCTGCGCGTGGTGGTCATCTCCACCGCGCTCATGCTGTTGGTGGCCATGCCCTACATGGCGTTTCTGCCCAAGTTCACCGAGAGCGTGTTCGGCGTGGGAGCTCTATGGCTGGGCATTCTCCAGGGAGCCAACGCCCTCGGCGGCACCGTCACTGCCCTCCAAGTGGCCCGGATGCGGGACAACTCCCTGCTGTGGCGGCTGCGGGTCTTCAGCCTGGCGACGGTAGCGGTTGGCGTGGGTATCTTGGCCGTCACTCCCAATCACTTGGTGGCGCTGCCGGTGCTCTTCTTCTTGGGGGGCGCGGCCACCACATTCCAGACCGCCAACATGTCGATGTCGCTGATCTTGGCCGAGCCGGTGTACCACGGCCGGGTGCAGAGCCTGGTCATGATCGCGTTCAGCGCCCAGAGCCTGGTGGCGTTCCCGCTCGGTGCCCTGGCCGACCAGATCGGGCTGCGCGAAATGCACGGGTACATGGCCGCAGCCACCGTGCTAGTAGTGGTGTGGTCGGTGATCGCCGGCCGGAGCGCCCGCCGCGAGACAGAGGCGGCCAGAGTCCAGGCTCAGGCGGCCAGAGGCTAGGCCCGGGCGCTGACCAGCCAGGCGGCGCCGCCCATGGTGATGCCCTCGGGGGTGCGGCGGCGCTCGACCATGGCGCCCAGGGCAGCTTTGACCCGGTCGATCACGTGTACTTCGGCGTTGTCAGGGATGGCCGTGGCGGGCAGAAGATCCAAGTAGTAGCGGACCAGCTCGTCGGTGGTCCCGTCTCCGATGCTCAGCGGCAGGTCATGGGGGGTGACGTCCATGTCCACCAGCCCGGCCTCGGTGAGAATCGAGCTGATCCGATCGGCCGAGGCCAACGAGAACGGCCCGGGTGCATCGGGATCCATCGGCGCCGGTGGTCCCAGCACCTCAGCTACCGCCTGCCCCGGCTCGGTGACCCAGGAGTTCTCGCTCGGAGAGCGCCAGCAGACGAAGCTCAACCGCCCACCGGGCCGCAGCGCCCGCCTCAGGTTGGTGAACCCGGCCACCGGCTCGGCGAAGAACATGATCCCCATCCGGGAGAAGGCGCCGTCAAAGTGGCGGGGCTCGAACTGGTGGGCCCCCGCATCGGCTACCACGAACGAGGTGTTGTCCAAGCCAGAGTGGGCGGCCCGGCGGCGGGCCTCATCGAGCATGGGGGCCGACACATCCACCCCGGTCACGTGACCGCTGGCGCCCACCAGTCGGGCCAACTCCAGGCTGGTGGTGCCGGTGCCGCAGCCGATGTCCAGCATGTGCTCGCCGGGGTCTGGATGCAGCCGGGCGACGGCGGCTTCGCCTAGGGGGGCCAGCATGCCGTCCAGCCTCTCCCGATACTCGACCCACACCGGGCCCCGGTCGTTCCAATAGCTGCGGAGTGCTTCGGCGACGTCGGCCATCGCTCAAGTCTGCCAGAAGCATGTGGCTTGCAGGCGCTCGATTCAGCTACACCTGCCACACCTTTGGCTAGTCGGGCTACAGTCCTCGGCGGTGAAACCTGCTCCTTTTGAATACCACGCTCCCGAGACGGTGGCCGACGTGGTTGGGCTGTTGGCCGAGCACGGAGACGACGCCAAGCCCCTGGCCGGTGGCCAGAGCCTGGTGCCCCTGCTGGCCATGCGCCTTACCCGCTTCGAGCACATCGTGGACTTGAACCGGGTGGACGAGCTGTTCGGCGTGTCGCCCGACAACGGCGGCGTCCGCATCGGTGCCATGACCCGCCAAGCAACCGTCGAAACCGACACCACAGTGGCCGAACGAGTGCCGCTGCTGCACTTGGCCACCCCCCACATCGGCCACTTCCAGATCCGCAACCGGGGCACCATCGGCGGCTCCATCGCCCACGCCGACCCGGCCTCTGAGTACCCCGCGGTGATGCTGGCCGTCGACGGCGTGGCCGAGATCGCGTCGGCAACGGGCAACCGGGAAGTGCCGGCCGCCCAGTTCTTCGAGTCCACGTTCATGACCGCGGTGGCCCCTGATGAGCTGCTGGTGGCCCTGCGCTTTTCGGCCTGGGACCAGCCGGCCGGGTTCGCCTTCGACGAGATCGCCCGGCGCAGCGGCGACTTTGCCCTGGCCGGCGCCGCGGTGGGCATTGGCATCGACGCTGAGGGTCGCATCAACCGGGCCGCAGTGGGCATGCTCGGCGTAGGGCCCATCCCGCTGAGGGCCTCGTCGGTGGAAGCGGCGCTAATGGGGCTGGACGTATCCGACGCCGACCCCGCCGAGATCGGGCGCCTGGCGGCCGACGACATGGACCCGATCGGCGATGTCCACGCCAGCGTCGAATACCGCCGCCAGGCCGGGTCCACCCTGGTGGGCCGGGTGCTAGCCAACGCGCTGGCGCAAGTGACTACGGAGGCTGGCAATGGCTGATCAGATCCCCCTCTCCATGACGGTCAACGGCCAAACCCGCCGAGGGCTGGGCGAGCCCCGGCTCACGCTGGCCGACTTCCTGCGGGAGCAGGCCCACTGCACCGGTGTGCATCTGGGCTGCGAGCACGGGGTGTGCGGCTCGTGCACCGTGCTGATGGACGGAGAGGCGGTGCGCTCATGTTTGTTGTTCGCGGTGCAGGCCGACGGCGCCGACATCACCACTGTTGAAGGGCTCGCCCCCGACGACGAGACGCTCCACCCGGTGCAGGAGGCGTTCCGCGATTGCCACGGCCTCCAGTGCGGGTTCTGCACCCCCGGCTTTGTGGTGTCGGTGGTGGCATTTCTCGAGGCCAACCCCGATCCGTCCGACGATGAGATACGCCACGGCATCTCCGGAAACCTGTGCCGCTGCACCGGATACCAGGGCATCGTGGCCGCTACCCGCCAAGCCGCCGCGGTCATGAAGGGAAATGAATCATGACTCAGGGAGCCGCTGCCGCCCGCTACGTCGGCCAGTCGGTCAAGCGGCTGGAGGACCCCCGGCTGGTCACCGGCCACGGCCGGTATGTGGACGACATCGTGCTGCCCGGCATGCTCCACGCGGCCTTCGGGCGCAGCGATTTGGCCCGGGCCACCATCACCCGCCTCGACACCACCGAGGCCGAAGCCCTCGACGGGGTCCACGCGGTGTACACCGGTGCCGACCTGAACTCCTACAACGATTCGCTAAGGGCGTCGCTGCATTCCCCCGAGTCGCCCGCGCCCCCGGCCAACATGCTGGCCGAAGGCGATGTGCGCTTCGTGGGCGACCCCTATGTGATGGTGGTGGCCGAGAACCGCTACATCGCCGAAGACGCCCTCGACTTGGTCGAAGTCGAGTTCGAGCCGCTGGAGGCGGTGGTGGACTACGAGACCGCGGCCGACTCCGAACACCACGTCCACCCCGAGCTAGGCGGCAACCTGGCCCACGACCTGCCCGTCCCCAATCCCGCCACCGAAGAGGCCTTCGAAAACGCCGCCCACACCATCACCGAGACCTGGCACCAGCACCGCCAGACCAACGTGCCCATGGAGACTCGGGGCATCGTGGCCTCCTGGCAACCCCACGCCGGGGTCATGGAGGTGTGGGCCTCCACCCAGAGCCCCCACGAGTTGCAGCTGGTCGGGGCGCGGGTGCTGGGCATCGGCGAGCACAAGATGGTGGTCCACTTCGGCGACGTGGGCGGCGGCTTCGGCCAGAAGATGTTCTTGGGCCGCGAAGACATGGCGGTTCTGGTGGTAGCCAAGCTTCTGGGCAGCCCGGTGAAGTGGATCGAGGACCGGCGGGAGAACCTGCTGGCCTCCAACCATGCTCGCATCGAGCAGATGACCGTGAAGATGGCAGTGGGGGAGGACGGCAGCTTCCTGGCCGCCGACTTGGACCAGCTCGAAGACGACGGCGCCTACCCGCTGGGTGGCCCGGCCACTCCCGGAGCCATGGCCACCATGCTGTATCCCGGCCCCTACCGGATGGGGCCGGTGAGCTGGCGGGCCCGCACGGTGTACACCAACACCTGCGGCCGGGGGGCCTATCGGGGCCCGTGGCAGATGGAGAGCGTGGCCCGGGAGCAGATGATCGACCGGGTGGCCCGGGATATCGGCATGGACCCGCTCGAGCTGCGCCGCCGCAACGTGCTGAAGCCCGAAGACTTGCCCTATCAGGTTTCCACCGGGCTGTTCTTCGAGACCACCATCTCGCCCGAACAGACCCTGGAGCAAGCCGCCGAGATGATCGGATATGACGAGTTCCGAGCCGAACAGGCCGCGGCCCGAGAGCAGGGCCGCTACCTGGGCCTTGGTATGGCCCTGTACATAGAGCCCACGTCGATGGGTATGGGGCCGCTGGGCACCGAGTCGGCCATGTTGCGGGTGGAGGTAGACGGCCATGTCAACGTGTTCATGGGCACCGGCTCGCACGGCCAGAGCCTGGAGACCACCATCGCGCAGCTGGTGGCCGACGAGCTCGGGGTGCGCCCCGAAGACGTCACCCTGCATCAGGGCCACGGCTCCGGCTACGGGTTCGGAACCGGCGGCAGCCGCTCGGCGGTCATCGCCGGCAGCGCGGCCCGGGCCGCGGCATCGGGCGTGCGGGACAAGGTGGTGGC
This sequence comes from Acidimicrobiales bacterium, assembly GCA_963663255.1. GTDB lineage: Bacteria > Actinomycetota > Acidimicrobiia > Acidimicrobiales > Bin134 > Poriferisocius. The sequence goes on from OY760141.1 coordinate 1,789,388, forward strand.
CATCGCTGCCCACCTCATGGAGGCCTCCGCCGACGACCTGGAGGTGGCCGACGGAGTGATCTCGGTCAAGGGCACACCGGCAGCCTCGATGACCATGGCCCAAGTGGCGGCAACCGCCTATCAGAACTCCGATGCGCTTCCTCCCGGCACCGAGGCCGGCCTTGAGCACACCGCCCGGTACAAGGCCCCGCCCTCCACCCACTCCAACGCCTGCCACATCTGCACCTGCGAACTCGACCCCGGCACCGGCAAGGTCACGCTGCTGCGCTACGTGGTCAGCGAGGACTGCGGAGTGCTGATCAACCCCATGGTGGTTGACGGACAGATTGCCGGGGGAGTGGTGCAGGGCATCGGCGGCGTGCTCTATGAGCACGCCGTGTACGACGAGAGCGGCAATCCGCTGGCCTCCACTTTCCTCGACTACCTGGTGCCCACCGCCGCCGATGTGCCCGAGTTGGAGACCGGCCACGTGGTGGTGCCCTCCGACACCCCCGGCGGGCACAAGGGGACCGGAGAGGGCGGTGCCATAGGGGCGCCACCGGCAGTGTTCAACGCGGTGGCCGACGCCCTAGCCCCCTTCGGTGTGTACCCCAACCGTCAGCCCCTCGATCCCAACACAGTCCTGAGTCTGATCGCCTCGTCCTCAAGCAGTTAGGAGTGTCAATCCAATGAGGTTCGCCCTGTTCTACGAGATCCCCGTGCCCCGTCCCTGGGACGAGGACAGCGAGCGGCGGGCCTACCAGGAGGTGCTGGAGCAGGCCATTCTCGCCGACAAGCTGGGCTTCGACAGCGTGTGGACGGTGGAGCACCACTTCTTGGAGGAGTACTCCCACTGCTCCAACCCCGAGGTGCTCTACGGCGCCATCGCCGCCCGAACCGAGAACATCCGCATCGGCTACGGGGTGCGGCTGGCGCCCCAGCCCTACAACCACCCGGTGCGCTCGGCCGAGTCGGTCGCCACCTTGGACCTGATCAGCGGAGGCCGGGTGGAGTTCGGCACTGGCCGGTCAAACAGCCGGGCCGAGCTGGAGGGCTTCGGCATCGACCCCAACGAGACCCGGGCCATGTGGGTCGAGGCCGTGAATCACATCGCCGGCTGCTGGATGAACGACGAGTACAGCTTCGAGGGCGATTACTGGTCGATGCCCCGCCGCCGGGTGATTCCCAAGCCGCTCCAAAAGCCGTGCCCGCCCATGTGGGCCGCAGCGGGCAGCGATGAGACCCATCACATCGTGGGGTCAATGGGAATGGGCCTGCTGTCGTTCAGCGTGTTTGTGCCCATGCCCGACCTGAAGAACAAGATCGACATCTACCGCAGCGCCATCGCCGACTGCGCCGAACCGGTAGGCGGTCGCATCAACAACCGGGTGGCCAGCTTCACCATGGTCCACTGCGCCCCCACCACCGAGGAGGCCTACGAAGTGGGCCGCCAGTCATTCGAGTGGTATCCCATCGCCGGATTGCAGCTCTCCGCGTCGATGCCCGCCTGGCAGGCCGACCGCAACCTCGAGTTCAACGATTTCCAATACCTCGGCGCCATCACCGAGATGCTCGACAGCGGCATGGCCGAGCAGGCCATGAACCTGGAGGGGCTGGTGGAGATGGGCACCGCGCTCATCGGCGACCCCGACCAGGTGATCCGCCTGGCCAAGGGCTACGAGGAGATCGGCACCGACCTGCTGTTCTGCGCGGTGCAGCCCTACAACATCCCCCACGACAAGGTCATGGAATCCATCGAGTTGCTCGGCCGCCACGTATTGCCGGCGTTCGACCATTAGCTCGTCGCCACCTGCCTCAGAGCCGGGGGCGCCCGGCGTTGCGTCGCCCACTGCCCGGTATAGCGTGGGGATGTGGGCTGCGGCCACCGGCATCTTCTTGTTCAGCTGGGGGCCGATCCTGGTCCGCGACAACGAGTTCGGCGCGCTGCCGTTCGCATTTTGGCGGCTATTAGGCGCCGCGGCCTGGGCGGTGGCCGCGCTGTACCTGCGGGGAGGCCGGCTCGACCGCCGGGTGCTGCGCCACTCCCTGGCCGGCGGGGTGGTGTTCACCGTCAATGCGGCCACGTTCTTCACCGCCATCAAGACCACCACGGTGGCCAACACCATGATCATCGGATCGACCGCGCCCATATTCCTCCTGTGGGCCGCCAGCCGAATATTCAAAGAGCAGATCAGCTATCGGGTGATCGTGGCCACACCGGTGGCCATCTCGGGCATGGTCTTAGTGCTGTTGGGCCGGCCCGAGGATTCCGGGGGTGGATCGCTGACCGGCGATGTGCTGGCGGTGGTGGCTGTTGTGGCCTTTGCCGGCTACCTGGTGGCTTCCAGGGTGGCCCGTACCCACTTGAGCGCCCTGGAGTACCAGGCCGGATGGTCAACCATCGCCACAGTGCTGATGCTGCCGATCGCGCTCTTGTCATTCGACCCCTTGGTAATCGCCGACGGCTGGAGCTGGGGGGTGGCCTCCACAATGGCCGTGACCGCCGGTCTGGCCCACCTGCTGGTCAACTACAGCCACCGGCATGTGTCGCTGCGGGCCATCACGCTGATGAATATGGTCGCTCCGGCGTTGGCGGTGCTGTGGGCCTGGTTCTTGTTCAACGAGCAGCTCGGCGGGTTGCAGTGGCTGGGGGTCCCCCTGGTGGTGGTTTCGGTGCTGGCGGTGGTATTGGATGAGTGAGCCAGCCTGCTGAGAGGATAAAATCACTGGTCGATCCGGGGTAGCTCAACCGGCAGAGCAAGCGGCTGTTAACCGCTAGGTTGTGAGTTCGAGTCTCACCCCCGGAGCCAAACCAGCACCAAATTGGGAGGCCCGCCCAATAGGCTGTCGGCGGGCCCGTAGCTCAGTGGTCAGAGCAGGCGACTCATAATCGCTCGGTCGCGGGTTCGATCCCCGCCGGGCCCACTTTGGCCAACTCGGGATCCTTGGTGGATTCCGGGACCTCTTCGGTTGTCGGCTCCTGCCAGCGGCGGGTCAGCCAGCCGAGGCGGTGGGCGGCGTACAAGCCGATCAGAGCCAGTGCCGTTCCTACGAAGCCGTCGATCACCCAGTGGTTGCCGGTGAGCACCACGGCCACCGACATCAGCAGCGGTGAGGCCACCGCGAAGATCCTCACCGGGATCGACCGCGTGGAGCGGAACAGCACCACGCCGGCCAGGACGTTCCATCCCACGTGGAAGCTGGGCAAAGCGGCGTACTTGTTCACCACCGACGGAGGCTGGAGGTACTTGTAGGAGGTGGACAGCTCGGCCACCGTGTCGGTGAAGCCGTCGAAGAACCGGGGCGGGGCCACCGGGAAGAAGGCAAAGAACACCAGCCCCAGCGCGCCCGAGATCAGCATGGCGTTGCGCATGAGCGTGTAGCGGTGCCGGTTGTAGTGGTACAGCAGAATCAAAGCGCCGAGGATCACCGGCCAGTGCAGCCAGATGTACACCCAGTTGAAGAATGTGACCATCCAGTGGTAGTCGAGCACCGCTGACTGCGACCACGCCTCCAGGTCCAAGCCCAGGGTAGATTCGAAGGTGAGCAGGTCGTAGGCGTTCTTGAAGGCGGCAACCTCGGCCCCTTTTGTGAGCATCCGCACGCCGAAGTAGATGAGCGCGGCCACCGTCACGATGAAGACCTGGCCCGGGAAATAGCGCCAGCCCCGAGCGCTGCCGGCAATTTCCGGCGCAACGATGATCTTGAGCCGACGAACCATGGGCTACCTATGTTACCGAATCATTACCGACTCTTCGCAAGGAGTTCGCCCTGTGGCTGCCTGCGATCAGGCAGTTCTCAGATTTCCCCCAGCCACGCGGGAGCACCGTCCAGCAGGAACTCGCTGATCTCGGCAATTTTGGGCATGACGCCGCCAAGGCATTCTTGGCCGGTGAACATGCCATTGATCGAGACCTCCACCCGGGCCGTAATGGAGATGCTCCGCTCGGGGGCGTCGGTGACCGCGGCGTAGGCGTCGATGGCCGACACATCCAGCGGCAGGTCCATGCCGCCGATGCCGGCCAGATCAGTGGCCAGCAGCAGCAGATCGGGGCCATCGGGCAGCGGCGGCAGGCTCCACGACACAACCATGGGCAGCTTGAAGTCCTCGGTGGGCTCTACCCCCTCGGGCAACTCCATCACATGGTCCTCAAAACTCAGCATCACCCGGGGATCCACTTCGAGGCTGATGTGCACGTCGAGCGGGCCACCGCAGGCAGCCGACGGGTGCAGGTCCACCTCCCAGGCCTGGCGCATGGAGTAGGTCTCCACGAAATGGCGATCATCGTGGACATGGAAGCCGTGATCAGCGGCATGGTCTTTGAGATCGGCGATGAAAGTAGCGATATCGACGACAGCCAAGAGCCCCACACTGCCACGAAATTAACCGTGTTGGCTATCCAATAGCGGTTAGCGTCATCCGGTGGACGGTGACGAGATTCTGGCGGTATTCGACCGGGCGGCCACCGGCGTGGCCGAGGCGGTAGCCCGGATAGACGGCTGGAAAATGACCGGCGACCGGGAGGGCCAGTACAGCTTCGACGTTGCCGCCGACGAAGCGGCTAGGAAGGTGCTGGCCGAGGCCGGCTTCGCGGTGTTCAGCGAGGAATCGGGGTCGCATGACCCCGAGCGGGACCTGCTGGTGGTGCTCGATCCGGTGGACGGCTCCTCGAACGCTGCTCGGGGTCTGCCGTGGTACTCGACCAGCATGTGCGCTGTGGACTCCGAGGGGTTGCTGGCCGCATTGGTGCAGAACCTGGTGAACGGCAAGGCGTACCGAGCGATTCGGGGACGAGGGGCCACCGTCGACGGACGGCCACTGGCCCCGGCATCGGAGGGATACCGCCGCCGGGGGTCTGGGCCAACGTCCCAGCAGTCCCTGGGCGCGGCCACCGTGGGGCTGACCTATCTGCCCCCCCGGCATCTTGGTTGGGCGCAATACCGCGTCCTGGGCTCAATCGCCCTGGATCTGTGCGCGGTGGCCGAGGGTGTTCTCGACGCCTACATCGACTGCACTCCTGAAGGCCACGCCACTTGGGACTACCTGGGCGGTGCTTTGGTATGCGCCGAGGCTGGAGTGGCGATGGGCGAGGCATGGGGGCGACCCCTTCTGCCCGGCGATCTGTCCGAGACGCGCTCCCCGGTGGTGGCAGCAACCCCACCGCTGCTCGCCGAGGTCTTGGCCCAGCGGAGCACCTTCGGCACCCCAGATCCAGAAGGTATTGGTGCGGGAGGATCCCCGTCGCCGGTCTAATCTGGCCATCGCACCGGGCGCGTAGCTCAGATGGCAAGAGCGCTTCCCTTACAAGGAAGAGGCCGGGGGTTCGAGTCCCTCCGCGCCCACTCCACGCATAGGCTGATTGGCCGTCGGTCAGACTCTTTTGGGGTCGGGGATGCCGGGGCGGGTGCCGTCTTTGTGCTCGACGAACTCAATGAGATAGCCATCGAAGTCCTTCACGTATGCCATGATCACCGGCCAGCGATCGAGATGGGTGGGCTCCATGACCGACTCGCAGCCGGCGTCGATGGCTCGCTGGTAGAGACGATGGCAGTCCGAAGTGTTGATGTAGATCTTCCACATGGCGGTACCCATTTCGATGGGCCCTTCGTTGTCGAGGTGCTGCGCCAGCTGGAGGCGTGACCCGCCGTGAGGAGACTGGATCACTGCCTCGAGGGCGCCAGGAATCTCGAGGCGGTGCTGGAGCTCGAGCTCGCACACCTCCACCCAGAACTCGAGTGCCCGGTCCATGTCCTCCACGTTGATGCAGTACTGAGCGAGGATCTGTGTCATATGCCCTCCTTGAGCGTGCTATTGGCAAGCGATTGCCGGTGTGACAGTACAGTGTGATCAGCGCTCTAGCTGTTGTACTCAGCCGAAATTCGAGAGGGAGCCGACCATGCCAAACCCTGTCGCCGGTGTTGACCAGAGCAACGCCCCGTACATCATCGTTTCATCCGATACCCACGCCGGACTGTTCGTCGAGGACTACCGGCAGTACCTCGAGTCGTCGCTTCACCCCGAGTTCGACGAGTGGCTGGTTACTCGCCATCAGCACCGGGCCATGGTCGAAGAGCTCAACGGCGAGTACGTCGAGCAGTGGGAGAGCGAGAACGAGATCGGGTTGAAGGGGGCCTACGACCCCGAGATCCGCGACAAGACCCTCGACGCCGACGGGGTGGCGGGCGAGATCATCTTCGCCGACGGCGATGCGGTCACGGGTATGGAGGCTCCGCCGTTCGGGGCCGGTTTGTCGGCTGGGCAGATCACCGATTCGCGGCGCGCCTGGGCCGGTGCCCGGGCTCACAACCGCTGGCTTGAGGAGTTCTGCGCCACCAATCCACCGCGCCGTGCCGGCGTCGCCTTGGTGCCCATCACCCACGGCGTCGACGAGGCGGTGAAAGAGATCGAGGCGTTGGCCGGCAAGCCCGGTGTGCGGGGCATCATGATCCCGACCATGTGGCACGAGCACCCCTCCTACGGCCACGAGAGCTATGACCCGGTGTGGGCTGCCTGCGCCGAGGCCGGGCTCGTTGTGCACACCCACTCGGGCGAGGCCGATACCCCGTCGTACAACGAGAACATGGCCCAGTACATGCTCGAGGTCGCGTTCTGGACCCATCGCCCCCTGTGGCAGCTCCTCTTCTCCGGAGTCTTCGACCGCCATCCCAACCTGCGCTACGCGCCGGTGGAGTGCGGTTCGTGGTGGCTCGGCGACTTGCTGTTCAAAGCCGACGCCATGTTCGGGGGGCGCAACTGGAAGGTCAAGAAGATGAGCTCCCGCACCAAGGATCTCATCCAGCGCCTGCCATCGGAGTACATCGGCACCAACGTATTCATCGGCGCTTCCACTATGAGCAAGGTCGAGCTGCGGCGGCGCTATGTCAACGGTGTGGATGCCCTGATGTGGGGCACCGACTACCCCCACCCCGAGGGAAGTTGGCCCAACACCATCGAGCGCTTGGATACCGACTTCCAGGAGATCCCGGTCGAGGAAACCCGGCTATTGCTCGGGCTCAACGCAGTGCGATGCTACGACCTGGATGTCGACGGACTGACCAAGATCGCCGGCCAGATCGGACCCACTCCCGAGCAGCTCAATCAAGACCTCGACCTGAGGACCGAACCCAACGCCATTCGCGAAGCCCGGTTCTGGTTCGACGACTACAACATCGAGTGGCCTGAGTAGCTCGCAATTCACTGAAGAAGTGACTGTGGCGGCGGTGCGCCTCGATCCGGAGGGCGGCGGTCGAATTGCTTCTCTGGAGGTGGACGGGGTTGAGCTGCTGGCCCCGCGCCGAGGCGATGATTGGCTGCGGTGGGGGTGCTATCCGATGGTGCCTTGGGCTGGGCGCGTCCGCGACGGCCAATTCGGGTTCGACGGCGAGGTGCACCAACTGGAGTTGGATCTTCCTTCCCATGCCATTCACGGAGTGGGATATAGGACGGCCTGGAAAGAAGTTGAACCGGGAGTAGTTCGTTTGGATCTGCTCGGGCTTTGGCCATTTGGAGGTTGGGTGGAGCAACGGGTCGAGGTGTCAGATCAGTCTCTTGCCGTGGCGATGTCTGTGCAGGCGTCTCAGAAGATGCCCGTCATGGCTGGGTGGCACCCGTGCTTTCAGCGTCGGCTTTCACGGGGCGATGAAGCCGAACTCGAGTTCTCCGCCGGCTACATGTGTCAGCGGGACGCTGTGGGGATTCCGACCGGGGAGCGGGTGCCGGTTCCACCGGGTCCGTGGGACGACTGCTTCGGCGACGTTGCCGTGCCTCCGGTGGTGCGCTGGCCGGGGTTTGGGTCGATACGGCTGGACTCCAACATGACATCGTGGGTGGTGTACGACGAGGAGCCGGATCTGTTGTGTGTGGAGCCCCAAAGCGATGCGCCCGATGCGTTCAACCGCGACCCAAAGATCCTCGAGCCGGGAGAGACGCTGGATGTATGGATGAAGATCTCTTGGGAACTCGAGAAGTGAGCGCCTCCTAGAGTTCCGACACCCCCGATACGTAGTGTTACTGTCGGCAAGCATGTCAGGAATCCGAAATCGTCTGGCCGCGCTGGCTGTCGTTGCCCTACTGGCCTCGGGGTGCGGGGGATCCGGCGATTCGAGCGTGACCACGATTGGGGTGTTGAGCGCCGCGCTGGCCGACACCGCCGAGGCGTCAACCTATCGGGTGACCGCGTATTCGGGCATTACGATGAAGCTGCCGGCCGTCGGGTTTGATTCCTCTACCGACATTGATGAGCAATTCCCGTTGTTGGTTGGAGAAGTGAGTCGCGAACGGCAGCACTTCATCATTGACCTAGGGCCAACGTTGGAAGGCCTGGTTGGTGACCTTGATGAATTCGGTGACATCGAGCTTGAAATGTGGGTTGACGACGAGCGCTTGGTGATGGACACGAGCGGCTATCAGCAGCTACAGGATGCCGCCCCTGAAGCCGATTTTGGACCATTTGCACCTGGAGTGTTCTCGATTGATTCGGTCGCTATCGGGGCGGAAAGCCCTCAGCTCCAGACAGCACTGGTGGGATCGTCAACGCCAGATTTGGGAGAACTAGCGGTGAGCCTTCCATCGGCCCTAAGCGAGATCGAGCAGACTTCGACGAATCCCCAAATCTTCGTCGGGACGACTTCTTACGCTGATTTGCTGGTAGCCCAGGGTTCTGAGCTAACTGACATTGCTCGTACTCAGGCGGCTGGAGCAGCACTCAATCAAACGGTGAGCATCGATTCGCTAACCGATTTCTACGTCGACTTCTTTGAGAGGCTTGAAGCTGAAGTTGTCATTGAACTAGATGAGCGCGGGCTGTTGCATGTCCTGTCATATCGAGTAGATATGTCTGACCTCTTCTCCACCATGTTCGAGAACGAAGACCTGATTCCCGAGTTCTCGGAACAAGAGCGGCGGGAAGCAGAGGAATCATTCAAAGGCGCCGTAATGGTCCTTGAGTTCCGTCTTGTCTACGAGTCCGATATCACCCTTGAGGTGCCTCCGCCTCCAGCAGCAACCGAAGACCGCACTGACGAGTTGCGTGAGTTCTTGACCAACGCCGGATTCGGAGGCTGAGAGCAGGCATTGGGACATCCGCCGAGACGGTTCGCGTCTGACCTGCTCGCGCCACGGCACCGTTAGATTGGTGCCCCATGAGCGACGACTACATCTTGTACAGCACTTCTGGGGCTACGGCGACGATCACCCTGAATCGCCCGGACCATTTGAACGCCATCGTCAAACCAATGTGGACTCAACTCGACCACTTTGTTGCCGAGGCGAACCGAGACCCTGAGGTGAAGGTAATCGTGTTGCGGGGTGCTGGGCGGGCGTTTTGCGCCGGGTTTGATTTTGGTTCCGACGGTGACCTCGCTGTCAACCTGCGCGAAGGCCGGGAATGGGATCCGGGACGTGATGCCATTGGGGTCACGAATCGTTGGGATGCACCGGTTCCTAACTTCATGGGCCTTTGGTCGAGTCCGAAGCCGACCATTGCCCAGGTACACGGTTGGTGTGTGGGGGGCGGGTCAGATATGGCCCTCTCGGCCGATCTGGTCATCGCCGCGGAGGATGCGCAGATCGGAACTCCCTACTCGCGGATGTGGGGCTGCTACCTGACCGCGATGTGGGTGTACCGGCTTGGTTTGGCCAAGGCCAAGGAGTACGCCCTGACCGGCAAGCCGCTTTCCGGGGCCGAAGCCGCCCGGGTAGAACTCATCAACCAAGCGGTCCCGGTCGACCAGCTCGATGTTGAGGTAGAAAAGCTGGCCGAACAGTTGTCGAGCATCCCGTCGACGCAGTTAGCCGCTATGAAGTTGGTCGTCAATCAGGCGTATGAGGGGATGGGGCTGCGCAATTCCCAGGTGCTTGGATCGCTTCTCGACGGGGCGATGCGCAATACCCCCGAAGCACTGGCCTTCATCGACACGGCCATGACCGAGGGTGTCCCCGCCGCGGTAGCCCAACGCGACGGCCCTTTCGGCGATTACAGCCAGCGCAAACGCTGACCGGGAGCAGATCCTAGGGATCAGCGCTGGTGCTGATGTCAAGAATGCTCTGGTAAGCGTCCACGGTTTCTTGGTTGAAGGCCACCAGCCGGACTTCGTTCACCTGGGTAGGAGTGGTGCGGAGAGTCTCCACCGCGATGGCGGCCGCAGCTTCGATGGGATAGCCGAAGACCCCGGTCGAAATGGCCGGGAAGGCGACCGTTTCCGCACCAACCTCGTCGGCCCGGGCCAGCGACTCCCGATAACAAGAAGCCAACAACTCCGGCTCATTGTGGCCACCGCCATGCCACACCGGCCCCACGGTGTGTATGACCCAACGGGCCTTGAGGTTGAAACCCGGAGTGATCTTGGCCTGCCCGGTCTCGCACCCACCCAAAGTGCGGCAAAATTCGACCAGTTCCGGCCCCGCCGCCCGATGGATAGCCCCATCCACCCCGCCACCCCCTAACAGCGTGTGATTGGCCGCATTGACGATGGCATCCATGTCCTCAGCAGTGATGTCCCCAAGCACCAGCTCCAAACGCGGTGTCATTTGCTGCCTCCAGCGCCGCCACGGGCATTCACTGGGCCGATGGTAATGGTTGTATGTTGAGGTCCTTATGGTGGGGGAGAGGCACTATTACATCGAGGCGTTTGATACGGTCGATTTCAGTTCTTATCGGCAGTATCTGTCGCCGTTTGCTGATCGGTATGTCACTGAGTCAACGATCTTCGGCTTGTACTGCGGTCGCCTGTATCCGCTGAAGGCATCGCACGAAGAGGATCCGGTTCCGAGGTACTGGAAGTTGCGCAATGGCGTTCTGTTGTACGACGTTCCGGAGCAGCCGGTCGAGATTGCCGGTCCTGATGCCGTCCGAGTGCTGGAGAAGGTTCTTGTCTGCCAAGCGGAGACGCTGGGTGTAGGACGATGCCGTTACGGCCTCGCCTGCTATGAGGACGGCGCAATTGTTATGGATGGCGTGGTCATGCGGCTAGAGGCGGACCGCTACTGGTACGTCAAGGCCAATGGCGAGTTCATCAGCTGGCTCAAGGCCGCCGCCATCGGTCTTGATGCCGAGGTCTCCGATCCAGGGTCTCAGGTGCTCCAGATCCAGGGTCCCAAGTCTTTGGATGTGCTGAACGCCGCGATTGGCGGAGGACTCTCGGCTGACTTTCGGTACTTCCGAGCCGGGTTCTTCGACTTGGGCGGTCAGACACTGTGGGTTTCTCGCACCGGATGGACGGGGGAAGTGGGAATCGAGATTTATAGCAACAGTGGTCCGGAGCCCACCGACCACGATGCCCTCTGGGATCATTTGTTCGCCAGCGGCGAGCAGTTCGGCATGGAGTTCAGCACCTCGTCATCCATGGGCATTCGCCGTATCGAGGCTGGCATTTTGGACAACGGGAGCGATATTGAGCCTGATCTGACGCCGTTCAGCGCCGGCCTCGGGCACTTTGTCAACTTCGACAAGGGGGATTTCATAGGCCGAGCCGCGTTGGAGACCGCTGACCGCAGCCAACTCCTGCTTGGGCTGGCCTGCCCGACCGCGACGCCAGAAACCTTTATGACCGTGCACTTTGAGAATGCTCCGGCAGGGCATATAACCATCGGCACATGGTCGCCCACCCGGGATGAGGGAGTGGGCTACGTGCGCTTCGATCGGCCGTTGTCCGGGGATGAGTGGGTGGGCAAGAGAGTCCAGTTGCAGGACCATGACGGCGAGTTGCACGAAGCCACTGCGGAGTTGCTGCCATTTATCGACAAGGAGAAGCAACTGCCCCGAGCCGTGTGGAACCAGTGAGTGCAAGAGCAGGGTGTAGCTAGTTTGCGGTTGGGAATCCATCTTCCCCAGTACGGTCGGGCGGCATCTCCGGATGCCATCGCTCAGATCGCAGTGCGGGCTGAGGAGATCGGGCTGTCCGATGTGTGGGTCAGCGATCACCTGGTATACCCAGCCGACCAGGGATACCCGGCTTCGTACTTGTTCGATCCCCTGCTCACCTTGGGTTGGGCCGCGGCGGCCACCAAGCGGATCGGACTGGGCACCAGCGTGATGGTGGTGCCCCAATACCACCCTCTCCATCTGGCCAACAGCTTGGCCAGCCTCGATCAGCTGAGCGGTGGACGTCTCACCGTTGGCGCCGGTGTGGGGTGGTCGGCCGCTGAGTACGCGGCTCTGGATCAAGACTTCCGCACCCGGGGGGCTCGTATGGATGAGGCGCTGGAGATCATGCGGTTGGTGTGGTCGGAATCACCGGCCAACTACCAGGGGAGTCACTACCAATTTGAAGACATCAAAGTGCTGCCCCAGCCCGCCCATCGGATTCCGATCTGGATCGGCGGAAGCAGCCAGCCGGGCTATGACCGAGCCGCTGCGGTCGGCGATGGCTTCCAAGGGCTCAGCACTCCCCCCGAAGAGTTGGCGAGGATCGTGGCCGACATCCGGGCAAAGCTGTCCGCCGACCGCCCCGACGCTGAGTTCACCGTCTCGTATCGCACCGGTTGGGATCCCCAGGGCATGGAACCTGCTCTGATTCGCGACGAACGGGACCGGTACGCCGAAGCGGGCGTGGAACACGTGGTGTCGGCCCCCTGGAGAACCGATGCCGACGCCTGGATCCGCTCCATGGAGATGCTGGTCGAGATCGTGGAACCAGACTTGGCCTAGTTGCTCAGGCCACTTCGACGGACGTGGCCACGATGGTCCTGCGGTCGTAGCGGGCCACTTCGCCGGCAAGCTCTACCTGGGCCTCGCGCATGTCAGGGTCGAATGATGAGGCTCCGACCCGGAAGGTGAAGAGGCCCGGCTCGGTGATGAGCTCCATATCCAGGCCATGGAACGCCAAACGGCTGGGATGGACGGTGAAGGTGACGGTGCGGGTCTGGCCCGCGGGGATAGACACCCGGGCGAATCCGATCAGCTCGCGGATGGGCCGGGCCACACACGCAACCTCATCGGTGGCATAGAGCTGAACCACCTCGTCTCCGTCGCGCTGACCGGCATTGGTAACCGGCACCGAAATCTCGGTTGCCGAGGTGGTCGACCCTGGGGCCACCGTCAGCTCGCCGTATTCGAAGGAGGTGTAGGACAGGCCATAGCCGAACCAGTACCGCGCTTGGGTACTGCGGTCGACGTAGTCCCCATAGAACTCTGATCGATCCCCCCGCCGTCGCATGTCATGGTGCAGCGGTACCTGCCCGACGTGTCTGGGCATCGTGACAGGGAGGCGGCCGGCCGGGTTGACCTCGCCGACCAACACGTCGGCTATGGCGCTGCCTCCCTCCTCGCCGGGCAGGATCGACCACAGCAACGCGTCAGCGGCTTCCGACTCCTCTTCGAGGGTGTGAACCCGCCCGCTGATCACCACGACGATGGTCGGAGTCCCGGTGGCTACCACTTCGGCGACCAGCTGCGACTGCACACCCGGCAGTCCAAGATCGGTGGCGTCGCGCGCTTCGCCCACGGTGGAATCCGCCACTAGGCCCGATCGGGCTCCCACGCATACCACGGCCACGTCGGCTGCCGCCGCGGCCTCGACCGCCGCGGCGATTCCGGTGATGTCGCGGCCCGCGTCGGCGCATCCGGGTACGTGGACGATCTCCGCGTGGGGCAGGGCATCTCGAAGGCCGCCAACCGGCGTCACATGGGGAGTGAAGTGCGGGCCGGGCGAAAACCGGCCTCCCGCCTCGGGAAGCTGATCGGCGTCCATGTCGGCTCCGATACCCCCCAACGCTTCGGTCAAGGCCTCGGTGCGCCCCTGATAGATGATCTCCAGATGAGCCGGATAGTGGTAGTCGCCTTGAAGCAGCCGCGGATCATCGGCGTGGGGGCCGATCACCGCCAGTCGGGATATCGAAGGATCAAGGGGTAGAACACCCTCGTTCTTAAGCAAGATCACCCCCTCGGCCGCGGCCCGCCGAGCAAGGACCCGCTGCTCTGGCGTATCGAAGAACGCAAGAGCGGCATCGGCGTCCACATAAGGGTTCTCAAAAAGCCCGAGCTGGAATTTCTGGGCCAGCACCCGGGCACAGGATTCGTCGATGAGCGTCTCGTCGATGCGGCCTTCACGCACCGCTTCTGGGAGGTGCTTGTAGCAGTCCAGAGCCGGCAGTTCGATGTCCAGTCCGGCAGAGAGGGCTTGAATCGCAGACTCAGCCGCGTCGTGGGCCGTCATGTGGTTGAAATGCAGCTGAAGGACGGCGAAATAGTCGGCCACCACCGTCCCTTCGAAGCCCAGTTCCCCGCGCAGAAGATCGGTAAGCAGCCTTCTGCTGGCGGCGACCGGTTCTCCGTCGATCGACGAATAGCTGTTCATGATCGAGGCCAAGCCGGCTTCGCGAATGGCCGCCGCGAACGGCTCGGCATACACCTCGCGAAGTTCCCGCTCGCCGATGTGCACCGGGGCTTGATTTCGGCCTCCCAAGGAATAGCCGTAGCCGAGGAAGTGCTTTCCCGTGCAGACCACGCCGTTGGCCAGATTGTCGGTCTGAAGCCCCCGCACGTAGGCGGTTCCCATCCGGGCGCAGAGTTCGGGAGACTCCCCATAGGTCTCTTCGACCCGACCCCATCGAGGGTCGCGGGCCACATCAAGCACCGGCGACAGGTTGTGGCGGGCGCCAACTGCGGTCATCTGGGTGCGAATCACCTCAGCAACCTCGGCCATCAACTCGACATTCCAGGTGGCGGCCAGTCCCAACCCCTGGGGGAACGTGGTGGCGCCGCGGTGCAGGAACCCTCCGACCCCCTCTTCGTGGATAACCATGGGGATTCCCAGCCGGGTGCGCTCCACCAGAATCTGCTGGATCGAGTTGCCCAGTTGGGCCGATTCGTTGGCCAACAGTCCGGTGCTGGCGCCGATGCGGGTGACCTGTCCGATGCCGTTGGCCAGGATTTCCGCGGCATGATCGGCGTCGAACGCCTCATCTCTCACGACCGCGGTGAGCCAGACTGCACCAAGCTGGGCGATCTTCTCCTCAAGCGTCATGCGGCCCAAGAGATCAGCTACACGGTCGCCTATCGCGGCGTGTGGATCGCGGTATACCTCGGTCATTTCTGCCTCCTCATGCATTGGTCTAGGCGAGTTCACATCGCCGAGGTGAATCCGCCCATCTGCTTGGGATCGGCGTCGAAGGATCGCACCATGGCGTGAAGCGAGTAGGAGGCCACGAGGCGACCGTCCTGGGCAAAGATGCGACCCTGGCCCTGTACGTGGCCGCGCCCGGCGTAGATGGCCGGATTCTCGTAGAGGTGCCAGTCGGCAGCATCGGCGTCGTCGTGAAAGGAAATGTCGACGGTCATGGGACCGGTTGACAGGGTCTTGTGGGCCAGCGCCTCGGTGATGCCCTGGAAGGGCCGCATCGACGCGCCGATGGTGTAGTGGGTGGTGGCCTGGGCCAACAGGGCAGCCTGCATGGCAGGAGATTCAGGGCGGTCGCGATAGCGCATCCAAACGAACAGTTCCGGGGGACCCACATCATCGGGATCGAAATTGTAAGCGCCGTCCACCACCCGGATGTCGCGCCCAATCACCTGGAAGTCCCGCAGAGGGCACTCCAGCGGACCGGGGACATCAGGCATCTCCGCGGTCACCCGGTAGACGTCTTCGGCACCGCTGTCGAGCAAGACCAAGCCCACAGAGCACAACTTGTCGTGCTGGACGATGCGGGTCTCCACGGTGGAATAGGTCCGGCCTTGGCGAAGCACGTCCACCTCGACAGCCAACGGGGAGTCGAACCGGGCCGCTCGGGTGAACACCATGGAGGCCGACACCACCCGTTGGTCGGGCACGGTCTTGGACGCCGCCACAATGGCCTGGCCCAAGAGCTGGCCGCCCTCGATCACCTGTCGGGGTCGAAAGCGGTCGGGAATCTCCACGAACGTGCCCAACGGCGGGTCGGGGAAAGAGGGGCTGGTGAACCGCCGGTCACCGTCGGGCACCACGTCGATCAACCGGGCCAGATCGGCGGCGGTGCCCCAAACCGGGAAGCGATAGGCCACGACATCGCCGTCGTCTTCTTCGACCGTTTCCAAGAGTTCGAGCTGCACCCGATCGGTGTAGAAGGCGACATAGCCACTTAGCCCGGCCACCTCGGGAAACGGGTTGGGGTAGGCCCACACCACGTTTTCCTCGGTTTGGTCTCTGACGGTGAGTGACCAATAGTCGGCCTCGCCCTTGAAAGGGCACACGGTGTGGAGGTCGGTCTCGGTGAAGTGCTCCCAGGCAACATCACCGATGGGAAAGTAGAGCTGGTCTTGATGATCCGTCTCCTTGACAATCAAGCATGAGTCGCTCTCGGCCACCGCCACGCCGTCGAATTTTGCCCGGCCTTGCCCCGCCCAAGGCACCAAGTCGATGGCATAGCCGGGGTAGCGGCCCCATGCGGATTCAATCTCGCTCATGTTGAGACTGTATTGGTAGCGTCGCCGCGAGCGGGTAGCAGTAGGAAGAGGCAGCTCATGGTCCAACCGATGGAGGGCATACGTATCCTGGATGTGGCCGATCACACGTTTGTGCCTGCGGCCTCCGCGGTGCTGGCCGACTGGGGCGCCGACGTCATCAAGATCGAGCACGCTAAGCGGGGCGACGCCGCTCGGGGTCTGGCATCGAGCGGAGCGCTCGACCTCACCGGGCAGGTTCACGCCATCATGGAGCATGCCAACCGGGGCAAGCGCAGCCTCGGCCTCGATCTCCAAACGGAGGAGGGGATGGCAGTACTGCACCGGTTGATAGCCATCTCCGATGTCTTCCTCACCAACAAACCGCCCAATGTGCGCGAGCGACTGCACATCACCGAGGACGAGGTACGCCCCCACAACGAGAGCATCGTGTACGCCGCGGGCACTGCGTGGGGCCACAAGGGTCCGGAAGCCGATCGGGGCGGCTATGACATGACCTCCTTTTGGGTGAGGTCGGGAGCCGCGTTGGGCACCTGGTACACCGACGACGAGCGCATGCCCTCGCAGCCGGGGCCGGCGTACGGCGACTCCATAGGGGCGATGACCATTGCCGGGGGAATCGCTACTGCACTGTTCCACCGCCAGCGCACCGGCGAGGCTATTTCCCTGGAAGTATCGCTGCTCGGGACCGGCCTGTGGGCCATGGGGGCGGGTGTGGCCATGTCGCACGTGAACAACACGCCGTGGCGCCCGGTCGACCTCAGCGGGCTCACCCAGCCGCTGCTCGGCAATTACGTCACCGCCGATGGGTACACCATCAACATCACCTGCCTTCAGCCCCTTCCGTACTGGCAGGAGTTCTGCCGGGTGATTGACCGCCCAGAACTGATCGACGACGAGCGATTCGCCACCTATGAAGCGCTGATGGCCAACGCCGCCCCGGCCCGCGCCATCGTGAGCCAAGTGGTCACCAGCCGGACCCTGGACGAGATCCGTGAGTTGTTCGCCGACTTCTCCGGCCAATGGACTCCTGCGCTCGACACTCTGGAGATCATGGATGATCCCCAGGTGCAGGCCAACGGCTACGTGCAGGATGCGGTAAACGAAGACGGGATTCCGTTCAAGCTGGTGGCGGTGCCCGTCCAGTTCAACGGGGAGCCGGCCGCGCCGGGACGGGCACCGGGCTTCAACGAGCACGGCGATGAGATCCTCACCGAGAACTTGGGAATGGACTGGGAAGACGTCATCGACCTCAAGGTGAAGGGCGTGGTCACTTAAGGCGGTTAGGGTGAGCAGCCGTGGAACCTGACGTGCAAGAACTGGCCGATGAAAGGGCCGTGATCAACCTCGCGTCCCGCTATTGCTGGGCGCTCGATACCAAGAATTTCGAGGAACTCCGCAACGTGTTCACGCCCGACGCGTTCGCGATTTTGGGCGGCACGGAGTGCCATGGCATCGATGCCATCATCAAGCGCATATCGAGCGCGCTCACCCGGCTCGACGTGAGTCACCATCTGGTGGGCAGCCACATTGTGGAAGTCAATGACGACCAGGCTTCCCACAAGTGCTACCTCCAGGCCCAGCACGTATTGAAGGGCACTGAGGGCGGAGACCTGTGGATGGTGGCTGGGACTTACGAAGATCAACTCATTCGCACCCCCGACGGATGGCGCATCAAACGGCGCATTCTCAGCCGGGTATGGACCGAGGGGAACCCCAATGTCGCGGCTCCCGACCTCCGACCCGAACAGCAGCAACCAGGAGGTGCCCAATGAAAGCTGCGGTGGTTTATGAAGCCGGAGTGCCGATCGACGTAGTTGAGTTCACCTCGGGAGGTGTCGGTCCCCACGATGTACGGGTCAGGGTTGGGGCCAGCGGGCTGTGCCATTCCGATGTTGCGGTGCAAACTGGTGACCTGCCGTTTCCGCTGCCCATGATTCTGGGCCATGAGGGTGCGGGGGTCGTGGAGGAAATAGGCAGTGAGGTCACCACTTGTCAGGTGGGCGATCACGTTGTGCTGTCGGCTCTGATCCACTGCGGAGTGTGTCGGAACTGTCTGAAGGGCCGCCCCAATCTGTGCACGGCGAATCTGGAATTGACGTTCCCCGGCACCGACGCATCCGATGGTGCAACCCGGATGGTCGATTCGCAGGGTCGGGGCCTCTACCAGTTCTCGGCCATCGGCACTCTGTCTGAAGAGCTCATCTGCAATGAGAGGCGCGCCATACCGATTCCCGATGATGTCCCTTTGGAGATTGCCGCGATGACCGGTTGCGGCGTGTTGACCGGAACTTCGGCGGTGTTCAATCGGGCCAAGGTCCAACCTGGCTCCTCCGTGGTGGTGATCGGCTGCGGCGGTGTGGGGCTCAACGTGATTCAAGGGGCCGTGCTCGCGGGGGCCAGCGTGATCATCGGAGTCGACCTCCACGAAGACAAGCTGGCCATGGCCCAGGGTTTTGGCGCCACCAATCTCGTCAAGAACGAGAGTGCAGAAGCCACCGTGGCGCAGATTTTCGAGCTCACCGGTGGTGAGGGGGCCGACTACGCGTTCGAGGTGGTCGGCATCCCCGCGCTGGTGCGCCTGGGGTGGGACTGCCTTCGCCAGGATGGCACCGTGGTGGCGATCGGCGTTCAAGCGGCTGGGGCTCTTACCGAGCTCCCCGGTCTGGAGTTCTGCATGACGGAGAAGACCCTCATGGGCTGTGTATACGGCACATCCCGTCCCACTACTGATATCCCGATGCTGGTGGAGATGTACCGCCAAGGCCAGCTCGAGATTGAAAAGCTCATCACCCACCGGTTCGAGCTTGAGGAGATCAACGGCGCCGTCGAGAAAATGGAAGACGGCCACAACGCTCGTGGGGTCGTCGTATTCTGAGACGCGATGTCGGACTCGATGGGCCGCGCCGCGGCCATCATCTGTGTCTCTGCTTTAAGCGCAGCCCTGCTGCTGTCGTGTGGGTCGTCTGCTGAACAACCGGGAGGGGTACCGATCAAAGCCCAACCACTCGACACCGCCACGAGTGCAACCCCTGCTCCGGAAGCAGCCCCTGTCGAACCCGAAGCTACGGGTGAAGAACCGGTTGGAACCCCAGACCCTGAACTCCCATCGGCTACTTCTGAAATAGAGGAACCTGTCGCGGACGAGCCAGAGCTGTTTGCCTCCGGGGTTGGCTATATCGAAGAGGTCTACACCGACCACCAGCGCCCGACACCCCCGAGTGGAAACGATCCCGGCGGTGACAGCCGCACGCTTCGAACCTTGGTTGTCT
The DNA here is from genome assembly GCA_963663255.1 of Acidimicrobiales bacterium. Classification (GTDB taxonomy): domain Bacteria; phylum Actinomycetota; class Acidimicrobiia; order Acidimicrobiales; family Bin134; genus Poriferisocius. The sequence goes on from OY760141.1 coordinate 1,809,015, forward strand.
ATCCGGCTGCGGTAGATGACGCATCCGTTGCGGTGGAAGATGCGACGCCCGTGGGCGGCCCCTACCCGTTGGTGTTGTTCGCCCATGGGCTGAGCGGCATCCCGGAACGGAATCTGGAGCTTCTATCTGCCATTGCCGCCGATGGGCATGTGGTGGTGGCCCCGGAGTTTCCCCGAACATCGGGGCGGAATTCCCCTGGCCCCGATCCGGCCGACACCGGATCTCAACCAGGGGACTTGAGCTTTCTAATCGATACCGTCGTCCAACTGAGCTCCGACCCACAATGGCCGCTGGCCGGATTGGTGGATGAGAGCCGCGTCGCGGCGATCGGGCATTCCAACGGGGCGATCACTGTGCTGGGAATCGGGGCCAACAGCTGTTGTCGCGACGAGCGGGTTGACGCGGTGGTGGCCATGGCGGGACCACCGGCACCCTTTGAGGGCGAGTACGACTTCACCGCCACTCCGCCCATCTTGATAGTCCACGGCACCAAGGACCCCTTGATTCTCTACGCGACCTCACCGGTGCTGTTCAATGAGATTTCAGCGATCAAGGGCCTGTTGACGCTTGAAGGCGGGGACCATGGATCTTGGCTGGGCTCCGGCAGCGATCTGTTCGACGACGTTGTGACCACCATCTTGGACTTCTTGGCCGTGGCATTCGCCGGCGATGAGCAGGCCGCCGCCCGGCTGCAACAGCCCCGCTCGTCGCCCAATGCCGAGTTGGTGTTCGCACCCGAGGCGAATTCCGGCCTAACCGTAGAGATCGAAATGCCTGTGCTCAGCCGTCAGGCATCGGCCGACCCGACAACCGATCTGGTCGACGGTCAGACAGTGGTGGTCACTTGGAGCGGTTTCCTCCCCGAACAAAGCGTGAATATTCTCCAGTGCTCGCAAGGCGGCACCGAGGGCTCTGGCGTCTGCGACTTCACCAACGCCAGGATCTTGCATCCCAATCCCACCGGCGGGGGTTCGGTGGAGTTGGCCATCATCGTCGGGGCGGTCGGCACCGGCATCTGTGATGCCACCGTCGACGACTGTGTGATCGTGGTCAACGACTCCGGTCTCCAAGACCCCGAGGCCACCATCCGACTCCCCCTCAGCTTTGCCCCATAAGTTGAAGGTATGGGAATGAAGCTTGAAGGAAGGGTGGCCATTGTCACCGGTGCAGGCGGTGCTGGTGTTGGGGGGTTGGGTGTTGTGTACGCCCATGCCCTCGCTTCGGAGGGAGCGGCCGTGGTAGTAGCCGACATCGACGGAGAAGCGGCCGGACGGGTGGCCCGGGACATTGACCCTGCTGAAGCTCGGGCCATCGGTGTTCGGTGCGATGTCACCTCGGGAGAGGACATCGGTGCCATGGTGCGCGCCGCCGTTGAAGCGTTCGGAGGGGTGGACATCCTGGTCAACAATGCCGGGTTGGCCCGCGGGAAGTGGAGTGAGGCACTAATCCTCTCCGCGGACGAATGGATGGAGATCCTGGCCGTGAACACGGTCGCCCCGATTATGTGCGCCAAGGCCTGCGCGGAGTCGATGCGGGCCCGCGGCGGCGGTGTCATCATTAACCAGTCGTCCAACGGCGCGTTGATCGATGCCGGCGCATACACGGTTTCGAAGCTGGCCCTCAACGGCGTCACCAAGGTGCTCGCCGATGAATTCTCGGATGACAACATCAGGGTTAACGGCATTGCTCCGGGCGTGATGACCGCGAAGCTCCCAGAAGAACAGGTGCAGAGGTTGCTGGCCCGCCAAACCATCCGACGACCAGGCCAACCTCAAGACCTTGTTGGACTGCTGGTGTTTCTGTGCTCGGACGATTCGAGCTTCATAAACGGCCAGACCGTGGTGATCGACGGCGGCATGGCGCGTATCACCAAATAGAGATCAACGCAGCCAGCCCGACGCTTGGCTGGGGTGTGGGGCAGAATTGGGGGATGCCCATCACCGAGCTTGTCATCGACGTCGACACCCATGTCACCGAGCCGCCCGACACGTTTGTCTCTCGTGTCCCGGCCAAGTTGAAAGACCGTGTGCCCCGAGTCGAGCGCACCGACGAGGGCAAGGACCACTGGTTCGTGGGGGGCGAGGTGTTCTCGTCGGTGGGCATGACCGCGGTGGCCGGGTGGCCGGAGCCCTTTCCCGCCGGTCCTTCGGTGTTCGAGGAGATCCACCCCGCCGCCTATGACGCCAATGAGCGGCTGAAGCTCATGGATGAGCAGGGAATTTGGGCCCAGGTGCTATATCCCAATGTCGGAGGATTCGGGGCGCAGCACTTCTTGAAGTTGAAAGACCGCGAGCTGATGTTGGCCTGTGTCCAGGCCTACAACAACTTCCAACTCGACTGGATCTCGCCCGACCCGAGGCGATTCGTGGCCGTAGTCTCGACACCCTTCTGGGACATCGACGACACGGTGGCGGAGGTCGCCCGATGCGCTGAACTCGGCCACCGTGCTGTCTTGTTCACCGGAGAGCCGCAGCGGTTCGGCCTGCCTTTGCTCGGCGATCCCCACTGGGATCCGCTGTGGTCGGTGGCCCAGGAGGCTGGATTGCCCATCAGCTTCCACATCGGCAGCGGCGACACCACCACCGGCTTCACCCCTGAGCGGATGGCAGCCCACGGCAAGCCTTCGACCTACGCCTACGCGTCGCTGGAGATGTTCCTGAAGAACGGCATCCAGCTCACCGACCTGTTGGGGTCCGGCGTTCTGCCTCGTTACCCCGACCTCAAGTTCGTGTCGGTGGAGAGTGGCATCGGCTTCATCCCCTTCGTGCTCGAGGCGGTTGATCACTCCTTCAATGAATGCGGCGGCCTCAAAGAGGCGTCGAATTTCGAGATGATGCCCAGTGAGTACTTCCGTCGCCAGGTTTATGCCTGCTACTGGTTTGAGGAGACCGCGCCCCAGCGGCTTCTCGACAAGATCGGCGTCGACAACGTGCTGTTCGAGACTGACTTTCCCCACCCGACCTGTCTCTACGGCAACGTTCGGGAGCGGATCGAGGCCTCGCTTGCCGGTCATACAGAAGAAGTCCGGCGCAAACTCCTGTGGGAGAACGCAGCCGCCCTCTACCGCATTGAGGGTCCAGAGGGATAGACATGATCGAAATCGCGATCCGCGGCGGCACCGTTGTCGACGGGACGGGCCGACCGGCCAAGCGGGCTGACGTCGGGATCTCCAGAGACCGCATTGTTGCGGTGGGGGAGGTTGGCCAAGCCGGAAGCACTATTGACGCCACCGACCGAGTCGTTGCCCCGGGATTCGTCGACATCCACTCGCACTTCGATGCTCAACTGTTCTGGGATCCAGCCCTCACGCCCTCGCCTCTGCATGGCGTGACGACAACCGCTTCCGGCAATTGCGGGTTCACGCTGGCGCCCCTCAGCGATGCCGAGTCAGCTGACTACCTGGTCCGCATGCTCGCCGTGGTTGAGGGCATGCCGCTTGAATCTCTCCAAGCCGGAGTGCCTTGCAATTGGAACTCAACTGCGGAGTTCCTTGAGCGGGCTCAGGGCAACCTGGGTATCAACGCCGGATTCATGGTCGGCCACTCGGCAATACGGCGAGCAGTTATGGGTCAAGACGCAGTAGGCGGGACACCAAATTCCGGACAGCAGCACGCAATGGAGGAGTTGCTGGCCGACGGGCTCGAAGCGGGAGGTTTGGGCTTCTCGTCCTCGTGGGGCGTGGCTCATTTCGACGGAAACGGTGATCCCGTGCCGTCGGTGTTTGCCCGTCGCGACGAGCTGGTCTCTCTTGCCCGGGTGTGTGCCGATTTCCCCGGAACATCGCTCGAATTCCTCCCACCCCGAGTGGACTTTTTCGATGACCACCAATTCAACACGATGGTCGAAATGTCTTGTGCCGCCCAGCGACCGGTGAATTGGAATGTGCTCAGGATCAGCGCCGACAAACTGTCTGAGCTAGATCACCTGATCGAGGTGGCAGAGCGGGCCCAAGGCCTCGGCGCAAGAATCGTCGCCCTGAACATGCCGATTCCTTCCCGGGCCCAGTTCTCCTTCAAGTCGGGGTTTGTGATCGAGGCGCTGCCAGGATGGCAAGAGGTGATGAGCCTTCCCTTTGACGAGCGCCAACAGGCGCTGGCCGATCCGGGACTTCGCCGACGACTGGCCGCCGTGGAGATCGAACCGGCTCCCTTGCGGGAGATCGCCGAGTGGGACAACCGGATTATTTGCGAGACGTTCACCGAAGCCGCCCACCCCTACTTGGGTCGGTCGATTGCTGAAGTTGCCGCGGAGGAGGATAAGTCGCCTTTGGATGCCCTTCTCGACATCGCGGTCTCAGATGGCCTCCAGACCAAGTTCCGCCGCCCGGTGACCGAGCCGTCTCGCGCCGACTGGGCTGCGATGGTGGATGCCTGGCGCACCGGGCATGTGGTGATCGGCGCCTCTGACGCCGGAGCCCATCTGGATTTCACTGCATACTTTGACTATCCCGTCTACATCATCGAGAAGGCGGTCCGCCTTCATGGGACGCTCTCTCTTGAAGAGGCAGTCCATTTCTTGACCGAGGTCCCAGCCGCGCTCTACGGGCTGAGCAACCGGGGGCGCTTGGCTGAAGGCGCCTTTGCCGACATTGTGGTGTTCGATCCGGACACCATTGCCTGCGGGGAGCTCGAAACTAGATTCGACCTCCCTGCTGGCGCTGGTCGCCTGTACGCCGAGCCGAGCGGGATCGACAGTGTGCTGGTTAATGGATCTGTGGTGGTTCGCGGAGGAGTGTTGACCAGCGCTCGGCCGGGGACGCTGTTGCGAAGCGGGCGCGACACCGCTACCCAGTCGCTTGGGTCCTAGTGGCTGGTACGACTTAGTCGACGGCTGTGTCTAATTGGCCCAAGATCAACTCTTTGAGGTTGCGGAGTCGGGACTCGACGCTGGTCTGATTCAGCGGAGAGCCGGCGACCGCCAGACTGCACAGACCGCTGGTGGCCGCATCAGTGAGTGCCATCAGACGGTCGGAAGTCTCTCGGTCGGACTGGGATCCGAAGAATGCGGCGCAAGCATCCGCGAGCCCCCGGAATTCCCGAGCGTCATACCATTCCGCTAGCTCGTCCGATCGTTCCTCCATGGCGTAGTAGGAACTGAACGCTGCGCAGTAGCGGAATGCGGATTCCTGCGACGGATATGCCGCAAAGAGAGCATTAAGACAGTGTCGGGCAGCATCTAGCCCGCTGACTCCAGAAGGAACTCCTGCCCGTGTGGCCTCGAGGATTGACTCCAGCATTTGGTTGTACACCACAAATGCGATTGCGCCGCATTCAGGGAAGTGGCGGTAAACAGTGACTCTGCTCACCCCCGCCTCCTCAGCAATCTCCCCCATCGTCGTCGAAGCAATTCCCTGTTTGAGAAATAGCACCCGCCCCGCCTCAACGATTGCCGAACGGCTATTCGTTTCCAGATCCTCATGATCGGAGCGGTATCTTCTGAGCTTGCTGGAGCCTGCCATTCAAGTAACTGTACACTTCAGGGATCATTGTGTCGCATCCAAGAATGACGACCTTATTATCAGATCAATCATTCGGAAATCTCATTATTAGTTAATAAAGTTGTTATGAAAGCGTCATGTTCGTTAGTGCGGCATTGACCAACAAGTGGTTCTGAGGATAGATGTTCGAACGACGCGCTTACATGCTGGATATTTCAAGAGACCGCGTTCCGACTCGGGACACCCTGGAGTGGTTAGCGGACGCGCTAGCAGCACTTGGATTCAATGAGTTACAACTCTATGTGGAGCACACCTACGCCTACACAGGACACAAGAAAGTTTGGGAAGGAGCTTCACCTTTAACAGCTGAGGATTTGAGATGGTTGGATCGTGTTTGCGAGTCCCGCGGCATCGACCTGGTGGGGAATTTGAACTGCTTTGGCCACATGGAGCGATGGCTGGCCCACGAGCCATATCGCGTTCTCGCCGAGTGTCCTGATGGCGCGCCTGGGCTTTTCGGCTCAGGCACCATGCGGCCGGGGTGTCTAGCTCCGACGGTTGAGAACGCCGCGTTCGGTGTGGCTCTAGCCCGGGAGTTGGCCCGGGCCATCCGCGGCCGCCGCCTCCACATCGGTGGTGACGAGCCGTTCGAGTTAGGAGAAGGCGTCTCGGCTTCGGATGTTGCTGACCGTGGCCGGGAAACCGTGTATGTCGAGCACCTGTCGAGGATAATCACCCCTCTCGTAAACGATGGCTATGAGGTGATGTTCTGGGCCGACCAATTCCGCCGAGATCGCTCCCTTGTCTCCAGGATTCCCAAGGGAGCGACTCCAGTTGTCTGGAACTACGAGGCCCCTTCGGATAGCGGGTGGATGTCCCTTCTTCCGACCGAACTGATCGGCCGGCTTGGTTTGCCAGACGACATGCACTTGGGTTTCCAGTCCCATGCCCGATTGTTCATCGAAACGGGGAAACCCTTTTGGGTGGCTCCCGGGACCAGCAGTTGGAACACTCTTATCGGCCGCAATGTGAATGCGGCCGCCAACATTGCCGATGCCGCGGATGTTGGCACCTCCTGCGGGGCGCCCGGTTTCCTGTTGACCGACTGGGGCGACAATGGGCATTTTCAACCCCTGCCGGTCTCCCTTCCATCCATGGTGCGGGGCGGTGCAGCCGCCTCTGGAGCGCCCATCGGCGACGAAGCCCAAGTGGCCCAGCGCATCGACGACCTATTGGGTTGTGAGAAGGGAGTCGGATCGCTGATCGACCGTCTGGGCTCTATCGGCGAGGACTTGGGGATGGTCTCTCCCAACTCCAGCCCCATCTTCACTTCGCTGTGCCCCACCGGAATCCCCAGTTTCGGAGAGCCCGACCCAGCGGGAGTCGCCCGCGGGATGGAGATACTCGCCGAAGCCAGGGAGCGGTTCTCCCAGCCGATAGGCGGTCCTCGGGGCGCGGTGGTGGCAGCTGAGATGGCGGCGGCGTGCCAACTAGCCGAACTCGGGTTGCGGCGGCTCGCCGCGAAGCACGGCCTCGATATCGAGGCTCCCACGGCCCGCGATTTCGATGTGGCGGTGCAGGCCCAGCGCGCCGTATGGCTGCTTTCCAGCCGACCTGGCGGCCTAGACGATTCGATCGGCAAGCTGATCGGCTAGCCCCCAGATCCGAGTACGCTGCGTTTGGGGTAGGAGTTCATGAGAGTCGGCTTTATTGGACTGGGCAACATTGGCGGGTCATGCGCTCGTCACATCCTCGCCGCAGGACACGAGCTGGTCGTTGCCGACCTCGACCGCGGTGCCCGACAGAAGTTGGTTGATGCTGGCGCAAGCGAGGCATCTGCCCCGGTTGCAGTTGCCGAAGCCTGTGAAGTCGTTCTTCTCTCTCTGCCTTCTCCCGAGGCATCGCGTTCGGTGGTGACCGGCGAGGGAGGCATCCTCTCGTCGAACGTGCCGGCGTCAGTGGTGGTGGATTTGTCGACCAACAGCGCGGGCGCCACCAAAGAGCTGTTCGATGCCTGTACCGACGCGGGCGTCCACTTCATCGACTGCCCGGTTTCAGGGGGAAGCATGGGGGCCGAAGCGGGCACCCTCACCCTGATGCCCTCGGGAGATGAGGAGGCATTCAACCGGGTAAAAGACGTGCTCCTGTGCTTCGGCAATGACGAGACCGAATGGCTGGGTCCTTCGGGCACCGGCACACTCATCAAGCTGATCAACAACCAGGTGTTTCTCGTCGGCACTCAAGTGTTCGGAGAGGGGTATCTCATGGCCGCCAAGGCAGGCCTCGATCTTCCGAAGTTTCTCGAAGTGCTACGGGCCAGTTCTGCCGGTTTCTACATGCTGCTCTCTGAGATGATCGTGAATCGACAATGGGATGACTCAACCTACGATCTCGCACTGGCCGAGAAGGACCTGCGCTTGGCACTCGAGTCGTCCGAGCAGATCGATACGCCGCTTCCGCTGACCAGGGCAGCCCACGGCGTGTTGGCTCAGGCGATGGATCTGGGGCTCGGAGACAAGTTCTTCATCGGGGCTCTGGAGGCGCTGGAGGCAGAGGCCGGATTTTCTATCCCTGTGACCCCTCAGGAGGACTGATGGACTCGCTTGAAATGCCCGACCTCAGCAGCTATCAGACATTCGTCCACGGGTTCCCTCATGAGGCCTTCATCCACTTGCGCGAGCAGGCTCCGGTGTGGTGGCACGAGCCCACCGAACGTACCCCCGATGGTGAGGGCTTTTGGTGCGTCAGCACCCACGAGTTGGTGGTGGAGGTATTCCGCAACCCCAAGGTCTACTCCAGCCATACCGGCGGCAGTCGCCCTTACGGAGGCACCACAATCAACGACATGGAGATGAGCGGGAAGCTCCTCAACATGATGGACGACCCGCGCCATCAGCGAATCCGCCAGCTGGTCAACAAGGGATTCACCCCCAAGATGATCGGTCAGATCCGCGACGACCTCGTTGCCAGGTCCCACCAGATCCTCGACAGCGTGGCCCCCGCTCCAGGCCAGCGGGGCTCCTGTGACCTCGTGCTCGACGTGGCCGCTGAACTGCCTTTGCAGGCCATCTGCTTGCTGATGGACGTGCCCAACGAGGATCGGCACATGCTGTGTGAATGGGTGGACATCACCTCGGAAACCTTCACTCTGGAGGAAATGCCCAACCAACCCAGCGAGGCTGGTGTCAACATGTTCTTGTACGGCCAGCGCCTCATCCAAGAACGCATTGAGAACCCGGGCGACGATCTTCTCTCGGTGGTCATCCACGGCGAGCTCCCCGACCAGTTCCCTCCTCGGCTGGACAGCGATGAAGTGGCCATGTTCTGGTCGCTGCTTTTCACCGCGGGTTCGGAAACCACCCGCAAGGCCATTGCTGGAGGCTTGTGGGAGCTGGTGAAGACGCCAGATCAATTGGCTCGGCTGACCGCCGATCGCTCGCTCATGGGAACGGCCATCGAAGAGATCGTTCGGTGGACGACGCCCTCGGTTTACAAGCGCCGCACCGCAACACAAGACACCGTGCTCGGCGGCCAGACCATCCTCGCAGGCGAGAAGGTGGTGGTGTGGGAGATGTCGGCCAACCGGGATGAAGCGATGTTTGATAACCCGTTCGAGTTTCGTATCGACCGGAATCCTAACAATCACATGGGGTTCGGCCACGGACCGCATTTCTGTCTGGGCGCCAATCTGGCTCGACTAGAGATTGACGTGATGCTCAACACCATCTTGGACCGCTGGGCTGACGTTGAGATCGTCGGCGAGGCCACATGGACCCGCACCAACCGGTTGAGCGGGCTCAAAACCCTGCCCGTCGAATTCAATGACCGGGCAATTGGCCATACAACCACTGACTAGAGTCCCTTGACCATGGAGATTCGGCGTCTGGCGTGGGCACTGGGGGCGGAGGTGCTCGGGCTCGATCTGACCACCGGGATCACGGACCGCGCCTTTGCCAACGTGCGCGACGCGCTGCATGAAAACGGGGTCATCTGCATCCGCGATCAGGGAGCGATGACCCCTGAAGACCAGCTCGCCTTTGCCGCCGAGTGGGGAGATATCTCAATCCATCCCTATGTGCCGTCCATTGAGGGGTACCCGGGGATCATGAAGATCTACGACCCAAACCCCATCACCCAGACTTGGCACTCCGACTCTACCCACATGAGCGACCCGCACGCCTACACCCTGCTGCTGGCACGGGTCTTGCCCGCCGTGGGCGGTGACACGATGTTTGCCAGCGCCGTCAAGGCGTTCGAGTCCCTGTCGCCCGGATTGCAGGCCATGCTCCGTACCCTCTCCGCCGTTCACGAGGGCACCAGCCTGGCCGCCGACGCCGGGTTGGACCACGAAGCGGTTGTGGCAATCCACCCGTTGATAAGGGCCCATCCCGACACCGGTGCCGAAGCGCTTTTCGTCAACGACAACTACGTGACCCGAATCGATGGGTGGACCCCAGAGGAGAGCCAACCCTTGTTGGAATATCTCTACGGTGCAATCGGGCGTTACGAGAACACCTATCGACACCGCTGGCGCGACGGCGACCTGGTGATCTGGGACAACCGGTCTACCCAACATGCCGTCGTCGGAGATGTGACCGGAGAGGAGCGAGTGCTTCACCGGGTCACCATCGCCGGCTAGCCCATCACCCCGTCAATCGGGCCAGCCGATCCAGGTGCTCGGCGGTGGAACCTCCCCGAGCTTGGGCCGCCCAGGCCCAGCGAGTGAACGGTGCGAGATAGTGGTCGTCGTAATATCCATCGGCGCCGTGCAACTGATGGGCGCCGGCCAGAACATCTAGCGAGGCCTCGTTGGCCGTCACCTTGGCCGCCGACACCAGATAGTCGTGCTGGGGGCCGGCAGGGGATAGGGCGGCCTCCGCCGCGGTCAGCTCCATGGCCTCAACCGCGATGGCCATGTCCACGAAGCGATGGCGGGCTGCTTGGAAATCTCCCACCTGCTTGCCGTACAACGGCCGCCGGAGAGCGTGCTGGGCGGTCAAGGCCAAGACTTGGCTGGCTCGCGCCGCCTGGTCGGCGCAAGCGGAAAGAACAGGGTCATCGGAGGCCGCGTCCGGGGGAGCGGCCTCCGACAGGTCGCGGTTCAACAGCTCGGACGCAATCATGTCCCGGTGGGTCTCGTTCGCTCCGACCGACACAGTGGGGTGAATGGCCTCGAAAACGTCATAGGCATAGGGAGGACCGTCCTCAAACATCGGAGACCAGTCGGTTTCGTCCTGCCCCGCACTTGATAGCGCTGTGCGGGCGATGTCCTGGAGGAGCTCAGTAGACGCCACTTTCACTACTGATGCCTCATAGCCAATGGGCCGGCCAGCCTCCTCGAAGTCGATCAGCCTCTGGCCGAAGGCCCGAACTCGAGCCGCGGCCGCGTGCAGCCTGGCTCGCTCCGGCGGGGAAACTCCTGCTGGGAGCCGCTGCAACCACTGCTCCGTCCATCCGTAGTGGGCCAATGAGCCTCGTTCCGCGGCCACTGCGGCCATGACTTGCGACCACCCAGCGCCAACCTCGCCCAGCACGCAGTCGTCATCGAGTCGCACCCGGCGAAGGTCGATCTCGCCGAGAGTCCAGCGGTTGATTGTGGACCTCCGCTTGATCTCGACTCCGGGCGCATCCAGGGGAACCAAAAACATGGTCATCGACAGGCGGGCACTTCCCTTGGGATCGGTGACTGCCAACACCACGGCCACGTCGGCCTTGTGGGCTCCAGTTACGTGCGACTTGGTTCCCGCAAGCACCCACCTGCCAGAGTCCTGCACCCCAGTCGTGGAGATGGCCGCCAGGTCGTTGCCGGCACCGGCCTCGCTATAGGCGATGGCGCCCAAGATCTCACCCGAGACCATTGGCGCTAACCATTTGTTCTTCTGGGCTTGGCTCCCGAAGCGTGAGAGCACAGACCCGCACAGTGTCACGCCGGTGTCGATGGACGGCGCACCGTGGAAGGCGGCCTCCAGGTCGTACACGTGCTTCCAGGCTCGCGACCGACCTCCACCGCCGTCGGCCGTTGGCAAAGAAATGGCCAGCATGCCCTGTTGTGCTGCCTCTGTCTGGTGGCGCAGTTCGAAGGCCTGGTCTAGACCGGTGAGATCCGAGGGATCAACGTGGCCTTCCACATTTGCGGGAGACATCTCCGAGGCCAAGAACTTCCGAACCTCGCGGCGCCACTGATCTAGCTCTGGGCTTAGTCGGAATTCGGTCAGCCGCATTGTGGAGGGCGATTTGGTCGGTACCAGATCAACATTCGGCACAATGCCCGTGGAGGTCGAGGCTGTGGTGGGTAGGGGTGAACCCGGTCCGGGCCGCAATCTCGCTCAGGCTCTTGTCCACCAAATGCTCGATCTCGCTGTCGAAGTGAATGTCTTCAATGCTGCCGCAGCTGATGCATATGAGGTGGTGGTGATGACCAAGCAACGGCTCGGCCAGCTCGAAGTAAGCGTAATCGCCCCCGGCTTTGATACGTAGGACGACACCGCAGCGAACCAAGACATCCAGGTTGCGGTAAGCCGAGCTCTGGGCGATGTCGGGATCAGCGGCCACGATGTCGGGCAACGTCATGGGTTGGCCAGCTTTGGCCAACACCGCCACGAGCTGCTGTCGACTGTTGGTGTAGCGGTGGTCCTGGTGAGCCAGCCTGCTGCCGATCTGTTCATGAAGGTCGGCGAGCAAATCCCCGTCTTCGGAGGTATGAGGGGGTTGGGCCGTCATTTCCATTCAGTATTTCATCGGATGTTTGGCGGTGACACTCATTCCAGAATACCCTGGAAAGAATGAGAACGATTATCAATGTCAATAGGACTTGCGGCCGCCTGCTCTGGTTGATGGCCACGCTGACATTGATTGCCTCGGGATGTGGGGATGATGACGACTCTGGTGACAGTGTTGATACGCCGACGGTGATCGCTACCACTTCGATCTGGGCAGATGTAGTGGCCAACGTGGCCTGCGACGGGGCAGCGGAGGTGGAGACGCTCATTCCTCCGGGGGGCGATCCGCATGGCTTCCAGCCGTCGTTGCAAGATCGGGGTCGCATGGAGAACGCCGCGTTGATTGTTGCGAACGGTTTGGGTCTCGAAGAGGGCCTGGAAGACACGATCTATGCAGTGGAGGAAGCTGGTACTTCGGTATTTCGCATGACCGACCATGTCTCAACAATTGAGTTCTCCATGACGACCGACTCGGCAGGCCACCAAGACCACGACGAGCACGAAGACGAAGCTCACGACGAGCACGATGACGAAGCTCACGACGAGCACGATGACGACGAGCACGACGAGCACGATGACGAAGAGCACGACGAGCACGATGACGAAGAGCACGACGAGCACGATGACGAAGAGCACGACGAGCACGATGACGAGCACGAAGGCCATGACCACAGCGGTGATGACCCCCATGTCTGGTTCGATCCGGTCCGGGTAGCCGAAGCTCTACCTGCGCTCAGCCAAGCCTTGGCTACCGAAGCGGGGTTGGATGCCGGTGCCCTCGATCACTGCGTCGCGGAATACCGCAGCGAGCTCATTGCGCTCGATGCCGAGATCGAGGAGATCCTGACACCTCTGCATTCTGAAGATCGCCTGTTGATCACCAACCACGATGCCCTCGGCTACTTTGCAGAGAGCTACGGGTTCCGCCTGGTAGGGACGGTCATCCCTGGAGGCACCACCGTAAGTGCCACTAGCCCTGCTGAGCTCCAAGAATTGGTTGAACTGATCAACGAGACCGGTGTGGCTGCCATCTTCTCAGAGTCGACACATAGCTCAGATGAAGCTGAAGCTCTGGGTCGAGAAGCTGGTGTGCAGGTGGTTTCTCTGAATACCGGTTCGCTGGGACCGGTCGGCAGCAGTTCTGATACCTACTTTGGATTTATGCGCACCAACGCACGAGCAATTGCCGAGAGCCTCGGCTGACAGATTCGCTCGCCAAGCTGTTCTAGGGTTCGGCTTGTGGAGTTTTTGACCAGCCCATTCGACTGGTGGATCGAGCCCTTTACTGACAACGTCTTCATGCGAAATGCGCTGTGGTCTGGGCTGTTGGCAGTGCTAGCCACCTCCACAGTTGGCACTTGGGTAGTGCTTCGAGGAATGAGCTTCTTAGGAGAGGCCTTGGCCCACGGGGTGCTGCCCGGGCTGGCCATTGCTTTCATCATCGGAGGCGACACCACTATCGGAGCGCTGATCGCCGCGTTGGTCATGGTCGCCGGCATCAACCTCATCCGCAACCACTCGCCGCTGCCGGATGACAGCTCGATCGGGTTGCTCTACGTGGGGTTCTTGGCTTTGGCGGTGGTGATTATGTCCAGCAGCTCGGGGGCGTATTCCGGCGACCTCAACCGATTCCTGTTCGGCGCCATTACCGGCGTCACCGACAACGACCTCATTCGCCAGCTAGTCATCGCCGGAGTCGTGTTGCTGGGAGTCGTGTTCTTTCACCGGGCGTTCTTGGTGATGACCTTCGATGAGGCCCAGGCTCGGCTGTTGGGCCTCCGACCCCGCCTAGCCCACGCCACGCTGCTGGCGCTATTGGCCATATCCATAGTGGCGTCGTTCCAGGCGGTCGGGAATCTGCTGGTGTTCGCTTTCTTGGTGGCTCCGCCGTCCGCTGCGGCCATGTTGGTCCGCCGCATTCCGTCCATCATGATCACCGCGGTCGCCCTCGGCTCTTTGGCGGTGGTGGTCGGGCTGCTCATCAGCTACCACCACGACACAGCAGCGGGCGCAACTATGGCCTTGGGCACGGTGGTGCTGTTCTTGGCCGCTTTGACGGTCCGGTCCATTTCCGGGACCTACAACGTCCGGCTGGCCACCTAGCCCAGCAGCAGGGTGGCGGTCCCGGCTAGCACTGGGTGGTCGCCGTCGCGGGCCAGCCAGACGTCGCAATCGACAGATCCGTCGTCGCCGACCGCAGTGACCTTGCCCCCCGCCTCCAACCGATCGCCGGCGAACACATTGTCCAGGAAGCGCACCCGAATATGCCGTATGCGCTCAGCGCCGCCGGCCCAGTGGCCCAGCATGTTCATCACGTAGCCCAGATTGTTGGGGCCTTGGTTAACCGGCTGGTCGCCCATGCCCAGTTCCCTCACGGTGTCGACATCCCAGTGGATGGGGTTGGAATCGGCCAACAGGGCAGCCATCGTCTTCATCTTCTCGGCGTCTACCGCTTCGATGACCAGACGGGGAAGCTCGTCTCCCACTGATGGAGTTGGGATCGTACTCACTAGGGCCTCCTGGGAAAGATGAAGGAGTTGGAAACCACGGACGACACTTCGCCATCGGGGGCGACGACTTCGAGTTGGAAGGCCACGATGTCAAAAGTTCCCGTGCGTTCACCTTGCTTGCGGACTGCGCTGGTGATCTCTCCCCGCACGGTGTAAGTGGCACCGATCTCCAAGGGGCGCAGTTGCTGGATGTCGCATTCGCCGAACATCGGCCCGTCGTCGGCCGACGCGTAGCAAAGGGTGAACATCTCGTCGATGGAGATGCCCAAACCGGCCATGGCCGCGTAGTAGCAGAACATGGGATGGGCGATGCCGTCGGTTCGCTGCGGTGCCCCGATGACATCGTTGGTCAGCCAAACCCGCCAAGGTTCCGTGTCGTAGGTTCCGCCTGGGAACTGCCTTCCCACCAGGGATTCCAGTTCCTCGATTGTCGGAGATTGTGTCGCCGAAGTCATCTCATCACCACCGGCAGGATTCGGGGATGGCCGGATGATCGGGGGCGGGGTACTTGCGATGCAGGGGCTGCACCACCTCCTCGCCGAAGCGCTGGATCTGCTCTCGGGTGGCCTCGAAAGAGGGCCCGGTAACCATGCGGAACTGCACGGTGAAATACTGCACGCCCAGTTCCTCGTAATACTGCTCCAACCGCTCCCGGCACTGAGCGGGGGAGCCCACCACGATGTGCTCCCGAGCCGATTCGGTGGTGATCTTCTCCGGAGAGTCGAACTCGGGATGGTGGGCCAAGATGCCCTGCTCGCAATAGAAGCGCATCTCCGGCACGTAGTGGGCGCCGTACTGCTCAGCCGCCTGCTCGAAGGTGTCGGCCACCCATGCCTTGCGCATCAAAACGACGAATGGCTCCTTGCCGTGCTCGATGGCTTTGGTCCGGTAGGCACCGGCTTGGCGATCCCAAGTCTCCTTTTGGATGGGGAAGTCGTCGCAGGTCCATGATTCGGCGTAGACCCCGCACCGCTCGATGGCCGCGGGCAGCTGGCCGCCGCCCCAGAATGGGAACCGGGGTTGCTGGTAGGAGTTGGGGGAGAGCAATCCGTCGTTCACCTGGTAGAAGTCGCCGTCCCAGCTGAAGCGTTCGCCCTTGGATTGCAGGGCTTTTTCGATAATGGCCACGTTCTCCAGATATCGGCCCAGCATCCGCTCGGGGGGAACCCCGAACTGGCCCCAGTAGCCGGCATGGAAGCCGCGACCCCAGGTCATGTACAGCCGTCCCCTGGAGATGTTGTCGATGATGGCGCACTGCTCGGCCACTTCCATGGGGTGGTAGAGGGTGTTGACCAGGCAGTAGGAGCCGATGGCCACCCGGCTGGTCTCTCGGGCCAGGATCATCAGCAGGTTCAACGGCGAGCCGAAGTACGACTCGGTGCGGCCATGGCGGTCGGGCACCTGGATGGAGTGGAAGCCGGACTGCTCAGCCAGGATGCCCTCTTCGATCATGGCATCGAGGGCATCGGCCGCGTTGTCGGGCTCGGGCAGGGGTTGGTCGTAGTACCCGTGGTTGGTGTCGATCAGATAGCCGATGCGCAAGGTGGACTCGCTTTCTGGGATCGGGAAGTCTATTGGCGTAGAAGCTAGTAGCCGCCGCTGGGTAGGCGTACGCTGAGCCGCCGGGAACCAGAATCGGGCAGAGGAGCGCACTGTGGCCATTCACACAGAGATCGATGAGCAGGGCATCGCGGTTGTCACTATGGACAATCCGCCGGTCAATGCCCTGAACATCGCCGACACCTATCGGCTGGCCGAGATCTTCCGGAGCTACAAGCACGACTCAAACGTGCGGGTCGCCATCCTCACCGCAGTGGGCCGGGGATTCAACGCCGGGGTGGACATCAAGGAGATGCAGGCCATGGAGGGGTTCGAAGGGGTGTTGGGCACCGGAGACGCCTGCTATGAGGCCTTCGGGGCGGTTTACGACTGCGCTGTGCCGGTGATCGCGGCCGTTCAAGACTTTTGCTTGGGGCTGGGCATCGGCCTGGCCGGGAACTGCGACTTGGTGGTGGCCGCCGAGGGGGTCAAGTTCTCCATGCCCGAGGTGGACAACGGTGCCCTAGGGGCTGCCACCCACACCGCCCGGTTGGTGCCGGAAAAGGTCATGCGCTGGATGATGTACAGCTGTGAGCCGGTTGCGGCCGAGGATCTGCACCGGTGGGGGACTGTGCTCAGCGTGGTGCCCGGAGACCAGCTCATGGACGAGGCTCGCCGGATTGCTGGGGTGATCGCGGCCAAGCCCCCCGGAGTGGTCCGCAAGGCCAAGTGGTCGATTAACGGGATCGACCCGGTGGACGTGCACCGCAGCTACCGCTTTGAGCAGGGGTTCACCTATGAACTGAATCTCATGGGAGAGGGCGAGAAGGCCCGGGAAGCGTTTGTTCGAGGCGAACGCGAATCCAACAAGGCCGCCCAGTAGGTCCTGCTTCAGCTACGCAGTCGACCCGGGTCGATGTCGGCGGGCTGCCAGCCGGCGAGAAGCTCCGAGCCGTCAAGAGTGTGGACGGAGCGGTTGAGCTCGCGGATCAGCGATAGGGAGTATGTGATCCTGCCGGTGAGCTCCTGGGGTTTGGCGGTGCACAGGGCCAAGATGGCCTCGCACATGGTCTCCATGGGCTCAAGGCTCTCGGGCGGCAAGTTCACGTAGTCACCGGCACCGGGGGTCATCACCGCCGCTTCTGGCGACACCGCGTTGACGGTGATGTTGTCATCCCAGGTCTCCGCGGCCAACCCGGTGGTCCAGCGGTTGAGGGCTGCTTTGGTCGACCCGTACAGGCATCCGGTCATCGTCGGACCGCTGGCCCGATTGGGCGGCAGATCGGGAGACTCGGCCACGCCTGAGGAGATGTTCACGATGGCGCCCTGCCCGAGTTCCCGCATACCCGGCAGTACCAGGCGGGCCAAGTCCCACGGAGCCCACACATTCAGCTCGTAGGCGATGCGCCACCGTTTCTCGGTCAACTCCGTAAACGGCTGGTAGAAGGCTCGGGCGGCGTTGTTGACCAGGATGTCGATCTTGCCACCCAGCTCCTCCTCGGCTTGGGCCACGATCTCGGCTCGGTCCAGTGAAGGATCGGACAGGTCGGCGGGGATACCAACCGCCTGACCCCCGCCTGACCGAATGGCCGCCACCAGCTGCTCCAGCGACCCGGGCAGGCGATGGTCGCCATCAGCCCGAGTGCGGGCCACCGCAGCCACCGCTGCTCCTTCGGCGGCCAGCCTCAGCGCTGTCCCCTCGCCGATGCCCCGACTCGCTCCGGTGACGAGAGCCACCCTTCCTTCACACGATCTGCCCATGCCGCCAAACTAACGGCCTCGTCACTACTGTCATATGCCAGTGCAAGCTGGCAAGCCGTTTGACACGGTCATCGTGGGTGGGGGCTCGGCGGGGTCGGTCCTGGCTGCCCGGCTGTCGGAGGATCCCGCCCGACAAGTGTTGCTCGTAGAGGCCGGTCCCGACCACGGCACGCAGCTGCCCGCAGAACTGGCCGATATCACGGTGTCCTCGCATCCCCGACACGACTGGGGTGACGATGTGAGGCTGCCCGGGGGGCGGACACAGCCCTATCCCCGGGGGCGGGTGCTCGGAGGCAGCTCCGCCGTAAACGGCGGCATCGCGGTGAGGGCCATGCCGGCAGACTTCGACGCCTGGGGCTTTGAAGAATGGCGCTGGGAAGCGGTTCTGAGCAGCTTCCGGCGGCTGGAGTCCGATCCCGACGGTGAAGATCAATGGCATGGCCGAGACGGCCCGCTGCCCATCGTCCGAACGCCTGAGGCGGAGCTCAACCCGGTGCATGCCGTGTTCTATGAGGCTTGCCAGAGCGCCGGCCACCGCTACATCGACGACCACAATGCCCCGGACTCCTTCGGTGTCGGATCGCTTCCCCGCAACCGCCGTGGTCTCCAGCGGGTGTCGACTGCCGACGCCTACCTGACCCCTGAGGTGCGAGGTCGCCCGAACCTGGAGGTGCGAGGCGATTGCCTGGCAGTGGCGCTGTGCTGGAGCGGCAGCCGGGTTAGTGGAGTGAACACGGTGGTCGATGGCCAGCCGGAGACAATCCCCGCTGAGGAGGTGATAGTGGCCGCGGGCGTGATCCAGTCGCCGATGTTGCTGTGGCGCTCCGGTATCGGCCCGGCATCGGAGCTGGCCGGTTTGGGCGTCCCCGTTGTCGTCGACCGCCCGGGCGTGGGGGCCAACTTCTCCGATCACCCGGCTGTCTACCTGTTCGCGGCACCCAAATCGCAGATGGTGTCTCCCGAAGATGTGACCATTCAGACCCTGCTGCGGTTCACCAGCTCGACGGGCCCCGCCAACGACCTTCAGCTCTTCCCAGTGGGGATGATCGACCTTTCGGCCAACTCTCGGCGACAAGCCGAGGCTGGAGGTCTAGACACTGTTTTCGCCTTCAACGCTGCCCTCCAACGGGTGGAGATCCGGGGATCGGTCCGGCCGGTGTCCACCGACCCGGTAGACCCTCCGGTCATCACCTATCCATTCTTGGCCCACAAACCCGATCTCGAGCGTCTGGTTGAGGCCTTCGAGCTGGGATTGGAGCTGCTGTATTCGCCCTCATACCAGAAGGTGGCTGAGGGCCCGATCTTCCTACCTGAGAGACTCGCCCGCGAGGACTTGCTGGCCCATGTGTTCGCCAACCATGTGGCCTTCTACCACGGAGCGGGTACTTGCGCGATGGGCCCGGCCGATGACCCGTCCGCGGTGGTTGGGCCCCGCGGTCAGGTTTGGGGAACTGAGGGGCTGCGGGTTTGCGACGCCTCGATCATGCCGGAGACCCCGAGGGCGAACACCAACCTGAACGTCATCGCCGTGGCTGAGCGGATGGCCGAGCTGATCTAGGCGGCGTGGCCGAGCGGATGGCCGAGGCAGATCTAGGCGGCGTGGCCGAGCGGATGGCCGAGGCAGATCTAGGCGGCGTGCTGGGTCTGGCCCAGCACCTCCTCGGGAGAGGTATAGCTGAGG
This sequence comes from Acidimicrobiales bacterium, assembly GCA_963663255.1. Taxonomy (GTDB): domain Bacteria; phylum Actinomycetota; class Acidimicrobiia; order Acidimicrobiales; family Bin134; genus Poriferisocius. The sequence continues at coordinate 1,828,662 of OY760141.1, forward strand.
TCAAGCGACTCAGCTACGGCCGGCTCGGTGATCTGCCCGCGGCAGACCGACAGGCCAGCCCGCAATCCGGCATCAGATCGCATGGCCTCTGTGGGACCCAGATCGGCCAGCTTCACCATGTAGGGGAGCGTGGCGTTCTCTAGGGCAAACGTCGATGTCCGGGGAACTGCGCCGGGCATGTTGGCCACGCAGTAGTGGACCACGTCGTAAGCCAGATAGGTGGGGTTGGCGTGAGTGGTTGGCCGAGACGTCTCAATGCAACCGCCTTGGTCGATGGCGACGTCGACGACGGCTGATCGAGGCCGCATCATCTTGATCATCTCGGTGGTGACCAGGCGGGGAGCTCGTGCCCCCCGGATGAGGACCGCTCCGATCACCAAGTCGGCGCCAAGAACCGCCTCTTCCAGTGCGCCGCCGCTGGAGTGCAGGGTGTGCAACGCCGAGCCGTATCGCGAGCTCAGGCCCTCCAGCACATCGACGTCCCGGTCTATCACCGTTACGTCAGCGCCGAGGCCGACAGCCATCTGCACTGCGTTGCGCCCGACGACGCCTCCGCCGAGGATCACCACCTTGGCTGGAGCCACGCCGGGGACACCGCCAAGAAGGACGCCACGTCCGCCTTGCGAAGATTCCAAGCAGTGGGCCCCAGCCTGAATTGACATACGACCGGCCACTTGCGACATGGGAGCCAGCAAGGGCAAACCTCCATTGGGCCCTACCACCGATTCGTAGGCGATGGCCGTGACTCCCCGTTCGGCCAATTCCGCGGTCTGAACTGCGTCTGCGGCTAGATGCAGGTACGTGAAGATCACTTGGTCGTCTCTGAGGCAGGCCCGCTCCTCGGCCTGTGGTTCTTTGACCTTCACGATCATTTCAGCCTGGTCGAACACCATTTCGGCAGAATCGGCAATGCACGCGCCGTGGGCCACATACTCCTCGTCGGTGAAACCCGCCCCTGCGCCGCACCCGAGCTCCACGATCACCTGATGGCCGCGGCCTACCAGTTCGGTGGCGCCGCCAGGCGTCAATGCCACTCGACGCTCTTCGCTCTTTATTTCCTTCGGAACTCCAATTCGCATCTCATGCCTCCGCCGCAATCCGATGACGATAATGAAATTATATCCGCGCTATAGGTGAATATATCTTGAAACTTTGCTGCAATATGGCTCAAGAGTGGATGAATTCTTCGTATTTTGATGTATTATCGAATAAGTTGCATTTAGTCGACTATTTGATGATTTTGACGGTGTCAAGGAGGAGTCATGCCTGTCTTGGACTTGGATTCCATCGACCGATCCATTCTCAACGAGCTTCAAGGCGATGCCCGTATCTCCAATGCCGAGTTGGCCGACCGCGTGGGGTTGTCACCCTCGGCCTGCTATCGCCGGGTCCGTCGTCTGGAGGCCGACGGGGTGATCGCCGGCTACGTGATGATCGTTGATCCCCAAGCCATCAATCGCTCTCTCGATGTATTCGTCGAGATCTCGCTGGTGAGCCAGAGCGAGGCATCCCTGCGCCAGTTCGAAAAAGAGGTGGTGGAGTGCCCGGAGGTGATGTCGTGCCATTTGATGGCCGGCGACGCCGACTATCTGCTGCACCTCGCTGTTGCTGACCAGCGCGACTTCGAGAGGATCCACAATCAGTACTTGTCGCGATTCAGCGGAATGGGCCGCCTTAGGTCGAGCTTTGCCATCCGCTCTGTATGGGAGACCACCCGCCACGAGCTTTAGAGTTTGAGCATGACCGCGGCCGCCCAACACGCCTACGACAGCTACGAAGCCTTGGTGGAGGACTATTTCGAGAAGGGATGGACCGACGGGTTGCCCATCATGCCCCCCACTCCCGAAAAGGTGGCCGCGTTCTTGGAGCGTTCCGGGCTCTCCGGGGGTGAGGTGCTGGGCACGGTTCCCACCCGGGAGGTGACCTGCACTGCGGAGCAGGCCGCGGCCAACGCGGTCATGGCCGGCTGCCTGCCGGAGTACTTTCCCGCGGTTGTGGCCGCGGTGCGGGCCCACCTACACCCCAAGGGCAATTGCCACTCCACCACCGGCACGCTCTCGGGCGCGGCCCAGGCGGTGATCATCAACGGGCCCGTTCGCAATGATCTGGGTGTGGCCTCGGCCGCGGGCTGCTTCGGACCCGGATTTCGGGCCAATGCCACCATCGGTCGGGCGCTTCGCCTGGTTATCCGCAACGTGTGCCGGGGCATCCCCGGGTTCTTGGACCGAGCCAGCTATTCCACGCCGGCCCGCTACACCTTTTGCTTCGGCGAGAACGAGGAGGCCTCCGACTGGGAGCCGCTCCACGTCCAGCGGGGACTGGATGCTGAGCAGAGCGCAGTGACCGTCCACTCACTCATGAAGATGGTCGAGGCCACCGACTTCACCAGCCGCTCCGCCGAGGGAGTGTGCGACACGCTGGTGACGAATATCCGGGCCAACGGCATTGCCGGGGACTCGTGGCTGGGCGAGGACGGCAACGTGGTGATCGTGATCGGCCATGAGCACCATCGCTTCTTCATCGAGGAGGGCTGGTCGAAAACCGATATCCAGCAGCATCTGTGGCCCCGGCTCAATGCGCCCGCCACCAGCGCCACCGACCGCATGGCCCGCATCGGCAAGCCCGAGGGCATCCTGATCGTGGCCGCCGGAGGAGCTGGCATGGGAGCCAGCTGGCTATTGCTACCCCACCTAGCCCTAGCCATAACCGAGCCAATCTCCTAGCGCGCGCCAATAGGCTAATCTGAGAATATGACAGCTCTCATTGGCCTCGACCCCACGTCCGGCCCATTTGATCGCACCGACGACCACGATTTCTCTCCCCGTCCGGCCAGCTTGGACGGGGCGGTGGTCGCCCTGGTGGCCAACGGCCTCGGCGAAGGGGAGATCTTCTTGGATGCCCTCTATGACGAGTTGGCCAAGCTGAGCGATCCGCAAGCCCCGTTGAAGGTGGTGAAGAGCTCAGTGTCGATACCGCCTGATCCGGGGGACTGGAGCCGGTTGACCGAGGAGGCAACCGTCGCCATCACCGGCTTCGGCGGTTGAGGCAGCTGTAGTGCCCGCAGTTTGCGGGACGCAGTGGAACTGGAGTGGGCAGGCGTTCCCAGCATCGCCATCGTCCACGAGGAGATGAGGGGCTCAGCTCAGGCCATCGCCCGGGTGAGCGGATGTGCCGATTACGAGTTTCTCACCGTCGACTATCCATGGGTTCCCATTGCCATCTGGTCGAAAGAGGAGTGCCTGGAATTAGCCGAGATCATGGCCCCCAAGGTCTTGGCTGCATTAACCGGGCAAAGCTGACCGCTACTTCACCGAAGCGGAGTTGGTTGAAGTAATAGCCAGCGCCCCGAAAACGCCGACCGCGGCAACCCCCGCACCTAGCCAAAATGCGCTGGCAAAGGCCGTGCCCGTGAAATTCTCGCCGACGGCCAACACCAAGACTTGGACCCCAGCCGCGGTGCCCAGGCTGGTGAGCGTCTGGAACATTCCGGTTGCCGCTCCCAGACGGTCCATCGGAACTGCCCCCACTACCGATACCTGGTACGCCGGCCCGGCTACGCCCAGTCCTGCCCCGGCCAGCGCTAGGCCCAATACCACCAGCACTACAGCGTGCACCAACGATCCAGCGGCAAAAGACACCATGGCCAACACCACCAGCACGCTTCCCAAACAAGACGTCCATCGCTCGCCCCGGGTCGCGGTCAGCCGGCCACCCACCGGCGAGCTGAGGCTGAAAGAGATCAGCCGAACAACCAGAAACACGGTGGCCGCAGTCAGCGTGTACCCGTAGCGCTCCTGCAAGATCTGGGGTGCGAGGATGAACCCTCCCATGTAGGCCGCGTTGGCCGTGGCTGAGGCCACCACCGGCCCGGCATAGTTTCGGCGGCGGAACCACTCAAGCGGGACCATCGGGTGAGCCGTGTGCCGCTCGATAGCCACAAACGTCCAAACGGTTGCCGGCACGAGGGCCAAGAACACCAGCGCCACAGGGTGGTCGAAGCCCAAGGTGGCACCCCGGTCCAGAGCCACCATCAAGACAACTACCGCAGACACCAAGCTGAGCGCACCCAATACGTCAACTGGCTTGGCCTCGCCGGCTTGGGAAGGACGCACCACTAGGACTGCGGCGAGTAATCCGATTGCGGCGATGGGGGTATAGACCGCGAATATCGCCCGCCAACCCAACGCGTCCACCAAAGCACCGCCGGTAACCAAGCCGATGGCCGGACCACCCACGGCCGCAAATTGGAACCAACCCATGGCCCGAGCACGTTGGTTGACCGGGAATGCGGCCATCAGGATGGCCATCCCATTGGGAATCATCATGGCTCCCCCCAGCCCTACCAACGCTCGAAAGCCGATGAAGCTCAGGGCATCCCAGGCCAGTCCGCACACTCCGGTAGCTGCCGTGAATACCGCTAGGCCGAGGATCAGCATCCGCCGGTGGCCCCACAAATCGCCCAAAGTCCCAAATACCGTGGTCCCAGCGGCCAAACCCAGGAATGGGGCGGAGACCGCCCATGACAACGTGGCGTTGGTAGTGCCCAGACTCTCCGATATGTCCGACAGAGAGGCCCCGATGATGGTCATGGTGGAGCCGAACACCACCTGACCGGCGAGCAGGGTTACCAGCAACCGCCAGGCGTACGCCGCATCGTGCGGCTGTTGATGAGTTGTTGGAGAGCTCAGTCTTTCAGCTCGATCAGAATTTCGTAGTAGGGCTCGGAGCCGGTATTGACCGCGGCCTCGATGCCGCCCTTAGAGATGTACATAGGCTGGCCAGGGATTACGTCGCCTTCTACCAGGCCGGAGAACTCCCCGGCCGTGTCCGGCTCGAAGTCTCCCGCGATCTTGTCGCCCGACACTTGAACGAGCACGTAGTCGTGATCGTGACGGTGGAGATCGGACCGCTCGCCGGGATCAAGGCGCATCTCCCAAATCTTCACCCGATCGTTTTCCATCAACAGTTTGGTGGCCACATCCCCGAATACTCGCTCTTCGCTCATACCCGCATCGTAGGCTCACCGCATGTCCGGTGCAGAGCCCCCAGAAGTGCGTTATGCCATGTCGGAGATCGACGAGGAGGGGGAAGGCCCGCGTCTGGCTCTGTTGGAGGCCATTCTCGACGGGCCCACCTTCGCCCGGCTGGAGCGAATCGATGTGGGGAGCGGATGGCGGTGTGCCGATGTGGGGGCTGGTCGAGGGTCGGTGTCGAATTGGCTGCGAGATCGTGGTGCTGAGGTGGTTTCCGCCGACATCATGCCCCGATTCTTGAGCGGCCCCGATATTCGCACGCACGACATCTGCGACGGCCCGGTGGAGGAATCGGCCTTCGACTTAGTGCACTGTCGGGCATTGCTCGCCCATGTGGCCGATTTCAATGCGGCAGTGGACAACTTGGTTGGCTCGGCTCGACCGGGAGGATGGGTCATGGTCGCTGAGCCCGACTACGGGACCATGATGGAGTGCGAACCCGACCATCCCCGAGCCGAGGTGTTCCGTAGCTTCCGAGAGCGATCGGCTGCTGGAACCCGTATGGACGCATTCGTTGGCCGCCGCGTCCACCAGGTGTTTGGTGACCGTCTAGAAGATGTGTCCTCAGAAGGGCTGACCGACATTGTGAGTGGTGGTTCACTGCGGGCCCGGTACCGCCGCTTCACCATGGAGGTGGCCCGCCCGCTCAGCGCTCGACGGGACGACTACGACGAAGCGGACTATGACGAACTGTTGGCCTGCTTTGACGATCCCACCTTCCGCTACATCGATTGCCTTTGGGTTGCTGTCTGGGGAAAGAGACCCGTGGGGTAGGCGCGTGGTAAGCCATCGGGATGGCTGAAGAGTTCAATCACGATTTGCCCGATGGAATTACCGACTGGATCGCCGAGGCGGGTGGTGGCCGGATAACCCATCTGAAGCGCCACATAGCCCGGCGGGAGGCGTGGGTGGTGGATGTGACCCGCCCCGACGGATCGGTCGCCGAGTACTTCTTGCGCCTCGACCGTGAAGGAGACGGCAGCGGCACCCACTCGGTGAAGAGCGAGGCCAAAGTGCAAACTGCGCTGGTCGAGACCGGCATGAAGGTTCCCGCTATCTGTGCGTGGAATGAAGATCTCCAGGCCGCCCTCCACGAGCGGATGCCCGGGCGGGCCGACTTGGACAACGCCGACCCTGAAGAGCAGGCCGCGGTGCTCGAGGACTTCATTCAGCAACTAGCGCTTCTCCACTCCTTGGACCCCGACTCGTTGGGACTTGATCACATGCCGGTGCCCACTACCTCGGCCGAGTGTGCCTTGGGCGAGGTGGATTTTGTGGAGCGTTTTCTCGACGGCATGGTGACCGATCCGCTGTACACCTATTCGCTCCAGTGGATCCGGAACCATGTGCCCGAGCGCCTCGACCGGGTGAGCCTCTTGCAGGGAGACACTGGACCGGCCAACTTCATGTTCGAAGATGGGCAGGTGAGCGCCATCGTCGACTGGGAATGGGCTCATTTTGGAGATCCCATGGAGGATTTCGGCAACATCTGCACTCGGGAGTTCTTCTGTCCTTCGACCCCGGACGAGGGTCTTGGACCGATCATTCGCCGCTACGAGGAGCTGTCCGGTTTTCCGGTACACCTCGACTCGGTGCGCTACTACCGAGTGCAGCAGTTCGTGCGATCAATCGTGTCGTTGGCCCGGATAACCGTGATCAACGATCCCCAGATGCCCAACGGTATGAACTGGGCCTACCGCTACATCTGTGAGCGGGCCACGTGCGAGGCGCTGGCCGACGCCATGGGAATCGAGTTGGAGCGGCCGGAGCTGCCCGAGGTTGAGATGGCCAGCTCACTAGAACGCGTGGTTATCGCCAACATGCGCGACGAGGTGCTGCCGGCGGTAGAGGGCGACTTTCCCCGGCACCGGTTGGAGCACGCCACTCTGTTGGTGGAGTGCTTGGACCGACAGAAGCAGATCGGTCCCCAGCTGGCAACCATCGAGTTGGATGAGATCGCCGCCCTCACTGGCCGCCGGTCCGACTCGCTCGAAGATGGGCTGATGGATCTGGATAAGGCCATCCAAGACCAGGATGCAGGAAGCGAGGCCGATGTGCTCCGCTATCTGGCCCGCCGGGCCTGGCGCTTGGAGCATCTCTGGAAGCCAGTGGTGGACTTGTTCCCCGGCCGGGCCTTTTCGAGAATCGATTAGCTAGCGCCGAGTCATCATCTCGATCATGTTCACCAGATAGCCGTTGGAATCAGCCCGCTTGGCTTGGGCGGTATCCAGCAGGGCGGCAGAGGCGAATCCCTCGAAGTCGTCGTTGCCTAGCTTGGCGATTAGCGCCTTGGCCACATCCACCGGATCCATGAACGCATCGGGGGGTTGGGGGAACGGGTCGTCGTTCCCCGGCTTCGGGGTGGAGAACTCGGTGGCGGTGGACCCGGGGGTGAACAGATGAGCCTTAACACCAGTCCCGGTCAGATCGAAGTAGAGTCCCTCGGTAAACAGATTGAGAGCGGCTTTGGCCGCGGCGTAGGCCCCGGTTCGAAAGGCCATCGACTGCGTGCCCATGGATGACACATTCACGATGGCTCCCGAATCCCTTTCCAGCATGTAGGGCAAAAGAGCCAAGGCGAGCCGAGCCGAACCGGTGAAGTTGACCGCCATCGTCTCGTCCAATTCCTCAGGCGTGAGTCGCTTCATCGACCGCCGGCGTGGAGCGCCTGCGTTGTTCACCAGTACGTCGATGGGCCCCATCTCAGCCCAGGCGCGATCGGCGAACGGCGCCACGCTGTTCAAGTCGGCCAAGTCCAGCGTCCACCAACAGCCGTCGCCGCCGACGTCTTGCACCTCGCCCAATACCTGTTCGAGCCGGTCACCCCGGCGGGCGGCCAAGCCTACGTACGCCCCACCCCGGGCCAGTTCAACAGCCAAGGCGGCCCCGATGCCCGAGGAGGCACCGGTGATGAGCACCCTTTGGCCAGACGGATCCCAGCTCATCCTGCGGTCATGCCGCCGTCGATGCTCAGCACGGAGCCATGGATTCTGTTTCCATCGTCGGAGGCGATGTAGGCCACCAAAGAAGCGATGTCGTCGGCCTGCGCCATTCCCCGCATCCCCATGTACCGCCCCATCAGCTCCATGTCGGGATTATCGGGAAAGCCGAAGGCGGCGGCCAGATTGGTTTCCACCCCGCCAGGGGCAATGGCGTTGATCCGCATGCCGGTCTTCATTGTCTCCATGGCCATGGCCTTGGTCATCAACACCACCGCTCCTTTGCTGGCGCAGTAGGGCACGGTGTAGGCCTGTCCCATCAATCCGGCGTTGGAAGCAATGTTCACGATGCATCCGTCCGATGACTCCAAGTGGGGGAGCGCGGCCTGTGACATCCAGAAGACGCCTTCTACGTTTACCCCCATGATCAGATCCCAGACTTCCTGATCGACGTCGCCCACGCGATGGCCCCGGGCCACTCCGGCGACGTTGCACAGCACATCGAGGCGACCGTGATCAGCCACCACCGAAGCCACCAGCTCATAGCAAGCATCTCTGCTGCGCACGTCGGAGACTTGCGGATGGAACGCGGCATCGTCGCCCATCATTCCTGCGGTTTCCTCCAGCCCTGCCCCGTTGATGTCACTGCCGACAACAACGGCTCCCTCGCTGGCCAGTCGAGCTGCAGTGGCCTGACCGATTCCCGATCCTGCTCCGGTAACCAGAGCCACCTTCCCGGAAAATCTCATAGTGTGTCCTCTTTCTTGCGGTCAGCAGGTTAGGGAAGCCCGGCCCCGGGAATCTCCACCCGCACGGTCTCAATTCGGGCTTGGCCAAGGCCTTGCACCTCATCAGGGTGAGATCCCGGTGCAGTGACCAAAAAGAGCGTACGCCGGTCGTCTCCCCCCAGCATGACCGCGAAGCAGTTGAGCTCCGTCTCCACCCGGTGGGTGATGTCGCCCCCTTCAAGCACCCTCAGGGCGGCCCGGCCCACCGCATCGGCGTACCAAATGCCTCCCTCGGCGTCGTAGCAGCATCCGTCGGGGACGGTGCCGGGAACCGCAGCCCACAGACGCCGGTTCTCCAGCCGGCCCTCCGGCCCGATGTCGAAAGCGGTGAACTGAGTACCAAAGCTCTCGCCCACGATGTATGTGGCGCCGTCGGGGGTGATCACCGCACCGTTGGGGAACAGCAGGTCGCCGGCCGCAGCCTCTGCCGTGCCGTCGGGCTGCACCAATGCCAGGGTGGCTGCGGCCACATCCTCACCACCGTGCAGGTCGAATCCGAAGTTGCCCACATAGGCCCGTCCTTCGGCATCCACGGTCATGTCGTTGCACAGCGAAGTGGCAATTCCGGAAACATCAGCGTGCTCGTGGAGGGTGGTTCCGTCGTAGCGCAGCACCCGCCGGTCCCTCATCGACACCACCAGCAGGTCGCCGTCGGGCATCCACCCCAGCCCTGACGGCTGGCCGGGCACCTCCACGATCACCTCGACGGTGCCGTCCAGCGAAGCGGCGTTCACCGAGTATTGGTAGAAGTCCGAGAACCACAGGCGGCCGTCGTGCCACCGGGGACCCTCGCCGAAGTCGATTCCTCCGATGAACGGCTCGGGACTGGGAAGCATCTCCATGCCGGGGGACAATAGCGACTGTGAACGAGCTCGCTGTTGTAGACCTCACCGATCCAGGCTTCTGGTCGAACCCCTATCCGGTGTTGGCCGAGGCCCGAGACCGTCACCCGCTGGCCCGGGGAATCGATGGGAGCCTGATCGCATTGAGCTTCGACGCGGTGGAATCGGTGTTGCGCGACCCCCGGTTCTTGACCACCGACCTTTTGGCGCCTCGAGGAATCACCGAGGGGCCGATCGCCGATTGGTGGGGGCAGGTCATGTTCTCGGCCAATCCACCGGAGCACACTCGGCTGCGCCGCCTGGTCAGTCGGGCGTTTACGCCTCGGGCAGTGGAGTCGCTTCGCCCCCGCGTGGTGCAGATCACCGAAGAGTTGTTGGACGGATTCCAGGGCCACACCGCGGACTTGGTAGCTGAGTTTGCCCATGAGCTTCCGATCAGAGTGATGGCAGCCATGCTCGGGGTTCCTGCCGGCGATCACCATCGCTTCGCGGCCTGGACCGCCGACCTGGGCTTGGTCTTCTCCTCGGTCCATACCCCCGAGTTGCTGGCTCGCTTGGAGGCGGCCATCAGCGGCCTCAACAAATATGTCGCCGAGCTGATTGCCGATCGCCGAGCACAGCCAGGCGATGACATGCTCAGTGGCCTCATCGCCGCTGAGGCCGACGGAGACGCATTGAGCGAGGCCGAGCTGGTGGCCATGGTGGAGAACTTGCTCTTCGCCGGCCACGACACCACCCGCTCCATGCTGATGATTGGCGCCTCGTTGCTGCTTTCTCATTCTGATCAGCGAGCCTTGTTGTCTAATGATCCGAGCCTGGCTGCCCAAGCAGTCGACGAGATCCTCCGCTTTGAGGCCCCGGTGCTGGGGTCGGGGAGGGATGCCGCTGAGCCCTTCGACCTGTTCGGGGTGCCGGTGGCGGCCGGGGAGACAGTCACCACGATGTCGCTGGCGGCCAATCGCGACCCGGCCGCATTCGACGATCCCGACCGATTCGATATCACCCGGTCGGGAGGCAAGCTGATGAGCTTCGGCCAAGGCATCCACTACTGCCTGGGGGCGGCCCTTGCCCGGTTGGAAGGCCAAGTGGCCTTTCCCATGCTCTTGGCGCGATATCCCACCATGGAGTTGGCTGCCGGTCCAGCCTGGGTGCCCTATGCCTCTATACGCCGATTTGAACAGCTCATCGTGACGATAGATTGAAGCTGAGATGTTTCACCTGGTCAGGTCGCGAGTGATCAATTCGGTGAGCGGCATGTTCGCCCACGCAGATATACCGCTGAGGCATACCGGCGATTTTCCCGGCGACCCTGGACTCTGCGGTCCCGATTCAGTGAGCTGGCGGGTTATCGGCGACGTGAGTGTTTTCGTCGGTGGTATTCGGGCCCTGTTGATTCAAGCCGCCCATCCGGAAGTGGTGGCTGGGGTGGACGACCACAGTCGTTATCGCGACGACCCCCTGGGCCGGCTCAGCCGGACATCGTTCTATGTCACGTCGGCCACCTATGGCGCGATGCCCGAAGTAGCCGAGGCCATCAACCAGGTGAAGTCGGCCCACCAAGGGGTGAGCGGGACCTCGCATCGGGGACAGGCCTATAGCGCATCGACCCCGGAGTTGGCCGCATGGGTCCACAACACCCTCACCGATTCCTTCTTGGAGGCCTACCAGCGGTTCGGAGGCCGCTTGACCGTGGCCGAAGCCGACCAATTCGTGGTCGAGCAGACGAAGGTGGGGGAGATGCTGGGAGCATCGCCCCTGCCGGCAACGGCGGCTGAATTGAGGGCCTGGATATCCGGACACCCTGCGCTGGCCTCCAGTCCGGGGATGCGCGACGCCATCAGATTCCTTCGGAAACCCCCGATCTCCTCGGCCCAGCGTGCGGGGTACCAGGTTCTGATGAACGGGGCAATTACCACGATTCCCCGTCGGCTGACCACAGTGCTGGGACTGACCGCCTCACCCGGAGCACGAGTGGCCGCCACCGCGATGACCCTCGGGCTTCGGCGGGTGATGATGAACAGTCCAGCGTGGCAGGCGGCCCTGGAACGGTGTGATGTGGCCTACGATCCCCGTCTCTTCCGCGACAAGCGGGAAGAAGCCGCCTAGGGGGCCACAAGACCGGCCAGGTTGTCACGCATGATCATCCGGACCTCAGCATCGGACATCCCAGCCAGAGATTCCGTGAAGTCCAGCGGCTCAGCCAGGCCCTCGGCGTGGGGCCAGTCGGAGCCGAACAGCACCTGTGAGGCCCCGATGGAGCGGGCCAACTCGGCAATCGGCTCCTCGTGGTAGGGGGACACGAACACATGACGGCGGAAGATGTCGCTGGGCTTCTCGGTGAGGGGGCCTCGCAGCCACGGCCCGTTGCGGCCCATGCGGTTCATCTTGTTCATGGCGGCCATCAGGTAGTCCACCCACAGGCTTCCGTTCTCTACGCTCATCACCCGGACGTTGGGAAACGCGGTGAAGAGGTTGGCGTAGATCAAGGCGGCGATCGTCTCCATGATCGGGCGGTCGCCGTAGAAGCAGGTCCATTGCAAGGCCGACTGCCGGTGCGAAGGGGGGTTGGGCTCCTCGCCCCAGTGCACCGACATCGACTGGTTGTAGCCCGACTCGCCGATATGGAATCCGACGACTGCCCGGGCTTCGTTGATCCGTGCCCAGAACGGGTCGAAGACTGGGTCGGCGATGTTGCGGCCGCCAGCCGGTCCGGGGCGCAGGGACACGATTCGAGCTCCTCGGTCAAGCGCCCACTCCAATTCTGCTACCGCCCGGTCGGGATCTACCAGTGACAGCAGGGGAGGGGCGTGGATGCGCCCGTCCCGACTAAGGCCCCATTCGTCATCCAACCAGCGGTTGAAGGCGCCCAGGTTGGCGTACAACAAGTCTGGGTCGTCGACCATGAAGTGCTCCACGCACACGGCCAATGTGGGGAACAGCACCGCGGCCTCCACATTCTGAGCGTCGAGCACCTTGACCCGGGCGGCACGGGTCACGTATTCGGGGCGGTGGGGTTCGGAGACCTGACTGCGCTTGACTACTTGGCCTCCGCCCTGGCCCTGTTTCATGGCTTGGAGCATCTCCCGCAGCATTCCCGGCTTGGGGGCGGTGTCGAAGCTGCGGTGCTCCAAGAAGGTGAACTGCCGATCGCCGATGTACACCTCTTCGGAGCCGTCGGGCTCGACCACGGGCCGCACTGCCTGATCAGCGAACGAAGGGTCGATGTATCGGGTGAAGGCGTCGCGGGGTTCGTAGTAGTGATTGTCGGCGTCGAACACCCGATATCCCAGATCCATGCGCACAGGTTACTCATTGGGCATTTCGGGTTACTCCGGCAGCTGAGTCCTAAGAACTTGCCCCGAAGCATTGATGTGAACATGTTTGAATCGCACAGGTTAGGGCGGCATGGGCATGGCAAGTAGGGTGGCGCCGGCAATCACCCCCCGAGCAACCAAGGAGAAACCGAGATGGGACGGTTGGACGGAAAAGTAGCGATCATCACTGGAGCAGCCCGGGGTCAGGGAGAGGCCGAGGCCCGGCTTTTTGCCTCTGAGGGGGCCAAAGTCGTGCTCGGAGATGTCCTCGACGACGACGGCGAGCAGGTCGCGGCCAGCATCGGTGAGAACGCCCGCTTCGTGCACCTCGATGTGGCCCAAGAGGACGACTGGGCCGCGGCGGTAGAAGCAGCCGGCGGCATGGGATCGCTGACGGTTCTGGTCAACAACGCGGCCATCCTCAGGCCAGCAGCCATCGAGGCCACCACCCTGGATGACTACATGGAGGTCATCAACGTCAACCAAGTGGGCACGTTCTTGGGCATGAAGGCGGTGCTCGAACCCATGAAGATGGCCGGCGGCGGCTCCATCGTGAACATCAGCTCCATCGACGGCCAGCAATCCAAGAACGGCCTCATCAGCTACACCGCCTCGAAGTTCGCCATCCGGGGCATGACCAAGACCGCGGCCATCGAGTGGGGTCGGTTCGACATCAGGGTCAACTCCATCCACCCCGGCGGAGTGAACACTCCCATGGGCAACCCCAGGAATGATCCTCGGGCGGAGAAGGAGCCCTACGTCTACCAGGCCATTCCCCGAGTGGGTGAGCCCATTGAGATTGCCTACGCCGCTCTGTTCCTGGCCAGCGACGAGGCGTCGTACGTCACCGGCGCCGAGCTGAACGTGGACGGCGGCTGGCGAGCCGGGGCGGTCACCCCTGGCCTTCCCGGCACCGATCATGTGGTCGACTACGGCTACGACCCCGACTGACGGCCCAGCGATTCCTGTACTCACCTTGAGCGAAAAGCCACTCTGGGAGGCCCCAAGCGCTGCGTCCAGCCCTGACTACGGGGCTGGTACCAAGCGTCTGGAACTGGCCGGCGCGGCCCGCCGGTTGCTGAACGCGGCCAGGGTAACTGCGGTCGACGATGGCGCGGTTTCCGAAGCCACTGAACTGCTGGAGCAAGCGGCCAAGCTCTTGGAGGCCGACCAGATGGAAGGGCTCCACCGCCAAGGGGTGATGGGCGACCTCGAAGCCGGATTCGAATCACGCGACCCCATGCAGTTTTTTCCCTATAGCCCGATCATCGGCCGATTGAACCCGGCCTCGCCCCCCGCCGAATTCTGGGCTGAGGGAGAGGAAGTCCACGGAAATATGAACCTGTCCGCGGTATACGCCGGGCCGCCCGGGATGGTCCACGGGGGGATCATTGCCATGGTGTTCGACGAGCTTTTGGGCGTGGTCAACGTGGTCAACGGCCGTGGGGGCTATACCGGAACGCTGAAGGTGGTGTACCAGCGGCCCACTCCACTGCTCAAGGACATCACCCTGCGGGCCTGGCCGTCGGGCAGCGAGGGACGGAAGCTATATGTGTCGGGCGAGATGGTCTGTGACGGGACGGTTACCGCCTCTGCCGAGGGGACTTTCGTTCGGGCCAACCGTCTACTCATCGAAGATCTATAGGGATCATCAACAACTGGAGGACCAATGACTGACACCCGCTTTGAAACCGGCGCCGCAGTTCACGAGCTGCTCGACACCATGAAGGTCCTAGACCAGGAGTTCCTAGCGGGTCCCAAAGCGCTGGCCGACGATCAGGCTGTGCTGGAGGGATACCGGTGGATCTTCTCCATCACCCAGGTGGCACTAGACGTGTACGTGTGGGCTGATACCAACCGCCCCCGGTTCACCGAGATCGTGGGCCCATATAAGAAGTGGGGCGGCGACAACTCTGACGCCTTTTATTTCATGACCCGGATCGACCCCTCCCGCACCTACCGGGTGACGGTGGATCCCGGCGACGCGGTGTACCTGTCGCTCACCGTGTACGGCGGCCCCGATGACGGCCGATACTCCGAGCGCATTGTTGGCACGCTCAACACCACGGAGATGACGCCCAACCCCGACGGCACCTACGAGATGGTCGTCAGCCCGAGCGACCACGACGGCAACTTTTTGAAGCTGGCCCCCGATGCGGTCGTGGCCTGCACCCGCGACTACATGAACGACCCGGTGAATGGTGAAAAGGCCCGTTGGCGCATCGAGTGTCAGGACCCCGCCCCTCCTTGGAGCGAGGTGCACACCGATGCCGAGGTAGCACGGCGCTTCCAGGCCGCCACTACCTGGGTGAAGGAACAGGCCGCCATGGTCCCCATTCCTCTGGGCACGATTAACCACATGGACGACCCGTTCCCGGTGCCTACCGTGACCTTCGGCTGGGCCGCGGGAGATGCTTCCTACGCCATGGGTGCCTTCGAGTTAGATGACGACGAGGCGCTGGTGTTGAGGGGGAACTCGCCGGAGTGTGCTTTCTGGAACATGTGCCTGTGGAATCAGTTCCTGCACTGCTTCAACTACGACTACGACGACGTCACCACCAACGGCTCAAAAGTGGAGTTGGACCCCGACGGGTCGTGGACCATCGTCTTGTCGGCGACCGATCCGGGAGTACCCAACTGGGTGTCCACCCAGGGTCGGCCCCACGGGCGCATCTGGTTCCGCTGGTTCCTGCCCGAGCAGACCCCCGACCCCATCAGTGCCGAGGTGGTGAAGCTGGCCGACCTGGGCTAGTGCTCTAGTTCAACCGCGAAACGGTCGGTGTAAAAGCTGAGCGCGTGGCGTCGCTCCTCTGCGGTCATGCCGAACTCAGCCAAGTCGTAGATCACCCGGCCATGCTTGCCGCGGGGGTGATCGTCCATGTAGGCGTCCATGGCCGCGTTGACGTCGGAGGTAAACGGCTGGTCGGCCAACTTGTAGATGCGCTCCACCATGGCCACGTCGTCGGCCATGAACTCATGGAACAGCACGTCGATGGACTGCTCCGGGGGAACCAAGTCGCGGTCGTCGGTGCACGACTGGAGCATGTCGGCGATGAGCTGGGCCCACCACTGGCCGATGCCGAAGACGTCCACCGGATGGGTGGCGCTCATGCGGGCCGAATAGCAGATCATGGTGGCGAACGAGGCGGTGATCGACACCGGATCGCGGTGGGTGAACACCACTGTGGCGTCGCCGAAAACGTTCATCAAGGGGCCGATCTGCTCTAGGTGCTGGGGCGACTTGAGCACCCAGCGCTCCCGGGGTGGGCGCTGGTGGGTGAGCACTTTGAGAATCCGCTTGAGGTACTGGTAGTGGGGAGTCTGGTCGTGCTCTTTGTAGTACGACCGCCACGTGGGCAGCACGGCCAGACAGTCGAAGAGCATGGTGGAGAAGTCGATGCCCAGCAGGTGGATCTCCTCGTGGACGTGATCCCAGGTCATCTCATGCATACGGTCGTAGTGGGGCATGGCCGTGTTGTGGATCACCAGCCCGTTCTTGGCCCGCTCGATGCGGCCTTCGGTGGTTCCGGCCTCCTCGGGAGGGGGAACCGGCTCCATGGCCTCCCACCATGGCAGTGACCTCAGCGCGGGGTCGGCAGAAATGAGGTTGTGCAAATGGGTAGTACCGGTGCGGGGAAGCCCGGCGATCACTATGGGTCGGTCGATGGGCACATCTAAGGCATCGGGATGGTCCTTGATGTACTGCTCAATGCGCAGCCGGTTGGCGGCAAAAGTGGTGAGCTGGCTAAAGCTGCTCACCCGGCCCATGGGGGAGTGGTCGGCTTCAGTGTCCAATGAGTGGCACAACACCTCGAGCGGGGCGCGGAACTCGTCGGGGCCGAAGTCGCTGAGCCCGGTCTGAGCGGTGGCTGCACCCAGAATCGCCTCAGGACTCAGCTCGATCTGATCGGCCATGGGCGCGGTCTGCTCCATCATCTGCACGATCTCGGGGGCCAGCACCGGTACGACGAGGTCCTCTATTCGGATAGGGGCAGGGCGGTCGCTCACGTCCGGCACAATAGCGGTGCCATCGTCGAAGTGAGGCAGCCGGAGCCGTTCCACCAGATGCCCGCAGACGGCATCGGCAGGGGCGGACTTCAACGAGAGATGGGGTGGGGTACTTTGTTGCAGAATGGTTAGTCCGCAGCGGCCGCAGGGTTCCGGCGAGAATCCCACGGCCACCGGGGTGATTATCCTCCTAACCGTAGGGGGAGCCGTTCTCGGTGGAGTGTTCGCCCAGTTTGGCGGAGTGGTGGCCGGCGGACTCATCGGGTTTCTCTTAGGACGCGACATCGAGAATCGGCGGCGGCTCGAAGATAATCGGCGGCGGCTCGAACAAATCGAGGGAGGTCTGACAAGAAGAGCTCGACCCGCCGCACCACCTCCACCTCCGCCAGGGCCAATCGCTCGGCCTCCAGCACCTCCTCCCACCGCTCCGCCGCCGCCGATGCCCCCCACCCCGGTATCACCCGCTCAAGTCGGGCACCGCGAGGCGGTCGAGACGAGGGTTGAGACAGAGCGTCCTGTTGAAATAGCGAAAAGGGTGACGAGCGCAGCCAAGGACTGGGTGTCCACCGGCAATGTACCGGTGAAAGTCGGCGTTCTGGTCTCCCTGGTCGGGATGGGCCTGTTGATCCGCGAAGGCAACGAGCGCGGCTTGATCACTGTGACGGTGGAGATGGTCCTGATCGCCGTGGCGGTTTTCGGTGCGGCGCTGCTCATCACGGGGTGGCAGTTCCGGCGCAGTCGCCCCATCTACGGCCTGAGCCTCCTAGGAGGCGGGATTGCGGTGCTGTATCTGACGACGTACGCCGCCTTCGCCGGATACGACGTCTTGGCCGCTCCGTTGGCGCTGGTCTTTGTTGTCGTCATCACCGTGGGGGCGGGGATCATTGCCATCGTTCAGAACTCGCGAGTATTGGCGGTTCTCGGAATCATCGGCGGCTTTCTCGCTCCTGTGCTGTCCTACACCCAGCCTGAAGACCATGTGGTGGTCTTCACCTTCTATGCCATCCTGAACGCCGCGATCGTGTGGATTGCCTGGTACAAGGTCTGGCCAGAGCTCACTCTGCTCGGTTTCGGCTTCACATTCGGCGTCACCGTGTACTGGCTGGTCAGCCGCCACCTGGAGGAGGACTGGACCACCACGGAGCCGTTCGTTGCTCTGTTCCTGGCCATGTACACGGCGATTCCCGTGCTCTTTGCCGCCAGGAAGACCCTCGATGTCAAGAGCGTCGCAGATATGTGGTGGCTCGCCCCTCTGTCGTTGGGCACACCGTTCATCGGTTTGGGGGTTCATCAGCTCTTGCTGGGCCACACCGAAAATGGAATGTCAATCAGCACAGCGGGGGCCGCGCTGCTCTTTGCCACCGCGGCCCTCGCAACGCGGAGAATCGGCCGGCAAAACAAGGAGTTGGTGGTCGCCTATGCCGGACTTGCGGTGGTCTTTATAGCAATCGCGATCCCATTTGCCTTCGATACCTACTACAGCTCGACCGCTTGGGCCGGTCAAGGTGTTCTGCTGCTCTGGATTGGAAGCCGCAAAGCCCAGTGGTTGGCTGCCAGCGCAGGAGGCGCCCTTCAGGTTCTTGCCGGTTTCGCCATGGCCCTGCACTTGAATGATTGGCTTCCCTATCCACAAGACGAACAGCCCATCGCCAATAAGTACTTCTTGGGAACTGCCCTGATCGCAGCCGCGGGCATCGTGTCCGGGTTGCAGCTTCAGAGGGGAAGGAAGCAGGCCGCCCTCGATTCAATCGCCGCCTGGGTGGCATTGGCGTGGGGCGTCGGCTGGTGGTTGGTAGCCGGCAACTTGGAGATCGACTACCACATCCCATCGGCCCAGCTGTCTGCGTCCCTCCTGTTCGTGGTGCTCTCACTTGGGCTGGCTGCCTACTCGGCTCGAAGATTGCGGTGGATGAACCTTGCCGCGTGGGGAGCACTGATTCTTCCCACCATGGCCGTGGTTCTGGGCGTCTCCCTCGGCACGCAGTCCCATCCGTTCGCACTCTACGGATGGTTGGCATGGCCGGTAGTCCTGGCTGCCAACTACGCCCTGTTGCACAACTACTCGGGTGAGCATCCCCGATTCGAGCAGCTGCTGCACCCAGGAAGTTTCTGGGTGCTATCTGTACTTGTCGGCGCGGAGGTTCATTGGCAGGTCGACCGGGCCGCCGATGAGGTATGGCCGATTGTCTCTGCCTGCCTGGCCGGAATGGTTCTGGCGAGCGGAACCTTGTGGGGATCACGCGCCTTGAAATGGCCGCTTCGCTCTCATCGACCGGTCTATCTGATGTTCGGCGTCGGGCCGGTATTGGCTGGGTTGTCGGTCGCGGTTGCAATCTTGCTGTTCATTTCTGATGGGGATCCCACGCCGCTGCGCTATGTGCCGGTGCTGAACCCGTTGGAATTGACCGCAATTGTGCTGTTGGCCGTGTCGCTCATGTGGCGACGGGCGGCGGCGGCTGAGGGAGCCCGCGGGCTCCAAGGGTTCGTCGAGGGATCTTGGGTGCCAGCGCTGGCCGCAGCCGGCACGGTGTTCGCAACCTTGGCCGCGGTCAGAACCGTCCACCATTGGGGGGATGTCCCGTTCGATTCCGATTCGATGTTCGACTCCACTGCCCTTCAGACCTCGCTGTCCATTCTCTGGACGCTCATCGCGTTGTCAGCAATGGTCGAGGGAGTGCGCCGAGGTCGCCGGCCGGTGTGGATAGCGGGCGCTTCGTTCATGGGCGTAGTGGTGCTCAAGCTGTTCCTCATCGATCTCCGAAACCAGGACACCGTCGGCCGCGTGGTGTCGTTCATCGCGGTCGGCATCCTTCTGCTAATCGTCGGATATCTTGCACCAGTCCCCCCAGCAGAACCGGCAGTCGACCGTGCCGAATAGTGCTCACGATCAAAGTGAACGATCATCGGTGCTGAGGATCGAGCGACGGTAACGTCATCGCCTATGGATCTAGGACTCCAAGAAGCTCGGGTGATTGTGACCGGGGGAAGCCGAGGGATCGGGGCGGCCGCGTCCAGGATTTTTGCCGATGAGGGGGGTCGGGTGGCTGTTGTCGCCCGCACCAATGCCGATGTGGAGGCACTGGCCGCAGAGATCGGCGGGATCCCGGTGATCGCCGACTTGTCGACTGCCGGCGGGGTGGTGGCGGCCATGAACGAGGCCATGGACCAACTGGGCGGAGTGGACGTGTTGGTCAACAATGCCGGGTCCTCCACCGGGGGATCGATCCTCGACGCTGAAGAAGAGGCGTGGCAGGAGACGATCGACCTGAAGCTCATGGGGTATGTGCGGGCCATGCGAGCGGTGCTGCCGGCGATGCAGCAGCAGGGCTCGGGTTCAATTGTGAACGTGCTCGGGGTGGCCGGCACGGAAGCATCGCCTGGCTATGTGCTGGCTTGCATCGTGACCGCGCTGACTCATGTGACTGCCTCGGCGGGACAACTGGTGGCCCCCGACGGGGTCCGGGTGGTGGCAGTGCACCCCGGGCCCACGGCCACCGACCGATTGATGGAGATGGTGGCCAAAGCCGCTGAAGCCCAGGGGCTGAGCCCCCAGGAATTCGCCGACAAAGTGCTCGGGGGCCGGATTCCCCAGGGCCGGGTGGGCCGAGCCGACGAGGTGGCCCGGACAATTGTGTTCGCGGCCTCGGAGGCCTCCGGATTCACCAACGCCAGCCAGCTTTATGTGGACGGCGGCTCGGCGGCCAAGATCTGAGTCGCAACAGAAAAGGAATAGACCAATGCCCCAGCATGTGCCCGAGATCGAGTGGACCGAGGATGCCCTGGAACTGCGGAAGTTCGTGTTCGACTACTGGGGGGAGAACAAGCGGGCTCCCAACTTGGCCGCAATGCACGCTGGGACCGGCATCGAGCGGCGCCGCTTGTTGGAGGCGCTCAAGCTGTTGCAGTTGGGGATTGTGTTCGTGATCGACGAGGCCTCGCCCAACTGCGACATCTTGAAGGCCCCGCCGTTCTCGGCGTTTCCCAGCCAGGTGGAGATGTTCATCGACGGTGAGTTCCACAGCTACATCGGCTGCGCCCACGAGGGGATCGGTGTGTCGTGGACCCCGTACTTCCGAGGCAAGGAAGTGGAGTTGCGGACCTACGACGCCCACACGCTGGAGCCCATCACCCTGGTGTCGAAGGATTTCAAGCTGATCTCAGCCGAGCCATCCGAGCCTTTGATTCTGTGCACCGAAGTGATCTGGGATTGGGTGAGCACCGACATGAAGCACATGTGCGACCACACCAACTTCGTGCTGAACCGTGAGAACGGGGCCGCCTACGAGGCGTCTCTCGGCCGGCGGGGCATCTACTTCACCGTCGACCAGGTGGCCGAGTACATCGCTTTCGTGCTGAATATCCGCATTTACGAATACCACTGGCCAGCCATGACCATGGATCCCCCCTTGATCATCGACCGACTCCGCGAGCTCCAGGTAGATCTGAGCCCCTGGGGGTTGTAGGGCGAGGAGCCTGGCTAGCCGGCTGCCTTCTGGCGGCGGCGGTGGGCGGTGAGGATCGCCTCGGTATAGCCGTTGGGCTGGTCGCGACCTTCGAGCACCAGGGCCAGGGCCGCGTTGAACGGGATGCTGGCCGAGAAATCGCTGCTCATGGGCTCATAGTCGGGATCGTCGGCGTTCTGGCTGTCCACCACTGAGGACATCCGCCGCATGGCCTCAACCACCTGTACTTCGGACAGCAGCCCGTGGTGGAGCCAATTCGCGATGTGCTGAGAAGAAATTCGCAGGGTGGCCCGATCCTCCATAAGCCCGATGTTGTCGATATCGGGCACCTTGGAGCAACCCACTCCCTGGCCCACCCACCGGGTTACGTATCCCAAGATGCCCTGGGCGTTGTTGTCTAGTTCCCGCTGAATCTCGGCGGGGGACAACTCGCGGTCGGGTGGAAGCACAGCGGGGGTCAGCATGGCTTGGACGGCGGAGTCACGGCCTGTGGAGGAGGCAGCCAATTCGCGTTGACGGGCAGCCACATCAGTCTCCAGATAGTGCAGGGCGTGAAGGGTGGCTGCGGTGGGAGAGGGGACCCACGCCGTTGACGCCCCCGCTTGGGGGTGACCGGTCTTTTCGCTCATCATGGCGGCCATATCGTCGGGTCTGGCCCACATGCCTTTGCCAATTTGCGCGTGCCCTGGCAAGCCCATCGCCAGCCCGACGGCCACGTTGGCCTCCTCGTACGCGGTCAGCCACCTCGACGTCTTGATCTCCGCCTTGGGGATCATGGGGCCGGCGTTCATGTTGGTGTGGATGTCGTCTCCAGTGCGGTCCAAGAAACCGGTGTTGATGAACACCACCCGTTCGGAAGCCTCGGCGATGCAAGCACCGAGGTTGAGCGACGTGCGGCGCTCCTCGTCCATGATCCCCATCTTCAAGGTGTTAGGGGCAAGACCCAGAGTGTCTTCAATAGCGGTAAACAGTTC
Source organism: Acidimicrobiales bacterium (assembly GCA_963663255.1). GTDB lineage: Bacteria > Actinomycetota > Acidimicrobiia > Acidimicrobiales > Bin134 > Poriferisocius. The sequence continues at coordinate 1,851,023 of OY760141.1, forward strand.
CCGAACCAATGCGGTTTCGCGGGGGCCGTGCAGCTTCGGCATCACGATATAGACCGACCCGGTACGGCTATTTCGATGGGGTCCGGTTCCGGCCAGATCGGACTTTGCGCACCAGGCGGCTACTGCAACGTCGATGATCGTCTCAGGAATCGACTGATCGTGCACTCGCACCATGTCGCTATCCATATGCAGGCCTACGCTGCGAATCAGCATGACGCTGCGCCGCCGCACAGTCATCGGATTCCCCGACGGATCAAGCGCTGCCGAGTCGGCATTCAGGCTGCGGGTTACGGCCCGACCGCCTTTGGCGAACGAAGCAGTGAGATTGCCCTGCATCAGGCCAAGCCAGTTTGCGTAGGCCCGGGCCTTATCATCGGCGTCCACCGCGGCCACCGAATCCTCGAGATCCATGATGGTGGTAAGGGCCGATTCCATCATCACGTCGGCAATCCCCGCAGGGTCATCTCGGCCGATGTCGTGGTTCCGATCGATCACCAGCTCAATGTGAAGCCCGTGCTTTTGCAGCAGCACCGTTTCGGGAGCCGACGCGTCGCCAGCGTGGCCGGCGAACTGTTCAGGATCGGCCAGACCAGCTGATACACCGTCGGACAGGTCCACTTGTAGTCCGCCATCGGACACCGCATAGGCCACTGCGTCGGCATGCGATCCTGAAGCCAAGGGGATATGGCTGTCCAGCAGTGATCGAACTCGGTCGATCACCCGCTGACCCCGTACTGGGTTGTACGGCCCGGCTCGCCCAGCTCCTCCCAATTCGTCAATGGCATCGGTTCCGTAGAAGGCGTCATACAGGCTGCCCCAGCGGGCATTGGCCGCGTTGAGGGCATAGCGGGCGTTGTCCACTGGCACCACGAGCTGCGGTCCGGCCATCAATGCGATCTCCGGGTCGACTCCCTCGGTGGCCACTGACTTGGGACCGGGGTCATCGACCAGATAGCCAATAGACCGCAAGAAGGCATTGGCCTCCTCGGGCTGTCTTTCGGGGTCTTGGTGCCAAGCGTCAATCTGGGCCTGGAGATCGTCTCGCTCGTTGCGGCATGCCTGAACTTGCGGTCGAAAGCGCTCAACGATACCGCCGAATGAGGTCCAGAATTCCTCAGGGTCCACTCCAGTACCCGGCGCCAGCCGGTTGGAAATGAAGTCGGCCAGAGGGCTGGCCACCTTCAGCCTTCCAATCGTTTCGTAGACCACGAGAAGTCAGGGTAGGTCCGGGCAAGCCTGTTTTCTTATGCAAGATCAGATTTCCCGCGAATAAAGGTGCAGTTAGAAGCGGTGCGATTGCTAGCCTGCCCGATCAACAGCCCTCTAGCCACCAAAGAGGTATCAGCATGGCCGTCAACGCTGCCGGTTCATTCGATGCCGAGGTCCGATCCGCCCAAGCGTGGATGGCCTCGCCCCGCTTCGAGGGGGTGACCCGCCTGTACTCGGCTCGCCAAGTGGTGGAGCAACGCGGAGCGATTGACCAGGACTACACCGTGGCTCGCGTAGCCGCTGACCGCTTCTACGCCCGTCTGCGTGAGCTGTTCGACGAGGGCCAGTGCATCTCCACGTTTGGCCCGTATTCCCCGGGCCAGGCCGTTGCCATGAAGCGCGCGGGGATCGAGGGGATCTACCTGGGTGGATGGGCTACGTCGGCCAAGGGATCTCTGCACGAAGACCCTGGACCTGACCTGGCCAGCTACCCCTTGAGCATGGTGCCCGACGAGGCTGCCGGACTGGTGAGGGCGCTGTTGACCGCCGACCGCAACCAGCGCTTCGCCCGGTCCCGGATGACCGCATCGGAGCGCCTGGCCAACCCGATGGTCGATTTCACCCCCAGCATCATCGCCGATGCCGACACTGGTCACGGCGGCGATGCCCATGTCCGCAATCTGATCCGCCGCTTCGTGGAGGCTGGTGTACCCGGCTATCACATCGAAGATCAAAAGCCCGGCGTCAAGAAGTGCGGTCATCAGGGTGGCAAGGTTCTGGTGCCGTGCGATGAGCAGATCAAGCGGTTGAACGCAACCCGGTTCCAGCTCGACGTGATGGGAGTTCCCGGCATCATCGTGGCCCGCACCGACGCGGAGGCGGCCAACCTATTGGACGGCGGTACTGACGAGCGCGATCAGCCGTTCATCATGGGGGCTACTCAGCTAGCGGTCCCCTCATACAAGGACGCCTACTTGGCGGTATTGCGCCGCCTGTCCGAGGTCGGTGTGGAGGGTGTGAACGGCCACCTGCTGTATGCCGTGCCCGAGAGCCGCTACAAGCGAGCTATGGGTTGGCTCGATCAGACCGGTGTTAACCAGATCATTGAGAAGACAGCGGTCACCTACCACTCCTCGCCCGACCCCCGAACCGACGAAGCAGTGGACCGGGTCTCCGATGCGCTGGCCGAGGCATGGCACCGGGCATCGGGTTTGGCCACCTTTGCCCAGGCGGTTGCCGACCAGTTGGCGATGCGGTCAGCGGAGGGGGAGACCTTTGGAATGGATGTGGGGGAGTGGCTTGGCTACGCCCGCACGGTTGACACTGACACCGCTCGGGAACGGGCTGTGGAGATGGGCCTGGATGTGGCCTGGGATCCCGAGGTGGCCCGGACCACCGAGGGGTACTACCAGGTGCAGGGCGGGATCCCCTATGCCGTGGCCAAGTCGCTGGCGGTGGCTCCGTTCTGCGATTTGCTGTGGATGGAGACCAAGACGGCCGACCTGGAGGATGCCCGAGAGTTTGCCGAGGCCGTCCATGCGGTGTATCCGGACAAGATGCTGGCCTACAACCTGTCGCCGTCGTTCAACTGGGACACCACCGGTATGAGCGAGGACGAGATGCGGCAATTCCCCGCGGAATTGGGCCGGTTGGGGTTCGTGTTCAATTTCATCACCTACGGCGGCCACCAAGTGGATGGAATGGCGGGGGAGGAGTTCGCCGCCTCCCTCCAACAGGACGGAATGCTGGCCTTGGCCCGGCTTCAGCGGAGGTTCCGTTTGGTGGATTCCCCATATAGGACGCCACAGACCCTGGTTGGCGGGCCTCGACTTGATGCCGCGCTTATGGCCAGCTCGGGGCGAACCGCCACCACCCGGGCCATGGGCAAGGGCTCAACCCAGTTCCAGCACCTGGTGCAGACCGAGGTTCCCACCCGAGAGCTCGAGGCTTGGCTGGAGCGCTGGGCGGCCCACAACACCATCGACGCCCAGCTGAAAGTGAAGCTGCGCCCCTACACCGCCGGGTCGGAGATCCTCGAGCTGGTGGTGTATAGCGGTGACAACGACTTGGCCAACGTTGTGTTCGGGGTGCTGACCGACCGGCGGGGCCGGGCCATCCTCTCCGTGCGGGATCAGAACACCCACAGCCCGGCATTGCGCCGCAAGCGGCTGATGGCGCTCATGCACCTGTACCTCATCCGCCGCTACAGCGCGGTGTCGATCCAATACCTCACGCCTACCGAGGACAACTATCGCCAGGCCGTGGGAATGAAGGAGCTCGGCTTCTTCGCCTCAGTTTCCGACGAGGTGGGCGAGATCATCGTCGCCGACGTCGACGAGGCAGTGGTGACCAAGCTGGTGAGCGAGGATGACGCCTTGCAGGAGCTAATCCAAGGTCGGGGCGCCTAGTCGACCCCCACGCGGGCCATTGCCGAGCGAAGGCCCAGGGTCAGGATTCCGGTTAGGCCAGCGACCCCGGCAAGCAGCACAAGCCCGGCGCCGAAACCACCGATGTCGGCGAGAACGCCGAACAAAATCGGTCCGGTTACGCCACCGGCCTCACCAACGGTGAAGAACAACCCACCGGCCGCTCCCATATTTCGCTGCGCTACGCCGGGGAGCTGCATCATCACCACAAGGGCAATCGGAACTGCCAGCCCCCTGCTTATGCCGATGACGGCCAAACCGGCCAAGGTGGCCGCCTTGACGTCCAGATAGAGCAGAATGGAGGCGACGGCGAACACGGCATAAACCCATGCCATGACCGCGATCCGACCGTTTTCTGGGATCAGGCGCGGCCCAAGCAGCGCACCGACGATGCTGAGGGCAGTGACCGCACCAGCCAGGTAGCCCGCTGCTGAACTGGAGAATCCCCGGTCTTCGATCACGGTTGGCAGCCATCCATTGAGGGCGTGGTTGAAGAAGAACATGCCAAGGGCCACGATCAGCATGAGCTGAACGGCCCGATGGCGCAACAGGCCCCTGGCGCCAGAGAAGCCGTGGTCGGGATTGGCATCGCGGTCCACTCCAGGAGCGAGCTTCTCTCCGGCGGAAGCAGCAACCAACCAGACAGCGATGATCGCCACGGTGATGAGGGCGTAAACCATGAGCGTCGCCCGCCAGCTCTGGTCGAATGCCGGCATGAGGAGGCTGTTGGCGGTAACCAGGGGCAAGACTCCGCCGATTGCCGGCGCAGACATGGTGATCCCCATGGCAAGCGCTCTCTCCTCCTCGTCGAACCACACGCTGATCAACTTGGGGGCACCCACCGAAACCAGCGGCCCGCCGAGGCCAAACAATGCCACCGAGCCAAACATGCCGATGAAGTTGGTGACGACCGGGCGTAGCAGGGCGGAGGCGGAGATGATCACGGTGGCGATTCCCAGCGAGCGGCGCAGTCCGAGCCGATCGACAAGTGCTCCAGCTGGCATCGCCGCAACGAGAAACACCAGAGGCCAAGCACCCAGAATCGTGCCCATTGCCCCTTTGCTCAGATCCAAGTCTTCTCGGATCACGTTTACCAGCGGAGTCATGCCGAATACCGCTATTCCGAAGGAGAAGTACACCAGCCACAGTGCCCCCAGCATCACCCAGCGATAGGGATGGCGGTGGTGGAACACGTCGGCAACGTATCAACCTGCCGCAGTCGATCTGTCATGCTGGCTCGATGGGATTAGCAGTTGTAACCGGTGCGGGACAGGGGCTCGGGCGGGCGATCTCCAAGCGCCTGACCGCCGATGGACACCAGATCGTGGCGGTGGATCAGAATCCGAAAACCGCCTCGGCCACCGCAGAAGAGCTCGGCGGCCATTGGCGGCAGTGCGATGTCTCCGACCCTGAATCAGTGGCCGCTTTGGCCAAGTCGCTAGATCATGTGGACGTGCTGGTGAACAACGCCGGCATCTGGATCTTCGCCAAGCTGGACACCATGACCCCAGAAGACGTGCGCCGGGTGTTGGAGGTAAACGTGATGGGGGTATTCAACTGCACGCAGGCGTTGGCCCCCCTGATGGGACCGGGTTCGGCCATTGTCAACCTCTCGTCGAATGCGGCCAATTCCAACTCCCCGGGAGTGGGTATCTACCCGCCGTCCAAGGCCGCGGTGGAGAGCTTCACCAAACAGACCTCTCTGGAGCTGGCCCCTCGGGGCATCCGGGCCAACGCCGTCGGCCCGGGAATGATCCAAACCGAGGGAACCCAGGTCAACTACGAGGGCGAAATGGGCGAACGACGGGCCCGGGCGGTGCCGCTGGGTAGAACTGGTCGACCCGACGACATTGCCGATGTAGTGGGTTTCTTGGCCTCCAACGACGCCCGTTACGTAACCGGCCAGGTCATTTACGTCGACGGAGGACTCAGCGCGGGCCGAGCGGCGCTTTAGCCGTAGCTTGCCCTGAATGCCCCCTCCGCGTCCTCGACTCCGCGTCGAGGCAAGCGTCACCAGTTGCTGGACTCCTCTGCGTGGACATGATCGGGCAAGTGATAGGTGATGCCGTCATCGTGGTACCAGGATCCCGACAAAAGTGTAGTGAAGTTTGAAATGTTGCTCTTGCGTGCGATCTTGGGGAGGAACCGCAAAGTGAAACGGTCGTACCTGGCCTGTAAGCGGAACCAAGGAAACACGCCGAAGGTGGACTGCTCGGGATATTTCAACTGATTGGACAGTGTGTCTCCGATGAGCGCCCGCGACACCTTGTAGACGTACTGCGACAATTTCCGTCCCTCGACTGGGTCGTCTATACCAACAACCAGGGGTGCCGAGTTGACCAGCGAGTTGGCCAGAACGACAGATGAAGCGCTGGGCTCTGGCTCGCACATGGTGCCAATCTCATACAGCTTCAATGCATCTTCTTCGCCATGGAAGAGGATCGACTCAGGAATCCCCATGAGAAGCCCCGAGTAGCGCCACGTCGCCATGAAACTCGCCGCCTCTTCCTCACTGAAGTTTGCTCCCAGGCTCCTCATGTGCTTTAGCAGCCGTGCGGAGAACGCGGTGATGGCGTAGCCATTGTGGGCTGCGCTCAACGGGACGCCCAAGGCGTCCTCGTCCCACTCTTCAGAGTTCTTGAGCAAGTACCTGACTTGGGCATGGACAAGGCGGATCCGAAAAGAGAGCCTCCATCCGTCTCCGCGGGGCGCCATGCCGCCGGGAAGGAAGAGTTCCACCATATGGCGGTTGTTCTGCTGAAGGCGCCGCACACCCTGGTCGCGCAGTTTGCCGGTAATGAAGAACGACTCGCTGATGTTGGTGGAGAAGCCTTCTATCAGAACTCCGGCCAGCATTCCTGCCACAACCATCTTTCGGTTCCGATGGAACATGTGGATGCCGGCAGTAAGTGCAGGAAGATCGAGCCAATCTGGTGGCGTCAAGACCTCTTCAAAGAGTGCATGGACCTCCTTGGGCGCGTCAGGAGGATCATTCCCATCGGGGACACTCATGTAGGCCGAGATGAGATGGTTGGATTCCGAGCGCTTCAACTTGGAGAGAGCCTCGACGGCGGCATCAGCCAATGGGTCGCCGATCATGGTGTGAGCGAGGTAGTTCTCGGCCATCTCCGGGGAGAGGGCGCGGGCGCGCGTGTATCCGGGGTTGCCATAATCGGTGGGAATCTTCATAGACTCGTCACGGTCACTTCAGGGCTAAAGCTGTCCGGCGAAAAAATTCTGGCGGGCGATGATAGTCGAGTCTACTTGCAGGGGAGAGTGTGCCATACCACTCATGCAGTCGAACCTCACATCACTCAGAAAATACACCACCGTCGCCTCCGCGCTGGCGAACCAAGTGAACCGCGGCCACGATCGGCAACTGGGCTGAGTCTGGCCATCTGGCGTTCGCACAGGTCGGGGCCGATCCGCCTAGTTGGGTTCAATCTCATTGGAAATGGCCTCAGTAATGACCCCGCAGGACAATGGCCGGTAGGATGTTAGAACAAGTTCTATCCATAGGGACCGAATTCATGCGGATGCCACATTCGTACATTGAAGGCTATGAGCGGGCCAAGGCGGTGGATCCGGCTCTCGCAGACGCCTACGTCAAGAACACCCTTGTCGGCGACCCACTGGCGGATGCAGCCATGGAAGCTCTGGCCGACTTCAGCCAGGGGCAATCACATCGTCTCATAGAGGCGGGGATGAATGGGGACGAGGAGACGATGCGAGAGGCCCCGGAGGCTCTACGAGTGTTCTTCCGCGAACTCGATAACCCGCCGCCGTTCGAGTTCGACCCGCAGAAGGCCGCAGTGGGCACCCGCGTCTTCTACAAGTACGCGGACCTCTTCCTTGTCGGGCTTCTGCTGGAATCGATCTTCGCCGACATTACCAAGGGGCAGAGCAAGGTGCTCTACACCACGGGCCGCATGGTGGGAAATCTCCGCCGGGTCAAGCAGAACACCCGGCATCTCCTGGAGATCACCTTGCCCGGTGGGATGGACCGCTACGGCGACGGATGGAAGCTGACGGTCCGAATTAGAATGATCCACGCACAAGTCCGGAAGATGTTGCTCGATTCGGGCGAATGGGACGTTCCCGACGAAGGACTCCCGCTGCACATGGGGCACATGGCACTGGGGGCCACTGCATTCTCTGCCACACAACTCCAGTCGGCGCGGAAACTGGGGGTTCCGTTGACCGAGGAGGAGAGCGCTGGTTTCATGCACATCTGGCATTACGTCACCTGGCTGCTCGGTGTGCCCGAGGAACTGCTTTTCGCGACCGAAAAGGAGGCCAATTACAAGCGGAAGATCGCCCACATGTGCGAGGAACCGCCCGGTGAGATGGCGACCGAAGTGGCCCACGGCTACATCTCTGCTGTTCCCGATATGATCGGCATTACCGAGCCGGCCAAGCGGAAGAGGCTGATGAGCACTCTGTACCGCACCTCGCGAGCGTTGATGGGGAACGAGTTGGCCGACATGCTCGAGTTTCCGAAGCAGTCGACATTCGGCGCCCTGGCGCTTGTTCGGACGCAACGAAGAGCCAAGATCCTCTACTCGAAGATCGTGCCAGGAGCGTCATCGCACGAATTCAACAATTTCTCCGAATTGCTGCAACGATCAGTTTACGACCACTCCGGCATCAACTACCGCATGCCGGATGCAATCAAGGACTCGGCGTCTACTCCGTGGTGACGTGCTGAAGTCTTGAGCCTCCCGAGGTCCTCGGAAGGCTCAGATTGCTGTCAGCCTGCTTGGCGTGCCCGGCGGTGGTGCCGCGACCACAGCACGAGCAGCGGCGGCAGCACGGTGAACGTGGAGATGAGCGTCAGCAGAATCGTTGCTGACGTGAGCACGCCCAATTCCTGAACCGGCCGTAGAGGGGAGAACAGCAGGACGAGGAGTCCGAGAGCGGTGGTAAGAGCGCTTGCTACCAGCGCTCCGCCGGTTGTGGTCATGGCCTGCGTCAGGGCATGGGTGGAGTCATTGGATTCTTGCTCGGCGTGGATGAACCGGTGTGTGAGATGGATGGTGTAGTCCACGCCGATCCCGATGGTCAGAGCCACAACCAAGGCCGTGAGCACGTTGTATGAGATCCCGAGAATCCACATGGCCGCCAGTAGCCAGGAAACGACCATCGCGATGGGAAGCATGCAGAACAGTCCGAGAGTTGGGCGGCGTGCGCTGAAGCCGAAGTAGAGCAGCAGAATCGCCAAGGCCGCGGCAATAGTCAATGGAATAGTGACCGTTTGGCTGCGCCCCAACTCTGAGTTGATGAGAGCAGAAAGGGTCTCACCGCCCGTGGCTGTGGTCTGCGAGCCGTCACCACCCCAGAGGTCATCGAGCTCGTCGAGTAGCTGCGGGAGGAGTGTGGCGCTGTTTGCCGCGACCGGGATTTGGAGAATGGTGCGATCGGGGCCATCTGGGCGTAGGTCCATGACCGTCGCGAAGCTTTCTGGGTCGGTCTCCTCCAGAAGTGCCCACGCCTGGCGAGCCTGATCGTCGGTAGCCAAGGAGCCGGGGCTCAGGTCGGCGAATGCGGCCGCAATGGCCGGGTCGTGCTTGTCACCTGGTTGCCCGCTCATGGTGGACCAGTCGGCGAGCAGCGTCACCGCTGAGGCGATGGGAGGCCCGACGATGCCCTCCGGGCGCGAGTCAGGAGAGCTCAGGGCCGCAGAGTAGTCGAGCAGGTGCCGGGTGGAAGCGGCGGTGTCGAGGTCGGCCTCCACGAGGATCGTGACCGTCGAGGCGTCCGCACCGAAGTTGTCCTCGATAAATATGATCGTCTCAAGCACGTTGGAGTCGCGGGGGAGGAAATGATTTGGATCGGTAGTCGTATCGATGTTTGTTGCCCCGATGACTGCCAGGATTGTCACCACGACGGCACCGCCCAACACCGTCAGCGGGCGACGCGCGATCGCCCTCGCGGCGAGGGAGAGGGCCGCTCCGGTGCCCGGAACGGTATCGGCGACGGGCATGGTGGCCAGCTGACGGCCCTTGGCTGCGCGCCTGCGGTCCACCAGCAGCCGGGCGGCCGGCACAAAGCTGGTCATCACAATCCAACCCGAGGCGACTCCAATGGCGGCGAGGAGGCCGAAGTCGGCTACCGGCTCAAACCTGCTCGTGAGGTTCATGAGAAGGCTGACCGCAGTCGTGCCTGCCGCGAGCAGCACCGGCACCCCAGATGCCTTGACGGCGTGGCCGATGGACCGGCCGGTCGCACCCTCGCCCGGTTCGGATCCTTCGTGTGCCAGCGCCTCCCGGTAGCGACTCGTGATTTGAAGCGCATAGTCCACGCTTAAGCTGATGAGAAGGACCAGTACAATCGGGACGAAGATATTGCCGGGGTCGAGGATGTCAGCGCCACCGGGCGACAACCACGCCTGAGCGCCGAGGGTCCACGCCAGGGTGATACCGAGGCCGATCATCGTGATGTGGACATCCGACTGGGTGCGGTAGAAGACGGTGAGTAGAAAGCCGATAACCACCAGTGCTATGACGGTCAGCAACGGAGTGCTGACATCGTTGACGTCGGCGACCTCCTTGGCTTTCTCCGCTGGGCTTACAGCCGCGACTTCCAGGGAACCCAGGCTTGCGGAGTCCACGATTTCGTGGATTCGCAGCTGGGCGTCTCGCAGACCGACGTCGTCGCCGGTGTCTTTGAGGGAGATCAGTGATAAGCCAGCAAGCGGTGTTCCAGCAGCGTCGCGGGGGACGATCTTCTCGAGCAGGTCATTGGCGACGGCAAGCTCTGGAGAAGTGGCCATGATGCGGACGACAGCATCGATGTCAGCGTCGGAAGCGGCGGAGGGGTCCAGGCCCAGCGCAAGCAGTACCGGCTCGATGGTTTGTACATACCCGGCCATGGGTTGATCCGCCAGGAAAGGAGCGACCTTGGGATCGCTCAAAATCCTTGCCTGAAGTCCTCTGGCTTCCTGGAAGGCCTCTGCGTCGAGAACGTCTCCCTTGGCGAGGAGTTGGACGGTCCGGATGTCCGCAGAGCCCGGAAAGCTCTCCCCAACGGCGTCAAGGGCCTTGGCCAACTCGCTGCCAGACGGCAAGAAGGCGCCAATAGGGTCGGGAACCTCGGGGGTGTCTTGGACGAGGAAGCCGGATAGCAGAAGGATTGTGGCGGCGACGATGCTCGCGACCACCAGTCGCGGAGACTTCTGAATCCTCTGGGCCTGCCAGTTGGACATCGTCGAATCCTAGAACATCCGCAGAGTGTCCGATCTCACGTTACCTGGCGAATCTGAGCTGGGGTTCGCCACGGCCATGAGACGGTGCGGCACCCCTTTGTCTCGACGTAGGTGGCGAAGTCGGTGGGCAGGCTCTTCGCTCATGTGGCGCCCGCCTCATTACTCGTCGGCTTCGACAGCGCAACCCCTAGATTGATTGGGTGCGTTTAGCCCCTGAGAACCTCACAGCCACAAGGGAACACCCCTTCCTCAATGACAGGCTGGGCCGAGGCCCACAGATACAAGCCTTGTGCGGGCTAATAGAGAGCGTGTCCGACCATGCTGTCGTTTCACTCGACGGCCCCTGGGGATCAGGGAAGACCGCTTTCATGACCATGTGCTCGGCCGAGCTGCGCCGCAGGAAGGTCCGAGTAGTCGATTTCAACGCCTGGCAGCAGAGCCACACAAAAAGCCCAATAGTAGACTTGGTGTCCGCCATTGCCTATGAGCAGGGAGGCTCGTGGACCGACGACATCAAAAAGACCCTCTTGGACGTGAGCCTGCATCTGGCCAAGATCGGCTCCCGGGGCCTCATCGACCGAGACGCAATCGAACCCAACAATCAGAAGGGCTTCGACACCTAGCGTGACGCCAACACCAAAGTGGAGGAGTTTAAGGCCGCGCTGCGACAAGCCTGCTCCCACGCAAACGACCTCGTGGCCGGACGGCTGGTGGTGCTCGTCGACGAACTGGACCGATGCCGGCCCGCCCACGCCCTGGACCTCATCGAGACAGTCCGCCACCTCTTCGCAGTTGAAGGCGTCGTGGTTGTACTTGCCGTCAACCGAGAAGAGCTGTGCCATTCGATCCAAAGCCTGTATGGAGCGGATTTCGACGCAGACCGCTACCTTCGCCGCTTCGCGGACCTTGCCTGCATCCTTCCCCCCCCGACATCCGACCAAATGGCGGCATTCACGACCGAACTCCTCTCAGGACTTGGCCTCGATGGCCGTTTCTTCGCCGGGAGAACGCCCGACTACAGCCCGTCGATCCTGCAAAAGATCACAGACGGGTCACGCCATAACCTGCGAGACCTCCAACAAGCGCTCCACCTAGCGGCCGTGTCGCTAGATTCCCCCAAGATCGCGGAAGGCTCCCCAACCGACAACTGGGGATCAAAGCAAAAGGCGGCGGCGCTGATCGTCCTCCGAACGCTCAGCCCCGCCGCCTACCGGAACCTGGCAAACGGGGACAGCGCCTTCGCGGCGGTCGCCGCCATGAACCGGGCACTCACCGATGACCCAGCCACTCTCGCGGACACCTCCACATGGGACACAGCCCACGAGAAGCTCGAAGCCTCACTCCTCGCAGAAACCCTCAATGCGCTGATTGCGGGCCCACCAGGCCTCCGCGGGGAGGACTCCGCCCAAGACGCCTTTCACAAACGGTACGCAGGCGCCTTCGCCGCGGCATTCGACGGGACCGCCGCCGCCCTACAAGCCGCCGAATTCCGGGCCAAAGGAATCACATACGCAACTGGCAAGCGTCTCACAAACCAGACGTCGTCGACGATGCGGATAGACCAGCTCGTCGGGATAATAGACCTCACCGCCTACTAGAACTGCTTACCCTCTACCATCACCCCGACCACAGAAAATACTCCGTAGCCTCACCCCCTAGCCCTCGAAGCTTCGCCTGCCATCTGAGATTTTCGCCACATTTTTGAGACCATTCGCCAAATTCCTGAGATTTCGCCAACTAGAACGAGATCGGACAAGAGGGACGAGGATGACCTGCTGCCCGATCCCCATAGCTTTACATAACATGTATTCTCAACGTTTAGGGAAGGAATCGAGTTATCTAAAAACATTGAAAATAGCTGTTGATATCTGAAAGAACAGTGAATATAGTGCTCTGACTGGCTTGAGTCAGAGCTATCGGCCCCACCGGCCCTTGTCGAGAAGCAATGAACGGAAGGGTTGTATGGGTGCCGTCCACCGAATGTGGCTGGCCGCAACGTTGCTGTCGACGGCCTGCGCGAGCAACGGCGCCGATCTGACCGCGGCCTCTTCGCCAACTGCTTTGTCGGCGCCTGCCGCTGCGGTGCTGCTGACCGACCCAGGCCAGAAAGAGGCCCTCGAATCGAAGGCCGCTCCATCTCGGGCGGTGCCGCCCGCCACCGGACTCGCCACAACCCCCGGGCCGGCGAAGCCATTGCCGGGAGCCACGGCCACCCCGACACCGGGGTTGCCCACGAATTGGACACTCAGCCCCCGCGCCAGTAGCGCCAGCTCTATGGATCCGGTAGTCAACCACTCACCCGGCCATTCCCATCCCGACCCTGCTGCCGATGAGTGGAGTTCGGAAGCTACGTGGCGGGACATTCCTCCTGGTGCCGACGATGAGGGCGGGACTAGCGATGGTGAATACCAGCTGCCGCCACCGTCGCTGGAGAGCGCCTGGACAGAGGACTCTACCGGTGAGTACCAGGTGCTTCGGCCTGCTACCCGGGAGGAATTGGGCGGATTTCGCGTGGTCTCACCCCCCGCGGAGGCCTTGGGCTGGATGACCCGGTGCGTGAATCATCATGCAGACCCGCCGGCTTCCTCGCCATGGCCCCAGGATGTGCGCGCGTCGCAGGCCGTTTTGGGCTGCACCACCAGCGCAGGCTTGATGGAGCAGGCCATACAGCGTTACGGCGCAGAACGTGAGTGCGTGCAGCAGGCGTATTCCGACGACTACAGCGTGGTCGGCGGACAGGGGAACTCTTGGACGCAGTGCCCGACCATTGGAAATCCGACCCCGCTTGACGGGCGGCCATTCGCGGAAAAATGCCGCGACGTTGTGTTCCGGGGCCTGGTGCTCAAGGGGCAACCCCGGCTGGAGAGGATCGCCGCCGATACCTGTGAGCTATTCGAAGCCGATCTTGTTGCGCACCTCGCAGTTCCGGGAACAACCGAATTGTGTGCCGAGCACTGGGTGTTGAACGCCGTGCTCGATGCCGAGGCGCCGGGGGCGGTGCCCGGACTGCACCAGCACGTGGGGGTGAACACCAGTGGGACGTGCTGACCGCATGCGGGTGGCCGCCGCCGTTGTGACCGCCGCTCTGCTCGCGCTGCTGATAAGCCCTGCGCCGGGAGCCGCCGATCTAAAGCTTGATCTCGGCTGGCCCTCTTGCGATGCCGCGTCGCCGGGGCAGTGGTGCTGGACCAGCCGCACCTCGCTGGCCCATGAATACGCCCACACCAACCAATTTGTCGAGTACGCCGGCACACCCTTCGGAAAACAGTCGACCGGGAATTCCCGTTCCACGTCCTGTGTCGTTCACAGTACGAGCGAGGGGTGCGGTCACAGCCCGCCCGCAGCCGACACCCCTGGGGCCTGGTACGAGTTTGGGGGCCACTGGTGGACGCCGCAGACGTACTACTGGTCTTACACCGGGCATTGGAAGCCCGTGCCTCCCCCGCCGACGGCTACTCCGACGCCCCCACCAACGCCGAGTCCTACAGCGACGCCCACGCCTCGGCCCACGGTGATCCCTACAGCGACGCCCACGCCTCGGCCCACGGTGACCCCTACCCCGACGCCCACGCCTCGGCCCACGGTGACCCCTACCCCGACGCCCACGCCTCGGCCCACGGTGACCCCTACCCCGACGGCGACGCCTCGGCCCACGGTGACCCCTACCCCGACGGCTACTGCGGTTCCGACGGCGACGCCTCGGCCCACGGTGACCCCTACCCCGACGGCTACGCCTCGGCCCACGGCCACTCCGACTGCTACTGCGGTTCCGACGGCCACGCCTCGGCCCACTCCGACGGCTACTGCGACTCCCCCTCCCCCGCCGCCTCCGCCGCCTCCCCCACCTCCGCCGCCTCCATGGAAGACCTGCACGTCGGCGTGGACCGACCAGACCCGGATGTCGCTGCTGCGGCGGGTGCGGTGGGAGTCGATTGTTCCCTACGCCAGTGGTTTCACCGGACATCACCATCCAGAGGTACCGGGCGGGCGGCTGTTTCTGACCGCGGCGTCAAGGGCGGGCCACACGGTGCGCCATTGGACAGCTCTGCAACCGGGGTCAACGCTCGATGTGCTCGACGCCCCGGTGAACGGATGCCTTTGGACGGCCACTGGTGTCGGGGTGTCGCTACGAGAGCTGCTTCCCTACGAGCCTGCTGATCTGGCCAAGCTGAAGGCTCCGGGCGACGTGGCTGCGAAGGACACGGCCATAAAGGCAGCCGCGCTGTGGGATCTGCTGAATGCGCAGCGCAGGCAATGGTTCCAAGCCGCCTTTGCCCGCAACGATCCTTCCATCGTCTGGTGCCCGCCCGGTGACTTGCCCCCTTGGACCGTGCCGGAAGACGGTGTGTTGTCTTTGTCCCCCGCCTGGGAAGCGGCCCACGGGCACTGTCGGTGGTCGATCCCCCGTCGGGGCTTCTGGGTGTGGAGCCTGCAAGTTCAGTACACCTCTGAGCAGGGCGATCACCACACCCTGGTCTTGGCCGATGATCTGTCCTGGTTCCGCGAGCCGACCGAGTATCTGGGCCAACGGATCACAATATGGTGAACCGTCCCAATAGCGAGCAGTGGTCGCCCACGTCTTGGCCAGTTGCCTTCCGCTGGCGCCTATTGGCAACGGCGGTCGTCCTGGTGGCCACCGTCGCGGCGATCGCGGCCCTGTCCCGAGACGGCGATGACGTCGCGGAGGTCTCGGTGGTGGTGGCAGCCCAGCGGTGGGCGGAGGGCCATCCACCGGGCGATCACGCCACGGTCAACATGCCGGCCGACCTGGCCGCGCTGTTCATCCAGCCATCAGAGCTGGCCGAAGCCGTCGCAGCCGTCGATGTGCCCGAGAGCGCGCTGGTCTCACCCAAGATGCTGCGCCCCCGACGAAGCGGTGACGACAACCGCAAAACCGCGCTGATGAGGTTCATGGTGAGCGCTGAGATGTGGGCCGGTTCCGGTCCGGCTGCCGGAGACCGGGCCGTGTTCTCTCCGTACTCTGGTGGATGCGCAGCGGCCCTGGCCACCTTGTTGGCGGTGGGCGACGAAGGCGCCGCCACCAGCGTGACCGTAGAGGCCACCCCTGAGCTGGCCGCCGTGCTGGCTGATGGACAGTGGTGGATATGGGAGTCGCCTCCCGGGGGCTGGCCTCGGTGCCCAAGCGATGGCCCGCCCGAGGCTGGTGGCAACAATGAGGCGACGAGCTGATGCTGTTGACCATTAGAGACCGATGGCTCGACAGCGAGGCCGTGGAGCGGGTGATGGACGGGGTGCTGGAGGGCATTGCCAGCACCGCCCCCGGGGTGGTTCTGGCCACCTCCCCAACCGAGGTTGATCAGGCATCGGCTGCTGGTCATCCCACCGTGCTCTTCATGCGAGACGACGAGCCGGAACTCCGCTTGGAATCGGCGGTGGCCTCAGCCGCCGCGGTGTTGTGGATCACTGCCGCCGACAGCACCGACGTCCGCTCCCAGCTTCGGCTGGACACCGGGGCCCGTCGTTCCACGCCGATTGTGTCGGTGGTTGTGTCCGACGATCAGCCCGACACCGATCGGTTCCGCCGCCAGCGGGTCTTCACGCTCTGGGTGTCCACCGAGCCGGCCCGGAGTCACCGCCGCCGGCTGCACCGGCTCGGGCGTCGGATGGCATGGACTGCTGTCGCCCCCCGCCGGCTCGATCCGCTCGACCGCGAGACCCACCTGTGGTCGGCCTCGCACGCCGCCCAGACCCGGCTGGCCGATCTGCTGGAAGAAACCGGAGTCGAGGAGTTCCAAATCCGGGGCGGCGAGTGCATGATCGTCCACCGTGCCGAGGGACAGCGCGAGCGCCGGAACTCCCCATTTGCGTCTAATGACGAGTTGATCGAGACAGCCCGGCACTTGGCCAGCTTCTCCGGAGGGCAGCCCCAGCGCTTCGACATGCTCGACAGCCGGCTGGACATCCGCCTCGGCGACCGGTGGCGGCTGCACGCCGAAGCGTTTATGTGCCATCCCCCCACCATGGTGCTTCGGTCGAATATGGCCGGCAAGGCCACGTTGGACGAGCTCAGCGTTGCCGAACCACCGCTTCAGAAGATATTGGCAGGGGCGGTTTCCGGGCCGATCCGGGCCAACATCGTGGTTGCCGCGGCCATGGGTGGCGGCAAGACCACGCTGTGCCAGGCCCTGCTGGCCACCGTCGACGCCTCGGAGAGGATCGACACCATAGAGGACACTCCCGAGCTCCGCTTGGCCCAATACGGCATCCATCCCAACAGCTTTGAGCGTCTCACACGGGATGCCAACAACGACGGTGTGGGAAAGGTCACCATGAGCGACCACATACGCGACGCCAAGCGGGCCAACTCGTCCAAGCTTGTGATCGGCGAGACGAGGGGCGAAGGCACCCTCGCGCTGCTCGACGCCATGAGCAGCGGGCTCAACGGCTGCCTGGTCACGCTGCACAGCCAGCCGGGTCCAGGCGTGCTGGCCAAACTGGTGTCGTACGCGTGCGGTGAGGGGGCCGACGCTCGGTTCGCCCGCCAGCAGATCGCCATCGCCGTCCATTTGCTGGTGTGGATGGGCCGAAACGAGATCGGAGAGCGGGTTGTGTCCGATGTCACCCAAATCGTCAGCTACGACGATCGACAAGACGTCATCGACACCCGGTGCCTATGGGCCCTTCGCCCCGGCCAGCGGTGGTCGGCTCCGGTGGGCCGGCCCCACGGCCAAATCGAGCGTCTTTACCAATCAGTGGGGATAGACCTGCGACCGGCCGACGGCTCGACACCGAGAACCGACAGAATGCCGGCTGCGTCTTCGTTGTCGGTGGCGGCTTCCTCGGTGACAAGCCAATGACTGCGCAAGCCGCGGCGGCTATGGCCGCAGGGTTCGCCTTGATGGTTATGGTCTGGTGGCCGACGTCGGCGGGAACCCCCTCGGCGCTCCTCATGGGGAGCCTCTTGCTGGTCCAGCGGCGCTCACTGCGAGCCGGGCCGCTGCTGGCCGCGGCACTGGTTGCTCTCGGATTCATCGCCGGGATGGTTCTGGTGGGGGCCACCACCGGCGTGGCCGTCATGGTGCTGACCGGCGTGGGCATTTGGGCAATCGCGGTTCAGATCAGGTCGCGCCGTAGTCTGCGGGAAGCCGACGAGCTAGCCCAGCTGACCAGCGGACTGGCCAACCAGGCGTTGGTGGCTCCCACCGTAGTGGTAGCCGTCCGCCAAGCAGCGCCGCTGATTCCCGGCCGGGTGGGTGCAGCTGCACAGCTCATGGCCGCCGAGTGCGAGACCGGCGGCCTGGTCGAGGCGGCCAACCGCTTTTCCACCACCATCCAACGCCCTATTGCCGAGATGCTGGCCACCGTGCTGGCCGAGGCCTTTCGGGGAGGCTCGCAGTGGGTGGGTCTGGCTGGCGTATTGGCCGACGAGGCTATGGAGGCGGCCGAGACTGCTCGCCACTTCCACCGTTATGTGGCGGCCCTCATGCCTCAAATTGCGGTCACCGTGGTGATGGCGGTCGGGATGCTGGCCATCAGCGGCTTCGCCGCCAAAGACGTGGGTCGCTGGCTTACCTCATCGGTTGGGCAGCAGTTCTTGTTGCTCCTGGCGCTGCTGACGGCCGCCATCTGTGCCCGGGTGCTGGCCCCAGCCTGGCGGGCGGGCCGATGATCTTCGTCGCCGGTGCCTCGGGAGTGGCCGCGGCGATGGTCTTGCTGCTGACCCCGCCCAGCACCACCAGCCAGGCCGCAATTCAGGCTGCGGCCATTGGTTGGCCTCCTAACCACATATCGATGGCCAGCTGGACTCTGTCGGCTGCCGGTGCTGTGGTTGGCGGGCTCGTCGGACTATCGGCATTCGGCTGGGCCGGAGGCATGACTCTGGCGGTGTTGGCCGGAACGTGGCTGCCTCGCCTGGTGCCCGCGGCCATCCGGTCGCTGGCCGCCGCGGGCTACCGCCGAGAACGGGACCAAAAGGTGCTCGAGTGGATGCGCAAGCTGCGGCTGCTGACTTCGGCGGGACAGCCCATCAACGCCGCCGCGGTCAACGCGGCTTTGACGGTATCGGGTCGGGCTTTCACCGTGGCCCAAGGGGCCATTGGGGCTGCTTTGGAGGCCGGACGGGATCCACTGCCCGCGGTCACCGCGGCCATCGCCGGCTCCCCCGCCGAGCCGCTGCTGGCCTCGGTGGTGGCCGCCGAGCGGGCCGGAGCGGCGTCCTCAGACCTATTGGACAAGTCCCTGTCCCGATCAGTTCGGACTTTGGAGTCCGAGCGACGCCTGGAGATCGACCAGCTCAGCCGGGCCATCGGAACCACGGTCACCTTGGTGGCCGCCGTCGCTGGTCTCACCGTCATGGCCGCCGTGATCTTCGTGCTCTGAGGCGCGCCGGATGCCCTGTACCAAAGGAGAAATCACCCATGCAATCAGCCATCGTCCAGATGATCTTGATCGTGGTCGCCATTGCCGCCGCCGCCATCGTGGCCATCATCGTCTATGCCCAACTCAGCTCGAATGCTCCCGCCGACGGGGACAACATCGACTTGGACCGGATTACCACCGAGACACTGTGCGATGCGGTAGGTGGAACTTGGACTGCTGGCAATACCCCGCCCTGCGCATAGCCAACCATGGCCTCATCTCTGGTCGTCCTGCGCAGCGCGGTGCTGCTGATGTTCTTGTTGGCGGTGGTCACCGGGCTGTACGTGAGCCACGTCACCCGGTTGTCGGCCGACGCCGCTGCCCAGTCGGCCGCGATTGCCGCGGCCCAGGCTGCAACCGAGGTCGGATGGCAGTGCGATGTGCCGCCAC
The DNA here is from genome assembly GCA_963663255.1 of Acidimicrobiales bacterium. Lineage (GTDB taxonomy): Bacteria > Actinomycetota > Acidimicrobiia > Acidimicrobiales > Bin134 > Poriferisocius. Next base: position 1,870,631 of record OY760141.1, read on the forward strand.
CCGAGGCGTTGACCGCCGCGGCCCGAGCGGCCTTGGGCAAGATTGAGCACCTCGCGGTGCAGCCGGTGGCCGTGGACGTGTACGCCGACGCCTGCAACCTGATCGCCGCGGTCACCGCCGCTCCGCTCGACACCCGGGTGTCGGCGCTGCACACCACCGCCACGGGCTGTCGATCGGCCACCAGCGCTGCAGCACTGAGCGTCCCCGGCTCCTGTTGACGGGATTCCCATGAGCGACGCCATCGCGTTTCTGCTGATACTCCCCGCGCTGGTGCTCGGCATTGTGGTGCTCGACGCCGCCGGAACGCTGGGCACGGCCCGGTACCGAACAGCGGCCTTCACCGAGGCCGCTGCCGTCCATGCTGCCGACACCCTGGCTGAGGCCGACGGCACCACCGCGGAGCCGTCGGCTCGGGACCGGTGGGACGAGGTGATGGCCGCGGTGGAGCAGTCCGGCCTCGCCGCCACCGCCGGGGTCTGCAACCAAACCGACGCCTTGTTCGAGGTCAGCCTGGTTTCCCAGCCTCGCCCTTCCCGAAGCCCCGGCACGACACCGTCGGTGGCGGCGGTGGTGAGCTGCCCGGTAGAGCTGGGTTTGCTACTCAAGACCGAACGAGTCATGGCCGTGGGCATCGAGCCAGTCGACTAGGCCGATGTACTCCGCCATTGTGCTCTTGTCGCTGGGCATGGCCGTGGCTGTGGCCAGCGGCTCGCTGGCCGACCACGGTGAACTGATCACCAGTCGCAACCTGGCCGTCAACCGGGCCGAGCGGGCCGCGGGAGCCTTTGTCGATGGTTGCGGGAGCCGGGGTTGCGACCCGGGCACGGTGAACACAACCCGCCTTGACGGCACCATCCTGGCCGGTTGCGTCAGCCAAGCCGGGGGAAGTCCCGTGCTTCGAGTGGAGGCCCGCATCCCTTGGAGCCCACGGGTGTTCACTGGCCTAACCCCGGCCACTGGCACGGTGGCCATCGACCTGGGCGGTATGGGGGTTCCCGCAACCGCCGTATTGGCCCCATGCTGAGGAAAGCCCACCAGCAGTTCTGCCATTGAACGCCAATGCGGTAGCGTGACCGCCGGTGTCTCGCAGGATTGAGATTGAGCTGACCAGCCAGCGGCCCGACGGGTCTTGGACATGGAGGGCCGCGGGCGCACGAGAGCCGAAGGGCGAGATGGCCGGCGATCTGATCGCCTTTGCGGCCAAAGCGGGCGACGAGCTGACCGTCGAGGCCGAGTTCCACATGGATGGTATCGAGATCATCGAGGCCTTCGAACCCAAGACCAAGCGTCCCCTGCCGGAGACTCTGGAGGTCTTGGGCTCTGGCCGAGATCAACCGCTGGTGACCACCCAGTTGGTGGCCAACCGCAAGGGCCGGGACCGAGACCGGGATTCCGGCGACCGAAGGGGACGTCAGGACCGACGCGGCCGGGGCGACCGAAGGGATCGTGACCGCCGGGAAACCCGCCGCGACGATGACCGTCCCAAGGCCAAGCGCCTACGCCCCGCACGCACCCACCGCCAGGCGTTGATCGACAGCTTGCCTGAGGAGCAAAAGCCGGTGGCTGAGAAGATGATGAGAGACGGCGTCGCCTCGGTGGAACAAGCCCTGCGGGATCAGCGCAAGAAAGCCCGTGACGCCGCCCAAGCCAAGAAGAAAGCGGCCAAGGAAGCTTCTGAGGCCGAGGCCAAAACGGAGGAGGCTCCTGAATCTGAGGCCGAGGCCAAGCCCGAGGAGACTCCTGAATCTGAGGCCGAGGCCAAAACGGAGGAGGCTCCTGAATCTGAGGCCGAGGCCAAGCCCGAGGAGGCTCCTGAGGCCGAGGCCAAAACGGAGGAGGCTCCTGAATCTGAGGCCGAGGCCAAGACCAAATCGCCAAAGCAGGGTGCGAAAGAAAAGAAGTCTGGTTCCGAGCCTGCTGATGAATTTCTAGCCGCAGCAGGCAAGCTGCTCCCTCGGATGCGATCTGCGGAGTGGCGAGATCGGGTTGAGGCCGCGCTGGCCGAAATTGACGAAGTTGATCTACGCGATTTGCGGTCGGTGGTGGTCGCCTCTGAGGACGGGGCAACCGACGAAGAGACCAAGGCTATGGCCGAAGATCTGCGCAACAAGCTCACCGAGCGAGTCGACCGAGAGCACGCCGAATGGCTGGCCGAGGTGGCGGCCACGCTGGCCGATGGTCGAATGGTGCGGGCCTTGAGGCTCAGCTCACGGCCCCCGAAAGCCGGAGTGCCCCTTCCCCAAGACATGGTCAACCGATTGACAGAGGCGGCCAACGCCGCCTTGACCAGCGACACGCCGTCCAAGCGTTGGATCACCGTATTGGGTGCGGTGGCGTTCTCGCCGGTGCGCCGAACGGTTCAGCCCCAGGGTGTCCCGGAGAATCCTGACAAAGAACTATTGGCTGAGGTCACAAAGCTGTCTGAGCGGGTTCCCCATATCGCCGCCCTGTTCGGCGTGGAACCCACGCCGCCGCCGAGACGCAGCCGCCGCGGCGCCGGTGTTCAACCCGCTAGCCGGAGATAACCCGCCAGCCGGAGATAACCCGCTAGCCGGAGATAACCCGGTGGTCGGCTAAGAACTGAAGCAGGCCGTCGACCAAGTCCCACTCCTCCAATTCGCCAATGTCCACCCATGCCGCGTCGGTTGCATCGGTAGCGGCGGTCGGCGCCGCATCGGGCGCCACTGTGACCCAAAAGTCCACCACCACGTAGTGGCGTCGGCGGCCGATGAGCTCGGTCCAGCCCACGGCCTCGCCCACCTCCCCTTCCAGCCCAGTTTCCTCCAGCAGCTCCCTGCGGGCAGCGTCGGCCATGCTCTCCCCCCGTTGCACGCGGCCACCGGGCACCGACCACAGTCCCTCCCCCGGCGGAGTTCCTCGACGGATGAGCAGAATGGCGTCGCCGCTTACCACCACGGCCCCGACACATAGCTCCGGCCCGCTCATGACTCCCGGTTTTGGTCAAGCTGGGTATGGACGATCAGTGCGTGGGCAGTCATCTTGAATGTCTCAAAAAAGTTCTTGGCTTCGCGGTGGCCCGGCAACACGAAGGCGTCGATCGCCACCAGCTCCTGCTCCCGAGCCCACTGCATCAAACTGTCGAACAGCGACTCCCCCACTCCTACCGAACGGCCCTCCGGTGTGACGAACAGCTCTTCGATCCGGCCAATCGGTGATCCGTCTAGGCGGACAATTCGCCGGGCCCATCCGTACCCCACCACCGTGTCGTCCCAGATGCCCGCCACCAATACCGCCTCAGGATCAGCAATGAGCCCTACCAGATGATGCTCAAGCGGCTCAGGAGCGGCCTCGGTGGCCATCCATCGTTCTCCGCCCCGGTATTCCAGCGCTTCGCGACGGGCTTCCCGGGCCAATTCGGCTATGGCACCGATCTCGTCGGCACGGGCTGGTCGGGCCGCGCCGTCTTTTGGCCGCTCGCTCATTGTTCAACCAGGCTGAGGGTCGGGAGGGTTGGCGGGGCCATCAGTCGGAGCAGAGGAGTGGCCCAAGGCAATGCGCCCAAGCAGCCGAGCGGCTTCCAGTTGTCGACGGCCTCGAGCCGCCAGCTCCGCGCTCGGCTTGTCCGACTCCAGAAGGAGCCCCAAAGGCGCGAACACCAGCGCATCGAGCATCCGGTCCAGCGCCTCCCGGGAGGAGTCGGTGCTGTCGGTCGAGCTCACAACCGGGCCAGCGAAGGGCAGGGTTCCTCCCCCGACGGACACCGGGGGTTGTTGCGGGGCCCGAATTGGCTGGAGCTGACGATCAGAAAGCACCCCTCGCACATCCACTCGTTGTCCCGCTTGGGTGCGACTTGGCCCGCGGTCTCCGGCGTTGGCTCTGGGGTGTCCTCGTCCTCGTCCTCGTCGTCGCCCGCGGCCAGGCGATCCTTCAAGATGGTGTCGAGATCGGCCTCCACATTGTCGGGGTCGATGTCCTCCGCGTCGCCGTCCTCGTCCTCAGACATAGTCGAGTTGCGGGCCGATCCGTTGTCGGCCTCCTCTTCTTCGTCTTCGAGGTCTTCGTCCACGTCGCCGTCTAGGTCATCGTCCAAGTCGCCGTCGAGGTCGCCATCCAATTCGCCGTCGAGGTCATCATCGAATTCGCCGTCGAGGTCTTCCTCGATGTCACCATCACCGAAATCCTCTGCTGGGATTTCTTCGTGCTCTTCAGGGTCAGTCATTCTCCCCTGGTCCCTTTCTCAGGTATTGCGATCAGCGCGGATCATAGACACCCCTGCCCCGCGATGTGTGCTCATTAGCGATCAATGTTGTGAGGGCTTACGCCCGCTCTTCGACTTGACGTCGCTGTTCGGCTCGGCGTTCAGCGTCCAGCCGGCCCAAGGGGGGCTCCTCGGTGAGGTCGACGAACGTCATCATCTCTGCAATTGCCGCGTGACCGGCCTCGTCTCTGATGAGCCGCCACATCTCTTGTCCGACTTTTCGGTACACAGAGTGGCCTTGGGGGGTGGTGCGCAGCTCGATGAGATGCATGGCCGATCGGGCGTTCAAGCTCATAGCGAAGCGCACTTTGTAGGCGAAGCACACCGCATATGAGGCCTGCTCGGGAAAGTCTCGATTCAAGAGGTGGTAGAGGGCCTCTGATCTCTCCATGACCTTGTTGAACGATGGGGCGCAGCCTGCGGCGTCTACTGCCTCAGGGCAGGTGAACCCGTGTTGAGGAGTGAGCTTCTGCCACTCCAGCGTGAGCATTCGATGGCGCTGGAGATCTCGGAAGGCGCCGTAGTCGGAGAGGATGTCGAACCGGTAGAAGGGCCGCTCCAAGGCTCGCCCCGGCTTGTGGCGGCGGTTGGCCCTTGTTCCAGCGTAGGCTCGCACCACCGACATCCGGTCTTCGATGCCCATGGCCCTCACCTCACGCTCGAGCTGTTCCTCGGGCACATGGGTGTAGGGATACAGCATGGAGGTCACCATTTTGACCTCGGCTTCTGGGTCGAAGTCCACCAGGCGAACCTCTGCAACTTCATCAGAGGGCAGATCCGGAGGCACCAAATGCTCGGCCACGCTCTCCACCGACTCCCTGACGTCGCCCAAATAGCGGCTCCACTCCACTCCTCGATCTTCCAGGTCCACTCGCTTAAGGAATGAGGGGATCACCTTGCGCAGCTCGGCCAGCATCAGATCGGCGTACGTCTGGACCTCGGGGAGATCATGGGCCCGCATCCGCAGCAGGAGCAGCTCGTATGACTGGCCGGTGCCGTAGATGCCCACGTTTGACACGGTCGCCGCCGGCAGCATCCCCCGAATCGCATCCAGTGCTTTGGCTCGAACTGCCTGGCGGTAGGCGAAGTCAGAGGAACTGGAGTCCTTGGGGGTGTGTTGGCGGTAGAAATCGGTCATGGCCGGCAGGAGCTGGCCGTAGGTCTCGAACATCCGGTCCATATCGCTGACGTAACGTCCCGACAGGGGTGACTCCCCCACCTGGGGGTCGCGGTAGTAGCGGTAGCGCCCCCCGATGCGGGCCAGGTAGTCGATGTATCGGGTGGACTGCTCCAAATACGACATCAGCCGACCCCATTCCAGCACCTTGGTCAAGATGTTGGAGGCTTGCTCGCAGGCCAGGTGGACGCCGCCCAGCTGGGCTACCGAGTCGTCCCCATACTCGAAGAACACCCGATCGTACAGCTCCTCGGCCCGTTTGAGTCCGACGGTGGCATCGATGGTCATGTCGCCGCTGATGTCCAATTCGCCGACAAACTCGTCCAGAAACAGCCTCCGCAGTGATTTGGCCGACCGGCTGTAGCGGGCGAACAGCGCTCCTTTGACCACCTCCGGCAGGTTCACCAGGGCGAACACCGGTTGGTCGAGGTTGGTGAAATACCGGCGGAGGATGTCCGCCTCGTCACTGGTGAACTGTTCAGCGACGTACTGAGTCATTGGCGGCTGAGGGCCAGTTCATCATGAGCCCGGTCGAGGGCGTCGGGGTTCAGCCACAGATCGGCGACTGTCATGGCCATCATCTTCGCCCCGTCGAGCACCGCCTGGTCGCCGTCCGGCGATTTCGCATAGTGGGCGAATTCCGGGGTGTGGATGGGCACATGTTCGGGGGCGATCTTGATCATGGGATGGATTGACGGCACAACGTGGCTGACGTTTCCCATGTCGGTGCTGCCCACAACTGCTGCTGCGGACTCGGGCTCATGGACAACCCGCCCTGTCTCGGCCGCGTTGCGAATATAGAAGTCCAGCAACACCTGGTTGTCGATCAGGTTGGCGTAGATCGGCGCTTCGCTGCGACATTCGATATCGACTCCGGCCGCCGCCGCCCCGGCTTCGAGGCAAGCCACCACCCGTTCTCTCAGCTCCGCCAGACTGTCGAGCCTCGGAGAGCGAACGTACCATTCCGCCGCGGCATCATGAGGAACGATGTTGGGCTTGTCCCCAGCCCGGGTGAAAATCCCATGGATACGCTCATCGGGTCGAATGTGCTGGCGTAGCGCAGCCACATTCATGTACCCCAACACCGCACCGTCTAGGGCATTTCTTCCTCGGTGAGGCGAGGCTGAAGCGTGGGCTGACTTCCCGGCATAAGCCACTTCAAGCTGCTCCACCGCAATGGCATTCATCCGCATGAGCTCGTGGTTGGCGGGGTGAACCATCATGGCTGCTCTGATGCCGTCGAAGGCGCCCCGCTCCAGCAGATAGCACTTGCCCCCGCCGCCCTCCTCCGCAGGGGTGCCGATTATGCTGATGCGGCCCCCCAGCTCCTCGGCCAACTCGGCCGCGGCCAAGCCCGCGCCCAGTCCTGCGGACGCGATCACGTTATGGCCGCAGGCGTGTCCGATCTCGGGCAAAGCGTCGTATTCGCAGATCACTGCAACGTGGGGACCAGCTCGGCCGGCTCTGGCCACGAACGCCGTGTCCAGGTCGAATGCCGAACGCTCCACTTCGAGCCCTTCGCCCTCCAAGACAGTGCAGAGCAGATCGTGGGCGGTGTGCTCCTCAAAGCAGAGTTCGGGGGTCTCGTGGATCTGGTGAGAGATGTCGAGCAGATGAGCCGCCCGTGCGTCGACCTCTGCGGCCATCTGCTGCTTGGCCAGATCGGGAGTCACGGGGCGAATGCTAGTGGTCGCATTGACGACCGTAGTGAATCTTCGAGCCCGGCGATACCAGCGCTTCACACCACCACGGTGAGCGCGGCCGGCTCCACTCGAATCGACAGATTGGCAGCTCGCTGAACCGGCTGGCCGTCCAACTCCACCATCAGCGGCTGCTCAAGCACCGTCTGGAAGGCACCAGCGCGTTGGTAGCGGATATTGGGATGGGGCAGATGGTCCCCGGTGCCGACCCGGCGCCGGGCTCGCAGCCGGTCTCCGACCGACAGCCGGCCGTGGGAGACGTCCAGCAGCCCATCGCCGGGGTGGGCCTTGGGACCCAGATTCCAGCCCCCCCGCCAGGCGGCGTTCATGGCCACCAGCGCCTCCCCGGCCCACCCTCTTCGTCGAGCCGTCAGGTGGGCGCTGAACCAGAACAGCCGGCCGTCTAGGAGAACGGCGCCGACATCCACTGCGAACCGCCACGCTTCCGGCGATCGGATGGCGTCGGGGTCGCCTCTGCCGCCGAGAGTGCGGCACAGGTCGCCTCCCAGCAAGCCCAGCTCGGGCAGTGGCCGGTTGGCCCGTCGAGCTTCTTCGATCAGGGCCCGGGCCTCGGCGTCGGTGCGAACCAGCACGCCATCTGGCCCCAGGCCTCCTGGCATCCCCCAGTTCTCACCCCTCTGAATCGGCATCGGCTTCCTCTGGGTCCTCTTCTCCTTCAACAGCTCGGCGGCGTTCTCGGCGGGCTTGCATCCATCCGATGACGATGGCTGCTTCGTAGAACAAGTACATGGGCACCGAAAGCACCATCAGCGTGAATGGATCTCCGCTGGGGGTGATCACCGCAACTAGGGCCACGATGCCGACGATGGCGAATCGCCGCCCCCGGATCAGCTGGCGGTAGTGGATAATCCCGGCGAGCTGCAAGAACACCAGCAGAATGGGGAATTCAAACCCTATGCCGAATGCGGCCATCATCTTGATCACGAACGACAGGTACTTGGCGGGGGAGAATCCGGTCACCAAGTCCTCGCCCCCGATTGAGGTTAAGAAGTTCAGCGCCCGGGGGATGCTCCAATAGGCCAGGCCGGCCCCCAGTGCGAACAGCAGGGCGCCGGCCGCTGTGAAGGCGGCTGCGAGTCGTCGTTCTCGGGGGAAGAGGCCAGGCTGGACAAACCTCCACACTTGCCAGAGCACCACCGGAACCGCCAGAGCCAACCCTCCGTAGCCCGCCACTGTCAGCCGCACCGAGAACGGCTCCAGCGGGTCCAGCACGAGAAGCTCGCATCCTCCGAACAGGTTCTGCCTCACCGCCTCTTCATCCACCGCTTCTTCGGGGATCACGTCGCAGTAGGGCTGGACCAGCCGGTCCAGTATCTGGGGGTAGAACACCCAGCAAACCACCGCGCCGGCCACCACGGCCAAGACGCATTTGATGAGCCGCACTCGCAGCTCGGCCAAATGTCCCATCAGGGGCATGGTCCCGTCGTCGGATCGGGAGCGGCCCGCGGTGGATTCGCTCACTGGCTGCTCGGCGGCGGGTCGGGGGCCGGTTTGTTTGCCGATTTGCTCTGCTCCACGGCCAGTTCTCCTCTACGCCGAGCCTCAGCCTCTATGGGCTCGTCCAGGGCGTTTTGCAGCTCCTGCTGAAATCCGGTGGAGATCCGGCGGAATTGGCGGATGACATTGCCGATCTGGCGGGCCGCTCCCGGCAGCTTGTCCGGCCCCAGAACCACCAGGGCTACCACCACGATCACGGCGACTTCGGCCCATCCGAGGTTTCCCACGCTCCGAGGCTACCGCTCCTATTCTCCAGTGGGGTTGTTCGATCTCTTGTCAGCAGCACAAGATGAACCGATGGCTCCCCGGATCTCCCCCCTTCATTTACCCCCGATCGGGTTTGCCCATCGGGGGGCTCGAGCCCAAGAGCGCGAGAACACGTTGGCGGCGTTCTGCTTGGCGTTGGAAATGGGGGCTGTCGGCCTGGAGAGCGACGTGTGGATGACTGCCGACAACCACGCGGTGCTGGACCACGACGGATGGGTGCGCTCGGGTCGGCTGAGACGGCGGCGCCCCATCCTTGACTGCCGCCGCGATGAACTGCCCGAGCACATACCCACCCTGGCCGATCTGTATGACACCTGTGGCGCCGATTTCGAGCTGTCGCTCGACCTCAAAGATCCCGATGCCGCCCCCGCGGTGATCGCGGCCGTAGACGGGGCCGCGGCTAGCACCGGGAGTCCGCTCCGCCAACGGCTGTGGTTGTGCCACCCCGATGTGGACACCCTGGTCGAGCTTCGGGACCGGTGGCCCGATGTGCGCTTGTGCAATTCCACCCGGCTGAGCCGCATGGACGACGGCCCCGAGCGGCGGGCCGCCGTGCTGGCCGAGGCCGGCATCGACTCGGTGAACCTCCACCAAACCGACTGGACCGGCGGCCTGGTCACTTTGTTCCACCGGTTCGGGGTGCTGTGTTTCGGGTGGGATGCCCAACAACCCCGGGTGCTCAACGAACTGCTGGATATGGGCATCGACGCGGTCTACAGCGACCACGTCGACCGCATGGGGGAGGCACTGGCGTGCTGGTACCCTGACGGGCAGTGACTGATCGAGCCGCATTTCAGAAAGCTTTGATTACTCGAAACAGAGCTCCTATGGATTTCGTCGACGTTGCGGCAAAGTACAACAACGGCCACGTCGCTCTTCGGGAAATCACCTGCCGACTCGAGCACGGCACCTCGTCTGCGCTGGTAGGCGCCAACGGCTCCGGCAAGACCACCTTGCTGAGACTGATCGCTGGCCTTGTCAATCCCTCGGAGGGGACGATCAGCCCGCATCCCTCCAAGAAATCGGTGGCACTGGTGCCCCAGCAGCACGGGCTGCGGGCATGGATGCCGCTGACTGTCTCCGACGTGCTGCGCATATCCCGCTTCCGCGATCGGGGACTAGTAAGGCGATTCGGGCCGGCGGACCGGATCATTATCGAGGACGCGGCCGAGCGCATGGAGGTACTCGATCTGCGCAAGCGCCAGTTCGGGGAGCTGTCGGGCGGGCAGCGCCAGCGGGTGATGGTTGCCCAGGCCCTGGCCCACGACGCTGACGTGCTCTTGATGGATGAGCCCATAACCGGCTTGGACATGCCCAGCCAGGAGGCGATCATTCGAATCATCGACGAGGAGCGCAAGCGAGGCCGCATCGTGGTCATCTCCACCCACCACATGGACGAGGCCGAGATTTGTGACCAAGTGCTCCTCTTGGCCAATCGGATGGTAGCGGTGGGAACTCCCGGCGAGGTGCTAATCAACAAGAACTTGCAAGAGGCCTTCGGTCTCCGCATGGCTCATGGCGATGAAGAAAACTGTGTCTTTCACGGAGAACACGACAGTCACGAGGACGGGGTCCTCCACGTCTTCAACGATCACGGCCACGGCCACTTTGACAGCTGAATCCGCGAAGATCTTCGCCGGCTAGCAGGACACGCGCGAATAAACCCACGACACACCACTAGAGCCGGCCGAACTCGGTGACCGGCCAGAGGCGCAGGAAGGCTTGTCCTACTATCAGATGCTCAGAGATGGGACCGAACGACCGGCTGTCGGTGGAATTAGCCCGGTTGTCGCCCATCACGAACACCTCGCCCGCTCCCACTAGGCAGCCTTGATTCACGAGGGGGGCGCATTTGGGGGGCATATTGCCCGCGGTGATGCCAGATGACTCCAGATAGGGCTCGTGGAGACGCCGGCCGTCTATGTACACCTCCCCATCGACGAATCTGATGACCTCGCCGGGGAGGGCGATGACCCGTTTGATGAGGTCATCGGTTTGCCGGCCGCTCACTCCCTGCGGCCGCTCGAACACCACAAGGTCGCCGCGGTCCATGTCATGGAGGTCATAGCCCAGCTTGTTCACCAACACCCGGTCGCCGTTGCTCAGGGTGGGCTCCATGGAAGTGAAGCGGATGTAATACGCCTGAAAGAGCACTGCCCGCAATATCAAGGCCAAAGCCAGTGCTCCGGCTAAAACGGCCACCCACTCAATAGTGACCCGCAGACCGGTCTTGCCCGGCTTGGACTCTGAGGCGCCTCCGGTTTCCTCTGAGGAGTCTGCGACACCGCCTGGCGAAACCGCCTCTTTTGGCGCGGGTTTTGACTCGTCGCTCATGATGCGAAAGCCCTCTACTCGTATCGGGCCAGAACCCGCTGGGCGGCGATTCGGGTTTGATCGGCAGCGACCGGCGGATCAGCATGTCGCATTTCGGCTTGGGGCCCGAGTTGCAGCAATAGCCGCTCCAGGCGGCTGATATGGCTCACTGGCATGGTGGCGTCGATCTCGCCGCTGTCGAGAGCCGTCTGGTTGTCGGTCGGATATTTTTCGATGGCCCAAGAAGTGCCCGGGGCCAGCCGCAGCACAACCCGGGGATCGCCCTCCCGGGCTTCAAAAGCCGACGGCGTACCCGCTTCATCAGGCGGTTCGAAGTGCGTCTCCAGCACTTGGAGAGACCTAATCCGATCGATGCGGAAGACTCGTACACCACCGGCCTGCTGGCAATGGCCCTGCACATACCAGTTGCCCAACTCCGAGAACACTCTAAGAGGATGAATGACGCGCTCGGATTCCTGGCCTCTCCCGTAGCTGAAGTATCGGATCCGCACCTGGCGGTGACCAGTGGCTGCTTCCAGCAGCGGTTCAACCCATTCGTCGGCCGACTCTCCCAGACTCACCGCCAAGTCCTCCCCCACGCTCACCCCTAGTCCGTCGGCGAGCTTGGCAAGTCCCCGGCTCAAGGGGCCATCGGGATCAGCCCCGGTCAGCAGAGCCTCTCCGGCGCCAATCAATCCCAGGGCTTGCCCATGGGTGAGCCTGAGCGGGTGGGAGAAGTAATCCGCGTTGCTGATGGCCACCCATCCACCGTTTTCCTCTTCGTCCAAGCCCATCACGTAAATCAGCTCATCTGGAGTGAAGGGATGCAGCCCCACGACGAACAGCACCTTCACGAGGTCCTCTCGCAATTCCGCCTCGGGATAGTCGAATCGCTGGGATACCTCGCTCAACTCAGCACCGCCTTGGGACATGATCCAGGGAACCAGTTCCAGCATTCGCCGAAGCCGATCCCCTGCGCTCAGCCGGCTCATCGGCTGATCCCTTCAAGCCAGGCCACCATGTCGACGCGCAATTCTGGGGGCCCGAGTATTTCGGCATGCTCCAGAAACTCCAAGACCAGCGACCGAAAGGCCTCTGGACTGCGAACCACCACCTCAAATATCGCCGAACCGTCGGAATCCTTCTCTGAGGGCTCTTGTCCGAGACGGCGCGCCGCCCACATCGCTTGATCGGGGTCAACCTTTAACGTGGCGGTGACGGCCGGGGCAGTTCCAAACTTCCACGGCTGAAACGACACCCAACCGGCGGTGCCCTCTGGCTGCTGGAAGCCGCCTGGGGAGCCCAGTTCGACTTCGCCCTCGATTCGGTCTACCCGGAAGGTGCGCTTGTCGTCCCGCCCCCGATCATGGCCCATCACGTACCAGTGGCCTTGATCGAAGGCCAGGGTCCACGGCTCCACCTCGCGGCGTTGCCCGCCGTAGGCGAAGCTGGCCACCCGCTGTTCGGTAGTTGCCTGAAAGATGTCCGCCAGCGCGGGATGGACGGGCACTGCGGCCAGCTCGGCATCGGTGCCCTCCCCTACCCGGCCGCCCAGCTTCCACAGCGCCTCCGATCCCGAGACGCCGTCGAAGCGGACCGCGGTGGCCGCCCGATGCAGGGCGGCCAGCTCGTCGGCCTCGAAGTCCATCTCCGGCAAGGAGTAGTCCTGCTTGCGGATGCGGTACCCCCAGGTCTCCCGCTCCTGGCCGGGAACCGGCCCAGAGATGACCGGGATGCCGACATCGGCCAATTGGTTCATATCCCGGTGGAACGCCCGCTTGGCTGCCGAGCCGTTCTCCGGATAGCCAGCCGAGTCCTCCCCGCGGGAGATGCCCACCCTCTGGTGCAGTTCCTCGATGGAGAGGAAGCGAGGGGTGTCGATCAAGGCGGCGATGAGCCGAAGCAAGCGCTCCAATCTGACCTGCTCCGGCTTTCGCCTAGCCATCACAGGGATTCGATCAGCTTCTCGACCCGTTCGTCGTGGGCGCGGAACGGGTCCTTGCACAGAACAGTCCGCTGGGCCTGGTCGTTCAGCTTCAAGTGCACCCAGTCCACGGTGTAGTCCCGTTTGCGCTCTTTGGCTCGCCGGATGAACTCACCCCGGAGTCGGGCCCGGGTAGTGGCCGGCGGATTCTCGACGGCATGGTTGATCTCGGCGTCCACGCACATCCGCTCGGTCATGCCCCGGTTCTGCATCCGGTAGAAGAGGCTGCGCGACCGATTCACATCGTGGTATTGGAGGTCCAACAGAGCCACCCGGGAATCGCTGAGGGCCAGCCCGTGGCGTTCCCGGTAGGCCTCGATGAGGTGGTGCTTCATCACCCAGTCGCACTCCCGGCTCAGGTTGAGGGGGTCCTTGGCGATCTGGGTCAGACAGTGCTCCCACATTTGCAGGGCCTGCTTATCTTGGGGATCCAGGTCGCGGCTGTCGGCGTATTTGAGGGCGCGGTCGAGGTATTCGGACTGGATTTCCAAAGCGCTGACCTCGCGGCCGCTGGCCAAGCGGATGCGGCGAGTGCAGGTTTGGTCGTGGCTGATCTCCCGAATGGCCCGAATGGGGTTGTCAAGCGTCATGTCCCGCAGCGCCACCGACGGATCTTCCAGCATTCGCAGCAGAATGCTGGTGGCCCCCGTCTTCAGGAACGTGGCGTACTCGCTCATGTTGGAGTCGCCCACGATGACGTGAAGCCGCCGATAGCGCTCGGCGTCGGCGTGAGGCTCGTCGCGGGTATTGATAATCGGACGGGAGCGGGTGGTGGCGCTCGATACCCCTTCCCAGATGTGCTCGGCCCGCTGGCTTATGCAGTACGCAGCTCCCCGAGCGGTCTGGAGCACCTTGCCCGCCCCGGCGTAAATCTGCCGGCTGACCAAGAAGGGGATCAGCACCTCGGCGTACTCGCTGAAGTCGTCGCGCCGGCTCGTGAGGTAGTTCTCGTGGCAGCCATAGCTGTTGCCGGCTGAATCGGTGTTGTTCTTGAACAAGTAGATGTCGCCCTGGATGCCCTCCTCCCGCAGCCGCAGCTCCGCGCTCTCGATGAGCGTTTCCAGGATCCGCTCGCCGGCCTTGTCGTGGGCTACCAGGTCGTATAGCGAATCGCACTCCGGCGTGGCGTACTCGGGGTGGGATCCCACGTCGAGGTACAGCCGGGCGCCGTTGACCAAGAACACGTTGCTGCTGCGGCCCCAGGACACCACCCGGCGGAACAAGTAGCGGGCCACCTCATCGGGGCTGAGCCGGCGATGGCCCCGAAGCGCGCAGGTCACGCCGTATTCATTTTCTATCCCGAAGATGCGCCGGTCCATCAGTCCATTAGCCTGGCCAACTCGTCGCCCTCGATCCTCTGAAACGCCCTCCGGCCGGTTTCCCGCACCAGAATGGCAACCTCGAGGTCGTCAGCTTCGAAGGTTCGCTCCTGACCGCTCAGCGCGGCCGAAGAAGCCTTTACCGCATCACCCACTGCCCAATCGCCGTCGTAGGTCTGACCCAGCCGCTCAGCAATGGAGTCAGCCTCTCCCCCCAACACGGTGTAGCCGGATTCATCGTTGACGGTGCCGTCGTAGAGCACGTGGAACATCTGATCACCACCGGGCTCTGACCCCACTTCAGCCACCAAGATCTCCACCTCCATCGGCTTCATCTCGTGGGTGAAGGTCTGGCCCAGCACCTGGGCGTATTGATTGGCCAGACTTCGGGCGTCCACGTCCTCGCGGCTATAGGTGTATCCCTTGAGGTCTGCGTGGCGCACGCCGGCGATGCGGAGCTGATCGAACTCGTTGTAGCGGCCGACGCCGGCGAACGCGATGCGGTCGTAGATCTCGCTCACCTTGCGCAGGGTGTTGGACTGGTTCTCCGCGCAGATCACGATGCCGTCGCTGATGCTGAGCGCAGTCAGAGCCCGGCCTCGGGCGATTCCCTTGCGGGCGAAATCGGCCCGATCCTTCATCAGCTGCTCGGGGGCAACGTAGAAGGGCATGGTCATCGAGAATCACCCCTTCTGGTCTCCAAGCTGTCCAACAGATCGCGGAACCGGGTTTCCACTTCGGAATCGTCCACTCGTTCGAAACCTTGGGCACCTATGACCGCCACCACTGGGTAGATGCCCCGCACGAGATCGGGGCCCCCGGTTGCGGAGTCCTCCTCAGCCGTGCGGAACAGGGCCGACACCGCCAAATCGATCATCTCATCGGCATCGGCATCGGGTCGGTATCCCAGCTTGATGACCGTTCCCGCGTGAAGGCTCCCCGAACCTCCCACCGCATACTCCCGCTCCTCGTAGCGACCTCCGGTCACGTCGTATTGGAACAGCCGACCGATCTCGCGGGATCGGTCATAGCCGGCGAACAACGGGACCACCGCAAACCCCTGCATTGCTGCGGGCAGGTTGTTTCGAACCATCATGCCTAGCTGGTTGGCCTTGCCGTCCAGGCTGAGAGCCTTGCCCTCCACTTTCTCGTAGTGCTCGAGCTGCAATTGGAACAGCCGCACCATTTCCATGGCCGGCCCGGCAGCCCCAGCAATGGCCACCCCGGAGTAGCGGTCGGCGGGGAACACCTTTTCGATGGTCCGATGGCTAATGAGGTGTCCAGCGGTGGCCCGACGGTCTCCTGCCATTACCACTCCCTGCTGACAGCGAATGGCGACCACCGTGGTGGCGTGGGTTATGGCCATGTCGGTAGCCGGGGTGTCGGGCGTCGGCGGCGAAAGTCCGGCAGAGCGCAGCAACGCCGCGAAGTTGGGGCCCGGGTCGCCCCCGGCTGCAAAGAGGGGCAGCGTCACAGTTGGCAGACTACCGCTACTGGCCGCCCTTTTGGATATAGGACTTCACAAAGTCCTCGGCATTGGACTCCAGCACCTCGTCGATCTCGTCCAACAGCTCGTCGAGCTCTGCCTTCAGCTCCTCGCCCTGCCCTGAGACCGCCGGAGCATCTTCGACATCAGACTGCTCTCGTTGGGGTGCGGGTTTCTTGATTTGTTCTCGTTCCGCCATCTCATCCCCTCATGCGCGGGTGCTTGCCGATCACGATATCGCACTCTCCCCGAAGTGAGGGCAAACCGAAGTGAAGACAAATTGTCGAGACGCCCTAGCGCGAGCTCTGTTCTCCCAAGCGCTTCAGTCCACGGTCCCAACCGTGTACGAGCACATTCCCCTAGCGCGAGCTCTGTTCTCCCAAACGTTTCAGCAGATCAGCGGCGGTGTCGCAGTCGGCCAGAAGGTCGTAGACATGGTCGGCCGTGCCCCTGGCGGGTTCCATCATGGGTACTCGTCGGAGCGGCTCGTCGCCCACGTCGAACACGATCGAGTCCCAGTTGGCCGCCACAATGTTGGGAGCCCACCGCTTTAGGCACTGGCCTCGGAAGTAGGCCCGGGTGTCTGTCGGTGGCTCGGAGATAGCTGCTCGGGCGTCTTCGGCAGGCACTAAGGCCTCCAAACCCACTCGGGCCGCCACCGATCGTTCGGGCCTCAAGTCGTGGTATTGGAGGTCGAGCGCGGCCAGGCGGGCGTCATCGGGCCGAAGGTCATGGCGCTGGGACAATCCCCGTATCAGCTGGTATTTGGCCACCCAGTCGAGTTGGCGGGCCAAGGTCATGGGGTCGGCCTCCAAACCGGCCAAGACCTGCTCCCAGCGGTCGATCACCATTTCGCCCACCGGGCCGCCCACTGCGTCGAGCCCGTGGCTGTCGGCGTATTTGCGAGCCTGGTCCAATAGATCCCACTGGATCTCCAGCGCCGTGGCGGTGGTGCCGTCGGCCAGCTCCAGCGTCTTGGTCAGGCTCAGGTCGTAGGACACCTGCCGCATGGCCGACACCGGTGTCCGGAAACGGAACTCCCGTGGCAAGACGTTGTCCTCCACCATGGCCAAGACGACGGCGGTGGTCCCCACCTTGAGGAAGGTGGCCACCTCCGACATGTTGGCGTCTCCGGTGATCACGTGCAGCCGGCGGTAAAGCCGGGCATCGGCGTGAGGCTCGTCCCGGGTGTTGATGATCGGCCGTTTGAGCGTGGTCTCCAGCCCCACCTCCTCTTCGAAGAAGTCCGCTCGCTGGGTGATCTGAAACGGTATCTCCGCGGTGGTGAGGCCAGGAGCCTCCGAGCCCACTTTGCCCGAGCCGGTGAAGATCTGGCGGGTCACCAGGTGGGAGGTGGCATGGACCACGATCTGGGAGAAGGGCGTGGTGCGGGCCATGAGGTAGTTCTCGTGGCACCCGTAGCTGTTGCCCTTGCCGTCGGAGTTGTTCTTGTACACCACCAGCTCTTGGCCTTGGGGCAGGACCCGGGCGGCCGACTCCATGGAGCGCATCAGAATCAACTCGCCCGCTTTGTCGTAGCGGGTTGCATCCAGGGCGTTGCTGCACTCGGGGGTGGACAACTCGGGATGGGCGTGGTCCACGTAGTAGCGGGCGCCGTTGGTGAGCACCGCGTTCACCAGGTGGGTCTCGATCTCGGGGGCCAGCGATCCCAGGGGGGCGATGCCCCGGATGTCGTTGCCGGGCATCTCGTCCTCGAAGTCCCAGGACACCCCGGACGCCGGCCCTCCCTCACCGGTGCGCTCCACTTCCGACAGGTAGGAGTTGATGAGCAGAGACGAAGCGGTGATCGGGTTGGAATCCTCGGTGCCGGTGTGCGCGATCCCGAACTCGGTCTCAATGCCGCAAATCTTGGGGACCGCCATGGTTGGCACGCTAGTTGACTTGAGCCGAAGGTCTGGCGGCAATCGAAGGTCAGAGGTATTGGCCGGGGCCGACCCCTTCGATGGAGCGCCCGCCCTGGTTTGTCTCCTCGTTGGACAAGAGTGTGCGGACAAACACGATCCGCTCCCCCTTCTTGCCCGAAATTTTCGCCCAGTCGTCCGGGTTGGTGGTGTTGGGCAGGTCCTCGTGCTCTCGGTACTCCTGGTATACCGAATCCAAGAGGTCGTTGATGTGGATGCCCGGTGCGCCTCCGGCGATGGAGCGCTTGATGGCCAGCTTCTTTGCCCGCCGCACCACGTTTTCGATCATGGCACCGGAGGCGAAGTCCTTGAAGTACATGATCTCTTTGTCGCCGTTCTGGTAGGTCACTTCCAAGAACTGGTTGCGCTCCTCCTCCAAGAACATCTCAACCACGGTCTGCTCGACCATGGACTGGATCGCCTTGTCCGGGTCTCCTCCACCCAGCCCCTCCACCATCTCGGCGGCGATAGGTATCTCGGCAGTGAGATAGCGGGCGAAGATGGCCCCGGCGGCTTCGGCATCGGGACGCTGGATCTTGATCTTCACGTCCAGGCGTCCGGGCCTCAAGATGGCCGGATCGATGAGGTCCTCCCGATTGGAGGCGCCGATCACGATCACGTTGCGCAGCGCCTCCACCCCGTCGATCTCGGCCAGGAGTTGGGGGACCACGGTGGACTCCATATCGGAGCTGATGCCGGTGCCCCGAGTGCGGAACAGCGACTCCATCTCATCGAAGAACACAATGACCGGCCAACCTTCGGCCGACTTCTCCCGAGCCCGCTGGAATACCAGCCGGATCTGGCGCTCGGTTTCGCCGACGTACTTGTTCAAGAGCTCGGGGCCCTTGATGTTGAAGAAGTAAGAGCGGGCCTCCCGATCGGAGTTGATCTGGGCGACCTTGCCGGCCAAGGAGTTGGCCACTGCCTTGGCGATCAGGGTCTTGCCGCAGCCGGGTGGGCCGTACAGGAGGATGCCTTTCGGAGCGGGCAGCTGGTACTCGGCGAACAGTTCCTGGTGCATGAAGGGCAGTTCCACCGCGTCGGTGATCTGCTCGATCTGCTCGTCCAGTCCTCCGACCTGCTCGTAGGTGACGTCCGGTACTTCTTCCAGCACCAGATCTTCCACTTCGGGTCGAGGCAGGCGTTCTATGAGCAGCCCTGAACGGGAGTCCATCAGCGCGGTGTCTCCACTGTTCAGCGGCTGGTCGATCAATTCCGTGGCCAGCTCCACTACCCGCTCCTCGTCGGCCCGCCCAACGATGATCGCCCGTCGTCCGCAGCTCAGCACCTCTTTGACGGTCACCACCTCGCCGGTGCCATCGCCCACCCGGGACAACACCACGTTCAGCGATTCGTTCAGGACCACCTCTTGGCCTCGACGCAGCCCGTCTGCCGCGATCTCCGGGTGCAGCGCGACCCGCATCTTGCGCCCTCCGGAGAAAACGTCGACCGTGCCGTCGTCGTTGAGGTCCAAGAACGTTCCGTACGCCGACGGCGGCTGGGTGAGCTTGTCCACCTCGTCGCGCAGCGCGGAGATGTGCTCGCGGGCTTCGCGCAGGGTATAGGTGAGCTTCTCGTTCTGGGATACGGCCTTGGCCAGCTGTCCTTTGGTTTCCAGCAACCGCTCTTCCAATGTGCGAACGCGTTTGGGAGCATCTTGAAGCCTTTGGCGGAGCACAGCCAGCTCTTTCTCCAGAGCCGCCACCTGCTCGGCCTGAGGAATATCCTCCTCTGGCCTCTCCTCGTCCGCCGCCGCGTTCGCCTCTGCCATACCCACCCGACTCTATACTCCTTCAACGAAGTGCCGATGCATGAATGCGTTCTGACTGTTTACCCGCTCCGAGGAATTTCCGCTGCATAGCAGAGATCGATCCTCGGTCGGTTACACTGAAGGAGCCCCCAGCGTCTACCATGCCCGGCGTCCGCCACTTGTCACGAAAGGGCTACTGCACCGATGCAAATGAAGGTCTGGATCGATCAGGATCTCTGCACTGGTGACGGTCTCTGTGAGGAGATCGCCCCCGATGTCTTTACGCTGCTCGACGACGGCTTGGCCTACGTCAAAGAGGGCGACACGGTTTTCAGCGAACCGGGCGGAGTCGAGGGACTGGCCATCGTGCCTGAGGGGCAGGAAGAGGCCACGATCGAATCGGCTGAGGAATGCCCTGGAGAGTGCATCTTCATCGAGGTCTGAGCCTCCCCCCAACTCTCTAACCGGCCAGCCTTCTGACCGCAGTCACAAACCCGGTGTGGCCCACCATTCGGTGCTCTGGTCTGACCGCGTCTCCTTTGATGTGCCAGTCGCGGTGCAGTATCTCCACCGTGGACGCCGTAGCCCAGGGTCCGGCCTCGCAGGCTTCTCGCAGTTGCGCGGCCTGCACAATGCTCGGGGTGTAGGCCGCCAGGATGCCGCCGGGATGCAGCGAGGCGGCTGCGTGGGGCACTACTTGCCAGGGCTCGGGCAAATCCAACACCACCCGGTCCAGCCCATTGTCGTCTATCCCCTGGTAGCAGTCTCTGATCTCAACCTGGAAGCGTTGGGTGACCTCTGATCCCAGAAAGCCCGTCACGTTCTCTACCGCTTGCTGGGCAAAGTCCTCTCTGATCTCATAGCCCAGCACCGTCGCTCCGGCTCTCAGCAGGCTTATCGACAGTGCCCCCGACCCCACGCCCGACTCCAGCACCCGAGCACCGGGGAACACGTCGGCCAGCATCAAGATGGCCGCACTGTCTTTGGGGTACACCACCTGCGCTCCCCGGGGCATCTTCAGCACGTAGTCGCGGAGGGTGGGGCGCCAAATGGTCAGTTCAGCGTTGCGGGTCGTGCGCACCTGCATACCCTCGGTGCCGCCGATCAACGCATCGTGGGCCACCAATCCCGCGTGGGTGTGGAATTCACGGCCCTTGGCCAGCGTCACCAGATAATGGCGGCCCTTGCGGTCGGTGAGCAGGACCAACTCGCCGTCTTGGAGCGTCCGGCTCACCGGGGTTCGTCGGGAAGATGTGAGATGAGCAGGCTTTCGCCGGGGCGCAGTTCGTCAGTCAGCACCGCTCGCAGTCGGCGGGTGCCGGCCACCCGGGTCAACAGGCGGAGCCCCCAGGCCGCACCGCCCAGGATGAGCCATGCTCGGCTTCCGCCTAGTACCCCGCGCCTGATGGCCTGTCGGCGCAAGTATCCCAGCGGGTTAGGAATCATCCCCATCCGATCAGACCCGGCGAACTTCGACCACGGTCCGGCTGGCCCGACCGCGCCGCCGTCCTAGCAGGAAGGCCAAAACCACCAGCACCGCCACAATCGCAATGCCCGCGGCCAGCATCGGCGGGCGAGCCGCTTCTGCGGTGTGGTCCAGGCTGCGTTTCAGGTCTTCAAACTTTGCCTGGATATCGTCCCTGCCGATCGACTCATGATCCATCTCCATATCGCTCATGAGCGGTCTCCTCTCGACATGCGAGTCCTGGTGGCCACCAGTACCGCCAGTACAGAAAGCAGTCCGACTAGCACCACCAGATAGGGCAGGGTGCTCATGTTTCCGTCGAACACCCCGGAAGCCTCGGTCTGGAGCAAGCGCAATCCGGCAATGGACAGGAAAACCAGCCCCACGCCGATGCTCAGCGCGCCGAGAATGCCTAGCTTCAGTGTCTTCCCCAACTGGGTGAGGGGAGTAACGATTTCCTGTCGGCCATAGCCGATGAGCAGCGTCTTCAGTTCGGACAACGCTTCGTTGGGCGAATTCCCTTTTCGGGCAGCTTTTGAACGTTTGGCCACGGCTTCCTCCTGCAATCGATCAGCCTATCCCGGTGGTTTCCACTACCCCATCTCGATTCGGGCTTGGATGACTTCCTCGGCGTCGGCGAGGAAGTCACCCAACAGGCTCAAACGGCGGGCCGGATTCTCCGCGGTCAACAATTTCTGTCGGTCCAGCGGCCCGCAGGGAGACAGGGCGGCGAGCTGCCATATCGCGATCGCGGGGTCGTCGGACACCTCGAATGTGGCCGGAGGTCCTGGCGCTCCCAATTCGGACTGCAGAGCCAGCACCCGGCGCCACGTGGCAATCACTGGAGGCAGCTTGGCGGCAATCTCCTCACCGTCGTCGACTCCATCGGCGGCATCGGGCCAGTCTTGAACCTCGGCCCGGGGATACGGGTCGTCTTCCAACCAACGAGAAACCCGAATCCGGCGCGTGCCACCGGCAACCAGACCCCATCGCCCGTCGGGGAACTCCTGGGCGTTGATGATCCCGGCCGCGGTCCCGGCGTCGGTGCGGGTGTCTCCGCCGCCTACCTCGCTACCGCGCTCGATGAGCACCACTCCGAACTCGCGGGCCCCGTCCATGCAGTCCCTGGTCATCTGTCGGTAGCGAGGCTCGAATACGTGGATCGGCACAACCATCGTGGGCAACAGCACCATCCCCAAGGGGAACATGGCCATCGTGCTTGTTTCGCTCACGGTCATTGATCCAGGGCCTTGTTCCCCAGGGGAACTATGGCCATGGCGCTGGAATTGGTCACGGTCATCGCACCACAATCTTGTCCGAGACCGGTCAGCTATTTCGGATCGGTTGGAGGCTGATGTCGTCGAGGCTCGGTTTTGCCGCCAAGGTGGCCAGATGGCGCACGATTTTTTCTTCCAGGTCTCGGATAGCCCGGTTGTCGTCGGCGCCGGGCTGGTTGGCAATGAAGGCAAACGTCACTTCTTGGCCCAAGCCGATGTCGATGTAGCCCGTCATTGCAGTGACGTTCGATGTTCCGCCTGAGAATGCCGTGATCCGTCCCGGATTCGGGACACCGGCAAACCGATTCCCCAGCGGGCCGGCTTCAGCCGCGGTCGGGAGGAGTTCGTGCAATAGCGGGCTGAACTCCGCGCTGTCCAGCAGCGAGGTGAATACAGGGCAGGTCGCGACGTTGGCCGGATCGAGTCCCGAGCCGTCGAATTGGAGCAGTTGGAGCTGGTCGACGTTGATTCCCGCGTCGTTGAGTGTTTCCTCTACTGCTTGAAATCCGGCGCTGGTGCTACCGGTGCCTGAAGCGGCCAGGCCGACCTCTTTGAGCAGCAGCTCGATGGTCTCGATGTCCCGGTTGGCGAGGATCTGGCCATAGAGATCGGATAGTGGTGCCGACTCGATCGTTGCCATCACGTACACCTCATCGTCCTCGGGCACCGCTTCTGAGCGGGGGCTGCGGCGTATGACCACGTCGCGGGCTTCGAGCATGTCGTCGAAGAGCGCGGCCGCGTAGAACGGCGGATCCTCTGCGGCTAGATAGACGCCCGCCTCTTCCTGCTCGCCTGTTCCATCAGCCCCATCGGTTGCCTGCTCAGATGCCGGGACGGGGAACTGCACCCAGCCGTCATCGAATTGCAGGGCAAGCAGGGTGCCGATCTTCTCGGAATCGATGATGCTCTCCGGCCAGGACGGGACGTAACGGAGATCGTCATAGCGAGTGGTGTCCCCCACCACCGCACCGGTCACCAGGGTCAAACCATCATCCACCAGCTTTTGGGCCAGGTCTTCGATGGGAGTGTGAATCAGGTTTCGGTTCTCGGTCGCCGTCGCCAGGTATCCCTCGGTGAACAGCAGCGGATCGCCCCCGCCAACCAAATAGATGTCGCCGTTCACCACCCCCCCGTCCATAGGAACGGTGGATTGGACCGAGGTGGTGAACGTGTGATCAGGGCCGAGCACCTGGTGGGCTGTGGCCAAGGTGAGCAAGACCAGGGCTTCAGAGGGCATCACCTGGGTGTTGGCACCGCTCTCGTAGAACGGGGGGTCGCGGCCGTCAAGGTTTATGGAGAGACAAGCGGACGTAGGGGCGGCGGCCATCAGGTCGTCCAGGGTGGTGAAGAAGACGGGCTCGGTAAGCGACGGGGTCAGCAGCTCCCGCAAGCGAAGGGTGGATATCAAAGGCGTGCCCACTCCGGGGGGAACGGTGTCGTCAGCCGCCACTTCGCCGAGGTTTTCGTGAAGCCGGTCGCTCAGATAGTTGGAGCCGAGAAGTGCCCCGAGAGCGACCGCTAGCAGCAGAAGGGGCATCAGGATTCGACGCACCGCGGGAATCCTAGTGGTCCGTCTCGCTGATCACGTTTCGGCACCCAGATGGCGCTTGCGCCATTGGGCATACCACCACAGGTGGTGCAGAGCCCGCACTGCTCGTTCGGCGGAGGGGAAGCAATAGCGGTTTCCGGCCGCCATCGCAGCCGGCCCGGAGTTGCCGGGCTGGGTGACGGCCAACTCGGTGGCGGCCAGGATGGGTTTGCCGGTTTGGGCTGATGCCTCGGCCGCGGCCGTGGCAAAGCGGCTGTCCTGGCGCTCGTGGTACTCGCAGATTCGGGCCAGCTCGGCTGAGTTGAAATACGGGCCTGACCGCAGATGGGAGGCGGTATTGGCCTGAATACCCATTCCCAAATAGACGACCGCATCGACTTCAGGATGCTCGGCTACCAAGTGGATCGCCTCCGGAATGGTGTCGCGGCTCTCGCCCCCGGCCAGGTCAATGGGGTTGTGGCGGCTCCAGCGGGGCGGCACCAGCCGATCGATGGCCGCCTCCAGGTCAGCAGGTAGGGGGATCAACTCCAGGCCGGACTTCGATACCGCGTCAGCGGCGATGACGCCCCACCCGCCCGCGCTGGACAGCACGACCGTGCGAGGGCCAGCGGGCAGCGGCTGGGTGGCGAAGGCGGCGACGGCATCGAACGCCTCTTCGATGGTGGCGGCCCGCGCTGCACCGCTCTGGCGCACCATGCCGTCGAAGACCCGGTCGTCGGTGGCCAGCGCCCCGGTGTGGCTGGCCGCGGCCTGTGCCCCCCGAGGAGTGGTACCTCCCTTGACCAACACCACCGGCTTCGCTTCGGACACCTTCCGGATGTCGGCCGCGAATCGCCGGCCGTCGCCCACACCCTCGACATAGGCGGCCATGGCCTTGGTGTGGGGATCGCTGGCAAACCAGCCCAGGTAGTCGACCACTCCCACCATGGCCGCATTGCCTGCGCTCACCGCCCGGCTGATGCCCACCCCGCTGTGGGAGGCGTAATTCATGAACGCTGACACCAGGTTGCCCGATTGGCTGGCCACCGCGATGGGGCCGGGGGGCGGAACTGGCGCCACGATCTGGGCGGCCAGCTTGGCCGGGGTAGAGATCAATCCCTGCCCGTTGGGCCCAGCCACTGTCATGCCCAGCGAGCGGGCTAGATCGACCAGCTCCTCCTCGGCCCGGGCACCCTCGGCGCCGGCTTCCCGAAAACCGCCGGAAGCGATGAAGGCGGCGCCGATGCCCCGGCTGGCTGCCGACCGCAGGATGTCGGCGCAGGTCTGAGGGGGCGTGCAGACCAGAACCATATCGGCAGCCCCCGCGGGCACCTGTTCGACCGATGCCAGTGTGTCGAGCCCCAGAATGGTCGGCTGCTCGGGATTGGTGGCGAAAACCGGCCCGTCGAATCCCCCCGCCAACACGTTGTGAAGAGCGACGAATCCGAACTTCCCCGGATGGGTGGAAGCACCGGCCACCACGATGCCTCGGGGATTGAACAACAGATCGAACGGGGTGGGGCTCATGAGCCGCTCACCACGACCAGGGCGTCCACCGCCACCGGCTGGCCGTCGCGAATGACCAGGGGGTTGACATCAATGGCTTGGATGCCGTCTCCGCCCGCCGCTTCGGCCAAGCCCAAAAGAGTGGCGGTCAGCGCATCCCGATCCACTGCCGGCTCGCCACGCAGCGGGCCCAATAGTGCAGGAATCGCCAGGTCGTCGATCATGTCCTGGCAATCGGCCTGACTTGCCGGAAGAAGTCGGAATACCGCCTCCCCGATTGCCTCGGCCAGCACGCCACCCAAGCCGAGCATGAGCGCGGCGCCGAATTGCTCGGTGAGCACGACGCCGGCAATTAGCTCCCGATGCCCGGCCACCATCTCCGACACCAGCAAGGCCACCTCGCCGTCGTCGGTTGTGGCCGCGGCGAGCAGGTCCTCCGCGGTGTCCCGCACCGCATCGGGTCCATCCAGACCCAGCCGCACCAGCCCCCGCTCGCTCTTGTGGGCTAGCGACGGGCCGCACAGCTTCAGGGCCACTGGGCCGCCGATCTCTGTTGCCGCGACCACCGCTTCGCCCGCCGAATGAGCCAGCCGGTCTCGACTCACCACAACGCCGTGGCTGGCCAGAAGCCGCTTCGACTCAAACTCCGACAACGCCCCCATCACCGAACAAGCTACCCGTCTGCCTTGTCCTGCCCCACTCCAACGGCAGCGGCATCAGGCGGCGGCACCAGGCAGTATGGTATGTAACCCTCGCCTATCTTCTAGGGTCACACCCGTGGCTGTCGGAGTCGGCGGCTAGGCATGACCCACCAGTCATGAACCGTCAGGAGTTCAAGCTGTGCAGATAGTGATCGCGATCGTTGTAGGACTCGCCCTCACCCAGTTGGCCAATCTGGCCACCACTGTGTACCTGCACCGCGACTTGGCCCATAAGGCAGTGCAGCTGCATCCCGCGCTCCGCAGCTTCTTCAAAGTGTTCTTGTGGGGGGCGACTGGGATCTCCGCCCGCCAGTGGGCCGCAGTCCACCGCAAGCACCATGCGTTCACCGATGCCCCTGAAGACCCCCACTCACCGGTTCGGTTGGGCTGGCTGCGGGTGCAGCTCACCAATGC
Source organism: Acidimicrobiales bacterium (assembly GCA_963663255.1). Taxonomy (GTDB): domain Bacteria; phylum Actinomycetota; class Acidimicrobiia; order Acidimicrobiales; family Bin134; genus Poriferisocius. Next base: position 1,897,177 of record OY760141.1, read on the forward strand.
CGCCCTCTACCGGCGCTCGGCCCGCGATCCCCAGACCACTGAGCGCTACGCCAAGGACATCCCCGTCACCCTGCCCGACCGACTGCTGCTCAACCGCGGGATCATCGGATTGGCATTGGGAACCGCCCTATTGGTGTGGTGGCTGGGCTGGGTTCCCGGCGTGGTGGCCGCAGCGGTCCACACCGTGGGGTACATCGGCTTGGGAGGTTCGGTAAACGGGGTGGCCCACACTTTCGGGCGCCGTCCGTTTGACAACAGCGCCACCAACGTCACTTGGCTGGCCTGGCTGACCTGCGGCGAGGGCTACCACAACAACCACCACGCCGCCCCGACGTCGGCCCGCTTCGCCCGCCGTTGGCACCATTTCGACCTGGGCTGGTGGTTTATTAGTGTGGCCAGCCGCGTGGGCTTGGCCCGGATTCGCCACGCCGACGTAGATGCTCTGGCCGCTCGGGCCACTACTTCTGTACCGGGTTGACCCGATATAGACCCACTTTTGCGTAACAACCTGTTTTTTCCACTGGCGGCGCGTTCCACCGGACTAGCGTGCGGGGAGTGAGCAGGTATGGGGCCGCTTTATCCGAGCATCCTGACTCGGCCGACGCCGCTGGTGAGGTAATCGGAGAGATCCTCGAAGCGGTGGGATCATCACCCGACCTGGCCGTGCTGTTCACCTCGGCTTCCCACCGGGATGCAATCAACGAAATCGCCGACGCTGTCCATCAGGTTCTGGCTCCGTCTGCCCTCATCGGCGCCACCGCGGTGTCGGTGATAGGAGGCCCTCTCGAGGTGGAGGAGCGCCCGGCTGTCTCCCTTTGGGCCGCATCCCAGTGCCCGGCTCAACCAGTGCGACTCGAAGCAGTCCGCAGCCATGAGGGATGGGCCGTCGGCGGGATGCCGGCTGACGCGGAGGGCACGCTGCTGGCTGTTCCCGACCCGTTCACGTTCCCCAGTGAGGCGCTGTTGAAGGCGGGGTCAGCGGTGACGGTGGTGGGCGGGCTGGCCTCCGCCGCCAGCCGGCCGGGAGACAACCGGCTCATCCTCAACCAGGAGGTCTACGTCGACGGTGCAGTAGGTGTACTCCTAGACCCCGGCCTCGAGGTTCGAACTGTGGTCTCCCAGGGATGCCGGCCCATCGGCCAGCCATTTACCGTGACCCAATCCGAGGGCAATATCGTGACCGAGATGGGCGGGCGTACCGCGGTCGACCGGCTGCGGGAGACGCTGTTGGGATTGGACGAGGCCGACCGGGCACTGGTGGCTAAGGGTCTGCACGTGGGCGTTGTCATCGATGAGCACAAGTCAGAGTTCGGCCGGGGTGACTTTCTCATCCGTGGGCTGATCGGCGCCGATGAGCAGACGGGCGCATTGGCGGTGGGCGATGCGGTTGAAGTGGGCACCACGATTCAGTTCCAAGTTCGCGACGCCGCTACCGCTGACGAAGATCTCCGAGAGCTGATGGCCGATACCTCGGCCGGATCGGCCCTGGTGTTCACCTGCAACGGCCGGGGCACCCACTTATTCGACGGCCCCGACCACGACGCCGCTGTGGTCCACGAGGCCCTTGAAAGAGCGCCGGTGGCCGGAATGTTCTGTGCCGGCGAGCTCGGGCCAATCGGCGGCCACAATTTCCTCCACGGGTTCACCGCTTCGGTGGTGTTGTTCCCATGACCATCTGAAAGGATCGATCCTTCTATGGCAGCGTTTCCCGCCGCTCTCGAAGCCCAGGGCATCAGCGTGATCCGCGGCCTTGCTATGGACGCTCCCCACCAAGCCCGCTCTGGGCACCAGGGGACGGCTATGGCCATGGCCCCGCTGGCCCATGTGCTTTGGACTCGCATTTTGCGCTACGACGCCGACGACCCGGCCTGGCCCGACCGGGACCGGTTCGTCCTAAGTGCTGGCCATGCATCGATCCTTCTCTATTCCATGCTTCATCTGACCGGCCAGGGCTTGACCCTTGAGGACCTTCGGGACTTCCGCCAATGGGGCAGCCGCACTCCCGGACACCCCGAAGTCGGGCACACCGCGGGGGTGGAGGTGACCACTGGTCCGCTGGGCCAGGGAATTGCCAACGCGGTGGGGATGGCCGTGGCTGAGCGCTGGCTGCGCGATCGTTTTGGCCCCGACGTCTGCGACCACCGGGTTTTTGCCCTGTGCAGTGACGGCGACCTCTCCGAGGGAATCAGCCACGAGTCCGCCTCGCTGGCCGGGCATCAGCGTCTGGACCGGCTGGTTTGCCTCTACGACGACAACCGAATCACCATCGATGGATCCACTGATCTGTCCCTGTCCGACGACGCCGCTCGGCGGTTCGAAGCCTATGGCTGGCACGTCTTGGACTTGGGCGAGGCAGCCGACGACCTCGACGCCCTGGAAGCAGGCATTCGAACGGCCATGGCGGTTGACGACGCCCCGTCGATGATCATCGTGCGCAGCCATGTCGCCTACCCCTCCCCTGGTCAAACCGACAACCACGAGGCCCACGGCTACTCGCTGTTCGACGACGAGATTGCCGCCACCAAAGCGGTGATGGGGCTGCCGACCGACGAATCCTTCTATGTGCCTGCCAACGTGGCCGATGCCTACCGGGCTGCCGGCCGCCGAGGCGCCGCTGAGCGGTCGACCTGGCAGCAGCGAGTGGAGGGCCTCGGCTCCCAGCGCTCAGAGTACGAGGCCTGCCTGGCCGGCCGGGGTCTGCCCGGCTGGGAGCACAAGCTGCCGACGTGGCCGGCGGGCGACTCGGTGGCCACCCGCAAGGCCAGCTCCGCCTGTCTCAACGCCATGGCCGACGTGGTTCCCGGCCTGGTTGCGGGCGGTGCCGACCTCACCGGAAACACGGGCACCAGTCTGGCCGATGCCGACCCGCTCAGCTCGGTCCATCCCTCCGGTCGCCAGATTTACTTCGGCATCCGGGAGCACGCCATGGGTGCGGTACTGAACGGCGCCGCCCTGCACGGCGGGCTGGTGCCGGTGGGCGGAACCTTCCTTGTGTTCAGCGACTACATGCGGCCCGCGGTGCGCTTGGCCGCGCTGTCTGGGGCCCACAGCATCTTCGTCTGGAGTCACGACTCGGTGGGTGTCGGCGAGGACGGCCCCACTCACCAGCCGATCGAGCAGGTCATGTCGCTGCGGGCAATACCCGGACTGCGGGTGTTCCGACCGGCCGACGGCAACGAGGTGGCCCAGGCTTGGCGGCTGGCCGTGGATTTGGACGGCCCCAGCGCCATGATTCTGACCCGCCAGAATGTGCCCACCCTGGAGTGGACCGCGGCGGCCGACAGCGTGGCCCGAGGCGCCTACACCCTGGTGCACGGCCCCCATCCCGACGTGATCCTGGTGGGCACCGGCAGTGAAGTGTCAGTATGCGTGGACGCGGCCGCGGCATTGGCTGAACAGGGCGTGGCCGCCCGAGTGGTCTCCATGCCCTGCTGGGAGCTGTTCGCCGCCCAAGACCCCGCCTACCGGGCCGAGGTGCTTCTTCCCGGAGTGCCCAAGCTGTCGGTGGAAGCGGGGGTAACCCTGGGCTGGGAGCGGTGGGTGGACCTGCCGGTGGGCATCGACCGGTTCGGTGCGTCGGCCCCGGGTTCGGTGGTGCTGGACAAGCTGGGCATGAACTCGGCCAATGTGGCGGCCCACGCGGCGACACTGATCGAGAGTCAGGAGTAACGACAATGAGCAATCTCCACGACCTGTATCGCAACCAAGGCCAGAGTCCTTGGCTGGACAATCTGCGCCGGGAGTGGATCGACAACGGGGAACTGACCCGCTGGGTTGAGCGCGGAGTGCGGGGGCTCACCTCCAATCCGAGCATTTTCCAGAAGGCCATGACCTCGGGAACCGATTATGACGAGCAGTTCGCCGGGTTGCTGTCCGACGGCCTGAGCGTCGCCAATGCCTACTGGGAGCTCGTGCTAACCGACATCGGCGGCGCCCTCGACGCGCTCGCCCCAGTTCATGAGGCCAGCGACGGCGTCGACGGCTTCGTCTCGGTGGAGGTCGATCCGAAGTTGGCCCGCGACTCCGAAGGCACCCTGTCCGCCGCCCGGGCGCTCAACCAACGTGTTGATCGCCCCAATCTGTACGTGAAGATTCCCGGCACTGCTGAGGGGCTGCCCGCCATCCAGGCCATGACCGCTGAGGGCCGCAGCGTCAACGTGACCCTTTTGTTCTCCTTGACCCGCTACGCCGAGGTCATCGAGGCCTACCTCGGCGGCCTGGAGGCCCGCGAGGGCGACTTGTCGTCGGTGTCCGGGGTGGCCTCGTTCTTCATCAGCCGCACCGACACCGAGGTCGATCGCCGGCTCGAGGCCATCGGCACCCCTGAAGCCCTGGCTTTGCGCGGTCAGGCCGCGGTAGCCCAGGGCCAAGTGGCCTATCAGATCTTCAAAGAAAAGTTCACCGGATCCCGGTGGGAGGCCCTGGCCGCTCGGGGGGCGCGGGTGCAAAGGCCGCTGTGGGCTTCCACTTCCACCAAGAACCCGGCTTATCCTGACACCCTCTATGTCGACCAGCTCATCGGACCCGACACCGTGAACACACTGCCCGACGCAACCTTGGAAGCGTTCACTGACCACGGCACCCTGGCCCGCACAGTGGACGCCGACCCCGGCGCGGCCCAGGCGGTTCTGGATAGAGTCACCGATGTCGGTGTGGATCTGGAAGCCGTGGCCGACCGGCTGGAGGAAGAAGGGGTGTCGGCTTTCGTGAAGTCCTTCGACGATCTGCTTGAAAGCCTGACCACCACTGCCGACCGGTTGATGGAAGGTGTTCGCGCTGATTCCGATTTTTCGGACCAGATGGAAGGCGCTCGGTGACTATCGCCACTCCAACCAGTCGAGACCTGCTTGACATGGGCCTCGATGACCTGATGGCCCGGGCCCGGGAGGTGCGGGATCGGGTGCACGGCACTCGGATCACCTACTCCCCCAAGGTGTTCATCCCCCTCACCATGCTGTGCCGGGACAAGTGCGGCTACTGCACCTTTGCCCAGCCGCCCGCCCGGTTGGAGTCGCCCTACTTGAGCGATAACGAGGTGCTGGCCATCGCCGAGTCGGGGGCAGGAGTCGGATGCCACGAGGCGCTGTTCACCTTGGGCGAGCGTCCCGAACTTCGCTACCCCGATGCCGCAAAGTGGCTGAATGAGCACGGATTTGCCTCCACAGTGGACTACCTGGCTCATGCCACCCGCCTGGTGGTGGAAAAGACCGGGCTGCTCCCCCACGCCAACGCCGGTGCCCTCTATTCCGAGGAACTGGCCCTGCTCCGCAAGACCGCCCCTTCGCAGGGGATGATGCTGGAGACCCTGGCCGATCTGGACTGCCATCGGGGATCGCCCGACAAGACCCCCGAACGGCGTCTGGCCACCTTGGAAGCCGCCGGCCAGCTGGCCATCCCGTTCACCACCGGCATCTTGGTGGGAATCGGCGAGACTCGGGCCGACCGGGTCGACGCTCTGGAGGCCATCGCCGAGTCCCACCGGCGCTGGGGCCATGTTCAAGAGGTCATCGTCCAGAACTTTTTGCCCAAACCGGGCACGGCCATGCACGCTGCCCCGCCCTGCGACCACGACGAGTACATGGAGGCCATCGCCCTGGCCCGCCTCATCCTGCCCGAGGAGGTCCATCTTCAGGCCCCGCCCAACCTCTCTGATGACTTCGGCCAACTGCTCGACGCGGGCATCGATGATTGGGGCGGCGTGTCGCCGATCACCGCCGACCATGTGAATCCCGAGCGCCCCTGGCCCGCCCTCGACCGCCTTCGGGCGGTCACCGAGGCCAAGGGGTTTGCCTTGGCTCCCCGGCTGACCGTGTATCCCGAGTACGCCCTCGATTCCGAGCGGTGGCTGGATGCCGACATGCGATTCCCGGTATTGGACCGGGCCGACGCCGAAGGCATGGGGCGACCCGACGATGGCGGTTGGTACTCCGGTGCCGACGCTGCGCCGCCGATGCTGTTGGCTTCCTCTACCGACAACGGCGCCCCTGCTGTCCACGCCACCGCTGGCGGGGCGGTGGGCGAGGTGCTGGCCGGGGTCCGGGCCGGCCAGGAGGTCGGGGTGGACGAGATCGTCACCCTGTTCGGTGCCCGCGGACCCGAGGTTGAAGCGGTGGCCGCGCTGGCCGACGAACTCCGCCAGACCGCGGTGGGCGACGAAGTCACCTGGGTGTCCAACCGCAACATCAACTACACCAACGTGTGCACTTTCAAGTGCCGGTTCTGCGGCTTCTCCAAGGGGCCGCTATCACTCAACCTGCGGGGCGACCCCTACCTGCTGAGCTTGGACGACATAGCCGAGCGCACCGTGGAAGCAGCTGATGCCGGAGCCACCGAGGTCTGCCTCCAAGGCGGCATCCACCCAAACTTCGACGGCGACTACTACATCGACGTGACCCGCGCCGTGAAGGACGCCGTGCCCGACATCCATGTCCACGGCTTTACTGCGCTTGAGGTAACCGAGGGCGCCCGTCGCCTGGAGGAGCCGCTGGCCGACTATCTCCGCCGACTGATGGACGCTGGCCTCCGCTCGCTGCCCGGCACGGCTGCCGAGATCCTCGACGACGAGGTCCGGGCGGTGATCTGCCCCGACAAGATCGACACCGGCGAGTGGCTGGACGCCCACCGCACCGCCCACGGGCTGGGACTGCGGTCCAACGTGACCATCATGTTCGGCACGGTCGAACAGCCAGTCCACTGGGCCCGCCATCTGGTCCGCACCCGCGAGCTCCAGAAGGAGACCGGCGGGTTCACCGAGTTTGTGCCCCTGCCCTTCGTCCACATGGCTGCTCCCATCTATTTGCAGCGGCGTTCCCGGCGGGGTCCCACCTTTCGGGAGGCGCTGCTGATGCACGCCGTGGGCCGAATCGCCTACCACGGCTGGATCCACAACATTCAGGCCTCGTGGGTGAAGCTCGGTATGGCCGGGGCCGCCCAGATGCTCCAAGCCGGCGTCAACGACCTGGGCGGCACCCTCATAAACGAGAACATCTCCCGAGCCGCGGGCGCCTCCCACGGCCAAGAAGCCACCGAAGACGACCTCCGGTCCCTGTGTGCTCCCTTGGGCCGCACCCTCCGCCAACGCACCACGCTCTACGACGCCGTATCCGTCTAGCCTTCTAGTCCCCCAGTATCGAGATCGCCTTCTCGACTGATCGGCGGGCGCGGGTCAGTTTCTTTTCCTCTTCGGGGCGGGTTGTGGCCCCTTCTTCCACTGCGTCGCGCAGCACTGACATGGCTAGATCGTCGAGCTGCTCAGAAATTTGCTTGAGCTGCTCGCGGATGTGCTCAGCGGTCACTGCCCAAAACCTCGTCCACGATTTCAACTGGGTGGCGCACGGTTACTCCGGCGTTGGCCAAATGGATGGTGCAGCCGGGGTTGGCGCTGGCCACGATAGTTGCGCCAGAGCGCCTTATGGCTTCCAGCTTGCGCTCTCGAATCGACGCCGCCAGATCTGGTTGCATAGCGGCGTAAGCGCCTCCGGCCCCGCAGCACAGGCCGTCGTCGTCTAGGGCCACCACGGTGGCGTAGCGGGCCAGTACCTCGGCCACGGGCTCATGCGCCCGCTGCACATGGCGCAGATGGCAGGGGTCGTGAACCGCCACGGTCAGTTCCTCAGCCTGCTCCCCCACCAATGGCAGTCGGTCGGCATGGGCAGCCAGCCACTCGTGGACATCCAGCACCCGCTCGCTGAAGGCGATGGCCTCTGGCGTGCCCAAGTGCTTCCCGTACTCCTTGAGGGCGGCCCCGCAGCCCGCCGAGTCCACCAGGATCGGGGCTGAGCCCTCCAGTGCCCTCATAGTTCGCACCGCCAATGAGCGGGCATGGTCCTCCAGGCCAGCGTGGAGCGAAAGCGCTCCGCAGCACGCGGCACCGGCACCGGGCAGTGCCACTCCGGCCCCAGTTGCTTCCACCACCCGCTTCACCGCGAAATGGGTCGACCGCTGCCAGGCGTCCATCACACAACCGGTGAACAGCCATACGTCGTCGCCCGAAGCTTGAAGCCGATCTTGCCGCAGGGGAATCTTGGGCAACCCCAGCCTCTTGGATGGCACTAGCCGCAGCCGCTGGGCCCCGGCCAGCATCCGCGACAGCAGGTTCAGCAGTCGAGGACGTCCGAGAAGCCGAAACCCCCACCGACGCCAGTCCACCCGCCGCCGACGGACGAGTTCGGCCTGAGTGGCTTCCATCATCGAGCCGAACGGCACCCCCGACGGACAGGCCGGTTCGCAACCCCGGCACTGCACACAGGTGTCCATCGAAGACAAGAACGCCTGGTCGACGGCGGCGCCGTGGTCTTGTATTTGGCGCATGGCGCTGATTCGCCCCCGGGGCGAGGCCCACTCTTCGCCGGTTACCCGAAACGTCGGGCAGTGAGGCAAACACAGCCCACACGCCACGCACGACGCCAGATCCTCAGGATTGATTCCCAGGGAGACCCTTGCACTCATGCCGCCGCCAGCGGGTCGCGCCCGGGGTTGAGACGACCTCGGGGGTCGAACTGGGATTTCAGCCGCCGGTGAAGCGAAATAACTGCGGGGTCGGGCTCGGAAAGTGAAACCGGCTCAGACACATAAGCCGATCCGGTGCCGACTTGCACTACATAGTTACCGGGGAATCCCTCGGCCTTCAACGCGCCAGTCGGCACCCGATAGGCAGGCAGTGGTGGGGGGCTGTCTGTCGGCTCACATCCCAATGACTGAGCCAGCTCAGCCTCGGCCTCCACGTCGGACTCATGGCCCTCTAGATGGACCCAAACTGTGTTGCCGTCCCACAGGATGGACGACGGCGAGAAGAGGCTGCGACGCAGCTCCGTCGGATCGCAGGGCCCCGCCAGCCATCGCTGGGCCGCCGGCCGGGGCCAGGTGCGCAGAATCACTTCCCCCAGCAGCCCTAGTGTGCCCAGCGATCCCGCCAGCAGGCGGCATAGGTCGAAGCCCGACACGTTCTTAACCGTCGGGCCGCCTGCGGTGACCAGGCGGCCGTCGTCGGCCACATAGACCGCTTCCAACAGGGCGTCGCGAAGCCGCCCCCGGCCCAGAGCATGCTCGTCATCGCGTCCCACGGCCAGTACACCGCCCACGGTGGCTCCAGGCAATACCGGCAAGTTGGCCCGCTGCCCGGCCTCGGCCAGCGCGGCGTCGAGTTCCTCAGTCGGCGTACCGGCTCCCACCCGAATGGTCATGTCGGCGGGATCGAAGCCCCGCACGCCGGCAGGAGCCCGCACCAAGCGGGTCTCTTCCGGGCACCGCCCCCCCACCTCCCAGTGGGTACGACCGCCGACCACAGCCACTGGGCCATCTGCCCCCACCTCGGCGGCGAACGACTCCAGCGGTTCTCCGACCTCCCCTCCGGCCACTTATCCCCACACTCCATCGGGGATCTGCTCCAGGGCGTTCACGTCGGCGCAGCTCGCGCCGGTAGGCAGCACTTTGCCGGGGTTGGCCATTTCGTCGGGGTCGAACGCCTGACGCAGCCGGGCCTGGGCGTCCAAGTCGGCCTCGCTGAACATGAGCGGCATGAAATCGCGTTTCTCGATGCCGATACCGTGCTCGCCCGAGAGCACGCCGCCCACCGCCAATGAGGCCTCGATAATGGCCGACCCGGCAGCGTGTACCCGTTCCATTGTCCCCGGCTCGCTGCGGTCGAACAACAAGAGAGGGTGGAGGTTGCCGTCACCGGCGTGGAACACGTTCATTACCTGCAAATCGTGCTCTTCGACGATCTCGTATACCTGGTTCATCACCTCGGCCAGTCGAGTTCGGGGCACGACCGTGTCGTGCAGGTAGTAGTTGGGCTTTATCTGGGCGATGGCGCCGAACGCGCTCTTGCGGCCCTTCCATATCAAAGCCCGCTCGTCGTCGTCGGCCGCTCGACGGACGCTCGCGCCTCGCTCAACGGCCAACTCAGCCACCCGATCGGCCTCAGCCGCCACCCCGCCGGGCAGCCCATCAACCTCCACAATCACCACCGCGGCCGCATCGGTGGGAAAGCCAGCCCCCACAAAGTTCTCCACTGCCCAGATGATGTTCTTGTCCATCATCTCGATGGCCGCGGGCACGATGCCGTCGGCGATCACCGCGCTCACCGTCTGAGCCGCCTCGTCAACCGAGTCGAAGGCCAGCAGCAGGGTCTGCACCGCGGGCGGGTTCGGGGTAAGCCGCACTGCGATGCTGGTCGTGATTCCGAGCATTCCCTCCGAGCCCACATATGCCCCCCGCAGGTCCAACCCAGGGGCCCAGCCGTCGGGGTCGCCCAGCACCACGGCCTCGCCTGACATGAGCACTACCTCTGCGGCCAGCACATGGGCGCTTGTCACTCCATGGGCCAGGCAGTGGGGACCGCCGGCGTTGGTGCCCACATTTCCACCCAGCGAACACACCTGCTGGCTGGATGGATCGGGAGCGAAATGCAGGCCGTACTCTGCCACGGCCCGGCTGAGGTCCAGGTTGATCATGCCCGGCTGGACCCAGGCCACCCTCTGATCCACATCCACCGATAGCAGGCGGTTCATCTTGGTGGTGACCACCACTACCGGTTCATCCAAGGGCACGGCCCCCCCGGCCAATCCGGTGCCCGCCCCTCGGGGAACCACTGCCCGGCCGTTGCGCCGCGCCGCGTCCACACAGCCCTGTACTTCTTCGGTACTGATCGGAAAGCACACCGGACCGGCCTGGCCCCCCTCGAAGATCGAGGCGTCCCGGCCCATGATGGAGCGCTCCAGAGTGGCGGCCCTTACCCGGTCGGCAGGCAGCACTCGGCGGAGATCCTCCACAAGGGGGTCTTTACCAGTGGTCCGACGAAACCTCATCGGCCAGTAGGATACCGGCAGTGAGACCGACAGGATGCAAGCACTCCAAGCTCTTCTAGGCGGAAGGATCGCGCGATCAGGAGTGGGGCTGCTGGCCTCCTTCCGGCCGAGACGGGCCTTCCCGGCGATGATGGTGCTTTCTATCCTCACCGGAGCTCTGGTGGGATTGTTGGTGGCCGGGTTCGAGCAACTGACTGTCGAAGTGCTGTTGGAGCGCATTTTGCATGGCCCTCTGTGGTGGCAGGCGGCGGCTCCAGCAGTCGGCCTGTTCGCCGCGGTGGCCATTTTGCGCTATATCGGGCGGGGAGCCACTCCGTCGACCTCCGACGAATACGTGCGGGCATTCCATGAGCGCCACCCCCGGCTGCCCCTCTCCCAGCTTCCGGCCAAGCTGCTGGCCGGCGTGGCCACCATCGGCCTGGGGGGCTCGGTGGGACTTGAGGGCCCTTCGGTCTATGCCGGCGCCACGGTCGGCCACAGCACACAGGGCCTGTTCGGCCGGTGGCTGCGTCGGGAGGAAGCCAAGTTGCTGCTCACCGCGGGGGCAGCCGCTGGCATAGCCGCGGTGTTCAAGACCCCGGCCACCGGTGTGATCTTCGCCCTGGAGGCTCCCTATCGCGATGACGTGGCCCGCCGGGCGCTGCTGCCGGCGCTGCTGGCTTCCGCATCGGGCTACCTGGTGTACGTGGCTGTGCTGGGCACCGACCCGGTTATCGATCTGGGCAGCCATACTGGAAACCTCAGCATCATCCACTTGGGCGGGGGCGCACTGCTCGGTCTGGTGGCCGGGCTGGGGGGCCGGGGATTCGCCTGGTTGGTGCGCCAGGCCAAGGGTTTGGAGCAGCAATACCCCGTTGGCATCAGAATCCTGCTCGGCGGTGCAGTGCTGGCTGGACTGGTGGTGGCTACCGAAGCCGTTTTCGACCAGCCTCTGAGCCTGGGCCCCGGTGTGGAGGCCACCGAATGGCTGCGAGACGGAGAGCACACGCTGCTGCTCATCGGCAGCCTTCTGGTCTTCAGGGTGGTCGCCACCCTCACCACCGTGGGCGCCGGGGGTACCGGCGGTTTGTTCATACCCCTGGCTGTCCAGGGAGTGATCGTGGGCAGCTTCGTGGGCCAGGCCATGGGGGTGGCCGACATCGGGCTGTATCGCACACTGGGGCTGGCCGCCTTCTTGGGCGCCGGCTATCGGGCGCCCATAACTGCGGTTATGTTCGTGGCCGAGAGCACCGGAGCGTCGGTGTTCGTGGTCCCCGCGCTGATTGCCGCCGCGGTATCGCAGCTGGTAGTCGGATCCAGCTCGGTGGCCTCCTACCAGCTTGAGAAACGAGAGGGGCTCGTCGAGCGCCGGCTCGCCCTGCCGCTCACCTCCGCGCTAACCACCGACACCCTCACCGTGCCCCCCGATGCCACGGTGAGCGAGCTGGTGTACATCCACCTTCTCGGCCGACGCGAGCGGGAGGTTCCGGTGGTCGACGGTGGGTCGTACCTTGGGATGTGCGGCCTAGAGCAGATGAGCGAGTTGGAGCGCGACCTGTGGAACGACACGCTGGTCGCCGATATCGCCCGACGCGATCTGCCCACGGCCCGTCCGTCGTGGACGCTGCGCGACGCGGTGGCCCAGATGGACGGCAACGACACCGATCAACTTCCGGTGACCGACGACGACGGCACCTTCATAGGAGTGGTGCGAGCCGACGACATCCTTCGATTGGATGAGATCCTGGACGAGACCGAAGGCGTATGACCAGGGCTTTTGGGGCTGTCAGCTAGGAAAGAGCTCGTCGACGCTATCGGTTGAAGGGTTATCCCGGTATTCGCACCAAGGCTTGGCACCCACCTTGACTAGGCGGCACTCCTCCCCGGGAATTGCTCCACACTCCACGCACGGGTCTTCGTTCTCCTTGAACATAACGTCGAAGTCGTCGCTTGTGTGCTTCAGGGCGCGGGCTTCTTCGTAACGACGGTGGCGTCCCTTTTTCATGGGCGGCTCCGCAATATCGAGCCGGCGGCATTTTCGGCACCGGCATTAGAGGGTACTTCGCCCCCCTAAGCTTTCATGCGGGCCAGTCTAACCACTCCGCTCCCAGCTTTTGCACACTGCCAGCATGAACTGGCCGGATGGAGGCCCGATTGCCGGAGCAGGGATGACCAGCCCCTTAGGCGTCGAGCACTCGGTGACGAGCCTCCTCGGCGCTGACCAGCGGCCGATCGGTGGACCACGGAAAGTTGATCCACTGGTCGGTGCGCTTCCACACATAGTCGCATTTCACGAGGGAATGGGATTTTTCGTAGAGCACGGCTGAGCGCACGTCGCCGACTCGGTCAACACAGAAGTCGTAGACCATCTTGAGGGTGTGGCCGGTATCGGCCACATCGTCGGCAATGAGGATCTTGGAGTTGCGGTGGTCCACCAGGTCGACGGCCGGCGGGAGCATCACCGGAACGGGAAGCCGCTCGTCCACCCCGGTGTAGTACTCGCAGTTCATCACGTAGATGTTCTTGATCGACAGGGCGTAGCCCAGCGATCCAGCACAGAACAGGCCACCCCGGGCAATGGCCAAGATCATTTCGGGCCGGTAGCCGTCGTCGGCCACCAACGCGGCCAACTCCCGCACTGCATGGCCATACGAGGCCCAGTCCAGCCATTCCCGTTCTGTCATCTTGCTGATCAGCTTCCTATATCGGGCGCCCCGAGCGCTCCTCCAAGACCAGTTTGCCTTGGCTGTCGAAGGCTACTGCCGCGGTTCCGTCCAAAAGCTGTTGAACAGGCGCCGCGACGATATCGGCTCGCCATCCCCTGAGCGCCCGGCAGTCCGGGTCGCCCCGGAGCAGTGCCTCGATATCGCTTCGGGTGGCCACCAAGGTGGGGTCGAGGTCGGCTTCCGCGGCGTGCTGGGCCGCCCACGAGGTGATGAGGTTGACCGCCGGCTTGAGAGACGGATCCAGTTTGGGCGTCTTCTTGCGGGGCTCGATTTCGAGGTCTGCGCCTCGAATCTGGTCGAGGAACTCCAACAGTTCTTTGTCCGCTCCCTTGCGGAGGTTACGCGGTTCCACGCCGCGGATGTCCCGCAGCTGGCTGAGTGTTCGCGGGAGGCGCTGGGCGACCACTGCCACTCCCAAGTCCGACAGAATATGGCGAACAGGTTGGTTTGTGTGGGCGGCGTATTCCTCCCGCCATTTGGCCACCGCCTGGGCCAGTGCCCGGGGCCGGCCCTCCATGCGGCGGACTTCTTTGATCCGAAGCCACGCGTTGTCGGAGGTCCGCCCTGCGTCGGCCCGTTCCAGCAAGAGGTCGCACTCCTCTTCAGCCCATTCCAGGCGCCCCCGGGCCCGCAGCTCCTGGTGCAGTATGTCGCTGATCTCCAACAAGCGCTCCACGTCGGCCGCGGCGTAGGTAAGCATGGAATCGGGCAGCGGTCTTTGGAACCAGTCGGACATGCGGGCCTCTTTGGGCAGGTCCACTCCCAGCAGGCGCTCGTGAAGCGAGGCCAGCGATGGAGTGTGGTATCCGATGAATCCTGCCCCGATCTGGGTGTCGAATATGCGGCGGGGTTGCGTGCCGCACTCGTGTTGGAGAACCTCTAGGTCTTGTTCGGCGGCATGGAGCACCGCCAGGCCCCCTCCCTCCAGCAGCTCGGTCAACCCTGCGATGGGCGCTTCCAGCGGGTCGATGATGGCCAGCTGGTCCTGCCAGGCGATCTGAACCAGCGCCACCCGGGGGTAGTAGGTGCGCTCGCGGTGGAACTCGGTGTCCAGGGCATAGGCGTCGGCCGCCGCGGCATCGGCCACCACCGCCGCCAGCTTGCGCCGAGAGGTGATCGGGTCGGGGGGGCCGGAATCGCGTCTCAATCGCCTGTCGGCCCGGAGTCGTAGGGGTGGCCAGCTTCTATCCACCCATTGGTTCCCCCGGCCACGTTGGTGCACGACCAGCCATGGGCAGTCAGGTACTCAGCGGCCTTCAGGCTTCGCCCGCCCAAGGCGCAGATCATGTACAAGTGCTGATCGGGCAGTTCTCGGGCCCGTTCGGGGACGGTGTCCAGGGGAATGAGGGTCGCGCCGGGCACACGGGCTTCGGCGTATTCCTCGGGCTCGCGCACGTCGATGAGCACGATGTCGTCTAACAGCAGTGCGGCCAGTTCCGCCACTCCGATCTCAGGGATTTCCACCCGGCTGAGGTTAGTGGCCCGATCAGAGGTCTTCGGGACCGTCGAGGTCTGCCACCGCCGTCGGAGGAGCTGGCACGTCGACAACGGTCACCTCATCTAGCAGCGAGGCAACAGCGCGCTGGCCGGATTCGAACAAGCTCTTGGCCAGTCCAGCTGATCCAGAGTCGATGGCCAGGGGCAGATAATGGCGGCGCTGGTCGGTGAAAATCGCCGCCGAGGGAGCAGCGGTTGGCAGCGCCTGTTGGACGGCCTGCACCAAGACAGCCACGTCCACGGTGCTGATGGCAGGAATATCGCAGGGCAAGATCACCGTTATTGGATGGCGAGCTTGGCCGAGTGCAGTGGCCACTGCTCCCAGCGGACCCTCACCAGGCCAGTCGTCGGCTACGTGCTGGGCATCGGCGGCGGCCGCGGCCCTTTCCAGCCGGGGATCAGTCCCACCAATGATTAGGCGTTGCGAGGCTTCATCCAGTGCGGCCAGGGCACTGGAAATCAGCCACCGCCCCTCCACCTCGATGAACGCCTTATCGGTGCCCATTCGCCGGCTCTGACCTCCGGCTAGCACTGCACCAGTGAATTCAGGGGAGATCTCTATCCCCCATAGTTCATGCGGGTGTCCTCCATGCGGAGGACGGGGGTGTCCTCGTCGGCCTGGAAGCCGCAGTCCACCACCTCGCCGATGAACAGGGTGTGGGCCCCGGTGACCACTGCGTCGCGCACTTCGCAGTCGAGATAGGCGGGGGCGCAGTCCAAGATGGGCGCGCCGGTGACTCCCTCGTGGAACGCGAAGCCGTTGAGGGTCATGGCCGCAAGATCCACCTCGACCGGCTTGGTGAACTTTCGAACGATGGCCCGGTCTTCGCGGGAGATGGTGCACAGGCTGAACACCTTGCCCTCGGTGATGAGCTCGTGGGTGTAGGCCGGATGCTCCACTCCGATTCCCACCAGCTTGGGCTCGAAGGCCAGTTGTGTAGCCCAGTTGAGGGTCATGCCGTTGCGGCGCTCCCCCGCTCTCGACCCCACCACATATAGGCCGTAGGGCAAGCTCCACAACACCCGCCTGCGGAGGCGGTCGTAGGAGTCTTGGGCTTCGGGATCATTCCCGACATGCTCGGGAAATGGGCCTGTGACTCCGCTACCCCCTGGTGCTGCCATTTCAAGCTTCCAGATCTTGGGGGGGCCACGATGGGTCGAGCTGGTGGAGAAACAACCGGCAGCGCTCTTCTTCGTCTTGTTCGGCGATGGCGGCGGCAGTGGCCTGCAATCCAGCCAAAGACCGCAGAAAGCCCCGATTGACTTCGTAGGCCCAGCGCACATAACCCGACCCCCGCCAGCCGTTCTGGCGCAGTCGGTCAAGTCCCCGGTGATAGCCCACCCGGAAAGCGGCGTAGGCCTCGGTGTCGTCGCGGGCCAACTGTCCCAGCCGGGCCCAGCCGTCCAAGAAACGAGGGAACTGGGCCACCACTTCGGCCACCTCATCCCTTCTGCGCCCCTCAGGCAGGCTCATTGCCTCGGCCAGGGCGGCTACCGCTTGGGGCGGCTCAGGGTCCAAGATCGTCTCTGGCGGCCCCGACCGAGTGAGGTTCACCGGCGCATCGCTCATGGGTGCAATCCTTCTATGGTCAGTGGACTCGCACCAAGCGCAGCACGTCGGTGGCCTCGGTCATGCCGGCCACCACCGCCACAACATCACCGGGTGCGACGTGTCCTCCCTCTTTGGCCATGTCCAGGGCCTCGGCCACCCGGGCCTCATAGCTGCCCTCCTCGCAGGCCAGCATGGGGGTAACTCCCCAGCTCAGTGTTAGCTGCTGGACGGTGCGCTCCGAGGTGCTGAAACCCAAAATGGCTGCTTGGGGGCGGAATCGGGCCATCGACCGCACGGTGAATCCGGAGGCCGAAATGCACACGATGGCCGCCAACTTGAGCTCGTTGGCCGCGGTGGCTGCCGCGCCGGTCATGGCGTCAGTCACCGAGGTGGGGGCGTCCACATCGGTCATGCGCAAACGGCGGATGTTCTCCCCCCAGCGCACATAGTCGAACTCTTCGTCGGCCCGCTCGGCGATGCGGGCCATCGTGGCCACCGTGGCCGCTGGGTGGGCGCCGATGGCGGTCTCAGCCGAGAGCATGACCGCACTGGTGCCGTCGAACACCGCGTTGGCCACATCGGATACCTCGGCCCGGGTCGGGGTCGATGCCTGGACCATGGAATCCAGCATCTGGGTTGCGGTGATCACCGGCAAGCCGCCCGCGATGCAATCCCGGATGATTCGCTTTTGAAGGTGCGGGGTCTCTTCCATCAGGCACTCGGTGCCCAAATCGCCGCGAGCCACCATAATTCCCGCCGAGGCGTCAATGATGTCGTCGAGATTCTGCACGGCTGCTTGGGTCTCGATCTTGGCGATAACCAGCGGGCCAGCGGGATGGGGCTCGACGCCGACCCGGCGGATGTCGTCGCCTGACCGGACGAACGAGATGGCCACCATGTCAACCGAGTAGCTCACGAATGCGTCCAGATTCCGCAGATCTTCCGGTGTCGGCGTGGACATGCTGAGCCGGTCAGACGGGATGCGGAACCCGGGCCGCCCATGGATCACGTCGCCGTGGAGGACTCGGGCCGTGGCCTTGTCGGTGGAAATGTCGACTATTTCCAACAGCACCTGCCCGTCTCCGAGGGCCACTTGGTCGCCGACGGCAATATCGTGAAAGAGGTTTTCGTAGTCCACTTCCACCACGTCGGCGGTGCTCAGGGTGTCGCCGACCCTGATCCCCACCTCGGAATTGGCCCGCAGCTCCACGCCTTCTTGCCCGAAGCTGGCCGTGCGCACTTTCGGACCGGGCAAGTCCACCAGGATTCCCACCCGCCGACCTGCTTCTTGGGCCACCTGCCGAACGAGGTGCATCCGCCCCAGGGCTTCCTCAAGCGTTCCGTGGGCTAGGCCGATGCGAGCGACGTCCATGCCAGCGTCCACCATGGTTCGCAGCGCTTGCGGGGATTCCGACGCCGGGCCAATCGTGGCGATGATTTTGGTGCGTCGGGTCACAGCCTTCAACGCTACCGCCCGTTCAGGCTGATCTTGCGGTCTGCGAGGGGCTAGTTCACCTGCGGTTCCCGGTGGTTCGGCTAGTTCATGCGGGCCCGGGCGCGGACGGCCAACTGCCGAAGCTGCTCCTCATCATCATTCTCCGCGGCCTCGGCCAGTGCCTCGAACCGGTGGGCCGCTACTTCGAACCGTCCCCGCTCCATGTTGATCAGACCAAGCTGTTTGGCCTCCTCAGCAGGGGCCGAGGGGCACATCGTCCGCAACTCCAGTACCCACTCCAGATTGGCGTAGTCCCGGCGCTGGGCGTAGATGGCCCGAAGATTCCCCAGTATCCGCTCCATGATCGACGAATCGTCTACCGGAGCCAAGAATGCGGGGTGGAACCCCTTCTGTCCTCCGGTGATCTGGTGGAAGAGTTCTTCGCAGCCCTGGGCATCGAGCAACGCGCCCCCGGCGAACACGTCGATATAGGTGTCGGGCTCGTTACGGTCCCGGATCAAGAAGTGGCCAGGCAGTCCGATTCCCTCGAACTCATAGCCCATGCGGGCCCCTACCGCGATGGTCAACACGGCGAGGCTGATGGGGATCCCGGTGCGCCGGCGCATGACCTCGTTGAGAAACGAGTTGCGGGGGTCGTAATAGTCCGACCGGTTGCCGTGGAACCCCAGCTCGCTGAACAGCGAGTGCAGCATTTGGCTCCGACTGGAGTGGTCGCAACAATCGGCGAGAGAGTCCAGCCGGTCTACCTCGGCGTCGTAGTCCATATCCGGACAGCCTTGGGCGGCAATGCACAGTGCCCCCTCATGGAGGGCGAATTCATCCTGCTCAAGCAGATGCCTGAATCTCTCGGCCGGCTCCCATCCCACAGACAGTGAATCTATCCCGGCAAGTACGCTTTCGCTGGTGTCCGCTTGGCCGTTCTTAGATCACGAGGGGCCGATACCCATCGCCCACCGGGGCGGGGCCGCGGAGGGGCCGGAGAACACCATGGCCGCGTTCTCAGCCGCCGTCGAC
Organism: Acidimicrobiales bacterium; assembly: GCA_963663255.1. Lineage (GTDB taxonomy): Bacteria > Actinomycetota > Acidimicrobiia > Acidimicrobiales > Bin134 > Poriferisocius. Next base: position 1,916,209 of record OY760141.1, read on the forward strand.
CTTGGCTATCGCTACCTGGAGACTGATGTGCACGCCACCCGCGACGGGGTACTGGTGGCATTCCACGACGAGGGCTTGCAACGGCTCAATGGTCGCCCGGAGGCCATCGCTGAATTGGCCTGGCGAGACTTGGAGACTGTGCGAGTGGGCGGAGAACAGACCATTCCCCGCTTCGAGGAACTGCTGGAGGCCTGGCCCGATGTCAAGATCGCGGTCGACCCCAAACACGACCAGGCCACTGAACCTCTGATCGACACCTTGCATCGGGCCAACGCCATCGACCGGGTGTGCGTCGGTTCATTCTCGGGGCGCCGACTGGCCACGGCCCGGCGCCTGGGCGGACCCCGGCTGTGTACCGGTCTCAGTCCGAAAGAGGTCGGCCAGCTCCAAGCCGCGGCCACCGGGCTGCCCGTGCGCATCAAGGCCGGGGCGTGTGCCCAAGTGCCCCCCACGGCGAAGGGCGTGCCTCTGGTTTATCGGCGGTTTGTCGATGCTGCTCACCATCAGGGGCTAGCGGTGCACGTGTGGACCGTTGACGATGCCGACGAGATGCACCGATTGCTGGATCTCGGGGTGGACGGAATCATGACCGACCGGCCCACCGTGCTGCGCGAGGTATTGATGGCGCGCGGGGCTTGGTCCTGAAAGGCTGTTTAGGGTCAGAAATCGGGCTGATTTCTGTGGTTAATTCTAGGTTTCCTGGGGATTTCTACTCACAGCAGTGGAAAACCCTGTGGATTTTATTTTTCCTCTTGACCTGGCCTTATAGCGCGCTATGGTATGCCCACCTACCAGAGACAAGCGGAGTTAGCTGAAAGAGCAGGAGTCCGAAAGGGCGAGAGTTCGACAGAGTTCCGCAGGGCCGCTGGAACGGGCCGAGGAAGTCGGTGGCACCACCGAAAGCCGAGGGCCGGGAAGGAGGCCAGGTGCCGCGAGGAACTGGGAGGTAGGGACCGGGGAGCCGGAGGGCGCAAGCCAGCCGGAGCGCCGGGACCGAACGGGACGGCCCCGAGAAGTCGACCGGTTTCGGCCGGGAGGCTACTCGGGGTCTCCTACTTTTCGGGGTTCCTGTTGCTCTGGGTCTCCTCTTCTTTTGCGTCGGAACAGTAGGGTGAGCGCGGTGAGCGGACCTGCGGTCGCACTGCTACACGGGCTGGCTGGATCGGCCCGGAGAACCTGGGGGGACAACGCTTGGTTCGACCTGCTGGCCGACGCTGGCCGAGAAGTGATCGGTGTCGACCTGATGGGCCACGGCACCGCCCCCAAGCCCCACCATCCTGAGGGCTACGCCGATTTTGAGCAGCACGTGATCGGCCACTTTCCCGACGAGGCCATCGACGCCATCGGATTCTCGCTGGGGGCCTACACCCTTTTGTCCATCGCCTCCCGGACGCCCGAGCGATTTCGCAAGCTGGTGGTATCCGGGGTGGGCAAGAATCTGTTCGAGCGAGACGAGGGCCACAGCCGCATGATCCTGCAGGCGGTGACCGGCGAGCCCGACCACGAGAATCCCGAGGCTCTCCACTTCTCCACCCTGGCCGACGACCCCGAGGCCGACCGGGAGGCCTTGGCCGCGCTGATGGCCAGCCGCACCGCCTTCGACACGAGATGCTTGGCTGATGTCGCCGTGCCCACCCTTGTTGTGGTGGGCGACAAGGACTTCGCCTACCCCGCCGACCGGCTCGTGGACGCCCTTCCCGACGCCCGCCTCGTCGTTCTCCGGGGCATAGACCACTTCGCCACCCCCAAGTCCTTCGACTTCATCGACGCCGCCCTGGACTTCCTCGACGCCCGGCCCTTCTAGCGCAGCTGTTGGGCGGTGGGCACCAAGGGGGCGGGCAAGAGGGTGTCGCCCGTCAAATACTGATCCACGGCGGCGGCGCAGGCCCGGCCTTCGGCGATGGCCCACACGATCAGGCTCTGGCCGCGGCCAATGTCGCCCGCCACGAACACGCCGGGCACGGTGCTCATCCAGTTGTCGTCGCGGTCCACGTTTCCCCGGGCGGTGATCTCTACTCCCAGGTCGTCGAGCAGGCCGCCGGTTTCGGGGCCGGTGAACCCGAGGGCCAATAGCACTAGGTCGGCTTTGAACTCCTGCTCGGTGCCCTCGATCGGGTCGAATCTCATGCGCCCGTCTTCAAAGGACTGCTGCACGTCGATGGTGTGCAGCGCCTCCACCTTGCCGCCCGATCCGGTGAACTCCACGGTGTTGATGGCGTAAATCTGAGTGCCGCCCTCCTCATGGGCTGATGACGACCGGTGCATGAGCGGCCAGGTCGGCCACGGGGTGGAGTCGTCCCGCTCGTCGGGCGGGCGGGGCAAGATCTCGAACTGGTGGATGGAGGCCGCTCCGTGGCGGTGGGCGGTGCCCAGGCAGTCGGCACCGGTGTCGCCCCCGCCGATGATGATCACGTGCTTGCCGGCGGCCGAGAACGGATGTTCGTCCAGGTCGCCCTGCTGAACTCGATTGGCCGGGGGCAGGTACTCCATGGCCTGATAGACGCCCTCCAGCTCCCGACCGGGAATGGGCAGGTCTCGCCACTGGGTGGCCCCGCCGGCCAGCACCACCGCGTCGTATTTTCCGGTGAGTTCAGCCGCGCTCATGTCGAAACCGACATTCACCCCCGTCTTGAACACCGTGCCCTCGGCCTCCATCTGGGCCAGTCTGAGGTCGAGGTGGCGCTTTTCCATCTTGAACTCGGGGATGCCGTAGCGCAGCAACCCTCCGATGCGGTCGGCCCGCTCGTACACCACCACGTCGTGGCCGGCCCGGGTGAGCTGCTGGGCGGCGGCCAACCCCGCGGGCCCCGATCCCACCACGGCCACTGATCGGCCAGTGCGATCGTCGCACACCACTGGGGTGATCCACCCCTCCTCCCAGGCCCGGTCCACGATCTCCACCTCGACCTGCTTGATGGTCACCGGGTCCTCGTTGATGCCCAGCACGCAGGCCGCCTCACACGGCGCGGGGCACAGCCGCCCGGTGAACTCGGGGAAGTTGTTGGTGGCGTGCAGCCGCTCAATGGCCTCCCGCCAGTGGTCCCGGTAGACGAGGTCGTTCCAGTCGGGGATCAGGTTGCCCAGGGGGCAACCGTTGTTGCAGAAGGGGATGCCGCAGTCCATGCAGCGGGACGCTTGGGTGCGCACCGACTCGGCACCGAAGTCCTTGTAGACCTCGTGCCAGTCCTGGATCCGCACCGGCACGGGACGGCGCACCGGCAGTTCCCGCCCGTGCTTGATGAATCCGCGGATATCACCCATGAGCGGCCGCCATGATGGCTGCTTCAGCGTCGGTCCCGGTCCGCTCGGCCTCGGCCAGCGCAGTAAGCACCCGCCTGTAGTCCTTGGGCATCACCTTCACGAACCGGTCGGCCTCGGTGGCCCAATTGGCCAAGATTCGCTCAGCCACCGTGGAGTCGGTGATCACCATGTGCTGGCTGATGCGGTCCCGCAACCACTCCCGGTCGTTTTGGTCCAACGCCTCGAGGTCCACCATCTCCCGGTTCACTTTTGAGGGGAACATGCCGTCGGCATCGTGCACATAGGCGACGCCGCCCGACATTCCCGCGCCGAAGTTCCGTCCGGTGGGGCCGAGCACCACGGCCCGACCGCCGGTCATGTACTCGCAGCCGTGGTCGCCCACGCCCTCCACCACCGCCACGGCCCCCGAGTTGCGGACGCAGAAGCGCTCCCCCACCAGCCCGCGCAGGTACAACTCGCCGCTGGTGGCGCCGTAGCCGATCACGTTGCCGGCGATCACGTTCTCCTCGGCCGCGAACTGGGCCTGGGGGAAGGTGGTGACGATAATGCGCCCGCCCGATAGGCCCTTGCCCACGTAGTCGTTGGCGTCGCCGGTCAGCTTCATGGTGATGCCCCGGGGCAAAAACGCCCCGAAGCTGTTGCCGGCCGACCCGGTGAAGTTGATGCGGATGGTGTCGTCGGGCAGCCCGTCGGCCCCCCACTTGGTGGTCACGTTGAAGCCGAGCATGGTGCCCACCGTGCGGTTCACGTTGCCGATGGGGAGATCTATCTCCACCGGGAGCCCGTCTTCCAAGGCGGACTCGGCCATCAAGATGAGCTGCTGGTCGAGGGCGCGGTCGAGGCCGTGGTCCTGGGGTTGCGTGCAGTGCCGGTCGTCCCCAGGATCAATGTCGGGGGCGTACAAGATAGGCGACAAATCGAGCCCCGACGCCTTCCAGTGGTCCACCGCATCGCTCACGTCCAGGCACTCCACCTGCCCGACGGCCTCGGCCAGGGTGCGGAAGCCGAGCATGGCCAGCACCTCGCGGACCTCTTCGGCGATGTACTCCATGAAATTGATGACGAACTCGGGCTCCCCGGTGAACTTCTTGCGCAGCTCGGGATCTTGGGTGGCCACTCCCACCGGGCAGGTGTCCAGGTGGCAAACCCGCATCATCACGCATCCCATTACCACCAGCGGCGCAGTGGCGAATCCGAACTCTTCGGCCCCCAACAACGCGGCGACCATCACATCTCGGCCTGTCTTGAGCTGGCCGTCGGTCTGCACCACGATGCGGTCCCGCAGCCGGTTCAACAGCAGCGTTTGCTGGGTCTCGGCCAAGCCCAGCTCCCAAGGGGTGCCGGCGTGCTTGATGGAGGTCAGCGGCGAGGCCCCGGTGCCGCCGTCGTGTCCCGAGATGAGCACCACGTCGGCATGGGCCTTGGACACCCCGGCAGCCACCGTGCCCACGCCCAACTCCGACACCAGCTTCACGTGGATGCGGGCGGTGGGGTTGGCGTTCTTCAGGTCGTGGATTAACTGGGCCAAGTCCTCGATGGAGTAGATGTCGTGGTGGGGCGGCGGGGAGATGAGCCCCACGCCGGGGGTGGAGTAGCGCACCTCGGCGATCCACGGCCACACCTTGTGGCCGGGCAGCTGTCCGCCCTCGCCCGGCTTGGCCCCTTGAGCCATCTTGATCTGGATGTCGTCGCCGTTCACCAGGTATTCGCTGGTCACCCCGAACCGCCCCGATGCGGCCTGTTTGATGGCCGACCGGCGCCGGTCGCCGTTGGGGTCGGGCACATAGCGGCGGGGATCCTCGCCCCCCTCGCCGGTGTTCGACTTCCCGCCGATGCGGTTCATGGCGATGGCCAAGGTCTCATGGGCCTCGGCCGAGATTGACCCGTACGACATGGCCCCGGTGGAGAACCGGGTGACGATGCTGGAGACCGGCTCCACCTCCTCGATGGGAATCGGCTCCCGCACCCCGGTGCGGAATCTGAACAGCCCTCGAAGCGTGGCCAGGCGCTCCGACTGGGCGTCCACCTTCTCGGTGTACTCCTTGAAGATGTCGTATCGGCGCTCGCGGGTGGCGTGCTGGAGCTTGAACACCGTCTCGGGGTTGAACAGGTGATACTCGCCCTCCCGTCGCCACTGGTACTCCCCTCCCCCTTCGAGGGTGCGGTGGGCCCGCTCGTCGGGGTTCTCGGGGAAGGCGATGCGGTGTCGCAGCCTGACCTCCTCGGCCAGTTGCGGGAAACCGATACCGCCGAGGCGGCTGACTGTGCCGGAGAAGCACTCACCGATGATGGGGTGGCCCAGCCCGATGGCCTCGAAGATCTGGGCCCCCACGTACGACTTCACCGTGGAGATGCCCATCTTGGACATGACCTTGAGCACACCTTTGTCGCACGCCTTGATGTAGTTGTAGTGAGCCAGTTCCCTGTCGTCGTCGGGTGAGAAGCCGCACAACCCCTCGTCGATCATCTGGTCGATGGTCTCGAATGCCAGATACGGGTTGACGGCCGTGGCCCCGTAGGCCTGAAGCAGGCAGATGTGGTGTACCTCGCGGGCGTCGCCGGTCTCGACCACCAACCCCACCCGGGTGCGGGTCTTCTCCCTGATGAGATGGTGGTGCACCGCCGCGGTGGCCAGCAGCGACGGGATCGGCGCTGAGTCGGCGCTGGCTCCCCGATCTGACAGCACGATGATGTTCTTGCCCGATTCGATAGCCCGGCTGACCTGCTCGCGGATGCGCTGGATGGCGATGCGCAGCCCCGGCCCGCCGTCATCCACCGCGTACAGGCACGGCACCACCTCGGTGTGCCAGTGGTCGTGGCCGCCGGGGCCGTCTACTTCAACCAGATTGGCCAGCTGTTGATCGGTAATCACCGGGTGGGGGGTGAAGATCTGGCGGCACGACTCGGGCTGGGGATCGAGCAGGTTGCCCTCGGGGCCCAACCAGCCGCAAGTGGCGGTGATGATCTCCTCCCGGATGGCGTCCAGTGGAGGGTTGGTGACCTGGGCGAAAAGCTGTTGGAAGTAGTCGTACAGCAGCCGCGACCGGTTGGACAGCACCGCCACCGGGGTGTCGGTGCCCATCGAGCCCAGGGCCTCCTTGCCGTCCCTGGCCATGGGGGCCAACAAGAGCTTCAGCTCCTCGTGCGTGTATCCGAACATCTGCTGGCGCACCAGCAGGGGCGTCTCGTCGGGCTCGGGCAGGGGGCGCTCCGCCAGATCGTCTAGATCCACCTGGTTGTCGGCCAGCCACTGGCTGTAAGGATGGGCCGAGGCCAGCTTCTGCTTGATCTCGGTGTCGCGCACGATGCGGCCCTCGGAGGTGTCGATCAAGAACATGCGACCGGGCTGCAAGCGGCCCTTCTCCACGATGGCCGCTGGGTCGACGCCCATAACCCCTACCTCGGAGGCCATGATCACCAAGTCGTCGTCGGTCACCCAGTAGCGGGAAGGGCGCAGGCCATTACGGTCGAGCACTGCCCCGATGAGGGTGCCGTCGCTGAACACGATGTCGGCCGGGCCGTCCCACGGCTCCATCAAAGAGGCGTAGTAGCGGTAGAAGGCTCGCAGCTCCGGCGACATCGACTCGTGGTTCTCCCACGGCTCGGGGATCATCATGAGCACCGCCTGGGGCAGCGAGTAGCCGCCCATGAACAACAGCTCCAGCACCTGGTCGAAGCTGGCGGTGTCGCTAACCCCCTCGGGGCATACCGGGAACAGCCGCTCCAGGTCGCCGGGCAGATGGGGCGAGCTCAACAAGGCCTCACGGGTCCGCATCCAGTTGCGGTTGCCCTGCACCGTGTTTATCTCGCCGTTGTGGGAGATGAACCGGTAGGGATGGGCCAGCGACCACGACGGGAAGGTGTTGGTGGAGAACCGGGAGTGGATCATGGCCAGGGCGCTGGTCACCCGGGTGTCGCCCAGATCGGAGTAGAACTCGCCCAGCTGCGGGGTGGTGAGCATCCCCTTGTAGACGATGGTCCGGTTGGACAGGCTGGCGAAGTAGCCGTAGGTCAGCTTGCGGGCCTTGGACCCCAGCGCGCCGGCATCGGCCTGGTCGTCGGTCTCGTAGGTCACCTCGTTGCGGATCCGGGTGCGGACGATGTAGGCCCGCCGCATCAGCGCATCGGCGTCCAGGCCTTCGGCGGAGTAGAACGGCTGCCAGAACGACGGCATGGTGGCCAGCGCACCGGCACCTAGCTCATCAGGATTGGTGGGCACCTCCCGCCATCCCAGCGGGGTCAGTCCCTCCTCCGCCGCGATGTGGTCCATGGCCACCCGGGCGTGGGACGCCGCCTCGGGGGTGTCGGGAAGAAAGCCGATGCCGGTTGCGTAGGCCCCGGCCTCCGGCAGGTCGAAGTCGCACACTTGGCGGTAGAAGTCGTCGGGCACCTGGATCAACAACCCTGCCCCGTCGCCGGTATTGACTTCGGCGCCCAGTGCCCCCCGGTGCTGGAGGTTGCACAGCGCGCCGTAGCCGACCGACACGATCTCGTGGCGCGGCCGGCCCTTCAAATCCACCAGGAACCCGACCCCACATCCATCGTGCTCGTTTCGGGGGTCGTAGAGGCCCTGAGGGTATGGCAGTTCGGCGGTCTGCGGCGGCCGGTTCCTCATTGCGTCCTTTCCAGCGTGATTGCCATGCGCGCTAAGACAGCATTGGCCAGCGGCAGGGTGGCAATTTTACCGCCGCAACCCGGTTCCCTTCCAAGTCTGTTGCGTGCCACCGGGGGTGTAGGTGCATGATTGCAGGGTGGATACGCCTGTTGTAGATGGGGCAGGAATGGCTGAAGACGCCCTGAACTGGGGTGTCGGGGGGCTGCTCGCTTCCATCGACGCCTGTCCGACCCCGTTCCATGTGGTGGAGCGGGCCGCCGCCGCACTGACGGCTGCCGGATTCACCCAGATGGACGAGGCCACTGTCTGGCCCGACACCTCCGGGAACCGCTTCGTCTGCCGGGACGGCAGCCTGATCGCTTGGCGGCACCGGACCTGCGAAGAGGGCTTCCGCATCATCGGCGCCCACACCGACAGCCCCAATCTGCGCATCACCCCCCAGCCTGATACCGGCCAAGTCGGATACCGACAACTCGGCGTAGAGGTGTACGGCGGCGTGCTCCTCAACAGCTGGCTCGATCGCGACCTGGGAGTGGCCGGCCGGGTGGCCACCCCATCGGGCACCCGACTTTTCTGCATCGACCAGTCGGTGCTGCGAGTGCCGCAACTGGCCATCCACCTCGACCGGGAGGTGAACCAGAAGGGCCTGCTGCTCAATCCCCAGACCCATCTGACGCCGGTTTGGGGGCTGGGGCTGCGTTCTCCCGGTGAGTTCGCCGACGTGGTCGCCGAGGCCGCCGGTCTCGGTTCCGACGAGGTGTTGGCTTGGGATGCAATGCTCCACGACCTCACTCCTTCGACGGTCGGCGGTCTCGACGGTGAGTTCATATTCGCCCCCCGGATCGACAATCAGGTGTCGTGCTGGGCCGGGCTCCAAGCCCTGCTCGATTCCCCCGCCGACGCGGTTCCCAGTGCGGTGCTGTGCCTGTTCGACCACGAAGAGGTGGGCAGCGTGTCGGCGCAAGGTGCCACATCCCCGCTGCTGCCCACGGTGTTGGAGAGGGTCGCCGGCAGCCGCGACGCGCTGCACCCCGCCCTGGCCCGGTCATTGTGCCTGTCGGCCGACGGTGCCCACGCCACCCACCCCAACTATCCCGAGCGCCATGAGCCCGAACACTTCATCGCTATGGGAGACGGGCCGGTGATTAAGCGCAATGCCAACCTGCGCTACGCCACCGACGCGGTGGGCGAGGCCGCTTTCGCCGCCGCCTGCGAGAAGGCCGGCGTGAACCACCAGGTGTACGCCCACCGCAATGACATTCCCTGCGGCAGCACCATTGGGCCCTTCGCCGCCGCCTCCACCGGCGTGACCACTGTTGACGCCGGCGTCGCCCAGCTCTCCATGCACTCCGCCCGAGAGATGTGCGCGGCCCAAGATCCCCTTGACTTCGCGCGGGCCCTGAGCGCGTTCTTGAGCGCCGCAGCCTGACCCTGGCTCAGGCTGTCTTCACCCTGGCTCTCAGCGTCGTAGCTTTACTCGAGAAACCCGTCGGGCCCGCTCGTAGCCCGACACCAACACCAAGAAGATGGCAAAGAACTCCAGGCGGCCGATGAGCATGAGCGCTATCACAACCCCTCGGGCCGGACGGGTGAACACCAGGAAATTGGAGGTCGGCCCAGCTTCGCCCAGAGCCGGTCCCATGTTGCTCAACGCGCTGATGGCCGTAGACGAAGAGGTGATCAGGTCATGGCCCAGCGCGGCCAGCACCATGGTGGCCGCCAGCGCGGACAACGCGTAGAGGGCCACCAGCCCCGCCACCCGCTGAAGCACCGGCTCGGACACTGCCTTTTGACCCAGCTTGACCCTGGCCACTACCTGAGGGTGCTTCACTCGCAACAGCCCCACCCGCATGTACTTTGCCATCACCTGGGCTCGCAGCACCTTCAGCCCTCCGGCAGTGCTCCCCGTCATGCCCCCCATCACCATCAAGGGCAGCAACAGGGCTTGAGCACCCGGCGCCCATGCCGCGAAATCACCCCCCGGATTGGCGTCGGAGGCGTTGCCGAATCCACTGCTGGTGCTCAGAGCGACCGCGGCGAAGATCCCGTTGCGGAAGCTGCTGGACAAATCGGTCAGGTCGTTCACCCAATTGAGCAGTGACGTAGAGACCGTTGCCACCGCGATCACTACGAGATAAGTGCGGAACTCCGAAGACCGCCCATAAGCCTGGGGATTGCCTGACACGGCCCGCCAGTGAAGGGTGAAGCTCACCCCGCACGCCAGCATCCCGGCGATGACCACGGCCTCCACCGCTGTGCTGTCGAAGTGGCCGACGGAGCTGTCATATGGCGAGAAGCCCCCGGTGCCGGCGATGGTGAAGGCGTGGGCCACCGCGTCGTACAGGCTGAGTTTGGCGATCATCAGGGCTGCCGCCACCGCCAAGGTGATGCCGCCGTAAAGCGCCCACAGCCGCCGAGCAGTAGAGCTCACGCGGGGGGCCAGTCGGTCCGAGGTCGGCCCAGGAGCCTCCGCGGTGATAAGGCTCAGCCCGCCGACGCCCAAGAACGGCAGAATGGTCACCGCCAGCACAACCATGCCCATGCCGCCGTACCACTGCATGATCTGGCGCCACATGAGCACGCCCCGGCCCGTCCCCTCGATGGGACTCAGCACCGTGGAACCCGTGGCCGTGATGCCCGACACCGCCTCGAAAAGGGCGTTATCGAAGCTTCCCAGCTCGCCGGAGAACCACAGCGGCAAAGCGGCAAAAAAAGACGAGCCGATCCATGTCCATGCCACCGCCGCGAACACCGAGGCCGGAGGCATGTCCTGATCGAGACGAGTGAAGGCCACTAACAGCATTCCCGCGGCCAGCGTCACCAGCGCCCCCAAGCCCAGGGCCGCCTCGCTGTCCGACGTCGACGACCCCCACTCCACCAGAGTGGCGAAGAGCATCCCCGGCACCAGGAATAACAGGCCTAGTCCCACCACGAACCCCACCCGGCTGGTGACGGTCCAAGGCCGATCCGCTAGCAGGTGGTGTACAGCCCACTTCGCAGCCGCCTTCACCCGCCGGGCCGCCGACAGCACCGCAGTCATCGCTGGGCCCTCATCGCTGGGCCTTCATTGCCTCAGCCTCATCCGCTGGACCTCACCCACACCCCAGCCGATCACCACCACCACCGGGTAGATCGACAGCCGGCCGAGGAACATAAGCGCCATCAGCACCGCCCGGGCTGGGGCAGCCAGCACAGTGGCATCGGCGAACCCCGACAGTTCGCCCAGGCCGGGCCCGGCAGTGGCCAACGCGGTTATCGATGCCGACACCGCGGTCAGAAGGTCGTTGCCCAGCGAGGCGACGCCCAACACTCCCACCGCGGCGGCCAGCACCCACAGAATCTGGAAGTTGTGGACCCGGGTCAGTGATGCTTCCGAGGCCGCCGCTCCCGACACCTTCACCTGCACCACCGCCCGGGGATGGAGCTGCAAGACCAATTCCCGCCGCACGATGCCCAAGAGCTGGATCACCCGGAGCACCCGGAACCCGCCCCCCGCCGAGCCGGCCATCGAACCTACCCCGATGAGCATGAGCAGCAATGTCTGGGGTGCCGTTACCCAATGGCCCCAATCCGTAACCCGGAAGCCTGTGGTGCTAATTGCCGAGGTGACGGTGAAAAAGGATTGTCGGATGGTGTCGGCTCCCCCGCCGGTGTCCTGCCAGGTCCAGGCGGACACCAGAACCGTCGGAACCAATATCAGACCGGCGTAGAGCTTCACTTCCGTCGAACGCCATAGCGCCTGCACCTGGCCCCGCACGATCCACACCAACGCGGCCACCGACATGCCGGCCAGCCCCATCGCCCAAGCCCCCACCCACTCGATGGCCGCCGAGTCGAAGTGGGCGAAGGAGTTCCGATAATTGGCGAACCCCCCGGTTGAGGCGGTGGTTAAGCCGAAGGTGGCGGCGTCGAACATACCCATGCCGGCTGCGGCGTAAGCCACAATTGCCACCGCAGTGAAACCCACATAGGCCAGCACCAGTCGGCGGGAGGTGTGCAACCATGTGCTGGCCAGCACCGCCCGCTTCCCTCGCCCCTCAGCCACCTCGCTCAAGCGCCGCTGGCCTCCAAAGGTGGGCACTACCACCAGTGCGAACAATAAGGCGCCCGCTCCCCCCAGCCACTGGGTGACGGCCCGCCACGTGAGCAGCCATTTGGGAAGGGCTTCGGGGTCGAGCACTGTGAGCGAGGTGGTGGTGAGCCCGGCAATGGATTCGAAGAGGGCATCGTCGACGCGGCTCACCTCGCCGGAGGCCAGATAGACGATGGCTGATACCACTACCGATGCGGCGGCCGCGGCCACCACGGTGGTCAACACCCTGACTGCGGAGCGATGCCAGGGAAAGCGAACCCGGGACGGGTCGCTCATGGCGGGCTCACCCGAAGAAGCGCTTCACTTTGTCCACCGTGTCGGGACGGGCAACTGCTATTGACCTCATCCGAAGAAGCGCTTCACTTCGTCGACAGTGTCAGGTCGGGCGAAGACCACAATGTGGTCGCGGCTTCGGAGCTCGCTGCGGCCCCGGCCGATTTGAGGCTTGCCGTCGCGCACGTATGCGCCGATGAGCACGTCTTTGGGCAGACCCAGCTTGCTCACCACTGCGCCTTCGGCCGGTGAGCCCTCCTTCACCTCGGCCTCGATGACCTCGAAATCACCCGACAGGTAGGTGGCCACCTGGGCCACGCCGCCCCGCACATAGCGCAGCACGCCGTTGGCGCTGGCCGTGCGGGGAGACAGGGCCACATCGATTCCCACATCCCGCAGCAGAGTGCGCAGAGCCAGGTTGTGAAGCACGGCTATGGTCTCGCTGGCTCCCAGCGACTTGGCGTAAAGGCAGGCCAGGATATTGGCGTCATCCTTGCCGGTAAGGGCGATCACCGCGTCGAAGTTTCCGACGTCCTCGGATTCCAACAATTCGGCATCGGTTATGTCGCCGTGGATCACCAGCACGCCATCGAGATCTTCGCTGAGCTCTTGGGCCCGCTCCAGGTTGCGCTCGATGAGAACCACCTCGGCGTGGCGCTCGGCCAGGCGCTGCCCGACGATCTCGGCCGTCCGGCCCCCGCCCAACAGCATCACCCGGCGGTGGGCACCGGGCGCTAAACCCAAGAGTGGCAGCAGGGTGTCTCGGGCTCGCCGCTTGCACACCACCCGCAAGAGGTCACCGGGCTCCAGAGTGGTGTCAGCTCGGGGGATTCGGGTCTTGCCCGCTCGGGTGAGCACCGCCACCAAGAAGTCCCAGTCGGGCTCGTACTCTTCGGCAATGTCGGCCAGCCGGCGATTGGCCCACGGTGCGTCGGTCGTTAGCTTCGCCCCTACTACCACCACCTCGCCCTCAGCCATCACGGTCACATCGGTGGCTCCCGGGTACGACAGGAGGTCCAAGATCTCGTGGGCGGTCTCCTCGTCGGGATCGATGATCGTGTCGGCCTGCATCGCCTCCCGCAGCTCGCGGGCGTCTTTCTCCCTCAGGTTGCGGGCCTGAATGCGGGCGATGGTGCGCTTGACCCCGTGCTGTTTGGCCAATAGGCAGGCCACCAGATTCACCTCGTCGCTGGCGGTGACCGCCACCAGCAGATCGGCCTTGCGGATGCCCGCTTCTCGCAGGATGTGGGGATGGGAGCTGCTTCCCTCCACGGCCAGCACGTCAAGCTCTTCGGCCAGGTGGTGCAGCTTCTTGGCGTCGAGTTCCACTACCGAAACGGTGTTGCCCTCCTCGCTCAGGATCTGAGCCACGTAGGAACCCACTTCGCCAGCGCCCACTACCACGATGCGCACGGGTTTATCCTTGCCTAAATTCGGGGAGAGGGCGAGTACGCCCGACGGTAATAGCTTCGCCGACCATCAGGCTCGGGCCCGCCGGGAAAGGCTGGAGCTGAACACCCGAACCCGCTGCTCGGTGACCACCGCGTCCATGATCACGTCGCCCGGATGCGAGGGCACGGCGTCAACCAGCTGCAATTCGTAGGCCAGCCCCACAACCAGCGGTTTAGCCGGCCGGGGGCCGTTTAGCAGAAAAGCCAGCGCCCGGTCGTAATACCCCTGGCCCCGGCCAGCCCGATGGCCGGCCGCGTCGAATACCACCAACGGAGCCAGCACCACATCCAGCTGTCGGGCCGACACCATCTCTTCGGGATCGACATCGGGCTCGGGTATCCCGAAGCGATTGGGCACCATGGCGGTATCGGGGCCAGCAGGGGCGAACTGCATGGGGGCGGGGTCGCGCAACACCGGGTAGTACACGTCTATGCCCCGAAGTCGACATGCGGTCACCAGCGGTGCGGGGTCGAGTTCGCCATCGTCGGCCACCGAGGCCGAAACCCGCTTCGCCCCGTCGAGCCACCCGAGGGATGTCACCGCGTTGCACACCGCTCGCGCCGCACCCTCGGGATCAGGGAATAATCGCCGGGCCTGCCGGGCTTCGGTCCGCAACCGGTTGAGGCTGACCACTGTTCCAGATTATCCCGAATTACCCGAAAATAGACATCCCAAATGGCAACCTTGGCAGGTCGCATTTTCGCTGGGTAACTTCGCCTAGTTATCTCAAACAGGGGGTCAACGTGGACGCCGTACCGTATCTTGCCGGATTGAGCGCGATCCTTGCGCTCCTGCTCGCCTTCTTCTTCTACCGGGTCGTGAAAGCCGCCCCTCCAGGCAACAGCCGCATGGTCGACCTCATGAACGAGATCCAGGCCGGGGCCAAGGCCTTTCTGAAGCAGGAGTATTCCTGGGTAGCGGGGTTCGTGGTCATCATGGCCATCCTCATTCCGGTGCTTACCGGGGTGGAACTCACCTTCATCAGCTACATCTTGGGCGCGGTGCTCTCCTCCGGTGCCGGGTATGTGGGGATGACAGTGGCCACTATGGCTAATGCCCGTACCACCCAGGCGGCCACCGAGGGACCGGCCAAGGCCCTGCCGCTGGCCTTCCGTGGCGGTGCGGTCATGGGCTTCTCCGTGGCCGGGCTGAGCCTTCTGGGCCTGGCCTTCACCTACCTGCTGTTTGTGGAGTGGCTCAGCGTGGACGACCCGTTCGAGATCTTCACCGCCTTCGGTCTGGGGGCCAGTTCCATCGCCCTGTTCTCTCGCGTGGGTGGCGGCATCTACACCAAGGCCGCCGACGTGGGTGCCGATCTGGTGGGCAAAGTCGAAGCCGGCATTCCCGAGGACGACCCCCGCAACCCGGCCACCATCGCCGACAACGTGGGCGACAACGTGGGCGACGTTGCCGGTATGGGCGCAGACCTCTTCGAGAGCTACAGCGGTTCGATCATCGCCCCTATCGCCCTGACAGCCTTCTCGTTTGCAGTGGCCGGAAGCGAGGCCACTGGCAGCGACATCGGCCTGGCCCAGCTCATGTTCCCGCTAGCGGTGGCTTTCGTGGGAATGCTGGCCGCCATCATCGGCTCGTTCGCCGTGAGGGGTAGCGCGAGCGCCGACGTGAAGAGCCTGTCCCGCCAACTCCACATGGGCACCAACGTGGCCATGGGGCTCACCGTGATAGGGACGATCCTGGTAGGACTGTGGTTCTTCACCGGCGACGACTTCGACGGCTGGTGGGGATTGCCCATCTCTGTCATCGGTGGCCTGGCGGTGGGCTGGGCCATCGGCAAAGTGGCCGAGATCTGGACCAGCGACCACTACGCCCCGGTTAAGAAGATCGCCCAGCAGTCCGAGACCGGCCCGGCCACCACGGTGCTGGCCGGCATCAGCGCGGGCATGGTGTCGGTAGCCGCATCGGTTGTTTTGATCGGCGCCGGCGTACTGGTGGCCTACTGGGGTGGCCAGCAGACACTGGGCGACAACACCGGCGCCGGCATCTACGGCATCGCCGTGGCCGCCATCGGGATGCTGGCCACCACCGGTGTGGTGGTGTCGGTGGACGCCTACGGCCCCATCGCCGACAACGCCGGGGGCATCGCCGAGATGGCTGAGCTTGACCCCAAGGTGCGTGAGGTGACTGACGCCCTCGATTCATTGGGCAACACCACCGCGGCCATCGCCAAGGGATTCGCGGTGGGCTCGGCCGCTCTGACTGCCCTAGCGCTGTTCAAGACCTTCGAAGTAGCGCTGCGGCTGGAGGATCCCAACTTCACGCTCTCTTTGGACGTCGGCCAGGTGGACGTGTTCATCGGCCTGTTCCTGGGGGCCATGCTGCCGTTCTTGTTCGCAGCATTGACCATCGACGCGGTGGGCCGGGCAGCCAACAAGATGATCGAGGAGGTCCGCCGCCAGTTCCGGGAGATCCCTGGGCTCCGGGAGGGCGTTGAGGGGGTCAAACCCGACTCGGCCCGGTGCGTTGCCATCTCCACCCAGGCATCGCTTCGGGAGATGCTGGTGCCCGGCGCTTTGGCCGTGGCTGTGCCCTTGATTCTGGGGTTCATCGACGTGGACACCCTGGGCGGCTTTTTGGCCGGTGCTCTAGTGACTGGCTTCGCCCTGGCCATCTTCATGGCTAACGCCGGTGGGGCCTGGGACAACGCCAAGAAGTACATCGAGGCCGGTGCCCATGGCGGCAAGGGATCCGAGCCCCACAAGGCAGCCGTGGTGGGCGACACGGTGGGCGACCCGTTCAAGGACACCTCTGGCCCGTCCATGAACATCCTCATCAAGGTCATGACCATCGTGTCGCTGGTATTCGCCTCGGCGTTTGTCTGATCGCTCCGCCTGTCGGCAACCGTGACAACATAAGCCGATGCCGATAGCCAAAGTTCGCGACCTCGACCTGTACTTCGAACTGCACGGCTCGGGGCCGCCCCTGCTCAACATCAGCGGCAGCGGCGGCGACCTGCGCATGACCGCCCCCGACCAGAACCCGTTGAACTCGGCCTTCACCGTGGCCCACTTCGACCAGCGAGGCCTGGGGCAGACTTCTACCCCACCGGTGCCGTGGACCATGGCCGATTACGCCGCCGACACCGTGGCTTTCCTTGACTTCCTGGGCTGGGATTCGGTGCCCGCGGTGGGCACCAGCTTCGGGGGAATGGTGGGCATGAACATGGCCGTGCTCCATCCGGGGCGGATCAGCAAGCTGGTGCTCAACTGCACTTCACCAGGCGGTCCCGACTACAGCTCATGGCCCCTGCATACACTGGCCGATCTCGACCCCGACGAGCGGGGCGAGGTGGCCCTCGAGATCATGGACACCCGGTATCAGAGGGGAGGCCCGCTGCCCCCCGGCGTGGAAGTGTTCGTGACCGCGGCCCGCCCCGACGGCCCCGCCCTGCCGCTCGACACTTCCGGCGCGCTCGGCCAACTCGAGGCCCGCCGAGGCCACGACGTGGTCGACCGCCTCGGCGAGATCGACGTTCCCACTCTGGTGTGCGCCGGGGTCCACGACGGCATCGCCCCCATGCGCAACAGCGAGCTCCTGCGCGACCGAATCCCGAACGCCCGACTGGCCACCTTCGACGGCGGTCACATCTTCATGATGCAAGACCCCACCGCCTACCCCACCATCTTGGATTTCCTGGCCGAAAGCTGAGTTTTGACCCACCCCCTACGCTTGCGGATGTGAACCGAGAGCGGGCGCTGCGGACGCTGGGACTGGAGAAGGGGGCGCAACCCGCCGACATCAACCGGGCCTACCGGAACCTGATCCGCCGGGCTCATCCCGATGCGGGAGGCAGCACCGCAGTGGCGGCCCGCATCACCGAGGCCTACCACTGGCTCCAGCGGGCTGGAAACAAACCGCCGGAACCGTCCAAGTCTTCGCCCCCGAAGTCGGCAACGCCCGCCAAAGAAAAGTCCGATGACAGCTTGGTCCTCCACTTGCCGGCAGGAGACGTGTTCGCCCGACTGGTCGATGCGGGCCACGAGTTGGGCGAGGTGAGCTACATCGACCCCACCACCGGCATTGTCCAAGTCACGTTTACCGCTGACAACGGCGTTGTGTGCCAACTGGCCGCCACCGTGCAGGCGAATCCGGTCTCCGGCTCGCGCCAACGTGAGACCCAGGTGGAGTTCACCCTCGATCCGCTCGCCAGTGGACAAGCACCACCTATTGGCCAAGTGGTCGCCCAGTTGGTGCGACTGATCAACAGCAGATCGATCTGAGGTTCACCCACGCCAGCCAAACTGTCACTGGCCGTCAATAGAGTGATTGGCCCATGTCGGATGCACTCGTGTCACTCCGGCCCTGCGATGGCATCGCCCAACCCGCGTTGTGGAGCGTGCAGGAGCCGATCGCGCTGGAGCTGGCCGTGAAGCGGGTGGACCTGGGCGACAAGGCCTGGGTCGACACCATGACCGGGTTCGTGCGGGGCGGTGACACCCTGCTGGACACCGTGGCGGCCACTGTGCCCCTGTTCACCGAGCGGCGGCCCATGTACGACAACATGGTCAACGTGCCCCGACTATCGGCCCACCTCCCCGCCGACCAATTGGGCTCGGCGGTCCCCGTCATCGCCGATGTCGCCGCCAAGTTGAGCACTCACTACCAGAAGGTGTTTGCCCGGGTCGGTATCAACCTCTACCGCCACGAGCGCGACAGTGTGGCCTGGCATGCCGACAAGATAGGAAGGGTCAAGCACCACCCTATCGTCGGCCTGTTATCCCTCGGCGCGGCCCGCCCTTTCTTACTCAGACCCCTCGGCGGTGGCCGGTCCCGCCGCTTCGTGCTTGGCTCCGGCGACCTCCTGGTGATGGGCGGCACCTGCCAGCATCGCTTTGAGCACGCCGTCCCCAAGCTCGCCCGCCCTACTCCTCCCCGTCTCAGCCTCACCTTCCGCCACGACGACT
The DNA here is from genome assembly GCA_963663255.1 of Acidimicrobiales bacterium. Classification (GTDB taxonomy): domain Bacteria; phylum Actinomycetota; class Acidimicrobiia; order Acidimicrobiales; family Bin134; genus Poriferisocius. The sequence goes on from OY760141.1 coordinate 1,934,825, forward strand.
GACAAAGGGAGTCTGCGAAAATGTCCAACCAGCAAGCAGAGAATTTTGCCGCTGAAGCCCAACATTGCCTGCGAGCGCTGACGGCCAATCAGTCGTCTGCCTTTCGCCCCGGACAGTTAGAAGCCATTGAACAACTGGTCTTGCGGCGGAAAAGGGTGCTCTTGGTTCAGCGAACTGGTTGGGGAAAGAGCGCGGTCTATTTCATTGCCACTCGCCTCCTGCGAGACCGCGGCGCTGGCCCCACTCTGTTGGTATCTCCCCTGCTGGCGCTGATGCGGAACCAGATCGAGGCCGCACAGCGCATGGGAGTGCGGGCGGCAACCATCAATAGTTCAAACCAAGAGGAATGGGAAGGGGTCTACGCCGAAATTGCTTCTGACCAGATCGATGTTCTTTTGATCTCGCCGGAGCGGCTGGCCAACCGGGGCTTCCGGACAGAGCACCTGCCATCATTGGCCCAGCGTGGCGGCCTGCTGGTGGTCGACGAAGTCCACTGCATTTCTGACTGGGGACACGATTTTCGTCCCGACTACCGGCGGATCAAGGGAGTCTTAGACCTGCTCCCCCAAGGAATTCCCGTGTTGGGCTGCACTGCGACGGCCAATAACCGGGTCGTGGACGACGTTGCCGAACAGCTTGGAACCGAATTGGTGCGCATTCGAGGGCCCCTTGGTCGTGATGGGTTACAACTGCGTGTCTTTGCACCAGCGCCCCAGCAGAAGCGACTGGCGTGGCTTGCTGAGACGATCCCCAGTCTCCCCGGAACTGGCATCGTCTATTGCCTCACAGTCCGAGACGCCCAGCGAGTTGCTTCCTGGCTTACCAACCAGGGGATTGGTGCAGTCGCCTACACGGGCGACTCACACAATGACCACCGACTGGAAACCGAACAACAGCTCCTGAGCAATCGGAAAAAGGTCGTCGCGGCGACTTCCGCACTAGGGATGGGATTCGATAAGCCCGATCTCTCGTTCGTCATCCACTACCAGGCACCGGGCTCCCCCATCGCCTACTACCAACAGGTAGGGAGGGCCGGGCGGGCGCTAACCGAATCGTGGGGCATCCTTCTCCAGGGTTACGAGGACGCAGACATTCAGAACTTTTTCATTGACACTGCGTGCCCCACCGCTGACCAGGCCCACAAGATTGTCGGCCTGCTCGAACAAACGGTAGTGCCATTGAAACTCTCTGATATCGAGCGGGAGGTGAACATTCGGCGCTCGCGGCTTGAACAGCTCCTGAAGATCCTGGAGGTGGACAGTGCCGTAGAGCGTGTCGACTCTGGCTGGCAGCGGACACTTCAACGTTGGAGTTACGACAGTCAAAGGGTAGAGGCGGTAACCGCATTGCGGTGGGAAGAACAGGCTCAGATGGCGGAATACGTGAGCGCTGACCAGTGCCGAATGGAATTGTTGAGGTCGCATTTGGACGACTCGCAGGCTCATCCCTGTGGCATCTGTGACAACTGTCTTTCAGACCAAAGAGAGCTCGCGGCGAGCACTCATACGATTCAAGCCGCAGTGGACTTCCTTCGAGGGACAGAGCTCACCATAGAACCCCGCAAACAAGACCCTGACAGGAAGAAGATCCCCGAGGAGCACCGGTGCGAACCAGGGCGGGTGCTAGCCCTCTGGGGTGATGGCGGCTGGGGAGCAATCGTCCAGAGCGGCAAGGCCGAAGGCCACTTCGACGACGATTTGGTTGGGGCTTCCGCGGATCTGATCAGCGAACGCTGGAGACCTGATCCAGCGCCCACCTGGGTGACTCATGTCCCATCCCTCAGAAACCCTGGCCTGGTAGAGGATTTAGCCCGGCGCATCGCCCAGAAGCTGGCTCTTCCGTGGCATGATGCGGTTTCCAAGGTCCACGACACACAGCCGCAGAAGTTCATGCAGAACAGCGCCAAACAATACGCAAACATTGAGGGGGCTTTCGCGGTAGTTCCAGATGTTCCCACTGGACCCGTGCTGTTGGTGGACGACGTTGTGGATTCCCGATGGACTCTCACTGTGATCGCCTCTCAGCTTCGAAGAGCTGGAGTCGAATTGGTTTACCCGTTCGCATTGGCGGACACGGCAGGGAGGTCGTCTCGTGACTGACGACAGGGGCTTGGGTAACAGGAGCGAAGTTGGACAGGACTCACTGGCCGCGGTGTTGATGACCAGCAAGTTGGCCTCAGATGGAGTGAAGCCACTAGCCGCCTCGGAATACTGGAAGAGACCTGAACTGGCGAACAATCCAAGCGATCTGCTGGGAGCATCGTCACAAGTCCTTTGCAATGTTCACGGTCTTGCCAAAGAGATGGCAGACCGGATCAACGCCCTGATGGATCGGTCCATCGCAATGGCGTTTGAACTCGACCGCTTGCAACACTCGGGCATTCACACCCTCACGCCGTTTGAGGAGCATTATCCATGCCAATTCAGGCATCGACTCAGGGAAAAGGCCCCAGTGGTGCTGCATGCCGCCGGTCCGCTTGAACTGCTGGACCGCCTTGGTCTTGGTGTGGTGGGTAGCAGAGACATCGGCGTGGAGGGTGCCGAAGTCGCCGAGGGCGCTGCTCGTCTGGCATCTCGGATGGGTTTGCCCGTGGTGTCCGGAGGAGCACGCGGCGTCGATAGCCTGGCAATGAACGCGGCCGTAAACGAGCACAGGACTGGAGGCTCTGCGGTCGGATATCTGGCGGACTCGCTGGAGCGCCAGCTCAAGCAGCCGGATACTCGTCGGGCCATCCTCGATGAGCAGATATTGCTATGTACGCCCTACCAACCAGATGGTCGTTTCACCGCGGGCAGGGCCATGGGCAGGAACAAGCTCATATATGCCGGAGCGCTTGTCACGCTGGTCGTGGCCAGTGACAAAGACACCGGAGGAACATGGTCAGGGGCCGTCGAGGCACTCAAGCACGGCTTCGGGCGGGTTGCAGTCTGGAGAGGTTCGGGTGAGGGGCCGGGCAACGCATACTTGGAAGAGCTCGGGGCAGTGCCAATCAGCTCCCTAGACAACCTGGAAGATCTGCTCATTGACGCTCAAAGCAAGCCGATCCCAACAGAAAATCAAGTCCAGGCCAAAGGAGAGGAACAGCTGCCGTTCCCCATGGAACTCAGCATTGATGCCTAGGGCCGGTTGCAACCGGTTCAGCTCAAATCGAACACCGTTCTGATGCCGATGCTGGATCGGAGGTCGTCGAGGCCGGCGTTGATCTCGTCGATGGGGCGCCGAGCGGTGATCATGGGCTCGAGGTCGAGGCGGCCGTTCTGCCACAGGGCGAGCAGGCGGGGAACCTCTCTCTGGGAGTTGCAGCCGCCGAACAAACAGCCCAGCAGCTTCTTCTCGGCGGTGAGATACATGACCGCGGGGTTGATGGTCACGGTGTGCTCTAGGGCAGGGGCGCCCACCATCACCGTGGTGCCGCCGTTGCGGGTGGCGGCCAACCCGGCCTCCACCAGCGGGCCGGACCCGGCGGCGTCGAAGGCGTAGTCGGCCCCGATGCCTTTGGTGGCCTCCTGCACGTGGGCCACCACGTCGGTCTCATTGGGGTCGAGCAGGTCGGTGGCCCCGAACGCCACCGCGGCGTTGCGGCGATCAGCCACCGGGTCGGAGGCGAAGATGCGGGACGCACCGGCCAGGCGGGCACCCTGCACCACCGACATCCCCACGCCTCCAAGGCCCATCACCAATACCGTGGCGCCTTCCTCGACATTGGCAGTGTTGAGCACCGCGCCCACGCCGGTTTGGATGGCGCACCCGATCACCGCGGCCACTTCTAGGGGCACGTCGGGGTCGATCTTCACCGCGGCCGACTCGGCCACCAGGGTCAGCTCCCCGAACCCGGCCACTCCCAACCCCCGGTACACCGGCTGGCCGTCCATCGAGAAGGGAATCGAGCCGTCGGGCATCGTTCCCATGAACATCGAGGCTGCCGAAGCGCACAGCGTCATCTCGCCCCGCACACACCAGTAGCAAGTCCCGCACGGACCGAACGGCGACAGCATCACATGGTCGCCCTCAGCCAAAGAGTCCACCCCGGGACCCACCGCGTCGACTATCCCAGCGGCCTCGTGGCCCAGGATTATCGGGGTCATCATCTCGGGGGCGTCGATCATGGTCAGATCGGAGTGGCACAGCCCGCAGTGGGTGACCTGCACCCGCACCTGTCCCGGTCCGGGATCGACGCAATCGACGTCGGCCATCACCAATGGCGAAGCGGGTGATGCCAGCAGTGCTGCCTTCATGGAAACCTCTCTTTTGGGGTTACTTCTTGTCGGCCTTCCAACCGGTGGTGGCGCCGGAAACCATTCCGTAGGGGCCCGACGGCCACCGGAAGCAGTCCACCATGAGCTGGTCGACCTCGGCCCGGCTGGCAATGCCCTCGGCCACCACCGCGTTGGCCTCTCGAATCATGGCCCCATACACCCGGTTTGTGACATAGCCCCAGTGCATGGCCGAGTCTTGGATCACCACTGGGTTCTTACCGGCGGCCGCAGCCAGACGGCAGATGGTCTCGGTGGTCTCATCTGAGGTTTGCGGCGCCCTCACGATCTCGGCCAGCTTCATCACCGGCGGCGGCGACGCCCAGTGCCAGCCGATCACCCGGTCGGGCCGGTCGGTGGCCACCGCTAATGCCTGCACCGGATAGCCGCTGGAGTTGGAAGCAAAGATGGTGTGCTCGGGACACTGCTGGTCGAGGTCCCGGAACAGCTGGATCTTGAGGTCCAAGCGCTCCGGAACCGCCTCTAAGATCACGTCCACCGCGGCAGCGGCATCCCGGTCGGTCGTGAAATCGATGCGGTCAAGCGCAGCTTCGGCCTCGGATTCGGTCATCTTGCCCCGCGCCACTGCACCTTGGATGCCGAAGCGGCCCTCGGCCACCAAAGCAGGCGCGGCGGCCACCACGTCGGGGTCGAGGTCGTAGGCCACCACTGGATGGCCGGCGATGGCCATCACCTGGGCGATGCCCGAGCCCATCACCCCCGAGCCGATGACCCCGATTTTCTCTGTTTCGGTGGTCACGACAGGTGGGTGGCGAACCAGGCCGCCATGCGAGACCAGCCGTCGGCCGCGGCGTCGGCGTTGTACGACGGGCGCTCGTCGCACAAGAAGCCGTGGTCGGCATCGGCGTAGCGCACAATCTCGGTGGGCTGGGCGTTGCCCTCCAGGTCGGATCGAAGCTGCTCTAGCCCTTCGACGGGGATCATGCCGTCGAGGTCGCCGAACAGGCCCAGCCACGGGCACTTGAGGTCGCCGTGGCGGTCAGCCAGCTTGGGCATGCCGGGGGTGAACCCGTCGGTGACGATGGCCCCGCCGTAGTAGGTGACCGCCGCGCCCACCGGGCGGCTGATGGCGGTCAGGAAGGTCACCCGGCCGCCCATGCAGAACCCGGTGATCCCCACCTTGTCAGCCGAAGTCCCTTGGCTGGCCAGGTAATCGAGGGTGGCGTCCACGTCCATGAGGGAATGCTCGTCGAGGAGGCCTCCCATCATCTCGAAGATCTTGTCCATCTCGTCATAGCCGGCCAGATTGTTCTCGTAGCGGTGGTACAAGTCGGGGGCCACCGCCAGATAGCCCTCAGCCGCCGCCCGCCTGGTCACGTCTTCAATATGGCCGTTCAGCCCGAAGGCCTCCATGATGACGATGACCGCAGCCTGCGGCTCGCCGTCGGGCCGGGCCACGTACAGCCGCATCGGGCCGTCGGCAGTGGAGAGTTCTACGTTCTCGGTTTGCATGGCAGCCGATGGTAGTTCTCGGTTCGACCGGTGGCCTATTGGCCGGGAGGAGGCGCGTACAGCGGGTCATTCCGGTCTCGGCTACCCCGCAAGAAGCGCTCGTCGAAGGGCCGAAACTGCTCCTCTCGCACCCATTCAGTGGTAGCCACCCGGCGTGAGATAAGCCACTGCCCGCCGTTGCGCCGAGACACGTCATCGATGAAGCGGAAGCCCACTGACATGTTCAACTCCTGCGGCCCTCCCTCGGTCCAATGTCGGGCGATGCCGTGGGCTTCGGAGCGGGCCCATTGCACTGTCTCTCCTCTTGCTGCCACCACCGGCTCCTGATCGATCTCGATTAGGACGTTCAATACTGTGTGGGTCGACCCCGTGTAGCGGCGCAACAGGCGCTCGCTCCATTCCAGATACTCCTCAACTGTGCCCTCGAAGGTGCCGTGGGAATCGGTGGCGTCGGGGTGGTAGCAAGATCGAACCAGATCCATATCGAGACGGTCCACCCCCCGGCAGTACCGGTAGAGCAGATCGGTGATCTCCTGCTTGGCCAAAAGTTCGCCAAGTCGGGCCTGGTTGTCCACGACCGCCATTGTGCCCCGCGATACGGCTGTCCGTCTGGTTAGAATCCAAAGCGAGTTGGCTGCGAACCCCGAGTCCGAGGCCTCATGGCACACCGACCCATTCGGGCGGCATGAGGCCCGTTGGTGGAACGGCACAAATTGGACGGAGAAAGTCCGCGACGGAGATCTAACTGGAATAGACCCTCCGGGCATCGCGGTCGCCCCCCAGGGGATCCCCCTCAACGAACCTGCCTCTCCCATCACCGGTCGGCGGTCGATCCGCCTGTTCGGAAAGCACTTGCCCGGCGCGATGCTCTTGGCCTCGGTGGCCCTGGCCGCGGTAATCGTGCTGGTGATCGTCGTGGCTGTGGCGATCTAGCCGTCTTCATGGCCCTCTGAATATCTCTGCCGATATCTCTTGCCATAGTGTCCTGCCCGTGGGCAAGAGAGAGATCATTCTGCACGAGTATGTCGACATCACGGGTCAGGCGGCATGGCCCTATATGGAGCACATCAAGATCCAGAATCGGGATGCCCGAGTGGGCTTCGAGCTGCTCGGCACCTGGTACACCATGGGGATCACCGCCCGCTGGCCCCAGGTGGTGAATCTGTGGGACTCCGGCGGATGGGACGGCTGGCTGGAGCGGGTGGACCGGCTCAACCTCAAGCGGAAGTCCAACAACCTGCTCGACGACTGGTGGGAGGAGGCCTACAAGCTCCGAACCGGCGGCTACGACCGGGTGCTGGGGTCGGTGCCCGAATCGCCCCCATTGGCGTCGGTGCTCGCTGGAGATGTGCGGGGCACGCTGTACATCCACGAGCTCACCGAGGTGCGCCCCGGTTCGAGCCGGGACTACCTGGCCGCCATGGCCGCCGACTACCTGCCCGCCGCGGCCGACTACGGCTACACCTGCATGGGCCTGTGGGAGGTGCTGCACCACGATTACGAGGTGTGCACCGTGTGGGCTGCCTCTCCCGAGGCCTACATCCGGCTCAACAAGGCCGCCGATGCCGCCAACGGGTTCGACGAGGGGATTGAAGGTGATGACCGCTTGGTGGCATGGCGGGCAGCCGCCCAGCAATACACCACCCGCTTTCGGGAGGAGCTGATGACACCCGCCCCCGGAACCCTCACCGGCCCCAGTGCCTACGAGGACGACACCTACATAAATCGGACTTGACAGGAGCAACGGCTATGCGAGGCATTCTTTTCGACGGCGACACGGCGATGGTGACCGACGGGCTCGGGACCACCGAGCTCGAGCCCGACCAAGTGCGGGTGCGGATCGGGGCCGCCGGGGTGTGCCACTCCGACGTGTCGGTGATCGATGGGACGTTCGGACAGATGTTCACTCCACCGTTCGTGATGGGCCACGAGGGGGCCGGCGAGGTGCTGGCCGTCGGTTCCGATGTGACCACCGTGGCCGCAGGCGACCACGTGGTGATCGCCACCATCGACAACTGCGGGCGCTGCTCGGTGTGCGCCACCGGCCATCCCACCCTGTGCCAGACCTCCAAGCTGGGCGCCGCCATAGCCAAGCGCAACGAGACCGGCGAGGAACCCGGCCCCGGCGATCTGCCCGCCTACTTCACCTACCAGGGCGAGGCGATCATGGGCTTCGCCAACACCGGCGTGTTCGCTGAGGAGGTGGTAGTGGGCCAAGGCCAGGTGGTGGCCATCGACAAGCGGGTGCCGTTCACCAGCGCCTGCCTCATCGGCTGCGGCGTGCTCACCGGCACCGGCGCCATCTTCAACCGGGCCCAGGTGTACCGGGGCGACTCCGTGGCGGTGATCGGCGTGGGAGGCATCGGCCTCAACGTGATCCAGGCCGCCCGCATTGCCGGGGCCACCAAGATCGTGGCCGTCGACAACAACCCGGCCAAGGAGGGTTTCGCCCGTCAATTCGGCGCCACCCACTTCGTGGACTCGGGCCAAGTACCGGCCGTCGACACCGTGCGGGAGATGACCGCGGGCGGGGTGGACTGCTCGGTGGAATGCGTGGGCAACACCACGTTGATGAGCGACGCGGTGGAGATGCTGCGCCCCGGTGGCAACATGGTGATATTGGGAGTGGCGGGCATGGACGCCCGAATGGATCTCGCCCCGTTCAAGCTCTACCAGAACAAGTCGATCATGGGGTGCCGCTATGGTTCGGCCCGCCCTGCGTTCGACATTCCCGCGCTGGTCGACCTGTACCTCGATGGCCGGTTGCTGCTCGACGAGCTGGTGTCGGCTACCTACGACCTGGCCGAGCTCGACAAGGCCTTCGAAGACCTCGAGGCCGGGAAGCTGGCCCGAGGCGTGCTGACGATGGGCTGAGCCTCAGGCCGCCGGCGTCTCGGTGATGTCGGCTTCGAGGTCCAGATCGAAGTACTTCGCCGGGTTCTCCAGCAACACCTTGCGGCGGATCGACTCGTCCACCTTGGGGAAGTGCTCGGCGATGTACTCCTGGGAGTCGGGAAACGACCCCACCGAGTGGGGGAAGTCGGTGCCCCACATGATGTTGTCCCACGGGAGGATGTCGGCCATGTCGAACACCACCGGGTCGCGGATCACGCTGAAGTGGAAGTGGTCGACAATTTGCTCGCTGGGCTTGCGCTCATGCTCGACTTTGAACCAGTCACCGAAAAGGTCGTAGTTGTCGTCCATGAAGTAGAGCGTGCCCGGCAGCCAGCTGGCGTTGGTCTCGGCAAAGTAGAACTTGATTTCCGGGAAGCGCTCCAGCACGCCCGCCGCGATGAGCTGGGCCATGCAGTACACCGGCGAGTGGCTGCCGGCCCGCTGCACTAGCGCGCTGGCCCATGGGCTGTCGGACGTGCCCTTGGCCGCCGATTGGAGCGGGGCTTGCCCCGCGCCAAAGCCGAAGTGGGGGGCCAGCTTGAGGCCCAGCTCCAGGCTCTTCTCCCAGAACCGGTCGTCTACCGGATCGGCGTAGGGAGTGCCGTTGGGGAAGTTGTAGAACGCCACCGACGGCAAACCCGCCTCGGCGACGAACTCCAGCTCCTCCACCGCGTGATCGATGTTGGTGATGGGGGTAACTGCGTTGCCGATAAGCCGATCGGGGGCCACCGAGCAGTAGTCGTGGGCCAAGAACGTGTTGTAGGCCCGGATCATCGAGCGGTACACGTCAGGGTCCTTGATGCCCTCGAGGAACCGGCTGGCGAACACCGGCGGGAACAGCACCTCGGCGTCGATGCCGTCGAGGTCTTGCTCCCGGAGGCGCTGCTCGGCGGGGCCGGCCCCCTCGGCCGGGCTGCCGTCGGCGTTGAAGTAGGTGCCGCCGGAGAACTTCACCTTGTCACGCCCGGCGATGTTCTGGCCGTTACGGAGCAGGGGCTGGCCCTCGATCAACCACCCCTCACCCCCCTCAGGAAGGTGGATCAACCGGGGCGCCCGATCCTTGTATTTCTCGGGGACGTACTTAACAAATACGTCGGGCGGCGTCTCCACATGCCCATCAGCGCTAATTACCTTGTACTTTCGGCCCATGACTGGAGCATATTCGCGTAGACCAGGGTCCAAAAAAGCGGGACGGCTTAAGGGCCTGTCCAAGAAGACCTGGATTGTTCTGGTCCTGGTTTTGGCCCTGGTGGCAATGGGCTGCTCCTCCAACGACGACGACGCCCCTCCGGCCGCGGCTCTGACGGAGGCGCCTACCGAGGCCCCTGCGCCGACTCCTGAGCCCACGGCGGCCCCCGAGCCCGAGCCCACCGAGGCGCCTGCGCCGGCTCCTGAGGCCACGGCGGCCCCCGGGCCCGAGCCCACCGAGGCGCCTGCGCCGACTCCTGAGTCCACGCCCGAACCAACCCCGGCACCCACGCCCGAGCCACCAGTCGCACTCACCGAGTTTGGCGAATTCCCCGTGGGGGTCATGACCCTTGAGCTAGGAGAAGAACCCGGCGAGCAGCCGCTTTCTGTCTGGTACCCCGCCGACTCAGACGCGGTGGCCGGTATGGAAACCGAGATCTTCGACTCCGCCCAAGCCATTCCCGCGGCATTTCGGGCCCTCATCCCCGAAAGCATGCAGAGCGCGGTTGAGACCAATTCCTATCGCGACGCACCCATAGCCGACTCGAACACCTTTCCGGTTGTCATCTACAGCCACGGGTTTGGCGGTCACCGAGACGTCGCCATCTTCTTTACCACCCATCTGGCCTCACATGGCTTTGTAGTGGCATCCCCCGAACACATCCACCGAAATCTGCCTGCCCAGGCATTTGGAACCGCAGAGTCCAGCCCTGAGAAAGACCAGGCTGATGTGGCCAACACTCTGGCCGCTCTCGACGCCGCCTTTGGCAACAACGCCGACACCGCCAGAGTGGGGGTTATCGGCCACTCAGCGGGGGCAAGTACGGCGCTCGGTGCCCTGGCCAACGAGGCTGTCCTGGCCGCCATACCGCTGGCCGGTGGAGGTTCTGTCCCACCCGAAGCGGCCGACAAGCCGATTCTGGTGATCGTGGCCGAGCTTGACCTCACCGTGCCCACCGACCGCAGCCTGGCCAGCTACGACTCGGCCCCTGGACCCAGGACATTCGTCAACCTGGCCCAAGCAGGCCACAACAGCTTCACCGACAGCTGCCCCGTCATCCTTGCCGGAGGCGGGCTGGACATGCTCGAACCCCTCCTCGGCGCTGAACAGGTGGCCCGAGCCGAAGACGGATGCACCCCGGAAAACGCCCATCCGCTGGCCATGCAGGCCGCGCTGAAGCACTTGGCAACGGCATTTTTCCTAGCGAGCCTGGACGGTCGGCTCGACGTCGGGGTCAACGCCGAATTCGCCGATCTCATCGACGGCGTCGATCTGGCCGACTACCGCGAAGACGGCTGACCAGAATCAGTCAAATCCGATGTGGCCGCGCACGAAGCGGCGGTAACCGGCCGCGCTCCAGTTGTCGTGGTCCTCTCCCCATCCGACGGCGTCGCCAAACGTCCATTCGCTGAGGCAGTTCCACGTCCACAAATTGGGATTCAAATGGACGCCGATCCGGTTCACCGCCCGACTGGTGGCCTCCAGCTCCCGGCCCGACTCGTCAGTGGCGATGATGCGGACCACTGTGGGGGCGCCGGTGCCGGGGTCTCGTTCCAGCACGTCGCGTCGCCCCTGTCCGGGAACCAGCCGGGAATATTCGCCGTTGCGCAGGTAGTAGCCGTGGATGACGGTGCAGTCGGGATCGTCGCCTTCGCCGTAGGCCATGGTCAGCGCGTGGAAGCCGTCGGTGTCTGACGCGGTGGCGTAGCTGTAGCCGCCCCGCACGGCGCCGTGCAGAGTGGCGCCGAACTGGCTGCGCGGCCCCCACGACCGATCCCGCATCCCGTAGGCATCAACCTCGTACACCTGGTCGCCCAACCGGATGATGCCCTGGTATCGGCCCGGCTGGTCCAAGTGGCCGTCACCCAGATAGTTGGGCGGGCACACCGCGGTAAAGGTCAAGTCCACCTCGGCCTCACCGTCGTCTTGGCACAGGAATCCGATCCGGTACTGCTTGAGGGGCTCAATCACCTGGTAGCGGATGCCGTTGGGCAGTTCGATGTCGCTCAGCGGCTGGTCGGGCAGCGGAAGGTGCCAGAAGTTTTTGGCGTAGCGGCAGTTCCAGATCTGGTCCCCTTCGGTGTCCCAAAAGAACGCCCCACCCGCGGCGACCCCCTGGTTGGGCCGGAAGAACGGGTAAAGCTGGCCCGACAGATTGTGCTCGGGAGCGGCGAAGGTGAACCAGCAGGTCTCGGTCCAATAGGGGTCGTCGGAGGTGGGCGGGTGGAACTCGTCGTCGGGATGAGCGGCGTGGTCGGAGGACATGGGGTGCCATGCTATGGGAGATGACTCTCGGCCCTGACGATCTAGTGCTCAGCTCGGGTTCGCTGGACAATCCGCCGATTGAGGTCCTGGTGGACGCCGCGGTCGCTGGCGGTTTCGCGGGGCTGACGTTGTGGCCTGCGGTCTACCCATCCGACCCGGCCTTGGGCGAGCGCATCCGCGACGCCGGGCTGGCGGTGGCCGACATGGATGCCGTCATCGTTTGGGTCGGCCCCGACGACCCCGGTGGGCCCTACTACGAGGAAGCGCCTCGGGAGGCGGTGTTTGAGGCGGCCGCCGCGTTGGGGGCCGCTGGGGTGAATGCGCTCTTGGTGTGCCCCGGTTCGGCGATCAGGGAGCAGGCGGTGGAAGCCTTGGCCGAATTGGCCGACCAGGGGGCTTCCGTCGGGGTGGACGTGTATATGGAGTTCAGCCGCAACCGGCCCATCCCCGACCCGCTGGCCAGTGCCGAGGTGGTGACCGCCACCGGTCGGGCCAACTGCGGACTCACCGTGGACTTCTGGCATGTGTTCTACGGCCCCGGCGATTTTGCTGATTTTGCCTCGATTCCCGGTTATCTGATCGGGGCGATCCAGCTCAATGACGCCCCCGCGGAGCCTCCGGATGACTTGGCGTGGGCTACTCGGTATCTACGCTGCGTGCCCGGCGAGGGGGCGATGGACTTGGCCGGCGCGCTGCGAACCATTAGGGGGGCCGGCTGTCAGGCGCCCATCACCCTGGAGGTGTTCGACTCCGGTCGCCTGGAGGCGCTGGGTCCGGTGGGCTTCGCCCGTCTGTTGGGCGACGCCACCCGTCAGGTGCTCGACGAGGCCCGCGGCTAGCTAGATCCCGACCCGAACCGGCAGGCCCGCGGCCACATATACCGCGTCGATCAGCTCCATGGTCTTGATCGACTCCGATGGGGGATACAGGTTGGGGCCGCCGTCTTCCACGCAGGCCCGAAATGCCCGGAGCTGGCAGGTATAGGTGGCCACCTGCTCAGCCGGTTCGTGGTGGAGGGTGTGGCCGTCGCCGTCGCCGTCGGTGACGGTGAGGCCGCTTCCCCACATGGGGGCCAGCGGGTTGTCAATGAGGAGACGTCCCCTTGAGCCGGTCACCACCACTTCGGCCTGGAACTCAAATTCGAAGGCATCGGGGTCGATGGCATCGGGGTCGCCCAACTCGGCCTTCTGGCCGGTGCCGGTGAGCGCCGAGGTGATGGATGCGGTGGCACCTCCGTCTCGGTAGCGCAGCTCGGCGGTCATGCGCACGTCCACATCGGGAGCCATCTCCTCGGCCTCAGCCCGCACCACGTCGAGCTCGCCAAATGCCCGCAAGTTGCTGAGCGCGTAGGAGCCCGTGTCCATCAAGGCACCGCCGGCCAGGTCATAGCGGTAGCGGATGTCGTCGGGACCGTGCATGGACGGGAAGACCATGGCTGCCTCGACGTGGGTCACCTCGCCTACCACCCCCTCTGCAACCAGCTCGATGGCTCGGTCAGCTTGGGGGTGGAAGCGCCAGTGATAGGCCTCCATAACCACCAGTCCGGTTCGCTCGGCCGCCTTGGCCACTTGCCGGGCTTCCTCGGCGTTGGCGGTGAACGGCTTCTCCAGCAGCACCGGCTTGCCCGCCTCCAGAGCAGCGATGGTCCAGCGGGCGTGGTGGGAGTTGGGTAGGGGGTTGTACACCGCGTCGATCTCGTTTGAGGCCAGAAGGGCGTCGTAGCTTTCGAACACCAGGGGAATGCCGTGCTCGGTGGCGTAGTCCTGGGCCCGCTCCGGATCGCGGGCCGCCACCGCGGCCACCTCAACCCCGTCGACCTCTTTGGCCGGCTCGATGAGCCCCATCGGCCCGATCCACGCCGCCCCCAAAATGCCAATTCTCATGGCAGGAGATTAGAGATATCAGGCTGCAAATGCGGCCTGGAGGTCTTTGGCCAGTTCAGGACGGCAGATGAGAATGCCCCACTGGGCTAGGTCGCTGCGGTTGTAGCGAAGCGGGGAACCGTCCAGGTGGGAGGCGTGCAAACCAGCCGCCAAAGCGATGGCAGCCGGGGCGCAGGTGTCCCACTCATAGAGCCCCCCGGCGTGGACCCAGGCGTCGGCCTCGCCGGTTACCACTGCCATGGCCTTGACCCCGGCCGAGCCCACGCCGTACACATCAGCGTCCAGATGGCGGGCCAAGCGGTGGCTGTCCCATCGCACCCGTGAGCGGGACATCACCACCAGCGGTCGCTTTCGGCCATTGTCGGCCGGCGGGCCATCGGGATTGATCGTGCTGAATGTACGGCCCCAGGGAGGCACCGACACCGCTCCGGCCGCTGGTTCGCCGTTCACCGCCAGACCGACGTGGACCGCCCAGGTGTCGCTCCACTGGTCGGCGTAGTCCGATGACCCGTCCAGCGGGTCGACGATCCACACCCGCTCGGCCTTCAGCCGGGTTCCGTCGTCTCGTCCCTCCTCCGAAAGCACATTGTCGTCGGGCCTCAGTTGGGCCAGCGCCGCGGTGAGATAGCGATGGCTGAGCTGGTCACCGGCCAGCTCCCGGTGGAGGTAACCGGTGCGGGACTCATCCATCTCATCAGAAAGGGTCTGGAGCTGCTCGCCGGCCTGCTGGGCCAGCCAGTGGGCCAACTCGTGGTCTGTGGGCTCTGGAGTGTCGCTCACGGGGCCAGCACAATCGGCCGCCAGTCCAGCACCGGAACCGGTTCGGCGCCGTTTCGCTCGGCCTGCACGATCACGGTGAAGGCCAGCAGACGGCCGTTTGCCACCGGCTGCATTGCATCGAGGGTGGCGGCCACATCCACCACGTCGTCCTCAAATACGGGTCCGGTGTGATCGCACAGTTGCCAACCCACCACCGTGGCCGCGGTGGGAAACAGCCGCACCAGCCCGGCCTGGGCCAGCCCTACGGTGTGGCCCCCGTACACCAGCCGCTTGCCACCCTGGCCCAGCGACGCATCCCGATGAGGCGGGGCCAGGTTCTGGGTGAGCCGCACCAGTGAAGGGGCGTCGGTCACCCTGTCCCGCAGGGGATCGTGCCGGGTCTCCCCTATCGGCCACTCCTGGGGGCCTCCGAGCGGACCCAAGTCCCAGTCGACCGGGACTGCCTCGACAAAGGGAGCCATGTAGAGCTTTTCAGGAGCGCCTCCCAAATCATCGTCGTGGCCGGTGGGAGCATCGGATCGGCGGCGCACCAGCGCGCACCGCTCGAAGTCCAACACCAGTCGGCCCTGATCATCGTGGGTCTGCATGCCCAGCAGCACCAGGCCCCGGGGGGGACGGTCGGGCCGAGCCGATGCCTCCCGCAGACCCCTAACGGTGACCTTCGTGGTGAGCGTGTCACCCACCTGCACGGTGCGGAGCTGGCGCACCCCCCGATAGAACAGGTTGGCCACCACCCTTCGAGTGGCCACGGTGGACTGGCCGATGGCCACCTGCAATACCAGCGCAGGGTTGACCACCGCGCCAGGCTGGCCCGTGATGGCCTCAGCCAGCGGGCGGCTCAGGCTGATGGCCAGTGGATCGCCGCAAATCGCCTGGTAGGCGGCCGCCTCACCCGGTCCAATGGTGATGGCCGGGGCAGGGTCGAGCTGCTCGCCTGCGGTGAAATCCTCAAACCAAGGACCGTCTCCTGCCGGTGCAACCACGCCCCGAAGTAAACCACGCCAACCGTTGGTCACCGGAACCAGCACTAGTCTCAGCCCATGGCAGCAGTTGCAAACGAGGAAATCCCGGTCATCATCGAGGTGGCCATCAACGGCATCACCAGCCCCGACATCAACCCCAACGTGCCGCTCAGCTCGGAGGCCATCAGGGACGACTCCTTGGCTTGCCTAGACCAGGGCGCGGCCATCATCCACACCCATAATTTCGACATCAGCCTGACTGGCGCAGCCGCGGCCGGCCCCTACATCGAGGCCATGACCCCGGTGCTGGCCGCCCGGCCCGATGCGCTGTGGTATCCCACGCTCACCTCAGGAGCCGACCACCAGGCCAAGAACGCCCACATGGCCATGATCGCCGCCGAGTTGCCTCTGCGCATGGGAGTGGTGGACCCGGGCTCCACCAACATCGGCGCGGCCGGGCCCGACGGCCTGCCGGTGGGCGGCACCTACAAGAACGACTACGCCGACATCCGGGCCAGCTTCGACCTGTGCCGTGACAACGGTTGGGGCCCGGCACTGGCCATCTACGAGCCCGGCTTTTTGCAGTGCGTGCTCTCCTACTATCGGGCCGGGCAACTGCCCGCCGGCTCGATGGCCAAGCTCTATTTTGGGGCTGAGTGGGGGCTCACTCGCCGATCAAAGGGCGTTACCTTCGGCCTCTCCCCCACCAAACACGCCCTGCTGGCCTATCTGGACATGCTCGAGGGCACCGACATCCCATGGTCGGTGTCGGTATGGGGCGGCGACCTCATGGCCACCCCCCTGCCCCGCCTGGCCCTGGAGTTGGGCGGCCACCTCCACGTGGGCATCGAGGAGTTCTACGACCCCGACCGCTCCCCCACCAACGAAGAGCTGCTGGCCGAGGCGGTTGCTCTGTGCAACGAAGTCGGCCGCCCCATCGCGAGCTGCGACCAGGCCGCCGACATGCTGGGCCTGCCTTAGACCACTAAACGCAGGTATTTTCCAGCGCGCCGAGGCCTTCGATCTCGGAGAGGATCACGTCGCCGGGCTGAAGGTAGAGGCCCAAGGCTTGACCGACGCCGCCGGGAGTGCCGGTGAAGACTAGGTCGCCGGGGTGCAGGGTGAGGATGGACGACAGATAGGCCACAATTTCGGCCACCGGGCGGATTAGGAAACTGGTACGGCTGTTCTGGCGCACCTCGCCGTTGATGCGACAGGAGATGGCCAGGTCGTCGGGGTTGTCCACCAGATCGGGGCTCACCAGTGCAGGCCCGGTGGGGCCGAATGACTCCCGGGATTTGCCCAGGTTGAACTGCGGCGGGGTGGCCGCAACTTGGAGGGCCCGGTCGGATATGTCCTGGCCGATCATCAGACCGGCTACCCGGTCCCAGGCTTGGGCCTCGTCGATGTTCCTGGTCTCGGCCCCGATTACGACCACCAGCTCGCACTCGTAATCGCATTGGTCGCCCACAAGCTTCACCGGGGCGGCCGGGCCGACCAGGCAGCCGGGGAACTTGGTGAACACCACTGGCGCCTCGTTGGTTGTCCGACCCAGATAATCCACCTCGTCCATCTCCTCGATGTGGTCGCGGTAGTTGAGGCCGTAGGCGAACACCTGCTTGGGATCGGGCACCGGCGGTCCCAGTTCAGACGGGCTCACCTGCCCATCGGGGGTGTCCCGACTAGCCCATTGGCGGTGTAGGTCATCGAGATGGCCAAGGGCTTCCATCGGGGCTATCCCCAACGCCCAATAGTTCTCCCCATCCAACAGCGCCGCCTGCCCGGCGCGGTTGGCCAGTCGAAAGCTCATCGCGGTCTCCTCTTCTCTTTCGGCCTTGGGGCTAAAGCGTGGCGGCCAACTCGACCGCGGAGCGCATAGCCCCTTCTAGAAGGCCGGGCTGGGCGCAGTCGCCCACCGAGTGGACTTCGGCACCGGCAGACCTCAGCTCATCAGCCAACGACGTGTCAGCAGCCAGCTCAGAGGTCACCACCACCAGATCGGCGGGTGTGGTCTGTTCGGTGCCGTTGGTGCGCCACACCACGCCGTCGTCGGTAACGGCCACAACTTCGGCACCCGTGACCAGGTTCACCCCGGCCTGACCGAGGTCGTTGACCACCCGCCAGCGCCCAGGCAATCCGAGGGAGAAGCCGAATGCCGGGCCGGATTCGATCAGCGTGACCTCGGCGCCCTGATGGTGGGCGGTCTCGGTCACCCCGATGCCGGGCAGGTCTCCGCCCAGCACCGCCACCCGGGCCGCGTCCAGCGAGTCCCCGTCGAGCAGCCACGGGGCCAGGTCGTCAACTCCCCACACGTTGGGGCCGTCGATGCCTTCGACTGCGGGGCGGCCCCATTGTCCGCCCACCGCGACCACGACTGCATCGGGGGACAGCGCGCTGGCGGCCACCGCATCCAGGCGGGTGTTTAGCCGAACGTCCACACCGAGTTGGTCGAGCTGGCGCTCAAACCACTCCATGAGCTCCGCGTTCACGTCGCTTGTGGCCGAGGCCAGCGCCCACCGGCCGCCGAGCCGAGCGGACCCCTCAGCCAGGATCACCTCATGGCCCCGTAGAGCAGCCACCCGGGCCGTCTCCATGCCCGAGGGTCCGCCCCCGATCACCAGCACCTTCTTCGCCGTCGGCGCAGCCTCGGCGGTCAGTTCATCCTCCCGGCCCAAGAATCCGTTGCCGGCGCACCGGGTGCCCACCCGCAGAAAGATGTTGCCAATGCAGCGGTAGTGGTACACGCAGGGCCGCACGTCCTCGGAGCGGCCCTCGGCCAGTTTGTTGGGCAAGTCGGGGTCGGCCAGGATCTTGCGGCCCATGGCCACATAGTCGTATTTGCCCTCGGCGATGTGGCGGTCGGCGGCCTCGGGGCTGATCCGACCCACCGCGATTACGGGCACATCCACCTCGGCCTTGACCGCGGCTGCGTTGGGCACCAGCAGCTCGGGCTCGTGGGGGCCGTAGGAGTCGGTCGGCCCGGTGGCGATGCCCGGGTCGTGGTAGGCCGACACGTGAATGGCATCGGCCCCGGCGGCCGCCGCCACTCGGGCGTTGTAGAGGGCGTCGTCAAGGACTATGCCGTCGATGCCCACCTCGGTGCTGTTGAGCCGCACCCACATGGCGTAGTCGTCGCCCACCCGCCGGCGGATCTCGGTGAGGATCTCCACCAGGAACCGGGCCCGGTTCTCCCTCGACCCGCCGTATTCATCGTCGCGAGTGTTGATGGTGGGCGACAAGAAGGCGTCGATGAGATAGCCGTGGCCGCTGTGTAGCTCCACCGCGTCCACCCCAGCTTCTCGGGCCCGCACGGTGGCCGCCGCGAACTGGTCGATCACCGTGGCGATGTCGTCGTGGTCCATCACCCGATAGTGCGGGTTGGAGGTGGGGGCCATGAACGGCTCGGCCATCATGGCCCCTTCTTCGGCGGTGACCATTCCGTACAGCGGGTCGACGGTCATCTCCCCTGGCTGCGACGGAACCCACATGGGGCGCCCGGCCATGGTGTCCTGGAGGCCCATCTTTCCGGCGTGGGTGAGCTGCATGGCGATCTTGCCGCCGTGGGCGTGGACCCGGTCGGCGGCCCGCTTCCACGATGGGATGAACCGGTCTTCGGAGATGGCGGTCTGGCGCTTGTTGGAACAGCCCACCGGATGGGCCACGCCCACCGACCCCAGCATGACCACGGCCATGCCGCCTTTGGCCCGGGCTTCCAGGTAGGCGGCCTGGTCATCGGACACCTCGCCGTTCTCGTCGCCCAACTCCTCGCCCATCGGGGCCATGATCAACCGGTTGCGCAGCTCCAGAGTGCCAATGCGCCCCGGTGACAGCAGATTCTCGTAGCTCATGGCCCCATCATGGCCCATCAACAGCAACGGGGTCTGCACGCAGGTGCTGGTTCGGACCACCACATCGAATAGTCATCGATTCAGAACTGCCCGCGGGCAGCGGTGTGGCCGTATCCTCACCAAGTGTCTTTGATCGCAGCGTGGGGGCTGACCAAGAGGTTCGGCGACTTCACCGCGGTGGACGGCATCGACTTCGAGGTCGAACGGGGCGAGGTTTTCGGCTTTCTGGGCCCCAACGGCGCGGGCAAGTCGTCCACCATGCGAATGATCGGCTGTGTGTCCGACCCCACCGGCGGCGCCCTGCGCATCTTGGGCATGGACCCTTCTCGTGAGGGCACCAAGATCCGGTCTCGCCTCGGGGTGGTCCCCCAGCAGGACAACCTCGACGAAGAGTTGTCGGTGGCCGAAAACCTTTACGTCTATGGGCGCTACTTCGACCTGCCCCGGTCGATGCTGCGCACCCGAATCGCTGAATTGCTGGAGTTCGTACAGCTCACCGAGCGGGCCAACGACCACGTGGAACCGCTGTCTGGGGGCATGAAGCGCCGACTGACCATCGCCCGGGCCTTGATCAGCGAACCCGAGGTGCTGCTGCTGGATGAGCCCACCACCGGCCTCGACCCCCAAGCCCGCCATGTGGTGTGGGAGCGGCTGTGGACGCTAAAGCGCCAAGGGGTGACCCAAGTGCTCACCACCCACTACATGGACGAGGCCGAACAGCTTTGCGACCGCCTGGTGGTGATGGACCGGGGCAAGATCGTGGCCGAGGGATCGCCCCGCCAGCTCATCGAGCGCTACTCCACCCGCGAGGTTGTGGAGGTGCGAACCCACGGACAGGTGACCGTGATGGCCGAAGCGTTGCGCCGCTTGGGCGAGAGCCCCGAGGCCCAAGCGAGGGATGAGCTCTATGAGCGAGTGGAGGAACTGCCCGATCGAGTGCTCCTCTACACCGACCAGGGCGAACGGCTGGTTGCCCTACTCGGGGAAGTTGAGCATGAGAGCGTGCTCGTGCGCCGCAGCACCCTCGAAGACGTCTTCTTGCACTTGACCGGCCGCTCGCTGGTGGATTGATGGCCCCCGCCGCTGTGGTCCCCAGTACTCGACTGGCCGTCGAGTACTGGCTGTTGACCTATCGGCGGAACTGGAAGGGCTCGTTGCTGACCAGCTTCTTGAGCCCGATCCTGTTCCTAGCCGCCATGGGATTGGGTCTGGGTTCGCTGGTGGATGCCGAGGTTGGTTCCGGCCGGGATCTGGGCGGGCTCGACTACCTGGATTTCCTGGCCCCCGGGCTGCTGGCCGGCAACGCCATGATGCTGGCGGTCAATGAGTCCACCTATCCGGTGCTGGGCGGTTTCAAGTGGTACCGCACCTATATGGCCATGGCCTCTTCCCCGCTGCGGGGCCGCGACATCCTGCTCGGCCATTTCACCTACATGGCCTTCCGGGTGACGTTGGCCAGCTTCGTGTTCTTGGGGGTCATGGCCGCCTTCGGGTCGGTGTCCTCGCCGCTGGCGGTGCTGGCCCCGTTATGCGCCGCCCTGTGCGGCATGGCCTTCGCCACCCCCACGGCAGCCTTCGTCGCCACCCGGATCAATGCCGACAATTTCAGCACCTACACCCGGTTTGTGATCATGCCCATGTTCTTGTTCTCGGGCATCTTCTACCCGGTTTCTCAGTTGCCCATCGTCCTTGAGCAGATCGCCTGGCTCACCCCGGTGTGGCACGGCGTGAGGCTGTGCCGAGCGCTGAGTACCGGCAGCGGGATGGAGTGGGAACTGGTCGGCCACCTGGCCTACTTGGTGGCTCTGATCCTGATCGGCACGCTGATAGCCAGCAGAACCTTCACCCGAAGGCTGTACGAATGAGCCCTACAAGAACGAACATCGCGGGCCAGGGGCGCCGCCCCAACCGGCTGGGATTGGCCTCCGCGGCGGGCTTGCTGCCGTCGCGGCGATTCGCCCGCGTGGTGGAGCGCAACATCACCGTGTACCGGCGCACCTGGGTCACCTTGCTGTCGGGTTTCTTCGAGCCGGTGTTCTACCTGCTTTCTATCGGCATCGGCATCGGCGAGTTAGTCGGCGACGTGACCGTCGGAGGCCACAGCGTGGACTACCGCACGTTCGTAGCGCCGGGTCTTCTGGCCACCTCGGCCATGAACGGCACCTTCTACGACAGCACCATGAACATGTACTACAAGCTCACCTGGGCCAAGATCTACGACGCAGTATTGGCCACTCCGGTCGGGGTTGTGGACCTCGCCGTGGGCGAGATGGGCTGGTCGGTGCTGCGGGCCACCCTCTACTCCGGCGGGTTCCTGGGGATCATGGCCGGTTTGGGCCTGGTGGACTCCGTGTGGGCCATCGCCGCCCTGCCCGGAGCCACGCTCATCGGCCTCACCTTCGCCGCTTTGGGCATGGCCGCCACCAGCTATATGCGGAGCTGGAACGACCTCGACCTGGTGACCGTGCCCCTCATCGTCCAGTTCCTGTTCTCCGCCACCTTCTTCCCCCTCGACACCTACCCCCGCGCCGTCCAGTTCCTAGTCCAGGCCACCCCCCTCTACCACGGAGTGGCCATGGAGCGAGCCTTCATCGCCGGCGACATCAGCGTGGATCTGCTTGTCCACATCTCCTACTTGCTCACCTTGGCCGCCGTCGGCGCCGCCATAGCCAGCCGCCGCCTCGGCCAACTCCTCACCCCGTAAGCAAGTTGCTTGCCAATTCGCTTTGAATAGGTCAGAATTATGACCAGTGGAGTCAATACTGCCTTTTTCCGAAGTCAAGAGCCATCTATCGGAGCTTGCTGACCGCGTCGAGCAGGAGCGCGACCGGATCATGGTGACTCGCAACGGGCGCCCTTCGTTCATGCTGGTCAACTGCGACTATCTCGAATCCTTGGAAGAGACCCTTGACATTATGAGGGACCCCGAACTGGTGGCCTCGCTCCGCAAGTCTCGAGCCGAAGCCGAGGCGGGCCAGCGGATGCGGCTGCGCGACCACCTCAGGGACACCAGTGCATGAAGTCGACATCACTCCAGAAGGGCACAGAGACTTGGGTCGTCTACCTGACAAGGTGTATTGGGCGGCCATGGAGGCCATATTCGGTCTGATAGCCGAGAACCCGCGCCAAGCGGGAAAACCGCTGCTCTGGGACTTTGAAGGTCTCTACTCTGCCCGCCGAGGCGACTACCGAATCATCTACGAGATCCTCAACTCCGAGAACACCGTGCTCATCCACCGCGTAGACCACCGCCGCAGCGTTTACCGGCCGCGCTGACGCCCATGCGGGTTTAGGGCAGGGCAGTCCCCACTAGCCGGGCTGGCGGATAACCGTGCCGGGTTCGATGCCGGAGTCGGGGCCGATGCCTTCTAGTTGGAGGGCTATGAGCATGTGGAACTCTTCTTGGTTTTCCACGGTGTGGTCGATGGAGACGACCGAGGTGGAGATTGACTGATCGCCGACGTCGACCACCAGTGCGTCGCCCTCTTGGACCCGGCCGGTGGTGGCCCGGCCGATAACGAAGAAATCGTCGGCTGACATGGCCTCGGTGCGGACCACCTCGAAGTGGAATAGCTCCTTGCTGCGGCGCCAGCGCTTGAAGAATGTCCGCCAGTTGTGGGGCTGATCGTCCCACTCCCCCTCCACGATGCCCGGCGAGTTGCTCACAGTTGGCAAACTAGTGGAATGAGCGACCGATACACCATCATCTCGGCCGACTGCCACGCCGGGGCCAACCACGAGACCTACCGCGATTTTTTGGAATCCAAGTACCACGACGATTTCGACGCCTGGCGGGAGAAGTACCGCAATCCGTTCCGCGACCTCCAAGACGGCGGCCGGCTGCGCAATTGGGACAACGAGCGCCGCCTGGGCGACCTGTACGCCGATGGCCAGGTGGGCGAGGTGGTGTTCCCCAATACCGTGCCGCCATTCTTCCCCAGCTTCATCCTGTTCGCCCGCCCGCCCCGGGACGATCAACTAGAGCACCGGCTGGCCGGCATCCGGGCCCACAACCGCTGGCTGGCCGACTGGTGCGCCCAGTATCCCGACCAGCGGGCCGGCATCGGCCAGACCTTCTTGAACGACGTGGATGAGGCCATCAAGGACGTGGAGTTCATCGCCGCCAACAACCTGCGGGGTGGCGTGCTCATATCGGCCATCCCGCCCGACTGCAAGGATCTGGCCCCTCTATACGACCCGGCCTACGACCCGTTCTGGGCTGCCTGCGAAGACCTCGGCGTGATCGTCAACAGCCACGGCGGTACCGGTGCCCCCAACTACGGCAAGTACTCGGTGTCTGACCTGCTGTTCATCACCGAGGTGAGCTTCTACTCCCACCGGCCCTTCTACCAGTTGGTGCTGTCGGGGGTGTTCGAGCGGTTCCCCAACCTCAAGTTCGTGATGACCGAGCAGGGTTGCGCATGGCTGGTGGGCGCCTTGGCCCAAATGGACGAAACCCTGGCCAAGATCCGCGACACCGGCCGCATGGGCGAGATGCGCTACGACGAGAGCCACATTCTCCCCCGCAGCGCCACCGAGTACTTCCAGCAGAACTGCTGGGTGGGCATCAGCCAGCCGGGCCACGACGACGCCGCGGCCCGCGAGGTGCTGGGCGTGAACAAGGTGATGTGGGGCTCCGACTACCCCCACAACGAGGGCACCGGCCCCTATACCCGAGAGCATTTGCGCCAGGTGTTCTGCGACACCGAACCCGGTGAGCTCCAGCAGATCCTGGCCGGCAACGCCGCCGACCTGTACGGATTCGACCTCGACGCCCTGGCCCCGCTGGCCGCCCAGCACGGCCCGACCCACGACGAGATCGCCGTTCCCCTCAACGAGCTTCCCGCCGAGCCCAACGAGGCCCTGCTCAAAAACGCCGTCGCGGCCTGACATCATCGCCGTCTGACGCGGCCGACAGCAGCAAGGAACCACTGGCCCACTCCCCATCGGCTCGCGCCCCGCTCCGAGACCCAGGGAACCGATCAGCATCACCGGGCGTCGTTGTGGGGTGATGAAGACTGTCTCTTGGATGGTTTCAGAATTTCCCGAAGGCGAGCTGTCGGTTTCTCCGGAATCCGCGCCAGCGGATGAAGTTATTGCGCCGCCCAGCTTCGACGATCTGTACCGGGACGAATATGAGCCGATGGTCCGCTTGGCCCGAGGGCTGGTGGACGCACCGGAAATCGCCGAGGAGATCGTTCAGGATGCCTTCGCCAGGGTGTACGAGCGCTGGAGTCGGCTCGACCGCCCCGGCGGCTACCTGCGCACCGCGGTGGTGAACGGCGGCCGCAGCGAGCTGCGCAAGCGAGAAGTGAGGCGGCGGATCGGCCTTCGGCCGTTCATTCCCCCTCAACCCGAGGATCGCGACTACCTGCTTGATGCCCTCGACCAGCTTTCACCCCGCCAGAAGACCGCCCTGGTACTGCGGTTCTATGCCGACATGACCGAGAAAGAGATCGCCCAGGCCATGGGGGTACGGCCGGGCACAGTGAAAAGCGCCACCTCCCGAGGGTTGGCCGAGCTGCGAAAGGTGGTCGACCAATGAGTGACGAGCGCCGAACCCCTGAAAACCTTCCTGGAGCCGACGACAAGGCCCTCGGCGAAGCCCTGGGCTCCGCCATCCGAGGACGTGTCGAAGCCCCGGCCTCCCCGCCGCCGGTGGCGCACATCGCCGAGCGGGCTGCCGCCCGGGCCAAGGCCCGCAACACCCGGCGGGCAGTGGTGGGCATCGCGGCGTCGATCGCCATGGTGGCCGGCGGATTCGCCGCTTGGAACGCGTTGGATGACGATCAGCCCACCGAGGTCATCGTGGTCGACGACCCCGCCGTCACTGCCGAACCGGCATCGACCGCAGCCCCGATCGACGGGCCGTCGGATGCGCCCTCGGAAGCGTCCGCCGACCGTACCGAGCCGGCCACGCCAGAGAGCCTGTCCACCGGACCGGTGCTCGAATGGACGGAGCTCGACCCGGCCTCCGTGTTCGGTACTGACGCGTCCTACTTTGGCCGCGTCGAGTCGTTGGGGGACGGCCGGGTGCTGGTCGAGGTCTACAGCACCGAGGGCACCCAGGTGATGGTCTCGGAGAACGGTGTGGATTGGACCGAGGTCTCCATGCCGCCGGACTTCTCTCTGGAGCAAATAGACATCGTCGGCGACCGCTGGCTGGTCAGCGGATGGTCCGCAATCAGGATGCCCGAATCCATAAGCCAAGTCCTCTTCTCCGACGACCAGGGTGCCAATTGGACCGATCTGGCCATCCCGCTCGATCCCGCCGTCGGGATCGAGACATCATCGGTGGCCGCGGCGCTGGTGTCCGGCGAGAACATGGTGGTGGCGGTCATTGGCCGCACGCGCCCTGACGTCGCTTCAGTGATCGTGGCTCGGGGCCTGGTTCCCGACAAGGAGTCAATCCAGGGATGGATCGGCGTGGAGGGCGACACGGTGAGCTTCACCCGGGACCACGATGAGTCGACGGTCCCCGAGTCGTTCGAGCTGACCGCCGAAGAGGAGGACTTCCTCTACGGGGGGATCCAGACACACGTCCGCCTCTACTTCAGCGATGGCAGCCCCGCTGAGCTGGTTGCCGCATACCCGGGCTGGGACACGAAAGGCTACGGCGCCGACGACGGATTCCACCTCACGCTGATCAACGAGGAGGGACAGAGGCTGCTCACCTCGCCCGACGGCCGCCATTGGGGCCGGTCGCCTCTGGTCGATGGAGATGGCGTCCCCGTCGGGCAGGTTTATGCATACTCCGGATCCCACCAGCAAACGATATGGACTGCCGGCCCGACGGGCCTCGATTACCGGGTCGAGCGATCCGAAGGCGTTTACGCTCCTTCGCTGGTCACCGCGTACCCCGACGGCATCCGTCATGTCGACCGGCTGGCGGTGGGCCCCGCAGGCATCGCGGTCACAGCCGAGGCGGGAGGCCTCCCTGAGCTCGGCAATACTCCCGAATTGCGGTTGGCCGAGGATGGCTACGAGCTTCGGTACAACGAGCCGGTGGGTGGCTTCACTCTGTGGGACTTGTCCGAGGGCGCCCCGGTCTATGAGTTCGACTTCGAAGCTCTCCAGGGCAACACCCCGCCTGAAGGCTTTCGGCCGGTCGAAGACGAGAGCGGTGGAAGCGGCTATTTGATCTTCGAAGACCCTGAATCCGGAGACGACTTGGTGACGTTCAACTTGGACGACCTTGAAGCTGCCCTGCTCGAGTCATTGCCCGATCCCGGTGAGGAGCCGACCCCTCCGCCAATCCAGCCCAAACGACCAGACCTATGGGTGGGCTGGTCAATCGACGGTTCCGCTTGGGGTTGGCAGACCATCTCCGATGCCTTCAACCTCGCGGATTCCGACGCCGAGTACGCCAACGTGGAGTTGGCAGTCGGCACAGACTTCGTGCTTGCCCAGGTTGAAACCTACGAGGCCGAGCCCTCCGATGTCACCAGTGGCGGCGACGGTGCCATCTCCCTCACTCCCCACCTCCCGCGCTGGTTCATCGCCACCGCAGATTGAGTCGAACGGTGGTGACATAGCCAATGATTATGGCTAGAAGGCGGGACTCCTGCGGGTGGTTGGTGAATCCCCCTCCACACCAACCACCCGCAGTGAACTTCGCTACTCCTGCCACCGGGTATTCGCATCTATTGTGCAGTGAACATGCCTTCGACCCTGAATAGCCTGCGGGCAGCCGCCGGCCTTGCTGCGCTGGCTGCCTTGGCGATTGGCGTGATCACGGGGTGCAGCTCTTCAGGAAGCTCCGAGGTGATCGTGTCCAGCGACCCGGCCCCCACTCCTGCTCCAACCGCCGCCGCGGGGACGCCAATTGAGCCCACGCCTGTCCCCGAACAAAGCGAGCCCAACGACAAAGCCGCTCTCACCCCAGAGGATTTGTCAACTGGGCCAGCGCTCACCTGGACAGAATTCGACCCCGACGAGGCATTCGGCCCCGACATCGTAGACATCAACAGAATCGATTCGGTCGGCGACGGGCGGGTACTCGCATCGACTTTCGACCTGGACGGCACCAGCCGAGCGATGGTCACGGAGAACGGTACGGACTGGAACGAGATCCTCTTGCCGACCGGCATTGCCCCGTGGCAAGTCGATATTGCCGGCCCTCGCTGGCTGGTAACCGGGTGGGACACAGCCAATCCTAGGTTCGGCAGCCGCGCCTTCTACTCCGATGATGAAGGGGTCACCTGGCCCGAATTGGTTGTAGATCTCGGCTCTCCTGACCTGGTGGCAGGGACCGTCACGGCCATCGCAGCCGAGGAGAAAATGGTGCTGGTGGTACAGAGCTTCCCGCTTATTGAAGACGAAGATGACCATTCCATTGGGCCCGACTCGGGCCACATCAATATCTTCCTCAGCGACGGCGGTCCCGTTGAGCTGGTAGCCGAGTATCTCGGCTGGAGTGCGGACGGCTACAGCTCGCCGGAAGGATTTCAACTCATCTTGCTTGGGATCGATGGGGAGTCGCTGTTGACCTCGCCCGATGGACGGCAGTGGACCGAGTCTTCCGCAGACCTGGGCATAGAGAGCATCGGGGGAAGCCCCATGGGAGCGGCCTGGACCGGCGACCGGGTCGAGGGTGAGTACCGACTCGAACGCTTCGGCCGGCCAGAGTTGGAAGTGGTCATCTCGGAAGATGTCGGCTACATAACGATGCTTGCCGCCGGTCCTGCCGGACTTGCCGCTCTAACGCAGCCAGGATGGTCTTACGACCCTGAAATCCCCCAGGTGCCCGATTTTCGATTCGCCCATAACGGCTACGAATTGAGATACAACGAGCCCGAGGGCGGCATCACCCTGTGGGACTTGTCCGAAGACACGGCGATCTATGTATTCGGCCCTGAGGCCCTTTTAGTCGATACCCCGCCAGAAGGTGTTCGAGAAGAAGAGGGCGAAGGCGGGGTACCCGCCCTTCTCATTTTTGAAGATCCAGAAACCGGCGAAGATCTTGTGGCGTTCGACATGGGGGAGTTGGGCGACGCACTGATTGAGGCGGAAAGGGAATTATCTGGTCCCTCAAGTGCCATACTCGAGAGCACCGAGCAGCCTGAGCAATGGCTGGGCTGGTCGACCAACGGAACCGACTGGGGGTGGCAGACCCTCTCTGACGCGTTCAACCTCCCGGAGCTTGGCGCTGATGAATATGGCTATAGTTCGGTCAGTCTGGCGGTCGGCAAAGACTTTGTCATCGCTCACGTTCTGCACTTGAGAACCAGCGGTTCTGATTCCGCCCAAGGCGGCCCTGCCGTGTCATCACCCGATAGCGACTTCGGCGATAACGACTACGCGATACCCAGCAGCCTCACCCCTCCCCAACCCCCACGCTGGTTCATCGCCAAGGTGGGCTGACCTTCATGCTGGTGAAACAACCAGCGGCTTTACTGGCCGCAGCTATCGCTCTGGCATTGGGCACGGCCACGGCCTGCTCCCCGTCAGGCGGCACCGAAGTGACCGTATCCAGCGAGATTGCCGACCCAGTGCAGACCCCGACACCGGTGGTCGCCACCCCGGAAGGGGCTTCCCTAACACCAGAGCCCGCAGCCAAGCCAACGGTCACCCCCACTGAGTCTCTTGGTGCCCCTGGGCTGGTGTGGACCGAAGTCGATCTCGCCGACGCCCTAGGTGCAGATGAGCACTCGACCATCAGCCTCGAATCTGTGGGCGACGGGCGAGTGCTGGCAATGAGCTTCGTTGACCGCGGTGTAGACAAGATATTGGTCACTGAGAGCAGCACGGAGTGGACCCCGATCCCCTTTCCCGCTGGCTTTTTTCCTTGGACAGTTGACATCATCGGCAACCGTTGGTTGATCCGGGGATGGGACACAACCATCGAAGCTCCGAGCACTCAGATCCTGTTCTCCGACGACCAAGCAACGACCTGGACTGAGCTCGTGGTTGACTTGGGCTTAGTCGATGGCACATCTTGGATAGCCGACGCGATTGTGGCCGAGGACCGCATTGTGGTCGTGGTCCTAAGCGACTCAGAACCGCCTGTCATCGAAGAGGGCGCTGATGACGACGTGGACTATGGCCCCAGCGTGAGCAGCGTCCATGTCTTCTTGAGCGATGGAGGCCCAGCGGAGTGGGTCGCGGAGTATCCGGGGTGGTTCACCACCGGCTACGGAGCCTCCGACGGCTTCCACTTGACCATTTCCGGCCCTGATGGACTCTTAGTGATGGAGTCGCCCGATGGCCGCCATTGGACCAGTACCTCCCTTGACGTCGAGAACGCCGACGTTGCCCAGAACGAACTGTGGACCACTGATGAGACCGGCGGAGAGTTCAGGGTCGAGCGTTTCGAGGGCGTCTACGGGTCAGACCGGGTATTGACATTGCACGAAGGGGTGAGCTGGATGGTCGACCTGGCCGTCGGACCTGCGGGTGTGGCCGGGGTAGGAGCCTCGGAAGCGGAATCGGCCGAACAAAGCGCCTACGACCCCATCGAGTTCATAGTCGGCTGGTCAGCAGATGGCACCGACTGGGCGTGGCAGACCCTTCAGGAGGCTTTCGGCCTTCCCGAGATCAGCGAAGACGACAACTCCTTCACCGAGGTCCAAGTAGCCGTGGGCCAGAGCTTCGTGCTCGCCCAGGTTCAGACTTTCGAGTTCCCCGAGGACGAGGGCGGCGTTGGCGATGGTCAAGCCGATTCAACCTCTGCCTCCATCTCCCCCTCACCCATCCGCTGGTTCATCGCCAGACTCGACTGACGGCGGGGGTGCTGGCCGCCACTTAGACTCGGCGCATGATCATCGATGTGGACACCCACTGGGAGATCACGGGGGACGCGGTGGGGGTTGACCCGATGAAGCCGTGGGCCGATCAGATTCCCGACAACCGGACGCATCTGGCCAACGCCATTGCCGGCGACCTGCTTCAGGTGCTGCCCCCGGAGCGCCGGCCCAGTCCGGCGGAGCTGCTGCCCAAGCTGTTTGAGCGGGCCGAAAAAGCAGGCGGGCCGGTGATCCTCCATCCCCGCCACGACTCCACTGCCGCCGAGCGGGTGGCCTGGATGGACTCGGTGGGCATCGACCACTGTCTGGTGAACCCCGGCGGCTACTGGCAGAAGCTCGATTACCTGCGGCCTGAGGATCGCGTGGTTGCCGCCCAGCGGTGCAACGACTTCCTCACCGAGCAGCTTTGGGACCAGCGCCACCGGCTCCACTCGGTGGCCACTGTCGACTTTTCCGACCTGGATGCAGCAGTAGCCGAGCTGGAGCGCTGCCGAGAACGAGGGGCCCGGGCGTTCTTCCTTTACACCTTGCGGGGAGCGCCCGCCGGCGGCCCGCCCGGCCACCCCGACTGGGACCGGGTGTGGGCTGCGGCCATCTCGTTGGGCATGGTGGCGGTGATCCATGTGGGCAACACCGAGGCCGACTTCTCCAAGTGGGGCGACATCGGCTGGGACCTGCCCGACGGCGCTGGTGTGGGCGGGCTGATCCGGCTGGCCAACACCCAACGGCTGCACGCCGCCCAAAACCTGGTGGCCAGCATTCTGTTCGGCGGGGTGTTCCACCGCTTCCCCGACCTCACCGTGCTGATCGAGGAAATGCGAGCCGGATGGCTTCCCTGGTACGTGGCCACGCTGTCCCGCCAGTGCCTGTCGTCGCCCTCATTGGGCGATTGGCCGTGGCCGGTGAGCGGAGAGGAGATGCTTCACCGCAACCTGCGGCTCACTCCCCTGCCCGGCTTCGGCGACACTGACGCCCTTGATGTGCTGGCTGAGCTGCCCGACATGGTGGTGTTCTCCTCTGACTACCCCCACCAGGAGGGCAACGCCGACCCCATCGAGCTGTACCTTCCCGCCCTCGACGAGGTTGGCGATGAGGTGCGGGCCGCGTTCATGGGCGCAACCGCAGCCGACTGCTTCGCCCGAATCGGCGATCCCCTGCCTGCGGTGGCCTAACCGCTCCCCTAGTCCCCGAACTCAGCGCCCCACGGGCTGCATGTAGAACGTTATGCCGCTGGGAGCCTCTTGCTCGGTGAGGGCGTCGCGAGCCGCGGCCAGGGTCTTGCCCGCCTCGGTCTCCTCGTAGAACCAGGCCTCCGCTTGCCGTGCCCCCGGAGGCGGGCCGTCGGCTAACTCCAGGGCGGCTTCCTGGTAGTAGGCCCGGATGTCATGGGCAATGGCGATGGTGTCCAGCCGGGGGCCGTACACCTCTTTCCAGTGCTCACCGGCGGCCACCCGCTCCAGGTCGGCCAGCGCCTCGGCCACGCCGTCGGCGTTGATGGCCCGGCCCACCTCGGTGGCGCCCCGACTGGCCACTGCCCGTTCATAGGCGGCCCGCAGTCCCTGGGCTTCGTCGATCGACGGCGCGATGTCGGGGTCGAACCGGGGCGGCAGAGCGCAGGCCAGCGGTGTCTCCACCGCTTCCACTACTTCGGGATAGTCCACTAGCACCGGGCCCGACGATGCGTCGAGCAGTTGTAATGCCGCGGCGAGCACACCGTGCTGGAATTTGGCGTTGTCGGGCATGCCCAGCGGACGACCCAGGGGGAATTCGCAGTAAAGCACCCGGGGAACATTCATCCTCTCAGCCACTGACCGCATCGAGGCCAGCACCACGGTGGCGATCCCGGCTTCTTCCAGTACGTGGGCCAGCGCACACACGGTGCGCGTGCACAGCGGTCAAACCGGGGTCAAGATGGCCACGTCCACCCCGTCGGCCCGCAGCTCGGCGGCCGCAGCCGGGCCGGTGTCGAGGCGCACCTCCGACACAGTGTCGGGCTGGTTGCCGGCGAACGCCACATGCCGAGGCGCCACGGCCCCGATGGTGCCGGCGGCGGCCAATTCCTCCAGGCGGTCGATGGGATACACCACGTTGTGGTCGGACACATACGCCGCCCGGTCGAAATTCGAGCTCCAATGGCCCAAGATCAGCTCTCGGTCGCCCCGGTCGAGCATGCGGTAGCTGACATCGCCCCGGCCGTCGAAACGATCCTGGTCGGCCCGGTGCAGACCCGCGCTGGTCACGATGGCCACCGTGGCCTCGGCCAGCGGCGGCGGCGAAGCCCACGGAGTGGACTCAAACTCCGGCACCGGCAAGTTGGCCATCATGTCGCGCATCACTTGGTCACTGGACATGTTCTAACTCTCCCATAGCGTCGCTTGTTCACCCGGTGCCGGGCATGGACAATTGTGTCCGCAACTCTGCGTAGTGGGCCCGGGTCTCATGGCCTTTGGCTCCGGACGGCGGCTCCACGACCACACCTCTGCCCAGAGGCCAGTCAGCGGCAACTTCGCCAGGGTGCCTGCCCGTTGCCATCGCTGCGGCCTGCACTGCCGCGCCCAGTGCCACCGTCTCGTCGTCATCAGGCACAGTTACCGGCTCGCCGTGCAGCGCCGCAGCCCGAATCCGGTATGCGGCCGAGCGAGCACCACCGCCGATGAGGTGCAGGCGGCCGCTGGCATCCACTCCAGCGGTTCGCAGGGCGTCGAGCCCATCGAACAGACCGCAGAGCACGCCGTCATGGGCAGCCAGGGCCAGCTCCTCGCGGGTGGTGTCGTTGCGCAGCCCGGCAAAAAGCCCGGTGGCGTCGGGCAAATCAGGGGTGCGCTCCCCGTCGAAGTAGGGCACCAGCACCGGAGCATTGGGGCTGTAGGCCGCGGCCAAGGCCAGTTCGGCCAGGCCCGCAGGATCTACCCCCAGCCAGCGGGCCACGGTATCGGTCACCCGGGTGGCGTTGAGGGTGCACACCAGGGGCAGAAACGCTCCGGTGGCATCGGCGAATCCGGCCACTGCCCCCGTTGGGTCGCTAGTGGGAGTGCGAGAGACCGAATAGGCCGTGCCGGAAGTGCCCAGCGAGATCACCGAATCACCCGGCTTCAGCCCGAGGCCGAGGGCCGCGCCCATGTTGTCGCCGGTTCCGGGGCCGATGATTACCGCATCGCCTACTCCCAGTGCGGAGGCAGCCTCTCCGGTGATCTGCCCAACGGCCTCGCCGGGCCCGAGCACTTGGGGGAGCCGGGGCAGCCAGCCAGCGGGATCGTCGACCACCAACTCCAGCAAGTCAGCAGCCATCTCATTGGCGGCGGGATCGAACCAGCCGGTGCCCGAAGCGTCGCCGCGGTCAGTGACGTGGGCCCCGGACAGCCGCCAGGTGAGCCAGTCGTGAGGCAGCATGATCCGGGCGATGCGGTCGGCCAGTTGGGACTCGTGCTCGAGCACCCACGCCAGTTTGGCGATGGTGAACGACGCCAACGGCACCGAACCGCAGCGCTGCGCCCATCCCTCCGGGCTCAAGCGGGCCACCAGGTCACGAGCTTGGGGCGAAGATGTGGTGTCGTTCCACAGCTTGGCCGGGCGCAGTACCTCACCGTTGTCGCCCACCAGCACCAGGCCGTGCTGCTGGCCCGCCACGCTGATGGCCACCACGCGAGCCCGGTCAGTCTCGGTGAACTGGGCGAAGCAGGCCGCCAACGCGTCCCACCAGGTTCGGGGATCCTGCTCGCTCACTGGCGGGTCCCAGCAGGCGTGGGCATGGGGAGCACTGGCCCTGGCCTTCAACTCCCCCGAGTCGCGTGCTCGCAGCTCGACTTTGGTCGACTGGGTGGACGAGTCCACCCCCGCCACCAGCTCCATCAGCTCGGCGTGGTCCAGATGATGCGGTTGACCTCGTTCTCCAGGCGCTCTTGGCGTCCCGACACCGGCTGGGGGCTGAGCCCGTCGGCCACCGCTTGATCGGCCAGGGTGGCCAAGTCCACGTCACCCTTCATGATGTCGACACCCACGCCCGACTCCCACCGGGCATAGCGCTGGTCCCGAGCCTGTTCGATGGTTCCGTCGGCCACCATGGCCTCGGCCACCAACAGGGAGCGGGCCAGCGTGTCGATGCCCCCGATATGGCCCCAAAACAGGTCGTCTCGGGCCATGCTCTGGCGCCGGAGCTTGGTGTCGAAGTTGAAGCCGCCGGTGGAGAACCCCCCGCCCCGCACGATCTCGTAGAGGGCCAGCGACAGCTCATCCACCGAGTTGGGGAATTGGTCGGTGTCCCACCCGTTTTGGGGATCGCCCCGGTTGGCATCCACGCTGCCGAAGATGCCGTTGTCCACCGCATAGGCCACCTCGTGGTGGAAGGAGTGGCCCGACAGGGTGGCGTGGTTGACTTCGATGTTCACCTTGAACTCGTCCACGAGGTCGTAGCGCTCCAAGAACCCGTGGACCGAGGCGCAGTCGTAGTCGTACTGGTGCTTGGTGGGTTCTTGGGGCTTGGGCTCTAACAGCAGCGTGCCCGAAAAGCCGATCTTGTGCTTGTGCTCGGCCACCAGCGTCAAAAAGCGGGCGAGCTGGTCGGCCTCTTGGCGCAGGCGGGTGTTGAGCAGGGTCTCGTAGCCCTCTCGCCCGCCCCACAGCACGTAGTTGGCCCCGTCGAGGCGGTGGGTGGCCTCGAGCATGTGGCGCACTTGGGCCGCGGCATGGGCAAACACCTCCGGGTCGGGGTTGGTGGCTGCCCCCGCGGCGTAGCGAGGATGGCTGAACAGGTTGGCGGTGCCCCACAAAAGCTGCACGCCGGTGGCTTCCATCTTGGCCGCCGCCCTCTCCACCATGGCGTCGAGGTTGGCCCGGCTGTCGGCCAGGCTGTCGCCCTCGGGGGCCATGTCAACGTCGTGGAAGCAGTAGAACGGCGTACCCAGCTTCTCGAAGAACTCGAAGGCCGCGTCCTGTTTGGCCCGAGCGGCGTCCATCGGGTCTTGGCCGGGCTCCAGCCAGGGCCGGTCGAAGGTGCCGACGCCGAATATGTCGCTGCCCGGCCAATTGAAGCTGTGCCAGTAGCAAACCGCGATCCGAAGGTGGTCCTCCATGCGCCGCCCCAGCACCTGCCGATCGGGGTTGTAAACCCGGTAGGACAACTGGCCGAGTCCGGCGCTTCCTCCGGCATGGGCCACCGGTTCGGGAACGGTGTCAAAGAAGTCGGTCATTGTGCGGCTCCGTCACGATGAGAAATCTGCCGCCTGATTCTAAGGTTCGCCGCACGAAGCCGCTCGATTGCGCGTACGCTGACGGGGTTGAAAACAAGCGACAAGCATGAGAGGCGGGTCCATGTCTTTTCCATCCGATCTTGAGATCGCCCGCGGGGCGAATCTGCGACCGCTCACCCAGATAGCCGAAGAGGCCGGCATTCCAACCGAGATGCTGGAGCCCTACGGGGCGGGAGCGGCCAAGATCAGCCTTGACGCCATCGAGGCGCTAGCCGACCGGCCTCGGGCCCGGTATGTGGTTGTAACGGCCATCACTCCCACCCCGCTGGGCGAGGGCAAGACCACCACCACGGTGGGGCTGGGCCAGGGGTTCGGCCACATCAACAAGCGGGCCACCATCGCCATCCGCCAGCCCTCGCTGGGCCCGACGTTCGGCATCAAAGGGGGCGCCGCCGGCGGCGGCTACAGCCAGGTGGTGCCCATGGAGCTGTTCAACCTCCACCTCACCGGCGACATGCACGCAGTGACCGCGGCCCACAACATGTGCTCGGCCATGCTCGACGCCCACATCTTTCACGGCAACGAGTCGGGCCTAGATCTGCACAACATCACCTGGCGCCGGGTGTTGGACATCAACGACCGGGCCTTGCGCAACATCGTCGTGGGCCTGGGCGGGCGGCTCGACGGGGTTCCCCGGGAATCCGGCTTCGACATCACCGCGGCATCCGAGGTGATGGCCACCCTGGCGTTGGCCACGTCGCTGTCGGACCTGCGGGCCCGGCTGGGCCGGATCGTGGTGGGCTACACCAAAGACGGCGATCCGGTGACCGCTGAAGACCTGAAGGCCGCCGGGGCCATGGCCGTGCTGTTGAAGGACGCCCTCAAGCCCAACTTGATGCAGACCCTGGAGGGCGGCCCCGCCCTGGTGCACACCGGGCCGTTCGGCAATATTGCCACCGGCAACTCCTCTATCGTGGCCGACCGCATCGCCATCCGAACCGGTGACTTTCTCGTTACCGAGGCCGGATTCGGGGCCGACATGGGCGCTGAGCGGTTCTTCAACATCAAGTGCCGCTATTCGGGCATAGATCCCGACGCCGCGGTGATGGTGGCCACCGTGCGGGGGCTCAAGGCCCACTCCGGCAACCACCGGATCGTGGCCGGGCGACCCCTGCCCGAGGCACTGCTGGCCGAGAACCCCGACGAGGTGCACGCCGGGGGCGACAACCTCCGCAAGCAGCTGTCGAATATGAAGGCCCACGGGGTGACGCCGGTGGTGGCCATCAACGCCTTCCCCGGCGACCACGACGCCGATCTGGCCGCCATTGCCGAGATTGCCGACGAGTACGGTGCCCGCTGCGCGATCACCACCCACTTCTCCGATGGCGGCGCGGGGGCAGCCGAGCTGGCCGAGGCAGTGGCCGAGGCCTGCGAGGAGCCCAGCTCGTTCAAGGTTCTGTACGAGGACGACTTGTCGCTCAAAGACAAGATCGCCGCGGTGGCCACCACTGTGTACGGCGCCGACGATGTGGAGTACTCGGCCACCGCCAACCGCCAGCTCAACACCTACGAGTCGGCCGGCTTCGGCCACCTCCCGGTGTGCATCGCCAAGACCCACCTGTCCATCTCTTCTGACCCCTCCCTCAAGGGCGCTCCCACCGGCTGGACCCTGCCGGTGCGAGAGGTGCGGGCCTCAGTCGGCGCCGGCTTCGTCTACCCCATCTGCGGCGACATGCGCACCATGCCCGGCCTCGGCCGCCAACCCGCCGCAATGGGCATCGACCTCGACGAGAACGGCGAGATCGTCGGCTTGAGCTAACCGCAGGCCTTCAATTACCAGTCTTCTTCAACAGAGAGGGCTTTCGGGGGGACGTGGACGCCGTCGTAGAGAGTGCGCTGGCCTAGGGGCTGGGACAGCTCGACGATGACCGAGGTGGATGGGTTGCCGGGGCAATTGGCTGGACCGATGAGACCAACGGCGGCGAATGCCAGTAGAACGGCATCGTCGGTTTCGATCACCTGGGGTCCGAGCAGCGCATCGCCCATTTCCCGCCCGTTGGCGCAACTGGTCTCGGTGACCAATAGTTGAATCGCGGCGTCTTCGGGATTGGGAAGCGAGTCGGGGTCGAGTCGGATCGCAACCCGATTCAGCCCATCAGGCATTTCAACTACCGGCTTGCATGGGCGGTCGACATCGTTGACCGGCACTGGAATGCTGAGCTTCGAGTAGGGAACGGGCGGAAGGCCTTTGCAGGTGACCAGGGGATCTTCCATGTCGAGATCGGGAATTAGCGCTAGCGGACCGGAGGGCAGCTCTGGGGAATATGTGACGGTGATGCAAACCGCGGCCGGATCCACTAGCTCTGCGAACATTTCCAGCGTGCCTTCGGGCGGGTCGTAGAAGTCCAGGCTGACGCGGTTCTGGGAATCTGGGATTCCCATGCTCAAGAAGCCGAATTCCGGTCCCATGTATTGCCCAAGACCCTTTTGAATTTCCAGGAGCTCAATCTTGGTGAATTCCACCTGGACCACATCGATGACCGCATCCAACCCGGACAGGCGGTCTTGAAGCTCCCGACGGTGCGCTTCAGGGTCGTCGGTGGCCGCCAAGACAATGGCCCCACCGTTGTCCCGGTCGATCCACAGGCCGCCATGGGTTTCCTGGTGCTCTTGCCGATAATCTCGAATTACATCCATTACGTCGTCATCGACGTTCATGCGGCTGCCAAGATTGCCCTTGACGCGGGATCCCAATTCGGGAACGTTCTCGCACAGCACGAGCCCTTCAACAGGTTGAGACTCAGAGCTGTCGTTGCCACAGCCTGTCGACAACGCCAAGACAGCTACCAGGGCCGCCACAGCCCAGCGCCCCCAGCTCTTCTTCATGGATCCAGCGTATGACTCAAGACTCAACAAGGGGTCGCGAGCCATGTCCAGTTGTCCGGTGTTGCCCATCCTGACCGGGAAACAATGGAGCCAGACAGATAGGCTTAATCGACCTCAGGGTGCCTCTGAGGCAAGGGGGTTCTTATGGCGAGGCGGGAGCGTTTGACCGTGCCGATGGTGCGGGACAACGGAAGCCTGCGAGAAGCGACGTGGGATGAAGCACTGTCGCGGGCCTCTACCGGGTTCAACCAGGTGCTCGAACAGTATGGGCCGCAGGCGTTCGGGATGTTCAGTTGCTCAAAGGCCACCAACGAGATGAACTACATCGCCCAGAAGTTCATCCGCACCGTGGTCGGATCGAACAACATCGACTCCTGCAATCGAACTTGACACGCTCCTTCGGTCGTCGGTCTGGCGACAGTGTTCGGAGCGGGAGGGGGCACTTGCTCCTACCAGGAGATCGAGGAAACCGACGTGATCCTGCTGTGGGGCTCCAACGCCCGCGAGGCCCATCCAATCTTCTTCCACCACCTGCTCAAGGGCCTCGACAACGGCGCCCGCATGTACTGCGTCGACCCCCGCTACACCTCCTCGGCTCGCTTCGCTGATGTCTGGGTTGGCATCGACGTGGGCACCGACATCGCCCTTGCCAACGGCATCGGCCGGGAGATCATTAGGGCTGGCCTGGCCGACCAGGAATTCATCGCCCACTCCACCCAGGGCTTTGAGGCCTACGCCGCCTCGGTGGAGCCGTTCACCCCCGACGCGGTGGCTGCGATTTGCGGCATTCCCCCCGAGGCTGTGGTGGAGATGGCCCACGCCTACGCCACCGCTGACAAGGCCCAGATCCTGTGGACACTGGGCATCACCGAGCACCACAACGCGGTGGACAACGTGCTGTCGCTGTGCAACCTGGCCCTGCTTACCGGCCATGTGGGGCGGTGGGGTTCGGGCCTGGTGCCGCTGCGGGGGCAGAACAACGTGCAGGGCGGCGGCGACATGGGGGCCATCCCCAACAAGTTCCCCGGATTCGCCGGCGTGGACGACCCTGACCACCGGGCCCGGTTCGAGACCGCCTACGGCCGTTCGCTCAACCCGGTGCCCGGCTGGCACCTCACGCTCATGTTCGAGGCCATGGAGCGAGGCGATCTGCGGGCGCTATACGTGATCGGTGAGAACCCGGCCGACTCTGAGGCCGACGTGATCCACGCCCGAGCCCAACTGGAGAGCCTGGACATTTTGGTGGTGCAGGACATCTTGATGACCCGCACCGCGGAGATGGCCGATGTGGTGCTGCCCGCCTCAGTGGCCTGGGCCGAAAGCAACGGCACTGTGACCTCAAGCGAGCGCCGGGTGCAGCGGGTGCGCCCTGCGGTGTCGCCGCCCGGACAGGCCCGCCACGACATTGACATCTTGTGCGATATGGCTGAGGCCATGGGCACCGAACTCGGCCCCCGCGACCCCCGGGCCGCGTGGGACGAGCTGCGCTCTTTGTCGGTCATGCACGGGGGGATGGCCTGGGAGCGCCTGGAGGCTGCTGGCGGGCTGCAATGGCCGTGTCCCGACGAGGATCACCCCGGTAGTGCTTTCCTCCACGGGTGGCTGTGGGCTGATGACTTAGAGGGCCGCGACCCGGTCCCGTTCTCGGTGCTGGAGCATGAAGGGCCAACCGAGGAGTTGAGCGAAGAGTTCCCCCTGCGGCTCACCACGGGACGGGCATTGGACTCCTACAACACCGGGGTGCAGAGCGGGAACTATGATTCGCCGCTGCGGTTTGCCGGGCTTGATCTGAACCCGGCTGATGCGGCTGCACTGGGCATCGCCGATGGCGACCTCGTGCGGGTCAGTTCCCCCCGCGGTTCGGTGGAGATGAACGCCCGCATCGTGTCGAGCCTTCCCGCTGGCCTGGCCTTCACCACCCTGCACCAACCCGAGCTGATCGACGTGAACGTGCTCACCAACCCCGACTGGGACCCCAAATCGGGCACCGCCGAGTTCAAAGCGGCTGCCGTGAGGGTTGAGCTGGTCGAAGCCCCCGAGACTGCGGGGGCCTCCGTTGGCTGACCTGCACTTCGGCGACGACCAGCCCACCGATGCCGAGCGGGCCGCCGTCGATGCTGTAGTGCCTCTTGTTGAAGCCGCCACTGTCACCGAGACCGAGCGGTTGGTGCGAGGGGGCCGCTCACGCCGCCAGGGACTCCGCCACCTCTTGCTGCCAGTGCTGCACTCGCTTCAGCACGAGATCGGCTGGATCAGCCCCGGCGGCTTGAACTGCGCCGCAGAGCGGCTGGGGGTGCCGCCGGCTGAGGCTTATGGGGTGGCAACCTTCTACGAATTGCTACGAACAACTGATCCTGGGCACCGCGATGACGTCGTCCATGTGTGCGTCGACCCCACCTGTGCCATAGCTGGAAACGACGAGCTGCGGGCGTCGTTGGAGGCCAGCGGGGTCAGGGTTCACGCCAGCCCCTGTCTAGGTCAGTGCGAGCGTGCTCCGGCCCAGTTCATACAGGGAGTTGGCCGACCTGACCGGGTGCCGGCCGATGACGACGAGGATTTCCGCCTGCCTCAAGCCGGCGATTCTGGCCTGCGGGTGTTGCGCCGAACAGGCGTGGTCGATCCCACCTCCCTGGACTCGTACCGGGAACACGGCGGCTACCAGGCCCTAGCCCATGCCATTGAGATGGGGCCGGACGCGGTCATCGCGGCGGTGTCGGAGTCAGGGCTATCAGGCCGGGGCGGGGCGGCCTTCCCCACCGGCATCAAGTGGCGGGCCGTGGCCGACGAGCCCGGTCCGGACAAACACGTGGTGGCCAACTGCGACGAATCGGAGCCCGGCACCTTCAAAGACCGCATCGTCTGCGAGCACGACCCGTTCTCTGTGGTGGAGTCGATGACCATCGCCGGGCTGGCCACCGGATCGTCCCACGGCTGGATCTACATCCGGGGCGAATACCCTCGGGCCACCGCGCGCCTCGAAGGCGCCATCGCTCAGACCCGGGCCGCCGGGCTGCTGGGCGACGACGTGGCCGGCAGCGGGCAGCGCTTCGATATCGAGGTGCGCCGCGGGGCGGGGGCCTATATCTGCGGCGAGGAGACCGCCCTGTTCAACTCCATAGAGGGCTTCCGAGGCGAGCCCCGCAACAAGCCCCCCTTCCCCACCACTCACGGCCTGTTCTCCCAGCCCACTGCCATCAACAACCCCGAGACCCTCATCAACGTGCTCGACATCGTGACCGACGGCCCCGAGGCCTATCGCTCGGTGGGCACCGAGCGCTCCCCCGGCACCCGGCTGTTCTGCCTGTCTGGCCGAGTGGCGGTGCCCGGCCTGTACGAAGTGCCGTTCGGCACCACACTGGGCGAGCTGCTCGCATTGGCCGGCGGTCCTGTCGGTTCCCTGGCCGCGGTGCTTCTGGGCGGCGCCGCTGGAGTATTCGTCGGTCCCGACGCCCTCGACATGCCCCTAACCCTGGAGGATGCTCGGGAGGCCGGTGCCACCTTGGGCTCCGGGGTCGTGACCGTGTTCGACGACACCGTTGACATGCAGGCCGTGGTGGTCCGCATCGCCGAGTTCTTCCGGGACGAATCGTGCGGCCAATGCGTCCCCTGCCGAGTGGGTACCCAGCGCCAACACGAGGTGCTGGTGGAGCTACAAAGCTCCGGTCAGCCTCTGGCCCCCCAGCGGGCCGAGCTGATCGACGACATGGCCCTGGCCATGGTCGATGCCTCCATCTGCGGCCTGGGCCACACCGCGGCCTCTGCGGTGCGCTCCGCGCTGGCGCTTGGCCTGATAGGAAATAGCTCGTGAGCGGCGTGGCCACCGAGACCGCGGTCACCATTCGGGTCGACGACCAAGAGGTCGCCGTGCCCGATGGGGCCACCATCCTGGATGCCTGCAACGCCGCCGGGGTGGACACCCCCACCATCTGCTTCGGCCCCACCCTCACCCCGGTGAACGTGTGCCGAGTGTGCGTGGTGGAACTCGACGGCAGCCGGGCCCTAGTCCCCTCCTGCTCCCGCCCGGCAGAGGAGGGCATGGTGGTGCACACCGACAGCGAGCGGGTCCGCCACAGCCGCAAGATGGTGCTGGAGTTCCTGGCCACCGGAGTCGACCTGACTCAAGCCGAAGAGATGGGCCAGTGGGCCGAGCATTACGGGGCCGACCCCGACCGCTACGTCCCCGGCGGCGAGACCATGAACGAGCCGGTGCGGGTGCAAGACAACCTCTACATCCGCGACTACGACAAGTGCGTGCTGTGCTACCGCTGCGTGGAGGCCTGCGGCGACGACGCCCAGCACACCTACGCCATCTCGGTGGCCGGCCGGGGCTTCGGCGCCCGCATCTCCACCGAGTTCGACGTGGCTCTTCCTGAGTCAGCCTGCGTGTACTGCGGCAACTGCGTGGCCGTTTGCCCCACCAACGCCCTCCAGTTCAAGACCGAGTTCGACCTCCGGGAGGCAGACGACTGGCGCCCTGAAGACCAGACCGTCACCCAAACCGTCTGCTCCTACTGCGGCGTCGGCTGCAACCTCGAACTCCACGTACAAGACAACCAGATCGTCAAATGCACCTCCCCCGACGACCACGACGTAACCCAAGGCAACCTCTGCATCAAGGGCCGCTTCGGCTGGAACTACGTGTAGGGCGTTGCCATGCAGCCCGGAGACTGGGAAGTTGAGTCTCCCGGGCAAGGGGCTGAGCAAGGCGGAGGGCGCAACAAAAGCACCCTGATCTGGGCTACTGCGGTAGCAGTTCTACTGGTGATCGGGGCGGGGCTGGTTGTCTTGGCCATTTGGCTCACCGATTCTCCCGATGTATCTCCCGCGTTGCCTGATGTCGAGGCTCCCGTTACCCAAGTCCCCACCCCGGAGGTCGAGATCCCCGCGACACCCACAGTTGTCGCCGAGCTGACTGACCGTGGCGAGCCGAGTGAGCTCTATAACGAGAGCGCTTTCGGCCGGATCAATGTCACCCTGGCCGATGGCACCGATTTGTTCATGCGCCTTCCGGGCATTGGCGACAACGCCGAGGTGGCCCTTTGGGATGAAACCCAGTTCGTGGTCGGCGGCATCGCGGTGACGGTGTACTTCGAAGCATGCACCAGCCGCGAGAACAGCATTTCTGAGCGGAATGAACGCGGCCAGTCCTTTCTGATGCCCAACCCGTCGATCGTCAAGCTCTGCGAAAACAGGTTCGACTTGCCGCTGTCGGCTGTGCTCTTTTCAGGTGAAGCCTGGCAACCGGACGAACTCGTTTTCGTCGACATGCGGCTGCTGGAGGCGGGCTCGGAACTAGGGCTGCGCATGGGGGACCGTCGATCCCACTATGGACCGCTTCGTGCTGGCGAGCTCGTCTTGTTCTCTTCGAGGTTTGAGCTAGGCACTTTGGCTGCATTTGATCCTGAGAGCGGCGACGTCGCTTGGGGACAACCAGCCGAAGAGCCGGTACGCCTTCTGGCTACGACCGGCGAGACTGCGTTGGTTGCACTCTGGAAGGACTCTGTCATCGCCGTCGACGCCACCAACGGCGAAGAGCGGTGGCGAACCAACTTTGGAAAATACGCCAGAGTGACGAGCGCGGCAGCCATCGGCGAGGGCGAATGGCTTGTC
Organism: Acidimicrobiales bacterium; assembly: GCA_963663255.1. Lineage (GTDB taxonomy): Bacteria > Actinomycetota > Acidimicrobiia > Acidimicrobiales > Bin134 > Poriferisocius. Next base: position 1,978,800 of record OY760141.1, read on the forward strand.
ACCTATGAGTATGTGAATGAAGGCGACCCAGCCCCACCAGGGGTGGCCCGTCTTGATGCTTCGGGAGAAATGCTCTGGACTGCCACCGGCCGCGAGGGAACGGATTGGTCTTGGGATGTCCCGATCATCGCAGAGGGCCGAATTTTCCTGAGGGACGTTCCCCACGCCTGGGCTGATGCCGGTCGCGTCTCAGTCACCGCCTTCGACACCGAAACCGGCGATCTGCTGTGGCGGACAGAACTTGGCTCCACGTCGGAGGGATACCCCTCAAACTCTTTGGCGATCTCACAAGACAGCGGTTCGTTTCTCGTTGCCACTCTTCAAGAAGAAGACCAAATCGTTCGGCTGGACGCGACAACCGGCGAGATCGCGTGGACAGGGGTCAAGCCACCAGGCCGCATCCTCTCTGTGCGCGACTCCACAATCAGGATCGGCAACTCCCTTTCGGAGAACAAGTACGACATCAATCCCGCCAACGGACTGCTCCGCGGCCTGGTCAGGTAGCTACCGACAGCAAGCTCTGCATCAAATGCCGCTTCGGCTGGAACTACGTGTAGTTGTCTTGAAGGAGCATGTGCCCAGTGGGGTGGCGCTAGCAGGCTATTCCAGTTCGTTCTTGGCGTAGACGAAGAGCCTCGTGCGTGTGCCGGCAAGCACCGCCTGCCACGAACGTCCGACATTGCCTTCAGCGACATAGATGTCCCCTCCTGATGCAATGGCCGCAGCAAGAAGTTCGGCTGCGACGAGGCTCAAACCGTGCTCAATCTTCAGCCGTGCCACTGCTTCTGTGTAGGGACGCGGATCCAATATTTCCAACACGCCAGGAGGAGGAGGAGAGAGGGCAGCATCCAATAGGGATCCCTGCACACCTCGGCTCAATCGTCCAAATGCACGGCTATCGAGAAGAGCACGCAAGAGACGCAAGTGGAGTGTCCACGGCAGAACGGGGGTCTGGCTGCCCCAACCAGGCCAACGTCTACCTTTAAGTGCAACAAGAGCAAGATGGTCGTCAACGAGGATCACGGCCGGGAGCTGCTCCGGACCCTTGGTGGAGGATTAGGTCAGACTGAAGTCTGAATCCTGGGCGAATAGCCGCTCGCACAACTCAAAGTACTCTTCTCCAAGTTGCTCAAACGCTTCGCGAGTGACGGCATCAAGACCAGGAACCGGCGCGTCGACAAAGCCAGTGCCGACCACCTGGGTTCCTTTCGCGGAGGCAAGCTGGGACGGTGCCTGCTCGCCAAACGCATGAACTATTGCCATCGACAGCAGTGTACCCCCTCATCGGCACTCTTCTGCCGAGGAGCCGCGTGTTCCCTCTGCGGCGACAAACGCACAATACCTAGCCTTGACCCCCAACCAGCCGCCATGAGAAGGGCCTTTTGCGATTGACGCCGATGCGAGCACATTCGCATCCAGCACCACCTTCACCGTTCAGTGCCGTATACGACGTCGAACAGACCGCACCTCAACTACAACCATTTGCATCGCCTCATGTTCTGACAACTCGGTGTTGGCATTGGCATTGTCCTCTAACTGTTCCCGAATTCGAGCAGTGAAGTACTCCCAGGCTGACTGGCGGCTCATCCCAAGCGCCTTTCCAACCTGCTCCCAAGTGGACCCGGCAGCTCGGGCGGCCAAAACCCTGTCGCGACGCAGCCGCTCTAGTTCTAGCTCACTACTGGCAAGCTCCCGCAGCGCCTCGATGGGGTCAGCCGGTAGAGCATCAGCAGCGATCACACCCATGTCTGTCAGGATAACCTGACAGACTTAAGATGCCAACAATCTTCTGTACGCTCTCCACGTCTGGGACGCGCACTTGCCTCTAGGCCACATGTCTGTGCCAGTGCAGGACAATCGAACGGTCACATTCACCACCCCCTATGAACACGACGTCACCCGAGGCCACCTCTGATTCAAAGAACACTTCGGCTAGAACTATGGGTAAAGCAACGTAGGATCTAGATGTGGACCCGCGGCTCGCATTGCGACCAGGCGCACTTGTCAATTTCAATAAGACGATATTATACTGAAAATCATTGAAAGTATATGACTACTGCTGAAACTGGATTGGCCGACACGAAGCTGCTGACCGCCGACGACCTGCTGCGGTTGAGCGCTCAGGGCGTGCGCGGCGAACTGGTGCGGGGAGTGCTCCACGAGACGATGGCATCAGGACACCGGCACGGCAAGATCGCTGTCAATCTCGTCATGGAGTTGGGCAACTTCGCAAAGCCCAGGAAGCTGGGCACGTTAGTGGCCTCCGACTCAGGCGTGTGGCTGGAGCGCGACCCCGACACTGTGCGCGAACCCGACGTGGCATTCACCTCAGCAGAGAAGATTCCCCTGGACGCGGAGATGGACGGCTACGCCGAAGTCGTCCCCGACCTGGTCGTAGAAATCGTCTCGCCCCGAGACAGCCCCCGCTGGGCCCGCGACCGAGCGCAGATGTGGCTCGACCACGGAGCCCCACTGGTCTGGATAGTCCACCCCAACACCCGCACCATCGACGTATACCGACCAGGCGCAGCTGCCATGACCCTGCACGAGAACGACTCCCTCAACGGCCATGAAGTCCTCCCCGGCTTCACCTGCCCCGTCGGCACCGTCTTTGCCTGAAGCCCTCGGTGGGATCCCCCGAAGGACAAGGTTGGCGGAGAGGCTCTCTCCCCGGGTGCTCCGTCGTCCTGCACCTCGGAAGTCCACAGAATCAATCGGGTCAATTTCTGCATCTAGGACCGCTTCGGCAGCCAGAGTTGTGGCTCATCAGAAATTAGGGGCCGGAGACCCGAAATTCGGGCAGGAGGAGGTAGCTACCTTTGATGAAGACCTCCCGTTTCTCATCGTCGCCGGTTAGAGCTCGTTGACAAAATTGGTGGTGTAAGGCAGTACGCGGCAGTGGCCAGGGCGCCTACGGTGCACCCAGGTCGCTTGGCTGCATTTCGTTTCTGCATCTTGGCGTTTCCTACCCGGCAAGCTGGCGGGTAGTCGCGCGCCAATGCAGAGCGCTGACCTGCGCGTATAAGCAAATGACTGGGGAAGGGCCTTATTCATATTCGGCGCAGGTCGCTCCGGTGGAGAGGATGAGTAGGGGCAGTAGGCCGAGGCAGGATTCGATGCGCCTGACCCTTGCCTCCAGGTCTAGGGCGCTGGCCCTGAGGTCTTTGATACTGGCAGCGACCCAGGCAGGGATGGCAGGCGTCGGCTCGGTCCTACTCTCAAGCCGTGCGAGGTGGGACTCCACACCTCCGAGGTCCACTGGGGGCCGGCTTTCGAGTGAGTCGATCCTCTCTTCGACCTTGAGGCCCCATTCCCTCCAGTCATCGGGCATCGAAGGTTCGTGCTCATGGTTCCGCTGGGCGCAACTCGCTAGAAGAAGGAGAGATAGCAGGGAGATCAGAACCTTCAAGGTGGCCCCTGTTGGACAGTCAGGTTCGTGCTACCGGATGTCGTGATCGACCAGAAGGGAGCCAGGAACGAACCTGGCTTTTCGATCGCGGGCCCTTGGCAGCAGGGCCTAGCACCGGGCATTCCACAACTTCCCGGCGATGTCCCATAGTTGGACGATCCCGAGCAATCGGTTTCCGTCCTCAACGACGAGCACGAAGTCGTTTGTGCGGAAGTGCTCGATCAACTCGGTACTTAAGGTGTCGTCTTCGCCGCGGAGGATCTCTGCCTTCACCGGCTCCTTGACGTTGCGGACTGTCACAAGGGGGGCTTGTTGTGCCAGTGTCCCAGCTCCGATGACAGCGAGATAACGGGAAGTGAGCACGCCGACTACCCTCCGCGACTCTTCGTTGTTGATGATCGGGAATTGGTCATAGCCATAGTCCTCGATCTTGTGGAGGGCCTCTGCGAGCGAGTCGTCTTCGAGCAGGAACTCCGGGTCGGAAACCATCATCTTCCCAAGGGCGATGTCTTGAGGACTGCTGTTGGACTCACACATATTCGACAGAACCACCTTATGTATTCACGATAAGTTGAGCCATTCCGGGGGTTACTGTCACTGGCGTCGGTAGACTGGTGGCATGGATTTAGGTACTCTCACCAGGGAAAACACCGTAACGGGCAGCGACTTGCTCGTAAGCCGCGAGGGCGGTTGCGTGGAGATCCAGCTTGCCGATTTCGCGGAGCTGGAGTCGGGCGAGGTGGTCAAGTTGATCTTGCAGGCTGACAGTGCTCGGCGTCAGCTTGACGGTTATCTGGCGGCCTTGTTGGGGCGTCTTGGTGATCTGGAGGGGCAAGATGCGGTTGAGGAACTGTGCCGCCAGTTCGGGCTGGGGCGGCACCGGGCTCGCCAGCAGGCCAAGGCTGCGGGAGCGCTCAAGGCGCTGCCGACCACGCTGGACGCGGCCAAGGAGGGGTGGATCTCTATCGACCATGCTCGGCTGTTGGGTGAGTCGCATGAGCGGGCGCCGCTAACCCAAGCCCAGGAGCTTGAGCTGATCACCTTGGCTATTTCAGAGGATCTTGATCAGTACAAGAAGACCGTGGCCCGTCGTGAGGATGAGCGCCGGGCCGACGACGGGTTGACCCGCCATGAGCGGCAGCGGGAGCGTCGCAGCGGCAAGGTGTTCGACGGCGACAACGACATGGTGATCTTGTACGCCGAACTGGACCGGATCGCTGGCGAGCGTGTCAAGACTGCTCTGCACAATCTGAGCGATCGGCTGTTCCGCGAGGACGCCAAAGCAGGGAGCGACCGGACCCACGACCAGCGCAATGCCGATGCCCTTGTCGCGCTCATCACTCAACGACCGGAGGGTTCTGGGTCTCCCAGCGAAGACGCTCCGGACGGCAGCTCAGAACGCGACGAGATTGCGCCGCAGTCCACCACGCTGATCGTCTCCGTCGACTACGACTCCTTGAGCGGCCAACTCAAGAACGCCGGGCTCATCGACGGCACCCCCATCGACATCGACGACCTCCGCCACATCGCCTGCGACGCCGGCATCGTCCCCGCCATCTTCGCCGCCGACGGCCAGCCGCTGTACATGGGAAGAAAGCAGCGAGCGGTCACCTCGGCCCAGAAGCTCGCCCTCTTTGCCCGCGACAGGCAGTGCATCGGGTGCGGCATGAGAGCCAGCGCCTGCGATGCCCACCACATCATCTGGTGGGACGAAGGTGGGCCCACCGACATAACCAACCTCGTGTTGCTCTGTCCGAAGTGCCACAAGAAGGTTCACAGACAGGGCTACACGGTCGTCAAGAGTCCCTGTGGGGAGTGCCGAATCGAACCACCCATGCGCAGATCTGATGGAGCACTTCCGAGAGGACCGACTTCCGCCATCGCCGCTTAGCTACCGCTGTCCAACCCTGAGGTTGCTGCCCAACCCTGAGTCTTGAGTTTGAGGCAGGCCGTTTGAGAGGCCCATTTCGCGTAGAGAGCCCAAAGCCCTCACCAACGGGGTCTGGGCAACCGAGTAGAGGCTGCTTGTCGCGGAGGGGCAAACGGCTGGGGATCAGGATCTAGGGGCGCCGGCGTGTCCAGGCCCTTACACAATTCTCGGGCGACATCCCATAGCTGAACGATTCCCACCACCTTGTCGCCTGCTCCGACGACAATCAGGAAGTCGTGGTGGTAGTAGTAACCGAGCAAGTCTCCTACCTTTACGTCTTTCTGGAGGACCATTCCCGGGGGAAGTTCATTCCGTCGGCGCATCACATTGCTGATAAGTGTCGACCGGGCGGCCGGAGCGTTCAGTGCATGGCCGTCTTGGACTAGCCACCGATGGCAGACCACCCCTACCAGCGATCCGCGCTCGTCCACGACCGGCATTTGGTCAATGTCCCTTTCCCGCATGGTTTCGAGGGCCTTGATCAGCCTGTCGTCGCCGCGGAGCGTCTCCACGTCGCTTTCCATTGCCTCGTAGACAGTCAGAGGCATCTGTCTCTCAAGTCGGTTGCTCACGATCCTGGAGAGATGGAGAAGGGACGCCGGGATGGTGATAGTTGCACGCTATTCACACACACGCACAACATGTTAGACACACGTTCTTCTCGCGCACGCAGCCGTCCCATTTGAAGACGAGGGAAGGCCCACTCCCTGGCGCTAAGCCATCTCCTGAAACACCCAACTACGCGCGGCCGAGATAGTCATTGTGCCCGCCCCGAGTATGAGCGAGAATTCCGGGCGATGACTGCTATCAAACTCGACGGCGAAATGCTGTCAGCTGAGATCAAAGAAGGACTGCGGGAGCGGATTGCCGCGCTGGCCGAAAAAGGCAAGACCCCGGGGCTGGGCACGCTGTTGGTGGGCGACGACGGGCCTTCGTCCAATTACGTGGCCATGAAGCACCGTGACAGCGAGGACCTGGGGATGGGTTCTCGGGAGGTGCATCTGCCTGCTGATGCTTCTCAAGAAGAGGTGGACGCGGTGGTGGACGACTTCAACGCCGATCCGGCAGTGGATGCCTACATCATGCAGTACCCATTCCCCGACCAGCTCGACTATGAAACCGCCCTGTTGCGGGTACTGCCCGAGAAAGACGCCGACGGGCTCCACCCGGTGAACTTGGGGCGGCTGGTGCAGGGGGTGGATGCTCCGCTGGCCTGCACCCCCCGGGGCATCCAGCTGATGCTGGAGCGTTACGAGATTCCCATCGCCGGCCAGCACGTGGTGATCATCGGCCGGGGCCTCACCATTGGCCGGCCGCTGGCCAATTTGTTATCGCTGAAACGACCCAACGCCAACGCTGCGGTCACCGTGGTTCATACCGGGGCAGGCGACATCTCCCGCTACACCCGCCATGCTGACATCTTGATCGCCGCGGCCGGCGCGCCCCGAATGGTGAAGGCCGACATGGTCAAGCCTGGCGCGGCGGTGGTCGCCGCCGGGGTGAGCTTCGCCGACGGCAAGCTGGTGTCGGATGTGGACGACGACGTGGCCGAGGCGGCGGGCTGGCTTTCCCCTCGAATCGGCGGGGTGGGTCCCATGACCCGTACCATGCTGATGGCCAACACGGTGGCCGCCGCTGAGCGGTCTATGGGCTGAGAGGCCCCGGTCCTGACAACAACCAGACCGAGGATTAAGCCGGGCCGACGAGTAAGAGAGTCAAGGTAAGGGAATCAAGAGGAGCACACACATGGCCGACGCCTACATCATCGACGCAGTCCGCTCCCCCATGGGCCGCTACGGCGGGGGGCTAAGCCACCTGCACCCGGCGGATCTCGGGGCCAACATCTTGAGCGGCCTCATCGAGCGCACCGGCGTGGATCCCGCGGCGGTGGACGACTGCATCATGGGCTGCGTGGGCCAGATCGGCGCCCAGGCCTTCAACGTGGCCCGCAACGCCTGGCTGTCGGCCGGGCTTCCCGAGCATGTCCCGGCGGTGACTATCGACCGCCAGTGCGGATCGTCGCAGCAGGCGGTGCACTTTGCCGCCCAGGGGATCATGTCGGGCACCCAAGACCTGGTCGTGGCCGGCGGAGTGGAAGTGATGAGCCTCATAAAGCTCAACAGCCAGGGCGACGTGGGGCCCGATCTGGGCATGCGCTACCCATTCGACGGCGACGGCTGGGCCAACCGCTTCGGCGACGAGGAAGTCCACCAGTTCCGGGGCGGCAACCTGATCGCCGAGCGCTGGGACGTCACCCTGGAAGACATGAACGGCCTAGCCCTGCGCAGCCACCAGAACGCGGCCCGAGCCTGGGAAGAGGGCCGCTTCGAGCGCGAGGTGCTGGCCGTGGGCGAATGCGCCCGGGACGAGGGCATCCGGCCCGACACCTCCATGGAGAAGATGGCCAAGCTCCGCCCATTCTCCGAGCACGGACCGCTGACCGCGGCCAACTCCAGCCAGATCACCGACGGATCAGCCGCACTGCTCATCGCCTCTGAGAAGGCGGTATCTGAGCACGGACTCACCCCTCGGGCCCGAATCCACACCATGGCCGTAGTGGGCAGCGATCCGGTGCTGATCCTTACCGGCCCCATCCCGGCCACCGCCAAGGTGCTCGACCGAGCCGGCTTGGAACTTGACGACATCGACCTGTTCGAGTGCAACGAGGCCTTCGCTTCAGTAGTGCTGGCCTGGGCCAAAGACACCGGCGTGGACATTGACAAGGTCAACGTGAACGGCGGGGCTATCGCATTGGGCCACCCCCTGGGGGCCAGCGGTGCCCGAATCATGACCACCCTGCTCAACGAACTGGAGCGCTCCGGCGGCCGTTACGGCCTCCAGACCATGTGCGAGGGCGGCGGGCTGGCCAACGCCACCATCATCGAGAACCTGGCTGCGTAGCCAAGACAGATCCCCGAGGAGACAGCGAAGACAATGGGCATCCACATCGACCACATCTCACTGCTGGTGAAGGACCTGGACCAGGCTGAAGCCGACTGGCACCAGATCCTGGAAGTGCTGGCCCCCGGCCACACCATGAAGGTCACCCGGGGCGAAGGCGCCGACGACATGGACGGTACCCCCATGAGCTGGGTCACTTTCCAGAACCCCGACCCCACCGGCGTGTCCATTCAACTCTGGTCGCCCTCGGAACCGGGGCACTGGCCCGACAAGGTGCTGGCCAAAAAGGGCGAGTACGTGCACCACATCGCCTTCTGCTCCGACGACTTCGACACCATGATCGACGGAGTGCGGGATGCCGATATTCCCTTGGTTCTAAAAGAGCCCAGCAACCCCGACACCCAGCCGTGGCTGAAATGGAACTTCATCCCCCCCGACAAGGCTCACGGGCCGCTGATCGAATTGGCCACCCGCTACCTGTCGGTGGGCGAGGAGTGGCTGCCCCACCCCGACAACGCCGAGAACCAGCCCCTGGCCGAGGAACTCCGCGATCGCTTCGTCGGCTAGTGCTGGCTTCGAATCTCCCAACTCACTAGTCGACCAAGAGCATGGCCAGTCCCCCGGTCGCCATCACCATGCCGGTGGAGGATGGACTCTCCATCGGCTGGCTGACTGACCTCGTCGTACACGCCGAGCAATCCGGCATCGACACCGCCCTGGTGGGCGAAGTGGCCGGCCCCGAGGTGTTCGCCACGCTGGGGTCCATGGCCGCCCGCACCGAGCGCATCAAACTGGGCTCGGGAATTGTCGCCGCCTACACCCGCTCCCCTGCCCTCACCGCCATGGGGTTCGCCACCCTGGCCTCGCTGGCTCCCGGCCGGATAGTGGCCGGCATCGGGGCCAGCAGCCCCATCGTCGTGGGCCGATGGCACGGCGGCGACTTCGAGCAGCCCCTGGCCACGGTGCGGGAGTTCATCGGCCTGCTTCGGGCTGCACTGGCCGGCGAGAAGCTGAACCACGATGGGCCGCGATTCAGGTCCAAAGGGTTCCGGCTCGACCTGCCTGCCGCCGATGTCCCCATTTGGCTAGGGGCCATCAATCCCAAGATGCTGGCCCTAGCCGGCGAGATCGCCGACGCAGTGTTCATGACCTGGTGTCCGCCAGCCGAAGTCGCACCTAAGCGAGAGATCGTCGAAGCCGCGGCTGCCAATTCAGGACGCAACGCTGCCGACGTGTCCACCGCTCTGTCGTTTTGGGCCTACGCCGGCCCCGATCCCGAACAGGCGCTGGAGCGGATGCGCCGCCAAGTGCTGGCCTACGCAATGGTCCCTACTCACCAACCCGCATTCGTCGACACCTTCGACAATCTGCCGGAGGTAGCCGCGGCTTGGCAAGAAGGCGATCGAGCCAGGGCATTGTCGCTGGTGCCCGATGAGGCCGTATTGGCCCAATGCGCCCTCGGGCCCGAAATGCTGGCCGACCGCATCGATGCCTACCGAGATGCAGGCGTAGACCTGCCCATCGTGTTGCTCACCGGCGCCCATGTCGGAGACGACATCGGCCCGCAGGCCACGGTGGATGCCCTGAGCCAGATTTCCGCGCCATAAGCCCAGGTAACCCTTTGGGGCCGCCTTCATAAAGTGCCGCCCATAGGCCCACGCTCTTAGTATCCCCCCATGACCAAACGCGACGTTGTCGTCATCGGCGCTGGGGCGGCTGGGCTGAGCGCTGGAGCCCTGCTGGCCGCCGAGGGCCGCTCGGTGACCATTCTCGAGCGATCCCCATTCCTGGGAGGCCGGGCGCTGGCGGTGGAAGACGAGGGATTTACGGTGAACCTCGGCGGGCACCTCATCGAGGACCCTGGCTCGGGGCTGACCAAGGTGTTCGAGCACGTCGGCAAAGAGCTGATCCACGGCGAGGTCTCCCATGACATGCCGATTTGGGACAACGACGCCGGCAAGTGGGGGTCGATCCGCGACCGCTACCCCGACAAGACCGAGGTGAAGAAGGTCATCAAGGCCCTAACCGAGACCTCCTGGGACGAGCTGGAGGAATGGGACGACCGCCCGATGCGGGAGTGGCTGGCCCAGCACACCACTGACCAGGGTGTTTACGACCTCTACGAGTTCATTGCCGTGCTGGAGTGCATGACCGACGAATGGTACGACCACTCGGCCAGCGACAACTTGTGGGTGCGCAAGATGCACTACGAGGAGCGGCACATGGCCGCCTACTCCTGCTGGCCCGGCCAAGGTTGGGATGGCATGTGGCAAGACCTGGCCGACGGATTCACCGAACACGGCGGCGAGCTCCGAATGCAGACCCCGGCCGGCCGGGTGCTGATTGAGAACGGCGCCGTGGTCGGCGTATCCATCCCCCACACCCCCAACGTGCCCAACGACTGGGACATCGGCGAGGTGATCGAGTGCGACGCGGTCATTTCCACTTTGCCGGTGTGGAACGTGTTCAACGTGGTGCCCGAGTGGGAGCTGCCGGACTGGTACACCCAACAGGTCCGCTACCTGGCTCAGGACCAGTACCGGGTGACCATGCTCAACCTCTACTTCGCCACCGAAGAGCCGGTCACCATGTTCGACCCCCGGGAGCTGGCCACCTGGCTGGCCACCCCCCACAGCCCCACGCCGGGCTACATGTACGACCAGACGGCCATGGACCCCACAGGCGTTCCCGACGGACTCCACCTGTACTGCACCGGCGGCATAGTCCCCGGCTCGCGTGGGCGAGACCGGCGCTTCATCGAGGACATGTACGACCGCCTAGAACAGGGCCTGTACGTGATGTATCCCGGCCTGGCCAAGCACGTGTGGAAGAGACGGCTGCTGGCCTTCGACCCGGCGTTCGGCGTCGCGCAAAAGCCCATGCTGGTGGGCAAGTTCCGGCCCCATTGGCGGGCCCCCACCGTCGACGGCCTGTACTTCGCCAGCGAGACGTTCCGCAGCCGGGGCATCGGCACCGACCGAGCCGCCCGGGCCGCCCTCACCTGTGTCGAGGACATCTTGGCCCGCCGCATCCCCACCTTTGGCGACGGTTGGCGCTACTGACCGTGACTGACTGACCTCAGACTGAGACATAGACAAGGAGCAACAAGCACATGGAGTTCACCCTCACCGACGAACAGCAGATGTTCCAAGAGATGGTCCGCAACTGGGTCGAGAAGGAATGCCCCAAGGACGCGGCCCGCGACTACGAGGCCCAGGAGTTCGAGTACCCCTTCGAGCTGTGGGACAAGATGTCCGAAGCCGGCTTCCACGCTATCGGCCTTCCCCCCGAGTTGGGCGGCCAAGGCGGCGACGTGGTCACCCAGATGATCCTCACCCGGGAGCTGGCCCGCTCGCTGGCCGGACTCACCTGGATATTCGGCATCTCCTCTTTCTGCGCCAAGTCGATCAACAAATTCGCCTCCGACGTGGCCCGCGAGGAGCTCATCCCCCAGCTGGCCGAGGGCAAGCTGCGGGTGGCCATCGCAGTCACCGAGCCGTCGGGCGGCACCGACCTGATGGGAGCCATGAAGACCCGGGCCACCAAGGTGGACGGCGGCTGGAGCATCACCGGCCAGAAGATCTGGTCGACCGCGGCCCACGTGTCCGACTACCTGTTCTTGATGGCCCGCACCGAGGACATCCAAGACAAGCCCGCCCGAGGCGTCACCCTGTTCTTGGTGAAAAACCCGGCTGAGGGGCTCGAGTGCCGCCAGATCCCCAAGGTAGGCATGAAGTCGGTGGGATCATGCGAGGTCTTCCTCGACGATGTGTTCGTTCCCGACGAGTACGTGGTGGGCCAACCCGGCCAGGGCTTCTACCAAATGCTGTCCACCCTCAACAACGAGCGGATCATGGTAGCCGCGCTGTGTACCGGCATCATCGACGGCTGCATCGAGGAGGCCCTCAGCTACCTGATGGAGAGGGAGGCCTTCGGCAAAAAGATCGGCTCGTTCCAGGTGTGGCACCAGAATCTGGCCGACATGGCCATGATGCAGAAGCAGTCTGAGCTGATGACCTATTACGCCGCCTGGAAGTCGGAGTCGGGCGAGGACTGCGGCCGGGAGGCCAACATGGCCAAGGTGGTGGCCTCTGAGTACGCCGGCAAGTGCTCCGACATCGCCATCCAGGTGCTGGGCGGAATGGGCTACGCCCTCGAAACCCATCCTCAGCGCTATTGGCGGGACAGCCGTCTGTACCGCATCGGCCCCATCACCAACGAGATGGCACGGAACAGCATCGCCGAGACCTTCGGACTGCCCCGAAGCTTCTAGTGGGCAACGCTTTAGAGGGGCGCGTCGCGCTGGTCACCGGGGCCGGTCGGGGCATCGGATTGGCTGTGGCCGCCCGACTGGCCCGGGACGGGGCTGCGGTGGTGGTGAACGACGTGGACGCCGACGTGGCCAGCGAGGCCGTGGAAGCAATTGCCGCCGCTGGCGGGCAGGCAGTAGCCGCTTCGGGATCAGTGGTCGACCACAACGACGTCACCGCCATGTTGAGTACAGCGCAAGACACACTTGGCAGCCTGGACATCCTGGTGAACAACGCGGGCATCACCGCCGACGCCATGGCCCACAACATGACCGACGAGCAATGGGACCTGGTCTGCGACGTGGCTCTGAAGGGCACGTTCAACCTCTGCCGGGCGGCCTTTCCGATGCTGCGGGGCAGCCGAGACCATCCACCGGCTCATCACCGCAAGATTGTCAACATGGCCTCCATCAACGGGATCTACGGCATCGCCGGCAACGCCAACTACTCGGCCGCCAAGGGCGGGGTGATCGCGCTCACCAAATCGCTGGCTCGGGAGTGGGCCCGCCATCGGATCAACGTCAACGCGGTGGCACCGGGCTACATCGCCGGGACCCGGCTAACCGGCGCCCGCGACGATGACACCGGCTTGGGCATCCCCGAGTCGATCATCGAGCGCATCGAGGCCCAGATCCCCATCGGACGCGCCGGCACGCCCGAGGATGTGGCCGGGGCCTGCGCTTGGCTGGCGTCCCCCGATTCCGACTATGCAACCGGTCAGGTGATCGAGCTCCACGGAGGACGAGAGATGGTTGAGCTCTTATGAGCGTAGAAAAACTGACCACGCTGCCTGAGGCAGCCGCTCTGGTGCGCGACGGGGACACCGTGGCCATCCAGAACATGGCCACCCAGGCCGCGCCGATGGCCCTGGTGCGGGAGCTGATCCGCCAGGGACGGCGGGAGCTCGGGGTGGTGTGCCTGGTGGGCGGCATCCCCGTGGACTTGCTGGCCGCGGCCGGGGCCATGAACCGCCTGATCGGCGCAGCGGTGTCCATGGAGCAGTTCGGACTGTGCCAGCGCTACCGCAAGGCAGTGGAGGCTGGAGCGATCAGGGTAGAGGAGCTTTCGGAGACTGCGCTCAACGCCCGACTGGGAGCGGGCGCTCGCAACCTGCCGTTCTTGCCCACCCGTGGGTTGATCGGCACCGACTTGATTGACGTGAACGACAACCTGGTCATGCTCGACGACCCCTTCGGCGGGCCGTCGGTGGTGGCCTGCAAGGCGTTGGTACCCGATGTGGCCCTGGTGCACGCCCACAAGGCCGACCGCTTCGGCAACATCGGCTATGAGCCCACCGCCCTGTGGCCCGACCTGGGCATTATGCCCAAGGCGGCCACCACAGTGATCGTCACCGCCGAGGAGATCGTCGACTCCGAGATACTGCGGGCCAACCCCGACCGCACGGTGCTGCCCGGTTTCATGGTGGATGCGGTGGTGGAAGCCCCCTACGGCGCCCATCCCACCTCGTTCTCCCCCCGCTATGGCTACGACACGGCCATTCATCTGGAGTGGATTGGCGCTACCCGAGACGACGACGCGGTAGCTGCGTTCATGGAGAAGTACGTGACCGGACCGGCGGACCATGCTGAGTATTTGGAGACGGTGGGCGGAGCAGAAAGACAGGCCGCCCTAGAAGCCTGGGAGCAGACGTGATGGCGTTCGTGGGCGGGACAAGGCCCGGAAAGAACTCATCGGGAGGACAGCCATGAGCGACTGGCAGAACAGCACTCCGGCTGATGACTGGACCATCGATGAGCTGATGATCGCCCGGCTGGCCGCGTGCTTCGCCGACGGCGACCAAGCATGCAACGGCATGGCCTCGTTTGTGCCGGTCAGCGCCTTCTGGCTGGCCCGGCTCACCCACGCCCCCGACCTGGTGTGGCTGGCCGGCGCGGTCGGCCTGGAACCCCGCCCTGACCGGGTGCCGGCCTCCACCCTGGAGGCCCCGCTGTGGCGGGATTCCATCATGTATGTGGAGCAGTTCGGCGACTTCTGGAACTTCGCCCTCAACGGCCGGTGGCTCACCAAGTTCTGCGTGGGGGCAGCCCAGCTCGACCGCTACGGCAACGGCAACAACTCGGTGATCGGCTCTGACTACCACAACCCCAGAGTGCGGCTGCCGGGCACCGCTGGGCTGGGCGACATGGGCTCCATAGGCAAGGCGCTGTACTACTGGAACCCCAACCACAACCCCCGCTCGCTGGTGGAGAGCGTGGACTTCATCTCCTGCGCCGGCTATCTGGGCGGGGGGTCGGAGCGGGCCGACGCCGGTCTGGAGGGCGGACCCGAGTTGGTGATCACCAACCTGTGCGTAATGGACTTCCACCCGGAAACCCGCCACATGCAGGTGGCATCGCTGCACCCCGGGGTCACCTTCGAGCAGGTGCAAGAGGCCACCGGCTTTGAGCTGCCCGCCCCTGAGGGGCAGTTGCCCACCACCGCAGTGCCCTCCGCCGAGCAGGTGCGGCTCATCAGAGAGGTCATCGACCCCGACAACATGCGCCGCCGGGAATTCGGCGGATGAGAAACCCAGCCATGGGCCGCGACACAGCCCATCATCTAGTCAGGGATAGCGGATGAGAGACCTGGAGATCGGCGTACCGGGCCAGATCATGCCGCCCGCGGATCGGGCGGTCACCCTGGGCCAGAGGGCCGAGGCCGACGGATTCGACGCCCTGTGGTGGCCGTGCCACCTGATGGGATGGCACCCCGACTCGATTTGGACCCCGGACATGAGCCCGCTGGCCGCAATGCAGCCCAGTGGCCATGTGTACTTCGACCCGCTGGTGATGATGGGCGCGGTTGGAGCCCAGACCGAGACCATCAAGGTGGGATCGGTGGTGACCGACCTGATCCGCCGCCACCCGGCCATGGTGGCCAATATGGCTCTCACCGTCGACCACCTCACCCAAGGCCGCTCGATCTTGGGTCTGGGCTCGGGCGAGAAGATGAACGTGACCCCTTACGGCATGGGCTTCGACCGTCCGGTCGGCCGTCTCGAAGAGGGCATCGAGATCATCCGGGCGCTGTGGGACGCCGACGGCCCCATCAACTACGAGGGCAAATACCATCAGCTGAAGGACGCCGTTCTGGGCCTGTCCCCCTACGGAGACACTCCCCCGCCGATCTGGACCGCGGCCCACGGCCCGCGGATGCTGAACATCACCGGGAGGCTGGCCGACGGCTGGCTGCCCACCAAACTCGCCCCCGAGGTCTACGCCGATTCGCTGGCCACCATCCGCCAGGCGTCTGTGGAGGCCGGTCGCAGCGCCGATGCGGTCACCCCCGGGCTGTTGGCCTATGTGCTGGCCGCCCCCGATGAGGCCACGCTGCGGCGTATGCAGGAGGCGCCGCTGCTGCGGGCCATCATGGTGATGCTGCCCCCGCAGATCTTCCGCGAGCTGGGCGTGGAGCCACCCGAGGGTTTCCACGATCTGATCCCCGCATCGGTGCCCCGCCAGCAGGCCGAGGCCATCATCGACGGGATCCCCCCCAAAGTGGTGGACTACTACTGCTTCTGCGGCACCCCAGAGCAGATCGCCGAAGAGGTCCGCACCTACTACGACGCCGGTCTGCGCCACCTGATCATGTGGAACGTGACCGCCTTCGGCGACCCCGAACTGGCTGGCTGGTCGTTTAGGGCCATGCGCGAGGTCAAAGACATCTTGAGGAGCGAATCATGAGTGCAGAGAAGTCGGAACGAATCCCACTAGAAACCGTGAAGGACTACTTCATCGCCCTCAACACCGAGGACTGGGAGCTGATGGCCTCGGTACTCGATCCTCAGCTCGACCTGGTGCCCTCAGGGTCGCGACCCCGCACCGGCTCCGACAAGGCCATCGCCATGTTCCAGAAGATCTTCGAGCGCTTCCCGGTCCACCAAGACAACCCCACCCGGTTCATCTGCGATAACAGCACCGTGGTGGTGGAAATCACCTTCAAGGGTGCAACCCAGGACGGCCGGGAACTCTCTTTCGACGCGGTGGACATATTCGACGTACGAGACGGCCGCATCTGCCGCCTCTCCCAGTGGTTCGACACTGCCGCGCTGGCTGCCCTGTTGGGGGGATAACGGGCCGAGAATTACGGGCCGAGCAGCCGGGCTTTATGGCCCCTACCCTGTCGGGTAGCCACGCCGAGGGTAGGTGTAATGATGAGTCCGGCGATCGAAGTGACCGGCCTGCACAAGGCCTACGGTGCGTTCGAAGCGGTGGCCGGGGTCGACCTACATGTGGAGGAGGGCGAGATCCTGGCCTTTCTGGGTCCGAACGGCGCGGGCAAGACCACCACCGTGGAGATCCTCGAAGGGTTCAGACCGCGAACCGCTGGACAGGTCTCCGTCCTCGGCCAAGACCCGGCCAAGGCTGGCCCAGATTGGCGGGAGCGGGTCGGCATTGTGTTGCAGGAGTCCCAGCCTGAGGAGTACCTGACTGCGGCGGAAACGGTGATCATGTGGGCCTCCTACTTCGCCGCCCCCCGCCCGGTAGCCGAGGTGTTGGAGCTGGTCGGCTTGGATGAGCACCGCGATCAACGGGTGGGGCGCTTGTCCGGCGGTCAACGCCGCCGACTCGACCTGGCCCTGGCATTGGTGGGCAATCCCGAGCTGCTGTTCCTCGACGAGCCCACCACTGGGTTCGACCCGACCGCCCGCCGGGAGGCGTGGGCCATGATCGACGGCCTGCGCGACTTGGGGGTGACCGTGCTGCTCACCACCCACTACATGGACGAGGCCCAGAGTCTGGCCGACCGCATCACGGTGATCGCCGCCGGGCAAATAATCGCCCAAGGCACTGCCGCAGACTTGGCTGAGACTGCGTCAATGCAGACTCGCATCTCCTGGAACCCGCAAGATGTGCCGCTGGCCGACCTGCCCGAGCAACTGCGGGCCGCCGCGGAGATGCTCGATAAGCCCGACGAACTAAGGGAGACAAGCGCCGATCCCGATGAGGGCCAAGAGAGGCTGGTGATTTTGACCGACGAGGTCACCGACACTGTGGCTGCGCTCTTGGAGACAGCGGCAAGGTTGGGCCACAAGGTCGATTCGCTCGAAGTTCAGGCTCCCACGCTGGAAGACACCTACCTGGCATTGATCGGCGAAGCTGAACGAGCCGGAGAGTTGACCCGATGAGCAGTCGCGGCCTTCGGCAACTAGCGACCCAGACCCGCTTCGACTTTGTGCTGTTGTGGCGCAATCCGCTGGCCAGCTTTTTCACAGTAGTGCTGCCGCTCATCTTCTTGTTCGTTCTCACTGCGCTGTTCGGCAACGAACTGGTGACGCCGGTCGGCCCCAAACTCGCCAGCCGCTTTGTTCCTGGCATCATCGCCCTCTCCGTGGTCCAAGCCTCCTTTGTGAATCTGGCCATGGTCACCGTCATCCGCCGCGAGACCAGCATCCTCAAGAGAGTGCGGGGTACGCCGATGCGCCCGTGGGTGTTCATGGGCGGACTGGTGGCCACCTCCTACGTCGTGATCGCACTCATGGCGGTGCTCGTGGCGGCAATCGGCTGGGCGGTCTACGACGTTTCGCTGCTGTGGGAAACAGTTCCCAGCCTGATCGTAACTCTGCTTATCGGAGGCGCAGTGTTCTGTGCGCTGGGGCTGGCGTTCACCAAGGTGGTACCCAATGAGACGTCCGCACCACCATTTATCAACTTGGTCGTCTTGCCGCTCTACTTCGTTTCCGATGTCTATGTGCCCGCCTCCGACGACACCCCCCAGGCGATTACGGTGATTGGCGACATTTTTCCCATCAGGCACCTTGCGGTAGCCCTGCAACGGGGTTTCGACCCGCTCAGTGACGATTCCCTGTGGCCGGTGACCAACTGGCTGGTCATGACCGCATGGGGTGTCGTCGGCGTGTTTGTTGTCATCCGCTGGTTCCGCTGGACTCCCAAAGGCTGACGCGCTGAGAATTGAACCCATCATGGCCTCAGTAGTCGTAGTCGGATCAGGAGCTGCCGGTTTGACTGCGGCGGTAGCCGCGGCACAGACCGGGGCCGAGGTGACCGTGGTAGAGCGGGCCCCGGTTCTGGGTGGGACCACTGCCTTGTCGGGCGGGCTGGCTTGGATGCCGGCCAACCGGCTGATGGCTGCCGAGGGGGTGCACGACTCCCCCGCCGAGGCCCGGAAATACCTGCGGGCCCTGCGGTTGGGCGACGTGGACGACGAACTAGTGGACTACTTCGCCGAGCAGGCGCCAGCAGTGGCCGACTGGCTGGAGTCAGCCACCGGCCTCTCGTGGCAGACCGTCCCCTATCCCGATTACCACCCCGAACTGCCCGGTGGAAAGCCCGGCCATCGGCCCCTGGAGCCCCAGCCCCGAGTGGTGCCGCCTGAGCTCGACCAGCGAATCCGCACTGCCCCCAATGTGACTGCGCCAATCACCTACCGGGAACTGGCCACTGGAAACATCAGTTGGGACGAAGTAGCCGACCGAACAAGCCAGGGAATGATCACCATGGGCCGGTCGATGATCGCCTCTCTGGTAGAGGCGGCCGAATCTGCCGGCGCGGTGATCCATGTTGGAACGGGGGTGGATGCCCTGGCCCAGTCCGGCGGCACCGTGAACGGAGTGCGGATCGGCGACGAGGTGCTGCCCGGACGGGTGATCCTGGCCTCCGGCGGGTTCGAGCGCGATCCCGCCTTTGTGCAGGCGTTTCTTCGGGGACCGATGACTGGCCCGGTGGGCGCCCCCGGCATAGATGGCACCGCGTTGAGATTTGCGCTGGCTATGGGGGCCGAGCTGGGCAACATGGCGGAAGCCTGGTGGTGCCCGGCTATGACCGTGCCTGGCGAGACTATTGACGGAGAGCCATTCCACCGGCTGGTACTGACCGAGCGGTCCCGGCCCCGATCGCTGATGGTGGACTCACGAGGGCGGCGGTTCACAAACGAGGCTCGCAACTACAACGACGTGGGCCGGGCCATGCACGCCTTTGACCCCACTGGGTTCCAGTATCCGGCCGCGGCCGCCTGGTTGGTGTTCGATGCCGGTTACCGCCGCCAATACCACCTGGGGCCATTGCGTCGGGGCGGGTCAGATCCAGAGTGGCTGCACCGGGCAGACAGCCTGGCTGAACTGGCCGACACCATCGAGGTGGGTAGAGACGAACTGGCCTCGTCGGTAGCCCGATTCAACCAACTAGCCGCCGCGGGCGACGACCCCGACTTCGGCCGCGGCCGCTCGATCTACGACCGCTTCGTCGGCGACCCCGCCGCCGCCCACCCCACGCTCGGACCGGTAGACGAGCCGCCGTTCTACGCCGTCCGCCTCCACCCGGGCTGCCTGGGCACCAAAGGCGGCCCCCGTACCGACGTCAACAGCCAGGTCCGCCATCAAGACGGCGGCCTCATCGAAGGCTTGTATGCAGTGGGCAACGCCGCGGCCAGCCCGCTGGGCGCCGCTTACCCCGGCGCGGGCGGCACCATCGGCCCTCTGCTGATCGCGGCCCGCGCCGCTGGCATGGCAGCAGCCAGCTAGCGTGTCCCGAGGCAGTTCGCCCCCTCAGAGACGCTCTGGAACCCCTAGAGACTCTGCTGGCTTGGTCAAACTGGCTATTAGTGCATCTTGAGTGAATGACACGGTCAGGTCAGCAAGCACGTCTTCGCATTCTGCCCACTCCGTGATCATGGCCAAGAGCTCTTCCAGGTCGTCTGACCCACCGGTGAATCCAATGTCGTCCTCAGCCCACCAACGGACACCATCATCTTGGTTGCGGTGTATTCGCACTTGGTGCTTCATTCCTTCGAGCACTCCTTACCGTCTACAGCAACTGCCGTATCTCATCGTCGGTCAATCCAGCCCGCTCCACCAGCATATGCCGAAGCGCATGGGGGGGAACTTCAGACCGGTCATGGAACGCGAACCCGATCGGCAAGCGCCCCTCCGCAACCAGCTTGCGATGTGATCCCCTTTGCCGCTCAATCCGGTATCCAATCCTCCTGAGCATTCTCATCACCGAACGCGCCTTAAGCGAAGGAAAATGGGACGACGGGATGGGCATGGCGTCAGCGGCGTAACCACTCGCTGGGCGAGACCATTTTCGCGATTCCAATACCACTAGCTACCGGCTTGTTGTCGTTGCTCATCCATGCTCCTGTGGATATGTGGAAATGTCTGTGGATACAGTTATTTTCAATATTTTTCATGGTATCAAGGAACCATTGCCGTTTGAACGGTCTTTCGGCTTGCTCGCCATCCCCAGAAAGGTGAAGAGCGCAAGGCTCAACTCGCCGCTGCCTAGGCTTGGTACCGATGGGGCAGATCGTTTTCGGCGACAACTTGCCGGTGTTGCAGGGCCTTCCCGACGCCAGATTCGACCTCATCTACATCGACCCTCCGTTCAACACTGGCAAGCGCCAAGAGCGCGAGCGGATCAAGACCGTGCATGACGAAACCAACGGCGACCGGACCGGCTTCGCCGGTCGTCGCTACCAGACCATTCGCCTGGGCAAATCAGGCTACGAAGACGCCTTTGACGACTACCTGGGCTTTCTGGCCCCCCGATTCGAAGAGGCCCACCGCGTTCTGACCGACTCCGGCAGCTTCTTCCTCCACATCGACTACCGGGAAGTCCACTATTGCAAGGTGCTGCTCGACCAGATCTTCGGCCGGGACTCGTTCATGAACGAGATCGTCTGGGCCTACGACTACGGGGCCCGCTCCAAAAAGAAGTGGTCGGCCAAACACGACAGCATCCTGTGGTACGCCAAAGACCCTGCCGACTACACGTTCTGCTTCGAGGAGATGGACCGGATCCCCTACATGGCACCCGGTTTGGTCGGCAAGGAAAAGGCCGCCCGGGGCAAGACCCCCACCGATGTCTGGTGGCACACCATCGTGAGCCCCAACGGCAAAGAGAAAACCGGCTACACCACCCAAAAGCCCCTCGGCATCCTCGAACGCCTAGTCAAAGTCCACTCCCGCCCCGGCGACCTCCTGCTCGACTTCTTCGCCGGCAGCGGCTCCCTCGGCGAAGCCGCCGCCAAAAACGACCGCGACTACCTCCTAATCGACAACAACCCCGAAGCAGTACAGATCATGATCCGCCGCCTCGCCCCCACCAACCCCACCCTCATCGGCTGCGACGCTCTCCTGGAGGAGACCTAGATCACAAAGCTTGCCCTCTCGACCCCTCTGCTGTTGGCGACACCCCACGGTCTCTAGCTTCGGGCATCCACGATGTCAATGCGGTTCTCCTGTTCGGCCCACGCAACGGTCTGCCGGTCGCCGGTCACAACTGGGTACCCGGTGAGAATGGCGGTAGCCGCAATCATCTGATCCCCGGGGTCGGCATGAAAGCCGTCCCTAGGGAGCTGAGGAGCGAGCGCAGCAATGCGCGCATCCACAGGGATGACATTTAGCCCTCGGCGAATCTGGGTCGTAACCCATTGATTGGGATCGGAGCCAAGTTTGATCCTCCCCGCCTCATGGAGTCGGACTGCCTCGACGACCGTGATCGCCGACACTGCCAACTCGCCCTGAGCGAATGCCTCTCCAACCAGCCTGCGAGCGGAAACAGAAAGCCGGGGGTCGCCACGCTGGAACTCAAGAAGGACGTGGGTGTCAGCCAACAGCATCGTTGCGACTACTGCGACGGGTTCAAGACGTGCTCAAGGTTTGAGACCATGTCCCATTCCTCATCGGCAAACGCCGAAACGGTAGAGAGGTCGTCGACGAAGAATTCCAGCGTGTCCGCGTCACATCCGAAAAATGGCACCGGCAGCGATCCGACATGGCCTGTGACCCGGGCAACTGGCTCACCGTGTCTGGTGATAATCACGTCACCGGCGCCTTGTTCGATCTCTCTGATGATGGGCAGGCACTCCTCCCGGAACTGCCGCACATTAACCGTTCTCACCTCCGCCCTCCTTGAAGTCACATCTTCCACGGCCTCAACATACCAATTTGTGTACACATAGTGCGTACATAAATTGGCTTGTGGATATGTGGATCTTGTTGTTGATTAAGTATATATCAGTATATTCCGATATCAGTCACACTTCAATGTTGATCTGCGGGCCGATCTGGAAGGCCGCGACAAGCGCCGCCTCCGTCAAATTCTGACGACACCCTGGAAGACATGCTCTTGATGCCATTCCAAGTACGAGTCCCCGGGGCGCTGCCCTTGCTTGGGAACAATCAGCTCGGGCCTAACGACCTGGCCGAAGTACTGGTCGACTCCGGGATCAGCACGACTGCTTGCCTCCAGCTTGGGGGCTCGGTGGAACCCGGCGACTGGTACCCAGCCGAGAAAGACACGACGGCTCTCTTCTCACGGTCAGGCGACTTCGAAGGAGTCCAAGTCACAACGCAGTCGACTATGGAAACGCCGGAAGGGGCCAAGTGCACTGCGAAGATCTGGTTCGCTCCTGACACCCTGGAGAAGATGGGCCTTGCATTGCTAGCCGCAGCGTGCCGGGAAGCAAGCGAACAGGGCTACAAGCCAATCAGCCCTGAGGTTGCTGAGGTCGTACTCCCAGTGGCCAAGCAAATGGGTCGGCTTGCTGGGTCCGCGACGTTCATGTCGGATACCAGCTACGGTCTTGCTGGCCTGCTGGAAGCACGTCACGCCCTAAGAAGCGGGTCGACCTCTGTACCAGAATCCAGCCTGCTGGCACTCGACGACCTTCTGGCGACCCATGGCAAGCGATACGGCGAATACCTCGGTGGGCGTGAAGCCTACGGTCCGACTGTCCGGGTATAAGCCACCAACGGGAGCCGTCTACCAGGGGCGGTGTACCTCGATGCGGTTGCTGCTGACCTCATCAGAGGCCGTGAACAGAGGGAGATCAAGGGTTTCGGCCAGGATGAGAGCACACCAAGAGTCCAAGGCATCAACTGCTCCTCGTCCGGCACGTGAAAGAGTCTCCGCCACGATGGTGCGGACTGGAAACCATTCATGCACAGCAGACAGAGCAAGCCCAATCTCCACTTGAATACGTTCAGGATTGCCCTCATGGCGAGCTGCCACAAAACGACCAACGGTCATCGCTGACCAGTCCAGAGCCAAGAACTCCGCGTCAATTGGCACTGTCCCCTTAAGCACACCGGCTACAGCCAATACTCCCCCGGCGTCGCAGACGACGCTACTGGGCATCTAGTTCGCGCAGTTGCTGGCGGATGGATTCGAACTCTGAACGGTTCATCGGAGGGTAACCACCGGACAATTCAGCAGGTGACATTCTTGACGCGATACGAGTCAACTCATTTCGCAAATGCTGCTGCACCGAAAGCCCTGCGGCTTTCGCCTGCTCTCGCAATCGCCGCCCGACATCATCATCGAGGTCTTTGATATTCAGATCCATGCACAGATTCTACCAGAATGGTAGAACTCTGCTGCAAACTGCGCTACTACTTGACACCTCTCGCCAAAAACTGATGGCGAGGTGGGCATCTTTCGTCGGAACGAGCGTAAGCGTGGAAAGCTACGGGGATGAGCAGTTGGGTTGATGTGACCACGTATGGGGATCTGGTGGTGCGGGGGGCGGCCCTGTATGGGGACCAGGACGCGGTGGTGTTCCCTGACACTCGGCACAGCTTTGGGTCGCTAGAGGAAGCAGCCCGGCGGTCGGCTCGATCGCTGTTGGGGCTGGGGGTGCGGCCTCAGGATCGGGTGGGGATCCTCATGCCCAACTGCATGGACTTCATCGAGGTGATGTTCGGCGCCTCGCTTATCGGCGCTGTCCCCGTTCCCATCAATGCCCGCTTCAAGGGGCGGGAACTGGCCTATGTCACCGAGAACGCCGACCTGAAGGTGCTGGTGACCAGCGACATCATCGACCAGTTCACCGATTACGTGGTGATCCTGCACGACTGCCTGCCCGGCTTGGCCGAGGCCCCCGACCCGGCCAATCTCGACCTCGATGTTGCTCCCGAATTGAAGGCGGTAGTGCTGTTGGGCAGCACCTCTCCGGCTGGGATGGTGGATCGGGCCGCATTCGAGGCTCTGGCTGACGGCGCCACAAATGATGAGGTGGAGTTGCTCCGCAGCCAGGTGGCCCTTCGCAACGAGGCCCTCATGATCTACACGTCGGGCACCACGGCCGAGCCCAAGGGCTGCCCCCTGAACCACGAATCGTTGGTGCGCACTGCCATAACCGCCTGTCGGACCCGGTTCGAGTTGACCGATACCGACGTGTTCTGGGATCCGCTCCCCCTATTCCACATGAGCTCGATCCTTCCGCTCATCGGCTGTCTCGATGCCGGGTCGTCCTACGTCACCATCACCCACTTCGAACCGGCGTCGGCCATCGCCCAGATGCGCGACGAGAAGGCCACGGTGTGCTTCTCCACCTTCCCGCCAGTCACCCAGGCCATGATCAACCACCCCGACTGGGACTCCGACGAGTTCCAGCGCATCCGGCTGGTGAACAACGTGGCGCCGCCCGACGCCCTGCGGGCTATTCATGCCCTGCTCCCCTGGGCCCGTCACATGAACGCCTACGGGCTCACCGAGTGCGGCGGCGTGGTGGCCTTCTCCGGCCCCGACGATCCGCCGGAAACTTGGGCAGTGTCGTCAGGCCGCCCATTCCGGGGCATCGAGGTCAAGATCAAGGACCTCGAGACAAGAGAAACCCTTGCCGAACCCCACCAAGCGGGCGAGATCTGGGTGCGGGGTTACAACGTGTTCGAGGGCTACCACAAAGACCCGGAGAAGAACGCCGAGTGCTTCGACGACGACGGCTGGTTCTTCACCGGCGACATCGGCTCGCTCGACCCCGACGGGCGCATCAGCTACCTGGGCCGCACCAAGGACATGCTCAAGGTGGGCGGCGAGAACGTGGCCGCGGTGGAGATCGAGAGCTACCTGCAAACCCACCCTGCGGTGGCCATCGCCCAGGTGGTCCCTTTGCCCGACGAGAAGTACCAAGAGATTCCCGCCGCCTTCGTCGAGCTCAAGCCCGGCGCGGAGGCCAGCGAGGAAGAGCTGATCGAGTTCTGCCGCGGCCAGATCGCCAGCTTCAAGATCCCCCGCCACGTCCAATTCGTAGCCCCCAACGAGTGGCCCATGTCCGCCACCAAAATCCAAAAATTCCGCCTAGCCGACAAACTCCAAGCCGAACTGGGGCTGTAACCCCTAAGCCAAATGCCGAGATGGCACGCACTGACCATTTGCCCGACGGCGGGCATGACAACCAGCCGAGGCGGGGCGGCAAATCACAAACCTAGGTGGGGCGGCTTCGTAACCCGATAGGTGGGCCGGTGGGCGCCTCAAATCCATAGGTGGGGCGGTGGGTGGCCCGGCTCAGGGCGCCCGCCGCCCGGAGCTAGTCGAGGACGGCGGGCTGGGCCGGGACAGGACCCGCCGCCCCGCCGGACAAGCGCTGAGCGCGACCCGCCGGCCCACCGGACCAATGCTGAGCACGACCGCCCCACCGGACGCTTTCTGAGCGCGACCGCCCCGCCGGACGAACTACTCCGTGTAGCCGTCGGGCAGTTGGTCGACGTGCCAGATTTGGCTCCTCCACCAGCGCCACTTCCCCGCAATCACATCCTCAACCGTGCAATGCGGATGGGGCTCGAGCCAGTCGATCTCTGAATCAACGATTTGAAACAGGCATCCGTGCCCTGATTTGGGCCGCACATAAGTCTCCCGCCAGTGCGGTTCGCTCAGATCGGTGTCGACCACCTCATAGCCGGTGGCCTCCAAGTCGGCGATAGTCGCCTCCACATCGTCTACGAAGATGGTCACGTGGTGGAACCCCTCCCCGTGCTTGTCGATGAAGCGACGCAGGTAGCTCTGCTCGTTCAGTGGCTCCAGCAACTCCACCTTCACGGTGTCGGGCAGCTTGAACATGGCGGTGCGGATGTCCAGCGGCAGGTCGTCACCTCCCATCACGAACTGCCCGCCGAACACATCCCGAAACAGAGGCACGGCGGCCTCGATAGAGCGCACTGCGATGCCGATGTGATCCCACCGCTGAATGCGGGGCAACACCGCCGGATTCGAGTCCAAACCGTCCGGATACCCGTCGGCTCCCATTGTTCTCCAGCCCATGGCCGACTCCTCTCGGTGTTCTCACATTCTTTGGGGACGCCCCCGGTGTGCTATCTAGCAGGGCATGGGCAAGCTTGACGAAGCCATCGCCGGACAAAGCGGATTTCCCCGGGTGATGCCCGGCTTGGAGCAGCCACTCACCGTCCCCCAGAAGATCGCCTGTGCGGCCCGCGTCCTCGACGCCGAGGGCTACGCGCTGGACGTTGCCGGGCACATCACGGTGGTGCGAGACGACGCCGACGACGGCTCTATGTGGTGTACCCCCTACGGGCTGTGGTGGAACGAGATCACCGCCTCCGACATATTGGTGATCGACGCCGACGGCGAGGTGCTGGAAGGCCGCTGGGACGTGACCCCGGCGGTGTTCATCCACACCGAGATGCACCGGGCCCGCCCCGACGCCCGGGTGGTGATCCACAACCACCCCTACTACGGCAGCCTGCTGTCCACCATGCACAAGCTGCCCGACATCACCGACCAGCAGGCTTGCATGTTCGATGGCGACATCGCCTTGTTCGGCACCTACACCGGCGGGGTGGACGACGCCGCCGGGGGCCAGCACTTGGCCGACTCGGTGGGCAGTGCCACTGCGGTGATCCTGGCCAACCACGGGGTGCTCATCGCCGGCGAGACCACCGAACAAGCCGTCTACCGGGCCTCCAACTTCGAGCGGGTGTGCCGGCTCAACTACGACGCCATGTTGGTTAACCAGACACCGGTACCGGTACCCCCCGAACAGCGCCCCACCCTGAAGGCCGCCGTCAACAGCCACCACATGGCGGTGAGGTATTACTGGGAAGGAGCAGTACGGCGATTGCTGCGTGAAGCCCCCGAAGTGCTGAACTGACTGGTTAATCATGAGCACAACGACTGAATCGGCCTTGCCACACACCATCGGGGCCTGGATCCGCCACAAGGCAGAGCAGAACTCCGACCGGCTGGCGCTGACCGTGGAGGGACGCGACAAGACCTACGCCGGCGTGGATCTGGACTCCGACCGCCTCGCCGCGGGGCTGGCCTCGCTGGGCCTGGGACCGGGTGACCGCTCCTGTTTGATGATGCAGAACTCCTTGGAATGCATCGACGCCTGGTTTGCCATGAACAAGGCCGGAGTGGTGGAGGTGCCCATCAACCAGGCCTACCGGGGCCACTTGCTGGAGTACTTAGTCAGCCAGTCGCGCTCTTCAGCGGTGGTGTGCGACCAGGATTATCTGGAGAGGATCGCCGAAGCGTCTCAGGGCCTTCCAGGGCTAGAGCACGTCGTGGTCAACCGAGCCGCAGGCACTGTAGACGCAGGCACTCCCGAATTCCCTGACCATGTCACCGTCCATGAGCTGAGCGACCTGTACCTCGACTCTCCTCCCCCAGAGCCTGACGTCAACTACCGAGACACCGCAGTCATCTTGTACACCTCAGGCACCACTGGCCCGTCCAAGGGCGTGATGCTGTGCCACGAGGCCAATCTGAATCTGGCCCGCCACACCGTCGACTTGGTGGGCTACGACCGGGAAGATGTGCTTTACACCGCCTTCCCGCTGTTCCACATCAACGCCAAATACACCAGCGTGATGTGCGCCATGGAGGCCGACGCCCGGCTCATCATGGACCGGCGGTTCTCGGCCAGCCGGTTCTGGGACCGCTGCCGGGCCGAGGGCATCACCGCCTTCAACTACCAGGGCGGGCTTTTGATGATGCTCTGGAAGCAGCCCGAGCGGTCCGACGATGCCGACAACCCGGTGCGCAATGGCTTCGGCGCTCCCTGCCCGGTGGAGATCTGGGAGCCCTTCGAAGAGCGCTTCGGGGTCCACCTCTCCGAGGTGTACGGCATGACTGAGGTGGCCATCACCACCGAGAACCGCCGCGGGGTGCGCAAGATCGGCACCGCGGGGCGGGAGTCGGCGCTCTATCACGTGGCGGTGGTGGATTCCGAGGACCGGCCCGTGCCGCCGGGAACGGCGGGTGAGATCGTGGTGCGGCCCAAGAAGCCCTACATCATGATCGACAGCTACTTCGACATGCCCGACGTGACGGTGGAGACGTTCCGCAATCTCTGGTTCCACACTGGCGACCGGGGCCGCCTCGACGAGGACGGCTACCTGACCTTTATCGACCGGATGAAGGACTGCGTGCGCCGCCGAGGCGAGAACATCTCCTCCTACGAAGTAGAAGCAGTGATCAACACCTGCGACGCCGTGCTGGAGTCAGCAGTAATCGGCGTGCCCTCGGAGCTAGGAGAAGAAGAAGTGATGGCCGTGGTGGTCCTCAAGCCCGACCACGAGCTTGCCGAGACGGAGTTGCTCGACTTCTGCGTCCCCCGCATGGCCCACTTCGCCGTGCCGCGATTCGTGCGCTGGTGCGACGACCTGCCCAAGACCCCCTCAGAGCGGGTGCAGAAGTTCAAGCTCCGTGAAGAGGGCATTACTCCCGACACTTGGGACCGCGACGACGCGGGATACGTGGTGCCCCGCTAGCCAGCAACAAAATCTGGGTTCGGCGTGAACGTCAGCGGCAGCGAGGTCAATCCCCGGGTGTACACCCCGGTTTCGACTTGCTGGTAGCCGTCGGCGTAGGCGATGTCGTCCATGGCGTCCAACAGCGCGTCCAAGGCAACGGTCAGCTCAGCCCGGGCCAGCATCGATCCCACGCAGAAGTGGCGGCCCAAGGCGAACGCTGTGTGGTCGGCTGCGGCGGTGAACGCCTTGTCGAACTCCATGTCGGTGCGGTGGATGTTGAACTGATCGGGCTCGCCGAATACCTCCGGGTCCCGGTTGGCCGAGCCCAACAGCAGCTCCAGGGTGTGGCCCGCCGTTACCGTGCCGCCGGAGAACTCCACGTCCTCTTCGGTCTGGCGCATGATCATCTGAACCGGCCCGGTGAAGCGCAGGGTCTCGGCGAAGGCCCGGCCGATGAGCTGGCGGTCGGCCCGCACCTCGGCCATCTGCTCGGGATTGTCCAGCAAGTTGCGCATGGTCAGCGTGATGGCCTTCTCTGTGGTCTCCCCGCCGGCGGTCAACAGCAGGCTGCAAAAGCCGCGGATGTCGTCGTCGGTCATCTGAACGCCGTCGAACTCCTTGGTCACCATGGCGGTGAGCAGGTCGTCGCCGGGGTTGGCCCGCCGCTCGGCGATCTTGGGCATGAGGTACTCCCCCATCTCCACCCGGGCCGCCATGCCCCGGCGGTTCTTCTCTTCGTCGCCGGTGATGTTGGACACGAAATCCATGATCATCGTGTACCACTCGTAGAACTGGGGCACATCCTCCATCGGCAGATCGAGGAGCTGCACGATCACCCCGATCGGGTAATGGGTGCTGAACCGCTTGCACAGGTCCACCTCGCCGTCGGCCACGAACTCGCCGATCTGGCTGCGGGCCGCCTTGGTGATGGCCGGAACGATGCTCTGCTCCAGATAGCTGCCCCGGAAAATCGGGTTCACGATGCCCCGGTAGGAAGAATGCTCCTTGCCCTCCATCTGCAAGATGGTGCGCCCGTGGACCGGCTCGGTCTGCCACTCGTAGTTGCGGCTCGAGATCTGAGGGGTACGGAACGCCCCGGCCACGTCCTCGTAGCGGCTGATCACATAGGCCTGGGTGCCCTCGTGCCACATCACCGGATACTCGTCGCGAAGCACCTCGTACAACGGGTAGGGGTTGGCGTCGTACTCAGGGGAGAGGATGTCTGGAGCGTCAGTCATGGGCCGTATAGTACGGCGGGCTGCATGAACAGCAAGAACAGCGAGCCCAGGGGGAAGCGAACAGTCCCATGAGCAAAGTCACCACACTGGAAGAGGCGGCGGCGTCCATACCCGACGGATCAACCGTGGCCATCGGCGGGCTGTCCATGAACAGCGCCCCCATGGCCCTGGTTCGGGAGCTGGTGCGCCAGCAGAAAAAGGACCTGGATTTGGTGGCCATAGTGGCCGGCATGGCGGTGGACTGGCTGGTGGCCGGAGGCTGCGTGCGGCGGGTCATGTCCGGGCTGGTCAGCTTCGAGGGCCTGGGCTTGGCCCCCAATTTCCGAGCCGCGGTGCAGTCGGGGCAAGTGGCCATCGAGGAATACAGCGAGCACCTTCTGATCTGCCGACTCCAGGCTCAGAGCTACAACCTGCCGTTCATGCCCACCAAGGCCGGCCTCGGCACCGACGTGCTCGGTCTGCACGCCGAAAGCGGCGCGGTGCGGGAGGAGAAGGACGGCCCCACTGGGGAGCACTACGTGGCCT
The DNA here is from genome assembly GCA_963663255.1 of Acidimicrobiales bacterium. Taxonomy (GTDB): domain Bacteria; phylum Actinomycetota; class Acidimicrobiia; order Acidimicrobiales; family Bin134; genus Poriferisocius. The sequence continues at coordinate 2,009,566 of OY760141.1, forward strand.
GCACCCGCCTGGCGGTGGACGTGGCCTTGGTCCACGCCCACGAGGCCGACATGCGGGGCACCACCCGGGTCAACCCCAAGCTGGTGTGGATGGACAACGAGATCGTCAACGCGGCTACCCGTTCGGTGGCCTCGGTGGAGCGGGTGGTGGATTCTGCGGCGTTTACTGAGGAGCCGGAGCGCACCACTTACCCGAGGTTCATGATCGACACGGTGGCACCGGCGCCCCGGGGTGCATATCCCTGCTCGTGCTTCCCCGACTACAGCCACGACTCTGGATTCTTCACGGAGTACTCCATGGCCACCCGCGATCCCGAAGAGTTCTCCCGCTTCTTCCAAGAGCGAGTTGTGAGCCCGGACACCTGGGAAGACTTCCTAGCCGTCAACAACGTCTCGACGGCGGTATCAGCATGAGCACCCCGGTGCCCGGCTACGACTGCACCATTGACGAGTTGATGGTGGTGACCTTCTCCCGGGCCATGTCCAACGACACCCGGGCCTTCAACGGCGCGGTGTCGTTCATCCCCGTGTGCGGCTATCTGCTGGCCAGGCGTACCCACGCCCCCGAGCTGGTGTGGGCGGCCAGCTCCATCGCCGTCGACGCCGACCCCGACGAGATCGGCGACTCAACCCTGTCGGACTCGCTGTGGGGCGGGGCCTCCATGCTGAGCAACTCCCCCTTCGACTTCTGGACCTACGCCCAAGGGGCCCGCTACAACACCTTCGCCTTCCGGGGGGCGCAGATGGACGCCTACGGCAACGTGAACAACACGGTGATCGGCCCCTACGACGCCCCCAAGGTGCGCCTGCCCGGCGGCGGCGGCATGGCCGACCTCGGCGCCATGATCCCCCGCATCTACCTGTGGTCGTCCACCCACGATCCCCGCACATTTGTGGATCATCTCCACTTCCGCTCCGGCATCGGCTGGGGCGACGGCGGCGACCACCGCGAGCGCATGGGCATGCCCGGCGGGCCGCAGCTGTGCATCACCAATATGTGCGTATTCGACTTCGAGCCGGCCAGCAAGCGGATGCGGCTGGCCTCGCTGCATCCTGAGGTCACCGCAGATCAGGTGCAGGAGGCCACCGGGTTCGAAGTGTTGATGCCCGACGGGGAGATCCCCACCACGGCCCGGCCCACCGCCGAAGAGCTGCACATCTTGCGCACCGAGGTAGACCCGACCAGCGCCCGTCTCCGGGAGTTCTAGCTATGCAGGTTCCTGGATCAGTAGCCCTGGTCACCGGCGGCGCCTCCGGGCTGGGCGCTGGTGTGGTCAAAACGCTGCTGGACAACGGCGGGCGCGCCGTGATCTTGGACCTGCCCTCATCAGCCGGGGAGGCTATGGCCAACGAACTGGGCGACGCAGCCGCCTTCGTCCCCGTTGACGTCACCAACACCGATGACGTTGCGCAAGCCGTGTCTGCCGCGGCCTCCGCTTTCGGCCGCATCGACGTGCTGGTGAGCTGCGCCGGCATCAGCTCCGGCCAGCGGGTGGTTTCCCGCGACGGCACCCCCAATCCCCTCGGGCACTTCCGCAGCCACATCGAGGTGAACCTGATCGGCCTGTTCGACGTGGCCCGCCATGCGGTGTCAGCCATGTCGGCCAACGAGCCCAATGCCGACGGCGAGCGGGGCATCATCGTGAACATCGCCTCCATAGCCGGCTACGAGGGCCAAGTGGGGCAGTCGGCCTACGGGTCGTCCAAGGCCGGGGTGATCGGGTTGACCCTGCCCATGGCCCGAGATCTGGCCGTCTGGGGCATACGGGTGATGACCATCGCCCCCGGCACCATGGACACCCCCATGCTGGCCACCCTCACCGAGGACTTCATCGCCAAGCTGGTGGAAGACAACGTATTCCCCCACCGCCTGGGCACGCCCGCCGACGTCGGCGCGCTGGTGGTCAACTTCATGGAGAACACGTTCTTGAACGGCGAAGTGGTAAGACTCGACGCCGGACTGCGCCTGACCAGTAACTAGACGGATCGCCTACCGCCAGTTGCCGTCATGCCCGGAGTCCGGCCGCGATGAGCAATGGCGGCCGAGGCGAGGAGGGGATTACGCCTCGGCCGCCAGCTGCGATCTCGTGCTCTTAAGCTCCGATACGCTCGCCGTTGGGAGCAAACACGTGAACCGGGCCTCGGCACGAGATCTGGACGTTGTCGCCGCGCTGGGTCATGGTCTCCCCCTCAGCGCGCACAACAAGAAGGAGCGGACCACCCTGATGCTCAACGGTGACGTGAACGTACGACTCTGAGCCCAGCTCCTCCACCACGGTGACCTCCCCCGCGATGCCCTCACTGGCCAGTTGCAGGTGTTCAGGTCGGACTCCGACCGTGTAGGCACCCGGGTCGCGAGCAGCCAGATCATGGGTTGTCTGCTCATCCAATGGCAGGGAGAGAGAGCCCAAGCGGAGACCGTTCGTGCCCTCCGATGAGACTTCGACAAGGTTCATTGCCGGTGAGCCGATGAACCCGGCGACGAACAGATTGACCGGATGGCTGTACAGGGTTCGCGGTCGGTCGACCTGCTGGAGAATCCCGTCTTTGAGAACCGCGACCCGATGGCCCATGGTCATGGCCTCCACCTGATCGTGGGTTACGTACACGGTGGTAACCCCCAACCTGGCCTGGAGATCGGCGAGTTCAGTTCGAGTCTGAACTCTCAGCTTGGCGTCTAGGTTGGAGAGCGGCTCGTCCATCAAGAAAACCTGCGGTCTACGCACGATGGCCCGGCCCATCGCCACCCGCTGGCGCTGCCCCCCTGACAGGTTCTTCGGCTTGCGATCCAGATAGGGCTCCAAATCGAGAATGCGAGCTGCTTCTTGCACTCTCTCGGCCCGCTCCGGCTTCGGGACACCCTGCTGTTTGAGGGCGAATCCCATGTTCGCCTGCACTGTCATATTCGGATACAGGGCGTAGTTCTGGAACACCATGGCGATATCGCGGTCTTGGGGCGGAGTCAGCGTCACGTCATCGTTGTCTATATAGACACTGCCCTTGTCGACGAACTCCAGCCCGGCCAGCATTCGCAACGCGGTGGACTTGCCCGAGCCCGATGGGCCCACGAGCACCAGGAGCTCTCCGTCGGGTATATCGAGGTTCAGCGACTCCACGGCAGGAATGTCGGTTCCCGGATAGATTCGACTGGCGTTCTCGTATCGGACTTCAGCCATTTCCCAGCTCCCTTCGGCATTTGAACAAAATCACTTGATCGCTCCCATCGAAAGGCCGCGTATCATCCGTTTCTGAGCCAGCCAACCGGCCAGCACCACCGGGAGGGTGGCGAGAGTGGACGCCGCCGACAGCTTGGCCAAGAAGTTGCCGCGAGTGCTGACGTTGGAGGTAACCCAGATGGGAATCGTCGACCCGTCCACCGGGTTGAGCTGGACGGCTAAGAAAAACTCGTTCCAGGCGAAGATCACGCACAATAGGGCAGTAGCGGCCAGTCCCGGGGCGACGATGGGCAGGATCACCGAAGTGATCTGACCGCGCAGCTTTGCCCCGTCGATTTGGGCGGCTTCGATGAGCTCCTTGGGCACTTCGCTGAAGAACGACCGGAGCATCCACACCGCCAGCGGAAGGTTCATCGCGGTGTAGAGGATGATGAGGACCATCCGGGTGTTCAGAAGATCCAACTCCCGGGCGATGATCCACAGCGGGAGGATCGCTGCCACCACCGGCAGAAACTTGGTGGAGATGAAGAAGAACAACACATCCCGCCACTTCGCCACAGGACGAATGGCCAGGGCATAGGCAGCCGGGACGGCGAGGACCAGCACCAAGATCGTCGAGATCGACACCGCCCACACCGAGTTCATGAACGCCTCCCTGAAGCCGAGCAAGCCCTGGGTCTGAGACGTCACCTCGTCGAACCGGTCGAATGTCGGGTCGAAAACAAGCTTCGGGTCGGTGTTGGCATCAATCTCTTCTTTGAAGCCGTTCAGAACCATCCAGAAGATGGGGAAGAAGAAAACAAGGGCGACCCCCCAGCTCAAGAGTCCCAGAAGGAAGGAGACAGCTCGCTTCTTCCCAACTTCCATGCCAGTCCCGCCTCCCCTCATGGCTTCTCACCTTCCAGGAGATTGGACAGCACCCGCAGACCGAAAGTGGCAATCACGATGGAGGCGATCACCACCACGATGCTGTAGGCCGAGGCCTGGCCGAACTGCCAGCCGCCGCCGATGGATCGCTGGAACACGAAGTAGGGCACGTTGGTGGAGTCGGGGCCCCCACCGGTGATCACATCCACGTAGTCGAAGACCTGGATGAGGTATATGGAACCCAGCAGGATCCCCAACTCAAGATATGGACGGAGCTGGGGCAGCGTGATCTGAAAGAACATCGCCCTGCTCGACGCGCCGTCCACCCGGGCGGCTTCCAAGACCGACTGGTCCTGACCCTGCAATCCGGCCAGCACGATCAACATCATGAACGGCGTCCATTGCCACACCAGCACAGAGACGATCGACCACAACGGCCAACGGGTCACGAACTCGATCCGCTCGAACCCCAGAGAATCAAGCAGCCAATTCAACACCCCGAACGACGAATTGAACACCTGTGTCTTCCACACCAGCCCCGCAACTACCGGCATGATCAGAAACGGAGTGATCAACAGCGTCCGGACAAACCCCTGTCCGAAGAACTTTCGGTCGAGCAGGATGGCGAGAAGCGTTCCCAACAGCAACGAGAGCAGCACCGCGGAGACCGTCATCCAGACGCTGGTCCACACCGCCTCTCGGAAGAACCGATTGTCGAGGAGATCGACGTAGTTGCCGAAGCCGATGAAGTTCCGCGGCTCAGGCGGAACGATCTTCCATTCGGTCAGGCTGTACCACAGACTCAGGATGAATGGAACCTGGGTGACAACGATGGTGAACAGCAAGGCAGGAACAAGGGGGAGCCGGCGCCGCCAACCTTCTCGACGTTGCAGTCTCTTTACCTGCTCCGCTCGATCGGTTTGCTGCGACATGGCTCCCCCTAGCCTGTTCCTGAAATTCTGTTCAACCTAGGCCAAGCCAACGCATCTCAATGAGAGAACATGCACCTTCTTGGCCAGTTGGTTTTCTCGGGTGAGTGTGCTCCTAATTGCTCACTTCGGACGCGATGTCCTGACACGCACTAAGAGCAGAATCAACGCTGATCGACCCGGCAATGGCAGCCGAGAACTGCTCGGTACAGCGGGTGCCGACATCCTGGAATTCGGGCACGCCGACGTACTGCACGCCCGGCAAACCCGGACGGGGCGTGGTGCCCGGGTTGTCGATGGGTGCGGCCAGCATGGCGTCAAGGGTCTTCTGGGCAAAGGCCTGCGCCGCAGCCTGATAGTTCGGATTGGCGTAGGTTGACTCGCGCGTTCCCGGCGGGACTGCGGCCCAGCCTCCAGCCAGCGACTCGCCAGCAGCGTTGATGTACTCCTCGCTGGTGGCCCAGCTCACGTACTCCCACGCGGTGTCGGGATCAGAGGAGTTTTGCGGAATGGCCAGTGCCCAGGCCCACAGCCAGCCAGAGGCGTCGGTGACCTTGGTCGGCGCGAGGGCGAAGCCGTTGAGGCCCTTGACCGGGCTGTCGTCGGCTTCGAGGATGCCGGCTGCGACAGTGGCGTCGTACCACATGGCCACCTGGCCGTTCTGGTAGAGGCTCAAGCACTCGTTGAAGCTGGCGTTGGCTGCGTCGTCCTGGCCGGCGTCATTGATGAGCGCGACATAGAACTCGAGGGCCTCACGGAACTCAGGCTGATCAACCTGGGCCGCTCCGATTGAGCCGTCGGCGTTGGCCAGCCACCAGGTGCCGCCAAACGTGTTGAGAACGGTGGTGAAGGCGGCACCGAGGTCGCCCCAGCCAGGCTTGCCCCGCAAGCAGATGCCAGCCATCTCATCGGAGTCGATGGTGCGGGCGATGTTGGCCAGCTCATCCCAGGTGGGGGCGTCTGGCATCGTCAGACCCGCGGCGTCGATGACGTCTTGGCGGTACATGACGAACGAGGACTCCGCATAGAAGGGCGACGCGTAGAGGCCTCCCTCATAGGAAAGGCCACCGCGTACTGCGGGGATGATGTCGTCGACGTTCCACTCGGGCGTGTCCGCGGCGAAGTCGTTGAGATCGTAGAGCCATCCGTTGGCCCCGAACTGCGGCGCCTCGAACATGCCGATCATGACCACGTCGAACTGCTCGCCCCCAGCGCCCACGTCGCGGGTGACTATCTCGCGCAGGGTCTGTTCTTCCAGGAACGTGTAGTTGACTTCGATTCCGGTCTGGGCGGTGAACAGACTCGGAGTAAGGCTGGCGATGTCCTCCATCTGCGGGTTGCCCACGATGGCCACGTTGATCGAACGGCTCTCAACTGGGGCTGCCGGCTCTTGGGTGGCCGCAGCGGGAGCTTCAGTGGCCGCAGCAGTGGCCGGTGCATCACTCGACGTGTCGCTGTCATCATCGTTGCCGCATGAAGCGGCCACTAGAGCGAACGCCGTGAGCAGACTGAAAAATAGGAGCCGAATGCTCCACCTCGGTCGGCTGGTTCTTGTCATTGGCACTTTCCCCCTTGGGTAGGAACCGGTGGGAGACCTCCTCCCTGACGGTATTGTGCCGGAACTTAGTTGGGTTTATTTGGGATTGCAAGCCTTAGAGTTGGGTTTATGTGGTTATTGGCCTAAGTATCTGCCACTTTATCTGTGTCTGTGTTGGTAGTAGGGTGTTTGGCCGTGCCAGCCGAACCGCCAGACACTCTGCTCCAAAGCCGGTCTCTCAACCGCTTGCGGGCGTCTGTCGCCGTGCCCACCTACGACCGCAGCCGACTCCAGCGCAGCATTGTCCATATCGGAGTCGGCGGCTTCCACCGGTCGCACCTGGCCACCTATATCCACGAGCTGTGCCAGTCCGGCCACCTCGACTGGTCAATCACCGGGGCCGGCGTGCTTCCCAGCGATCAGGCGATAGCCGATGCCCTAAGACCGCAGGACTACCTCTATACCCTCATCACCCGGGGGCCCGAATCCACCGAGGTCGAGGTCATCGGCAGCATCGTCGACTTCGTTCACGCCTCCCCTAGCCCCGACCGGTTGCTCGCATCCATCGCCGACCCGGCAAACCAAATCGTGTCGCTCACCATCACCGAGGGCGGTTACCCGGTGGACGACGTCACCGGCGAATACCTCTCCACATCGCCAACCGCGGGGCCAGCATCGGCCTTCGGCATCCTCGCTGCTGGACTCCAACTGCGCTACCAAAACGGCCTCTCCGGGCTCACCGTGATCAGTTGCGACAACATCCTCAGCAACGGTTCAGTGGCCCGCGCCGCCACCCTCGGCGAAGCCCGCTCACTGGGCGAGGGCCTTGCCGACTGGATCGCCGACTCGGTGGCCTTTCCCAACAGCATGGTCGATCGCATTACGCCGGCGACTACCGACTCCGACCGCGCTTGGTTGGCCGCGCACAAGGGCGTCAATGACAACTGGCCCGTTGTGACCGAGTCGTTTCGACAGTGGGTAATCGAAGACAACTTTGCCGCTGGTCGTCCCCCTTTCGAGCAGCTCGACGTGCTAACCACCGCCGACGCCAAGCCCTACGAACTCATGAAACTCCGCCTGCTCAATGCCGGCCACTCCTGTTTGGCCTACCTGGCCGCCCTAAAGGGGACGGAAACCATCGGCGCGGCCATGACCTGTCCCGAGTTGCACGACTTCACTGCGAACTTTCTAAACCGTGAGGCTCGCCCCGTCTTGCCGCCTATTGCCGGGATCGATCTCGACCAATACGTGGCATCGATCATCGCCCGATTCTCCAACGCCAGCATCGGAGACCAGATCAGCCGTCTTTGCCTAGACGGGTCGGTGAAGTTCCCCAAATTCCTGTTGCCGACGGTCAGAGCCCAACTCGAAGCAGGAGGGTCAATCAGTCTCAGTGCATTGGCCCTGGCCGGCTGGTGCGAATATCTCGCGGGGCCGCCGGGGCGCTTGGCCTCCGATCCCATGCTCGACCTAGGTGTGAGCCACGCACGGCGAGCCCAGCACAACTCCGCGGCTTTCCTCGACTTCACCGAAGTGTTCGGAGACGATCTGCCGCGCTCGCAGCGGTTCTGCGATGCCTTCGACCAGGCTCTCCGCTCCTTGCGGGAACGAGGAGTAGAATCTGCCATCAACGAAGCACTGAAGGGGGATAGAGACCTCGGTGACCGACCAGCTGACTGAACCGACCACTACAACGCTCTTTCAGACCGAGCGCCAGCGAGAGATTGTGGGAATTACGCTGCAAAGCGGTCGAGTCGAAGTGGCCGAACTGGCCGACCGATTCGGGGTGACCACCGAGACCATCCGTCGAGACCTGTCCGATCTCCAGCGCCAACAGGTGGTGCGCCGAGTTCACGGCGGGGCGATTCCCTGGGAAACAGACGGTTTTGAACCGCTTCTGTCGGTTCGCGCCGATCAGCACGACCCTGAGAAGCGCCGGCTGGCCCAAGCGGCGGTGCAAGAATTGCCCGACACGGGGGCCATCATCATCGACTCGGGCAGCACGCTCACTCGGTTCGCCGAAGTATTGCCCCGCCACTGCAACCTCCGCGTGGTCACCAATTCTCTGTACACCGCCCAGATCCTGGCCGAATACGAGGACGTCGACGTGATCGTGATCGGCGGCAAGCTCCGCAAGAACACCCTGGCTATGGTGGACACCGACGCCGTTGCCGCCGTCGAGCCGCTATTGGTCGACACCTTGTTCATCAGCAGTGATGGCCTGTCGGCCACCAAGGGCCTTACCACTCCCTACCGGGAGGAAGCGGCTCTGAAGCAGGCCATGATTAGAGCGGCGCGCCGAGTTGTCGCCCTCGTCGATCATTCCAAGGTGGGCCAAGACCAGTTCGTCCGCTTTGCCGACTGGTCTGAAGTGGACGTGCTGGTCACCAATTCCGAAGTCGACCGAGGCATCATCGCCACCGTCGAATCGCTCGGCACTACCGTGTTGCTAGCGTGAGCGAAGGCCACCAGTCTGCCCGAGCCCGCCATCTCGAAGATGTGGCCATCGAAGTCGCCTCAGCGGCCGCCGGCTATGTACGAGTGCGCAGCGGCCAAGCCACCGCGGCACGAACCAAGAGTTCGCCCACCGACGTGGTCACCCACACTGACATGGAGTGCGAGCAGCTCATACGGTCGGAACTGCTGGCACGCTGTCCTGGATCGTCAATAGTCGGCGAGGAACTCGACGACGATGACGGAGGCAACAACGTCGGTTGGATCGTCGACCCCATCGACGGGACCGTCAACTTCCTCTACGACTTGCCGGTGGTCTCGGTCAGCATTGCCGCAACCATTGATGGCGAAGTGATGGCCGGAGCTGTGGCCGACATCCACCGAGATGAGGTGTTCTCCGCCACCCGAGACTTGGGGGCGAGGCTTGCGGGCAAGCCCATCTCCCCTACAGAACTGGCCGATCTCGACGGCGCACTGGTGGCCACCGGCTTCGCTTATGACGCTGGACTGAGGGCAACCCAGGCCCAAATGCTGACCCGGTTGCTTCCCGTTTGCCGCGACATTCGGTGCATGGGCTCCGCCGCACTCAACCTCTGCTGGGTTGGATGCGGTCGCCTCGACGCCTACTTCGAGCGCCACTTGAAGATGTACGACTATTCCGCTGGTGCTCTCGTCGCCAGCGAGGCCGGGGCCGAGATCGAGCTCCCCTCCACTACAGACCGCAACCTGACCATCGCGGCCACTGGCGGCATATTCGACTCGCTCCGAACGATCCTTGTCAGTCCCAGCGACTGACGCCCCCGGCCAGCAGAGCCTCCAGCGAGGAGGCATCCCCGCCCTCTCCTCCGGCCTGCCACAGAGCCAACAACGGCGACTCGTCGGCCTCGGCCTCCTCGGCCAGCCGACTGGCCGCTACCACCGCCTCCCACTGGCAAAGCTCATCGCCGGGAAGCGACAACACATCGTGAATCGCCGACACATACGACTCATGCAACTCCTCTAGCACCGGTCGAGCCACTCTCGGCATGTGCGGCCTGTCAGCCACGGAGTCAAAGGGCCGGATCAACAGCGAAGATCGGACAACGTCGGCAACGGGATGACCGATGGCAGCGTCGAACCAGTCGATGGCTACTGGGCCAGCCGGGCTCATCAGGACATTTCCGGGGTGGAGGTCGCCGTGCAGGAGTGCCGCGCCGCACGGCAGGCTCTCCAAGATATGCAGGGCGCGATCTCGCTCGGCCTCGGAGAACTGTTTGATCTCGATGATCTTCTTTTGCATTCTCCCCACCAACCCGGACACTGCGACGGGTAGCCCCGCCCGAAGGATTTGCCAGTGGATGTCTGCCAGTTGCTTCCCGAACGCCGCGGCGTTCTGGGGGCCATCCACGATCAGCTCCCACATCGACGGACCCCACACCCTCTCAAAGACGATGGCATCCCGCCCTTGGACTTCCACCACATCCAAAACTGCGGGGGCTGGGGCTCCCAGATCGCGCACCGCCGCGGTGAACTCTGCCTCGTCCGCGGCCCAATGGGCGGGAACGGAAGGCCGGGGCACCTTCACTACCGCGCCGGGCCCGAACGCATATACATCTGACGTCCTGCCCACGGCCACCAGTTGCCCAGGACGGCTCATCGGCCAACTAAGCCAGCATGCCGCCGTCGATAACCAGCACGGCGCCGGTTATGTACGACGCCGCCGGGGACGCCAAGAACGCCACTGGCAGGGCTACTTCTTCGGCGGTTGCCCACCTTCCCAGCGGGATGCCGATGCCGGCCTCGGCCACCACGGCGTCTTTGTCGTAGCTGTCCCACCCGCTGGTGTCCACGAAGCCGGGGGCCACCGCGTTTACCCGAACGCCGTGGGGGGCCCACTCCCGGGCCAGCGCCTTGGTCTGCTGGAACAGGCCGCCCTTGGCCGCTGAGTAGGCCGCCATGCCCGGTAGGTGGCGCAACCCCGACAACGAGCCCACGTTGACGATGCTGCCCTGGCCCTGCTCGATCATGGAGCGGCCGAAGGCCTGTGACACCAAGAACGGCCCCGTCAGGTTTAGGGCCACTGTTTTGGACCAACCCGGCTCGGCTATGTCCAGCGCCGGCGCGGTGAACCGGGCACCGCCCGCGTTGTTGATGAGGACATCTACTGGGCCAATCGCGGTGGTGACCTGCGCGGCGGCCTCAGATATGGCGTCGGCATCGGTCACGTCGCAGGGAGCGACGCACACCTCAGCACCGCCACCCCGGAGTTCTTGGGCCAACTCCTCCAGACGCTCGACTCGACGGGCCATGAGCGCCACCCGTGCCCCCTGGTCGACCAGCACCCGGGCGATGGCGCCGCCAATGTCGCCGGTGGCGCCGGTAACCGCCGCGCCCAAACCCTCCAGCGGTCGATCGGCGGTCACGAAAGGCTCACCGGCAGGTGCTCCAGGCCCCGGCTCAACATGGTGGGGACCCACACCTCGGGCTCGGGACCCAGTTCCAGATTGGGCAAGCGGCGGACGAGAGCCTCGAGGGCAATGGTTCCCTCAAGTCGGGCCACCGAAGCTCCCAAGCAGAAATGCAGTCCGAAGCCGAAGCCGATGTGGTTGTTGGGATCGCGGGTCACATCGAACCGGTCAGGCTGGTCGAACGCCTCAGGATCCCGGTTGGCAGCGTGCTGTACCAGGTACACCATGTCGCCGGCAGGCAGGGTCTTGCCCCGCAACTCCACCTCATCGGCCAGCGTGCGGACCTCCATCTTGGACGGCCCGTCGAAGCGCAGGATCTCCTCGATACCCGGCTTGATCAACGATGGATCGTCTCTCAGCCGCTTCAGCTCATCGGGGTGCTGGAGCAGCACCCTCATGCCGTTGCCGATCAGGTTGGTGGTGGTCTCGTGGCCCCCGAACAAGAACAGCACGCAATTGGCCACGATCTCGGGATCTTCCAGGCTGTCGTCGCCCTCTGAGGCTTCAACCAAGTTGGAGATGATGTTGTCGGCCGGTTGCTGGCGGTAGTGGGTGACCAACTCGCCCAGATACCCAGCCAGCTCGATGAGCCCCTGCTGGGCCCGGGCTCGGCGGTCCCCCACTCCCCGGGCCCCGAACACCAGGATCATCACGTCGTCGGACCAGTCCTTGAAACGGTCCCGATCCTCAGCCGGCACACCCATCATCTCGGCAATGACCACCGCGGGGATGGGATAGGCGAAATCCTCGATCAGGTCGAACTGTTCCCGATCGGACAAGTCGTCGATCAGCTCATCCACCACGCCATTGATTCGTTCCCGCCAGGCCTCCACTGCCCGAGGGGTAAACGCTCGGCTCACCAGCCGGCGCAATCGCGTGTGGTCAGGCGGATCCCGGAACACCAGCCAGTCCATCAAGATGTCATAGGTGGGCTGGCGCTGTGCCTTCTGCTCGTCGGTCAGGCGGTCATAAGCCGCGCCGATGCGTTCCGAGGAGAAACGGGGATCCCGCAGAGCGTCGAGCACATCGTCGTAGCGGTGGATGAACCACGCCCGGTATTTCTCATTCCAGTGGACGGGGTCTTCGGCCCGGAGAACCGAGAAATACGAGTGGGGATCGGCGATCCGCTCGGGCGATAGAACCTCGTCGTCGATGGCCGAAGTTGCAGGCTCGTTCACCGGCTCATCCCACTTGCTCCAGCACCGTCACAACACAGGCGTTGCCGTCGATACCGGCGGTTCCGCCCCCCATCGTTTCCACTGCCCCCAAGCGGGCGTTGGGCACTTGGCGATCGGCGGCCATGCCCCGCAATTGCCAGACAATCTCGGCGACCTGGGCCAGCCCTGTGGCCCCCAGCGGATGGCCTCGCGACAACAGCCCGCCCGATGGGTTGACCGGTTGAGCCCCGCCCATAGCGGTGTGACCGGACTCCACCAGTCGTCCACCTGCGCCTAGCTCGCACATCCCAAGGGCCTCGGTGGTGATGATCTCTCCGATGGTGAATGCATCGTGGACCTCAAAGACGTCGATGTCGCCCACGCCCACCCCGGCGGCTTCATATGCCTGCGCCGCGGTGTCGGCAACAATGTCCCAGCCCCACACTTTGTCGGTGGTGTGGTCCCACAGCCGCCCCGACCGCAGTTCACTGGATCGTATGGCCACTTCCTGGCCGGGATCATTGGATCCGCTCAGCGGGCCAATCACTGCGGCCGCGGCCGCATCGGCGATGGAGCAGCATTGGTACAGGGTGATTGGATCGGCCACCATGTGGCTCTCCAGAACCTGCTCCACGGTGACGGCTTTGCGATGCTGGGCCCGGGGGTTTCCCAACGCGTGGCCGCGGTTCTTCACCGCCACCGCGGCCATCTGCTCATCGGTGACGCCGAACTCGTAGCGATACCGAGTGGCCGACATTCCGTAGATGCTGGGCATGGCAAAGCCCTGGGCGCCGTCGGGGTCGGAGGCGATGGGGCTGATGGCGCCGTCGAAGTGGGCGGTCATGGTCTCGATGCCGAAGGCGAGCACCCGCTCGTATCGGCCGGTCTCCACTGCCTTGCGGGATTCGTGAAACGCCGAAGTGCCGCTGGCACAAGCGTTCTCGATGGTGATGACCGGCACTTCGACGATACCGATCTGCTGGAGGCTGCGAGTGACGGTTCCGGGGTGTCCGAACACCGTGCCTGCGTAAACCGCGTCGATATCCGAGGGCTGCAATCCGGCGTCATCCAGCGCTTCCACCGTGGCCTGCCAGGCCAGTTGCGGACCACCCAGCGACGCCTGCTTTCCGAACGCCGACGTTCCCACCCCCCAGATAGATGTGCTCGCCCCGGTCATAGCTCAGACCTTGCCACGACCGGGTCACCCTGCTCATTCCACCCTGACAGTGCAATCCGGCTGCCGGGGACCAGGGCTTCATCGGGGCCGTCTACGTGGGCGAGGATGCGGGGGCCGTCGTCAACGTCCACATAGGCCAGCGTGAACGGCGGGGTGCGCCCCGGCACCTGAATTCGCAGAACCGTGGAACTGAAGACTGTGCCTTTAGGGCCGAAGGTGGCCGGTGACATGGAATCGCGACCGCATATTGGGCAACGTGGCGGGGCCACCGCCATCGGGTGACCACACTCGCTACATCGACTGCCGGACAACAGAACACATCCCTCGCTCAATACCAGCTCCGGTCGAGGGTCGGTACCCGCTCGCTCCGGTGGGGTGGTGGACTGTGGGGACACCGGCCAAATGTACCAACAGACATCTGTTGCTCTGCGATTCAGTCCCGATGACCCCCTTTGTTTTACAGCCGACAGCCCTTCGGCCTACGCTGCGAGCCGTATCTTGCACTAGGGGGCATTAATGGGTATCGAAGGACTGCGATTCGTCATCACTGGGTCGGCCACCGGAATCGGGGCGGCTACTGCCCAGGTGGCGGCGGGCAAGGGCGCCAAGGTGATGCTGTCCGACCTCAACGACGAGCAGGGTCAGGCGGTGGCCGACGAGATCAACGCATCCGGCGGCACGGCGGCCTACACGCACTGCGACGTGACCGACCCCGGTCAGGTGGAGGCTCTGATGACCGCCGCCGCGGCTGCCTTTGGTGGCATCGACGTGCTCCACAACAACGCCGGCATTCACGAGACCGCGTTGGCTTCACCGGAACAATGCAGCCTGGAGGGGATGCCTCTCGATGTGTTCAAAAAGGTCGTAGAGGTGAACGCCGTCGCCCCATGGATCTGCTCCAAGGCCGCCCTCCCCTACCTCAAGGAGAGCGATTGGCCGTCGATCGTCAACGCGGCGTCAACCGGGGCGCAGTCCGCCTATCCGAACAACTCGGCCTACGGCACCTCCAAAGGCGGTATTCGGCTGCAAACCCAGAACCTGGCGGTTGACCTTGCACCCCTCGGGATCCGAGTGAATTGCTACGGCCCCACCGCCATTGCCACTGACATGGTCACGAACTTCGTCAAGCAGTCCGACGACCCGGTGGCATTCGAAAAGGCGCTCATAAATACCTCGCTCATCCCCCGCCTGGGCCTCCCCTCCGAGGTGGGCGAGCTGGTGTGCTTCTTGGCCAGCCGGGAGGCCGGCTTCATCAACGGCGCATACATTTTGATCGACGGCGGCTCGCTGGCCTGGCGAGGCACTGTAGACATACTGGGAATGGAGTAATCCAATGGCAGACAAACAAGCGGTAACCGAGCTTTTGAACCACGCCGGGGTGGCCTACGACGTGGGCGACAGCGGATTCCTCATCGGGATGTTCGCCCCCGACAACCCGGTGTTCGAAATGACCATCGCCGGCGGTGATCCGATCACATTCGAAGGGTCGGAGGCCATCGCCGGGCTGTTCAGCGGGGCGATGGAGGAGCAGACCGACCAGCGCCGCCATGTGGTGACCAACCTCTACTTCGAGAACGAGTCCGAGGACTCGATCACCGCCATCAGCTATCTGGTGCTCATCACCGTGGAGAACGGCCAGATCACCGTTCTGTCCAGCGGCGTATACACCGATGACTGCGTGCGGGTGGGCGACGACTGGAAGATCCAGAAGCGCTTTTTGGCCCTCGACCTGCCCTACTAGGGGCATACGGCCATGAACATCGCATCCGCCCTCTAGGAAGGAGCCGCAGATGAACATCGGCCAGATCCCGGCCAAGTGGGCTCGGCAGACGCCGAACCGCGAGGCCATTATCGACTCCACCACTGGTCAGCGGGTCACATTTGCCGCCTTTGACGAGCACATCAGGCGACTGGCCAACGGGCTAGTCGGCCTGGGCTTGGAGAAGGGCGACCGAGTCGGCATCTTGAGCCAGAATTCGGTGGAGTACGCCGCCCTGTATTTCGCTTGTGGACGAACCGGGCTGGTGGCCCAGCCCATGAACTGGCGGCTCTCCGGACCGGAGCTGGCCAAGATCGTGAACAACGGCGAGCCACGGGCCTATATCACCCAGGGGGCCTACGCCGCCGAGGCCGCTGAGCTGTCAGGGCTGGTGAGCTGCGTGGAGCACTGGCTCCAGTACGGCGAGGGGGGCGACGGCTCCTACGAGGAGCTGGTGGAGTCGTCATCTGACGCCGAGCCTGCCGGGTCCAGTGAGATCGGCGACACCGACCCGCTGTTCATCCTTTACACCGGGGGTACCACCGGGGAGTCCAAGGGTGCGCTCCACAGCCACCGCAGCGTGTATTTCGGGATGCTCAACCAGACAGTGGCCGAGCGCATCGTTCCCAGCGACGTGTACATGCTCACCGGGCAGATGTTCCACATCCCGGTGGTGCTGGCCATGAATTACCTGGCCCACGGCTGCCCGTTGGTGCTGATGAACTTCGACGCCACCTTGGCCTTGGAACTGATCCAGGCCGAGAAGGTGTCGGCCTTTCTCGGCGTCACTACCATGCTCAATTGGATGATGGCGGTAGAGGGATTTGACGACTACGACATCTCCAGCCTGCGCAACATCCAGTACGGCGGCGGCCCCATGCCATCCCGGGTCATCACCGAGGCCATGGACAAGTTCCCTTGCACCCTCATCCAGGGATACGGCCAGACCGAGGGCACCACCATGTGCTTCCTATCGCAGGAAGACCACATCCGAGCCATCCGCGACGGCTACCGCACCGATCGGCTGCGGTCGTGCGGGCGGGAGGGGTTCGTCACCTCGGTGCGGGTGGTGGATGCCGACGGGGTCGATGTGCCCCGCGACGGCAAGACCTCGGGGCAGATAATCGTGCGGTCCGAGGCCAACATGCTGGGCTATTTTCGCCGCCCCGATCTCACCGCCGACACCATCAAGGACGGCTGGATGTGGACCGGTGATATCGCCACTTGGGATGACGAGCGGTACGTGTCCATCGTGGACCGATCCAAAGACATGATCATCTCCGGCGGGGAGAACATCTACTCCATTCAGGTGGAAGAGGCCATCGCCACCCACCAAGCCGTGCTGGAGACCGCGGTTATCGGAGTGCCCGACGACACGTGGGGTGAGTCGGTTATGGCCTACGTGGTGCTCAAGCCGGGCATGAGTGCTACCGAAGACGAGATCATCGACGCCGCCCGCCAGAACCTGGCCTCCTATCAGAAGCCCCGGTCGGTGGCCTTTGTGGACGAGCTGCCCAAAGCGCCAACCGGCAAGATCCTCAAGCGAGTGCTACGCGACCCCCACTGGGCCGACGAAGAACGCCAAGTCTGATTTCTGATGCTGGCAGCGGGCTTAGACCCGCCACCAGACAGACCCTCTGGTCCTTTTGGAACTGTCCAGATCAGCCGGGCAGCACCCGGATCATCTGGATGTGCTGGTCGGGATCGAACAGCAGCGCGGCCAGTTCTTGCACGTCGGCCAGTTCCAGGGCCTCCAACTCTTCGATCAGCCGCCGAGGAGTGGGCAGGTCATCGTCGCTGGCATAGGCCCGGCGAATCAAGACGTTTACCAGGTCGCCGTTGTCGATTAGCTCGAAGTCGTCGCCAACCACGGCTCGGGCCTGCTCGAATTCCTCGTCGGTGATCTCACCGGAATGCACATCGGCCAGAATGCGGGCCATCTCCGCTTCGATATTGCCCATTTGGTCAGGAGGACCGGTTGCGACAACCTCGCCGGTGATCCTGGGCTCTGGAGTGAAGCTCTGGCCTAGGGAGGCATAAGCGATGTATGTATCGCCCAGGTCCTCTCGGACATCCTCAACTAAACGCTTGTTGAGGATTACATCGAGCACCCTGCTGGCCACCTGCGTCGTGGGATTCACGTCCAGAGACGCCTCGTAGTTGTAGGCCGCCGTCGTGGATTGGATGTCGGGTCCGAGTACCACCTCGCGGCGCAGCACTCCATCGGGCTCCGGTGTGCGCCGATTCACGTAGTTGTCGGCCTCCTTTGCGGGAAGCGTTCCCACATAGGTTCGGGCCATCTGCTCCACGACGTCGCGTTCCACGTCACCGACGACAATCACCACGAGGTCGTCCACCCCGCCGAGGCGCCGCTGATAGATGTCAAACAGTTCTTCGGCAGTCAGCGAGTCCAGTCTCTCTTGGGAGGGAACCAGATTGAACCAGCCGAAGGCATCCCCGTAGCGCACTTCGAGAAACGCCACCGCCTCCTGCCAATCGGGATCGGAGAGCGACAGCGAGACGATGATGTCGCCGATGTTGGCCGCCTCGCCAAAGGCCTGGTCATCCACCCGCGGTGCGGTCACGTACAGGTGCATGAGCTGGAACATTGTCTCCACTCCTGCGGTGTCAGATGCTCCCGAAAGTCCTTCAGTGGTCTCGGCGATGTATGGCTGTACTTGAGCGTTGCGATCGTCCAGATAGCGGGATATCTGTGCCGGGCTCAGATCGCCTAGTCCGCTGTTGCCCACTGCCCGAGTAGCCAGGTACTGGGCCAGAGGCCTATCGCCTTCGGAAAGCGCTGACCATCCGCCCCAAGAGATGGCGTCCAAACCGACCTCGTTCTCCGAAATATTGGAGTATGCGTACATGACCCGGGCCCCGTTGGCGAATGTCCACTCGTAGGCATCATCAAGCTCATCGACAATTGCCTCGATCGGCCCCTCACTCACCGGATCGACCGCGCTGGGCACGGTCAGCAACTCGGTCGCCTCTCCGGTCTGAGCCGGCAACTCGCCAGGCTCGGCCGCGTCGAGTGCGGCTCGCATTTCTTCGACGCTGGGAACTTGGGAGGGATCAGGACCCACCGCGATCAGGATCAACCCGCTTTCAGCCAAGATCTCCCGGTAGCGCTCACTGAGATCGTCAACCTGTAGTTCATCCAGCAGGGCATCGACCCGCGCCGCGGTGTCATCCAGCGTTCCGATATCGGCGCCTCCCAAGAAGTGCGCCGTGTATTGATCGGCGCGTTGGCGATCCTGGAATGTGGGTTCTGCCTCTATCGCCGATTCCAAGTCGGCCCGCAATGCCGTGGCCGCCCGTTCTAGATCGGTGTCGCTGAAGCCATGCTGTTCAATGCTCAGCAGCAACGACCAGTAGTCAGTGAGGGCGGCAGAAAAGTCCTCGGCTCGCAAGTTGGTGCCATAGAACCGCAATCCCCGGGACTGGGCGAACGACATCCAGTGGGTCGGATCGATCTGCGACAAGAAGCCCTGCTCGTAGCCGTCCTGCAAGCGATTTTCCACCATGATGCTGATGATCTGTTCGATCCACAGTTGGCGGTCGCCTTCAATGGTGTTGGGATCCCAAGACGGCAGGCGGATGTCCAGGGAAAGATAGGGATAAGACTGCTCCGGAGAGGTGGCGACATCGAAGATTGCCTCCGGATTCAACGCCGACCAAGTGTCGACCACAGGGGGATCATCCCCGGCCGCAATGCCGCAGAAATACTCCTCCACCAAGCCTTCAAGCGTGTCGAGGGGCAGGTCGCCCACCGCGACCACCGCCATATTGGAGGGCACGTACCACGTCTCATAGAAGGCCCGTAGATCCTCAGCGGTGGTTGCCTCGATGTTCTCCACCGTCCCGCTGGGCGCACGTCCTTCGTAAGGAGTGCCTTGGCCGTACATTCGGTCGAATACGTCGAAAATGATGCCCTGGCCGGACTCGTCTCTCAGGCGGTATTCGTCCCGGACGATCCCCCGCTCTTCCTCGACATCATTGGGGTCGATAGTGGCGGCATAGGCCCACTGGGACAGCACATCGAAGGCGGTGTCCACCGAGCCCTCCTCCTCGTCTATCACCAGGTCGAGCATGTAGACCGTCTCGTCGTAGCTGGTATAGGCGTTGATGTCGGCGCCGAACTCCACACCGATGCTATGCAGCGCATCGTCGATCTCATTACCGGGGTACTTCTCCGTGCCGTTGAACAGCATGTGCTCCAAGAAGTGGGCATATCCGGCGCCCGCGAAGGGCTCGTTGAATGACCCCGCATTGACCACCAGCCGCAACGACAAAGCGCCGCCCGGGCTGCTGTTAGATCGCACGTAGTAGGTGAATCCATTGTCCAGCACGCCGATCTTCACGTCGGGGTCCACCGGCAGCAGACCCTCTTCGGCGGTGGACCCGTCCTCTCCGGCTGTCTGGCACCCATCACCTGCTTGCGGCGTCTCAGGCTGGGCTATCTCTTCCTCAGCGTCAGCCGTTGCGGTGGGCTCAGCGGTGGGCTCTGTCGTGGCCTCAGCAGTAGGAACCGCTTCGTCCGTTGCCGCGTCTTCGCCCGTGTCGATCTGCCCGGTTACCGGAACATGGGTTTCGCCATCCGAGCAGGCGGCCGCGATCAGGGCCGCGCTGAGCAACA
Source organism: Acidimicrobiales bacterium (assembly GCA_963663255.1). Taxonomy (GTDB): domain Bacteria; phylum Actinomycetota; class Acidimicrobiia; order Acidimicrobiales; family Bin134; genus Poriferisocius. Next base: position 2,029,707 of record OY760141.1, read on the forward strand.
GGATTAGGAGCTTCTTCATACCCGCCTCTGTGGTCGATCTTCTTCTCGGCTCAATAGAACCCGTGGCCGAACACAGTACCGATTGGCAGTGACGCAACCCACACTTTCGGCTGACAATCAGTGCTGGCTGTAGCAGATCTCCACAATGGCCGGCTCGGAGACGGCGTCGCCCTCCAGCTCACCGACGATGCGGCCCTCGTGCAGCACGAGCACCCGGTGGCACACGCCGACCAACTCGGAGAACTCTGAGGAGATGAACACCACCGCCTTCCCCTCGGCGGCCAGTTCCTCCATGATGTCGTAAATCTCCTCTTTGCCGTCCACGTCTACCCCGATGGTCGGCTCGTCGAAGATCAAGACGTCGGCCCCCTGTTCCAGCCACTTGGCGATCACCACCTTCTGCTGGTTGCCGCCCGACAGCAGGCGGACCAGTTGGCGGTCGTGGGGAGTGGCAATGCTCAGGCGGTCGATCCGACGGTCGGCCGCCAGCTTTTCGGACCGGGGGGAAGGAAACGGAGTCTTCGGGCGCACCCGATGGCGGTCCAAGGAGGCCAACGTGATGTTGTTGCGCACGCTGAAGTCCATGATGTTGCCCTGGGTCTTGCGGTCTTCGGGCAACAGGGCCAAGCCGGCCGACATCGACACCGAGGGGTGGTTGTCGCTGATCTCGGCACCATGTACCCGCACCGATCCCTCCTTACGGTGATCGGCGCCGAATACCGCCCGAACCAGCTCGGTTCGACCGCTGCCCATAAGCCCGCCCAAACCGAGGATCTCTCCCTTGCGCACATCGAAGGAGCAATCGCGCACGCCGGTGTCGGCGCTCACTCCGTCCACCTCCAACACCACCTCAGCCTCAGGTCTTCCCCCTACACCCCGGCTGGCTCTCCGCTCGGATGCGGTCTGGGCGTGCTCGTGTCCGGTGATATGCGAGATGAGCGAGCCGCGGTCCAACGATGTGGTGGGCTCGTCGGCTACCAACTCCCCATTGCGCATCACAAGAACCCGCTCGGTGAGCTCGAAGATCTCCTCAAGGCGATGCGACACGTACACCACGGTGATCCCGTCGTCCCGGAGCCGCCGCACCACCGCGAACAGATGCTCGATCTCCTCGTCGGTGAGCGACGCGCTGGGCTCGTCAAGCACCAGCAGGCTGGCCTGCTGGGCCAGCCCCCGGGCGATCATCACCAGCCGCTGCTGGGCCACGCTCAGCTTTCCCACCAGCTGGCGGGGATCGATCTCCACCTCCAGGCGGGCGATCGACTCGGCGGCTTGGCGGCGCAGTTCGGCCCAATCCACAAACAGGCCGAGCCGTCGGGGATAGCCGATGCCCATCCTCACGTTCTCGGCTACCGACAGGTCGCCCACGTCTTGGAGGTCTTGGTGGACGAAGGCCAGCCCGGCCACCGTTGCGTCGTGGGGCCGGTGCAGATCGAGGGGCTCGCCGTTCAGCTGCAAATGGCCCTCGTCGGCCCGCTCGGCCCCGGCGATGATCTTGATCAGCGTGCTCTTGCCCGCGCCGTTCTTCCCCACCAGTCCGACGATCTCTCCGGGCTCCAGAGAAAGGGTCACATCGTCCACGGCCAGCACACCGGGGTAGCGCTTGGTCACCCCGCTGACTTCGAGCAGGGGGGCGGCCCCGGCCGGCGCTGTCGCCGTCATCGTCGTTTGGCTCCCAATGCCGTGAGCAGCATGGCCAAGACCAGGATCGATCCCCGTGAGATGTCCAAGATGTCACGGTCGTATCCCAAGATGGTCAACCCCGACTGCACTGCCTGCAAGAAGATCACCCCGAGCACGGTGCCCGGAACGTTGAACAGGCCCTGCCGGGATGCCGCCGCTCCCAAGAATGCCGCCGCATAGGCCGACAGAAGCAACGAGATTCCCACCCGGGGGATGGAGGAGGCCGTCCGAGCCGTTTGAGACACGGCGGCGATGACCGCCACGAAGCCGACCACCACAAATCCCAGTGCCCGCAATGCCTTGACGTTGATGCCCGACAGCCGAGCCGCCTCCGGATTGCCGCCGATGGCGTACATGTACCGCCCCAGCTCGGTTTTGGACATCATCAGCCACAAGATGATGGCCAGACCGGCGGCGATCCACACTGGCGAAGTGAACTCGGTAAGCGGCTCGGGCTTGCCGATGCCGAGGTCCCGATAAAGGTCCGGCATGTCGGCAGCACCGGTGATGTTGCGCCCGTCGCTGATCATGTATTCGACGCCCAGCAGAATCAAAAAGGTGGCCAGAGTGGTGATGAACGAGGGCATCTCCACGTACGACACCAACAGGCCGTTGATGGCCCCGATGCCGAGGCCGAACGCCACCCCGACCATTACCGCCAGACCCCACGGCCAGTCGTGGTTCACCATGAGCACCACGATGGCGGCGGCACTGGCCGAGAGCGTCCCGGCGATGGACAGATCGAAGTCGCCCATGGCCAGCACAACGGTGAGGCCGAGCGAGAGCATGAGCAGCGGTGCAGCCAAACCGAGCTGGGTGCGCAGGTTGTCGATTTCGATGAAGTCGCTGTCGAGCACCGTGAAGATCACGATGCATGCCACCAGGGTGATGAAGACCCCGTACGTCGATATGAACGACAGCACATCGAATCTCGGACGCGATCCCCCCGATCCTGACTTGGCCGACTCTGGCGGCACCGGGACAGTGTTTGTTTCAGCCATTCGCTTCCTCCCCTGCGTTGAAACTAGTCGCTGGACGCGATTGAGCCGGTGACGAGTGCTCCCGTCACCGGCTCAATCATGTTCTAGTCTGCACCCGAAGGTGCGAGATCACTGCCTCAGCAGTTGGGCAAACCGTCGTACTCGTCGCACCACTTGTTGCGGAAGTACTCCTCGTAGTCACCGGGTGGGTCCGGGGCGGGAACCTCGGTGCTGTCGGCCGGCATGGCGTTCACCGTGTCGATGGTGACCACCTGGCGGACCGAGAAGTTCCGACCGTCATAGAGGGGGGCCCGCTGTTGGCTGGGCTCTGTGCCGTTCTCCAGCCACGCGGCAACCGCGTCGACCTGAGCCCAGCTCTGCCACTCCAGCTTCTCGTCCACCGCGGCATCCACCCGGCCGGTCCGGATGTCGTTCACGGTGGTGGGGTTGGCGTAGAAGGTCAGCAGTTGCGGGCGATCCGGATCATCGGCCTCGTAGAGAGCGCCGATGGCCTGGGCGGCGCCGATGGAAGCCACCGAGAAGTTGATCCACACCGCATCGATGTCGTCGAACTGCTGGAGCTTGGTGGTCACGTCGGCTTCGGTGCCGGCCACCAGGTCGGCGAAGTCGCCCTCCCACTGATCGACGATCTCGATGTTGTTGCCCTGGATGACCGAGTTCAAGCCCTCAATGCGCTTGTCGCTCCACGCAGTGGGAACGGACTGCACAATAATGCGGGCGCCGCCGGGGAATTGGTCCACCAGATAGTTGGCCAACTGCACACCCAGGTCGGTGTCATCGGAGGCAAAGCTGGCGACGTAGAAGTCGCGGGGCTCCACTTCGCCGCCGGCGGAGAGGACGGGAATGCCCTCCTCCTCGGCCCGCTCTAACACGTCGGTGATGAACGCTTCGGGGATGCCGTCGGTGAGCATCACGTCGATGTCCTGGTCCAAGAGCTGGTTGCCACAGACCGGCATCTGGGCTGGATCGCCCGCCGCATCGCAGGTCTCGTAGCTCCACCCGAAGAACTCAACGGCCTCTTTGGCCGCATCTTCGATCCTCTTGCCAGCCTCATCGGCGTAGATCCACTGAAGGTAGCCAATGGTGATGTCGGATCCGGCAGCCACGTCGCTGTCGTCATCGTTGCCGCAGGCGCCTGCGATCAACGTCAACGCCAGCAAACCTGCCAGCAACTTCCACAATGAGCGTTTCATGCTGTTGTCCCCTCCTTAGCGGCCGCGCACCTCACGCGACTGCTCGGTTTTCAACCGGGATGCTAGGCACTGCGCCATACTCCGTACCAATCCCGTGTGAACTCAGCAGCCTCTAGGCCGCCTCCACTGGCTCCACCGGTTCGAACTCCACTTGGAGCTCGGCGGGGGCCCGCAGAAACACGCCGACCTCTTGGGCCTCGAACCCGTCGGCCAGGCGGAGGTTCTCGGTGCAGTCCAGAACGATGTTGAGCGCGGCCTCGATTTCGGCCTTGGCCAGATAGGAGCCCACGCAGTGATGGCGGCCGAAGCAGAACGTGGTGTGCTCGGCGTTGGCCGCAAATGCGCTGGACGCCGGGAGGTCCTGGCGATTGATGTCGAACAGCTCGGGGTCGGTATGGGTGTATTTGCGCTCGTCCCGATTGGCCGACCCGATTATGCCGGTCACCGTGGCCCCGGACGGGATGGTGCCGGTGCCCGAGGGCAGTTCTGCCTCCTCGTGGGGCAGGCGCTGGATCCAGTGGGCGGGCGGGCTGTAGCGGAGGGTCTCGGCCACGGCCATGGTCGCCATAGAGCGGTCATTGCGCACCTGCTCGAGTTGGTCGGGGTGCTCAAGCAGGTTCTTGAACAGGCTGGCGATGGCCTTGTCGGTGGTCTCTCCCCCGGCGGTCAGAAGCAGGCTGGTGAACGACTTGACCTCGATGTCAGAGAGGCCGCTGCCGTCGATCTCCGCGGTGACCAGGTTCGACAGCAGGTCGTTGCCGGGGTTGCGGCGCCGCTCGGCAATGACCGGCATTAGGTACTCCTGGAACTCCTCCCGGGTTTGCTCCCCCTCGGCGATGATGTCGGGGTCTTGGTTGATGTTGGACACGAATCGGTTGATCGATTCGTACCAGTCTTGGAACTTGGGGTGGTCCTCGTCGGGCAGCCCCAGCATGGCCACGATCACCTTGATGGGCAGATATCGCGACAGACCCTCCACCAGGTCGCAACTACCGTCGGCGATCCACTGGTCGATCATCGAGCGGGCCTGGGCCTCGATCATGGGCATGAAGTCGCTCTCCAGGATGGCCCCCCGGAAGAAGGGCGCCACCAAATTCCGATAGCGTGAGTGCTCAGCGCCGTGCTTGGACAGCAGCGTCGGTCCGTGGGCCGGCTCGATCATCCACTCGTACATGTCGGTGCTGAACGCCGGGTTCTTGAACACGTGCTCTACATCGGCATAGCGGCTCACAAACCAGGTATCGGATGCCTCATCGTGAAAGCACGGGTAGTCGTCCCGGTACACCCGGTAGACGTCGTAGCGATCTTCGTCGGAACTGAGCAGGTCAGGTGGTGCCATGGCGGCACTCTAGCCAGAGCGAATTGCTACTGGCCGGGAGAGGCTCAGCCGACTACCGGGTACAGATCACCGAGGAGCCGTGGCCGAACATGCCGTGGTTGATGGACAGGCCCACCTTGGCGCCCTCCACCTGGCGGTGGCCGGCCTCGCCTCGAAGCTGCCACACCATCTCGCACACCTGGGCGATGGCCTGGGCCGGCACGGCTTCACCGAAGGCCCCCAGCCCGCCCGACGGGTTCACCGGGATGCGCCCGCCCAGCGCGGTGTCGCCCGCTCGCAGCAGCTTGGCGGCGTCGCCCCGCTCGCACAGGCCGATGTGCTCGTACCAGTCGAGCTCGTAGGCCGACGACAGGTCGTACACCTCCGCAAAGTCCAGATCCTCGGGCGACACCGAGGCCTCCTCGTAGGCCCGGCCCGCGATGTTGTCCTTGAACGTCATGGTCTCGTCGCCCACCGCGGCCCACGAATCCGACGCCAGATAGGGCAGTTCGATCACGCTGTTGGGATAGGTGGGGCTCACTGTGGATATGCCTGACACCCTCACCGGGTCGGTCATTCCTCGGCTGGCCGCCCACTCCAGGCTCGACACCACCAGCGCGGCGCCCCCGTCGGAGGTGGCGCATATCTCCAGCAGGTGCAGCGGGTCGGCCACTATCGGGGAGTTGGCGATGTCGTCGGCGTCGTACTCCTTGGTGTAGCGGGCGTTGGGGTTGAATACCCCGTGACGGGAGTTCTTGACCTTCACCGCCGCGAAGTCCTCAGGCGTGTCGCCGTACAGCTCCATTCGCCGCCGGGCGTACAGCGCGAAGTAAGTGGGGTTGGTGGCGCCCACCAAGTGGAAGCGCAGCCAGTCGGGGTCTTCGTGGCGCTCGCCGGCGTTGGGGGCGAAGAACCCCTTGGGGGTGGTCTCGGCTCCCACTACCAGGGCCACTTCGCACACCCCGGACAAGATCTGGGCCCGGGCGATGCTGAGCGCGGTAGCTCCCGAGGCACAGGCCGCATAGGAGCTGGCCAACTGGCAGCCGGTGAACCCCAGGGCGTTGGCGAACGTGGATCCCGACACATAGCCGGGGTAGCCGCACCGCACGCTGTTGGCCCCCGAAACGAACTGGATCTCCTCCCAGCCCACCTCGGCGTCGGACAGGGCGTCGCGGGCCGCTTTCACGCCGTACTCGGTGAAATTGCGGCCCCACTTGCCCCACGGGTGCATGCCCACACCCAAAATGGCGATGTCATCCATCAGCCTTCTCCGTTCTCGATAATGCCCGCCGGGGCCCACTTCCACACCAGGTAGTCGTGCTCGTCATCGGAGTAGAGCACGTCGATCGCCAGCTCCATTTCCATGCCCACCGACAACTCGTCCACCGACACGCCGGCCACCACCTGCCCCAGCACCACCAGGTTTTCTTCAGCCAGTTCCACCGCGGCGATCACATAGGGCTCGAACTCGTCGCCGGGGATCACATAGGGCGCAGGCGGGGCGTACTCACCAGTGGTGAACGACCACAGCCGTCCCGTGCGGCTGAGCAGCACCTCGTCGATCTCGTCGCCCAAACAAGCCGGATCGGAACCGGCCAACGACTTGGGAAAGAAGTAGGAGCCCCGGCTCCGAGCCCGCCCCCCGATCAGCCGGGGCTCGTCGACATCCAAAGTGAACAGCCCCTCAACCGCGGCCACTTGCGTCCTTGTCGTCGTCACGCCAGCAGCTTAGGCATCAGATGCCCTCGGCCTGCTAGCGGTTGAGCATCCCGCCGTCGACCACCATGGTGTCGCCCGACACCCAGCGGGCTTCGTCGCTGCACAGCCACACCGCGGCCGCGGCTACTTCCTCGGGCAGCCCCAGGCGCCCGCCCGGCATCATCTGGACGACTGCTTCGGCCATCTCGGGGCTCGACTCCCGCCACGATGCCACCATCGGAGTGTCGATCATGCCCGGGCAAACGGCATTGACCCGGATGCCCTTGCTATTGAGCTCATCGGCCGCGTAGGTGGTCAGCCCCAGCACGCCTCGCTTGGCCGCGGTGTAGTGAGGCTGACCGGGTGCGGGGATTATGGCCGCGCCCGATGAGGTATTGACGATGGCCCCGCCGTCGCCCTGGGCCAGCATCTGGATGATCTCGTGCTTCATGCACAGAAACACCGAGGTCAGGTTCACCGCGATCATCTCGTCCCACTGGTCCAGCGTGAGCTCGTGGAACAGCCGGGAGGGATGGGTGATGCCCGCGTTGTTGAAGGCGTAGTCCAGACTGCCGAACTCCGACACCGTGGATGCCACTAGGCCGGCCACCTGATCTTCGTCGGTCACGTCAACGGCAAAGAACTGGCCCTCGCCGCCCTCGGCCTCCACCATGGCGATTGTCTCCGCGCCGCCCTCGGTATTGCGGTCGGCCACTGCCACCCTTGCCCCCTTGCGAGCGAACAGAACCGCGGCCGCTTGGCCGATGCCGCTGCCTCCCCCGGTCACCAAAGCCACCTTGCCCTTCATGCTTGCCTGCCTTCTAAAGCTGTCATCACGAAGACATAAGGTAGGCCGCGAGCACATCGGCACACCGAAAGGACGGCAATGGCCATCTCCTCATGGGACGAGTTCCCGGTCCACCAGTCCCCCGACTGGATCCGCCACGCAGGCACCACCGACCGGAATTTCTACGACCGCAACTACTTCTGCATGCACGGATCCAGCAACGAGCTGTTCGCCATCTTCGGCATGGGCCAGTACCCGAATCTGGGCGTCCAGGACGCCTTTTGCTGCGTCCGCCGGGGTGACAAGCACCACGTGGTGAGGGGCTCAAGGCCGCTCACCGACCGGATGGATATGTCGGTCGGCCCCATGCGCATCGAGGTCATCGAGCCCCTCAAGAAGGTGCGCTACATCGTGGAACCCAACGAGCACTCCATCGCCATGGACGTGACCTGGGATGCGTCCATCCGGGCCATGGAGGAGCCCAATCAGTACATACGCAGCGAGGGCCGGGTGGTGTTCAACACCCAGCGCTTTGCGCAGCTCGGCCGGTGGGAGGGAACTCTGTCGGTGGGCGGAGAGGACTTCGCGGTCACATCTGACCGATGGGGCGGCGCCCGCGACCGGTCTTGGGGAATCCGCCCGGTGGGCGAGCCCGAGGGCGACGGCATCCGCCAGGGCATAAACGTCATGTCCGGGATGTGGAACTACTTCCCGATGATGTTCGACGACCACGCCATCTTGTACATGAACAACGAGGCCGACGACGGCACTCGCCGGCTGGTCGAGGGCAAGCGGGTGTGGGTTGACGGCCGTCCCGACGAGGATCTGGGCCGGCCTGAGCACGACCACACCTTCGAGTCGGGTACTCGGGTGCTGACCCACTCCACCATCTCCTTCCCCGAAGCCGGTATCGAGATCGATTGCCAGCCCCTCTTGGTGAACTTTGTGTCCGTGGGAACCGGGTACGGCATGGACGCCGACTGGCGGCACGGCATGTACCAGGGTCCCGGCTTGGTGTTGCAGGGCAAGGTGCTGGACGTCGACACTGAGGCCAAGCCCATTGGGCAGTACGGCGTGGTCGACCACGTGGGCCGCTACACCTACGACGGCAACGTGGGCTACGGCCTGTACGAGCACGGATTCTTCGGCCCCTTCCACCGCTACGGCCTGACCGACGGGGCCGCAGGGGCTCCGTAAGCGGCGAAAGCGCCGGTAAGCTAGACCACCGTGTCAATGCCGACCGCGCGCTCAGCAACCACTCCCCCTAACAACCTGGTATCTCTGGAGAACCCCGACGAGTTTCAAGCCCGCCACATCGGCCCTAGTCACGAGGATCAGGCCGCCATGCTGGCCGAGCTCGGGTTCGACAGCCTGGAGGGATTGGTGGACGCCGCGGTTCCGTCCAATATCCGCTCCAACAGCCCTCTGGAGTTGCCGCCGGGGATGACCGAGGCGGCCACCACTGAGGCGCTGCGGGCTCTGGCCGACCGCAACACGGTGGCCACGTCGCTGATGGGCATGGGCTACTACGGCACCATCACCCCGGCGGTTATCCGCCGCAACGTGCTGGAGAATCCGGCCTGGTACACCGCCTACACCCCCTATCAGCCGGAGATATCCCAGGGCCGACTGGAGGCACTGATCAACTTCCAGACCATGGTCACCGACCTGTGTGCCATGGGGATGGCCAACGCCTCGCTGCTAGACGAGGGCACCGCCGCGGCCGAGGCCATGACGCTGCTGCGGCGGCTCAACCGCAAAGCCCCCGACAACCGATTCATCGTCGACGCCGACACCCACCCCCAGACCATCGACGTGGTGGCCACCCGGGCAGAACCGCTGGGCATCGAAGTGGTCGTCGCCGACTTGGAGCAGGCCAATATCGAAGAGATCGCTGATGGGGCGTTCGGAGTGCTGGTGTCGTACCCCGGCAGTTCTGGGCGCGTAGGCGATCTGAGCGGGATCATCGCCGCGGCCCACAACGTGAACGCCCTGGTGGCGGTGGCCACCGACCTGCTGGCGCTGTGCCTGCTCACCCCGCCCGGCGAGCTGGGGGCCGACGCGGTGGTGGGGTCATCGCAGAGATTCGGGGTGCCCTTGGGCTTCGGCGGCCCCCATGCCGGGTTCATCGCGGTGCCGGAGTCGGCCATGCGGTCTCTGCCCGGCCGTCTCGCCGGCGTGTCTATTGACGATGCCGGGGCGGTGGCCTACCGGTTAACCCTCCAGACCCGGGAGCAGCACATCCGCCGAGAGCGGGCCACCAGCAATATTTGCACTGCCCAGGTGCTACTGGCAGTGATGGCCGCCATGTACGCCGTATACCACGGTCCCGAGGGGCTGGCCCGCATCGCCCGGCGGGTCCACCGCCTGACAGCCATCGCGGCCGCCCGGCTGGGTCAGTCCGGCTTCGAGCTCGCCGCTGAGCATTTCTTCGACACCGTCACCGTCCGAGTGCCGGGCCGAGCCGCCGATGTCATGGCGGCCGCGTTGGCCGAAGGGCTGAATCTGCGGCCTGTGGACGACGACACCGTGGCGTTTTCACTGGATGAGACCACCACCCGGGCCACGGTGGTCGCCCTGTGGCGGGCCTTCGGCATCGCGGCTGACACCCGGGAACTCGACGTCCTCGACGCCGAGACCCCTGATGCCCTCCCCCTCGACGGCGTCCGGGCCAGCGACTTCCTCACCCACCCGACCTTCCACCGCTACCACAGCGAAACCGAGATGCTGCGGTATCTGCGCCACTTGGCCTCCAAAGATCTGGCATTGGACCGAACCATGATCCCGCTCGGATCATGCACTATGAAGCTCAACGCCACCATCCAGATGGAGCCGGTGAGCTGGCCCGAGTTCGCCCACATGCATCCGTTTGCTCCCGCTGACCAAACCGAGGGCTACCGGGCGATGATCGGCGAATTGGAGCAGATGCTGGTGACCATCACCGGCTACGCCGCCGTATCGCTGCAACCCAACGCCGGCTCCCAGGGCGAGTTGGCCGGGCTGCTGGCCATCCGGGGCTTTCACGCCGCTCGGGGCGATACCCAGCGGGACATATGCCTTATCCCCGCTTCTGCTCACGGCACCAACGCGGCCAGCGCGGTCATGGCCGGTATGCGGGTGGTGGTGGTCAAATGCGATGACGACGGCAACGTGGACATGGACGACCTGAAGGCCAAGGTGGTCGAGCACGGCGACATGCTCAGCTCCCTGATGATCACCTATCCGTCCACCCACGGGGTGTACGAGGCCACCGTGACCGAGGTGTGTGACCTGATTCACGCCTACGGCGGGCAGGTGTATCTGGACGGGGCCAACCTGAATGCCCTGGTGGGAGTGGCCGAACCCGGGCAGTTCGGTGCCGACGTATCTCACCTGAACCTGCACAAGACGTTTTGCATTCCTCACGGCGGCGGCGGGCCGGGGGTGGGCCCAGTAGCGGTCAGAGCGCACCTGGCCCCTTACTTGCCCAACCATCCGGTGGTCGCCGACGCTGGACCCTCCACCGGGGTGGGTGCAGTCTCGGCCGCACCGTGGGGGTCGGCCGGTATCTTGCCCATCTCTTGGGCCTATATCGCCGCCATGGGCGCAGAGGGACTGACCGAGGCCACCGGCGTGGCCCTGCTCAGCGCCAACTATCTGGCCAAGCACCTAGACGGCCTGTTCCCCGTGCTCTACACGGGTGATAACGGTCTCGTAGCCCACGAGTGCATCATCGATCTGCGCCCTTTGCACGCTCAGACCGGCGTCACCGTGGAGGACGTGGCCAAGCGGCTCATCGACTTCGGTTTCCACGCCCCCACCGTGTCGTTTCCCGTGGCCGGCACCCTGATGGTCGAGCCCACCGAATCGGAGTCCAGAGCAGAACTTGATCGCTTCGTGGCCGCGATGACCGCCATCAGGGCGGAAATCGACCAAGTGGCCGACGGGCTTATCGCCATGGAGGACAGCCCATTGCGCCGCGCCCCCCACACCGCGGCGGCAATCGCCGACGACAACTGGGATCGCCCCTACAGCCGGGAGCAAGCCGTGTTCGCCCTTCCTGATGTCGTAGAGCGCAAGTACTGGCCTCCTGTCGGCCGTATCGACGGTGCCCACGGTGACAAGAACGTGTTCTGCGCCTGTCCGCCAATCGAGGACTTTCAAGCCCTCGACGACTGAAGCCCGTCTGAAGCCGTCGTTTCGCTCATTTCGCCACTGGCCCACTAGTTTGCGGGGGCTGCGCCACTTCGCAGCTCAAGAACCAGCAAAGGAGATCAGCCGGTGCCCGATGCAATCGTGGAACGCGAAGGTCAGTCCATCATCATCACCATGAACCGCCCCGAGCGTTACAACGCCCTGTCGGGGGCGATGATGGTGCGGATGCTGGACGCCTATGAGGAAGCGGACAACAACGACGACATCCGCTGCATCATCGTGACCGGCGCGGGGGGCAACTTCAGCTCGGGCGCCGACCTCAAAGCCATGAGCGGCGACGCCGGCAACGCCGATCCGGAGATCGATGTGGCTGCCCGCCAGGCCGCCGATCCCGAAATGCACTGGAAGGCATTGCTGCGCAGTTACCGGCCCACCAAGCCGATCATCGCCGCGGTGGAGGGAGTGGCCATCGCCGGCGGCACCGAGATCCTCCAGGCCATGGACATCCGGGTGGCCGGAGAGAGCGCCCGGTTCGGCGTGTCGGAAGCCCGTTGGTCGCTTTACCCGATGGGCGGATCGGCGGTGCGCCTGCGCCGCCAGATCCCCTACACCCACGCTGCTGAGATCCTCCTCACCGGCAAGCACATCACCGCGGCCGAAGCAGCCCAGATCGGCCTCATCGGCCAGGTAGTGCCCGACGGCCAAGCCTTGGCCAAGGCCAAGGAAATCGCGGCAACCATCTGTGAGAACGGCCCGCTGGCCGTAGAGGCCATCTTGCGCACCCTGCACGAAACCGACGGCATGACCGAGGAAGAGGCCCTGGCCCACGAATTCGAGTACGGCTGGGCGGTGTTCCAGAGCGACGACGCCAAAGAGGGCCCCTTGGCCTTCAGCCAAAAGCGAAAGCCGGAGTTCAAGCGGCGATAGCCATGGTCATCTCGTCGGGCATTTCGGTTTTCGACGTCCACCACCATGTGGGCGACGCCTCAGGGGCGTTGGGCCTGCCTCCCGAAGAGGCCCCCGATCCCGATGCCTATGCCGCCCTAGAGCTGTCCAAGCGCATCGAGATCATGGAGGCCGGCGGCATCGACCAGGCCGCGGTGATTCCCGGCCACGGCTACCTGCGGCCCAACGGCCACGCCGACACCCAGGTGGTGAACGACCAGATCGCCGCCTACCGCGATGCCACCCCCGATCGTTTCCCGGTGGCTATCGGCATTGTGGAGCCCCGCGACGGCGAGGTCAGCCTGGCCGAACTGGAGCGGGCTGCCGGCCCGCTGGGCCTGGTGGGCATGAGCTTTCACACCCGTTTCCAGGGGGTGAGCATCGACAACCACTGGGTGTCGACCTATGTGGGGGCCATGGGGGAGCTGGGCCTGTTGCCGGTGATCCACGCGCTGGACGAGACTGCCGAGGAGTCGCTGTGGAAAGTGGGCCAGCTCGCTTCCCGCCACCCCGACCTCACCATGCTGGTACTCGACGGCTACTCCACCCACGAGGGCACCAAACACTGCGGCCACCTGGCCGCCACCTACCCCAATCTGGTGTTCGATTGCAGCCTTTCGTATAATTTCGACTTTATTGCCAACCATGTGCGCCAACACGGCGCCCACCGCTATGTCTACGGCACCGATCTATATTCCTGGCCGCTGGGCCAGCGCATCAGCCACATCCTGGGCCAGCTCTTGAATTCGGACCTGTCCGACGAGGACAAGGTCGCGGTTGCCGGGGGCAACGCCCGTCGCCTATTTGAACTGGACGAATAATGAGACACCCGAGACAATTCCCATGGATCTTCGGCATCCTGTTGGTTCTTGCGTTGACGACCGGTGCGTGTGGAACCGCACCGGGCAGCGACTCCAACAGCGTCGTCACCACCGACCTGAGCGAGGTATTGCCCGACGGCCTGTTCGAAGCCTTGGAGAACGTGGCCAATCCTCCGGCCGCGCCGACTCCTGAGCCAACCCCGGCTGAAGCGCAGCCGGGCGAGGCGATGGAAACCCTGGTTCCCGCCCAGGCCGATACCGAGACCGAAACCGAGCTGTCCGAAGAAGAGCTGCTGAGAATGCGCGACGAGGCATTCGTGGAATTCTCCCGCTGCATCCGCGACGAAGGGTTCCCCGACTTCCCCGATATCGACAGCTCCCAGATCGTTGACCAGGCCACCTTCCTTGGAGCCATGCAGGACGCCGGGGTGAGCTTTACTCAGCCGGGGTTGGCCCCGGCCCTCCAGGCTTGCGCCGGCGTTTTCAGCGAGCTCATCGCCCTGGCCCCCCAGCAGGACACCAACGCCCAGCAGGCGGAGCGGGAGGAGAACGCGGTGGGCTTCTCCAAGTGCATGCGCGACCAGGGCGTGGACGAATTCCCCGATCCCGACTTCGGCCAATATCCCAACTCCGGCTTCCCCGGACAAGGCGACGGCTCCGGCGTTGGCTCCGAAATCCAAGCGGCGTTGAGGGTATGTCTGCCGATGATGGGGGGAGCGGAGCCCAACTTGGCCGCCGCTTCGTCTCCCGAAACCCCGACTCCATCGGCACCGGCTACCACATCAGCCACCCAGAGCGCTACCAGCACTCAGAGCGCCACCAGCACCCTGGTCCCCGGGCAGAGAACCGACGGCGTGACTACCCCTTCGGCCTCTTCTTCGGCCGCCGAGAGGATCCTGCGCGACACCGAAGAGCTGAACACCTTCGAAGTGGTGCGGCGCGATCTGATCGACACCGAGGAGTTCAACGGCACGCTGGGATTCGGCGATCCCGAACCGCTGTACACCAACACTTCGGGGATCGTCACCGGTCTGCTGCCCGAAGAGGGCGAAGTGCTCGATGTGGGCGCCACGCTCTTCGAGGTGAACAGCTATCCGGTCGTGCTCCTGCGGGGAGAGCGCCCCATGTATCGGCCCTTCCAGAGCCAGATGGAAGACGGGCCCGATGTGGTGCAGCTCGAGCAGGCGCTGGCCGACATGGAGATTCCCGGCTGGGAGGAGATGACCGTCAACGAGAACTTCACCCCGGTCACCGAGGATGTGGTGCAGGAGTGGCAGAACCGCTTGGGAGTCGACGAGACCGGCATAATCGACATGGGCTTCGTGGTGTTCATCGAAGAGCCCTTCCGCATCTCGTCGGTGAACGTCGCGGTAGGCCAGCAGTTGGGGCCCCAGGCGGCCGCCTTCTCCATCACCGGCCAGTACCAGGAAATCGTCAGCAATATCGACCCCGGCGATGCCGAGATCGTGAACGAGCTAGACGACGTGCAAGTCGAGCTGCCCGACGGCCGGGTCAGCCCGGGCGTGGTTTCAGAGGTGGCCAGGGTGGCCAAGCGGCTGCCCAACGCGCAGACCGGCGGGCTGGCTGATCCCACCATCGAGGTCACCATCATCCTGCTCGACGAAGAGGCCTCTGCCCGCTTCGACGCTGCTCCGGTGAAGTGGACCATCACCAAGCAGGTAACCCCCGACGCATTGGTGGTGCCCGCATCGGCGCTGATCGCCACGGTCAACGGCGGCTTCGCCGTGGAGGTGGTCGCCGACGGGTCGACCACCTTGGTGCCGGTTGAGGTGGGAACGTTCGTTGATGCCTTTGTCGAGATCACCGACGGCGACCTCGAAGTGGGCGACCTGGTGCGCATCCCCTGATGCCAGTACGGCCCCGAGCCGTACAGCAACTAGAGGCGAGTCCTGATGACGATTGAGCCCCGAAAGGTGCTGGAGCTACACCAGGTGGCGAAGCACTATCCGGGCTCGCCGCCGGTTCGGGCCCTAGACGGCGTCGACGTCACCATTCGCGCGGGCGAGCTGGTGGCAGTGGTCGGCCCCTCGGGGTCGGGCAAGAGCACCATGTTGAACATCATGGGGGCACTGGACCGCCCCAGTTCGGGCGAGGTGGTGGTAGACGGTCAAAGGCTCTCCGCCATGGCCGACCGCGAGGTGGCCGGGGTGCGGGGCCACCGCATCGGGTTCGTATTCCAGCAGTTCCACCTGTTGGAGGGTCTGTCTGCCCTCGACAACGTGGCCACCGGCAACCTCTACCAGGGTTTCAGTCTCCGCTGGAGGAGACAGATGGCCCGCGAGGTGCTGGAACGAGTCGGACTTGGACACCGAATGAAACAGCGGCCCGGCAAGCTCTCCGGAGGTGAACGCCAACGGGTGGCCATCGCCCGAGCGTTGGTGGGGGACCCGGCCATCGTGCTGGCTGATGAGCCCACCGGCAACCTCGACTCGCAGAACACCGAGGAGATCGTGGAGCTGTTCTTGGAGCTGAACCGGGCCGGTTCCACCATCGTGATCATCACCCACGATCGGGATTTGGCCGACCAGATGCCCCGGTCGGTGGCCATTCTCGACGGCCTCATCAGCCACGATTCGGGAGAACATCAGCCCAACCCCGGTGCCAGCGGCGACGATTCGGCGAAAGCCTGAGATGGCTAGCAGAAAGCGGCGAATCCGCGACGGCCCTTCGGGCTCTTCCCGCAGCAAGCTGCGAATCCGCGACTCCCTGTCACTGGGCACGCTGGGGCTGCGGACTCGCAAAGGCCGAACCGCCATGGCGGCCATCGGCATCGCCATCGGCGTGGCCTCTCTCATCGCGCTGGTGGGCATCATCAATTCTGGTGAGGCCGACGCCCAGCGCGATCTGCTGGAACAGGGCATCGACGTGTTGGAGCTGACCCCCGGCACCTCCTTTGCCGAAGAACCCGAACTGCTGCCGGGAGCCGCCGCGGCCATCGACACCCACATGCGGGATCTGGTGGATGTGGTGGCCTCCATTCGCCGGGTTCCGGCCACCATGCGCAAATCCGACTACATACCTGAAGTAGAGACGGGGGGCATCCGGCTGTTCGCTGTAGAAGAAGACGATTTGGACCTTCTCATCCCGCTGCGGGGCGGAATTGCCCACGGCCGATTCCATGATGCAGCCACGGTGCAGGTCCCCACCGTGGTCCTCGGATCCGACACCGCCGAAGTTCTGGGCTTCGACCAGCTCTACGCCAACCCAACCGTCCACATCTCCGGCCACGAATTCGCGGTGATCGGCGTCCTCCAACCGTTCACCATCAGCCAGGGACTGACCTTGAACCGGGCCGCGCTCATTGGATTCTCCGTAGCCGAAGACCTCTACGACGCCGACGACAACCCAGAGCGCATCTGGGTGCAGGCTGACCTGGACGTGATCGAGCAGGTCCGGGAGCTGCTCCCCCGCCAGGCCAACCCCGAGGCCCCCGGCGAGGTGGCGGTGTCGTCGCTCGACCTGGAGGCCCGAGAGATAATCAGCGAGAATTTCCAATCGCTGCTCAGCCTGCTGGTGGTGGTCATCATCGTGGTGGGGGCTATCGGTGTGGGCAACATCATGCTGATCTCGGTACTGGAGCGCCGGGGCGAAATAGGGGTGCGCCGAGCCCTGGGGGCCAAGAGGACCCATATAGCCGCACAATTCCTCATCGAGTCGGTGCTGTTGACCCTTTTCGGCGGGATTATTGGCATCGGGCTCGGGTTGGCTGTGGTATCCGTGGTCATACAAGTGCTGAACTGGCCCTTCACCATCGAGGTCTCGTTCATCGCCATCGGGCTGGCGGTAACCGTGGGAGTAGGGCTGGTGGCCGGGATGTACCCCTCATGGCGGGCTTCTCGCATGGACCCCGCCGAGGCCGTCCGCCCTGCCGCCTAGCAGGACGCCCGCGGATGAATCTGCGACACACCACTAGGTCGGCCCTCCCGCTCTTTCATAGTCTCTGGACATGACCATCACCCACGAGGACTTCCAAGTACGGGCCAAGGAGTTCCTCAAGGCCAATGCCGTGCCCCTCAGCCAGCCACCGGTGGAGTGGACCGAGGAATCGCTGGTCGCCGAGTGCCGCCGATTCCACCAGGCGCTGGCCGACACCGGGCTGGGGGGCATCACCTACCCGGTGGAGTACGGCGGGCAAGGGCTCGACAAGAGCTACCTCGAGGTGTTCAACCAGGAGCTGTCCCAATACCAGGCACCGCTGGTGCCCGCGGCCATCTCCCACGGGATGTGCCTGCCGGTCATGAACGACTTCGGCACCGACGAGCAAAAGGACCGGCACCAGGCCCGGATCATCCGCTGCGACGAGCTCTGGTGCCAGATGTTCTCCGAGCCCGGCGCCGGCTCCGATGTGGCCTCACTGGCCACCAGGGCGATCCGCGACGGCGACCAGTGGGTGCTGAACGGGCAGAAGGTGTGGACTTCGGGCGCCCAGTACTGCGAGTACGGCCTGTGCGTGGCCCGCACCGACCCAGCCCAGCCCAAGCACCGGGGACTGTCCATGTTCATCATCGACCTGTCGCTGCCCGGCGTGGACATCCGGCCGCTGCGCCAGATCAACGGGAGTTCTCACTTCAATGAGGTCTATTTGACCGACGTCGGGGTGGGCCACGACTGCCTGGTCGGGGGCGAGGGCAACGGCTGGAACGTGGCCGTGGCCATGCTCATGTACGAGCGGGTGGCCATCGGAGCCGGGGGCAGCGGAGCCATGTCCCGGTCGATGGGCAGCGCCAAGCTCATCGATGAGGCCCGCCGGCAGGGCCGCGACGGCGACCCGGTGGTGCGCAACGCAATTGCCGACCTCTACATCCGCGAGCGAATCCAGAAGTTCATCGGCATGAGGATCCGCCAAGCCGCCGAATCGGGGAAGGCCCCCGGCCCGGAGGGTTCCATCGCCAAGCTGAACGCGGCCATCTTGAGCCGCCGTGCTTCCGATGTGGCCATCGAGTTGGTTGGACCGTCTGGCCAAGCCTGGAATGCCATTGACGAAGACGCCGATGAATGGGCCAATGCCGTGATCGGTGCCCCGGCCATGGCCATCGCCGGGGGCACCAACGAGGTGCAGCGCAACATCATCGGCGAGCGAGTGCTGGGCCTGCCCAAAGAGCCCGACCCCTTCAAGGGCCAGCCCTGGGAGGAAGTCCCCCGCTCCTAGCCCCCAGCTAGCTCAGCCCACACCCAGTCGACGGCCGCGGCCAGCTCATGCGGGCTGCCGTCGTTGACGATCACATGGTCGGCCAAAGCCCGGCGCTGGGCATCGGTGGCCTGGCTGGCCATGCGGGCCCGGGCCTGATCCTCGGTGAGGCCCCGCTCCAAAAGCCGGGGCAAGCGCACCTCCTCAGGGGCTTCCACCACCACCACGACGGTGTAGCCCCGCCCCGACTCCAGCTGCCCGAGCCGGCTCTCAGCCAACACCGCCATGTCCAACACCACTACCCCCACCTGTCCCCCTTCAGCCAACGATTGGAGCTGGCTGTCCAGCTCGGCATTTATGGCCGGGTGGCTGATTGCCTCCAGAGCCGCCAGCCGGTCAGGTCGGCCGAATACCTCTGCGGCTACTTTCCCCCGGTCGATGCTGCCGCTGTCGTCCAAGATGCCCGGCCCGAAGGCTTCGATTACCCCCTGCTCGGCCCGACCACCGGGAGCCAGCACCTCTCGCCCGATGGCGTCGACGTCGACTACGGCCGCCCCCAACTCGGCGAACCGGTCCGCGGCGGTGGACTTGCCTGCCCCAATCCCCCCGGTGAGTCCCACCACCAGCATGGCCGAGAGGCTACCCGCCTCCTGGGCAGTCCTGGATAGCCCGACTCGGGCCGGGGCTGGCACACTAGGCCTATGCGCGTCGAGTTGACCGATGACCAGCTAGAGCTTCAGCAAGAGCTGCGGACCTACTTCTCCCACCTCATGACCGACGAGGTGCGGGCCAAGATCCGCCACACCGAGACCGAGGCCAACGAGGACTACAAGGCGCTGATCCGCCAGATCGGCAGCGACGGCTGGCTGGGCGTTGGCTGGCCTGTGGAATACGGCGGCAAGGGATTCACCCCCATCGAGCAGTACATCTTCTTCAATGAGGCCTGGGCCGCCCAGGTGCCGGTTCCGTTCCTCACCATCAACACGGTGGGCCCAACCATCCGGGAGTACGGCACCGACCGCCAAAAGGACTTCTTCTTGAAGAAGATCCTGGCCGGCGAGATGCACTTTTCCATCGGCTACTCCGAGCCCACCGCGGGAACCGACCTGGCTGCCCTCAAGACCAAGGCGGTGCGCGACGGCGACGAGTGGATCGTCAACGGTCAAAAGCAGTTCACCAGCCTGGCCTACGACGCCGACTACGTGTGGCTGGCGGCCCGCACCGACCCCGATGCTCCCGCCCACAAGGGCATCACCATGTTCTTGGCCCCCGCCGACGACCCCGGATTCGACATCCAGCCGTTCATCACCATGGGGGGCTCCCACACCACGTCCACGTTCTACGACAACGTGAGGGTGCCCGACTGGTTGCGGGTGGGCGAGGTGAACGGCGGCTGGGGCCTCATCACCAACCAGCTAAACCACGAACGGGTGTCGCTGTGCGCCTCAGGGGGCATCGCCAACCTGGTGAGCCAGGCGGTTGAGTGGGCCAAAGAGGCCAAGCTGCCCGACGGCCGCCGGGTGATCGACCAAGAGTGGGTGCAGGTCAAGCTGGCCGAGTGCCGGGCCCGGGTGGAGTTCCTCGATCTGTTGAACTGGAAAGTGGCCTACGAGTCCACGGTGGGCAACAACGTGAGCCCGGCTTTGGCCTCCACCATCAAGGTGTGGGGCTCGGAGTCCATGCACCTCATCTACTCCGGGCTCACCGAGGTGGTGGGGGCCACCGGGCACCTCAAGAAGGGATCCCCCCACGCAGATTTCTCCAGCCGGATGGAGGAGTCCTACCGGGGCTGCTGGATTCTGACGTTCGGCGGCGGAACCAACGAGATCCAGCGGGACATCATCGGCATGGCCGGCCTCGGCCTGCCTCGCGAGAAGCGCCGCAAGTAGGAGGTCGAGCAATGGATTTCTCATTGAGCGAAGAGCAGGTAGCGGTAGCCGAGTTGGCCAACCGGATCATGGGCGACCGTGTTGACATGGAGCGGCTCATGGAGATCGAGGCCGCCGACGAGTGGTTCGACCGGGATCTCTATGGAGAGCTGGCCGCGGCCGGGCTGGTGGGCATCGGTCTGAGCGAAGACATTGGCGGCGGAGGCTTGGACCTGATCGCCGTCGGCCTGGTGCTGGAAGCCCAAGGGCGCCATGTGGCTCCGGTGCCGCTATGGAGCGGGATGCTGGCCGCGTTGGCGGTGGACACCTTCGGAACCGACGAGCAGCGCCAGCGGGAACTGCCTGGCTGCGCGTCGGGGTCCAACGTGTTGACCGTCGGCCTCCAGGAGTACCTGAACGACGACATCGCCAGCCCGATGGCCCGGGTGGTGGACGGCAGGCTGGTGGGAACCAAGGAAGTGGTGGAGTTCGCCGCCGAGTCGTCCAAGATCGTGGTGGTGGCCGGGCTCGACGACGGCACCGACAACGGCACCATCAGCGGCACCGGGCTGTTCTTGGTGGACTTGTCTGACGCAGGGGTGACCATGGAGGCGGGCATGTCCACCCGGCTCCAGCCCATCCAGCAGGTGAGCTTCTACGGCGTCCCGTGCGAGCCGCTGGGAGCCGCCGACGGCGCGTCGGTGGCGTGGCTGGCCGATCGGGCGGTGGCCCTGTTGTGCGCCACCCAGGTAGGGGTGGTCGACCGAGCGCTGCGCTTGGCTGCCGAGTACACCTCGGTAAGGGAGCAGTTCGGCCGCCCGGTGGCCACCTTCCAGGCGGTCACCCAGCGGTTGGCCGACCAGTTCATGCATGTGGAGGCGGTGCGGCTCTGTACTTGTGCCGTGCTCTATGACTTGGCCCACGGCAACGACGCCTCGCTGCGGCTGCCCATCGCCAAGTGGTACGCCTCCCACTGGGCCCACGACGTGGCCCACGCCACCCAGCACGTCCACGGCGGCATGGGGGTAAGCGTCGACTACCCCCTCCACCGCTACACCCTGTGGAACAAGCACATCGAGTGCAGCCTGGGCGCCGGCACCCAGCAACTCCGCACCCTGGGTGCGCAGTTGGCTGCTAGTTAGGTCTGCTCCGCGATATACGCAGCCAACTCGGCGATGCCTTCTTCGGCTTCGGGGGCTACGCCGGCTAGCAGGTGCCAGACGTGCATCATGTCTTGCCAGGGTCGGAACTCAACCGAGCCGTTGGCGTTCTCGATTCCCTTGACCACTCGGGTGCTGTCGTCGTAGAGCACCTCTTCGGTGCCCACCTGGATCATCATGGGGGGCAGGTTGTCGAAGGTGCCGAACACCGGGGAGACGTAGGGGTCGGTGGCGTCTGTGCTTTGGGCGTAGGCCATGACCATGCCCGACAGGGCGTCAGCTCCCGCCAGCATGGGGTCGCGCTCGGCCCGCTCGGTCATGGAATCGCCCGAGAACGTCAAGTCGGTCCACGGCGAGATGGGTGCAGCACAGGCGGGCTGCTCCAGGCCCCCGTCGCGCAGCTTCATGCACAGCGCGATGGCCAGGCCCCCGCCGGCGGAATCGCCGGAGATGGCGGTGCGTGCGGCCTCTCCCCCATTGGCCAAGTGCCATTGCCACGCGGCCATAGCGTCGTCCAGCGCGGCCGGGAAGGGATTCTCCGGCGCAAGGCGGTAGTCCACGTTCAACAGCCGGGCCTTGGCCCCTTGGGCCAGGCGGCTCACCACATGTCGATGGGTGTTGAGGCTGCCCACCACATAGCCGCCGCCGTGCAAATACAAGACGGCCCGGTTGCCCTCCACTTCGGGCGGTGTCACCCACTCGGCAGGAACTCCGCCGGCATCGACCGGCGCAAAGCTCACTCCGTCGGGAACGGGCATCGAGCTGTAGCCCTGTTCGAAACCGGCCCGCATCGTGGCCAAATCGGGTGGAGGGCCGCCAGCAGACTCCTGCATCTGCTGCTTCAGCGCGGCAACCGCGGCGTTGTAGGCATCTGATGGCATGGGTGATTCCTCCTCGATGGGATTTGTTCCTGGTCCTAGACCTATTCCTAATAGCCCCGGTCGGGGTCTACCACGTTGCGTAGCGGCTCGTTGGCCAAAAAGCGTTCCAGATTGTCGCAGAACAACTCCATTAGGGCTTCGTTGTAGCCCTCGCGAGCAGTGGAGCAGTGGGGCGACAAATACATGTTCGGCGCATCCCACAGCGGGCTGTCGGCAGGCAGCGGCTCCTCGCGGGTCACATCCAGCACCGCGGCTCCCAAGTGGCCCGACTCCAGCGAGGCCACCAGGGCGTCCTCGTCGATCATCGATCCCCGGCCCACGTTCACCAGCACTGCTCCGGGCTTGAGCCGCCCCAGGCGATCGGCGTCCATCAGATCGATGGTCTCGGGGGTATGGGGGGCGCACAGCACCACCGCGTCGCTTCGGGACAGCATCTCGTCGAGGCCGTCGGGGCCGAACATCTCGTCGGCATCGGGATCGGTGTCGCCGGGCTGAGCCGAGCGGCGGTTGGCCAAAATGGTCATCTCAAATGCCTTGGCCCGGCGGGCCACATCCCGGCCGATGGCGCCCAAGCCGACGATGCCCATGGTCTTCCCCTTCGCCAACAGCCCCTGGTGCATCTGCCAGATGTGGCCGCGCTGCTGCCGCTCCAGCACCCTGATGTCCTTCCACACTTCCAGCAGGCGGCCGATCACGAACTCGGCAATAGGGGTGGAGGCCACGCCCGCCGCATTGGTCAACGCAATGCCCTTGGCCTTCAGCTTGGCCGGCTCGAGTTGCCCGATGCCCGCCCCAATGGCCTGCACCCAGCGCAGCTGGGGCGCCCACTCCCTGATCCCATGGGGCAGGTCGAGGGCCATCAGCACATCGGCGTCGGCGATCACCTCTCGCTCCGAATCAGACAGCGGCGGCGCAGTGGCCAGCAGCTCGTCGGTGACCCGGCCCTTGGCCTTGGCATCCCGCAGCCCGTGGGGCTCGAAGTAGGCGATGTTGTGGAACTGCACCCCAGGGAACCGTCGGTGGAGATCATCGAGCTCCGACTCATCCATGGCCAGCGGGTACATCACAACGGCGTTTATCTTGCTCACGGCGGGAACCCTAGTTTCCGACACCATTTCCCACCGCAAACAGGCGGTAGCGTCGGCTCATGGACACATTTGAGGGCAAAGCAGCGGTCATCACCGGCGGGGCCAGCGGCATGGGCCGGGCCATGGCCGATAGATTCGGCACAGCCGGTGCCCGCATCATGATCGCCGATGTGGAGGGCCCGGCCATGGACGCCGCGGTGGCCGAGATGAACGATGCCGGCATCGATGCGGTGGGCGTGCTCACCGACGTGAGCTCCGAGCAAGACATGGACGAGCTGGCCGAGGCTGCCTTCTCCCGATTCGGCCAGGTCAACGTGGTATGCAACAACGCCGGGGTGGGCGCAGGCGGCTTGATGCACACCCTGACCACCGCCGATTGGCAGTGGGTGCTAGGGGTGAACCTGTGGGGCGTAATTCACGGTCTCCGGGTGTTCCTGCCCCACCTCATGGAGCACGGCGACGGCCACATCGTGAACACCGGCTCGGTCGCCGGGCACACCTCGTATCCCAACATCGGCCCCTACAGCGCCACCAAGCACGCGGTAGTGACCATCTCCGAGACGCTCTATCACGAGCTTCAAGAGAGCGGCTCAACGGTAGGCGTATCGGTGCTGTGCCCCGGGCTGGTGACCACCAACATCATCAACTCCGAGCGCAACCGCCCCGAGACTTTGCGCTCGCCCATCATCCCGCCCGACCCCACTGCCGAGGACGAGGAGCGGATGCAGATGATGATGGCCATCTACGAGGACGCGGTGAAGCCCCCCGAGGTGGCCGAGCTGGTGTTCAACGCCGTGCTCGACAACCAGTTCTACATCTGGACCGACTACGTGTACGCCCCGGCCATCATGCAGCGCCACGAGGACATCCAACTGGGTCGCAACCCCAGTGTCCGGGGCCAGCTCATCGACGAGGACCAAACCGCCAAAGGGCCACCACAGGCCGGCTGATCTCGTCTATGCCTAAATCACCCGAGCACTTCGACCTGGTGGTGGTGGGCACCGGGTCGGGCAACAGCGTTTTGACCCCCGATTTCGACGATTGGCGGGTGGCGCTGATCGAGCGGGACGTGTTCGGTGGGACCTGCCTGAACCGGGGATGCATCCCCTCGAAAATGTTCGTGTATGCCGCCGACATGGCCCACCAAGCTGGACATACCGGGCATCTCGGGGTGGACACCTCGCTGGATGAGGTGCGCTGGCCCGAGATCGTGGGCCGGGTGTTCGGGCGCATCGATCCCATCGCCCAAGGCGGGGAGGACTATCGGCACAGTCTCGACAACGTGACCGTGTTCAACGGCGACGCCCGCTTTGTCGGCCACAAGGTGCTGGAGGTGAACGGGCAGCAGATCACCGGCAACCACATCGTGCTGGCCGCCGGGGCCCGGCCGTTCATTCCCCTGATCCCCGGGCTGGACGAAATCCCCTTCCACACCTCCGACACCGTCATGCGCCTGGAAGAGCTCCCCGATCGCATGGTGATCTTGGGCGGGGGCTACATCGCTGCTGAGCTGGGCCACGTGTTCGACGCCATGGGGGTGTCGGTGACCATCGTGAATCGCTCGGAGCGGCTGCTGCGGGCCGAGGACGAGGACGTTTCTGCCGCTTTCACCGAGATCGTGTCGAAGCGCATGGACTGCGCGCTGGGCTCCCCTATCACCGGAGTGTCCCAGGCCGGGTCGCAGGTCACGGTCCGCACCGAGGCCCGAGACGTGACCGGCGACGTCCTGCTGGTGGCCACCGGCCGGGTGCCCAACGGCGAACAGCTCGGCGTGACCCTCTCCGGGGTTGAACTGGACAGCGACGGCTATGTGGTGATCGACGAGTACCTCCGTACCGGCGTCGATGGAGTGTGGGCGCTGGGGGATATCTGCCACGCCGCCCAGCTCAAGCACACCGCCAACGAGGACACCCGGGCCGTGGCCCACAACATCGCCCACCCCGACGACATGAGGGCCCCCGATCACTCCGGCATCCCCCATGCAGTGTTCGCCTATCCCCAAGTGGCCGCAGTCGGCGCCACTGAGCAAGCCCTGCGGGCCGAGGGGCGGCCCTATCTGAGAGCTCTCCGCCCCTATCAAGACACCGCCTACGGCTGGGCCATGGAGGACACCACCAGCTTCGCCAAAGTGCTGGCCGACCCCGAAACCCGGCTGCTGCTAGGCGCCCACATCATCGGCCCCCAAGCCCCCACCCTCATCCAACAGCTCATCCAGGGCTTCCAGTTCGGCCTCACCGTCGACGAAATGGCCCGCGGCCAGCTCTACATCCACCCCGCGCTCACCGAGGTGGTCGAACAGGCGCTGCTAGAGCTCTAGCCCAATGACGTGGCCGCCACTGGACCGGCGCCGGAGGGGTCGTAGATGGTGACCCGGTGGATGCGGCGGTGGTCGGAGCCGTAGTCGTCGATGGCATAGTGCATGGTGCAGCGGTTGTCCCATAGCGCGGCGTCGCCGTCGCTCCATCGCCACCTCACGGTGTACTCAGGGCGCTCCATGTGGTCGCACAAAAGGGTGAGCAGGCTTCTGCTCTCCAAATGGCTCATCCCGTTGAGCGACGATGTCCATCCCCGATTCACGAACAGGAGGCGATTGCCGGTCTCGGGGTGAGCGGTCACCGCCGGGTGGTCGGTGAACTCTGTCAGCCCGGCTCGGCCGTGGCGGGCGGTGATCCCCTCGATGGCCGCCTTGATGGGATCGGACAGCCCCTCGTAGGCAGCCTGGGTGTTGACCCACATGGTGTCGCCGCCAGAGGGAGGTGACTCCTTCATCGACAGCAGCGAGCCCAGCGGAGGCTGGCGGGCGAAGGTCACGTCGGTGTGCCAGAAGTTGGCCCGGGAATAGGCATTGGAGCTGTCCAGCACGAGGATCTTGCCCTCGTCGTCCACCGTGTGGTGGTCGCGGTGGTCGGTATCGTCATTGCTCACTGCTTCCAGATCGCCGAACAGCGAACCCAGTGCCACGTGCTGCTCATCGGTCAGATGAATCCGGGGAAAGAACAGCACCTTGTTGGCCCAGAACGCCTCCCGCAGCTCAGCCGCGACGCCGTCATCCAAATGATCGGCATCCAGCCCCTCCACAGTGGCACCCAAAGCCGCCGGCAGCGCAGTCACTTTGATGCTCATGGCACCATGCTTTCAGATCGGCGCCTACCGGGACAGAGAGTCGAGCGCGGTCTGTTTGGCCCACTGGTAGTCGGGCTTGCCATTGGCCCCCCTCTGCACGGCATCGGTGCGAACAATCGCCTTGGGGAGCTTGTAGGCGGCCAGACGGGTGCGGGCATCGGCGATGATCTCGTCGTCGGTGGCATCGCCGTCCACCTGAGCCACCGCGGTCACCGCCTCGCCCCACTTTGGGTCGGGCACTCCCACCACCAGGCAGTCGGCCACTGCGGGGTGGACTTTGACCGCCTCCTCCACCTCTTCGGGATAGATCTTCTCCCCCGCACTGTTGATGCAGGCTGATCCCCGACCCAGCAGCGTGATGGTGCCGTCGGCCTCAACGGTGGCCCAATCGCCGGGAACCGACCAGCGCCGACCGCCAATGGTGCGGAAAGTGGCCGCCGTCTTCTCCGGATCCTTGTAGTAGCCGATGGGGATGGGGCCGCCCACCGCTACCATGCCCTGCTCGCCCGAGCCGGGCTCCACCGGCTGGCCGTCCTCGTCGAACACCGCGGCGTTCTCCCCCAGCGTGAACCGGGCCGTGGCCGAGCCGCCCTTGCGGTCGCTGATCCTCATGCCGGTGCCGGTGCCCTCGCTGGAACCGAGCGAATCCACCAGCTTCATGTTCTTGTGCACCAGCAGGGCCTCCTTAGCCGGCTGGCTCCAGATCACACCAGAGGACATGACCATGAACACCGACGACAGGTCATAGGGCTCGCCCCGGGCTGCGGCTGCGTCCAGGGCGTCGGCCATGGGCTGGCCGAAGGCGTCGCCCACGATGGTGAGCACGGTCGCCCGATCCCGCTCCACGCAGCGCCACAGGGCGTCGGCGTCGAAGCTTCGCTCCGGCATGGTGATAACCGCCCCGCCCTGAGTGAAAGTGGACAGCGCCACAATGCTGGCCGTGCCGTGCATGAGCGGCGAGGCCGCGAGCTGGCGGGATACTCGATTGCTGTCATAGATGGCCGTGATGTTGGATTTCACCAAATCAACGGTCTCGGGAAGAGGCAGACCCAGGGCTCGATAGGGGGCGGCCATGGTGCCGACCAGTGATCCGTGGGGCCACATGACCCCCTTGGGCTTGCCCGTGGTTCCCCCGGTGTACAGCATCCACAAGTCGTCGGGGCTGCGGCTGATGGGCGGAGCCGGATCGTGGCCGGCAATCAACTGCTCATAGTCCAGCGCCCAGTCGGGCACCGGGTCACCCGGCTCCCCCACTTGGATGGCGGCCCGCAACAGAGGCAGGTCTGCCCTGGCCTCATCCACACGGTCAGCCAATTCGGGAGAAAAGAACACCGCCTTGGCATCGGCATCATCCAACAGATGGCGCAGCTCTCCGGCCAAGTACCGGTAATTCACATTGCAGGGGGCAGCCCGGGCTTTGAACGCCCCGAAGGTGACCTCGCTATAGGGATTGCCGTTGTAGAGGTAGAGCCCCACGTTGTCGCCCGCGCCAATGCCAAACTCCCCCAGCGCAGCCGCCAACCGAGCAGCCCGATCCTCAAACTCCCGCCACGTCCGGCTGACCGGGTGACACACCACCGCATCGGCGTCGGGCACAGTTTCCGCGGCTGCTTCCCAGGCGGTGGCCAGGTTCAAAGGCACGAGGGAAGAGGCTAGCCGTCTCGTATGTCCATGACGATCAGCTGGCCCTGAGGCTCAGCTACCAGAAAGACAACAAGCGTCTGATCAATTATTACCCAACGCCACATCGGTGAGTGGCCAAGGAGCGGAAAGCCCGGCAATTCGTTCCATGGGCGATCAGCGAGCTCAAACAGGCCCAACAAGAGTTGGTACTGAGCGGCTGAATCTCTTGTTTCTGCCCACCTGTTGAAGACTGGCCCCAAGTACCTATCGGGGAGGCTCCAGGTCATCGTCCTCCTCGATAGAGGACCTGAGGCGCTCAGCCCATTCACGAAGATCGTCAACGGTCAGTACGTCGCCTTCAGGCTCATTTCGGAGGGCGCTTTCGGCCAATTCAGCCTCGGCAGCCAAGAATGCCTCGACATACACCGAGGGATTGAAACCGTGTTCGGCGGGATCGGTGATGGGTACAGGCATCACGGACATGGTATCGCCGGGCCATGACAACAACAACGGCCTATACCGAGATGCTGTGACATGATCGCCGGATGAACGCAGTGGGGCGAGCCGATGCTGTGCACTTTCCTGCGGGGGTTAATCCTGAATCGGTAGATCTCACCGCTGAGGTGAGCCTGGCGGCGGCGTGGAGCAACCGTTGGGCATTTGAGACGTCTAAGCCCACACTGTGGGATGCAGAGTCTGGGTGGGTTTCGAGGGGCGACTTGGCCCGGCGCACGAAGGCCGCCGCTGGACGGCTCTTTGGTGCGGGCCTGCGCAAGGGCGATCGGATCATCCTCTCTGCCGCAGCCTCGGTGGACTTGGTGGTGGCCCACGTGGCTGCTCTGCGGTTGGGGCTCATCGTGGTACCGGTCAACGGGGCTTACCAGCAGGCCGAACTGGCCCATATCGTCGGCGACGCCGATCCCCGAGCTGCGGTGGTGGATAAGCCTGAATGGGTGCGATGGCTGGCTGAGCTTGCCCCTGAGATGGTCGTGGTCTCCCCCCGGCTCGATCTCGACGACGCCGCAGCCCCCAGCCTGGACCAGATGGCTAGCCGCGACCCCGCGCTGCTGGGCTACACGTCGGGCACGACCGGTGTGCCCAAAGGTGCGGTGTTGACCCACGGAAACCTGTTGGCGGGTGCCGAGTCGGTCCGCATTGCCTGGCGGTGGACGCCCGACGACCGACTGGTGCTGGCCCTTCCCCTATTTCACATGCACGGGCTGGGCGTGGGGCTGCACGGCACACTGCTGACCGGAGCTTCTGCGATTTTGCTCGACGGGTTCTCGCCCGATGCGGTGATGGATGCGGCACAAGACCACGACGCCACCATGTTCTTCGGAGTGCCCACCATGTACACCCGGCTGGCCCAGTCTGACAGGACCGGGGAGCTCTCCCGGCTGCGGCTGTGCGTGGCCGGCTCTGCTCCCCTGCCCGCCGACCTGCACCGCCGACTCGGGGAAGCGGCCGGCATACGGGTGCTAGAGCGCTACGGCATGACCGAGACCATCATGTTGGTTTCCAACCCCCATGATGAAGAGCGACGAGCCGGCACGGTGGGGTTCCCCCTGCCTGGAGTGGAATTACGGCTGGCCCCCGACACCGGCGAGGTGCTTGTGAAGGGACCGAACGTGTTCGCCGGCTATTGGCGCCAGCCCGAGGCCACCGAGGAGGCGTTCGACGAAGACGGCTGGTTCCGCACCGGCGACCTTGGCGAGTTCGATGAACGCGGCTACCTGCGGCTGCGGGGCCGGGCCAAGGAGCTCGTCATCTCCGGCGGCTTGAATGTCTACCCCCGTGAGGTAGAAGACGCCCTGCGCATCCACCCCGACATCGAGGAAGTAGCCGTCACCGGCACCCCCAACGAGGAATGGGGCGAGCTGGTCACCGCCTGGGTAGTACCCGCCTCCGGCAAAACCCCCGACCTAGTTGATCTGCGAGCCCATTTGGAAGGAGTGTGCGCCCCCTTCAAGCACCCCCGCCTCCTTCACCTCGTAGACGACCTTCCCCGCAACGCCTTGGGCAAAGTGCAAAAGCACCTCCTGGGCTAGAGCGGCTTCAGATGCTCACACAGCGGTCCGAGTAGGGCCTCGACGAAGGCGTCGTCGCAGTACAGTTTCTCCCCGTCCAGCAGGTCGCCCGATGCGGGCATCATGGACATGACCATGTGGCGGGTCTTCCCGTCCAACTCGATCCAGTACTCCTGGATGGCACATTGGTCGTTGGTCCACTCCCCCAGCACGCCGTAGTCGGTCACCCGCTGGGCGAACTGCGGATACTGCTCCAGATAGAACGTCCGGGCCAGATCACCACCGGTGAACCCCTTGCCCATGGGCCAGAACTCGTAGGTGGGCTCGTCCACCAGTGTGGCCAGTGTCCGCTCGGCGTCGTTCTCCGCCTCGGCCGCGGCGTGTTCGCGGGCTAAGTCCAAGATCTCTTCGGGTGTCATCGCCGCAGACTAACTCTTAGTCGTTGTCTCCAGGGGAGCGGTACGTTGCTGGAGTGAGCTCGGCAAAGCCTCTAGATGGCGTGCTGGTGGTCTCCATAGAACAAGCAGTGGCCGGGCCATTGGCATCTTGCCGGCTGGCTGACGCCGGAGCCAGGGTCATCAAGGTCGAGCGAGCCGAGGGCGATTTCTCCCGGGGCTACGACGCGGCTGCCGATGGATTGTCCAGCTATTTCGCCTGGCTGAACCGGGGCAAGGAGTCCATCGTCCTCGACGTCAAAGACGCTGAGGATCAAGCGCTGCTGGGGCGGATGATCGAGCAGGCCGACGTTTATATCCAGAACTTGGCCGTGGGTGCAGCCGAACGGCTGGGATTCGGTTCCGAGTCACTGCGTCAGCAGCATCCCCGGCTGGTGGCCTGCGACATCTCGGGCTACGGCCCGACCGGGCCCTATGCCCACATGAAGGCCTATGACCTGCTGGTGCAAGCCGAGAGCGGCTTGGTCTCAGTGTCCGGTGCGCCCGGCCCGCTGGGCCGAATCGGGGTATCGGTGGCCGACATCGCCACCGGTGAGGCCGCGGCCCGGGCTATCAGCCAGGCCCTCGTCCGCCAGGCCCGCTCAGGCGAGGGCGCCAACATCGAGGTCTCGCTGTTCTCCACCATGGCCGAGTGGATGACCGTCCCCCTACTCCACCACGACTACCTCGGCAAGGGCCCTGAGCGAGTCGGCCTGGCCCACCCGTCCATCGCCCCCTACGGCGGATTCACCACCGCCGACGGCACCACCCTTCTCATCGCCGTGCAGTCCGACCGAGAGTGGGTCACGCTGTGCGAGACAGTGCTTGACAAGCCTGAGTTGGCCCACGACCCCCGCTTCGCCACCAACAAAGCCCGAGTCACGAACCGAGCGGGGACCGACGACGCCGTAGCCGAAGTCTTTGCCCGCCTGAGCACCGAAGATCTCCGCCGCAAGCTCACCGACAGCCGCATGGCTTTTGGCACCGTCAACGATGTGGCCGGCCTCTCAGCCCACCCCCAGCTCAACCGAATCACCGTCACCCACGCTGACGGCACCGTCGAACTCCCCGCCCCCGCCACCACCGCCGACTGGGACCAAGCCACCGCCGAATCCGCCCCCTCCCTCCCCACCCTCAACCAGCACGGCCCCCAAATCCGAGCCGAATTCGCTTAGCTGAACCGCTGGCGGAGGCGGAATTTTTCTACTTTGCCGTTGCCGGTTCTTGGGAGTTCGTCGATGGGTTGAATGGTGGTGGGCACCTTGTAGGGGGCCAGGGTGCCGTTGGTGTGGGTCCGCAGGTCTTCCTCGGTGGGCAACTCGCACCCTTCGGCCACCACGATGAAGGCGGCTACCGTCTCTCCTAGCACTGGGTCGGGGCGGGCCACCACCGCCACATCTCCCACTGCGGGGTGGGTGCGCAGGGCGGTCTCCACCTCGATGGTGGACAGGTTCTCTCCGCCTCGGCGCACGATGTCCTTTTGGCGGTCCACGAAGTAGAGATAGCCGTCGTCATCCACGTAGCCCAGGTCGCCGGTGCGGAACCAGTCTCCCGTGATTGCGGCATCGGTGGCCTCGGAATCTTCGATGTAGCCGGCGAAGCCGATGGTCGACCGCAGAAAGCAGATCTCCCCCGTCTCACCTGTCGGGGCCTCTGAGCCGTCGGGCAGGAAGATCCGCAGCACCGACCCCTCGAACGGCTTGCCCACCGAGCCGGGCCGTCGGGGCTCGTCCAGGCGGGTATAGGTGCCCGACCCGGCCTCGGTCATGCCGTACCAGTCCATGCACGGCACCCCGTAGCGCTCTTCTATCTGCTCGATAATCGGAGCGCAGCCCAGCGGAATCATCACCCGCAACGAGTGCGACTTCTCGTGGGGACCGGGTGTTTGGGACATCAAGATGTTGATGATGGGCACCAGGGTGAGGAAGTAGGTGGGGCGGTAGAGATCGACCAAGGCCCAGAAGCGGGACGCGGAGAATCTGCGCTGCATGACCACGCTGGCCCCCCGACTGAGCGCCGACATGGCCCCGCCCATGGCGTTGCCGTGGAACAGCGGGGTCACCACCAGTGATCTGTCGGTGTGGTTCAGCCCGAACATCTCCTCATAAGGCACCGCTCCGCCAGCGAACAGCTCAGGGCTCATCGGCACCGCCTTGGGCCTTCCGGTGGTGGTGCCCGAGGTGTAGAGCACGTTGCCCTCCACGAACCCGTCCACCGGGGGCAGATCCAGACCAGCGCCCTCCGGCGCCTCGCCGATGAGGTCGGCCAGCAGCAATGCCCCGTCCACCGGCTCGTCCACACTCACCACTGCTTCCACCGAGTCCATGTTCTTGGTCAAAGCCACCGCCCGCTCGGCCCGTTCGGCCTCGGCGAACACCAGGCGGCATCGGGAGTGGTTGAGCACGAACTCCAACTCTGGATCGGTCCATTCCGGGTTGATGGGCACCCCGGCCAAGCCGATGGCCTGCATTCCCAGCTGGCACTCGATGTATTCGGGGCGGTTCTGCATCCAGATGCAGGCTCGATCGCCCAAGCCCAGACCAAAGCGAGTTTGGTACTGATGGGCCAGTGCTCCGCCGTGGGCGGCCAGCTCTCGGAATGTGCGGTGGCCGTCCTGCTCGGTGAGCACGGCCAGCTTGTCGGGCCAGGTTTGGCTGAAGTCGCGGACCACGTCATACAGAGTCGGCATCGCCGGGCAGCCTAGTTACGTTCTGGTCGAAACCGCTCGCTCAAGTCACCACGTCGGCCGCACCCCCGTCGATGCGCAGATGGGCACCATGAATCTGGCGGGCCCGGTCGCTGCACACAAACGCCACTAGCTCCCCCACGTCAGACACGGTGGCGATGCGCCCGGTCAGGGTGGGCATGATCTCCGTGGTCACGTGGCGCTCGATATCGTCCCAATCCGTAGAGCGTCCCCCCTTCTCGGCCTGGCGGGTCCACATCTCCACCAACTCGGGAGTGGCAATGGCCCCTGGGCTCACGCAATTCACCGTTATCCCGGTGCCGGCCAGTTCCCGGGCCAGGCTCACCGTCATGGCTGGCAGCGATCCCTTGGCCGTGTAGTAGCCCGGGATGCGGTCGCCGGGCCGAGTCGCTCCCACGGTGGACACCAACACAATCCGACCCCAGCCCTGGTCCCGCATGGCCGAAACCATGAGCCGGGTCATCCGCACCGCGGTGAGCACGTTGCGGTTGTAGGCGTCGAACCACACCTCGGCGTCGTCATCTCCCCAGGTGCCCCCCACTGCCACCCCGTAGTTGTTGACCAGGATGTCGACCGGCCCACTCTGCTCGGCTACCGCCTCAGCCCCCTCGTCGGTGCAGATGTCCCCCCACACCGCTCGAGCCGACGGCCCCAACTCGTCAGCCAGCCAGTCCCCCTGCCCTTCCTCAAAACCGTGCACCACCACATCGGCGCCTTCAGCAGCCAGCACCCGAGCAATCCCACTCCCCGTCCCCCGATAGCTCCCAGTAACCAGCACCACCCGTCCAACAAGATCTAGATCCATGTCCCGACACTGCCACAGCAGCGCCAAGCGAGGCATGACCGACACCACCCTCAGCTGTATATGACCCCTAAACCATCACATCCCGATAAGTAGTGTTGAGATGCAATGAGCAGTTCGACGGGGCGGTTGTTCCGGGTTACGACGTTTGGGGAATCCCACGGCGGCGGCATCGGCGCGGTGGTGGACGGTTGCCCGCCCCGGCTGCCGGTGACCGAGGAGATGATTCAGCACGATTTGGACCGACGGCGGCCCGGTCAGAGCCGGCTTACCACCTTGCGGGATGAGGCCGACCGGGTGGCCATCCTCTCGGGGGTGTTCGAAGGCCACACGCTGGGATCGCCCATTGCCATGCTGGTGGGCAACACCGATGCCCGGCCCAGCGCCTATGAGGACTTCAAAGACGTCTACCGCCCCTCCCACGCCGACTACACCACTGAGGCCAAGTACGGCATCCGCAACTGGCAGGGAGGAGGCCGGGCCAGCGCCCGGGAAACCATCGGCCGAGTGGCCGCCGGGGCCATCGCCCGCCAGCTCTTGCGGACCGCGGCCAACATCGAGGTACTGGCCTGGGTCCGCCAGGTGGGCACCATCTGTGCCGATGTCGATCTGGATGCGGTGACACTGGCCGACGTGGAGGCCGACGCCACCCGATGCCCGTCGCCCGAACACGCAGAGGCCATGACTGAGGCAATCGAAGCGGCCCGCCGAGATGGCAACTCGCTGGGCGGGATAGTCGAATGCGTGGCCCGAAGGGTGCCCCCCGGCCTGGGCGAGCCGGTGTTCGACAAGCTGGAGGCCGATTTGGCCAAAGCCGCCCTGTCGTTGCCCGCGGCCAAGGGCTTCGAGATCGGCTCGGGCTTTGCGGGAGTGACCATGACCGGCCGGGAGCACAACGACCCGTTCGCTCCCGGTCCCGACGGACGGCCCCGAACAACTTCCAATCGCTCCGGTGGAGTGCAAGGCGGCATCAGCAACGGCGAGGACATCGTGATCCGGGTGGGGTTCAAGCCCACCGCCACCATCGCATCGCCCCAAGACACCGTCGACCGCGACAACAATCCCGTCACCCTGGCTGCCCGGGGCCGTCATGATCCGTGCGTACTGCCCCGAGCGGTTCCCATGGTGGAGGCCCAAGTGCTACTAGTGCTGGCCGACCACTGGCTGCGCCAACAGGCAGTTGACGTGATCGACTGCGGCGGTTGACCATAGCCAAATGACCGACCGCCCCGATAAACCCGTCACCCCCGAAGACGAGCGCCTGCTGGTCGAGGTCAACGACCGCATCGCCACCATCACACTGAACCGACCCGAAGCCCGCAACGCCATGTCCCGGCGGATGCGCAACGACATACATGCCGCGCTGAAAGCGTGCGATTCCGACGATGGGGTGGACGCCATCATCGTTACCGGGGCCGACCCGGTGTTTACCGGCGGCGTGGACCTGCGGGAAGTGGCCGCCGACGGACCGCCCGGACCGGGCGACGACAAGCGAATGGGCAAGGATCCCGCCCGGGCGTGCCGGGACACATCCAAGCCATTGATCTGCGCGGTGAACGGGACCTGCGTCACCGGGGGCCTGGAGATCGCCTTGAGCTGTGACTTCATCGTGGCTTCCGAGCGGGCCCGGTTCGCCGACACCCACGCCAAGATCGGAGTGATCCCCGCATGGGGCATGACCGCTCTCCTGCCCCGGGCGGTGGGCAAGCGCATGGCCAAGGAGATGACCGCCACCGCCCGCTTCGTAGAAGCCGAAGAGGCCCTGCGCATCGGCCTGGTCAACCATGTGGTGCCTCACGACGAGCTGTTGACTCAAGCCAGAGCCCTGGCCGGTCAGATCGTCGCCGCCTCCACCCCGGCCACGCCGGCCACCATGCGAATCTACGACGCTGCCGACGGCATGAGCTTCGCCGAGGCCAAGGCCCTGGAGGAGGAGCTCATGCGGAACTGGAAAGTGGATACCGATGACATGGAGCGCCGCGGCCTGGGAAAGAGCAACTGACATGACGATTCCATCGAGCCCTCCGCAGTTCAGCCTGTTCATGCCGCAGATGCGGATGGACATGGCCACTATTGAAGACCGGGTGAAGGCGGCAGAGGCCAGCGGGTTTCACAAGATCGACCTCATGGATCATTTGAATCCGCCCCTGCTGCCCGCTTCGCCGATGTACGACGCCTTCGTGACCGCCGCTGCGGTGTCGGCATGGACCGAGCGGGTGCGCATCGGGCACATGGTGCTGTGCGGGCAGTTCCGGCATCCGGCCGTGTTGGCCAAGATGATCGTCAGCCTCGACCATTTCAGCGGAGGGCGCTTCGACCTGGGGATCGGCTGGGGCTCGGTGCCCGATGAGATGGAGCGGTTCGGCCTCGGCGACGAGCCTCCAGCGGTGCGGGCTGCCCGCCTGCGGGAGACCCTGGAGGTGGTGCAGGCCCTGCTCACCGGCGAGCCGGTGAACCACCAGGGCCGGTTCTTCCAGATGGAGAACGCCCAGCAGCAACCCACTCCATTGAACGGTCAGATCCCAATATTGATCGGAGGTGCCGGCCGCAAACTCACCATGCCGCTAGTGCGGGACTTTGCCGACTGGTGGAACTGCCCGGTTTACGGCATGGCCGAACTGGAGGAGCTGCTTCCGCTGGCCGGCAACGCCCGCTTATCGGTCCAGCGGGCCATCGGCTTGGCCCCTTCGTCAGCGGCCCGGGACGAGGTGGTGGCCACCGCCCAGCGCCGGTTCGGTGACTGGGCCCTTGTGGCTGGAACTCCCGACGAGGTGGCCGAGGGCCTTCAGGCCGACCGGGAGATGGGTGCCGAGCAGTTCGTCCTCCAGTTCAGCGACTTCGCCGCCCCGGAGACTCTCGAACTGTTTGCCGCTGAAGTCATCCCCGCGGTGACCTAGGCCGCGCTATCTGCCTTCTCCCGGAGCCGGACACCCCCTTATGATGCCGACGCATGGGACCCGATAAACGGGCCAGCCGAGCCGGGCGATTCAAGCAAGCCCTGCTGGCTGGCGATGAAGTGGCGATCATCGCCGAGATCAAGCGCCGTTCTCCGTCTCGCGGCGATCTGAACGCCACCCTCGACCCAGCCGAACTGGCAGTGGCCTATCGCGACGGCGGGGCGGCCTGCTTGTCTGTGCTCACCAACCAGGAAATGTTCGGCGGC
This sequence comes from Acidimicrobiales bacterium, assembly GCA_963663255.1. Classification (GTDB taxonomy): domain Bacteria; phylum Actinomycetota; class Acidimicrobiia; order Acidimicrobiales; family Bin134; genus Poriferisocius. The sequence continues at coordinate 2,067,312 of OY760141.1, forward strand.
AGCGGTGAAGATCTGGCTGCCGCGTCGAAGGCCTCCGGGCTGCCCGTGCTCCGCAAAGACTTCATCACCAGCGTCGACGATGTACACGAATCCCACCAGATGGGGGCCGATGCGCTGCTGCTGATCGTTGCCGACCTCGCCACCGCGCAACTGGCCGAGCTGCACGAGCTGGCCTTGACGCTGGGCATGGATGTCCTCACCGAGGTCAAGTCTGAGAGCGAGCTAGAAGCCGCTCTCGAAGCCGGGGCCGATGTCATCGGCGTCAACCAGCGGGAGAAGCCCAAGAGCGCGGCGTTCACCATGGACTACCAGCGGGCTGAGCGCATGGCACCGCTGTTCCCCGACCATGTGGTGAAGGTGGCCGAGTCCGGCATCGCCGTTCCCGACGGAACCACCATGGCCGACGTGCGCAACGCTGGCTACGACGCCGCCCTGATAGGCGAGGCCCTGGTCACCTCCGGCGACCCGGTAGGGCGGCTCCGAGAATTGCTGGCTTAGCCCGCCGCGAGCCTTCCAGCCGCGGTGCCCCGCAGCACCAGGGTGCCGTGCTGGTCGGTGGTGGCGATGTCCACGTCTACCGAACCGTCGGAGTTGACCGCGGTCACCGTCACCTCAGTGGTCAGGGTGTCGCCGGGCCACACCGGCTTCAAAAAGTCGGCCCCATAACGGGTCAGACCATCATCGCCGAACACCGTCACCAGGGCTTGGCCGGTGATGCCCATGGTCAGCATGCCGTGGGCGAAGATCCGGTGAAAGCCGTGAGTGGTGGCGTAGGTCTCATCGTGGTGGAAGGGGTGGAAGTCGCCCGAGGCCCCGGCGTAGGCCACGAGCTGGGTGCGGGTCAGCCCATCGGCCACCACCTGGCGGTGCTGAGCGCCGACGTCGGGCTTCATTCCCGCACCTCGTTGGCGGCTCTCACGTTGATCCACCGGGCGGTTACACACGGCTGCCCAGCAGCATCGACGAAGGTGGTGACGATCTCCCGGAACCGCAGCTGTCCGCCTCGACGGCCCTGCTTGAACCACTCCTCCCCGTCGGCCACCGTGGCGGTCAGCACTTCGCCGGCCTTCGGATGGCGGTGATATTCGAAGACCATCCCGGCGTGGAACCCCGAACCCGACTCCGGCGCCATCGGCGGCCATGGGCTGTCAGATCGCAGCCGGCGGTCGTAGTCGGGGTCATATCGGTCGGCGGCCACCATGAAAGTGGGCGGGGCCGCCGCGTCAGGATCGAACTTTGCGTCGTGGTCGCCGACGGCTCGCCTGAATTCCTGGATGTGGCCAGCCTCGATGGGAAATTCAAATGAGCGCATATTCCTCTTTCCTTGGCTTACGGAGTTAGCACGATCTTGCCGAAAAAGTCGGAGCTCTCCATCAGCCGGTGGGCCTCGGCGATCTCCTCCAGCGTGAACGTCGCGGCGATAACTGGATTTACCTGTCCCTCGCCAATCATGGCCAGCAACCCCCGCATGGTGGCCGCGATCCGCTGATTGTCAGGACGCCCGACGCCCATGAGGGTGATGCCCTTCACGAACAACTGCCCAAGGTGCAACTCCCCGATGTGCCCGGCGGTGACTCCACAGGTCACAAATCGGCCCTCCGGCGCCAGCGACCGCACCGCGGCAGCGAATACCGGGGTTCCCACATGGTCGAGCACCACCTCCACGCCTCTGCCATCGGTGGCCTCCCGAACCGCGGCAACGATGTCGTCGTCGTAGTGGTCGATGGCCAGCTCCGCGCCCAACGCCACGGCCTGGGCCCGTTTCTCAGCAGTGCCCGCGGTGGCGATCACCCGACAGCCCACCGCCCGGGCGATCTGGATCCCAAAACTCCCCACCCCCGACCCGGCAGCCATCACCAGCACGGACTCGCCCGACTGGATCTGCGCCTTTTCGATGAGGGCCTGATGGGCTGAGCGGCCCGCCGTGGGGGTGGCCCCCCCAGCCTCGAAGCCGATCCCGTCAGGCAGAGGAAACGTCAAATCCGCGGGAGCCAGCGCCAACGAGGCGTGGGTCCGCTCCCCCGATGCCACCACCCGGTCGCCCACCGCCACAGTCTCAACCTGCGAGCCCACTTCCTCCACCACCCCGGCGATGTCCCGCCCACCCACATGCTGGGGCCAGCGCAGCTTCATCCCGTGCGATCCCTCCCGCCAGTACACATCCACCCGATCCATCGAGGTGGCCTTCACTCGGATCAGCACGTCGCCTGGGCCGGGCTCGGGGTCAGGCAGCTCCCCCACCCGCAGCACATCCAGCCCGCCCTGGGACTCGTGATAGGCGGCCCGCACGTCAGCGCACCCGCACGCTGGGCAATTCCTCGCCCCCATCTCGCAGCCAGGTCAAGAACTCCCCCACCGGCGCAGGTTCGGCCACATCGGCCACCTCGTCCAGCCGAGACCCCCAGAACGCCCGATAGGTGGGCCAGAACTCGTGCCACGCCCCCTCGTAGGGCTCCTCGTCGGGCCAGCGCATCTTGTTCTCCCCGATCGGCGGGGCATTCAGGTCGGTGGCGTACCAGTACAGGGGCAGCCGCCGCCGGAAGTACCAGCGGCCGTCGATGCGCTCGTAGTCGTCCCAGTACATCATGGTCATGATCACCCACTCGTCGCCGGTCTCGTGCTCGTTGCGGGAGTACACCACCCCGCGGGCCCGATCGGGCCCGTCGAACTCGATGATGTGGTTGCCGGTCACATGAGCGGTTCCGGTGAACTTGCCCCCCATCGTCTCGCGAAACCACTCGGCCAGCGCCGCCCGCCCCGAGCGCCCCCGGCCCACCTGCACATCCGCCGGAAACAGGCTCACCCAGGCATCAGCCGCCCGCATATCCAGCGCCAGGCAATAGCGGGCCGCCAGCCCCCGGATCTCCTCAATCGACTCCAGCCGCTCCAGCCGCTCCTCCAGCGATTCCCCAGATGCCATAGGCGGAACTTAGAGCCCTTGCTGGCAGGTAGCCAGGTTGACCGAGATCAAAGGCTGGCCGCTCACGGCGGACACCGAGAAAGCGGGTTTCCTCAGCTGGCTCGGGCGGCTACCTGCATCTCGACGTCGACCACAACCATGCTCACCGTGGTAGGCGATTTGGATGCGGGATCACCACACTCTTCTAGGAGGCGGGTGTGGTTGAGCATGGCTTCCCGGAGCGACATGGGATTCTCAGGCACAGGGTCGCCGTTTTCTAAGAGCCCCTGAATATGAAGCTCGATGGCTTCCCGGGCAACTTTCTGAACTTCTGCCCATGTGCTTGCAGTGATCACACAGCCGGGAAGGTCAGGCGCATAGGCAGAGTAATTTCTTGGGCCTTTGGCGTAGACGACCGCAAATTCACGCTTCATCGATTGTCCCTTCTGAGGCCTGCCTGCTTCATGATGCTGGACCAAATCCATGGCGCTACATCATCGCTGGGCTTCCCCGCAATCGTAACAGTGCCAGGTTTGGTCGGATGGTGGTACTGGTGATGGCTACCCCGTGTGCGTACGCGTCGCCACCCGTCCTGCTCCACCAGACGGACTACGTCTCGGACCTTGGGCATCTTGTGTCGCTCTAGCGGCTTAGACGCTCACCGGTTCTTGCATATTCCGCAGAGTATCTTTTGATATATTCTATGTAAATACCCCGTATTTCCAAATACAAGTCTTTGTGGACCTCACCAAGGCCACTCTGATGTGGCACGAGCTAGAGTGCGGCCCCATGACCGCAGGAGTTGTTTTGGCCCATGGGGCGTTTCACGGACCTTGGTGTTGGGAGCGGGTGCAGGCTCTGTTGGAAGCCGAAGGACTCACCACTCTTGCTTCCGATCTATGCCGTCCTACCACTGCCGACGACATTGCCGCCTTCCAGGCCGATGTGAATGACATGCGGAGCCGGCTGGGCGACGACGGGACGGTTGTCGCCGTGGGCCATTCACTGGGAGGCCTGTCCATCTCCGGACTCGACCCGGCCACGGTGGACCACCTGGTGTATCTGGCCGCCGTCTTGCCGATAGACGAGAGCGGTGAAGACAACCCGCCTGATCCCTATAGCGGGGTGATCGCCGAGAATTTCTTCCCGGCCCTCGTCCAAGGCGAAGACGGATACACCTCGGTCAAGCCGGGCGCGGCGGGCGATCTCTTCTACCACGACTGCTCGCCAGAAGACATCGCTTGGGCCGAGTCCCAGCTACGCCCCCAGCCCTTGGGCCAAGCCCCCCAGCCCTACGCCCGGGCGGCATGGCGGGACGTCGATTCCACCTACATTGTGTGCCTCGAAGACCAGACGCTCGCCCTGGAGTTCCAGCGAAATTGCGCCAACTTCGCTACCCGGGTGGTAGAGCTCGAGGGCAGCCACTCCCCCATGCTGGCTCAGCCCGAGGCAGTGGCCGCGGTGATCACCAAGATCGCAGGCCAATAGGTCCAGTTAGTCGATCAATCCGAGAGGAAGTCCAATGGAATACCGCACCCTGGGAGGCTCCGGAGTCCAGGTGAGCACCTTGTGTCTGGGGGCCATGATGTATGGCCCCGCGGGCAACAACGACGAGGCCGAGTGCGCGGCCATGACCCACAAAGCGCTAGACGCCGGGATCAACTTCATCGACACCGCCGACCGCTACAGCATGGGCATCTCTGAGGAGATCGTCGGGCGGGCCATCAAGGGCCGGCGAGACAGCGTGGTGGTGGCCACCAAGTTCTACGGTCCGATGGGAGAAGACATCAACATGCAGGGCGGCTCCCGCCGCTGGGTGACCCAGGCGGTGGAAGACAGCCTGCGCCGCCTCGACACCGACTACATCGACCTCTACCAGATGCACCGCCCCGACCCCCGCACCGACTTCGGCGACACCCTGGCTGCGCTCACCGACCTGGTGCGGGCCGGCAAGATCCGCATGATCGGCACCTCCACATTCCCAGCCGAGCGGATAGTGGAGGGCCAGTGGGCCGCCGAGCGCCGCAGCTTGGAGCGGGTTCGCTGCGAGCAGCCGCCGTACTCCATCTTCACCCGGGAGATCGAGCGGTCGGTGCTGCCCACCTGCCTGGCCTACGACGTGGGCGTGATCGTGTGGAGTCCGCTCAACGGCGGCTGGCTCACCGGCAAATACCGCAAAGACGCCGACTGGCCCGACAACTCCAGAGCAACCCGCAACCTGGTCAGCGCCAAACGCTGGGACCGAGAAAACCCCGTAGTGGCCCACAAGCTCGACCTCGTAGAGGAACTCGACGCCCTAGCCACCGAAATCGGCTGCTCCATGGCCACCCTGGCCTACGCCTTCACCCTGGCCCACCCCGCAGTGACCTCCACCATCATCGGCCCCCGCACCCCCCAACAACTAGACGCCGCCCTAGAAGACCCCGATCTGCGACTATCAGACGAGGTCCTAGACCGCATCGACGCCCTAGTCCCCCCCGGAACCGACCTAAACCCCGACGACGCCTTCTACATCCCCCCAGCCGTCTCGAACCCGACCCTCAGAAGGATTTAACTAGAACGCTCTCCCGAACGCTCGATAGCCCGCACATCAGTCCCCAGGTAAGAAGCAATCACCAAAGGATCGTTCCGCACCTCTTCCGGCGACCCCTCAGAGATCACCCGCCCTGCCTCCAAGCAGTAGACCCGGTCGCTAATACTCATCACCAGCGGCATGTCGTGCTCGATCACCACCACCGCCGCCCCCAACTCCGCCTGGATGCGCCGGATAAGCGGCCCGAAGGCCTCGCTCTCCCGCTGGGCCACCCCGCCAGTGGGCTCGTCCAGCAACAGCACCTTGGCGTCCACAGCCAGCAGGCTGGCCAGCTCCACGATGCGCCGGGTGCCGGTGGACAGGTTGGAGATGAAGTGGTCGGCGTAGCGGCCCAGCCCCACAAAGTCCATAAGGCCGTCCACATCAGCCCGTTTGCGCCGCTCCATTCCCGGCGACGGCGGCACTCCTAACAGCGACGGAACCAAAAGCGAGCGATCCCGAGCCTCCATCGAAACCATCAGCGCCTCGCGCACCGTGAGGTCGGGATACAGCTTGGCGTGCTGGAACCCCCGGCCCAGGCCGCCCCGGTGGCGGCGATATGAGGGCAGATGGGCGATATCTCGCCCCAGCACTTCCACTTCGCCCCGGAACGGCACGAAGCCGCTGATGGCGTTCATAAGGGTCGACTTGCCTGCTCCGTTGGAGCCGATCAACCCCACCAGCTCTCCCTGGTAGACCTCGATGGACACGTCGTCCACCGCCACCTTTCCACCGAAGTGCACGTGCACATCTCGCACCGCCAGCCACGGATGCCCCTCCTCCACAGTCACCGTGCGCTCGCTGGTAATCGGCACCGGCTTGTCCATCGCCGGGGCCGGCACGGGAATGTCGCGGGCCGCCATTCGCTCATCGGCCAACCCCAGCACAAAGTCGCGCAGCTTGTAGAGGAGCTGCATGATCCCGCCGGGGAAGTACATCAGCAACAACAGCAGCCCCACGCCCGAGGTGAGCAGCCGCACCTCGTCGCTGGCCCCGAATATGGCCGGGATGCCCTTCACCCACAGTACGCCGAGCAGGGGTCCGGCAATTGACCCCAGCCCCCCGATGATGGCGATGGCAATGACGTTGATCGACTCGTTGGCGTTGAACAGCACCTGGGGATTGATGGTGGGCTCGCCGGTGATGATCAGGCCCCCGCCCAAGGCGGCCAGCCCCCCGGCCAGTGTGAACGAGATGAGCTTGATGCGACTGCTCGACACAGTGGACGCCGCCGCCATGTCCTCGTTGTCGCGCACCGCGATCATCATCCGCCCGATCCCGGTCTTCCGCAGGTGAGCCACCATCCACACCGCCAGAGCCAACAGCACCAGCACCAAGAAGAAGAACGACTTGCGCGAAGCAGTGAAATCGAACGGCCCCCACACCGGTGGGATGACCTTGGGCGAGTTCGTGGACCCCTGGGTGAACACGTCCTGCACAAAGATCCACGACATGGCCGCGATGGCGAAGGCCAAAGTGGTCACCGCCAGCATCAGGCCCTTCACCCGCAGCGCGGGCACGCCGATGATGAAGGCCGTGACCATGCCCGCGGCCACCGCGATCACCATGGCCACTCCCCACGGCAGGTCGAACGACCAGTCCCACCAGTCGAACGGAATGGGGATGTCGCTGTTCTCGGTCAGTGCCACCACTGTGAGGCCGCCCACACCGGCAAAGGCAAACTGGCCCAACGAGAGCTGTCCGGCCCAGCCGGTGAGCATCGACACCGACAAAGCAATCAACGCGAAACCCAGAATGCGGGTCCAGGTATACAGATTCGAATTCTTAGTGAGGAACAACCCAAGGAGCACCAGGCCGCCAAAAAGGGCGGCAAACCCGAACCGGGACAGATTTCGGATGTACCAAAGGCCTCGGAGCCGTTCGGGGATGGCCTTCACCTTGGGCGAGAGCGACCACTCCCCTTCGTCTTCAGTGCCCCCGCGGGCGAACAAGACGGTGATCACCAGGATCGCGATGAAGAAGATCACGTCCACCGCCTCCCGGATGTCGCGGTCCACGTTTCCCTGGAACAGCCGCTGGAAGATGCCCAGGCCGATACCGGCGATCAGCGTCACCCACAGCGATCTCATTCGGGCGATGAGCGCCACCAGCAATACCCGCAGGAGCAGGCCCGGGCCGAGGCTGGCGGTTCCCGCGTCGGCGGCGCTGACCCGGAAGGGTGCCAGCAAAATGAGCGTGACCCCGGCCAGCGCCCCGCCGATGGTCCACACCATGGTGGACACCCGCCGCACGCTGATACCGAACAGCCGCCCGGTGTCCGCGTTCTCGGCCGAGGCCCGGATGGCCAGCCCGTAGCGGGTGCGGCCCAAGAACAGGGCCAAAGCCACGATCACCAACGGCACCACTATCACTACCAATAACTCCCGCCCCCCGATCCGGAGATGATCGGTGACCTCCCACCTGAAGTCCTGGGCGGTGAGCTTCGGAGGCAGGGGGAACGGGCCCGGTCGAGACACATCGGGCAGCTCGATGGACGCGAAGATGGCCAATTGCGCCACCCCCAAGGTGGCGATGAACAGCACCAGCCGCGGCGAGTTGAACAGCCGCCGCACCACCACCAGCTCGGTGACCATGGCGAAAAAGGCTGCGGCCCCGATCGACAAGAAGAACGCCACCCAGTAGGGCACGTCGTAGCGGAACGTGAGCATGGCCATCAGGGCTACGCCGAAGCTGCCGATCTCGGCGTGGGCGAAATTCAGCACCCCGGTCGAGCGGTAGATCAGCACGAAGCCGGCCGCCAAGGCGGCCACGATGAGCCCCTGAACGCTGCCTGAGAACAAGTCCTGCTGGGAGATCTCCCAGCCGATGTCGATCACTGCTCGCCCGCCTTATGGCAGCTCAACACGGCGTCAGCCCAAATCACGCTCAACCGCCCTCGGCTCCCAGGAACACTGCCCGCACCAGGTCGTCCCGCTCGGCCAGCTCCTGGGCTGGACCCTCGAAGCGAACCCGCCCCTTCTCCATGAACACCGCCCGCTCGGCCACACTCAGGGCCACGTTCAGCGACTGCTCCACGATGATCATGGTCAGCCCGGTCTCCTTAAGCTGTTCCACCACCTCCAGCAGCTCCTGCACGACCACCGGGGCCAGTCCCAGCGACAGCTCGTCGATGAGCAACACCTCGGGTTCGTGCATCAAACCCATCCCGAAGGCCAGCATCTGCTGCTGTCCTCCCGACAGATCGCTGGCCGCTTGGTTGCGTTTCTCCCGCAGCGCGCCGAACACTTCGTACACTCGCTCAACCCGCCGGAAGACCTCGTCCTTTTCCGCTTTCGTAGACAGCATGGTGGCCAGGAGGTTCTCCTCCACCGTGAGGCCGGGGAACACCCCGGCACCGCCCCGCACCTGCACGATCCCCTGCTTGAAGCGCAGCTCGGCATCGGCGTAGGTGATGGTGCGCCCGTTGAGCCGAATTGCCCCCCGGTCGGGCACGCCCAGTCCGCTGACCGCCCGCAACAGGGTGGACTTGCCCGCTCCGTTGGTGCCCAACAGGGCCAGAGTCTCGCCCCGTCGCACTTCCAGCCCGCAGTCGAACAGCACCTGCACCGGCCCGTAGCTGTAATCGAGCCCCCGCACCTGAAGCACCGGAATGTCATCGGGATGCTCCGACATGCGGCGCATCTCCTCCTGCTCCTCTACCAGCTCGCTCACCGCCAGGGAGATGTCTCGCTTGATGTAGCGGGAGCCGTAGGCCACCAGAAGGCCGCCGATAATCGACGCTGGCGGAGCGACGATGCTGATGGCCAAGCGCTCGCCGTGGGCGTCGCTGATGGAGCCGGCGATGATGCTGCCCATGAAGCCGCCCATCAAGAAGATGAACACCGGCAACAAAGCGAAAGCTTGGGCTCGCATCCGGTAGGGAGCAACCGCGCCGATGGTTGGCGCCGCGGCCACGAAAGAGGCCGACGTGCACGCGTTGGCCAGACTGATGCCGAAGATCATGATGGCGGGCTGGTGGAATCGCATGGCGATCAGCACCAGCACACCCGACATGATGATGAGCATGCCCGCAGTCCGCACCATCTTGGACGGGTCCTCCCGGAACATCCCGTCAAATTTGAAGCCTGAAATCGGAATGGCAACCAGGCTGGCCAACCACACCAGCGACGTCACCCAGCCCCGCTGGAAAGCCTCATAGCCGTACTCGTCTTTCAGCATCAGGTTGAGCTGGCTGGGCAGCGTTACCAGCGCGAAACCGAGAGTGCCGACGCCCACCGCCAGGAAATAGAACGTCTTAACCTTCTTGAGCCGGGCGAAAGCAGTGGACATCGACACCGGAAGGTCCGACCCGATGGGGGGCATCTCGTACTGCTCGCCCAAAATGGCCTGCTGCTCGTTGCCCGCCCGGGGGGGCTCCTTCAAGATCAGCGACACCAGCGCGAGGACAACCGGCGGGATGGCGAATATGTAGAACGCCCATCGCCACCCGTCAGCTCCACCGGCGATGGAGGCGATGGCCCCGGCCAGCACCGGGCCGATGAGCAGGCCGATGGGCCGGCCCATGCCCTCGAAGGCGAAGATCCGAGCCCGAGCGGGAATGGGATAGGTGTCGGTGAGCAGCGAGGAGTGAACCGGCAATCGGTTGGCCTGGCCCGCCCCGGTGAGAACCCGGGTCCAGAAATACTGGAACGGGTTCCGCACCAATCCGGTGAGGAACACGCTCACCGCCCAACCTGCGGTGGCCACGGGCACGATGAGGGTGCGCTTCACCCGGTCGGCCAACCAAGCCAGCGGCACCGCTCCCAGCACCAAGGCCACACCGCCGAACGATGAGATGCCCAAAATCACCGTGTCGGACACGCCGAAGGCGTCTTGGAGGTCGGGCAGCAAAACGGCGATGGCCACCCGGTCGAACTCGTCGATCACGTTGAGCAAAAAGAGCACCACGAGCATGCTCGCCCCGCCGGCCTGGATCCCCTGCCGCAGGCTCATGGGCGCTTCGCCCACTCCTGGCAGCAGGTCATCGGGCAGCACCACCACCTCGGACTTGGCCGCCTGCTCGGCTAAGCGCTTGGACTCCTCCTCAAATACCGCCGACGCCAGGTTGGCCGGATCGTCCAATCCGTCTGGGTTGTCCAGAGCCGGATCGTCCAGCCGCGAGTCTTCGACCTCTGGCTCTACTGGGTCGTCCACTGATCCCCCATCGGGGCAAAACACTAGGCCATCGGTTCTACGCCGCGCACGGCATCGTCTGTTCACAGGCGACGACTTCATCGGCTACTGTTCGTCGCCAAGCTACGGAGAGGGGTAACCGTGTCTCGAAGGATGCTCAAGTTCTGGGGAGCGCTCCTGGCGCTCGTGCTTGTGGCCGCAGCCTGCGGAGGCGGCAACGACGATGACGACGGAGGTGCCCAGCCCGCCCCCTCGGAGCAGACCGCCGCCCCGGCCCCCGACGAGCCCGATGCCCCCGACGACACCGGCGATGGGGACGAGCCTGCCCCCGCCCCCGACGATGCTCCTGACGAGCCGGCCCCCGATGAGCCATCCGATTCCGACGACGGAGACGAGCCGTCCGAGCCGGCCCCCGAAGAGCCGGTGGACATCGGCTTCGACGAGCCCCGGGGCGATTTGTTCATCGACTTCCACAGGACCTTCGACCGGTCGCACCCATTCCAGCCGCTGGATGCGTTCTGCACGGCTACGCCCGATCCCGACTCACCGCCTCAAGCCACTGATGTGGGTATCACCGAGGACTCCATCACCATCGTCCACCTGCGCACCAAGCTCGAGGAGCTGGAGGGCATCGGCTTCGCCGTACCGGTGGGCGACCCCATCGACATGTTCGAGTCGTTCACCAAGGCCATCAACGAAGGCTGCAACGGGATCTGGGGCCGCCAGATCGACCTCCGCCTCGTGGAGGTCTCCGCACTGGGCGGCGGCGGCGAGGACATCGACACCCTGCGCAATCAAGCCTGCATCGAGGCCACCGAGGATCACAACGCGGTGATCGTGACCAACACCACCGGCTTCCAGGGCACCGCCATCTTGTGCATCACCGCCGACCACGACACCCTGTTCCTCACCACCCAGGGCAACCCCGCCGATTTCCACGAACAGGCCAATGGCCTGCTGTACTCGCTGAGTCCAGTGGCCGAGCACTCGGTGGTCAACATGACCCAGGCCATCATCGACACCGGCGCCCTGGACGGCAAGACCATCGCGGTGATCTGGCCCGACACACCTGGACAGCCCGAGACCGTCCAGGCCGGGATCATCGATGTGATAGAGGCCGCCGGCTACGACATCGCCGTTGCCGAGCAGATCGGCTGCGGCGGACAGACCACCTGCCGTGAGGGCAACGACATCGCGGTGGAGCGGATGCTGGAAGAGGGCGTCGACGTTGTCTTCCCCGGGCTCAACGTGCTCAGCCTGCCCCAGTTCATCAACGAGATGATCAACCAGGGCTTCGTCTCCGGCGACGTGCAGTTCTACAACTCCGACTTCAACAGCCAGGCCGGCGACCTGGTGTCGGGCAAGGTGGCCCAGTTCGGCGGAGCCGCCGCCGCAGAGATGTACAACGGCACCGTCATCATCGACGATGCCCCCACCGGGAACTTCCGCTCCGATGACCCGGTGCTCAGCTTCAACGCACCGCTCAACATCATGTGCAACGAGACTTATGCGGCCAACAGCGCCATCGGCGCCATGCACATCCGTGACGTGTACGGGAGCTACGACAGCGCCTACGGCATGACCAACACGGTGTGTACCGAGATGCGCATGGTGGCCCGGGCCATCTACGACGCCGGTCCCAACCCAACCCGCGAAGACATCTACAACGCCTTCAGAAACCTGGGGTCAGTGGACATCCAGCACCAGCTACCCGCCACCTTCGGCCCCGACAAGTTTGGCGCCCCCGACGTGGTGACCGAGTTGGTGTTCAACTTCCCGTGCCCCGGCGACCCCGACATTCCCACCTGCGTCCAGCAGACCGCCCCCTACCGGCCCATCGACTAGCGATTTTCTGAACTTCTGATTGCTACCGCTGCTGTCTTGTCAAAGGCTCAGCGGTAGCATCAGGGGGTGAGCATTCGGGCATCCCGCTCCCGGAGACAATCGAGGGTGTCTTCCGCCGCGGCCTTGGCCCTGGCCCTCACTCTGGTCGCCGCGGCCTGCGGAGGCTCGGAGACTTCGGTTCCCGAAGACCCGCCCATCGAATCCGACTCCACCTCCGCACCCACCAGCACCCAAGCTACCGACCAGCCTTCATCTGAGCCCGACTCCACCGAGGTGGCTGCTTCGGCTGAGCCGACTTCCGAATCAGACAACATGGGTGCTTCACCGGGACTACCCGAGCCCGACGAAACTCCTGCCCCCGAATCAACCGAGGCCTCCGCTACCTCCGAACCAACCCCGCAGTCCACCCAAGCGCCACAGCCCACGCCGGCCTCAACCCCGCAGTCCACCCCCGCGCCACAGCCCACGCCGGCCTCAACCCCGCAGTCCACCCAAGCGCCACAGCCCACGCCGGCATCCACTCCGCAGTCCACCCCCGCGCCGACGCCGGCATCCACTCCGCAGTCCACCCCCGCGCCGACGCCGGCATCCACTCCGGCATCCACTCCTCGGCCCACGCCACGGCCCACGCCGGAACCCACCCCGCTGCCCGATTCAGACCTGCCATCGGTGCAGGTGGTGAACGTGGCCACCGGAGCCAGCGTGAACCTGGCCAGCTACGCCCCGACGGATCGGCCCATCGTGTTGTGGTTCTGGGCTCCGCATTGACCCATCTGCCGCCGGGAAGCCCCCGGCCTCGAGCAGTTTGCTCGAAACAACGCCGACAAATTCACCGTCATCGGAGTGGGGGCCCGCGACGATCTCGGGCAGGCTGAAGGATTCGTGGAAGCTGCCGGGACAACCTTCACCATGCTGTGGGATGCCTCCGGTGCCTCTTGGAACCAGCTGGGGATCTTCAGCCAACTCAATGTGATCGTTCTCGACCGCTTTGGCCAGGAAGTCGACCGGAGAGGCAACATGTCACAAAGCTGGATACTGGATACGGTGGCCAGCATTGGATCAGCCTGAGGTGAGTGCTCCAATGAAGACCAGAATCAAAGTCCTCGCATTTTCCGCTTGCCTCGCCTTGGGCGCCGCGGCCTGCGGCGACAGCAGCACCCCAACCACCTCCACACCGGCGACGACACCCCCCACCCAGGCCCCCGCCGCCGAGCAGGCTCCGGTCAATGAGGCACCGGCACCGGCTTCGGATCTGCCCTCGGTCGATGTGGTCAACGTGGCCACCGGAGCCACGGTGAACCTGGCCAGCTTCGCCCCAGCCGACCAGCCCCTTGTTCTTTGGTTCTGGGCTCCCCATTGAACCATCTGCCGCCGGGAAGCTCCCAGCGTCGAGCAGTTCGCTCGAAACAACGCCGACAAGCTCACAGTGATCGGAGTCGGAACCCAAGACAGCCTCGGGTTGGCTGAGGGCTTCGTGCTATCCACCGGAACCACCTTCACCATGCTCTGGGATCCGACATTCGAGTCGTGGAGACAACTGGGAATCTCCAGCCAGCCTGCCGGAATGCTGTTGGACAGCAACGGCACAATCCTGACCTCGTGGCGAGGCGGGATCCCCCAAAGCCGGGTTCTAGACGCAATAGCCGCCTAGACGAACGGCAGCTTCACCACGGTGGCCGGCGTGGGCGTGCCCCGCATGTCCACGGCCAGCTCATCGCCGATGCTCACATCCGGGGGCACGAACGCCAGGGCGATGCCAGCTTCCAGCATGGGTGAGAAGTTGCCCGACGTGACCTCCCCCACAACCTCGCCGTCCAGCAGCACAGCTTGACCCTCCCGGGGCGGACGTCGACCCTCTACCAGCAGTCCCCGCAGTCGCCGGTGAATGCCCCGCTCCCGCTCGGCGGCCAGCGCTTCCCGACCCCCAAACGACGGCTTGTCCCACCGCACCACCCAGCCCAGCCCGGCTTGCAGCGGGGTAATGCCCGGGCCCAGCTCGTGGCCGTGCAGCGGCAGCCCGGCCTCCAAACGCAAGGTGTCCCGAGCGCCCAGCCCGGCGGCGAGGATGCCCGCCGCGGTCACCGCATCCCACATCTGCTCGGCGGCCTCAGCCGGCACCGCGATCTCAACGCCGTCCTCGCCGGTGTAGCCGGTGCCGGCCACCGTCAGCGGGATCCCTTCCCACTCAACCGATGCCACGCAATTGCGGGCCACCTCCGACGCGCCGAGCGACACCGCGGCCAGCCGGCTTCGGGCCTCGGGACCCTGCACCGCCAGCACCGCCCGGCTGGCGGTCACATCCACTGCCTGGAACCCAACGCCGGCACCCGGGCCAGCGCTAGAGCGGCCCAACGCGTCGCGCACCCGGTCGGTGTTGGACGCGTTGGGCATCACATCAAAGCTGTCCCCGTGGGGCCACCACACGATGATGTCGTCCAGCACCGAGCCGTCGTCGTCCAGCAAATGGGTGTACTGGGTGCGGCCGGGCCCTATTCGGGCCAGATCGTTGGTAAACGCCTGCTGAAGCCGGTCATAGGCATCGGGTCCGGTGACCCGGAGGGTGCCCAGATGGCTCACATCGAAGACCACCGCGTCGGTCCGACACGCCCGGTGCTCGGCCAGGGTGCCCGACGGGTAGGACAGCGGCATCTCCCAGCCGCCGAAGGGAACCATCTTGGCCCCCAGCACCCGATGCCTACCTTCCAGCGGAGAAGAACGCACACCGACCTCCCGACTCGCGAAATCGATCTCCCCGAGAAGGCTATCGGCGGTCAGCCCGAACCGGCCGCCGCGCCCGTGTGAGTCAGGTCGCCGCCAATCCCGGAGGCATCGTCGAAGCCGTACTTGCTCAGCAGGTTTCGATAGTCCGGCTGGCATAACACGACCACGTCAATTTCGGGATAGAGCTCCCGCAGCCGGCGGACTTTGCCGTTCTTGCGGGAGATGTACTTCTGGCGGGCCGTGGTGACCTCCACATATCGGTCGAACTGGGGAAGATAGAAGTCGGGGGTGAACGCCTCGGTCACCTCGCCGCAATCGTTGTGGGAGAGCACAAAAGTCTCGGGCTCGTAGTGCCACTCGATGCCGTAGAAGTCGAGCAACTCGGCGAATTGCCGCTCCGAATCGTGGGCGAACACGCTGCCTCGAGCCCCTTCAGTCGCTCCTAAGAACCGGTCTGAGCTGCGCTGATTCCCGTTCGAGGCGAGGACGCCTCCCCGGGCGTGTCCTCTTCAACGGGGAGCTCCCGGACCGCGGCGTCCACTTCTTCGACCAGCCCCTCCATCCGGAGGTAGAGCGCCCCCTGGCCCTGGCGCAGCGCGTCCAGGATCTGCTCGTCGGTGCGGACCAGCAGCGACTGGTTGCCGTTGACCACCAAATCGGCGCTGGCCACATCCTCGCCCAGCTCGTCGCGCAGGTAGTCGAACACCTCGCGTACCCGCTGAAGGGCGATGCCCTCGTCCAACAGCCGCTTGATCAGCTTCAACTCCAGCAAGTCTTTGTAGGAATACCGGCGGCGGCTACCACTCCCCACGGCCGCCTGAGCGGTCGAGCGCACCAGCCCGGTGCGAGTCCAGTAGTCCAGCTGGCGGTAGGTGATGCCGATGATCTCTATGGTCTGAGGCGAGCTGAAGTCACCCGCTACCTGTCCCTGATCGTTCATCTAACTCTCCGGTTCCGGGGCGCGCTCCAATTTGGGCTTATTACACCGGGGAAACTACGCCAATGGATTTCCACAGGGTAAACGTCTCCCTGTGGATTGTCAAGGACGCCGGAGGGCCGTCAGCCGTTGAAATCCTCGGGAGTCACCTGGTCTAGGAACTCTCGGAACTGGTCCAGAACCTCTTCGGGAGGCGGTTCTTCGCCTTCGCTTTCCTCGGGTTCCACCGTGTGCCCGGCGGCGTCCAGCACTGATTCGGCGGCGAAGATGGGTGCTCCGGTCCGCACGGCCAAGGCCACGGCATCGGACGGGCGGCTGGAGACGCGACGGGCCCCGTTGCCGTTCTTCCCCGCCAGCTCCAGCTCGGCATAGAAGGTCCGATCCCGCAGCTCGGTCACCACAATGCGCTCAAGCCGCACGCCGAGTTGATCGAGCACGTCCTTGAACAGGTCGTGGGTCATGGGGCGGGGTGTCTCCACTTCCTCCATGGCCAAGGCGATGGCCTGGGCTTCTGCCCCTCCGATGAAGATGGGCAGCAGCCGACCCTCGCCGTCGGTCTCCCGCAGCAGCACGATCGGGGCGTTGGACGGCAGTTCGATCCGCACCCCCACCAGCTCCATCTCCTTCATCGCTCCCACGTTAGTAGAGGAATGAGACGTACGTATCGGGATCGTCGGCCAAAAGATCGGGATCGCCAATAACCAGCCTGTCGAGGTTGCGATAGCGGCCGGCCCAGTCCAGCCCGTAGCCCAAGAAGAACTCATCGGGGGCCTCGAACCCCACGAAATCGGGCTCAACCGGCAGGATGCGACGAGCACTGCGGTTGAGCAGCGCGGCGACCGCCACCGAGGCTGCCGATCGGCGGCCCAGCTCCCCTTTCAGGTAGCCCAGGCTGAGCCCGGTGTCCACGATGTCTTCCACAACCACCACCTCGCGACCGGTCACGTCGCAGTCCAGATCCTTCACCAGTCGAACTCGCCCCGAATCGGGGGCAAACCGCGACATGGCCATGAAGTCCACCTCCACGGCGATGTCCACCGCCCTCACCAGGTCGGCGAGAAACGGCAGGCTCCCCTTCAACACCGACACCAGCACCGCCCCGTCCGAGCACTGCTGGGAGATCTGGGCCGCGACCCGCCCAACTGCCTTCTCGATGGCTCCCCGACTCGCGAACAGCTCGGGCCCGGCGCGGTCCACTACCCGGTGTGGTTGGCCAAGGCGCACCGGAGCAGCGAGAGCCGCAACTCCGAGCCCAGGTTGATCAGCTCCGCCAGCGTGTCCTGGGATTGCTTGCGAGATTGGGCGGTGCGCTGCATCACCATGGGCATGATCCTCTGCTCCATCAGTCCGGCCTCTCGCTCGGCAGCCGACTTGTAGGCCCGCAGGTGGCGAGGCTCCACCCCATGGGTCAAGAAACCGGCCGCCACTTTGGCCACGATCAACGCTTCGCTGCCATAGTGCCGCAGCGCGCCGTCGTCAAGGGGCTCGATGAGACCGAATTTCTGAAGCTCCATGATCTCGGATTGGCTCAGCCCGCTAGCCGACGCCAGCTCGTCAAGGGTCAGCGATACCGACACCGCCCCCGACTCCAGCGGGTTGAGCCGCCGTGAACCTCGGGCGCCGTCCCCACCGCTGTTGGATTCTCTGCTTCCTTCGGTCCCGTCGAAGTCCTGCTGGTCGATGCGGTCTTTGATCACCTTGAGAGGCAGGAAGTGATCCCGCTGCTGCTCCAAGATCCACCGCAGGCGGTTGACGTCGGCTTCGGTGAACTTCCGGTAGCCGGATTGGTTCCGCTCGGGATCGATCAACCCCTGGCTCTCCAGAAAGCGGATCTTGGAGATGCTGATGTCGGCGAAGTCGCCTTTCAGCAGGTCCAAGACCTGTCCGATCGACCGGTGCTGGCTTCTCACCAATCGGTCCGATCGTGGAATACCAACTTGAAGCGCCCGATTTGGAGCTCGTCGCCGTCTTTCAGTCCGGCCTCCTCCACACGGCGGCTGTTGAGGTAGGTGCCATTCAAAGAGCCCATGTCCTTGACACGGGGCACCAGGCCCTCTCGAAAGATCTCCGCGTGGTTCCGCGACACCGTGATGTCGTCGAGGAAGATGTCGGAGTCGGGGTGGCGGCCCAAGGTGACCCGGGTTTCGGACAGCTCGAAGCGGCTGCCCGCAGCTGCCCCCTGGGTCACCACCAGTACCGCCGGCTGGCGGATCAAATCGGCTTCAAGCGCCATCTCCGTGGTGGGCTCATCGGGGGTGTGGATCGCATCGCCGTCATCGGTTGCGGTGAGGCGTTGCCCGCACGCCGCGCAGAAGTTCGCCTCCGGCCCGCTGTGATACCCGCACGTCGGGCAAGAGGCCTCGGAACCGCCGGCAGAAGAGGAGGAAGTCAATTCACGCTCTCCGTCAGTTCGGTGTAGGCCGCCGCGTCCAGGAGGCTGTCCACCTCAGAGAGGTCGGATGCCTCGATCACGCAGATCCACCCTTCGCCGTAGGGGTCCTCGTTCAACCGCTCGGGGTGGTCGATCAGGTCGGCGTTCACTTCGACAACAGTGCCCGACACCGGCGCGTAGATCTCTGACACCGATTTGGTCGACTCGATCTCACTGAACGATTCGCCGCAGGCCACCTCGGCTCCCACTGAGGGCAGTTCGATGTAGACGACGTCGCCGAGAGCGTCTTGGGCGTAGTCGGTGATGCCCAAGCAAACCCGACTGCCCTCGAGCCTGGCCCATTCGTGGTCTTCGGAGTAGCGCAGTTCGACCGGTACGTTCATTGGCGACACCGTACCGGGAATCGCGAAAACTCTCAACCTCAGCTTGAGGCTCCGGCTCGGTCAGACCGGCCGTCGGCCAGGGCCCGACGAGCTCGGGGGATGTACTCCAGCGCCGCGTAATAGCTGAGCGCCAGCGACGGAATGCCCAAGCCCCATCCGACGCCGAGCATGGCTGCTGCCCCAGCCACGCTCGAATCTCCCAGCAACAAGAGCGGGAGGGCGAACATGAGGCCGAATGTGGCCGTCTTGCCGGTCCAGGTCACGTCGATGCGGCGAGCCCCCATGGCCCCCAGCACCACTGTGGCCAGCGATACCACCACCTCTCTGGCCAGCATGGTCACCCCGAATGCCGCATGGAGAGAGCCGTCCACCATCATCGCCACCACCGCGGCCAGAAACATCACCCGGTCGGCGGTGGGGTCCAAGATCTTGCCCAGCTCGGACTCCTGGTCGAAACGCCGGGCGATGTAGCCGTCCACCCAGTCGGTGGCCCCCAGCACCCCGAGCAGGATGGCCGCCCCCGCCCGATTCCCCATCCCCAAAAGCAACACACAAAACACCGGCACACACCCCAACCGCAGCACCGACACCAAGTTGGGAACGGTCAGTACCTGCCGCCCAGACATAGCCAGGTCATACTATTGGCAAATGCCCAGCGTCTTCACCATGATCATCAACCGCGACATCCCTGGACATTTTGTATGGGAAGACGACGAATGCATAGCCATCTTGTCCATCAACCCCACCCAAACCGGCCACGCCCTAGTCATCCCCCGGGCTGAGATCGACCACTGGCTAGACGTGCCCCCGGAACTGGCCGCCCACCTCATGGTGGTGGCGCAGGAGGTGGGCACCGCCCAGGTGGCCGCGTTTGGAGCGCCCCGAGTGGGCCTCGTCATCGCCGGCCACGAGGTGCCCCACACCCATCTGCACGTGATCCCGATGTTCGACATCGGCGATTTGAGCTTCACCAATGCCCGAGCCTCGGTTCCCCCCGAAGAGCTGGCCCAGGCCGCCGAACGCCTGCGCGCCCACCTCCCCGCCGGCGGGTGACTAGCTCTGGATCACGTTGAGGAGCCGGTAGACCCGCAGGTCGCCCTCCCCCTCTTCCAATTCCAGCCGCTCGAAACCGGTTCGTCTCACATCCAAGTCGAAGCTCTCGATGTCCAGTGGCCTCCAGTCGGGCGCGGCGGCCGGATCGAACACGATCCACTCCACTTTGGGAGTGGCCGCCACCGCCGCGCTGTCGGGACCGTCCGCGGTTTCCAGCACATACAGCCGGGTGCGGTCCGACAACAGTGGAAGGATCTGCTCGGATGCCCGCACCGACGCATCGGGGGGAATCAGGTCGGCCGCCTCCTGTCGAGCGATATCCATCGTGTCGCGCCGTCCCCAGTCCCAGGGCTCGTGGTAAAGGGAGCTGGGCGCGTCGCGCAAAAAGAAGAGTCCGGCGGTGAGCACCAGGGCGGTGAGCAGGCGACGGTCCACGTTCACCCGCTCCACCAGCACCCGGCCGGAACGGGCCAGCGCGAATACCGTGGCTGCGAAGACGAACGGAATCATCGGCACCGTCTGAGAGGCCTCCGCCAGCTGGCCGGCGGGCACGTCGGCCACCAGGTACACCGCGAACAGGGGCACCACCGGGAGCAGATAGCGGGGCGCCACCAGCGGCAGCAGCATCACCGGGGCCAACAAGAACACGATCATCTGGAAGTTGGCCTGCGACACCGCGTCGGCCACCACTTGATGGGGGGCGGAGACGAAACCCCACAGCACCGACCCTGGATGCCCGCCGCCGAAGTCTGAGAACTCCTCGATGTGGGGAAACTTCCCGCCGTTGAACCGGGGCTGGATGGCGGTCATCGACACCAGCCCATAGGCCAGGCCGCTCAGGGCGATGGTCGCGCCGGGGCGGCGACGGCCCTCCAGCAGCACCAGCAGGCCCAATCCCGAGAGCGCAAAGGCCAGATCGGCCCGGCAGGTCACCGCCAGCAGGGCGAACACCGCGAACCTTTTCCACCGCCCCCGCAGAGCAGTGAGCACCGCGGCGAACAGCGCGGGCACGGCCAGAGCCTCGGTGTGGAAGTCCGACAGGTTCACCGTGTGGACCGCCGGGTAGGCGCAGTAGGCGAACACCACTGCCATCGCCGCCCCCGATTTGAGTCCGCCCACATCGCGGGCGATCCGCCACAGCGGCACCACGGCCAATGCCAGCACCGAGGCTTGCAGGGCCAACAGCGTGGGCTGATCGGGGAACAAAGCGGTGAGGCCGGCCACCGGGTAGAGGATGAACGCGGCCTGCTCCCACAACAGGTTGTGGCCGGCCACGCTGGAGAGCGGCTCGTATCCCTCCCCTATCAGCCACACCCCCTGGAGATGCGACGACAAGTCGACGCCGGCCTCCAGCGACCGGGCCCGGGCCAAAGACAGGCCCGACAAGAGCCCGCCCAAAAACAGGGCGATAACCCAGGGGACTGCCCGGTCCACCTGTCTGGTGTCGAGGCGGGCCTGCCAGCGCAGCGAGAAGATCTCCAGCCTCCGCCGGAACTGGGCCAGTGTGACCCTGCTCTGTTCGAGGTCCACTACCCCACCAGCACGGTGTCGGTGTCGCGCCCTGATCGCAGCAGGGTGCCGGGTCGGGATTCGATGGCCCGGCCGCCGCTAACGATGGGCTGGCCGTTCACCAGCACGTGGTCCACCCCCACCGCGTCGGCGAACAGGCGGGCTGTGCCGCCCGGCAGGTCATCCACCAAGCGCATGGCGCCGGAGTCGATCGCATCGGGGTCGAACACCACCAGATCGGCGTGCCATCCCTGCTCGATGCGGCCCCGCTCCCGCAGGCCGAACAGCCGGGCCGGCGCGTCGGTGAGCATTTGTACCGCCGCCTCCAGCGAGGCCAGCCGCCGACCCCGCAAACAGTCGCCCAGAAAAGCGGTGGTGTAGGGGGCGCCGCACATGCGGTCGAGGTGGGCACCGGCGTCGGAGCCGCCCAAAAGGGTGTGCTCGCTCTGCCAGGCCTCGGCCCTAAGGCGCCAGCTCTCGCCGTCGTCATCGGTGGGGGCCGGCCACAAAACGGTGCGCAGCTCGTCGGCCAGCACCACGTCCACCAGGGTGTCGAAGTGCCCGGCACCCCGCTCGGCGGCGATGTCGGCCACGGTCCGCCCCGAAAGGCCGCGGTTGGCCGGGCTGAAGGTGTCGCCGATCCGATAGCCCCCCCAGCCGGTGAGCCGGCTGAACACCCCGGCGTCGGGCGACGCCGCCCGCTCGGCCAACCGCGCCCTGGTCTGGGGGTCGGATAGGCGGGCCATCCGCTCGGGCACCGGCAGGGCGAGCACCTCACCCCAGTCGGGCAACATGTTGAGGGCGCAGTAGTTGAGGAAGCTCATGTTCATGCCCACCAGCACCGGCATGGTCAGCGCCACCACCCGGGCGCCGTGCTCGGCCGCCCGCACCGAGGCTCCGAGCTGGGCCCGGTAGCGGTCGGGGTCGGCCGAGTCGATGGTGAGCACGTTCCAGTTGAGCGGGCGCCGTGCCGCCCGGCTCATGGCCACCATCAAGTCGAGTTCCTCGTCGGTGAAGCCCTGCATACAGCCGTCGGTCACGTACTCCAGGGTGGTCCCCTCGTGCTCGGCCACCACCGAGCACAGCGCGATCACCTCGTCGTTGCTGGCGAAGCGGGAGGCCACCGGGGCGCCGTCGCCATCGTTGTGGGTGTACGAAAGCGAGGTGGAAAAGCCCAGGCCCCCGGCGGCGATGCCATCGGCCAACACGGCCTTCATGGCCTCGAGCTGGCCGGCGTCGGCCTCGTTGCCGGTGGCATCGGCCCCCATGACCGCCCGGCGGATGGCGCAGTGCCCCACCAAAAAACCGGCGTTCACCCCCAGATTGCCGTCCAGGCGGGCCAGGTAGTCGGCGAAGGTGCGCCACGACCAGTCCAGGCCCGACTCCAGCGCAGTGA
The DNA here is from genome assembly GCA_963663255.1 of Acidimicrobiales bacterium. GTDB lineage: Bacteria > Actinomycetota > Acidimicrobiia > Acidimicrobiales > Bin134 > Poriferisocius. Next base: position 2,090,152 of record OY760141.1, read on the forward strand.
GCGGCATTCCCTCCACCTTGGCCATCATGCGCTGGAGGTAGGGGGCGTCTCCGGGGTTGAGGGGCGCCAGGGTGAACCCGCAGTTGCCGCCGATAACGGTGGTCACGCCGTGCAGGTTGGAGGGAGAGGCGGCCGGATCCCAAAACAGTTGGGCGTCGTAGTGGGTGTGGGGGTCCACGAAGCCGGGGCAAACCACCCGGCCAGAGGCGTCGATTTCGGTGCGCGCTGCGTCGGCGACATCACCGATCGCCGCGATGCGCCCATCGCTCACCCCGACGTCGCCGGAGAACCCCGGGCTTCCCGAGCCGTCGACGATCGTGCCGCCGCGGATCACCAGGTCCAACACGGCCCCAATCCTAGTTATACGCATGGGGCGCCCCCACCCCGCCCCACTATGCTCTCAGCCTTACGGGCTGTGGCGCAGCTTGGTTAGCGCGTCGGTCTGGGGGACCGAAGGTCCCGGGTTCAAATCCCGGCAGCCCGACCAAGTGTCGAAATGCGCCAGTGGTGCAGAGCCATGCCAAATCCGAAGGGTGAGATAGCTATGAGAAGGCTCAGCGTGGTCCCTGCTGTGGTGGCGCTGTTGGCGGTTTGCGGCTTGTTGTCGGGGGCGGTGGCGGTCCCGGTCGCAGCCCAAGTAGTTGCCCAGCAGGGTGTGGCGCAGCGGTGTTTCGAGCATCACAAGTTCGGCGCTCAGCCCGTGGATGTCGCCAAGACCGCGGATGGCCAGACCGTGCTGGCTCAGACCAGCTGGAACTGGCACGACGCCATCGGCTGTTTCCTGACTCTAGACGGGGCTGCGCTGGCTGTGTTGCGGGCTGCTCCTGTGCCTCTGAGCCTGCCCGACGCGCCTACGGATGCCTCAAGAGAGTGCTTTGTGCACCACGAGTTCGGCCAGCGGCCCGTCGATGTGGCCAAAACAGCCGACCGCCAAACCGTGCTGGCCCGCCTCAGCTGGAACTGGCACGACGCCATCGGCTGCTACCTCACCCTCGACGACACCGCCCTGGCCGCCCTGCGCGCCCACGCAGAAGAACCGACGCCGGTCACTACCCCGACTGTGACTCCCACCGAAAGCGGCCCGTTCGTCGCTGTTGCCAGCGGCCATTTTCACGCCTGCGGGATACGCCCCGACCAATCTGTCTCCTGCTGGGGTGAGAACAGCTCCGGACAGGCTGTTGCCCCGGGTGGCCAGTTCACCGACCTCGCCGGCGGCGGCAACCACGTGTGCGGCCTGCGCACGGACAAGACCGTCACCTGTTGGGGTGAGAACCTCTTCGGGCAGGCTGATGCCCCGGGTGGCCAGTTCACCGCTCTCACCGCAGGCGATCGATTCTCCTGCGGACTGCGACCCGACCGTGCCGCAGTCTGCTGGGGGCGGAATACAAGGCGAGAACTGGACGTTCCGCAGGGCCAGTTCGCTGCTCTCGATTCAGGCGCTTCCCATTCGTGCGGGCTGTTGGCGGATGGAACGCTTGAGTGCTGGGGATTCAACCGGGCAGGAGAAAGGAATGCGCCATCGGGGCAGTTCACCGCGGCCACTGCCGGGCAGTTTCACAGCTGCGGGTTGCGGACCGATCAGTCTGTGGTCTGCTGGGGGGACAACACCTACGGGAGTCTCGACTCGCCCGGGAGCCAGTTCATCGAAATTGATGCCGGCGGTTGGCATACGTGCGGGTTGCGCACCGACCAGGCCGTCGAGTGCTGGGGCAACGACAACTTCGGCCAATCGACTCCACCGGCAGGTCGCTTTATCGCTGTGAGTGCCGGCTTGGAGCACACCTGCGCGTTGCAGTCCAACCAGTCGGTCGTCTGCTGGGGGCGGTACTACGACAATCGGGCCGTCGCCCCCTCGGGCCAGTTCATCGCCATCTCCGCCGAAGGTGATTTCTCGTGCGGGTTGCGCACCGACCAAACCGTCGAATGCTGGGGGGGAGATGCCTATGGGGTCTTGGAGCCGCCGCCAGACCTGTTCACCGCCGTCGACGCGGGTGAAGCCCACGTCTGCGGAGTGCGCATCGATGGCTCCGCCGCCTGCTGGGGAATCGGCAACGACGGGCGGCTAAATGCTGTGTTCGGGCAGTTCGTCATGGTCGGCGCAGGGTTGCGGCACTCTTGCGGCTTGTACACCGACCATACCGTCGAGTGCTGGGGCTATCTTGACGAGGGGGAGGGAGATGCCCCGCCCGAGCAGCTGACGGCCATCGATGTCTCCGGGTCGCACGCCTGTGGATTGCGCTTTGACCAGACCGTCGCCTGCTGGGGCAGCTCAAGTTATGTTGGGCCCGATCGAAACTCCCCACAGGGGCAATTTGGGTCCGTATCGGTGGGCGATGGGGGTCACGCATGCGGCCTTCGCACCGACCAGGCGGCGATCTGCTGGGGCACAAACGCCAACGGGCAAGCCGACGCTCCGCCCGGCCAATTCAGCAGCGTCGCCGCAGGTGATTCGTTCTCTTGCGGTTCGCGTCCCAACCAAACCGTCGAGTGCTGGGGCAGCAACTCAAATGACCAATTGGCTGCTCCTCAAGGCGAGCAATTCACCGCTCTTGCGGCCGGTCGAATCCACGCCTGCGGCCTGCGCCCCGACCAGACCGTGGCCTGCTGGGGAAACGGCCAACGGTCGGCGTTTTTGCCCTGAGAATCCAGTTCGAGGGGCCTACTTGGCGCGTTGGCGCTTTCGGATGCGGGTCCACTCGTATCAGGGGCCCACGGTGAGGATGAGGTTTTGACCTCCAACGATGGAGATTGTGCGCGTCTCGGGTGCCCTTCTTAGGGTGAGATAGCTATGAGAAGGCTCGGCGTGGTTCTTGGTGTGGTGGGTCTGTTGGCGGTTTGCGGCCTGTTGTCGGGGGCGGTGGCGGTCCCGGCTGCGGCCCAGGAAGGTGCCCTACAGAGTGTGGCTCAGATGTGCTTTGAGCATCACAAATTCGGTGCTCAGCCCGTGGATGTGGCCAAGACAGCGGATGGCCAGACCGTGCTGGCGCAGACCAGCTGGAACTGGCACGACGCCATCGGCTGCTATCTCACCCTTGACGACACCGCGCTGGCCGTGCTGCGGGCCGCCCCCGCGCCCCAGAGCCTGCCCGACGCGGAAACCGAGGACTCAAAACAGTGCTTCGGGCACCACCAGTTCGGCCGGCGGCCCGTCGATGTGGCCAAATCCGCCGACCGCCAAACGGTGCTGGCCCGCCTCAGTTGGGGCTACCACGACTCCATCGGTTGCTATCTGGTGCTTGACGACGCCGCCCTGGCCGCCCTGCGCGCCCACGCGGCGACGGACGCGACGCCGGTTGCGACGCCGGTTGCGATCCCCCAAGACGAATACACGCCTTGCCGTCCGATGGGGAAAACGGGATTTCCGTTGCCGTCTGAGGCATTGCCGTCGACCGGAACGCTGCGGGTGGCAGTGCTCTTCGTCGACTTTGATGAAGCGGCGGCGGATTATTCCACAGAAGATGAAGCCGAACAGGGGTTGCCCTTTGCGGAGGAGTATCTCGAATCGAATAGCTACGGGAGAATCGACATCGAATTCGTTCCGCATCACAAATGGCTGAGGGCTGAGCACAGTCGCGATTTCTACAACATCGATGGTTCAAGCAGGTTCGGGCCAGATGGGTGGGAAAAGGTTGGGGTCACGATCCAGAGCGAAGCCGTCCGCTTGGCGGCTCCGGAATTCGATTTCGCAGGATTCGGCTCGATCTTGGTGGTCATGCCCAGCAAACACTTTGGAGGAGGAAACAGCGGCGCGGGGGGGAACCAGACCGACGCCGGAGACTTCTATTGGGCCCCGGTAATCAACAGCATGAATGTCATTGGGGGCCCTGAGGGGCTGAAGCACTGGGGATATGTCGCCGCCCACGAACTCGCACACGCACTGGGGCTAAATGACCTCTACGCCCATATCGTCTCCAGGCCTGACCTGCCTCAAGGCAGGAGGTGGACAGAAGCAGAGTTCGGCCTAATGGGCCTCGACGTCAATTTCCCAACAGACCCTTCTTTTTTCTCGCATACCTACGCCATTGAAATGTTGGCGTGGAGCAGGTGGCGGCTGGGCTGGCTCCAACCAGAACAAGTCAGCTGCATAACCGAAGACGATGCCACTGTCATCTTGAATGCGGTAGCAAGTCCCGGCAGCGGAACGGCCATGGCCGCAGTGCCCTTGTCCGATACCGAAGTCATAGTTGTCGAGAGCAGGCGAAAGGTCGGCTATGACGGAGAAGGGCTCGGGATCCTCCCAGGCGAAGGCTTGTTCGTCTACACGGTTGATGCCGCACTCGGCTCGGGCGAGTTGCCGATCAAGATCGGCGAAGACACCGGGAATGGGCATATCGAGCGTTCGCCCCTTCTCGCCGCCGGCGAGAGCATCGATGTCCGCGGCTACAGATTCACTGTCCAGTCATCTTCCCCTGAAGCCGACGCTGTGGTCATCACCAAACTGGACAGTTGACGCCCCGCTTGGTGGCGGACCATGGTGCAGATCCGCGCCGATATGGGCAGGAGGTCATCGATGAATAGTGACGCAACGACCGTTGAGGAGTACCTGTTAGAGCTTGACGATGGCCGGCGCGAGGCTGTGGCTGCGGTGCGGGCCGTGATCCTCGACAATTTGCCCGACGGCTACGAGGAGACCATGCAGTACGGGATGATCTCCTACATCGTCCCCTTCAGCGTGCTGGCCGACACCTACAACGGCCAGCCCCTCATGTACATCGCCCTGGCGTCGCAGAAGCAATACATGTCCCTCTATCTCACCAACGTGTACGGCGATGAGTCGGTGGAGAAGTGGTTCAAGGAGCGCTACTTGGCCACCGGCAAAAAGCTCAACATGGGCAAATCATGCGTCCGCTTCAAAAAGCTCGACGACCTCCCCCTCGAGTTGGTCGCAGAAGTCGTAGCCCGAACCCCCATCGACGAATTCGTCAACATCTACCACGCCTCCCGCTCCGGCCGCCGCTAGCTAGAAGACTGCCGGCGCAGCGCTTTGACGGCGTCGATGCCGGCTATGACATCGCCTTCCATGAGGTCGCGTTCGCCTTCGGCGAGATCAATCATGGCTTCGGGGTCACCGAGAACAGCCAAGGTCTCCTCAAGCGATTCCAGGTCTTCTGGGCTCATGAGCACCGCAGCCGGTGAGCCGTTGCATGTGATGACCACCCGCTCATTGTGGGCGCTCACCCGCTTGATGAACTCTGGAAACCGGTCTCTAACCACTTCTAGCGACTCGTTCGACATAGTCCCAATTGTGTCGCGCCAAGAGCGACCTGGCACCCAATTTCGGGACGTCTAGCTACACGAGGCTGGTGGTTGAACCCGCGCCGATGGCGACGAGGCCGGCGCTGTTGAGGCCGCCGACGGCCACGAGGCCGATGGAATTCACTCCCCCGATGGCCACGAGGCCCACCGAGTTCACTCCCCCGATGGTGACCAGGCCCATCGAGTTCACCGCTCCGAATGTGACAATGCCCATCGCATTGAGGAATGCCACCGCGGCCGCCCCAATGGCGTTGATTCCTGCGATTGCGGCGATACCGATCGAATTGAACTTCGAGAGCGCCGTGATCCCCACGCTGATCCCGCTGCTGCCGTTTCCACCAGTCATATTCGCCCGTCCCCGGACAGCCGCAAAACGCCATCCGTCCATCTCTATCTCCCGAAACCTACAGGATTCGCAATCTCCGCATTTCAGGCCGCCGCTTGCGGTCGTTCAGGAGCTGGGCGCATCCCGCGGAGCTAGAGAAACGGCTCGAGCAAGTCCTCACCGCCGATGAAGCCCGCAAGGTCTCCGTCCTCGTCCTCGACGTCACCAAACCTGGCAGCTAGTTGGCCCCTCAATCTTCCTAGAACAGCAGGGCGATGCCTTGGATGGCGCGCCAGGCCAGGTAGATGCCGGCGGCGGTTATGGCTAGCCAGAAGTGCCAGGGGACTTTTTGGCGGATGTCGGTGTCGGTGTCGTGGGCGGGTGGGGTTTCGACTGTTTGGCCGCAGGTGGGGCAGGTGCCGTGGGGGGTGATCGAGCTGGGGTTCCAGAAGCGGTCGCAGGGGTCGCACCAGGGCACGGCCATAGCTTGCCACCGCGAGCTGCCGAGGTCGTCGCCGTCGGCCGGGCACCCCGGGCGTTACGGAAAGATGAGGGTTTTGCCGGGGGCGGTGGTAACCTTGTCTTACTTGGCCGAAGATTTCTGCCAAGCGGGCTGCCTCCGAGCTTCAACCTCTGATGCCGGGCAAGCTGCCCGAAGATGTATTGCGCCACGCTGACGAAAACAGGCGCCGACCATCCCCCAAGCGCCCGCCCCATGCGGGCAAGGAGCCCCATGCCCCCCACTTTCGCCCAGCTGGGCGTGCCCGAATCCATCTGCCGCGCGCTCGAGCGCAGCGGCATCCACAAGCCGTTCGAGATCCAATCCGCCGTCATTGCCGACGCCATGGAAGGCCGCGACATCTGCGGTCGAGCCCCCACCGGGTCGGGCAAGACGCTGGCCTTCGGCATCCCGCTGATCGCCAACGTCGAACAAGCCCGTCCCCGGCGGCCGCGGGCGCTGATTTTGTCGCCCACCCGCGAGCTCGCCGACCAGATCGCATCGGAGCTGCGCTCGATCTCCGGACCGGTCACCGTGGCCGCCGTCTACGGAGGCGTCGGCTACACCAACCAGCGAAAGCAGCTTCAGCGGGGGGTCGACATCTTGGTGGCCTGCCCCGGCCGGCTCGAAGACCTGATCGACCAGCGGGCAGTGAGCCTGCACGAAGCCGACCAGGTGGTCATCGACGAGGCCGACCGCATGGCCGACATGGGCTTTCTCCCCGCCGTCAGGCGCATCCTCGACCAAACCGCCGACCAGCGCCAGACCGTCATGTTCTCGGCCACTCTCGACAGTGACGTGGCCAAGATCACCCGCGACTACCAGCATCGCCCCATCACCCATGAGGTAGGCGACGCCACCCCCGACATCAGGTCGGCCGATCACCGGTTCTGGACCGTGGAAAAGACCGAGCGAGTCGGCGTCTGCGCCGATGCGATCACCGCCGCCGGCCCGACAATCGTGTTCTGCCGCACCCGGCACGGATCAGACCGGCTGGCCCGCCAGCTCACCCAGCGCGGCGTCAACGCCGCCGCCATCCACGGCGGCCACGCTCAGAACCGCCGCACCCGAACGCTCAAAGATTTCATGAACGGCCAGGTCGAGGCTCTGATCGCCACCGACGTGGCCGCTCGGGGCATCCACGTGGACTCGGTGGCCTGCGTCATCCACTTCGACCCGCCCGAAGATCACAAGGCATACCTGCACCGCTCGGGCCGCACCGCCCGCGCCGGCCAGACCGGCCTGGTGGTGTCGCTGATCCAAGACGGCCAACACGCCGACGCCAAGAAGATCCAAAAGCAGCTCGACCTGAATGAGCCCATCACCAGCCCCAGGCCCCTAGAACACAGCGCAGCGCCCGCCCGCCGCCGCAAGCCGGCTCATCACCACGAAGCCGACCGCACCGACAAAAAGCCGAGCGGCAACCACCAGAACCCGCGCAGCCGGCCCGACCGGGACAACAACAGCGACGGTCGCCGGTCAAACGGCAACTCCCAAGGACAACGCAGCCGATCCGACCGACAAGGCAGCGGCCGCGGCGGAAACAAGTCGAAGGGCAGGCCGCATGGTCGCCCGCACCGCCAGGCCAAGGGCAAGTCCCGAAGCGGCGCCTCCTCCCGGTAGCGCAGCGCCCGCCCGCCAACTACGCCGGGCGGGCTGAAACAGATCAGGCCCGGCGGACGGCCAAGATGGCCACATCGTCGCCGATGGTGCCGTCGGCGAAGTCCCGGGCGGCCTCCAAAAGCGACTTGCACAAAACGTCGGGCGACACGGTGGGATCGCGCCGCAGGTGCATGGCTATGCGGTCCTCTCCGAACTGGGCGTCGCCGTAGCGCACCTCGGCCAGGCCGTCGGTGTACATCAGCACCATGTCGCCGGTGTCGAGGGGTATCTCCTTGCTGAAAAAGGAGCTGTTGGGATCGAGCATCAACAAGGCGCCGGTGGCCCGCAGCGGCTGCACCTCCCGCTCGTGCCACAGCCAGGCCGCCGGGTGGCCCGCCGAGGCGTAGCGCATGGTCTGGGCCTCGGTGTCGAACACCACGATCACCACCGAGATGAACTCCTCGGCCCGCTCGATAGACGACATCTGGGCGTTCAGCTCCTCTAGGGCTTGAGCCGGGTCGCGGAACTGGCGCAAGAACACCCGGAGCAGGTACTTGGCCTGGAAGGCGGTGATCGAAGACTCGATGCCGCGGCCGGCCACATCGCCGATCACCGCGGCCACCCGGGTCGGGCCCACCCGGAACACGTCGAAGAAGTCGCCGGCCATCACCCCTTCGCCCGCCTGGTACACCCGGCCCATCTCGTAGCCGGCGAAGTCGGGCAAGTCGTCGGGGGCCAGCCGGTCGGCCCAGGCCAGCGGGGCGAGATCGCCCTGGCTCAGCGTCTCCTCGGCCCGGCGCTCCATCTCGAATCGCTCCTGGGTGAGCCGGGCCTCGGCCACCGAGCGGCGCCCCCACCACAGCGGGAACAGGGCCGGCACCACCACCAGCACCAAGATGGCGGTCGCCGCCCGGGACTCCACCGCGGCCATCAGCGCGGCCACCACCATCAACGCGGCGTACAAAAGGGCGGCGTGGGCGTCGCGGCGGTAGCTGGACTGGGCCAGCGTGTAGGCCGCCTCGTAGGCATCCTCGCCCTCTTCGTCGTACCCCACGCCGGCATGGGTGTGCTCCACCCGGAGCAAGAACCGATAGCGGTGCCGGGCCGACCGCGCGAACACCCCTGAGGCCACCGCGCACACGCCCGCGACGATCACAAGGAGGAGGTTCTCCATTCCCGAAGGCTACCCCGCCATTTCGGGGAGTTCTTCCCGCTTTTGCGGCAATTACTCCCCCGACCGGCGCCGAACCCGGAGCTTGACCGGAACCGACCCCAAGTCGAAAGACTCCCGGAGGCTGCGCTCCAGGTAGCGCAGATAGGTGCGGGGCAGGGTCCGGTTGGCGAACAGCGTGAACGTGGGGGGATCGGTCGCCCCCTGGGTGGCATACAGCACCCTCACGCCGTCGGGGGCGGGATGGGCGGCTTGGGCGTCGCGCAGCACCCGGTTCACCGCCTGGGTGGGGATGCGCCGCCGGTATTCGGAGATCACCCCCCGCAGCTCGGGCAAAAGCCGGTTGACCCCTTTGCCCGACAGGGCGCTCACCCGCAGCACCGCCGCCTCGCCCAGAAAGTGCAGCCTCCGGTCGATGTCTGTGGCGATCGCCTTGCGGGCCTCGGTGTCGAGCAGGTCCCACTTGTTCAATAGCACCACGATCGGGCAGCCCGCGGCGTCCACCCGCTCGGCCAGGCGCTGGTCTTGGTGGGTCACCCCCACGGTGGAGTCCACCACCAACAAGGCGATGTCGGAGCGGTCCACCGCGGCCAGCGCCCGCAGCAGCGAGTAGTACTCCGCGGCCTGGTCGATGCGGGCCCGGCGGCGCATGCCCGCGGTGTCCACGAACCGGATCGGCCCCAGCTCGGTTTCCACCACGGTGTCGATGGCGTCGCGGGTGGTGCCCGGCTGGTCGTGGACCACCGAGCGGTCGTCGCCGATGAGGTGGTTGAACAAGGTGGATTTGCCGGCGTTGGGCCGCCCCACGATGGAAACCGACACCATGGGCGACCCCGGGTCAGACCCCGCCGCCCACACCAAGGCGTCATCAGACCCCGGCTCAGCGCTGGCGGCGGCCTCTTCGGCCGATTCCTCGGGGAACGCCGCGGTCACCGCATCCAGCAGGTCCCCCACTCCCCGGCCGTGGAGCGCGCTCACCGGGAACGGGTCGCCCAAGCCCAGCTTCACGAACTCCCAGATGAGGTTCTCGTGGGCCTCGTCGTCCACCTTGTTGACCGCTACCAGCACTGGGCCGTGCCGACCCCGCAAACGCCCCGCCACCCCCTCGTCGTCGGCGGTGAGCCCGGCATGGGAGTCCACCACCATCACCACCACATCGGCTCTGGCCATCGACTTCTCGCTTTGGGCCGACACCTTGGCGTCCATCGAGGCGTTGTCGCCTGAGCCCTGGGGCAGCCAGCCGCCGGTGTCCACCACGGTGAACTCCTGTCCCTGCCAGTGCGCGGGCATCTCCTTGCGGTCGCGGGTGATGCCGGGCTGCTCGGCCACGATGGCCTCCCGGCGGCCCAAGATGCGGTTCATCAGCGTGGACTTGCCCACGTTGGGCCGCCCCACAATGGCCACCGTGGGCATCGGGCTAGCCACCGAGCGCCTCTCTGAGCGCGGCCCCGTCGGTGGCCACCACCTCCACGGGGCGGGGCAGGTCGCCAGGGCGGGTGCCGTCCAAGAACATCCCCTGCGACAGGCACACGTCGGGCAGCAAATAGCGGTGGCCCTCCGGCTCGCCGGCCAGCGTGCGGGCGATGTCGGCGCCCACCAAGAGCCCGGCCACCGCGGTGGTCCCCCCGAAGAACTGGTTCTCCACCGCCACCACCCGAACATCGTCGCGGCCCAAAGAGTCCACCAGCGGGGCCAGAACCGCCGCCCCGTACTCCCCCGTCACCACCGCCGTCGGCGCACCCCGACGGGGCCGCAGCCCAACCGGCGTCGACCCGTCGGCTCGCGGAGCCCGATAGCCGGCGGCCGGCGCTCCCTCAACCCAGGCGAAAAAACCGGCCTGGGTCCCGGTCACCCCAGCAGCCTGGCCCATGAACTCCATCTGAAGGGTGGTCGCCATGCCCACCCCGTCCTCGTGCATTCCAAACCCCTCGTAGGCCTCGGGGCCGGGGAACTCGACCCCGCCCAGCAGGTAGTACTCGTCGGCGGCGAACACCAGGCGGCGGCCCAGAATCCGCTGGTTGATGGCCTGCCACTCGTGTACCGCCTCTACCACCGCGACCGCCTCGGGCGCAGTGTGGGGCCGCAGCCGGGGCTCAGAGGTGTGGCGAGACACTCCGAGGGGCACCACGCACAGGCTGGCCAGTTCGGGGTACTCGTCGGCCACCCCGGCCAGGGTGTCCTCCAGCACGTCGCCGTCGTTCACGCCGGGGCACACCACCACCTGCCCGTTCACCTCGATGCCGTGGTCCAACAGCGCCCGCAGCCAGCGCAGGCTGGTGGCCCCCCGGCGATTGCGCAACATGGCGGCCCGCACGTCGGGGTCGGTGGCGTGGATGCTCACGTTCAGCGGCGACAGCCTCTCGGTCACCACCCGCTCCAAGTCGGCCTCGGTGAACCGGGTCAAGGTGGTGAAGTTCCCGTACAGAAACGAGAGCCGGTAGTCGTCGTCTTTCATATACAGGCTGGGCCGCAGCCCCGGCGGAAGCTGGTAGATGAAGCAGAACTCGCAGTGGTTGTCGCAGGTCCGCACCCGGTCGAACAGCGCCGAGTCCACCTGCGCGCCCAGCGGCGCCCCAGCGGGCTTGTGCACGTCCAGCTCCAGCACCACCGCGTCGCGCCGCACATCGAGGCTCAGCTCCGGTTCGTCCACCAGCATCTGGTACTCGATCACGTCTTTGGGAACGCTGCCGTTGATGGCCAAGAGCTCATCGCCGACCCGCAGGCCGAACCGCTCAGCCGCGGAGCCGTCGGCGACAGCGGTGATCCGAGGCGTGGACATGACCGGAATGATACGAGGCCCCGCCCCCTGCCCAGAACCTGGTTCTCGAGAACCCGAATCAGGCGGCTAAATTGGCCCTGTGCAAGTGGAGAAGGTGATGTTGGCCGCTCCCCGGGGTTTCTGCGCCGGCGTGGAGATGGCCATCAAGGCGCTGGCCTGGCTGGTCCGCACCTTCGACGGGCCGGTGTACTGCTACCACGAGATCGTCCACAACAAGCTGGTGGTCCGCCGCTTCGAGAAGCTCGGCGTGGTGTTCGTCGACGACATCTCCGAGGTGCCCCCCGGCCACCCGATCATGCTGTCGGCCCACGGCTCGGCCCCCGAGGTGGTGGCCGAGGCCACCAAACAGGCCAGCTACATGGTCGATGCGGTGTGCCCGCTGGTCACCAAGGTGCACCACGAGGTGAGGGTTCGGTCCAACAAGGGCTACCGCATCATCTACGTCGGCCACGAAGACCACGAAGAGGCGGTGGGCACCATGGCGGTGGCCCCCAAGGCCATCCATCCGGTGGAGTGCACCGACGACGTGGAGGCATTGCCCGATTTCGAAGAGCCGGTGGCCCTTTTGGCCCAGACCACGCTGTCGCACCGCGACTGGGAGGGCGTGCTGCACGCCGCCCGCCGCCGGTTCCCCGACATGTGGACACCGGGGCGCAGCGACCTGTGCTTCGCCACCACCAACCGACAGGCCGCCCTCACCGCCATCGTCAGGCGGTGCGACACGTTTGTGGTGGTCGGCTCGGCCAACTCCTCCAACACCCAGGCGCTGGAGAAGCTGGCCCGCGAGCTCGGCTGCCAAAACGTGTACCGGGTGAACCGGGCCTCTGAGCTGCCCGACGACATCTCCGGGGTGGTGGGGGTCACCGCGGGGGCGTCGGCTCCCGAAGAGCTGATCAACGAGGTGCTGGAGCGCCTGGCCCCCGAGCAGGGCATCGAGGAGATCTCGGTCACCGGCGAAGACGAGTACTTCCCCCCGCCCCGCAACCTCCGAGAGCTCATCGAGGCCTCCGGCGCCCTGACGTCGTTCAGCCTGGGAGGCTCGCCGTCACCCCAAAAGATGGTGGACCGCCAAGTAGCCGCCAGCGACGTCCTAGACGTCCTCACCGCCAGCCGCTGACAAAGTGTGGGGGGTGGGGCGGGGGTCGGTAGAATTCGGGGTGTGAGCCGCGCCGTGCGGGCCCTGCGGGGCGCCACCACCATCGACTTCGACTCCGCCGAGCAGATCGAGGAGCGGATCATCGCGCTTTTGACCGAGCTGTTCGACCGCAACGACATCCACCACGACGACCTGATCAGCATCGTGTTCACCGCCACCTCCGACATCAACTCAGTCTTTCCGGCGGCGGCGGCCCGGGAGTTCGGATTGGGCGACGTGCCGCTGTTGTGCGCCCAGGAGCTCGACATCGCAGGGGGCACGCCGCTGTGCCTGCGGGTGCTCATCCACCTGAACACCGAGCGGGGGCGCGACGAGCTGCACCACATCTACCTTGAAGGCGCCCAGGGCCTGCGCGACGACCTTCCCGAGTGATGGCGGCTCATCGGGCAGCCATCGTCGGCACCGGCCTCATCGGTGGCTCCATCGGCCTGGCCCTGCGGGAGCGGGGGTGGCAGGTGGTGGGCACCGACCAGGACGAGTCGGTGGCCGCAGAGGCTTTGCGCCGGGGGGCCCTCGACGCGGTGGGGCCGCCCACCGGTGCCGACGTCACCTTCGTCGCCACCCCGGTGGGGGCGGCCGCGGCCGAGGCCACCAAGGCGCTGGCCGCGGGCGTGGGGCTGGTTACCGATGTGGGCAGCGTGAAGGCTCCCATCGTGGGTGCGGTGGACGACCGCCGCTTCGTGGGCGGACACCCCATGGCTGGCAGCGAGCAGGAGGGGGTGGCCGGCGCCCGGGCCGACCTGTTCGCCAACGCGGTGTGGGTGCTCACACCCACCGAGGAGACCGACGACGACGCCCTGGTGCAGATCCGCTCGGTGGTGGCCTCGCTGGGGGCCGACGTGGTGTCGCTGTCCCCCGAACGCCACGACGCTCTGGTGGCGGTGGTGTCCCACGTGCCTCATCTCACCGCAGCCACGCTCATGGCAATGGCCGACGAGCGCTCCGAGGAGCACCGGGCGATGCTGCGGCTGGCCGCGGGCGGATTTCGGGATATGACCCGCATCGCCGCCGGGCACCCCGGCATCTGGCCCGACATCTGCCAGGAGAATGCCGAGGCCATCTGCTCGGTGCTCGACCGGTTCATCGACGCGCTGGGCGATGTGCGCGCTCTGGTGGCCGGCGGCGACCGGGGCGGGCTGCTGGCGCTTCTGGAGCAGGCCCGAGCGGCCCGGTTGCACCTGCCGTCGGGCTTGGACCGGGATGTGTCGCTGGCCGAGGTGCGGGTGCGGGTATTCGACCGCCCCGGCGAGCTCGCCCGCATCACCAGCCTGACCACCGATGTGGGGGCCAACATCTACGACCTGGAGATCGCCCACTCGGTGGAGGGCGGCCAAGGCGTGGCCATCTTGGTAGTCAACGCGGAGATGGCGCACAGCTTGGCCGAGGCCCTGGGAGAGCAGGGCTACGCCCCGACGACAAGCGTCTTGTCGTGATTGCACAGACCTTCAGCGGGCCGGTTCCTTTCACAGGACGAATGCGGGTGCCCGGAGACAAGTCCATCTCCCACCGGGCGTTGATGATCGCCGCTCTCGGCCGAAGGCCGTGCACCATCCAGGGCCTGTCAAACGGCAACGATGTGGCCCGCACCTGTAAGGCTGTTGAGGCCTTGGGCGCCCGGGTGCAAGACAACGGACCGAAGGGCGTCACCGTTACCGGCGGGCTGGAGGGGGCGCAGAGTCCCATTGACCTCGGGAATTCCGGCACCGGTATCCGTCTGCTGGCCGGTTTGGTGGCCGGATACCACTTCACCACCACGCTGGACGGCGACTCCTCCATCCGCCGCCGGCCCATGGATCGGATCATCGAGCCGCTCACGGCCATGGGGGGGTCGGTGCGGGGCAGTGGTGCGAGCGGCACCCTGGCACCCCTGACGGTGGAGGGCCGCCCTCTGCGGGGCATCGAGTACACCCTTCCGGTGGCCTCGGCCCAAGTTAAGAGCGCGGTGCTTCTGGCCGGCCTGCGGGCCGAGGGGCCGACCACCGTTCACGAACCGTTGGCCACTCGGGCCCACACCGAGGAGATGCTGGCCGACGCCGGCGTGCGGGTGGAATGCAGCGACGGCTCGGTCACCGTTTGGCCCGGCGAAGTGGAGCCGCTCCATTTAATAGGCATACCCGGCGACCCGTCACAGGCTGCGTTCTGGCTCGCGGGGGCGTGCATGTCCCCCGGCAGCCGCCTCATCGTGGAAAACGTATACCTGGGGCCGGCCCGGGGAGGGTTCATCGATGTTCTGGCCCGCATGGGGGCCGACATCACCGTCGACTCGGACACGGGCGATATCGAGGCGCGATCCAGCGAGCTGCGGGCCACGAGAGTGACCGCCGACGAGCTGCCGGGGTGCATCGATGAAGTGCCGATCTTGGCGGTGGCCGCCGCGGCCGCCGATGGGGTAACCGTGTTCGAGGGCATCGACGAGCTGCGGGTCAAAGAGAGCGACCGGGTTGCCGCCATCGTGGAGATGCTCACCGTGTTGGGTGCACAGTGCCAGATCGACGGCCCCACGCTGGCGATCACCGGGATGGGCCGGGCCGAGGGGCTGGGCAGCGGAACGGTGAACGCTCACGGAGACCACCGGATGGCTATGGCCGCCGCCATCGCCGCGTCTGCGGGCCCCGGCCCAGTGACCGTCGAGGGATTCGAGGCCACCACCACCAGCTATCCGGGTTTTGTAAGCGACCTGAAGCAGAGCACAGGATGGACGCCGTGAGCACCGATACCGAGCCAACCGGGCCGCGCCTGAGAGTGATCGCCATCGACGGGCCAGCGGGGTCGGGCAAGTCGACAGTGGCCCGGCGGCTGGCCGAGCGCCTCGGGCTGGAGTACCTCGACACCGGGGCCATGTACCGGTCGGTGGCGTTCGCGGCCATGGCCCGGGAGGTTGACCTGGCCGACTCCGGCGCCATCGTGGAGGTGGCCCGAACCAGCGACATCCGCATCGACGACACCGCGGTGGTGGTCGACGGGGTGGACGCCACCACCCAGATCCGAGGCCCGGAGGTGACCCGGTCGGTGAGCACGGTGGCGGCCATCTCCGGAGTGCGAGAGGTGCTGCGGGTGCGCCAGCGGGCGTGGGCGATGGAGCGCGGCGGCGGCGTGCTCGAGGGCCGCGACATCGGCACGGTGGTGTTCCCCGACGCCGAGCTGAAGGTGTATCTGAGCGCCTCGGCCGGGGTGCGCGCCGAGCGCCGGGCAGGCGAGGTGAGCGCCCTCGACTACGAGACGGTGGCCGCCGACCTGGCCGCCAGGGATGCGGCCGACTCCACCCGCCAGCACGACCCTTTGAGCCAGGCCCCCGACGCCATACACATCGACACCACCCGCCTCTCCGTCGACGAGGTGGTGGACAAGCTGATCGCCCGGCTGGGATGAGGCTGCTGTGGTGCCCGACGATCGCCCCACTGCCATGAGCCCGGTCGAGCTTCGCCCCGAGGATCTGGAGGCCAAGGGCCGGGTGGCGGGCGTGGTGTTCCACTTCTTCATACAGCGGCTGGCCCGGGCGGTGTTCGGGGCGTACTTCCGGTGCTACTCCCGGGGGCGGCGCAACTTGCCCCGCACCGGCGGCGTAATTATCGCCCCCGCCCACCGCTCCAACCTCGACACCTTGTTGGTGGGGGCATCAGCTGGGCGGGCGCCGCGCTATTTCGCCAAGAGCGGTCTGTTTAGGGGCCCGATCTCCACCCGGTTCTTGGTGACCATGGGCGCCTTTCCCGTCCGCCGCGAGATGGTGGACCGCAGCGCTCTGAAAGCGGCGCTTACCGTGCTGGAGGCCCAAAAAGCGCTAGTGGTGTTCCCTGAGGGGGAGCGCAAGTCGGGCCCCCGCATCTTCCCACTGCTAAACGGGGTGGCCTGGCTGGCCGCCAAGACCCAGGTGCCGGTGGTGCCGGTGGCTGTCGGGGGCGCCGAGCGGGCCATGGCCATCGGCGTGCGCATCCCCCGGCCCCGCACCGTTCGGATCGTGTGGGGCGAGCCGCTGGCGCCGCCGAAAGTTGACGACCGGGGCCGCCACGACCGGGAGGACTTGATCGCCTACTCCGCAGAGCTGCGCGAGATCCTCCAGACCATGTTCGACGACCTGCAACAAGAGCTGGGCATACCCACGGCCGCCCCCGACTGCTGACCGGGATCGCAAGGTTCAGGTCTTCCCGGCCCCGAACTCAGAATCAGGCGAGGTGCCGCTGCGCTCCAAGGCCCGCACTTCGCTGGCGATGAGCTCCCGCCACTGGCCGGGGGCAAGGCTGCGGTCGGCCAACGGGCCGATGCGGGTGCGCACCAAGCGCAGCACCGGGTGGCCCACCGCCTCGCACATCCGCCGCACCAGGCGGTTGCGGCCCTCGTGGACCACGATGCGAACCACCGAGGGCTCCAAGAGCGACACCGCCATGGCCCGGGCCGCGCCGTCGTCTAACTCCACCCCCTCGCGCAGCCGCCGCAGCGCTCCTCGGCTGGGACGGCCCTGCACCTGGGCCAGATACTCCTTGTCCACCCCGAACGAGGGGTGGGTGAGGCGGTGGGTCAGCTCCCCGTCGTTGGTCAACAACAACAGCCCCTCGCTGTCGGCATCGAGGCGCCCCACCGAAAAAACCCGGGGCTCGGCAGGCACCATCTCCACCACCGTGGGCCGCCCTTCGGGGTCAGAAGCGGTAGAGACCGCGCCGGGGGGCTTATTTAATAGGTAGTACACCAAATCGGCCCGCAGCCCCACCAAAACCCCGTCCACCGCCACCGAATCGTGCTCGGGATCTATCCGCTGGCCCAGCCGGGCCGCCTCGCCGTTGACGGTGATGCGGCCCTCGGCCACCATCTCCTCCACCGCCCGCCGACTGGCCACCCCCGCCCGAGCCAGCACCTTCTGTATCCGCTCAGGATCGCTCACACCGCCGGGGTGTCACTTGGGTCGGTTTGGACGGTCACCTATACGGTCTCGAACTGCAAAGCCGAGAGGTTGAGTTTCGGAGAACGAGCGGAGAGCCGGAGCATCTCGACCCCAACAACCTCCTCGGCCTCGTTGAAGTCCAACACGACTCCGGGCACGACCTCAACCGACTCAACGACGGCCGAGTCGTCGAGTCGGAGGTGCAAGGCATCGGCTTGCTTGTCGATTTGAAGTCTCATAGCTCTCCTCGCATAGCGCGATCGAAAAACGTGCTGACGACACGCCAGGGGTTTGATCCGGTGTTGACCGCCACCCGCAGAACTTTATCTCCCTGCTCGGGAATACGAATGAAAAATCGTTCTACGGATTCATCATGAGGGTCACGCGTCCGCAGCAATGGCGCTGCCACTGCTCGCTCCACCCACTCTGGGGTGATCCCGCGTTCGTCCATCACATGCCGTGCGTGCCGGGTGTACGCAAGCTTCATAGGCCTGCCCCGACAGCATCGATGTCGTTCTGATCGCTGCCCATACGGGGCTACCATGGCACGCACGGCCAGATGTCGCCGAGGCATTTGGGCCAGACAAGCGTATGGCTATGGGTTGCTTCGCCGTTTCCAGCGCCCGGCGGGTCGCGATGTGGGCCGCTTTGGGCGCTCTGGCGCTGGTGGGCGCGCTGTTGGCCCCGCTGCCTGGCGCCAGCGCCCAGCCGAGCGTGCCCGCTGAACCCGTTGATGTGACCGTGACCCCCGGCGACTCACAGGTCACGCTGGCTTGGACCCCGGGCGACGACAACGGCAGCACCATCATCCGCTACGAGTACACCTACGACGAGAACGGCGTGGCCGTCAACGTGTGGTACCCCGTTCCCAACAGCAGCCGCCACACCACCGGCTACACCGTCACCGGGCTGACCAACGGCACCACCTACCGGTTCTATCTGCGAGCCGTGAACTTGGAGGGCAACGGCGCGGTGGCCACCGCGTCGCTGTTGCCCGCCATACCGGCCACCACCCCGGACCCGGTTACCGGGGTGACGGCCACTCCGGGCAACTCCCAGGCCACTCTCAGCTGGACTCCCAGTTTCGACGGCGGTTCGCCCATCTTGTACTACGAATTTCGCCAGAGGTCGGGCAGCGGCACCTACAGCCCGTGGACCATCATGGTGGGCTCCACCGGCGCCACCACCAGCTACATCGTTACCGGCTTGTCCAATGGCGTCACCTACTGGTTCCAGGTACGTGCGGTAAACGCCATAGGGCCGACCCCGACCGGGCCCTACGACGCCGAGTCGGACCCCGAGCCGGAGGACGAAACCGAGCCCGAAGACGAAACCGAGCCGGAAACGACTGAGCCGGAGGACGAAACCGAGCCGGAGACCACCGAACCGGAAACCGACACCGAGCCCGAAGACGACATGACCGAGCCGGAAACCGACACCGACCCCGAAGATGACATGACCGAGCCGGAAACCGACACCGAGCCGGAAACCGACACCGAACCGGAAGATGACATGACCGAGCCGGAAACCGACACCGAGCCGGAAACCGACGCCGACCCCGAAGACGACATAACCGAGCTGGAAACCGACACCGAGCCCGAAGACGACAGCGACCCCGAAGACACCACCGAGCCGGTGACACCGGTGGTGGTGCCGCCGGCCGGCAGCAGTTTCTACTCCGGCGAAGTCATCACCGGGCCCAACTACTGCACCAACCTGTCGTTGGGCGGCCCCCGCCTCTACCCGCACGACTCCGATGGCGATGGAATCGCCGACGTCTGCTCGCTGCCCCACACCCGCCGCGAGGCCATCGCCCGCCAAATGGCGGTGATCGCGCTGGCCAACCACCACGCCGACATCTACACCAAGCTGGTCAACGCGGCCTGCGCCGCCACCGAGGGCGCCGCGGCCTGCGGCGGCGAAACTCTAGGCGCCCCACCGTCGGTGCCGCCCGCCGGCCACCGCCTCTACTCCGGCGATGTCATCACCGGGCCGGGCTTTTGCGCCAATCTGTCTCTAGGCGGCCCCACCACCTATCCGCACGACTCCGATGGCGACGGAGTGGCCGACGTGTGCTCGCTGCCCTACACCCGCCGCGAGGCCATCGCCCGCCAGCTAGCCGGCGACACCTTGGCCGCAACGTTCCCCGAGCAGTTCCAATCCCGGGTCCAAACCAGTTGCCGCACCCTCGCCGATGCCGACTACGGCGACGACCCCGCCGATCTAGCCACCGACGCCTGCGCCTAGGGGCTAGGCGGCCTCGGCAGGGGGGTCGATCTCCAGTTTGGCCTCGATGCGGGCTAGGCGCTCGCCGTGATCTCGCAGCACGTCATACACCCGGTCGATCCGCGCGCCCTGGGCCCTGAGCTCGCCGGTGAAATTGTGGTCTAGGGCCTTGATTTCGGCATTAGACGCTCTAAAGCCTTCCTTCATGTCCTCGCGCAGGCCTTGGAACTGCATGAAGAACATGCCGAAGAGGGCCGTGCCCACAACGCTGATGATGGTGATGGCTACGACATTCATTCGATTCTCCCTCTACAAAGAGGAGTTAGGAGGGGGAAGTGAATGACAAAATCGTAGCACCTTCCTCAACGACCCGGCTCCGAATTCGCCTCGTCGCCGTTGCTCTCCGGCGGGGGGCGGCTGTCGGCCATGAGGCTGGTCTCTAAGGCTTCGATCACCTCGGCGCCGGGCACGAAGTCCACCAGCGGGGGCAGGTCGCGCAGCGAGTCGAGGCCCAGGCGCTCCAAAAACGCCGGGGTGGTGGCAAACAGCCGGGCGGTGCCCGGGCCGGGGTCGCGGCCCGCCTCATAGATAAGGCCCCGCTGCTCGAGGGTGCGCATGGCGCCTTCGGCGTTCACTCCTCTAATGGCCGACACCTGCGCCCGCGACAGGGGCTGCTTGTAGGCCACGATGGCCAGGGTCTCCAAAGCGGCCGACGACAGCCGGGCGCTTTGGCCGCTCACCACAAACCGCTTCACGTAGCTCTCGGCGTCGGGATGGCTGCGGTAGCGGTAGCCGCCGGCGGCCCGAACCAGCTCGAACCCCCGCCCCTCGGCCCGGTACTCATCGGCCAGCTCGGCGCAGATGGCCTCCACCTCAGCCGCGGGGATCTCGATGAGCTGGGCCATCAGCCCCGGCGCCACCGGCGCCTCGGCCACCATAACCATGGCCTCCACCGCCCGGCGGGCCTCCCGGCGCTCATCCCTCATAGGCGTCCATCTCCAAAAGCGATGCCCCGCCGGCTTCATCGCCGCTCCAGGCAATGGTGATGCTCCCGAACACCGCCGCCTGCGAAACCTCCACCAGCCCCCGCTTGTACAGCTCCAATACGGCCAAGAAGTACACCACCACCTCGATGCCGGTGGCCAAGTGCTCGGTGAGGTCCCTAAATCCCACCGGGCCCATGGCCGGCAGCCGGGCGGCCAGCTCGGTGGCCACCTCGTTAACGGTGAAGGGGATGTTGGTCACATGGGCCAGGCTCACCTTGGGCACGGGCCGAACGGCGGTGGCCCGCAAAAACGCCGCCCGCAGGTCGTCGGCGCTGATCCCGGCCAAAAAGTCGGGCACCAACTCCATGTAGCGCTCATCGGGCCCCGCGGTGCGCCCAAAGCCCCGCCCGGCCGCCGCGGCCAGCTTCTCCAGCGCCGCCGATGCTGCTTTAAAGGTGTGGCACTCCAGCAACCGGGCCAACAAAAGGTCGCGCTCGCTCCACAGGGCCAGCTCCTCATCGAGGTCCACCGAGGCGCTGTCGGGCAAAAGCCGGCTGCTTTTGAGCTGCACCAACGTGGCCGCGATCAGCAGAAACTCGGTGGCCACCTCCAAATCGAGCTGCTCCATGCGGTCGAGCTCGGCCAGATAGGCGTCCACGATGTCGCCCACCACCACCTCGTAAAGGTCAACCTCGTCGCGCAGTATTAAATGCAACAAAAGATCAAGCGGCCCCTCGAACACCTCGGTTCGTACTTCGAAAGGGCCGTCGGACACCCCGGTGCGCACCGCCACCGGCCCCTCGGACACCCCAGTGTGCGCCGCTGCTGCCACGCCGTCACATTACTGCGCTGCTCCCGCAGAAATGGCGACGCCCGCCGCCCTCCAGGGCTGTGGGGGCAAGACCGATAGCCGCTAGGCGGTCTCGGCTGGGGGATCGCCGTCGAGCTTGACCTCGATGCGGGCCAGGCGCTCGCCATGGTCCCGAAAGCCGTCGTGGACCTCCTTGCGGAAGTCTGCAAACCCGTCGTGGACCTCTTTTCGGAGGCCTGTCAAGTGGGCCATGAACTTGTCATCTAGAGCCTGTAGCTGGTCGGTTAGCCGGTTGAGGCTTCCGGTTATCGCTCGGAACTGAAACGCCAACAAGCCGAGCAGGCCACCAGCCAATACGCCGACCAACGTCGAGTACATCGCAGTGTTCATTCGATTCTCCCTCTACTAGGAGGAGTTGGGAGGGGGAAGTGAATGAGATCACCGTAACACCCATTTGACGGGCTGCAACAGAGCATCTCAGTTGCGGGGCTTCGGTGACTCATGTTTTTCATTACAATTTTCATTACAGAAAGGTTAAGAAACCTCGCGACTTTGGGGCCAAAAGCTTGTTTTTCAACACCCAGCCTCGTAGTGTGTCCCCTATGGCTAAAAATGTTTTCTCAGGATTTCGCTCCGCTGGGCATGACCCAGTGGGGTATTCGCGCGCCCGGCGACGGGTAACGACGTGGGCCGCGCTAGGCATTCTAGCGCTGCTCGCCACGCTGTTAACTCCGCTGTCGACGGCGAGTGCTCAGGTGACTGCACCTGCTCAGCCCACAATTACCGCGGCGGTCGCTGGCGATGGAAACGTCACCCTGATCTGGACCGCAGGCGACGACGGCGGTGCCACCGTTACCCGGTGGGAGTACACGCAGTCGGATCCGGCGACAAACGTGTGGATCCCGATACCGGGCAGCAATCGCAACACCTCCCGGTACACCGTCACCGGCTTGCGTAATGGCACCGCCTACCAGTTCATGGTGCGGGCCATTAACGATGCGGGCAACGGTGAGGCGTCTACGGCCTCGACGGCCGCCACACCGTCGACCACGCCGTCTGCGCCCGTCGGCCTGAGAGGCACAGCCGGGAATTCCGAGGTTACGTTGGCCTGGGTTGCGGCCGTCACCACCGGTGGCGCCGCAGCGGGCCAGAACGACGGTTTCTCGGCCATCACCGGGTACGAAGTCCGGCAGAAGACCGGCGACGGGGACTACGCCCCGTGGGCCATCATCATCGGTGCAGATGCAACCACTGCTGCCCACACCGTTACCGGCTTGACCAACGGCAACACCTACCAGTTCCAGGTGCGGGCGGTAAACGCCAATGGCAAGGGCGCTTCATCCGAAACGACGCCGGTCACCATCGCTACCACTCCAGGGCGTCCCCGCTCGTTGACCGCGGTACCGGGCAACGGCCAGGTCGCGTTGTCGTGGGTGGCGAGCGGCGATGGCGGCTCCCCCATCCTCAGCTGGCAGTTCCGCCAAGTATCAGGAGATGCTGGGGGCACATTTACCGATGAATTCACCGCCACCACCCCCGCCTGGGTCACGATTCCCGGCAGCAACGCCGATACCAACAGCTACACCGTGGTCAGCTTGGACAACGCTCAGACTTACAAGTTCCAGATTCGAGCGGTAAACGCCCTCGGTGCCGGTAGCACCGCGGAGAGCGCAGTGGTGAACCCCGGAATGCCTCCTGGCGCACCGACGGCCTTGTCGGGTACTGCCTCGGAGAACTCCGTCACCTTGACCTGGACCCCGCCTCTGACTGACGCCGCTCTCAATGACGGCGGCTCCCCGATCCTCCGCTACGAGTACTCGCAGCAGACCGGCGGCGGCGACTACGGCGAATGGACAGCCGTACCGGCCAACGACCTCCACGAGTCCGGTACTACCACCGACGTGACCGTTTCCACCCAAACAGGCGCCGTGGAATTCACGGTGAGAGGCCTGACCGCGGGCACGGCCTACTCGTTCAGGGTTCGGGCCGTAAACGCCACCGGACCCGGCGAGGCTGCCTCGATGAGGAGTCCCGTGTACCCGGGCACCAAGCCTCCGGCCCCGGCCAACTTGAGCGCCAGCCCCGTCTACAACTCGACCACCGGTTCGGCCGCGGTCACCTTGTCGTGGACCTCCGGCGGCGACGGCGGCTCCCCCATTACCCGGTGGGAGTACCTGACCAACACCTCGCTGGCTGATTTGTCCACTGCTGCGGGCGCTGACGCCACCGAATGGACCGCCATCTGCGATAACACGATGGGCACAGCTCCGTCGTGCGCATCCAGCAACAGCGTCACAGTGCCCCGTCCCCCGACCGTTCCTGGTCAACCAGACACGGCCCCCGACGGCACCTTGACCTTTGTGACGGCCAATGCCTTGACTACCGATGAACACCACTTCGTGGTCCGGGCCGTGAACGCCCGCGGCAACGGCTTCCAGTCGGGTACCGACAGCGCCCGGTTCAGTGCAACTGTCCCGTCGGCACCTTCTGCCGTGTACATCGGCTCGACGACGGGTACGAGCGTCACCTTGAACTGGAGGGCTTCGGTTGACGGTGGCTCTGCCATCCTCCGCTACGAGTACTCCGTGAAGGTCGGAGACGGTTCTTATGGTGCCTGGGTGGCCGGCACTACCGATGCCACCGCTACCTACACCGTGCCCACCGGCACGCCGGCTGGCACCGTGCACACCTTCAGGGTTCGGGCCGTGAATGTCCGAGGCAACGGTACCCATACCGAGTCTCCGTCAATCATCCCCGGTGCTCCTGGTTCGCCTGGTGCGTCCGACCTCACCACTGAGGGGGCTCCCCGGCTCTTGGCCACCCCGGGTACCACCGAGGTCACCTTGACCTTCACCGGATCAACTGGCAACGTCAATACCGCCACCCAGTGGGAGTACTCCTACAAGGTTGGTGAAGGCGACTGGGGCGGCTGGCTGTTTGCCGGCTCCGATGGCGATTTTGTTGCTACGGAGATCAACCCCTCCGCTGAATCTCCTGGGGCCATTGACGGCTTGCAGAACGGCGTGGTGCATCAGTTCAGGATCCGTGCCCGCAACGGCCCACTGAGCAGCCCCATTCTGGTGTCCAACCCGGCCACTCCGGGTGTTGCCCCGCCGGCACCACAGGGTCTGACCGCCGCAGGCGGCGACCAGACGGTCACGTTGTCGTGGACCTCGGGTGGCAGCGGCGGCCCGCCGATCACCGGTTGGCAGTACTGCCTCGTCAGCAATACGGATCCAGCAGATCCTGGGAACGCAGCGACGCAGACTTGTGGTGCGGATGAGGCTGTAGGCACGGGTGGCTGGACAGCGATTGCCAGGAGTGGTGCCGACACCACCTCGCACACCCTTGGTACTCCCACAGCTCCCCTCACCAACGGCAACTCGTACGTCTACAGGGTTCGGGCTGCCAACGTCATCGGCGACGGTGCCAGGGCTCAGGCCAATGCGGCGTCGCCGGGCAAGGCTCCGGGAGCTCCTGCTCGGGCGCTGGTTGATCCGGCCGACGGCCAGGTGACCATCACGGTGGATCCACCGTCGATCACCAACGGCAGCCCGGTTGTGGGCTACCAGGTTCGCAAGAGCCAAGACGGCGGTCCCTACGACGCTTGGGAGTCCCTGGGCAGCACCGTGAGGCCCCCGCAGACGCCATCTGCCCAGAGCGGTGCAGTGGTTTCGGGTCTCGTCAACGGTTCCAGCTACACCTTCCAGGTGCGGGCCGTGAACGGCTTCGGTCCTGGTCCCGAGATCACAACGGCTGCGACCACCCCGGTGGGCGCTCCCACTGCCAACCAGCTGAGCGCTGATGCCGGCGACGGCCAAGCGTCCCTCTCCTGGAACCCGCTGAGCAGCGGCGGCAGCACTGTTATCAAGTGGCAGTACCGCCAGAGCGAGTCCGGCGGCGGCTACGGCGCCTGGACTGACATCGCCGACAGCGGCCCGGCCACCACCAGCCATACCGTGACTGGCCTGTCCAACGGCATCAGCTACGGCTTCGAGGTGCGCGGTGTGAACGCGAACCTCGAGATGGTCAACGCTGTGCCGATCACCTCGGCTGCGGTCATGCCGTCCACCGTTCCGCCTGCACCTTCGGTGACGGCGGCTCGGGGCAACGGCCAAGTTGACCTCTCCTGGACGGCCGGTACCTCCGGTGCGGCCGGCGAGGCCAGCTATGCGGCTGCGACCACCGGTTGGCAGGTCCAGGTTGACGGCGGCGCATGGTCCGACATCGCTGATAGCGGTGCCGGCACCACCAGCCATTCCGTGACCGGCCTCTCCAACGGCACTACCTACTCCTTCTCGGTGCGGGCAGTGAACTCCCAGGGCGCCGGCGCTGCTGGCAGCGCTTCGGCCACCCCGGCCACCACCCCGTCGGCTCCCTCCGTTTCCGCTGAGCGCGGCGACGGCAGCACGGCAGTGTCGTGGACTGCGGGCGACGATGGCGGCTCTGCTGTCACCGGTTGGCAGGTGCAGGTGAACGACGGCGGTTGGACCGACGTCGCAGCCGACAACTCCAGCGTCTCGGTGGATACCGACGACGGCGCCGCTTACACCTTCGGTGTGCGGGGCGTCAACGATGTGGGCAACGGCGCCGCAGGCTCCGCCTCGGTTGATGCTGGCTCCACGCCGGCAGCGCCCACGGTCACCGCCACCGGCGGCGACGGCTCCATCACGGTTTCGTGGACTGCCGGCGACGACGGCGGCTCCAGTGTCACCAGCTGGCACCACCGCATGAAGGTGAGCATCGGCGACTACGGCGATTGGACCGAGGTTTCGGCCGACACCACCAGCGTTACGCTCTCCAGTTTGGGTAGCGGCACCGGCGTGCTGTCCTACACCTTCCAGGTGCGGGGCGTGAACGGTGTTGGCGCTGGTGATGCAGGCACCTCCAATGAGGCTTCGCCGGTTGATGCTGCTCCTGTGAACGGCATCTTCTACTCCGGCGTGGTAACTGGCCCAGACTTCTGCGCCAACCTCTCGCTGGGCGGTGCCCGGTTGTACGCCCACGACAGCGACGGCGACGGTGTTGCCGACGTGTGCTCGCTGCCCTACACCCGCCGCGAGGCCATCGCCCGCCAGAACGCCGTTGAGGCCCTGGCAGTGCAGTATGGCTCCGAGTACTCGGCGCTGGTGATGGCGGCCTGTGCGGTCACCGAGGGCGACGACGCCTGCGGCGAGGGCATGTTGAGTGCTCCTCCGGCAGTGCCGATCAACGACGGTGGCCCGTTCTACTCCGGCATCATCACCGGACCGAGCTTCTGCGCCAACCGGTCGCTGGGTGGGCCTACCACTTACCCGCATGACTCCGATGGCGACGGCGTGTCCGATGTGTGCGCCCTGCCGTACACCCGCCGTGAGGCCATCGCCCGGCAGCTCGCCGGCGACGTCCTCGCCGCCACCTACCCGGCAGACTTCAGTCGGGAACTGGCCTCGGCTTGCCGTGGCCTGACCGGTGCCGACTACGGCGACGACGCTGAGGACATGGCGAACGACGCCTGCGCCTAGGCGCAACTTCCCATAGCCGGCCCCACTAGGGATCGGCCCTGAGAAAACAAAAACCAAACCCGGCTCCCCCGGTTGGCTCAGCCACCGGGGGAGCCGGCGTTTAACCCGTCGGTCGAACTTGGCAGTCTCTACGATGTCGGGTTGTGGCTAGTGAGTATTCGGGGAACTCTCGCGTCTACCGCTGTTCCCGCTCACCGCGCCGTGCCAGGGCCAAAGCTGCCCTCATAGGCCTAGCGCTGCTGGCCGCATTGGTGGCCCCCATGTCATCGGCGGCCGCCCAGGCCGGGCCGGCGGCCCCCACCAATCTGACGGCGGTGCCGGCCAATGGGCAGGTCACTTTGAGCTGGACCCAGGGCTCCGACAACGCCAGCACGGTCATCCGGTGGGAGTACACGCAATCGACCCCTCCAACGGGCGTTTGGATCCCGATACCGGGCAGCAGTCGCCACACCACTCGCCATACCGTGGTCGGGCTCGACAACGGCGGCCCAGCCCGCAACGGCCAAAGCGGCTACCGGTTTCGGGTTCGGGCCGTCAGCGGTGCGGGCAACGGCGCGGTGTCGGCCGAGTCGGTGGTCTCAAGCACCGTAAATACGGCCATACCCACCACCGTTCCAGCCGCCCCCGCCGATTTGAGGGTAACTGTGGGCAACTCGCAGGCTGAGCTGTCGTGGACCGCCGCGGCGGCCAATACCGCCGCCGATGGTTTTTTGGCCATCAGCTCCTATCAGTATCGCCAAAAGACCGGCATAGGGGACTACACCCCCTGGACTGCGATCATCGATTCAGGTGCTGACACCGCGGCCCACACCGTCACCGGGCTTACCAACGGCACCATCTACCAGTTCGAGGTTCGCGCCGTCAACGCCAACGGAGCGGGGGCGTCTGCTGAGACGGCGCCGGCAACGGTGGGCACCACTCCGGGGCGTCCCCAATCGCTGAGTGCGGTGCCGGGTAACAAGATGGTGGCGCTGTCGTGGATGGCCAGCAGCGATGGCGGCTTCCCCGTCACCGCTTGGCAGTTCCGGCTGAAGGAAGGCGAGGATGAGGCCGATCCCGGCGATTTCGCCGACTCCGGTGCCGACGCCGATGCTTGGGTCGCCATTCCCGACAGCGGCGCCCACACCACCACCTACACCGTGGTGAGCCTTGACAACACCAGCCGCTACAAGTTCCAAGTGAGGGCGGTCAACGCCCTCGGCCCGGGCTCCGTGGCCGAGAGCGCGGTGGCCGACCCGGGAATGGCCCCGGGAGCTCCCACTGCGCTGTCAGGCGCCGCATCGCAGTTGGCCATCACCTTGACTTGGTCGCCCCCGCTCAACGAGGCCGGCACTGCCGTTGACAATGGAGGCGCCCTGATCCTTCGCTACGAGTACTCCCTTAGAGCCGGCGACGGCGACTACGGCGACTGGGTGGCCATCCCTGGCGACGCCTTGTTCGAGGCCCCGCTGCCCGCACCGCCCACAGCCCCGGTGGCGGTATCCGATCTCAACGCCCGCACCGCCGATGTGGCCCACACCGTTGACGGCCTCACCGCGGGAATCCCGTACCGGTTCAGGGTCCGGGCCGTCAACGCCATCAGCCCCAGCGGCCATGTCGGTTTCGACGACGACCTTCCCGTATATCTGGGTACGAGGCCGCCGTCGCCGGCTGCCTTCAGCGCTCGTCCCATCTACAGCACCTCCACTGGCACGGCTCGAGTGGCTTTGTCGTGGACCTCCGGCGGCGACGGCGACTCCCCCATCACCCGGTGGCAATACAGAACCCACACCACGCAGGCCGGTTTGAGCGACAACACGCTCAGCTCCTGGGTGGACATCTGCAACAGCCTCCCCACCTACGACGGCCCAGCGCCGGCCTGTCGCTCATCCACCACCAGAGTCACGCTGCCCCGGGCCCCGCTCACCGCGGGCGGCACCGACGGCCCCGACGGCGCGTTGGCGTTCACCGCCAACAGCGAGCACTTCTTTGAGATCCGCGCCGTAAACGCCCATGGCAACGGCTTCCAGTCGGTTGTCGCCAGCGCCGATTTCCCGGCCACGGTGCCCTCGGCGCCCGCTGACGTATATATAGGCGGCACCAGCGGCACCGTCTCGAGCACCGGAATCACGTTGAATTGGCGGGAGTCGGTCACCGGGGGCAGCCCGATCCTTCGCTACGAGTACTCCGTGAAAACCGGAACCGGTCCGTGGGGTGACTGGACGAGCGCCGGCACCGATGTCACTTTCGACTACACCGTGCCACCCGCAGCGCCGGCTGGAGCGCTGCATCAGTTCAGGATTCGGGCGGTGAATGACGAGGGCGCCGGCGCCCACGCCCTGTCGCCGGCCATCGCGCCCGGTGCCCCGGGAACGCCAGGAGCCTCAGACCTCACAGTCGACGATGCCCCCAGCCTCAACCCCGCACCGGGTAGAACCCAGATCACCCTGTCTATAACCGGCGCCACCGGCAATACCGACGCCACCACCCGCTGGGAGTACTCCTACCGGATTGGATTCGGCCGCTACAGCGCCTGGACCTTTACCAATACCGGCGCCGAGTTCGACCCCAGTGCCATCAACCCCATCGACGGGCTGCGCAACGGCGTATCGCACACCTTTAGGATTCGCGCCGTCAACGCCGGCGGGCTCGCCGGTCCTGCACTGGCGTCCTCCTCAGTGAGACCGGGGGTTGCGCCGCCCGCGCCGCTGGGGCTGGTTGCGGTGCCCGGCGATCGCCAGATCGCCTTGTCGTGGACATCGCAGGGCAGCGGGGGCCGATCCATCATCCGGTGGCAGGTCTGCGGCGGCCCAACACCGCCGGTGGGAACGCCGCTCGACTGCAACTCCGACGACGACTGGGCCGATATCTACCGCAGCCGGGCCAGCACTTCCTCCCACACCATTGCCACCCTTTTGGGCACCCAGACTCCCCTGACCAACGGCACCAGCTACACCTTCCAGGTGCGGGCCCGCAACTCCATCGGCGGCGGAGCCCCCGCCCAGACATACCCGGCAACGCCGGGCAAACCGCCAGAAGCCCCGTCTCGGGCGCTGGTTGACGCCGGCGACGCCAAAGTGACAATCACCATCGATCCGCCGTCGCAAACCAACGGCAGCGCGGTGGTGGGCTATCAGGTGCGCAAGCGCCGAGGCGACGGCCCCTACGACGCCTGGGAGGCCCTGGGCACCACTGCAACGCCCCCGGCCGCGCCGTCGGCCCACAGCGGCGCTGTGGTAAGCGGCCTCATCAACGGAGTTGCCTATACATTCCAAGTGCGGGCCGTAAACGCCTTCGGCCCCGGCGCCGAGATCACCTCGGCGCCCATCACCCCGGTCGGCCCTCCCACCCCGGCCGCGTCTGCGCCTGGCCCAGCCACCGGGGGAGCAGGCGTTTAACCCTTTCCCGCTGGCGCTGAGGCTCGGAGTTTCGGGCCGACGAGCTGATTTAACTTTTTCTTGGAAAAGTGTTGTAAGCAGATCGTAATGAAGTAATGTGCTCTTCATGACAAAAAGAGCTTTTACAGCATTGAGTTCTATTGGGGTTCGCCCCGCAACGTCCGGCGGGCACCCACGCGCGCCCCGGGGGCGGGTCACTATGTGGGCCGCGCTGGGCATCCTGGCGCTGCTGGCCACGCTGTTGACGCCGCTGTCCACGGCGAGCGCGCAGGTAACCGTTCCCGGTGCCCCCACGAATGTGACGGCGACGCCCGGAAATGGGCAGGTCACGTTGAGATGGACTGCACCGGCCAGCGACGGCGGCAGCACGATCATTCAGTATCAGTACACGCAATCGGGTCCGACGGCTTCGGGTCTGTGGATTCCGATTCCCGGCAGCAGTCGCAACACAAGGTCGTACACCGTCACCGGGTTGAACAACGGCGGTCCGAATCGCGATGGCTCGAGCGGTTACCGATTCCAGGTTCGGGCTGTCAGCGGTGCGGGCAACGGCACCGCGTCTGCTGATTCGATCGTTGATGCGGATACAAATGCCGCAATACCGTCTACTACTCCGGCAGCGCCCACCAATCTGCAGCGCACACCGGGGAATTCGCTGGTGACGCTGACCTGGGCTGAGGCTACCGTGAATACGGCCGCTGACGGTTTTGCGCCGATCCCGGCGTTAGACGGATACGAAATTCGCCAGAAGACCGGCAGCGGGGAATACTCCCCCTGGGCCACCATCCTCGACATCACCACCACCGATGGCGTCAAATCCCATATAGTCACCGGCTTGACCAACGGCGCCACCTACCAATTCGAGGTTCGGGCCCGCAACGACAATGGCCCGGGGGCCGCCGCCGAGACGACGCCGGTCGTCATCGCCACTTGGCCGGGGCGTCCCCGGTCGCTGACCGCGGTGCCCGGCAATAGGCAGGTCGCTCTGTCGTGGACGGCGAGCAGCAACGGCGGCTCCCCCATCACGAGCTGGCAGTTCCGCCAAAGCACCAGCGCCTCATTCCCTGATCTCACCACTCCCGCCTGGGTCGCCATTCCTGGCAGCGACGCTGACACCACGAGCTATACCGTGATCGGCTTGAACAACGCTAACCAATACACATTCCAGGTCCGTGCGGTAAACGCCGTCGGCACCGGCACTTTTGCTCAGAGCGCCACCGTGGATCCCGGAATGCCGCCCGGCGCGCCGACGGGTTTGGATGGTTCCGCGTCGGCGAACTCCATCACCTTGACGTGGACTCCACCTATCACTGGCAGCAGCCTCAACACCGGTGGCTCTCCGATCCTCCGCTATGAGTACTCCCAGAAGACGGGCAGCGGCGACTACGGCGAGTGGACGGCCATACCGACAACCGGGACCAATAGTGCTAGTACCACGGCGACTGGTGCCCAGACCTACACCGTGAGCGGTTTGACCGCGGGCACGGCGTATCAGTTCAGGGTTCGGGCCGTCAACGCCACCGGTCCTGGAGAGGCCGACGCGATGGACGGCCCTGAGTACCCGGGTACCAAGCCTCCGGCCCCGGCCAGCTTGAGCGCAAGCCCCGTCTACAACTCCACCACCGGCTCGGCCGCGGTCACCTTGTCGTGGTCTTCCGGCGGCGATGGCGGCTCCCCTATTACCAGGTGGGAGTATCTGTACAACACCTCGCTGGCTACTTTGTCCACTGAGGCCGGCACTGCCAGCGTCCCTTGGACCCCCATCTGCGACAACACCCAGAACAGGGCTCCGTCGTGCGCTTCCACCACTAGCGTCACAGTGCCCCGTCCCCCGACTGATCCCGATGATCCAACCACGGCTCCTGACGGCACCTTGACCTTTGTTACGGACAATGCCTTGTCGACGGCTGAGCACCACTTCGTGGTCCGGGCCGTGAACGCCCACGGCAACGGCTTCCAGTCGGGTACCGACAGCGCCCGGTTCAGTGCAACTGTCCCGTCTGCACCTAGCGCCGTGTACATCGGCGCCACGACGGATAACAGCATCACCTTGGTCTGGAGGGCTTCGGTTGACGGCGGTAGCGGAATCACCTCCTATGAGTTCGACGTGAGAACCGGAAGTGGTTCTTGGGCGACGGCTACCGATGCGGATGGCGATAATTCGAACACCACCGCAACCTATAATGTGCCCCCCCGCACGCCGCCGGGCACCCCGCTTACGTTCAGGGTTCGGGCCGTGAACGTTCTCGGCGCTAGCGCCTCCACCGAGTCGCCTCAGACCGCCGGTGGCGCTCCCCCGACGCCTGGTGCGGCTGACATTGCAAATGCTGCGGGCTCCCCCGACCTCACCGCAAGGCCGGCAACAACCCAGATCACCCTGGCTCTGGTCGGCACTACCGGTGCTGGTACCGGTAACAACACCCGGTGGGAGTACTCCTACAAGGTTGGTGATGGCGAGTACGGCAATTGGGCGTTCAGCAACACCGGCGCGCAATTTACCCCACCCGACGACGACTCAAATACTGATGGCTCGCAGATCTCCGGCTTGGAGAACGGGGTGCAGCACACCTTCAGGATCCGCGCTCTCAACGGCCAGTTGAGCAGCCCGATTCTGGAGTCCAACCCCGCCATTCCGGGTGTTGCCCCGCCGGCACCGCAGGGGCTGACCGCCTCTGCCGGCAACGGCAGCGTCACGTTGTCGTGGACCTCAGGTGGCAGCGGTGGCCCGCCGATCACCAAGTGGCAGGTCTGCGGAGGCCCCTCTAACAGTGGTTGCGAACACACCGGTGCCAATTGGGACGACATTGCCGGGAGCGGTGCCGACACCACCAGTCACACCATCACCACCCTGTTGGGCACCCAGATTCCCCTGTCCAACAGCACCACCTACTCCTACCTGGTGCGGGCCGTGAACGCGATAGGCCCCGGTGCCAGGGCTGTGTCCAATGATGCGACGCCGGGCAAGGCGCCGGCTGGTCCTTCTAGGGTGATTGTGGATGCGGATAACGGCCAGGTCACCATCACGGTGGATCCGCCGCGGGCATCCACCGACGGCGTAGTTGTGGGCTATCAGGTTCGTAAGAGCCAAGACGGCGGTCCTTACGATGCCTGGGAGGCCCTGGGTTCGGCCGTGGGGGAAGACGACGCTGCGTCTGCGCACGTTGCGACCGTGACCGGTCTCACCAACGGCGCCAGCTACACCTTCCAGGTTCGGGCGGTGAACGTCTTCGGTCCTGGTCCCGAGATCGAGTCGGCCGCCGCCACCCCGGTTGGCGCTCCCACCGTCGGCGAGCTGGGCGCAGATCCCGGCGACGGCCAGGTGGCGCTCTCCTGGGCTCCGGGCAGCAGCGGCGGCAGTGCCATCACCAAGTGGCAGTACCGCCAGAGCGAGTCCGGCGGCGGCTTCGGCGCCTGGACCGACATCGCCGACAGCGGCCCGACTACTTCCAGCCATACCGTGACCGGCCTGTCCAACGGCACCAGCTACACCTTCCAGGTGCGGGCTGTGACCCAGGAGAGCACGAGCATTCCGATCAGCTCGGCATCAGTAACCCCGGGCACGGTTCCGGTGGCACCCATGGTGACGGCTGCTCGGGGCAACGGCCAGGTCGACTTGTCGTGGACTGCCGGTACCTCCAGCGAGGCCGGTGCAACCACTGGTTGGCAGGTCCGCACCGATGACGGCGACTGGACCGACATCGCTGATAGCGGTGCCGACACCACCAGCCACTCGGTGGCCGGTCTCACCAACGGCACGGCCTACACCTTCTCGGTGCGGGCGGTGAACTCCTTCGGTGCCGGCGCTGCGGGCAGCGCTTCGGCCACCCCGGCCACCACCCCGTCGGCGCCTGAGGTCTCCGCTGAGCGCGGCGACGGTTCCACGGCAGTTTCGTGGACCGCGGGCGACAATGGCGGCTCGGCTTTGACCGGTTGGCAGATTCAGGTGAACGACGGCGGTTGGATCGACGTCGGCGCCGACATGACCAGCCTGTCGGTGGACACCGACGACGGCGCCGCCTTCACCTTCAGTGTGCGGGGCGTCAACGACGTGGGCCAAGGCGCCGCAGGCTCTGCCTCGGTTGAGGCCGGCTCTGCTCCGGCTGCGCCCACGGTGACCGCCACCGGCGCCAACGGCGAGATCACGGTCTCGTGGACCGCCGGCGACGACGGCGGCTCCAGTGTCACCAGTTGGCACCACCGCATGAAGGTGAGCATCGGCGACTACGGCGACTGGACCGAGGTTTCGGCCGACACCACCAGCGTGGCGCTCTCCGATCTGGGCGGCGGCACTGGTGTGCTGTCCTACACCTTCCAGGTGCGGGGCGTGAACGGTGTTGGCGCCGGTGAAGCCGGCACCTCGAATGAGGTGATGCCGGTTGAGGCTTCTCCCGCCAACGGCGTCTTCTACTCCGGTGTGATCGATGGTCCGGACTTCTGCACCAACATGTCGCTGGGCGGCGCTCGCTTGTACGCCCATGACTGGGACGGCGACGGCGTAGCCGATGTGTGCTCGCTGCCCTACACCCGCCGCGAGGCCATCGCCCGCCAGAACGCCGTTGAGTCCCTGGCACTCCAGTACTCCTCGGAGTATGTGGCGCTGGTGATGGCGGCCTGTGCGGTCACCGAGGGTGAAGACTCCTGCGGTGAGGACATGCAGATAGAGCCGCCGGCGGTGCCGATCAACGACGGTGGCCCCTTCTACTCGGGCGTCATCACCGGACCGAGCTTCTGCGCCAACCGGTCGCTGGGCGGGCAACCCACCTTCCCGCACGATGACGACAAAGACGGCGTGGCCGATGTGTGCTCCTACGCATACAGCACCCGCGAGGCCATCGCCCGCCAACTGGCCGGCGACATCCTTGTAGCCACTTACCCATCAGATTTCCGCCGGGAGCTGGCCTCCAGCTGCCGCGGACTCACCGGTGCCAACTACGGGGACGACCCCGAGGACATGGCCCGGGACGCGTGCGCATAGGCGCAAAAACTCATAGCCGGCCCCACTAGGGACCGGCCCTGAGAAAACTAGCCAAAGCTGGCTCCCCCGGATGGTTCGCCCACCGGGGGAGCCGGTGTTTAACCGATGACGCCAGACTCAGGTCTGCCCAGACAACCAGGCAGTGGAGCTAAGCGGCCTCGGCGGGGGGATTGATATCGAGCTTGGTCTCGATGCGGGCCAAGCGCTCGCCGTGCTCCTTGAAGCCGTCGTGGACCTCTTTTTGGAGATCCATGAACTTATCTTCAAGGCCCCGAAACTGGTCGGAGAGTCGATTGAGAGCGCCGGTTATCGTTCGGAACTGAAAGATAACTAGGCCGACCAGGCCACCGCCCAGAACACCGATCAACGTCGAGTAGATTGCCGCATTCATTCAATACTCCCTCAATGAGGGTTGAAGAGGGGGAAGTGAATTCAAGCCACTGTACCAGCGCACAACCCGATTGCAACACCCTCTGTCATCGTCTAGAGGTGATCAAAGGGTCTCCAATAGCGCTTCGTTGGAGCTGTCCAGGCTCTAGGATGGCGGGCTGTGGCTCGTGTGTTTTCGGGGATTCAGCCGTCGGGCGGGATGCATTTGGGCAACCTGTTGGGGGCGCTGCGCAACTGGGTGGCCTACCAGCACGAGCACGATGCCGTGTACTGCGTGGTCGACCTCCACGCCCTAACCACCGCCCCCGATTCCGCCGAACTGCGCCAGAACACGCTGGCCGCGGCCACCATGCTCATGTCGGTGGGCATCGACCCCAATCGCTCCACGCTGTTCGTGCAGAGCGCGGTGGGCGAGCACGCCGAGCTGGCCTGGATGATGGAGTGCACGGTGGGCTTTGGGGAGCTGCGCCGCATGACCCAGTTCAAAGACAAATCCGACCGCGCCGAGTTCGTGTCGGCCGGGCTGTTCACCTACCCCGCCCTCCAAGCCGCCGACATCTTGTTGTACGACACCGACCTGGTGCCGGTGGGCGACGACCAGCGCCAGCACATCGAGCTGTGCCGCGACATCGCCGAGCGGTTCAACCACCGATACGGCGACACCTTCGTTGTTCCCGCCCATGTGATCCCCGAGGCCGGGGCCCGGGTCATGGACCTCCAGAACCCAAACGACAAGATGTCGAAGTCGCTGGAGTCGGCCGGAACCGTGGGAATCTTGGAAGACGCCGCCGGAGTGGCCCGCAAGTTCAAACGGGCGGTCACCGACAGCGACGGCGAGGTGCGCTTTGACCCCGAGGCCAAGCCGGGGGTTTCGAACCTGTTGGGCATCTTGGCCTCGGCCACCGGTCGCACGCCCGAGTCGGTGGCCGGCGACTACGCCCAATATGGGCCGCTCAAAGCCGACACCGCCGGTGCGGTGAACGAGCTGCTCGACCCGATCCGCAGCCGCTACGCCGAGTTGTCGTCGGACCCCGCCGAGGTGGCCCGCCTGCTCGAGGCGGGCGCCGGCAAGGCCCGCACCGTGGCCCAAGCCACCCTGGAGCGGGCCAGAGCCAACGCCGGCCTGCTACCCCGCTAACTTAGGTCGAACCCCGCTTAGCCCGCATTGAGGAGCCCCATGACCGAGATCACCCCGTTCACCGTCGATGTCTCCGACGCCGACCTCGAAGACCTGCACGCCCGCCTGCGCGGGGCCCGCTGGCCCGACCAGCTTCCCGACGCCGGCTGGGACTACGGAGCGGAGATGGGCTACATAAAAGAGCTGGCCCGCTACTGGGCCGAGGAGTACGACTGGCGGGCGGCCGAGGCCGAGCTCAACGAGTTGGACCACTACACGACGACTATCGACGGCCAGAACATCCACTTCATCCACCAGCGCTCGCCCCATCCCGACGCCTACCCGCTGGTGATCAGCCACGGGTGGCCCGGCACGGTGGTGGAGTTCTTAGACATCATCGGGCTTCTCACCCACCCCGAAGACCCCGCCGATGCCTTCCACGTGGTGGCCCCCTCGCTGCCCGGCTACGGCTTCTCGGGCCCGACCGCCGACCGGGGCTGGGATGCGGTGCGCACCGCCCGGGCGTTCGCCCAGCTCATGGGACGGCTGGGATACGAGCGCTACGGCGCCCAGGGGGGCGACTGGGGGTCGTTCATCTCCCAGAACATCGGCCGCGTCGACCCAAACCACTGCGAGGCCGTCCACGTGAACTTCCTGTTCGCCACCGCCCCCGAGGGCGGCCCCGGCGAGCTCACCGCCGACGAGCAGGCCGGGCTGGCCCGGGCCAACCTCTACTTCACCGAGGGGGCGGGCTACATGCAGATCCAGAGCACCAAGCCGCAGACCCTGGCCTATGGCCTCACCGACTCGGCCGTGGGGCAACTGGCCTGGATCGCCGAGAAGTTCTTGGCCTGGACCGACAACGACGGCACCATCGAATCGGCGGTGAGCCGCGACCGCTTGCTCACCAACATCTCGCTGTACTGGTTCACCGCCACCGCGGGCTCATCGGCCCGCATGTACTACGAGGTGCTGCGCCCCGGAGCGGCGGGCATCACCGAACCCCTCGACGCGCCCATCGGCGTGGCCAACTTCCCCATGGAGATCATGCGAGCCCCCCGCCGCTGGCTCGAAGACAGCTACAACATCGTGCATTGGTCCGAGATGGCCGAAGGCGGCCACTTCGCCGCCATGGAAGAGCCCGAGGCCCTAGCCCAAGACATCCGCCAATTCTTCCACCGCTTCCGCTAAGAAGAACTTCAGCTATGACGACGCCTCCTCCTCCTATTGCGGAGAGACCCCGGCAGTGAGGGTGCCGTCGCTGCCTCGGGGGGTGGCCGCTGCTGCGGCGCGAGGGGCAGGGCGGCTGTCGCAGAGGCTGGGACGGGGCGGGGGCACCACGCTGCCCGGCTTGGTGCTCACCCGGCTGCGGCCCGAGGCCACCGCGGAGATGGCCGGTGGGATCACCGGCGGTGTGATCCTGGTGTCGGGCACCAACGGAAAGACCACCACTGCTCGGCTCATTCGGGCCGCTCTCGACGCCTCGGGGGCCAAGGTGGTGGCCAACACCGCCGGATCGAACCTGGAGCGGGGGGTGGCCGCCGCGCTGTTAGACGCCGGCGGCGCCGAGATGGCGCTGTTCGAGGTTGACGAGGCCGCGCTTCCGGGGCTGATCGACCAGACCCGGCCCCGAGCCGTGGCCCTGATGAACCTGTTCCGGGACCAGCTCGACCGCTACGGCGAGCTCGAGCACCTGGTGGAGCGCTGGCGGGAGGCGGTGGACGGGCTCGATGCGGCCACGGTGTTGATCTACAACGCGGACGACCCCGCGGTGGCCGAGGTGGCCGGCCAACACCCCAACACTGTGTCCTACGGCATCGACGACGCCCGGGTGGGCCGTGACCGACTGCCCCACGCCGCCGACACCACCGATTGCCGCCGCTGCGGTGCGCCGCTGGCCTACGACATGGTGACCATCGCCCACCTCGGGCGGTGGTCGTGCCCTGAGTGCGGCCTGGCCCGGCCCCAGCCCGATGTGGGGGCCACCCGGGTGGAGCTGCACGGCATGGGCGGCCAGCGGCTGGCCCTGGCCGCCCCCAGCGGCCCCATCGAGCTGTCGCTGCGCCTGCCGGGCCTGCACAACGCCTACAACGCCATCGCCGCCACCACTGTCGCGCTGGCCCTGGGGCTCGCTGCTGAGTCGATCGGCCCCGCGCTGGCCCGCCGCCCGGCCGCCTTCGGGCGATCCGAGCGCACCCCGGTGGGCAATGCCCGCCTCACCACGCTATTGGCCAAGAATCCCGCCGGGGCCAACGAGAACATCCGCACCATGCTGTTGGAGGGCGGCCCCCTGCACCTTGTGGTGCTGCTCAACGACCGCACCGCCGATGGCCAAGACGTGTCGTGGATCTGGGATGTGGACTACGAGCTGCTGTTGCAAAGCGACCGGCTTGAGTCGCTGACGGTGGGCGGCGACCGGGCCTACGACATGGCCCTGCGGTTCCGCTACGCCGGTCTCGACCCCGGCCGGATGTCGGTGGCGCCCTCGGTGTCGGCCGCCTTAGACGCCGGGCTGGCCGCCTGTGGCACCGGCGACTTGTACGTGATGCCCACCTACACCGCCCTGCTGGAGCTCCAAGGCGTGCTGGCCGACCGGGGCCTGGCCCCCGCCTTCTGGGAGGACCAGTGAGCGCCGCGATTTCGCCGGTGCGGCTGTGCCATCTGTACCCCGACCACCTGAACATCTACGCCGACCGGGGCAACATCGCGGTGTTGCAGCGCCGGCTGGGGTGGCGGGGGCTGGTGTTGGAGGTGGTTGAGGTGGGCCTCGGCGATCCCATCCCCGCCGACTGCCACCTCTACTACCTGGGCGGCGGCCAAGACCGCGACCAGAAGCTGGTGGCCGAGGACCTGGCCCGAAAGGCCGGCCCGCTGCGCCAGGCCGCGGCCGACGGCGCGGTGGTGCTGGGGGTGTGCGGCGGCTACCAGCTCTTGGGCCACGGATACGCCACCGCCGACGGCCAGCAGATGCCCGGCATCGGGCTTTTGGATGTGGAGACCGCCGCCGGGCCCAGCCGCCTCATCGGCGACGTGGTGCTGGAGGTGACCCTGGGGGGGCACACCCACACCGTGGTGGGCTATGAGAACCACGCCGGGCGCACCCATCTGGGCGGGGGCTGCACTCCGCTGGGCCGCCTGCGCCGGGGCCACGGCAACAACGGCGCCGACGGCTGTGAGGGGGCGGTGGCCGCCCGCACGGTGGGCACGTATCTGCACGGGCCGCTTTTGCCCAAGAACCCCTGGCTGGCCGATACCCTGTTGGGCTGGGCGCTGGACCATGCCGGGTGCCCGACTGAGCTGGCGCCGTTGGACGACGATCTCGAACAGGCGGCCCACGCCGCGGCCCAAACCAGAGCAGGACAAAAGCGATGAGCGCACCCCCCGACGCCGGCCCCCGCCCCATCATCATCGACACCGACCCCGGCCAAGACGACGCCATCGCCATCTTGGCCGCTTTGGCCGCTCCTGAGCTTGCGGTGCTGGGCATCACCGCAGTGGCCGGCAACGTGCCCCTAGAGCTCACCGCCCGCAACGCCTGTATCCTCGTCGAGCTGGCCGGCCGACCCGAGGTGCCGGTGTTCGCCGGCTGCGACCGGCCGCTGCGCCGGGAGCTGGTCACCGCCGAGCACGTCCACGGCAAAACCGGCATCGACGGCGCCGACCTGCCCGAACCGGCCACCGCCCCGCAACCCCGCCACGCGGTGGACTGGATGACCGAGACCGTGCTGGCCGCCGGTGAGCGGGAGATCACCATCTGCCCGGTGGGCCCCATGACCAATGTGGCCACCATGTTGGAGGCCGCCCCCGAGGCGGCCCGCAACATCCGCGAGATCGTGTGCATGGGCGGCGGGTTCTTCGGGGGCGGCAACACCACCCCTGTCGCCGAGTTCAACGTGTTCGTCGACCCCGACGCCGCCCAGATCGTGCTTCACTGCGGCGCCCCGGTCACCATGCTGCCCATAGATGTGACCCACAAGGCGCTGATGACCGACGCCTGGATCAACCAGGTGCGGGGGTTGGGCACCCGCACCGGGGTCGCCGCCGCGGGAATGCTCGAGTTCTACGAGCGCTTCGACGTGGACAAATACGGCACCACCGGCGGCCCCCTGCACGACCCCAACGTGATCGCCTACTTGCTGCGCCCCGACCTCTACGAAGGCCGCCACTGCAACGTCGAAGTAGAAACCGACTCGCCGCTCACCTTTGGCATGACCGTGGTCGACTGGTGGGACGTCACCGACCGCCCCCCCAACTGCAACTACATCACCGACGTCGACTCAAACGGCTTCTACACCCTCCTCTACACCCTCCTCTCCCGCCTCCCCTAGATTGTACAATTAGTTGTACCATCCATTTCGCGAAGGGAGATGGCAGGCACCATGGCTGAGAATTCCATCGACCGAAAGATATTTTCTGAATATTCAGTGCCTGTAAGTGATTTTCGAGCAAATTGCGCCCGTATACTCGATGCAGTGGCAGAGGAAGGCATTGAGGTGGTAATCGAACGAAGGGGGACGCCTATCGCGAAAGTGGTGCCCGCTGCCCAAGGGCGAGCCGGTCTGCGGGGCCTATTGGTTGGCCTCGCCGAGATCCCCCCAGGCGTTGACATCGATGCGATGAAGGCGCTGGATGACGACTGGCAAGGGGCGTTTCTCACCCGATGGGACGAAGAGCTCGGCCACGACGCAACCTCGCATGAACATCGGGGTTCTTCCGAAGCGGTCTGACACAAGTGCTGCTGCTGGACACCAACGTAGTCTTGCGGGTCGGGCTCGACGACGGCTCAGGCCCTGGCGACGACAAGATCGGACGTTCGAGCGCAGCGCTAGCAGAAGAAGCTGTGCTTAGCGGACAAGCCGGCATCAGCGTGATCTGCTACTGGGAGATGGGCGTTTTGGCTGCAAAGGGACGGCTGCCCGGCCTTGATGTCCGGTCCATCAGAGCACGAATTTCCCAATCGGGACTGCTGGTCATTCCAGTGGACGAAGAGATCGCCGTGCGCGCTGCTGCGCTAGACGAGGTCGGTTTTCCCGAGGACGACCCGGCTGACAGATTTATTGTGGCTACGGCCATGGCTTGGGGAGCAGAGCTGCTTACCACTGATCGCCGACTCTTGAACTGGGACGGGCCACTGCGCACCATCGATGCCCGCTCCTAGTCGTAGCCCAGCTCGGCGAGGATTTCGCGGGTGTGGTGGTCGGGGTGGACGGGGCCGGTGCCAACGGCGGCGGGGGTGTCGGAGAAGGTGAGGGGCAGGCGCAGCGCGGCCAACTCGCCCCCGTCGGGGTCGGGAACCATGGAGAACACGTTGAGGTGCTCCACCTGGGGGTCGGCGAACGTCTCATCCACGGCCAGTACCGGCCCACAGGGGCACCCGGCGGCATTCAGCCGCTCCACCCACTCGGCGGTGGTGGCCGTGGCCAGGCGGGCTTCGATGATCTGATCCAGCTCCCTCCGGTGGGCCGTGCGGGTGTCGTGGTCGACAAATCGGGGATCGGTTGTTAGCTCGGGAGCGCCCAGCGCTTCGACAAACGTCTCCCAGCGCCCCATAGGGGCCACGTTCACATGCCCATCTGAGGTGGCGAACATGCCCATGGGCACCACCGTGGGATGGTTGTTGCCCTCCTGAGGGGGCACCTCGTTGTCGGTCAGCCAGCGCACCGCCTGGAAGTCCATGAAGTTGATGGCCGCCTCCAGCAGCGACGTGTGGACCCACTGGCCCCGACCGGTGCGCTCCCGGGCCAGCAGGGCGGCCAGCACGCCCTGGGTTAGAAACGTGCCCGCCGCGGTGTCGGAGACAGCGATGCCCACCCGCCACGGCCCGCTGCCGGGAGGCCCGGTAACGCTCATCAGCCCGCTCAGCCCCTGGGCTATCTGGTCCACCCCCGGGCGGCTGGCATAGGGCCCGTCTTGGCCGAAACCCGAGATGCTGGCGTACACCAGCCGGGGGTTGCGGGCCGACAAAACCTCGTAGCCGATGCCCAGGCGATCTTTGACCGCGGGGCGGTAGTTCTCCACCACCACGTCGGCCCGGTCGGCCAGCCGAAAGAAGGCCTCCCGGGCCTGATCGTCGGTCAGATCAAGCACCATCGACCGTTTGTTGCGCTGGAGGTTGCTGCTGTCGGACCCGCCCAGATAGCGGCGATGGGGGTCGACCACACAGATCACATCGGCCCCCATGTCGGCCAGCTGCCGGGTGCAGGTGGGTCCGGCCCGAGCCCTGGTCAGATCGATCACTCGCAGGCCCTCAAGCGGCCCGTTGCCCGGTTCATGGCGGTCGTATAGAGGCATCGTGCTACAACTTAGCGATGGCCCAGAGCGTGGACACCGGCGCCGACAAGCTGATCGGCGAAATTGACGGCGCGGTCGGCCGCATCGTGTTCGACAACCCCGAGCGGCACAACGCCATCACCCCCGACATGTTCGCCGCGCTGGCCACCGTTGTCGATGCCTACGAAAATGACCCC
Source organism: Acidimicrobiales bacterium (assembly GCA_963663255.1). GTDB lineage: Bacteria > Actinomycetota > Acidimicrobiia > Acidimicrobiales > Bin134 > Poriferisocius. The sequence continues at coordinate 2,133,666 of OY760141.1, forward strand.
GCCATCCGGGTGGTGGTGATCTCCGGGGCGGGGGGTCGGGCGTTCGCCTCCGGGGCCGACATCGGCAATCTGGACTCGGCCCGGGGCCCGAGCCGCACCCCGTCGTCGGCCGATCCACAGACCAGCCGGGGGCCGGCCGCGCTGGGCCGCCTCACCAAGCCGCTGATCGCCGCGGTCGACGGCTATTGCCTCGGCGGCGGGCTGTTGGTGGCGCTGCACGCCGACCTGTTGGTGGCCACCGACCGGGCCCAGTTCGGCATCCCCGCCGCCCGCTTGGGGGTGGGCTACCCCATAGAGGGAGTCGAACAGCTCGTCGGCCGGGTGGGCGACGCCAACACCGCGCTCATCTTGATGACCGGAAATCGCTTCAACGCCGAACAGGCCCGGCAGATGGGCTTGGCCCACTCGGTGGTGCCCGCCGACCAACTCGACGATGAGGTCGAACGACTATGCGACCGCCTGGTGGCCAACGCCCCCCTCACCCTGCGGGCCGCCAAGCTCTCTATAGCCGCCGCAGCCGGCCGGGGCGATCGCCAGCCCGCTTTGGACGCCATCGCGGATTGCTGGGCCAGCGAGGATTTCGCCGAGGGCCGGGCCGCCTTCGCCGAGCACCGGGAACCCCGATTCCAAGGAAACTGAGCGTAGAATTATCCGCACCGCGCTATGTCCACGGTCGCCGCTTTCTTCGTCTTTTTGCTGGTCATGCTGGCTCTGGCCACCTTGGCCATCATCTTGGACTGGATGGGCAAGCCCATCCGCCGCACCTTCCGCCCCCGCACCACCGGGATGCCGGGGTGGCTGGCAACCGAGGGCCCGATACCGGCGGAGAGTCCGAACCTGGAATTCGCCGCCCAGCCGGCGGATGTCCCCAACGAGCCCCTAGCCCTCGAGCCAGCAGAAATCCCCGACGGGACCCTGTCTCGCGAACCAGCGGCCCAACCCCAGTCCTCACCGCCATCGGGGCCGTGGCAGGCCGGCGACTCCATCTTCAAGCCCACCCCTCGAGGCACCCTGCCGTCGATCACCGCGGTGCGCCGCCGCTACTGGAAGAACCTGTCGGAGCGCCGGTCCTCGGTGGTGTTCGGCGAGGCCAACCGGTCCCTCATGGCCATCGGCCAGGCTCCCCAGCGCTTCAACCCCCGAACCGGCTCGATCGAGGAGCTGAGCCTGCCCGAGCCCATGCTGCGCCACTGCTGGACCACCGGCAAAAAGCCCACCCCCACCTGGGACGACCAGGGCCTGGACCCCTACGCCCAGCCATGACGGCGGGAACGACAGGCCCGACCACGCTCAGCGACTGGTTTGCCGACGGGGCCGACACCGTTATGTACGGCGGCCGCGAGGTGAGGCCGCTGCTGCGCCTGGCGGTGTCGGCGGGCACCAGGGTGCGGGTTGAGCGCATCGCGGCGCGCTCCGACCGCCGCCAGGCCCTCAAGCTGGCCGCAGTGGACGGCCAGTTGGTGGCAGGCGAGGCCGTCTCCGAGATCATCTCGCTGTGGTCCGACACCAGCCCCGCCGCAGTGGAGCTGACCGTGCTCGGGGCTCGCGCCCGGCGCCTCGAGGTGTGGAACGCCTGGGATCTGGGCGGGCTCGAATCGGCCTGGCTGGGCAACGCCGGCATGATCTTGGAGTCCGGCGAGCAACGCCTGACCCTGCATTGCAGCGACGGCCTCGGCCCCGCCAGCTTCACCGACCTTCAAGTCCATCTCTCAGTGGCCCAGCCGGGTTGATTCGCGGGAAGCTTTGCCATGGCCATATCGCTCGACGACCTCACTGCTGATACGTCCTTCACCCAACACGTGAAGGGCCAGGTGACCTTTCTGCCCGAGCCCGAGCGGGCCGACCGGTGGACGCCGATGATCTCGGTGGACGACCACATCGTGGAGCCCCCCGGCGCCTTCGCCGACCGGTTCCCGGCCAAATACGCCGACGACGCCCCCCGGGTGGCCACCCTCGACGACGGTTCGGAGACCTGGCTGTATGCCGGCCACTCGCTGCCCAACGTGGGGTTCAACGCGGTGGTGGGCCGCCCGGTGAGCGAGTACAGCTTCGAGCCCACCCGCTTCGAGGACATGCGCCGGGGCTCGTGGGACATCGATGCCCGCATCGCCGACATGGACCTCAACGGGGTGTACGCCTCTTTGTGCTTCCCGTCGTTTTTGCCCGGCTTTTGCGGCCAGCGGTTCCAACAGCTCACCGATGACCCGGAGTTGGCCCTGGCCGCGGTGCGGGCCTGGAACGACTGGAACATCGAGGAGTGGTCCGGGGCCCACCCCGACCGCATGATCCCGTGTCAGATCACCTACTTCCTCGACCCCGAGGTGGGCGCGGCCGAGGTGTACCGCAACGCCGAGCGGGGCTATAAGGCCATCAGCTTCTCCGAGGCCCCCCACTCATTGGGCTTCCCCTCGCTGCACTCGGGCCACTGGGACCCGATCATGGCCGCCTGCGAGGAGACCGAAACGGTGGTGTGCTTGCACGTCGGCTCTTCGGGCACCTCGCCGGCCACCTCCCCCGATGCTCCGTCCGACACCGTGGGGGTGCTGTTCTTCGGCTACGCCATGTTCGCTGCGGTGGACTGGCTGTACTCCAAGATCCCGGTGCGGTTCCCCAACATCAAGATCGCCCTCAGCGAGGGGGGCCTCGGCTGGGTGGCCGGGCTGTTGGACCGCCTCGATCACGTCCGCAAGTACGACTCCATGTACGGCACCTGGAACGACGTGGAGCTCTCCCCCGCCGACACCCTGCGCCGCAACTTCTGGTTCTGCGCCATCGACGACCCCTCGGCCTTCGACCAGCGCCACTACATCGGCCTGGAGAACCTGATGGTGGAGTCCGACTACCCCCACGCCGACTCCACCTGGCCCAACACCCAAGAACTGCTCCGCCAACAGCTCGCCGGCATCCCCCCCGACGAAGTAGCCCAAATCTGCTGGGCCAACGCCAGCAACCTATTCCGCCACCCCATCCCCCCCTCCATAATCACCGACCCCAACAGCTTCTAGGGCCGCTCGCTGGCAGATTCCTGCTAGCCTGTCTGCATTCACTTCCCCCTCTTCAACCCTCTTTGAGGGAGTTCTGAATGAATGCCGCCATCACCACCACTGTGATCAGCGTCTTGGGCGCCGGTCTGTTCGGCATGTTCTTCATGCTGTACAGAAGCCTCTTCATGATGTACAGAAGCCTCTTCGAGCTGTATGAGAACCTCTGCGACACCATGGCCCGCGGATTCGCCTCGGTGGACGCCCGGTTCGGCCAGCTAGAGGACAGGATCGGCCGACTTGAGGTTAGGTTCGGCCGGCTTGAGGACAGGGTTGGCCACCTTGAGGAGAGGATTGGCCGGCTTGAGGAGAGGGTTGACAACCTCACCGGCGAGGTCCATGCGCTGGAAATCAAGTTCACTGAAAAGCTCACCAGCGAGATCCGCCGGCTTGAATCCAAGTTCACCAGCGCGTCGGTTTGACGGGCTGATTCGATCTGTGCTGAGCAGAGTCAGCTGGTCAGGATGCAGACTGCGTATTCGTACGGCGTCTGGACCGACTCGTTGATTTTCACCCCGTTTATGGTCACGGTGTAGCAGTAGTCGCTGTCGGCCGGGATGTGTGACGGTCGCTCGATTCTCAGCCGGTATGAGTTGGTGTCGCCGTCCATGGCCCACACAATTCCTGCTGAGCGTCTGTAGATGATCTCGACTTCTACCGGGCCGAACTCGTCGGAGACTTCAACGGATGCGGTTGAGAAGTCGGCTGTGCGATAAGCGTCGGACAGGTCGAATGACCAGCGCCCCCAGTTGACTTGAGGGGGGACGTACCCCGGCGGGGGCCACGCCACAAACCCGCGCTCCTCCCGGGTCTTGTTCGACCCTCCCCAAGAGAGGGACACCACGTAAAGGGCATTCGCCTGCCTTCCCCCTTGGTTTCTGGGAATGTCGCCGGTGCCGAACTCGACAGCACTGGGATTGAGTATCCACCACCGGTGCCCAACACTGATGTTTTTTGCACCAGAATCCTGCATATACCTGCCGATGGCGTAGGTGCCCAAACTGCCGATAGCTAGATTGCTCAAGCTAGCTCCAATGGCGCCGCTCGGGGTCCAGCAGTCCCAGTCTTCGCCGGGGTAGTGCGAGAGGCCGCCCGCTGCGGCCATGATCAGAGCGGCGGGTTGAACGAGAGCTGATAATTCGGGGTCCTCGACAACGGGATCGACGCCGGCCATCTGCCGGTACCAGTTGATCCGCTGGAAGATGCTGTCGCGAAATTGCTGACTGGTCGTCCCCGCCACGCAGTCTTCAACATCTCCGGTCCAGCCGTGATCGGGCCTCTGGCGGTTGAACTCCGCGACAGCAGAGGCCGCTGTTGCCTCTCGGTCCCACGTGTCGAGGAACTCATCGCCGGACGTGACCGCGCCAAACTGGCCGGGGGATATGTCGAGTTGTCCGCTTTCGTCTCGGATCCAGCAGGCGATGGTCTGGTCGGATCTGATCCCACAAGTAGTCGAACCAAGGCTGTAGCCACTGGGGATATTGACGGTGAATGGGCCGGGAGGAACTTCGAGTCGGCCGTCGAAATTGCTGCCCCAGCAGGCGATGGTCTGATCGCCCCTGATGGCACAGGAATGAGTGGATCTGGTTGCGATAGCGGTGATTTGGCCGGGAGGAGCGTCGGTTTGGCCGTACCCGTTATGGCCCCAGCAGGCGGCGGTCTGGTCGGTTCTGATGGCGCAGGAGTGGTATCTGCCGGTTGCGATGGCGGTGAACTGGCCAGCGGGAGCGTCGAGCACGCCGATCGGATTGCCTTCCGAGTCATTGTTGTCGCCCCAGCAGGCGATGGTTTGGTCGGTTCTGATGGCGCAGGAGTGCTGCCTGCTACCTGCGATGGCGGTGAACTGGCCAGTGGGAGCGTCGGCCTGACCGTACTGGTTGTCGCCCCAGCAGGCGATGGTTTGGTCGGTTCTGATGGCGCAGGAGTGATAGTCGCCATTTGCGATGGCGGTGAACTGGCCAGCGGGAGCGTCGAGCTGGCCATTCCAGACTGGGCCCCAGCAGGCGATGGTTTGGTCGGTTCTGATGGCGCAGGAATGGTAGTAGCCGGTTGCGATGGCGGTGAACTGGCCAGCGGGAGCGCCGAGCCGTCCGTACCGGTTGTCGCCCCAGCAGGTGATGGTTTGGTCGGTTTTGATGGCGCAGGAGTGGAATCTGTTGGCTGCGATGGCAGTGAACTGGCCGGCGGGAGCGTCGATTCGGCCGATTGGATTGCCTTGCCAGTCATCGTTGCGGCCCCAGCAGGCGATGGTCTGGTCGGCTCTGATAGCGCAGGAATGAGCGGTGCCGGTTGTGACGGCTGTGGCAGTTAGCAACGTTGCTCTGACGCTTCTGGCGAACGGTTGCGACGGCTGGTTGCTGCGTCCATCTTGGTCGAGGGCGGCTCCTCTGGGGATCAGAACGACCACGGTGCCAAGGGCCGCCGCGGTCACCGTCGCTTTGTACTCGGAGCCCGAACCCGAGAAATGGGTGATGTCGCCGTTGACGACGTTGATGTCATCGGCGTCGAACCCGGTCACGGCGCGGCTGAACTCCACCGCCACCTCGAAAGACCGCCCGACCTCGACCGCGGGCTCAGATACCGAGAACACCTTCACTGACAAGGGCCCTTCCTGGGTTGCCCCATCTGTTGCATCGGTGTCGGTGTGGGCGGCTCGCAGGGCGGCGAGGGAGGTGTTGTCGAGCACCAGGTAGCAGCCGATGGTGCTGTGGTAGCCCCAGCTGAGGCGGGCGAGGATGGTTTGGCCGTCGGCGGTTTTGGCCACGTCTACGGGACTCTCGCCGAATTTGTGGCGTTCGAAGCATCGCTTTGAGGCGTCGGTTGGGGCGTTGGGCAGGATTTGCGGAGGCGGGGCGGCCCGTAAAGCGGCCAGGGCTTGTTGGTCGAGGGTGAGGAAGCAGCCGATGGTGTCGTGCCAGTTCCAGCTGGTTTGGGCAAGCACAGTAGAGCCGTCGGCGGTTTTGGCCACGTCCACCGGCTGGGCGCCGAATTTGTGGATCTCGAAACAACGCTGCGCCGCGCTCTGCTGGCCCTGCGCCGCAACCGGCGGAGCCCCGGCAGATGCCGCCAACCCGACCAGCAGGGTCCAAACGGCCCAAACGAGACCGACCCTGAGCGCCATGGACCAGAAACTAGTTCCGCAACTCTGCGCCTCGTGTGTGGTAGCTGGAATGTTGTTGTCGCCTACTGGTGGGCTCGGTAGGATGCCCTCGGTGGAGCTGGGGGGGATCGAACCCCCGCGGTTAGGTGTCAAGTCTGCACCGCCCCGACCGACCGGGCAGCCCCAAGAGGAGAAAGCAGTGCTCTCTCCAAGGGCCGCACCGGGCCTGTGCACAAGACCCGGTGCGGCCCTTATAATTGTATGGACAGCCACAATAATACTTGATAAAACTGTTAATAGACTGAAATATACTGATGGGGAGGAACTCCGCTGACTGTGTCGCCGGCTCGCTTATGCCATGGACAACTCGTCATATGAGGCGCTTAGGGTCCACATGACCTTGATACAGTCCGGCAGAAGTCAGGTGAAGTGTGGAGGGTCCGCTCGTGCGTTCGACACAGCAACGGAATCAGAATGGTCAGCGGCTGCATGGGCAAGGTTGCCGTCCAAAAGGCACACAGGCAGTCGCCATGCTGTTTGCGATGGCTCTCATATTGCTCGCCGCATGCGGGGGTTCCTCTCCAATCGTCCAAGACCTCGGAGTCGACCAGAATCGGGAATCTTCATCGTCAAGCGGTTCTAGCGCGCCGCTGCGGCAGGATTCCCAAGGACTCGACATCGGTCGCGACACCACCTGGCAGGAGGTCTTCGATACTCTCCCTGCTTCCGATCAGGCCTGCATCCGTGAAGAACTCGGTGAACAGTCCTTTGGTTCTGTGATGGCCCGGCCATTACTCGAATATCTCGATAGCGACATCGCAGATATGGAGGCCGGCCTAGGAGTGTTCAAGTGCATACCCGACATTTTCGTCACTGCCTTGGCCCCAGTATTAGGCGCTAACCCCGAAGAGATGAGCCAGGACGAACGATCATGTCTCCGAGACTGGATCCGCAATATTGATTCTGCCACTCTCGCCGCCGCCGAAGACGATGACACCGCTGCTATCGAGATTGGCTTTGGCATCATGGCATGCGTGCCTGAATTCCTTGTTGCCTCGGTGGCTCAAGATGCGGGCGTGGAATTGGGCGCCCTGAGCGACGAAGAGAAGTCATGTCTGCAAGACTGGGCTCGCGGCATCGATCCCGATGCCCTCGCCGCCGAAGGCGATGACGCCGCCGCAATTGGGGTTGGCTTTGGCATATTCGCATGCGTACCGGAACTATTCGCCGCCAGCTTCGGCGAAGAGGAAGGCTTGGAGCCATTCGAAGTTTACGGCGATGCTGCAAACAACGGAGTCAACGCATTCGAGAATGCGATGCCAGCCATCGTGGGAGAGGCCGTCGGGGGCGGTATAGAAAACGTAGACGACGTCGATTACTTTGTCTTCCGAGCAGAAGCGGGCGTGGCCTACCTGATTGACGTGGCCCCGGAAACAATGTCGGATCCAACATTGGAGCTATTTGACTCCAATCTGGTGTCCCTGGATTACAGCGACGACTACGACGGCCTGGCTCCCCGCATCCAATGGATAGCACCAAGGTCAGACTCCCACTATGTAGCCGTGGGAGGCTACGACGAAGGTACCTACACGCTTACGATCGCGCTCGCGAGCGCAAGAAATGAGGGAGACGATCATGCCGACTGGTCCGGGAACGCCACTGTCGTTGCGGTCGACGCTCTCATTCCTGGTGCGATCGAAGACAATTCCGACGTCGATTTCTTCGAGTTCCGAGCAGAAGCGGGCGTGGCCTACCAGATTGACGTGGCCCCGGAAACAATGTCGGATCCAACATTGGAGCTATTTGACTCCAATCTGGTGTCCCTGGATTACAGCGACGACTACGACGGCCTGGCTCCCCGCATCCAATGGATAGCACCGAGCTCAGGCACATACTTTGTCGCTATCGAAGGTTTCGACTTGGGCAGCTACACGCTCACGATTGCCACCCGAACTTGAGTGCGGCGAACCGAACCGCTCGGGCATTTGCAACCTATTCGAGCGCAACGAAATCACAGAATTAATCGAAGAGACTTCAACAGCCACCCCCATGCTGCATGAAGTACTACATCGGCACAAGTCCGCGAAAGCGGGTCGTGCCTATCGGCCCCTGCCAGAGCGCCTCATTGAGTGGCGCGACAGGTTAGATCAAGGCGTCTTGAGCACCGCATCCCCCTCCTTCAAACGGAATCAAGAGGAGTTCCAAGAGATCATGCACGAACTCCTTGTTGGCATACACACCGACCTCACAGACGCCGGGCACCGTCCCAGAAAAAACGAGCGTCTCGGCATCAACAAGTGGGTGTACGACCCGCGCACCGAGTCTCTCACGAACTGGGTATCGGCGGACCGGATGGCGAGAGCGACACTACAGGACGGCTGCCAGTTGGTGCCGTGACGATCGCATCAACGCTCGCGCGGCCCGAAAGTATGCTTCACAGAGGTATGCAGACGCTTCGTCGCTCCTCGCTCCCCAAAATGGAAACAGCACTAGCCAACTTCTGGTTTTCCCTGGGCTTGGGGGAGGTGAACCGCGGGGGTTTGGCCAGCGCACCCATCCCAGGGTGGCGAGCCCTTTCGAGACCCTCAAGACCTAGGAAGAGTCGGCGTCGATGTAGTCGGAGTTTGGCTCTTGTGCCCTCTAAGCGATGACCCCCGGGTTACAAGGAATCTCCTCCTATCTCGTTGTCGCCTGTTCGTTGGCTGGGTAGGGTACGGATAGGTATGAAGCATCTCAGTAAGACTGTGTATAGACTGAAAGATACTGATAAGGAGTACCTCCGCTGAACGTCCTAGCTGCTGATCCTGGGGTGGTTGCCGCCTATGAAGCTGCCGGGTGGTGGGGACATGAGACTCCTACTGACCTGATCTGGCGCAACGCGGCCGAGCGGCCTGACGACACTGCCTACATCACATGGAGCCGTCCGAGAGATGAGGCCGAGGATGCGACGGGGAGCATCGACCGGACTTCGTGGGCGGGCTATGACCGGTTGTCTGATCGGGTGGCCGCTGCGCTGTTGGCGGCGGGGTTGGACCGGGGCGATCAGGTGGCGGTGATTCTGCCCGATGGGGCCGCGGTTCATGCCGCGTTTACCGGGGCCGACAAGGCCGGGGTGGTTGTCATGGGCATCGGCCATCGGGCCGGGCCGGCCGAGATCGCCCATCTGGTTGAGAAATCCGGGGCTCGGGCCATCATTACCGGCGCTGAGCACCGGGGGCGACCAGCGTCAGACGCAGTAGCCGAATTGCGGCGTGATCTGCCCGGCCTTGCCCATCACATCACCATTGACGGACCCGGTGAGGATGCGACCATCAGCCTCGACGGCCAGCCCGCCCTACTCCCCGAGTCGGTTCTCAGATTCGCCGAGACCGTCGAACATCGCCGGCTAGGGGCCTCGGAGCTGTGCCTGTTGAACTCCACCTCGGGCACCACCGGGCTGCCCAAGTGCGTGATGCAGACCCACAACCGCTGGTTCTACTTCCACCAAAAGGCCGTGGAGTACAGCGGGCTCGGCCCCGACGAGGTGTTCTGCGTGCCGGTGCCGGCCCCGTTCGGGTTCGGGCTGTGGACCGCCCACTACTCCCCCACCATCTTGGGGGTGCCCACCGTGGTGATGGCCGACTTCGACGCCGATGCCCTGATCCGCCTGATCGAGGCCGAGCGGGTGACCGTGCTGTGCGCGGTGACCACCCAGTTCATAATGATGCTCAACTCCCCGGTGTTCGACAGCCACGACCTGTCATCGCTGCGGCTGATGTTCACCGGCGGTGAGGCCATCCCCTACCAACGGGCCTCCGAGTTCGAGGACCGCACCGGCTGCACGGTGTTGAACTTCTACGGCTCCAACGAGACCGGGATGCTGAGCGGCACCCGCCTCAGCGACCCCCGGTCGGCCCGGCTCCGCTCCGGCGGCCGCTGCGAGCCCGAGATGGACTGCGCTCTTTACGATCCCGACGACGGCCAGCGGCTCCCCCAGCTGCGGGGCCAGGGCCAGCCCGCCTGCCGGGGCCCGGCTACCGCACTGGGCTACTACGACGACGCCAAGGCCAACGCCGAGCTGATGACCGACGACGGCCGGATGCTGATGGGCGACATTGTGGAGATCGACGACGACGGCTACCTGCGGGTGGTGGGCCGCACGTCTGACTTCATCATCCGGGGCGGCAAGAACATCAGCGCCCCCGCGGTGGAAGACGAGGTGATGACCCACCCGGCGGTGGCCATGGTGGCCGCCGTGGCCGCCCCCGACCCGGTATTCGGCGAGCGGGTGGCCGCCTACGTTGAGCTGGTGCCCGGCACCAGCCTGGAATTGGACGAGCTGCGAGAGCACTTGGCCGGGCGCGGGGTGTCGCGGGAGTGGTGGCCCGAGCACCTGTTCACAGTGGATGCCCTGCCCCGCTCCTCTGGGGGCAAAGTGGCCAAGGGCCAGCTCAAAAAAGACGCCGCCGAACGGCTGGGCGCCGAAACCGCCCGCTAGCGCTGGGTCAAGACCATCGCCTGCCAGCGCCCGTTGAGCGGGAACTCGACGAGCTGGGCCATGGCATCCACCAAGAACTCCAGGGCCACCCTCGGGTCTTGGCCCTCGGGCAGCTCGTACACCAAGCCCCGCTTGATGTGGTCCTGGCGCCGATTCCAACCCTCGGGCTCGGTAACCCCCTGCTCGTCCAGCAGATTGGCGGCGTGGCGACCGCCGGCGTGCTGCAAGCCCGCCGAGGCGGGCTGCCATTTGTCCCGATAGTGATGACCCGGAACCCAGGTGCCCAACGGGATGGCGGGCCCCTTGGCAGTGAACAGCTTGAACAGCGGCGACTCGGGGGGCCGGTGCTCGTCGGCCACCACCGGCTGCACGTTCATCCACCCTGACCCGTCGCCCCGGGCAGCCAAGGTCAGCATCTCGTGGACCACTTCCTCCAGGTCCAACCGCTCGAACCGGATGGGCCGCTTGTCGAGCGCCATCGCTAGCGGCCCGCCGTCAACGCCATCCGCCCACCGTAGCCACCCGCTGGGCTGATGGGCACCGCCCAACCCGAGATGAGGTCGCCGCGCTGGATAGCCTCGGAGCAGATGGTTGACCCTCCTGCCGACGTCATCGCCCCAAACCGGCCCTTGCGTGTGGCCGTTTTGGTCAAGCAGATCCCGGTGTTCGAGGACATGGTTCTGGGACCCGACGGTCGCATGGTGCGAGACGGCATCGACCTGCACATGAACGACTACTGCCGCCGGGCGGTGGCCAAGGGCACCGAGGTGGCCCGGGCCAGCGGCGGCACCGTCACCGTGCTCACCCTGGGTCCGCCGTCGGCCCAAAACGTGTGCCGGGAGGCCATTTTGTACGGGGTGGACGGCGGCATCCACGTCTGCGACGAGGAGTTCGCCGGCTCCGACACCTGGGCCACCGCCAAGGCCTTGGCCGCCGCCCTGGAGCGGTTCGGGCCGTTCGATCTGGTGATGATGGGACGCAACTCGGTGGACGCCGACACCGGCCAAGTGCCGCCGCAGCTGGCCGAGCTTTTGGGCCTGCCGTTCGCCACCGGGGTACGCCACTTCTCCCTGCACGGCGACCGCCTGGAGCTCCGGTTGGAACACGACGACGAGTGGGTGGACGCCGCGGTGGAGCTGCCCGCGGTGGTGTCGTGCGCCGAGCGGCTGTGCGATCCGTGCAAGATCAAAGATCCGGCGGCCTGGGCCACGGTGGACAGCTCGCTCATCCAAACGGTGAGCGCTGGCGAGCTGGGTTCCGGCCCATGGGGGCAGGCGGCCAGCCCCACCTCGGTCGGCCCCGTTCACATGATCGACGTGCAGCGCTCTCGGGTGATGCTGGCCGGCCCGCTGGATGAGCAGGTCGACCAGGCCATGACCATTTTGGCCGACCGGGGGGCGCTGGTCGGCAGTGCCAAGCCCGAACCCGCCTTGGTGCCCGAGGGCTCGTTGGATAACGCAGACGGTGCTGCCATTGGCGTGCTGGTGGAGCCGGGGCGAGAACGGGTTTCCCGAGAGCTCTTGGGCGCGGCGGCCGAGCTGGCCGCTGACATGGGAGGTTGGGTGGCCGCCCTTGGCCCCGGCCTCGACGATCCCGACGAGAATCTCGGCCCGTGGGGCGCCGACGAGCAGATCGATATCGCCCACGGCCCCCGCAGCAGCACCCCGGTGGAGGAGGACTTGGCCACGGCCATCACCGCTTGGGCCGCCGATACCCAGCCGTGGGCCGTGTTGGCGCCGGGAACGGCCTGGGGCCGCGAGGTGGCCTCCCGAATGGCCGCATCCCTGAGCGCCGGGCTCACCGGCGACGCCGTCGGGCTGCAAATCGACGACCAGGGCAAGATGATCGCCATGAAGCCCGCATTCGGCGGATGGCTGGTGGCCGAGATCGGCTGCTCATCTCCGGTGCAGATGGCCACCGTGCGCCCCGGCGTTCTCCCCCTCCCCCGCCCCAATTCTGCCCGACCGCCGGCCCGGCGCCGGTCGCTGGCCTCGCCGGGCCGCAGCCGCCTGGAGGTCACCCGGCGCTACCGGGACGACGACAGCGATGAGCTGGCCACCGCCTCGGTGGTGATCGGCGTAGGCCAGGGGGTGGTTCCAGCCGACTATCCCAAGCTGGAGAAGCATCGGGCCGCGATCGGCGCCGCTTTGTGCGCCACCCGCAAAGTCACCGACTACGGCTGGATGCCCCGGGCCCGCCAGGTGGGCATCACCGGCCACAGCATCAGCCCCCATCTCTATTTCGCCATCGGCATGAGCGGGAAGTTCAACCACACCGTGGGAGTGCGCAACGCCGGCACCGTGGTGGGGATCAACCCCGACCCCGACGCCCCCCTGTGGGAGGTGGCGGATATCGGCATCGTGGGCGACTGGGCCGAGGTGTTCGACGCCCTTATCCCCCGCTTGGCCGAAGCCCAGGGGGGCTGACGGCCAACCAGGCCGGTGGCTCAGGCCACCACCAGCTCTTTGGGCGATTCGGTCAGCCGCAAGGGGCCTTCGTCGGACACCACCACGGTGTCTTCCACTCGGGCACCGCAGAAGCCGGGGAGATAGATGCCGGGCTCCACGGTGATGACATGGCCGGTTTGCAGCAACTCCTCCGCGCTGGCCCGCACCCAGGGCTGCTCGTGGATGTCGAGGCCCACGCCGTGGCCGGTGCCGTGGACGAAGGCGTCGGCCCAGCCTTCGGCGGCGATGCGGTCGCGGCACGCCTTGTCCACCTCGGCAATGGGGGTGCCGACAGCCGCCTGGGCCACCCCGAGCCGCTGGGCGTCCCGGACGGTGTCGAACACCCTTCGGGCCTCAGGATCGGGCTCGCCCACCGCCATGGTCCGGGTCATGTCGGAGCGGTAGCCGTCCACCACCGCGCCCATGTCCACTATCACCAGCTCTCGGTGGCCGATGGGGCGGTGGGTGGGGCGTTTGTGGGGCAGCGCGGCGTTGGGACCCGAGGCCACGATGGTGGGAAATGCGCTGCCGTCGGCCCCCCGCTGGCGAATGGCGGTGTCCAAGGCCAGAGCCGCCTCCTTTTCGGTGGGGCCGTCGGCCAGCATGGGGCGGACCTCGGCCAGCGCGTCGTCGGCGACGGTCGCGGCGACGACCATGCGGTAGATCTCGCCGTCGTCTTTGATCTGTCGGCAGCGCTCCACCACTCCGGTGGTGGGAACCAGCTGGGCTGCTTCGAACCACTCGGCGTACTTGCGCTGATCAGCCCAGCTCACCGAGGCCGCCTCCAAACCGATGCGGCCCACCCCGTCGGCGGCGGCGGCCAAGATCTGCTTGGGGGCATCGTTGGTGATCTCGATTCGCACGCTTACCCCGGCTTGGCTGGTCTCAGCCTCCGATTGCTCGCCGTAGCGCCGGTCGGTGATCAGCACCAGCTCATCGGCCCCCAGCCACACCAGTCCGGCCGAGCCGGTGAACCCGGTGAGATAGCGCACGTTGACCATGTTGGCCACCACCAAGGCGTCGCATTCCTCATCTGCGGCCGCGGACCGCACCCGATCGGCCCGCCCCGCCACATCCATGGGGTGGAAGTCTCCGAGCTCGATCATCCGGCCAGCAGTCGGGCCACCGCTTCGACGGCCAGCTCGTAGCCATGGCCTCCGAAGCCCACGATGGTGCCGGTGGCCACCGGGCTGACCACCGAGGTGTGGCGCCAGGGCTCGCGGGCGTTGGGGTTGGAAAGGTGCAGCTCCACCACCGGGCCCTCGAAGGCGGCCAGGGCGTCGTGGATGGCCCAGGAGTAGTGGGTGAACGCGCCGGGGTTGATGATTATGGCCGCACAGCGGCGCCGGGCCTCATGGATGTGGCCTATGAGAGTGGCCTCGTCGTTGGACTGGTGGTGCTCCACGGAGAGCCCATGGCGCTCGGCGGTGGCGGCGGCGGTGGCCACATGGTCTTCGAGGGTGTCAGTGCCGTACACCTCGGGCTCCCGGTCGCCCAGCAGGTTGAGGTTGGGACCCGACAAGAGCAGGATCGTGGAGCTCATCGCATGGCCTCCAGGGTTTCGAGCATGAGGGCGGGGTCGAGACCGGTTACAGCCTCGATGCCGTTGGGGCCGTCCAGCATGAAGGTGACCCCGCCGACCGCCTTCTTGTCCCGGCTGAACAGTCGGACCAGGTCGTCGGCGTCGGCGCCGGCGGGCAGCGAGGTGGGAAGGCCGTAGCCGCCCACCACCCGGCGGTGCTCGTCCACCCGGTGGGCGTCGATGCGCCCGGCGCGGTGGGCCAACTCGGCGGCGTACACCAGCCCGACGGCCACCGCCTCGCCGTGGCGGAGGTCGTAGCCGCCGTGGGCTTCGAGGGCGTGGGCCAGGGTGTGGCCGTAGTTGAGCACGGCCCGGCGGCCGGACTCCCGCTCGTCGTCGGCCACCACTTCGGCTTTGATGGCCACGCAGCGGGCGATGCGCTCGGACAGCGGCAGCGAGTGCAGGTCGGCGTCGGCGATGAAGTGGTACTTGGCCATCTCCCCCAAACCCGACCGCATCTCCTCGGGGGGCAGGGTGTCGAGCGCCTCGGTGTCGCACAGCACCGCGGACGGCTGCCAGAAGGCGCCCACCAGGTTTTTGCCCTCGGGGAGGTTGACACCGGTCTTGCCCCCCACCGAGGCGTCGATCTGGCCCAAAAGGGTGGTGGACACGTACACCACTCGGATGCCCCGGTGGTAGACGGCGGCGGCGAACCCGGCCAGGTCGGTGACCGCGCCCCCGCCCACGGCCACCACCGCGTCGCGGCGGGTGAGCCCCCATTGGGCGAACTGGCGGCACAGCTCCTCTACTGCCCCCAGCGTCTTGATGTGCTCGCCGTCGTCGGTGATGAACACCCGGTGCTCTATGCCGGGGTCCACGGTGATGCCCGCGTCGGCCACCGCCGACTGGGTGACCACCGCCACCCGGTTCGCTCCGCCGGGGACGACCTCGGCCAGCCGATGGCGCACGCCGGGGCCCACCCACACGTCATAAGACCGCTCCCCCAACTCGACCGGCACCCGCAGCGCTTCGTCCAAGGATGGTGAGACAGTCATCGGAGCGCACCCGCCACGGCGATACCAGCCGTCATCAAATCGCCTCATTCAGGCCGATACCAGCCGTCATCGGGCCGCGGACTGGCGGGGTCGGATTTGCTTGATTCGCTCGGCCACCTGCTTGGCCTCCAGGCCGTCGATGTCGATCACCCGATGGGCGGTCTCGGTGTACAGCCCGGCCCGGGCGTCGTTGATCAGGGTCAGATCGGCGATGGGGTCTTCGCCCAGAAGGGGGCGGCTGTCACCGGAGCGCACCCGGCGGCTCAGCGTCTCAATGGAGGCCCTCAGCCAGCACACCCAGGCCCGCTTTCGCAGCAGAGCGCGATTCCCGGGCCGCAGCACCGCTCCCCCTCCGCAGGAGACCACCAGCGGCTGCTCCGATGTCAGGCACTCGGTGAGCTCCGACTGCTCCATGTCGCGAAAGCGCGCTTCGCCGTCGGCCTGGAAGATCTCCGAAACCGACCGGCCCTGGCGCTCCTCGATGGCCGCGTCCAAGTCCACGAACCGCAGCCCCTCCGACTGCGCCAGCCAGAATCCCACCGTCGATTTTCCCGACCCCATCATCCCGATCAGGGCCACGTGTGGTCGAGTGTCCACGTGCAGATACTACCTGTCACCCGTATCCGGGCACCGCAAGGGTTATGACCGCAGCGGCGGTGGCCATCGAGGGGGCGAAAGGGAACACGGTGGGGCGGGGGTTGGCGGGGTCGGCCAAAGGATCGGGCAGAACCTCGTTGCCCCACCTCCGCATAGCCCACACCAACAGGCCCATGGACACCCCGAAGACTGAGGCCAGCAAAAAGGCCAAGAACACCGCCAGCAGCGACTGGCCGTAGTCCGTTGCCACCCAGCCCAGCGCCAGGCCAACCGGCAGGGCCAGCTTCACGTCGCCCAGCCCGAGGCTGCCACCCGAGATCACATAGAGCAACAACATGACGGCGCCGTAGAAGCCGGCGGCCGCAGCCGCTTGTCCGATGGTCCCCGGCCGATCCCGCAGAAGGGAGATAAGGGTCATCAGCATCAGCAGCACCGCCACTGTGGGGAACACGATGCCGTTGGGTATGCGGTAGAGGTACAGGTCGACGGTGGTGACCCCGGACAGGCCGATGAACAGCACCCACACCGGCAGCACATCCCAGGTGGTGCCCAACACCGCGCCCGCGCTGGCCAAGGCGATAGCGGTCAACGACGGGACCAGCACCCGCAAAGAGCGGCTGTCGCGCACCCCGAAGGTCCACACCAGCCGCAGCAGGTAGCGGCCGGCGACGGTCCCGATCGCCAACCCGGCGATGGCCATGGCTGCTTTGCTCATGGCCTTCCTCCCGGACCGCGAGAAACCCGGCTCATCTCGCTTTCAGCGCGGCGGTGGCCGCGGCGGTCATGGCGGCGACCGGCGGCTCGGCTCCGGTCCAGATCCGAACGGCGTGGGCCGCTTGGTGTACCAGCATTCCCACTCCGGTGGATGCGGGCACGCCCCGGCGCTGGCATTCGGCCAGCAGCGGCGTATGGAGCGGGTTGTAGACCAGCTCGGCGACATGTTGGCCGGGGTGTATGAGATGGGGATCGAGGGGCAGGTTGCCGGCGCCCTCGGTCTCGGCCATCCCCACCGGGGTGGCGTTTACCACCAGGCGGTATCGGCCGATATCGCCGGGGCCGGCCACCCTTCCCGCCGAGCCGGCCAGCTCGGCGGCTGAGGCCGCCCGATCTGGTCGGCGGGCGATCACCGCTACCTCGGCTGCCCCCCGGCGGGCCAGCTCGGCCACCACCGCTCGGGCCGCCCCGCCGGCGCCCAGAACAACACAGCCGATCCCGGCCAGCTCCACCCCCTCGGCCCGCAGGGCGTCGCAGAAACCGGCGCCGTCGGTGTTGTGGCCGATGAGGCGGTTGTTGTCGCGGCCCACGCAATTCACCACCCCTAGTGCTGCGGCCGCGGGGCTGAGCTCGTCCACCGCGGCGGCCACATCGGCTTTGTGGGGCATGGTTACCGACAACCCGGCCATGCCCCGGCTCCGCATGTGATCAAGCGCTTGGCCCGCCTCTCCGGGAGCCACCTCGAACGCGGCGTATATCCAGTCCAAACCCAGCTCGTCGAACGCGGCCTGGCAGATGACCGGTGACAGGGAATGGCGCACGGGATAGCCGATCACCCCAGCGGCGACCTCGGTCTCGGGAGCCATCCCGATAGGAGTCAGCACCCCAGGCTCCGTTCTCGAATCAAAGAAGCGGTCAGCACCCCAGGTCCCTCTCTTGGCAGATGGCCACCGCCACCTGGTGCTCTTCGAAGGTGTTGGTGAAGGTGTGGGCCCCGGGAACGGGGTCATCGGTGCGGGCGTAGAACAGCCAAAAGCCGTTGGCGGGGTTCAGCGCCGCCTCTAGCGACGCTCGGCCGGGGGCGGCAATGGGACCGGGCGGCAATCCGGTTCGGTTGTACACGTTGTAGGGATTGTCCACCCTCAGGTCCGACAGGGTCAGCGGATCAGAGGGCTTGTTGAGCGCGTAGCGCACCGCGGCGTCGATCTGGAGCGGCATGTTTTGGCCCAATCGGTTGTAGATCACCCGGGCGATCTTGGCCCGGTCTTCTTCGATGAGGGCCTCCTTTTCGATCAGCGAGGCCACGATGACGGCTTCGTACGGGCTTATCCCCACCGTGTCGGGGGCGGCATCCAAGCCCACTTCGCCAGCAACGGTGTCGAACTGATTGATCATGCGGACAACAAGGGCGGCTTCGTCTCCGGCGGTGGCCGAGTCGAGCAGGTAGGTGTCGGGGAAGAGCACCCCCTCCAATGTGCTGGTCGACGGCTGGTAGTCGGATCGCAAGGGCGGGAAGGCCATTGCCCGGGCCAACTCGTTGGCGTCGAAGGTGGGAAGCTGAGCCAACAGCTGGCTTTGCATCTGGGCCAGCGTTAGGCCCTCGGGCACCAGCACCCTCAAGTCTTGTTCCACTGGTCCGGAGGAGGGACCGGCCAACAGCACGTCTTTGGCCCGCCATACCGACATGTTCTCGTTCAAGAGGTAGGTGCCGGCCTGGAAGTCGCCGGCGTCTTTGTAGCGCAGGTAGTAGCGGAACACCGTGGAGTTGGCCACCACGCCGTCGTCTTCGAGGATGCGGGCGATGTCGTTGATGGACGCGCCCTGGGGGATGTTGACCACCAGTTCGGGGCCCTCGTCACCGGGCGGGTCGAGGCGATCGTCGATCCAGCCCTTGATCACCAGCCCGGCGATCAGCATGACCACTCCCAAAGAGGCCAAGATGATGGCCACCCGGGTGAGGGTGGAGGTCCGGCGGGGCAACCAGTCCCAGTCTTGGGGGTCTTCGTCGGTCATGAGGAGTCCAGCCAACCCTGGAAGGTGCCGCCGTTCATGGCTGCGAACCCCGTCTGGTCACATCCAGCCAACCCTGGAGGATTACCGACGCGGCCACCATGTCGACCCGTTTGCGGCGAGCTTTTCCGCTGAGGCCCGATTCGGCCAGGGCCCGCTCGGCGATGACGGTGGTCAGCCGCTCGTCGTGGGTCAGCACCGGAACATCCAGTGCGGCCTTGAGCTGCTCGGCCTCGCTCTCGGCGCCGCGGGCGGCTACACCGACCGTGCCGTCCAGCGACAGGGGCAGGCCCACCACCACCACCTCGGCCTCGTATTCGGCCACCAGCTCGGCGATTTGGCGGTGGTCGCGCTTGGGACTGCCCGAGCGCTCGATCACGGTCAGCGGGGTGGCCAGCTGACCCTCGCCGTCGGATACCGCCACGCCGATGCGGCGCTCACCGAGGTCGATGCCCAGTGCCCTCGCCGCCATCAGCTCCCGATGCCAGCAGCCGCTCGCACCTGGCCCAGAGCCTCCTCCAAGCGCGACGGGTCACGGCCCCCGGCGATGGCCAGCTTGGCGTCTCGGCCTCCGCCGCCGCCAATGGTGGCGGCCGCCTCGGCGATCAGCTCGCCGGCGTGCAGGTCGCTGTCGGGGGTGGCCGCGGCCACCAGGGCCGCGCCCCCGCCCTCGGGGGCGGCCCCTAACACCACTGCGGCCACGCCGGGCCGGTCTCGGGTGGCGATGGCCAGATCGCGCAGCTGGTCCCGGTCGACGCCCTCAACCAGCGCCACCACCACCCCGTCGACGGCCTGCTGGGCCAATACCGCCGACTGGTCCGATGAGGCCGCTTGGCGCAGTTCGGCCAGCTCGGCCCGGAGGCTCTTGATCTCGGCCATGCGCTTGTCGGCCCCGGCCAGCAGCTGTTCGGCAGGGACGCCCAGGCGCTCGGCAGTCTGGGCCACCACCTGCTCCTGCTCGGTGAGCATCTCCACCGGTCGGGTGCCGGTCACCGCCTCGATGCGGCGGATGTTGGCCCCTATCGAGCCCTCCGACACGATCTTCACCGGGCCGATGTCGCCCAGGGCCCGCACGTGGGTGCCGCCGCACAGCTCGATGGAGTGCGGGCCGGCCTCCAGCACCCTCACCCTCTCGCCGTACTTGTCGCCGAAAAAGGCAATGGCCCCGGCCGCGGTGGCCTCGTCCATAGTGGTCTCGTAGTTGCGGGTCGGGGGGTTGTCCAAGATGTCGGCGTTGGCCAGCCGCTCGATCTCGGCCATCTGGTCGGCGCCGACAGCTTCGAAGTGGGTGAAGTCGAAGCGCAGCCGATCGTCGGCCACCAGCGAGCCTTGCTGTTTGACGTGGTCGCCCAGCACCTCTTTCAGCGCCCAGTGCAGCAGATGGGTGGCGGTGTGGTTGCGCCGGATGGCGGCCCTTCGGTCGGCGTTGATAGCCGCGATCACCGTCTGGCCCACGGTGATCTCGCCGTCGATCTCTGTGGTGTGATGCAAGTGCAACTCGGGCACCACGTAGGTGGTGTCGGTTATCCGGGCTGAGCCGGTGGGAGAGGTGATGGTTCCGGTGTCGCCCACCTGGCCGCCGGCCTCGGCATAGAACGGGGTCCGGTCCAAGACGATGCCGTCATCGGTGAGGGCCAGCACCACGGCCTCGGCGGTGTCGAAGTCGCGGCCGGTGAACTCGGTGGGGCCGTGCTCGGAGATCAGGGCAAAATAGGCCGAGACATCGGCCGAGGTTGCGTGCCGGGCATCGAAGTCCTCGCGGGCTCGGGAGCGCTGGCCCTCCATGAGCTGGTCGAAGCCGGCCCGGTCCACGGCCACGCTTTGCTCGCGGGCCGTCTCCTCGGTGACCTCGAACGGGAAACCGTAGGTGTCGTGCAAAAGGAAGGCCAGATCCCCAGACAGCGCCTCGCCCTCGCCGAGACGGTCGATGGCGTCGTCGAGGATCTGCGATCCCTGGGCCAGGGTCGACCGGAAGCCCTCCTCTTCTCGGGCCACCACGTCCCGTACGAAGCTGTGGTTGGCGGCGATGTCGGGGTAGTCGTGGCCCATGATGTCGACCACTTTGTCGACCAGCTTGGGGGTGACCACATCGGTGACTCCGAGCAGGTAGGCCCGGCGGATGGCCCGGCGCATGATGCGGCGCAGAACGTAGCCCCGGTCCTCGTTGGAGGGGAACACCCCGTCGGAGATGAGGAAGGTCATGGTGCGGGCGTGCTCGGCCAGAATCCGCAGGGTGAGGTCGCTGTGGTCGGCTGCCCCCAGCTTCACCCCGGCCACCGCGCTGGCCTCCCCCACCAGCTCGGCCATCTCGTCGATGTCGAACACCGACTCCACCCCCTGGATCAGGGTGAGAATGCGCTCTAGCCCGGCCCCGGTGTCGATGCTGGGCTTGGGCAGCGGGACCAGGCCGTCGGGCTGCTGGTCGAACTGCATGAACACCAGGTTCCAGAACTCCAGGAACCGCTCGTCGCCGCCGTGGGCCGGACCGCCGTCGGCGCCGAACTCCGGACCCTTGTCGAAGAAGATCTCCGAGCAGGGGCCGCACGGACCGGTGTCGGCCATGCGCCAGTAGTTGTCCTCGTCCATCCGCTGGATGCGGTCGGGGGCCACCCCGGCGGCGTCCCGCCAGATCTCGGCGGCCTCGTCGTCGGTGAGGTGGACGGTGATCCACAGCCGGTCGGGATCGAATCCCAGGCCCTCGGTGACGAACTCCCAGGCCCAGGCGATGGCCTCGGCCTTGAAGTAGTCGCCGAAGCTGAAGTTGCCCAGCATCTCGAAGAAGGTGAGATGGCGGCGGGTGCGCCCGATCTCGTCGAGGTCGTTGTGCTTGCCCCCGGCCCGCACGCATTTCTGGACGGTGACCGCCCGGCGATGGGGGGCGGCCTCCTCGCCCAAGAAGTAGGGCTTGAACGGCACCATGCCGGCCACGGTGAACAAAACCGTGGGGTCGCGGGGTATCAGGCTGGCCGACGGCAGCACGGCATGGTCCCGCTCGCCGAAGAAGGATGTGAACGCGTTGCGGATCTCCTGGGCTCGCTTGGGGGTCACGCTGCCGCCTTCACCTGCCGGGGGGATCCTCGAGGGCCCGGCGGGCGATCTCGGCCCGGTAGCGCCGGACCGCGGCGGTGCCCTCGGCCAGCGCCGCTCGGGCCTCGGAAACGGCCGCTCTGGCCCGTGCTCCAGCGTCGGTGCCCGGTGGTCTTGGGGCCGGTCGCCGGGTGGCCTGGCGCAGCTTGCGGCGCACGTAGGAAGCCCCGGACGCGCCAGCGCCCACCCCGGCGGCAAACCATACGAGTCGCTTGGCCATCAGTCGTCCTCGCGGTCGGGTTTGTCGTCTCGGCGGCCCATCATATGCTCGCGAATCTCCTTTTCGGCACCGTGTTCAGAGGGATGGTAGTAGCGGCGATCCTCAAAGCGGTCGGGGCGATATTGCTGGCTCACCCAGCCCTGGGGATCATCATGAGGATACACGTAGCCTGCGCCATGCCCTAGACCGGCCGCCCCCTGGTAGTGGGCATCGCGCAGGTGGGCGGGCACCTCGCCGCTGCCGTCGCCGGCGTCGGCCCGAGCCCGGCCCAGTGCGGTGGTGACCGTGTTGGACTTGGGGGCAGTGGCCAGGTACACCACGGCGTGGGCCAAGTTGAGCTGAGCCTCGGGCAGGCCCACGAACTCCACCGCCCGGGCGGCCGCATCGGCCACCACCAGGGCCTGGGAGTCGGCCATGCCGATGTCCTCGGAGGCCAGGATCACCATGCGGCGGGCGATGAACCGGGGATCCTCCCCCGCCTCCAGCATTCGGGACAGCCAATACAGGCCGGCGTCGGGGTCAGAGCCCCGCAGGCTCTTGATGAAAGCGCTGATGATGTCGTAGTGCTCGTCGCGGCCATAGCGGACCGCGCTGGCCCCCAATGCGTTCTCGGCATCGGCCAGGGTGAGGTGGGGCGGGTCGTCGGGGCGGGCCGACGCCAGGGCTACCGCCACCTCCAAGCTGGTCAGGGCCTGGCGGCCGTCGCCGGCAGCCTGCGTGGCCAGATGGGCCAGGGCGTCGTCGTCGGCTTCAGCGCCCTCGGCTTGCATCCCCCGGCGCAGCAGTTCCGCCAGCGCATCGGCTTCAAGGGGTTCGAGGCGGAACAGGGTGGAGCGGGATCGCAGCGGCGGGTTCACCTCGAAGTACGGGTTTTCGGTGGTCGCCCCGATCAGCGTGATAAGCCCGGACTCCACCGCGGGCAAAAGGGCATCCTGCTGGGCCCGGTTGAAGCGGTGGACTTCGTCTAGGAACAAGATCGTGCCCTGATTGTGCTGGCCCAAGCGGTCGCGGGCCGACGCGATCACCTCCCGCACATCCTTGACCGTGGCGGTCACCGCCGAGAGCTGGATATAGGCCCTCGCCGTGGTGCGAGCCACCAGACGGGCGATGGTGGTCTTGCCCGTGCCCGGCGGCCCCCACAAGATGGCCGACGACAGCCGGTCGGATTCGATGAGGCTGCGCAGCGGCTTGCCCCGGCCCAGCAGGTGCTGCTGGCCCACCAACTCGTCCAAGCTGCGGGGGCGGAGCCGATCGGCCAGCGGGGCGGTCTGGGCCAGGCGCTCGGCAGCGGCGGCGGCAAACAGGTCGTCGCTCACTGCGGACCGCTCACCCCGCAGCGGGTGGTGGGAGAACGCGCAGGCCGAGCTCGTCGAGGTGGCGGTCGGCAATCGGGGTGGGCGAGTTGGACAGCGGATCGGCGCCCGACTGGGTCTTGGGGAAGGCGATCACCTCGCGGATGTTCTCCTCGCCGGCCAAGATGGCCACCAACCGGTCGATGCCGAAGGCGAATCCGGCGTGGGGCGGGGCGCCGTACCGGAAGGCATCCAGCAAGAAGCCGAACCGCTCCTCGGCCTCGGAGTCTTCGATGCCCAAGGCTCGAAATACGGCCCGCTGGATGTCGGGGCGGTGGATCCGCACGCTGCCCGAGCCCAGCTCCCAGCCATTGAGCACCAAGTCGTAGGCCTGGGAGCGAACCTCAAGCAGGTCCTCCCCCGACCCGCCCAGCAGCCCCACATCGTCGGGGTGGGGCATGGTGAACGGGTGGTGGGCGGCAATGGGCCGGCCCTCATCATCGATTGACTCGAACAGCGGGAACTCGGTGACCCAGATGAAGTTGAGCCCGCCCTCGGTGATGGGCGGTCGGCCCAGCTCCAAGCGGAGCAGGCCCAAGATGTCGCGCACCTTCTGGCGGCGGTCGGCGATCAACAGCAGCAGATCGCCGGGCTCTGCGCCCATGGCCGGCCCCAGCGCAGCCTGCTCCTCCTCCGACATGAACTTGGTCAACGCGCCGTCGAGGGCGCCGTCGTCACCCACCCGGAACCAGGCCAGGCCCTTGGCCCCCCACTGCTGGCACTTGCGGGTGAGCTCGTCGATGGCGTTTCGCCCCAGGCTCTCGCTGCCCCCCTTGTGGTTTATGCCCTTGATGCATTCCACCTGGAACACTCTGGCCTCGGTGCCCTCGAACAGCCCGGTCATCTCCACCAGTTCCAGGCCGAAGCGCACATCGGGCTTGTCGGAGCCGTAGCGCTCCATGGCGTCGGTCCAGGTCATGTAGACCGGGGCGTCGGGGCGGGCGCCGGTAACCGCCTCCACCGCGGCGGCCACTGCCTCGGTGATGAAGGCCATCACGTCGTCTTGGCTGGCGAAGCTGGCCTCGGCGTCGAGCTGCATGAACTCGAACTGCCGGTCGGCCCGGAGGTCTTCGTCGCGCAGGCAGCGGGCGATCTGGTAATAGCGGTCGAGCCCTCCCACCATGCAGAGCTGCTTGAATATCTGCGGCGACTGGGGAAGGGCGTAGAACCGGCCGGGGTGCAGGCGCGACGGCACCACGAAATCGCGGGCCCCCTCAGGGGTGGAGGCCACCAGCATCGGGGTCTCGATCTCGGTGAAGCGCTGGGCCTCCATTGAGCGGCGGATGGCGCTGTTCACCTTCGCCCGCAGCTCGAGGTTGCGCTGGAGGCGCTCGCCTCGCAGGTCGACGTAGCGGTAGCGCAGGCGCACGCTCTCGTCCACCTCGGTGCGGGAGTGCAGCGGGAATGGCGGAGGCTCGGCCGTTGAGAGAACCTCAACCTCGCAATCGCCGATCTCCACCTCGCCGGTAGCCAGCTTGGGGTTGGCCGTGTCTTCGGGGCGGGCCCGCACGGTGCCGGTGACCCGCACCACATACTCCGAGCGCAGATCGTGGCGCTCGTCAACCACGCACTGGATCACCCCGGTGCGATCCCGCAGGTCGATGAACGCCAAGTGCTCCCCGTGCTCCCGGCGCCGATCCACCCAACCGCACACCGACACCTCCCGCCCAATGTCCCCAGCCCGCAACTCGCCGCAATAGTCAGTTCGCATTTTGGTCATGGTCAGCTTTCAGCAGATTTCGCCAACACCGGCACAATAGGCAGCCAGTCTCACTGAGCCGATTCGTTTTCGGCCAGCTTGACGGCCACTTCGGCCACTATTTCGGTGCGGGGAACGGCGATCTGGTCCCCGCCTGAGCGCAGGTCGCGCAGGGTGACTATGTCCGACTCCAGCTCGTCGTCGCCCACCAGCAGGGCCAGTCGGGCGCCGGAGCGGTCGGCCACCTTCATCTGGGCCTTCATCGAGCGGGCGTCGAAGGCCCGGTCGGCGGAGATGCCGTTGCGGCGCAGCTCGAAGGTGAGATCGCGCCCGGCGTCGCCCCCGGTCACGTCCACCACGAACACGTCCACCGCCGCAGCGGCATCTGAGAGGGCGTCCTCGGCGTCGGCGGCCAGCAGGATGCGCTCGATGCCGGCGCCGAAACCCACGCCGGGAGCGGGCTTGCCGCCCAGCGATTCGGCCAGCCCGTCGTAGCGCCCCCCGCCTCCCACCGCGTTCTGCGCCGAGGTCAAAGCACCGGCGGCGAACTCCCAGGTGGAGTGGGTGTAGTAGTCCAAGCCCCGTACCAGTCGAGGATCGATCTCATAAGCCACCCCGAGTGCGTCCAACCCGGCCTGCACCCGCTCGAAGTGG
The DNA here is from genome assembly GCA_963663255.1 of Acidimicrobiales bacterium. Classification (GTDB taxonomy): domain Bacteria; phylum Actinomycetota; class Acidimicrobiia; order Acidimicrobiales; family Bin134; genus Poriferisocius. Next base: position 2,159,641 of record OY760141.1, read on the forward strand.
GCCGCGGCCTCGTCAGACAGGCGGTCGGTGATCAGGGGAGCTTCGGCCACCACGGCCACCGTGCGCTCCCGTTTGGAGTCCAGTACTCGCAGCGGATGGTCGGCGGCGTTGGCCCGGTCGGCCTGGTCCAACTCCCCCACCCGCTGGCCCAGCCAGGCGGCCAATCGCTCGGCGTAGACCTGCCGGTCGCCGGGGCTTCCCATGGAGTTGAGCCGCAGCGACAAATGGCTCAACCCAAGAGCCCGGTAGAAATCGTGCTGGAGGGCGATGACCTCCACATCAAGGTCGGGATCAGCCGAGCCGATGGCTTCGGCACCTACTTGATGGTGCTGGCGGAACCTCCCGGCCTGGGGCTCCTCGTAGCGAAAGCACGGCGTGAGGTACCACACCTTCCACGGCACGGTTGGCCGATGCTGGTTGAAGGCCCGGACCACCGACGCGGTGCCCTCCGGTCGCAAAGCCATGTGGCGTTCGCCCTTGTCGAAGAAGTCGTACATCTCCTTGCGCACCACCTCGGTGCCCTCGCCCAAGCGCTGGAACACCCCGATGTCCTCGAACATGGGATTCTGCACCAGCCCATAGCCAGCTCGTCCGAACACCTCGGCGAACACCGCGACCAGCGCCTGCCAGCGGTCCGACTCCGGCGGCAGAATGTCACGCGTCCCCTTCGGCGCTTGAAACATCTCAGCCACGACGCCCGATGTTAGTGGTCGCAATACAGTTCTCGTATGACCATAACCCTTCTGTGCAGGCCCGACTTCTAGTTCCCTAAAGTCCTCCGACTTGCGCTCCCGGCCCGCCGCCGGTCCTGATGCCCACCGAGGCCGACCCGCTCTCCACCGAGTTCCTCTTTGCCCAGACGCTGTACCGGTACTCGGTGTCGGGCAGCACAGAGGTGTCGGTGTAGGTCGTGGCCGAATGGCCGCTCGCCAAAGACACCGTGCCCGGGCTAGCGCTGAGACGCTCGATCCGATACGTCGTCTCCCCGTCCCCCGAAGGCGCACTCCAACTCACCACCACTTCCCCCGCCGTGTCCTCGCTCGCCACCAGATCACCGGGCGGATCCGGCGCTCCTGGCCCGCCGCCGGTCCTGATGCCCCTCGAGGCCGACCCGCTCTCCACCGAGTTCCTCGTTGCCCACACGTAGTACCGGTACTCGGTGTCGGGCAGCACAGAGCTGTCGGTGTAGGTCGTGCCCGATTGGCCGCTCGCCAATGTCACCGTGCCATCGCTGGCGCTGAGACGTGCGACCCGATACTTCGTGGCCCCACTCCCCGAGGGCGCAGTCCAACTCACCACCACTTGCCCCGGCGTGTCCTCGCTCACCGACAGACCACTGGGCGGATCCGGCGCTCCCGGCCCGCCGCCGGTCCTGATGCCCCTCGAGACCGACCCGCTCTCCACCGAGTTCCTCGTTGCCCACACGTAGTACCGGTACTCGGTGTCGGGCAGCACAGAGCTGTCGGTGTAGGTCGTGCCCGATTGGCCGCTCGCCAATGTCACCGTGCCATCGCTGGCGCTGAGACGCGCGACCCGATACGTCGTGGCCCCACTCCCCGAGGGCGCAGTCCAACTCACCACCACTTCCCCCGGCGTGTCCTCGCTCACCGACAGACCACCGGGCGGATCCGGGGAATCCTGGGCCACGGCCAACCCCGCAAAGGACAGCATTGCGGCTGCGAGCACAAGAACGCCTACTCGCAATACAGAGGCAAAGCACGGGCTCCGTGACAGCTTCTCCATATGAAACGATTATAGATACAACACGAGAGCCAGTGCCGCTACGAGTCCTTCGGATCTTGGAACTTCTCGGCCCCCCGGCTACCGGCGCACTGCGACAGTCCCCCATCTCCGGCAGTTCCCTTCCCAGGTCATGTCCCGATCACCGAAAGACCCAGCGACCTCGCGGCTTGGGCTTGGCGGTTGTCGAATGTCAACAGGGTTGTCGATGGCCCGGCGCGGACTGCGGCGGCAAGGTGGAGGGCGTCAAGCGATCGGCACAGGGTCTGCTCGGCAATCCTGGACGCCTCATTGCACGTGGCCGCGTCCAGGCTCACCAGGGCAAATGAGTCCAGATCGGTGAGGAACCGCCGCTTGGCGGCGGAGGCGTCGGAAGTGCTCAACAAGCGGAAGAGGTTCCGCCTGACTTCGACCTCGGTGAGCCTCGATGTCACCAGCACCGGGTCGGTCGCCATCAACCGCTCGGCGGCTTCAGAATCGTGTTCGGCCACGTAGCGCTTCAACAGAGCGCTGGTGTCCACATACAACGTCACCCGCGGTCCTCGTCAAGGACATCGAGAACCGACCGCTCGGCCCTAAAGCGCGGAGCCGGAGCCAGCCCCACACGCTTGGGGGGCTCGATCCAGCCCTCGTCGATTCCCCGCTCGACCGCCGAAAAGCCCGTCAATGGCCCGAGCTGGGCCACCGGGCGCCCCCGGTCAGTTACGACCACCGACTCGCCCTTGGCCGCCAGCCCGATGAACTCTGACAGCTTGGCCTTCAACTCCCGCACGCCGACTTGCATGTAGTCACCATACAATATTGATGTGACTACATCAACGAGCCATCAATTTCCGGTGGCGGTGGGGAGGACTCGGTAGGCGTTGTAGACCGACTCGATGCCTCGGATGGTGCGGAGGAGGGCGTTGAGGTGGGTGCTGTCGATCAGCTCGAAGTCGAACCGCATAATAGAGATCTGGTCGGCGCCGGTACGGGTCTCGCAGGCCAGGATGTTAACCGAGCCGGTGGACAGGGCGTTGGCCACGTCTCGCAGCAGACGGGTGCGGTCGAATGCCTTGACCTCGATGGTCACGCAGTAGGCGCCGGTGCGCTCGGCGCTCCAGTCCACGTCGATGAGGCGGTTGCCCTGCTCGAACGACAGCGACACGGCGTTGGCACACTCGGTGCGGTGGACCGACACCCCCCGGCCCCGGGTGACGAAGCCGATGATCTCGTCGGGGGGAACCGGCTTGCAGCATCGGGCCAGGTTTACCAGCACATCGTCGAGGCCCTCCACCTCCACCGGCTGATCGGTGCGGCGGGGCAGCGCCGCCGGTGCGGGGGCGACGACCACATCGCCCTCTAGGTCCTCGTCAGCGGTGGGCTCAACCCGCAAGCCGGCCACCCGCTCGGCCACCGCCTGGGCCGACACATGGCGCTCGCCCACCGCGGCGAACAGGGTGTCGAGGTCGCGGTAGTTCATGTCCTGGGCCGCCTGCACCATTTCATCGCCCGACAGGATCTTGGCCACCGGAAGGCGCTCGCGGCGCAGAGCGGCGGCCACCGCGTCGCGGCCGGCTTTGATGGCGTCCTCCCGGCGGGCCTGGGCGAACCACTGGCGGATCTTGTTGCGGGCCCGGTGGGATGCCACCAGGCCGAGCCAGTCGCGCGACGGCCCCTTGTCAGCCACCTTGGAGGTGAAGATCTCCACCATGTCGCCGGGCCGCAGCTCTCGGTCCAGGGGGACGAGCTGGCCGTTGACCCGGGCGCCGATGCAGGCGTGGCCCACCTCGGTATGGATGGAGTAGGCGAAGTCGATGGGTATCGCCCCCATGGGCAGCGATACCACTTCGCCTTTGGGGGTGAACACCTGCACCTCGTCGTGGTCGAGGTCGGTCTTGAGGTTGCTCAAGAACTCGGCGGCGTCGGAGGTTTCCTGCTGCCAGTCGATGATGCGGCTCAGCCAGGCCAGATCGTCGGTGGTGGCCCCCTCCTTGTAGTCCCAGTGGGCAGCCACCCCCTGCTCGGCCCGGGCGTGCATCTCGTTGGTGCGGAGCTGCACCTCCAGCGATTTGCCCCCCGGCCCCACCACCGTGGTGTGAAGCGACTGATAGAGGTTGAACTTGGGCATGGCGATGTAGTCCTTGAACCGCCCCTGCACCGGCTTCCAGGTGGCGTGGATGGAGCCCAGCGCGGCGTAGCAGTCCCGCACCGAGTCGACAATCACCCGGATGCCCACCAAGTCGAAGATCTCGTCGAAGCTGCGCTCTTTGACCATCATCTTCTCGTAGATGCTCCAGAGGTGCTTGGGGCGGCCGGTGACCTGGGCTTGGATGCCCAGCTCGGCCAGGCGGGCGTCCACGCTGGACAGCACCTGGGTGAGGTACAGGTCGCGCTCCGGCGCCCGGGTGGCCACCATGCGGTCGATCTCGGCGTAGCGCTTGGGGTGGAGGGCGGCGAAGGCCAGGTCTTCGAGTTGGAGCTTCATGTCCTGCATCCCCAGGCGGTTGGCCAGCGGGGCGTAGATGTCCATGGTCTCGCGGGCCACCCGGTGCTGCTTCTCCAGCGGCAGCGCGGCCAACGTGCGCATGTTGTGCAGCCGGTCGGACAGCTTCACCACCAGCACCCGCAGATCCTTGGCGATGGCCACCAGCATCTTGCGCATGGAGGCGGCCTGTTCCTCCTCTTGGGTGTTGAACTTGAGCCGGTCCAGCCGGGTGACGCTGTCGACGATCGAAGCAACCTCACCTCCGAAATGCTGCTCGACTTCGGCCAAATCCATGGCGGTGTCCTCGATGGCGTCGTGCAGCAGCGCGGCGATGACCGACACGTCGTCCAGCCCCAGCTCGACCACGATATGGGCCACGGCCAGGGGGTGGGACACGTAGGGCTCGCCGGATTTGCGAACCTGCCCGGCGTGGGCCTCCTCGGCCAGGCGATAGGCCGTCTCGACGCGCTCCGCGGTGTCGTTGGGGTGGCGCTCGAGATAGGCGTCGAGCAATAGGTCTACGTCCTGTTCGGGCTGATCCAACCAGGGCGATGTGCGCGCTGTCAACGTCATCCGTCACCCCCGAAGCAGAACAGCGAGATCACCGGACAGTCGGCGTCTATTTCTATTTTCTCCCGACCGCTCAGAAAGCCCAACTCTATTAGGAAGCCCACGCCGGCCACCGCCGCGCCCCCGGAACGCACTAGCTCCACCGCGGCGGCTGCCGTGCCCCCCGTGGCCAGCACATCATCGACGATGAGCGCTCGCTGGCCGGGGGACAAAGCGTCGGTATGGGCCTCCAAAGAAGCGGTGCCGTACTCCAGCTGATAATCGACCGTCCGAGTGTCGTAGGGCAGCTTTCCCGGCTTGCGAACGGGCACGAATCCGAGTCCGAGGCGGTAGGCCACCGCTGCTCCCAGGATGAACCCCCGGGCTTCGACGCCCACTACGCGGTCTGCCGGGGTGTCGCTGAAGCGGTCGGCGAGCTCGTCAGCCGCCCACCGGAACGCTTCGGCGTCGTCGAGCAGCGGAGTGATGTCCTTGAACATGATCCCTGGTGTGGGGAAGTCAGGGACATCCCTGATAAGGCTCTCAGGCCAGCCGGACTCCACTGTCCCAATCCTACCCGTGAGCCCGGTGGGCTACCGCCGCTTGCGCTTTCGGGGGCGTGGGGGGATGACCGTTCCGGTCGGCGGGGGCCGGTGGGACGCACCCGCGGCAGGGGGCGCCGCCTGCGGTGAGGGGGGGCCGACCGCCACGTCCTCGACATTGTGCACCGTGGTGCCGCGGGACTGGGCCCGGGCCTCGAGGCGGTCGCGCAGCTCGGTGAACTCAGGCTGGCGCTCCTTCAACCAGGCCGCGGCCGGCGCGGCCACGAACAGCGACGAGTAGGTGCCTACCAGCAGGCCGATGAGCAGGGCCACGGCGAACTCGGCCAAGGTAACTGCACCCAGCACCAGCGTGCCGATGATCAGCATCGCCAGCACCGGCATTACTGAGGTGATGGTGGTGTTCACCGACCGCAAAAGCACGGTGTTGAGCGCCGAGTTCATGATCCGGGTGTAGGTGGCCCGCCCGACCAGGGCCGAGCGGCGCTGGTAGTCGCGGTTCTTGTCGAACACCACCAAGGTGTCGTATAGCGAGTAGCCCATGATGGTGAGGAAGGCGATGACGGTGGCCGGGGTCACCTCGAACTGGAACAGGGCGTAGATCCCCACGGTGATGACGATGTCGTGGGCCACCGCCAGCAGAGCGGCCACGGCCATCCGCCACTCCAGCGTCAACGTGATGTAGATGGCCACCACGATGAAGAACACGATCAGCGCCCGGATGGCCTTGTCGGTGATCTCATCGCCCCACGAGGCGCTGATGGAATTGAAGCTGATGTCGTCGAGGCTCTGGCCGGTGAGGGTGGCCAGAGCCAGCGACACCTCGGCCACACTGGAGGCGTCGGTGGCGTCCAACTCGGCTCTCACCCGCAACACGTCGCCGCCCACAAACTGGATCTTGGCGTCGGCCTGGCCCACGCCTCTCAGGGCGTCGCGCACATCGGCGGTGGACACATCGGGCGCCGAGGCCTCCCACACCGTGCCGCCCTCGAACGCGATGCCCAGATTGACACCCCGCACCAAAAGGGCCACGACGCTGATGAGGACCAAGGCGGCGGACACTTTCAGGGCGGTCTTCCACGCCTCGGGGAAGTCCACCTTGGTCTGGTTGCGCCACAGGCGCTGGAGGCGGCTCATGATGCCTCGACTCCCCCAGGCATGGCCTCTTCCCTAGTGGGCAGGCCGAGGCGGTGGGGATGGGCCATCAGGCTGGGCGACCGGGCCATCAACTGAGCGCAGGGCCGCAAGAAGAAGTAGGTGGCCACCAGGTCGAGCACCGAGGCCAGGCCCAGCATTAGGGCGAAGCCCCGAACCGAGCCGGCCGAGAGCCAGTACAAGATGACCGCGGCGATGAGCGAGGCGAAGTTGGCCCTGAAGATGGTCCGGAACGCCGCCGAGAAGGACTGCTCCAGCGACGACCGCAGCATGCGGCCGGTGGCCACGTCCTCTTTGAGGTGCTCGAAGTAGACCACGTTGGAGTCGAGCGACACGCCGATGGCCACGATGAGGCCGGTGACCCCGGCCAGCGTCAGCGCCAGATCCTGGGTTTCGCCCAGCCAGGCCACGATCACCCACAGCAGGGTGGCCGACACGCCCAGGCTCAGCATGGCGACCACGCCCAAGAGCCGGTACATGCCCACCATGTACAAGAACACCAGGGCCAGCCCGACGAGGCCGGCGATGATTCCGGCCCGCAGGGAGTCGCCCCCGATGGTGGCCGAAACCGCCCGGCTGGTGCTGTCGCTCTGGGGGTCGGTGGGGTCTTGGAACTCGATGGGCAGGGCGCCGTAGCGCAGCACCAGCGCCAAGTCTTCGGCCTCCTCCTCGGAGAAGTTGCCGGAGATGATTCCGCTGCCCCCGAATCGGGCTTCGTTCACTACCGGGGCCGACTCCACCGTGCCGTCTACCACAATGGCAATCTGGGCGGTGCGGCAGAAATCGGATGGCGGGTTGCACGCGGCGGCGATTTCATCGAATTTGTCCGCGCCCTCGTCGCCCCCCTTCAGGTTGAATTCGACCACGTACTCGTTGGTGAACCGGCTGTCGGCGCCGGAGAGGCCCGCGCCGGTGAGCGAGGACGGTCCGAGCAGGTAGCGCCCAGACCCGTCCTTGTGGGGCAGGACCACATAGCGGTCGAGGAGATCATCGGATGAACTGGTAGTAGGCAGGGCCGAGACGTCGATCCCCGTGGGGCACGGGGCCAACCCCCGGTCGTCCAGCGCGGGGACGGGCAGCTCCGGGGGCGACTCGGCCTCGTCGCCAGGGGCGGGCACGGGGTCGAGCAGCGTGCACACCGGGCGGAAGCGCAGCTCGGCGGTTTGGCCCACGATGTCGATGGCCCGCTGCTGATCGCTGATGCCGGGGAGCTGGACCACCACCCGGCCGCCCTGGCGGGTCACGTCGGGCTCGGCCACGCCCAGGCCGTCGATGCGGTCGCGGATGATGTTGACCGCGATATCCAGATCGCCCTCGGTTATGGCCACCGGGCGGTTGGGATCGTCGGCCGGCACCAGCACCACCTCGACCCCGCCCTTGAGGTCGAGCCCGAGAAGCGGCCGGTTGCCCACGGCCAGAGAGGCCGCCAACAGCCCCGCGGCCGCGGCCACGATGAGGGCAAGGGAAACCAGCGATCGGCGGCTCATTGACGCTGGATGTGAGGGCTAGGAGCCAGCGTCGTCGCCATCGACGTCGATGTCGGAATACACGATCTTGTTCGCGATGGTCTCGCGGCTGATCTTGATCTCGACACCGTCAGATATCTCAATGAACACGGTGCCGCCGTCGAAAGCGGTGATCATCCCGTACAGGCCTGATGCGGTAATTACTTCGTCGCCCACATCAAGGGAGTCGAGCAGAGCGCGTTGCTCGCGCGCTTTGCGCTGCTGGGGGCGCACCATGAAGAAGTACATGGCTACGAACATCAAGAGCAGAAGCGGAAGGATCTCCAAGGCTCTGAACTCTACCGGAAGTCCTAGCTGGGAGACGACTCGGCGGGGCGGGCTATCACCGGCCTGGCTGCTCATCTGTGCCGGGGCGGGTCCACGCCTCGGCCACCTGTTGGCGAAGCCGGTTTAGCGTGCCGGAGGCGATGGCTTCTTGGGCGGAATCCATGAGGTTAAGCAGCCAGGCCACGTTGTGGAGGGTGAGCAGCCGGGCGGCCGACGGCTCGTCCACGTTGAACAGGTGGCGGATATAGGCCCGGGAGTATCGGGCGATCGGGCTGGCCGGGAACTGGGGGTCGACGGGGCGGTCGTCGGCGGCGAACGACGCGTTGGTGATATTGAGGCGGCCCGCACCGGTGAGGGCGGTGCCGTGGCGGGCCAGCCGGGTGGGGAGCACGCAGTCGAACATGTCCACCCCCAGCGCCATGCACTCCACCAGCCCGACCGGGTCGCCCAGGCCCATGAAGTAGCGGGGCTTATCGGCGGGCAGGCGGGGGACGGTGGCGGCCAGCGCGGCCAACATCTGGTCTTGGGGCTCCCCCACCGACAGTCCGCCCACTGCGTAGCCGTCGAAGCCCACCTCGATGGTCCGCGCTGCGCTCTCGGCCCGCAAGTCGGGGTCCAAACCGCCCTGGACGATGCCGAATTGGCTGGCGCCGGCCTGGTGTCCGCTCTGCTCCAGAAAGCGGCGGCGGGCCCGGGCCGCCCAGGCGGCGGTGCGGTCCACGGCCTGGCGCTGGACGGGCGCGGGGGCATCCGCGGGCGGGCACACGTCGAAGGCCATCTGGATGTCGGATCCGAGCTGGAGCTGCACGTCCACCACCCGCTCGGCGGTGAAGCGATGGGTGGAGCCGTCGTAGGTGGATTGGAACGTGGCACCGTCATCGTCCACCTTGGGGTCGAGCGAGAACACCTGGTAGCCCCCCGAGTCGGTGAGCACGTGGCCCGACCAGCCGGTAAACCCGTGGACGCCGCCCATGCGCTGCACCACCTCGGGGCCGGGCCTCATCATCAGGTGGTAGGTGTTGGCCAGCACCACCGGCGGGTTGAGGGTTTCGAGGTCGGCGGTGTCGAGGGTGCGAACCGCGGCCCGGGTGCCCACCGGCATGAAGCACGGGGTGGCAAACGAGCCCCTCGGGGTGGTGATGCGGCCCCTGCGGGCCTGACCATCGTGGGCCAGCACGTCGAATTGGAGGGTCATTGGCCGGGGTCCTTGGTGCAGAACATGGCATCTCCCAACGACAAGAAGCGGTAGCGCTCGGCCAGGGCGGTGGTGTAGAGGTCTCGCCAGCGGGGACCGATGAACGCGGCCAACAGGGCCAGGAGGCTGGATCGGGGCAGGTGAAAATTGGTGAGCAGCGCGTCGACCACCGCGAACCGGTGCCCCGGCCTGATGAAAAGATCGGTTTGGCCACCGGCCGATCCGGTGCCCACGGCCGACTCCAGTGCTCGAACCACGGTGGTGCCCACCGCCACCACCCGCTCAGCCCGGACACAGGCGGCCAGAGTGGCCTCGGGGATCTGATACGACTCGGTGTGCATGGTGTGGTCATCGAGGTTGTCCGCCATGACCGGGGTGAAGGTGGCCGTGCCCACGGCCAGCTCCAGCTCGCACACCTCAGCCCCGACGGCCCGGGAGCGGTCTAGCACCTCCTCGGTGAGGTGAAGCCCGGCGGTGGGGGCGGCGGCCGACACCGGCCGGTCGGCGTACACCGTTTGATAGCGCTCGAGGTTGGAAAGCTCCTCGGTTACATAGGGGGGCAGAGGCACCTCGCCGGCTTGGTCCATGAGCGCGGCGGGATCGCCGGTGGGCCTCACCCAGCGCCGGCCGTCGTCGCCGATCCGCTCCCCCACCTCCATCACCGGCTCGTCGTCGAAACCGCCGGAGTTGTCAGAATCCCCCGACCCGACAGACCACAGCACGGTGCCCGGCGGCACCCGGCGGCCAGGACGCACCAGCGCACTCCACCAGCCGCGGTCGCCCGGTTCCAGCAGCAGCACCTCGACCCGGCCCCCGGTGGCCTTGCCTAACCGCAGACGGGCCGCCATGACCCGGCTGTTGTTCACCACCAGCACGTCGCCGGGACCCAATAGCTCGGGCAGATCCCGGGTCCGGCGGTGCTCAGGGAGAGCACCGGGCCCCCGGTCCACCAGCAGCCGGGAGCTGTCCCGGGGCTCGGCCGGCTGCTGGGCGATGGCGGCCTGAGGCAGCTCATAGTCCAACTCCGCGGTCCGCACGCCTTGTTTCTACCCGACTGGCGCGCTTATCCCGAATACTGTCACCCCTGCCCGGTAGTTTGGGGCTGATGCTGGTGATGGGGATCGACCCCGGCTTGTCTCGCTGCGGCTATGGCGTGGTCCGCCAAAAGGGCCGCGTCACCGAGGCGGTGGCCGCCGGGATTATCCGCACCGACAAAGACGATCCCGTTCCCCAGCGGCTCTATGAGCTCCAAGTCGAGCTGGCCGAGCTGATGGACACTTACAACCCGGGTGCGGTGGCCATCGAGCAGGTGCTGTTCCAGGTGAATGTGCGCACCGCCATGGGGGTGGGACAGGCCAGCGGGGTGGCCATGGCGGCCGGGGTGGGGGCGGGTGCCGAGGTGTTCGAGTACTCGCCCACCCAGATCAAAAAAGCCGTTACCGGCTGGGGCGCCGCCGACAAGAACCAGATGGGGCAGATGGTGCAGACGCTGCTGCGACTACCCCATCCCCTGAAGCCGGTGGATGCCGCCGACGCGGTGGCGGTTGCTCTCTGCCATCTTGCCCACCGTCCTGCTGCCTCCCGGATCCAGGCCGCAATGTGATCGGGCTGCTTCGGGGCACGCTGGCCTTACGGGACCCCGACGAGGTGATCGTGGAGACCGCCGGCGTCGGCTATCGAGTGGCCGTCTCGCCCGACACCTCGGCCTCGCTGGGAGAGTTGGGCCATGAGGTGCTGCTGCACATTCACCACCACATCCGAGAGGACGCCCAGACCCTCTACGGGTTCGATACCCCCGAAAAGCGCCGGGTCTTTGAAGGGCTTATCTCAGCTCACGGCGTAGGGCCGGCGATGGGCATGGCCATCATGTCGGTATTCGGGCCCTCAGAGCTGGCCGGGATATTGGCCACCGACGACATCGACGCCCTGTGCCTGGTGCCCGGAGTGGGCAAGAAGACCGCGGCCCGGCTGCTGGTGGAGCTCAAATCACGACTCGACATCGGAGACGTGACCACCGCGGTGGCTTCAGGACAGCCGGTGGGACAACAGCCGACCGATGCCCGCAGCGTGGTCCGCCAGGCACTGGGCGAGCTGGGCTACAGCGCCGAGGAGATCCGCGGCGCCATCGCCGCCCTGCCCCCGGGTGACGACTCCTCCGCGCTGCTCAAAGCGGCCCTCCGCAATCTGGCCTCCGGGGTGTGAGCCGGCCATGAGCGAGAGAGAGGAACTGTTGGCGGGGACCCCGCTTCCCGAAGACGCCGCGGCCGAGCCCGGGTTGCGACCGGCCCGGCTGGACGAGTTCGTGGGCCAGGCGGAGCTGAAGGAGCATCTTCACATCATCTTGGGCGCGGCTCGGGCCCGGTTGCAGCCGGCCGACCATCTGCTGTTCGCCGGACCTCCGGGCTTGGGCAAGACCACGCTGGCCCACATCGTGGCCAAGGAGATGGACGCCGGGCTCCACATCACCTCGGGGCCAGCGCTGGAGCGGGCCGGCGACCTGGCCGCCATCTTGTCCAAGCTGGAGGACGGCGATGTGCTGTTCATCGACGAGATCCATCGGCTGCCCCGCATCGTCGAAGAGGTGATGTACCCGGCCATGGAGGACTTCAACGTCGACATCGTGCTGGGCAAGGGGCCGGCGGCCCAGTCGGTCCGCCTAGATCTGGCCAAGTTCACCCTGGTGGGGGCCACTACCCGTACTGGCCTGATTACCGGACCCCTGCGGGACCGGTTCGGGCTGGTTTCGCGGCTCGACTACTACTCCGCCGCCGACTTGGAGGCCATCGTGGCCCGGGCGGCCAGCATCCTCGACATACGGGTCGACCAGGCCGGGGCCGCCGAAATCGCCGGTCGGGCTCGGGGCACCCCTCGCATTGCCAACCGGCTGCTGCGCCGGGTGCGCGACTACGCCGAGGTCCGGGCCGACGGCGTCATCGACCACGCCACCGCGGCTGCGGGGTTGAAGGTGTTCGGCGTGGACCCCGCTGGCCTCGACAAGATCGACCGGGCCATCCTGTCGGCTCTGTGCGAGCGGTTCGGAGGCGGTCCGGTGGGCCTGTCCACCCTGGCTATCAGCGTCAGCGAGCCGGCCGAGACGGTGGAGGACGTGTACGAGCCCTTCCTCATCCAACAGGGCCTTTTGATGCGCACCCCCCGAGGCCGAGTGGCCACCACCACCGCCTGGCAACACCTGGGCTTGGCCGCGCCCGCCAGCGCCGCAGACCAATCCAACCTGTTCGACTGAGTCAGTTGGCGGCGGCTTGGAGGATGTCGTCGGGGATGTCGAAGTTGGCGTAGACGTCTTGGACGTCGTCGTGGTCGTCGAGGGCGTCGATGAGGCGGAGCACAGCACGGGCGGCTTCGGTGCTGTCGACGCCCACTACTGAGGTGGGCAGCATGGTGGAAGACGCTGACATGAAGGCGATTTCCACTTCAGCCAAGGCATCGCGCATGACCGAGAGGTCGGAGGGGTCGCAGGTGAGCCGCCAGGTGTCGCCCTCGTCGGCCAAGTCCTCGCCGCCGGCGTCGAGGGCGGCCATCATCAGCTCGTCCTCGTCCACGGATCGGTCCAAGATCACCACCCCTTTGCGCTCGAATTGCCAGGCCACCGCGCCGGGCTCGGCCAGCGACCCGCCGTTGCGGGTGAACAGCGTCCTTACCTCCGAGCTGGTGCGGTTGCGATTGTCGGTGAGTGTCTCCACGTACAGAGCCACCCCGCCGGGGGCATATCCCTCGTAGTAAACCGACTCGTAGGAGACCCCTTCCAGCTCCCCGGTGCCCCGTTTGATGGCCCGCTCGATGGTGTCCAAGGGCACCGAGTTGTCCCTGGCCTTCTGGAACATGGTGCGAAGCGTGGGGTTGGCGTCGATGTCGCCGCCTCCCTCGCGGGCGGCCACTTCCACTTGGCGGATGAGCTTGGCGAACAGCTTGCCCCGCCGCTTGTCGGCTGCACCCTTGCGGTGCTTGATGGTGGCCCACTTGGAGTGTCCTGACATCTGCTCTCCCTATTCCTGCTCCACGAACCAACGGTGGATTCGATCGTCGTCGGCCAGCTCGGGATGGAACGACGACACCACTGCCCTGCCTTGGCGGCACAGCACCGGCACCCCGTCCAATTCGGCTAGAACCTCCACCCCCGCGCCGGTCGACTCGACCACCGGGGCCCGAATGAACACGCCGGGGAAGGCCGAGTCCCAACCTTGGACCGCGATCGGCGCGCCGAAAGAGTCGGACTGGCGGCCGTAGCCGTTGCGCATCACCGCCACGTCGACGGCACCGAAGCAACGCTGGCCGGGATAGCCATCCACCACCTCGGCGGCCAGAAGGATCATCCCCGCGCAGGTCCCGAGCACCGGCAGGTCGTGGGCCAGGCGATCGGCCAGCGGGTCGGCCAGTCCGTTGGCGTCCAGCAGCTTGGAGATGGCGGTGGACTCCCCGCCGGGAATGACCAGTCGGTCTACTTCGGCCAGTTCTTCGGGGGTGCGGACTTGGACCGCGGCCACTCCCAGCCGATTCAGAACCCGCTCATGCAGCCCGAATGCGCCCTGAAGGGCCAAGACCCCGACCTTCACCCGGAGGCTCCGAATCTCGGGGCGATGCTTCGGTCTGCTGCACGTTCCGCCTTGCTACCAGCCGCGGTCGGCCAGCCGGGTTTCGAGGCCGTCGATCTCTAGGCCGGGCATGGGCTCGCCCAAGCCGCGGCTGACCTTGGCCAGGATGTGGGCGTCGCGATAGTTGGTGGCTGCCTCCACAATGGCCTTGGCCCGGGGCGCCGGGTCGGAGGACTTGAAGATCCCCGAGCCCACGAATACCGCCTCGGCCCCGAGTTGCATGACCAGACCGGCATCAGCCGGCGTGGAGATGCCCCCGGCACAGAACATTGGAACCGGCAGCCAGCCGGTCTCGGCCACCTCCCGCACCAGCGGCAGCGGGGCCCGGAGTTGCTTGGCCCAGTCGAACAGCTCAGCGGAATCGGCCTGGGTGATCTTGCGGATGTCGCCGATGATTGAGCGGAGATGGCGAACGGCCTCCACGATGTTGCCGGTGCCAGCCTCGCCCTTGGACCGGATCATGCACGCTCCCTCGGAGATGCGCCGCAGGGCCTCGCCCAGATTGGTGGCCCCGCACACGAACGGCACGGTGAACGCCCACTTGTCGATGTGATGGGCCTCATCGGCGGGGGTCAACACTTCGCTCTCGTCGATGTAGTCCACATCGAGGGCTTCCAGAATCTGGGCCTCCACGAAGTGGCCGATGCGGGCCTTGGCCATGACGGGGATGGTGACCGCCTCTTGGATGCCGGTGATCATCTCGGGATCGCTCATCCGGGATACTCCGCCGTCGCGGCGGATGTCGGCGGGAACCCGCTCCAACGCCATCACCGCAACCGCCCCGGCGTCCTCGGCCACCTTGGCCTGTTCGGGGGTGACCACGTCCATGATCACGCCGCCCTTGAGCATTTCGGCTAGTCCCCGCTTGACCAAAGTGGTCCCCGTCTCGCGGCCTGACATCGACTCAGCGGTCATGGGTGCATTCTATGGCTTCCGGCATTGAAAACGCGGTGTCGGTTTCTCGTATGGTCCCGAACTATCGCTTCTTGAGCAGGTTCTCGGTGAAGTCTTCCACCATCACCAGGACATCTCCTCCGGGCAGGGCGATGAAGGTCTGGCCGGGGGTGAGCCGCACTGGATTGCCGTCGACGTCGGTCACTTGCCACGGCTGGCCGGCCGACGGGCGGGTCCACTGGCCCCGGATCAGGTGGCCGTCGGTGAACACCAGGGCAACGCCACCGTTGGCATCGACGGTGATGGCCTCAGGACTTCGGGGGTCGGCAGCGCTGCCGGTGTAGCGGGTTTGGAGTACCACCACGTTGGTCGGCGCCACCTGAACGGGGTCGACATCGGGATTGGGGGTGCCGTCGGGTCGGCGGGCCATGTCCATATGGGCGGTTCCGTCTTGCCAGCGGGCCCAGCCGCCCAACTCCTCGTCCCAGGCGAACTGAGCCAGCAGGCCGAGACCGCCGCTGCCGCTCAGGTAGCGGATCTCCACGCCGGGCACCGGCTGAGCGCTCGACGGGAGGCTCTCCCCTGTTTGGCGGTACTCGAACAGCGGCTCGGGCGCTTCCAGATGGCTGGGGGCGGCATTCCAGATGGCCGAGGTGGTGGTGTACAGGTTCCACGGCGGCACCCGATCCCCCACCCGCCAGTAGTCGCTGGGCAGGTTGTCCCAACGCAGCTCATAGAGCTTGTTGTTGGCCTGGCCCTGGGAGATTTCCCGGAGCACGCCCGGATTGGCCCCGGAGTGGCCGAATATCGGCTGGCCGAAGTTGGCCAGGATGTCGGGATCAGAGCTGCGGGCCGACCGGACCGGGCCCAGAGGGATGGCCTCCTGACTGTGGAAAACGGCCATCAGCCGGGTGATCCCCTCTACCCGGGCCTCGATGAGCACATCGGCCTGGTTGATGCCGGTCTGCGGACGGCCCACGCTGCTGGTGCCGATCTTCACCGCCAAAGCAGGCCGATCCATGATGGAGGGATCCTCCAGTGGCTCCCCGGTGAGCGGCTCGGAGGGGCCCGGTTGAGGGGTGGGGGTGGCCGGATCGGCATTGGATGCGCCGTTTTCTCCCGGCCCCTGGGTCGCAGAAGGATCGGGTTCGGTGCCGTCGGATTCGGAGCCGGACGGTTCGGTTCCGTCGGATTCGGAGCCGGATGGGGCGGCCGTGGTCTCGCCTGGGGCGTCCGGCGTCCCATCTCCGGTGGGTGCGCCTGTCGCCTCCGAGCCTGGCGCGGCGGTGCTTGTTCCCGCCGCCCCGTTGGCGGGGTCACTTTCGTTCGAACCGCCGCAGGCTGCGGCCGCCAGAGTCGCGGCCAGCAGCAGGGCGACAATCCTCACGCGCCGGGGCGCGCGCCGAGCAGCGGACAGGCTTCCCATCAGAGTTCGTTCAGCGCAGCGATGCGGGCTTTCAGCCGGGGATGGCGGATGTAGTCGACGATTCCCCAATCGGGCTCATCGATCCACATGTGCAACGCAGCCACTGTGGCCGATGGTACTTGAGCGGTTTGGCCAGAAAGTGTCATCAGCGCAGACAGCAGACCAGGTGGATACCGGGTCAGCGATACCGCTTCGAAGTCGGCTTGAAGACTTCGGCCAGCCGGCAGTACCCGGCTCATAACCCGGCGGCGCAACCAGCCGACCGCCCCCAGCGGCCAGGCCAAGAGGATCCCGACCAGGGTTTCGAATGCGGCATCACCTCGGCGGATGCGGCACAGATGATGGGCCAGCAGTCCCTCCAATGCGATGCGCTCGAGCTGTTCGACCGCGCCGGTGGTGACGACGATGGCGGCATGGGCGGGGGTGCGGGCCGCGGCAAGGGCGTTGATGGAGTCGGATCGAATGACGCGCAGCTCGGGAGTGGGAATGCCGTGGTTCATGCACAGGCCTTCCAGCACATTGGCGAGAATCTCCTCGGCCGCACCGTCGGGGGTCTGGCTGCCGGTGAGGCGTAACAGCAACCGCCAAGCGGTCAGGCGCAGCCCACCGACAATGGCCGCGCCCGCGACCACCGCGATGACGAGGGCGACAAGCCAGGGCAAGCCCACAAGGGCGAGAACTACCAAAACGACCGCTCCGGCAACCACGCCCAGTAAGCCGAGGGCAGCAGCGGATCGACGTGGTCCGCGGCTCACAATTCCCCCTTGTTCGGGCTGGTCTCGCGTTTCGGGGCCCGGACCCGGCGGCGGGCGGCCAAATCGGCATAGATCTCGGCGTAGCGACCGGCCAGCTTGTCCATGGAGAACTGCTGGGCCCGGTCCAACCCCGATTCCACCAGGGAGCCCGCCGTGTCGGGGTCGAACAGCACTCGCTTGAGTGCGGCGGCCAGTGCGGCGGCATCGCCGGGCTCTGAGAGCAGCGCGTCGCGTCCTGGTCGGGCCACGATGGCGTAGGCGTCTAGATCGGAGGCCACGATCGGAGTTCGAGCAGCCATGGCTTCCAGCAGTACTACCCCGAACGACTCGCCGAACAAAGACGGTGCACAGAACACATCGGCGCCCTGGAGGCGGGCCTGCTTCTCCGCCTCGGTGATCCGGCCCAGCCACTCCACCCGGGGGTCGTTACCGGCCTGCGCTTTCAGGGCATCGGTTTCGGGGCCGTCGCCTCCCACCCACAGCTGCACCTCGGGCGGCAGATGGTGAAGGGCTTCGATGAGGATGCCCAGCCCTTTGCGGGGTTCGTGGCGACCCACGAAGAAGATGGTGGGCTGTGATGTCTCAATCGGGTTGGCCGAGGGAGCCTCCAACTCCACGCCGTTGAACACCAGCTCGTATTCACCGCCCAGCTCTCCCTGGGCCAAGCGACGGGCGTCATCGGATACCGCGCAGCGATAATCCAGGCGATTGGCCACTGCTCGCACTAAGGGGCCCAGATACTGGTAGGCGGTGCTGTGGCCGGCCCGGTGAAAGGTGCCCAGCAGCGGTGCCGACTTCATCACCGCGGCCGTGTTGGTGGGGCCGGGGGCTAGAGGCTCGTGGAGGTGGATGACGTCGAATTGCTCGTCGCGCAGCACCCGGATGGTGCGGAGCTGGGCCGGTGGGTCGGGGGCCAACGGGGCGATGGAGCCGTTGGCCGCGGTGGGCAGGCTGTTGCCCAGCGGCGTGACCGACTCGTCGGGGGGTGGGCCGTCGCACGGCGCCAGCACCCGGGCTTCCACCCCCATTCGGCGCAGGGAGCGGGCCAGTCCCATGACCTGGCCTTGGACTCCGCCGGGGATGGTGAGGCTGTAGGGGCAAACGAGCCCAACCCTCATCCCGGCACCCTCTCTTTAGTGGAATGCCGGGGGGAGTCATCGTTGCCGGAATGGTCTATGCCCCTCCGGTTCTGGCGGAATCTTCGAAGGGCCTCGGTGTCGCTGGGCCAGTTTGGTTGCATGAGGTGCCACTGCTCGGGGGCGGCGCGGATCAGATCTTCTAGGGACCGGGCCAGATTTTGGGTGATCCGGGCCACGTCCGCCCTCAGTCTGCCTTGACGGTCGGCGGGGACCGGGGGCATCACCACACCCCGATGACTGGACCCATCCTGATAGACCGCGGTGGGCAGAATTGCCGCGCCGGTCCGCAGCGCCAGGGCGGCCGGGCCGCCGGGCAGCAGGGTGCGCTCTCCGAAGAACTCCACCTCTACTCCCCCGCGGCCGACTTGACGATCGGCGAGCAGGCATACCACCTGCCCGGACCGCAGCGACTTGATTAGGGCCGAGACCGAGTCCGGACCCAGGGCCACAATGTCGATGCCCATTCGGCGCCGCTCCTCCACCATCCAATCGAACAGCCGAGCTGTCTTGAGCGGTTCGACCACTGAGATCACCGGGTAGCCGGGGATGCGGGCCATCCATGTTCCAGCCCACTCCCAACCCCCGAGGTGGGGAAGAGCCAGTATCGGCGCCGTGCCGCTGTCGATGGCCTCTTGAAGGTGGTGAAACCCCTGGTGGCTGAATCCGGCATCGACCTCGGCGTTGTTCAGATCGCCGAGCCGGGCGCCGTCGAACCAGTAACGGGCGTACGACTCAAATGAGGCCTGCACGGCTTGGGCCAGCGCTTCACCTTGCAATTCGGGTCCGCACACCCTTCGGAGGCGGCGCTCGGTGATGAAGCGGCGTTCGGGCAGCAATCGGTAGGCAGTGCGGCTGATGGCCCGAGTGAGGGATGCTCCCACCGATTGGGGCAGCCGGCGGGCCAAGGCCGCGCCGCTGCGGTACAGCACCAGGTCAGCTGAGAGGCGGCGGGTTCGAGCGACAGGAGGAGTGGCCCCTTCGACGGCAGTCATACGGAGTGCACGGTGTTGGCTTGACGCCAGACCTTGGCAAATCGGTGCACGGCGGTGGCGATAGTGAGGCCCAGCATGGCCCACAGTACCGGGATCAGTACGAAGCTGAAGGCCAGTGCGGCGCCCAGCACAACAAATCGCTCAGCCCGCTCCATGAGGCCGCCCTTGGCGTCGAGCCCCAGCGACTCGGCCTTGGCCCGTTGATAGGAGACCAGCGAGGCCACACCCATCAGGGCCACGGGCAACATGAAAATACGACCGGGTTCTGTGGATCCCAGATACCAGGCCAAGCCCCCGAAGATCAGGGCATCGCACACTCGGTCGCTGACGGAGTCGAAGAAGGCGCCCCGAACCGAGCTGGTGCCCGATGCTTTGGCGATGGGCCCGTCGAGGGCGTCAGAAAGACCGGCGAGGATCAAAAAGATCAGGCCGAGGATCAGCTGGCCTCGACCGATGACCACGGCGGCCACCGCGGCCATGATGATGCCGAAGGAGGTAACCCCGTCGGCGTTCACGCCCAACCGACCGAGGACGGCGCCGATGGGATCAAGCCCACGATTGACCGCCGAGCGCCAATTGCCGTCGAACATGTGACCTCTACTCTACTTCTGAGCCTGAACGGAGGTCAGTCCAGTGGCCCAGTCTCGACTCACAAGCCGCACGGATCTCTGCTGTCAGCCATTTCCAAGATCAGTCCAGTCTTCGGGATTGGGCTGCACGAGCTGGTCAAGCACCTCGCCGCTTATGCCGTCTACGAATATCAAGCCCCGCTGTTCGGGCTGGGGCTCATTGGAATAGAGCAGGATGCGCCAAGTGGGGCGGCTGAACCATCCCCGCCACCCCATTTGGGCCGATGCGTGCCCCACGGGAAAGCCCACTGCGCCGACGGCGACTACCAGCGCGTCCGACTCGTCGACCTTCAGCTCCTTGCCGCAGGCAAACCCGTAGGCGGCGAAGGCGGCCAAGGCGATTGCGGCGGCCAAGAACCCCCCGTTGACCAGGGGACTGTCGGAGGCAAGCGCCCATACCACCGTGCAAACCACTGCGGCCGACGAGTAGATAATGGCGGGGATCCGGCGGCGGCTGTTGTTGGGAAACAGGTAGGGGCCGACATAGTCGCTGACGTTCAGCTCCTGGGGCAGCTCATCGGTTATCTCCGCATCGGACACCGCACAAGGCTACCGGCTGGCCGTCCCGCATAGGACATAAGGGGTGGTGAACGCAGTAGATGCTGTATACGATGTTGCCGGTGGAGCAAGAGGGAATTGAACCCTCCCGGCGGCGTGCTAAGGGCGGCCGGCCCGACCACGGGTTGCCCCATTGCGAAGGAAGCACTGCTGCCTTCTGGGGCCGCACCGGACCTGCACAACGGGTTCGGTGCGGCCCAGTTCAATATATACTGAGATATACTGAAACTGAACTTCACTGAAATTGCGTGGGCCTTTGGAGGGCGTGAGCTTCTAGGGTTGTCCCGATATGGCTGAGATCAACGTCACTCTCCCGGACGGCAGCACGCGCACGGTTCCTTCGGGGGCCACCGCGGGCGACCTTGCGGCTGACATCGGCCCTGGTCTGGCCAAGGCCGCTCTCATCGCCACCGTCGACGATGTGGAGGTGGACTTGAGCGTGCCGTTGGCCGACGGGCAGCAGGTGGCGATCATCACCGCCGACAGCGAGGCCGGCCTGGAAACGCTGCGCCACTCCACTGCCCATGTGCTCGCTCAGGCGGTGCTGGAGTTGTACCCCGGCGCCACGTATGCGGTCGGGCCGCCCATTCAAGACGGCTTCTACTACGACTTCGATCTACCCGACGGGGCCACCATCAGCGATGACGACCTCGAGGCCATCGAAGCCCGAATGCGCCAGATCACCGAAGCCGACCAACCATTCGAGCGCCACGAGGTGTCGGCCGCCGAGGGGCTCGAGCTGTTCGCCAACCACCCCTACAAGCGGGAGATCATCGAGACGGTGGCCCTGGCCTCCGCCGCCGATGACACCGGGCAGCTGGACGATGAGCTGGCCGATGAGGTGGCCGACGACGGACAGATCAGCTACTACCGCAACTCCGATTCCTTCATCGATCTGTGCCGGGGGCCCCATGTGCCGTCCACCGGCCGGCTGGGGCACTTCAAGCTGATGAGCGTGGCTGGGGCCTACTGGCGGCGCGACGCTGGCCGCCCCTCCTTGCAGCGCATCTACGGCACCGCCTGGGCCTCCCGCAAAGACTTGGCCGCCCACTTGCACCGCTTGGCCGAGGCGGAAAAGCGCGACCACCGCAAACTGGCCCGCGAGCTCGACCTGTTGTCGTGGCCCACCGAGCTGGGACCTGGGCTGGCCGTGTGGCACCCCAAGGGGGCGGCGGTGCGCCGCGTCATCGAGGACTACAGCCGCAACCGCCACGACGAGGGGGGATACCAGTCGGTGGTCACCCCCCACATCGCCCGCTCGGAGCTGTGGGAGACCAGCGGGCACCTGGACTTCTATCGGGAATCCATGTACCCGCCCATGGAGTTGGACGGCACCTCCTACCACCTCAAGCCGATGAACTGCCCCTTCCATGTGTTGATCTACAAGAGCAGCCAGCGCTCCTATCGCGACCTGCCCATTCGACTGTTCGAGCTTGGCACGGTGTACCGCTACGAGTTGTCGGGGGCGGTCCACGGGCTGATGCGCATCCGGGGATTCACCCAGGACGACAGCCACATCTTCGCCACCCGGGAGCAGGCTCCCGCCGAGATCGCCTCGCTGGTGGCGTTCGTGCTTTCGGTGCTGCGGGCGTTCGGATTCGAGGACTTCGACGCCCGGCTGGCCACCCGTCCGCTGGAGAAATCGATCGGCGAGGACGCCGAATGGGACTTGGCCACCGACGCTCTCCGGGAGGCGCTGGAGGCCTCCGGGCTCGAATACGAGTTGGACGAGGGCGGGGGCGCCTTCTACGGCCCCAAGATCGACATCGACGTGCGCGATGCCATCGGGCGGAGCTGGCAGCTCTCCACCCTCCAGGTGGACTTCCAGCTTCCCGAGCGGTTCGGCCTCGAATATGTGGGCTCCGACGGCAACCGCCACCGCCCGGTGATGATTCACCGCGCCCTCATGGGAGCCATCGAGCGCTTCTTCGGGGTGCTCATCGAGCATTGCAGCGGCGCATTCCCCGCTTGGCTGGCCCCGATCCAAGCCGCCATCTTGCCGGTGGCCGCCTCCCACGGCGAGTACGCCGCCGAGGTGGCGGCCCATCTGAGCCGAGAAGGATTCAGAGTCGAGGTGGTGCCCGCCGAGGAGCCGCTGGGCCGGCGCATCCGGGCGGCCAAGCTCCAGAAGCTGCCCTATGTGCTAGTGGTGGGCGACGACGACGTGGCCCACGGCACGGTGGGGGTCAACGCCCGGGGAGGCGACGGCGACGAGCGGGGCGTCCTGTTGGGAGACTTCGCCAATCGACTGAGCGAAGAAGTGGACGCCCACCGCTGATGCTCGAACGCTTGTGGGCCCCGTGGCGCAGCCGCTATGTGTCGGGTCTGCCCGCGACGGGTGCAGAGCCGGGAGAGACCACCCTTTTCGAGCAGATCTTGGCCGCGCCTGAACCCGATGAGGAGACCGGCATCTTGTGGCGGGGCCAGAGTTGCTTCGCGGTGCTCAACGCCTACCCCTACGGCAGCGGCCATCTGATGGTGGTGCCCAACCGTCCGGTGGCCGATTTGGCCGACCTGAGCGACGCCGAGAGCCATGAGCTGTGGGCCGCGACCCAGGCCGCGGTGGCCGCCATCCGCCGGGCCTACAACCCCGACGGTGTGAACGTGGGCCTCAACCTGGGAGCAGCCGCCGGCGCCGGCATTCCCGGCCACCTCCACGTCCACTGCCTTCCCCGCTGGCGGGGCGACACCAACTTCATGACCACCGCCGCCGAAACCCGTGTGCTCCCCGAACCCCTAGCCGAGTCATGGTCCAAGCTGAGAAACGCCTGGGACGATTGTTGAACTGGCACGCCGCGGCCAACCGGTGGTCGGGACTCCGTTTGGGCTAGAGCTGAATGCCCAATAGGGCGGCTGCGGCCTCGATGCCCCCAGTAGGGGCAGCGTCATCTATGACCGCAACCGCTGAGGGAGTACCAAGATCATCGTCCAGGCAGGCCCGGACCCGGCTGAGCACCTCCGCAGCCGCATCGTCACGGCCCTCGGGCGCAGCTTGCCAGGCTTCGAGGCGTTGGGCGGCGGTAGGCATGAGCGAGTCGTTCCACTCCCAGGAATCGCGGTAGTGGTGGGCCACGATGGCCAGGCGGATGGCCCGGGGGTCGTACTCCTTCAGCAGGTCGGAGACGAACACCAGGTTGCCCAGCGACTTGGACATTTTGGCGCCGTCCATGCGCACCATCGCCTGGTGCATCCAGTGGCGGACGAACTGCTGGCCGGTGACCACCTCCGACTGGGCGGTCTCGCACTCGTGGTGGGGGTAGACCAGATCGGTACCGCCCCCGTGGAGGTCGACGGTTTCGCCCAGTTCCCGCATGGCCAGAGCCGAGCACTCGATGTGCCAGCCGGGGCGGCCCGGTCCCCACTTGGAGTCCCAGGCGGGCTCGTCGGGGGCCGATTTCTGCCACAGCACGAAATCGAGCGGGTCGCGCTTGTTGGGGTCGTCGGGGTTGCCCCCGTGCTCGGCGGCCAACGCCAACATGGCGTCTCGATTCAGGTGGCTGACCTGGCCGAAGCGGTCGAAGCTGGAGATGTCGAAGTACACCGACCCGCCCGATTGATAAGCGTGGCCCCGGTCGAGCACCAGCCCGATCATCTTGCGGATGTCGGCGATGGCCGAGGTGGCCCGGGGCTCCGACCAGCACGGCAGCATGTCGAGAGCCTCCATGTCGGAGTCGAACCGGGCGGTCTCGGCAGCAGCTAAATCCAGATAGTGGACGCCGATCTCCCGGGCTTTGCGGAGGATGTCGTCGTCCACGTCGGTGATGTTGCGCACGCAGCGGGTGTCGTGGCCCCGGTCGCGCAGCCGCCGCTGGAGCACGTCGTAGGCCACATAGGTGGCGGCGTGGCCCAGGTGGGTGGCGTCATAGGGGGTGATGCCGCAGGTGTACATGGTGGCCACTGGTCCCGGCTCGAAGGGCACTACCACCTGGCGGGCGGTGTCGTAGAGGCGCATCGGCCCGGCTGAGGATGCGGCAGGAGGGGTGGTGGGAGGCATGGCCGCCGGGGGCTCAGCCGTCTTCGAGGCCCAAGCCGGTGAAGCGGACCGCCGCCCGGGTTTTGTAGCGGACGTTGAGTTGCAGCAGCACCGCGGTGAAGGCCTCCACCGGGGCCGCGTACGACAGCGCGCCGGCGTCGAGGGCTCGGGCGCCGGGGAGCTTGTTCATGATCTCCATGGTGGTGGTGGTGGCCTCGGGGTGGTCGGAGCACACCAGCACATCGCATTCCACCGGCCGATTGAGATCGCCCAGATCGTGGGCCGGCACATGGTGCAGCGCGCCGGAAACCAGGGCCCGGGGCACCGCGGCCTGCACCGCGGCGGCAATCGAACCTCGGGACGGCACCAGCGGCTGGAACTCCCGGCCCATCTTGGCCAGGGCGTTGGCCATGCTGATGACCACCTTGCCGGCCAGCTCATCGGCCACCGTGGCCGCGGTTGAAGCGGCGGCGTCCCACGGGGTGGCCACCACCACGACGTCGCAGGCCGCGGCGCCGGGGTTGGCCGCGCCGGACAGGGGGAGCTGGTGGTCGGGCCATTCGCCCTTCAAGCGGTCGCAGATCTCGGTGGCCCGCTCGGCGGAGCGCGACCCCATCACGGTGTCGAATCCCACCGATGCCAACCGGACGGCAAGGGCGCTGCCCGCCGGTCCTGTGCCTCCGAGAATCCCGATCCGCATCGGCCTTACGGTATAGGAGGTGCACTGCCGATCCCACATAGGACCCCGATCCCTCATGAGACAGGGCCACCGGCATTGCCAGCCGCCTCGCCGCGAGTAGCCTCCAACGATCATGGGACTGCTCGACGGGAAACGGATTCTGGTCACCGGAGTGCTGACCGACGCCTCTTTGGCCTACGGAATCGCCTCGCTGGCCGCTGATGAGGGTGCCGAGCTGGTGCTGACCGGGGCGGGCCGGGGCCTCAGCCTCACCGAGCGCACCGCACGCAAGCTGCCGGGCTCGCCGCCGGTGCTGGCCTTCGACGTGACCGATCCCGACCACCCAGCCGCCCTGCGGGACGACCTGGCTGATCGGTGGGGATCAGTGGACGGGGCCGTGCACGCCATCGGCTTTGCCCCCGAGGTGTGCTTGGGCGACGACTTCATGGCCGCCGGGTGGGACGACGTGAAGGTGGCGCTGGAGATTTCGGCCTATTCACTCAAGACCCTGGCCGAGGTGGTGGTGCCGCTCATGGACGACGGCGGTTCGATCGTGGGACTGGACTTCGATGCCACCGTGGCCTGGCCGCACTACAACTGGATGGGGGTGGCCAAGGCTGCCTTCGAGTCCACCGCCCGCTACCTAGCCCGCTCGCTCGGCAGCCAGGGCATCCGGGTGAACTTGGTGGCCGCCGGCCCGGCGCGCACCATGGCCGCCCGCTCCATCCCCGGCTTCGAGGTTTTCGAGGACTCCTGGGCTGATCGGGCCCCCCTGGGGTGGGATGTCAAGGACAGCTCATCGGTGGCCAAGGCCGCCGTCGCGCTGCTATCTGATTGGTTCCCCATGACCACCGGCGAGATGGTCCATGTGGACGGCGGCTACCACGCCATGGGCGCCTGAGCCGGTCCTGACCTATCCCCCGGCCAGGGGGTGGACGAAGTCGTCGGCGAAGCGATTTATGGCGTCGCGGTAGGCGGTGGCGTTTTCCAATAGGCCTTTGCGGTTGTCGGTGCTGACGTCTTCGAGCTCGGCCCAGGGAAGGGCGTACAACCCGGTGATGCCCAACTCCTCTTCGGCCCGGCGGTAGAGATCTAGTGAGGGCGGCTCATAGAAGCCGGAGATGATGTCAAATGGCTCGTCGGCCCGGCCCTCTTCGGCCAAGAGCGTCCGCAGGCGGGCGACGATGCCGGCCAGCGTGTCCCAGTCGTAGGCATTGCCCACCCAGCCGTCGGCATGGCGGGCCGCACGGCGCAGCGCCGGTCCCGAGTGTCCCCCGGTGTAGATGGGGATGGGCTGGTCGGGGGCCGGGCCCATCATCATCGGCGGGATGTCGTAGTACTCGCCGTGGAACTCCACCCAACCCGGCTTCCACAGCTCCCGCAGCGCCTCAATCATCTCGTTGGTGCGGGGGCCGCGGTTGTCGAAATCTTGGCCCATCTGCTCGAACTCCTCGCGCATCCAGCCTGCGGCCATGCCCAGCGCCACCCGGTTGTCGGAGATCACCGCGGCAGTGGACACCTGCTTGGCCACCGCCAGGATGGGTCGATTGGGGGCGATGTAGATGTTGTTGGAGAAGTGGAGTTGCTCGGTGGCCCCGATCATGGCTCCTATGGTCACCCAGGTGTCAGGCCAAGACGTCTCCGGGTCCCAGATGGGTCGGCCGTCTTCGTAGGGCGAGTAGGGGTAGGGGCTGCTGAGTTCTTGGGGATAGAAGATGTGATCGGAGAGCACCATCCCGTGATACCCGGCCTCATCCACCATCTGAGCGATAGGCACCAGCTCGGTGCTCTTCATGAACGCGGTAACGCACCAGAATTTCATGGCGCCATTATGTCTGATGGTTCGACACGGCGGGTCCGGTTGGGTCGGTCTCATCGATTAGATCGCCCACCAGAACCTCCAGCACATCCTCCAGGGTGACCAGTCCGACGGTGCGCTGACGGGCGCCCTGGCGTACAACGGCCAGATGTCGTCGGCTTCCCCGCATCAGCGTCAGCGCGCCTTCGAGCGGGGTTTCCTCCTCGATGGCGGGCACCACCCGGATCAGTTCGTCGCCGAGGGGCTGGTTTGCCCTAATACCGGTTGCATCGAGGAGGTCCTTGGCGTGGATGAACCCCACCACCTGGTCGATGGAGCTGTTTTGGACCAGGACCCGAGAGTGGCCGCTGGCGTTCATCACGTCGAGCACCTCGGCCACTGTGGCCTCTCGCTCTACTGCCACGATCCGCTCGCGAGGCACCATTACGGTGTGCACCGGTCGGCCGGCCAGCTCCAGCGCGCTGGACAGAAGCGACCGGTCGAATTCGTCCAAGAACCCCTCGGCCGCGGAGTGCTCGACAACGGCGGCAAACTCCTGGGGAGTGCGGGCCGTGGGCAGCTCGTCGACGGGCTCCACGCCGCACAGGCGGACTATCCCCCGGCTGAGCCGGTTCAACAACCCGATGAGCGGGCCGAAGACGATGGCGTAGAGGCGGTTCACCGGGGCCAGCCACATGGCGGTGCGCTCGGCCCCGGCCAAGGCGACATTTTTGGGGACCATCTCCCCCAGCACCATGTGCAGGTAGACCACCAAGGCCAGCGACACCGCGAACGAGATGGTGTGCAGCACACCGGAGGGCAGATGGACGAATGACTCCACCGCCCGCTCGATGAGACGGGCAACGGCGGGCTCGGCCACGAAGCCCAACCCCAACGACGCCATGGTGATGCCGAGCTGAGCGCCGGCCAACTGCCGGTTGAGGTCGCTCATGGCCGCCAGAGCCAACCGGGCCCGGCGGTTGCCGGCTTCGGCCAGGGGCTCCAGACGAGACCGTCGGGCGGCGATGAGCGCAAACTCCACCGCCACGAAGCCGGCATTGGCCAACAACAGCACCACCGCGACGCCGATGTACAGCGCGGTCATCGGCTTGCCCGCTCTTGGGGATTCGAGGACACCTGGCGCAGGCGCACGGTGTCGATGCGGCGCCGATCCACCGACTCGATCTGGAACTCCCAGCCCTGGTAGCGGAACACCTCGCCGACGGCCGGGAGGCGCTGGAGATAGTCCAAGATGAAGCCGGCCAAGGTCTCGTAGTCGCCATCGGGCACCCGGAGCCCGGTCATGTCCTCCAGTTCGTCGGGATGGATTCCACCCTGGATCACCAGCTCCCCGGCGTCGCGGGCCACCGGCGGGGGCTCGGTGTCGTCGTGCTCGTCGGCGATCTCACCCACGATCTCCTCCACCAGGTCTTCCTGGGTGACGATGCCCGCGGTGCCCCCGTGCTCGTCCATGACCACCGCCAGCGGGCTGCGCTGCGATCTCATGTCCAGCAGCAGGGAGCGCAGGTTCCGGGTTTCGGGGACGATGAGCGGCACCATCATGATCTCGGTGACCGGGGTGGCCGCCCATTGATCGGCCGGCACCTGGTACACGTTCTTGACCAGGGCCACGCCCTTCACATCGTCGATGTCGGCGCCGATCACCGGGAAGCGGGAGAATCCGGTGGCACTCGACAGGGAGACCAGATCTGCCACCGACTGGTGGTGCTCGATGGGGCACACCGACACCCGGGGGACCAGCACATCGGCGGCGTCTCGCTCCGCGAAGCGGATGGCCCGAGTCAGCAGGCGAACTCGGGCCGGCCGCATCGCCCCCTCTTGCCCTGAGGACCGGATCAGCCAGGCCAGCTCCTCGCGGGAACGGGCCTCGCTGAGCTCTTGGGCGGGATCGATCCCCAGCCGGGTCACCACCCAATTGGCCGAACCGTCCAACAGGCGGATGAACGGCCCGGCTATGGCCTCGAAGCCCCTCATGGGAGCGGCCAGCCTCATCGCTGTGGGCAACGGGCGGGCGATGGCCAGAGTCTTGGGCACCAGCTCGCCGAGCACCATCTGGACTATCACCGCGATGGCCAGCGCGGCGGCGATAGACAGCCCTTCCGCGGCCCCCCCGACGATTCGGTCAGCTACTGGCTCCAGGGCGGCCGCGATGGAGGGCCGGGCGATAAAGCCCAACGCCAGGGACGTGACGGTGATGCCGAACTGCGCCCCGGACAGCTGAAACGACAGGGACTTGAGCAGCGACAGGGTGGCCCGAGCCGCCCGCCGCCCCTCGGCGGCCAGCCGCTCGATGCGGATCCGGTCCACCGCCACCAAGGCGAACTCCACCGCCACGAATACCGCGTTGGCCGCAATCAACAGCCCCGCAGCCACCAGGCCGAGAATGGTGGTCCAGCTCATCGGTGGTCAACTACCCGGCATTGGGCTTGGCATCATCCATATTCTTTAGGGAGACTAAACATATGAGTCTCAAACAATCACCTTCTCGAACCGCTTTGGAAGCGGCTCGGGCAGCGACCCGCCTTGCCCGCCAAGTGGCGGTGGCGCTGGGAGACTTAGACCTGTCACCCTCACAGTATCGCCTGCTGTTGTTCTTATCGGAAGGAAACGCCGCCGCATCGGCGGTGGCCGGGCGACTAGCGGTGAGCCGGCCCAGCGTGACTGCGCTGGCCGACGGGTTGGAAAAGCGAGGCCTGCTCCAACGGCAGGGCGACCCATCCGACCGCCGTAAGGTTGCCCACGAGCTGACCGAAGCCGGGCGGAAAGTGCTGGCCGCGGCCGATGAGGCGGTAGCCGTTCGGATTTCCGGGATCGCCGCCCATCTCGAAGCTGACCAGGCTGATCAGGCACTGGAGGGGCTGGCGCTGTGGAATGAGGCACTCACCTTGGTCCGGGGCGGGCAGGGGCCCCGACCGTGACCGCAATTGACGTAGGACCAGTCGGCACTCCCGAATTCGAGCCGGTTGCGGTAAGGGCCGATTACGCCCCACCGACAGTGGGGATCGACCCCGACCAGACCAAGGGCTGGATGAAGCGGCTCTTTCCGCTGGTGCGGGCCCACCGGCGGACCCTGGTCATCGGCGTGATCACCGGCGTGTTCGCGCTGGCCACTCAAGTGGCCGTGCCCGCGGCGGGCCGCTCGGCGGTAGACGCGGCCATCACCGGGGATCGCCGGGCGCTGTGGATTGTGGCGGTGCTCATTGCGGTGTTCGGCGTCGGACGGCTGGTTTTCGGCGGGGTGTACCGGTTTTACCTGTTCAAGCTGGGCTGGAACGTGGAGACCGATCTGCGGGCCATCATGTATGAGCACCTCACCCGGCTGTCGTTCTCCTACTACGACCGCACCCAGTCGGGTCAGGTCATTTCCCGGGCCAACAGCGATATCCGATCGGTGCAGCTACTGCTGGCCTTCGGACCGCTCATCAGCATGAACGTGCTGATGTTCGTGATGGCGATGGGTTTCATGGTTTACATCCACCCCTGGCTGGCGCTGGTGGCGCTGGCCCCGCTGCCCGGCGTTTATTGGTTCGGCCTCAAGTTCCGCAATCAGGTGTTCCCGCTGTCGTGGGTGACCCAGGCCCGCATGGCCGATTTGGCCACCATCGTGGACGAGAACGTGAACGGCACCCGAGTGGTGAAGTCGTTCGCGGCTGAGGAGCGCCAGATCGCCTTGCTGGGCCGGTCGGCGCAGCGAATCCAGTGGACCAACGTGGAGATCGCCAACAGCCGGTCTCGCTGGAACCCCATCATCGAGTCGCTGCCCCGGCTGGGCACCGCCATGGTGGTGCTCTACGGCGGCTGGCTGGCCATCGAGGGTGTGGTTTCGATCGGTACGCTGCTGGCGTTCAGCGCCTATGTGATCATGCTTCAGGTGCCCTTCCGCATGGCGGGGTTCGTGCTGATGCAGGGCCAGCGGGCCGGGGCGGCCGCCCAGCGGATATACGAGATTCTCGACGAGGTTCCCGAGATCATCGACTCCCCTGCGGCGGTGGACATCGTCGAGCCCCGAGGCCAGGTGGACTTCGAGGACGTCCGCTTCGGCTACAACCCCGAGACCCCGGTGCTGGACGGCTTCACCCTGGGTATCGAACCCGGCGAGCGGGTGGCGATTGTGGGCAGTACTGGAAGCGGCAAGTCGACGGTGGCCCGATTGCTGGACCGGTTCTACGACGTTGACGGCGGATCGGTGCGCATCGACGGCATCGACGTGCGGGACGTGACCCTGCGCAGCCTGCGACACACCGTGGGGCTGGTGCTGGACGAGCCGTTCTTGTTCTCGGCATCGGTCCACGACAACATCGCCTACGCCCGCCCGACTGCCTCTCGCTCCGATGTGGTGGCCGCGGCCACCGCAGCTCAGGCCCACGGGTTCATCTGCGATCTGGCCGACGGCTATGACTCGGTTGTCGGCGAGCGGGGCTACACCCTGTCGGGCGGCCAGCGCCAGCGCATCGCCATCGCCCGGACGCTTTTGGCCAACCCCAAGGTGCTGGTGCTGGACGACGCCACCAGCGCCATCGACGTGACCGTGGAGGAGGCCATCCACAAGGCGCTGCAAGGGCTCATGGCCAACCGCACCACCATCATCATCGCCCACCGCCTGTCCACCATCAGCCTGGCTGAGCGGGTGGTAGTGCTGGACCAGGGCCGGGTGGCCAATGTAGGCACGCACACTGACCTGCTGGCCACCGATCCCCATTACGTGGAGATCCTGGCCCGCCACAGCGACGGCGATTCTGTTGACGGGTCGGGCGGAGTGTCGGGCAATGGCGGCAGCAAAGACCACAGGCTCGACAGCCAAATGCCCGGGTTCCCCAAAAGCGGCGACGCCCCCTGGACCTTCGGGGGTGGTGGCTGATGGGCTGGGGCGGGTACTTCGGCGGGCCTCAGGCCCAGAGCGCGGCTCGCGACGCCGGTTTGCCCCATGCCGGGGTGCCCGGCAACCTGCGGGTTCAGGTCGAAGAGGTGCTGCGGACCGAGCCCGAGTATCCCCCGGTGGAGGTGGACTTCAGCCACCGCCAGCCCCCTGATCCGCCGCTGACCCTGCGCACCCTTTTGTGGCCCCACCGCAGACAGCTTGCCGTGGCGCTGTTTTTGGTGGTGATCGAGTCGGCGATGATGCAGTCGGGCCCGCTGCTGGCCCAGCTGGGCATCGACCACGGCGTCAGCTCCGGCAACCTGCGGGTGCTGTTGATCGTGGCCGCGGTGTTCTTGAGCACGGTGGTGGCCCACGCCTTCAGCTCGTCTCTGCGCATCCGCTACACCGGCAAGCTGGGCGAGCGGCTCATGTACGGCCTGCGCATGCGGGTTTTCTCCCACTATCAGCGCCTCTCGCTGGACTTCTTCACCAAGGAGAAGGCGGGCGTGCTGATGACCCGAATGACCAGCGACATCGAGGCCCTGACCGTGCTGTTCCAAGAGGGCATGGTGAACTTCGCGGTGCAGGGGCTGGTGCTCACCGTGATCACCGCTGTGCTGTTCTATCTGAACCCGCTGCTGGCCGTGCTGACCTTGCTCATTGTGGTGCCGGCCACATTCCTGCTCAGCATCTGGTTCCGGAAGGTGTCCGATTTGTACTACGGGCTGGTTCGGGACCGCATCGCCGAGGTGTTGGCCGATTTGCAGGAGAGCCTGTCGGGTATCCGGGTCATCACCGCACACAACCGTCGGCGCCACAACGTGGTGCACCACACCAACGTGGTGGGGCGGCACAAAGACGCCAACCTGGCCGGTGTTCGGGCCGCGTCAATCTACGCGCCCACCACTGAGGCAATTGTGATCATCGGCCAGGCCATCTTGTTGGTGATCGGCGGAACCATGGTGATCAACGGCAGTCTCACCCCAGGTGAGCTGACCGCCTTTGTGCTCTACCTGACGTTCTTCTTCGCCCCCATCCAGCAGCTTGTCCAGCTCTACAACGGTTACCAGCAGGGGCAGGCTTCGGCTAGGAAGCTGCGCGAGGTGCTGGAGAACGAGCCCTCAGTGGCCGAGGCCCCCGATGCGGTGGACCTGCCCCCAATCGAAGGGGAGATCACCTTCGACCGGGTGAGTTTTGGCTACGACGACGACACGCCTGTGCTGCACGAAGTGAGCCTGAGGCTGGCACCGGGCGAGAGCCTGGCCGTGGTCGGGCCCACCGGGGCGGGCAAATCCACCGTGGCCAAGTTGATCGCGCGGTTCTACGACCCCCAGCAGGGAACGGTGTGCATCGACGGCTGTGACCTGCGGACGGTGACGCTGGCCTCGCTGCGCCGCCAGCTTGGGGTGGTGCCCCAGGAGCCGTTCTTGTTCTACGGCTCGATCCGGGACAACGTGTCCTTCGCCCGGCCTGAGGCGTCGATGGCCGAGGTGCTGGAGGCTTGCCGGGTGGTCGGGTTGACCGAGCTATTGGAGCGACTGCCCGACGACGTGAACTCCCAGGTGCATGAGCGGGGGGCGTCGCTGTCGGCCGGGGAGCGGCAACTGCTGGCCCTGGCCCGGGCGTTTCTGGCCCGTCCCCGGGTGCTGGTGCTGGACGAGGCCACGTCCAACCTGGATTTGCGCTCGGAGTCGAAGATCGAGGCTGCGTTGGATGTGGTGCTGGAGGGTCGGACGGCCATCATCATTGCCCACCGGCTAGCCACCGCCATGCGGGCCGACCGGATCGCGGTGGTGGAAGACGGCCGGATCACCGAGATCGGCACCCACGACGAGCTGGTCGCCATGGGCGGCCACTACGCCGACATGTACGCCACCTGGATGGCCCACACCAACTAGGGCCATGACCGAGGCGTTGGCGCTGCGGCTGTCCGGAGTAGGTTTCGTCCGCGACAAGCGGCCCATCCTCGCCGATGTCGACTGGGAGGTGGCCGATGGCCAGCGCTGGGTAGTGCTGGGGGCCAACGGCAGCGGCAAGACCACGCTGTTGCGCATCGCCGCGCTCTATGAGCACCCCACTGCGGGGACGGTCGATGTGCTGGGGCAGCGCTTGGGCCAGGTGGATGTGCGCCGGCTGCGGCACCGGGTGGGATTCATGTCGCCCGCGCTGGCCCAGATGCTGCGACCCCATCTGAGGGCGGTCGAGGTGGTGATGACCGCCCGCCACGGTGCCCTGGAACCGTGGTGGCACGACTACACCGACGATGACCGCGAGCGGGCGCACAAGCTGCTGGAGCAGGTGGGAGCCGGGGGGCTGGGCGAGCGCACCATCGCCACCTTGTCGTCGGGCGAGCGCCAGCGGGTGCAGATCGCCCGCAGCCTGATGACCGACCCCGGCCTAGTGCTGCTGGACGAGCCCGCCTCCACCCTGGATTTGGGTGGCCGGGAAATGCTGGTAAGCGACCTCACCGCCCTGGCCGCCGACTCCACCGCCCCTCCCCTAGTGATGGTCACCCACCGCACCGAGGAGATCCCCGCCGGCTTCACCCACGTGTTGCTGCTCCGCAACGGCCAAGTGCTGGTCCAGGGCCCCCTGGAAGATGTGCTCACCTCCGAATCCCTCTCCGCCTGCTTCGCCCTCCCCCTAGACCTAGAGCACCGCAACGGCCGCTGGCACTCCCAAGCTTGTTGACGCTGGCGTTGTCTGTCCTGTTACACTGACTTCCACTTCCCCCATGTGCTGAGAACTCTTAGGAGAACTCATGGAACAAGCCATACTCGCCATGCAGGGGATCACCCTCACAATGATCGGGGTCATCGTCACCCTGATGCTCTACCTAGACCGCGGTCGCCGCGCCGACATCGCGCAACTTAGAACTGAGACCAACGAAGGCTTCAAAGAAGCTCGTGCCGACAGGGCGCAAATTCGAACGGAGATGCACAACGGCTTCGCTCTACTCCGCCAAGAGATGAGAGATGGCGACGCCAAGATCAGCGGCGAGATGAGAGATGGCGACGCCAAGATCAGCGGCGAGATGAGAGATGGCGACGCCAAGATCAGCGGCGAGATGAGAGATGGCGACGCCAAGATCAGCGACGTGACGAACGACGGCTTCAAGCAAGTCCACAGCCGGCTGGACAAGCTCACCGACGTCGTCATGGACCTGTGCCGGAGAGTGGGCCGCCTAGAGAGCCGAGCCGAGGTCTCGGAGCCCGAAACCGACACTCCCCAATAGCTGCGGCCAGCTCTCGTCCCCCAAGTTGTCGCACCAGCGGTGTAACTTCGAGAGATGGAATCTGCCCGGCGCAGGCAGGGGACGTCTACTTCCAGTTTCGGGGTAGGTCGGCGCGAGGGCCATGATGCCTCCGCGTTCTACAACCGGTTTCCGGTGCCGGAAATCAGTGAGGATGATGAGGTTTCCCCTCCAGCCTGCGTGGACCAGCTTTGGGTGGGCGACGCGCGCAAGATGGACCTCTACGGACAGGTGGCCGACAACTCAGTGGCGCTGGTGGTCACCTCCCCGCCCTATTTCGTGGGCAAGGAGTACGAGGAAGCGGTGGGCCAGGGCCACATCCCCGCCGACTACGTGGATTTTCTCGCCATGCTCGAAGAGGCATTCGCCGAGTGCACACGCAAGCTGGAGCCCGGCGGGCGCATCGCGGTAAACGTGGCCAACCTGGGGCGCCGCCCGTATCGCTCCTTGTCGGCCGACGTGATCGACATACTCCAGAACCGCCTCGGGCTGCTGCTGCGGGGCGAAGTGATCTGGCACAAGGCCAAGGGCGCCGGTGGCAACTGTGCCTGGGGCAGTTTCAAGAGTCCGAGCAATCCAGTACTTCGCGATCTGACTGAAAGGGTGGTGATCGCCTCCAAAGGGCGCTTCGACCGGGCGTTGACCTCAGCCAAGCGGGCTTCTCGGGGCTTGCCATCGGAGGGCACAGTCTCAGTAGACGGGTTCATGGAGGCCACCACCGATGTGTGGGAGATTCCCACCGAATCAGCCTCCCGGGTGGGACATCCCGCGCCGTTCCCAGTGGAGCTCCCCCAGCGGCTGATCGATCTTTACACCTACCAGGGCGATTTGGTGCTCGACCCGTTTATGGGCGCAGGATCCACCGCGGTGGCCGCGGTCCGTACCGGACGCCACTTCGTCGGTTTCGATATCGACGCCGACTATGTGGAAATTGCCGAAAAGCGCATAGCCGAGGAGCAAGAACGGCTTGCCGGTGCAGCCACGACTCCATGCGGCGACAACCCACTACAAGATGAAGACAAGGCGCGCGATCTAGCTAGGTCTGTGCTGGCCTCTGGGGGCTTTCGAATTGTCAAAGAGAAAGTGCCCCTCGCCTGTGGTGTTGAGGTTGATTTTGAGGCTGTCGACCAAGAGGGCGATTCGTGGCAGTTTGACTTGGCCGGTGGGTTCAGCATCACCCAGAGGCCTGGGCTGCGACGCACCGACACGCTGTGGAAGGCGCTGGGCAAGGCCGCCGTTTTGCATTCCTCGGGCGAATCCGTCCCGCTGGTGCTGTTGACCACTGGCCGGCCAGCCCCCAACAGTTCCGGCCATCGAGCCCTCAAAGCGATCACCGGCCCCGACAAGCCGGTCTACGCCGTTATAGAAATACTCGACCCCGCCGACTTGTCCCTTCTTGCCGAGTTGGCCCGCGGTCAAGCCTGATCTGACCGCTATCTCCTACAGCGAGATGACTTGGCCGCCTTGGTGGGAGGTTTGCCAGCGGAGGGATTTGCGCTCGGCGAAGCCGATTCCGCCGTTCATAATCAGTGCGATGAGGGCCAGGATGAACACGATGGCGAAGGTGTCGCCGTAGGACAGCTGGTTGGCCGCGGTGATGAGCCGCTGGCCGAGGCCCCGGCGGGCGGAGAAGATCTCGCCGAACACCACCGCCAGCACCGAGATGACCGCCGAAAGGCGTAGTGCGCCGAACACCGCAGGGGTGATGCCGGGCAGCGTTACCTTGGTGAAGAGCTGGCGCTGGGATGCCCCCATGGTGCGGGCCACCATGTCGAGGTCGGGATCGACTAGGGCCACCGCGGCCTGGGTGGGCACCTGCACGATGAAGAAGACGATGATCACGGCCAGCACGACCTTGGAGGTCTCGCCCACGCCGTACACGATCAGGATCAGCGGCAAGAAGGCGATCTTGGGCATGGCGTTGATGATGACGATGAAGGGCCCCACCGCTCTGGATGCTCTCTGGAAGCGCCCGAGCACGATGCCAACGAGAAGCCCAAGAATCGACCCGATGGCGAAGCCGAACAATGCCTCTTTCACCGTGACCCAGAGGTCTTGCCAGAAGAGCTTCTCGTGGTAGATCTGGGTGAAGTACTCCCAGGTCTCACCAGGGCTGGCCCGGAACGTCTCGGGCACGTCGGGGAACGGCTGGATGCCGAATATCGAGAACGCGTCCCAGCCATTCCAGACGACCTCGTAGTGCCACAGCGCCCAGATCCCGAACAGGATGGCGAT
Source organism: Acidimicrobiales bacterium (assembly GCA_963663255.1). Classification (GTDB taxonomy): domain Bacteria; phylum Actinomycetota; class Acidimicrobiia; order Acidimicrobiales; family Bin134; genus Poriferisocius. The sequence continues at coordinate 2,196,920 of OY760141.1, forward strand.
CCGCAAGACCTGGACCGGGATGTCGAGGCGGCGCAGCCGGTATCTCCAAATGGACTCGTGGGGGATCAGCGCCTCCACTTCTTCTTGGCTGAGCGCGTCGGCCAACCTGGTCTGGCCGGCCATGTCGGCTTCCCTGGGCTCGTCGACGTCAGACGATTTCACCGCGCAACTCCTCCCAGATCTTGTGCTCTGTCTCCCGGAAAACCGGGTCGAAGCGGAGCTCGTCGATCACCCGGGGGCGGGCCAGATCGACAATGGTGTCCGACTTGATGCGGCCGGGTCGGGCGGTCATGACCACCACCCGGTCGGCCAAAAGCACGGCCTCCTCGAGGTCGTGGGTCACAAATATGACCGTCTTGTGGGTCTCGTACCAGATTTCTAAGAACTCTGACTGGACGGTGAGCCGGGTTTGGGCGTCGAGAGCGCCGAAGGGCTCGTCCATGAGCCACAAATCGGGGTCGATGGCCAGTGTGCGGGCGATGGCCACCCGCTGGCGCATGCCCTGGCTGAGCTGAGAGGGGAATGAGTTGGCAAAGCCCTCAAGACGCAGCTTGGCCAGCAACTCCATGGCCCGCTGGCGCCGCTCGCTCCGGGGCACGCCCCGGAACTCAAGGCCGAGCTCGACGTTTCGACGGGCGGTGCGCCACGGGCTCAGCCCCGAGCGGGCCAGCATGTAACCGATGTCGTCGCTGGGGCCGTCGACCTCTTCGCCGTGGCGATTGACCGATCCCCGGGTGGCGTTGAGGATCCCGGCCAGCATGTTCAAGATGGTGGTCTTTCCGCACCCGCTCGGCCCGACCACGGCCACGAACTGGCCAGCCGGGATGGAGAGGTTGATGTCCTGGATGGCGAGCACCGGCTCATCTTTGGGGTGATCGCCCCCGAAGATGAGGGTGACATCCTTCAGTTCGACCGCTGGGCTCACAACGCCACCATCTCGATACCTTAGCCAGCCCCACCGGTCGGGCGACCTGAACAGCCGCCCGACCGGAAGAAGAGTTGGCTACGGGGATACCGCGAACTCGCTGAAGTCCTGGGCCTCTTCGAGGATGCCTCGTCCAACCGCGTAGTCCACGTTGTTCTGGAGCCGGGCGGGCTGAAGGGCACCGTTGAGAGAGAAGATCCCGACGCTGTTGTCGAGGATGGCCTCGGCCAGTTCACCCTGCACGCCAAGGAAGTCATCCATTACCTCCAACACCTCAGCACGGTTGGCTGGATTGCGTATCCAGTCCATGGTGCTGCGCATCGTCTGCGCGTAGATGGCCACCGTGTTGGGGTTGTTGTCGAAGAACTCGCGAGAGGTGGTGTTCACCAACGACGGCCAGTTCAACTCGCTCGGCCCGTCCCCGGCCCGCAGGGCAAATGGGGCGTATGCGATTCCATCAACTACCGCTTGGCTCAGACCGGGCTCGAAGGTGATGGCCCAGTCCACCTCACCGGACGACAGCGCCGCCAGTGTGGTGCCCGACAGACCCGTGGCGATGTAGGTGGCGCCATCGGGATCGAGTCCCGCGGAGTCAATGAGCTGGCGGGCGATCTGCTCAGCCGCCGCTCCTCGGGCTACCACGCCCACTCGGGTGCCCTCAAGCGCCTCCATGGTGCATTGCCAGTCGCCCTGCTCACAGTCGATCTGACCGAAGTCTTCGCTAACCAGGATGTCGAAGAAGTGCTTGTCGGCCAACTGCTGGAACATCACAACGTCGAAGCCGGCGTTGCGGATCCCCAGCATGTTGTCGGGGGTGTTGATCACGAAATGGACCTCTCCGGCGATCAATGCCGCGGCATTGGCGGGACCGGAGGGACACTGGATGAACTCGCCTTCCACCCCGCGCTCCCCCAAGAAGCCCTTGATTACCGCGATGTGGGCGACCATGCCGTTGAAGGAAGCGGCTGTGCATATCCCAACATTGGTCGCCTCCGGCACGAGGGCCTCCGGCACGATCACGTCGATGCCGGGGCCTACTGCGAATTCGCCGAATGCCTGGGCTTCGGAGAGGATGCCACGGCCCACGGCGTAGTTGACGTTGTTGGTGATCCGCACAGGGTTGAGCTCAGCGGTGACGGTCATCGAGCCGATGTTGCTGTCGAATATGTACTGGGCGACGTCGGGTTCGAGGCCCAGGTGGGCGTCCAGCTCCTCCAGGACCGCGTCCTGGTTGGCGGGATCGCGCAACCACGCCATGGATTCGAGGATCGCCGCCCGGTAATTCAAAACGGTATTGGGATTGGCATCCCAATAGGAGCGGGCAGTGATCATCACAGCAGATGGCCAGTCCAACTCGGTCGGACCATCGCCGCCCCGCAGCCGGAACGGTGCGTAGCCGATGTCATCGAGTTCGGCCCGACTCAAGCCGGGCTCAAACGTGATCGCCCAGTCCACCTCGTCGGAATCCAGCGCGGCCAGCGTCGTGCCGGCCAACCCGGTGGCGATGTAGGTGGTGTCATCGGGGTCGAACCCGGCGGAGTCCAAGAGCTGGCGGGCGATCTGCTCGGCGGCGGCGCCTCGGGCCACCACGCCTACGCGGGTGCCGTCGAGCACAGCCATGACGCACTCCCAGTCACCCTGCGGACAGTCGATCTCGCCGAAGTTGTTGGACACCACGATGTCGAAGAAGTGGTTGTCGACGACCTGGGCGAACATCACCACGTCGAAATCGGCGTTGCGGATGCCCAGCATGTTGTCGGGGGTGTTCAGGGCGATATCAACCTGGCCGGAGACCAGCGATGCGGCCTGGGCCGGACCGGAGTGGCAGGCCACGAAGTCGATCTCGAATCCCCTGTTCTCGGCAAAGCCCTGATTGGCCATCACCTTGGCGTAGATCTGGGTGAAAGACGGCGCATCGCACACCGTGACTACGGTGTCCTCAGGCGGGCCAATTTCCTCTATGACAACGGCGTCTTCGTCCGGGCCGTCGCCGGGCTCGTCAGACGGCTCGTCGCTGGGCTCATCCGATGGCTCGTCGCTGGGCTCATCGGAAGGCTCGTCGCTGGGCTCATCCGATGGCTCGTCGCTGGGCTCATCGGAAGGCGCCGACGGCTCGTCGCTGACGCCAGGGTCATCATCGTCGTTGCCACAGGCAGTGGCAACGAGCGAGAAAGCAAACAAGATGGCAAGAAGTGAAAAGAGCCAAGAACGTTTCATGTATCCCCCTCGGACACGCGCTAGTACGCAGAGCACAGGCCGATAGTTCACCACTAAATGTTCGGAAGCGCAAGAAACTCGGGCGATTGCGCCGCTACGCTCCCCACAATGTCGGAAACGAAGCCGCCCAACATCTTGCTATTGGTGTCTGATCAGGAGCGCCAGCGCGATTGGCTGCCGCCAGGAGTGCCGCTGCCGGCCCGCCAGCGCTTGTTGGACCAGTCGCTGGAGTTCCGCCGCCACTACACCCACACCTCGCCGTGCTCGCCGTCGCGGGCCACGCTTTTCACCGGGCTGCACATGGACGAGCACGGGGTGACCGAGAACTCCAGCTACCCCAACAACACCCAGCTCTCCACCGACATCCCCACCCTGGGCACCCGGCTGCGGGACGCCGGCTACCGCACCGCCTACAAGGGCAAATGGCACCTCGAAGCCTCAGCCGAGCCCGACATGGAGGCCTACGGCTTCTCGGATTGGACCGGCAACGACATGGCCTTTTGGGGACTGCCGGGCAGCGGCAGCGAGTTCGACGAGCCCATCGCGGCCGACTCAGCCGCCTGGCTGCGCAACCAGCGCGACTCCACCCAGCCCTGGTTCTTGACGGTGGGGCTGGTGAACCCCCACGACATCATGTGGTTCCCGCTCGACCAGCCCTGGTTCTGGGAGCAGGAGCCCGAATACGTGGCCCATAGCCGGGAGAAGCTGGATCGGCGCAAGTGGGGCCGGGCCACCAACCTGCCGGCCTTCGACTACGAGATCGACCGGTGGTGTACCGAGCTGCCCGAGAACTTCGACGACGACCTGCACACCAAGCCCGAGGTCCACCGCCGCTGGCTGCTGGAGATGGAGCGCACCAGCACCCCGGGGCCGATGGACCCCGGCGACCACGACATCTGGCTGCGCCAGCTCGACTACTACGTGAAGCTGCATCAGCTCAGCGACCAGTGCTTGGCGACGGTCTTGGGCGCACTGGACGATATCGACCAGTGGGATAACACCGTGGTGGTGTTCACCTCCGACCACGGCGACCAGTGCGGCTCCCACGGGCTGCGGTCCAAGGGGCCGTGGAACTACGAGGAGACCATGCGGATCCCGCTTTATTTGTCGGCGCCGGGGCTGACCGCGGCGGGCACGGCCACCGAGTCCCTCACTAGCCACACCGACTTGGCGGCCACTGTTCTGGAGCTAGCCGGGGTGGACGCCTCGGATCTGCCCGGCCAGAGCCTGAGCCCGCTGTTCGACGACCAGTCGGCACAGATCCGCGACCACATCCTGTTCGCCCAGCGGTGGCCGTGGTACCTGGGGGTGGAGAAGGTGCGCTACGCCTCCTCGGGGGTGTTCGACGGCCGCCACAAGTACTGCCGCTACTACGGCATCGGCGGCGGGGTGAGCAACTTCGGGGTGTCGCTGGGCGACTCAATGCTGTTTGGGCCCGATGCCGAGTTCGATGACCACGACCACGAGTGGTACGACCACGACGACGATCCGCACGAGCTGGTGAACTTGGCCAACGACCGCAGTCGGCGCAGTGAGCTGCGGGAGCGGTTTGAGGTGTTGAGGGAGCTGGAGGCGGTGGAGTACGGGGTTTAGGTTTGCCCGTTTCCATCCTCCGGTGTGCGGCGGGCTGTCTTGACGGGTCGTGGTGGCGGGGCCTGTCCCGGCCCAGCCCGCCGTCCTCGCAGGGCTGCGGGCGGCGGGCGCCCTGAGCCGGGCCACCCACCACCACGACCTCTTTGTGGGCCGCCGCACACCTACCCGAAGGCTCGCCATCGGTTTTTTTTATTCAAGCGCCATGCCGAATTCGCGGAATTCTTCTTGGAGGACTTCGTCGGCGTCGGGGGCGGGAGCCCCTGGGGTGTAGGTCACCTGATGGAGGGTGCCGGTGTAGGGGAAGGTGCCGTGGCGCTGGAAGATGTCCCACGACACGGGGGAGCGCCGGTTGATGCCGACGTCGATGCCCTGCCAGGGCAAAAAGCCGATCATCTGAGGGATGTCGGAGAGAGTGGATCCGACCCGGCCGTCGGCGCCCACTGAGACGTTCCAGATGCGCCCGCCGGGGGCTTGGATGTCGACCACCACCTGCCGGCACTCCCCCGACAGGGCCACCGGATCGGCGGCCAGGTACCGACCGGAGCTGTTGACCACGAAACATAAGGCGTCGTTCTCGATGTAGAGCACATAGCCCGACGCCTGGCTGCCGTGGGCCACCAACACGCCTTGGTCGCCGGGGCGGTGGTGCAGGTCGACGGTGACGGTGAAGTTGCCGCCAGCGATGAGCCGGGACGACCGCAAGCGCTCCATGGTTGGCGATCCGGGGAGAATCCGCAGTTCGCGGGTGAGATTGGCGTGTTCGGGGGGCTTCAACGACCGGAACAGCCCAGAGGCCTCGTCGAGCGGGAAAACCCGGTTGCGCCAAGCGGCCTCCTCCCAGGCCTCCACCAGCTCGGCCAGCTTCTCGGGCTCGGCTTCGGCCAGGTCGTTTCTCTCGTTGAAATCGTCGGCCAGGTTGAAAAGCTCCCAGCGGTCGGAGCTGAACGGGGTGTGATGCTCGTGGAAAATGGCCGCCGACCAGCCGTCGCTATAGATGCCCCGGTGGCCGATGCACTCTATGTACTGCTCGGTGTGGTCGGAGGGGGCGTTGGGATCATCCAAAGAGGCAGCAAACGACACCCCGTCGGGAGCGTCGGAAGCCTGCCCGTGGCGTTCCGTGGGGACGTCGAGGCCGAGCAGGTCGGCCAGGGTGGGCAGGAGATCGGTGATGTGGGTGTACTGATGGCGCAGCTCCCCGCCGATCGCCTCGGTGCGCGCCGGCCACGACAGCACCATGGGCACCGAATGGCCGCCCCGGTGAGCGGTGATCTTGTACAGCCTAAAGGGGGTATTGCAGGCCATGGCCCAGCCCCGCGGATAGTGGGGCCAGGTGGTGGGGCCGCCGATTTCGTCGGCTTCTAGGGCCTCGAGCTCGAACTCGCTCACTGGCGGCGAGGGCCGGGCGCCGGTGCCGCTATGGGTGAAGTACGAGGTGCTGCCCTGGGCTCGGCCTTCTCGCGACGCGCCGTTGTCGCTGGTGAAGACGAAGATGGTGTTGTCGAGTTGGCCGAGGGCCTCCAACTCGGCCCGGATGCGGGCCACGCTGTCGTCGATCGAATCCACCATGGCGGCGTACACCTCCATATAGCGGGCCATGACCCGGCGCTCGTCCTCCGAGTAGCTGTCCCAGGCCCGCACATCCTCGTTGGGCTCGGGGTTGCGGGGGGCCAGCTCGGCGTCGGGTGGGACCACGCCCAGCTTCTTTTGGCGGGCTAGGCGCTCCTCGCGGAGCTGGTCCCAGCCCTTGTCGTAGTTGCCCCGGTGGCGGGCGATGTCCTCAGCCTTGGCGTGCAACGGGGCATGGACCGCCCCGTGGGCGTAGTACAAGAAGAGCGGCTTGTCGGGGTCGGTGGTCTTCACGTCGCGGATCATGCGGCACGCCCGGTCGGTGAGATCATCGGTTAGGTAGTAGCCCTCGGGATACTCGTCTATGTGGACGGGGTTGTTGCCCTCATACAGCTGATGGGGGAAGTGGAAATCAGTCAGGGCCTCCAAGAACCCGTAGTACTGGTCGAAACCCCGCTGCAACGGCCACGAGTGGGTGTCCCCGGCCACTGACAAGTCGGACTCCAAACACAGATGCCACTTGCCCACCGCCATGGTGGCGTAGCCGTTGTCTCGCAGCATCTCGGCCAGCGTCGACTGGTTGTGGGGCAACTCGCCGGCATAGCCGGGAAAGCCGGGGTTGGCGTTGGCCACAAACCCCATCCCGGCATGATGGGAGTTGAGTCCGGTCAACAGCGCGGCCCGGGTGGGCGAGCACAGCGGGGTGACGTGGAAATTGGTGTAGCGGACCCCGGAATCGGCCATTGCGTCGATGGCTGGAGTAGGTATCTCCGAGCCGTAACAGCCCAGATCGGAAAAGCCCAGATCGTCAGCCAGCACGATGACGACGTTGGGAGCATCGGCCGGCGGCATGGGTTTGGGCGGCCACCACGATTCTGAGGTGGCGATAATCCGGCCGATCTTCCCCCCGAACCCCGGATAGTGCTCCTGCTGGCGCTGATCGGTCATGTGTTCTCCTTGTGATCTGTCGCCGAGAGTAGGGGCTATTCGAGGCCCATTCCGATTTCGCGGAGTTCGGCTAGGCGGACTTCTTCGGTGTCAGGGGCGGGGGGGCCGGGGACGTAGGTCACTTGTTGGATGGTGCCGGTGTAGGGGAAGGAGCCGTGGCGCTGGTGGAGCTGCCATGACACCGGGGAGCGACGGTCGATGCCCACGTCGATTCCCTCCCAGGGGATGAATCCGTAGATCTGGGGGATGTCGGTGGCGGTGATGCCGGTGTGGCTGTCGGCGCTCACGGTGATGTTCCAGATGCGACCGCCGGGGGCGGCGACGTCGAGGACGATCTGGCGACACTCCCCCGGCAGGTTCATGGGGTTGAACACCATCGGCTGGCCGCCGCTGTTCACCTCGAAGTGCAGGGCGCCGCCCTCGATGTAGAGCACATAGCCCGAAGCCTGCCCGCCGTGGGCCACCAACACACCCTGGTCGCCGGGGCGGTGGTGCAGATCGACGGTGACGGTGAAGTTGCCGCCGGCGATGACCCGGGATGCCCGGTAGCGATCCACGGTGGGCGTGCCGGGCAGGATCCGCAACTCTCGGGTGAGCAGGTCGTGCTCGGCGGGCCGGAGGAGGCGGTAAAGCCCGGTGCCCTCGTCGAGGGGGAAGACCCGGTTGCGCCAGGCGGCCTCCTCCCAGGCCTCCACCAGCTCGGCCAGCTTTTCGGGCTCAGCATCGGCCAGGTCGTTCCGCTCGTTGGGGTCTTCCTCAAGATTGAACAGCTCCCAGCGGTCGGTGCTGAACGGGGTCATGAACTCGTGGAAGGCGGCCACCGCCCAGCCGTCGCGGTAGTAGGCCCGGTGGCCGATGCACTCGTAGTACTGCTCGGTGCGGTCGGAGGGGGCATCGGGGTTCTCCAGCGTGGCGGCGAACGACACCCCGTCGGGGGCCTCGGAGGCCAGCCCGTGGCGCTCGGTGGGCACTTCCACCCCCAACAGCTCAGACAGGGTGGGCAGCAGGTCGATGATGTGGGTGTACTGGTTGCGCAGCTCCCCGCCGTTAGCCGCGGTGCGAGCCGGCCACGACAGCACGAACGGCACCGAGTGGCCGCCCCGATACGAGGTGATCTTGTAAAGCCGGAAGGGGGTATTGCAGGCCATGGCCCAGCCCCGTGGGTAGTGGGGCCAGGTGGTGGGTCCGCCGATGGCGTCGAGGGCGTTCATCTCCTCTTCGCCCACCTCCGCCGACGACATCGCTCCGGGGTTGCTGTAGGTGAAGTACGAGGTGGTTCCCTGGGCCCGGCCCTCGCGGGATGCGCCGTTGTCGCTGGTGAACACGAAGATGGTGTTGTCGAGCTGGCCGATGGCCTCTAGCTCGGCCCGGATGCGGGCCACGCTGTCGTCGATGGACTCCACCATGGCGGCGTAAACCTCCATATAGCGGGCCATGACCCGGCGCTCGCCCTGCGAGTAGCTGTCCCACTCCCGCACATCTTCGTCGGGCTCGAAGTTCCGGGGCGGCAACTCGGTGTCAGGCGGCACCACCCCGAGTTCGATCTGGCGGGCCAGACGCTCTTCGCGGAGCTGGTCCCAGCCCTTGTCGTAGTTGCCCCGATGGCGGGCGATGTCGTCGGCCTTGGCGTGCAACGGGGCGTGGACCGCACCGTGGGCGTAGTACATGAAGAACGGCTTGTCGGGGTCGGTGGCCTTGACCTCCCGGATCATGCGGCAGGCCCGGTCGGTGAGGTCGTCGGTGAGGTAATAGCCCTCGGGATACTCGGCGAGGTCGATGGTGCTGTTGCCCTCGTACATCTGGTGGGGGTGGTGGAAGTTGGTGAGGGCCTCCATGAATCCGTAGAACTGGTCGAAGCCCCGCTGGAGCGGCCACGAGTGATTGTCGCCGGCGATCGACAAGTCGGTTTCCTTGCACAGGTGCCACTTGCCCACCGCCATGGTGGCGTAGCCGTTGGCCTTGAGCATCTCGGCCAGCGTGCACTGGTTGGGGGGCAGCTCGCTGGCGTAGCCGGGGAAGCCGGGATCGGCGTTGGCCACAAAACCCACCCCCACATGATGGGAGTTGAGCCCGGTCAACAGCGCCGCTCGGGTGGGCGAGCACAGCGGGGTGACGTGGAAATTGGTGTAGCGGACCCCGGTGGCGGCCAGCTCGTCGATGGCCGGGGTGGCGATCTCTGAGCCGTAGCAGCTCACGTCGGAGAAGCCCAGATCGTCGGCCAGCACGACCACCACGTTGGGGGCGCCATCCGGCGCAGTGGGGCGGGGCGGCCACCACGACTCGGAGGTGGCCATGATCTTGCCCACTGTCCCTTCGAAGCCGGGATAGTGCTCCTGCTGGCGCTGATCGGTCATCGGTACTCCTTGTTCGACCCGTGAGGCTACAGACAACGTCGTATGGTGTGCCGGTGATGGCGAGGAGATCGAGATGAGCGGCGAGCGAAATCGGCGGTGGACATTGCGGGCTCGGCCGGAGGGCGATATCACCGCCGATGACTTGGAGCTGACCGAGCTTGCTGTGCCCAAGCCGGGTGAGGGTCAGCTGCTGGTGCGGAGTGCATTCTTGTCGATGGACCCCACCCATCGGATCTGGATGAGCGATATCGACGCCTACATGCCCCCGATAGAGGTGGGCGACCCCATGCGGGGACGGTCTTGGGGCACGGTGATCGAGTCGCGCCATCCGGAGTTCCAGCCCGGCGACGTGGTCACTGGCGGGCAGATCTGGGAGGAGTACTCGGTGCTGGACCGGGCCGAGCGCATCCCCATGGAGCTGGGGTTGCCGCTGGAAGCGTTCACCAGCGTCTTAGGCCCCACCGGCATGACCGCCTACTGGAGCCTGCTGGATATCGGAGAGCCCCGACCGGGCGAGACCTTGGTGGTGTCGGCGGCCGCGGGGGCCACCGGCTCGGTGGCGGGCCAGATCGGCAAGATCCAGGGCTGCCGGGTGGTGGGGGTGGCCGGCGGGCCGGAGAAGTGCCGGTTCGTGACCGAGGAACTGGGCTTCGACGCCTGCGTGGACCACCGGGCCGGCAACCTCGACGAGCAGTTCCGGGAGGCGTGCCCCGACGGGATCGACGTGGACTTCGAGAACGTGGGCGGCGACGTGATGGATGCCATATTGGGGCAGGTGAACAACCATGCCCGGGTGGTGCTGTGCGGTCTGATATCCACCTACAACGCCGAGGGAGACTGGTGGTCGCCCCGGCTGTTCCGCAATATCTTGTTCCGGCGGTTGAAGGTGCAGGGAATCATCATCACCGACTACTTCCACCGCTTCGGTGAGGCCCTCCCCGTTCTGGCCCAGTGGGTACTCGACGGCCGCATCCGCTACCGGGTGGACGTGGTGGACGGCATCGAGAACGTGCCCCAAGCGCTGTCCCGGCTCTTCGAGGGCCGCAACATCGGCAAGCAGCTTGTGAGGGTTTCAGCCGACTAGCGTGCCTGCCATGACTCCTGAGGACTTGGTTGAGATTGAGGCCATTCGCCAGCTCAAGGCCCGGTACTTCCGGTTCATGGACCAGAAGCGGTGGGACGAGTGGGAAAACGTGTTCTGCGACGACGTGGTTATCTCCACCCCCGACGACACCGGGTCGGACTCCGACATCCACGGCAACAAGGCCTTCCGGGTATACCTGGAGCCCATATTGGCCCCGATCATCACAACCCACCACGGCCACATGAGCGAGATCAGCATCGACGGGCCGGATACCGCCTCTGCGGTGTGGTCGATGGAAGACCACTTGGACTGGCCGCCGGAGAGCGGCGTGGGGCAGATGTGGGGTACGGGCTGGTACGAGGAGACTTACCGCAGATGCGACGACGGGCAGTGGAGGATCGCCTCGCTTCTGCTGCGGCGGCAGCGGGTTGAGGTTGAGGGGAATCGGGTGTTTCCGGCGGAGCGTCCTAGCTAGCTTTCCATCCGGGGTCGGCGGGTGCCGTTGTGGCGATCGTCCGGCGGGGCGGCGGGTCCTGTCCCGGCCCAGCCCGCCGTCCTCGATGAACTCCGGGCGGCGGGCGCCCTGAGCCGGGCCACCCCCCACCCCGCCTATGTTTCGGTGGCGCCCGCCGACCCCTACGGGTGAGGGACTACCGCTAATACGACGCCCTCGTGCACGGAGAGTTGGGGGGATGATGTGGTTGCTCGGTTGCTCACGCCGCGGCTGGTTAGGGGTTCCAACATCTCGTCGTTCAGAGGCCAAGCCAGGCCGGTTGTAGTTACTCGGGCGGTGCCTCCGAGGGCGAATAGGGAGATCGTGGTGCCAGGGTTTACGTCGAGGATGCGTTGGCTGTGGACCACGATGGCTTGGGCGTCGTTTAGCCAGGCTTCTATGTCGACTCCGGACCATTTGGGGGAGGCCAGAACTGCGAGGTTGCCGAATAGGTGGTCTAGGCGGCCGCCTCCGGCGCCGATGACGATGATTCGGTCGGCGAGGCGGGTGGCTAGGTCTAGGGCTAGTTCTAGGTCGGTTTGGTCTTTGTCGGGGGGGTGGCGTTCTATGCGGGTTCCGGACTGCTCGGCGGTGGTTAGGGATTCGGGGGAGACGGAGTCCATGTCGCCGACGGCTACTGCCACTTTCAGTCCGGCGGCTTGGGCGTGGTGTAGGCCGGCGTCGGCGGCTACTACAACTGCGTCGGCGGGGAGGCGGGCGATTTCTTCGGGGGTTGGGGGGTCGCCGCCGGCTACCACGACCACGGTGATGGCTGTGGAGTCAGGCTCGGGCATCAGAAGGGGCGGGTGATGGCTCGGGTGGGGCCGAAGTTGTGGAGGCCGCCGGCGTGGAGGTTGCCTAGGCCGCCGGCGCACATCACGATCACGTCGGTGGGGTGCTCCACGATGTAGGCGGTGCCGTCGGAGCTGATCCGGTCGCGCTCGGCCAGCCACTTCTTGTGGGTCTCGGGGAATTGGTCGACTTTGTGGCAGGCGTTTCGCCACAGGGCCTCTTGCACGTCTTCGATGGTGGGGAAGGCGGCGGCCAGCATGTCGGCCCAGGGTGGAGGTACCACCACCATGACCTCGGCCCCCCAGTGGGAGATGTAGGCGTTGGTTCCCACATAGGCCAGCGACTGGCCTATGACCCAGGACAGCGAGCGGCCGTCGTCGGCCGCGATGTCGGCGATGTCCATGGTGCCGATGGTGCCGTAGACGGTGACCGCGTCGCCGCTCACCCCCCGGCGCTCGGCCAGCGGTGGCCACGGGGAGCGCTCCTCCCACTCCCCCATCACCAGCCCCACCACCCGGGCCGGTTGGCCCAGCACGCATTTGGATGTCTCCCCGGCCACCTGGCCGCCGACATTGCGCATGACCAGCCGGATGGCCCGGCCGATAGCCGGTCCGGCCCCGGCGGCCCCGCCGAAGCACCCAGCCTCATACGGCAGATCCAGATGGTCGCGGGCCGGGCCGTTCACGAACAGGCAGGGCACCACCGAGCTGGTGGTGGTGTTGAGGGCGAACAGGTCGAACGGTCGCTCGGCCATGGCCTCCAGCGCCGCCATCATCAAAGGCATGGCCTCGGGGGCGGCCCCGGCCATGCAGGCGTTGACGGCCAGCTTCTCCACCGTGCACCAGGCGTTGGCCGGCGGCACTTCCAACAGCACCGAGTCGACCGGTCGGCCGGCGGCGGCGGTGAACCGGGCCACCCGCTCGGGAGTGGGCGGGATCAACGGCAGGCCGTCGCCCCAGCCTTGAGCTGTGGCCCAGGCCATGAACTCCGCGGGGTCGTCGGGGGCCTCAATTTGCCCTTGAGGAATGGCGTCGCCGTCAGGAGTCATCTACGTCGGCACTCCCAGCGAGTCCAGCAGCGATGGCCAGAAATCGTGGGCGATCTGGCGCACTTCCGGCTCGGGGCGGGTGTCCAGCGGGTAGGGCAGCACGCACTGCCGCAGGCCGGGCCGTTCCAAATTGCGGGCCATAATCTCGGCCAAGGGCACGAACTCTTCGGTTACGACGGCGACCGCCGTCTTGTCCTGGGCCGCCACCGCAACTGCGTCGTGGACGGTCCAGGACGTGCAACTGCCTCAATTGCCCAATCCGACGATGGCGATGTCCACGTCGGTGGCGAAGTTCTCCAACTCCACCAGCACGGCATCCTCGAGCTTCACGTCCTGGCGGGACTCCGAGCACCACGGCACCACCTCGGCCCCCGCGGCCTCCAGCTTGCGGGTCCATTCATCGACGGTCCACAAAAAGGAGCGCCAAGTGAGGTCGTAGCGGATGCCCACTCGCTTGCCGGTCAGCGGACCGGCATCGGGCCCCCGATCCGGATCGATAGCCGGCGGAGCCGCCGTCGGATCCAATACCAACATGGGTGCAGACTACCGGGCCGTGCCGCTCTAGCCGGTTTGAGAAAGGGCTACCGGCCGGTGAATTCTGGGGGACGACCCTCTTGGCGCGACTCGGCCCATTCCCGGAAATCGGCTGACCGGGACGACAACTCCATGGCGAAGGCCTCGTCGCCCAGGTGGGCCTCCAGGCTGCGCCCGGAGCTGCGGTGGATGAGGGTCTTGGCCAGACCGACGGCCACGGTGGCCGAAGCGGCCAATCTGGCGGCCAGCGCGGTGGCTTCGGCATCGACTTGGTCGGCAGGCAACGCCCGGTGGATCAGACCCCATTCGGCGGCGGCAGCGCCGGAGACTTCCTCGCCCAGCATGAGCATCTGCTTGGCCCGGGCCACGCCGGCCAGACGAGGGAGCAGCCACGACGATCCGCTGTCAGGGGTGATGCCCATGGAGGTGAATGGGGCCCGCAATCGAGCGTCGTCAGCCATCACTGCGAAGTCAGAAGCCAGCACCAGGCTGAGTCCCAGCCCTACGGCCCATCCCCTTACCGCGCACACGATGGGTATTTGAACCTCCAGCATCACCGGGATGAGCCGGTTCACCAGATAGGGCATGCGCCGGGAGATGCTGCCCGGCCGAGGGCGAGAACCGCCACCAGCCCGCCCGGCCAGGTCGAATCCGCTGCAAAAGTTGTCGCCCACCGCGTTGAGCAGGACCGCCCGGACCTCCTCGTCGGCGCTACCCGCCTCCAGGGTGTCGATCAGGGCTAGGACGATGTCGTCGGTCAGCGAGTTTCGGCGCTGGGGGCGGTCGAGGGTGAGGGTCAGCAGCGGCGGCGCCGACACCACTTGCAGCCCCTCGGGTGGAGTGGGATAGGGCTTCATGCCCGGCCCAGGCTAGTGGTCCTTAGCCAGGGACGAGCTCGGCGGCACCGAACACCACCGAGAACCTCACGCACCAGATCACCACCGTGGAGTAGACGTCGAGGTCTAGGTCGCGGGGGATCTCGTAGTTCTGCGAACCGACGTTGCCCTTCAGATCGCCGAGGTCGACATAGACGTCGGTGAACTGGCCGACGGGGGCGTCCGGGGGCGCCGCACTCAGGTAGACGTTCAGGTCGGGGCCGTTGTCGGTCCTGAAGTCCTCAAACCGCAGGAACCGCTGGCCGGTGCCGTCGCCCAGCACATCTACCGTTCCGCTAGTGGGATGGCTTCGGCTGATGAACTCACCCGATGCCTCAACCCGCACCTGGGGCATATCCGGCATGGTTTCTGCCACCGGCTGCTCCTCGGGCATGCCGAGCTCTTCCATGGCCTCGTCCATCTCGGCGATGAGCTCTTCTGACAGCTCGTCGCCCGGCATCGGACCTGTAGCTGTCGTGGGCGCGACGGTGCCGGAGTCGGCGGCCGGCTCTGTCGTGTCGGGGGCCGCAGCTGTCGCCTCCGCATCCGGGGTAGCGGGATCAACCGCCGTTGGGTCGGGTGCGGCCGGCTCGTCAACTTGGGTGTCGGCCACTGCGCCGCTGTCGAACAGCGGGCCGGCCTCCTCCACTTTGTCGTCGATGAAATAGGTCTGGAAGGCGAACCAGAAGAACACCAGCCAGATCAACAGGCCCAGCAGGGCGGCCAACACCACGGCGACGAGCACCTTGGCTCGGACCGACAATGCCTTCAACCATCCCCACAAGCGGAATATCAGCCGTTTCATACCCCCAATTTACGGGGAGAAATCGCAAATCACAGATGATCGCCCTCCGAATGACGGGGCATTTCCATGACTGCCGCGACAGACTGGCGAGATGGGCTACGAGACGCTGATCGTGGAGCGCAAGGGCCGGGTGGGATGGCTGATAAACAACCGGCCCGATCAGCTCAACGCCATGAACTCCCAGATGCGAGAAGAGTTTGCCGAAGCCTGGCTCGAGCTGGACCGAGACCCGGAGGTGCGGGTGATCGTCCACACCGGCGAGGGGCGGGCCTTCCAGACCGGGGTGGATGTGATGGAGCTGGCCACCGACGGGCAGGGCATGGAGCGCTACCGGGAGTCGGTGGAGAACTTCGACCTGCACTTCACGTCGTGGCACCAAAAAGTTCGCAAGCCGGTTATCACCGCGGTCAACGGCATCTGCTGCGGGGGCGGCTTCCACTGGGTGGCCGACGCCGACATCGTGATCGCCGCGTCCGACGCCCAGTTCTTCGACCCCCACGTGTCGGTGGGCCAGGTGGTGGCCCTTGAGGCCATCGCGCTGTTGAAGAAGATGCCCGCCGAGACGGTAATGCGCATGGCGCTGATGGGGGCCCACGAGCGGATGGGCCCCCAGCGGGCCTACGAGCTGGGCATGATCAGCGAGATCGTGGACCCGCCCGAGTGCCTGCGGGAGCGGGCCGGCGAGATCGCCGACGCCATCGCCCGCAACTCCCCCTCCGCCATGGCCGCCACCAAGAAAGCCCTGTGGGACGCCATGGAGCATGGCCTTACCGACGCCAGCAAGACCGGTGCCTTCCACATGACCGGCATATGGGGCCACCCCGACCAGATGGAGGGCCCCGCCGCTTTCGCCGAAAAACGCGAGCCCCAATGGGCTCCTTTGGACCCTGCTTAAGCTAAAGAAGTACCTATGGGAACGATTGTCATCACCGGATCAGCGGGCGGAATCGGCCTGGCCACCAGGGAGCGTCTCTTGCGAGACGGCCATGAGGTGATAGGGGTGGACATACGCGATGCCGAGGTCATCGCCGATCTTTCCACCCCCGAGGGGCGCAATGCGATGATCGGTGCAGTAGCGGCGGCCAGCGGAGGCCGCATCGACGGGCTGGTGGCCGGAGCGGGCATCACCGGCCCCGAACCTGAGCAGGTGGTGTCGATCAACTACTTCGGGGCAGTGGCCACCGTTGAAGGGCTGCGCCCGCTGTTGGCCCAGGGCACCGACTCTTCGGCGGTGGCCATTAGCTCCAACTCCTGCACGACGCTGGTCGAATTGCCCGATGGTTTGGTGGAGGCCTGTCTAGACGACGACGAAGCCCAAGCCCGTGAGCTGGCCGGCTCCGATCCGAGCACGGCCTATGCAACCAGCAAGCTGGCCCTGGCCCGCTGGGTTCGGCGCACCGCCATCGGCCCCGACTGGATCGGCTCGGGCATCCGCTTGAACGGCGTGGCTCCCGGCCTCATTGACACCCCGCTGGTGGCCGAGAACCTGGACATGATCATGAACCTGGGCGACGTCTACCCCATCCCCATAGGGCGACCTGGGCGGGCTGCTGAGGTGGCCAACCTGCTGGCCTTCCTTCTGTCCCCCGACGCCAGCCTCTTCTGCGGCTCGGTGGTATTCATGGACGGCGGCAGCGACGCCGCCCTCAACGCCGACGCCTGGCCCGCCGTCAACACCACCGCCGAGCGCTGGCCAACCATCGAATAGATCTCCGGAAATTTTCCGGTGCCATGGAACCTTTCCTGGGCTTCATGCGTTTAAGTTGCAGTGGACAGATGCGTGTCGGCTGAACGGCCAAACGAAGATGTCGAGGCAGATGAGATTCTGATCTCTGATGTCCGGCGGGCGGCAGTCGCCGACTTCGAATTGTTTTATCGCCAATATCATGCCGTCGTCTGCCGGGCTCTGGCTCTGACGCTAAACGACGTGGATCTGGCCCAAGACGCCGCCGCCGAGGCGATGACCCGGGCATATCAACGTTGGAATACGGTGGGCAAGTACCAGAACCCTTCCGGCTGGGTGTACCGAGTAGGGCTCAACTGGGCCCGCTCCCGGCTTCGCAGGATTTTGCGCAAACCCCCGCCCCAGCCGGTGCACACCGACGACATCGCTCAAGGGGTCGTCAACCAACTCGACGCCGCTTTGGCACAGCTCCCCGTCGGTCAGCGTTCGGCGGTGGTGCTCCGCTACTACCTCGATTGGTCAGAACGCCAGATCGCAGAAGCCCTGAACATCGCACCGGGAACGGTCAAGAGTCGGCTCAGCCGCGCCCTAGACCGCCTAGCAGATCTCGTGGAGGACTCCGATGGGATTTAACGAGGACTTGAGGAAACTACTCGACCGAAAGGCCCGGGGGATCCGCCTCGATCCGCCCGCGCTTCGCGACATCCGAGTGCGCGCCCGACGGCGACAGCGCAACCAGCGACTGGGCGCCGGCGTGGCCGTCCTCGCCGTCCTCGCCGCAGGCATCTTCGGTGTACGAGCCCTCGTCAATGAAGGTGAGACCCCCGAGAGGATCCAAGTGTTTGACGACAGCGGTGGCGCGAGCACACCCTCGGGAACAGACAACGGGAACGACGGAGGCGGAATCAACACTCCACCGATCGAGAACAACGACACCAACTCAAACCCACAGAACGAAATATCAGCAACCACTTCTCCACGAGACGGGGATACGCTCACCGACGCCCAGGCCCAAGCCATCCATCCCAATGCGACTCCTACGGCGCACGCCACTGTTGTTCCGACTCCCACGGCGCACGCCACTGTTGTTCCGACTCCCACGGCGCACGCCACTGTTGTTCCGACTCCCACGGCGCACGCCACTGTTGTTCCGACTCCCACGGCGCACTCCACTGTTGTTCCGACTCCCACGGCGCACTCCACTGTTGTTCCGACTCCCACGGCGCACGCCACTGTTGTTCCGACTCCTACGGCGGGGGCCACTGCCACGCCACGACTCGACAACGAATACTGCGACGACGAGTACGACGACGACTATGACGACGATGACTATGACGATGACTATGACGACGACGAGTACGACGACTGCTACGACGACTAGGACTACGGCCAATAGCGGCTGGAGGGCACGACCCTCGAAGACCAGGAGCCCACCGAAGATGAACCTTCCTGGGGTATTCTCAGAGCAGCCCTGAGCTGGGAACCTCTTATCTCGCTGACTGGCGCTTTTGGATGCGGGCCCACTCGTCTCTGAGGCCGACGGTGCGGTGGAAGAGGTCAGGGGTTTCGGGGTCGCGGGCGAAGTAGCCGAGGCGCTCGAACTGGACGACTTGGCCGGGGGCGATGTCGGCCATGGCCGGTTCGAAGCGGGCACCTTCGATGACCTGGGCGGAGTCGGGGTTCAGCGAGTCCATGGGATCGGCGCCGTCGGTGCCGGGATGGGAGTCGGAGAACAGGCGCTCGTAGAGCACGGCCTTCCCGTCGAGGGCGTGGGCGGCCGACACCCAGTGGATGGTGGCCTTCACCTTGCGGCCGTCAGGCGCCTTGCCCGATCCGGTCTCGGGGTCGTAGGTGCAGCGGACCTCGGTGACGTTCCCGTCGGCGTCGGTGTCCACCCCGGTGCAGGTCACGAAGTAGCCCGACCGCAGCCTTACCTCCCGACCCGGTGACAGCCGGAAGTATTTGGGAGGCGGATCGAGCATGAAGTCATCGTGTTCGATGTAGAGCTCTCTTGAGAACGGCACCTCCCGGGCCCCGGCCGACGGGTCCTCGGGGTTGTTGTTCGCCTCCCGCATCTCCACCTGGCCCTCGGGATAGTTCTCGATCACCAGGCGCAGCGGGTTGAGCACCGCCATCCGGCGCAGCGATACCTCATTGAGCTCCCGGCGGACGAACGACTCCAGCAGCTCCACCTCCACCGTTCCATCAACCCGGGCCACCCCTACGTGGCGGCAGAACTCCCGGATGGCCTTTGGGGGGAAGCCCCGACGGCGAAGACCCCGGAGGGTGGGCATCCGGGGGTCGTCCCAGCCGTCGACATGGCCATCGCCCACCAACTGCAACATTCGGCGCTTGGACAACACGGCGTGGGTGACGTTCAAGCGGGCGAACTCGGTCTGGCGGGGGCGGTCGCCGGGCAGGTCGAGATGGTCCAAGAACCAGTCGTACAGCGGGCGGTGGGCGTCGAACTCCAGGGTGCAGATGGAGTTGGTCACCCCTTCCACCGCGTCGCTCTGGCCGTGGGCCCAGTCGTAGGTGGGGTAGATGCACCACTCGTCTCCCGTACGGTGGTGGCTGGCGTGGCGGATGCGGTACAGCACCGGATCGCGCATGAGCATGTTCTCGTGGGCCATGTCGATGCGGGCCCGCAGCACCCGCTCGCCGTCGGCGAACTTCCCCGCCCGCATCCGCCGGAATAGGTCGAGGTTTTCTTCGGGGGTGCGGTTGCGCCACGGGCTGTCGGTGCCGGCCTCGGTGAAGCTGCCACGATTCTCGGAGATGGCCTCGGCGTCCTGGTCGTCCACGTAGGCCAGCCCGGCCCGGATGAGGTCTTCGGCCCACTGGTAGAGCTGCTCGAAGTAGTCGGAGGCATACAGGGTGCCCCGGTCGGATTGGTAGCCCAGCCAGGCGATGTCCTCCTCTATGGCGGCCACGAAATCGGACCGCTCGGTCTCGGGGTTGGTGTCGTCGAACCGCAGGTTGCAGGTGCCGCCGAACTCGGCGGCCAGATCGAAGTTCAGGCATATCGACTTGGCGTGGCCGATGTGGAGGTAGCCGTTGGGCTCGGGGGGGAAGCGAGTCTGCACCCGTCCGCCGAAAGTGCCGTCGGCGATGTCCTGGCGGATCAGGCTGCGAATGAAGTCGCTGCGCTCGCCGGGATCGTCGCCT
This sequence comes from Acidimicrobiales bacterium, assembly GCA_963663255.1. Classification (GTDB taxonomy): domain Bacteria; phylum Actinomycetota; class Acidimicrobiia; order Acidimicrobiales; family Bin134; genus Poriferisocius. The sequence goes on from OY760141.1 coordinate 2,217,006, forward strand.
CCGGTGCTCCCGGCATTGCTCATCCCTCAATCCTTGACCGATACAGGGCCCAACGACAACGCATTATCAATGGCAATAGCGCGAAACTGGGATATGGCCTATTCGATCATCGATGTCGACACCCATATCACCGAGCCGGCCGACACCTGGACCAGCCGGGTGTCTGCCCGTCACCGCGACCACGTTCCCCGGGTGGAGGTGGCCGAAGGCCGGGAGGTGTGGCTTTTGGGCGACGAGCGCATCGGCGCAGTGGGTCCGACGGCCCCCGCCGGGTGGAAGGAGCCCATGCCCGACTCCCCGGCTGGCTACGACGACGTGCATCCGGCGGCCTACGACGCCGGGGCCCGCTTGGAGCTCATGGACCAGCGCGGCGTGTGGGCCGAGGTGCTGTATCCCAACGTGGGCGGTTTCGGCGCCCAGAAGTTCTTGGCCATCGAAGACGCCGAGCTCAAATACGAGTGTGTGAGGGCCTACAACGACTTCCTCTCGGAGTGGTGCAGCGCGGATGACCGGCGGCTGATCCCGTCGATGGCCACGCCGTTCTGGGATGTGGACTATGCGGTGGCCGAGGTGCAGCGGTGCGCGGCAAAGGGCTACCGGTCGGTGAACTTCACCGGCGAACCCCAGGTGTTCGGCCTGCCCTATCTGGGCGAATCCCACTGGGACCCGTTCTGGTCGGCGATATGCGACTGCGACATGGTGGTGTCGTTCCACATCGGCAGCGGCGAGTTCAACTGGGACCGCACCCGGGTGGAGCGCCGGGGCTTCGTGGAGGCCTACGCCCTGCAATCCATCGACTTGTTCACCAAGAACGGCATCCAGGTGTGCGACCTTTTGCTTTCGGGCGTGCTTCCCCGATTCCCCAAGCTGAAGGTGGTGTCGGTGGAGTCGGGCATCGGCTGGCTGCCGTTCATGCTCGAGGCGCTCGACCACCAGTTTGTCGAGGGCGGCGGCCGCCAGGAGCGGCCCGAGTTCAAAAAGCTGCCTAGCGAATACTTCACCGGGCAGGTTTTCACCACGTTCTGGTTTGAGGAATCGGCGCCCCAAGACGTGCTGGGCGACCGGATCCCGCTCGACAACGTGCTGTTCGAGACCGACTTCCCCCACCCCACGTGCTTGTACGACAACGTGGAGGAAAAGATCTCCGCCAGCCTCAGCCACTTCTCCCCCGAAGACCGCCACCAGCTCCTGTGGGGCAACGCCGAGAAACTGTACCGAGTGGAATCGCCCATCCTGCCATGAGCGAAAACTGGGACCGGCAGGCTGATGTTGTGGTGTTGGGCATGGGCGCGGCCGGGTGTGCGGCGGCCATCTCCGCAGCCGATGCGGGGGCGTCGGTCATCTTGTTGGAGAAGATGCCCGAGGGGCGCGAGGGAGGCAACACCCGGATCTCTGGGGGGATCTGGTTCAACAGCCTCGACCCAGATGGGATGGCCACTTACCTGAGGTCGCTGTGCGGCCCCTACACCCTGCCCGAGGAGATCGTGCAGGTGTGGGCCACCGAGACCTACAAGAACACCGAGTGGCTGGAAGGCCTGGGGGTGACCCCCGGCGTCCACGCCGACTACAAGCCCGAGTATCCCGAGATGCCCGGGGCCGAGTTCTACGGGGGCTATCTGGGGGTCAACGGGGAGATGGGCCAGCAGCTCTTGTGGAAGGCCCTGTCGGCCGTGGTGCGGGACCGGGGCGTTGAGGTGCTGCTGGACTCCCCGGCCCAAGAGCTGGTGACCGGCGATGACGGAGCGGTGGTCGGAGTGGAGGCCACCTCTGGCGGCCAACCGCTGCGGGTGGGCGCCCGCCGAGGAGTGGTTTTGGCCACCGGCGGCTTCGAGAACAACCCGGAGATGGTGCGCGACTACTTGCAGCTTCCCGGCTCCCCGGTATGGGGCTCGCCGGCGGGCACTGGCGACGGCATCAAGATGGCCCAAAAGGCGGGGGCCGATCTGTGGCACATGGACAACATGATGGCGGCCCTCGGCTTTGCCGCCGAGGGGTTCGAAGCGGGGATGTACGTGATGTTCATCTTCTCCATGGGATTCATCTGCGTGGGCAACGACGGCCGACGGTCCCACAATGAGATGCCGCCCCAAGGCCACGGCCACGGTCTGATCGACGGCGACTACGAGCTGTTCCAGCGCCGGCCGCTGCACGTGATCTTCGACGAGGCCACCCGGCAGGCCGGCCCCATCTCGCCGCCCCGGGAGATCCTACCGGTGGGGTGGAATCTGCTCATGGAGGGCTACGAGTGGAGCGCCGACAACTCGGCCGAGATCGAGAAGGGCTGGATCAAAAAGGCCGACACCCTCGCCGAGCTCGCTGAAATTATGGGCATCGATGCCGACGGGCTGGAGGCGTCGGTGGCTTCATGGAACGACGCCTGCGCCGCCGGGCACGACCCGCTGGGCCGCCCCGCGCCCACCCTGGCCCCGCTGGCCACTCCCCCGTTCTACGGCTTCACCTCAGCGCCGCTATTGGGCTGGACCAACGGCGGACCCCGCCGCAACGAGAAGGCCCAGGTGCTCGACCCCTTCGGCGAGGCCATCGGCCGCCTCTACGCCGCCGGCACCGTCAGCTCCACCTACAGCCGGTGCAAAGACGGCGGCTTCCACATCGGCGACGCCTTGGCCTTTGGCCGGGTGGCTGGCGGCAACGCGGCGAGCGAAACCCCTCGCTGATTCGGGACTAGGGCCAAGACCTCCACGAGACGATGTCCATGGCGATCACCGGACCGGGAGGTCGGGTGGCTTGGTATTGGGGGTATTTGGCGGCCAGCAGATCGAGGGCGTGGTCGCGCTCGTCACCGTCGACTAGCACTCGGGCGGTGCCGTCCACTCGGATCCACCACAACTTCGACCAGTCGTCGTCGTAGCAGTCGACCAACAGGCAGGCCGCGGGGTTGGCGGCCAGGTTGTCGAGGCGGCGCAGCGCCAGGGTGGACTTGGGCTTGGCGTCGATCGCCGAGTACACCACATCGCCCTTGAGGAAGAAACAGCACGGCACCGCGTGGGGCCGGCCGTCGGCGGTGACGGTGCTCAACACGGCGGAGCGAGCCTCTGCTACCCGCTGCCCCATCTCGCCCTTCTCCATCTCTGCACTCTAGGAATTCTGCGGATGAGGTGGGAGCAAAGGGGACTTTGAACCAACTCGAAGGGGCAAGGCAGGTAGAACTTTGCTGTGGTCCGAGTGCCCCGATCGGAGTCGATTGCCCCCGAACCGCTGTTCATGGTGGGGGCAGTGTCGCAGTATCTGGGCGCAGCGGTGGCCGTTCACCTGTTCGACGAGATGGCCCCAGCGGGGGTAGCGCTGGTGCGGGTGCTGGGCGCGGCGGTGATGATCATTTTGCTGCGGCGCTCTTGGCGGCGCCGCTGGAAGGCCAGCGACCTGGCCTGGGCATCGGCCTTCGGGATGGCGCTGGCCGCCATGAACCTGTCGATCTATCTGGCCATCGACGAGCTGCCGTTGGGCAACGCGGTGGCCATCGAGTTCACCGGCCCGATCCTGGTGGCCGCCGTCGGTACCCGCACCCTTCGCTCCGGCTCCGCGCTGCTTTTGGCCGCTGGCGGGGTCGTGGTGCTGGCCGGGGTGGAGGCCGACGGCACCATGCGGGGGGTGGGGTTCGCCTTGTTGGCTGGCATGTTCTGGGCCGGCTATATCGTGCTCGGCCACCGAGTGGCCCGCGGCCCAGCCGCGGTGGACGGGTTGGGCCTGGGGATGCTGGCCGGTGCGGCGGCCATTTGCGGCTTCGGTGCCTCCGAGGTGGGATCGGCGCTGGACTCGCCGGTGGTGCTGCTGTTGGCCCTGGCTACCGGGCTGTTGTCCAACGTCATCCCCTACTGGATCGACCAGTTGGTCATGAAGCGCATCACCCAGCACCGCTTTGCCCTGTTGCAGGCGCTGCTTCCCGCCACCGCGGTGCTGGTGGGATTGTCCGTGCTCCTCCAGATACCGAGCGCCAGAGAACTGTTTGGCATCGCCTTGGTAATTGCCGCTATCTTGCTCAGCCGCTCCGTGAAGGGACCCGGCGGCACTGCGGCCGGGGAGGGATAATGGGTAACGGAGTGATGCAAGATGCTTGCTATGTCAATATCTTGCCTGTAATTTCTACAACCGCTTTTTGTGTTTATACGCAAGAGCCCCACTTCCTTCTTCATGCGCACTATCCGCTTGCTCAGCTTCATCGCCCTGTTTGGCTTGGCCCTGGTTGCCCCAGGGGGCAGCACCGACAGCTTCGACCACTTCGGCGTGGAGCAGTGGCGCCCTCTGGTGGAGGAGATCTTTCCGGCCGACGAAGTGGACGACGTTCTCTCGGTGATGGCTTGTGAGTCTCACGGCAATCCAAACACCCGCTACATGGAGGAGTGGGGAGTGGAATCAGTGGGGTTGATGCAGATCAACGAGGGGTGGCTGACGGGCTGGAGTCAGCCGGAATGGTCGATTCTCTCCCACAACGGGCAGCCCGTCGACCTCACCGATCCGGCGACAAACCTGCAAGCGGCCAAATTTGTCCGGTACTTCGAAGAGGAAACTGATCTAAGACCGTGGTCACAATGGGCCTGTCAGCCCCAGTAAACGGGAATAGCCGGTATCCTTCAGCGTGTCTTTCGTGGGGATTTACGACGCAGATGGGGGGCTCAGCGGCGAGCTGCGGTACGTGGCTGGCAAGCTTTTGGGTCGGGGAAAGTGTGCTCTTTGCGACATTACCCATGGGTGGAACCCGATGGGCTCTAAGAGCTGGAAGCAGGCGTGTGCGGTGTCGGACGTCGAGTTAGAGCTCTTGCATCGAAACGAGGCCACTGCCGAGCAACTCGCCGCCTCTTCTGGGCTGCCCGCCATCCTCCGTCAGGGCGACGGACAATGGAGCGAAGTTCTCACCAAAGATGAGATCGCCCAATACGTGGGCGCCCCCGACGCACTTCTGGAGCGCTTGGACGCGATCTAGCCGCGCTCAGCTGGTCGTAAACGGCAGGTACTCATAGCGGCGGGTCGACCATCCGCCGGCGAAGCGGGCGGTCTCCTCGTCCACCGAGTAGTCCGGGAAGCGCCCCAGCAGCTCTTCGAGCGCAACCCGACACTGGAGCCGGGCCACCGACGCACCGAGGCAGTGGTGGGCGCCGTAGCCGAGGGCGACGATCTTGTCGATCTTGCGCTTGACGTCGAGCTCGTCGGCGGTGGGCCCGAACTCCCGCTCGTCTCGGTTGGCCGAACCGAACAGCAGCAGTGCCTTTTTGCCCTCAGGGATGGTGACACCGTGCAGCGTCACATCACGGGTCAATGTGCGGGCCAGGTTCTGCACAGGAGAGGTGAGCCGCAACAGCTCCTCCACCGCATTGGGGATCATCGACGGGTCGTCGATAAGCACCTGGCGCTGATTCCGATGGCGGTCGAGCAGCACTGTCGACGCGCTTAGCATTCCGGTGACGGTGTCGTTGCCGCCGGTGATCATGGTGAAGATGAACCCCACGATCCACATGGCCGAGGCAACGTCCTCGCCCTGTTGAACCAGTCCGGTCACCAGGTCGTCGCCGGGATCGGTTTTGCGGCGCTCGATGAGCCCGGTGGCGTACTCGAACAGCTCGAGGAACGCGCTGGCGTCCTGACCGTATTCGGCAGTGGATTCGGCGGTGGCCTGCACGATGCGCTCGGTCCACCGGTCGAACAGGACCCGGTCTTCAGGGGGGACGCCCAGGTAGTGGGCGACCAGGTAGCTGGGCAGCGGCTTGAACAGGGCTTGGACGATGTCGACTTCCCCGGCGTCGGCCACCGCATCGAGTTTGTCGGTGATGAACTCCCGAACCAGGTCCTCCACCGGGGCCACCTGGCGGGGGGTCATGGGCCGGCTGACCAATCGGCGCATTGCGGTGTGCTCGGGCGGGTCCATCATCACGATGGGCCGGGCCTTCTCGTCGAAGCTGGCCATGTCGTCGGGGGCGGTGGTCAGGCCGTTGGCCGACGAATAGGTTGCGGTGTCGCGGGCCGCGGCGAAGACGTCGTCGAACCGGGACAACACCCAGAACTGGCCGTCGCCCACCTCATGTACCGGATCTTGGTCGCGCAGGGCGCGATAGTCGGCCCAAGGCTCGGCCCAGGTCTCGCCGCTGCGGTAGGCGAATTTGACGGTCACTGAGTTAGCTCAGCTCGAGGCCTTGCAGGCTGCCCTCTTCGCGCCAGGCCTTGAGGAGCTTGAAGAACTCCTGGGCCCCGCCGCCGTAGGTGCCGCCGAACCAGCCGGGGCCGTCGTCGGGCTTGCCCTCGTTGTTGTAGTAGCCGGGAGTGCACGACTCCAAGAAGCCGGCCCGGCGATAGGCCGATTCCATGATCAGCCGCACCCAGTCGGCCTCGGCCTGCTCGGTGGGCTCGACCACCTCGGCCCCCGCCGACAGGCCCTTCTCGACGATGTAGGCCACATGCTGGCTCTGCTCGTTGTAGAGCTCGGTGAAGTTGGGCGAAACCCCCGACTGGATGCCGCCCATGTGCAAAAGGTTGGGGTATCCCCGGGTGACCACCCCGTGGTAGGTGGACATGCCGTCTTTCCACCGCTCGCTCAGCGTCACCCCGCCCCGGCCGTAGATATCGCAGTTGGCCCGGTGGGAGTAGTCGGTGCCCACCTCGAACCCGGTGGCAAAGATGAGGCAGTCCAGCTCGTACTCCTGGCCGCCGGCCACCAGGCCCCGAGGGGTGATGCGCTCTACGCCCTGGCCGTTGGTGTCCACCAGCGTGACGTTGTCGCGGTTGAAGGTGGGCAGATAGTCGTCGTGGAAGCAGGGCCGCTTGCAGAACTGCCGGTAGTACGGCTTGAGCGCGTCGGCGATGGACGAGTCTTCGATCAGCTCGTCGACCCGGCGGCGGATCTGCTCCATCTTCTGGAAGTCGGCCATCTCCATGGCCTCGGCGATCTCCTCGGGCGTGCCGAGGCGGGTGCCCTCGCCCAGGGCGGTGAGGTTGCGCAAGATGTCGGTCCAGCCGTCGCTGACCAGGTCTTCCTCCTGCATGCTGCCGGCCACGATGTTGCCGAAGTTCTCTATGCGTTGCTGCTGCCAGCCGGGCTCCAGTGACATGGCCCAATCGGGGTCGGTGGGCCGGTTGCCCCGCACGTCGATGGACGACGGGGTCCGCTGGAACACGTACAGGTGCTGGGCGGCCTCGCCCACATGGGGGATGCACTGCACCGCGGTGGCGCCGGTGCCGATCACACCGATCACCTTGTCGGACAGCTTGGTAAGGCCCCCGTTGGTGTCACCGCCGGTGTATTCGTAGTCCCACCGGCTGGTGTGGAAAGAGTGGCCCTCGAAGGTGTCGATACCAGCGATGCCGGGCAGCTTGGGTCGGCTGAGCGGCCCGATGGCCATGATCACGAACCGGGCCCGCATCCGATCGTTGTGGTTGGTGTGCAGGACCCAGCGGTTGTCGGTGTCGTCCCAGTGCATCTCATGGACTCGGGTGCCGAAGCACACATCGCGGTACAGGTCGAAGTGGCGGCCCAGAGCCTTGCAGTGCTCCAGGATCTCGGGCCCGTAGGAGTACTTCTCCTTGGGCATGTAGCCCATCTCCTCCAGCATGGGCAGGTAGATGTACGACTCGATGTCGCACTGCACGCCGGGGTACTGGTTCCAGTACCAGGTGCCGCCGAACTCGGCCCCGGTCTCGATCATCCGGATGCTCTCCACCCCGAACTGGCGCAGCCGGGCACCGGCCAACAGCCCGCTGAACCCGGTGCCGATGATGACCACGTCCACCTCGTCGGTGAGCGGCTCCCGTTTGATCCCGGCTTGGGCCGGGTCGTCCAGATAGCGGGAATACTCGCCGTCCATGGCGAGGTACTGATCGTTGCCTTCGGCCCGGAGGCGCTTGTCCCGCTCCTGGCGGTACTTCTCCCGGAGGGCATCGGGGTCAAAGTCCATCCTGGTGTCGGAAGAGAGAGTGTCGCTCATAGCTCACTACGATAGAACCCATGACCTTCGAGGCCCGATTCGACTTGAGCGATGTGCATTGGACCCACATGGAAGGGGGCCCGGAGTTCGACTATCCCATCGAATACGACGTGGCCGTGCTGGGCTCGCAGCCCGAAAACGGGACGCTCGACCTGCTGGTTCGCTTCGCCCCCAACTCCCATTGCCACTTCCACCGCCATGTGGCCGCTACCCGGACGCTGGTGCTCCAGGGCGAGCACCACGTGTTCGACATCGAGCCCCACGGCGAGACCGTCCACAAGATCAAGCCCGCCGGCACCTACGGCCAGAGCCCCGGTGGGGAGGTTCACATGGAGCGGGGGGGTCCCGACGGGGCCATCGTGCTGTTCAACCTCCACTCCCCCACCGGCGTGCTGTTCGAGTCGCTCGACGCGGACCACAACATCTCCGCCGTGTCCACCATTGAGTCGATGTCGGAGGGCCCCCTGATGGGGGGCTAGAGCTCCGCTTAGCCCCGAGGCTCTCCCATCAGGCCCTTCCGGGTGTAGGTGATGTCGGAGCGGTCGCGGTAGCCGATGGTGAAGTCGTCGTCGTAGGGGAACGAGTAATTGAGGGTAAGGGTATAGCGCCATTCGAAAGCGCAGATGCGGGTGGCGATCAGCCAAGGTCCTCCGTCGCGCCGCTCAAACCGGTCCACGTAGCGCAGGCCCATGCGCATGTCGGAGCCCGGCCCCTCCTCGGTGGGATGCACCACGTGGTGGGCGTTGCAGTAGGTCTCCCCGAAGGCCACGTCCCCCTCCAGTTGGATGCGGGACTGGCCTAACAGGTGCTGGGTGTAGTCGAAGGCCGCGAGCACCTCCAGCACCCAGTCGGCGAACTCCACCGGGCTGCCGCGGAAGTTGTTGTGGTCGTCGAACCCGTCGGGGTGATAGCCGGAGATGATCAGCTCTTTGTCGAGCCGGTCGGTGCCCCGAGCCACCCGGTGGATGGTGTCGGTGATCTCGTCCTTGTCGACCAGGGATTGGAGCCGGGGATCCAGTTCAGCCCTTGATTGATCAGCCCCAGTTTGATCAGCCACTGCCCACCCCGACCATCACCGCCGAGAGGGTAAAGGGGCCGTCACCGGTGTTTCGCCAGGCGTGCTCGGTGCCCCGCTGGATCACGCAGTCACCGGCGGCGAGGTGTACCGGGGGCTGGCCGGGCAACTCCAGATCTACCGTGCCCTGGGTGATCCGCACGAAGTCGATGGTGGGAGTCTGGTGCATCATGGCCGCCCGGTCGGCCATGGCCGCCGGGATGGTCACGTGCTTCCAGGTGATCCCTCCGCCGGGCGGGTTGAGCTGCATTTCCGACACCGGGGCATCACCGCCCTGGAGCTCGCTGGCCACCGGAGCGAACGTGTGCCACAGCTCGGCGGTTACCAGCCCGCCGTCTGATTGAGTGGCGGTTCCGGGTGGCCCGTCGGCGCGCACCCCGTCGCCGTCGGTAACGATCCGCCGAGGACCCACGGTGCCGGTCGACGCCCCGGCAAACCCGGGATCGGCGCCGTCGGTGGCGGCCAGCATGGTGGCGCTGAACACGCAGGGCTCGTCGCCGATCACTATCCAGCGATGCCAGGTGCCCCGCTGGATAACGCAGTCGCCCGCTTCGAGCTCCACCCAATGGTCATTCAGCTCCAAGCGGATCTGGCCTGCGATGATCTCGATGAAATCGATGGTGGGGGTGGCGTGAAAGCCGACCCGGTCTTGGTCGAACCGAGGGTCGTCGAGCGGGCCGATGGCCTTTCCCCCCGAGGGCTTCAGCGTGAAGAAGCGCCACGAAATCCCCCCGGGCGGAGGGACGAAGTCCTTGCGGTCGGCCGGCTCCTCCCCGCCGTCGTCCACGGTGACGGGATGCTGACCGACGTACCACATGCTGGCCGTGCTCCGTCCCAAGAAGCTCGACTCAGCCTGTCCGTCGGAGATGATGACCGGTGCTCCCGATGCGTCGTGACCGGTTACGATTCGCCGCCTTGTGAATGCCATTCGGCAACCGTAGCTACCCTCTGGGATGTGGTGGACATCGGCTCCTTCATCAAGCAATCAATCAAGTGCTGGCAGGAGGGCGAGGGCGGCACCGGCGCGGCGGAGATCGCCTTCTGGTCGGCGGTGTCGCTGTTCCCCGCCGCCGTGGCCGCGGCCGCCATCGCCTCGACGGTTCGGGCGGTTTCGGATCGGATCGCCGACCGGTTCAACGAGTGGCTGGCCGACGCCGGGCAGACCGCGCTCAGCGACGTGGACAGCACCATCGGCGAGGAGTTCGCCGACGTAGTGTCGGCGCCGGTGGCCGCCACGTCCATCGCCGCGGTGGTCGCGGTGTGGGGCACCATGAGGGCCGCGGCCGCCGCCTGCCGGGCTGTCCGCCGAGTGAGGGGCGAATCCCGCCGGTCGTGGTGGTTGGAGAGACTTGCCGGATTCTGGCTTCTGATCGGGGCCGTTCCTCTGATAGCCGGTCCCACCGCGATTGCGGTGTGGGTCGATCCCCGGCTGGCCCCGGTGGTCGGATTCGTGGCCGCAGTGGCCGTGTTCTCCCTCGTGCAAAAAGTGGCCTGCCCCCGCCAGCCATTGCGCCATCACCTGATCGGCGGCCTGGTCTCAGCCATCTGGTTCTCGGTGATATCAACCATCGCCGCATTAGCCGTGAACTGGACGGTCGGCGGCACCGCCATCACCGTGGCCACCGCCGGAACCCTGGCCGCCCTCAGCTGGCTATGGGCCGCCGCCTGCGGCGTTACCGCCGGAGCCGCGGTGGCCGGCGCCCTCGATCAGCGCAACGGAGCTACATCGGCTCCCACGGGTTGAGACCCAAACACCCTGCCATTTGGCTGACACTCGAAATCGCTCCAATCCACTGGCCATCGGTGTCGCTTTAGGAGATGGGCTACCGCAAACAGGCGTGGGGTACGGTCAGGATATGACCGAACCTCGTCAACCTGATGTGCTCAGCCGCCTGCCCATTCCGGAGGAAGTCCGCGACGACGTGATGGAGATGTTGAGGGTCGGACCCTCGGCGGTGTGGGGGCGGCCGGTGCTGAATCGCCGGGAGCGCAGCTTGGCCACCATCGCCATGATGACTGCTCTGGGCAACGAGTTCGCCATCCGCGAGCACATCATCATGGGCTTGGACTCCTTCGGCCTCAGCCGAGAGGAGATCCTTGAGGTCATGATCCAGGCCGCCATCTACGCCGGATTCCCCGCGGCCATGAAAGCCTTCGAGATCGCTACTGACATCTTCGCCGAACGCGACGCCGCTGACTGAGACAAAAGGCTGTCGGCAACAATGGTGAACATGCGCCGTCATCCCGTCGGCCCTCGGGTCATGCGCCGGCTGCCCGATGGCTGGGAGCCAGCCCAGTTCGAGCGCTTCGAAGTTTCCTCGGTGGCCCCCACCATTGGCGCTGAGCTGACCGGCCTGTCGCTGGAAGACGTGGATGACGGGCTGTTCGCCGAGTTAGAACGGGCGCTGTTGGAGTGGAAGGTGCTGATCGTCCGAGACCAGGGCATCGATAGCGCCGCCCAAGGGGCGCTGGCCCGCCGCTGGGGACCGCTCACCGACGATCAGCTGATACCCAACCCCGGCACCGCCGCCCAAACTGATGCGATCACATTCGAACGCAACGACGCTGTCGCCGGCCTTGAGAACATGTGGCACACCGACGGCACGTTTCGCGAGCATCCGCCGGTGTGCACCATCTTGAGGGCCATCGAGATCCCTGAGGTCGGAGGCGACACGCTGTTCGCCGATATGGCCGCTGCCTGGGACAACCTCGATCAGGAACTACAAGAGCGGGTAACTGCCCTGTCGGCCCGTCATGACTGGAGCATCGGGGCCTATGCCGACAAGTACGGCGAGGAGTTGGACAAGCTACGGACCGAGGTCCCTCCCGTCGTCCACCCAGTGGCCCGTCCCCACCCCCGCACCGGACGGCTCACCTTGTTCGTGAACGCTGGGTTCACCACTGAATTGATCGACAACCACGGCCAACCGATCGACGACAGCGACGAACTGCTCAACCAGCTCTGCCGCCAAGCCGAGATCCCCGAATACCACTGCCGAGTCCGCTGGGCGCCAAACACCGTGGTCATCTGGGACAACCAAGCCGTCCAGCACTACGGCGCCAACGACTACTACCCCACCCGCCGCATCATGGCCCGCGCCTCGGTTTCGGGAGGGTGAAGCTCTCTGCTTAGGCCTTCGCGGTGAATACCCAGCGGCCTTCGGCGTTGGACAGGTGGCCGCAGCTGGGGCCGGCGAAGTGGGTGCCGAAGATGAGGATGCCGGAGTCGGCGTAACGGTCGCGGAACTCCACTCGGGTGGCAGAGGCCCGGGGTGGATCGTCGTCGGCGGTCATCACCCACTCGGGGGCGACGAACTGCACGGGGTGGTGGACGAGATCGCCGGTTATCACAGCTTCCTGGCCTGCGGAGGAGATGCGCACGCTGACATGGCCGGGGGTGTGACCGGGCGAGGGCTCCAGGTTGATCTCATCGGTCACCGCATGGTCGCTGCCGACAAGGTCGGCTAACCCCGCTTCCAGTACCGGGCGCACGGCGTCGCCGAATGTGACGGCGGCACCCTCGGCGCCGGAGTCCCAGTATTCGTACTCGGTGCGGTTGAACAGGTAGCGGGCGTTGGGGAAGGTGGGCACCCACTCCCCGTCAACCATGATGGTGTTCCAGCCCACATGGTCGAAGTGCAGGTGGGTACACAGCACGATGTCGATGTCTTCGGGCTCGTAGCCCGCGGCGGCCAGCTCGTCGAGGAAACCGTTGCCCAAGTGGCTCATCTGGGGGACCATCTCGATGGGGCGGTTGCCGATGCAGGTGTCCACCATGATGGTCTGGCCCTCCGACTCCAGCACTAGGGCGTGGATGGACAGAGCCAGGTCGCCGGACTCGTCCAGGAAGTGGGGGGCCAGCCAGTCGGCGTTGGCCTCGAACACCGCCATGTCGGGTTCGACATACATGCCCTCGGCCGGAACCGGTTGCAGGGTCTCCCGCACCAGCATGACCTTTACGTCCCCGATCTGGGTTGTCAGTGCCATGGTTATCCTCCGATCTTGTCCAGGACTTCGCCCTGGTAGCGGCCGACAAAACGCCGGATGTCGTCGATGTCGGTGCTCCCCGACTCGGCGGCCGACACGATCAGCCGGTCGAGGCCCGATTGGGCGTACTTCTCGATGAGACCCAGGTCGAACGACCCGCCTCGCTGGTAGCTGCCCGGCCACACAGTCATCTCGATGGCGTCGGGGTTCCGACCGTGTTCAGCCGCGGTGGCCCGGATTGTGGCCACCCGGTCGGCGTAGTCCCCCGGAGAGATCACATAGGGATAGAACCCGTCGCCGATGCGCCCGGCTCGCCGGGCGGCCCGGCCGGTGCTCCCGCCGATGACGATGGGCGGGCCGCCGGGCTGGGCCGGATTGGGCAAGCTCTCGCACTCGGAGAAGCTCACCGCGTTGGATTCGTAGGTGCGGTAGCCGGGAGCCCATAGCTCTCGCAGGGCGCCGATGCATTCGTCGAGCCGCTCGCCACGGCCCTCGTAGGGCACCCCGCAGGCGTCGTACTCCTCGACCTGCCAACCGCTGCCCACCCCGAGGATCACCCGGCCGCCGCTTAGGGCGTCAAGAGTTGCCACCCGCTTGGCCATCACCGCCGGCGGGTGCAGGGGCAGCACCACTACCCCTGTGCCCAGCCGCACCCGCTCGGTAACTGAGGCCATGAAGGCCAGCATCTCCAGCGGGTCGGGCATCACCACACCGGGAGCGCCGGGCATGCGGCCCGATTCCGAGTAGGAGTAGCGGGGCTCGTAGTCGTTGGCCACCACCACGTGCTCCACCGTCCAAATCGACTCCACACCCTCTTCGTCCATCGCTTGGGCGAACTGGGTGACCCAGCGGGGATCGGTGATGACCGACTCGTGCATGTGGGGAAGGACTCCAAGGCTGACCATGGGCAGAAGATTACGCACTGCCCGCCCGGCGCGGGCCACTGCGCCCCAGAGGGGCCAACCAACACGAGCGGGAAACAAACTCTCAAAGGAACTGACGGGTTAGCTTCGTGGAATGCCGGATCATCTGGTGATCGACGTGGACGGCCATGTTTTTGAGCCCGACGAGCTGTGGGAGCGGTATCTGCCTACCCAGTTCCACGAACTGCGGCCCCGGCTGATCACCGATGATCGGGGAACCACCCGGTATGTGATCGAGGACAAGGTGATCCCTCCGGGCACGGGCACAGGGGCCTGGGCTCCCGAGGGCATCCGGGAGTCGACAACCCTCCGCGAGGGCGGAGTGGACCCCGGGCTGCGGCTGGCCGACATGGATACTGAGGGAATAGACATCGCCGTGCTGTACGGGGCCATGTCGCTCGGCCTGTACGCCGGTTCAGACCGAGACCTCACCGTCGCCTGTTGCCGGGCCTACAACAATTGGCTGGCCGACTGGTGCTCCGCCGACCCCAAGCGGCTGCGGGGCACTCCGGCACTGCCGCTGAAGTGGATGGATGAGGCGGTGGCCGAGGCCGAGCGGTGCGTGACCGAGTTGGGATTCGTTTCGCTGACCGTGCCCTGCGCGGTGGGCGACCGCAACCCCGACCACCCCGACAACGATCCCCTCTACGACCTGGCCGAACAGCTCGACGTCCCACTGGGGTTCCACGCCGGGGGCTGCCGGTTCGCCAATGGCCGATTTACCGACGCCTACGCCCAGCTCCACGTGATCGAGTTCCCGTTCAACCTGATGTTCGCGGCCACCACGCTGATCTGCGGTGGGGTGTTCGAGCGGTTCAAGCAGCTGCGGGTGGCCCTGTTGGAGGGCGGGGTGGGCTGGGTGCCCCACACGGTGGAACGCCTCAACGAGCACTACGAATACCGAAGCCACGAGTTCGACGCCATCACCAAGCCGCCTAGCGAGTATCTGGACGATGGGCGGCTGTTCGTGTCCACCGAGGGTGAGGACGGGCTCCCGCAGGTGATCGAGCAGATCGGCAGCGACATCATCGTGTGGGCGTCGGACTACCCCCACTGGGACAGCGACTTCCCTGCCAGCGTGTCAGGCGTCACCGACCGCGCTGATTTGGACGCTCACTCCAAGCAGGCCATGTTCGAGGCCAACCCCAAGCGGCTCTTCGGATGGGATTGAGCCGATGAGCGCGATAACCGCAGCCGAGACCATCGAGGAGTGGGTGGAGCTGGCCCACGCCGAGGGGCTGACCGACGGGCTGCCGGTGTATCCCCCCACCCTGGCGGCGGTCGACGCCCTTGTTGTTGCCTCGGACCGGGACCCCGAACAGCTGCTGGGAGCCATCCCTCCCCGGGGCGGGGCGGCCACCGTGGAGGTGGTAGCAGCCAACGCAGTCATGGCCGGATGCCGCCCCGAGCACTTCGAGGTGGTGCTGACTTGCGTTGAGGCCATGCTGGAGGATCGCTTCAACTTACGGGGAGTGGTCACCACCACCCATCCGTGCTGGCCGCTGGTCATCGTGTCGGGGCCGGCTGTCGAGCGGCTCGAAATGGCTCACACCGAGTCGGTGTTCAGCGGCGGCGGGGCCCACGCCAACGCGGCCATCGGCCGGGCAGTGAAGCTCTTGCTGTGGAACGCCGGTGGAGCCACCCCCGGGGAGCCGGTCAAAGAGGTATTCGGCCATCCCGGCCGCTACGCCTTCTGCGTAGCTGAGTCGCCCAACAGCCCGTGGCCCGCTCTGCACCAAGCCCGCGGTATCGACTCCGACAGCGGGATCACAGTGTTTGCCTGCGAGTCCCCCACCAGCGTGGCCATGTGGGGGGCCGACGACACCCCGATCAATCGCCTAGCTCAGTTGGCCGACGCCATGGCCATCAAGGGGTGCAACAACACCCACACCATGGGCGAGACCCTGGTGGTGCTCACCCCCAACGAGGCCCGCCACTTGGCCGAGAACGGCTACGACCGGGCCGACGTGCAACAAGAACTGTGGCAACAGGCCAGGCGGCGCATCGGCGACCTGCTCTCCCCTGGTGTTCCCCCCTATGCCTGGTGGCCCGACTGGGTGGACACCGACGATCCCGACACGCTGGTGCCGGTCACCGAGCGCCCCGAGGACATTCACGTGATGGTCACCGGCGCCGAATCGATCCCCTGGATGGCAGTGTGCGCCGGATGGGGCAACCTGGGCGGCTACGCCGTAAGCCGGGCGCTGGGCTGAGAGAACTGGCAGGATTGAGGGATGAAGTTGCTCGGCGAGCTGGTTGATCCCCGGGGCAAGGTAGTGCTCAACGACGGCGAGTTGGCCCCCCGCCGGGGCCACACCCAGGGGCGACTGACCATCGGCTTCCTAGTCAACGAATTCAACCCCTCCTCAGGCCCCGACTTCACCCGCTACACCGAGGTGCTGGAACGGGAATTCCGCCATCGCCTGGATGTGACCGCCGTGGTCCGCCAGCACAAGCCGGTACTCAGCCGCCCGGCGGGCGACGAGATGCTGGCCTCGTTCCGGGCTTGCGCCGGGGTGGTCAACGGCCTGGCCAAATGAGGCTCATGCACGTCGGGCAGTGTGCTCGACGCCGTGAACCTGGAGAGGCTGGGCATCCCCACCGTCACCGTGGTCACTGAGCCCTTCACGGTGGCCGCCGACACAGTGGCCCGCTCCCTGGGCCTGCCCGATGTCCCCCGAGTAGTGATCCCCCACGACTACCTCAGCGAAGACACCGACGCCATAGCCAAGAAACTCGAACCCCTGCTGGAAGAGATCGTCGACCGGCTGCTGGTTCGCTGAACGGCCGGGCAGCCAGACGGCTGCTTAGCCGCTTTGCTCTTGGAATTCCTCGGGGCTCTTGATGCGCCCGCCGTCTTTGAACAAGATGTCGTTGTAGCCCTGGCCGGGGGGGATGAACTCGGCCCAGAGGGGCTTGTGGTAGCCCAGGTAGATGGTGCGGCGGCCACCGGATTCGGGGGCTGCCGTGGGGGGCGGGGCGCCGTGCATGGTGTGGCCGTAGTGAACTGTGACGTCGCCGGGAGAGGCGCTGATGGCCACCGTGGGCCAGTCGTCGCGCACCTGGCGAGCCCGGTTGGACGATTTGTTCGAGCCGGCCAGATAATGGAGCTGGCCATTGGCCTCGGTGCACTCGTCGAGCTGGATGCCGATGCTCACCGTGGGACAGGTAACTGAGTGCCCGCCGGTGCCGCAGTCCCGGTGCCAGGGCAAATCGGCCAGGCCCTCCACGATGCTGGGCAGCTTGATGACCACCGATACGCCGTCACCCCGCTCGGGATAGGCGGCGAAGTCGTCTCCGCCCAGCGCGCCGATGGCGTCCAAACGGCGGTCGCCGATCAGACCGAGCATCCGCTCGCTGCGGTCATCCATGTGGGTCACCCGGCAGCACACTTCCTCGCCGTCGGCGTTGGTGGCCCACCAGGAGCGGTGATCGTCGGGGGTGGCTGCGCTCCGTTGGCGCTCCACCTCAGCCCGCAGGGCCTCGATCTCCACGGCGCTGAACACGCCTTGGATGTGGAGGAATCCGGCCTCGTCGAGGAACCGGCTCATCTCCTCGTGGTCGTCATCCAGGGTGAAGCTCCGTGAGAGGTCCACCGTGGGTTCCCACCCCTCATACAGGGGGCGGCCGTGGTACATGGCCAACAGCACCGGCTCGAAGTCCTCGAACAGCCCGAAATCACCTCGGACCATCTCGGCGGCTTCGGCATACAGCAAGCCGACCCAGGTCCACAGCTCGGCCACGTAGTTCGACCAGTCCTGCTCGCTGACCTCCACCACCAGCTCGGCATCGTCGCCGGGGCGGAGCTCCACACCGTCATCGCGGATCGCATAGGTAATCGACCGGCCGTCGGTCAGCCGCCAGGCGAAGCTCTTGACCAGGGCCCCGGCACCGATGCCCGCAGCCAGCGCTCCATGGCCCGCGGCGAGGCGCCGGGGCAGCTCATCGGCATGGAAATCGTCGAAGTCCAGGGAGTCGAATAGGGGAAGACGGGGGGCTTGGTCCACTACAGCCATGACGAGAATTTAGTCCACAGCGGCCGATGGACCCCGAAGCGGCAGGCAGAGACCGAGCTAGAACTCCATCCCCGCATAGGGGTCGGTGGGATTGCGGCGGGCCTCGATGTCGGTAAAGCGCACCGCGGCCGCCTCCGGGGTGATGTCGTGGGTGAACACCCAGAACCGGTCTTCGGTGATGGCATCCGCGACTTTGGTGGCCACATCCGATGGTGCAATGCCCCGAGCGCTGAGCGTCTCTCGCAGCGGGGTCATGATGGCGTTCTGAGTGGCGGTCAGCTCCGCTCCGTAGGGGCGATTGCGCTCTGAGTGGAAGATCTGGGTGTTCACCAGGTTGGGGCACAGGCACGACACCCCGACACCTTGGGGATGCACCTCTCGCCACAGCGACTCGGTCAGACCCACAACGGCGTGCTTGGTGGCGCAATACATGCCCAGCACGCTGTTGGTGACTAGTCCGGCCTCCGACGCGGTGTTGACGATGTGGCCCTCCCCCGCTTCCACCATGAGCGGCGCAAACGTGATCACTCCGTGGGCCACGCCCATCACGTTCACTCCCACGATCCATTCCCACTCCTCGGGCGTGGTCTCCAGCATCAGTCCGGCCGGCCCCACGCCAGCGTTGTTGCACACCACATGCACGCCGCCGTATGACGACAGGGTTTGCTCGGCCAGGTCTTGCACCGAGGCCACGTCGCTCACATCGCAGAGCACGCCCAGCACATCGGCGCCCTCGGCCCCTAGTTGGGTGGCCGATGCAGCCAATGCCTCCTCCTCCACATCGGCCATCACCACCTGCATGCCCTCGGAAACAAACTTCTTGGTCAGCGCGAATCCGATCCCACTGGCCGCCCCGGTGACCACGGCGACCTTGCCATTGAGCTCTTTCATGGTCAAGACCTCTCTTTCGCTCCGCTGGAGCCTCATATTGCCAGGGTTGTTTGCCAGTCGATGATTTTTGGCCAACGCGGCCATGACAGGGCAGCTAGGGCGACAGGCCGTAGGGTGAGGGGGATGGCTGATCCTGTTGTCGATCTCACCGGGGCCGTTGTGATCGTGGCCGGGGCCGGAGGAGGGGGAATAGGCACCTGTTCGTGTGAGGCCGCACTGGCAGCCGGAGCTGAGGTGGTGGCTGTGGAGTGGTCTACAGAAGAACTGGACAAGCTCGACCTGCTCTCCCGCCCGGTTGTCAAAGTCCAAGCCGACCTCACCGATCCCGACGCCCCCACAGCCGTTGTCCGAGCCGCAATCAACGCCCACGGCCGCATCGACGGGCTCGTCAACGTGGCTGGCGGCACCGGCATCGACGACTTCGGCCCCCTGGTGGACATCGACCACCAAGGCTGGGACCGGGTCATGGCCAACAATCTCCGCTATGTGGCCTTCCTCAACCGGGCGGTGGCCCGGGCCATGATCGACGCTGGCGCCGGCGGGGCCATGGTCAACGTCTCCTCGGTGAGCAGCCTGGCCTCCCAGCCCTTCCTGGCCGCCTACGGCGCGGCCAAAGCCGGACTCAACTCTCTGACCCGCACCATGGCCGTGGAGTGGGGCAACCATGGCATTAGGGTCAACGCCATCGCCCCGGGCACAATCACCACCCCCCGGGCCGGCGATCAGGAGTCTCCCGATGCGGCCAAACGGGCCATCCCCCTCGGCCGCCGGGGCCACCCCGCAGAGATCGCCGCCGCTGCGGTGTTCTTGCTCAGCCCCCAGGCCAGCTACATCACCGGGCAGGTGCTGGCGGTGGACGGGGGCATGTCGGTGAAGCTGGCCATGCTCGGCGACGACAACGCCCCGGTGTTCGTCACCGACCCCGAGGTCCGAAACCGGATGATTGGATCGAACCGCCAATGAGCGGTGAGCGCCATCGGTTTGCTGACTGGGCTGGTCAAGACGAAAATGCCCCTGAGCTGGTGGCTGCGGCCACCGTGGTCCTTCTGCGCGATGCCCCCGAAGGGCCGGAGACCTTGATGATGCGGCGCAATTCCAAGCTCAGCTTTGTCGGCGGCATGTGGGTGTTCCCCGGCGGTCGGTTGGACGACGACGACTACCCCGTCGGGCAACCCGATGACGTTTTCGCGGCCAGCCGAGCGGCCGCAGTGCGAGAAGCCGCCGAGGAGGCCAACCTGGACATTGGCATTGACAACCTGGTGCCCTACTCCCACTGGGTGCCCCCCACCACCATTGACAAGCGGTTCGCCACCTGGTTCTTCCTCGCCCCTGCGCCCGCCGGCGCGGTTACCGTGGATGGCGGCGAGATCAAAGAGCACGCCTGGTGGCGCCCGGCCGACACCCTGGCCCGCCACGCCGCCGGCGAAATTGATATGGTCCCGCCCACTTTCGTCACCCTGATGGAGTTGGCCGAGCATCCCACCGTCGACCATGCCTTGGCCGCGGCCCGTGGCCGAGCCGACGACATCCCGCATTACGCCACCCACATCGGCCTCGACGGCAAGGTTCCGGTGTCGATGTGGCACGGCGACGCCGGCTACGACACCAATGACGCCAGCGTGCCCGGTCCCCGGCATCGCCTCACCCTGCATGAGGGCGGCTGGCGGTTCGAGCGGACATGAGCCGCGGCGCCACCCGCGAGCCCGCGGTGTTGCGCCGGGCGCCGGCCGCGCTCATCGCCGCCCTCGTTGTCCTCACCGCCGCGCTCATCGGGGCCTGCGGGTCCGGTTCGGACGACTCCCCAGTCGAGATCGCTACAGCCGCTCCCCAGCCTTCATCGGCGCCGGTACCGACCACCACGCTGCCCGCCGACCTAGGCCCGGTGACCCACGCCGACCCCGTGTTCCAGCCTGATGGCAACCGGCTGGCCACCGGCTTGGGGCTGGGCACAGGTTTCATTCAACAGGTAACCACCAAGGACATAAATCTCGGCAGCAACCCCACGTGGGTAACCGGCGCCAGCACTCCCGACGGCGACGTCTGGGTGGTGGCCCTAGCCGACGGGACGGTGGTCGGTTACCAGGTTCCCATCGGAGGTCAGCCGGTTGAGATCAACGTCCCCGGCGAACGGCTGATCCCCGGCCAGCCGCCGGTGCTGGCTGTCCAAGGTAGTTCGGTGCGGCTGGCCACCACGCCGGCCAATGCGTCGCCCAACAGCATTCCCGTGTATCTGACCGGAAGCCGCGCCGTCTATGTGGACAACCTTCAACGGCTCACCGTCCTTGAGCCCGACGGCACCCTGTGGCGGCCCGACCTTGAGGTTCTGCCCGACTCCCGAGTCGTCCAGATCAGCCCCGAGCAGGTGCTCGTACTAGCCGAGCCGACCGACCGATATCCCCACTCCTCCCTGGGCGACAATCTCGAGGCGACCACAGCCGTGGTGGTGACAGTGGGGGTGAACGAGGTCGAGACGATCTACCGATCTGAGGATGACGTCATCGAGTCCATCGCTCCCCTGCTGGCCGATGTGGACGGCGACGGGATCGACGACGTGGCCCTTACTGTCAGCAACGACCGGGAGGCCTGGATAGTGGTGGCATCGAGCACTGGCAGCGGCGTGGTGGCGACCAGCGATCCGGTGGACCGCCTATTGGGCTGGCGGCAACTGGTGGCCGTGGGCCCGCTTGGCCCCAACGAAGAGGCCGAGATCGTCGAGATCCTCTATCCCGACGACAACGGCTCGGTCCGGTTTCTGTCTCTGGTCGGGAGCGAATTGCCGGTGGTGGCCACCCGCACGGGCTACCGGTCCCACGAATTCGGGTCCCGCAACCTCGAACAGGTACTGGCCGCCGACGTCGACCGAGATGGCCACATAGAGGTGATCGTGCCCACCCTCGACCGGCAGAATATCGCCGGCGTCCGCCACGGCCCCGACGGAGCCGTGGACATGTGGAGTCGTCCCCTGGGTGGAACGCTGGCCACCAACATCGCCGTGCTGACCCGCCCCGACGGCACGCTGTCGATAGCCGCCGCAACCCTTGAGGGCTCCCTGCGTATATGGCAGTGAGCCAGTACAAGTCCGACCGCACCCATTCAGAGCCGATAGCTTCAAAGCCTGATGGCCCCTGAGACCGCTCCGCACCCGACAGCCGAGGTCAATCCGGCGAGAGGACTGGCCAGCGAACAGGTGGCTGAGCGAGTGGCCGCGGGTCGCACCAACCAAGTGCCGGATGCCCCGGTGCGCACGCTGCCCCAGATTCTGCGGGCCAATGTGTTCTCCCCGGTTAACGGCATAATGCTGGCGCTTTTTGCCGCAATCTTGATCGCCGGGTTCCCCCGCGATGGGCTGTTTGTGGGAGTGGTGGTGTCCAACGCGGTCATCGGGGTGGCCCAGGAGATTCGGGCTAAACGCGAGCTGGACAAACTGGCAGTGCTCAGCGCTCCCAAGGCCCGGGTGGTGCGCGACGGTGAGGTCTCCGAGGTTGGCGTCAGCGAGGTGGTGGCCGACGAAGTGCTGGAGTTGGCCCCCGGCGATCAGGTGGTGGTGGACGGGGTGGTCCTGACATCTTCCGGGCTGGAGGCCGACGAGTCACTGCTCACCGGCGAGGCTGATCCCATGGGGAAGGAGGCCGGCGACGAGTTGCTATCGGGCAGTTTCGTGGCCGCGGGCAGCGGGAGGTACCAGGCCACCCGTATCGGTTCCGAGTCCTACGCCAGCTCCCTGTCGGAAGAGGCCAGGCGCTTCACTCTGGTCAATAGCGAGCTGCGCCGGGGCATCGACACCGTGCTGCGCTGGCTGATCATCATCATCCCTCCGGCATCGGCGCTGCTGATTTTGGTGCTGCTCGACACCGAGGATCGTTGGCAGAACGCCCTCCAGGGCACGGTGGCCGCCGCAGTGGCCATGGTCCCTGACGGTTTGGTGTTGCTCACCAGCCTTTCATTTGTCGCCGGGGTCGTCGCCCTGGCCCGCCGTCAAGCGCTGGCCAAGGAGCTGGCCACAGTGGAGCTCCTGGCCCGCATCGACGTGCTGTGCCTGGACAAGACCGGCACCATCACCACCGGCCACATCAGTTTCGGCGAGGTGGAGACCCTGCCCGACGTCGATCCTGTTCTGGTCGCCACCGCTCTCGGGGCCTTGGCCCATGCCGATGAGGCCCCCAACGCCACCATGCTGGCCGTACGTGACGCCTACCCCGCACCTGACGGCGGCGATATCGGTGGCTGGACCCCGGTGGGGGCCACTCCGTTTTCCAGCGCGCGTAAGTGGTCGGCTATGGAGTTCCGCAGCCACGGCGCCTTCTACTTCGGCGCCCCCGACGTGATCGCCAACGACCTTCCTGCGGTGATGGACCGAGTAGCAGATCACGCGGAAGCGGGCCGGCGCACTCTGCTTTTGGCCCACTGTCCCGAGCCTTTGGCCGACGAGACGCTGCCCGAGAATCGGACCCCGTTGGCCCTGATCCTGCTGGAGGACACCATCCGCCCCGACGCCCCCGAGATTCTGGCCTTTTTCCGGGAGCAGGGGGTGAACCTCAAGGTGATCTCCGGTGACCACACCGCCACGGTGGCCGCGGTGGCCCAGCGGGCCGGCATCCCCGACGCCCACAACCACATGGACGCCCGGGACCTGCCCGACGATACCGACGAAATGGCCAGGGCACTTGCTGAAAATGCGGTGTTCGGACGGGTCACTCCCCAGCAGAAGCAGGCCATGGTGGGGGCGCTCCAGTCGAGAGGCCACACCGTGGCCATGACCGGCGACGGCGTGAACGACGTGCTGGCTCTCAAGAACGCCGACATGGGCATCGCCATGGGCAGCGGCTCGGCTTCCACCCGGGCGGTGGCCCAGTTGGTGCTGCTCGACAACTCGTTCGCCACTCTGCCGGAGGTGCTGGCCCAGGGGCGCAAGGTGATCAACAACGTTGAGCGGGTAGCCAACCTGTTCGTGACCAAGGCCTCCTACGCCGTGCTGCTCACCGTGCTGGTGGGCATCTTCACGGTGGAGTACCCGTTTCTTCCCCGCCATCTCACGCTGGTGGGCACGTTCTCCATCGGCGTGCCCGGGCTGTTTTTGGCCCTGGCCCCCAGCACCGAGTTGATCCGCCCCGGTTTTCTGACCCGAGTGCTGCGGTTCTCGATCCCTGCTGGGGTGCTGGCCGCGGTGGCGTCGTTTTTCGTCTACGAGATCGCCCGTCGCCACGACGAAGTGACCCTGCCAGAGGCCCGCACGGTGGCCACGTTCACCTTGCTGGGAGTAGGGCTGGTGATCTTGGTGGTAATCAGCCGTCCGCTGCGCCCGTGGAAGATCGGTCTGGCCGCGGCCATGGCCGGGTCTTACCTGCTGGTGATGGTATGGCCATGGGCCCGGAATTTCTTCGAACTGGACATCCCCCCGGCCTGGATGTGGATCCCCACCATCGCCGCAGTGCTCATCGCCGGCGCCGGCGTGGTTACCATCCCCCGAGCCTTGAGGAGATACCAGCACTAGTGACTGACGACTACCAGGACATCGCCTATTCGGTGGACGACCGGGTGGCGGTGATCACCCTGAACCGCCCCGAGAAGCTCAACGCCTTCAGCTCTTTGATGGGCACCGAGCTGTCCGACGCCCTGCGCCGCTGTGATGCCGACGAGGAGGTGCGGGCGGTGGTCGTCACCGGAGCGGGTCGGGCCTTCTGTGCGGGCGCAGACTTCTCCGGCGGACCAGGAGTGTTCGGCCCCCCCGACCCCGACGGATTCCGCTCCGACGCCCTCGAGTTCCATCCCTGGGATGTGCGCAAGCCGGTCATCGCCGCCATCAACGGTCATGCCGTGGGCTTGGGCATGACCATTGCCCTCCAGTGCGATATCCGCTACATCGCGGCCGACGCCCGCTGGGGCATCGTCCAGAACCGCCGAGGAGTGCTGCCTGATTTCCGCTCCCATTGGACCCTGCCTCGCACGGTAGGCCACGCCAAGGCGCTGGAGATCCTGCTCACCGGCAAGATGTACACCGGCACCGAGGCGGCGGAGATGGGGCTGGCAACGGCCGCCCTCGATGCCAGCGAGGTGCTGCCCGCCGCCATGGAGGCCGCCAAAGACATCGCCGTAAACGTGGCCCCGGTTTCGGTCGCCCTCAGCAAACGGCTGCTGTGGACCACTTCGCCCGGCGACCAGGGAGTTATCAACGATCTGGAGCGGCGCATCCACCTCCATGTCATGGGCCAGCCCGACGCCACCGAGGGAGTGATGGCCTTTTTGGAGAAGCGCCCGCCAGAATGGTCTCTCACGCTGGCCGACCACTGGCCCGACTGGATGCCCCCTGCCACCCAAGACGAGTAGAGCCACCCAGGATCAGTAGGGTCACAGGATGCGCATCGGCATCTACCTGGACTTGCGGAACCCGCCGGAATGGAAAAAGCCCTGGCCCGATTTCTACCGACAGTCGCTGGAGCTGGCCGTCCAAGCCGAGGAGTGGGGGGCCGACTCGGTGTGGCTCAGCGAGCACCACTTCTTCGAGGACGGCTATCTGCCCCAGCCGCTCACCTTCGCCGCCGCGGTTGCCGCACGAACCGATCGCGTCAGAATCGGCACCGCAGTGCTGCTGGCCCCGCTGCGCCTCGCCCCGCAAATTGCCGAAGAGGCCGCGGTGGCCGACCAGATCAGCAACGGTCGGATCGACCTCGGGCTGGGCGCGGGCTACGTATCCGACGAATTCGCCGCCTACGGGGCCGACCTGTCCAAGCGCTACACCATCACCGACCAGCGGGTACGGGAGGTCCGGGAACTGCTCGATGGTGGTGTGGTCACCCCTCCGGCGGTACAGAATCCCTTCCCCATCTGGCTGGGATACAACGGCCCCCAGGGCGCCCGCCGAGCCGGTCGGCTGGGCTGCGGTCTGCTGTCCATCAACCCGGCCTCGCTGGAGCCCTATACCGAGGGCTTGGCCGAGGCAGGCCACGATCCGGGCATGGCCAGAATGGCCGGGGTGGTGAGCATGGTGGTGGCCGACGATCCCGACGAGGCCTACGAGCGCATCCTGCCCCACTTGGCATGGCAGCTAAACACCTACCGGGCCGCGGGGGCGTCGGGCACCGGCAAGACCCCCAGCCCGCTCACGGTGGAGAAGCTGCGGGAGCGGCGCAGCACCATGGGGGTCATCTCCCCGATGGAGGTGCTCACCCCCGATGATGCCATCGAGCATCTGCGCGGCCTGTCCGAGGGCATCCCCATGGTGGAGGCCTACTGCTGGGCCAGCATCGCCGGCATGCCCGACGACTTGGCCCACCGCCACGCCGAGTTGCTGTGCACCGTCGTTCGCGAAGGAGTCGCCGACTTATGAGCATCCAGTCTGAGAGCTTGCCCCTTGCCGGAATGACTGCCCTGGTTACCGGGGGTGCGGGCGGCATCGGCCGGTCCACGGCCCGGTTGCTGGTGGGCGACGGCGCCCATGTGGTGATCGCCAGCCGCAGTTCGGGCCACCTCCAAGAGACGGCTGACGAACAGTCCCCGCTGGCGGCCGAGACCGGCGGCTCCATCCGCTGGACCACCTGCGACGCCACCGACAGCGACCAGGTGCTGGCCGCGGTGGCCATGGCGGCCGAGCCCACCGGGCGGCTGGATATGGCGGTATCGGTCCCTGGAGGGGGCGCAATGGCCGCAGTGCTCGACTACGAGCCAGAGCAGGTCGCCGAAATCGTCAGCTTCAACGTGGTGGCCCCCTTCATCATGATCAAACACGCCGGACAGCACATGGCCGACGCGGGGGGCGGGTCCATCGTGGCGGTGTCGTCCACCGCGGCCATCCAATCTTGCCGCTTCCTGGCCGCCTACTGCGCGGGCAAGGCCGGGGTGGACGCCCTGGTGAGAGTAGCCGCCGACGAGCTGGGCGCTCTCGGGGTACGGGTCAACGCAGTTCGGCCGGGGCTGACCGCCACCGATACCACCCAAGGTCTGGTGAACAACGACTCGGTGGTGGCCCAGTATCTCGACCAGCAGCCCCTCCAGCGCATCGGCCGCCCCAACGACATCGCCGAGGCCATCCGCTTTCTCGCTGGCCCTGAGTCGAGCTTCACCACCGGCCAGTTCATCACCGTGGACGGCGGCCACACACTGCGGTCGTTCGTGGACTTCACCGATGTGGTGGCTTCCCGCGCCGCCCCGGAATAGCCCCCTGGAATTCCCGACACACCACTAGAGGCGCAGTCCCCCATAGCTGATATCGGTTAGGTGGGCCATCTCCCGGTCGAAGGTGGTCAGATCGTCGGCGCAGAACTCCCGCAGATGGGTGTGCCCGCAAGCCCGGGCCAGCACGCTCATCAGCTCTACAGATGCGCAGAAGAAATTGTGCAACCGTCCTGCGGCCTCCTCCACTGGGAGGCGGGCCCGCAGCTCAGGACGTTGGGTGGCGATGCCCACCGGGCAGTTGTTGGAGGCGCAGGCCCGCATGCCCAGACAGCCGATGGCCTGCATGGCTGCATTTGAAACCGCCACTGCATCGGCCCCCAGAGCCAACGCCTTGGCGAAATCGGGGGGCGTCCGCAAACCGCCGGTCACGATCAGAGTCACGTCCCGCCGGCCTCGGGCGTCGAGATGGTGGCGAGCTCGGGCCAGCGCGGGAATCGTGGGCACCGAGATGTGGTCCCGAAAGATCACCGGGGCGGCCCCGGTGCCCCCACCCCGGCCGTCGAGGATGATGTAGTCCACCCCCACCCGCAGGGCGGCGTCGATGTCGTCCTCGATGTGCTGGGCTGACATCTTCACCCCGATCGGGATCCCACCGGAGGCCTCCCGCACTCTGTAGGCGAACCGACGGTAGTCGTCCTCATTCACGAGATCGACGAACGTGGACGGCGAGATGGCCGGGGTTCCCGGCTCGAGGCCCCTCACCTCGGCGATCCGACCCTGCACCTTGATGCCGGGCAGGTGCCCTCCGGTGCCGGTCTTGGCCCCTTGGCCCAGCTTGAAGTGGAAGGCCTGAGATGACGCCGCTTTGTCCAGCGACCAACCGAACATGCCGCTGGCCATCTCGTAGAAGTAGCGGGTGCTCTCCGCCTTCTCCTCCTCAAGCATGCCGCCTTCCCCCGAGCAGATGCCGGTGCCGGACCGCTCCGCGCCCCGGGCCAGGGCTACTTTGGCCTCCTGGGACAGCGCCCCGAAGCTCATATCGCTCACCAGAAGGGGGATCTCCAGGCGCAGCGGACTCTCGGCGTTGGGGCCGATATCCACCTCGGTCTCTACTGGTACGTCTTCGAGTTGAGGCCTTCGGGCCAACTGGGCGGTGACGAATTGAATGTGGTCCCAACTGGGAAGCTGCTCGCGGGGCACGCCCATCGACACCACCGGCCCGTGATGGCCCACATACTTCAGGCCTTCGTCGGCCAGCTGCCGGATCAGCCCTACATGGGGCTCTGCGGCGTCCCCGTGGGGGTCGGCGTAGGCCCCCTGGTAGGCCGCCCGGTCAAAGGGCTGGGGATGCTCCTTCTCCCAGGCCAAGATCTCGTCGAGGTCCACCAGCAGATCGCCGCCGTCCACCCAGGAGGCGAACCGGGCCAACCGCTCGGAGTTGTCGTAGCTGGACACTCCGGTTTGAAAGACGTAGTCCCAGCCGTGCAGACCGCAAATGATGTTGTCGCCCTCGATGCGCCCGTCGCGCATCATCGCACCCCGGTGCAGGCAGCGCCCGTAGAGCACCGAATGGTTGTCGTCGAAGCGCACGATCACCAGGTCGACGTTGCTCACCAGAGCCCCCACTGGCTCCCGATCGGGCACCTCGCTCCATGTGGCGATCTTGAACGGCTGCATCAGAGGTCACCTCCGCTTTTTCAGGCTATCCATACCAGTGGCTGATCCAACCGCCAGCCTGCCCACGTTCGATGGGGATTTTCCGGCAGACTCATGGTGATGAGCAGGCTGTCGATTCACCGGAAATCGACCACAGTCCTGGTGGCCGTGGTGGCCGCGGTCGCGGTGTTGGCCACCGCTTGTGTAATAGATGACGCGGACACTCCGGGAGACCAGTTCACGTCCATTTCCGCCGGGGAGGACCACAACTGCGGCATCACAACCAACAGCACCGTCTGGTGCTGGGGCGACAACTGGACCAATGCCGGTTGGGCCTATGTCCCCAAGGG
This sequence comes from Acidimicrobiales bacterium, assembly GCA_963663255.1. Classification (GTDB taxonomy): domain Bacteria; phylum Actinomycetota; class Acidimicrobiia; order Acidimicrobiales; family Bin134; genus Poriferisocius. The sequence goes on from OY760141.1 coordinate 2,245,941, forward strand.
TACTTTCACTGCCATCTCCGCCGGATCGGGCTATTCGTGCGGCATCCGCGACGACGGCACCGCCGACTGCTGGGGCGACAACTACGAAGTGCGCAGTCTTCCTCCCCAGGGCCGCTTTACCGCCATCTCCGTTGGAGGATTGCGGTCGTGTGGCATCCGTGAAGACAGCACCGTCACATGTTGGCCCAATATCAAGGGCCGCGCAGTTGTGCCAGCCATTCGGCAGGTTCCATACACCGATTTTTCCGCCGGTTGGGGCGACAACTCTTGCGGTGTCCGAGACACCGGCAGAGTGGAGTGCTGGGGCGACTACGGATGGCCTGATCCTCCTGAGAGCCGGTTCACCGCCGTCTCCGTCGGCCTCTCCCATGCCTGCGGGATTCTCGACGATGGCAGAGTGGAGTGCTGGGGCGACAACGCCGGCGGCCGGGCCGAGCCTCCGGGCGACCGGTTTATCGCCATCTCTGCCGGCTGGGAGCACACCTGCGGCCTGCGCGACGACGGCACTCCCCGGTGCTGGGGCGCTGGTGGAGCGGCCGTTCCGCCGATTAGGCGATTCATTGCCATTTCGTCGGGCGCCGACCACTCGTGCGGGCTGCGCGACAACAACGACATCGACTGCTGGGACTGAGTTGCGCTGGCTGTTGACCGATTGCTGACCACTAGGCTCCCGGCCCATGCGAGCAGTAGGCGTTATCGAGTACGGCGGGCCAGAAGCGCTGGAAGTGGTGGAGCTCCCCACTCCAGAGGCTGGTCCCGGCAAGGTGAGGATTCGGGTGCGGGCCACCGCAGTCAGCCCCACCGACACCATTGCGCGTTCGGGTCTTCGGGCCGCTGACCAGGCCAAGACCGGCCCGCCGCCCTACGTGCCCGGAATGGACGTTGCCGGGGTGCTGGACCAGATCGGAGAGGACACCGAGGCCGACCTGCAAGTGGGCGATCATGTCATGGCCATCGTGCTGCCCCGGGGTTCCCACGGGGCCTACTCAGAATATGTGGTGCTGCCGGCCGAATCGGTGGCCCGGATGCCGGAGGGATCGTCGTTCGCCGAGGCCAGCACCCTGCCCATGAACGGCCTCACCGCCCGGCTGAGCCTGGACCAGCTCGCCCTCAAGCCGGGACAGACCCTGGCTGTCACCGGGGCGGCGGGGTGCTATGGCGGCTACATGGTGGAGCTGGCCAAAGCCGACGGCCTGCGGGTGATCGCCGATTCTTCCGAAGCCGACGAGGAGCTGGTGGCCTCGTTCGGGGCCGATGTGATCGTGCGCCGGGGCGACGACGTGGCCGACCGCATCCGGCAGCATGCCCCCGACGGCGTGGACGGCTTGGCCGACGGGTCGGTGCAAATGGAGCTGCTGGTGGCCGCAGTGCGCGACGGCGGAGGCTTCGCCTCGGTGCGAGGATGGCCGGGCAACCGCGAACGGGGCATCCAATTCCACGTCACCTGGGTGTTCGACTACTTCAAAGAGCAGGCAAAGCTTGACCGCTTGCGCCAACAGGCCGAAGACGGCCAGGTATCGCTGCGAGTGGCTGGCACCGTCCCCATGGAGAACGCTTCGGAGGCCCACGCCCGATTGGAGGCCGGCGGCACCCGAGGCCGGTGGGTCATCGAGTTCTAGCTGCCCCTTTGGAGGCAGCGCCTAGCTCAGCGCTTTGATATCGGCGATGATCTCGGCGGCGTGCTGGGCCAGATCTTGGCCCTCTAGGTCGTAGGCCTTGGCCACCGTGCCGTCGGGAGAGATCAGGTAGCTGATCCGACGGGGCAGGCCGTGCTCGAAGTAGGGCTCGCCTTCGGCCCGCTCGGCGTCATAGGCCCGCCCGACGGTCCGGTCGGGATCGGAGATCAGCTTGAACGGGAAGCTCTCGCCGTCCACAAAGCCCTTCTGCTCCTCCACGGTGTCAAACGACGCCCCCACCACAACTGCGTCGAGGGCCTCAAATTCGGAGATTCGATCACGGAATCCCTGTCCTTGGATGGTTCAACCTCGGGTGGACGCCTTCGGGTACCACCAGAACGCCACCCAGTTGCCCCGCAGATCGGCCAAAGCCAGATCGTTGCCGTCCTGGTCGGGGGCAGTGAAGTCCGGGGCCTTCATACCTTCGTTCAACATGGGTGGTGACCCTAGTACCGGCGGTTTGAGACAGAGCAGTTGGAAGCGCCCCACTGCAAAGTGTGAAGGCCTGTGAACTTAGGATGCTCGCCATGAAGCGATTCGAAGGCAAGAACGCCATCGTCACCGGAGCCAGCCGGGGCATCGGCAAGGGCATTGCCCAGCGGCTGGCTGCCGAGGGGGCCAACGTGGCCATCACCGCCCGAACCCTGGATTCCCACCCCACCCTTTCCGGCTCGCTCAACGAGACGCTGGCCGAGCTCAACGCCCACCCCGGCACCCACATCGCCATCCAGGCCGACCTAGCCGACGCCGACAGCCGGGCGACCATAGTCCCCCAGGCCCGGGAGGCATTGGGGCCGATAAACATCCTGGTCAACAACGCGGCGGCGGCTATCTACCAGCCCATGGTGGGCTACCCGCTGAAGCGACGCCGCCTCATGCTGGAAATAAACCTGCTGGGCCCCCACGACCTCATCGACGCGGTGCTGCCCGACATGGAAGCCGCCGGTGAGGGCTGGATCGTCAACCTGTCCAGCGCCACCGCCAATCTGGCCGTCGGTCCGCCGTTCCCGGCCGACGGAGTTAAAGGCATCTTCGGGTTCTACGGCACCACCAAAGCAGCCCTCAACCGGATGACCAGCGCACTGGCCGTAGAACTGCACCCCCGCAACATCCGCATCAACACCATCGAACCCCAAGCCGCGGTGCTGTCCGAAGGGGCCGACGAACTAGTGGGCAACATCCTGCGCCCCGACCAGATCGAGTCGATGGAGGCCATGGTCGAAGCCGCCGTGGCCCTCTGCGACTGCCCCATCGACCGCTGCGGTGAGATTCTCTCCAGCCTCTCCCTGCTCGACGAATTGGACCTCACCGTCATGACCCTCGACGCCACCACCCCCTACCCCGGCGGCCACCGGCCGATCTAGGGGTTAAACAGCTGGTCGTCGGACTTCGTAGCCGGTTGTTGGTGGCTCGGAGTCGGTGAGCTCGGCGGGGAAGCCGGGGGCTCGCAGGTCTTCGCCGCACGCGTCTTCCAGGCGCCTTACGATCATCGACGACCACGCTCGGGGGCCGTATCGTTCCAGGCCGTCGCGCGTGATTGACACCGCCAGCGGCGACAGCTCCAGTGGCACGCCAAGCTTGGCACCGAGATTGTCCAACAGGGTTAGGTCTTTGACCTCCAGATCCATGGTGAAGTTGATGTTGTAGCTCCCGTTCAAAATCACCTGGCTCTCGGTCTCGTGCACGAAGGAGTTGCCTGACGACACCCGGATGCCTTCGTAGACCGTGGCGAGGTCAAGGCCGGCCTTTTTGGCCACCATCAAGGCCTCGCCCAGGGCGATCAGATGCACCCCAGCCAGATAGTTGGTGACCACTTTTAGCACCGATGCGCTCCCCAGGGGCCCGGTGTGCACGATCTCGTGGCCCATGGCGGCCAGCAGTGGCAGTGCCCGCTCGAAAGCCGCTCTTTCTCCACCCGCCAAGATGGCGATGTTGCCGGTGGCGGCCCGGTGACAGCCCCCGGAGACCGGCGCATCTAGCGGGATGCCACCGGCAGCCTCCACCAACTCGCCGAGGCGGCGTACTTCAGCGTCGTCGGTAGTACTCATCTCCAGCCAAATCGTCTCTGGTCGGAGTCCGGCTATCACCCCGTCGGGAGCCTCCATCACCTCGGCCGAAGCTGCGGGTGACGGAAGGCAGGTCACGATCACGTCGCTGATTTGGGCCAGTTCCCGGCCGTTGTCAGCCCACTGCGCCCCATGGGCCAGCAGTGGCTCAGCCGCGGCCTGGTCGAGGTCTCGCACGGATAGCTCGAACCCCTGCTGCAACAGACTCCCAGCCAGCTTCCCGCCGACGTTCCCCAGCCCGATGAATCCAACCCGGCCTATTGCTGGGGTCTCCATCAAACAGGAACGGGATCTACTTGGCCAGCCAGCTGAGGGCTTGGATCTCGCTGTAGGCGTGGAGTCCGAAGACGCCCCGGTCGCGGCCCACACCGCTCATCTTGAAGCCCCCGAAGGGGGCGTGAACGTGAGGGGCCAGGGAATTGAGGCCGACGTTGCCCGATTCGATGCGTCGGCCGATCTCAAAGGCCCGGGCGGTGCTGCCCGCGAACACGTAGCTGAACAGGCCGTAGTCGCTGTCGTTGGCCAGCTCCACCGCGTGGTCGTCGCCGTCGTGGGCCAGCACGGCCACCACTGGTCCGAAGATCTCGTGCTGGACCACGCGCATGTCGGGCTCGCAGTCCACCAGCAAAGTGGGTTCCACGAAGTAGCCGGGTAGGTCTGGACGCCCACCGCCGCACTGCAAGGTGGCCCCGTCGGCCACGCCGCTGGCGATGAAGTGCTCCACCCGGTCGCGGTGGGTCTCGGTGATGACCGGGCCGACGATCGTCTCCCGGTCGAGGGCATCGCCCACCTTGAGCATTCCGGCCACCGCGGTCAGCTTGTCCACCAGCTCGTCGTAGCGGGAGCGATGGACGATCACCCGGGTGGGCGCGGTGCAGATCTGGCCGCTGTGGAGCCCCCACACCGAGGCAATTGCCCCAATCGCGGCATCCACGTCGCAGTCGTCGGTGAGCACGCAGGCCCCCTTGCCGCCCAGCTCCATGAGCAGGCGCTTCATGGTGGCTGATCCCGCCTCCATGATCTTCACCCCCACCGCGGAGGAGCCGGTGAAGCTCACCATGTTCACGTCGGGCGACGTCACCAGGCCGGCCCCTGCCGCGGCCCCCGAGCCGGTGATGATGTTGACCACCCCGGGCGGAAATCCGGCCTCCTCGATTACCTCCACCACTTTGATCATGGCCAGGGGATCCTGGGGCGCCGGCTTGATCACCACGGTATTGCCCATGGCCAGCGCAGGGGCGACCTTGCCCGACACGTTGACCAGGGGGAAGTTATAGGAGGTGATGCAGGCCACCACCCCCACCGGTTGGCGGATCACATGGGCCCCGGCCAATCCAGCCGGCCCCAGCGGGTTGGCCTCAACCGGATACGGCGCCATTGACTCGTCCAGGTTTACGGGGATCTCGTATTGGCGGAACCGCTCGCCGCACGCTGGCAGCTGCACCGCCTCGGTGATGTTGATGGTGGCCCCGGTCTCCCCCTGCACCAGCCCGGTCAAGCCGCCGATACGCTCGTCGATCAGATTGGCGGCCCGGCCCAGTAGGGCGCACCGCTCAGCCATGGGCGTGTCCCGCCAGCCGGGTAGAGCGGCCTTGGCCGCCGCGGCCGCGTCGGCTACCTGCGCCATCGACGCCTCGGGGGCGTGGCCGACTACCCGAGCGGTGTTGGGGTCGACGATCTCGTAGGTGCCCGCACCGGGAGCCACCCATTCGCCCCCGATGAGCAGGCGGTACTCCTCGTCGGTGTTCAGCGGCTCCATCTCAGCCAGCGCCATGGCAAATCCCCCTTATCGGTGCTCGTCCGCCAAGCGGGCTAAGCAGCGATGCCGTATTTTTCCAGGCTGTACAGCTCTATGGCGTTGCCTCGGAGCAGCTTGTAGGTCTCCTCGTCGTCGAGCCCCGCCTCAGTCACAATCCTGGTGGCCACTTCCAGTGTGTGGGGGAACGTGGAGTCGGCGTGGGGATAGTCCACCTCGAAGGTGATCTGGTCCATGCCGATCAGGTCGCGGTTCCGCAACCCCACGGTGTCGTCGAACATGCAGCCCCATACGTGGCCGGGGATATAGGTGGACGGCGGGTTGGGCAGGTTAACCCCGAAATCGCCGTCGTCGTCGTTGATTCGCTCCTCCCACAGCTTGTCCATGCGCTCGATCACATAGGGCATCCACCCCACTTGGCCCTCGCTGTAGGCCACCCGCAAGCCGGGATACCGCTCAAACACGCCGGAAAGGATGTAGTCGCACATCGAACCCATAGCGTTGCTGAAGGTGATGGTGGAGCTGACCGCGAACGGCGAGTCGGGCGACGTGCTCGGCATCTTCGAGGACGAGCCGATGTGCATGTTCACCACCGTGCCGGTCTCCTCACAGGCGGCGAAGAACGGCTCCCAGAACTTGCTGGGGTGATGGATCGACGGCAGACCCAGGTGGTAGGGGTTCTCGGAGAAGGCCACTGCGAAGCTGCCCTTGTCGGCGCACCGGTGGATCTCCTCGGCGGCCAGCTGGGAGTCCCACAGCGGGACGATGGTGAGGGGGATCAGCCGACCCTCGCCGTCGCCGGCACACCATTCATCGATCATCCAGTCGTTGTAGGCCTTGACACACAGCAGAGCCAGCTCCTTGTCCTCCCGCTCGTGGAAGGTCTGGCCGCAGAATCGAGGCAACACGTTGGGGAAGCAGATTGACGCATCAACGTGGTTGGCGTCCATGTCCACTAGGCGTTCTTTCTGCTTCCAGCACCCCGGCAGGATCTCGTCGAAGGTCACCGGCGTGTTGGTGAGCGGTTCGAACCCAATGGCGGCCGACAGCTTGGGGAATGGATAAATCAGGTCGTCGTAGAGCCACCAGTCGCCCCACGTCCCGTCGGGCGCGCCCTTTTCATAGCTGAACACCCCGCCCTCGAAATGAAACGTGGCCCTGTCGCGCTCCACCCGCGGGCAGCGGTCGTGGTACTTGCGGGGAAGGCGCTCGATCCACAAGTCGGGCGGCTCGACCACGTGGTCGTCCACGGAAATAATGCGGGGGATCTCAACCATGGGCAGAGCATACCGGCGATCTGTTTCCGGCCCCGATCCGAAGCTGGCGAAAGCCTGGTAGTCGCCAGCGCCCTTCGGCCACACCCCTGAGGGCACGAATCGCCTACATTAACGGCAACCGCGTCCGCTAACGCACTCCAGGGGGCTTCCATGTTCGACACCATCATCAAAGGCGGAGACATCGTCGACGGTACCGGCGGTTCACGCTATAGGGCCGATCTGGGTTTGACCGGTGGGCGGATCGCATCGATCGGGGATCTGAGCGCAGCCGAGGCGGCCAACATGGTGGATGCCACCGGCAAAGCAGTGTGCCCCGGCTTCATCGACGTTCACACCCACCTCGACGCCCAGGTGTTTTGGGATACCACACTCAGCCCGTCGCCTCTGCACGGGGTGACCAGCGTGATCGGGGGCAATTGCGGGTTCACCATCGCCCCGCTCACCGACGACCCCGCCGACGGCGAATACCTGATGCAGATGCTGGCCCGGGTCGAGGGCATGCCCCTGGAGTCGCTCCAGGTCGGCGTGCCGTGGAACTGGCGCTCCACCGCCGAGTACTTCGACGCCTTCGACGGCACGCTGTCGATCAACACCGCCTTCAAGGTGGGGCACTCCGCACTTCGCCGCGTGGTCATGGGGCCAGACTGCGTCAAGCGGGAGGCCACCCCTGAGGAGCTGGCCCAGATGCAGGATCTGCTCCGCGCCGGGTTGGAGGCCGGGGCCCTGGGGTTCTCCTCGTCTTACGCCCGCACCCACAACGACCCCTTCGGCAACATGGTGCCCAGCCGCTACGCCAGCCGCCACGAGCTGGTGGAGTTGGCCAGGGTGTGCTCGGAGTATGAGGGCACCTCGCTGGAGATCATCCCCTGTGTCGGCCCGTTCGACGACGCCGCCATCAACCTGATGACCGACATGTCGGTGGCCGCTCAGACCCAGCTCAACTGGAACGTGATGACCGTGGCCGAGAACAATCTGGACGAGTGCTACGCCAAGCTGGAGGCCAGCGACCACGCCAAGGCCAACGGCGGCAAGGTGGTGGCCCTCACCGTGCCCATGGCGTTCTCGGTACGCCTCAGCATGGCCGGCGGCTTTGTGCTCGATGCCCTGCCTGACTGGGAGGGCGCCATGCTGGCCCCGCCGGCGGAAAAGATGGCGATTTTGGCCGACCAGGCCGAGCGCGACCGCCTCGATGAACTGGCCCAACAGCCCGGACCCCTGAAGGGACTGGCTGATTGGTCCACCAAGATCATCTTCGACACCTTCGCCCCCGAGAACGAGCAGTATCGGGGACGCACCGTGGGACAGATCGCCGAGGACGAGGGCAAGAAGCCGTTCGACGCCCTGTGCGACATCGTGGTGGCCGATGAGCTGAAGACCTCTTTCGGCACCCCGCCGCCGGTGTCCTCCAACGCGGACTGGAAGGCCCGCATGGAGATCTGGCGGGATGGTCGAGCGGTTATCGGCGCCTCGGACGCCGGCGCCCACCTGGACCTGTTCATGACCGCCAACTACGCCACCTCAATGCTCGGCCAGTGCATGCGGGAGCGTGAGCTCATCTCGATGGAAGAGGCCGTCCACCTGATGACCGACGTGCAGGCCCAGCTGTATGGGCTCAAGGAGCGGGGCCAGCTCCAAGAGGGCTGGCACGGCGACGTGGTGGTGATCGACGAGAGCCGGGTGGGGGCCAAGCCCCTCACGGTTGTGGCCGACCTACCCGCTGGCGCTCCCCGCCTTTATGGAGAAGCCGAGGGCATCGACCATGTGTTCTGCAACGGCGAAGAGATCGTGCAGGACGGGCGATTCACCGACGCCCGGCCCGGCAAGCACCTCCGCAGCGGCAGTGACACCGAGAGAGTCGACCTGTCCTAGCCTCCAAGAGGCCCCAACTCAACCGATCTACAGATCCCAACCAACCAACAGGAGTCCACCATGCCCGAAGCAGTCATCGTCGCCACCTCCCGCACGCCCATCGGGCGGGCGGTCAAGGGGTCGCTGGCCGACGTTCGCCCCGACGACATGTCAGCGTTCATCATCGACGACGTGATCGGCAAGGTCCCCCAGATAGAAGGTTCTGACGTCGAGGACGTGATGTGGGGTTGCGCTCAGCCTGCGGGCGAGGCGGGCTACAACATCGCCCGGCTGTCAGGGCTCTTGGCCGGACTCGACGTGCCCGGCGTTACCGTAAACCGCTACTGCTCCTCGTCGCTCCAGACCATCCGCATGGCCGCCCATGCGGTGCGGGCTGGAGAGGGCGATGTGTTCGTGTCGGGCGGAGTCGAGTGCGTGAGCCGCTTCGCGGCGGGAGCTTCCGACCGGGGCGGCAAGAACGACAAGTTCGCCGAGGCCGAGGCCCGCTCGGCTGAGCGCACAGGCGAGGGCACGCCGACATGGTCACCCCCTGAGGGTCTGCCCGACATCTACATCGCCATGGGCCAGACCGCAGAGAACGTGGCCCAGGCCTGGAATGTGAGCCGCGAGCGCCAAGACGAGTTCGGCGTCAGGTCCCAGAACCGGGCCGAGGCCGCCCAGGAGCGTGGCTTCTTCGAGCGGGAGATCACCCCCTATCCCCTGGCCGACGGCACGCTGGTAAGCACCGACGACGGCATTCGAGCCGGCACCGTCATCGAGAAGGTCTCCCAGCTCAATCCAGTGTTCCGCCCCGACGGCACCGTTACCGCGGGAAACGCCTGTCCTCTCAACGACGGGGCCGCCGCGGTGGTGGTGATGAGCGACACCAAGGCTGCTGAGTTGGGCGTCAAGCCGCTGGCCCGGATCGTGGCTTCTGGCGTGGCCGCGGTGAATCCCGAGATCATGGGCCTCGGACCCATTCCGGCCATCGCCCAGGTGCTGGACCGAGCCGGCATGACCATCGACGACATCGACTTGGTGGAGATCAACGAGGCGTTCGCCGCTCAGGTGATTCCTTCGGCCGATGAGCTGGGCATCGACTTCGACAAACTCAACGTGAACGGCGGCGCCATCGCATTGGGCCATCCCTTCGGTATGACCGGAGCCCGCATCATGGGCACCTTGCTCAACGGGCTGGAGGATGCCGACAAGACCATCGGGATCGAGAGCATGTGTGTGGGCGGTGGCCAGGGCATGGCCATGATCGTGGAGCGGTTGAGCTAGCCGGACCTATCAATCTGGGGTTGTTCGAGCGTTTAGGCGAAAGGGTCGGTCGCCCCAGAACGCGCCCCGGGCGTGAAGGTGGCCGGCATCGATACCACGCCCGTCAGCAATAGATTGCCCGGGTAGGGCTTGAACTGGTCGAGGTCGATCTCATAGTCGCCGATGCGGGCCAGCACGTCTCTGAGCATGAGCTCTGATTCGATGCGGGCGATCGACGAGCCAATGCAGCGGTGGCCGCCCAGACCAAAGGCCAAGTGCTTGTTTGCCTGGCGTTCGATGCGAATCTCGCCGGGATCATCGAAAACAGCAGGATCATGGTTGGCTGTTACCCAGCTGATGAGCACAATGTCACCCCGCTTGATTTGGCGACCGCCCAGCTCCACGTCGCGGGTGGCGGTGCGGGTCAGGGTCTCGCTGGGACTGTAGAAGCGGAGGAACTCCTCGACTGCAGCCGGGATCAGGGTGGGATTCTCGATTAGCCGGGCGCGGTCCTCGGGGTGGGTTCCCAAATGATGCAGTCCCCACGACACCAGCGACGTGGTGGTGTCGAGGCCGCCAGCCACCAAGTTCCACATGATGGCGGTGATCTCGTCGTCGCTCAGCATTCGGCCATCCAGCGGGGAGGAAACCAGGGCGGTAGTAACGTCGTCGGCCGGATTCTCTCGTCGAAATTGGGCGAAGTCGCGCAGCTCGCCCCACATATCCGGCTGATGGGCGATTGCGCTGAGATACCGCTCATCGGTGGGCTCATAGGACGAGGTGGCGTGAAAGAAGTCGGCATAGTGCTGCCAGTTGGACGACACCATGCCCATCATCTCGAGCGTCAGCACCGCGGGGACCGGGGTGGCGTAGTCGAGCACCAAATCTGCCTCGCCCGACTCGACTATCTCATCGATGAACCACGCCGACACTGCCTCCATCCTCGGCCGGGTGCTCTCGACGGCATTGATGGTCATGAGCGGGTTCAGCACTCGCCGCAGGTCGGCGTGCTCGGGTCCATCGATCTCGGAAACGCCTTGGCGAGGTATGTACGACGGACGGGGAACGCCGCAAATGCCCATGTAGGAGACGCCGTCGGGGGCATCGGGCTCGTACTTGTGGGCGAACGTCTCGTTGTCTCGGGCTACTTGGGCCACTGACTCGTAGTCGGTGACCATCCAGAAACCGCCGTAGTGCTCGTTGAACGCCACCGGGCAGCGCTCTCGCAACTCGTGGTAGCGGCTGTGGCGGTCGGCTACGAACTCCAGAGACTGATGATCGATGTCGACTGTGTCATCTGCTGTGCCGCCGTCCACGCCCGCAGCCTACGCGGCCCCTGCGGCTAGGTGCCGTAGCGCAGCACCTCGGCCGCGTACTGGTCGGCGAACAGCTTCAGCACCTCGCCGGGTTCAGCGTGGCGACAGCAGTCTTCTTTGGAGTAGAGCATCTCACCGTCGACTTCGACGTCGAATATGCCCGACGCACCGGTCACCAGAGTCAGATCCTCGATGATGTGCTGGTAGTTCTGAAGGAGGTCCTTGGCAGCGCTCACGGCGTGCTCGGAATAGTTTCAAGGAACTCAATAGGTGATCGTGATGCGGTGCTTTTGCGCCATGGGAGCAGGCTACCGCCAGCGTGGGGTGACTACTACCACCCCGGCTGCAACTACTGTCCAGCCCATGAACCAAGCAACCGCCGAGGTCGGCGTGTTCGAGGCCATGCACACCCAGCGGGCAGTGCGCCGCTATCTGCCCGACCCGGTGCCCGATGAGCTCATTACCAAGGTGCTGGACGCGGCCATCCGGGCCCCCAGCGCCATCAATGGCCAGTTCGCCCGCTTCGTGGTGGTCACCGATCCCGACAAGCGCCGCCGCTTGGGCGAGCTGTATCTGGATGCACAGCAGCAGTCGTACAACAACCCGGCGGCGGGAGCTGTATGGCTGCGGGGCCAGGAGGCGGAAATCGTTGAGAAGGCCGCCAAATTCGCCCGCGAGGTCGGCGACGTGCCGGTGTTCATCATCGTGTGCTCCACTCAGCGGGGAGTGAGCCACTCGGTGTATCCAGCGGTGCAAAATCTCCTAGTCGCGGCCCGCAGCCTAGGGCTGGGCACGGTGCTGACCACGCTGCACACCTTTCGGGCCGACGAGGTGCGGGCCGCTCTCGGCATTCCCGATGACGTGCACATTGTGTGCGGCATTCCGATGGGTTGGCCCGCGGTGCCCTTTGGCCCGGTGCGCCGGCGGCCATTGTCTGAAGTTGCCTACTGGAACCAATGGGAGGGCTCTGATGAATGAGCAGCGGAGTGAGCAGGGTTTCGGACCCTTCAAGATGACCGTCGACAACGGGGTTGGCTGGGTAGTGATCGACCATCCGCCCAAGCAGCTGGTGGACGGCGAATTGATCGGTGGGTTGTTCGGCTTGCTGAACGCAGTCGAGGCTGACGATCAGGTGGGGGTGCTGGTGTTCGAGAGCGCCGATCCCGACTTCTTTTTGATGCACGGCGATGTCGAGCAGATCCTGGCCATGGAGGCGTCGGCCGAAGTGCCGACCGAGCCCAACATGGCTGCGGTCACGTTCGACCGGTGCCGCACTATCGGAGTAGCCACCATCGGCATGATCGACGGCGTGGCCCGGGGCGGCGGTTCGGAGTTCTTGCTGTCGCTCGACATGCGCTTCGCCGGACCCCGCACCGTGCTCGGCCAGCCCGAGGTGGCCATGGGCATTATTCCTGGAGCCAGCGGCACCCAGCGATTGGCCCGCTTGGTTGGCCGCAGCCGGGCGCTTGAGATCGTCTTGTCGGGCAACGACGTGACCGCCGAGGAGGCCGCGGCCATCGGCTACGTCAACCGGGTGCTGCCCTCCGACAAGCTCCGGGCCCATACCGCCCAGGTGGCCCGCCGAATTGCCGCCTCGCCCAGATTGTCCATTGCCAAGGCCAAGCAGGCCGTAGACGCTGCACTGGGACCGGTAGAGCCCGGACTCTTGGCCGAGACCCAGGCGATGATGGCCTGCTCAGCCACCGGCCAGCACGTGCCCCTCATGCAGCGCTTCCTTGACGTCGGGGGCCAGACTCGAGAATCTGAGCGCGACCCTGACGCATTGGCCGCGGTGATCGATCAGATGTTGGAGATCGCCTAGCTCAATTCGGGCCAGAGGGCCAGCGCAGTGCCACCCAGGAACTGGGCTTGCTCGCTAGCGGAGAGCCCAGCACAGGCAGCTCGAGCTTGGTCGGCCAACTCTGAGTAGGGCCGGTCGTGAGTCTGGGAGTAGTCAGAACCCCACATCAGTCGGTCAAGCCCAAATTGCTCGGCAAGTCGTTCCAGCATGGCCGCCGGGTCGCCCGCATCCAGCACATGGGGGGTGACTTTCAGATACAGATTGGCCAGGTGGGCGTAGTCGCCGATCGTCTCCGGGGCGAACCCGCAATGGTCTAGAGCCAAGATCACATCAGGATGTGCGGCCACTGCCTCGACCAGCGCGGACAGGTACTCGGGCACTGTCGCTGCGCTGACCCGCAGGCCGAGCCGCCGCGCGGTGTCCCAAGTTGCCTCTTCGTGCAGCGGCCCTCCCCCGCCGATGGCGTAGAAACGCACCCCACCCGCCCCAGCGGCAGCCAGCGAGTCGAGCTCAGCGGGGTCGTCCACGATCACCACCGCGCTGAATGTCTCGGGATAGGCCGCCCGAGCGTCCACCACATAGGAGTTATCCGTGCCGTAGCCCCCCTGGGCCTGCACAAGCACGGCCCGATCGACGCCAGCGCCGTTCAATTCAGCCTTTAGCTCCTCCACCGTCACCGGCGCCTCGTACACCCACTCCACCCCCGGATAGTCGGCCACCTGAAGGGGGTATTTCTCATGGTCGTCAGAGATCACGTGAGTATGGGTGTCCACTATGAGCACTTGGGTAGTCTGCCCCGCAGCGCCCCCCGACGCCGATCCTTCGGTAGACACAACCGGCAGGGCGTGAGAGGAGGCCGAGAAATGGCCGGTTCATTTCCGACGTATACCTGCTTTGAGATCACCCTCGAAAATGCAGTCGCCCACCTGCGGCTCAGCCGACCTGAGGCCAGGAACTCGATGATCCCGGAGTTCTGGTCTGAGCTGCCCGCTGCGGTGAATGATCTGTCCGACTCCGGAGATGCCCGGGCGCTGGTGATCTCCTCCACCGGCCGCCACTTCACCGCGGGCATGGACCTGTCGGTGTTCACCCAGCCGGATTCGCTGTTCTCGGGTGGCGCTGATTCTGAATCAGGATCAAGCAAAACGCCGGAGTTCGGCCGGGTCCGGGCCGAAACCCGAAACTTGGCCCTAACCCTTCAGGAGTCCTTCAGCTGCCTGGAGAAGGCCCGGATGCCGGTGCTGGCCGCGATTCAGGGGGGCTGCGTGGGCGGAGGGGTGGACATGGTCTGCGCCGCCGACATGCGGTATTGCACTGCTGATGCGTTCTTCTGTATTCAGGAAATCAACATCGCTTTGACCGCTGATCTGGGCACCCTGCAACGGCTGCCCCGGATCATTCCCGACGGCCTGGCCCGTGAGCTGGCCTACACCGGGCGCCGGCTCACTGCGGATGAGGCAATGGCAGCTGGCCTGGTCAACCAGGTATTTCCCGATCAAGACGCCATGATCGAGAGCGTGCTATCGATTGCCCGGGAGACCGCCCAGCGCTCGCCGTTGGCGGTGTGGGGATCAAAGGAAATGCTCAACTACACCCGCGACCACAGTGTGGCCGACGGCCTCAACCACGTCGCCACCTGGCAGGCCGGCATGTTCCACCCCGACGACATGGCCGAAGTTTTCGCGGCCCGGTCAGAAGGCCGCGACCCGGTTTTCCAGAACCTCCTGCCCATCCGGCGCACTCTGTAGTGGTCCCAGTAGTTCATATGACCGCCCAAGGCCGCTAGCTTCCCTCCATGCCTTCAATTGCAACCGACCGCTATGTCGACCGGGCCGAGATGGAGGACTTCGTCCGTCCCCGCCACCGAGGCGTCCTGCTCACTACTCGCCGAGACGGCCGCCCCCAGAGCTCGCTGGTCACCCTGGGCCTCGACACCAGCGGCCGCGTGGTGGTGTCTAGCTACCCCGAACGGGCCAAGTCGATCAACGCCAAGCGCAACCCTGCCGCCTCAATGGTGGTGATGTCCGATGAGTTCGGCGGCGAGTGGGTACAGCTCGACGGAACCGCCGAGTGCCTCGACATGCCCGAGGCACTCGACGGCCTCGTCGAGTACTTCCGGGTCATTTCCGGCGAGCACCCCGACTGGGACGAATACCGCCAAGCCATGGCCCACCAAGACAAATGCCTCATCCGCCTAACCATCGACCAATGGGGCCCAATCTCCAAAGGCGGCTTCCCCGCCCGCCTTGTCGAGGACTCCTGAGCATTGGCTCTACCTGGGTCGTGCTGCTCCGATCTCTCTCTGCACGATCGCCGGGTCGAGTTGAAGGGAAATGGTCTCGGGTCCTTTGAGTGGAAGCAGCGGTTTGATTCGCTGGTCAATCTCCCCTCTGAGCGATTCCACAACGGCATGGAATTCATCGCTCTTCCCCAATCGGCGGAAGAACTTTGAGGGAGTGACAGCAGCCAGGGCGCTGATCCTTCGCTGAAAATCAAGCACATCAGCCCGGAGCAGATCTTCATTCTCCTGTAGAAGGTTGAACGAGAAGTCGGGGCGACCATCAGCCGCTATGACGGCAGCTGCGCCTGCCGCCAGATGGGCCTTGACGGCAGCTGATCGGACAAAAGCGAGTGCGTCCGCATGGAAGTGGGTCGGATTGCCGAATGCTTCCTTTACCCCTTTGGCCCACGGTACGGCTTGCCCGTGCTTAGCCTCATACAGATCTTGGGCCTTTTCTATGTCGTCGACGAATCTCCGCATCTGCTCTCGACGGGCAAAGTAAATGCCCTCGACCTCCCGTCGGGCGACAGCAAGCTCGGTAGCCATCTGCGCGGGAATCACCCCTTCTTGCGCAGCACTAATGGCTTCTCGCACGAGGTAGGAAGCAGCTTGAAGCCTCCCGCTGTCGTCATCGACATGACGCTGGTAGAGCTCGTCGATCCCCGCGTTGATTTCCGACAGGGCTGCTTCAAGTTGGTACTGCTGGACTGCTGCAGCAGCAATAGCAGTCCCCCCTGCAAGCAGTTGAGGCCATGATGCGGCCACTCGGCTTGCTCCCCTTCGGCTGAGTTGGCCGATTTCGACTACGCGCGCCGAAGCAGCATCCACTGCTATGGCGTAGTCACCGCTCATCATGCGCATTGACCCCTTGGCCAAACCCCGCAGCGTCTCTCTAGAAAAAGTCAGCTGGTATCCCGACGAGGCCAGAGTGTCGAGCAGACCAGGAATTGTCCGAGAGAGCTCCAATACTGCGGCCGTGACCGTAGTACCGGCCTGCACTGTCTCAACTCTTGAACCAACCTGATCAGGTTCAAGGTCAATGGTGGCCAACAGACGGTCATCGGCTCGTAGTTTCAGCTGACCGCTATCGGATCGCTGCGAGCAAACCACCGGCGTAGACAGCTCGAAAGCAGCTGACTCCCCTGAGGATTCTTCATGAGCAGCCTCAATGTGGTGCTTCTCCACCGCTGGCCCAAGCCGGCGAGCGACCACCAGAACGAGCCCGATCAACACTGACAGCAATACGATCAAGACCACGGCCAGGGTTATCTCCACGACAGGAGTATCCCCTACCTGATCGTCTTGATTCTTGTTATCACTCTTCTTCTATTTCAACGCCTAAGCACAAGGTTGCGCTGGGCCGGCCGTGTCGAATCAATTCCATCAACCGGGAATGGCTCGGGCGGCGGTTTGGTTTTCCAGTGGCCAGAACCAGCGTCGCGAGCCACCTGCCAGCAAAGCGATCCCTTTGGCCTTGCCCTTCTCGGCCTCCAAGATCAGCTCAGCCAGCGCATCGGCCATCCGCTGCTGCGGCGTGCGCCGAACTTTGGGGTCTTCGGCGTTCCACAACTCCTTCACCTTTGCCGCCAGCATCTGCGACTTCATCGCCCCCAACCTGGACTCCGCCCGCCCAATCTCTTTCAACCGCCCCCGCAACCCCTCCTCCGACAGCCCCACAACGTCAACACCAGGAACGCATACCCCGCCAAGGCGACAGCCACCTTCAACAGGAAATCCCCCGTCATAGCCGGAAATAGGCTCGAATCTCATGGATGTCACTCTACCCACGACCAGTGACACTTACCCTCGCAAATCCCCTGCTTATCGTCCTTTGAACCGAATACATGGGGTCACGGTTCCACAAGATGGCCTGATTCCCTACCTGGATAGCTGGGGCTGTTCTGACCTCGGTAGCGTGCAGTCGTGGAGTTGTCGCAATTCGTTACTGACTTCGCTGACGGCATTAGAGCGGCTGACGCGGCGATGCCAATTGCCGTCAACCAGCGCTCGGGTAAGCCTTTCCGCCCGGGAATCGGCCCCCACACCGAGTCGGACACGATCCAACTTGCTCTCGGCGCACTCTCCCCTGGACGGTTTCCCCCAGCAGTATTCGAAGCACCCTACCCAGCGTCTCCCAACCAGAAATGCGACATCCTCTTCGATGGCGATCCCGGGTGGGCAATCGAAGTCAAGATGCTGCGCATGTACGGGGACAACGGAAAACCCAACGACAACATGTTGCTTCACCTCCTCTCGCCCTACCCAAAACACCGCAGCGCCGTCACGGACTGCACAAAGCTCCGCGACTCAGGATTCCCTCAGCGTTTGGCGATAGTCATCTACGGCTACGAGAGCGAACTCTTTCCCTTGTCGCCCGCAATCTCCGCATTTGAAATTCTTGCCCGAGATCTCACGTCACTCTCCGTAAGGTGTGAGGGCCATTTCGAAGGCTTGGCTCACCCAGTCCATAGGGCCGGTTGCGTCTACGGCTGGGAAATCCAGAAGCATTAGACTTATCCCACTGCGATCCTCCGACCCTTGGGGCCCGTCACCTACCAATCCACCGCTTTTCTAGCTTCAATCTCCACGCGTCGTTTACCGAACCTCCCCGGCTGCGCCCGCTGCTATTTTCCGTCGTTCACCGTCTTCTCCCGTGGCAGCTTCTTGGCCTGCTTCGGGGTCAGGGTCTTGCCAAATGTGCCGTCGGCGCGACGACCTTGGTTGTTGCCCCGGGAAGTGGGGATCTTGCTTCGATAGTGCTTCGCCATACTCACCCCCGATCCTGTGTTGCATGTTGGCTAGTTCCGTATGTGGTTCCCTCCCAATTGAATTTCTCAGACAATTGATATGCATAATCTCCATCTTTCACATGTCAAGGCCGATTGACCCTTGAGTCGCTTGAGCCGTTGACAGTTGCATCACTGCATAGCCTGCAAGTCGACACACGCCTTGTACAGGACCCGTTCGAGCTGGAGGTCTGGTGGAACTCCTTCTCTTCGTCTGTAGTCGGTGAACGAGTCGCCCTCGGGTTCGAAACAGTAGAGGCCGACGGCATCGAGGACTTGCTGTGCAGTTGAGGCCCATTTGAGGGTTCGTTCGAAATCGCTGTCACTGGTGACCCGTACTGCGATGAAGAAATAGATCTTCGGCTCAACTGTGCGGAGCCAGGTGGTGAGGTCTCCTCCGCCCGGTCCCCCAGAACGCGGCGCTGTGCCGCTCATGGCCTGGCGCCTGCTGAATTCGCCTTTCAGGTCGATGCATTTGAAGGCAAGCTCTTTGACCCGCTTGTCGATGTCGGCTGATCCGGGGCGTCCGCTCTTCTTCTGCCTCGGTGAGTTGATGTGCTTGGGTGTGCCCATCATCTTCGCTTCGAGCATGAACTGGAGGTCCCCTTCTGCGGGATAGACGCAGTCGAGATTGTGTTTGGGCACGATCAGCCCAGGTACAGGTCGACGAGATGTCAAGAGCTGAACGCCAGAGCACTGCTTGAGGAGCAGAACCAGTAGATCGTTGAAGAAGTCGCCCTTTCCGTTTTGGAGATCAGCACCTAGATCAGACTTCTCGTCGTCCGTCATGTCTGCACCGACAGAAGCGGCTATGGACGCGTCGAAGTCAGACATTGCGGTCAGAAACGATTCCTCAACCTGATTCCAGCTTGTATACCCCTCTACTTCGGCTTCGCCATACACGCTGAGAAACGGAGCGCAACGCAGGCTCGTGGCCCATCGGGCATTCGTGGGAGCGGGCATCTATCGATTCTGCCTGTCAAATCCGGGATGACTGCAAACAACGAGCTGAGAGGACCCCAAGATGGTCTGCGCCTCTGTTCAGGCCATAAGCCTCCACTGCGGCCTCAGTGGCCGCACTTCGATCCCGCTGCCTGAAAGCGTCCCGCAGGCGTTGCTGCAGCTTCAAACTGATGGAATCAGGTTCGGGCACCCGGACCTTACGTAGGTATTGCGCCTGGAACCGGAAAGTCCCTCCTCGCATTTTCACGCAATAGGCACCAACGAAGAGGTTTGCGACATCAGATAGAAGAAGCCCGCCCAGCACTTCCAGGTCCCATTTGACGGAGACCACGTAGTACAGGTTGTGATGCGGGTAGAACCCGCCAGGGTCCAAGACGGGATGAGAGAGAGCCTTGATATCAGGCAGAAGTAGCTTGGGCCGGTCAATGAGTTCAGGGTCGACCCGGTCAATCGTCCGGTACCAGGCTCTAGGTTGCTTCTGGGCAACGTGACGAGATCGAAGCTGTTTGCTGTGTTGCGCGAAGTGCCCTGCTAGTCCCGGATAGCCAGCGAGATCTACAAGCCCATTCTCTCCCCACGGGTTGATCAGGTACTTGCCCGACCAATCAGGACGACCTGTCGCGATATCGCCTGCGGTCAGGAGCGGGAGCAGGCGATCGGTCTCCACCCCCTCGGCCTCAGCCCGGATATAGACCTGGTCGCATCCAGTGGCAACCCCAATACCAACGCGGGTCCCCGTCCGAGAATCTTCAAGTGGGGCGAATTGGGATTCGAGATCAGCCAACAATTCAAGCGTCTTCGGAGATCCTGCCGGCCACAGAGCTGGACCTTCGAACCACCTTGTCAACTCCCCCGCTTCAAAGCCTCGGGAGCTAGACAAGGCATGCTGTGGGTTACGTAGCCAATCGAGCACCAAAGAGGCCTCACGTTGATCGAAGGCAGCGTTGGCATCCACCACGCGCACAGGACCCTGGACGCCATTACGAAGGATGGCTATGGCCGGGTACGCCGACACCTCTTCTTCGAACGCGTCGACATCATGCATGACCATGACCGAGTCAACGGAGTACCGGCTCGAAACCAACCTGCGGAGGTGCGCGCCGTATTGATTCCGCATCCACCGATCCGCGCATATGTAGGCCAACTGCCCTTCAGGACCAAGCAAGGACAAGCCCTTCTCAAAGAACCCGACGTAGATGTCCGCTCGGCCTCGCATGGTTGGCCACATGGACCTATAGGCATCGTTGACTTCTTTGGGGACGTCTTCAAGACGAACATACGGCGGATTCCCTACAACAAAATCGGCAGGTTGCATGGGCTCTTCACTCAGCAAGAAATCACTCGTCACGACCCACCGCTGAGCTAAGCGCTCTGCGTTCTCGAGGGTCTCTCCCAAATCGACCAACTTAGCCACCACCGCCTTGCGTGCGATCTCCGCGTTGTGGTCAAGCAGGTCGAATCCAGCGATGGCGCCCTCTAGCTCGGACAGCCGACGACCATGAGAAGCGCATGACTCCGCAAGCCTCTCGACAATTGGAAGAAGAAACGCCCCACAACCGCACGATGGCTCCACGATCACCTTTGCTCCCAAGTCGGCCTCGGGTACATATCCGACAAGGTCAAGCATCAGGTCAACGACCCACCGCCTAGTAAAAACCTCGCCGTACTCGCCTTGAACGCCAGCTCTGATCCTTGGCTCTTGAGGTTTCACAAGCGGCAATTGCCGGGCGTCGCTCACCCCGCACCGCCAGAGACGGGCAAATCACATTGGTGGAATCTCATACCTGTACATTAGCTATACACAGTGACAACTATGCGCCGCCCGGTACTACCGAAGACAGGGTCTCCAGCCAACATCGAACTGAGTCGTCTCGAGCCGATCCGTGCCTTGTAGCCGCGAAACCAGCGTTCTCGGCCTGCAGCGAAGCGCTGTACGACTTGGTTTTGGGGAAAAGGTCTCTGCTGTGGTGTCCCGAGGTTGCTGCTCGAAGATCATGCCCAGCCCCTCGTACCGCCTCACCTGGGACTACGCAATTGCTATTCCCATCGACCGTCCTCATATCCCCAGTCGTGCTCTACTTGGCAAAGCCTTCCTCTAAGCACTCGACGACATTGTTTCAAATTCGCTTTTGCGGGCTGGCGCTGGTTCCCGCTCTAGCTTGACCACTCGACCTAGACGCCGCAGAACGTGCAATCCTCACCAGGTGGTTCGCAAGTCCTAAGAGTTCCAGGGCGGTCTCAGGATCGTCCAAGTATCTGTGTTCATGCGCTCTTGGGTTGCGGATCCCTGTAATCACTGCAGCGAACATTTCCATGTACCCGCGCTGTTGGTCCCTTTCTGATTGGGTTTTCAGGTCGTTTAGCTTCAACACCGGATTCTTTGGCGAGAATGCTCTCTGCATTAGAGGCACACCGTCGAGTTCTGTCAGGGACGTCAGATCCTTCACAATGTTGTTCAAACACTTGTACGCCTCTCCAACTGCCAATGCGTAGTAGCCATCGAGGAACAATTTCCGACTCGTTTGACGTAGTTCGTCATCGTCGACAATTTGATCGAAGGTAGGTGGATCAAAATCGCTGGAATGCGTGGTCGGCAGTTGCATGGCAAGACCATCTGCCTTTGCTTGATCGGCAATTGCCTTCGCAACCGATAAGCACCAACGGGAATTGTCGCCCGGTAGATCGCTACTCGCCACCATAGAGATGTTCGGCCATGCTCTTGAATATCTGGTCAATCTGACCAGCAGACGCATCCGACGAAATGTGAACCTGCACGTTGATGTTGAGTGCTGGCTCTACCCTGCCGTTACCTTGCCGAGTTGCTTTCACTTCTGATCTGTTGGCCCTTCGAGCAGTCCGGTTTGAGGCTGGCCTTTCGTCTGAACCATTCTTGCTCGTTGTTGTGGTTGGGGCTTTGGTGGCTGCACCCTCAGGATCGCCGGCAGAGAGAAGGGTGTAGAGCGCTGACATTGCTGTTGCTGTCCCCTGACCCGCTCCAGTATTTCGGCTAAACCAATTCGCTACTCCGCTTGGATCCTCTGCTGGTGAGGGAAATGCAGACCGCAGCGCATCGGGGTATACCTCTGCAAGTATGTCGGCGCACGCTTGCTTGTAGGACTCGTCGTCCCGCCAATCGAGTGCACGTTCGGTAGGTGCTCCCTCATCATCGATGAGGCCTAGGGTCCTGAGTGGCCCAATCAGATTTCCAGCCGATGCAGTCGAACTCAACCCAAGGACCGACTGCAGGTAGTCGGCATGGACCCTATTTGGCATCGTCTGCTTGAACTTCTCCCGCAGCACCCACCAGTTCTTAGTCGGGAGGCGAGGAAATGTTCGCTTGTCCCCTTCATCCGCCATGTCTACCTCCTTGAAAGACTTGACACTCATCTGTTACGTAGCAGTAGCGGAGGAGAGCATACGGGCACATCTCGCAAATTTCAATCAAATAATTATGCTCATGTAATTCTGCGCTTGTATCAACCGAGGGATCCGACGCTCCTAACTCCCTGACCTGGGGAAACGAAGAGTGATTGGATTGCGCAGCTAGAGGTTCGCAGTAAATGTTCAGCAGATGATCGACGAACACGGTTACCCGCTCGTCGGTCGTGAGGCCAGCAGTCGTAGTGCTCGGACCCTGTCTGAAACACTATTTCACGTGACTAGGACTTCGTTGGCAGACAGGGCCGAACAAATTCTTCACCGTCACTCAAAGGGGAGGCCTCTGCACTACAGACGTCTCACAGAGCTCGGAATCGAAGAAGGGCTTATCGTTGCTCGAGGGTCCACTCCTGAAGCCTCGCTCAATGCCTCTGTCACCCAAGAGATCAAGAAGCGGGAAGCCTCAGGAGAACCTCAACGCTTCCGCTCCCATGGCAAGGGGTTTTATTCGCTCACCCGGCCCTCAGATCCCCTTGGTGATGCGATCGAAGCCCACAATAGAGATGTTCGCGATCGCTTGCGCGAGGCGCTGGGAGACATGCACCCTAAGGCGTTTGAGCACCTAGTCGGAGTATTGCTCATTTCCTTGGGATTCGAAGATGTCGAGGTGACTAGGTATGTAGGAGATCGTGGCATCGACTTGCGTGCGACGCTGGTGGTCGACGGCATAACCGATGTCCAGACGGCAATCCAAGCGAAACGTCATACAACTGGGTCCATCGGTGGGCCTGTCGTCCGAGAACTACGTGGAGGTCTAGGACCTCACGATCGAGGACTGATCATCACGCTCTCCCGTTTCTCCAAAGAGGCCCGCCGTGAAGCATCAGAGCCCGATAGGAGTCCTATCTCATTGGTCGATGGCGAAGGGCTGCTCGAGCTTCTCGTTCAAAACCAAATAGGCATAAACGCCACAAGCCGCTCCATCCTTGAATTGGATGAGGGGTTCTTTACCGAGGAGGCAAGCCCGGACAGTGGAGAACTGCCGATGGCTGCAGCAAGTGGTACCCGCCTGCCTGGTGGGCCTAGTCCTAGCCAGGCGTTATCTCTCTGGCCCCTCCCAGGTGGCGCGAATGCATGGAAGGACTCACTAGACCAAATGCTTCGGTACGTGGCCGAAGCAGCACCGACCATGAAGGAGGCAATTGCTTGGCTAATAGGCTCCTTCGAGCGGGTAGCAAGTGCCAATGCCGCTCGAGGGTACTGGCAAGTGCTACGCAGCTTGGGGCTCATTGAGACGCGAGGCGAACAAGTTGGACTCACCACGGAAGGCTCTGAGTACTTGGAGGATCCGACCAGTGACCATTTACTCAGAATCGCAGCGAATCGAATTGTCGGAGTTGAGCAGATGATGCATTGGCTGTCTGAGCGACCTCACACATCTGGAGACCTACTTGATCGTGCCCAGGATGAATTAGGGGTCGAGTGGGAGTCACATCAGCAGATCCTGTACCGACTCGGATGGCTGGAAATATTGGGAGCAGCGCAGAAATCAGGGGACTCCTGGTCTTCGCAGTAGGAGGGCCGTGATTAATCAAGTTGGTATGGAGAATTGGCACTGCCCTGGGTTGATCAGAAATCTCTCACGTCACCACCTCGTGGACGTGGCAGCCTCATTGCATGTCCCACGAACTGGAAGAAACTAATGACAAGGACATTTTCCACGACTTTGTCTTGAGCCCAGAGGCATGGGATGAACTTCAAGAGAAACTTGATCGGTTGCCAGTACCAAATTTCAATATCGCTGCTCTACTGACGCGGCCTTCGATCCTCGAATCCAATTGAGGCCCAATTAGATTCAGCCTGAACCGCGCTCACCCCAGCCGCCCCAACTGCCGCCTGAGCCAATCTTCTCGGTGGGCGGCGTAGCGTTGGGCGATTTGGGTTTGGGGGAAGAGGCCTACGCCGTGGGGGGCGCCGGGGTAGACGTGGAGTTCGGTGGGGATGCCGGCGCCGTAGAGGCGTTTGGCGTAGATGATGTCCTCGTCGCGGAATCCGTCGGCACCGCCGACGCAGACGTAGGCCTCGGGCAGGCCGGACAGGTCCTCGGCCCGGGCGGCAGCCGCGGTATAAGGGACGTCGTCGGCGCCGTAGAGGTCGCCGAGATAGCACTGCCAACCAAAGGCATTGGTCTTCTTGGTCCAGATCACCAGGTTTTCGAGTTGGCTTGATGGGGTGATTTGGCGGTCGTCGATCATCGGGCAGTCCAAGAGCTGGAACTGCAACGGCACCTCGCCCCGATCCCGAGCCAGCAACGCCAACGCGGCGCACAGCCCGCCCCCGGCGCTGACCCCGGTGATGCCGATTTTGTCGGGGTCGATGCCGATCTCCGCCGCGTTGTCATGGGTCCACTTCAAACCGGCGTAGCAGTCCTCCAAGGGTCCCGGATAGGGCGTCTCCGGTGCCAGGCGGTACTCCACCGACACCCCGACAACGCCATAGGCCGGACACCACCGGTCGAACTTGGCGTCGTCCATGTCGTAGGTGCCCCGGATGTAACCCCCGCCATGGATTGAGTACACACATGGCACGGCACCCTCCAGCCCCACCGGGCGGTGCACTCGCACCGCCACTCCGGTGGCCTCATCCACCACATGGTCCGACCGCTCCACCGCATCGCTCAGCTCCGGAAACTGGACCGGCAGACTGGCCCGAATTTCAGCCAAGAAGTCAGCGCTGAGATCCCGGGTCGGCACCAGATGCTTAACCCGCTCAATCTCCGGATCTAACCGAACCGTGTCCATTTCAACTCCATTTCACAGGTGGGCCGTTCACAGCAGTCTGACACTGCGGAGGGCAAACGGACCCGCAAAGGGCCGTCCCTAGCGGCTTGAGACCGGCAGGTCAAGGGCCAGGCCCATGCCTGCTTCAATCAACCGCATGGTGGCGGTGTCTACCCTGCCGACCCAATCAGACAGTCGGGCCTTGTCGATCGTCACGATCTGGGAGACATTGGCTACCGAGTCGCGGTCCAAGCCACTGGTCTCCGATGGCAGCTCAACGTTGCCGGGCGCATCGGCAAGGCGGAGGTTCGAGGTAATGGCCACCGCCAGCACAGTGTCGATTCTGCTCTGGTTGAATCGGTCGCTGGACACAACGAGCACCGGACGGCGGCGGCCTGGCTCTGATCCCGTTGGCTGACGGAGATCCACCCAGTAGATCTCACCCCGGTGAATCACCAGGGATCTGACAGCGCGTCGTCCTGCGCTTCCTTCAGCGTTTCATCAAGACCCGAGGACACCTCCGCATACACAGCATCGAGGCGAGCGGTGACCTCATCGCCGTCTGCTTCGGCCAGTAGCCGCTCTAGTGCCTGCGCATACAAGTTCGAACGGGAACACCGGCGGCGGGCCGCCAACTCCTCGGCGGCTTCGAACACCGCATCGGGGATAGACACCGCAACCTTCACAGGGTCAGTATAACCAGGTATTACCAGCTAGGAAACATTGCGCAAGCGCCGCTTTTCAGCCGATGCGTTCCAGTTGGCGGCGGAGCCAATCCTCTTGGTCGGCGGAGTACCGCTGGGCCACTTCGAGGTGGGCGAAGAGGGCGACACCGTGGGGGGCGCCGGGGTAGACGTGGAGCTCGGTGGGGACACCGGCGCCGTAGAGGCGCATGGCGTAGTCGATGTCCTCGTCGCGGAATCCGTCGGCACCGCCGACGCAGACGTAGGCCTCGGGCAGGCCGGACAAGTCCTCGGCTCGGGCGGGCGCCGCGGTGTACGGCACATCGTCAGCGCCGTAGAGATCGCCGAGGTAGCACTGCCAGCCGAAAGTGTTCGAGTTCTTGTGCCATATCAACAGGTCGTCGAGCTGGCTTGACGGGGTGATCTGGCGATCGTCGACCATCGGGCAGTCCAAGAGCTGGAACTGCAATGGCACCTCACCCCGATCACGAGCCAACAGCGCGAGCGCCGCGCACAGCCCACCCCCAGCGCTGACCCCGGTGATGCCGATCTTGTCGCGGTCTATGCCGATCTCTTCGGCATTTTCGTACGTCCACTTCAATCCGGCGTAACAGTCCTCCAGCGGACCTGGATACGCCGTCTCGGGCGACAAGCGGTACTCCACCGACACCCCGACGATGCCGTACTCCTGACACCACCGGTCGAACTTGGCGTCATCCATCTCGTAGCTGCCCAGGATGTAGCCCCCGCCGTGGATGGAGTACACACACGGAACCGCACCCTCTTGGCCCACCGCTCGGTGCACCCGCACCACCACGCCGTTGGCCTCATCCACCACATGGTCGGTGCGCTCGACCGCATCGCTGAGTTCGGGAAGCTCCCCTAGACGTGATTCCCGCAGCTCAGGCAACACCTCGGCATTGACCTCACCGATGGGAACCATGTCCTTGAGTGGCTCGATTTCCTCGTGCAGTGCAACCGTCGCCATGTCAGCTCCCTCTCTTTGCTTGTCGGCTACCCGACCGGTACGAACGAGCACGAATACTAGACACTGCGGCCAACCGCTTGTCATGGATGGTCCATCGGCACCCAGTTCGCTGGCGTGGGTACCCGATGCCCTTGCTGAGTAACCTGCCGGGCGATGCCCTGCGCCAATAGCCTGAGCCCGCGATGATCCTCCAGCACCTGCGGGTCATTGAGGTGGGCGGTGACATAGCGGCCTCCTACGCGGGGAAGCTCCTGGCCGACGCCGGGGCCGATGTCATCAAGGTCGAGCCTCCTGGCGGCGAGCCTCTACGCCGGTGGTCGGCGTCGGGCGCGGAGTTGGGCGACAAAGACGGACCCCTGTTCCAGTTCCTCAACACCTCCAAGCGCTCGGTGATCGGCGATCCGAGCGACGCGGCAATGGCCGACCTGCTGGCCAGCGCCGACATCCTCATCGACTCCACCGACCAAGGGCTACCTCCCGCAATCGTCGACAGCGCCCGCCAGGCCAACCCCTCCCAGGTGCTGGTGTCGATATCCCCCTGGGGCCGCACCGGCCCCTACGCGCACCGGCCAGCCACCGAGTTCACCTTGCAGGCCGAGTGCGGGGGCATCGGCAAGCGGGGCAACCCCGAGCGGCCGCCGGTACAGGCCGGAGGCGTCATCGGCGAATGGACCGCGGCGATCTACGCCGGTGTGGGAGCGCTGGCCGCTGCCCGAGCCGCCGGACGCAGCGGTCGGGGCGACCACGTGGACGTCTCCATGTTCGAGACCATGGTCATGACCATGAACACCTACGCGTGGATCAACGCCGAATTCACCGGCGACACCAACCCCGAACGACCCGGTCGCAATGTGGAGCTGCCCTCCATCGAGCCCACCGCCGACGGCCACGTGGGCTTTTGCACGGTGGCCCGCCAGCAGTTCCTGGACTTCTTGGTGATGATCGGCCGTCCCGACTGGCTGGAGGACGAGGAGATGTGCGGCTACGGCGGTCGCTGGAAGCGGCGGGACGAGTTCCGAGCTGCCATGCACGCCTGGACCACCCAGCGGACAACCGCCGAGGTGATCGCCGAAGCGTCGGCCCGGCGCATCCCGGTGGCCCCCATCGGCAACGGGGCCACCCTGCCGACCCTGGAGGCGTTCTCCGGTCGGGAAGCCTTCACCGAGAACCCGTCGGGCGGTTTCACCCAACCGGCTGTCCCCTATCAACTGCACGGGGCCGACCCCCGGCCCTTCGAGCCGGTCCCCACCACAGGACAGCACACCGGCCAGATCGAGGCCCATGTCCCCCAACCCAACCGGGGTGAGCCTGCTGCCCTTCCCCTGGCGGGAGTGCGAGTGATCGACTTCACTGCCTGGTGGGCCGGTCCCATCGCCAGCCACTCGCTGGCTCTTCTGGGCGCCGATGTGGTCAAGGTCGAGTCCATCCAGCGGGCCGACGGAATGCGCTTCGCTTCCGCCCGCCCGCCCAGCGTGGACCAGTGGTGGGATTGGGGCATGGTCTTCCACGGAGCCAACACCAACAAGCGGGACGTCACCCTCGACCTCCGCTCTCCCGAGGGAGTGGAGATAGCTAAGGGGCTGATCGCCGACGCCGATGTGGTGATCGAGAACTTCACCCCCCGGGTGATGGAGGGCTTCGGCCTCACTTGGGAGCGGTTGTCGGAACTCAATCCAAGGCTGATCATGACCCGGATGCCCGCCTTCGGCCTAGACGGCGCCTGGCGGAACAACACCGGATTCGCCCAGACCATGGAACAGCTCACCGGTATGGCCGCCATCACCGGCTATCCCGACGAGGATCCCCAGATACCCCGAGGCCCGTGCGACCCGCTGGCCGGCATGCACGCGGTATTCGCCACCCTGACTGCCCTGGAAGAGCGGGACCAGACCGGCAAGGGACGGCTAGTGGAAGTGACCATGGTGGCCGCGGCCCTCAACGCCGCCGCCGAACAATTGGTGGAGTACTCCGCCTTCGGCCGCCAACTCCCCCGAGAGGGCAACCGGGGACCGCGGGCCGCGCCCCAGGGCGTGTACCCCGCGGCCGGTTTCGAGCGATGGGTGGCGGTGGCGGTGGCCGACGATCGCCAGTGGGAGGCCCTATGCGGCCTGCTCGAACGCCCCGATTGGTCCGACTACGACTCCGTAGATAAACGCCGAGCCGCCGCCGATGCCATCGATGAAGCGCTGGGCGAATGGATCGCCCCCCAAACTGACGCCGACGCGGTGGCACAACTGCTCGACGCCGGGATCCCGGCCAGCGTGGTGGTACTCGGAGCCGAGATCGGCAACCATCCCCAGCTTCGGACTCGCTCGTTCATCGAGCCGATCCAGCATCCAGTGTGCGGTGAGGTACCCGCCGCCAGCCTACCGTTCCGGTTCGAGTCATCACCTGGCCCCTGGACCATGGCTCCGGCCCCCACTCTCGGCCAGCACAACCGCGAGGTGCTGGGCGGCGAACTGGGCCTGACCGATGAGGAGCTTGCCGAATTGGAGGCCAAAGGCGTCATCGGCACCCGCCCCGCCGGGCTTTGACCTTCCGGTAGCTAGAACCTGACGAGTCGGCTGGATCGACGCATCAGGAGTCGAGGCCCAGCGTGGCTGTTTCGACGAGGTCCACCAAGTTGTCGGGGTCGCAATCCATGGTGCCAGCAGTGGGAGGATGGCGGCGGATCCAACCGCTAGCAGTGGGGCTCACCAGCAGGAAGCACGGTGACGGGATTCCCTCGGCGGGGTTGGTGGGACCGTGCAGCCCGCGGCCGTCCCATTCGGTGATGGTGCGAGCCGACTCGATCACCAGCTCTCGAGTCAGTCCCCCGCCGCTTGAGAACATCGCCCGGTTGACCGCCTCCTCGAACAAGAGCGCTGATGCCCAGCTCGAAAGGCCGATCAAATCCACCTCGGCTTCCTCGTCCACTTCTTCTCTCAAAAAGAGTACGTATCTAACCAGCTCGACGTTTTCGCCCGGCTCTTCAAAGGGAAGCATCCCGATGCTCACCCAGAGATCCGACCCCAGTTCTGATACCTCAGCGGCCCAGCTTTGGGAGTAGCAGTCCGTGGAGCAGAGCACGAAGGTCGGACCGTCTGTGGGCTCCTCTTCCACCGCCTCTTCCTCTTGAGGCTGATCTTGGTCTTCGACAGTGGGTACTTCCTGGTCAGCTTCAGCAGGGTCACCTTCGGGTGCCGCGCCGGAGTCTTCCTCCGGCTGGAGAAAATCAAACGTCGGTAGCTGCGCAAACAGGCTTGCCCGAGATTCCAGCAGTTCCATGAGCCGACCGCTGTCTGCAGACCAGGTGATACCTAGAACACCAGCTTCCACCATGGCTGAGAACAGCGCGTCGTAGTCCTCATCGACTACCTCAGCAGTGGCTTGGAAGACGAAGTTGAATCCCCCTTCGGTCGCGGCCTCGATTTCCCGCTGGGCTCGGTGGAAGGCAACCGGCAAGTCCAGCACAACCGTGCCCACTGCCCCCGCGGCATCCGGGAAGCGCTCACTCAAGTGCTGGGCCGGGCCGGCCTGCCAAATGGTGTTGGACGTCGGATTGGAGACGAACGTCACCGATGACGCCCGCCGGGCCGGGCTCAGTGCAGCGGCCGGGAAGTCGGGAAGGAGGCAGGACTCATCATTCAACAGGTCTACCCCGTCGCCGTCGAACAGGGCATGAGACCCCACCAAGGCGAAGATGTCGCTCTCACAGGCCTCCCGGACAGCCGCCCGGTGGTCGAACACGTTGGCGTCGAAGAGAACCACCTCGACGTCACGGCCTCCAAGGCCCCCAGTGCTGTTCACGGCATGGGCCCAAGCCCGCATTGCCAGCCACGCGGCCTCGCTGCCACCGGATGCCGCATTGCCAGCGCTGATGTCGGCGATCACCCCGATCCGGATCACCTCATCGCTCACCCCGGTCCGAATCGGTGCAGCGGTGGGCTCCGGTACCTCTGTGTCGAGGGCGGGAGGGGTTGGGGTGGGAGTGGCCAGGTCAGGCGACGACACCACCGGTCCCTGGAGATTGGGGGCCTTGCAGCCCGCGACCACCAAGGCCAGCGCCACCGTCAACACCAGTGGCGCAGTTGCAAGCTTTAAGAAGCGGGCGAGCCGCACGCCTTTATCGTCGCACGTAGCTGACGCCGCGAGGGCCGCGGGGTCAGGCCCGGGCAGCGGCGAAGCCCTGCTCCAGGTCGGCGATGATGTCGTCCACCGTCTCGAGGCCAACCGAAAGCCTCACCAGTCCGGGGTACACGCCGGTGCTGACCTGCTCTTCTTCGGTGAGCTGCGAGTGGGTGGTGGACGCCGGGTGGATCACCAGGCTGCGCACGTCGCCGATGTTGGCCACATGGCTGTGCAGGGTGAGCGCGTTCACGAACTTCTCGCCGGCGTCGCGTCCACCCTTGATGTGGAAGGCCGGCACCGAGCCATAACCCCTGCCGCCGGTGTAGTGGTTTATCCGCTCGTGCCACGGGCTGGACGACAGTCCGCCGAACTGCACCGATTCCACCTGATTGTGGCCCTCGAGGTACTCGGACACGGTTTGAGCGTTGGAGCAATGCCGCTCCATGCGATAGCTGAGCGTCTCCAAGCCTTGCAGGAAGTAGAAGGCGTTTTGCGGGGAAATGGCCGCGCCGATGTCGCGAAGCAACTGCACCCGGGCCTTGATGATGAAGGAGCCGTTGCCCAGCGCCGGCCAGAAAGCCAGACCGTGGTAGCTGGGGTCGGGTTCGGTGAAGTTGGGGAAGCGACCGCTGGCCCCGTAGTCAAAGGTGCCGCCGTCGATGATGACCCCGCCGATGGAATTGCCATGACCGCCGATGAACTTGGTCATGGAGTGGACCACGATGTCGGCGCCGTATTCCAACGGGCGGATCAGGTAGGGGGACGGAACCGTGTTGTCCACCATGAGGGGGATGCCTTCGGCGTGGCCCACCGCGGCGACGCCTTCAATGTCGAGGCAGTCGTTCTTGGGATTGCCGATGGTCTCGGCGTAGAGCACCTTGGTGTTCTCCTGGATGGCGTTCTTCCAGGCACCCAAGTCGTCGGGGTCCTCAATGAACGACACCTCGATGCCCATCTTGGGCAGGGTGTAGTGCAAAAGGTTGTAGGTTCCGCCGTACAGCGACGCGGAAGACACCACGTGGTCGCCCGACTCGGCCAGGTTCAAGATGGCCAGCGTCTCCGCGGCTTGTCCTGATGCCATGGCCAGCGCTCCGGGAATACCAATGGCCGTCTCGGTGCCGCCTTCCAGTGCAGACAGGCGGGCCTCCAGCACCATCTGGGTAGGATTCATGATGCGGGTGTAGATGTTGCCCACCTCGGCCAGCCCGAACAGCGCGGCGGCATGCTCGGTGTCGCGGAACACATAAGAGGTTGTCTGATAGATAGGCACGGCCCGGGCCCCGGTGGCCGGATCGGGCTCCTGCCCGGCATGGATTTGCTTGGTTTCGAAACCCCAGTTTTCGCTCACGGTTCTTCCTTCTTCCCTTTTGGGTAACCCGATAGATACTAATGAATAACTACTGTCTGGCCGCTAGCCGACCATTCGATGGGCTAGCTCTTTCCTTGGCCTCCGGAGACGTCGGCGACGCTCTGGCGCCCCTCTGAGATCCACGGCATCATGGCCCGCAGCTCCGCCCCGACCTCTTCGATGGGATGCTTCTGTCCCTCAGCCTCCATCCGCAAGAAGTTGGGCCGCCCGCCGCGGCTCTCACCCATCCACTCTTCGGCGAACGACCCGCTCTGGATCTCGTCCAGGATCCGCTGCATCTCCGCCCGTGTTGCATCGTTGATGATGCGGTCGCCCCGGCTCAGGTCGCCGTACTCGGCGGTGTCGGAGATCGAGTATCGCATTCCGCCTATTCCCTCCTCATACATGAGGTCGACGATCAGCTTTAGCTCGTGGAGGCACTCGAAATAGGCCACCTCGGGCTGGTATCCAGCCCCGCACAGGGTCTCGAAAGCCGCAGTCACCAGCGACGTGAGTCCCCCGCACAGCACAACCTGCTCGCCGAACAGGTCGGTCTCGCACTCCTCGGCGAACGTGGTCTCGATCACTCCGGCCCGGGCCCCGCCAATGGCGTCGGCATAGGCCAAGGCCAGTTCCCGGGCGCTGCCGCTGGCATCCTGCTCCACAGCGATCAGACACGGAACGCCGCCTCCCTCCACATAGGTGCGCCGCACCAAATGGCCGGGACCCTTGGGGGCCACCATGGCTACGTCCACCCCGTCGGGGGCGGAGATGAAGTCGAACCGCACGTTGAATCCGTGGGCGAAGAACAGGGCGTCGCCCGGCTGGAGATGGGGTTCGATGTGAGCCTGGTAGATATCGCCCTGCTCAGTGTCGGGCAAAAGCAGCATGATTACATCGGCTTCGGCCGACGCCTCGGCAATCGACATCACCCGCAGTCCGGCCTCAGCGGCCTTGGCCGCCGATGAAGATCCCTCCCGCAGCCCGACCCGCACGTCGACGCCTGAATCCTTCAGGTTCAGGGCGTGGGCGTGCCCCTGAGAGCCATACCCCAAAATCGCAACCTTGCGGTCGGCGATCTGAGAGCGGTCGGCGTCCTTTTCGTACATCACGGTTGCCATCGGTTGTCCTTGGTTGGTTGGGGCCGTCAGGGGGCCAGAGGGTCGGGGGCGGTCTTCGTCAGTTTCGGGAGCGCCACCTTGCCGGTGCGCTGTACGTCCACAATCCCATAGGGTCGCAGAAGGTCCTCGAAGTCATCCACTCGGCTGGGTGATCCGGTGAGCGACACCATGATCTCGTCATAACCCACGTTCAACACCGTGGCCTGGAATATCCGCACCAGGTCCAGGATCTGGCCCCGGATGGCGGGATCGGCCTGAACGGTGACCATCATCAGCTCCCGCTCCACGCTGGCCGAGGGATTCAACTCCCTGATCTCCACCACATTGACCAATTTGTCGAGCTGCTTGACCACCTGCTCCATGGGGGCCGCGTCAACTCCCACCACGATGGTGAGACGGCTGAAGCGCTCGTCGTCGGTGGGAGCGACCGCCAAAGACTCGATGTTGAACCCCCGGCGGGCGAACAGCCCGGCCACCCGGGCCAGCACGCCGGCCTTGTTCTCCACCCGAACCACCAGAGTTGTGGTGCCCCCGCCGTCTGTTCCCGGAGGCACGCTCATCGGGGCCGGTCCTGCTGGGAGGGATCGACCACCACGTCGCTGTTGGACATCCCGGCCGGAACCATGGGAAACACATTCTCGCCGGCCTCGCAGCGAAACTCGACCACAACCGGCTGGTCGTCGATCTCGTTGGCCTGGGCAATGGCCGGGCCGACCTCCTCGGGCGACTCCACCCGGAGCCCGACGCAGCCCAGTGCCTCAGCCCACAGCTTGTAGTCGGGCACGTCGCGGGTCAGGTACACCTCGGAATAGCGCTCCTCATAGAACATCTCCTGCCATTGGCGGACCATTCCCAAATAGGCATTGTTGATCAGAGCCACCTTGATGGGGAAACCCTCAGTGGCCGCGGTGACCAGCTCCTGGGCGGTCATCTGGAAGCAGCCATCGCCGTCTACCGCCCACACCATGCGGTCGGGCCGGCCGGCTTTGGCCCCGATGGCCGCGGGGATGGCGAATCCCATGGTGCCCAGGCCGCCCGAGTTCACCCAGGTGTAGGGGTGGTTGAACTTCCAGTACTGGCTGGTCCACATCTGGTGCTGGCCCACGCCTGAGGCCACGATGGTGTCTTCGGGGGTGGCGTCGCGCAGCTGTTCCAGCACGTACTGAGGCTTGAGCAGCTCATCGTCTTTCGACTGCTCGTAGGTCAGCGGGAACCGCTCCTGCCATCCGCTGATGCGGGACCTCCACGGGTTCCGGTCGGGCTGGGCCTCGTTCCCGCCCAGTTCCCCCAGCGCCGTGATCAGATCTTCGATCACCAGCCGGCAGTCGCCCTGGATGGCCACGTCGGGGCGGCGCACCTTGCCCAGCTCGGCACTGTCGATGTCCACGTGAATGATCTTGGCCAGGGGCGCGAACTCGGCCACCTTGCCGGTGACCCGGTCATCGAAACGGGCGCCCAGAGCGATGAGGAGGTCGGACTCCTGCATGGCGGTGACCGCGGTGTAGTTGCCGTGCATGCCGGGCATGCCCAAACACAGCGGGTGGTCGTCGGGGAACCCGCCTCGGTTCATCAGCGTGGTGACCACGGGGATGCCGGTGAGCTCGGCCAACTCCAGCAGCGCCTCGGCAGCCCGGGCCTTCAAGATGCCGCCCCCGCTGTAGATCACCGGACGCTCGGCTTCGCAGATGAGCTTGGCCGCCTGACGGATCAGCTCGGCGTCGCCGGCGCGGTTGGGACGGTAGCCGGGCAGGTCGTGGCTGTCGGGCGTGTACCACTCCATCGCTGAGCGGGGGTTGTTGGGATCGACGATGTCTTTGGGGATGTCCACCAGCACCGGGCCGGGGCGGCCGGTGGTGGCGATGTGGAAGGCGTCGTGAATCACCTGGGGGATGTCGGCAGCCTCAGTCACCAGGTAGTTGTGCTTGGTGACCGACATGGTGATGCCGGTGGTGTCGCACTCTTGGAAGGCGTCGGTGCCGATGGCGGCATAAGGAACCTGGCCGGTGACCACCACCATGGGGATGGAGTCCATATAGGCATCGCATAGCGGGGTGACGATATTGGTAGCCGCCGGGCCCGAGGTGACCATGGCCACGCCGGGGCGGCCGGTGGCGTGGGCGTATCCCTCGGCCATGTGGCCGGCGCCCTGCTCGTGGCGCACCAGCACATGGCGGATGGACGAGTCGATCAGCGGGTCGTACACCGGCAGGATGGCCCCGCCGGGCAGCCCGAACAAGATGTCCACGCCCTCGTTCTCGAGGGCCTTCATCAGGGCTTGTCCGCCGTTCATATTCATGTTTGGCAACCGTTCACTTAGATTTCCACCACGATTTTCATGTTTGGATCAACCTTTCGGGGTGTCACCTGAAATGGAAAGACCTCCCGGTGTGGGAGGTCGGAAGCGCTCGGTCTCCGGGTCGGCCGGGACCGTGCGCTACAGGCGTACTACGAGAATCGCTCCAGAGAGAGGATGGCGCTTCATAGGATGCCACCAGTATGAACGCTAGGGCCTGCTTGTGACAAGACGGTTAGGGGTCTATCCCGGCTCGTTCAACCCGCCCACCATCGGGCATCTGGCCATCGCTCGGGCGGCAATGGTCCAGAGGGGGCTTGACCAGGTCGATTTGGTGGTGTCGCGGGTGGCGCTGGGCAAAGAGCTGGCGGCGGTACCCCCGTTTGAGGATCGCATCTCCGTCTTGGAAGCGTCGGTGGCCGACATCGAAGGGTTGGAGGTGGTAGTGACCGAGCTTCAACTCTTGGTGGACATTGCCCAGGGTTACGACGTGGTGGTCATGGGCGCAGACAAATGGGCCCAAGTCCAGGACCCGGCTTTCTATGGGGACTCGGTCGAGGCACGCGACCAGGCGGTGAAAGCCCTATTGAGGTTTGACCTGGCCATCGCTCCCCGGCCACCGTTCCAAGTGCTGTCGGGCGCAGAACTGGACATCGAGCCAGAGATGATCGCGGTGTCCTCCAGCGGGGCGCGCCAAGGCCGGCTGGAGTGGATGACGCCCGCAGCCCGGGCCTTCGACGATGCCACCGGCGCCTGGTCTAACCCCGATCCCTAAGGACGCACCGTTAGGCCTCGGTAATGGCGCCCTTTTCCGCTCCTTGGGCCAAGCGGGCGTATTTGGCCAGCACGCCTTTGGTGTAACGGGGCTCGGGCGGCTTCCAATTGGCCCGGCGCTCGGCCAGGGTGGATTCGTCCACTAGCAGGTCGATGGAATGGTCCCGCACATCGATGCGGATGGTGTCGCCCTCGGCCACCAGCGCGATGGGCCCGCCCTCGGTGGCTTCAGGGGCAATGTGGCCCACGCAGAACCCATGGGTACCCCCGGAGAACCGGCCGTCGGTGATCAAGGCCGCGTCACCTCCTCGACCGGCCCCCTTCATCGCACCGGTGATGGCCAGCATCTCCCTCATACCGGGGCCACCCTTGGGCCCCTCGTAGCGGATCACCACGATGTCGCCGGCCTCGATGCGGCCGGTCAGCACTGCATCCATGGCCGTATCTTCGCCGTCGAATACCCGGGCCCGGCCCTCGAAGTGGTCAAAGTCGATGCCGGCCACCTTCAACACCGCCCCTTTGGGGGCCAGCGACCCGGTGAGTACCGCGATTCCGCCGATTTCGTGCAGTGGTTCGCCAAAGCGGTGGATGACCTCACCGTCGGGCCCTGGCGGGTCGAGCAAAGCCAAGTTCTCGGCCATGGTCTTGCCGGTCACGGTGATTTCGTCGCCGTGCAGAAGACCCTCGTCGAGCAGCATCTTGAGCACCACCGGGACGCCGCCGATGCGGTCGATGTCGGCCATGTGGTACTGCCCGTGGGGCTTGGTGTCGGCCAGATGGGGAACCCGGGCCGCCACCTTGTTGAAGTCGTCCAGCTCCAACTCCACACCGGCCTCCCAGGCGATGGCGAGCAGGTGCAGCACCGCGTTGGTCGACCCGCCCAAGGCCATGGTCACCGCGATGGCGTTCTCGAACGCCGCCTTGGTCATGATGGCGCGGGGCCGGATGTTCTCCCGCAAAAGGCCGATCACCGCGGTGCCGCTGGCGTAGCTGTAGTCGTCGCGGCGGCGATCGACCGCAGCGGCCGAGGCGCTGCCCGGTAGCGACATGCCCAGGGCCTCCCCGATCGACGCCATGGTGTTGGCGGTGAACATCCCGGCGCACGAACCCTCGGTGGGGCACGCATTTCGCTCAATGGCGTCGAGCTCCTCATCGTCGATGTCGCCCACCGCATGGGCGCCCACGGCCTCGAACACGCTCACGATGTCGAGCACTTGGCCGTTGTGGTGGCCGGGGAGAATTGACCCGCCGTAGACGAACACCGACGGCAGATTGAGGCGGGCCGCGGCCATCAGCATGCCGGGGAGCGACTTGTCGCAGCCTGCGAAGCTGACGAAGGCGTCCAATCGCTCGGCGTGCATCACCGCCTCCACCGAGTCGGCGATTATCTCCCGACTCACCAGAGAAGCCCGCATCCCCTCGTGGCCCATGGAGATGCCGTCGGAAACCGCGATGGTGTTGAACTCGATGGGAAAGCCGCCCGCGTCTCTCACCCCCTGCTTGGCCCGCTTGGCCAGCCGGTCCAGGGGCAGATTGCAGGGGGTCACCTCATTCCACGACGACGCCACCCCCACCTGGGCCTTGTCCCAATCGTCGTCGGTCATGCCCACGGCCCGGAGCATGGCCCTGGCCGGGGCCCGCCCTGCCCCGGAAGTGACCTCGTGAGAACGTGGCTTCATATCGCTCATGCCGACAGGCTACTGACTGAGATGGCGCGGATTAGAGGGCTATTGGGATTGCACAAGTCGCCCTATGACCGGGAGATCGCCCGGTTGGCGGTGCCCGCTCTCGGCGCGCTCATAGCCGAGCCGCTCTACACCCTGGCCGACACTGCGGTGGTAGGACACCTGGGCACTCCCCATCTCGGCGGACTGGCCGTTGCCTCGCAGGTGCTGCTGGGCGCGCTCTCGCTGTTCATTTTCCTGGCCTACGGAACCACCGCCGCAGTGGGTCGGCTCATCGGTGCCGGCGACCACCGCCGGGCTGCCCAGCAGGCGGTGCAGGGGTTGTGGCTGGCCGCGGTGGTGGGAGCGGTGCTGGCCGCGGCCGCTTATGCGTTCTCCGACCCCCTGTTGAGAATGCTGGGCGCAAACGGAGAGGTTCTGGCTCAGGGCCGGATCTACCTGCGTATCAGCCTTTTCGGCCTGCCCGCCATGCTCATCACGCTGGCTGGGGTGGGCTATCTGCGCGGGCTTCAAGACACGCTGCGTCCGCTGAAGGTGGCGGTGGTCACCGCCGGGCTGAACCTGGCGTTGGAGCTGGTGTTGATCTACGGGCTGGGCTTCGGCATCGGCGCCTCGGCCCTGTCCACCGTCATTGCCCAATGGCTGGCCGCCTCCGCCTACGTCTGGTGGATCCGGCAGGCAGTGGCTGCCCATGGGGTAACCCTGGCGCCCGACCGCATGATCATCGGGCGGCTGGCAGTGGTAGGTCTCGACCTGTTCCTGCGAACCGCGGCGCTGCGGGCGTCGTTCACCATCTCAGTGGCGGTGGCCGCTCGCCTGGGCGACGTCGAGCTGGCCGCCCACGAGGTGATCTATCAGCTCATGTTCTTCCTGGCCCTGGCCTTGGACGCGGTAGCCATCGCCGGGCAGGCCATGATCGGCCGCTATCTGGGTGCCGACGAGCCCGACCAGGCTCGGGCTGCGGGCCGCCGCATGATCGAGTGGGGGCTGGCCTCGGGACTTGCGGCCACGGTGGTGCTGCTGGCCGCCCGGCCGTGGCTGCCCCTGGTGTTCTCCAGCGACGAGGCGGTGCTCTCGCTGGCTGGATTCCTCATGCTGCACTTGGCATTCCTACAACCGGTAAACGGCGTGGTATTCGCCCTCGACGGGGTGCTGATCGGCGCCGGGGACATGCGTTTCCTCGCCGTGGCCATGGCCGGCGCCGCGGCAGTGTTCGTCCCCCTGGCAATGTGGGTGATGGCCGCCGATGCGGGCATCGGCTGGCTGTGGGGTGCCATGTGGGCGCTCATGGGTGCCCGGCTTGTAGCCCTGCTATGGCGCTTCGCCAGCCCCCGCTGGCTCGTGTCCGGCGCCGTTCGTTAGCCGGCTGCTCCCTCGATGTGGGCCTTGATGCCGTCTACTACGCGCTGCATGTTGACCCGGTGGACTCGGATGCGGTTGGCGATGACCCGGTGCTCTTTGCCGGGGTTCTGGTCGATGAACGTGTTGAGGCCGGATGGTCCGGGGCCGAGCAGGAGGCGGTATAGCAGCCGAGTGCCGCCGCCCATGAGGGGTTGAAGTTCGAAGCGCCATCGGGCACCGGGGTTGTCGGGGTCGGATGTGCACCAGCCGAAGGCCACCTGCTCCTCACAAACGTCCACAAAACACGGCACCTCCCAGTCGCCCATCACTTCGAGACAATTGCGGCCGGTGAACGTGGCCCCTAGCGCGGGGCCGTCGAAGCCGTCGTCCCAACTGGCGCCGGTGAACTCGTCGGAGAACTGCGCCGGCAGGTCGATGTCGGTGACCACGGCCCATACCTCGTCCAACTCGGCCTCAATATCGGTCTCCACCACCGTGCCGGGGCCGTCCGCCATGTTCACAGGGGTTCCCGGACCTGACTCAAAGGTGCGGCCGTAGCCGTCGAAGAAGGTGATCTCACGGGCGGGAGTGCGGCGGGCGGGGCGGAAATCGGTGCCCTTGGTCCAGGCCACCGGGAACATGGCGATCTCGGTGATCTCGTCGGGGATGCCCAGCAACTCCTTTAGCTCGGGGGCTTTGGCCAACACTGCCGTTGTCCACGCAGTGCCCAGCCCCCGGGCCCGCAGGGCCACGCAGAAACTCCACCCGCTCTGGATAACGGAGTCGAACAGGCCGGGGGCGCCGCTGCCGTCGTGTCGGCCCACGATGGTGGGGATGACGATCGCCGGCACCTCGGCCAGGTGCTCCACCAGATAGGCCGACGAGCTCACCGTCTTGGCCCGGGGATGGTCGGTGCCCTCCAAGCGGTCGCGAGCCTCCAGCATGAATCCGCCCACCACCTCGCGGTAGAGCCGGGCCAGCTCCTGCTTGATGTCGGGGTCGCGCACCACGATCCACCGCCGGCTGGTCTGGTTACCCCCGGTGGGGGCCTG
Organism: Acidimicrobiales bacterium; assembly: GCA_963663255.1. GTDB lineage: Bacteria > Actinomycetota > Acidimicrobiia > Acidimicrobiales > Bin134 > Poriferisocius. The sequence continues at coordinate 2,286,527 of OY760141.1, forward strand.
CTCGGCGATGTCGATGCAGTCGAGGATGATCTGATCGTCTACCGGCCGCTCTAGATCCAGCCGCCGCCGCACCGCCCTCGTCGTGGTCAGCGCCAAATCCACCGCTTCAGTGTCAATGTTCATGTCTTGCTGGCCTCGTTGTATATGCCGCGGGACATGAGCGACTGCTCTAGGTCTCGCCGCTTCCGGTACACCTCGGCTCGCAGCTCGATAACACCGGCATCTTCGGGCGCGGATTGAGCGGCCCATTCGGCGAGTTGGCAGGCAAGTCGCAAATCGCCTGCCTCGCTGAGATCTGCGGCCCGACCGGCCAAAGCGGCCGCCCCTCCGGCGAGCTGGGCGACCTCGGCGGCTATCTTCTGATCCGGCGCGGGCTTGAGTCGGGCGGGATTGCCGTCGTACCAGCCCCCGTAAAGGCGCCAGATGTTGCGAACCACGAACTCGGGCTCGTCGTAGACGGGCCGCAGATAGGGCTTGGCCAGCAGATCATCGGGTACCCGCACGTGGTGGATGATGTCGTCGAGGCGAGCACCGGCATTCATCATCTCCAAGGTGTCGGCCACCAGCCCCTCCAGCGCGGTGGCCACATCGTCGAGCACCGCGGCGATGCGCCTCTCTCCCTCGATAGGCAGGCCGTGAGCGGGCAGCAGAAGTGCGGGGCGCAACTCGATCATCTGGCGCAGGGCGGCGGCCCATTCAGCTGGGTAGCGCTGCACCTTCTGGGGATTGCCCGCATTGGGGAAGAACCAGATGAACAGGTCGCCGGCGAACAGCGCCCGAGACTGGGGCATCCACACAAGAGTGTGGTCGTCGGTCTCGCCTTGGGCATGGATCAGCCGCATGGATGTGCTGCCCACCTCCACGTCGAGCGTGGTGGCATAGGTGGTCTGGGGGCGCACCCAATCGCCATCGAACAGATTGGCGAAAGGGCCATCGCCGAACTGGCGGCGGTTGATCACCTGGTTGTATCCCGAAGTGAGGTCGTAACGGTCGAATCGCTGCGGTACGGCTTCGTGGGCCAACACTCGGGGAGAGGGTTGCCCTTGCTCCTCGGCATCCTCGACAAATGCTCTGGCACCGCCGACATGGTCCACGTGGCCGTGGGTGTACACGATGGTGTGGACCGACTGGCCCTTCCACCGGCGGAGGTGGTCGAGAGTTATTGGGGCGAACCCCGGCAGCGAGGTGTCGATTGCCACCAGCCCCTCATCGGTAGCTACCGACCAGACGTGGGAAAAGGCGCACACCACCGCAATCTGGTCGGCTATCTCGTGAAATGAGCCGTCCATGGGCTGCACCGACTGCTGCCCCTCAAAGGTGCCCTCGTCTATGAACCGGGCCGATCGTTCCAGCAGTGACATGCCAACCTGCACCATAGCGGTCAGTCTGATTTGCGCTAGCTGCGGCGTGAGTGGAGGAGCTGGGTGACGGCTTTGCCGTCGGCTCGGCCTTGGGTGGCCTTCATCACCTGACCGACAAAGAAGCCGGTGAGCTTGGCGTCGCCGTCGCAGAAGCGGGTCCACTCGTCAGGATGGCTGGCGATGAGGCCGTCGACCAGAGGCTCGAGTTCTCCGGTGTCCATAGCCTCGAACCCCAGTTCCTGGGCCGCCTCTTGGGGCGAGCCCCCAACGTCGACCAATGCGGCAAGCACCTTCTTGGCCTGGGTGGCGGTCAGCTCGCCATCGTCTTCCATGCCCACCAGGCCCGCCAGCGCCTCCGGGGTCAACTGCCCGGGGCCGTCGGCCAGATTGTGGACGATGTGGGTCATCACCCGCTCGGGGGCCCCTCCCCCGCCGATGGCGGTCAGAGCCAATTCGTCCATTGAGCGCTCGACAGCCAGGGCAATGTGATCGGCATCGGTCGACGGCGCGGCCTCAGCCAACCGAATCCGTCGGTCTCGGGGCATCAGGGGAAGCGCCTGGCGGATCTGCTCCACCCACTGCGGACTGGGGTCGAGCGGGAGCAGATCGGGCTCGGGGAAATAGCGGTAGTCGTAATCCTCTTCTTTGGAGCGCAGGGCGTGGGTGCGACCGTCATCCTCGTTCCAATGGCGAGTCTGCTGCTCGATGGTCTGGGCGCTGGTCAGCAAATCAATCTGCCGGCGAGCCTCGTACTCGATGGCGCGGCCCATCGAGCGCAGGGAGTTGACGTTCTTGATCTCGCATCGGGTGCCGAGGCGGTCAGTTCCCACCGGCCTCACCGACACGTTGCAATCCACCCGCAGCGACCCTTCCTCCATCTTGCCGTCCGATGCCCCCACCGCCACCAGAATCGCCCGCAGCTCGCTCACGTACTGGCGGGCCTCCTCGGCCGATCGCAGCTCGGGATGCCCCACAATCTCGATGAGCGGCACCCCGGCACGGTTGTAGTCCACCAGTGAGTACCCGGCTTCGTGGATGCGCCCACCTCCGCCGATGTGGACGGTCTTGCCGGTGTCCTCTTCCAGATGAGCCCGCTCGATACTGATTCGCTTGCCCGAGGGCAGCTCCAACCAGCCGTCGACGTTGATCGGCTGGTCGTATTGACTGATCTGGAAGTCCTTGGGCATGTCGGGGTAGAAGTAGTTCTTCCGGGCAAACACCGAAGGCTGGATTCGGCAGTTGAGGGCCAGGCCCACCCGGATGGCCAGCTCTACCGCCGTCTCGTTGAGCACGGGCAGCGAGCCGGGCAAGCCAAGCGATACGGGGTCGATATGGGTGTTGGGATGGCCGCCGAACCGGTTGGGACTGGCGCTGAACAGCTTGGTCTCGGTGGCCAGCTCGGCATGGACCTCCAGGCCCACCACCGTCTCCCACTCGGTGTCTGCCGGCGCCCCCAAACCGGGTACGTCGAGTGTGGGCCCGCTCATCCCATGCTCGTTTCCAGCACCGCGGCGGCCCGGAACATGACCGGCTCACCCAGGGCGGGGGCCATGATCTGCACCCCCACCGGGAGGCCGTCGTCGCCCACGCCATAGGGCACCGACATAGCGGCCTGGCCGGTGAGGTTCACCGGCACAGTGCAAACGTCGCTCATGTACATGGCCATGGGGTCGGCGGTGCGTTCTCCCAGCGAGAAAGCAGTGGTGGGCGATGTGGGACTCAACAGCAGGTCGAACTGCTTCCATACCGAGGCGAACTCATTGATGATAAGCGTGCGGACCTTCTGGGCCTTGCCGTAGTAGGCGTCGTAATAGCCCGCCGACAAGGCATAGGTGCCGATCATGATGCGCCGCTTGACCTCGTCGCCAAAGCCGGCCGAACGGGTGGCGGTGTTCATGTCCGGCGTGCTGGAGGCGTCCACCCGCAGCCCATAGCGGACGCCGTCGTAGCGGGCCAGGTTGCTGGACGCCTCGGCCGGGGCGATCAGGTAGTAGGCCGACAGCCCAAAAACCGCCGCCGGCACGCTGGCTTCGGCGATGCGGGCCCCGGCTGATTCCAGGGCGTCCACCGCGGCGCTCAGGCGGGCGGCCACATCAGGGGCGATGCCGTTGCCGCTCAACTCCCCCAGCACGCCTACCCGAAGGCCCTCTACTCCGTCGGCGAGCGATTCAGACACCGATGGCTGGGTTTCGCTGATGCTGGTGGAATCCTGAAGATCCGAGCCGCTGACCACGTCCAGCACCGCGGCCGCGTCGGCCACCGTGGTGGCGAACGGCCCAATCTGGTCCAAAGACGAGGCGAAGGCCACCAGCCCGTAGCGAGACACCAGTCCATAGGTGGGCTTCACCCCGACCACCCCGCAGAGGGCGGCGGGCTGGCGAATCGACCCGCCGGTGTCGCTTCCCAGCGCGACCGGGGCAAATCCAGCGGCAACCGCCGCCGCGCTCCCCCCCGAAGATCCCCCCGGCACCCGACGGGGGTCGCGGGGATTGCGGGTAGGACCGAAGGCTGAGTTCTCCGTGGAGCTGCCCATGGCGAACTCATCCATGTTTGTTTTGCCTACCATCACCGCACCGGCTTCGCGGAGCCGCTCCACCACGGTGGCGCTATACGGCGGCTCCCAGCCTTCCAGAATGCGGGAAGAACAGGTCGTGGCCACTCCACGGGTGCAGAGGTTGTCTTTGAGGGCCACTGGTACTCCGGCCAGCGGACCTGGGTCATTGCCTGCGGCCACCTGGGCATCGATCTCATCGGCCCGAAGCCGGGCTTGCTCTGCGGTCACCAGGTTGAAGGCATGAATGTCGGCATCCCCTTGGGCGATCGCCTCCAAGTACTCATCAACCGCGGAGCGGGCCGACTTCTGTCCAGACCGCACGGCGGCGGCAATCTCGACAGCAGTCACGGCGCCTCGCCCAGAACTGGGGGGACCCGGAACTGGCCGTCCTCGGCAAAGGGCGCCTGAGCCAGAACCTCATCGCGATCCAACACCTCGCCCGGAATGTCCGGTCGCAGCAGGTTGGCGATGGGAAGGGCATGCATCGTTGGGGCCAGTCCCTCAAGGTCGAGAGCCTCCACCTCGCCCACATGGTCCAAGAGCTCGTCGAGTTGACTGGTGAAGCGGTCCAGTTCTTCGTCGGTCAGCTCCAGACGGGCCAAGGCGGCCACGTGGGCACACTCAGCCCGGGTGATGCGTTGCTGCCCCATACCGAAGCGCCATCGTACCGTTTCGCTGGTGGGATTCCCGCGCCGAAGTCGATACCTTGATGGGATGGGGACACACCCGTTCCTCAGCCCGGGATGGATCGAGGCGGCGATGGCCCTTCGCAGGGAGCTTGCGTCAACTGTCCCGCCCTCGGGCCAGGAGGCCCGGGTGAACCTCGTGGTTACCGACACTCCCTTCGAACAAACCCAGTTCCGGGCGTACATCGATACCGAGGCTGGCGGACCGCTTCCGGTACCCGGCAGCCTGGAGAACCCCGATGCCACTGTGATCCTGGACTACCCATCGGCGTTAGCGGCATTCGTCACCGATGACCCCGATGTGGTCGCCAGTGGCTTCCTCACCGGCGCTCTCCGCGTAGAGGGCGACTTGGCCCTCGTCCTCATGCTCTTCGGCGAGGGCATGACCGATGCACAAGCCGCATTCGCCCACCATGCTCAGACTCGGATGCGGGCCATCACCATCCTCGGTGAGGACTGAGCCCTCAGCCGTCTTCTTGTGCTTCTTGTGGCCGGGTGATGAGGCTGACGCACGTCCCAAAGTCCACGATGGCTTCGGCAAGCGGGTTGGTGGCCAAGATCTCGGCGTCGGGGGGACCCACGATTTCGCCCTGGCATAGGCCAGTTTCCTCAAGGATGTCAGTAGCTTCCTCCACGTTGAGGGTGGCCAAGAAGGGAACCCTTACTTGCTCAGGGCCGTCGGAGACCACGACCGTGATCACCGAGTTGGCGGCCACCTCTGTTCCCGGCAGAGGCTCCACCCTCACTACGTGGCCTGCTTCCACCTGATTGTCCACCACCCGCCACTCGAGCGCCTCCAACCCGGCTTCTTCCAGCTGCTCAAGGGTTGCGGCCAGCGACGTGCCCCTATCGATTCCGGGCACCAGCCGAGGTGCTGGTCCGAGAGACACCACCAAGTCCACACGGCTCCTCTGCTCGAGCTGGGGGAGCATCTCGTCTACTTCGATGACAACCCCCTGTAGCACCTCCTCGTCGAAGCGCTCGGTGATCACACCGGCCGACAGCCCCACCGCAGATAGAGCAATCTCGGCGTCCTCAACCGCCAGTCCGACCAGGTTGCCGGGAATGGGCACCAAATCAGGGCCCAAGGAAATCCAAACCATGATCGTCTCGCCCCGCTCCAGTCCAGTGCCCGGCTGGGGCGCCTGGCGCAGTATTTCGCCCGCCACGGTGCCGTCTTGACGCAGCTCCATGCGATCTACCACCCAACCGAACTCACTCCCGATGCGAAGCAGGTCGACGTCGGTGGCGCCGACCAGATCAGGCACCGGTTGGGTCTCGTCACCGAACCAGTTGTCCCACAGCTGGTAGCCCCCGAATCCCACGGCCCCAAGCAGCACGAGCGCTACCACCACGGCCAGCAGACTTCGAGCCGCCGAACGGCCTTTGGCCGTAGGCACAGCCTCCTCCGGTTGCATGACGGGTACAGTCGCCGCTGCGGATTCGCCGGTATCAGGAATCTCCGGCCCCGGCTTTGTCAGGGGAAGCGGGGTCGGTCGCGACAGTGTTTCTGCCGCCGCCAACAACCCAAGGCCTAGATCGCGAGCCGTGGGACGGTCATCCCGTTCTGGTCGTCCAGCTTGCTCCAGCACCCGGCCCAGACGGTGGAATTGGCCGGCGAGATCGAGTTGTCTGCTCATCTTGGCCATCTGGGTGTACTCGGGGTCGTCAGACTCGAATGGCACTCGGCCCGACAGAGCCTCGGTTAGCACGAGGACGAGGGAATAGACGTCGCTTTTGTGGTCGGCTGTCAGGCCCTGGGCCTGCTCGGGCGAGGCGTAGCGCGCCGCGTCGACCGCTGAGAAGACCGACCTGGCCGTCAGCGCTCCCTCAGTCTCGGACGAACTCAAGGCCCAAGATGTGCCTAGATCTGCCAGTCGGGCTCGGCCGCGGCGTGAGAACAAGATATTGGAGGGCCGGATGTCTCCATGGATGATGTCCTGACCGTGGATGTGCTCCAAACCGCGGGTTATGTCCAAGCCGACCATGAGAACCTGCGACGGAGACAGCAGGTGACCGGCATCCATCATCCCTTGCAAACTCCCGCCCTCCGTGTAGTCGCTCACTACGTAGAGGCCGAGGTCGGAGTCTCCCCAGCTATGAACGGCCACCAAGTGGGGGTGGCTTACTGCGGCCGCTTTTCCCGCAGCGTCCAGGAATCGGCTGGCAAAGCCGGCCCACCCGTCGGGCAGGAGATCCTCGGAAACCAGCTTGACCGCCACCCTCCGTGACGAGGCCAGGTCGTAGGCCATGTAGACGTCGGTGAACCGTCCCGCGCCGATGCGGGTCACGAGCCGGAAGCGTCCAGCCAAGACTCGGCCAATCACCTCGGTCTCGCCGCTGCCTTGGGACACGCAATGAGGGTACTTGCTGTTTTGAGTTTTCCGCGCCACTCAGGGTGTCTCCGGCCTCGGTCAGCGGGCACACTGGAAGAGTGCTGGAGTCGGTAATTCTGCGGCGGGTATTACTGGGTGCCGCGGCCCTGATGGGCACGGTAGCCATCCTGCTGGCCTTGTTGCTGGCCGACACCGACGACAACGATGTGAGCGTTACCGGCAACGCCGTGGTGGACGAGCTCATCCCCCCTCGCAACGCCGAGGTCCTCGCCCAAGAAACCGTCGGCATCGACCTGGCCATCGGCTATGACGCCCGCCTGGTTGTCAACGGAGTGGCCATCCCTCGGGAGCAGATACGCCATCTGCCCAATCTCAACCGCTTCACATTCCGACCCGGTCAAGACAAGGCGATCGAGAGACTCCAAGCCGAGCAGAACTGCGTACAGGCGACCTATTGGCGCCAAGAGGTCGGCCCCGACGACGCCGACACCATCTCCTGGTGCTTCACGGCCTCCTAGTCGGCCAAACCTACTGTCGGGCCCCGTCCATCGAGGGACCGAAGGGAGGCCTCCAGCTTGCGCAAGTAGCCGGCGAACTCGTCAGGCTCTCCGGCCTGCAACCACTCCAACCGGTCTCGCTCCCGTTCCAGGTGCTCGCCCATCAGCCGGTCGATCAGATTTCTACCCTCGGGGCTGAGCTGGGCCATCATGACCCGGCGGTCATCGGGATCGGGCACGCGGAGCACCAGATTGAGCTTCTCCAGCTGGTCCAATCGCCCGGTCATGCCTCCCGAAGTGAGCATTGTCATGGCAGCCAGGTCGCTTGGCATCGCCTGGAAGGGCTCTCCGTTTCGCCGCAACGCGGCCAGCACATCAAACAAGCCCAGGGTGAGGCCGTGGGGGCGGAGGAACTCGGCCATGGACTGCTCGAATAAACGGTCGATGCGGGAGATCCGCCCAAAAATCCCGATGGGAGAAGCGTCCAAGTCGGGGCGTTCGCTGGCCCACTGCTCCAAGATCGAGTCCACGCGGTCAAACGTCACGACAACTCCCCTAACACCGCCCCAGCGGTGTCTACCACTCGGTCTACGTCGGCAGTGGTGAACGTGAACGGCGGGTAGATTCCCAAGTGGTCGGCTTGGGCTCGCACCAACACCCCGGCCGACTGTATGCGCCGCTGGGCTTCGGCTACCAAGGGTGCCGGGCTGTCGCCGGCCAGCTCTACCGCGGCCAGCATCCCCTCTCCCCGTACCTCGGCCACCACCGGCAAAGAGCCCAGCGTGCCGATTCGCTCCTGAAGATACCGACCGGTCAGGCGGCTGTGGTCAATCAGTCCCTCCCGCTCGATGATTTCGATCACCTTCAGCCCGGCGACACAGGCCGCGGGGTGCCCGCTATAGGTGTAGCCGTGCATCAGCTCGATAGAGCCTTCGGAGTCGACGAACACATCGTGGACTCGATTGCCGGCAATCGCCGCGCCCATGGGAACGTAGGCCGAGGTCAGTCCTTTTGCTGCGGTCATGATGTCGGGAACCACCCCATAGCGGTGGCCGCCGAACCAGTGGCCCAGCCGTCCGAATCCGCAAACCACCTCGTCCAGCACCAGAAGTACATCTTGGCGGTCGCACATCGCCCTGACTTGGCGCAAATAGTCCTCCGGGGGCGGGTAGACGCCTCCGGCGGCCTGCACGGGCTCCATGATTACGGCGGCGATTGTGCTCGGATCCCGGTAGGCCAGCTCCCGCTCAAGGGCGTCGATGTCGTGGGCCGGAACCTGGGTGCAGCCTTCCAGCAGAGGGCCGAACCCCGCCCGGTTCTCGGTGAGGCCACCCACCGATATCCCACCGAAGTTCATGCCGTGGTAGCCCCGGTGCAGCGACACGAATCCGGTCTTGGACCCCTGGTCGACCCGGCGCCAGTACCCTCGGGCCATCTTCATGGCCGTCTCCACCGCCTCTGAGCCGGAGTTGGTGAAGAAGACGTGGTTCAGATCGCCCGGTGTGCGGTCGGCGACAGCCTCGGCCAGTTCCCGGGCCCGAGGATGGCTGTACCCGAAGAGGCAGTGGTACTCCAGTGTGCGGAGCTGCTCGGCCACCGCATCGGCGATCTCGGTTCGGCCGTGTCCCAAGATCACACAGGCCACTCCTCCGGCGGTAGCGTCGAGCAGCCTGATTCCATCGTCGGTCGTCACGTAGTTGCCGTCCCCGGCCATTACCACCGGGGGCCGGCTTCCGCCCGCCGAGGTGAACGGCATCCACAGGGCACCGGTTGCGCCGCTCACAATCCGCTCCGAGAATTCCGCCAGGCCAGCAGGGATTCCAGCTCATCGATCTGGTAGTCGGGGCCCGACCGGACCAGGATGAGGTGCTCGGCCCCGGCGGCTGCGTAGTCGTCGTAGGTCGCATCGCTAGCGGTTTCAAATAGCGCTACCGTCCTCTCCACTTGAGACGGATCGCGCTCGGCCCGCTCGCACCAGGCGTCCAGCACTTTGTTGAGGTGGGCGATCTCGTCTGGGGTGCCCCAGCCATTCCAGGCGTCGGCCAGCCGGGCGCACACGTCCAAGGTCATCCGCTCCCCCATCCCGCCGACCAATATGGGCAGCGGGCCTGCCGGTCCAGGACGGAGTTGTCCCAATCGACGGCGGATGCGGTGGATGGCGACCTCCATCTCCCGTATTCGATCGGCATCGCCCGACATGGCATACCCATAGGAGTGGTAGTCACGCTCCAGCCAGCCCGATCCCAGGCCGAGCACCACCCGGCCCCCCGATGCGTGGTCCACGGTGCGAGCCATGTCGGCCAGCAGATCGGGGTTGCGGAACCCCGTACAGGTGACCAGCGGGCCGATCAGGGCTGTCTTGGTGACCGACGCCATGGCGGCCAGCGTGGTCCAGCATTCAAAGGCGGAGCCCTCGGGATCGCCGTCAATGGGAAAGAAGTGGTCAAAGGTCCAGATGCTGTCGGCTCCGGCCCCATCGGCGTACTGCCAGGCGGCCACCATGTCGCTCCAGCTCACATGGTTTGGTCGAATCTGGACGCCCACCCGCGGCACCATCTCAGGCCCCTTCATGGCCATCTGTCCCTTCATGAGATGCGGTCAGACCGGTGATGAGCGACACCAGCTTCTGGGCGTCGGTGCTGTGGGCGTCTAGCAGTTCGATGAGCTGGCCTCGGCGCATGACCGCGATCCGGTCGGCGAGCCGGAACACCTGGTCGAGGTTGTGGCTCACCACGACGATGGTCAGCTTGCGCTCGCGCAGCGTGGTGATGAGGTCTTCCACCCGGGCCGTCTCGGCGATGCCCAGCGCCGCGGTGGGCTCGTCCATGATGATCACCTCATTGCCCCAGTTCATGGCCCGGGCGATGGCCACGCCTTGGCGCTGGCCTCCAGAGAAATGCTGGACCGGGATGCGGACCGATGGGATCTTGATATTGAGACGCTGAATGATCTGCTCGGTTTCACGCCGCATAGCCCGTTGGCGCAGGAATGTGAACGGTCCCCATCCCACTTTGAGCTCTCGCCCCATGAACAGGTTCTGGGCGGCATCAAGGTTGTCGGCTAGCGCCAAGTCTTGATACACGGTTTCGATTCCGGCCAAACGGGCGTCTTCAGGGGATCGGAACCGACGGACCTCATCGTGCAGCACCACCCTTCCGGCATCGGGCTGCTCTGCTCCGGAAATGACCTTCAGCAGTGTGCTCTTGCCAGCCCCGTTGTCGCCCACGATGGCGGTGAGGGTGCCGGTGGGAAAGTCCAGCGATACGTCTCGGAGAGCGACTACTCCGCCGTATCGCTTGTGAACCCCCGACACGCTCAGCGCGACGTTTGATGACTCGGGCCCTCCAGAGCGAGGGGCGTCGATGACTGATCCGGATTGACTGGCGGTCATGTTTTCGCTCCGTGCAGTTGTTCGAATAGATAGTCAGGCGATACCGGTACTCGGTTCACCTCGACGCCCAGTCCGGCCAGGGCGTCTTCGATGGCGTTGGCCACCGCGGCCGGGGGCGAGATTGCCCCTGCTTCCCCCACGCCCTTGATGCCCAGCGGGTTGAGGGGCGACGGCGTCTCCAGATGGGCAACGGCCAACTCGGGCACCCCAGCCGCGTCGGGCACCAGATAGTCGGCCAGACTCGGATTCAGGGGCTGTCCCTCGGCGTTGTATACCGCCTGCTCAAACAACGCGGCCCCGATCCCTTGAGCCACACCACCAGTGATTTGGCCGTCCACGATCATCGTTGACAGCAGCGGCCCGCAGTCATGGGCCACCGCATAGTCCAGAATCTCGACCGCGCCGGTGTTCGGATCAACCGCGACTCGGGCCACGTGCACGCCGGCGGCAAAGGTGACTGTCGGCGGCTCGAAGCAGACCATTTCCTCCAAACCGGCGCGGCTGCCGTTGGCCAACACCCCCCCGGGGGCGAAGCCGGCGGCCACCTCGGACAATTCCATGCGGCGAGTGGGGGTTCCCACCACCTCCACGGTGCCGTTGCGGATGCACAGGTCAGCCGGGGCCACCTCCCACTGCCCGGCCACCGCATCCACAATCCGGTTGCGCAGCACCGTGGCGGCTTGGTGGATGGCGCTGCCGGCCACCACCGCGCTGCGGCTGGCCAGCGTGCCCCAGCCGAATTCGACCGCCGCGGTGTCACCTCCGATCACCGTCACCCGTGCGGGGTCGGCCCCGAGCGCCTGTGCGCATACATCGGCAAACACCGTCTCATGGCCCTGGCCCTGAGAGCAGGCGCCGGTAGCCACTTCCACCCAACCGGTCTCGTCTACCCGCACTCGGGCGCTCTCAAACGGGCCAACCCCCGTGCCTTCCACATAGGAGGACACTCCAACGCCCACCAGCCGGCCGGCTTGGTCCCGGGCCCCTCCCCGGAGCCCTTCGGAAATGTCGCTCATGGCAATGGCCGTCTCGAAGCAACCGGAGAAATCGCCGCTGTCGTAGGTCATGGCAGTGCCATCCCGGTAGTTGAGCCCGACGGAATAGGGCATCTCTTCGGCGGAAATGAGGTTGCGGCGGCGAAGTTCCACCGGATCGATTCCCATCTCTCGGGCGGCCACGTCAAGGATGCGGTCCATAGCGAAGACCGCCTCGGGCCGGCCCGCCCCCCGATAGGGCGAGTTCGGGGCCTTGTTGGTCACCACCGCGGTGGCCTCCACATCCAGCGCCGGTACCCGATAGCACCCGCAAAGGTGGGCCAGCGTGTTGTAGGGCTGGACAACGCCAAGAGGGTTGGCTGCCCCGCTGTCCATTACGAAGCGGTCGCGAACTCCCAGGATTCGGGCGTCGCCGTCAAGGGCCAGTTCGATGTCGTGGATCTGGTCGCGGGACTGAATTGCGGCTAGGCCGTGCTCGCTCCGCTCCTCCACCCATTTGAGCGCCACGCCCAGTTCCAGTGCGAGAAAGGCCAAAATCATCTCCTCGGCGTAGGGAATGGCCTTGACCCCGAAGCCGCCGCCCACATCGGGGGCTACCACCCTGATCCGGTGGGACGGGTGCCCTAGGGCCTTGGCCAACGCGGTGCGCAGCGGATGGGGAATCTGCGTGCTGCTCCATACCGTGAGCAGATCGGTGCGGGGATCGTGCTGGGCCACGACGCCCCTCGGCTCCATGGGGTGACAAGCCAGCCTTCCCGAGTGCAGTCGGCGGCGACTCACGTGGGCCGCGTCGGCAAAGGCGGCGGCAATGTCGCCGAAACCGGCGGCAACGAACAGCGACCGGTTGTCGGGCCAGTGGTCGTACAGACGGGGAGCGTCGTCGGCCAGTGCGGCAAAGGGGTCGACCACCGCCGGGCGGCTTTCCAGGTCGAGGCCCACCCGATCGGCCGCATCCGCCGCGCCGTAGGGAGTGTCGGCGACGACTACGGCAATGGGGTCGCCCACATGGCGCACCCGGTCTACTGCCAACAGAGGCCGCCCCTCATGACGCACGAACAGCCGGTCGTCACCTAGAGATTCCAGCAATTTGTCCTGGTAGACGCCGCCGTCGGCTTCATTGGGCGCCATGGTGTCGATCCGCCCGATCAGGTCTTGGCCGGTCCAGCCGACAACGCCGGGGGGCAGTTCCACCCCGATTACATCGGCGTGGGCCACCGGACTGCGCACAAACGCGGCGTATCGCATCGACGGCTGCTCGATGTCGGCCACGTAGCGTCCGCGCCCCCGCAGAAGCCGGGGATCCTCGCGCCGCAGTTGTTTCATCGGGCCGTTTCCATGGCCCAATAGTCCCACTGGGTGTGGGTGTACTCCTCTAGCGTGAGGCCGTCGGTCAACAGATCGTCGGTGAGCTCGTTTCGATCGATGGCCTCCACCGATCCGATGCCCTGGGCCATGATCTGCAATCGGGCCGAGCGCTCGAGGTTGACTGCGCTCACCGTGGCCTCCTCGATAGACGAGCCCACCACGGTTAGGCCATGGCCCTTCAACAGCACGCCTTTGCAGTCGCCCAAGGCCGCGGCCACCTCCCGGCCGCGGTCGGGGTTGTCGATCTGCACGGCGGAGTCGTAAACCGGCACGCCGTCGGCAAACAGGGTGCACAGGTGCCAGACCGGAGCCAGGGGAACATCGGTCATCGAAAACGCGATGCAGTGCATGGGGTGGGCGTGGATCACTGCGACCACGTCGGGTCGGGCCCGGTATATCTCGGTGTGCATGAAGCGCTCGCCGGGGGCGTCCATGGATCCTTCGACCATCCCGCCGTCCAAGTCCATCACTACGACGTCGCCTGGCTCGGTCTCGGCAAGGTCCTTCACGTCATCGTGGGTGTGGCCCAGCACCGCCACCAAGTCGGTGCCGGGAATCCGGGCCGAGGGGTGGCCGAAGGGCCCGATCAGCCGCTCTCGGACCAGAATCCGAGTCGAGGTGGCGATCTTGTCTTTAAGGGACGAAATGGCCTCGGCCGGTTGGCTGCTCATGGTCGCGCTCCGATGTCGAGAAAGTGGACGACTTTGGTCCGGGTGTAGCTGATCAGCGACTCCATCGACCCCTCTGCTCCCAGCCCAGAGTCCTTGTATCCCCCGAACGGGGTTTCCAAGAAGTGCTGGCCTCGCCCGTTGATCCATACGCATCCGGCCTGCACCCGGCGGGCGGCATCCATGGCCCAGTCCAAGTCGTCGGTGATGATGTTGGCGGTAAGCCCGTAGCGGGTGGCATTGGCTTGGGCGATGAGGTCGTCTCTGTCGTGCCATTCCAGCACCGACAGCACCGGACCGAATATCTCCTCGGTGGCGATGACATGGCCGGGCGTCACCTGGTCAAACAGCGTGGGTGCGAGGTAATACCCGCCCTCGGGCACACCCCCTGGGGTGCCTCCACCCCGGACCAGTCGGGCACCCTCTGATTTCCCGGTCTCCACGTAGCCGCGCACCCGGCGGAGCTGGGGCTCGGAGACCAGCGGCCCCATCGTGGTTGCCGGATCGAGGGGGTCGCCCACCTTGACTTGGTCGAGCCGGGCGGCCACTGCGTCCACCACGTCATCGCGCATTCCAGCCGGCACATACAGCCGCGATGTCGACCCGCACGACTGTCCTTGAGAAGACTCGAAGTTCATGCCCCCCACCGCTTGTTGCGCCACATAGGCGGGGTCGGCATCGGGTGCCACCAACAAAGGGTTCTTGCCTCCCAGCTCCACGGTCACGTGCTTGACGTGGCCCGACGCCGCGGCCGCCTCCATGACCCGCAGACCGGTGGTCCCTCGGCCGGTGAAACCGATCCGGCCGATGCCCGGATGGGCCACGAGAGCCTCGCCGGTGGTGGCCCCGTCGCCGGTGAGCACGGTGAGCACGCCGGGAGGCAGGATCTCCGCGGCCAAATACGCCACTTCCAGGGGGGAGATCGGGGTTTGATCGGGGGCCTTCACTATCACGGTGTTGCCCGCGGCCAAAGGGGCGGCCGCGTGGAAGAGGGTGAACATAAGCGGGTGATTGAACGGCAGGATGCGGGCCACCACGCCATAGGGTTCTCGCAGGGTCAGATGGAGGCCGTTAGCCGACGCCGGAAGGGTCTTGCCGTGCAGTTCCCGGGCGATGCCGGCGAAGTAGTCCAGGGCGTCGGCTCCGTAGACAACGTCGTTGCGCATGGCAGCCAATGGGTTACCGCTGTCCATGGCGTCGATCCGGGCCATTCGCTCGGCTTGACCCCGTACCGCATCGGCCAGATCGCGCAGATACCGCCCCCGTTCAGCCGCCGAGAGACCAGCCCAGGCTTGCTGGGCGTCGGTGGCCGCCGCTACGGCTAGATCCACTTCTTCGGCATCAGCCAGCGGCACCTCGGCCACCGTCTCTCCGGTGCCCGGCGCGGTGGCGGGCATGAGAGTGCTCGCGGTGACCTCGCGGTCTCCAACCACTAGCGGGTAGCGGTCGCGAATAGCAGCCTCGGGGAACCCGGCAGTCATGGCTCAATCACCGGCTTCATCTCCGTGCCAGCCCTCATGGCGGCTAGGGCGTCGGCCACCTGATCCAGCGAGTAGGTCTTCGAGCACACCACCGATTCCAACTCCAGCCCACCCCCATGACGATCCAAGAACTGAAGGGCGTCGTGGAAGTGGGAGATGTCGGCCGAAAGGGAGGTTCGCACCGTGAGCTGGCGGACCTTCATGGCTGTGGTCGGCACCGGGACTGATTGTCCGTGGGCCTGGCCGATCACCATGAGCGCGCCACCGGCCCGTACCATCTCCATTCCCTCGGTAAAGGCGTCGGGAGGCCCCGCGCACTCGAACACCACGTCGGCGCCTCGGCCGCCGGTCAGGTTGCGGACTGCCTCGATTCGCTCCTCGGGCTCAGTGTGGTCGATATCGATGCGCGTGGTGAGACCCCACTTCTCGGTGGCCGCTAGCCGGGAGGCGGGCGCACCAATGAGCACCACTTGGTGGGCCCCGCTGTGCAGGGCCGCCGCCGCGCACAGAACGCCCACCGGGCCGGCACCGAGCACGGCCACGGTGTCGCTGAAGCGGACGCGGGGTAGGCGGTCTAGGGCGTGCATCACCGTGCGGAGGGCGCAGGTGGCCGCCGACGCCAGCGGACTGGACACGCTGTCGGGCACCCGCAGCACCCGTGAATCGGGCGACACGTGGAGGTGCTCCGAGAATGTTCCGTTTACTGCCCCCTCCTCGTACGGCCCCCACCCGTAGCCCATGGTGTTCTCGCAAAGGGTGGGTTGTTTGGCTACTGCGCAGAAGTAGCAACGCCCGCACCAGTTGTGGGCCCAGATGATGCGGTCGCCCGGTCGCAGCGGTTGGCCACGGGCGTCGCGCTCCAATCCCGCGCCCAGCTCTAGAACTGTTCCGGTGCCCTCGTGACCCATCACCAGCGGTAAGCGGGCCAACTGCTCGAACACGCCGTCGGAGATGTGGACGTCGGTTCCGCACACCGTGGCCGCGTCGATCTTCACCAAGGCGCCCCCCGGCAGAACCGGGCCGAGCTCCAGGCGCTCGACCGCGGGACCCCGGGCATAGTCGGCCAAGACTACGGCGCGGCTCATATTGACAACTCCACAGCCGCTCGGTCTTCCCTGTTCACCCGGTTTGTCCAAGTCATTCTGGGGCCTTCCGCCATATCGGGCCCCGTTCGACAACCGGGTCGAGCAGCCCCTCGGCCACCCACTCGGTGTAGGCAAAGGGATCATAGGTTTTGGCCACCTGGCCCGGATAGCCGATGTGGTCGCGCACCACCGGGCTGAGGTAGTAGCAGGCCGCCACCACGGTGGTGAGAGCGGTGTATGCATCTTCATCCTCACAAAGGAAGGCCGACAGCCGTTCCACCGTGAACGTTGCCGGATCGAGAGCAGCCAAAGCCTCGGCCAGCGGTTGGCGCAGATCGTCGCGCCATCCCAGCACCTCGTCGAGATACGAATTCACCGCGTCCACTTCGGAGGCCGAGGGCATGCCGTGGGCCGCGGGCAACATGATGTCGGCCAACTGTTTCAATCGGTCAGCTTCGATAACGGTGCGGTTGTCGGCGGTCGTCATGCCGGGACTTTCTGCTCGCTTCGGTTTTGAACCAGCAAATCGGCAGTCCGTAACGCCAGTGCAGTGATTGTGCAGGTGGGGTTGACCCCCGAGCTGGTCACGAACACGCTGGCATCGGCGACATACAGATTGGCCACATCATGGGCCTGCTGGCGGGAGTTGACCACAGATGCCGCCGGGTCGTCTCCCATGCGGGCCGTACCCATGAGGTGCCACCCCGAATAGGGAATCATGCTGGCCACCGCGGTCTCCCGGCATCCCGATGCTTTGAGCGATTCGGTAGCCCTCTCTTCTTGGAAGGCCATCAGCCGCCGAGAGTGGTCAGAGATCCGATAGGTCACCCGGGGCGCGGGAATGCCGTGGCTGTCGGTACGGTCCGGGTCGAGTTCCACCCGGTTGTACTTTTCGGGGAGGTCCTCCCCGAAAATGGCCCAACTCGCCCCCCGCCCAAATGTCTGTCCCATGAGCACGTGGTGATCGGGTCCCCACACCTCGTTGCCGGCCCTCATGGGCAAAATGTGGTTGAGCGGGCCGCCGACTGGCGAAAGGGCCCACTTGGCCCCGCGCACGAACTCTCGGTCGGCGTCGGTCTCGTAAAACTGGTAGGTGGTGATGCTGGCCCCGAAGTGGCCCTGCCAGCCCTCAACCTGATCGTCCCACCATCCGGTAACCACCGAGAACGGGTGCATCATCAAGCGCCGACCCACGAGGCCGCTGGAGTTGGCCAACCCATCAGGGCAGAAGCGGTCGTCAGCCGACAGCAACAGCAGCCGCGCTGTGCCCACGGCGTTGGCCGCCAGGATCACCACATCGGCTTCCTGATGGTGTTCGACTCCGGCATGGTCCAGCCACACGGCCCCGGTGGCCAAGCCCCGAGGCCCGATTGTGATCCGGCTGACCCGGGCCCCGGTGATGAGCCGGGCCCCGGCGGCAGTCGCCTGGGGCCAGTGGGTCAAGTCGGTGGAGGCCTTGGCCCCCTCGGCGCATCCCGAGGTGCACACTCCCCGCTGCACGCACGGCCGCCGCCCGTCGTAGGGGGCCGACAAGATGGCATTGGGCTCGGGCCACCAGTGCCATCCCAACCGGTTGTGCCCCTCGGCCACCCGCCTCCCTGCCACGCCCAGAGGCAGCGGCGGAAGCGGGTAGTCGTCATGGGGCGGGTAGGCCGGATCGCCAGCGAGGCCGGATACGCCGATCTGGCGGTCGATGGCGTTGTAGTAGGGAACCAGATCCCGGTAGGCAATGGGCCAGTCGTCGGCCACCCCGTCCAGGGTTCGCACCCGCAGATCCGATGGGAGCATCCGCGGCCACGTTCCGGCATAGATGATCATGCTGCCCCCCACCGCGTTGTACATGAGGGGTTCTATGTCGGAGTCGTCGTGGACAACTGGATAGTCCTCCGGCCGATTCCGAACGTTGGGACTCATGGCCCAGTCCCTGCGGATGGCCAGCTCCCAGTCGGGTCGGGTGCCGGGGAACGAAGACCTATCGGGCCAATCGCCTTGCTCGAGGCAGACCACGTCGAAGCCGTGCTCGGCGAGGTGGCGCGCTGCCACCCCGCCGGATGCACCGGCGCCGATGATGAGGACGTCGGCCCGATAGGTCATGTTCGCTATCGAAAATCCGGAGGGGAAGAACCCCTATCGGAGATCGGCGTTGGTCGTGCCTTCGATGGTGTCGGCATCCACCACGATGGTGGGCGCCTGGATGAAGTAGCTCTGGCCGGTGCTGCCGGTGGTGAGGTATTGGTGAGCGACCTCAGCGGTCTGCCAACCCCACTGGTAACCCCGCAAGGCGATGGTCATATCCACGCCGGTTCCGGCCCGGATCTGATCGAACACCGCCGGCTCGCCGTCGGTGCCGCTGATGAGGATGTCGGCATGATCGATGCCCGCCTCTTCCACTGCGGTGGCGGCGCCCAGGGCCAAAGCGTCGCTGTCAGCCCAGATTCCGTCGAGGTCGGGATTGGCGGTCAACGCATCCTGAGCCAAACGGAGGCCCTCTTCAGCGGTGAAGCTGTTGGCGCTCTGGTTAAACACCACCTCGATGCCCGGGTTGGCCTCCATGGTGTGCTCGAAGCCCTCGCGGCGCTTCTCCACATACTCGCTGGCACCCGGGCCGCCGATACGGGCTATCTTGCCCGATCCGCCGAGCTGTTCGACCATCCACTCGCTCTGCTTGGTGCCCTCATCGCCCCAATCGGTTCCGATGAAGCCGATCTCCGGGGCGGCCTCCTGCACACTGTCGCCAGTGGAGAGCATGGGAATGCCAGCGGCCGCCGCCGCCTCATATGCGGGAATGAGCGCTTGGCGGTCGCCGGGCGAGGCGATGATGAGGTCGACCCCTTGGGTCACAAAGTCCTCGATTTGAGCCACTTGGTCTTCGATCACGTAGGCGGCGTCGGCCGCGACGAAGTTCCAGCAGTTGCCGGCACCGAAGTCTCTCAGCCCAGCCTCGAGGTCGCGGAAGTACAAGATGAAGGTCGCCAAATTGGCGTATCTCACCTCATAGGTCTCCGAGCATCCTCCTTCACTGGATGCGGCGTCGTCGTCATCGTCGTTGCCGCATGCCGACGCCACCAGCCCAAAGGCCAGCAGCAGCGCCAGTAGCTTGAACAACAGGTTTCTGGTTTTCATTTGTCCCCTCCGGGTTTTTATGGTTGCTCCGCCGCCGAATCGGCTGATTTGCCGGCCGGCTCAGCGGCATGGAGTTCTTGGTCGCCCGATCGGGCCGATTGCTCGGCCAGTTCGATGGCGCGGCGTTCTTCGTCGAGCTCGTGATCCACTTCCACTTCGATGGCGGTGTCCTCGCTCCGATTGGCCCACCGTTCCAGGTACCTGCGCAAGAACTGCGATGTCATGGCCAATACGAACACGACACCCAGCCATACGTCTTGCATGTTGGACGACACATTGAGCAGGTTGAGGCTGTTGCGAATCACCCCGATAAGCAGCACGCCGGCCAGGGTGCGGGGAATCGACCCCCGACCTCCGAACAGGTTGGTGCCGCCCAGTACCACGGCTGCCACTGCGTACAGCTCGGTAAGCACGGCGGCATTGGGCTGGCCAACATTCACCCGCCCCAGCAGTGTGAAACCGCCTACGGCAACGGCGAGTCCCCCCAGCACAAAGACGGTGACCCGCACCCGCGTGACGTTGATGCCGGCTCGGCGGGCTGCCTCGGCGTTTCCGCCCACGGCGTAGATCCGCAATCCGAACCGGGAATAGCGCAGGATGATGTGGTAGACGACGCCGAGACCCAGCGCCACCCATATGGGCATTCTCAGCCCGATGAACTCTCCGCTCCACCACGCCTTCCAGCCGCCGGGGAGGTTGCCCACGGTATTGCCCGCGGTTATCTCCCGGGCCAAGCCCCGGGCCATGATCAACAGTCCCAGGGTGGTGATGAACGAGGGGACTTTGAGGACCGCGGTGATCAGCCCGTTGAATAGCCCGGCGGCTATGCCCACCCCCGCTCCGGCCAACAAGCCCAGCACGATGCTGTTGTTGCGGACCATGGTCTCGGCCGCCACTACCCCGATCAGGGCCAAGACCGACCCCTGGGACAGATCCAGCTCGGCGGTGATTATCACCAGGGTCATACCGAAAGCCGCGCAGGCCAAGAACGAAGTTTGCAGCAAGATGTTCTGGAGGTTTCCGGTGGTTAGGAACACGTCGGACTTGACGGTCATGACTGCGCCCAGGATGACCACCACGAATATGGCGAACCCCGCCTCCACCACCCGGGGAACGGCAACCCGGAACTTGTCCCAGCTCATGGCGACCGAGGGCTCGGTCACGGTGCCACCCGCTGCTTCGACCGGCTGCGATGGTCTTCGATGCCCTCTGCTACCAGGCCGACCAATGCGTCGAGGTAGAGCACGCCGGCGTCAGCGGTGGCCCCACGGGGGTCGCCGATGACTCCGACTGGGGATAGCGCCGCCATGCCCTCAGAGCGCAGCTTGGCGCTGGCCGCGGCTGCTGGTCCTACGTGACCGGCGACTGCTGAGGCCATATCCACCCGGTCAGGGGCGATGGCCAACATGATGCTGGTTTCGAAGTGTCCGCCGTGGGTTCCGACCACTTCCCGATCCATGTTGAGCCGGGCCTCGGCTACCCGATGTACGGCGTCCCGCTGGGCGGGCCAGTCGTCAAACGACACCACTCGGGCACGGTCGTCGGCGTCGAGCTCGGTCAGGGCCGCGGCCATTGCCCCGACGTTTCCGGCATGGCCGGTCACCAGATAGGCCCCGCGGAAACCGTGGACCAGCAGGGTTTGGATCACCTCGGCCAGGACACTGCTGAGGGTCTTGTCGCTCAAGCTGGCTGTGCCCGCGAATGCCAAGTGATGGCTGGAGGAGCCAACGGGAATGCAGGGCGACACCATGCACTCCCCAGTTCTTCGAGCCGCCCGGTCGGCCACTGCCTCGGCGATGAGGGCGTCAGTGTCCAGGGGAAGATGCGGACCGTGCTGCTCTAGGGCGCCCAAGGGGACCATCACATCCAATGGGCCTTGGTCGAGCCGCTCGCTCAGAGCCGTCCAGCTCATCTCTCCCAGTCGCACGGGTTCCTCAGAGGTCGGTGAGGGCGGCGTCGAGGTAGGAGGGTTTCTGCGGGCGGCCCACGCCTATCACAACCTGCACCAAGGCCTCTTCATCAGTGTGGTTTCGCAGGCCGTGCATGATCCCGGAGGGGTTGTAGATCATCTCCCGCTCCTTCAGCACGGTGTCGAGAATCCGGCCGTCATCGTCCTCCCACCATGCGGTCAATTCGCCCTTGACCACGAAGAACACTTCCTCCACTTCGTGGGCGTGCGACGGGGCTTCGCCTCCCGGGGGCATCATCATCACCGACAGGGTGAAGTTATCGGCGGTGACGGTTCCGGGCTCGTAGTGCTTTCCGGTGATGCTGGCTCCCACCATACGGACATGGGCCCGGCGGTATTTCTCCTTCAGGTCTCCCTGAGCGGCAAACGGCTCCCAGTCCAGTTCCTTGCTTCCGTACCGCTGGATGTGCTCGTTGAACTCGTCTTCAGTGAACTCACTCGCCATCTGGTTCCTCCCCCAAGGTACTTCAGTGCTCGGTATCTTAGAGCCAAAGTTTCCTCGGCGCTTAGGACCTCCTCCTGAACCGGGGGGGTGCGAGCTAGATGAGCTGGCGCAGGCGTGCGAGTTCAACCACCTGCCCGGGACGGGATGGAGCCAGCAGGATGGCGCTGGCCTGGGCTTCTTCGCTTCGGTCTTTCCGACGGGCTGGTGGGACCACGGTGATCGGCTGGCTCATGGCGAGCTCGATGATCAAACCAGCGGCCCCTTGGGTCAGATCCAGCGCATCGGATTCACGCGGAGCCGGACCGATTCCGGCCAGCGCCCGGCGGCGAAG
This sequence comes from Acidimicrobiales bacterium, assembly GCA_963663255.1. GTDB lineage: Bacteria > Actinomycetota > Acidimicrobiia > Acidimicrobiales > Bin134 > Poriferisocius. Next base: position 2,308,814 of record OY760141.1, read on the forward strand.
CAGCACGGGGTCTTGGACCGCCTGGTGATCGTGCAGTACGACACCGGCGGGAACGAACACCAACCACCGCCGAGTGAGCGAGTAAAGAGAACGGGCCCCAAAGACCGCTAGGGCCGTTCCTGCCACGGTGACTGCCACTCCGGCCACCCAAAGTTCGGCGGCCAGCAGTAGCGGCCCGCTCACCACGCCTCCAACCGTGATCGCAGCCGCCGCGGGCACAGGCCCGGCCAACAGCACCGCATTCGGCCGCAGCAAGAGCCTGATCTCGTCGCCGTAAGAGATGCCGTTCACAAACACCTGGCCCACCGGGGCGCTCAGCGAGATGGCTGCCACCGCTCCAGTAACCGCCCCCACTAGCACAACCTCATGCCATACGGCATCGCCCTTCCCCGCCCACACCAGAGCCACCACGGCAGCCGGTACCGCCAGCCGAACAAGAACCAACGTCGCCGGATGAGCCAGCAAAGAGCCCACCAGCACTGCTGCCCACAGCGCCCACAGCCCCACCGATGCCGTCGACCGCCAGGCCGCCGAGGTGTCGCTCAACCCATCGGCCAGCACCGGCCCAGCGGTAAACGGCAACGCCGCCCACCACACCCGCACGGCCCACACCCATGCCCGATCCCCCCGGAGACCCTTCACCCACCCCACTACAGCACTTTTGACGGCCGGCAAACTCATCTGAGGCTCCAAAGTAAAGCTGTCACTGGTTTCGATAGACTAGTGGCATGGATTTAGGTGGTCTCACCAGGGGAAACACCCCGCTTGCCAGTAGTGGGCCTGAGGGCCGCAGAAGTCGCTGTGTGGAGGTAGAGCTGCCTGAATCCTCCGACTTGGAATCGGGTGATCTGGTCAAGTTGATCCTCCAGGCCGATAGCGCCCGACGCCAGATTGACGGGTATCTGGCTTCATTGTTGGGCCGCTTCGGCGAACTGGAAGGCCAAGACGCCGTTGAGGAACTGTGCCGCCAGTTCGGCCTCGGTCGCCACCGAGCCCGCCGGCAGGCCAAGGCCGTCAACGCTCTCAACGCTCTGCCCACCACGCTAGACGCAGCCAAGCAAGGTTGGATCTCTATCGAACACGCCCAAACTTTGGGCGAGTCGCACCAACGGGCACCACTGTCAACAAAACAGGAATTGGCACTGATCACCGCGGCGATCACCGAGGATCTCGACGAATTCAAGAGGACCGTGGCTAGCAGCGAGGACCAGCGTCGGGCCGACGACGGATCAACCCGCCACGAGCGTCAGCGCGGGCGCCGCAGCGGAAAGGTGTTCGACGGTGACGGCGAAATGGTGGTTCTGCATGCCGAGTTCGACCACATCGCCGGTGAGAGAGTCAAGACTGCTCTGAACGACCTGAGCGATCGCATGTTCCGCGACGACGCCAAGACCGGAAGCGACCGCACCCACCAGCAGCGTAATGCCGACGCCTTGGTCGCCTTGATTACCCAACAGCCAACCGGCTCTGAGTCCCCCGCAAGTAGCAGTTTCGATGACGACGGCTCAGACTGTGAGATCGCGCCACAGGCCACCACGCTGATCGTCACCGTCGACTATGACCCCCTCAGCGGCCAGTTGAAGAACGCCGGGCTTATAGACGGAACTCCCATCGACATCGACGAGCTCCGACACATCGCCTGCGATGCCGGAATCGTGCCCGCCATCTTCGCCGCCGACGGCCAGCCCCTCTACATGGGAAGAAAACAACGAGCCGCCACCGCCGCCCAGAAACTCGCTTTGTGCGTTCGAGACAAGCGATGCATCGGCTGCGGCATGCGAGCCAGCGCCTGCGACGCCCACCACATCACTTGGTGGGACCACGACGGGACCACCGACATAGCGAACCTCGTGCTGCTCTGCCCCAAGTGCCACAAGAAAGTCCACAAGCAGGGTTACACGGTGATCCAAAACTCCAGCGGGCAGTTCCAACTAATGCCACCGACCAAGTCCCGAGCTCGCAGCCCCAGCACATCAATCGACACTAGACACAGGTCACGACAGAAGGCTCTGCGTCAATTCAACGGACATCCCAACCGGCAGCCAGCAGTACTATCCGACAAGTGACGACAGGTGCGGATGATCGCGCGGAAGAACGTATCGCGGAGCTGATCGAGCTCATCCGTTACCACGATCAGCGGTATCACAGCGATGATGCTTCGGAGATTCCCGATGCTGACTTTGACCAACTAAAGCGGGAACTGCTGGAGCTAGAGGCCGCTCACCCGGAGTTGCTAAGGCCCGACTCCCCTACCCAGACGGTTGGGGCCGACCCATCCACGCTGTTTGCGCCGGTGAGGCATCGAGTGCCGATGATGTCACTGGACAACGCCTTCGACCGCGGCGAGCTGATTGCCTGGGCCGATCGGGCCCGTCGCCGGCTGGTTGCTGAGGATATTGGAGACCTTGTTTGCGAACTCAAGTTCGACGGGCTCGCGGTGTCGCTGCGCTACGAAAACGGCCGGCTGGTACAGGCCGCCACCAGGGGCAATGGCCGGGTCGGCGAGGACATCACCGCCAACATTCTCGCCCTCCAATATGGCGAGAAGAAGTCAGTGCCCCATCGACTCTCCGGCCCTGAAGTGCCCAGTGTGCTAGAGGTGCGGGGCGAGGTATATATGCCCTTAGCCGCCTTCGCTTCCCTCAACGCCCAGCAGGATGCTGAGGGTAAGGCCCTCTATGCCAACCCCCGCAACACCGCAGCCGGCTCGCTGCGCCAGAAGGATCCAGCGATTACCGCCACTCGGGGTCTGTCGATGTGGTGCTACTCGGTCGGCGAAATCCAGGGAGGCCCAGCTCTTGCGACTCACAGTGCCACGCTGAAGTACCTGGAAAGCCTAGGCCTGCCGGTCAATCCCGAGACTGTCGCAGCAGATTCAGTCGACGCAGCCTGGGAATTCGTGAACCAGTGCGAAGCCAGGCGTCACGACCTGCCCTATGAAATCGATGGCGCCGTCATCAAGGTCGACCGCCTCGATCTCCAACAGGAACTGGGCGCCACCAGCCGGGCTCCCCGCTGGGCGGTCGCCTACAAGCTCCCCCCTGAGGAGAAGACCACCAAGCTCTTGGACATCCATGTGTCCATCGGCAGCAAGGGCAAGGCCACTCCGTTCGCAGTGCTCGAGCCAGTGTTCGTCGGTGGTTCGACAGTGGCGATGTCCACTTTGCACAACGAGGATCAGGTTCGAGAAAAGGACGTCCGCCCCGGCGACACTGTGGTTGTCCGCAAAGCTGGCGATGTGATCCCCGAGGTGCTGGGGCCGGTTTTGTCCGATCGCCCCGCTGATCGGCCCAAGTGGATGTTTCCAGATGTATGCCCCTGTCCACACCAACAGCCGCTGGCCCGGCAAGAAGGCGACGCTGCCCACTACTGCCGTTTCCCCCGTTGCCCTGAGCAGCTCCGAGGCTGGATGGAGCATTTTGCCGCTCGCAACGCCCTTGACATCGAGCACTTAGGCGAACAGCGGGTCCGCTTGTTCATCGATCTCGGGTTGATGGCCGACGTAAGCGACATCTACACGCTGGACTTCGATCGAATCGGCGAGTTGGAGGGCTTCGGCGAGCTCTCTGTGGCCAACCTTGCCTCCGCCATCGAGGCCTCCAAGCAGCAGCCCCTGGCCCGGCTGCTAGTGGGGCTCAACATCCGCCATCTGGGCGACACCACCAGTGAGTTGCTGGCCGATGCGTTCGGAGATCTGGATGGGATCATGGCAGCTTCCGTTGAGGAGCTGGCCGAAGTGGACGGCATCGGGCCGATCATGGCCGAGAGCGTGCACGAATTCTTCCAGTCAGAGGAGAACCGGGAGATCGTGGAGAAGCTGCGGGATGCTGGACTCAATTTCTCCCAAGACACTGAGCAAGCTGAGACCGATGCCCTCGCCCAGACCTTGGACGGGATGACCATTGTCGTGACCGGAGGCCTGGAGGGTTACACCCGTGATGGAGTGGGGGCGGCCATCAAGGCTCGGGGCGGCAAGTCGCCGGGCAGCGTATCGTCCAAGACCACAGCCGTAGTCGTGGGTGAGAACCCCGGAGCGTCCAAGTTGGACAAGGCTGAGAAGTTGGGCGTCCCGGTTCTCGATGAGGCACAGTTCCAGCGGCTCATCGAGACCGGAGAGTTGCCATGATCGAAGCAGTTTTTTGGGATTTCGGCGGGGTGTTCACCAACTCGCCGTTCTATCTCGACGACTATGCCCGCTCGCTGGACACGACGAACGAGCGGCTCCTGGAGCACGTGTTCGGGCGATACGAGGCCAACGGCGACCATCCCTGGCACCGGCTGGAGCGGGGCGAGGGAACGTTGACCGAAGCGCTGGAGGCGGCGGAGGAATCTTGTCGGGCTGACGGCATCGAGGGATTCACTTTCGAGGGGTTCTTCAAGGCCATGAGCGGCACTACCAGCGATGAGCGGCGTGAGATGGCAGTGGCCAAAGTCCGGGAGCTGAACAACGCGGGCATCAGACAGGCCATCATCACCAACAACGCCAAAGAGTTCGGCGACATGTGGCGCCAGCTCATCCCGGTGGACGAGCTGTTTGAAGCGGTGATCGACTCCAGCGCGGTGGGCATGCGCAAGCCTGATCCAAGGATCTACCAACTGGCCCTTGAGCGCATGGACGTGTCTCGTCCCGAATCGAGCGCTTTCTTGGACGATTTTGAGCCCAATGTGGTCGCCGCCCGAGACGTCGGCATGCACGGTGTGCTGGTAGGAGAAGACATCGCCTCTGCCCTGGCCGAACTCAACCGAATACTGGCCGAATATACGGTTTGACCCCCTGGCAATCTGCCATAAGAATGTCGGTTCGGAGGGGCGTCAGAAGGGGAGCCGCGGGCGCGCACATGCAACTGCTTGAACGAATTGCCACCGCGCCCATTAGCTGGGGTGTATGCGAGATGCCGGGATGGGGATACCAGCTTCCCGTCGAGGCCGTGCTGACCGAGATGTCCAAGGCCGGATTCACCCATACCGAGCTGGGCTCGCTCGGCTACTTGCCCACCGAGCCGGCTGAGCTGAGAGCCCTGCTCGAACGGCACGAACTGTCTTTGCTTGGCGGCTTTGTCCCCTTGACACTGCATGACCCATCCCAAATTCAGAGCACCCGGAAGGCCGCCACTGAAGCAGCCGCCTTGATTGCCGGAGGCGGTGGCCGCTATTTCGTGTCATGCGCGGTCAGCCATCCCGACAATTGGCGCCAGACGCCGCTCGCTGAGCACGAAGGGCCGGTCGTGGCCGACGCCCTCGCCGAGGTCGAGCAGATTGCCGCTGAGCACGGTCTGATCCAGGCCCTCCACCCCCATTTTGGGTCGTTGATTGAGACCAGCGCGGAGACCGAGCAGATACTCGGCGTCAGCGACGTCGCATTGGTGCTCGACACGGCGCATCTCATTTTGGGCGGTGGCGACATAGTGGATATAGCCAAGCGCCATCTGGATCGCATCGCATTGGTGCACATCAAAGACGTTGATCTGGGCACCGCAGCCCAGGTCACGGCGGGAGAGCTGTCGCTCATGCAGGGCGTGCAGCGGGGCTTGTTCCCGCCAATAGGTCAAGGAGGGTTGCCGATCGCTGAGATCGTCGACCTCCTTGAAAAGTCAGGACGCGACCTCTGGTACGTCCTGGAGCAGGATGCAGCGATAGCGGAGGGTGATCCCTCTGCCATAGCTCGGCTGAGGTTCGACGCCTGTCAGAGCATCGATTTCCTGCGAAGTCTGGAGCCCGTGTCTGCGGGTGCCGGAACCTCACAAAAGAAACAACAACAACTACCTTGAGAGGGGTAACCCAATAATGAGAAAGCTATGGAAGCTGTTTGCATTGCTGTTTGCGTTGACACTCGTGGCCGCGGCATGCGGCAACGACGACGACACCAGCGAACCCGCACCCAGCGAGCCAACTGAAGCAGCGGCACCAGCCACTGAAGCACCAGAACCAACCGAGGTGGTAGAAGTCGACCCAACCCAGGGCTGCGACCACACCTTCCACGTCATCACCCACGGTGACTCCGGTACCTTCTGGTCGGTGGTCGAGGTGGCCGTACGCGACGCCGCCGCAGCCATCGGCTGCGACGTGGTCTACTTCGGCTCCAACAACGACGCCTTGAGGCAAGCCCAAGAGATTGAGGCGGCCATCGCTGCCGGCTCCAGCGGCATCGCCATCTCGCTGGCCGACCCGGCTGGCGTTCAGTCGGCTGCTGAAGCTGTGGTTGCCGCGGGCATCCCGCTGTACACGCTCAACTCGGGTGTGAACAACTACAAAGACCTGGGCGCTACCACCCATATCGGCCAGACCGAGACGGTGGCCGGAAACGGTGCCGGCGAGCGGTTCAACGCTCTGGGCGCCACCCACGTGCTCTGCGCCCGCCAGGAGCAGACCAACGTGGCATTGGAAGAGCGCTGCAATGGCTTGGCCGAGACCTTCGACGGCCAGGTGACCTCGGAGTTCGTCGGTCTCGACGCCACTCCCGATGAGCAGCAGAACACCATCGCCGCCATCCTTCAAGGCGACGAAAGCATCGACGGCGTGCTCGGCGTCGGTCCGAACCTGCCCTTGCGGGCCCTCGCGGCCGGTGAGCAAGCCGGTAGGGACCTCATCATCGGCGGCTTCGACCTGTCCAGCGACCTGATCGACCAGATCGAGCAGGGCAATGTGGCCTTCACCGTCGACCAGCAGCAGTACCTCCAGGGCTATCTGCCGGTGATCTTGATGTACCTGCAAGCCACCAACCTGAACACCGCTGGCGGCGGCCTGCCCATCCTCACCGGTCCGGGCTTCGTCGACACCGCCAACGCGGCCGACGTCAAGGCATTGGTTTCCGAGGGAACCCGCTAAACCCAATTACCTGAACTGCGACGCCGAACGCGTCGCAGACAACAGAGGAGCGCTGCCCGGGCATCCGGGCAGCGCTCCTCTCATTTCGTCTACAGTCAACGAAGTTCATTAGTCGGGTAATTCGCCCAGGTTGAGAGGGGGGACTCTCGTGGCCGAAGTGACCACCACGAATGACTCTGCGGATAGTTCGTCGCCAGCACAAGACGAGCGACTAGCCCATCGGGGACCGGTCCAGCAGCTGCTGACCAGGCCCGAGATCGGTGCCCTAATCGGCGCAGTCGGGGTCTGGCTGCTGTTCTGGCTGGTTTCTGCGCCGTTCGGAACCGCAGGCGGAACGGCCAACTACTTGGACGTGGCCGCCATCCTCGGCCTGATGGCTGTGCCGGTTGCCCTATTGATGATCGGGGGTGAATTCGACCTCTCCTCGGGTTCCATGACCGGCGCCACCGCGGTGATCGTGATCCTATTGAGCAGCGACACCGCTGAGCTGGGCGGTGCCGGGCTAAGCCTTCACCTAGCCGTCCCGCTCTCGCTGGCCTTTGCTCTGGCCATCGGCTGGTTCAACGGGACGCTGGTGGACAAAACCTCGCTGCCCAGCTTCATCGTCACCCTGGGTACTTTCTTCATCCTCATAGGGGCCAAGCTTGGATTCACCAAGCTGTTCACCAACAAGGTGATCGCCGAAGGTCTCGACAAGTCGGGCGGCTACGAGTTCTGGAACAACATCTTCGGCGCCACTTGGATCCGAAACGGCCACGTCTGGGACGACCGAGACTGGGCGTGGGGCGGTCTGCTCATTATCGGCGCGGTCGTTTTGATCTTGGGCACCATGGAGTTGGCCTACGCCCGACGCGAAAAGCCCAACATGGGCGGATACCTGATCTCGGCAATCGGTACAGCCGTCGGTGCCATCGGTTTCATCCTGCTGCTGAATCAGGACAGCAAGAGCTCCAACTGGGTTTTTGGAATCGTCACCGGAGCGGGAGTGCTGGTGGCGGTGGCCGGTTGGTGTCTGGCCCGTTACCAGCCAGCCGAGCGAGAACCAGCCCCAACAGAACACGACCCGCGGATGGTCAAATTTCTCATCGCCGGGGCCGTAGCCATCGGTGGGGCCATTTTGATCGCCGCGGTCATGGACCAAGAGAATTCCGACCGCCTCGACTTTTTGACCGGTACGCCGGGACGCGCCGTGCTGGCCATCGGCATCGGGGCCACCGGTGTATTGGCCGTGCTGGCCGCTCTGGGACGAGTCAGCGTGGGATACCCGGCCATCGGTGCATTCATCGCCCTCATCCCCGCCGTCAGCTACATGATCACGGTTCAGGGCGCCCGGGCCATCCTCTTTGGCATCTTGGCCATTGCCGGTGTGGTATTGCTCAGCATTGCCGCTCGGCGCCGAGGGCTGGCGGCGGTGTTCACCCTGCTTACCTCGGTGGGCATTGTGATTCTGGCCTTCTTCATCCAGTCCGAGGCTGCGTCCCGCAAGCTGCGGGTAGAGCTGTTTACCGCGCTGCTGCTTATTGCGCTTCTCCTGGCCGCCTCCGCCGTCGCCCAGTTGATTGCCGCCCGGCGCACCTCTGCCCCACCACCACCGGTGCATGGCCCGTTGGCCAAGCAGATCGGGACAGTGCTCGGGTTGGCCGCAGGACTGTTGTCGTTGATCCTCGAACTAGCCGGTGGCGACGGCATCCTCTACAGCATCATCATGGCGGTGGCCAAGGGAGGCATCGTTGCCTTCGCGGCATTTGCCATCGCCACCCTCTACCGCACCCTGTTCACCTCTGACGAGAGCGTGGGCCGATCCCTGATCTTCGTCGGGCTCGGTTCGGTAATGCTGGGCATCGCGGCCAAGCTGATGTTCATTACCAGTGAGGAATTGGCCAATACTCGGGCCCAAACCCGATTCGGCGTGGGGGTGATGCTGTTCTTGGCCTTCGCAGTGCTCGGTGCCTGGGTTCTGGCCCGCACCCAGTTCGGCAACTGGATCTTCGCGGTGGGCGGCAACAAAGAGGCCTCCCGCTCGGTGGGTGTGCCCGCGGCTCGGACCAAGACCACGCTGTTCATGCTGGTGTCGGCGTCGGCCTGGATCACCGGCATGGTGATCGCCTTCCGGCTGAACTCAGTACAGGCCAACGTGGGCGACGGAAACGAGTTCCGCTACATCATCGTGGCCGTGGTCGGCGGCTGTCTGCTCACCGGTGGCTACGGATCGGCCATCGGTGCCGCAATCGGCGCCGTGATCTGGGGCATGATCACCTCCGGTATCGGCTTCGCCACCTGGAACAGCGACTGGCGCTTCCTAGTGCTGGGCGCTCTGCTGCTGGTGGCGGTGCTGGTGAACAACTACGTGCGCTCGCAAGCGGAGAAAGTCCGATGACCATTTCTTCGCAATACGTTCGGACAACCAAAACCCTCAAGGAGGTCTGCTGATGGCTGAATTCCTCGAACTCAACAACATCTCGAAGTTCTACGGGAACATCATCGCCCTCACCGGGGTCACCACCACGGTGAACCCGGGTGAGGTCACCTGCGTGCTCGGTGACAACGGCGCGGGCAAGTCCACCTTCATCAAGATCCTGGCCGGCGTCCACCAGCACGACGAGGGCACGCTCCTAATGGAAGGCGAAGAGGTGAAATTCAACTCACCTCGCGAGGCTCTTGGTCGAGGAATCGCCACCGTGTACCAGGATCTGGCCATCGTCCCGCTCATGTCGGTGTGGCGGAACTTCTTTCTGGGAGCGGAGCCCAAGACCGGCATCTGGCCCTTCCGCCAGATCGACATCGAGGGGGCTAAGCGAATCGCCAAAGAGGAGATGGCCAAGATGGGCATCGACATTCGCGATGTCGAGCAACCCGTGGGCACGCTTTCCGGCGGCGAGCGGCAGTCGGTGGCCATCGCCCGGGCCAGCTACTTCGGGGCCAGAGTGCTGATCCTTGATGAGCCCACCTCGGCTCTGGGGGTGAAGCAGTCGGGGGTAGTGCTGCGACGGATCATCGAGGCCCGTGACCAGGGATTGGCGGTGGTGTTCATCACCCACAATCCCAACCACGCCTATCCGGTGGGTGACCGCTTTGTGATTCTCAACCGGGGCCAGTCCATGGGCAACTGGGCCAAGGAGGAGCTTTCCCAGGCTGAACTGACTCAGCTCATGGCCGGCGGCGCCGAACTAGACGCCCTCCAACACGAATTGGCCCAGGCCGGCACATAAGGATCGATCGAGCCACAACTAGCATCTCTGCGTGGCTGAAACCCAGGCGACTGATCTCGAGGTGCTGACCATCGGGCGGGTCAGCGTCGACCTGTACCCCCAGCAGAGCGGCGTCCCGCTGAGCAAGGTCCAGACCTTTTACAAATCGATCGGTGGCTCCCCCACCAATGTGGCCGTGGCTTGTGCCCGGCTGGGCCGGCGGGCCGCGGTGGTGACCCGGGTGGGGGACGATGGCTTCGGCGAGTACATCCGCGCTGAGCTGGCCGACAAGTTCGGGGTGGACAACCGCTATGTGTCCACCGATCCCGAGCTGCGCACCGCGCTGGCCTTCTGTGCTCTCGATCCTCCCACCGACCCGCCGCTGCTGTTCTACCGCGAGCCCCGAGGCCCGGAGATGAACTTGCTGCCCGCTGACATCCCCGACATCGCTGCCACCGTGCCGGTGCTATGGACCGCCGGATCCCGTTTCGCCCAGGAACCGTCCCGCTCCACCGTGATGGAGGTGCTGAAACAGCGGAACCGCCGCCCCCACACCGTGCTCGACTTGGACTACCGCCCCAGTTTCTGGGCATCCCCTCAGGAGGCCGGCGCCCACATTAGCCAGGCCGTGGATTTGGCCACCGTGGCGGTGGGCAACCGCACCGAGTGCGAGATCGCCGTGGGCACCGCCGATCCCCATGGTGCCGCTGATCGGCTGCTGGGGCGGGGGGTGTCGCTGGCCATCGTGAAGCAGGGGGCCGACGGGGTGCTGGTGGCCACCCCGGAGAGCCGAGCCGAGGTGCTCCCCAAGATGGTGGAGGTGGTGTGCGGTTTAGGCGCGGGCGACGCCTTCGGTGGATCGCTGGCCGACGGTCTGCTGGCTGGACTTGACCCGGTGGAAATCGTCACTCGGGCCAACGCCGCTGGGGCTATTGTGGCTGGTCGCCTGGCCTGTTCTGACGCCATGCCCACCCCTGGGGAGATCGACGAGATGCTGGGCCGAGAACAATGATCACTCCAGGAGAATTCCCCCCTGAGGCGGGAACATGACCGAACCAGACAGCAGAATCCGAATCTGGATCGATCGCACTCCCCCGCCTGGAGTGGTGATACCCCCTGATGTGGAGTTGGTAGACGGCCCAGAACACGCCGACGGCGTGGTGGTGGCCGCTGATCGCCCTTGGGGCGACGACGCCTGCCTCCGGCTGCCCAACCTCAAGGTGGTGGCCCGCTCGGGCATCGGCTACGACAACGTTGACGTCGCCGCCTGCGCCGCCCACGGCGTGGCGGCCTGCAACACGCCCGACGCCCCCACGGTTTCCACCGCTGAGCACGCGCTGGCGCTGATGCTGGCTGTGACCAAACGGCTCAAGAGCTCTGAGGCACGCGTGACCGCTGGCACTGTGGGGGGACCGGGCAGACTCATTGGCCCCGGCGCGATGGAGCTTGATGGTCGCACCCTGGGCCTGGTGGGATGCGGGCGGATCGGCAGCCTTCTGGGGCGCTATGCCGAGGCATTGGGAATGACCGTGCTGGTGTGCGACCCCTACATCGACGCGGCTCCAGTGGGCGTGTTGGTCGGCATTGACCAGCTTTGGTCAGAAGCCGACGTGGTGTCGCTCCATGCCCCGGCCACCCCGGAGACTCGCCACATCATCAACGCGGCCTCGCTGGTGGCCATGCGGCCCGGTGTGATCATCGTCAACTGCGCTCGGGGCGCGCTGGTTGACCAAGAGGCCCTGCTGGCCGCCCTCGACTCAGGCCATGTGGGCGGCGCCGGCCTCGACGTCACCGAACCCGAGCCGTTGCCCCCCGACCATCCGCTGCTTGGACGCGAGAACGTGGTGGTTACCCCCCATGTGGCCTCCACCACCACGGTGGGCATCGTCAGACTGGTGGGGCAGGCTCTGGATCAGGCTCTCACCTGGCTGAGAGGCGGCACCCCCGAGCACCTTCTCGATTCTGCCGCGGCCCACCCGGGAATTGACCGCCGCTCCAAGGATGGTCCATGACGGCCCGGCGACGACTCGGGCTGGCCGTGGTGGGCTTCGGATGGATGGGCCAGGCCCACTCCCGCTCGTATCTGCGCCTGCCCACTCTGTTCGAGGACCGTGCCTACGACGTCGAGTTGGTTGTCTGCTCCGACAACGTGGAATCCCGCCGCCACATCGCCCAAAGCGACTTCGGTTTCCGAGAGGTTGCCGAACACTGGGGCTACGCGGTAGATCACCCCGACGTCGACATGGTGGCCATATGCGCTCCCAACATGCTCCACGAGACCCTGGTCGTCGCAGCCGCGGAGGCTGGAAAGCATGTGTTCTGCGAAAAGCCGGTGGGGGGAACCCCCCATCAGACCGCTCGAGCCGAACAAGCCTGCCGCCGGGCGGGGGTCGTCACCGGCGTGGGCTACAACTACCGCTTTGCGCCACTGGTGCTCTACGCCCAAGAGCTCATCGCCAACGGCGAGCTCGGCTCGATCACCAACTACCGGGGCCGATTCTTCTCCATGTACGGGGCCGATCCGATGGGCTTGCTCTCGTGGCGGTTTCTGATCGACCAGGCCGGGCACGGCGCCACCACCGACATCATGAGCCACGCAGTCGATCTGGCCTTGATGCTCAACGGTCCCATCTCGCGGGTGGTGGGCATCGGGGAGACCTTCATCAAAGAGCGCCCGCTGCCGTCCGGAGCAGGCACGCACTACGACCGGGGCCGTCCGGGCGACCCGACCGGCGAGGTCACCAATGAGGACTACTTCGGGGCCCTGGCCGTATTCGCCAACGGCAGCCATGGGATCTTCGAGGCCAGCCGGGCCATCGTCGGCCCCCAAAGCCAGATGGCCTTTGACGTCTACGGAACCGAAGGCGCGCTGAGTTGGAACCATGAGACATTGAACGAGCTCCAGATGTTCCGGTCGTCTGATCCACAGCAGGGCTACACCACCGTGCGGGCCGGCGAGCGCCACCCATTTCACGGCGCCTTCGTTCCCGGAGACGCCAACTCCATTGGGTTCGAGGACATGGTGGCCATCCAAGACCATGAGTTCCTCACCGCGGTGGCCGAAGGTCGGCCCCACAGCGCAGGCATGGAGCAGGCGCTGTCCTGCGTGAGCGTGCAAGCCGCCATGCTCAAGAGCTGGGAGACCGGCGCCTGGGAAGATGTGGTATCGCTGAGGATCGACTGAAGGGAGGCGGGCCATGGAAACCATCCGCTTGACGACCACCGGGGCCGTGGTGCGCTATCTGGCTGCCCAATGCATCGAGGTCGATGGCCGAACCGTGCCGCTGTTCGCCGGGGTGTTCGCCATCTTCGGCCACGGGAACGTCACCTGTTTGGGCCATGAACTGGAACAGGCCGGAGATGCCCTTCCCACCTGGCGGGGTCAGAACGAACAGGGCATGGCCCTGGCCGCTGTGGCTTTTGCCAAGGCCAACCGCCGCCGGCGCATTATGGCCGCCACCAGCTCTATCGGCCCTGGCGCCACCAATATGGTGACCGCGGCTGCGGTGGCTATGGCCAACCGGATGCCTCTGCTGCTGCTGGCCGGCGACACCTTCAACAGCCGCGTCCCCGACCCCGTGCTTCAACAGGTGGAGCACTTTGGCAATCCGACACTCACCGTCAACGACGCCTTCCGGCCCGTGGTGCGCTTCTGGGACCGCATCACCTCTCCCGAGCAGCTTGTCCATTCACTGCCCAACGCCCTCGCCACCATGCTCGATCCCGGCGACTGCGGACCGGCTTTCCTCAGCCTCCCCCAAGACGTCCAAGGAGATGCCTACGACTTCCCCACCCGCTTCTTTGAGGAAACCGTCCACGAGATCCGACGCCCCCGACCCGACACTGGCGAACTGCGCCGAGCCGCCGCGGCGTTGGCCGCGGCCGAGAGACCGCTGATCGTGGCCGGTGGCGGGGTCCACTGGTCGCTGGCCGAGAACGAACTCCGGACCTTCGCCGAACAACACAACATCCCGGTGGTGGAGACGGTGGCTGGACGCACCTCGCTGGTGGCCGACCACCGGCTCAATTGCGGTCCCATCGGTGTCACCGGCTGCACCTCGGCCAACGCCATGGGCGCTGAGGCCGACGTGGTGCTTGCGGTGGGCACCCGCCTGGGCGACTTCGTAACCGGGTCGTGGACGGTGTTCGGAGGCGGCGACGAAGTGGGGATAATCGGCCTTAACGCGGCCCGTTTCGACGCCACCAAGCATCGCTCGCTGCCGTTGGTAGCAGACGCCCTCGAGGGACTAGCCGAACTCGGCGCCGCGCTGGGCGACTACCGGGCTCCCGAGGAATGGTCCGACCGGGCTTCTTCGGAGACTTCGCAGTACCACGCCTACATCGACAAGATCGCCGCCGCGGAAGCGGAGACGTCGGCCGATCGAACCACCGATGGAGCCGACGACGATCTGGCCACCTATGCCCAGGTAGTAGGCGTAGTGGACCGGGCCGCCGACGAGTCCACCTACGTGTTGGCTGCCGCCGGCGGGTTCCCCGGCGAGCTGGTGAACGGGTGGCGGGGCCAGGTCGTTCACTCCTTCGACTGCGAGTACGGCTACTCCTGTATGGGATATGAGATCTCCGGGGGGTGGGGGGCCAAGATGGCGCTGCCCGACCGGGAAGTGGTGGTGCTGGTGGGCGATGGCTCCTACCTCATGATGAACAGCGACCTGTACAGCACCGTTCTCACCGGCCACAAACTCATCGTCATCGTGTGCGACAACGGCGGGTATGCGGTGATCAACCGCTTGCAGATGGCCCAGGGCGGCGTTCCGTTCAACAACCTCATCGCGGATTCCCGGGTGCAGGACGTGACCGCGGTTGACTTCGCGGCCCACGCCGCATCCATGGGCTGCCAAGCCGAGACAGTGACCACCATTGCCGAGCTCGAGGCGGCCTTCCAGCGAGCCCGGGCCGCTGATCGCACCTACGTGATCGCGCTGAACACCCATGCCTACCGCTGGACCGAGGGCGGGTCGTTCTGGGAGGTGGGCGTGCCCGAGGTGAGCGCCAGCCCTGATGTGCGAGCCGCCCGAGCTGAAATGGACGCCGGCAAAGCCGACCAGCGAGTGGGATGGTGATCTCGGAGGGTCGATGGGAGTAACCACCCGCGACTACCGAGTCGGCGGCCCTGAGGCCGACCGGGCCGCAGCAGCGGGTCTTGTAGAAGCCGAGTGGTTCCGTCCGCCGATTGACCCCGAGCGCCTGCGCCAACTCCAGGTTCGGGGCAACGCTCGGGCCGCCGTCGACACCATCGCGTGGCTCGGCCTGCTGGCCGGATTCGGGTACCTGGCCTTCATCTCGCTGGGCACTTGGTGGGCGATTCCGGCTTTTGCGGCCTATGGGGCCCTCTACGGCGGCGCCGGTGATTCCCGATGGCACGAGTGCGGCCACGGCACCGCCTTCAAAGCCAAGTGGCTAAACGATGTGGTGTACTACCTGGCCTCGTTCATGCTGCTGCGCCAGCCCACCCTGTGGCGCTGGTCGCACGTCCGCCACCACACCGACACCATCGTGGTGGGCCGCGATGCCGAGATCATCTTCCCCCGTCCTTCCACTCCTGCATCGATCGCGCTGCTGTTCGTGCCAGTTCTGAACGTGCCCAAGATGGTGGTGCGCTCCGCCAAGCACGCCGTCGGGCGCATTGACGACGAGGCCCGCTCCTTCATCCCCGCCGACGAGCTGGGCAAACTCAAGTGGGAGTCCCGCGCCTACATCGCCATTCTCGCCGGGACAGCGGCCTGGTCGGTGGCGGCTTGGACCATCGTGCCCTTGCTCTACGTCGGCCTGCCCACCGTGTATGGCGCCTGGCTGATGATCTTCTTTGCCATCACCCAGCACGCCGGACTGCGGGAGGACGTGCTCGACCACCGCCTCAACACCCGCACCGTGCACATGAACCCCGTTTTCCGGTTTCTGTACTCCAACATGAATTTCCACGTGGAACACCACATCTTCCCCACCGTGCCCTACTACGCCCTGCCCGCGCTGCACCAAGAGGTGAAGGGCTACCTGGCTCCGGCTTCCCCCAATACTTGGATGGCCTATCGGGACATCCTGTCAACCCTGCGGCGCCAATGGCGCGACCCGGCCTACGACGATTCCCGCGACGACGTGCCCGCAACTCCCAACGCCGATCGCACCTTCGTCAACACCGGTCACACCGTGTGGGCCGGCGACCGCCACGACGGCATGTTCGACCTCGGCCCGGCCAACGCTCTCGCCCCCGGATCAGCCAGCCAGATTGAAGTGGGCGATGAGGACTATGCCCTGTTCCGCTTGGACGATGGCACCTTGGTGTGCACCGAAGGACTTTGCACCCACGGGCAGGCCTATCTGGCCGAGGGGGTGGTCATGGGCTGCGAGCTGGAATGCCCTAAACACAACGGCCGCTTCGACCTCCGAACTGGAGCACCAGTGCGGCTTCCGGCCACCGACCCCCTAGCCTTGTATCCGGTGGAAATACGAAACGGCCGGGTGGTCTCCAGCCTGCAGCCCCTATCAGATGAGGTCAGATCATGAACCCGGTGCGAATCGGCGTCTTGGGTTGCGGGCGTATTGGCCGAATGCACGCCGAGCTCATCGCCCGGCAGGTACCCGGCGCCGATGTGACCGCGGTATTCGACGTGGTCGACGATGCGTCGGCGGCGCTGGCCAACGACCTTGGAGTGCGCCGCGCCGCTGCGCCTCACGAGATTCTGGAAGCCGACGACGTCGACGCCGTGGCCATATGCACCTCAACCCACACCCACATCGACCTGCTGGTGGCCACCGCCGAGGCCGGCAAGGCCGCGTTTGTGGAGAAGCCGCTGGCGCTGAACCTGGCCGACGTGGACCGCGGCATCTCCGCCGCCGAGAACGCTGGAATCCCAGTGCAGGTCGGGTTCAACCGCCGCTTCGACCCCAGCCACCGCTACGTGCGCGACCGAGTGGCCGCCGGCGACATCGGCGACGTACACCTAGTACGCATCTCCAGCCGCGATCCCGAGCCCCCGCCGCTCATGTACCTGGACGAGTCCGGCGGCATCTTCTGCGACATGACCATCCACGATTTCGACATGATCCGCTTCGTCACCCAAAGCGAGGTCACCGAGGTGTACGCCACCGGGGCGGTGCTGGTCGATGAAGCCATCGGCGAGGTCGGGGACCTCGATACCGCAGTGATCGTCTGCCACCACGAAAACGGCGCCATAAGCACCATCGACAACAGCCGCCAAGCGGTCTACGGCTACGACCAGAGGGTGGAGGCGTTCGGCTCGGCCGGAATGGCCGCCTCCGATAACCCCCTCACCGCTACTGCGGTAACCCGTACTGCCGACGGCGCCCACGGGCCAACACTGCCCTACTTCTTCTTGGAGCGGTACATCCCCTCCTACCTGGCCGAGTGGGAGGCGTTCACCGCCATGATGCAGGGCGCGCCGTCGCCGGTCACCCTGGCCGACGGCCGGGCACCATTGGTGATCGGCTTGGCCGCGTGGCGTTCGGTACACGAGCGCCGCCCGGTGCGAACCGACGAGATCGGCTGAGCGGTGCGGGCCTACGTCACCGGAGGGACCGGCTTCATCGGCTCCAATATCGTCAAAGTATTCTCCGAGCGCCACGGTGCCACCGTGCACTGCCCGGTTCGCTCGTTCGTGCCCGACAACCCCCAGGGATACACCATCGAACCGCTGGATTTGTTGGACACCGAAGCGGTGCTAGCCAGCGTGGCCCAGTTCAACCCCGATGTGATCGTCCACTCGATGATCCTCAACGACCTCCACGGGATCTACAACCAGCGGGAGCTGGCGTGGCGCAGCTACGTGGATGCCACCCTCACCATGGCCGAAGCCGCCAACCAAGCCGGGGCCAAGCTCATCGTGGTTTCCACTGACTGGGTATTCGACGGCACCCAGGCTGGGGCCGACGAGCACACGCCCCCCAACCCGGTGAACTACTACGGAGTGCTGAAGGCTCTCAGCGAGCAGGCTGCTCTGCTCCAGGCCGACCGGGCTGCGGTGGCCCGGGTGTCGGCGGTAAACGGCGTCCATTGGGCACGAGACGAGATGCCCCGGGGCCAGGATCCGGGATACGGCTATTTCGTGACCACCGTGCTCGACGCGGTGTCGCAAGGCGAGACATTCGGGGTGTGGGAGGGCGACGACATCAACATGGCGGCCACACCCAGCCTGGCCAGCGAGTGCGCTGAGACCATGTGGCTGATCGCAGCCAACGACGAAGCCGACGGCATCTTCCACTGCTGCGGCGCCGAGCCCGCAGGGCGTATGGAGCTGGCCCGATTGGCCTGCGAGGTCTTCGGCCACGATCCCTCGCTGCTGAGATCGGTTCCGCCTGATACGGAGATCATGTCGTCGATGGCCGGGGCCCGCATCCCCTACGACACCACGATCCGCACCCCTCGCACGACCGAGATTCTGGACTATGAGCCGCTAGGCACCCGTGATCTGCTGGCGCGCTTCAAGCAAGAAATCGAAACCGGCGATCTTGTTCCCCCGACCCAAGGAGATTGACCATGGCCACTATCCCCGCATCTGGCCCCATCCGCCCTCAGCCTGGACCGGGACGGATTCTCGACATAACCCCGGAATCGGCCGGATGGGACAACGTGGCCTTCTCGGTGGTAGAGCTCACCCCGTCCGATCCGTGGTCGGGGGTCGAATCCGACCGGGAGACCGCCATCGTCCCCTTATCCGGCTCGGGTCGGGTGGAAGCCGGCGACATCGACGCCGCCATCAGCCGCACGTCGGTGTTCGAAGAGCTGGGGCGGATCGTCTACCTTCCGCCCGGCACACCCTATGAGATCACCACCGAGGGCACGCTGGTGGCCGCGGTGGGCTCGGCCCCGGCCGAGGGTCGCTACCTGGCCCGGGTCTTCGAGCCGTCTGAAATGCGGGTCGAAATCCGCGGTGGCGGCCAGGCTTACCGCCAGGTGGTCCACTCGTTGGCCCATCCGCTGCCCGCCGAGAAGCTCATCCTCTACGAGGTGTTCGTACCCCGGGGTACCTGGTCGGGCTGGCCGCCCCACTGCCACGATGGCCGGGACGGCTCGCCCTATCTGGAGGAGGTCTACTACTTCCGCCTGGATCGCCCCGAGGGCTACGCCATGCACCGCAACTGGCGCACCGAAGAGAACTTTGACGAAGCAGTCGTGATCCGAGACGGCGACGCGGCGCTGGTTCCCAAGGGCTACCACACGTCGGTGGCCTGTCCTGGCTCCAACATGTACTTCCTCAACTACTTGGCCGGCGAGCTGATCGGCGACGAGCGGCGCACGCCCCCCTGCTTCGCCGCCGAGCACACCTGGATCGAGGCCGACTGGGGCGCCGGGGCATGGACGCTGCCGGTGGCCGGCGCGGTGCCCTCCAATTGAAATGAGCATGGCCGACCTCTCCCACAACGGGCGGTTCGCGGTGCTGGCCATCGACCACCGCGACTCGCTGCGCAGCGTGCTGGCCCCCGAGGACCCCCACTCCGTGTCCGACCAGGACATCGTCGATCTCAAGCGCGATCTGGTGGCCGGACTAGCCGACGGGGTTACCGGGGTAATGCTGGAGCCCGAGTACTCCATCCCCCAGCTGCTCGACGGCACGCTGCCTCCCGGGGTGGGCTTCACTGCCGCCCTCGAGGCGCAGGGGTACATGGCCGATCCTGAAGCCGCCCCCGTCGCCCTTCTCGACGGCTGGTCGGTGCAGGCCGCCGCCGACTGCGGGGCCGCCGCGGCCAAGCTGCTGGTGCTGTACCGGCCCGACCGCCCCCACGCCACCGCCCAAGAGAAGGCCGCGGCCCAAATACTGGCCGAGTGCCGGCGGGTGGGCATCCCCCTGCTGGTTGAGCCGCTGTACTACGGACTGGACGATCCGTCGCTTCGTCCCCAGATCGTGCTCGACACTGTGGACCGATTCGCCCCCATGGGATTCGACATCTTGAAACTGCCGTTCCCCGTCGATGCCGACCACGACCCCGACCGGGCGAAGTGGGCCGCAGCCTGCTCAGAGATCTCCAACCGCTGCGAAATGCCCTGGACACTGCTCTCGGGCGGCGGCACTTTCGACAGCTACCACGCCCAGCTGGAGGTGGCGATGGCCTCTGGTTGCTCCGGTTTCACCGTGGGCCGAGCCCTGTGGGGCGAAGCCGCTTTGGCGCCAGCCGCGGATCGAAGGAAGGTCATCGCCGACATGATCGCCCCCCGCCTCGCTACGCTGCGCGACTTGGTTATCTGAGAAAACCCGTTTAGGCCGCGACCGCGCCGCCAGCCACCAACTCGCCCTGGTAGAACACCACCGCCTGGCCGGGGGCTACTCGGCGCTGGGGCTCTTCCCAGTCGACTCTGCCTGCTGGGTCCACCACGCCGACTGCGGGTGTGCCGTGGGCGCTCACCTGGATGTCCACCGGTCCCTCGACCGCTCCATCGACCCAGTGGACGTCACTCACCTCTTGAATGGGCGTGTACAGATCGTCGCGGCGGCCCACGGTTACTCGGCCTGCGGGGATGTCCACATCGGTCACGTAGCGGGGCTCGTCGGTGCCGCCCAGGTTGAGGCCTCGGCGCTGGCCGATGGTCACCGCCTGCACGGCCTCGACTGAGCTCAAGACCGTGCCGTCGGTGTCCACCACGGTGGCGGGCGAATCGCCCAACCGACGAGAAAGAAAGCCCTGCCGTCCGCCGGCCTTGTTGGCGATGAAACACACGTCCTGGCTGTCGGGCTTGGCCGAGTTCCGCAGCCCCAGATCGGCGGCCCGATCCCGTACCTCGGCCTTGGTCAGGTGGCCAATGGGCAGCAGCAGGCGAGACATCTGCTCTTGGCCCAGCATGTACAACACATAGGACTGGTCCTTGGCGTCGTCCACGCCCCGCCGTACCCGGAACCCTTCATCCCCCGCCTCCACACGGGCGTGATGGCCGGTGGCCACCGCGTCGAAGCCCAGCGCCTCAGCCCGCACCATGAGCTTGTCGAACTTGATGTGGCGGTTGCACTCGATGCACGGGTTGGGTGTCAGCCCGACAGCGTGGTCATCCACATACGGAGCCACCACCCGCTGATCAAAGGCATCGCCGAAGTTGAACACGTGGTGCTGCAATCCCAACAGGTCGGCCACTCGGCGGGCGTCCTCCACGTCCGACACCGAGCAGCACCCGGTGTCGGACTCCCCTCCCCACAGCTTGAGGGTGACGCCCACCACCTCGTGGCCCTGCTCGGCCAGCATGGCGGCAGCCACCGAAGAGTCCACTCCTCCGGACATAGCTGCCAAGACCCGCATCGTTTGGCCCTTCCCCTAACCGGTTCCGTAGTCCCGGAGCCGGGTTACTGCGTCGGGAATCACCGACAGCGCTTGGTAGATATCGGCGTCGGTGGACTCATAGCCCAGCGAAAGCCGCAGCGATCCCCCGGCCAGCATCCGGTCATAGCCCATGGCGGCCAGCACATGCGACGGATCCTGCGCCCCGCTAGAGCACGACGACGCGGCCGACGCATACACCCCGGCATCTTCCAGCAAGAACAGCAGCGCCTCCGACTCAATGTCCTCGAAGCACAGGTGGGCCGACCCGGCCACTTTGCCCGATCGCTCGCCGGTCTCGACCGTGCCTGGCACCGCGGCCTGGATCCCGTCGGCCAGCCGATCGCGCAGCCTGGCCAGCCGCTCCACCTGCTCGACCCGGCTCTTCAGAACCACTTCGGCAGCCGCAGCCATGCCAGCGATGCCCGCCGCATTGTGGGTGCCCGAGCGCAGCCCTCGCTCTTGGCCGCCGCCCAGCAACAGCGGCGACAGCTCCACGCCGTCGCGCACCACCAGCGCCCCTACCCCCTTGGGACCGCCGAATTTGTGGGCGCTCACCGAGATCAGATCGGCGCATGAAGCCAGCGAAGCCACGTCGAGCCAGGGGAAGGCCTGCACCGCGTCGGTGTGGAGCACCGCCTGAGGGGCAGCTGAGCGCACTGCCTCGGCCACCTGGGCCAAGGGCTGAACCATGCCGGTCTCGTTGTTGGCCAGCATCACCGACACCACGGTCACGTCGTCGTCGAGGGCGGCGGCCAGCGCATCCAGATCGATCACTCCGGTGGCGTCGACCGCTACCACCCGGCCGCCCAGGTGCTCTACCGGCTCCAGCACGGCATGGTGCTCAATCGCCGAGCACACCGTCATCCCGCCAACTCGCAGGTGCCGTCCGACGACCGCCATGTTGTCGCCCTCGGTGCCCCCGCCGGTGAAAACGATCTCCCCCGGTTCCGAGCCCAATGCCTCCGCCATCACGTCGCGGGCATCGTCAATCCGGCGGCGGGTGTCCCGGGCCATTCTGTGCGCCCCGGTCGGATTGGCGTACAGCTCCCGGTGCAGCGGGGCCATGGCCTCGGCCGCCTCCACACACAGCGGGGTCGAGGCTGCGTTGTCCAAGTAAGCAATCGGCTCAGATGCCATGGCAACCATCCTTCATCTACACCGATGGGAATACCAGGTCGTCGCGCTTGGAACGCTTGAGCTCGGCGAACGAGGGCCATTCAGCCAGCGTCACCACCGCATCCCACAGCCGGGTGGCGTCTTCAGAAGCCGGAACCTGGCTCACCACGGGACCAAAGAAGGACGTGGAGCCACCGTTGTGGTGAAAGGTGATGATTGGCGTCCCCACATCTCGCCCGGTGCGGCTCAGCGCGTCCATGGTGGACTCCCGCAGAGCGTCGTCCAGCGATTCGTCCTCGGCTCGATCGGCAAGTTCGGCGGGAAGTCCGGCTCGCTCCAGTGCGGCAGTCAGATGCTCAACAGAGGCCACTTCGCCCATGGTCGAGCGGAAGTCCCCGTCGGGATTCCATATGGTGGACCCGTAGGAGGTGTACAGCTCACCGGCTGCGGTCGCACCGTGCTCGTCGCGAACCGCCTGGGCCACCCGCAGCATGCGCCGGCCCTTGTGGTGCAGATCCCGATAGCCCTCGGGAAAGTCGTCGTAGTCGCTGTCCTCATTGAGGATCGACAGACAGATCAACCGCCAGTCCACTGCGTAGTCGCGCTGGCGGGCGACATCGGTCACCCACCGAGAAGTGAGCCACGCGAACGGGCAGATCGGATCCCAGAAGAATTCGATGTCGGCATCGGACATGGCGCCAATTCTACGGTCTTGCGGCCGAAGTTCTCCCTGCGGACCGCTCTTAGACTGCCAGACCCACTTTAGAATTACT
Organism: Acidimicrobiales bacterium; assembly: GCA_963663255.1. Lineage (GTDB taxonomy): Bacteria > Actinomycetota > Acidimicrobiia > Acidimicrobiales > Bin134 > Poriferisocius. The sequence goes on from OY760141.1 coordinate 2,331,996, forward strand.
GTGAATGGCCAGGATCAGGGTTTCAACCACCATCGGGGCGTCCTTGGACTCGGTGTGGGAGTACGTTCACCGAATCGACAGCCACACCGAGTGGATGGCTGACGCCGAGTCGATCACCTTCCGAAGTGCCCAGACTGAGGGCGTGGGCACCGCCTTCGAGTGCCTCACCAAGATCGGCCCCCTCCGGCTCAAGGATGCCATGGTGATCACCGAATGGGCCGAGAAGAAGGCCATCGGAGTGCGCCACACTGGATTGGTCACCGGCGAGGGTCGCTTCACCCTCACCCCAGCGGGAACCGACCGCACCGAATTCTGCTGGACCGAGGAGCTGCACTTCCCCTGGTGGATGGGTGGCCTGCTGGGCGACATTATCGGTGCCCGAGTCCTCGAGTGGGTGTGGCGTCGCAACCTCAAAACCTTGCGGGCTCAGTTTTAGGCCGTCTAGAACGCCTCCACCCAGCGGGAGGCGGCCCAAAGCGATCCGACAAAGGAAGCCGCTGCTACCGCCGAGGCCGCCAATATAGGGATCACGTTGACGTGTTGCTGTTTGCGAATTGCCTGAGCCGCAGCTGCCCCCACGAGGGCACCGCCGATGAGCCCGCCGATATGGCCACCCAGCGAAATTCCCGAAACGGTGAAGCTGATAACGAGGTTGATGGCCAGAATCGGTCCAATCGGGGTCTGGAACAAGCCCACCCCTTGGGTTAGCAACAGGGCGGCATAGGCGCCCATCAGCCCAAAGATCGCCCCCGACGCACCCGCCACCAGCGAGTTGGGGGTCTCGATCAACGCCCCGAAAGACCCGCTCACCAGCGACGAGAGATACACCGCGGTAAACGGCACTCGGCCCAGCCACCGCTCCAGGGCCAATCCCAGGATGTACAACGAGTACATGTTCACCGCGAGATGGAACACACCGTGGTGCAAGAAACCGCCGGTGAACACCCGCCACCACTCGCCGTAGAAGTCGATGGCTGCCCCCCAGGTGGCGGCTTCGACTACTAGGCCGTCGAGATCGCCTCCGCCGTTGAGGCTGTCCCCCATCGCCATGCCCACGATGAACACCACCACGTTGGCGGCGATCAGCACGTAGCTGACGTACCAGGTGTCGGTTCTTTGCGGGATCATGCTCATTGAGCGCTCAATGAGCGGTTACAGACCCACCGGTGAGCCGTCGCTCAGCAGATTCTGGCCCACGTTCACCACCTCGGTTACCCCCGGTACCCGGTCTTTGAGAATCCGCTCCACCCCGGCCTTCAGCGTGACCGTCGAGGCCGGGCAGCTCACGCAGGCCCCCGTCAGCTCCACGGTGACCACGCCGGTGTCCTCGTCCACCTCTCGCAGAAAGATGTCGCCGTCGTCGGCCTGCACGGCAGGGCGGATGGCCTCAATCACCTGGGCTACGGCGTTCTGCACACCCCAATTGTCTCAGCCAAAACGCGATTCGCCAACCTTCCCGCAGATCTCGTTCAATCAACCAAGTGAGCATCTGACAGACTCGACACCGTGGAAGTGCTGGCCCATCAGGGAGGTTGGGACGAGATTCTCTTGGTGGTCGCGCCGTTGGCCCTGCTGGCCGGCCTGCTGTTTCTGGCTAATCGACGGGCCTCACGCGGCGGACGTCGGCCCCCAGCGCGCTGAGCTTGCCGGCGAAATCCTCGTAGCCCCGGTCGATGTGGTGGGGATCGCACACCACGGTCTCGCCCTCGGCGGCCAACCCGGCCACCACGAGGGCCACACCAGCTCGGATGTCGGATGCCCGCACCGGCGCACCGCTAAGCCGGTCCACTCCCCGGATCACTGCGTGATGGCCCTCGGTGCGGATATCGGCGCCCATGCGCACCAACTCGTCCACGTAGCGGAACCGGCCTGAGAAGAGATTCTCGGTAACAATCCCTACTCCTTCGGCCACCGACAGCATGGCCACCAGCAGCGGCTTGCAGTCGGTGGGCAGGCCTGGATACGGCAGGGTGGATACGTCGGACGACAGCAAGCGCCCGTTGCTCATGGCCCACATCCCTTCGGAGTCCGACGAGGTTCGTACTCCCATCTCTCCCAGCTTGCGGCACGGCATTGCCATGTGGTCGGGCTGGGCGCCCCGCAGGATGATCTCCCCGCCGGCCACTCCAAGAGCGGCCAGGAACGTTGCCGCCTCGATCCGATCGCTCATCGCGGTGTGCTCGGCTGGGTGCAGTTCGTCCACACCCTCCACCATGATGGTTGACGTGCCCGCCCCGGATACCTGGCCACCCATGCGGTTCAGGAATCCGGCCAGGTCAGCTATCTCCGGCTCCCGGGCGGCATTGTCAATCAACGTCGTGCCCTTGGCCCGGACAGCAGCCATCATCACGTTCTCGGTGGCCCCCACACTGGGAAACTCCAAGAGAACCGGGCTGCCCACAAGATTGTCGGCGGTGGCATGTACATCACCCCCTGAGATCTCGAACCGACAGCCGATGGCCTCCAGCGCAGCGATATGCATGTCAATGGGCCGGGGGCCGAAATCGTCGCCGCCGGGCAGGGCCACCTGGGCGTGGCCGGCACTGGCTAGCAGCGGGCCCAGCACCGCGGTGGAGGCTCGCAGCTGCTCGGTCAGCGCATAGGGCGCCTCGGGGGTGATGACCGCCGGCCGGTCGATGGTAAGGGCGTCGTCCAACCGCCTGACCGAGACCCCCATCGCCCGCAGCACATCGGCCATCACCGCGACATCGTCGATGTCGGGCACATTGCGGATCACCGACGTTCCCTCGGCGAGCAGACAGGCGGCCATGAGCTTCAGCACCGAGTTCTTGGCCCCGCCGATGGCCACTGACCCCTCCAGCGGACCGCGGGCCCTAACCTCGATCCGGTCCTGCTGATCGAAGTCCTCCTGCTGGACGCGCTCCACCCGACAAGTATGGTGCCCGCGCCCTCATCAGCGAAGTTATAGCCGCCGATGCCGTCACGGGGTGTCTGCCGCTGAAAAGTAGACTGCCTCAAGCCCATGCCCCGAGTGATCTCTCGTCGCGTTCTGAGCGCCGATTCCGCCGATGTCCTACTAAACGGCCCTGGCGGCCTTCTGACCCCCCGCTCCGACATCGTTTTGGAGCGCGTCGAGCCTGAAGGGGTGTTCACCGCGATAGAGGGGCCGGTCGATCGTTACCGCCGCACGGTCACCGTCGAGTCGATCAGCTCTGATCAAGTTGAGATCACCGAGCAGTTTGACTTTCGGCTGGCCATCCCGGTTTGGTGGGTGCTCTTCACCATTCCCATCAGCCGTGCCCTGCGCCAGGGACGGGACCTTCCCTGGTGGCACCCCCCGGACCGCTTCACCGCCCGCCAGGCTCGGATCGTGGCGTTGCTGGCCACGCTGGCGGTGCTCGCCGGATTCTTGGGCACGCTGCTCGGCCAGACAATCACGTTTGCGCGAGAGGAGTTCGGGGAGAGCAAGTCAGCTGCTGGCGTCGCCCTGTCGCTGATCCGACTCAGCATCCTGATCACGGTGGCAGTGGCCGCGCTCGCCGACCGGAAGGGCCGGCGGCGCACCCTGCTATTTGCCGCCGCTGGTGCCATCATGGCCTCAGCAGCCACGTCCCTAGTGGCCAATCTGGCCACCTTGACCGCGGTCCAAGCAGTCTCCCGGGGACTGTCCCACGCCATGGCTCTGCTCATATTCGTGTTCGCTCTCGAAGAAGCCCCGGCCGGATCTCGGGCCTTTGTGGCCTCCATGCTGGGGTTGGCCGCCGGTCTGGGTTCGGGAATCGCCGTCGGGTCCGTACCTTTGGCCGACCTTGGGGTTACCGCGTGGCGGCTCAGTTTCCTGTTGGCGCTGGCCGGACTGCCCCTGGTGTTGTTCGCGGCCCGCAGGCTGCCCGAATCGCAGCGGTTCGAAGCGGCCCGTCGACAGCCTCGAACCCGTCCGCCCAAACAGTTCCGGTTCCGACTGGTGCTATTGGCCGTGACCTCATTTGCCGTTCTGCTGTTCGCCTCTCCGGCCTCCCAGCTGCAAAACGACTTCTTGCGGGACGAGCGGGGCTTTAGCGCCACCAAGATCACGATCTTCACTCTGCTCACGGCCTGGACCGCGGGACCGGGCATGCTAATTGCCGGCAAGCTGGCTGACCTTCGGGGCCGACGGGTCCTTGCCTCCATCGGGGTGAGCGGTGGAGCTTTGTTCGCTCTGTGGCACTTCACCCTGGCGGGCTGGCCAATGTGGGTTCTGATCGCAATTGGGACCCTTATGACCGCGACTACGGTGCCCACGCTGGGGGTATACCGAGCTGAGATGTTCGGCACCATCCGCCGTTCGGAATCCAACGGACTCCTTGGCGTGGCCGGTGTAGCCGGCAGTGCCGCCGGCCTGGCCGCCGCTGGGTTTATGGCCGACGCCTGGGGTTACGGCACCGCGTTCAGTGTCTTGATAGCCGGGCCGATCCTCGTCGCCATCCTGGTGCTCCTGTTCTACCCCGAGACCACTAGGCGCTCCCTAGAAGAATTGAACCCCGAAGACGCCTAGAGGCTCTCCAACCAGTCTGCCACCGCGGCCACAATGGCAGGATCAGCCTTCTTGGGGTCGTGGCGCTCGCCTTTGAGCCAGACGGTGGTCACCAGGCCCTTGATGGCTGGCAAATGCTGGGCGAACTCTCCAGGACTGCCGAAAGGGTCGCGGTCGCCCGAGATAAACAGACAGGGAACGTCAATTCTTGGGAAATGCCCGGTTCGCAGATTCTCGGGCTTCTTCGGCGGGTGCAGCGGATAGCTCAACAGCACCAGCCCGGCGGCAGGCATCCCCTCGGCCACCGCCATCGAGCACATCCGGCCGCCCATCGAGCGGCCACCTAGGACCAAGCGGCCGACCTCAGTGCCCAGCCGGGCGGCGATGGCCGGTATCTCCTCGTGCAGAAAGGCCAGCAGCTTGGGTGCCCGGTCGGGTGGACGGCGGCCCTGGTTGCGATAGGGGAAGTTGATCCGCTCCACCGGCAGCGGGGCCAGCCCCTCGGCAATGGCCACGAGTGTGTGCTGGTCGCGGTCTCCGCCCGCACCGTGGGTCAGCACCAGCCCGTCCGCCATCGGCCTCCCCATCACATGAACCGGCGCAGGAGATCCCTCAGGACAGTGGCGGCATGTTCGGCAGCGGCGTCGCCCTCGGTCGGATCGGGACCGGCTACCAAGGCCTCCCGCAATCCGTCGGCGGCATCCAGCATGGCCCGCCAGAACTCGGCGTCGTACCCCCAAGGAAGGCTGAGCTGCACCACTTGGTCGTGGGCGATGGCGAAGTCCTCCACCGCTTTGGTGTCGGAGGTGTTGCGGCGAAGCCGGTCGGAGGAGAAGAACAGCGCCTCCAACACCTGATAGGGCTCCACCCCGGGCAGTCCTGGGCCGAACTGCCTCCGGGCGGCCGCGTTGATCATACGGTCGAACAGGACGTCCACCGCTTCCTCATCGGCCTCCCCCACCACCAAATTGCCGGCGTAATCCACTTCGTGGGCGATGCCCTCGCTCAAGAGCTCGCTCATCACATCGGCCTTTTGGGCGTCGTCGTAGTCCCCCAGTTCGTACACCACCGCAGGCAGGCTCTTGTCTAGGTCCGGAAGTTGGGCCCGCAGTACCCCCTCCACTGCCTTGTCGACCTCCTCCTCGTCGGACTCGCACACGATCAGCGTCGGGCCCAGCCAGGCGTGCTGCAACTCTTCGGCTCGAAGCGCTGCTTCCAAGCCATTGCGGGCGCCGTACGACCACTCGTGGAACTCGTAGGCCAGTTGCTCGTCGTCGGGGCCGCCCACCCCTTCGGCAGGTTGTGGCGGTGACGGGAAGGTAGCCACGCCGCATTCCACGCACTCGGATACGTCCTCGTCGTAGGGGGCGCCGCATTGGAAGCACCAAACCATGCCGACCATAGTTTCAGATCGCAGGTCAACGGTCGCATTGTCGAGCCAAACAGAAGCCGCACAAACATGCTGGCAGAGGGTGAAGTCGCCGGTGCGCAGCACTACGGTTGGGCAACGTGAACGCTTCGCCCGAAACACCCGACCGCAACCTGGCGATGGAGCTGGTCCGGGTGACCGAAGTCGCAGCTCTGGCCGCTTCGCGCTGGATGGGCCGGGGCGACAAAGAAGGGGCCGACGGCGCCGCGGTAGAGGCCATGCGGGTGCTGCTGCGGACCGTGCCGATGGATGGGATCGTGGTGATCGGCGAGGGCGAGAAAGACGAAGCCCCCATGCTGTTCAACGGGGAGCTGATCGGCGACGGAACGCCTCCGGAATGCGATATCGCAGTCGATCCTATCGACGGCACCACACTCACTTCACTGGGCCGGGGCAATGCCTTGTCAGTAATCGCGGTTTCCGACCGGGGGACCATGTTCAACCCCGGACCCTGCGTGTACATGGAGAAGATCGCCTATGGGCCCGAGTGCATGGGCTACGGCATCTCGCTGGACAACTCCCCCACTCGCAATCTTGAGCTGGTAGCCGAGGCCAAAAGCGAGTCGGTTCGGGATGTTACTGCGGTGATCCTCGACCGCGACCGCCACGGCGAATTGATCGCCGAAGTGCGCGAAGCCGGTGCTCGCATACGTCTCATTCCCGACGGCGATGTGGCCGGGGCCATCTCAACCGCGTGGCCCGACTCGGGGGCCGACATTCTGTTCGGCATCGGGGGAACCCCCGAGGGGGTGATCGCCGCGGCGGCTCTCAAATGTATGGGTGGTGAGCTACTGGGACGGCTCTGGCCCCGCAACGACCGGGAGCGGAAAGAAGCCGAAAAGCTGGGTCGAGATGTGACCCAAATGCTCACCCCCGACGACTTGGTCCAGGGCGACAACTGCTTCTTCGCTGCCACCGGCATCACCGACGGCGATCTGCTCAAGGGCGTCCACTACAGCAAGAATCACGCCAGCACCCAGTCACTGGTTATGCGCTCGAAATCGGGCACCGTCAGGCTGGTGAACGCCGACCATCAATTGGGAAAGCTGAACAGTTTCTCCGCCATCGAATTCGGTTAGTGGCCTAAAGGTCGGTTCGGTACAGATAGCGCAAGTCCCAGTAGCCGTACAGCGTTGGGGTGTAGTTGCCGAATATGTTGCGAACCGCTCCCAATCGCTCCGACTGAGTGGTGTAGATGAGCGGCACGTTCTCGGCGACAATCGCTTGCGCATCCCAATAGTGCTGCACCCGTTGTTCGTGGTCGAGCTCTTTGCTGCCGGCGATATAAAGCTCGTCGATCTCCGCCTCCCACTCCGTGGCGGGCTCGGACTGGTTCGGATACCAAAGGTGGAGGCCTTCGCCGCTGTGCCACACGGTCATACCGCCGAATGGGTCGGGACTGCCGGTTAGGCCCACCACCATGGCCTCCCAGTCATAGGTGGACGTGAGCTGGGCCACCATGTCGCCAAAGTCCACGGTGCGGAAATCAACGTCGAGGCCGATAGCCACCATTCCCTCGTGGATGATGCCGGTGATCTCGGCGCGAACGCTGTTCCCCTCGTTGGTAACCATCGAGAATGAGATGGGGTTGCCCACATCGTCCTCGCGGATGCCGTCGCCATCGGTGTCAACCCAGCCCATATCGTCGAGAATCTGGTTGGCCTGATCCAGGTCGTAGGCGTATTGGCGCACTTCGGGATTGTGGAAGTCGCCGGCTGCCGGGCTCACCGAAGACCACTGTGGATAGCCCAACCCGTGCTGGACCCCGTCGATCATGGCTGCCTTGTCCATGGTGTGGGCAACGGCCTGGCGGAAATCCGTGTTTTGGAACCAGTTCAGTTGCACCGGATCTACATATGGCTCGCCGGCATCGTTAGACCCGGGGTTCTGATTGAAGGCCAAGAAATTGGTGCCGAATCCAGGGCCGCGGCGATGCAGGGTGAAGTTCTCCTCTTCGGCCAGAGGATCGAGCAGCGCGAACTCCTCACCCAGTACGCCGTGGAAATCGGTGGTGCCATCGCGGAAAAACGCGAGCTCGTCCTCCAAGTCCTCCACGATCAATTGCACCACCTGGTCGAGATACGGCAGGCGCGCTCCGGCATCGTCCACCAACCAGTAGTCGGGGTTTCGCTCGAAGACGACACGCCCGCCGGGTGTGTATTCCCCGATAGTGAACGGGCCGGTACCGATGATCTCTGCGGGATCGGTGTCGATGCCCCAGAACTCTTCGAAGGTGCCTGCTTCAATGGGGCCCTCCAAGATGTGCTTGGGGTAGATGGCAGTGCCCATCGAGCGCAGGAACGGTGCGAAGGGCTGCGGAAGGACAAACTCCACGGTGTGGTCGTCCAGTGCCGTCACCGTCATCTGCGACTGCTCCCACTGGCCGGTTTCAGCATTCTGGAATCGGAACTCGAAAGAGGCACGGCTCGACGCTTGGAAATCGTCGTTGTAGATCACCCGGTTGAACGTGAACTCCACGTCGTGGGCCGTGAGAGGCATGCCGTCATGCCACTGCACGTCGTCGCGTATATGGAACACCCACCGCAGTCCGTCATCGGAGCGCTCCCATGACTGTGCTAGCAGCGGTTCGATCTCATCGTTCAACCACGAGGTTTGGGTAAGGCCCTCGAACAGGTACCCCAGCACGCCCGACGATCCGGCATCCCTGGACAGCGCAAGGTTGAAAGTAAGGGGCTCGGAGATAGTCGCCACCGTGAGCGTGCCACCGTGGTCGCCGATCTCATAGGAGAACCCCTCGGCATTTCGGCGCAATTCCTCCACGATGACCATAGACGGAACAAGTCCCCCGAACGCAGCCGCCGCCGCCATGCGACGGCGGAGTTGCTCCAGGGCGGACTGGCCCACCGGATCGATCGCCTCGCTGTCTTCGGTCGCCTCGCTGTCATCGGACGGCTCAGGCTCGGCGGTCGGCTCAGGCTCGGCGGTCGGCTCAGGCTCGGCGGTCGGCTCAGGCTCGGCGGTCGGCTCAGGCTCGGCGGTCGGCTCGGGCTCGGGCTCGGCGGTTGGTATGGCAGTCGGCGCGGCGGCATCTGGCTCACCAGGGTCGGTGTCAGGCGCGGCGGTGATTTCAGGCGTTAATGCAGTGGGCGGAGCATCATCATTCGAACATGCGGTGGCGAAGAGCAGAACGATGGAAACAATGGCCAGGAGTCGCAGTTCCCTCTTCATGTTTTCCTCCCAGAGGTCACGAGCTTTCCGGCCAGGCGCGGCGGGCGGCCCGACCGATCAGTGTTCGGCGAATATGTCGGGGAGAAATGCCCGACAGCGCGGCGAGAACCCGGTTGATGCGCCCGGTCACCACCTCAGGTCGAGATCGGGCCGCAGCTGCCAGCGTCTCAGCGGCCACCTCTTCGGCATCCTGCCACCCTACTGAAGGCCACTTGTCCAGGTTCCAGCGCCCCCGCTCGTGGAATTCAGTACGGGTCAACCCGGGCAATGCAGTGGTTACCACCACATCGGTGCCCTTGTGCTCCTCGTAAATGGCCTCACCAAAACTGGTGATGAACGCCTTGGTCGCGGAGTAGACCGCGGTCATGGGCATCCCCTGAAGCGAAGCCATAGACGACACGAGGACCACATGGCCCCGCCCCCTGTCGACCATCGTCTTCAGGGCGGCATGGGTCAGTCGCACCAGCGCCGTGACATTTACGCCAATGGTCTCCCACACCTCAGAAGCGTCTTGGGTGTGAAAGGGCCCCTCGTAACCCAATCCGGCATTGTTCACCAGCAGGTCTATGGGCGCCTCCTCGTTCACCACCCGCTTCTCCACAGCAGCCAAACCCTCCGGGTCGCACAAGTCGGCCTCCAGCACCTCCACGTCCAACTGCCCCCCGCTGGACTGCAATTCAGCTGCCAGATCCTCTAGCCGGTCGCCACTGCGGGCCACCAACACCAGGTCCACCCCGGCAGCGGCCAGCTGTACCGCCATCGCCCGACCGATCCCCGTCGACGCCCCAGTAACCAACGCCCGCTCCCACCGAGCCTCCCGAGACCCTCGCAAACCCATTCCAAGCACCCCCATCAAGCGCAAAGCTGACGCTCTCACGCTGACAAATTAGTGGTAGTTCAGCTTACGGTGGCGGAATCGCTGAGGAGGGCGACGTTGTCGTGGGAGACCTCCACGAAGCCGCGCTCGACGGCGATGGTGGTCTTAGCGCCTTCGGTGGTGTACACGCGCACTTCGCTGGGCACCAGGACGCCTAGGAAGGGGACGTGGCCGGGCTGGAACGCGATCTCGCCGTCGGTGGTGCGGGCTATCACCATCTCGGCTTCGCCGGTGTAGACGATCTCCTCGGGGGAGACGAGTTCGACGGTCAGGGCCACAGTTAGGCCGCCTGGGCCTCGAGTTCGGCTGCTTTGCGGTGGGCGTCCTCAGCCCCGCCGACCATGAAGAAGGCCTGCTCGGGCAGGTCGTCGAGGTCGCCGTTCACCAGGGCCTCGAACGAGTCCACTGTCTCGTTTACCGGGGTGAAGATCCCACCCATGCCGGTGAACACCTCAGCCACGAACATGGGCTGGGACAAGAACCGCTGCACCTTGCGGGCCCGGGACACAATCACCTTGTCCTCTTCCGACAGCTCGTCGAGGCCCAAGATCGCGATGATGTCCTGAAGTTCCTTGTAGCGCTGGAGGATCTCCTGCACCCTGCGGGCCACGCCATAGTGGCGGTCCCCCACCACCTCGGGCGTGAGGATGGTCGAGGTGGAGGCCAGCGGGTCCACCGCCGGGTAGATGCCCAGCGCGGCGATATCGCGGCTCAACTCGGTGGTGCCGTCAAAGTGGGTGAACGAGGTGAACGGCGCCGGGTCGGTGTAGTCGTCGGCGGGCACATATACGGCCTGCAATGAGGTAATGGATCGACCTCGGGTGGAGGTGATGCGCTCCTGGAGCTCGCCCATCTCGTCGGCCAGCGTGGGCTGATAGCCCACCGCGGAGGGCATACGACCCAACAGGGTGGACACCTCCGAACCGGCCTGCACAAACCGGAAGATGTTGTCGATGAACAACAGCACGTCCTGGTTTTGCACGTCGCGGAAGTACTCGGCCATGGTCACCCCGGCCAGGCCCACTCGCAGCCGCACGCCGGGGGGCTCGTCCATCTGGCCGAACACCAGGGCGGCCTTGTCGAGCACACCTGACTCTTCCATCTCCAAGAACAGGTCGGTGCCCTCACGGGTGCGCTCGCCCACGCCTGCGAACACCGACACGCCGCCGTGCTGGGTGGCCACCCGGTTGATCATCTCGGTGATGAGCACTGTTTTGCCCACACCGGCACCGCCGAACAGGCCGATCTTGCCGCCCTCCTTGTAGGGGGTGAGCAGGTCGATGACCTTGATACCGGTTTCGAACATGCGAGTGGACGGCTCCAGGGAGTCGAACGACGGCGCTGGGCGGTGGATCTCCCACTCTTCGCCCACGTCCAGGGTGCTGCGGTCGGTGTCGAGGCAATCCCCCACCACATTCCATACGTGCCCCAGCGTGACGTCGCCCACCGGCACGGTCATGCCCTGGCCAGTGTTGCGCACCACCGTGCCCCGGGTGAGGCCGTCGGTGGGCTTGAGGGCGATGGCTCGCACCCGTCCATCACCGATCTGCTGGGCCACCTCGGCCTTGACTGTTTCAGTCCGGCCGTCCACGGTCACATCGAACTCGATGGCGGTGTTGATCTCCGGCAACGCGTCCGGGGGGAACTCGGCGTCGAGGACCGGGCCGGCGATGGCCACGACCCGGCCGTCTTTGAGATTCTCCGACATAGGTAAAACTCCTACAGGTTGGCGGTGACGAGGAGATCGGCGATATCGCCGTCATCATCCTCTTCTTTGAGGGCTTCGGCACCGCCGACGATCTCCATGATCTCGGTGGTGATGGCGTCTTGGCGGGCCCGGTTCATGGCCCGGGTGAGCTTGGTGATCAGATCCTCGGCGTTATCGGTAGCCGCCTTCATGGCCCGCTGGCGGTTGGCGTGCTCGGAGGCGGCTGCGTCCAACAGGGCCGAGAACAGCCTCGACTCCACATACCGGGGCAAAAGCGACTCCAGCACACCCTCGGGAGAGGGCTCGAACTCGAACGCGGCCCGCAGCTCGCCCGAGCCGGCCGCGGCAATCACATCAATGCTCTCCAGCGGAAGGAATCGCCGCACCGCCACCCGCTGGGTGCCGATGGTGAAGAACTCCATGTAGGCCAGGATCACCTCGTCGATGTGGCCTGATTCGAACTTGTCGGCCACTACTTCAGCCACTTGGCGGGCATCGTCGTAGGTGGGGGTGTCGCTCATGCCGGTGAAGGCTTCGTCGATCCGGTAGTTGCGGAATCGGAAGTAGTCCTGGCCCTTCTTGCCGATGAGCATGAGCGAGTAGTCCCGCCCCTTGGTCTGGGCGTCCATCAGTTCCCGCTCGGCGGCCTTGATGACTGAGCTGTTGTACGGCCCGGCCAAGCCCCGATCGGAGGTGATGACCACAAACCCCACTCGGCGCACGGTCTCCCGACGCTCCAGCAGGGGGTGAGAAGCCTCAGCCCCTCCGGCAGCCACATCTTCGATAACGCTGGTGAGCTTCGTCGAATAGGGCCGGGCGGCATGGGCTCGCTGCTGGGCCTTGACCACTCGCGTGGCGGCGATCAGCTCCATAGCACGGGTGATCTTCTTCGTGGACTGCACCGACGAGATGCGCCGGCGTAGCGCCCTCTCCTGACCACCCGGCATAGATCAGTCTTCCTCGGGACGCTGGATGTCGGTCTCGGGAAGTGTGTGGTCGGCGTCGACTACCCCGGCCTCCGCCGCGGCTTGAGCCTCTGCGTCGGGCTCATCGCCCTCGGGCTCGGCCGACGACTCGAACTGGGCGGCGAAGGCCGAAATCGCGGCCTCCAGCCCCTCTTCATCCACCGCGCCGGAATCCACCACCGCCGACATCAGGCCGGCGTTGCGGGTCCGGACCCATTCCAACAACTCCGACTCGAAGCGGGCCACGTCTTCAACGGGGATGGTATCGAGGTAGCCCCGGGTGCCGGCATATAGCGAAACCACTTGCTCTTCCACCGGCATGGGCGTCTGAATACCCTGCTTGAGGAGCTCGGTGAGGCGGTAGCCCCGGTCGAGCTGGGCCTGGGACACGGCATCGAGATCGGAGCCAAAGGCCGCGAAGGCCTCCAACTCGCGGAACTGCTGGAGGTCGGCCTTGAGCGTGCCCACTGCGGTCTTCATGGCCTTGATCTGAGCGGCGGAGCCCACTCGGGATACCGAGATGCCCACGTCGACGGCGGGCCGCACTCCCGACTTGAACAGGTCGTCCTGCAAGAAAATCTGCCCGTCGGTGATGGAGATCACGTTGGTGGGAATGTAGGCCGATACGTCGCCGGCCTTGGTCTCGATGATGGGCAGCGCGGTCAGCGAACCCGCTCCCCGCTCGTCGCTCAGCTTGGCCGCTCTCTCGAGCAGCCGGCTGTGCAGGTAGAACACGTCGCCGGGATAGGCCTCACGTCCCGGCGGGCGGCGCAACAGTAGCGCCATCTGCCGGTAGGCCTCGGCCTGCTTGGATAGGTCGTCGTACACCGCCAGGGCGTGGCCGCCGTTGTCCATCCAGTGCTGGCCCATGGCGCAGCCGGCGTAGGGGGCCAGGTACTTGAACGGCGCCGGATCGGAGGCCGGAGCCACCACCACCACCGTGTACTCCATGGCGCCCCGTTCAGCCAGCGTGGCCACCGCCTGGGCCACGGTGGAGGCCTTCTGGCCGATGGCCACATAGATGCACTTCACCCCCTGGCCCTTCTGGTTCAAGATGGTGTCCATGGCCACGGTGGTCTTGCCCGTCTTGCGGTCGCCGATGATCAGCTCCCGCTGACCCCGGCCGATGGGGATGAGCGAGTCGATGGCCTTGATTCCAGTCTGAATGGGCTCGTGCACCGGCTTGCGTCCGGTGATGCCGGGGGCCTGTACCTCCATGCGGCGGGTTTCGGCGCCCACGATGGGACCCTTGCCGTCCACCGGCTCGCCGAGGGCGTTCACCACCCGGCCCAAAAGGGCGTCGCCCACCGGAACGACAAAATGTCTCCGGTAGAGCGGACGGCCTGGCCTTCTTCGATTTCATCCACCTCGCCGAGCACCACCGCGCCGATGGAATTCTCGTCGAGGTTCAGGGCCAGGCCAATGGTCCCGTTCTCGAACTCCAGCATCTCGTTCACCGCCGCGCCGGGCAGCCCTGAGATGCGGGCGATGCCGTCGCCCACCTCGGTGATCCGCCCCACCTGGGCCAGCTCAACCTCGGGTTGGAACCCCTCCAGGTTGCGGCGGATGGCCTCGGCGATGGAACCGGTGTCGATGGTCAGCTCTGCCATTGCTCTCCTCGGTAAGAAACGTTCATCAAACTTGTGCCCATTGGACTAGAAGGTGTCCCGCAGCTGGCTCAGGCGATGGCGCACCGAACCGTCGATCACTTCGTCGCCGATGGTGGCCACAACGCCGCCCATCACGCTGGGATCGACGATCACCTTGATCTCCACCTGATGGCCGGTGGCTGCGCTCAACGCGGCCGATAGACGCGTGGCCTGGTCGTCGGTCAGCGCCACCGCAGTGCGCACCTCGGCCACCGATCGGCCCCGGTCGCGGGCGTTGATCTCCACCGCCTCCCGGGCGATGCCCACCAGATCGGACGACCGCCCCGCGGCCACGATCATGGACACCACCGCGGTGGTGGTTTCCAACGCCTGGCCGCCCAGCAGGTCTTCCACGATCTGCTGGCGACGAGCGGCAGGGACTTGCCGATCGGACAGCGTCATCCGCAGCTCATCGGAGCCCTCCAGCGCCCGAGCAACGCGAAAGAGCTCGTCAGACACCACGTCGAGGTTGCCCTCGGCTCTGGCCACCGCGGCTACGGCGTCGGCGTAGCTGACAGATCGCTCGGCCATCGAGTCAGTCCTGACCAGCGCCCACGCTGGCGATGTAGTCGTCGACCAGCTGGCGCTGCATCTCCGGGTTCTCCAGACTGCGGCCCAGCACTGCCTCGGCCGCGCCGAGGGCGATGTCGGACACCTCTGACTGCAAGTCGGCGATGGCTTGGCGCTTCGAAGCCTCGACGTCGGCCGCGGCCCGCTCTCGCATGTCGGCGATGTCGGCCTCGGCCCGAGACTGGAGGTCGGCTCGCACGGAGGCGGCCTGATCACGGGCCTCGTCCACGAGGCGGGCAGCCTCGGCCTTGGCGTCGGCCAGCTCCGCTTCGTAGCGGGCCCTGACCTCGGCGGCCTCAGCCCGCTCCCGGTCGGCGTCGTCAAGGGAGTCTTGGATCCGCTGGGTGCGCTGTTCCATGAGGTTCTTCACCACCGGGAACAGCTTCCACTTCATCAGAGCCAACAGCACAATGAACGCCGCCCCGCCCCAGATGATCTCAGTCAGCTCGGGGAGGATCGGGTTGGGCGCCTCCAGGCAGCCTTCGAGATCCTTCTCGAAGTCCTCCTTGAGCTCCTTCGCGTGCTTGTCGCTCGCGTCGTACTGTGTCTTCAGTTCCTCGACCGCCGCGAAGCCGTCACCCTCAATGCCTTCGAACTGGGCTGCTTCCAGCTCATCGAAAACGCAGGAACCCACCGTCTCTCCGACAGCACTGGCCGCCGACGCGCTGAGCGCGACCGCGGCCACCACTACGGCAGCCGCGGCCCATAGCCGCTTGCTCATGGGAGAAGGAGGATGAAGACGACGAATCCGATGAGGGCCAGCGCCTCGGTGAAGGCGATGCCCAAGAACATCGTGGTCCGAGCAACGCCAGCCGACTCGGGCTGGCGGGCCATGGCGGTGATGGCGTTGCCCACCACGATGCCGATGCCGACGCCGGGTCCGATGGCGGCGAGGCCGTAGCCGAGACCCGCGCCGATGGCGCTCAGGCCAGCTTCCTGGTCACCGGTCAACTGGGCGAGGATGGTGGATATCAGTGCAAGCAAGGTAATTGTCTCCTAGTGCTCGGGGTGTAGTGATCCGCCGATGTACACGGCGGTGAGAATGGTGAAGATGAAGGCCTGAAGGGCCGAGACGAAGATCTCGAAGGCAGTGAGCAGGATCAGCGCGGCAAACGGGAGCACGGCGGGTACATACAGGGTTCCCCACAAGGCGGCCGACAGCACCGCGAAGGTCACCAGCAGCAGGTGGCCGGCAACCATGTTGGCCCAGAGCCGGATGGCCAGCGACAGCGGGCGGATCAACAGGATCTGGAGCAGTTCGATGGGCGCCACCAAGACGTAAAGAGCCTTGGGCACCCCCGGCGGGAAAAGAGCGCCTTTGAAATAGTGGTAGAAGCCCTGAGCCCGGATGCCCACCACGTGGTAGATGGCCCAAACCACAAGCGCCAGGGCCAGCGGAATGGCCATCCTCGAGTTGGCCGGGAATTGGATGAACGGGACGACCTCGAAGATGTTGCTGAAGAAGACGAAGAAGAACAGCGTGGTCAAGAAGGGCAGATACCGGCGCCCATCGGGTCCGATGGTCTGCATGATGATGCTGTTCTCGACAAAATCGATCCCCGCCTCGGCCACCGTCTGTGCCCCAGTGGGTACCAGCGAGCGCCTCCGCCCCGCGGCCCAAAACAGACCGGCGGTGAGCAACATCGCGGCGACATAGATCAACCCGGTCTTGTTGAGGGCCACCGGCGTGTCGGTGAACAAGAAGTCGGGCCATACGAACAGGTGCGAGACCGGGGGAAAGTCCAGGGCAAACACGTTCACTGAGTGGCTCCTTGTGGCTTCAAGCCGGGATAAGCGAGGGACATGGAGACATATCGGGTCTCCCAAACCAGCAGAACAATATGGGCCGCGACCAGCGTGATGACAAACGGCAGCGCCTCAAACCAGCCGGTATTTCTCACCAGGAAGTAGGCCCCGGTGAGAATTCCCAGGCGGATGAAGTAGCCGCCCATAACACCGGCCATCAGCATGGTGGGCGAAATCCGCATCGACCAGGTGATCAGCGAGGCGGCCAGCCAGAAGTTGATCAAGATCAGCCCGAGGGCATAGCCGCTCGACCACAGTCCATCGAATCCCCACACCCCGGCGCACACTCCCACCAATACCGGGCCGCCAATGAACCCCCGGCGCACTATGTCTTGGGCCAAGGCCCGCTCGGGAGCCTCCTCCGGATGCAGTGCACTCTGGTCAGCCATCGGTGCTCTCCGAAGCTGAATCGGCCCGCCGGCTGGGAAGGTTGCGGTCGTAGACCTCCATGCGGTCGTTATAGGCCCTCATGGCCTTCCACGACGTGTAGGAAACAGTCAGCAGGCACAAAACCAGCGTGAAAACCGGCTTGGTCCCCAATGCTCCGTCAATGAGCCAGCCGAAGAAGGCGAACACGGCTGGCGTGGCCACCAACTCGAAGGCGATGGATAGGGCGTCTCCCGCGCTCTGGCGGTTGTGGAACTGGCGATTCTGCGTCATTGCAGTTGGCACGGGTTAGGCCCCTATAGCGAGTGGATTGGCCTCGCCGAAATGGTTTCGCGAACCAGGCTGCGGGGCCAAATCATCGGCGTGGCTGTCTAAGAAGCCGACAAGCGGCGATCAGGGGGTACGACGGCGCAGTATGGGGTGAAAGACGGTGTAGAGCACCAGCACTAGGGCCGCGGCAGCGGGGACCATGATCACCTCTCCCTCCCCGGTGTAGGTGGGATATAGCACCAAGGTGGACATCAAGGCGGTGAACAGCCACAGGATCAGCACGCTGCGGCGATGGCCATGGCCCAGGCTCATCAAACGGTGGTGCAAGTGCTCTTTGTCGGGGGCGGTGATGCTGGTGCGGGCCCGAGTCCGCCGCAGCACCGCCCACAGCACGTCCACCACCGGCACGGCCAGGATGATCAGCGGTATGAGCATGGGGGCGAACAGGAAGTACGTCTGGCCCGCGAATGGCTCGCTGCTGCGCCCCCCCACCGAGACCGTTGAGGCGGCCAGCAGCGTGCCCAGAAACAGTGCCCCGCCGTCGCCCATGAAGATGCGGGCCCGGTGGAAGTTCTGGGGAAGGAACCCCACCGCCACGCCGCTGGCAATGATCGCCACCAGCGGCCCGATGTTGTTAGGCAAAAGCACCTCTTCATCGGTGAGCTTTATGGAGTACACGAAGAACGTGAGCCCGGCGATGGCCACGATTCCCGCGGCCAGCCCGTCTAGGCCGTCGATCAGGTTGATGGCGTTGGCGATGGCCACCAACCACAGCACCGTGACCACGAAAGCCAGGTCTTGGGACAGAATCAGCGCATCCAGCACCGGCAGTCTCAGATTCAGCACGGTCACCCCGGCGAACGACAAGATGCTGCCGGCCAGCACCATGGAGGCCACTTTGGCCGGCGCTGACATCTCCCTCACGTCGTCGTAGGTGCCGAATGCGATCATCACCAGCGCGGCGACCACGATGCCCGCCGGCTCTGAGGCAGTGGCGAACACCACATCGAAGTCGCTTATCAGCCAGGCTGTGCCCATCGCCGACAAGAAGCCGAAGAACATGGCCACCCCGCCGAGCACAGCGGTGGAGCGTTCGTGAACTCGCCGGGCATCGGGCTCCACCATGAATCCCCATCGTTCGCTGATCCGGCGCAGCACCGGTGTGGCCACCAGCGTGACCCCCGCAGCTACGGCGAAGACGATTAGATAGCTGTTGAGATTGGGGGCCATGGCGGTGGGAGGCGCCCTCTGCGGCGCCTATCCGGCCAGTGAATAGGGAGTAAAACGCCGACAGAGGTCAGAGACCTCGGAGCGGACGTCGGCCACTGCGCCCTCGTCGTCGCGCTGGCGCAGGGTCCGACCGATCAAGGCGGCGACAAGGCCCATTTCTGCCGGGCCCATGCCCTGAGTGGTAGTGGCCGGTGTGCCGATCCGCACCCCGCTGGTAACGAATGGGGAGCGAGGATCATCGGGCACGGTGTTCTTGTTCAGGGTGATTCCCGCTCGGTCGAGCACCTCTTGGGCCACCTTGCCAGTGAGCTCCTCGTCGAAGGTTCGCAGATCCACCAGCAGCAGGTGGTTGTCGCTGCCTCCCGACACCAAGCGGAACCCCTCCCCGGCCAGCCCCTTCACCAGCTCTCCGCTGTTCTCTACGATGCGGCCTGCGTAGTCGGCGAACTCGGGGGTGGCGGCCTCGCCGAAAGCCACCGCCTTGGCTGCAATCACATGCTCTAAAGGGCCACCCTGGAGCCCGGGGAACAGGGCCTTGTCTATGGCCGGGGCCAGATCATGGGTACACAGGATGGCGCCGCCTCGGGGGCCGCGCAGTGTCTTGTGGGTGGTGAAGGTGACGATGTCGGAGTAGGGCACCGGATTGGGGTGCATTCCACCGGCGATCAGCCCGGCGATGTGGGCTGCGTCGAACATGAACAGGGCGCCCACCTCGTCGGCGATGGAGCGGAAGGGCGCGGGGTCGATTATCCGGGGATAGGCGGTGGCGCCGGCCACGATCAGCTTGGGCCGGTGCTCGAGGGCCAAATCCCGCACCTGGTCGTAGTCGATGCGCTCATCACTGGGGGTTACTCCGTAGGCCACGAACTGGTAGGTGCGCCCGCTGATGTTCACGGGGGAGCCGTGGGTGAGGTGGCCGCCGTGGTCCAGGCTCATCCCCAGCACCTTGTCGCCCGCCTCCAACACCGCCAGGTAAGCGGCCACATTGGCGTTGGCCCCTGAGTGGGGCTGAACGTTGGCGTGGTCGGCCCCGAAAAGAGCGGTGGCCCGCTCCCGGGCGATGGACTCCACCTCGTCGATCACCATGTTGCCGCCGTAGTAGCGGCGACCGGGATAACCCTCGCTGTACTTGTTGGTGAGCACCGACCCGGTTGCAGCCAGCACCGCAGGCGAGGCAAAGTTCTCCGAGGCGATGAGTTGAACCGTGGTGTTCTGGCGCTCCACCTCCCGGCGGACCATGTCGAATACCGGGTCGTCGCTGCTTTCGGGCCACATCACGGAGCCACCTCTTCCTTGGGCAATAAGGCGTCGATCTTGGCCACTCGTGGCACGTGGCGACCCTCTTCGAAGGACGCCTCCAGGAAGCTGTCCAGGGCTTCACGGGCCGCCTCGGGACCGATCAGCCTCTCCCCCAGGCAGATCACGTTGGCGTCATTGTGCTGGCGGGTCAGCCGGGCCGATGTCACATCGTGCACGGTGGCCGCCCGTACGCCAGGCACCTTGTTGGCCGCCATGGAAATCCCAATGCCGGTGCCGCAAACGCACAGGCCCAACTCGGCCTCACCAGTGGCTACCTTGCGGGCCACCGCCTCGCCGAAGTCGGGATAGTCCACTCGATCGAGGCCATGGGTACCGCAGTCGATGACCTCGTGTCCCTGTTCCCGCAAATGGGCCACCAATACGTCCTTCAACTGCACCCCAGCGTGGTCGGCCCCGGCGGCGATTCGCGCCATAGGGGCCAATCTATCCAGCGCGTTGTCTGTTTGATGACTCTTTACTGCGATCTTCCGCTCCTATGTGAATGAGATCGGCGACTGGAGCCACCAAGGGCGGTCGCTGGTTCTTATCTCAATCACCCACTTCACCCACCAGAGTCCCCGCCGCCCAGGGGCCACCAGTCGGGCCGGGGCGCCGTGGCCGCGCGACAGCGGCTCTCCGCCCAGCTGATGGGCCAACATCATCTTGTCGACGTCACCAAGGGGGAAGCGGCGGGTGTAGCCGGTGGCCGAGCGCACCTCCAGGCTGCGGCCAGTGGCCCCCGGACCGAGAAGGTCGGACAGCATGACACCGGTCCAGTCCTGGGTGCTGTACCACCCGTTGGTGCAGTCCAGCGTTGCCTCCTTGGTAGTTGTGTGGGCAGCAAGCTCGTGGTAGTCCACATCTCGGTGCACCGAGCCCCGGAGCCGAAGCACCCAGTTGGCCGGGTTGATGTGAGGAGGAGAGTCGGTGAACCATTGCACTACCGGCATCTGCCGGGGCTGGCCCGAGCCCACTTCATGGGAGCCGGTAAAGCGCCGGTCGGCGGCTACCCACCGGTCGAAGACCGAGCGGAGCCCGAAAGCGATCCCGGCCACTCCCAGCGCTTGAAGCCACGTGCGCCGCGAGAGGTCTATCGGGCGGACCCGCTGAGGGCGGGTCACCACGTGCAACATCGCCAGTGGCACGGCGCCGATGGCAAAGATGACGTGCAGGCCGATGGGCGACAACAGGCCGAACGGCTCCCAGACATCGAGAGTGTGGATCAGCCCGGTGATCAGCGCACCGGTGACCATCGCGGCCAGCGCCACTGAGGCAAAGCGATTGGGACGGCGGCGACTGAGGCCGCGTTGCACTACCGGTGATTTGGGGCGGGCCAAGACCAGGACGACGAAGCCGAGCACACCGTGCAAGGTCACCAGCCACGCCGTGGAGGAACTCCCGAGCAAAAAGGAGGCACCACCGGTAGTCAAGGCCAAAGTCAGGGTGATCAGCAGGGCCAAGTTGGTCTTGCGGCCTCGAGAAGGGAGGCTCTCGGGCCGGTTCATTCGACGATCCCCTCCACGTTGACCGCCCCCTGACGAAGGATGGTCAGGGCAGCTTCGGTGACTTCTACAACGGTAGAGGGTGGGGACTGGAGCTTGCCGCCGTCGATCACCAGTTCCACAGCAGGGAATGCTGCGGCGGCTTCGGCAGCGGTATGGGGGGTGGGCTGGCCGCTCAGATTGGCGCTGGTGGTGGCTATCGGGCCGACCTCTGAGGCCAGAGCCTTCACCAGCGGGTAGTCGGGACAGCGCACACCGCAGCCGTCTTGGACGATGGTTAGCGCCCCCGGCCAGAACTCCTCCATGAGCCGACGGGTAACAGGAAACGGATCGAACATCTGTTCGGCGTCGGCCGGGCGGGCCACCAGGATGGCCACAGCTTTGTCCAGTGGGCGCTGTTTGAGTTCGAACAGCAGGTCGACATTCTCCGGCAGGGCGGCCAGCCCGTACACCGTGTCGGTGGGGATGATCACCGCCCGCCCGGCCCGCAGCTCGACACCAGCCATCTCCACCAACTCGGCTGGGCCGCCCATGCTCACTGGCTTCGGCATTGCAGCACCCGGTTTCGGCCGGCGAGATCAGAGTGGATCGTCTCTACGGTCAGCCCTTGGGCCACTGCGATGCTCGCGGCCTCTTGCATCTGGTCGGGGGACAGTTCCAGCAGCACCGATCCCCCCGTATTCAGCCACTTGCCGGCGTCGGCCAATATCTGGCGAGCGCCGTCCAGCCCGTCGGGACCGCCTCGCAGGGCCAGGGCCGGTTCCCAGTCGGCCACGTCCGCAGGCAGCGCCTCGTCGTCGCGCACATACGGCGGGTTGCTCACCACCACGTCCACCATTCCCACCAACGACTGGGGTACGGCCTCAAACCACGACCCCTGCCGGATCGACACCCGCACCGCGGCCCGGCCCAATCCGGCCAAGTTGGCCTGGGCCACACCCACTGCATCGGACGACACGTCGGTAAGCACCACGCGGGCGGTCTCGCACTCAGCGGCTACCGACAGGCCCACCGCCCCGCTGCCTGTGCCCAGGTCCACTACAACGCCGCCGGGCGGATCGCGGCGAGAGAGCTCGGCGATGGCCAGACCGGCCAGCGTCTCCGTCTCGGGGCGGGGAATGAGCACCGCGGGGCTCACCATCAGGTCCAGCCCCCGAAATCCCCAGCGCCCGAGCACATACTGCAACGGCTCACCGGCCAGGAGTCGGGCCAACATATCGTCCAGATAGGCCAATTGCCGCTGGGTGGCCGCCTTGGTCAGGCCGACGTAGTACTCACCGCCCTCATACCCTGAAGCCTGCTCCACCAGGCGACGCGCCTGGGATTGCGCATCGGCGACCCCGATTTCTTGGAGACGGTGGGCGGCGTCGTAGGCCACATCGCCCCAGGTAACCGGCTCCGCCGCCAAGCTCACGACCCGACCAAGATGTCCTGGCGCTCGGCTTCGGCCAGGGCATCCACCACTTCGTCCAAACCCCCGGCCAGGATGCGATCCAGTTTGTACAAGGTCAGGCCGATGCGATGGTCGGACACCCGGTTCTCCTTGAAGTTGTAGGTGCGTATCTTCTCCGACCGGCCCCCGCCGCCCACCTGGCCTCGGCGCTGCTGCGAAAGCTCGTCTTGGCGGCGCTGCTGCTCGGCCTGGAGCAGCCGGGCCCGCAGTACGGCCATCGCCTTGTTGCGGTTCTGGAGTTGGCTCTTCTCGTCCTGCATCGACACCACCATTCCGGTGGGCTTGTGGGTGACACGGACCGCGGAGTCGGTGGTGTTCACCGACTGGCCACCCGGCCCTGATGACCGGTAGACGTCAACCTGAAGGTCCTTTTCGTCGATTTGAACCTCTACTTCCTCGGCTTCGGGCAGCACCGACACGGTGGCCGACGACGTGTGCACCCGGCCCTGCGACTCGGTAACCGGCACTCGCTGCACCCGATGGGGACCGCCCTCGTACTTCATCTTGCGCCACACATCATCGCCCCGCAGCATGAACACCACGTCGGTGTAGCCCCCCATGTCGGAGTTCTGGGCGTTCATCATCTCCAACTCCCAGCGGTTCTGCCCGGCGAAGGCCTGATACATGTCGAACAGGTCCCGGGCAAAGAGGTTGGCCTCCTCTCCCCCCTCGGCGCCCTTGATCTCCACAATCACGTTCTTTCCATCATTGGGGTCCCTCGGGGCCATCAACTCGGCCAATTCGGCTACCAGCCGATCAGCGGCAGCGGCCGCAGTCTCAATCTCTGCTTCCAGCAGTTCCCGTTCATCGGCGTCGGCTTCGGCCAGCATCTCGGTTGCCGCCTCGATGTCCTCTTGGTGGCGCCGCAGTTCTCGAATGCGGAAAGCCTTAGTCTCCAGCTCCTTGTAGCGCCGAGCCACGGCGGTATAGCCATCTCGATCGGACAGCAATTCCGGGTCGGCCAGTTGCCCCTCGAGCGCGTTGAACTCCGCCTCTATCTCCTCGTAGGCAGAATTCCCATCCATGCGTTCAACTTACCGCCGGGGTGAGTAGTCGGCGGGGATGGATTGGCGAGGTCGCGCTGGCCAGATCTATTTGGACGAGCGCTTGCGCTGGCCGTAACGGCGCTCGAAGCGCTCCACCCGGCCGGCAGTGTCCACAATGGTCATCTGTCCGGTAAAAAACGGATGGCTGGCGCTAGAGATCCCCACCTTGGCCAGGGGGTACTCGTTGCCGTCTTCCCACTCCACGGTCTCGGCGGTCTCGATGGTGGACCGGGTCAGAAAGGACGTGCCCGCGGAGGTGTCCTGGAACACCACCATGCGGTACTCGGGATGGATATCAGGCTTCATGCTCCTCCTAGCCTCACACCCCGGCGGGGCCCTTTGCCACTTCTTCTAGGAATGCGGCGTTGTTGGGGAATGTCCGCAGGCGATCCATCAGCAGCTCCAAGCCGGCTGCCCCGCCCCCGTTTCCGTCGCTGGAGAGGCCGTTGAGCACTCGGCGCAGCTTCCACACTTGCTGAAGCTGGCGGCGCTCGAACAGCAGCTCCTCGTGGCGAGTCGAAGAGGCGTCGACGTTGATGGCCGGGTAGATGCGCCGCTCGGCTATGTGCCGGTCGAGGCGCAGTTCCATGTTGCCGGTGCCTTTGAACTCCTCGAAGATCACCTCGTCCATGCGGGATCCGGTCTCCACCAGCGCGGTGGCCAGGATGGTGAGCGAGCCACCCTCCTCCACATTGCGAGCCGCTCCGAAGAACTTCTTGGGCGGGTACAGGGCGCCGGTGTCGATGCCGCCAGACATGATGCGCCCGGTGGCCGGGGCGGCCAGGTTGTACGCCCTCGACAGCCGGGTGATGCCGTCAAGCATGATCACCACGTCCTCGCCTCGCTCCACAATGCGCTTGGCCCGCTCTATGGTCATTTCCGCCACATGGGTGTGCTCATCGGCCGGACGGTCGAAAGTGGACGCAGCCACCTCTCCCCGCAGCAGCCAGCGCTTCATGTCGGTGACCTCCTCAGGCCGCTCGTCCACCAGCAGCACCAGCAGGTGTACCTCGGGGTTGTTGAGCTCGATAGACCGGGCGATCTCCTTCAGGATGGTCGTCTTTCCCGCTTTGGGAGGCGACACGATCAGGCCGCGCTGACCCTTTCCGACGGGTGATAGGAGGTCGATGATCCGACAAGTCATGTTGGACGGGTCGTCGACTCGCTCAAGCCGCAGATTCTGATCGGGGAACAGCGGGGTGAGGTCCTCGAACTTGGGCCGCTGTTTGACTGATTCGGGCGGCTGCCCATTGACACTTTCGATGTGCAGGATGGCCGGGTTCTTCTCGTTGCGGGTGGCCGGCCGACAGCCACCGGTGATGTAGTCGCCCTTGCGCAGTCCGAATTGGCGAACCTGCTTGACCGACACGTAGGCGTCTTCTTTGCTGGGGTGGAAGCCCTTTATCCGCAAGAAGCCATAGCCGTCGTCCCTCAGGTCCAGATAACCGGAAATGGCAATCGGGTCGCCCTCCCAGGGCTCCTCCGGCCGATCCCGGTCGTTGCGGCCCCGGCCTCGGCGGCGGCGGCGGTTGCCAGCCTCGGGCTGGTCGTCCTGGTGGCGGGGCCGGTCCTGGCGATCCCGGTCTGGTCGATCCCCGCGGTCCTGGCGTTCCCCGCGGTCTTGGCGATCCCGGTCCTGACGATCCCGGTCCTGGCGGGGCCGGTCTTGGCGCTCTCCGCGGTCTTGGCGCTCTCCGCGGTCCCTTCCTGAGCGGTCGCGGTCGACGGTCTTTTTGGCGGCGGCTTCGTCGGCGGCGGCTTCCTCGGCCGGCTTCTCCTGCTCGGCTTCTGGTTCATCGGTGGTCGACGGATCGGTGTGCCGGGCTTCAACCTGCTCTGCCGCATCCTCGGCCTCGTCCTTCGTCTCTCCCCCGTCGGCGGTGCCGTCGGCGTCCGTCGCCTGTGGGGGGGCGGCCCCGTTGCCGGCTGGGTCGGGCGCGGCTTGGCCGTCACCGTCTGCGCCGATGCCGGCCAGTTCGAGGATCATGTCCACGATGTCTGCTTTGCGGGCTTTTGCATCTGGGCGCCCGCCCATGGCCCTGGCGATGATCTGAAGCTGCGCCCGGTCTTTGCGCTGAAGTTTGGACCGAGACAGCTCAGTGGTCTCTACGCTCACGTTTCTCCCTTGAAATGCCACAGCTGAGGGGCACCCATTGCTCCCTTGAGATGCCACAACTGAGAGGCACTCGTTTCTCCCTTGAAATGCCACAGCTAAGGGCACTTCTTGTTGTTTGGCGCGCTGCCCGCGAGTGCGGGCGGCATGGTTCGAGTAGCCATTAACCACCGGGACGCTGACAAAAGGAATGTCGAAATGGACCGAGCGGTCAGAGGGCTTCCCGTAGGACTACAAGCAATTCCGCAGTCCCAACGCACCGAAGAATACCGCAAATCGCCGCTACTGGCAACATGCTCGGTCTTTTGTCGAACTAGTCCAACAGCTTCGCCATGAGATGATGGCCGGGTACCACCTCGGCTGAGGCCGCCCCCTGTTCGGTGTAGACGCCGCCGGGGCCGTCAATCTCTGAGTCCACCATCAGGTAGGGAACCGGGTCGTCGGTGTGACTCCGCAGTGTCAGGGGCGTGGCGTGGTCGGGCAGAAGCAGCAGCCGCCACGGCCCCATCGTGTCGAGCCCGTCTACCAGTCCGGCAAGGATGCGTCGATCCCAGTTCTCCAGACACTTGACTTTCTCAGCTACGTTGCCCTCGTGTCCGGCCTCGTCGCTGGCCTCGACATGGATCGCATAAAGATCGGCGCCGGCGGCCAGCCCGTCCAGGGCTGCGTCCCTTTTGCCCTCGTAGTTGGTGTCGTACCAGGCGGTGGCCCCGGGCACGTCAGCCACCGACATGCCGGTGAGGGCGCCGATCCCCCGCACCAAGTCGACCGCGCTGACCATCCCGGCGGTTACCCCGTGCATCTCCCGGAACGAGGGCATCTCCGGCTGGAAGCCCTGTCCCCACAGCCAGATCCGATTGGCCTTCAGACCGAAGCGGCTCACCACCGACTGGGAGGCCTCTTCCAGCGCGGCCAGCTTGGGGCCGGCCGGGCCTTGGGGTCCTACCACCGGCTGATCGGAGAGCTCGTGGGGAGGAGTGCACTCTGCGTCGGCCCACTCAGCCGGGGCGATCATGGTGTGGCGGTACTGGACGCCAGCGTGGAATCCCACCTCGCCGCCGAGCTCGTCGTCCAGCGCGGCGATCACCTCGGCGGCCCGGTTTGAGTCGGGGTGCCCGCCGGAGAAGTCAGCCATGATCCCGTCGTCGGTTACCGTGACCAGGTTGCAGCGGTAGGCCACCTGATCGGGGGTGAGGGTGAGGCCCAATGCCGCTGCTTCGATTGGCGAGCGCCCCGTGTGGTAGCGGGCGGGGTCGTACCCGAAGATGGACATGTTCCCCACGTCGCTGCCCGCTGGCATGCCCGAGGGGATGACCTCGGCCAATCCCACCTTTCCCCGAGCGGCCAGAGCGTCGAGAACCGGGGTGTGGGCAGCCTCCAACGGCGTGGCCCCGTCCAGCTCAGGTACCGGCAGATCGGCACATCCATCTGGAATGCACACGACGTACTTCACGACGCTCGATTCTGCCAGAACATCACTGGGGCACGGCTATCCGAGAGGTTTCGATGAGCACTTGGCGACGTGAGCCTTCACTGCCGCCAAGTCGTTGGGCAAGCGCTCACAGCGCTCAGGACGCTCGGTCAACTCAGCCAGCGCGGGCGGCATTGGCGGTTGCCTCCCGATGGCTGCCTCCACCGCGTCGCCGAACTTGGCCGGGTGGGCGGTGGCTAGCACCACTATCGGCCCGTCTGAGCCTCGGCGGGATCGGCGGGCGGCGGCCAGGCCTACCGCGGTGTGGGGGTCGATGATCATTCCGGTTTCGCGGTAGAGATCGGCGATGGTGGAGGTGGTCTCGGCATCGTCCACCCGAACCCCGCTCCATTCCCGGTGCAGATCGGCGGAGATTCGGTGATCGATCTGCATCGAACCAATCTGGCGGAAGTCTTCCAGCGTCTCGGCGGTGCGGATCCCGTCCCGCTCCAGCAACTCGAACAACAGCCGTTCGAGGTTGGACGACACCTGGATGTCCATGCTGGGTGACAGCGTGGGGTGCACTTCGGTGATAGCCATCGATCCGGTGGTGAAGAATTGGGTCAAGATGTCGTTGCGGTTGCTGGCCACGATGAATCGATCGATGGCCAGGCCCATCTGGCGGGCAACGTGGCCGGCCAGCACGTTTCCAAAGTTGCCGGTGGGCACCGAGAAGGACACCTGCTCCAAGCCGGGCCGGGTGGCAGCGGCCACGTAGTACACGGTTTGGGCCATCACCCGCGCCCAGTTGATGGAGTTGACCGCCGACAGGCGCTGCTCGGCCCGAAAAGCGGGGTCGGCGAACATGGCCTTCACCAAGTCTTGGCAGTCGTCGAACGTCCCCTCGATGGCCACGTTGTGGACGTTCGCGCTGTCCACCGAAGTCATCTGCCGACGCTGCACTTCCGAGATCCGCCCGTGGGGATGCAAAATCACGATCTGGATGTTCTCCCGGTCGCGCACCGCCTCGATGGCCGCCGAACCGGTATCGCCCGAAGTGGCCCCCACGATGGTTACCTGCTCGCCTCGACGGGTCAGCTCCTTGTCGAACAGGCGTCCAACAAGCTGGAGAGCGACGTCTTTGAATGCCAGTGTCGGGCCGTGGAACAGCTCCATGAGCCACAGTCCGTCGCCCAGCTCTACCAGCGGTGTCACCTCGGGATGGTCGAACACTGCGTAGGCATCCCGTACCAACTCGTCGAACCGGGCCCGGGGATAGGCCCCGTCCACGAACGGCCACATCACCTCCGAGGCCAGATCGGCGTAGTCGCCTCGGCCAGGGCATCCGCTCAGCGCGTCGGGCGACAGCACCGGCCAGCGTTCAGGCACGTAGAGCCCTCCGTCGGCAGCCAGCCCGGCTAGCAAGACGTCGCTGAAGTCCAGGACCGGCGCCCGGCCCCGGGTGCTGATGTATTTCACTGGCTGATCACTCTTAGCAGGGCGGGCACTCCCCGCACCGATTCCAACTCCCGGAGGTCGCCTAGCGTGGCCTGCACGTCGCGTTCGGTCGCTTCATGGGTGATGAACACCAGCCGGGCCTGATCACCTAAGCCCTCTTGCTCCATCGATCGAATGCTCACCCCATGGAGGCCAAAAACTCCGGCAACCGCAGCCAGCACTCCTGGCCGATCCATTACCTCAATGTTGATGTAGTACTCCGACTCCAGATCGTCAATGGAGCAGATGACCGCCTCGCCCAGGTCGCCGATGGGAGCCGACGTGCCCCGTTCCCAATTGCCGGCCGCGTCGACCAGATCGCCCAGCACGGCACTGGCCGTCGGCCGTCCGCCCGCGCCCCGGCCATACAGCATCAGTTCGCCCACAGCATCGCCCTCAATGAAGACGGCATTGAAGGAGTCCCGAACCGAGGCCAGCGGATGGTCGGTCGGCACCATCGCCGGATGGACCCGAACCGCCAGTTCAGGCTTGCCGTCGACATGTCCCACCCGCTCGGCGATGGCCAAGAGCTTGACTACGTAACCCAATCGTTGGGCAAAGGCGATGTCGGCAGGCCCGACGCTGGAAATGCCTTCTCGGTAGACGCTGCCCGCCAGCACCCGGGCCCCAAAGGCCACCGTGGCGATGATGGACGCTTTGGACGCGGCGTCGAACCCCTCTACGTCTGCAGTCGGATCTCGCTCGGCGTACCCCAGCGACTGAGCGTCAGCCAGGGCGTCGTGATAGCTGGTTCCGTGCTCGGTCATCTGGCTGAGGATGTAGTTGGTGGTGCCGTTGACAATGCCCATGACCCGGCGGACCGGCTCTGCTGACAATGACTCACGCAACGAGCGGATGAGGGGAATTCCCCCGCAGACTGATGCCTCGAACAGCAAATCCACCTTGGCGGCGTCGGCGGCGGCATACAGCTCGGCGCCGTAGTTGGCTAGCAGTTCCTTGTTGCCGGTGACCACAGGCTTGCCTTGCCTAAGGGCGTTCGACACCAATTCGCGGGCCGGCTCGATCCCTCCGATCAATTCCACCACAACGTCCACTTCGGGATCGTTGACCACCGAGGCAGCGTCGGTGGTTAGTACCCCATCGGCCAGAGCCAAATCGCGGTCGCGCGAGGCACTGCGCACCGCTACTCGCACCACCTCCAGATTCAAACCAGTGCGCTCAGCAATCACCGTCCGCTGCTCTTCCAGCAACCCAATCAACGCCGAACCGACATTTCCGCAGCCCAGCACGCCAACGCCGATCCGCACTCGAGGGGACTCGCTCACCCGCACCACCGTACCGGCTCAGTATGGCCCGGTTGACAAGATTTCCGGCCTCACACGGGTTCTATTGATTTTCATGTATAAAGATATATTTTAAATGTCAGATGATGTCGTACGAACTCTTCTCGTTAGCGAGCGATCTCCGACAGCAGGCCGCGGCCTGTGAGCGGGTGCGGGCCGACGTAGACCCGATTTGGCGCAGTCTCAACCACTTGCTCGATCAGCCGTTGGCCAAGCACGGGCCTGCTGTGTGGCAGTCGGCCGCGGCTGAAGCTAGCCGCATGCGGCTCCATCACCAGCGCGCTCATCTGACTCGGTTGCGCTACGAGATCGAGCAATTGGCCCGCCGACTCCAGGCACGAGCCGACGAGCTCTACGCCGACGCGGCCCGGGTCGAGCTTGCTGCCGAAGCGGCCCGACGGGAGGAAGGCCGTGAACTGGAACTGCAAGCCAGCTATTTTCAATAGGCATCCCACCTGTCCGATACCTGCCGATCCCGGTGCTCTTGCAGCGTCGCAGCAGCGACGAGTACCGGCCATTGGATTGGACCAAACGTGATCTTTGGGCCGTGGGACGAGCAGTGGAGCGGGCAGAAGCCTCCAGCGACACACTCCGGAATCAGCACCAGTTCTCGGCGAGCCGCCGGGGAACGGCCACGGTGCTCAGGGCCATCGATCAAGCCTGGGGCGGGGGCTACTACATCGTGGATCCGCAAGCCGAGACCGATCCGGAAGCCGCTGATGCAGTTTTCGAGGGCGATGAGCTCGTGATCGATGTTCAAACGCACTACATCGCTCGCCATCGTGCCCACGCACCCGGCGTCGAGGGAATTATGTGGTTCATCGGCAATGTGGCCCCTGACCGGTGGGAGGGGCTTGACCCCGAGATCCATCTCGATCTCGGCAACTACCTGCGTCACGTCTTTTTGGAGAGCGAAACCGCGGCCGCCGTGCTCACCTGCACACCCGGCGACGAAAACCACAGCATCCTCACCAACCCCGAAGTTGCCGCGACCCGCGAGCTGATCGATCGGTTGGCCGGTACCGGCCGCCTGATCAATCACTCGATAGTCCATCCCAACGTGCCGGGCGAGCTGGATCGGATGGGGTTGCTGATAGAGCACAACAGGCCGTCGGGGTGGAAGGTCTACACCATCCAGGGGTGGGGAGATCAGCCAGGCTGGCGGCTCGACGACGAAGAGTCCGGCCTGCCGTTCTTGGAAGGCAGCCGAGAACTGGGGGTGAGCATCGTTTGTGCTCACAAAGGGCTGAGCGCCTTGGCACCCGCCGGGTCGCCATCCGATATAGGCCCGGCCGCGGCCAGCTTCCCTGATATCAACTTCCTCGTTTACCACTCAGGGTATGAAACTCCGGTTGGCGATGAAGAAGAAGGCCCCTATGGCGAGAGCGAACCGGTCGGAACCGACCGCCTGATCAAGAGTCTGGCCGATGCCGGAATAGGGCCAGGCGGCAACGTCTACGCTGAGCTGGGGAGCACCTGGTATGTGTTGGCGCGACGGCCCCGGGAGGCAGCCCACGTGATCGGGAAGCTGCTCAACGCTGTGGGCGAGGACAACGTGCTGTGGGGCAGCGACTCGATTTGGTATGGGTCGCCCCAACCACTGATCGACGCCTTCCGGGCCTTTCAGATACCTGAGGAATTGCGTCAACGCCACGGTTATCCGGAGCTCACCCGCCGCATCAAGGAGAAAATTCTCGGGCTGAACGCGTCCCGGGTTTATGGGATCGATCCGGACCACACCCGGAGCCGGGTGGCTGCTGACGATCTCTCGTGGGTCAAGGCCGCCTTCGATGAATACACGGCTAAATAATCTATTTCAATATATTTCTTGATATTGCCATTTCAAGAAGCTATCAAGATGGCTGCGCCTGATCTGCCCGAGGGATCAGCCAGTCGAAAGGCCCCGCCATGTCTGTGCTCACCATGAACACCGAGGAGATGGACCATCTTCAGCAGCAATTCACCGTGTTCGCCGGCCAAGTGGAAGACCTCCGCACTCGCCTGACCGCCACCCTCGAGGGCACCACCTGGACCGGCAGCCGCTCGGAGCGATTCCGGGGCACCTGGCACGAGCAGTGGTCGCCTTCCCTGGGGCAATTGCAGGAGGCGCTTACCGAACTGGCTACCGCGGTGGGCTTGGAGCGCCAGAACACGATCTCGGCCCTCGACTCCATCTGACCGTGTTGGCCGTCTTCGGCGTGAATTGATCGGCAACTGACCCGGCACCGCCACTTCAGATCGTGCGCCTGCTCTACGACGGACCGGAGGGCGCCCGGGAGGTGAGCATCGCCGGCGGCCTGGTAGCCGACATTGGGGAACTAGCCGAAGTGCTCGGCCTGTCCCCGCCGGTTGCCGGGCTCTGGGTCGGCGACCAGTGGATTGAAGCCCATTACCCCCTCGATGAGGCTGGGGTAGCCGACGGAACCCGAGTTGGCGTGCGCCCCGGCCCAAGTCCCGACCGGCCGGGGAGGGCCTTGGAGGTGGTCGGAGGGCTCTGCGCCGGCCACCGCCACCTGCTTCCCTCAGAGGGACTGAGCGTGGGCCGCTCTCCGGATGCCGACGTGACTCTGCCCGGTGTTGGCCTGCGACCCCAGCACGCCCGCTTGGAATGCCGAGATGGAGGGGTACTTGCTCATGTGGGCGACAAAGAGCCGAAGAAGTTGGAAGTCTTCTCGCCCTTTCAGCTGGGCGGTGCGTTGGTCGAAGTCTCCAGCACCCCCGATGACCGCCCGACTCGCCTGACCGCCATCTTGGGGCGCACCGCTTCGGGGAAAATCGCCTTCAACCGCCCTCCTCGACCGGAACATCCCGTGAAGCCCGATCCGCTGCCGATTCCCGAAGAAGAAGCCCAGCGATCGCCGCGTGCGATCACCTTCGGATGGGCCGCGCTGGCCGGGCCACTGTTGATCGGAGCGCTCATGGCGGTTCTCTACAGCCCCTACATGGCCCTGTTCGCCTTGCTCAGCCCGCTCATGATGGGAGCCAACTGGTTTGACAATCGTCGTCGCGACCGCGTCGAGCGTCGCCGATGCCGGCGACAGGCACAGGCCTCGCTGATCGATTTCCAAGCAGCAGCCGAGGCGGCCTACGCGGCCGAGATCCGTCGCTGCCGCGACCTACAACCCCATCTGGCGGAGGCCGTCAGGAGGATTCGCCAGCCCAGCATGAGGCTCTGGGAGCGAAGGCCCGGCCACGACGACTTCATGTTGCTGGTCGCAGCACACGGCCCCGTTCCCTTCGTTCCCGAACTGGCCGCCAGCGGACATAAGCCGGCCGCCGAGGCGACCGCCGTGCTCGAACAACTCGGACCGATGCCCGATTCGCCTATCTCTGTAGATCTGGGTCCGGGCAAGTTGGTAGGCCTGGTGGGTCCCCGCGGTGCGATCACTGCGATTGCCCGGGGTTTGCTCATCCAAGCGGTGGCCTTCCACGGCCCGGCCGATCTGGCTGTGCTGGTGGCCGCCGATGAGATAACTGCTCCGGCCTGGGCCTGGACCGGGTGGCTCCCCCACATATCCCACTCGTCCGTCGGCCGGCCGCATCTGTTTGCCAACCATCGGGATGTCGCGGCGGAGTCCGCCGCCGAGTTGGCCAATGCCTGGAGTCGGCAAGGAGAGTCCCACTGGCCCCAGCTACTGGTGGTGGTCGACGGAGAGAATCTGGCCACCGGCAGGGCACCGCCCATCCGCCCTCTGCTCCAGGGATCGGCCGGGCCGGTCTCGGCCATCGTGTTGGCCTCTAGTGTCGACCAACTGCCCGCTGCCACCACCGCGGTGATCGAGGCCCGCGATGCATCCGGCTCTGTCGATCTGTCCCAATCCGGCCAGTCATTCCCCTCGGTGCTGGCCACCGGGATGAGTCTGGGATTAGCCCGTTCTGCCGCTCGCGGCTTGGCCCGCTACGAAGATCCCGAACAGCCCGGGGCCGATTCTGCCATTCCTGACCAGACGTCGCTGTTCGATCTATTGGGCCTGCCTGCCCCCGAAGGCGACAACGCCTCGCAATACTTGTCCGATGCTGTTGCCACTCGTTGGCGACACGCCAAGCACGCCGACCAGCTGGCTGCTCCCATCGGGGCCGACGGCCACGGACCGCTGATGGCCGATTTGGCCGCCGACGGCCCCCACGCCCTAGTCGGAGGCACTACTGGGTCGGGCAAAAGCGAACTGCTGCGAACGCTGGTAGCCGCTTTGGCCGCGTCCTACTCCCCCGAACAGGTCAACTTCGTGCTGGTTGACTACAAGGGCGGTAGCGCATTCGACGCCTGCGCTTCATTGCCCCATGTGGTCGGGGTGGTCACTGATCTGGATGACCGGCTGGCCGAGCGGGCGCTGGGCTGCTTGGAGGCCGAGCTTCGCTACCGCGAGCACATGCTGCGAGATCGAGGAACAACCGACCTGGCCCACTACCGGACACTGGCCCACACCGGGAGCGGAGCGCCCTGGCCGCCTCTGGCCCGGCTGGTGGTGATTATCGACGAGTTCGCCGCCCTGGCCGCCGAACTGCCGGGATTCATGGACGCCCTGGTCAACGTGGCCCAACGGGGCCGCAGCCTGGGTATGCACTTGGTGTTGGCCACCCAGCGCCCCGCAGGGGCAGTGAGTGCCAACATCCGCACCAATACCGCGCTGCGGATCGCCTTGCGAGTACTCGACGCCGCCGATTCGGTCGACGTTCTCGACAGCCCAGAGGCCGCCGCCATCGGCCGGCACCGGCCCGGACGAGCGTACGCCCGATTCGGCCCCGGCGAACTGGTGGAGTTCCAGTGTGCCCTGGTCACCGGGGTCACCGCCGCCCAGCGGGGTCCCCGAGTCGTTCTCGCCCCCGACGGCATCCCCGAGTCCGAGCCGGAAACTGCTGCCGATGAGGAAAGCCCCGATGACCTGACCCGTCTGGTCGCCGCAGTGGATACCGCCTGGCGCAGCTGGGAGGGTGTCCCACCCCGCCAACCTTGGCCCGAACCCCTGCCGTCGATGGTCTCGCTGGACGAGCTGACTGCCGACAGCACATTGGGAACCGGAGTGGTGTTTGCCCTGGCCGACGACCCCAACCGGCAGTGCCAGTATCCCCTGACATGGGATCCCGCCGAAGGCAATGCCTTGTTCGTGGGCATCCCGGGCAGCGGAACCACCACCGCATTGGGGTCGTTGGCCATTGCCCTGATCAGCCGCTACTCGCCAAACGAGTGCCACCTGTACGCCTTGGATTCCGGCACTGGTCAGCTGTCTCCGCTGGAAAGGCTGCCCCACTGCGGCGCGGTGGTGGGTCCCGACGAGCGCGATCGAATTCGACGGCTAATCCGCCGGCTTGAAGACGAACTCGACCGACGATTGGGCCATAGTCGGACTCCCCAAGAATTCAGCCCTCCGCTGGTGGTGGCATTGATCGACAACTGGGGCGGCTTGGCCAAGAGCCTGGACAACGTGTCCGACCACGCTTGGCTGACCTCGCTGGAGCGGGTGTGGTCTGAGGGCCCCGCCGTTGGGCTTTGCCTGATTGCAGCCGCCGACCAGTTTTCCAAGGTGAATCGGGCAATTCAGGCGGCCACTCCCCAGACCTTCGTCTTCCGCCTGGGCGATCCCGCCCTGTACCGCCAATGGGGTGTGGCCTTGGACGACCCAGCCGCACTTCCACCCGGCCGTGGATTCGCCGTCCCTTCCGGCATCGAGCTCCAAGTGGCGGTGCCCGACGGCGGTCTGGCCCCCGCCGTAGCCGAATTGGCTGCCGGACACCCCCAATTCGACGGCCCGCCGCCGGTGGAGACCCTGCCCGCGGTGATCGATCCGGCCCGATTGGGCCCAGCCCGCCTAGACGATTCGCCGGTGTTCATCCCGCTGGGGCTGAATGACGACACCCTGACCCCGGTGGGACTCGCCCTCTACCCTGGCGAGCATGCCCTGATCGTGGGGCCAGCCCGCTCAGGCCGATCCTCGGCTCTTGCGCTAATCGCCGCGATGGCGACTGCGGAAGGCGGTCAGGTGATCACGTTGGCCAATGAGGGATCGCCGCTGGCTGACAGCCCTTGTTTCCAGCTCGTCGCCGACATCGGCCAGCTACTCACCGCCGCTCGCTCAGCCGCGTCCCCAACCCTGCTGCTGATCGACGACGCCGAGAAGGTGGGAGACCCCGACGGCGCCCTGAAGTCGCTCGCCGCCGGCAGCCGCCCCGGCCTCCACATCGTGGCCGCCGGCCGTGCCGACCGCCTCCGCACCGCCTACGGCCACTGGACCGCCGAGATCCGCTTCTCCCGAACGGGAATCCTGCTACAACCCAGTCCCCTCGACGGCGACCTGTTCACCATCCAACTCCCCACCCGCCCCACCCTCCCCCCACTCCCCGGCCGCGGCTACCTAGTCCAAAACGGCCAACCCTCCATCATCCAGATCGCTGCGGCATTCGCCGGGGAGGAGCGCTAGACGTCGTTGCGGAGGAGGTCTTGGTGGGTCTCGCGGCGGACGACTAGACGGGCGTCGCCGTCTCGGGCGAACACCACGGCAGGTCGGAGGACCTTGTTGTAGTTGGAGCCCATGGAATGGCCGTAGGCGCCGGTCACCGGGGTGGCCAGGATGTCGCCCACCGCGATGTCGCCCGGCACCCGGCCGTCACGGACCAGTAGGTCGCCCGACTCGCAGTGCTTGCCCACCACCCGCACGGTCTTGTCGCGGTCGCGGTCGACTGCTCGGGGTAGGAACGTCTCGTAGCCGCTGCCGTAGAGAACCGGGCGGGGGTTGTCGCTCATGCCGCCGTCAACTGACACGTAGGTGCGGATGCCAGCCAGCTCCTTGATCGTGCCCACCTCATAGAGCGTGACCGCGGCAGCCGCTACCAGCGCCCGCCCCGGCTCCACGCTCACCGGGGCGGTGAATCCGGCCGATGAGCAGGCTTGATCGATAGCTGCAGCCCACTCGGCAATGGTGGGAGCCGACTCCCCCTCCACGTAGGCCACGCCCAGGCCGCCTCCCAGCGAAAGCTCGGGCAGGCCGTAGGGCTGGGCGAATCCGGCAATCACTTCCACTGCCCGCTGGAAGGAGCGCAGTTCGAAGACCTGGCTGCCGATATGGGCGTGCAGGCCAACCAGCTCCACCGAGTCAGCTTCCCGAGCCCGGCGGATGGCGGCGTCGGCCAATCCCGTGGAGGCGGTGAAGCCGAACTTGGTGTCGTCCACCCCGGTGGTGACGTACTCGTGGGTGTGGGCCTCGACTCCCGGTGTGATTCGCAGCAGCACCTTGGGGCGGGCGCCGGTGGCGGGGTGGAGGGCGTCGAGTCGGTCGAGTTCGTCGAACGAGTCCACCACTATGCGGCCCACTCCGGCCTCAACCGCCGCGGTCAACTCGGCGGCCGACTTGTTGTTGCCGTGCATAACCAAGCGGTCGCCGGGCACTCCCGCGGCCTGGGCTACATACAACTCCCCGCCAGTGGCCACATCCAGGTCGAGCCCCTCCTCATGCACCAGGCGGGCCATGGCCAGACACAAGAACGCCTTTGAGGCGTAGGCCACCGATCCGCTGAATGCAGCCCGGGCTTGGCGGCACCTCTCCCGCACATGGTCCTCGTCGTACACAAAGAGCGGGGTGCCAAACTCCCGGGCGAGCTCCAAGGCGTCACACCCGGCGATGGTCAGTCGCCCGTCGTCGCCCACCGCGGCATTGTCGGACAGGAGATGGAGGGGCAAAACCGACATTGCCAGCCCCTACATTGACTCGGGCGCGCTCACGCCCAGGGTGCCGAGGCCGACGGCCAGGCCCACCCGGGCGGCATCGATCAACACAAGCCGGGCCTGGGTGAGCTCGGGGGGGATGTCAGAGCCCACCACATAGCAGTCGTGGTAGAAGCTGTGCACGGCGGCGGCGAAGTCCCGCAGCCAGGTGGTGACCCGGTGGGGGGCCCGCTCGGTGGCCGCGGCGGCGATCACCTCGCCCAGGGTGGAGAGCTGGCGCATCATCTCCAGCTCCCGCTCGTGGACCAGCAGGGCCAAGTCCACCTGGTCGATGCTCTGGCGCACTACACCGTCGGCCTGGGCCCGAGTTGCGATGGAGCACACCCGGGCGTGGGCCATCTGCACGTAGAACACCGGGTTCTCCATAACTTGGGCCGCGGCCTTGGCGAGATCGAAAGTCGGGGTGGTGTCCATTGACTGGAGCAGGTAGGTGAAACGGGCGGCGTCAGCCCCCACCTCATCGATCACCTCGCGCAGCTCGATGAGGTCGCCGGTGCGCTTGGACAATCGCACTTCCTCGCCGTCGCGCTCCAGGCGCACCAGCTGGGTCACAACCACCTCCAAGGCGGCGGGATCACAGCCCAGAGCGGCCATGGCCGCCTTCATTCGGGCCACATAGCCATGGTGGTCGGCTCCCCACACATTGATGAGAGATCCCTGCGAACCGGCTCGTTCGAGCTTGTCGCGGTGATAGGCGATGTCGGGCAGCAGGTAGGTGTACTCCCCGTCGGACTTGATGAGCACTCGGTCTTTGTCGTCGCCCTGTTCGCTGGAGCGCAGCCACAGGGCTCCTTCGGACTCGTAGGAGACCCCAGCGGCGTCGAGCGCACCCAACGCGTCGTCGATAGCCCCGGCGTCCACCAGCGACTGCTCGCTGGTCCAGGTGTCGAACTCCACCGCCATCGAGCCCAGCACTTCCCGTTGGTCGGCCAGCGCCCGCTCCCGCCCCCACTGTCTGGAGTCGGCATCCGCGGGCATCCCCGCCGCCCAGTCGACGATGTATTGGCCGTTGTAGCCGTCTTCGGGGACCGGCAGGCCTGCTCGGACCGCAGCCAAAGAGGCGGCGTACAACTCCATCTGCGTGCCCCGGTCATTGATATAGAACTCCCGCTGCACGTTGTAGCCGCACCACTCCAGCAACCGGGCCACCGCGTCTCCGTAGGCCGCTCCCCTACCGTGACCGGCATGAACCGGCCCGGTGGGATTGGCGCTCACGAACTCCACGATCACCGTTCGGCCCTGCCCCAAATCCTGGCGTCCGTAGCCTTCGGTGCCCGCGGCCACTGCGTCGGCCACCACTCCGTGCAGCCAACTCGGCGCCAGCCGGAAGTTCACAAACCCGGGACCAGCCACGCTCACCTCGGCCACATGCTCCGGTTGGTTCTCCTCCAGCCAAGCGGCCAGCTCCCCAGCCAGCTCCCGAGGGTTGCGCTCTACTCTCTTGGCTATAGCCAGCGCAGCATTCGACGACCAGTCTCCGTGCTCGCGCCGCGCCGGTCGTTCCAGCCCGACCGAGAAGCCAGCAGGCAGGTCGACGCCCGCGGCCACGAGCGCGGCGCGCAGGGCGTCAGAAAGAGAGGTGCGAATGTCGGCCATGAACTGGCACATGGTACTGGCGCCCCGCTGGGTATACTCAGCCAGTTACTGCCCACGTAGCTCAGGGGATAGAGCACTTGCCTCCGGAGCAAGGGGCCGCAGGTTCGAATCCTGCCGTGGGCGCTACTGGGTACTCTCCGGATCGCTGCACCCGTCGTCGGCGCGACCGTCGACGAGGTTGATTGCGGCGACAGAGCGTATGAGGACGCCGGTGAACGCCTCGCGCTCAGCTGCAGTTGCGTCGGGGTGCCGTTGGGCGAAGTCGGCTAGTCCGTGCAGCAACAGCACCGCCGTGAGTGTCAGCCGGTGTCCGAGGTCGGCCATCTGGGCATCATTCACCAGCTCGACGAGGGCTTGAGCCACGCTGCGAAGGCCTGGTCTTGGCTCGGCGAAGGTCTGGCCGCTGCCTATGTCCGCCAGCACCTCTTGCATCAGATCGAAGTCGCTGGGAAGCCTTGCCGCGCTGACGAGCTGGGCCTGAATCCTGATGTAGTGGCGGCCGGACTCGTTGTCGAGGAGGGAGGCGAGGGGCCGGACAAGCACGTCAATGAGCTCGTCGAGCCCCGGCCGCTCGCCGAGTTGGTCGAGCATCTCGGCTCGTCGAGCATCGAGGCAGGCTTGATGGGGATCCAGGATCGCATGGAGAAGCCCGGCCTTGTTGCCGAAGTGATATTGCACGGCCGAGCTGTTGCGTTGCCCGGCTGCCTTCACGATGTCGCCCACCGGCACGGAGTCGACACCTCGCTCGGCGAATAGGCGCTCGGCGACGGCAATGAGCGCTTCACGGGCGGGCTCGGGCGACCGGGGCATCAGCCGAGAGGATAACCAGCCGAAGTCGTCCCGCTCACCACAGCGCGCCCGCCGCGAGGAGTCGTGATAGTGCCCTCGGTCCTAGGAGTCGAGTCCGGAGTAGAACTGGAGCGCCCACTCTCGACCGACGCGGATGTTCCGCTCGACGGCGGTCACCAGCGGCTTGGGTTGGTAGCGCTTGTTCTCCCAGATGGCGATGTCTTGGCTGATGCCGTCGGCGAAGCCGGCGACAAGTCTCTGAAGGGCTGCTTCCCCCACCGAGCGGGGCATGGTGAACCACCACGTCATCTTCACGTTCTCCTCGTCGGTCGGCAGGAGCGACTGGCCGATTCGCACTAATTCCCCGATCGATATGAGGGTGCAGCCCAAGCCGAAGTTCTCGATCGTGAAGTTGCCGTTGCTGTTATGCCGGTAGGTCCCCTCAACGACTACGTCGGTACTGGGCAGCGGGGGCGCCCCGTGCACGTATTTGAAGTGCTGGACGTCGAACTCGCCCTCGGCGAATTCCTGGACGATGGTGCCCACCTCGAAGTGGAGGACCTCGTAGGGCTGCCAGTCCGGGTCCTCGAACTCTGGGAAGTAGGGCACGTCATAGAACGGCTCGTGGCCCTCGAGATGGTGCCACGCCCATATCATCTGGTCGCGCTCGATGATCGGATAGGTGCGCACCTTCGCCTTCGCGGGGATTGCCTTACCCTCGGCATACGGGATGTCGATGCAACGGCCGTCACCGTCGAAGTGCCAGCCATGGAACGGGCACCGCATACCGTCGCCGTCGACTCTGCCGCCCGCTCCTATGTGGGCACCCAGGTGGGGGCAGTAGGCGTCCATGAGCCGGGCCTCGCCGCTCTCGGAGCGGAACAGCACGAGGTCCTTGCCGAAGGCGAAGAGATTCTTGTGCTCGCCGGGGGCGAGCTCGCGGCACTCGTCGACAACGAACCAGCCGTTGGGGATCGGGAATGGAAATCGCTTCTCGCCGAGGCCTTCCCGGCGGATCCGAACGCGTTTGCTTGGGTCAAATACGGCTGCCGGATCGGACCGCATCGGCCCGACTTCGAACACTGCATCCTCCATGCCGGGTCGGGCTCCGTATCCTGGTTCGTTTGCAATAGTGCTCATCGGTCGACCTCCTGGAGGCCCGGCATTGGGTGCCTGCGGGCCTGTCCCTTGTCTCGACTCTTGCTAATGTATCAAGATTACTAAGAAGTTGGCTATAGCGGACGGAGCAGATGAGCATCACCGATGACCAGCCGACGCAATCGCTGCCGGAATTGGACGAGATCCGGGACCGGTACCGCACCGAGCGCGAAAAGCGCCTGAGGCCCGACGGCCCCGACCAGTACATCCAGGTAAACGGTTCGTTCGCCCACTACACCGACGACCCCTGGGCCGACGCGGACTTCACCCGCGAGCCGCTCCACGACGAAGTCGAGGTCGTCGTCATCGGCGGAGGCTTCGGCGGTCTGGTGGCCGGGGCGCGGCTGCGCCAGCAGGGCCTCGACAAGATCCGATTCGTCGACCCGGCGTCCGACTTCGGTGGAACGTGGTACTGGAACCGGTACCCGGGCATCTCCTGTGACGTCGAGTCATACGTCTACCTCCCCCTGCTGGAGGAGGTCGGCTACGTTCCG
This sequence comes from Acidimicrobiales bacterium, assembly GCA_963663255.1. GTDB lineage: Bacteria > Actinomycetota > Acidimicrobiia > Acidimicrobiales > Bin134 > Poriferisocius. The sequence continues at coordinate 2,373,929 of OY760141.1, forward strand.
AAGCGCAAGTACTCGTTCGGCCAGGAGATACTCGAGCATTGCCACGCGATCGCCTGCCAGTTCGACCTCTACCGGGACGCCTGCTTCCAGACCCGGGTCACTGAGCTCCGATGGGACGACGACGCCTCGCGCTGGATCGTCGAGACCGACCGCGGCGACCAGATGAGGGCCCAGTACGTGTGTCTCGCGCTCGGCCAGCTGAGCCGGCCCAAGCTGCCCGGGATTCCCGGCATCGAGGACTTCGAGGGCAAGTCGTTTCACACCAGCCGTTGGGACTACCACTACACCGGAGGCGACCAGGAGGGGAACCTCACCGGTCTGAGCGGGAGGCGGGTCGGTGTGATCGGCACCGGCGCGAGCGGTGTGCAGGTGGTGCCCCGCATCGCCGAGTGGGCGGAGCATCTCTACGTGTTCCAGCGGACCCCGTCGTCGGTGGACATCAAGCACAACCCCGATACCGACCCCGAGTGGGCCCAGTCGCTGTCGCCGGGTTGGCACCAGCACCGCCGCGACAACTTCAACGCATTGGTGTCCGGAGTCCCCCAGGAGGAGGATCTCGTCGACGACGGCTGGACCGATCTGATCGGCAACATCATGAAGCTCTTGCGGGGGGGCGACGGCGGGGACATGTCGCCCGAAGGCATCCAGCGCACCGTGGAGCTGGCCGATCTCCAGAAGATGGAGCAGATCAGGGCGCGGGTGGACGAGCTGGTCGACGACCCCAAGACCGCCGAGCATCTCAAGCCCTACTACCGGCAATTCTGCAAGCGACCCTGCATCGACAACGACTACCTCCCCACGTTCAACCGCCCCAACGTGACCCTCGTGGACACCTCGGGCAAAGGCGTTGAACGCATTACGGCGACGGGTGTGGTGGTCGACGGGCGGGAGTACGAGGTGGATTGCCTGATTTACGCCAGCGGCTTCGAGGTTGGAACCCCGCTTTCGCAGCGAGGGGGGTTCGAGATCATCGGAGGCAATGGCGAGACGCTCATGGAGAAGTGGGCCGACGGTCTTCGCACGCTGCACGGCATGCACATGCACGACTTCCCCAACCTCTTCCTCATGTCCATCGGCCAATCGGGCAATACCGTGAACTACACGCACATGCTCGACGAGCAGGCCATCCATCTCGCCTACATCATCGCCCAGGCCCGCGAGATGGGGGCGGTGACGGTGGAAGCCACCGCCGAAGCCGAGGACGCCTGGGTCGCCGCGTGTCTCGAGAGAGTGAACAGCCGCGGCGGGCTCGCCAACGACTGCACCCCCGGTTACTACAACAACGAGGGAAGTAACACCCGAAGCCCTCAGAACGGCCCCTACGGCCTAGGTCCGGGTACCATCGAGTTCCTCCAGCTCCTCAGCGACTGGCGCTCAGCCGACGAGCTGGCCGGCCTGGAGATCCGAGGTGAGTCATGACGACCGACCAGGCGAGCATCGAAGCGGTGGCCGATCGGTTCTTTGCCGCCTATGCCGCCGCTGATGAAGAGGGCATCCGCGCGGTCCTAGCCCCCGACTTCGAGGGATGGACCAGCTCCTTCGGCGGCCGAGACCTCACCGTCGACACTCTCGTCGACGGGGCCAAGTGGGAGGCCGACAACGTTATTGATATGACGCTCGAAGAAGTTCGCCGCCATGTCACCGACCGCGGCTTCGTGCGCCAGTTCGTGATCCGCTTGGCCAGCGCCGGGGGCGCACCGATCGAGATACCGGGGTGCATGGTGGCCCTGGTGGCGAACGGGCGGATCACCCGATTCGACGAGTATCTAATCGTGCCGACTGCGGGACAGGAGTGACCCGCCCAAACCTGCCGTGAGCCTCGGAGAGGAGCCCACCCCATGACCGATCCAGCAAACCCCGCCGAACCGGCGCCGGAAAAGAGCCTCCTGCGCCGCCTAAGCCCGTACCTCGCCATAGCGGTGATAGCTGCCATCGTGGTCATCGTGCTGGTCGTGACCGGCGGCGGCAACGGGGACGACGATGGTGATGACGCGTCGGTCGACACCGCGCCCCCAGCAGCCGAAGAGCCCGCTGTGGATGACTCCACGGACGACGACGCGGTGGACGACGGCGACACTGGCGCCGGTGAAGGCGACACCGCGGCCCCGGCGGCCGATGAGCCCGAGGCCGACGACTCGATGGACGACGGCGACGCGTTGGACGACACCGACGTCGATACCCCCGCCGAGGAGGACGACACTTCCACTGCCGATCCACCCGAGCCGGTTGAGCCGGCCGAGCCCGAGTTTCCCGGGATCGGGTCCCAAGCAGCGCTGGCCAACCCGCACTGCGACCCGGAGACCGGGAGGATCCGGGTTCCCCTTGTGGACGCCCCACCGTGCGTTCTCGAGTGGCCTGCTGGCGCCGACAACGGCGGAAACACGGCCCCGGGCGTCACCGCCGATGAGATCGTCATGGTGGTGAGGGTGGACTCCGGCCAGACGGAGTTCGTCAGCGACGTCGGCAGCGCCCCCCGCGGCTGGCTAGACGGCACCGACATCTTCAACCAGAACTACGAATTCTGGGGCCGCCAGGTCCGACTCGAGTTCATCGATGCGAGCGGATCAACCGAGGTCGCCCAGAGGGCCGACGCCACTAGGGCCGTGAACGACTTCCAGCCGTTCCTCGCCACCGACGCCACCACCTCCGGTGAGGGGAAGGCCATCTTCGAGGCCGAGATGGCGGCCCGCGGGGTGATCGTGTGGAGTACGGGCGTCTCCTGGCAGGAGACCCAGGACCAGGCCGGCTTCCGCTGGTCGGCCCTGGCCGACGACCGGGTGACGATGCTCCACGTGGCCGAGTACATCGGCAAGCGCGTCGCCGATTATCCGGTGCAGTGGGCCGGCGACGACGACATGATCGGAGAGCCCCGGCAGATCGGGATGATCTACACCGACCGGTGGAGCAGAGACTTCATGGAAGAGCAGGCCGCACAGAACGGCTTCGAGCTCGTGGAGGCGGTGAGCTACGACGAGGGCGCCGAGAACACGCAGCGACAGGAACGCGCCCGGGTGATCGCCGCCCGGATGAAGGATGCCGGCGTCACCACGGTGATCGCCGGGACCGACAACTTGTTCACCAGGACAATCACCGCGGCCGCCACCGAGCAGCAGTGGTTCCCGGAATGGATCATCACCGGCTACAGCGGCCAGGACACGGCCTTCTTTGCTCGCGGCTACGACCAGGAGCAGTGGGCCCACGCCTTCGGGCCGGGTCCGCTCGGGGTGAGTGTCGCCGACCAGCCTAACCCGCTCGCGGCGTTTTTCGAGTGGCACCACGGCAGAGAGCCGGTCTCGCTAGCCGAGAGGTTCTCCCTCTCGACCCTGAAGTCGCCCATGGCGTGCCTCCATCTGGCCGGACCCGATCTCACCCCCGAGACCTTCAGCGAGGGCTGCTTCGCGCTTCCCCCGTCGCTCGGGTCGTACTGCGACTGCGTGACCAGTCCAGGCGCAGCCTTTGGCGACGGCCGGCTTCCCTGGACCGATTACACCGGTTTCGACGACATGTCCGAGAAGTGGTGGGACCCCGCGTTCGAGCGCACAACGGCGACCGGGCGCGTTGTGGTCGGCGAATACATGAAAGTCGACGACGGGCGCCGCTACGCCGTCGGCGAGTGGCCCGAACAGCAGCCAAGGGTGTTCGATCCGGACGCGGCCCTCGGCGTCCTCTACGAATATCCGCCCAACGACACCCCGCCGAGCTACGAGCGTTAGGCGAGCTGACCGCGGAGCTCACGCTTTTTCGGAGACCTCCGTGCTGTCGTCGTCGACCGCGGTCCACAGGCGGTCGTAGGCGCTGCCGGTCCCGGCCAACTCGCCCGGTGGGCCGATCTCGACCACCCGGCCAGCCTCTAGCACGATCGCGAGGTCGGAGTGCTGGGCCACATTTTGGCGGTGGGTGACGGTGAGGGTAGTGACTCCCAAGGCCCTGATCGCCTCGAGCACCCGGTCCTCCATCGGGCCGTCGAGGCTGGACGTCGCCTCGTCGAGCACCAAGATGTCGGGCCGGGCGAGCCACACCCGCGCCAGCGCCACGAGTTGGCGTTGGGCGGCTGTGAGGTTGCGGGCCTCCTCGTCGACGGGGTGCTCGTAACCGCCGTCTAGGGCAGTGAGCACGTCGAGGGCGCCGATGGCGCGCACCGCCTGGTCGATCTCATCGAGCGAGGCGTCGGGTCGGGAGTAGGCGATGTTCGAGCCGATGGTGCCCTTGAACAAGAACGCGTCCTGGGGGACGATTCCAAGCCGCTGCCGGTAGGAGCGAGATTGGTAGTCGGCGATATCGACGCCGCCGGCGAGGACGCGGCCCGCGGTTGGGTCGTAGATCCGGGCGAGCAGCTTGGTGATCGACGACTTTCCTGCGCCGGTGAACCCCACGAGGCAGGTCACCGCGCCCGACCGGAGCGTGAACGAGATGTCGTCGAGAACGGGACGGGTGGTGTGCGGGTAGGCGAAGGCGACCGACTCGAAGGTCACGTCGCCCTCAAGAGGCCCCGCCTCAGTCGCGCCGGTCCGCTCGACCGGCAGGATCGGCGTGTCGAACGGCTCGGCGAGGCGGTGCCAGGAGACTCGGGCCTCAAGCAGCTCGGTGTAGATCGAGCTCATGTACGACAGGGGCTGAAGGGCCTGCTGGGCCACGAGCCGGGCCGACAGGGCGGTGCCCACCGCGACCGTGCCGGCGAGCACCTCGTGGCCCGCGCCCCACAGGATGAGCGCCCCGCCGACATGGGTGATGAACGCCACGAGCTCCGAGTACAAGTTGGCGATCGAGGTCGCCCACCGCCGGCTCTGGCGCAGCTCCCAGGCATCCCCCACGAAACGGCGATTCGCCTTGTCGATGGCGCCGCAGCCCCGCAGCTCGCTGCGCCCGGCGAAGTGCTCTTCAAATGTTGCAACGGTGCGGCCGAGATCGTCACGGGCCCGATTGAAGGCCCGCATGCCCAGGTAGAGCTGCCCAGCAGTGAGGGCCAGGATCACCGCGATGATGCCTATGATCACGGGAGTCAGCTGCGGGACGAGGACGATCACCACCACAACTCCCACGGCGAAGCGGCCCAGGCTGGAGATGAACCGGAATAGCTTCTCCCCCACGAACCCGAGGATGGTGTCGAGGTCGTTGACCACCCGGGTGGCCACCTCGCCCGGCAGCTCGCGGTCGTAGAAGTCGATGCCGAGGTTGGTGAGCCGGTGGAAGATGCGACGGCGCAGCAGGTAGCCGATCGATTGGGCGATCTTCATCGACAGGATCCTCACGAAGTAGCCGCTGACGGCGAAGAGGACCCCGACGGCGACCACCGCCAGCCCGATCCCGTAGATGGCGCTCGTCTCGCCGTCCACGGCCGACTCGGTGGCCTGGGCGAACAGAATCTCGGGACCGAGCCCAGCCAGGGAGTTCGCCACCAGCAAAATGAGCACGGCGAAGAGGGCGAACAGGGTGATCCCCACCAGCCACCGCAACCGGGGCATGGCGTCGACCCGGCATTGGGCGTCGGAGACAATGGGTGCCTCCTCGCTCACCTCAAGCGAGTGCACGACGTCCATCAGTTCGGACGCAACCTCGCGGTCGCCCTGATGCTCGGGGGCCGCGACGGGGGCGGGCGGGGCCGTCGCGCCGGGTGGGCCGAGCTGCACCACGGTGTCGGCCATCGAGGCGGGTCCGGGGCGCCGGGTGATCGCCACGATCGCGGCTTCGGGCAGGAACTCGGCCACCCGTCGGACGATCTCCATCTCGTGGGAGGGGTTGACGGCCGACAGGGCGTCGTCGAGCACGATCACGCGGGGCCGGGCCACCAGCGCTCGGGCGAGGGCCAGTCGCTGGCGCTGCCCGCCCGACAGAGTGAGGCCCCGGTCGCCCACATGGGTGCTCAGCCCGTCGGGCATCCCAGCGACGATGTCGTCAGCACCCGCTGCATACACCGCGGCGTTGATCTCGTCGTCGGTGACCATCCACGCCGCCCCGAGGTCGAGGTTCTGGCGAAGCGATCCCGAGAACAGCACCGGATCCTCGGCGACGATGCGCACCATCGTGCGGATGGTGGTGACGTCAAGCTCGCCCAACGGCCGTCCGTCGAGCAGCACCTCCCCACTTGTCGGCTCGACCAGACCCCCGACCAAGCCGGCCAGCGTGGTCTTGCCGGAGCCGGGCGGCCCGTTCACCACCACGATCTGGCCCGGCCAAGCCTCGAACGACAGGCGGTCGATCACCGGGGTGCCGCCAAAGGAGACTCCTGCGTCGCGAAGCTCGATGGACTCGAAGCGGCTGGCGGCGGGCCGTCCCTCGGTGGGTCGGGCACCCAGCGAGAGCACCTCGGCCAGCCGACCCTGGGCGGTCCGCAGGAACTGCCAGGAGCTGGCCAGCTCGTCGAGCAGCTGGGCGATGACGATGACGTACCCAGCAACCTGGAAGGTGACGAGGAACACGCCCACCGAAAGCTGATCCGCGGCGATGAGCTGGGCCCCGGCCACCAGCACCAGGGCGTTGATGAGGAGGGGAACGGCCTTTAGCAGAATGTCGTAGCGGGCCAGCAGCCGGACCCGGGTCATCGAGTAGCGGTAGGCCCGCAGCGCCGTGGCCCCCAGCCGCTCCCGCTCGTGCTCCTCGCGCCCAAACGCCCGCATCACACGCACCCCGCGGACGGGCTCGTCGATAGCGGTGGCAACCTCGGCCCGCTCGTTCAACTCTGCCCAGCTCAGCCCCCACAGGCGTACCCGGAATTTGGAGAGGAACCACAGGTTGAGGGGCAGCGCCAGCGACGCGATCACCGCCAGCGGGGGGCTGAGATACGCGAGGTACACGAGCAGGGCGATTGTGGCTGGCGCGAGCGTCACGATGGAGGGAAGGAACTGGATGATGCGCTGCACCATCTTGAGGTCGGTCATCGACCGGGTGACGAGCTGCCCGGTGGCCATCTGCTTGGGCATGCGGAGGTCGGCCCACTGCACCCGGCTGTAGAGCCACGCCCGCAGGTCGTACTCCAGCTGATAGCCGATCCGGGCCGTCATCTGGCGGCTGGCGAATCCCACTATGAAGGCCAGTAGGGCCAGCTTGGCGATGTGGGACACATAGGGCCCGATGGGGGCGGCTTGGTCGACGATGCCGTTGTCCACCAGTTTCACCACCGCCTGGGCGATCAAGAGGGTCAAGATGCTGTGCAGGACAATCAAGGCGAGCACGGCGCGCACCGGCCCCCTCTGGCGCGACAGAAGCATCCACACGAGCGACCGGCGCGCCGCCGTTGTGGTGGCAGCCGCTCGCTCCCGCATCGACTCGAGCCCGGTCACGTCGCCTCGCTGAGGTCGGGATCACGACCCCCCAGCACGACGCCAGATCGCTCGATGCCAGATCGCTTGATCGCGGCGCGGGACCCACCGAGGTAGGAGGCAACCACCGCGGGATCCTCAAGAACCTCGCCTACGGCTCCCTCGGCCACCTTGGCGCCGAGGTCGAGGGCCACCATCCGGTCGCAGATCGACGCCAGCACAGCCATGTCGTGATCGACCACGAGGAGACTCGCGCCGGTGTCGTCACGGATCTGCTCCAACATCGGCCCGAGTGCCTCCGCCTCACGTTGGGCGATGCCCGAGGAGGGCTCGTCGAAGAGGATCACCCGGGGCGCGCCCACTGATTGACACGCGAGATCGACGATTCGCCGGGTTCCGGTGGACAACTCAGACACGAACTTCTCGCGGTAGGCATCGAGCCCGAGCATCCCTATCAGCTCGTCGACCTGGTGCTGGAGGCGGTCCTCGGCCCTGCGGACGTCAGGGAAGCCGAGGGCGGCAGCGACCGGATCGCGGGTGGCCATGGTCTGGTCGACGGCTACCTTCAACACATCCTCCACGGTGAGCGATCCAAAAAGCCGGGAGTCCTGGAACGAGTGCCCGAGCCCCAGTCGAGCCCGACGATGGGGCGAGAGATGGGTGATGTCGCGCCCATCGAGCAGCACCCTTCCCTCGTCGGGGGCCAGGAGGCCCGAGATCAGCTCGAACACCGTGGTCTTCCCCGCGCCGTTCGGCCCGATGAGGCCGACTATCTCTCCCTCGCCCACTCGGAGGGAGACCCGATCCACCGCACGGTTTCCGGCGAACGACTTAGAAAGGCCCTCGATTTCGAGCCGCGGCGCGGTGGTGACCCCGGTGGCGGCGCCCGCCGGCCGTCGCCGTTGCGACGCGCCGGCCGCGGCTCCGCCCAAGAACACCGACCGGAGGACGTCGTCGCGCTCCAGCAGATCGCTCGTGGGTCCCCGGAAGCGGACTTCGCCCTTCTCCATGAAGAACGCGGTTTCCGCGATTGCCAGCGCCACGTTCACGGATTGCTCGACCACCACGATCGTGACTCCGTCGTCGTTCAAGGCGCGCACCACATCGAGGAGTTGCTCCACAACCACGGGGGCGAGGCCCAGCGACAGCTCGTCGATGAGGAGGATCCGGGGCTTGGCCATGAGCGCCATCGCCACGCCGAGCATGTGCTGCTGGCCGCCGGACAGGTTCGCGGCGGGCTCGTTCAGCTTCTCCCCAAGTCCCGGGAAAACCTCGAGCACTCGGGCGGTCTCCCGCTCCAGGTGCAGTTTGTCCCGGCGGTGCAACCAACCGCCCAGGGCGATGTTCTCGGCGACGGTGAGGGAACCGAACACGCCTTTGCCGCCGGGCACCTGGGCGATCCCGAGAGCGGCGATCCGGTGCGGCGCCATCGTGGTGATGTCGGCCCCCTCGAACGACACCGACCCGCCGCTTGCTACCGAAAGCCCGGAGACAGCCCGCAGCACGGTGGACTTTCCCGCGCCGTTGGTCCCCAGCAGCGCCACGAAGTCGCCCTCATCGACTTCGATGTTGACGCCGAACAACACCTGCACCGGCCCGTACGACACGTCGATCGACCTCACGCTCAACAGCGAGCTGTCGTGATCGTCGCCGATGAGGATGTCGGGGAACGAGAAGTAGTCGGTGGGTGGCGCCTGCTTGCTCGGCAGATAGCGAAAAACGCCCTCGGCATCGCGTCGAGGCGATCTCGACACGGCAACCGGCTCCGAGTGCCCGAGCCCGGCGGTTTCGCCGTGGTCGTCGATGCGCTGGTCGGCGAACAGATTGGGGACCGGGATCTGGCGGCGGAAGGCCACGATGGCCAGCAAACGCCGACGGACCTCGTACAGCAGCCCGCCGAGTCCCTCGCGCAGGAACATCAACACCACCAGCAAGCCGACTCCACTGCTGGCGAACAGCCACAGCGGCCGGATATCGGCGGGGATGTCGTCGCTGAAGAACTCGGTGCCCTGGAGGAACACCGCACCGAGGATCGCGCCCGGCACCGATCCGAGACCGCCGATGACCACCATCGTGAGGATCCGGATGCTCTCCGCAGGAGAGAACGAGCCCTGTCCCAGTGCCTGCTGGTGCAGCGTGAACAGCCCCCCGGCCAAAGAGGCGTAGAAACCCGAGATGGCAAACGCCATCAGCTTGGTCCGGGTCAGGTTCACGCCGAACGCCTGGGCGTTGTCCTCGTTGTCGCGGGCCGCCCGCAGCACCCGCGCCGTGCGGGTTGCCTCCAGGCGCCCCACGGTCCAGATCACGGCAAGGAGCGCGGCGAGGCACACGTAGTAGAAGGCGTGTTCGCTCGACACGTCGATCCGCCCTAAAAGGGGCAGCCGGGTGACCCGTTCGCTGATGTTGTCGGGAAGGAACGTGAACCGGTCCTCGTCGAGGAGGAACGACGCCGTCGCGACCGAGAAGGCGAGGGTGGTCACCGCGAGGAAGAGCCCGCGGATGCGCAGGGCGGGCAGCCCGACGATCACCGACGCGACCGCGCCGACGACCCCGGCGAGCAGCAGAGTGAGGGTGAGGTCCCACTGGTAGTGCACGTTCACCACCGCCGCGGTGGCTGCGCCGATGGCGACGAAGCCCATATGGCCGAGGCTGATCTCTCCGGACCAGCCGGTGAGGATCACCATGCTCACGGCGATGACCCCGTAGATCATGACTGCCGAAGCGAAGTTGGTGTCGGTGTCGCCGAGCGCGGTCGGCAGCCACAGCAAGACGAGGATCATGGCCAGCTTGGCCAGCCATCCACCCCAAAACACCTCCGGGAGCGAGGCCAGCTTGCGGGGGACTCTCTTCACCGACGCGGTCTCCTCCCACGATCCCTCGGCCTGGGCTTCGGCTCGGCCGCGGGCCCGCCGCTGGAACAAGAGCACGACGACGACAATCACGAATAGTGCCGGGTCGATCAGCGCCGCGGTGTCCTCGTTCCAGATGATGGCCGTCTCCAGCACGCCGAGAAACGTGGCGCCGATGAACATCACCGAGTAGTTCTCCATCCGCCCCATCACCGCCACGGCGAGCGCCCGCAGGAGGATCGCGGGTCCAAATGCAGGCCCGAGTGGGAGTCCGAACATTCCCGCCCGCAGCACCATGGCCACGGCGGCCAGCACCGCGACGATGATCCACACCACGTTCTGGGTTCCCCGCACGTCGATGCCTACCAGCGACGCGCGGTCCCGACTCTGGGCACTGGCTCTCACCGCGGTGCCCACACCAGTCCGGTTGAGGAACGCAATGAGGCCGAAGATGGTGACGGGCACGATGATCATCGCCAACAGGTCGTTGACCGTGAAGACAATCGGATCGATCTCGAAGGTGAAGTCGATTGGAGGGTTGAATCTCGGGAAGCGCAGGAGCGCCAATCCGTCCTCGTCGCTGAATAGCGTCGGGATGTAGAAGCCGATGCCGAGCAGCAGCTGAGCGAGCCCGATCGTGGCGACGCTGAGGATGATGCGCGGCGCCTTCCAGAACCGGCGGATCACGAGGAACTCCACCGCGGAGCCCAGTGCCATGGCGACCACGATCGTGATCGGGAGCACCACGAAGTACGGCCAGTCCCAGTCCCTCAGCAGCGACAGGCCAACCGTGGCCGGCACCACGCCCAGGTCGGCCTGGGCGAAGTTGATGATTCCGTTCGTCCTGTAGACAAGCGACAGGCCGAACGCCAGCAGTGCGGTGAGCGAGCCGACCACCACGCCCTGAACGATCACGCCCGGCGGCGTGGGCCAGATGAACTGGAGCGCGCCGAGCGCAGCGACCCAGATCACCACTTGGCGCCCGTGGCGAACAAGAGTGTGTGAGCTCAACAGAACTCCTCCCGGCGCTCTTCGCACTCGTCGCTTTCCGGCTCACCGCGAACGACGAGGACGCACCCGCGGGATGTGACCGCGCCGTCTTCGCTCACGCCGAAGTCGGCCCCGGCCCAGTTCGACCGGTCGCGGGCGTGCTCGTCTACCGAGAAGAAGTCAGCCCCCGCGGGATCGTCGGTGAACCAGGTGAGGATGTCGCCGTCGAAGTCGTCGTCCTCGTCGGCGGGAAGGAACTCGGCGCTAACGAAGAACTCGCTGTCGCCCCGCTCGTGGGCGCGACCGTGGCGCAGCGTCCCTTCCTCGGTGAGGCGCGCGTCCAGCGTCTCCATGGTGACGGTGAGCGCGACGTCGCATTCGGAGACTTCGATCGAGGGACCCGCGCACGCGGCGAGGATTGGGGCGGCCAGGGCGACGACTACCGCAAAGTTGGCGCGCCGGCGCCCAGCGGCGACGGTCATGGTCGTTTCGGGTGGGCATGCCGTTGACTCGGTCATCTCTGCCCTCCCCGATCTCGATATGTGTCCGGGCGGATGCTGCCGCCTGATACGTCACCCTGTTGTACAGGGCAATGAGCCGTACTCAGAGGTAGACATTACGTCGTCGCGGACGGCGCCTGGTTGGGCGCCAACGAGATTTGGGTCAGGCCTCGGGAGAATCCTCGCTGCTGAGCTGGTCGGCGATCTCACGGAGCCGCTCAACGGCGGTTTCATCGTCGAGCTCGCCGAGGTAGGCGGGGAGTTTGATGCCTACTTGGGCCGCTAGGTCGTGGATGGGGGGCAGGGAGCCGGCTAGGCCGGAGAGGAAGTTGGCGGTGCTGTTGCCGGAATTGCCGTCGCTGCCGCCGGAGTCCCAAACGGTAATCTGGTCGATCTTCAGATTGGAGATGGCCTTTACCTGCTCGGCCACCAGCGTCGGCATCTGCTCGGCGATCAGCAGCAGGGCAGCCAGCTGGGGATTGCCGCCGGCGTTGTCCACCAGCGCTCCCAGACCCTCGGCCCGTCGGGTGAGCAGGGCCAACAAGCCCAGCGCCTCGGCCTCCATGAGCAGGCGTTGACCGTCGGCCTCGCCGCCTTTGACCAGCCTGATGCGGTCGGCCTCGGCCTCGGCCAGGGTGCGCACTCGCTCCCTCTCCACCTCGGCGGGCACCACGATGTCGGCTTCCTGCGAAGCCTTGTCGCGTGAGGCCCTGGCCCGCTCGGCCTGTCCCTCGGCGGCAAACGACTCTTCGGCCGCCCGGGCCTGGGTGACCCGCTCGGCGGTGACCGCGGCCCGCTCGGCCTCGGCCTCCTGCTGGCGGCGCTCGCCGTCGGACTGGGCGATCACCACGTGGGATTCGTTCTCCCCCTCAGTGGCGGTGGCGTTGGCCTGGGCCACTTTGATGCGTTGCTCCCTCTGGGCCTCGGCCGCCCCAATGTCGCCGTCGCGCTCTTGCTCGGCCACCTTGATCTTGGCTTCGTTGATGGCTCGGGCGGCCGCTTCCCGGCCCAGGGCGTCGATATAGCCCGACTCGTCGGTGATGTCCTGGATGTTGACGTTGATGAGTCGCAGGCCCACCTTGCGCAGCTCGATCTCCAGCGACTCGGTGATGTTGGTGATCAGCTTCTCCCGGTCGGCGTTGATCTCCTCGATGGGCATGGTGGCGATAACCACCCGCATCTGGCCGAAGATAATGTCCCGGGCCAGGTTCTCGATCTCTACCAGGCTCAGCCCAAGCATCCGTTCAGCGGCATTCTGCATTACACCGGGCTCAGTGGAGACCCCCACCGTGAACGTGGCCGGCGTGTTGACCCGGATGTTCTGCTGGGACAGGGCGCCTTGGAGCTTGATCTCGATGGGGATGGGGGTGAGATCCAAGAAGGCGTAGCCCTGGATTACGGGCCACACCAACGCGCCTCCGCCGTGGAGGCATCGAGCCGACTGGCCCTCTCCGCCTACCCGGCCGTAGATAACCAGCACGCGGTCGGAGGGGCATCGCTTGAAGCGGGAGGAAATCCACAGCAGGGCAATGAGAAGAATGACAATTAGGCCAGCAACTAGGGCAATAGCAGCCATCAAAGAGTCCTTTCGGGTCTATCTAGGTATGAGTTACAGGGGTTTGACGAGGACGGTGGACTGATCAACCACAGAAACCACGGTGACGCGGGTCTGAGCCGGGAGATCATTGTCCGAGTTGGTGTAGGCATCGATCACTCGGAGCCGTCCTTGAATGAGGATTTCGACCTTGCCGGGCATGGACCGGTTGGCCGGGATCGGCAGGTACACGGTGCCGATGATGCCCACCGCGCTCTGGTAGTCGACCGAGCCGCTTTCCTCCATTTGGGCGAACTTGCGCCACATGTAGCCCACGGCGAGGAACACCGCCAGCCCCACCGCGATGGCCACGATCACCGAGACCGGGGTGGAGTTGTCCGCCTCCTTCATCAGAACGCCGGTCCAGCCGAAGGCGAAGAAGAACGCCGTCAGGCTTCGCAGGGACAGGAATCCCGTTCCCGCCCCCTCGTCGTCGATGTCGATGTCGAGGTCGGAGCCGACGCCGAAGCCCAAGAATAGAAGCTGGAGTATGAGAAAGACGCCGGCGATGATGCCGATCAGATAGAACACCTGGAGGTCGCCGGTCAGGCCATCCCACCAGTCGCCCATCTGATTGTCCTCCCGTCTATCGCGCTATCTCGCAGTCCGGCTCGCAGCCTGGCGCTCAGTTTGGCGCTGGCCTGCGGTTTGGGCCTCAACAAGAGCCATCCTACCGACTTTTCGACTGATTTCCTCCCTGCCTCTCCTTCCTGGGCAAATGGCTTGTGAATGGCTAAGTCCCGGGCTGCGCGTGGCAAAGTCTCCCCATGGCCGAAGCCAAGGTGCGCTGGACCCACCAGTGGAAAGAGCTCTACGAGGAGGTCATTGACTCGGGGCTGTGCACCGGCTGTGCGGGCTGCGTGATCGCCTGTCCTCACGATGTGATCGGCTACAAGCACGAGCCCGGGCAGTACAAGCCCTTCCACTTGGAGGAGGAGCTGGGCCTCTCCGACTGCATTCACGGTCAAAAGGGGTGTACTTCCTGCACCCGGGCCTGCCCCCGATTCCGCACCTGGGAGGCCGAGGCCGATGAGCACCTGTTCGGCCGCATCCGCACCGAGGAGGAAGTGTCGGGCATCTACAGCGACATCCTGCTGGTGCGAGCCTCAGACGACTACGTGTACGAAGTGGGCCAAGACGGCGGGCTGGTGTCGGCCATTTTGATCTGGTGCCTGGAGAACGACGTAATCGACGGCGCCCTCACTTCATTTCTGGAGGGTGGCGACGCCGACGGTTGGAAGGCGGTGCCCGGCCTGGCCGCCAATCGGGAAGAGGTGCTGCGGGGCGCGGGCAGCCGCTATACCTATTCGGCCAACCCGCTGGCCTACCGGGAAGCCAAGGAGAAGGGGCTGGATCGCCTGGCTCTGGTGGGCATGAGCTGTCAGACATCCATCGCGCCAGTGATGTGGAACCGCAAGGTGGGCAAGGTGGGCCGCCCCATCAAGCTGAACATCGGATTGTTGTGCTCCAAGAGCTTCGACGACTCCATGTTCGAGGAGCTGTTCTGGGTGAAGTACGGCCTGCCCACCGACCAGATCGCCAAGATGAACATCAAGGGCGTGTTCCAGGTTTGGATGAAGAACGGCGACTACCACGAGATCAACCTCAAGGAGTGCCACGCCTGGACCCGGGAGGGCTGCAACCTCTGCCCGGACTTCGCCGCCGAGCACGCCGACATCTCTACCGGAGGCATCGGCGACGCCACCGACTGGACCCTCACCGTGGTCCGCACCGAATTGGGCCGGGCCGTCATCAACGCCATGCTGGAAGACGGGGTGATCGAAGCCCGTCCCGGCGATGACGACCCCGGTGCGGTAGCACTGATGCACAAGCTGGCCGCCAAGAGCCGCCAACGCTGGCCCGACTGGGCCGAGAGCGCGGTCCGGGTAGGCGTTTGAGCCCTGTTTGGCTGCCGGTGTCCCGCCGAGCCAGCTAGATCCCGGATTCCTCCAGAATGCACTGGCGCATGATCAGGCTCACCTCTTCGGTCAGGTCGGCGTTGATATCGCTGCGGAGGTCGTCGTCAAGCTGCTTGAACTCCTCAAAAGTCAGCGCTTCCCTAATCTTGTCGAAGCCGCACTTGCACACGTCGGCCAGGTTGGCCCTCACCTGTTCGTCCAGGTTGTCACGGCCCGCTTCCTTGCAGCCGTCGCGGAAATTCCGCTCAGGCTGGCCGACATTGGGCTCCACCGGACTGTTCTCATCGAATTGGTAATCAGCGGCATTGTCGTCGTAGAAGGTGGGCGCGCCGGAATTGCCGCAAGCGGCCGCCACCAACAACAGCGCAGCCACCACTGCTAGCAAACGACCCTTTGTCACGGCCCCAACGGTATCTCCCTATTCCCCGTGGTCGCGAACCATTCCCGGCCCTATGTGGAGTCGGCCAGTTCCAACGAGCGGGCGAACACCTCATCCAGCATGTCGGAGGTGAGCCGCCCGGTGAACGTGTTTTGCTGGCTCACGTGGTATGAGCACACCACCATGCGGCCTCCGGGGGTGGCCGCCTCCAGGCCGTGGGCGAACTTGGGCCGGGGCTTCACCCCCAACTCGGCTGCCACCGCCCCGTAGCCGATGGCCCCAAGGGCCACGAACACTCGGGCCCGGCTCAACAGCGCCAGCTCCCGTACCAGGAACGGGCGGCATGCATCCCGTTCGGCTGGGGTCGGCTTGTTCTGGGGCGGCGCACACCGCACTGGGGCGGTGATGTAGGTGTCGCGCAGCACTAGCCCGTCGTCTCTGTCGGTGGCATCAGGCTGGTTGGCCAGTCCTACCCTGTGCAGCGAGGCGTACAAGAAGTCGCCTGAACGGTCGCCGGTGAACATGCGCCCAGTGCGGTTCGCGCCGTGGGCCGCCGGAGCCAGACCCACCACCACGATACGGGCCTCGGGATCGCCGAAGCCCGGCACCGGCCGGCCCCAGTACGTCCAATCCCGGTAGGCGGCCCGCTTGACTTCGGCTACCTCCTCCCGCCAGGCCACAAGTCGGGGGCAGGCCCGGCAAGAGATAACATCAGCGGCCAGTTCGTCAAACGAGTCCACGACCGGCAAGCTAGAAGACCCAGAGACCCAATGGCTGGCAATTACTGTCAACCGGAACTCCCAGCAAAGTTCAGAATCCACAGAGCAAATGGCCAGTAAAATCCGCAAACCCACCATGGTGTTGTTCGTGCGCCACGGCCAGACCCCCACAACCGGAGCGGTGTTGCCTGGGCGGGCGCCGGGCCTGCACCTGAGCGACCGGGGCCGAGAGCAGGCCGAACAGGCCGCGGCCCGCATCGCCTCTTTGGGTGCGGCCCGTATTGGCGCGGTGTACGCATCACCCATGGAGCGGGCCCGGGAAACCGCCGCTCCCATAGCCCGCGCTGTGGGCCGTCGGGTGCGAGTGCTGGACGGCCTCAACGAGTGTGATTTTGGCCAATGGACCGGCCGCCGCCTCAGCGACCTGCGCCGCCGCCGCGACTGGCGGCAAGTGCAGCGCAGCCCCAGCAGCTTCCGCTTCCCCGGCGGGGAGTCGTTCGCCGAGATGCAGACCAGGATCAACAGCGCGGTGCAATCGCTGGCAGCCCGCCACCCGGGCTCAACCGTGGTGGCGGTGTCGCACGCCGACACCATCAAAGCCGCGGTGTCGCACGCCTCGGGCGCCCACTTGGACATGTTCCAGAGGATCGTGGTGTCGCCCTGCTCGATCACCGCCATCCTCTACAGCACCGATGGTCCGGTGGTGCTGGCCGTGAACAGCACCTCTGACCTCAATTCCCTGGTTCCCTCATGAGCGCCTCTTTCGACCTAAACGACCTCGAGCACTTCACGGTGGGCACCGTTGGCCCCCCCGGCCAGCGGGTTTTCTATCTCCAGGCAGGGGTCACCGGCACGGTGGTATCCCTGAAGCTGGAGAAGCAGCAGGTGGCCGCGCTGGCCGAGTATCTGGCTGGGGCGCTTCGGGAGATCACCGACGATCCCGATGCCATCGTTCCCGAAGCCGACATCGGACTGATCGAGCCGGTGGAAGCCGAATGGATCGTGGGCGACATCGGCATCGGCTATGACGAGGACGCCGAGAGGATGCTGGTGATGGCCACCGAGACACCCACCCAGGACGACACCGAAGACCCCGAAGAGCAAGCCACTGCCCGCTTTCGACTTACCCTCGGCCAGGTCGCGGGATTCGTGGCTCGAGCCCGGCAGGTGGTAGCCGCCGGCCGGCCCCCGTGCCGCTTCTGCGGCACTCCCCTGAACGACGACGGCACTTGGTGCCCCTGCTCGAACTAGCTGTCCGCCTGCTGTGACGACCCCCCAGTCACCGTTTCGAGAGCGGCCCGCCCTGGCCGACGATGCCGCCGTTGAGCTGCTGCTGACCGGTGAGTTGGATGTGCTGGGGCGGATGCCGTGGAGTTCCAACATGACTTTCTTGGTCGACGTTCACGCCCCTGACACCCCCATAGTCCAAGGGGTGTACAAGCCAGTGCAGGGCGAGCGGCCCCTCTGGGACTTCCCAGCCGGTCTGCACAAGCGGGAGATCGCCGCCTTCGAATTGGCTCGAGCCCTGGGCTGGGATCTGGTGCCCCCCACGGTGCATCGCAACGGTCCGCTAGGCGAGGGTTCGGTGCAACTCTACGTGCCCACCGACTACGACGAGCACTACTTCACCCTGCGGGAGGAGCCCGCCCATCACCAATGGTTTCAGCGGCTGTGCGCGTTCGACTTCATCATTAACAGCACCGACCGCAAAGGCGGCCACATCCTGTTGGGTGACGATGGCCGGCTCTATGCCATCGACAACGGGCTGTCGTTCCACTGCGAGTTCAAGCTGCGCACCGTCATCTGGGAATGGGCCGGCGATCCCCTGCCTGACGACTTGGCCGGCGACGTGGGCCGTCTGCTCGACGAGGGCCTTCCCCCCGACGTAGCCAGCCTGCTCTCATTGCTGGAGCGAGACGCCTTGTTGACCCGCGCCAGTGCGCTGGTCAGCGAGGCCCGCTTCCCCACCGATCCCAGCGGTCGCCGCCACCCCTGGCCGTTGGTTTAGGGCGGGGTTAGCTGCGGGCTTGCAGCGCTTCGATCAGCTTGGGGATCACCTTGTGCACATCGCCGACGACGCCGAGGTCGGCGATGCCGAAGATGGGGGCCTCGGCGTCTTTGTTGATGGCGATGATGTTCTTGGAGCCCTTCATGCCCACCATGTGCTGGGTGGCCCCGGATATGCCGCACGCCACATAGACATCGGGCTTGACCACCTTGCCGGTCTGGCCCACCTGATGCGAGTAGGGCACCCAGCCGGCGTCCACGATGGCCCGCGATGCGCCGGCCGCACCTCCGAGGAGCTTGGCCAGATCTTCGATCAGGGAGTACTTCTCGGCCTCGCCCAGTCCCCGTCCACCGGAGACCACCACACCGGCCTCGTCCAGCTTGGGTCCGCTGGACTCCTCGGCAAAGCGATCGACCACCCGGGCCGCCCCGGTGGCGCCCAGATCAGGCACCGGCAAAGCCGACACCGCAGCCGGGCCTCCGCCGGACTCCTCGGCGGCAAATGACTTGGGACGAACGAGGAACAGGCCGACGCCCGCCCCGTTGAATTGGGTGCTGACGTTGACCGTGCCGCCGAATACCGGCTCGATTCCGACCAGCGATCCGTCGGCTTGCTCAAGCTCCACGACATTGGTGATGACCGGCGCACCGAGTTTGACCGAGAGCCGTCCGGCGACGTCTCGGCCGTCGTAGGTGGTGCCGAACAAGATCGCGTCGGGAGCGGCGCCTCCCTCGATGGCCGCGGCCATGGCCGAAGCCACCGCCGGCCCTGCCAAGCCGTCGTCCAGGTCGCCCGTTGCATGAATCGTGGTAGCCCCATGAGCGCCTAGCTCGGCAGCCACCGGCTCGCCATCGCCGCCCACCACCGCTTCCACGGTGTCGGCAAGCTCGCGGGCCCTGGTCAACAGCTCCAGGCTGATCGAGGCGACCTTGCCGCCCGATTCCTCGGCATAAACCCAGATGGTTCCCATTTCGCCTCCTAAACGATCCGAAGCTCTTCGAGTAGGGCGATGATGCGCTCGTGGGCGTCGCCCTCGTCGGTGATGATCTCTCCCGCCTCCCGCTCTGGAGCGGGGCTGACATCGGTGATCTCCTGGCCGCTTCCGGCCCAACCCACCTGGTCGGAGCTGATGCCCAGGTCGCCGATACCCACCTGGTCCATCGGCTTGGACTTGGCTGCCATGATTCCCTTGAACGATGGGTAGCGGGGCTCGACCACCCCTGCGGTCACCGAGACCACCGCAGGCAGGGGGCACCGCACCTCGTCGTAGCCGGCCTCGGTCTGGCGTTTCACCACTACTTCGCCGCTGTCAGCCTGGATCTCCTTGGCAAAGGTGACCGAGGGCAGGCCCAGCAATTCGGCCACCTGCTCAGGAACCGTGCCGGTGTAGCCGTCGGACGACTCGGTGGCGGCCAGAATGAGATCTGCCTGGGCCCGGCCGATGGCTGCGGCCAAGACTCGAGCAGTGCCCAAGGCATCGGTTCCGGCCAATGCCTCGTCACTCACTAGGATGGCCTTGTCCGCTCCCATGGCAAGTGCCGACCGAAGGCCGTTCACCTCTTCATTGGGCGCCATCGATACCAATGTCACCTCGCCTTCGCCGGCTGCATCACGTAGCTGGAGGGCCATCTCAACGCCGTAGGAGTCCGATTCGTCCATTATGAGCTTCATGTCCCGCTTGAGGGTGTTGGTCTCCGGGTCGAGCTCCCCTGGATCGGCCGGATCGGGGATTTGTTTCACACAGACGACTATGTCCATAGCGTGCAAGTCTCCCACCACACTTCTGGCGCGCAAAACCAAACGAGGGGAACCGGAACAGCCGCGTTTTCTGGTCCCAATGGGCAACAAGTAGCGTTGAGAACCTGAAAGTCCTGCTTCTCGTCAACCCTCATGCCTCGTCGGTCACCGCTCGGACCCAGGTTGTCATCCAAAAGGCGCTGGCCGCTGACCACGAGGTGACCCTGGCCGAAACCCATAGGCGGGGGCATGCCTCACGCCTGGCTCACGGGGCGGTGGCCGATGGGTGCGATGTGGTGGCTGTGCTGGGCGGTGACGGCACCCTCAACGAAGCAGTCAACGGGCTGGCCACCTCCGGCGTGGCGCTGGCCCCCCTGCCGGGGGGATCGACCAACGTGTTTGCCCGCACCATCGGGCTTCCCGACGACCCGGTGGAGGCAGCCGCCATGCTGCTGGAAACGCTGGCCGCCGGCAATATCCGGCGAGTGGGACTGGGCCAAGTGAACGGAAGGTATTTCCTGTTCCACTCCGGTGTGGGGTACGACGCTGCCGTGGTACAGCAGGTGGAGCGGCGGGCTGGATTGAAGCGGTATGCCAATCATGCGCTGTTCGCCTTCGCAGCGGTGGACACCTGGATGCGCCACTATGACCGGTCGCGACCCCGATTCACCGTCTATCACGCCGACGGCGAGGCGATAACCGGCCAATTCGCCATCTGCCTCAACACCGATCCCTATACCTATCTGGGGTCGCGCCCCTTCACTGTGATGCCCGATACGACCCTGGACATGCCCTTATCTTTGGTAACCCTGCGCTCGCTGCGAGCGAGCAGGCTCCTCCGGACGGCAGCCAGCGCTCTCGGTTACGGCCCTCCGGTCACTGCCCATCGCCACGTCCACTCCCGTGCCGATGTGGCTAGCGCGGTAGTGGCCAGCGACACTCCCTTTCCCTACCAGCTCGACGGCGACTACCTCGGCGAAACGACCCGCCTCGAGTTCCACCACTCCCCCAACGCCCTCGCTCTGGCCTTGCCGGTGGGGTGACCGTTAGCCCTTGCCCAACACCTCGCGGGCGACATCGGGAACGTCGGTGATCACCGCATCGGCGCCTATCGACGCCAGTTGGGCAATTTGGTCGGGGTCGTTGACGGTCCAGACGTTGACTCTTAGGCCGGCGGCGTGAGCGGTGTCCACCAGGGCCTGACTGGTGGAGGCTACATAGGGATGAATTGCTGTATGTCCGGCGGCGGCCACCCGGTCCACTAGCAGGTCGGGGGCCAGCACCTCAAAGGTCAGGTAGGCGGTGGGAATCCCGGGGTCGATGGCCCTGATGCGGTTGAGGGCCTCCATGTCGAAAGAAGAGACGATGACTCCTCCACCGTGGTCGCCGAATCCCCAGCCCAGTACGAGTCCGGCTACCGCGGCGGATACCTGGTGTTCAGCGTCATAGTCGGGATCGCCGGGCGCGCTCTTGATTTCGATGTTGATTACAAAGTCCCGATCGATGGCCGGGTCCCGACAGACGTCCATGACCTCGGCCAGCGTCGGCACCCAGTCGGGCAGTTCATGGTCTTGCAGGTCGATGATGGCCCGGCCGTCGGGCAGATGGGCATCGTGATGCACCACGAGCACCTCGTTGGCCGTCCGCCTTACATCGAGCTCCACGCCGTCGGCATTCAGGCGCACTGCGGCCCGAAATGCCTCCAGTGTGTTCTCTCGCTCGGCCGCCGATGCCCCCCGGTGGGCGATCACCTTCACGACAACAATCTTGCCAACTCGTTGATGAAACCCATATTCACAACGCCAACACGTTTACCAGAAAACAACAAATTCATCATCAGCCCCTCTTGCCACACCAGTACACCACCCCTATCCTTGTCCCCGCGTGATTACCAAGGGCTTGCTTTTCGAAATTGACAACGCGGCGGATGATTGGCGATGCCAAGCCGCCTGTCGCGACACAGATCCGGATCTATTCTTCCCCGTGGGCAGTACCGGTCTAGCTCTTGAGCAGATCGAGTCGGCCAAGGTGGTTTGCCAGGAGTGCAATTCGCAAAACGCCTGTTTGGAGTTCGCCTTGGCCACCAACCAGGACTCTGGAATCTGGGGCGGCACATCTGAAGATGAGCGCCGCCAGCTCCGCCGACTCAGAGTGGCCGAGCAGCGCCAAACGCCCGTCTTCTCGGCCTAGCCACCGTCAGGGGAGCGGAACCCCAGCAGGGGGATCGCCAACTCCACCACCGTACCGAACCGAGGCGGGTCTCCGTCGCCGTTGCTCATGGTGATGCTCCCCCGCAGAT
Source organism: Acidimicrobiales bacterium (assembly GCA_963663255.1). Classification (GTDB taxonomy): domain Bacteria; phylum Actinomycetota; class Acidimicrobiia; order Acidimicrobiales; family Bin134; genus Poriferisocius. The sequence goes on from OY760141.1 coordinate 2,396,179, forward strand.
CGGTGCTCACCAGATTTCGCACGATGGCGATCCCCAGCCCATCGGCGCTACCGGCGTCGAAGCCCGGTGGCAGCCCGACCCCGTCATCGGTAACCCGCACCTGCACCCGGTCGCCGTCGTTGTCCAGCTCGATCCGCACCTGTCCGCCGGGCGGCTCGGGATAGGCGTGGTCCATCACGTTCTGCAAGCACTCGTTCAACACCACCGCCAAGGGCGTGGCCACATCGGCGGCCAACTCTCCAGCATCGCCCAACACTTTGAATTCCACCGGTCGGTCGGGACCCGTCAGCCCCTCTTCCACCATGCGCACCAGCGACCGCACGATCTCGACGAACGGCACGTCGCTGCTGGCATCGCGCGACAAGATCTCGTGGACGATGGCGATGGCCCGAATACGCCGCACCGACTCCTCTATAGCGTCCCGGGCTTCCGCCGCGGTTGCTCTGCGCCCCTGCAATCGCAATAGCGACGACACCGTCTGGAGGTTGTTCTTCACCCGGTGGTGGATCTCGGCGATAGTGGCGTCTTTGGACATCAATAGCCGGTCCCGGCGGCGCAACTCGGAGATGTCCCGCATCAAGACCAATGCGCCGGTCACCTCTCCCCTTCCGATCAGCGGCAGGCAGCGCAGGACAACCGTGCTTTGATCACCGTGTTGGATCTCCTCGGTTTGGGGAAGACGGGAGGCGAAGGCAGCCCGGATAGCCCGCTGTTCCAGGCCGATTTCCACCAGCCGGCGACCCTCGACCTCGCTATGCAGGCCAATACGGTGCAGCGCCGATGCGGCATTGGGGGAAATCAGCAGAACTCGGCCCGAGGCGTCCAGCAGCATCAACCCGTCACCCACCCGCGGAGACTCCTCTGTCTCGATGTCGTCCACCGGGAACGGGTATTCCCCCTCGGCGATCATGGCTGCCAGCCGCCGGAACAGCTTGAAGTAGCTCATCTCCAGCTCGCCAGGATTTCGCTGGATGTCGGGATCGAATTCCCGAGCCATCACTGCGACCACTTCGCCGTGACAGTTCACCGGCACAGTCAGCGTGCGGATGCGGGGCTGGTCGGCTCCGCCGATGCGCCCCCCGTCGGTGATCCGCCCCTCGCGGTAAGCCACGTCCACCAGCGGACGCTGCTCGGGGGCGAAAACAGCCCCCACCAAATCGCTGCGATGCACTGACCGGGCGGTGGTGGGCCGGATTTGACCCGCGATGGCGTACCCGTTTGGTTTCTCGGTGGCGGGAGTCTGACCCAACGGGCCGGTGGGCACGTACAGCAGCAGGTCGGCGAAGGAGATGTCGGCCAGCGGTGCCCACGTCCGCATGAGCCTCTGGAGATGGTTCAGACGCGACTGGGACAGGCCGGGTGCCAATTCCTCCAGGCTCGCCATCCGAGGAGTTTATTGGCTATTTGCCGGGAGCGAATCAGCTCCCGAAGCCGATGGATCGGCCGGATGCCGAGGGATCGAGCTCCACATAGGCCACGCTGGCGGCCGGAACCCCCACCTCGCGGCCCCGATGGTCGGTCAGCCACAGCATCTCGCCGGACGCCAACTCTGCGGTGATGGCCTTTTTCACCGACTCCACATCGGAGTCGGGATCCAATTCCACTTCGATTTCCTTCTGGCTCCGGATCACGCCGATACGAACATGCATTGAATGATCTCCTTGGGACTCGATCCTGCTAATTGATCTTGAGCTCAGGGCTGTAGATACGCCGCGGCGGGGGGTTTTCCACCAAGTGGGCGGCCATTGCCGCGAATTCCCGACCGGCCTCCGAGTCAGGGGCCTCCGCCGCGATGGGCCGGCCCCCATCAGCCCCCTCCCGCAGCGCGGGCAGCAGCGGCACCTGCCCGATCAGAGGCACATCGAGCCGGTCGGCCAGTTCTCGGCCTCCTCCGGCGCCGAACAGCTCGTACCGCTTGCCGTCGTCACCGGTGAACCAGCTCATGTTCTCGATTACCCCTCGCACGGTGAGGTTCACCTTCTCGGCCATGGACGCGGCCCGCTGCGCTACCCGCTGGGCGGCGGGCTGGGGGGTGGTAACCACATACACCTCAGAGCGGGGTAGGAACTGGGCCAGGGAGATGGAGATGTCCCCGGTGCCCGGCGGCAGGTCCACCAGCAAGAAATCGGGATCGTCCCATGCCACGTCGGTGAGGAACTGCTCCAGCGCCTTGTGGAGCATTGGTCCCCTCCAGATGACTGCTTGGTCTTCCTCGGCGAAGAACCCCATGGAAATGCACCGCACGCCGTGGGCCTCGGGGGGCACGATCATCTCACCGACCATCTGCGGGAGATGGTCGATTCCCAGCATCTTGGGGACGGAGAAGCCCCACACGTCGGCGTCCACCACCGCGGTGCGGTGCCCGGCCGCAGCCAGGGCCACCCCCAGGTTCACCGTGACCGACGACTTGCCCACACCGCCCTTGCCGGAGGCAATCAGCATCACCCGCGTGGTAGATGTCGGATCGGCGAAGGGGATGGTCCGGCGCGGCGGGGTGGGGGTGTCGCCAGCAGTAGCCATGCCGGTAGATTACGGCATCGACCCAGAAATCCCTGTGCCGTGAGCACTCCAGAACCGTAACCATCTCTGTGCCGTGACCAGTCGCCACTATCTCGATCATGCTTCCACCTCGCCCATCAGGCCCGAGGTGGTGGAGGCCATGAACCGCTGGTGGGCCGCGGGCCACGGCGACCCCTCCCGGATGCACGCTGAGGCGCTGGCCGCCCGATACGAAATCGAGCAGGCCCGCCAGCAGGTAGCCGACTGCTTCGGCGCCCGATCCCGAGAGGTGGTCTTCACCAGCGGGGCTACTGAGTCGATCGCGGCCGCAGTGTGGGGGGCGTCTAACCGGGGCAACCATCAAGTGCTGAGCGCGGTGGAGCACTCCGCTGTGCGGCTGTCGGCCCAACGTCTGTCAACACCAGAGCACCCTGCCACCGTGGTCAAGGTAGACGGAGCAGGCCGGGTAGACCCCGACGAGATGGCCGCGGCCATCGAGCCCGGGACTGCGGCGGTCCACTGCCAGTGGGCCAACCACGAGGTGGGGACGGTGCAGCCGGTGGCCGAAGTGGTGGCCGCCTGCCGAGAGCGGTCCCCCGATGTGCTGGTCCATGTGGACGCCGCGGCTGCCGCCGGGCGGATTCCGGTCAGCTTCGAAGAGGTCGGCGCCGACTTGTTGTCGATCAGCGCTCACAAGTTTGGAGGACCGCCGGGTATCGGGGCTTTGCTGGTGCGCCGCGGGCTGCGCTTGGTGCCGCTGTTGGAAGGCGGCGACCAGGAACGGGCCCGGCGGGCCGGGCTGGAGAATGGCGCGGCCATCGCCGGCTTTGGAGCAGCGTGCGCCGCCCTCGGGGACGGTGGCTTGGAGCAAGAGGCGGGCCGGGCTCAAGCTCAAACCGACAGAATCCGAGACCGGGTGCAAGATATCGACAGCGTCGTGTTCTACGGCCATCCCACCCATCGCTTGCCTCATTTGGTGTGTCTGGGCATCGGCGACGTGGAGCCCCAGGCCGTGCTGATCGCCTTGGACCGCGCTGGCGTGGCAGCTCATTCGGGCAGTTCTTGCGCCTCAGAGTCGCTGGAGCCGTCGCCGGTGCTCGAGGCCATGGGCGTTGACGCCGATCATTCGCTGCGTCTCTCAGTAGGGTGGTCGACCACCGTCGCCGATGGGGACGCGGCCATCGAAGCCCTCGAAGAAGCTCTGGCCGAATTGCGCAAGCTGCGGGGCTAGCCCAGCCAATCGAAGAAGTCAGCGCCGGCCAACGCGTTGGAGATGCCGTTTAGATCCTCAACGTGCAGGAACTCAAACCCGGCCGCCTCGGCGTAATAGCGGTCGACGTCGGTGTCGCCGATGTGGATGTAGCGGGAGGCCTCGAACTGGTTGCGCACCTCGTCCAAGTGGTGCTTGCCACCCACAAAATCCACGTCGATTCCATGGATGTCCCACAGCCGCTGCTGGTCAGAGCGCACCCGATCTGAGCCGCTGCCAATCACATAGCCCCTGGCCTTGGCCTGCCGCATGGCCTCCAGCAAGATAGGCCCCGGTGGATCACCGCACTCCAGCGTGCCGTCGATGTCGAACGAAATGAGGATGGAGGCAGCATACTGCCGACCCGGACCAGCCCTCTCGCCGTCCACCACCTCATTCGCTGCTCTTGGAAAAATGTGTTTGCATCAGGGCAGTGAGCACTGATGGGGTTCCAATCGGCAGCATGCTGGGCAACGACGGCAAAGAGTCGGGATTCTCGTCCTGACTGCGCTCGAGATCTTAATCATCATTTGCTTCTCCACAGCCGGGGCTGTGGTGCACGGCTCTTTGGGGCTCGGAGCGGCCCTCGTAGCCGGGCCAGCTCTGGTGGCCATCGACCCGGGGTTCGCTCCCGGACCGCTCATCGTCATAGGCCAAATCGTGGGATTCCGGCACGCCATCGTCGAACGCCAGCACACCGACCGCCGAGCAGTGCGCCATTGCGTCGTGGGGCTACCTTTTGGCTTGGCTGCTGGCCTTGCCGTTCTAACCGCAATCAATGACGAAATGCTCGGACTCTTGATCGGGAGCCTGACCGCCGCGGCCGCCATCTCGCTCCTCTGCGGCCTGCGAATCCGCCGCAACCCGTCCGTCGAGATGGCCACCGGCTTTGCCACCGCGTTCACCAGCGTTACTGCCGGTTTGCCTGGTCCGCCGCTTGTACTCACTTTCAGCGATATGAAGCCAGCCACGTTGCGCGGCACTTTCGCCACATTCGTCCTCATGGTGGCGGCTGCCGGGGTTGTAGGGCTTGTCATCACCGGTGAGTTCGGCCGCCATGAACTAGAGCTCACTGGTTGGCTAGCCCCAGGGGTCGTACTCGGGCTGGCCATAGCTCGCTTCGTGCGCCCCTACGTAGATCGCAAATGGTTCAGGCCCGCCGTGCTGATCGTGGCCCTAGCCGGCGCGATCGCTTTGATTCTTCGCCAACTCCTCTGAAGCCCCCTAACGTGGTGGCATGGCCCTTCGTCGTGGCACCGATGTCCTTGTGGAAACCGTCGATGTGGCCGGACAGGACGTCCTAGATGTGGGTTGCGGAGACGGCACGCTGGTCCGGTGGCTGCACAGCCAGGGGGCACGCGCCATCGGAGCCGATTGCGGTGCCGAGATGCTTCGACGAGCTCTGGAGGCCGATCCCGCGCACCCCGACAGGTATGTCGACGCGCCAGGCCAGGCACTCCCGTTTGACGACAACTCCTTCGATGTCGTTGTCTTTTCAAATTCCCTGCACCACATCCCAACCGAAGACATGGCCCAGGCCCTCGAAGAGGCCGGCCGTGTGCTCCGGCCCGGGGGGACGCTTTATGTGGCCGAGCCCGAGATTGAGGGCCCCGAAGACTCGATGGGTTACCCGGTTATCGACGAGACCGCCGTTCGCACCGCAGCCCAGCAAAGGCTGGACGAACTCGACCAAGCCCGGTTCGAATCGTTGCGCCGGTTCACCTACACCTCGGAGGCCGTGTACGAGAGCTTCGATCAGTGGTGCGATCGGGTGGTGGGCATCGACCCCGACAGAGCCGCTGCCCTAGAGCAGCACAGAGAAGACCTAAACGAACGATTCCACCGCTTGGGCGAACGCCGGCCCGAGGGTTGGGCTTTTGCCCACAACAGCCTCGTCTCCGCCACCACCGCCCGCTGAGCCTGACCTGCTCATGGCAAGGGCTGGGCGTCGAGCAGTACAAAGGCCAGGCGAGCAGGCACAGCACCCCGGTTCTCCCAATGGTGGGCAGTGCCGCGCTGGACCACCGTGTCGTACTTGTACAAGGTCACCTCGCCTTCGTCCAGCAGCAGAGTGACTTCGCCGTCAAGGACAACCATGTAGTCGATTGTCCTGGTTGTGTGCATACCGGGTCGGCTGTCGCTGTGCGTAACGGCACCCTCCCTTGCCAGCCGCTCAGCGGTTTCTGAAACTGCTCCGGGGGCCAGTTCGTGGCTCGGAGGGAGCTCAACTAACCAGAACAGCGAGCCTTGCGGAGGGGCTTCGAGGCGAGTCTCCCGCAGAGCGGCATCGGTGACCTCCCCGGAGTTGTCGGCTGGGGAGCCCTCTGTTGTCCAGATCTGTACCCGGCGCTTGTAGTCGTGGACATCGTTGAAAACGATCATCGACCGACCGTCGGCATCGTGGCCGGTGACCACCCGGCGGATCTCGTTGGCATTGTCCATTGTCTGCCTCCTTGTAGATCGATGAGAAGATGCTTCGGCCGCCCTCAGAGCGGCATTACCCGTCCGCCGCTGGCGTGAATAGTGGCTCCAAGCATTGCGTGGCTCGGAGCAGAGGCGGCATAGGCGATCACATCGGCCGCCTCATCGACCCCCAGGAGCCGACCCCACGGCAGCAATCCGCGGTGAACAACATTCAACATGCGTTCATCCTGTTCAGGGGTTGGAGGGTTCTCGCTGCCCATGCCGCCGGTGGAGATTCCCCCAAGGGCGACGACGTTCACCACAATGCCGTAGGGGGCCAGTTCTGCAGCAGCCGACTTGGTCCAGGCGATCAAGCCCCCCTTGGCGGCGTTGTACAGGGACACAGGGCTCATATCGGCCGGAGGCGGGTTGAACGGCGCCGTGGACGCCACGCTGACCACCCGGCCGTAGTTGGCCTCCTTCATGGCCGGAACGACCGCCTGGGTGCACAGCATCGGGCCAAGCAAGTTGACGCCGATGACCTGGTTGAATTCCTCGACTTCGAAATGCTCAGTGCTGCTGGCCCCGCCGATTGCGGCGTTGTTGACCAGCGCATCGATGCGGCCAAACTCTCCGAGCACGGTGTCGGCCATCGCGGCGACATCGTCACGATTCGATATGTCGGCCCGCACCCAGATCGCCCGCTGGCCGGTATCTTCCACAATGGCCCCAGCGCTCTGCTCGCCCCAGTCCTGGCGGAGGTCGACCAGCGCGATGTCGTAACCCCGTTGGGCAAGGGCCCGCGCGGTCGCCCCACCCACTCCCCAAGGGCGAGCCCCAGTGACGATGGCAACCCTGTTATCGGTGCGTGTGGTCATTCTCTGTGCTCCCTTAGCTCCCGCGATGGGGGGAATTGTCGGACTCTGTTGGGCTATGGGTGGCATCGCCCATGGGATCGAAGGTGACCAGCAACTGGGTGCGGCCACGAAGGATGTAGCTGTCCATGAATGCGTCAGTGTGGTCGTTGGCCAGCGTCACGTTGGGCAAGTCCAACATGGCGTTGGTACCAACCTTGGCCTCAAGGCGGGCCAAGCCCTGGCCAATGCAATAGTGCTCGCCATAGCCGAAGGCAACATGGTCATTTGACTCTCGATCGACATCGAAATTGCTCGGCACCGGGCACAACTCGGGATCGCGATTAGCTGCGGCGAACGACAGCCACGCGAACTCGCCCTTAGCCACGAGTTGTGCGCCAAGCGTGGTGGCACGGGTGGCCACCCGATACAGGCCCGTTACCGGGCTTTCGTAGCGCAGCGCCTCCTCCACGAAGGCTGGCACTAGGTCCCGGTCCGATGCCAGCCGGTCTCGCAGCTCGTGATCGGTGGCCAGGCGGTGTCCGATGTTGGCCAGGAGTGTGGTGGTGGTCTCGTTGCCGGCCAGCAGAAACTGCCGCAGTGCTCCCATGCGCTCATCGTGGGTCAGCGGATCGCCGTCCACCTCGGCATTGGCCACATCGGTGATGAGGTCATCGCGGGGCTCGGTTTGGCGCTTTTCGACCAAGACCGAGAAGTAATCCTCAAACTCTGACTCCGATCTGATGTAGCCGCGCACCTCGGCTCGGGTGGGATTGGCCCGCCCGATCGGTATGGCGAAGTCGTCAGACCATTTCTTGAATATCTCAAGCTCGTCCTCGGGTACGCCAAGCATCCGCGAGATCATCACCATGGGCAGCAACACGGCGTACTCGCTCACCAGATCGGCCCGTCCCCGAGGGGCGAAGTCGGCGATGAGCCCATCTGATACCGACTCCACCTCCGGTTCCAAGGCCCGGAGGCGAGCAGGGCGGAATGCCCGATTCAATGCCCTTCGCTGCCGCACGTGCTCGGGCGGGTCGGCGGTATTGAGGACCCGCCCTCGGTTGCGGTTGCGGAACCGACGGACCGCGTCGGCCATCTCTGGCTCCTGTGCGATTGCATTGGCATGGTCGGCCACCGGGTCCCGAAACTCGTAAGTCGCCGTTGGCGATCGGTTCGACCACGTGGCGGGATCTAGTACGATTTGGTGAAGCAATTGATGGCTAGTGATGACCCACGCCCCCATGGACTCGCTGTAGAACGCCGGTTCTGAAGCGGCCCGGACTTCGTCAAAGAGTTGCCAGGGCGACGCGATCAGCTTGTCGTCGCGGCCAAGCAGTTGCCCGATCCGATCGTCCAGTGAATCCGTCATCTTCAGGCGTGCGTGTAAATCATCGGTGCTAGGGGCGACTAGTTGGCCGCCACCGGATAATCGCCTTCCACCGGGAGCCGTCGCAGCACGCGATCGCCCTCCCAAGGATCGCGCACGGCGAAGTGGGCGGTACACCGCTCATCCCAGATCACTACGTCGCCGTTGCGCCATCGCCAGCGACACGTCACGCTGGGATTGGTGGCGTGTTCGGTAACGGCGGCCATCAGGTTTTGACTGGCATCATCATCGAGCCCTTCGACGGCGGCGTCCCCAACGCAGAAGATCGCCTCCTCTCCCGTCTCGGGGTGCCGCCGAAGCAGGGGCTGGTGCACCCCCTGGAGGTTGTCCCGCCATATTTGGGTGTCGAAGTTTGGAAAAATCGTCTTCTTCAAGCCAATGAGCGTGTCAGGCACACTGTGCACTGTAGAGCGCCCCCGCATCTGCTCCCTAAGCTCATCTGGCAGCCACGAAGCTGCCAACGCCAGATTGGCCCACATGGTGTCGCCACCCACAGACGGGACGTCGATGGCCCGCAAGATGCCGAAGGCGGGCGGGTTGGGGGCATACAGCACATCCAGATGCCATCGGTCGGTCAGCAACTGGTGGTCGCTATTGACCCGCAACTCCGACGGCTGGGCCGAATCGACGCCAGCAAGACGGTCCATGGGATGGATCCACGGCTCGCCGAGAGACTCGGCAAGTCGGATGTGCCCTGCATCATCCAGGAACTGATCGCGAATGCCAACCACCTTGTACTCCAGCAAGGCTCTCCGCAGGCCCGAGGCCGTATCGGCGTCGAGTTCCCCGAGGTTGATGTCCAACAACTCGGCGCCGAGTGCCGCTGTAAGCGGTTCGATTCGCATGCTGATGATCTCCTTTAGTCCAGGGTGAGAATTGCCCCGGTTCGGCTGGCGGAAATTAGCGCAGTGCGGGCACCGGCCACCTGATTGACGGCGGTGCCTCGGAGTTGTCGGACAGCTTCGAGTACAAGGTTGAGCCCGTGGATGTAGCCCTCCCCGATCAGCCCGCCATTGGTATTGGTGGGGAGTTGTCCGTCGACGGCGAGCCTGCCTTCTGCGATGAAGTCCTTCGCTTCGCCGTATCCACAGAATCCGAGGCCCTCGAGCTGCATGAGCAGTATGGGGGAAAAGGCGTCATAAATCAGAGCAACGTCAATTTCGTCACGGGAGAAACCGGCGTCATCGAACAGCCGACGGCCTAGGGCCACGGTGCCGTCCATGACCGAGAGGTCCGGCCGGTAGTGATCGGTGGCAATCTCCTGCTCAAAAAGCCCAGCCGTCGACGCGACGCCAATGCGAACAGGGGTACGGGGCAAGTCTGCTGCTTTCTCTGAACTGGTGACGACCAAGGCGACAGACCCGTCGGTCTCCTGGCAACAGTCGAGGAGGTGGATGCACGGCTCCACAATCCACCGCGACTCCTGGTGGTCCTCCAGGGTGATCGGGTTCTCATACCCCCAGGCTGCGGGGTTGGAAGCGGCATATTCCCGCAGTTGGACAACCGCTCGCCCGAAGTCGGCGCTCTCAACCCCGAACGTGTGCATGTATCGCACCGAGTTGAGTGCCATCCACGATGCCGGAGACAGCATTCCAAAGGGCATGCACCACTGCATCGCTGTTGTACCCGAATGGCCTGAAGTCGGCGAGGGAGCGGTCTTAGCAGACCCGAACCGGGTGGCCCCAGATCGTGCCCGGATCGCCCGGTAGGCGATAACTACTTGCGCGGCGCCGCTGGCCACCGCAGCAGCGGCATGCTGAAGCACCCCGACAGACCCTCCGCCGCCATAGGGGATCCTGGCCGAGTAGTTGATCTCCTCGAACCCAACCGAACGGACGAGTTCGGTCTCCTCGACAGGATCAACCGTGTAGCTGACGACGCCGTCGACATCGGCTGGTCTAAGGCCGGCGTCTTTCAGGGCCCCAGTAACCGATTCGCAGGCAAGCTGAAGTTCTGTGCGACCGGCCCGACGGGAGAACTCCGTGTACCCGACTCCGGTAATGGACGCTGTACCCCGAGAGGGTGTGCGGCTAGCCATCACGATTCCTCAATGGGACGGAATACCGGAATCAGAGGTCCGTCCGCGGTGGCCACGAAATGGGCTTGAACCCTCATGCCGATACGAACGTCGTCCTTCGACACGCCGGTGATGTTCGACAGCAAGCGGATCCCCTCGTCGAGGTCCACCAGCACTCCGAGCACCGGATAGTCGAACGCTGGGTGCTGGGGGTGGTGGAGGATCGCATAGCTGTAGATGGTTCCGAGCCCGCTGAGCTCAATCACATCCACTTCGAGCGACGAGCAGCCCGGGCACATCGGACGCGGCGGGTGGCGCATAAGCCCGCAGCCCGCGCAGCGCTGGGCCACGAGGCGACCCTTGGCCGCCTCATCCCAAAACACCGCGCTGTCATCGGTGACCAAAGGCGATGGCCGGGTCGGCATAGCCGCAGTCATGGGTCCCCTTTCTCTTGCCGAAGGGATCGCCCAGGCCCCTCAGAGGGCCAGATTCCAAACCCGGGCCGCGTTGCCGCTCAAGATGAGCTCCCGCTCGTGCGCCGGTATCCCTTCGAAGTCTTGGTTCACAAGCTCCCGTGAGTCGGGCCATGTGCAGGCAGGATGGGGATAATCGGTGGACCACATCATGTTCTCGACGCCGATGTCGTAGCGAAGCCTGTGAACGGCAAACGGCTCGTGGATGAAGGTCACAAACATGTTCCGGTGGTAGTAGAAGCTGGGAGCTTCGTCGATCTCGTCGAAGGGGTAGTTGGTCACCGTCTTCATCTGGTCGATGATAAACAGCCACCACGGAATCCATCCCACTCCCGGCTCAACCCACACTGTTTTCAGCTCGGGAAACCGCACGAAGATACCGCTCAGGATGAAGTTGGCGTACTGCACCGAGGTGAACATCGCCGACATCGGCTGAATGCAACCCTGGGCAAACTGAGGCAGGTCGCCCTGGAAGTAGTCGATTGGCGCAAGGCCGATGTGGAAACAGGCGGGAAGCCCGGTTTCCTGAATGGCAGCCCACAGCGGGTCGTAGACCCGGTCGTAGTAATCGGGAGCGCCCAGCTCGGTCGGATACACGGGTAGTTGCAGAGATTTCCCGCCCAGCCCGGCCACTCGGTGGACCTCTTCGACCGCAACGTCGATGTCGTGGATCGGGATCTGGTACGACACAACTAGGCGGTCTGGGTCGGCTTCTCCGAAGGCGACCAGCGAGTCGTTGAACGCCCGGGTCGCGTCGCGCCACCCGTCTTTCATGAGATACAAGTAGCGGAATGCACTGAATTCGCAATAGCAGACTTCGACATCAACGCCGTCTTGGTCCATGTCCTTCAGCCGCTCGTGTCCGTTGGAGTTTCCCGGGCGGCCAATGGCATGGCGAACGCCCTCAAAACCCGGAGGCATCGTGTTCTGCCCGGCGCGTGTGGCCACTCCACCGCCCACTTGGTCGACTGCCTGGTCGTAGTCGTTGTGGAACTTGGCAGCCAGGCGGCTCTTTACCCCCTCGTGGGTCAGCCGGACGTGCGAGTCCGACGACACCAGCAGCTCGCGCGTCACCCCGTTCCCCGTGGATTCCAGCTGGGTTGTCACCATGGCTCCATTCCCCTTCGTGTGCCTAGAAGTGGGCCTCATCATAGGTCAGCACCCTGTAAGGCTAGATCTGACGTCGGACCTGGCCCATAGGGTATGGAGATCGTCACACATCCATGAGGAGGAGCAAATGGGGATCTTGAACCGGGTGCGGGTGCTCGATTTGTCTTGGGGCATTGCCGGGCCCATGACCACGATGATTCTGGAGGACAACGGCGCCGAGGTCATTCGAATTCAGCCCCCACAAGGCGATCCGTTCGCAGCCCAGTCGGGCTACGCGGTGTGGCACCGCGGTGCCGATCGCGTCGTCCTCGACCTCCAGGACGACGCCGGTGCCGAATCGTTTCGCGAGATGGTGAGGGAGTCAGATGTAGTTGTCAGCTCATTCTCCAGCGAGGCAACCAAGAGGTTGGGCCTCGACCATGCCACATTGGCCGAGATCAATCCCCAGGTGATCTCCTGCGCCATTACCGGCTATGGACGACACCCCGGCCATTGCGATCGACCGGGGTATGACGCCCTGGTCTCGGCACGGACCGGTTTGTTCTTCGACCAGCGGGGCCGATTGGGGACGGCCATGAACTTCATCGATAAGCGCGAGCCGCCCTCCCCCGAGTTCGGCCCTCCCGATGGAATGGTCCGAGGGGTTGACCGTCCCGGTCCGATCTTTCCCCGGTCGACCTGGCCTAGCTTGGGCGCGGCTCATCTAGCCACGTTCGGCATCGCCGCGGCTCTGCGCGCCCGCGAGGTGATCGGCAGAGGGCAGGCGGTGGAGACTTCGTTGCTCCAGGGTGCCCTGTTCGCCGGATCGCTTACCTGGCAGCGGGTTGAGCGCCCCGATGACAGCCCCCTCTACTGGATGTGGCCAACGGACAGCAGATCCATCGAGGGGCTATTCGAGTGCGCCGACGGCCGATGGGTCCACCACTGGGCCATCCGGCCTGCCTGGATACGAGAGGCCAGTGCGGGAACCGACGCCGTAGCCATCAACCCCGATCACGACTATCGCAGCGACCCCGACCGGATCGGGATGAGTGCAGAAGACCTGCTCGTCACCCATTTCATCTATCCAGAACTGGTTGAGGCCTTTAAGAAATTTTCGGCCGGCGAATGGGTTGAGGCCGGCGAGGCGAGCGAGATGGGGATCGCGCTGGTGCGCTCCCCTGTTGAGGCCTTGCTCGATGACTCGTTTTTGGCCGATGGGTGTGTAATGGAGGTCGACCATCCTCGACACGGTCGGATCCGCCGCATCGGCAACCCCCTCGAGTTCGGCGAGCCGTTTGCCGAAGGATCAGAAAACCGCAAGAGCGGTTCAACCGAGCTCAAAGGCGGACCCCTTGCCGGCATCAAGGTACTCGACCTGGGGCTCGGTGTGGCCGGCCCCTTCGGGCCAAGGATGCTCGCCGACCTGGGGGCGGACGTCATCAAAATCCACGCGCTGCATGACACCTTCTGGGCGGGTACCCACATGGGACTAGGCACCAACCGGGGCAAGCGAAGCCTGTCTGTCAACCTCAAGGATCCCCGTGGCATGGAGATACTGCATTTGCTGATCGATGAGGCCGACGTTATTGCCACCAACTGGCGACCGGGGGCGATGGCCCGCCTGGGAATCGACGAGGAGTCGCTGCGTCACCACCGACCCGACCTGGTGATCTGCAATTCCCGCGGCTTTGAGAAAGGGCCCCGATCCGACCTCCCCGGGACCGATCAGACCGCCGCCGCGCTGTGCGGCACAGAGTGGGAAGACGCTGCCTATTCACACGGCAACCCACCCCTGTGGTCGCGCTCGGGAATGGGAGATACCGGCAACGCCATGCTCAGTGCCACCGCCATTGCGATGGCGTTGTTCGACCGAGAGCGAACCGGAGCTGGCCGCTCAGTGAGCACCTCCATCGTCAACGCGACGCTCCTGGCCACTTCCTACGCCTGGATCGATCCCGACGACCCCGCCGTGACCTGGGAGCAAGTCGATGCCGACCAATGGGGGCTCAATGCCCTCTACCGCATGTATGAGACCACGGACGGCTATATCGCACTGGCGGTTGTCGGCGAGCCAGCCTGGGCCGCTCTGGCAACAATCGCAGGCTGCGAGCATCTGGGCGCCGATCCGAGGTTCACCGACGCCGCTGCCCGGGCCGAACACGACCAGTCTTTGAGCAAAGAACTCTCAGCATGGTTCCGAGACAGATCGGCCATTGAGGCGTTCAAGCTGCTCGACGCCGCCGGCGTGCCAGTTGAGATCGTGAATGAGGAGTTCTGCCGCGACTTCTTCGAGGACCCCGAGGCCCTTGCCCTCGGTCTGCGGGCGCAGACTGAATCGGCGTCTGTCGGCCTGTTTGAGGACGTCGGCCATCTGGTTAACTTCAGCGACACCGAGGAGGCGGTTCAGCGAGGCCCCTGTGAGTGCGGGGAGCACACCGCGGAAATCCTGACCGAACTCGGGTTCACTGCCGACCAGATCGCAGCGCTGGCCGCCGACCGTGTCGTGCTCGTAGGCGGTGCCCCATTGACCGCATGAGACAGCCGCCTACCAGATCGCGGTAAGTGCCATGGTCGTCTATGTTCAGGGCGTATATGACGGATTGGCGTGAATTCTGCGATCGCATACGGGTTCTAGGGGAGGGACTCGACGACGAGGGGCAGAGGCATCTGGCCAACCAAGTGGCTTGCTGGCTGACCTATTCGATCGGCCACAACGATCCCCGCCATCCTGCCTTATTCCGGAGCAGCGATCCCGTTTATCAGTGGGGCGGGCCCAACGCCGACCAGGTAGCTCGCCGAACTCGCATCGATGGCGACGGTGTGTACCGGATCTCTGGACACATGGGCTCCTGCGAGGAATTCGTCTTTCAAATCAAGCTCGGGGCGACTCAAAGCGGTGGTGCAGGAGTTGGGCTAGAAGTGACCGGATCAAGTCTCGGGCTGGGCCCCGGCGATGACATCGACATACTGCTGGGCGGTGAAGAGCGTGACAACCAGAATGGAAGCTGGCTGCCGCTGGATCCCGAAGGCTCGTTCGTCCACATCCGCGACTACTACTTTGACTGGCAGCCTGCCGAACCGGCCACCTTCGTCATCGAGCGACTCGACACAGTGGGCGAGCCGAAGCCGGAGATCGACGCCGCTGCCATCCTCAGCACAGCGCTGGGCGAGATCGAACACTCCTTTGAATTCTGGAACGGCTATCAGGAGCGCATGCTCGGCGACCAGCCCCCCAATACGTTCCTACCCCCGGCCGGGATGGGCCGCGGCGTCAAGACGCTCATCTACAGCCACGCCGGGGTGGCCCTCGATGCCGACCAAGCCCTTGTCGTCGACATCGACCACCGCGGCGCCACCATGTGGGATGTCCAGCTCTACAACCGCCCGTGGTACGAGGCACTCGACTTCACCAACCGACTGACCTGCCTCAACCACGCGCTCATCGAGGCCGGGCCCATCGTCATCGCCGGTTCCGATCCTGGCGGAGCCAATTGGCTCGACACCGAAGGCCGGGACTCAGTTCTGTGCACCATCCGCTGGTGGCACCCACCCGACACCCCGGTGGTCGAAGCGAAGGTCGTCCCCATCACCGAGCTCGACCTGCCCCCGGTGGACCGCCAAGCCCAGATTGCCCGCCGCTCCTCCCACATCGCCTGGCGCTACCGGACCTAGGGGATCGGCCTGTCAGACCTGTGCCAACAAGGGCAATCGCCCACGAGCTGTGAGTCTTGCTCGCAGCTCTTCAACATCGCTTTCTGACATTGGACGATAATGATTCCCATCGCGAATCCAAACCGGGTCGGAGCACTCCCAGAACTCTCCGCGCAGAGCCCGGGTGATGATCTTGTTGGAAGCAGTGACCGGAAGCTCCGAGGAAATTCGGACGTATCGGGGCACAGCCTTGGGCCCCAGGCCTGACTGCTCACTGAGGAACTGCTCAAAGGCGTCAGGATCAAACGATGCGCCCTCGACCAATTGCATGGCAATCATCACCTGATCGCCGATATCGACGTCCGGTACTGCGTAGGCAGAAACAACCGCTGCCGAGGCATACCGAGCCATGATCGACTCAACCGTGACCGCAGCTATGTTCTCACCGTCGACCCTCATCCAGTCGGCGTTGCGGCCGATGAAATACACGAAACCGTCGGCGTCCATGTAGCCGAGGTCGCCCGTCCAAAACACCCCATCGCGGGTCTTTTCCTCTTGGGCTTCGGGGTTGTTCCAATAGCCCTCGAAGTCCAGATCGTCAGCGACCCGGGCGATCTCCCCCACCGCCTCATCAGGGTTGGCAAGATCGCCTTGCGGCGTGAACTCGGCGCGTGGGCATTCCTGTCCCGATTCAGGATCGATGATCGCAGTGCCCGGTTCACCCCTTCCCAGCGCCCTCTCGGGCATGCCGGGTACGCGAAAGATGCTGACCCCACCCTCTGATGATCCATAGGCATCGGAGACTTCACAACCAAAGCGCTTCTTGAACCGCTCGAGGTCGAGTTTTGACCCCTCGTTTCCGTACACGAACCGCAGCGGATTGTCGGCGTCGTCGGCTGCTTCTGGAGTTGCCAACACATAGGTAAGGGCCTTGCCCACATAGTTGGCCAAAGTGGCGCCGAAGAGCCGAACGTCGGGCAGAAACTCCGAGGCAGAGAACTTGCGGCGCAGGGCCAGCGTGGCCCCTCCAGCCAGAGCGGCACTCCAACCGGACATGAGCCCGTTGGCATGAAAAAGCGGCATAGCGCAGTACAAGGTGTCGCCGCTGGTGATCTGGCGGCGCTCAGCAATCAGCGGGGCGATCCCTGCGAGGCGGCGTTGGGAACAGATAGAGGCCTTGGGATCCCCGCTGGTTCCGGAAGTGAAGATCAACAAGAACGGTGCCGAGGCATCGATCTCATCTGTGGGGGGTTCAAGGCAGCGGAAGACTGCGACCGCCGCGGCCCAATCGTCGGTGTCCGCCAAATAGGTAGCCTCGGCGGGAACTCCGGTGGCGAGGCCGTTAAGGAGGGGGAGAAACTTCTGCTCGGTGATGAGCACCGTGCATTGAGTGTGGACGATGTCCCGCTCGAGTTCTGCCCCTCGGCGGGTTGGGTTAACCCCCACAACTGCCGCTCCAGCCAATGCGGCCCCTCCCAGCAGAAACGCATAGTCAGGCACATTCTCCAAAAGCACCCCCACATGGAAGGGAGCCTGGACGGGGCGATGAGACAGCAGTAGGTGGGCTCGGGCGTTGGCCTCTTCCACGTACTCCCGATATGTCCACGTCTGATTATCGGCTCGCAGGCCGACATTGTCGTCGTCAGCCCGTTGCAGCACGAGGCTGGCCACGTCATCGACGGTCACGGTGCGGTGGTCACCACTTTGGACTCGAAACCGAAGATCTCGGCCGTGTTTCCCCCCAGAATTTGGGCCGCGACATCGGCTTCCAAATCAGAGAACTGCTCAGCAATCAGAGCCTGGGAATTCGGGAATGTGCTTTCGGGGTGGGGATAGTCGTTGCCCCACAACAGCGGGCCAGGACCAGTGAAACCCACGTTGTTCAATGCGATTGGATCACTCTGGAAGGTGGCATGGATCTGGCTTCGGATGTAGTGGCTGGGCAGTTCCGTCAGCCGGGGCTTCACCCATCCCGCGTGATCGCGGTAGTACTCGTCGAGGGTATTCATCGCCCAGGCAATCCAGCCGCCGTTTACTTCGACGAACACGAAGTGGAGCTTGGGGTGGCGCTCGAGGACTCCAGAACAGGCCAGCAACGATGCCGCCCGAGGCGCCATGCCCTGGGTGGCCAGAAGATTGGTGGTGGCCGAACCCCAGCCGCGGTACATCACCATGTCGTGACCGCTGCCCTGGTGCATCGTTACCGGCAGGCCAACCTCATTGAGCGCGTCCCAGAGCTTTTCCCACTGGGGCATGTTCCACTCCGGAGTCCCCACCAGTGGCAGCATGATCGACCCAAAGCCCCGCTCAGCGGCCCGTTGGGCGTCCTCGATGCATGCATCGAGGTCCCAGATCGACATCATCGCCGCGCATTTGACCCGCTCAGACCCATTTACAAGCCGCTCAGCAACCCAGTCGTTGTAGATGGCGCAGCAGCGCCTGCCCAGATCCCCATCGGAGAGAAGCCAGATGTAGAGGCCGATCGTGGGATAGATGACTTCGGCTCGAATGCCGTCCTGGCGCATCATGTCGAGCCGGTGCTCGATTGTGGCCATGGCCCAGCGGCGGTTCTCCTGTTCCTCGGCCGCTGCGGGGTTCATGTTCTTCCAACCCAAGTCGCTGCCGTCAAGCACCAGTGTGTAGCCCCCGTCGCTGTCGGAGTCGATGCGTCTCGGGGCTCTATCTCGCAGGCCCTCGGGCAGTCGGTCGTACCAAAGATCATGGGGTTCATCTACGTGGCAGTCCGCGGAGAGGAGTGGGGGCATCTCGCTCACTGGCATGTCTCCTCCCGGTGGGTTGATTGCGCGTCAACCCATGTCGATAGTACAACTATTGGAGATTTGTTCAACCACGGGAGGGCTCGCCCATGCAGCTCGGACTGCCGGATGATCAGCGTCTGATCGTCGACAGCTTCGGCGCCATGTTCGCGGCAGAGTCCGACCGCGAACGTGTTCGCAGCGCCAAAGATGCCGGGTTCGACAAAGCACTGTGGAGCTCGCTGGCTCGCATGGGGGCGTTCTCTCTACGGGTGCCCACAGAATGCGGCGGCAGCGAAGCCTCCCTGTTCGATGCCGTCCTCGTTCTTGAAACTGCGGGCAGCCACCTGGCCACCGGTCCCTTGGCAGGGGCCATCGTTGCAGCTCGTCTCCTGGCGGCAACCGACAGCAATTTCAGCCTGCTGAACAGGGCGATGGACGGATCCGCGCTGGTCACATTTGTTCCTCAGCCCCTGGCAGCAGATACAGAGTCAGTTCTCTTCGAAGGGGGCGCCCATGCTGATGCCGCAATCTTTCAGCGCGGCAACCAGCTGGAGTTGGTCTTGCGGCCAACTGAAGTCGAATCGGTCCGGGATCTCGGCTCTGGCGGCTTTGGGCGGTGGCCGGTCTCTGCCGAATCACCTGCTGATTCAAAGGTGCTGGCCCGTGGCACCCAAGCGTCACAGCTTGCCGCTGAGGGCGTGGCCGAATGGCGGTTGCTCACCGCGGCCGCATTGGTTGGACTCGGGCGCCGGGCCCTCCACATGGCTGCCGAGTACGCCTCCGAGCGGGTGCAGTTCGATCGGCCCATTGCCACGTTTCAAGGCATCGCCCATCCCCTGGCCAATGCGGTCACCGAGATCGAAGGGGCCCGACTGCTGGTGTGGGATGCCGTCTGGCGGGCCAGCCGTGAACAGCTGGATGCCGCGGCCACCTTCGCCATGGCCTTCGCTTGGGCGGCCGAGGCCGCCACTCGGGCCACCGCATCCGCACTGCACACCTTTGGTGGCTACGGCCTCACCCTCGAATACGACGTCCAGCTCTATCACCGCCGGGCTAAGGCGTGGTCCGGGGCAGCCGGTGATCCCCAAGCGATGTACCTCGACATCGCCGAGGAACTGTGGGGCGACGGCCAAGGATCATTTCCGGCCGCAGGCGACGTGCCCATCGATTTCAGCTTGGGCCCCAACGCCGAAGGGTTCCGAGAGCGCGTTCAGGAATTCCTCACCCAGAATCCTCCCGCCGACTACGGAATGGGGGTACGCCAGGGCTGGGACGGACACCGGCCTGAGTTCCACCGGGCTCTCGCCCAGGCAAACCTGGCGTTCGCTTCGTGGCCAACCGAATACGGCGGCCTCGACAAGGACCCCTACGAGATGACCGCCATGCTCGAGGAGCTCTACAAATCCGGTGTGTCGTTGCATCCGCTGGCCAATGCCCGGATGGTGGGCGAGACGCTGCTCAAGTTCGCATCACCCGAGCTCCTTGACGAGGTCATGCCCCGAATATGCGGTGGAGAAGCCCTGATCAGCCTCGGCTACACCGAGCCGGAAGCAGGGTCCGACTTGGCCGCGGCCAAGACCCGCGCGGTAAGCGACGGTGACCAATGGGTGATCAACGGACAGAAGATGTTCACCAGCGGTGCCGATATCTCCGATTACGTCTTCCTTCTCACCCGAACCGACCCCGACGCCAAAAAGCACCGCGGGCTCACCATGTTCCTGGTCCCTCTGGACTCTCCGGGAATAGAGGTCCGGCCCATTCACACCCTCAGCGACGAGAAGACCAATGCAACCTTCTACTCCGAGGTTCGCGTCGCCGACCGGTACCGGATCGGCGAGGTGAACGGCGGGATGGGCGTCATCGGCTATGCACTTGAGATCGAACACGGCGGTGGAGGACTTGGGTTGTTCGCCCACGCCCATGCCGACGCGGTAGATGCCGCCGTGGACTGGGCCACCACCGGCAGGTCCAACGCTCCCCCACCGATGACAGATCCCCTGGTCCGAATCCGCCTGGCTCGGGCCGCCACCCAGGCCCACATATCTTCGCTTTTCAATCTCCTGTCGCTGTGGCGAGGGGCCGAAGGCCTGCCCAATCGGGGGGAAGGCCCGATGTCGAAGCTATTCAGCGCAGAGGCCTACATCGAGGATTCGGCCGACCTGATAGACCTCGCGGCTCCCGAGTCGCTCATATCCCCCGGGTCGCCGGGTGCTCTGTCCGATGGAGAGCTGGAGTACGCCTACCGGTTGTCCACCGCTACCAGTATCTACGGCGGCTCCAGCGAGATCATGCGCAGCATGATCGCCGAGTCGGTTCTCGGAATGCCCCGCAGCCGCAGCTGACAGGAACAATCACGCCGATCGAACCAGAATGCCCAATTGTCCAGATACATAAGGCGGCACACCCAATGACCACTACAGACGATCTCGAGAGCATCCGTCAGCTTCTGGCGCGGTATTGCATCGCGGCCGACCAATGCCGATTCGAAGACTGGGTCTCGCTATTCGGCGAAGACGGCGTCATGTATGCGTTCCGCCGAGACTGGGTGGGGCGCGACATGCTCACGAGCTTCATCACCAATGCCCCCGAGGGCATCCATCTGAACACCTCTCTTCAGATTGAGCTCGACGGCGACCGAGCCAGGGTGCTGTCGAACTTCGCCTTCTACAACCTCGACATGGAACTGGGAAGCATGGGCGTCTACGACGACGTGGTGGTTCGCACCGAAGATGGCTGGCGCTTCGCCCGCCGCGAGATCCAGATCGCCAAGCCCATCCACCAAGAGACCCAATAGCCCGGTGTTGGCCAAGCGGTTACCTCATTCGGTGCCCTCACTCCCGATTCCGCGCATGATCATCTCCCGGACATACTTGGCCCCGGCCTCCTCGTCAGTTAGGTCGACCACCGACGAGACCGGCAGCCAGATCAGACTCAACACGATGCGCGTGATCCATTCGGCGGTGGCCTGGATGTCCAGGTCGTCCCGCAGCTCGCCGCGTTCACGGGCAATCTCGAGGATGGGAATGGTGCGCTCAACCGACAGCTTGACCGTGCGTCCGCTATCAGCCGAGAACAGGCGCCGGTAGAGGTCCACTGACCCCGATGCGAGCCTGTCGCCGAGGCCTTTCGAGAAACGGATGCTGGTGCGAACCCGAGCTTCGATCTTGTCGCCAAGCGACATCGAATCGACCAATCTGGCATCGATCGCATCCCAATACACATGGGTGGAGTGCTCGATCACCGCGTCCACCAGCCGATCGCGATTACCGAAATAGCGATAGACCGTGCCCCGGGAGACGCCGGCTGCATTGGCGATCTCATTCATGCTCGCCTTGTTCTCCCCCAGTTGAAGCAACACTTGGAAGCCGGCCGCAATGATGCGCTCACGCATGCCCGTCGATGGTACTTGTGCCCGTACTGGCAATAGCCTCTTGAGTGTGCGGGGATCACTGCCCCCGCCCGCCACTTGACTCGGAACTGACCTATGGCCGCCAACTTTCCCCATCCACTCCCCTCTGGATGGTTCGCGGTGGCCTATAGCGACGAGGTGGCCGGGGGCGACGTTCAGCCGTTGGCCCTTCTCAGCCGCGATCTAGTGCTGTATCGGGGGGCAGACGGAAAGGCCCGGGTGCTCGACGCCCATTGCGCCCACCTCGGCGCCCATATCGGAGTTGGCGGGGCGGTAATCGGCGACTGCATCAAGTGTCCGTTCCACGGCTGGGAATACGACGGCTCGGGCCAATGCGTCAATGTTCCCTACGGCCATACGCCCCCCCACGCGAGGATCGGATCGTGGGAGGTGGCGGAGCGAAATGGCCTGATCATGATCTGGCATCACCCCGAAGGCATCTCCCCTACCTGGGAGGTGCCCGAGGTTCCCGAGGCCACTAGCCCCGATTGGTCGGACCCACAGCGCTACGAGTGGGTAGTGCGCACCCAAGCCCAAGAGATCGCGGAGAACGCCTCCGACAGCGCCCACTTCCATTACGTGCATCAGACCGCCAACGTGCCTCAGACCGAGGCGGCCTTCGAGGGTCCCATCCGCCGCAGCCACAATCCCGTTTCCCTCGACACCCCCAAGGGCAAAGTCGACGGTGCCATCACTTCGAGCGCGTTCGGGCTGGGGCTGGTGACTGTGCGCTATCAGGGAATCTGCGAGACCCTCCAAATCGGGTCAGTGACCCCGATCGACGAGCACCGCGTGCTAGTGCGGAAGTCCTTCACCCAGCAACGGGTCGACGGCGAGAACCCCACCGGCGGGGTGGCCGCGGCCATATTGCGCAATGTGGTCGGCCAGCTCGAACAGGACATCCCCATCTGGGAGGCCAAGATCTACCGGGAGCGCCCCTTGCTGTCATCGGGCGACGGCCCGATTGCCCCCTTCCGCCGCTGGGCCCGCCAGTTCTATCCCGACTGAGTTGCATCGCCGACGACTGGTCCGATGATGAGCACAGACGCCGCACTGAACCGCGTGGAACAAATCTCGTGATTTTGTTCCACGCCAGCTAGCATCTCCCAGGTGGACCTCAAGCTTGGCCCCCGCCATGTGGAGCTACGCGATGAGATCTGCTCGTTTTTGGAAGAGAGTTGGCCGCAGGACTTTCGGGGCTCCTCATCGCCTCCGCCGGAGACGGTGCGATCCTTTCGCGCTGCGGCCATAGAACGCGGCTACCTCTACCGAAGCATCCCCAAGGCTTACGGCGGCTCAGAACAGCCCTTCGATCCAGTCGCCGAGGAGATCATTGAAGAGGAATTCACCAAGGCCCAGGCTCCGCAGGGCATCGTGGGGCAGGGCCCCGACATGGTGGTCCCCACACTGTTGCGCAGCGGCAGCGAACTCCAGCGTCAAGAGTTCATTGCCCCCACCCTCTTGGGCGACATCGTCTGGTGCCAGGGATACAGCGAACCGGCAGCGGGCAGCGATCTTGCCTCGTTGACTAGTCGAGCCGAGCTTGACGGCGACGAATGGGTTGTCAACGGGCACAAGGTCTGGACTTCTGACGCCCACCGTGCTCACTGGATGTTCGGCCTGTTCCGCACCGAGCCGGAGGTGCCCCGCAGCGGCGGGTTGTCGTTCCTGCTGGTACCCATGGATCAGCCCGGTGTCGAGGTGCAGATCATCAAGGCGATGACCGGCAAACCTGAGTTTTGCGAAGTGTTCTTCAACGACGCTCGGACCAGTATCCGCCACACCGTTGGCCAACGAGGCGACGGCTGGCAAGTGTCGAGGGATCTGCTGGTGCATGAGCGAAACCTGATGGGCTTTCGATCTCAACAGCTTTTCCAGAGCATTCTGGATTTGGCCCGCACGACCGCCATCGATGGCCGGCCTGCAATCGAACACCCGGCAACCAGACGCACTTTGGTTGACCTCGAGGCCGAACTGATGGCCAATCGCTTCACCCGGCTCCGCTCGCTTACCAATGCCCAACGGGGCACAGACGACCCTTATGGACAGCTCGCTGCAACTACCAAGAAGCTGAGTTCGTCGAATCTCTTTGGCCGCTTGGTTCAAGTGGGCTTGGACTTGGCCGGGGCTGACGAGTCGCTGCGGGCCCCAACCGAGGGCAGCGTCGACCTTGGTCAGGCCAACGAACCCGGGGGCTGGGCCATGAACTACCTGCATTCCCACGCGGTAGCCCTCGGCGGTGGCGCCCCCAATATCCAGCGAAACATCATCGGCGAGCGCGGCCTGGGTATGCCGCGCGACCTGCGAGAGGGGGTCCGCACACCATGATGACCGGCCAGCAATACCGGGATTCGATCCGCGATGACCGGCGGGTGTACTACGACGGTGAGCTCATCGAAAACGTCACCGCTCACTCCAGATTCAAGGGCTCGGTCGACCTCATCGCCGCCGGCTATGACGCAGCCCAAGAAGCAGGGGCCGACCGGGTGGCCCAGGCCTATGAGCCGCCTCGCTCCGCCCAAGACCTGAAAGCCCGGCTGGAGAGCCTGACGCAGTGGGACACCTCCCTCATCACCACCCTCGAAACGCTCAACGCGTTGCGGACCGCAGCACAGCGCATGGACGACCCCGAATACAGCAATCGGATCAACGCGTACATCGACTACTGCCGGGAGTCCGACGTCCGCTGCGTGCAGACGATCAGCGACGCCAAGGGCCACCGCGCCCTGGCTCCGGCAAAGCAAGACGATCCCGATGTCTACACCCGGGTCGTGGAACAGCGAGACGACGGGGTCGTCTTGCGGGGCGCCAAACTGCACATCTCCGCCGCAGCCATCACCCACGAGATGGTGGTGATGCCGACCAAGATGATGCGCCCGGGAGAAGAGCAGTGGTCGATCGCCTGCGCCGTCCCGGTGAATTCGCCCGGAGTCATCATCCTCAACACCACCGTGGCCCCCCGCCCCGAAGAATTGGCGGAGAACCCCTACAGCCAGACCCGGGCCATGCCGGAGGGCTTTGTGGTGTTCGAAGACGTATTTGTGCCCAATGAGCGCATCTTCTTGAACGGCGAAGTCGAGCACTCCGCCACATTTGCCCACTCCTTGGGGCTTTGGCAGCGAGCCGGGGGCA
Organism: Acidimicrobiales bacterium; assembly: GCA_963663255.1. Lineage (GTDB taxonomy): Bacteria > Actinomycetota > Acidimicrobiia > Acidimicrobiales > Bin134 > Poriferisocius. The sequence goes on from OY760141.1 coordinate 2,421,107, forward strand.
TCGCCCACATGGCCCACAACTACGACATGTTGGTAGGTCTTGCCCGACTGCTGGCCGAATCCAACGGCACCGAGCGAATCGCCCACGTCAAGGACAAGATCGCCGAAATGGTGATCCACGCCACCCTGGTGCGCTCAGGTTTCGAAGCGGCCATGGCCAACGCCAAGGTCACGCCAGAGGGGCTGGCCACCCCCGATGAGCTCTACACCAACGCCGCAAAGTTCTTCGGAGCCCGCGAGTTCCCTCGAATGCTCAGTTTGATCCACGACATCGCCGGGGCCTCCTTGGTCACCGCCCCGCTGCCCGGCGACCTCGACAACCCCGAAACTCGCCCCCTCGTCGAGAAGTACATGCGGACCATGGAAGATGTGTCCGGTGAGTACCGCACCCGCCTGTTCCACGCGGCGCGCGACATCACGGCCAGCGATTTCGGTGGTTGGTGGCAGGTTGCGGTGTCGATCTCAGGTGGGGGTCTCTATGCCCAAAAGCTCGTCACCATGAGGCACTACGACATGGATTCGGCCAAGGACCAGGCCCGGAAGGCTGCTGGCCTAGACGAGGAGTAGCTGTCGTGGACTTCGGACTGTCCGACGAGCAGCTCATGATGCAGGACACAGTCCGTGCCGTCCTCCGAGATCAGTTCCCCCCGTCGTGGGTGCGGTCCAATCTCGACCAACCGAGTGATCACGACCCGAAGCTCTGGTCCACCTTGGCCGACATGGGTCTGCTTGGGTTGGTTGTCTCCGAAGAGTTCGGCGGGTTGGGCGTTGATCTACTCGACGCCGCTCTAGTCGCCGAAGAAACCGGTTCTGGGGCCATGCCCGGATCCTTGCTCGGCCACCAACTGGCCACATTGGCGCTGCTTCGCGGCGGCAGCCAGGAGCAGAAGGCTTTCTGGCTCCCCCGACTGACCGCTGGGGGCAAGATCGCCACCGTTGCCTGGGCGGAGCCCGGCGACACTTGGGAACCGCAGAACTGGCAGATCAGATTTGAGGACGGACGCGTATCGGGCGTGAAGTCCCATGTCCTGGGTGCGGGGACAGCCGACATTTTCGTTGTGGGAGCCGAATCTGGACGACTGTTACTTGTAGAACGCAGCGATCCTGGAGTGAGCGTCGAGCCGTTCGACGGCATTGACATGACCCGGCGCCTAGGGACCGTTGCGTTTGATTGTTCAGTTTCCACTGAGCTCCCCAATGGAAACCAGGCCGCCCTCGACGTCAGAGACGCCGGCCTGGTGCTGCTGGCCGCTGACGCCTTCGGATGCGCGTCTCGACTGATGAAAGAGACCATCGACTACCTCGACAACCGCGTGCAGTTCGGCACCCGCTTGACCCAGTTCCAAGGCATTAAGCACGAACTAGCCAATATGGCTGTTGATCTGGAGCCCACCCGAGCTCTGTGGTGGTATGCCGCCCACGCCTTCGACCACCTCCCCGACGAGGCGGCCCGCACCGCAGCCGTCGCCAAAGCCCACATTTGCGACCAAGCAATGGAGATCGCCCGATCGTGTGTCAATCTTCAAGGCGCAATGGGCTTTACCTGGGAGTCCCCAGTACACCTCTGGTACAAGCGCATCATGTTCGACCGAGCCTTCCTCGGCGGCCCCAACCACCACCGAGACCGCGCCGCAGCCCTAAGTAACTGGTAGCAGGGGCGCGGCAAGCAGCTCCTGCCGCCCACATAAAAGCCTCCAAGCGCTGACTCAGACGTACGGCTGCCGACGAAGGAAGAGAAGTCAATCTCGAAGAGATCGCCGGTAGTAGATCAGTCTGAAGAAGTCATTGCACGCTGATTCAAGATCGGAATCGAGTTGCCACCCTTCGCGTTCGTAGAAGTGCCGAGCCCGGATGTGTACTTCGACGACTCGCAGTCGAGCCTCCGTGTAGCCTCGCCTAGCAAGCCATCTCAGACCAGCGTCAAGAAGTCTGGGCGCGACTTGCGAACCCCATGCTTCTGGATCGACGTACAGCATGTCGATCTCAGGCAAGTCACGTGGCGCCGGCAAGTCCTCGTCGGCCTGCATGACTCCAAGGACACGGTTGTCCGAATCCACTGCCACCCGCACCGTGGCGGTCTCCGACTTGATCCCCCGACACCAGTCAAAGCCTCCTCGCTTCTCTGCTTCCTTATTCAGAACATCGGGTTGCAGGAATCCGTTGTAGGCAGCCCGCCATGAGCGCAAATAGCACTCGCGAATGCTGTGAACGTCCGCTTCGACAGCCTCACGAACAGAGAACCCAATGTCGGAATATTGTTGGTCAAGTCTGGAAGAAGCGACTGCCCGCCAGGAGCTCTTGCTCATTGACCAAGCAACGTCGATGCCGATAGTCGCTGGTGCATGGGGCTTGACCTGTGACTCGCATTCATGATGGAAACCAATCGCCTCAGGAATGCTCTGACTTCGGGTGTTCGCCTTGTCATGATGAATCTCGACTCGGACGATATCGGGGACCGTGAAAGCCGCTTTGGTTAGTTCATGGGCCATCTCGGTGGCGTAGCCCTGTCTCAAGTGGTCCACGTGAACCCAGTACCCAATCTCCAACGTCTCGGGTCCTGCCCGTCGGTGAAATCCGCAACCCCCGACTACTTCTTCGCCGAGGAACGCCCCCATCACGACTTCCTCGCCGTCGATCCAGTCGTTCTCCCAGGTTCGGATTAGTTCTTCTCGGTCACCATCACCGAGAGGCTCGAACGCGATCCATGACATCCAGGGCCGGAGATGCTCGATGCTGGCATTTATGGCATCACGGAGAACCGGCATATCGCTGATGCGCCAGCGACGCAGGACCAGCCGAGGGCCGACGACCACTTCGGGCAGAACACTCACTCGCCAACACTTCCATAGAGCGCTCGGCATTCTCTGCTGATTTCCAGCGCGGCTCGGCAAGAAGGCGACATAGTTCATTTGATCTATTGTCCAGATGCTTGAAACCGCGGGAGGTGTTATGTCGACGAAGCCACTCACAGGGAGGGTCGCGGTCGTAACGGGCGCGGGACGGGGTATCGGACGGGCGTGTGCTGAGCGTTTGGCCCAGGAAGGCGCTGCGGTGGTGCTTGCCGCTCGGTCTGCCCATGAACTCAATGAGGTTGCGGCCGAGATACAGACTGCCGGCGGACGGGCCGAAGTGGTCGTGACGGATGTGTCGGCACGGACTGAGGTCCTCCACCTTTTCGAACACACCGAAGAGGTATTCGGCCGACTGGACATCCTGGTGAACAATGCCGGGGCGATGCAGCCGCTCGTACCGGTGGGAGAGCTTGTTGACGAAGACTGGGACCGCTGCTTCGACGTCAATGTGCATGCAGTGCACTACTGCTGCGACACCGCACTTGAGTTGCTTGCCGCTGGTGACGGCGGGCACATAATCATGATCGGCTCCGGCCAGGGTCATTCGCCCTCACCAGGAGCCGCCGCTTACTGCTCGGCAAAAGCAGCTGTGTCTATGTACGTCCGCGTGCTGGCACTAGAACTCCGGCCCCGGGGCATCACGGTCAACGAGATCGTCCCGGGTGCGGTTGCCACTGAGCTGTTGAGCTGGACGGTGGGTCTGCCGATGGAGCGGCTGCATGAGCTGGAGCCGGTTCTTGGAGGAGATCGCATGAAGGATCCCAGCGAGGTAGCCGATTACGTCGCATTTCTCGCTACCCGCTCAACTAAAGCCGGCCCTTCCGGTCAGTGCTTCAGCCTGCTTGGGCGCGATCTGTGAAACCAGTTCTAGGAATAGGGGCCGGAGGTGCGGAAGGCGAAATAGCCGTAGCCTTGGCGCTCCGGTCCGTCTAGGGCGGGCACTGCCTCCAGGGGCGTGGTGATCTCCTCGATAGTGGGGCCTATCTGATGGGCGATCCCCCGCAACTTGTCGACATCGAGCCCATAGACGCGGGCCGCGTTCTCGCCGACGATGGCCCGGACTTTGTCGTGGGGGGTGCCGGCCATGGCGTGGCGCAGGGAGAGATGGGTCATTGGCGTTTCGTCGGGGTCATCGGAGTAACGCCAGGTGCCCTCAGGATGGGGGTAGTCCCGGCCCCAGAAGATGTTGGTCCACCACCAGTCCCCCACCGCAGCCTCAACCTCGAATGGGGCGATGAAGCTGGCCCCGACGAAAACATTGGTCTTGAAGTAATCGCTGGGCGCCTTGGAGAGCTCACCGTTGCTCAGCGGCAGGGGGGCCTCAGCGGCTGAGTCGAGCTCAACAAGTGCCGAAGGGATCCACACACCGGGCTGTTCGGTCATGGCCAGCTTGAGGCCGGGAAATCGGTCGAAGACCCCACCGAGGATCATTCGGGCAATGGCGCGGCGATTGTAGGCACCGCCTGCTTCCATTAACAGCAGCGGCGTCCCGTTCACCGCCCGCACGGCAGGGTCGGTTGCTGCTCCAGCATGGGTGGCCAGCACCATTCCGGCTTCTTCCACCGCGGCCCAAAACGGGTCCCAGTGGGATTCGTTGTACTGGACCCATTGCGGGCGGGCGCTGGGGAAGTTCACCGCTCGCAACCCGTGAGCCGCGGCCCACCTCACTTCTTCGATTGCAGTGTCGATATCCCACAGCGGAATATGCGCTAGCCCGATCAGGCGCTCGGGGGCCGCCGAGCAGAAGTCGGCTAGCCACCGGTTGTAGATCCGGAACCCCACGCCGGCCAGCTCAGGATTGTCCAGTTCGGGCCAACCCAGATCGTTGAACGGCATGGGCTCACCATTGAAGCTGTTGTGGAACATCACCTCAGCGGCGATGCCATCGCGGTCCATGTCGGCCAGGCGGGCATCAGGGTCATCGTGGCCCGAGGTATTCAAGTACAGCGCACGCCCCTGTCGCGCTCTGGCCTGCATTTCCTCAACCTGCGGGCTGATGGCGAACTCTTCAAAGGCCTTTAGGTGTTCCTGGGGGCAGTAAAACCGCAGCGCATCCAAGGTTGGCCCCAGATGGGAATCCCCCGAAACCAACAACACCCGTTCGTCGCCAAGGCTTGTCAACTGAACTCCTTCAGTCGCCCGCGGACAGCACGCGCGTTTCGAGTTGGGTGGGCTGTTCGGTGGGAAGCAGGTAGCGCCAGAAGATGGTGCCGGTGGGGGCACCGGCGGTGTCCAGCCAGTTGGGGATGCCGGGGTCGCGATGGGCGAGGATCATGCGGAACGAGCCATCGGGCTCGAGCACCGTTTGGCGTCGATTCAGGGACACCCGTCGGCCCCGGTACGGCGGAGTCTGGATGAAGCGGTTGTTGAGCACCACGTTGGCGAACCGGCATTGCGGAAACCGACCGCGAATCTCAAGCGACTCGTCGGGTCCGAGTTGATAGCGGGTCGATCGGTAGGCATTGTCGGCCGCGGCGTAGCCAATGGCCCGATTTCCCTCATCGAGCGGTGGATTTGTGAACTGGTTGGGAACAGTTGAGCTCCACCCCAGTGGTTCTCGCGGACCGGAGGGCCAATTCACGGTAACGCTGCGAAGAAAAGTGATCGCTCGCTGGAGTCCTTCGGCGCAGGCTTCATCATCGGGTATGGCTGGCGGACCGGGATCAACCGTTGGCTCGATGGACAACGGAACGTGCATGTTCGGATCGGTTGCCGCGGGGCGATCCCACTCGAAGTAGTGCCGGGTGGTGATGCTGCCGGACTCAGGCGAGAGCGCTAGCCAATTGCCGGGCTGGGGGTTCTGGCTGACATGTAGTTCGTAGCTCCCATCGGCGTTGATCTCGATCTCATCGTCGTTGAGCGTGGCCCCGAGCCCGCTCGACATGGCACCGCCAGCAGTTCCCTGCTCAACCGTAAACGAGGTGTACACCGCCCCGGCCAGGTTCCCCCGGATCACATAGTCGCGATCAGGGTCTATCACCGTGCCGTAGTAGATGGCATCAGGGTTGTCCCCCAGCAGCTTCTTGGTCGGAGAGAACCACCGATAGAACCATGGCCGGGCCGGATCAGCCTGCGACCAGAACTCCAAGGCATGCTGCAAGCCATTCAGAGCAAACACCCGCGCCTCGGCCCGGTCGTCAGCAGTCGGCATCGCTCTTGCCTCCCGCCACCAATCTCGCTCGATCTCACCCATCAATTCAACGAGTTCATCCCACACCTTTGCCGATCGGTCAGCCACTTGAAACTCCTTCTACTGGCAATTGGCTCTCACCATTCATAATCGATCAGGGGTCGGAGTCAAGCAGCGGGCCAAAGGCCGCCGCGCACCGCTGGGAGTCGTAGTACTCACGGAATCGGCTGATCAGGCCGCCTCGCATCTCCACCAGCGTGATGTAGCTGTTCTGGTATCGCTCACCTGAGCCGAGCATGTGGCCGTCACTGTCGTAATCAATCAGGAAGCGATCGGGGTCGGTCAGCTCGTAAATCTCGGTGATGTGGAAGGCCATGCTCACCAGGCCGTAGGAGGTGGAAAGCCGGTCGTAAACCGCCTGCTTGCCAAAAGTGCGCGAAGGCTTGCCCGTAAACGAGAACGGAGCCTCAAACACGATTTCTTCGTGCCAGTACTGCGCCAAAGCGTCGACATCGCCAGTGGCGATCAGGTCGAAATACTCCCGAATCCGCTCAAGGTTGGCTGCTCGGCGGGCCTCTGGATTCACGAGCGGAATCTACCTTCTACGGGTATGGCGCGTTCCCGACCGGAGACGATCCCACCCTGGAGGCTGCCAACCAGCCGTAATGATCGACCACGCACCAGGGACCACTAGGGTGGTTTCCAGTGCGGGTAATGATGACAGGGGCAACGGGATTCATCGGTGGTCACACCGCGGCCCGCGCCATTCAGACTGGCCATGAAGTCTGCGCACTGGTGAGGTCGCCCCAGAAACTTGAAGACCTCCAGTCGGCCTTCGACTTACCCCCCATTGACTTTGTCGTGGGCGACATGACCGATCCCGATGCAGTGGCCGCAGCACTCGAGGGCGCTGATGCGGCGATCCATTGCGCCGCTGTCGTGTCGCTTGATGCTCGCGGCAACGCACAGGGGATTGAGAACAGCATCGCTGGTGCCCGGCTTGTGCTCCAGCAGGCCCACGCCATGGATCTCGACCCGATCATTCACGTCTCCAGCGTGGCTGCCCTGTTCGACCCCGGTGCTGGCTCGCTCACGGTCGATCACCCGCCTTCTTCAGCCGGATACACCTACGGCCAAGCCAAGGCCGACGCGGAGATGGTGGCCCGGAAACTCCAGGCTGACGGGGCTCCCATTGCAATCGTCTATCCGAGCGCGGTCATCGGGCCGCCCGCGGGCTCGGCTTTCGGTGAGGCCAGCGAGGACATGGCCCGATTCACCGCAACCGGAATCATTCCCACCCGCAAGGCCGCGGTGGCCATCTCCGATGTCCGAGACATGGCTTCGCTCCTGGTGGCGCTACTTGAACCGGGCCATGGGCCCCGTCGTGTCATGTGCGGCGGACATCTGGTGGATATGAACCTCTTCGCCCGCATCCACCGCGATATCACCGGTCGAAGATTCCCCATGATGCCGTTTCCCCCTTCTGCTCTCCGGGGGATGGGTCGCACCGCTGATGCGATACGTCGTGTCGTCCCGATCAACGCGGCCATGAACAGATTCAGTATGAGCGTGCTCACCCAGTGGGAAGGATCGGAAGACAGCGATCTCTCCGTATACGGGGTTGAGTTCCGCGAAATTGAGGAGACCTTCGCCGACAGCCTGGCCGCTTGGCATGAAGCCGGCCTCCTCTCCAACCGCCAGATCGGCGAAGCAATCCCCTCCCCTGATCCCAGCAAAGCGCCGACACCGCCCAAGGGTTTCCGGATGCCAGCCCGCGTGGTGCTCTCTCGGCCGTTCAGGACCCTCGGTCCGCACATTGTGCCGCGGGTCCACCGGGCGATCAACCGACTCACCCGGGGGCGAACACTGCTCGATTCCGCCGCACAGCCAATGCTCATGCTTTTCTCCACCGGCGCCAAGACCGGACAGACCCGTGAGACCCCGCTCGGCGCGGTCCCGCTCGAAGATGGCCGCTTCTTGGTGGTGGGCAGCAACTTCGCCCGCGGAGATCATCCCGCGTGGACAGCCAACCTCCTGGCCAACCCCGATGCCGAGATCGTGTTCCGCGGCCAACGCACACCAGTGCGGGCTCGACTCCTCACCGGTGCCGAGCGGGAATCGAGGTGGCAGACCGCAGTGGCCTGGTATCCGCTGTGGACCCAGTACGACGCCGTAACCGAACGCGAGCTGCGCTTGTTCGAGCTCGAGCCCGCAACCGATGGAACGAGCAGCTAGAGCACTGGCCTGCCCGGGATCTTCGCCGAGCGATCTCCTAGTGGTAGGTCAGATACTCGCTTAGCTCCCAGTCGGTGACTGCTTGGGAGAATCGGCGCCACTCCTCGCGCTTCATGGCCACGAAATTGGCCACAAGTCCTGAGCCCACGGCTTCGACCAAGGCCTGGTCGGCCTCGAGGGCATCGAGGGCCAGGCTCAGGTTCTCGGGAGCGCAGCGCACGGTGTTTGCGGTTTCAAGTCCGTCGCCTTCCTCGCACGGGGGTGGCGAGATCTGGCCATTCGCTCCGAGGAGCGCGGCCTGCAACAGCGCTGCGGTGGCCACGTAGGGATTCGACGCGCCATCGGGCACTCGGTTCTCCAGACGGGTGGCAGCACCGCGATCACGGGGAACGCGAATCGCCACGGCGCGGTGGTCGTAGCCCCAATTAGCCCAATAGCCCGACAACTGCCCGGGAATGAGCCGCTTGTAGGCGTTGACGGTGGGGGCGCACAGAGCCGTCAGCGCCTCGTGATGCTCGAGCATGCCCCCGATGCCGTGGTGGGCGAGGGCGGAGAGCCCATCGGCGGCCTGAGGATCTTGGAACAGATGTTCGCCGGCATCGTTCTGGAAGCTGATGTTCACGTGGAGGCCGTTGCCACCGCGATCGCCGAAAGGCCGGCCGAGAAACGTCAACAAAAGCCCGTGTCGGGCAGCGATCTCACGGCACAGCAGCTTGAGGAGGAAGGTGTTGTCGATGGCCTCTAGGGGCTCCTGGTGCTCGATGGTGAACTCGAATTGAGGGGTGTCGTACTCACTGGCGATGGTCTCCAATCCGATGCCCGCAGTTGCGGCCGCGGCCATGATGTCGTCCAGAAGGCCGGAGGGGTCCACCAGCGGGCCGGTTCCATAGCAATGCGAACCCGGGGTGTCCCACTCCTCCCAGCCTCCCTTTCCGTCGGGCTGAAGCACGTAGGCCTCAAGCTCGATCCCGACTCTGGCCCGGTACCCAGCGGCTTCGAGGTCATCGACCGCTTTGGCCAACGCGTTTCGAGGCGAGATGGCGAGCGGATTGCCGTCTTGGACGAGATCTCCGATGACCACCCCGGTCCCCTCCAGCCAGCAGTCTCTAACCCGCTCTAGGTCGTAGACAGCACGGAAATCACCGAGCCCATCGAGCACTTCAGCACCGGGGGCTGGGATCAAAGCCCGGTCGTATCCCACCCCGAAAATGGCGATGGAGAAGCCCACCTCTCCGGTGGCCGCCGCCATCGGGATGTACTTTCCGCGGGCAAAGCCGAACATGTCGGAGTAGAGCACCCGCACTCTGGTGTGGTCAGGATTGGCCATGGAGTACCTCCCAAATCCGGTTCGGTGAAAGCGGTGTGGTCACATTGGTCCAGTCCACGTCGGGCAGGGCAGCGCAGACAGCATTCACGACCGCAGCGTAGGCGCCGTTTGTCCCCCCCTCCCCCATCCCCTTCATCCCCCCTGGGGTGTACGGGCTGGGGATCTCCAAGTGCTCGATGCGGATGTCGGGCATCGTCGCGCTGTCGGGAACGTGATAGTCGAGCAACGTGGACATCAGCGGCTGACCATTGTTGTCGTAGACGAATTCCTCGATCAGCGCCGCGCCCAGACCCTGTGCAACACCCCCCTGGATCTGGCCTTCGACGATGGTGGGATTGACCATGGTGCCGCAGTCGCTCACCACCACGTAGTCCTCCACGGCTACCTGCCCGGTGCCGGGATCAACCGCAACCCGACAGGCATGGGTGGCATAGGAAAACGTGGCGCTGGCGGGGTCGTAGGAGTACGACTCCGCCAGGCCGGGCTCGACCCCCTCAGGAAGCCGGAACCCCTGCCATGCCCGTTTGGCCACGTCAGGGATGCTTATACCGACTCCGGTACCCGCCACGCGAGCTTGACCCTCACCGAGCTCGATGTCCGCCGGACTCGCCTCCAGCATCTCGGCCGCGATGGCTCTGATCTTGTCCGCTACCCGCTGGGAGGCGACAACCGCGGCTCCGCCGCCCACGGCAATCGATCGCGAGGCGGCCGTGCCGTACGGCGAATACGGAGAGGTGTCGGTGTCGCCGTGCACCAGCTCAATCGTGTCCAGTCCCACGCCGAGTTCGTCGGCGACCAGCTGGGGAATGGTTGTCTCCAGACCCTGGCCATGGGGAGAAACCCCAGTGGCCACCCGAACCGACCCGTCGGGCTCAATACGGACATCAGCGCTCTCGAACCCGCCGATGCTGAGTCCGATGAATTCGTTCGCGGTGCTCGGCCCGATACCGGCCATCTGCACGTAGCAGCAATAGCCGATTCCGCGGAGCCGTCCATCGTCAGGAGCGTCAGGACCGTTACTTATGAGCTGGCTGGCCCGTCTAAGCGATTGCGGGTAATCGCCGTTGTCGAACTCGATCATGGTTCGAATCCGATAGGGCAGCTCTTTGGGACCGATCATGTTCTGAAGCCGAAGCTCTACTGGATCACGACCCAGCTCCGCGGCCACCCGGTCGACCACTCGCTCGCGAATGAACGCCGCCTGAGTCTGCCCGAATCCCCGGTAGGCACCTGTGGTCATGGTGTTGGTGGCCACCACCCGGCCCAGGCAGCGCACGGCATCCCAGCGGTAGGGCCCGGGCACAACACCGAACACGGTGAACAGGGGTCCACCGCCGAATACCGTGAACCGACCCCCGGCATTCCGTAAACCCTCCACTCGCAGCCCCCGCAGAGTTCCGTCATTGTCGAACGCCACCTCAACGTCGTGAATCTCGTCGCGGGCGTGGGTGGTGGCTATTAGGGATTCGGATCGGTCCTCGACCCATTTCACCGGGCGGCCCAAGTCCATGGCCGCCGCGGCCACGATGACCTCGTCCTCGTATACGTGGTCTTTGAGTCCGAAGCCGCCCCCGACATCGGGGGCGATCACCCGCACTTGGCTCTGAGCCATGCCCAGCGCTTCGCACAACGAATCGCGCACCGAATGCGGCGCTTGTGTCGACGTGTAGGCCATGAGCTTCCCCCGGGGTCCGGGAACCGCGACAATCCCTCTCCCCTCGATGGCCAACCCGTGAACCCGCCCGATCCGCAACCTCATTTTCAGTATGCGATCCGCCGCCGCGAACACCGACGCGGTGTGACCTTCTGAGTCACCCGCTTCAAACGAGGCCAGGACATTGGATCCGAGCTCGGGATACAACAACGCCCCGTCGGCCGCCAGTGCTTCGTCGATCCCCAACACCGGATCGAGTTCTTCGATGTCCAGGCCAACCCGTTCGGCCTGGTCTTCGGCCAGATACCGAGAATCTGCAATGGCCACTGCGATTGGCTGGCCCACATACCGCATCGCGTTGTCGATCACCGGTGTGGAGCGCTGCTCCTGACCGTCCAAAATCCACAAGACAGGCAGCTCGCCCGGAATGAGCTCCGCCAGCCGATCAGGGCTATAGACCGTGGCGGGGCCGTCGTCGGCAGGATCGAATCCGATCAGTCGCCCGTGGGCTACCGGACTCCGGACAATGGCGGCATGAACCATGCCGGGCAACACGATGTCGTCGAGGTAGCGGCCCGTAGCGCGTAACAGCCCGTCGTCGTTGGTGCGGGGAACTCGCTGGCCGACCAACCGGTGCTTCATAGGTGTCGCGACATTAGTGGTGTGTCGCAAAAATAATCGCTCGTGTCCTGCTAGGCATCGACTCCCCTCGCGGCGTTGCGCCTCCTTGCCGTACGCTCTGGGTATGGCTGCGTCGGTGCGCCTTGCGAGGAACGCCGCTGCCGTCGCAATCCACGGCGCAATTTCTGCGACACACCACTAGCGAGCGATTGACGGGCCCATCAGCGGCGATTGCGCTGCCACCGGCCCAAAGGCGAAACTCGCAGGAGATGCCAGGCACCTTGATCCGCAACATCAGCCATCTGGTCACCTTTGACGAGAGCGACCGGGAAATGGAAGGCGCAGACATCCTGGTGTCCGGCCAGCGCATTGCCGCCGTCGGCCATGGTCTTGAGGTTGATGACTCGGTCGAAGTCATAGACGGCAGTGGGCTGCTGGTGCTCCCTGGTCTGATCAACGGGCACCAGCACCTCTACCAGGTGGGGTTGCGATCATTTGCCGAACTGGAACGGGCACCCATTCACCCCTGGCTGACCGCGCTCCATGTGAAAACGCTGTATCTGTGGCGCCAGGGCCATTACACGCCGTCCTCAGTGGGCGCCGTCGCCCGAGCGGGGATGGTGGAGTCTCTGCTGGGCGGGGTCACCACTGTGGCCGACCAGCACTACGTGTTCGTCGAGGGCAAGACCGAGCCCTTTATCGAGGAGATGATCGGAGGCGCCCTTGAGACTGGCATCCGCTTGCACGCCGGTCGGGGTTCCATGACCAAGGGGAAAAGGCACGGCGGCGTCGTGCCCGACATTGCCTGCCAGACGATCGACGAGGTGTTGCGCCACTCCCAAGAGCTCATCGACCAGTACCACGATCCCGACCCCCTGGCGCAGATCAGAATCGATCTGGCCCCCTGCGGTGTGCACACCGACGAGCCGGAGATATACCGCGAGTTCGCTGCCATGGCCGCCGATCAGCCTGGGGTCGGTCTGCACACCCATCTCTACGAAGTCATCGACACCGGATTCTGTATGGACACCTACGGGATCACGCCGTGGCGCTTCCTGGTGGAGAACGGCTGGAATCAAGACAGGGTGTGGTTGGCCCACATGGTCGATCCACCCCATGAGGAGATCCCGGAGTTCGCCGCGGCCGACGTTGGCATCGTGCACCTCATCGCGCCCGACCTCCGCATGGGCTGGGGACTGGCACCGTTGCGGAAGTACCTCGATGCTGGATGCAAGGTCGGATTCGGCACCACCGGGTCGGCCTCCAACGACGGCTGCAACCAACTCGGCGACGTCCGGGTGGCAGCGCTTGCCCACCGCGACATGCACACTTCGCCACAGAAGTGGCCGAGCGCCCGAGAGCTGCTACGCCTGGCCACCCGAGGCTCGGCCGCGTGCCTAGGACGCCGCGAGCTGGGAGTGATCGAACCGGGGATGGCCGCAGACATAGCCGCTTGGGATATGACCACCGTCGACCGGGTGGGGGTCCACGACGCGGTAATCGGCCTGGTTCTTGGTGGGCTCTCCGATAGAGCCTCATTGGTAATGGTAAACGGTGAGATCGTCGTGAGAGATGGACGCTGCATGACGGTGGACGAGGACGCCATTGCCGAGGCGGCGCGGCGGGCATATCCCGTGCGGTCGAATCCACAGCGGCGACGCAACTGACGGCCCGCAGCCTTCGCAATCGACGCTCCTCGAAGAAAGGGCTAAGGTCGGTTGTTGTCCGACACGAGCGCTGTTCTGGTGGCAGTGCCGTACGAGGGGGAGGTACCCGTGTCACGACGTTCTTCGTTCCTATTCAGGATCTTCGCACTGCTGATGGTCTTCGGCTTGATTGCCGCGGGGTGCGGCAACGACGATGACGGAGAGGCAGAACCGGCACCCGAACCGGCGCCGGCCGAGACCGAATCAGAGCCTGAGCCTGAACCAGAGCCCGAAGTCGAGGACGAGCCAGAGCCCGAACCGGAACCAGAGCCCGAGGACGACGGGGACGCGCTTCGCGTGGCCTTGCTATTGCCGGGTGTGCGCAACGACAATTCATTCAGCCAGGCGGCCTATGAGGGCTTGCGCGACGCGGTGGCCGAGGACGGCAACGTCGAGACCCAGGTGCTCGAAGAGATCATCGATCCCACCGACTCGCTCCCGGCCATTCGCGACTTTGCCAGCCAGGGGTTCGACCTCGTCCTGGGACACGGCATTGAATATGTGGATCCGATCCAGCAGCTCTATGCGGAGTTCCCCGATGTAGCGTTCTCTATGACCGGCGGCATCTTGGTGCCCGGTTCGGTCACAAGCGGCAACGTGGTGGACTGGCTCTACAACGTGCAGGACATGGCCTATCCAAATGGCATTTTGGCGGCACAGGCAGTGGTCGGCGAAACCATTGGGATCGTCGGAGGCCCCGAGTTCGACTTTGTGAAGACGATGCACCAGTCGTTCCGCGACGCAGCTTTGTCGGTGAACCCCGACATCGAATTCCTCGAAGGCTTTGCCGGTTCGTTCGTCGACGTTCAGGCCGCGGCCGAGGTCACCCAGCAGCTCATAGACCAGGGCGCGGACTTCATCTACTGCTCTGGTGACGGAATCTGCATCGGTGCGGCTCAGACCGCTTCAGCCGCGGGGATTCCAATCTCAGTCGGATTCGGTTCCCAGGAGCAGACGGCACCCGACGTCTATCTGGCGGCCACCGTCATCCGCATGAAAGACCTGTACCTGGATTTCTTCGCCCAGGTTCGCAACGGAACCTTCGGCACCCCCGACGGTGAAGTGCACGCTGTGGGCGAAGAGGGATACGCGTTCTATCCCGGTGGCATCTTCAACGCCCAAGTAGAAGTCTTGCCGGTCAACACCAATGCGACGGTTGAGACCGCAGTGAGCCTTGACGAGCTGCAAGCCGCACTCGATGAGCTGGTCGCGTCTATCGAGGCCGGCGAGTTCTCTATCCCCTTCCCCGGCTAGCCGGCTGCACAATCATTGAATTCTGAAACTGGCGCGGCGCCCGCATTCCGCTCTCCCCTGTCGGTAAGGGGTGCGTCGCGACGGTTCGGATCGATTCAGGCGCTGGAGGGCGTGGATTTCACCCTTGAGGAGGGCGAGATCCATGCCCTGGTCGGCGAGAACGGGGCCGGTAAGTCCACACTGGCCAAGATTGTTGCCGGATCAATCCACTCTGATGCCGGGTCGATGAGCCTGTTCGGAGAGCCCTACCAGCCGGCATCGCGCCGCGAAGGCGCCGCTGCCGGAGTCGCCCACGTAAGACAGCAGCTCTCGCTAGTCCGAGGGCTCACCGTCGCCCAAAACCTCCAACTGGGACGACCAAATGCGCCTGCGGTTTTCAACGCGAGGGCGGCTCGGTCCGAAGTGGAGCGCTGGTCCGACGAATTCGGGCTGGGCGTCCCCGCGGAGACGCTCATCGACGACATGCCGCTGGCTGTTCGACAACAAGCGGAAATCCTCATCGCGGTTGCGTGGGGGGCACGGCTGTTGATTCTGGACGAGCCCAGTTCGGCACTGGGGCCTCTTGAGACCCAAGCTCTCATCGCACTGTGCCACCGTTTGCGCGCTGAGGGCACTCCGATCATCTATATCTCCCACCGATTGCCCGAGTTGACGGAGTTGGCCGACCGGCTCACGGTTTTGCGAGCGGGCCGGGTCGTGGTTGAGGGGGCTGACGTACGCAACGCCGACCTCCGCGAAGTGGCAACCCTCATGATCGGCGACGTCTCGCTGCTGGAAGTCAACCGGCCCGAGATTCAGCGGGGGTCAATTCGATTGGCAGTGAGCGACCTTTCGGTTTCGTCTCCGCACGGCGTCGGATGCCACGGCCTCGATTTCGAAGTAGCCGCCGGTGAGATTCTCGGAGTGGTCGGCATTGCCGGAAACGGCCAGGAACCACTGGCCAAAGCACTGACCGGACAGGCCAAGCTAACCAGCGGCAACGTCGTGGTAGATGGCACAGACATCTCGGGATCGGCAGGCCAGGCAATCGCTGCGGGAGTGGCCCACATCCACGAGGATCGCTCCAACGGTCTCGCCGCATCCTTCTCGGTCGCCGACAACGCAATCGCCCGGCATATCGGGAATCGGCGATTCACCAGCTTTGGCGTGCGTTTGGGGGACAAGATCGCTCTCCACGCCCGAGAACTGATCGAGCGATTCCAAGTCCGTCCTCCAGAGCCCGCAGCCATGGCCAGCTCGCTTTCGGGCGGGAACCAGCAGAAGCTGATGGCGGCCCGGGAGCTGGAGCAGAACCCAGCAGTGCTCGTAGCCCATGGTCCCACAAAAGGTCTCGACCCCGAGGCCGCCAAGGCCATGCGCGATCGCTGTTTTGCCGCGGCCCAGGCCGGGGGTGCCGTGGTGGTGATCTCAGCCGACCTCGACGAGGTGGCCGACCTGGCCCACCGGATCATCGTGCTGTACCGAGGCGTGGTGACCGATGCGTTCTCCAGTGAGGACATGACGCCCGAGCGCCTGGGCGCGGCTATGGCCGGTTTGACCGAGACCTCGGGGGCAACCGGTGACTGATGTGGTAGCCGGAGGCGAGCAGGGCGAAATCGAGGACGCCCCCACGGGGACCGGAGAGCGCAGTTTCACCACTTCATTGTCGACGAGCAGCCTTGCCGTTCTCATTGCGGTGGTGGTCGGCGGGCTGATCATGCTCTTTTCGGGAGAAAACCCCCTCACTGCCTATGGGGCCATGCTCGACGGCGCTTTTGGGTCGAAGTTCGCACTGGGCGAGACCTTGTCCCGGGCCGCACCCCTGGCCATCGTGGGGTACGGCACCGCGGTGGCACTTCGGGCCGGGCTCATCTCCATCGGCGCGCAGGGCCAAGTTGTCGCTGGTGCCATAGGGGCGCTGTTGACCGCCCAATTCTTCGAGACGGCACCGTCTGCGGTGGCCATTCCGGCTGCCGCCATCGGAGGTGCCCTTTTCGGCATGGCCTGGGTGTTGATCCCGGCGTTGCTGCGGGCGTACTTCAGCGTGAACGAGATCCTCTCAACCCTGCTGTTCACTGAATTCGCCGCCCTGCTCATCGAGTACCTCCTCAACAACCCGCTCAAGCCCCCCACTGCTATCACCCCGCAGTCCGACCCTTACCCAGACAACGGCATCCTCGGACTGGTCATCGACGGCACCCGCTTCCATACCGGGGTCTTCGCCGCCGTCATCATCGGCCTCGCCTTCATCTGGTGGGTGCGCTCAGACCGGGGATTCAGCTACGACCTCTACGGGGAAAACCCAAACCTGGCCCAAAGCCTGGGCATCTCCAGTAATCGGGTGATCATCAACTCGCTTCTCATCTCCGGGGCCACCGCCGGCCTGGTCGGCTGGATCCAAGCCGCCGGGCTTCTCCAGCGGGTCTACGTGGGGATCGCCTCCGATATCGGATTCTTCGGCCTCGTCGTCGCCTTCCTCGGGGGCGCGACCGCGGGCGGCGTGCTGGTGGCCGCGCTCCTATTTGGGGCTCTCCAGGCCGGCGGGTTGGCCATGCAGTCCTCTGAGGGCATACCTGCCTCACTCTCCGACATCATTCAGGCGCTCCTCCTGCTCGGGTTCTCCATCCGATATGCCCCCCAGATCATTCGCCTCACCCGCGGGGTCATGGCCAACTTCACCCTCGTCGGGAGGAAACGCCGATGAGCCAATTGCTGGAGGCCACGTTTTGGAGCGCCACGGTGGCAGGCGGGCTGAGGCTGGCCACCCCGTTGATCTACGCCTCCATCGGTGAGACCTTCGCCCAGCGAGCCGGCGTCTTGAACTTGGGGCTCGAGGGGTACATGATCATCGGCGCCCTGACGTCGCTCTACGTGGCCGACCCCACTGTGGCCCCGCTGGGATTCTTGGTCGGAGGCCTGGCCGGAATGCTGTTGGCCGCCTTCATGGTCTTGCTTTCTATCCGCCTGTACGCCAATCAGGTGGTCGTCGGTTTCGGCCTGACCATCCTCGGCATCGGGACGACCGGGTACATCTTCCGGGTCACCACCGATGTCGGCGGAAGGGACCGCCAGGTGTCGTTGCCGTCAGAGGTGGACATTCCGCTCCTGTCCGACATCCCCTGGCTCGGCGACGCCCTGTTCGGCCACAGCTGGTACACGTGGCTGGCCTTGGGTCTGGTGCTGGTGACCGGATTCATCGCCTCTCGGACCATCTTCGGCCTCGAAGTAAAGGCCGTTGGAGAGGATCCTGATGCCGCGGCGGCCCGAGGCGTGGATGTGGTGCGCGTCCGCACCATGGCCACGCTGATGTCGGGGTTCCTCGGCGGGCTGGGCGGGGCCGCCTTGATGTTGGGCAGCGTGGGACGGTTTCAGCCCTGGCTCACTGCGAACCGCGGTTTCATCGCCCTGATCGTCATCATCATGGCCAGCTGGAGCATCTGGGGTGCCGCCGTGGGGGCATTCGTGTTCGGGTTCTTCGAGGCGCTGGGCTTCAACCTGAACAATGTGTTTGTTGACGTTCCCATCGAGGGGCTAAACGCAATCCCGTTCTTCGTGGCCTTGTTGATTCTCACCGCCAGTGCCCGCTGGGCCCGCATGCCCCGGGGGTTGGGCGAGAACTACGTCCCGACTGTTTGATCGAGCAGGGCTCGCAGGACCGCTCTGTCTTCATCTGAGCAAAAGGCGGCGTCGATGGCACGATGCTGGGCGGCAACAAGATCGGCCATGTCCCAGTCGAGATGTTCCGCGGCCAGCATTAGCTCGCTGCACAGTGAGATGCCGAGCGTCTCGGGATCATCGGTGTTGATGGTGTAACGCACCCCGGCGGCGTCCAGGTCTTTGATCGGATGGTCGTCCAGGCTTGAATACAGCAGGGTGCAGTTGGACGTTGGACAGACGTTCAGCGTGATGCTGTTGTCCAGGACCATGGCCAATACCGCCGGGTCCTCAGCACAGCGAACCCCGTGGTCGATGCGGCTTACGCCCAAAAGCTCTATGGCATCACGGACACCCTCGGCGCCCGATGACTCCCCCGCATGGGCGGTTCGACCCAGACCGATCCGGGCTGCGTCGGCATAGGCGGAGGCGAATCGGGGACCAGTCCGACCGGCTGCCTCCTCGTTGCCATCTATCGAAAGCCCTATGATCCGGTCCAAATCTGCACCCTCGATCCACTCGACCAGTTCTCTGGCCTCCTGTTCAGATTGCTGTCGCAGAATTGATGGGAGTAGGCGATAGTCGCCAAGCCCATCCGCCTGGGCCCGATCGAATCCCCGGGCACACGCGGAGAACAGCCCAGCCGTGGACAGTCCCGACCAGTGGGTGGGGTTCACGATCACCTCGGCGTAGACGATGCCCTGGTCATGGGCGTAGGCCGCGAAGTCATAGGCCACCTGCTCGGCGGTCGGCCCGTCGCGGACCAGGCCACAGACCCAGTCCAGGGTTTCCAGAAAATCAGCGAGATTGTCTGCCTCAAAGAGCCGGTCGACCGGTCGGGGCGGCTTTTCGCCGGCGATGGCAGCCAGTTCGGCGACCCTCGCGGGGCGAAACGTGCCCTCAAGGTGGATATGGAGCTCAACCTTGGGGACGGCGCGGACCCGCTCCGCGCTGAGCAGCGTCATGTGTAGATGCCGGGGGGAGGATCCCATCCAGTGAGGACGTGCCGGCCGATCTCGACGTGCTTCCACTCCACCGGATCGTGAAGCGTGAGGGTGCGGACGTTCCTCCACCATTGATCAAACCCCAAGGGGCGACGAGCCGAGCGAGTGCCCATGAGCCCGTACACGCCCTGAGCGGCGGCCAACCCGGCCCGGTCGGCGGCCGACCGGGCGGCATAAATGGGAATGGCCAGTTCGGTTCGGCTCATCTCGCCCCGCTCAAATGAATCAAGGGCATGGCCACACCGCATGGTCAGCTCGTGGGCGGCCGCGAGATCGGCAACCAACTCCCCCATCGTCCGCTGAACCATGGGATCCTCGGCCGCATTGTCCACCTCGGCTGAGGGCCATGGCCGGCTCTGCTCGTTGACGAACGGCACCGCCGCCTGAAGCGCGCCGATGCCGATTCCCACGTTCACCGCGGCGAATCCCGCCTCGAACCGGACTCCCGAATGGGGCAGCGGCGCTCTACCGGGGATGCTAGCTACCCATTCGGGACCCACCCTCACATTCTCAAAGCTGATGCTCCCCGAGTCGGTGGCCCGCTGTCCCAGCGCATCCCAGTCGCGGTGGACCGTCATAGCCGGATTGTCTTTGGCCACCAGGTTCAGCTGGAGGGCGAAGAACGGGTTCTCCGGCGTGAATCGCTCGGGATTGAAGCCCCACACCGCCACGTAGTCGGCCTCTGCTGCGCCGGTGGTGTAGATCTTCTGGCCGTTGACCACATAGCCGCCGTCTTCTTGCTCGAGGGCCAACGTGGTGAACGGCTCGGCCACTGTCTTGCCCGCCTCAGCCACTGCCAGGCCCAGGGTTGCGTTCTCGTCGAGGACCAGCGAGGCCAGTCGGGGCTTCAGGTCGTCGGCGCAGTAGCTGAAGATCTCCCGTACCAGCTCGTCGTGCACCTTGTAGACCTGGGCTACCGACGAGTCTGCCGCGGCCAGTCGTACCTGGGCGTGCAGACTGGCGGTGTGCGAGGCACCGACCCCTCCGAACTCCGCAGGGACGGCCAGCGCGAGGATTCCGCAGCCTTTGAGGGCGTCAACGGCCCGAGTGGGATACCGACCGGCATCGTCGTGCTCGGATGCCAGCGGCGCCACCACTTCGGCAATCACATCGTCCAGCGTCTCCAGTGCGCGCTCTTCATCGCTGCTGAGCTCGGGGGGCGCGATCGCCGAGCCCAAGAACCGTGCCAATGTCATCGTTGTCTCCTCGTGGTTCGACCAGCCGGCTTCATCGTGTCACTCCCCCACCATCATGAATGTGCTGGGGGCACCGGCAGCACAACAGCACCGGTATGAACGACTGGGTCATGGTGTCTATGAGCCCCTTCTCGGTGAGGCCGTAGTCGGGCACGCCGGCCAACCCGACGAAAGCCAGGATCATGTACGGCGACGCAATCTCGCAACCGAGCGAGGTCGCGGCATGGTTGGCCTCGATCGACTCGTCATACACCCGCTCCCACGGCTGATCGCTCATTATGCCCCCGAGGGGAAGGGGGACGGTGGCCAGCACCTCGCCATCGGCCACACAGACGTAGCCCCCTCCGATCTCCTGAAGAGTGCTGGCGGCGTGGGCAAGGTCTTCGTCGCTGGTTCCCACCACCACCAGGTTCTGGTTCTCGCAGTTGCTGGTGATGCCCAGCGCGCCGCGGGCAAGGCCGAACCCCCGCACGAATCCCGTGGCCCGGGTGTCGGTTCCGTGGTGGCGGTCGAACACCGTGATCTTGGCGATGTCGATAGCAGGATCAGGGATCACGTTGCCGTCCACCACCTGGAGCTCGGCCTCGATGGCCCGCTTGAAATAGCCGTCGTACATCTCCATGGCCCGCACCACAGCCACCTCGTCGGCCGCGGCGTCGGCTTCCACCCGGAACAGGTCGGGACCGAAGTCCCCAGGCAAGCGCACGGTGTTGCGGACCCAATCCGGCATGGTGTCGGGGTTGGCGAAGGTTGCCTCGCCGTCTCTACCGGCGATCTCGCCCCCCACGATGACCATCGACGGTCGCACATCGCTCAAGTCATCGAGGATCATCACATCAGCCAGTCGGCTGGGGGTGATCGAACCGAGCAAGTGATCGAGTCGGTAGTACTGAGCGGCGTTGAGCGTAGCCATGCGATACGCCTCGATGGCGGGCACACCATGGGCTATGGCGCTGCGCACGTGATGGTCGATGTGACCCTCGTCCCGAAGATCCTCTACATGGCGATCGTCGGCGCAGAAGCTCATATAGTCGAATCCACCGGCCACTGCGCCAACATCCTCGAATACCAACGGGACGTTGTCGTTCATCGACCCCGACATCACCGTGATCATCACCCCGAGGCGCAGCCGATCGATGACCTCCGAAGTGTTGAACGCGTTGTGGTCGTCGCTGACGCCACCGGCCAGGTAAGCCCACAGCGGCTCATCCGCGATCCGGGCGGTGTGACCGGTGAGCCTTCGACCGGCGGCCATTGCGGTATGGGCCTTGCGCGCCGCCGAGATGTCCAGATCGAAGGGGTTGCTCTCGCCCAAGGTGGCCACATTTGTCGCACTAAGCCGTTCCAGCACGTCCACTTCGGGCATCACCGCTCCACCCAATTCGAGGTCCGGCACCCGGGGAATCTTGTGGGAGATCTGCTGAAAGATGCGCATCGGCGTGCCCGTGGCGGCCATAGCGTCGGCACCCCGAGTTCCGACCACGTTGGCCAAACAGTTGGGGTCGGCCAGCACGGTGGTTGTGCCCCGAGGCACAACCAGCCGGGCCAGCTCTCCGGGAGTGAGCATGGTGTACTCGATGTGGAGATGGACATCGATGAACGTCGGAGCGACAAACCGGCCCGTCGCATCAACTTCTGTGTCAGCCTCCAGGCGACCGACAGGCGTTACCGCGGCGATGTGCTCCCCGGCGATCAGAACGTCGCGTTCAATGAGCTCGCGGTTGTGAAGCGCGAGCACCTTGCCTCCCCGGATGGCCAGGTCGGCGGGCTGCTCACCTCGGGCCACGGCCTGAAGCCGCAAGATCTGCTCGGGTTCGGGAACGAGGTTGGCGCCGATGAACATCTGGCTCACCGAAGTTCGAATTCGGAGACGGCAGGCAACCTGGTCACGACAACACAAGGTCGTCGACGAGCTGGCTCAATGTGCCGTCCACCAAGCCGATGTCGGTCACATGCGGTCCCGTCAAGCAGGCCAAGCTCATCAACATGACCGAGAACAGGGGTTGGGTGAGCGGCCCGGGCGGCAAGCCGATGGCTTGCGCCGCGGCGCCGACCTCCGACTGGAGCCGAGCGACGTCGGTGGCCGGCAGAGGTGACAAGATCCCAGCCACAGGCAGCTCGAGGATCGAGACGACCTCGCCATCCTGGACCACTGCCACTCCTCCCCCGGTGGCGATCACCGCATTGGCTGCCACCGCCATGTCGGAGGGATCACGGCCGAACACGGAGAGGTTGTGGGTATCGTGGCTAATCGTGGTGGCTACCGCACCCGTCCAGTGGCCCCAGCCACCGAGCAGCCCGGCAACCGGCGTGGCCGGAATCCGCCCATGGCGGTGCACGACCACGTTCAGCAAGTAGCCATCGGGAACTGTGACGACACCGTCGGCCACATCGACCTCGGCCTCGCCCCACTCAGTCATCACCACTCCCTGTACCACTTTCATGCGGTGGCGTCCGTCCGGAACACCGGGCAGGCGGAAAATGAAGTCGTCGGCGGTCATCGTCGACAGCCTGATCGTGTCGAGCGGCGGGTTTGACGGAGCCTCGGCGACTGATTCGAGCATCACTCCCCCATGGGCCACCTGACGGCCATCGAAGAACACATCGTCCACCGCGACTTCTTCCAAGGAGGACAACACCACGATGTCGGCCCGGCGGCCGGCGGCAACCATGCCAAGATCCGTGCGCTGGAGGCGATAGGCCGCGTTGTAGGTGGCGATTCTCAAAGCACGCGTCGGCTCTAGGCCATAGCGGATCAACCGGCGCAAGAGATCGTCGATGCCGCCTTCTTCCAGCAGCGTGGCGGCAAACAAGTCGTCAGTGGCGGCAATGATGTGGGTGGGGAACTCCGGCAGCTTGGCCAGTTCCTCGACCAGGAGCGGCAGCACGAAGTCGAAGGCGCCCCGCAACTCGACGGTCATGCCGGCGCGGAGCTTCTCCATCGCATCGACATGGGCGAAGACCTCATGGTCGGAGAAGATTCCCGCACTGAGATAGGCCTGAAGCGCGGGCCCGGTCAACCCGGCGGCGTGGCCGCTGACCAGTTTTCCGCTCTCGTGGCCAGCCGCCACGATGTCCACCATGCGGGCGTCGCGGCCCAACACCCCACCCATGTCCATGACTTCGGCCAAGCCGCCGACCTCTTCCCAAGAGAGCATCTCGGCGATGTCGGCGGCGTGCAGGTCGTGACCCGATAGCTCCAAGCCCGGTAGCGGCGGGACACAGGAGGGGGCCTGCACCACGAACCGGACCGGCAGTCCACGGCTGGCATCAACGGCGTACCTCACTCCCTCGACTCCGGCGATGTTGGCCAGCTCGTGGGGGTCTATGAATACCGTGGTGGTTCCTCGGGGACAGATGGCGGCGGCGTACTGACCGGGAGTGAGCATGGAGCTCTCGAAGTGCACGTGCATGTCGATGAAGCCGGGGGCGATGTACCGGTCGGTGCAGTCAAACGAGTCGGCGGTGTCGGTGCGGGAACCCGTTGGGTGGATGCTGGCCACAACCGGGCCGACGATTCCCACGTCGGATTGGCGCAGCTCTCCGGTTCCGACGTCGACCACGGTGCCGCCGGTCAGGATCAGGTCGAAGGGTTCGTTGCCGAGCGCGGCCCCAACCGCTCGAGCCCGGGTCTCCTCCTCAAGATGGCTGTACATAAAAAGAAACTAGCCTCTAGCCATTACCGTGACCCGCAGAGGCGGCTTTGAAAGGCAGGCACGGTGACCAGTTTCTTGTTGCGCGGTGGAACGGTGCTCCCGATGGAGGGTTCGAAGATCGTCTTCGATCCGGGATCTGTATTGGTGATCGATGGCAAGATCGAACTGGTGGGCGAAGTGGCCGACGTCGATCAGCACCCCGCCGCGCCGAATGTCGAGGAGATCGACGCCACCGGCCATGCGGTGGTCCCGGGCTTTCACAACTGCCATCTCCACTCGGGCCTGCTGCGAGGCACCGCAGAATCACTGGCCCTTTGGGAGTGGCTGGAAGATCACATCGACCCGGCCCACCGGGCGCTGACCCCTGAGATCGCCGAGGCGGCCTCGTGGATGGCCTACACCGAGGGACTGCGGGGCGGCACTACGTCGGTATTGGACATGTGGCGGCACATGGAGGGCTCGGCGAGGGCCGCAGAGGCGATCGGGATTCGGGCCACGCTGGCTCCCTACACCGCCGATCTGTACGACTACTTCGAGACCTTGGAGACCAATCGGCGTCTGTTGGAGACGCATTTGGTGGCCGCCGACGGCCGGGTTCGCACGTGGGTGGGCTTAGAGCACATCTTCTACTGCTCACCGGACATGTTCCGGCAAGCGGCCGCGCTGGCCGAGGAGTTCGACACCGGGATCCACACCCACTCTTCGGAGTCCATCTGGGAAGTGCAGGAATGCCTGCGCCAATTCGGCCGGCGCCCCATCGAGGAGTTCTACAACCGGGGAATCTTGGGAAGCCAGAGCGTGATCGCCCATGGCGTGTGGCTCGACGACCGGGAGGTGCAGTTGATGGCCCAGACCGGCACCAGCGTCACTCACTGTCCCTGCTCCAACATGAAGCTGTCGTCGGGTCCGGCCCGGATCGGCTTCTACCGGGAACAGGGCATGACGGTGGCTCTGGGCACCGACGGGGAGAAGGAGAACAACAACCTCGACATGCTGGAGGAGATGAAGTTCGCATCACTCCTTCAGAAGGTGAGCACCCTCGACCCCACCACCGGAGACCCCTGGGACATCCTCGACATGGCCACCCTGTCCGGTGCCCGAGCGCTAGGCCTCGACGACGTGACCGGCTCGCTGGAAACCGGCAAGGATGCCGACATAGTCACCGTGGACCTGGGTGCCCTCCACTTCGTCCCGGTCATGCACGGCGACGACTTCAACATTGCCGCCCACCTCGTGTTCACCGCGTCATGCCACGATGTGGCCAACGTCTGGGTGCAAGGACGACGACTGGTGGCCGATGGCGAGGTGGCCTCTGTTGACGTCAAAGAAGTTGCCGCAAACGCCCAGGCCGCGGCCGAGGAGCTATTCGAGCGCCGCCGTCAGCTCCAAGGCGACACCCCCAGCCCCGCCACAACACTGGGCAAGAACGCTTAGCCCGGATTCGACAATCGGCCATCTAGGGCACTGGCCGGGAGGGGGTTGAGGGTGAAGTGTCAGTCCCAGATGGCGGTGTGGTCGTCGATGTCGAAGTAGTGGAGGTTCTCGACGGTGACCGCTATGTCGATCTCCTGGCCGGCGCGACATGGGCTGCGTGGATCAAATCGGCCCACTGCGCTGGCATTGGTGACATCGTCGGCGGCGTCGGGATTCCCCGGATCTACCCGGGCCGCGTCAAGCGGGAAATGAACCACGATCTCGCTGCCCAAAGACTCGGTGAGCTCAACCACCCCCCTGATCGTCGTCGCGCTGCTTGTGGACCCGGCCAGAGATGCATCTTGCAGATCCTCCGGGCGGACCCCGACAATGAGCCTTCTTCCCTCATAGCCTCGAAGGCCGGGACGACGCTCAAGAACCGACGGCGGCAGGGCCAGTAGCTGGGACCCGAACTGAATCTGGCCGTTGTGCAGCTCGCCCTCATAGAGATTCATCGACGGTGACCCGATGAACGCGGCCACAAACACGTTGTCGGGCCGGTCATAGAGCCCTTGGGGCGTGTCCACCTGTTGGAGATAGCCGTCTTTGAGCACCGCGACGCGATCGCCCATCGTCATAGCCTCAACCTGATCGTGGGTCACATAGATAGTGGTGACCCCCAGCTGGCGTTGAAGACGGGCAATGTCGGCCCGCATCTGCACCCGCAACTTGGCGTCGAGGTTCGACAGCGGCTCATCCATCAAGAACGCCGCGGGCTGGCGCACGATGGCCCGACCCATCGCCACTCGCTGGCGCTGCCCCCCCGACAGCTGCCCCGGCTTCTTGTCGAGCTGCTCAGACAACTCGAGCATCTGCGCCGCCTCACCAACCCGGCGGGCGATCTCCTTTTTGGGCACCTTGGCCAGCTTCAGGGCAAACCCGATGTTCTCCTTCACCGTCATATGGGGATACAGCGCATAGTTCTGAAAAACCATGGCTATATCCCGGTTCTTCGGCTCAACGTTGTTCACCACCCGCTCACCAATATGGAGCACCCCGCTGGTGACCTCCTCCAAACCGGCCACCATCCGCAACGCAGTCGACTTCCCGCACCCAGACGGCCCGACCAGGACCAGGAACTCCCCGTCCTCCACCTCCAAGCTGAGCTCATGAATCGCCTGGAAGTCATTGGGATAGACCTTGTCCACCCGGTCAATCTTTATCGACGCCACAACATGTGCTCCCTTCACCAAACATAGCTCTACTCATCGGGAACAATTCGCCCTCAGCCGAACTCCCACAACGATCCGCTCGGATCGCACCCGCACGGGCAAACAACGCGGCACTCGCCCTGCGGAAGGGACACTGATGGCCATGGTTACCCACCTTCCGTTCGGGTGAGCCAAAGCCCGGCTCGCAGCTCGCTCACAGGACTCGAGCTCCGGCACTGGCGGTAGCGACGAAGCCTCGATCGAGGGCTCCGGGTCGGGCAAGTGCCACTACTGCACCACCAAAGCCGGCGCCAGTGAGCCGGGCACCATAAACGCCGGGGATCGCCACCAGCTCGGTAACGAGGGTATCGAGGGTTGGTGTCGAGACCTCGAAGTCCTGGCCGAGACTTCGGTGTGACTCGACCATCTGGTGGCCAGCCTCGGAGTAGTCACCTGCAACCAACGCATTGGCGAAGGTTCGGACACGCTGATTCTCACTCACGACATGACGGGCGCGAGCCCTCAAGATCGCGTCGTCGATTCCGTTGATCCCATCGAGCGATGCCAGCCGCAGCGGACCAATGATCTGTTGAGCGGCCTCGCACTCGGCCCGCCGTGTTGCATAGGCCGAGTTGGTCAATTCGCGGTGCTCGCCGGAGTGCACGATCACGATCTCAACGTTCTCGGGGACGGGAAACGGCGTGATTTCCAAGCTGTGGCAGTCGATCAACAGCGCGTGACGGGCGACGCCGGCCGCCACGGTCAGTTGATCCATGATGCCGCATGGAACTCCGGTGGCTCGGTGTTCAGCAGCCTGACACAGCTCTGCGATCGCGATCGGTGGACCCGGGTGGCCCAACATCAGCGCGACGGCCACTTGCACAGCAGCACTCGAGGACAACCCCGCTACTGGGAGATCCGAGCTCAACTGTCCGGCGAAGCCAACGGTCGCCTTCATCTCGGCCGCGACGCCGGCAACGTGCCGGGCCCATGGCGGACTTACCGAAGCCGGGTCATCAATGGGGAGCTCGAGGCGAGCACTCGTGCCTTCTCGATCGGAACGGGCCCCTAGGAGCGAGCCACCTACCGATCCGGTGATGGTCACCCCGCGATCAATGGCCATCGGGAACACAAGGCCCCCCGTGTAGTCGGTGTGATCACCGATAAGATTCACGCGACCGGGCGCGAATACTCGTCGCAAAGGCGGCATTCAGAGCAACTCCTCGCGGAGGAGTTTGACTTGCAAATCTCGTTGGGCGGGCCCTCCACCTTCGTGGTTGTTGTAGCGATAGACGACGATCTCCTTGGGTCCGGCGTAGTGGTTGAACGCTGCATAGACGGTGCTGGGCGGACATGTGGTGTCTGCTAGTCCTACGGAGAAGACTGCTCGAGCCCTAGCGCGAGACGCGAAATTCATTCCATCGAAATAGGACAACGTCCGAAAGACGTCATCTGATGCATCACGGTGAGCGGTCAAATACTCTGTTATTTCCGCATACGGCTTCGTATCGACAAGATCGGTTGCCCGTCGGAAATTGCAGAGGAAGGGAACGTCCGGCAGGACGACCTTGAGGGAACGATCAAGACCCGCAACCGCCAATGCGATTCCCCCACCTTGACTAGCACCTAGCGCCGCAATGCGTTCTGGATCCACCGCAACGTGCTCTTGCGCGACCTTCACCGCCCGAAACGCGTCAACAAAGACGCGTCGGTAGTAGTACGCCTGCGGATCCAAGATCCCCTGCGTCATGAACCCGGGCACGTAGGGGCCGCTCTCCGCCGGAGCGACATCTGATGTCGAGCCCGGATGATGGTTGGACCCTCCTTGCCCCCGCGTGTCCATTACTAGGCACGCAAACCCCAGGCTGGGCCACAAGAGCCAATCAAGACAGGAGCCCCGACCTCCCATGTACCCGAGATACTGAACGACGCACGGGTGAGGGCCACGCGCCGTCCTTGGCAACAAGAACCAACCCCTGACCGGATGTCCGCCATAGCCGCAGAACTCAAGGTCGTAGGCGTCGACTGTTTGGAGGCCGGCATCGACGGGGGTAAACACCGGATTCAACGACACCGCACTCGCGTCGCTGAGCGTTTCGCTCCAGAAGTTGTCGAAGTCCTTGGGCTCGCCACGGAAAGGCAGATAGCGCTCTAGTTCTTCCAGCGGCATATCGAATGACGGCATTCGAGCATTCCAACTTTCTCGAGGTTCTCGTTCGTGTATGAAAGGGCGGCTAATGACCCAGGACCCCTAGAATTCCAGCTTGAGCACGATCCCTTGCGCGCTGTTTCCAAACTTTTCTCCGTAGAGATTCAGCCCACCAACATTCACGGCATCCGGTCGGACACCCAGCCGAACCTTGACGTATGGATGGCCGTCCAGAGCCAGGTCGCTCAGCGTGACACCTGAGAGCCGATCTCCATCGAGAGCCGTTCCCTCTGATGTAACACTCCAAGTCTTGAGCACACCGAACTGGCTATTCTCAATTCCCCACCAAGAGGGCGTCAGGATTCCACGCTTCCCGCCGAAATCTGCGGGAGATGTCCACGCGCCGAGAGGGACGTCGTTCACTTCGAGAAAGATGTCGGAAGGCCAGTCAAGATGATGTCCTACCGCTTCTGAACAGACTTCCATGGTCAACTCGAGCGCCTTTGGCAGGCGACCCTCTTGGGGACGGAATGGATAACGATATTCAAGGTAACCCACGGCGAACCAGATGATCTGAGCCGTCACCCGCTCCGGCTCATGGAAGGAAGCAACATCGTCGGAATGACCGATGAGCCTCTCTTCGTTCGCGAGTCCGCAGGTCGCGCTGACCGAGTAGTCAACAAAGTTCCCGATCGGCATGTCGGTAACGACAGCGTCGCGACCCTCTCTCGCCCGGCTCTTCGGCACATGAAGCACGACGATGTCGTGATTCCGTATACACATCTTCTGGAGGCCACGTTTCGCTGGAATGGTCTCAAAGCCCAAGAATCCAGCATCCGCAAGGATAGAGATATGCTGGTCTGCGGTCGCTCTTGGCATGTCCAGGCCATGAGCGATCTCGGAAACGTTGGCATTCTTGTCCTGCAAGAATTCGAGGATTCGGATTCTTGTTGGGGAACTGAGTGCTTTCGCAACCAAAACGATCTCGTCGCTCTCGTCTTGGCCAACATTGACGAATCTTGTGCGTCGGGGCTCGTTGTTGTTGTTGATCTGCATGTCTTAGACGTCGCCGCGTGTGATCTCGATCGCTGCGGCTCGTGACTGAGACTTCCGCAGTCGCTCGAGATCAAACTTGGCGGAGCGATCGAAACGGTAGATGCCGTTCTGCTCTTGGAAGATGTCGGTGAGCTGCGTGTAGCAGTACCCGAACATGTTTTCGTTGTCCAGAAGCACCGACACCAAACCATCAAAGCGTTCGTAGAAGGCTTCAACGCTCTCCGGATGCTCGCCATAGCCCCAGGAATCATCGCCATCCCGCGCATCCGGATTCCACCAGATACCTCCAAATTCGCTGACGAAGAATGGTTGGCCTGCGTACGGGATCGACCATTGGGACCCACCGGTCAGGAAATCATCTGCCGCCCACTGCCGGCCGTCGTTCAGATATGGCTTCCCGTCGGCCAGCCCGGCGTGGTTCTCACGAAACTGTTCGGGGTCTTGTTCGTAATCGTGGCTGTCGTACACGTCTGCGCCACGGACCCGATGCGAAAAACCCGAGGCGTCAAGAACCGGCCGCGTCCCGTCCATCGCCTTTGTCGCGTAGTACATACCGTGCGTGGCATCATCGAGGGCGGTGATTCGGTCGGTCAGGGTCTGCCAGGTCTCGTTGAGCGGGCACCAACCAATGATGCTGGGGTGGGAGTAGTCGCGCTCGAGACATTCGAGCCACTGCGTGATGTATTCAGGCCCCGTCATCTGGTGCTCGACGGAAAGCGCACCGTTCTTGCTGCAACCCCAGTCGCCGAACTCTCCCCAGACGATGTAGCCCAGGCGGTCGGCGTGGTAGAGGAAGCGTTCCTCGAACACTTTCCCGTGCAGCCGAGCACCGTTGAACCCGGCTGCCTTGCTCAACTCGATATCACGGGTGAAGTCCTCATCGGAAGGTGCTGTCATCCCGCTCTCGGGGTACCAACCCTGGTCGAGGACCAGACGCTGAAAGACGACCTTGTTGTTGATTTTGATTGCGTTCCCGAAAATGCCCACACTCCTCAGCCCGGCATACGACTCCGCGGAGTCAACGACCTCCCCGTCGTCATCGACCAACCGCAGCTCAAGGTCGTACAGGTGCGGATCATCGATCGACCAGAGCCGCCTCCGTGCCTCCGGAATCTGTAGATCCAACCGGGGGGACAGATCGTATTCGGCCGAACACTCAGCCGACGTCACCTCTCCCCATTCATCGAGCAGTGTCGCCTGAAACCGGAGACCGGGGGCGTTGTTCGATATCGGCTGCTCTATGCGGATCATGCCGTTCGCAACATCTGGAGTGAGTCTCGGTCGCCTGAGCGCGAACTCTGGAACGGGTTCCATCCAAACGCTTTGCCAGATTCCAGTCGCTCGCAGGTAGTTGCACGAGTTCGGGTAGAAGTCTCGCGCCTGCTTACCGCGGGGCTGCGGCCGCCACGCCTCATCTCGGGCGCGAACGACGATCGTGATTTGCTCTCCTAGACGGGCGGTTCTGCCCAAGTCACAAGTGAACGGGGAGAAACCACCTCGGTGCCGTCCGACCTCAACCCCGTCGACCCAAACCGTGGCGTCATAGTCAACTGCCTGAAAATGGAGAATTACGCGGCGGTCGACCCACGAACTAGGAATTTCAGCCGTGCGGCGGTACCACACCGCGTTGAGGTAATCCGTATTCTCAACACCGGACATCCTGGATTCGGGACAGAACGGCACGAGAATCGTGTCCACCAGTTCTTTATCTATCAGCCCCCTCTCAAGGCCGCTATCGCCCTGATCGACTTCGAACTGCCACGTCCCGTTGAGGCAGAGCCAATCACTACGCCGAAACTGTGGCCTTGGATATTCGTTGCGCGGCACTGTTACTTCGTCGCTCACGTCAGCCTCTTCGCCCTCGTCTGAATGCCACAATCCATCGTTCCCAGTGGGTCTTCCACTCATCTCGAATCCATCATCCTTTCAATGATCCAGTTGCGAGCCCACCGATGATTCGCTTCTGCATAATCAAGAAAAAGACGACCATGGGAAGGGTTGTCAGGACGAGCATTGGCATCATGATCTCCCAGTCATTCCGAAACTCGCCCACACCGTTGTAGACCTGCATCGTGAGTGTCGCCTTGTCAGCAGAGCCGAGGAAGAGATAACCGAGAATGAAATCGTTCCAGATCCAGATCGTGTTGAAGATGATGATCGTGGATGTGACGGGCTTCAGTAGGGGGAAGACGATCTGCCAGAAGATCCGAAACACGCCGGCGCCGTCGACGGCAGCGGCTTCTTCTAGATCTCGTGGCATTGCTCTCATAAACCCGGTGTACAGGAAGATTGCGAATACAGCGCCGTTTGAATGCAGAAAGATCAGACCCTGATAGGTGTTCAAGAGATTCAGATTTCTCATGATGAGAAACAGCGGGAGCATTGTTGTTTGGATCGGCACCATGAATCCGATCAGAAAGTAGCTCCGCAATATCTTTGTCAACCGATTAGTTCGCCGAGCAATCGTGTAGGCCGCCATCGACCCCAGCACGACGATCAAGACAACAGAGATCGAAGTGATTAGGATTGAATTGTAGAAATGGCGAAAGAAGTCGATGCCATCAAGAGCTCTGCCGTAATTCTCAAAGTTGATCGAATTCGGCAACCCAAGAGGTGAGCGAGCGATCTCTGTCTGCGTCTTGAACGAACTGATCACCAGAAAGTAAAGCGGTATGAAAAAAACGACGCAAATGGCGAGCATCACTATCTCGCCGGCCAGCGTACGTGGCGTGTATCTCCTCATGTGAGGTTCTTTTCACGTCGTGACATCGCCATGACCTGAAAAAAGGTCACGACTGCAATGATGATGAAGAACAGGAAAGACATCGCAGACGCAAGGCCGACCCTTGAAGAGCCAAGTCCAAAAGAGAGGATCGATTGCGTCATCATCGTCGTGGCGTACCCAGGGCCGCCTTCTGTGAGCGCAAACGGCAGATCAAAGATCTTCAGGCTGAAGAGGATCAGGAGCGCAACACTCACTGTCATCGCTGGAGCAAGGCCTGGAAGCGTTATATAGCGGAATTTCTGGTACGAACTTGCCCCGTCGATGCTGGCTGCTTCGTAGAGGGTTTCGTCAATGGTTTGGAGGTTTGCAATATAGAGCGCCGCGTGCCATCCGAGCTGAGACCATACGGTTACCACTACGACCAAGATCATCGCCATGTCAGGATCGGCAAGAAGGAGCTGCCGATCGAATCCGAGTTGAACCAGAAGACTGTTCACCATTCCGTACTTCGACGAGGAAAGGATAAAGGTCCAGACATAGCCGAGGAAAAGAGCGGAAAGGATGGAGGGAAAGAAGAAGACTGCGCGCTGGATATTCCTCGACTTCATGCGGCCGTTCAAAAACACGGCGAGCGGTATCGCAAGGGCTGTCACAATGACAGGTACAGCGAGTGCATAGGCAATCGTATTTTTGAAAGGCTCGACTATAAGACGCGAGTCGAATGACTTTCGATAGTTCTCAAGACCGATATAGTTGTAATTCCTATTGATGCCGTCGAAGTCAGTGAACGAGTACACGAACGTCTGCACCAGTGGGATGATCACGATGATGGTGTAGACGACAAGTGCGGGGAGCACGAACAGGATGAACGGCCACTTCCGCAGCCAATTGCGTAGAGCGAACGGAGCACTCCAGCGCCCGTGAGTGCTCCGGGAATCCTCGGAGTTGTGACTCTTTCGCAACATCGTGATTTGTTCGGCTTCCTCGGTGTTGTCCACGGCACACGTCGAGTTGGTGCTGGATCGTACTCT
Source organism: Acidimicrobiales bacterium (assembly GCA_963663255.1). Taxonomy (GTDB): domain Bacteria; phylum Actinomycetota; class Acidimicrobiia; order Acidimicrobiales; family Bin134; genus Poriferisocius. The sequence continues at coordinate 2,454,959 of OY760141.1, forward strand.
CAACGGGAACAAGTAGGTGGCTTGAGCGATTACTGCTCGCCCAAGCCACCCACTCCCCGTTGGGGCCACACCTGAGTGCTCAGCCTCTGTAGAGGGTCAGAGTAGCTGCTGTGCTCAGTTTGTTGGCACCAAGTCTGCGTTGGCCTCGTCAAGCAACGCGATTACGTCCCCGGGGGTCGTATCCCCGGTCACCATTTCCTGAATACCCGCAATGAGGATCGGAGGAAGGGTCCCCTCGTTACCCCAGAATACTGGTGGGAAGTTGAATTCGCCGGATTCTGCTGCTGCTCGGGCGGGGAGCATGACTTCCGGTGTCTCGTATTCGACGCCGGTAACCCCGAGGAAGTTCCCGGACTGCGCTTGGTACAGGGAGATGCCCTCTGGCGAGCCGAGCCATTCGATCCAGGCGACCGCAGCGCATGGGTTGTCTGCCTCAGAACTCATAGACCAACCCGGACCCTGAGCCCCGAGCGTACCTTGCCCGTTCGGGTTACCAGGCCACGGCATCCAACCGTAGTCCACGTCAGGGTTGGATTCGATCAGACCGCCGTAGCCCCAAGAGCCATCCGTGTACATCGCTGTCGTCAGGTCGATGTTGAAACCAGCCCTCTTATCAGTCCATTCGTACCCGAGGAACTCCTGTTTGTAGTAGCCGGTGTCGATGAAGTTCTCCTGGACCCATTCCAGCGACGCTAGGTACGTCTCCTCGAAAGTCGACTCGCCGGTGTAGATCCCGCTCTGAGCACCGGGGTCTTCAGCGTGGACTGTGCCGTTGTAGTGGAAGAGGGCGAAGTCCCAAAGGGTGAACGCGTCGAAACCGAATGCCTGGATTCCATTGCTTTCAAACGTATCGACGATCACCATCAATTCGTCCAGCGTTGACGGCTCCTCTAGCCCGTACTCCTCAAAGAGGGTCTTGTTGTAGAAGATGGAGCCAACCCACGTGGACGGCGAGTACGCGTACACCTTGCCGTCGTAGGAATAGGTGTCCTGGAAGTTCTGGTCCAGCGCCTGCACGGCATCCAGCTCGGAGATGTCGGCAACGAATCCGTTGCGCGCAATCTTGGTGATGGGAATCGTCGTGTTGAAAACATCAGGAAGGTCGTTGGCTCCCTGGAGAAGTGTCAGCCGCTGCTGGTACTGCTCACTCGGAGGAGCGTGAGAGAAATCGATATTGACATTTGGGTACTCAGCCGAGAAGCCGTCCAAAAGCGGCTGCATCCGCTCTTCATTCTCCCAACTGAACATGGACAGGGTGCCTTCGACCTCGCAGATCGAGTCCTCGGGCGCATCGGCGTCGTCAACAACCTCGGGCGCATCGGCGTCGTCAACAGCCCCAGGCGTCGCCTCAGGCGCTGCCGCCGGCGCATCGGCGTCGTCAACAGCCCCAGGCGTCGCCTCAGGCGCTGCCGCCGGCGCATCGGCGTCATCGTCGTTTCCGCAGGCCGCGAGGATGAGGCTGGCGATTGCAAGTAACGCAATCAGCATTTTCCAAAGTCTGTGCATTTTTTCCCCTCCTTAAGGGTGGTTCTCCGTGCGCCCCGCAGCGTCAGATCGCCGCGGTAGCTGCCCTAGAGCTTTCCCGGCACCAGGGCATACCGCTTGTATATCACATATTTTTATGAGACATAAGCCATAATCAAGCGATGTTTCGCAGTTTTGGACCATTCGTATCGGTAGAGTACAGATCAAAGCTCGATGTTGTCAAGACACAACCGGCACAAACCGACAACGCCAACTGGGAAGTCCATCTCTTGGCAGCATCTCGGCAACGACCGTTTCGATCGGCTGCCGGCCAGACCAGGGGCCATTGCCCCTCTCCAACTAGATCCTGTCGCTGCGCAAGGGCGCCGGGATGTAGTCACCGTGGGCTTCGAGCAGGTCATCCACCAATCTCTGAATCTGCTCGAGGTCGAGCTCTGCTGCGGTGTGGGGATCCAACATCGCGGCATGGTAAACGTGCTCTCGATCACCGGTCTTCAGAGCCTCAACGGTCAGGGCCTGAGGGCCGAGATTGGTCTGGATCATCGCAGCGAGCTGCGGCGGTAGCTTTCCAACGTGCTGGGGCGCGAGGCCCGCACCATCTACCCTCGTGGGAATCTCGACGATGCAGCCGTCAGGGAGATTCTCGATATGCCCCCTGTTGGGTACATTTGTGTAGACGATGCGTTCTGTGTCCGTCTCGATGCTGTGAATGATCTGGGGAGCAAATTCGTTGCTCTGGGGAATCCTGACTTCCTCGCTGTCGTTCTCGAGGATGCCACGTAGTTCTTCCCACTCCACGTTCTGAACCTCACACCTGCGGATGTACTCACGGAGCGGAATCTGGAATTCGGCAACCAGGTCCGGGCGATCACGCTTGATGAACCACGGAGTGTATTCAGCAAAGTGCTCGCTGGATTCCGCCACGAAGTACCCGAGTCGTCGCATCACTTCGTAGCGGACGGCGTCGGGCAGATTCCACTCACCCCGCTTGGGGGCTTCAGCCGGTGTGGGGTGCAGCGATTTGAGCTTCGGGTAGACGTCTCGCCCTAGGTGTTCCAGGCTGAGGTAGAAGGCCATGTGGTTGATCCCTGCGGCCGTGTACTCCAGCTCTCCCACCGGAATGTTGAGGTCGTGGGCGAGGTCTTCTGCGGTCAGCGGAATCGAGTGGCACAACCCATACCCGGGATGACTTCCGAGTTCGGCCAGCCCCCACATGTTGATGGCCATCGGGTTGGCATAGTTCAGCAGAACTGCGTCCCCAGCGACCTCGCTGACGTCGTTGGAGACGTCGACGAGAACCGGCACGGTCCGAAGACCTCGCATGATGCCCCCAACGCCAAGGGTGTCGGCGATTGTTTGCTGGAGGCCGTATCTCTCCGGTATGTCAAAGTCGACCACCGTGGAGGGCTCGTAGCCGCCAACCTGGAACATGGTGACGACGTAGTCGGCGCCCTCGATTGCACGGCGCCGATTCGTTGTTGCGTCAACCGTCATCGACACGCCGCTCGTCTCGCCGATTCGGATTGCGACGATCTCCGACGTGCGGAGTCGCTGCTCGTCGATGTCGTGTAGCGAAAAGCTGAGCTGATCACGAAGCTCTGCGTACGCCATCAGATCGCCGATCAGGTTGCGGGCGAAGACCGTGCTGCCAGCGCCAACGAACGCGATTCGGACCACGTCAATCTCCTCTCTTTCGAGATAGGAAGGATGCACGGTTACCCCACAGGACCCCGGGGTTTCGATCATCGTCAGCGGCGGGCGTCGACGATTTCAATATCATAGGAACCCAAGGCCTGGTCAGCAGTCACAAGAGCCAACGCCTCGAACTGGGCCTGCGCAACGAGCATCCGGTCGAAGGGGTCTTGATGGTGGGCGGGAAGTGACGGGGCATGCTCGGCGTGTTCCGCCGAGATGGCCAGCGGAACAAAGCCCCCTGACCGGAGCGCCGCCACAAGTCCATCGGGCATGGTCAGCTTGCCGAGTGCCCGCTTGATCCCAAGCTCCCACGGAGTGACTGCCGAGAAGTACACCTCATCGGCCTGTTCGATCAATTGGCGGCATTGCGACCCCAGGGAGTCGCTGCCTTCGAGCCACCAGAGGGCAACATGGCTGTCCACCAAGATCCTCATGGCACGTCTGCCTCGGCGGACTCATCGAACATAGCCACGATCTCTGCATCGGAGCCGACCACATCGCTGCGGTAGCCAATCCGGCCAGCCCATGTACCGGCCACTCGTACCGGACGATCGGGGCGCCACGGAACGATCTTGGCGACAGGATGGCCATTGCGGGCCACGATCACCTCAACACCCGCCTCGGCCTCGCGAATCAGCTCCGAAAGCCGCGACTTCGCTTCATGAGTGTTGACCACACGAGTTGTCATGGTCTTAGCTTAGCTAGATGCACTACCGGCCTCAACCCCAATTGAGGTATGAGCACTGGCACAGTTGTAAGCAGCCACGCAACCACCAGCGTCACCCACTGTCCCTGCTCCAACATGAAGCTGTCGTCGGGTCCGGCCCGGATTGGTTTCTACCGGGAACAGGGCGTGACGGTGGCTTTGGGCACCGATGGGGAGAAGGAGAACAACAACCTCGACATGCTGGAGGAGATGAAGTTCGCGTCGCTCCTTCAGAAGGTGAGCACCCTAGATCCCACCACTGGAGACCCCTGGGACATCCTCGACATGGCCACGGCCGAGGAGCTCTTCGAGCGCCGACGTCAACTCCAAGGCGACACCCCCAGCCCCGCGACAACTCTGGGCAAGAATGTCTAAATCAGCTGGCCAACTGGCGAATAGGAATGCTCTGCACCTGGGCTGCCTCCAAGAGCGGTCGGTTCTGATCGGCGACAGCAAGGCAGATCTCAGCCTCTAGGTGACGGGCGGCCGCCAGTGCTTCCAACGACAACAGGTTGAGGCGGATACCGCTTCTAACGAGTTCAGCCATCGGCCACCCCAGCGTGCGCAGCGTAAGCAGCTCGATGTTGTCAGGTAGGTCGACAACCGCGGCAATGACGTCGGCAGCCATAGCCGAGTCCCCGCTACCGAGTCGACGCGACATCGATCCCACAACGGTCTGATCCGCCAGGGCTCGACACAATCGGTGGTACCACAATCCAGTGGTTGCTAACCCAGCCCCTAGTGGTCGCAGCTCGTCGGGCTCGTCGTCCAGGAGGATCCTTAGCAATACATGGTCGTCAACCAGGACGATGCCCATCACGCCAGATCAGGATCACCGGCTGCAACCCGATCAGCGAGCAGTGCGTACCCCCCGGCGTCGTGGATAGCCCCCTGGAGAAGCGCCCGCAGTCCCCCCCGGCCTGCGGGGACGATGACCAATGCATCACCGAGGTCCGCGATCTCCACCTCGCCCCCGTCGAACAGATTCCATCGACGGCGGGTCTCAGCTGGCAGCGCCATCTGACCCCTCCCCGACACTCGATAGCTCGCTACAGTCACACGCCTAGTTTACAAAGCTACAAAGTAAAAGCACACATGTCCCTTGTAAACCGTCCGACTTGCAGCAACGGGGACGCAGGATTCGGCAACCTACTCTGGGGACTCGCGATCGTCGGGGCTACTTGCCGGTGGGGGTGAAGGTGAGCGGCATGGTTTTGGGGGCCCGGGTAAACACGCCTTCTGGCGTGGGTAGGAGGCCGTCGAACGCGACATTGTCCATGGCGTCGAGCAGTTGGTTGGTGGCGATGTCGACTTCGGTCTTGGCCAGCATGGCCCCGATACAGAAATGCCGGCCCAAGCAGAATCCGGTGTGGTTGGCGGCCCCCGAGAACGCCTTGGATACGTCGAGGTCCTCACGGAAAATGTCGAATTGGTCGGGATCGTCGTAGCGGCGGGGATCGCGGTTGGCCCCGGCGATGAGGCAGGTCACCGTGGAGCCGGCCGGGATGGTCACGCCATGCATCTCCACGTCCACTTCAGGCTGGCGCATGATCATCTGCACCGGTGGCGAGTGCCGCAGCGTCTCGGCGAATGCATTGTCGATTAGGCTGCGGTCGTTGCCAACGGCCTCCAGCTGATCTGGGTTGGCGATCAGGTTCATCATCATGTTGGCCATGGCCTTGTCGGTGGTCTCTCCCCCGGCCACCAACAGCAGCGATACAAACGCCTTGATCTCTAAATCAGTCATCTGCTCGCCGTCGATAACCGCGGTGCAAAGTGTGCTGAGGAGGTCGTCGCCGGGGTTGGCACGCCTCTCAGCGATGATCGGCATCAAATAGGCCTGGAGCTCGTCTTTGGTCTGGAGCCCCTGGGCCATGACTTCCTCGTCGCCAGTGAGGTTGCTGAGGAACATCATGATCGAGTGGTACCACTTCTGGAATCGCTCGTGATCCGACTTGTCCAACCCCAGCATGTCGACGATCACATTGATCGGGAAGCGGATCGAGAACTGGTCGACCAGGTCGACCTTGCCGTCGGCGCGGAATCCGTCGATGAGGTCGCGGGCATTGGCCGCGATGACCGGGACGAACTTTGCCGTCAACTCGCTGCCCCGAAAGGCGGGAGCGATCAGATTTCGGTGGGCGGAGTGGTCGCGCCCCTCCATCTGGAGGATCGTCCGTCCGTGGACCGGCTCGAGCTGCCACTCATAGTTCTTGTTGGTGAAGGTCTTGTCCTTGAAGGCCCTCTCAACGTCGTCGTAGCGAGAGATCAGCCATGCCTCGGTCGCCTCGTGATACACGACAGGGTATTCCTCACGCATCACCGCCAAGACGGCATTGGGGTCTTCGGCAAATGCTGTGGACAGAATGTCCGGTTCGATGGCGGCCACAGGCCAACCTTACAGATCGAACCGATCCAGGTTCATTACCTTGGCCCAGGCTGCCGAGGAGTCGTTGACGAACTTCTCCTCGCCGTACAAGCTTCCAATTGGAGGTCCCTCGGTTTCACGGACTCGGTGGGTGTGATATCGGGGCTGACGACGAACGCTCTGCGAGTTGGTCAGGTCCGTGGGGACGGGCCGAGCCCTGCACCCGGGTGAGGTGGGTGGTCGCCATAGAGCGAGTAGTACTTCTTCGGCACTGATCGCAGGCGTTCTGGAGGAGGTACATCTCCAGCCCGCTGGTGGCCGAGCGCCGGAGTCCGAGAGGCATGGCCGAGACCAGCAGCTAGCTGTGCTCCGATCCGTTCCGCCAAAGCGGGCGGGGTTGCATTCCCGATCTGACGAACCTGTTCCCGCCGGTTCCCCTCGACCCTCCAGTCGACGGGAAACGACTGCAGGAGCAGCATTTCCTGGACCGTAAGAGGACGCGAGTCCCAGTGGAATGGTCCAGTCGACGGACCTGGCTGCGCGGCAATGGTCCAGGCTGGTTGAACCTTGGCGAGCTTCAAGAGAAAGGACCAATAGCGGGTACGGTAGCCGAATAGTGGGAGTCCACCTCCTCGCTCGGTGTGCCACTGGTAGTTCTGTCCTTCAGGAATCGACGGGAGTAACGAGCCGTAATGCCCCCCGCTCTCCAGCATCTTCGCTTCAGGGTCTTCGAGGCCGCCAATGGCGTCCCACGCCACGGGTCTGATCTCGGTCGCCATTGGCTCCGGCCATCCGATCTCTCCGATACGGCTGAGGACGACGATGGCGCGCTTCCTTGCCTGGGCCACGCCGTACCAGTTGGCGTTGAGAATCTCCCAAGCGGCTTCGTACTCATGCCCGGTTGCCACATTCAATTCCTCGAGCGAATCCTCGATGAAGGACAACGCCGAGGTGGGCCCTCTCACGAAGCCGGCCACGTTTTCGAGTAGCACCACCTTCGGTTGGAACGCGGCAACGAGTTCCAACACGTCGCTTACCAGAGTGCCACGGTCGTCCCTGAGCCCGTTCCGGCTCGTCTGCGACCACTGAGCTGCCTTCGAAAACGGCTGGCAAGGCGGCGCGCCAGCGATGAGATCGAGAGCACCGATCTCCAATCCCAGGTCGGCCGGCTCGAGTGTTTGTGCCAGCGCCCGGATGTCGTGGGGCGGGATTTGGTACCAGCCGTCTCCTCGGTTCGCCTTCAGCGACCGTCGGGCTACCTCATCGGTCTCGACGCTACCGACCAGTTGGAACCCGGCCGTTTCAAGGCCGAGGTCGAGTCCTCCGATGCCAGAGAACAGGCTCAAGAACGTCGGGCGCGCCACAGTCTCTAAGCTACGCCTTCAAGCACCGGCGGCACGCGACATCAGTCATTTCGGCTTCCGCAACGAGGTTGACCGCGACGTGTAGGTGTACACGTCGTAGTCGAGCGAACGGCGCTTCAGTCCGGTTACCCTGAGTTCATCCCCGATCGCCCACCCCTCCGTTTTGGCCACCGGGATCTCCGCGATCGTTGCCACCGTTCCCGCGCGTGGACCCGCCGACACATCGACCTGAACCGCAAGCAGAGCATTCTGCGAGCGTTCCGGTGTTACACAGATGGTCCCCCTCAGAGCCTGTCCAGCCAGATCGTTCGAAACGTCGCCAACAGCATCCCAGAACCCATCGCAGATCGCTTGATGGCTGCACCACCGACATGTCGCGTCTCCAGCCTTTGGAGGTTGGGGCCCGGGAGCCCGGTCGTTGTACCGCTGCCGACGGTCGAGCGCTTCGCGTACTGCCTCCTTGACCTCAGGAGTCCCCACGTTGACATCGACCGGTCCTTCTCTGAAGCTGAGCAAGACCCCTCTCGCAGCGACCACCCCGTATGCCTTTTCGGCGAGGTGGGCATAGATGCGAATTTGACGGGCGTAATCGGCCTTGGGCATCTGCTCGTCGAGGTCGATGACGAGGCCCGTCTTGAAGTCAACGATGTCGCACCGGTCGCCTCGTACCACGACGAGGTCAGGGGTACCTTCGAGCGTCCCGTGTTCGCCGGTCAGCTTCACTTCGCAGTGGACGTTCGACTCGTCGACTCCCTCCGTGAAGGTGAGAGCATCGGCGATCCGCATCTGATATCGGAGCCGCGCCCGACGGAGGCGAGGTAGGGAGTCTGGCTGCTCCCCACGATCTGCCGACGCGTCAACGGCAATCGACCAGGCTTCGTCCACGGATTGGCCTCGCACGGCGTGTTCCATCGCTTGATGTGCGATCAAACCAACTATTGCCGCTTCGGACGACGCAACCTGCCCACCTAGACCACTCTGTCGGAACGCAACGCGCGCTGGGCACGCGAGTCTTGCGCACATCGTCGGCGAGATCGCACCGAGCTCGGTAGATGTAATGGGCAGCATCAGGCTCCGTCCATGTCAGCCATGACATACCCGGGCCGTCGTTCCAGATCGAACGATGAAGCAAAATGCACACGTCCTGGCCCACCAGCGAGGCTCTCCGCGTGAATGAGCGCTCGTTCGATGCGTTCGGTTAGCTCGATGCTGTCCGACGTGCTGGCATTTTCCAGTGGGTGGTGGGTGACGAGGACACGGTCGAAAAACGTGATGCCTTGCACATCTCCGTCGAGAACCACCCGATGACCGCTGAAGGCAATGGCGAACGCCTGGGCGACGCGTTCCTCCCACTCGCGCCACTGTTCGACGTCTAGTTCAGCATCAAGGTGGAGATGCATGAGATCGCGTGCCAAGCGCCAATCGAGGAGCGGATGGTAGATGAGATTCGTGTAGTCGCGAAGGCAGTCAGGGCACGAACTGTCACAGTTGTGATCCGGGCTACTCAGTTCCTTGACGCGGTCATTCGCTTCGATAACCAGATCCGGTAGGTGTGCAGGGGACCCAAGCCAGGTGGCGTAGCCGGCACCGTTATCGAGAGCGTCGGCAAGAAAGATCTCGGTTTGCGTGCGGCAGCCGTCCACGTCACCAAGCTGTCGAATCGAGTAGCCGACCTGGAGTTCGGACAGCCCAATGTCGAGCAGGCGGCTCCCGGCAGACCGAATGAGGAAGCCAAACGAGTACCATGCGGCACGAACTGCTGGTGTGTACGGGAAGAGTTCGAGCCCGGCTCGTTCGCGCCGAAGGCCCATCAGCATCGCATCGGTTCGCTTGGCGACACCGATTGCGCCGGTCCAGATGCGCGAATGGTCGACGGTGACCTGCTGTCGCAGGGAATCGAGGAAATCGATCGATACCCAGGCCCCACGGAGGTCGCTTTGGTCAGACGTGACGGGAGCGAACTGGAAGTTTCGACCGGCGTTGTCATTAACAACGTACACGTCGCCAGCGCCAGCAAAGGCGAGTGTTCCACCATGCTCGGCCCTGACTAGCCCTGCGACATCTGGCACAATCCGTGGAGATGTGCCGCGGGCCGAGCGGGTGAATGAACCCTCAAAGTCGGTTGGTCGATAGTCTGTGCAAAAGCCGGCGGGCTCGGAGAACTCGAACATTCGGTACTCCGGGACGGGCGCCCCACAAGAACTGCACACGATTCGTGAATCGTCCGGTGCCACGTCACGTACTGTGCCGCAACGCTGGCACATCGAGATCGGGTGCGCAGATGGGCCGAGTGGGTCGGGGGTTGTATGGACGACCTGCCCGGCGGGTTGATAGCCGACGACGCCGACAGCTCGGTGGAGGCGCTTGTCTTTCACCGTCTCGGACCCGGGTGCGAACTCGTGCGACGCAAGATCAAGCTGTCGGTCAACGACGGCACTTGGCGGCCACTCGTAGCCCTTCCTCGGTTGGCGGAGGTGGAGATGCCGTACGCGAGTCGGGAACCCGAACATAGGTAGCAGCCCGCGCTCCGCGAGGTGCTGGCTGAGATCCAGTTGATTCGCTGGGTGCCCTTCCACGACATCGTCGATCGCTTCCACGAGTTCACCGTCGGCAAGAAATGCGACGATGTTGTCTCGTTGCGTGATGAGCGGTGCCGACGCCTGGAGGAGTAGTTGGTCAACGCCAGCAGCGATCTCGGTCCGTAGTGCAGTGAGCGCATCTGCGACTTGATCGCGTACGTCAGCCCATTCGGCGACGGCACCAAATTGGCCATGGGTGTTGTCTCCTGGGACGAAGTCAGGATCTTCATTGCCGACTCGTTCGTAGGCGAGCCGGAGAGCCTCCGATGCGGCCGCTCGCCGAATGATCTCCAAACGGCCCATATCGAGATAGGGCTGCGGCGGTCGCTCGTTGGTGATCCGCTTTGGGTGCTCGAAGTAGTACTCGTCATGGGTGCGATCCCGGCAAAGTGTGAGAGCGAACGAATACGGATCGTCGCGCCGTCGACCAGCACGGCCGACGCGCTGCTGGTAGTTGAAGCGCTGTGGCGGCATGTTGGACATGACGACGCCGCGGAGAGCACCGATGTCGACACCGACCTCCATGGTGGTCGTCACGCTCAGTAGGTCGATACCTGCCACACTCGGCTCCTCGTCGTCGAGGAAGATGTCTTGAAAGTAGGCCTGGCGCAGAGGCCCTTCCGCTCGATCGGTCTGACCCGTAAGTTCCTCGCAGTGGAGGCGGAACGGATCGGCCAGGCTCGCCCGGTGGGCGTAGTAGTCGTCCTCGACGTTGACGGTCTCCGGCTCCTCTGGGAGCTCGGCGAGGCAGGTCGTGCAAGTGCCCGCGGCGCGATCGAGATGACGCCGTGAACAACGCTCGCAGATCCACATCCGATCGGATGCATCCTGTAGCACGAGCCCCTTCGGTTGGAGCAGATTCTCGCGTACGCTGTCACCCCACGTTGCCACGACCGCCGTCAGCAGCACGTCGGGATCAGTCCCGATCCGATCAGCGACTACGTTCACGTAGTTGCGGAGGTGAGCGGGTGGGTCTTGGGATGGGTACCTGACGTTTTGCAGTCGACGGTTGTCCCCGAGGATCCGTACGCAGCCGCGTACCAGCTGAGCGAAGACGTCATCGTCCACTCCAGCAGGGAGAGGGGCGTCTTCGTTGCGCAGGATGTTTGGAGTCGCCAACCCCAACGATTCAAGGTCGCGCCCGTTACCGGAGAACACGTTGAGTTCGCACTCCTTCAGCAGTCTGTTGTCGATCCGCTGACGTAGTTCGATCTCTTCCTGGGATACGAGGTCTGTACGACGTGTAGCTACTCCGCCTGCCCATGTGTATAGATCGTTCCAGGCAACGTGCTCGCCACTGGACCAGTGGTCGGAGACCGACGGGTCAGGGCCACCCGGGTTGATCCCGAGAGAGGCGAGACCGATCTCGATTGCTCGCCGAAGCTGGGCGACGCTCAACCCGCTCATGTAGCGGCGTGCGAGTCGATCGGCCTCACGCTGCGCGTCCTGGTAGCCGTTTGCTGCGTCGTCGAGTGCATCATGCAGGTCTCGATGCCCTGCGCGAAGACGCCGTCGGGCCGCCGTGGTCTGGGGCGTTGTTTCACCTCCGAAGTAGCGCCGGGTGAGTTCGAGGTCATCCGTGGTCCTGTTTCTCAACTCAGAGACGATGAGCTCGCGAACAATGTCCTGGTAGTGGCGCTTCTCGAGACCACCCGAGAGCTTGGCGGCATCCTGCCGGCTGTCGGAGAACAGCACGAGTCGGCGCCGTCGCTCCTCGATTGGGTCGGAGTCCTCGCGCATCTCACGCATGAGAGCGTCCACAACGACCTGGCCAATCTTCTCGTAGCCGGTGCCCATACGACGAATTGGCGAACGGGTGCGTGATCGATCCGTGATCGGCAGTGCACCTCGGCCCGAGGCAAAGAGTTCCCAGTCAGCATGGCATTGCGGACACTGGATGGGAAGAGCCGGGATGCGCTCGCGCTGATCGTTGGCGGCACTGGTCCGCACCTCGAAACGCCAACCAGTGCGAGATTCCTCGCGCACGTGGGCGAGACAGCCGGTCAACGGGTCGAATGCGGATGGGAAGAATTCGAACTCGTAGATGTCCCGGATACCGCCATTGTTCAACGACCGCGTCCACCTGTTCGGGATGCTGGCGGGTTCGGCCGCCTTGGGCCAGTAGAGAACCGAATTGAGTGCATGCTCGGTGACACGTGCTTGGTCGGGAATCGAGTCAAGATCGCCGAGTTCACCGACGACAAACCTGACGTCGTCGATGAAGCGTGCGCCGGCCTCGATCGCAGGAGCGAGGAACCCCTCGAAGTAAAGCTCACCGCACGCTTGGCAGTAGAGAAGCCGCAGCACGCGGGCGCCGCAGTCGCATCGGTGCCGGGGCCGTGGGTAGAGCTTGCCTGCGACCCGGTCGGCGGAGCGGAAATGCTCCTCTACCTGGTCGCAGTCCTTGTTGCTACAGGCCCAAACACCAAGGACGTTACGGAGGAAGAGGTGCGTCCGGATCCGAGGGAGGTCATGCGTAGCGGAGTCCCTTCCAGCAGTCTCGATAATCTGAAGCAGATTCTGCATTGGCTCGCTCACTTGAGCTGGCAATCCACCGGACTCAGGGAAGAGCCGTTGGTCGAGATCCGAGAGCGAGACCGTGCTGCCACCCTCGGGCGCGATGTCGAGCGCACTTTCGACAACCGCGCCCTTGGCATCGATTGAAGTCACCAACTCCGCCGCAGCAGACGGTGAGAGGCCTTTCTGAGCAAGTTGCTCGACGTGAGCTGCCAGTTCGCGCGGAGCGTCATTTCGGCGAACGATGTGGCCCGTGAGTTCATCGAAGGAGTCACTGTCGGCGCCGAAAAACTCGGCGAGGAACTTGCGGGCTGCAAGATTGTCACCGCCAAATGACGCAGACGTGGCAATGAACCTAACCTGGGGCGAGTTCGGCGTCAGCCCCAGGCGGTGCAGCAGGTTGCGTACGAGGTATGCCACCTCACTCCCGGCTGTACCTCGGTACATGTGGAGTTCGTCGACGATGAGATGGAACACATGGTTGGGATCTGCAGCAAGCCACTGGCGCGTCCGGTCGAAGATCGGATTCTCGATGTCGCGCAGCAACATGATGTTGAGCATCGAGTAGTTTGTGATCAGGATGTCCGGAGGGTGCGCCTGCGAGTCCCAGCGACTTCTCATCTCCGCTCCGTCGGGGCTGGAAAGGAAGTAGCGACGTTCAAAGTCGTCCTTCCAGCGGTCGAAGCGAGCAGCTGAGTCCCTGAGTGCAGTCCTAAGTTGCCGCCGTTTCGCAGAGTTCGTCAGACGTCCGGAGACAGGCGTCGCCCCCGTGTACCGGCCGAAGTAGAAGCGGTGGCCGCCGCGGTTCTTGTCAAGCCATGCTTGAGCATTCGGCGAGTCCAGCGCTCGACGCAAGCGCCCAACCTGATCCTCGACCAATGCGTTCATCGGGTAGAGCAGGAGCGCACGGACCGCCGCGGAGCGACCGGACTCACTAACTCGTTGAGGCACGAAGCCGCCCGACCCTTCCCACCACCGCGGACCTGAGGGCGATGTCCCTTTCCAATCCCGCGACTCGCCAAGCAGCGACGCAACAAGCGGGAGCAAGAATGCCTCCGTCTTGCCTGAACCAGTTCCGGCGGTGACGACGACATTCCGGCCACTTGTTGCCGATCGCACGGCGTCGCGCTGATGGGTGAAGATGTCCGTAAAGGATGGATCCAACAGGCCCCGAAGCGCGAAGTCTGCCAGCTCGTCTGGCGCACCTGCATCGCTCAACGCATTCCGGATGCCCTGCCCAGTCAGGCGGTACTCCAGGACCGGCTCCACCCACGGCTCGCGCCAAGTCATGCCTTCGCGATCAAGCATAGCCTGACGCTCATCCTCCACTTGAGCGTCGCCCAACCGGTACGGCGTCCCGTAGTAGCGAAAGAGTTCCTTGCGTACGCGGTTGAATACCGAGACGGGGTTGGCCATTAGACAGCTCCTTGGTGAGCGATCGGTAGCGGCTGAGTTGCGATATTGAGGACGATGCCCAGCGCATCGGAGAGCCGTCGCGCGACATCCCGCGAGACGTTGCGGTAGACGCGGCGCTCGCCTTGGTAAATTGGCAGCAGACCAGTGGCCGAGACCAGCGATCGCTCGGCGACAGGCGGAAGCGCTAGCCAGCTGGGAATGGTTACAGCACGTGCAGAGGTGAGGTCAGCGGATGCCTTGTGCCAGCACATGAGCGGCAATCCTTGGAGGACCTTCAGCATGCCCGTCGCACGATCAACGACGCGCCAGTCGCCATCGATATGGAGGCGATATGCTGGTCTACCATTCACCTCATAGGTGTACAGCCCTTCCGCCGTGGTGGTCGTCACCTTGCTGAACCTACCCGTCTGCGGGTCGAACATCTCGACCTCATTCTCGCCAAAGGGTGTTGCAGCGAGCGACAGGTCACCTACCCTTGACAACGAAACCAGGTGAGCGAGCTGTGCCGATGGATCCCATACGATGCGGAGGTACAGCTCCTTAGCGAGTTCCTCGATCGCCTCGATGTTGCCGCACTTTGCATACTTTGCAGCCGGAGCGCCGTTCTGAGGCTGCTCAAGCGGGAAGATGTTGAGGTTATCGGTCGCTCGCCCGAACCGTGATTCGAGCCAGCCGGTACGCCACCCGGCCAAGTAGGCGCACATTCCCATGCCCCGGGCCACCACGAGCACTGGCGGGGCGACGCTCCACTGTCCGGCTTCCCAATCTATGTCTAGGTGGCCGAGGGCGCTCATCCGCTGGGCCAGCGTCGACGCCTTAGCGACCTCGTCCGAGGCTCCGAGGCACGTGGCTGCAGCTTGACTGAATTGCGCCCAAGTTCCTATCTCGTGCTCCGAAGCCCAGCGCAGCATGATGTCGCCTGGCTTGACGTGATGCATTACCTTCATCAGTTTTCACCGGCCAAATCGCGGTAGCGTTGCCACAGCTCAGCTGTAGCTTCATCATCTCCCTCTAGCTCCGCCTCCATCACGAGATCCGCCCACCACGTGCCCGCGGGACCCGGTTTCGGCTCGTGAGGCTCGATCAGTCTGGACGTGTACTTGCTCTCGAGCGTGACTAGCCATACTGGATCGAATTCGCACCACACGTCGATGGCCTTCCAGCTCAGCTCCCCAAGTGGGTAACTGAGCCAGCAAGGAGTTTCGACGAGCGCAACCTCGCCAGGACGGGGCCCAAGCACGACACATGACACGTCGTGCGGCACTGCAACCGCTATTGGCGGGCGCGGTGACGGCATAGTCGCAACGAATCCGCGTGCAGAACGCCCGTCAGAACCAAACTGGCGGATGCTACCGACTCCGGAGCCGGGCTGCTGCGAGATCCCGTCGACGACGTCGAAGTCGATGCCCCCGCGGGGGTGCGTCACGCGATACTGACCCGGACCCAGATTAATCTCATTGAGCGATAGCTCGCCTCCCTTAGCGCGCAGCTGCACGGAGTCGAGCGCATCCAGCTCTAATTCGACTGGCACCACGACTTCATCCGACGGAATGGCGAGGAACGGGAGGCCCCCTTGTAGGTACGTGCGACGCAGCCCGCCGACTGTGAGCCCACCCACGAGGCGAGTCCGAGCACCGCCTGAACTCCCGAGAAGGTCGGCGATACCCTGCGGTGTTCGATGCTGCGGACGAGCGTCAATCCGGAAGCGGCGGATCAAGAACCAACCAGTCGGCAGGTTGGGTGTCGCCCCTGTGTCAATGCCGCCAGCAAGACATTCCTCAGCAATCCATGACTGGATGCTTGCCCACTCTTCCTTGCGGACCAAGAGGCAATGAACCTCTCCGAACGAGATGCCGTTAGTCGAGACCCAGCCAGCGAGATCGTCGTCGTATGCGAGTGGGAGGATTGGCGCGGGGTCGAACGTCAATGCCGCGCCAATTCCCGAAATCTCAATACCGGAGTCGAGCACCACGGCGATGTCCAATGGCAGCGGAGCGGGGGTGTAGAAACTGCCCTGCGAAGTGAGTTGAAGCCCGCTGACTGCGCCCGTCAGGTCGATTTCTGTCGGGTCATCGTCGCTCCGCTGCACAGCAAGACCGATCTTCAAGGGACGGTCCTCGACAAGTACCCGAATTGGGAGGACGGGGGCGCCTGTCCGGGGGTCGCGCGTATTTCCGTCCCACTTCTCTGCGACTCGCCGAATCAGCTCATCGGCGTACGGTTCGAGTGCCTGATCGGTCGCGAGGCGCAACAACCGGTCGCCGACTGGACCAAGGCGACGAGCCCAGATACTGAGTGCTCGGCGGAGTTCCTCGGGTACGACATCGTCGCCCGGTTCGAAGCCAATTGATCGTAGGAACCGATGCAGCCGCCTTCGATCTGATGCATGCAGAATTGCCTGCTGCCGCGCATATCCGATGTTGACGTAGTGATCGTGTTTGGTAATCGTGGAGATCCCGCGCTCTCCGCCCAAGTAATCGTCAAGCCACCACGAGAGTTGCTCCCACATTTGTGGGACGTATTCGTCGTAGTTGCCTGGCATTCCTCCGATCTCATCTGTTGGATCGAGGAGCTGTCTGAATGGCGCGTAGAAGTTTGGGGCACCAACACTGTTAGCTGTCATCCGACTGGCGACGAGCACATTTAGCGCGAGCAGCGGGAGCGAGGGCGGTAACCCAAGACAGCCCTCCTCCTGCCATCGTTTGCATTGGTACCAAAGAGGCTCAAAGTTATAGCCAGGCATGACTGCACTCCGGACGACTCCAGCGAGCTCCTCAACCGCCTCTTCAGCGGGAATCCCTCTCATCGAGGCAACCTCGTCACTGTCGACGCAGAAGGTCACCGGCTCCAAGATGAACGACGGAGAGAAGTAGCGGTCTGCCAGGACGGATATCCAATGCTCGCTGGACCACGAGTTGTCGTCTGATCCAGCAGCACTTGTACTGGGTGCCCCCATGCGGTTTTCCGTGGTCCGGGACATGCCCGCTTCCACCTCCGGCTGCCGTCGCGACTAGTAAATCCTGGGTAATGGTAGGTGCAAGCTATGACAACTATCTGTCTTGAAGCGCCTACGGCCAGGAGAATGTCACCGCTCGGGTACAGCGAACCAAGCGAATCTACCTGCTCATCAGGCACGTCCACGGCGGTCGATGGCTACCGAGGTCCCATACCGGTAACGCAGCCCCTGATCGCCATCCGAGACAATCATTTAGATCATTGTCAGCGGCGGGCGTCGACGATTTCTATGTCGTAGGAACCCAAGGCCTGG
Source organism: Acidimicrobiales bacterium (assembly GCA_963663255.1). Lineage (GTDB taxonomy): Bacteria > Actinomycetota > Acidimicrobiia > Acidimicrobiales > Bin134 > Poriferisocius. The sequence continues at coordinate 2,472,357 of OY760141.1, forward strand.
TCAGCAGTCACAAGAGCCAACGCCTCTAGTTGAGCCTGCGCAACGAGCATCCGGTCGAAGGGGTCTTGATGGTGAGCGGGAAGTGACGGGGCATGCTCGGCGTGTTCCGCTGAAATGGCCAGCGGAACAAAGCCCCCTGACTGGAGCGCAGCAACTAGTCCATCGGGCATGGTCAGCTTGCCAAGTGCCCGCTTGATCCCAAGCTCCCACGGAGTGACCGCCGAGAAGTACACCTCATCGGCGTGTTCGATCAATTGGCGGCACTGCGACCCCAGCGAGTCGCTGCCTTCGAGCCACCAGAGGGCAACATGGCTGTCCACCAAGATCCTCATGGCACGTCTTGCTCGGCGGACTCATCGAACATAGCCGCGATCTCTGCATCGGAGCCGACCACATCGCCGCGGTAGCCAACCCGGCCAGCCCAGGTACCGGCCACTCGGACCGGACGATCGGGGTGCCATGGAATGATCTTGGCGACAGGATGGCCATTGCGGGCCACGATCACCTCAACACCCGCCTCGGCCTCCCGAATCAACTCCGAAAGCCGCGACTTCGCTTCATGAGTGTTGACCACACGAGTTGTCATAGTCTTAGCTTAGCTAAGAGCATGACAGGCCTCAACCGCAGTTGAAGTATGAGCACTGGCGCAGTTCGCCTACCCCGTGCAATTCCACCTGAACGCCCGACGAGACAACCGCTTCAACGTCAGGCGAGGCTCTTCTGATTTCAAACACGTGGAGATCGAGGTCTACCCGGGCAGATCGAGGATGATGCCGAGCACTTCCCGGATCTGGTTGAGCGCTGTCCCACCGACATTGCCCCTTGTGTCTTCGATGCGGCTGGAGGCGACGGCCCGGATGTGCTGGCACTGGGCGGCTGATGCATGATCCAGCCCGTTGTCAGGATTAGCTTCAACCACCACTTCTGATGCAAATCCTCGAAGCGCCGTCGTGAGCGGCACGACTTGGACGACACTCGGGTCTGCGTCGAGCACTCGCTGGGCAGTCACCACAACCGCAGGATGCCGAAAGCCAGCTTCTCGCCCCTCAGGCGTCCCGAGATCTAAGTCGACGACATCACCCGAGGTCAGCATCGAGCCAACTGACCTCTTCGCCAGTGAGGTCGCCGCGGAGCTCAGCGCCGATCTTGTCTTGGCGCAGCCTCCGCACCGCAATAGCAACCGTGTCGCCCACTGTGGTGCCTAGAGAAGCGGCCAGCTCCTTCAATTCCCGGTGCGTTGCCACGTCGATCCGCACGCTAGTGCTTTGCATGCAGATATGTTAGCAGAACTGCATACTTTGAATCGCTCCGAGACCACGACAGGCAGCGGCACCGAGCGAACCGCCCCTCAGTGCTCATCCCGGACCGACGACCATCACTGGGCTCAGGTCAGATCGAAGCGATCCAGGTTCATTACCTTGGCCCAGGCGGCAGCGAAGTCGTTTATGAACTTCGCCTCGCCGTCGTCGCAGCCGTACACCTCGGCTATGGCCCGGAGCTGGGAGTTGGAGCCGAACACCAGGTCGGCGGCCGTCGCGGTCCAGCGGAGTTCGCCGGTGGCCCGGTCGTGCCCTTCGTATACCCCGGCCTGATCGGTGGAAACCCGCCACTCGGTGTCCATGCTCAACAGGTTGGTGAAGAAGTCGTTAGAAAGCGTGCCCGGCCGGTCGGTGAGCACACCGTGTTGGGACTGGCCGGCGTTGGCGTCCAGCGCTCGCATACCGCCGACCAGCGCGGTCATCTCGGGTGCGGTCAGGTTGAGCAGGAACGCCTTTTCCACCAATAGCTCCTCGGCGGGACGCTTGTGGAAGTCGGCCAAGTAGTTGCGGAAGCCGTCGGCGGTGGGCTCGAGCACGGCGAAGCTCTCGACGTCGGTCTGATCCTGGGAGGCGTCGGTGCGGCCCGGCGAGAACCGAACTGCCACGTTGTGGCCGGCATCGCTGGCTGCCTTCTCCACTGCGGCGCATCCGCCGAGGACGATGAGATCGGCCAGTGATACCTGCGGGCCGCCTTGGGCGTTGAAGTCGGCTTGGATCTGCTCGAGGACGGCTACCACGTCGGCCACGCCCGCTTGGACGTTCACGTCCCAACCGCTTTGCGGGGCAAGCCTGATCCGGGCCCCGTTGGCACCGCCTCGCATGTCGGTGCCCCGGAACGTCGAGGCCGAGGCCCAGGCGGTGGAGACCAGCTGGGAAACCGACAGCCCCGAGCTCAGGATCCGGGCCTTCAGGTCGGCGATCTCATCGGCACCGATGGGCTCGCCCTGGGGAGCGGGCACCGGGTCTTGCCAGATCAGCTCCTCGTCGGGGACCTCGGGGCCGAGGTAGCGGGCCACCGGGCCCATGTCGCGGTGGGTGAGCTTGAACCAGGCCCGAGCGAAGGCGTCGGCCAGCTCGTCGGGGTTCTCATGGAAGCGGCGGGAAATGGGCTCGTAGATCGGATCGAACCGCAGCGCCAGGTCGGTGGTCAGCATCATCGGCGCACACCGCACGGACGGATCATGGGCATCGGGAACGGTGTCATCGGCGGCCCGGTCGGTCGGACGCCACTGGTGGGCGCCAGCGGGGCTCTGGGCCAGCTCCCACTCATAGCCGAACAGGTTGTCGAAGAAACCGTTGTCCCATACCGCGGGGTCGTTGGTCCACGCCCCCTCGAGGCCGCTGGTGATGGCATCGCCGCCCACGCCGGTTCCGAAGGTGTTCTTCCAACCCAAGCCCTGCTCTTCGATGCTGGCTGCTTCGGGATCATCCCCGACGTAGGTGTCGGGGGCGGCCCCGTGAGCCTTGCCAAAGGTGTGACCGCCGGCGATCAGCGCCACGGTCTCCTCATCGTCCATGGCCATGCGGGCAAAGGTCTCCCGGATATCGATTCCGGCGGCAATGGGATCGGGATTGGCGTTGGGGCCCTCGGGGTTGACGTAGATGAGGCCCATCTGCACCGCGCCCAGCGGGGTCTCCAGGTCGCGCTCTCCCGTGTAGCGCTCGTCGCCGAGCCACTCGTTCTCCGAACCCCAGTAGATATCCTCCTCCGGGGCCCAGATGTCGGCGCGGCCACCGCCGAATCCGAAGGTCTCAAGGCCCATAGACTCCAGGGCCACGTTGCCGGCCAGGATCAACAGGTCGGCCCACGAGAGCCTGCGGCCGTACTTCTGCTTGACGGGCCACAGCAGCCGGCGGGCCTTGTCCAAGCTGGCGTTGTCGGGCCAGCTGTTCAGGGGGGCGAATCGCTGGGCACCGGTACCGCCACCGCCCCGACCGTCGCCGATCCGGTAGGTGCCAGCCGCGTGCCAGGTGAGCCGGATCATCAGCGGGCCGTAGTGGCCATAGTCGGCTGGCCACCAGTCCTTGGAGTCGACCAAAACGTCGGCGATGTCCTGTTTCACGGCCGCCAGATCGAGGGATTCGAACTCAGCGGCGTAGTCGAAGCCGTCCCCCATCGGATCGGCTTCAGGGGAATGCTGGTGCAGGATCTTCAGATTCAGCTGCTCGGGCCACCACTGCTCGGTGGCCGATGTGCCCTTAGCGGTGTTGGCGCCCGAAAACGGGCACTGGCTGGTGCTCTCAGTCATGGGACTCTCCTTTGAGTTGTTGCTTGGTTGTTGGTTGGCTCATTGGACGGCCGGCTCACTGTCGGCGGCGAAGCACTCGGGGCAGCGGCCCCAATAGATGACCTCGGCCTCGTCGATCTCGTATCCGGAGTCGTCGGCAGCGGTGAGACACGGGGTGTAGCCCACCGCGCAGTCGACATCCACCATCCGATTGCATGAGCGGCAGATCAGGTGGTGGTGGTTGTCGCCCACCCGGTCCTCATAGCGGGCTGGCGATCCCGCGGGCTGGATCCTTCGGATCAGGCCCTTTTCGGCCAGCATCCCCACCGAGTCATACACCGCCTGGCGGGATATGGCGCCAATGTCGTTGTGGACCACCTCGGCCACGTCATCCACCGTACCGTGAGGACAGGCCGAAACGGCACGGATGACGGCAATGCGCTGGGCGGTGACTTGGAGGCCGTGCTGACGCAAGAGGTCAGCGGCGGAGGGGGTGTCGCTCGACGGCATGAGACCATCGTACCGACAAGTTTGGACTTAGTCAAATATTAGTTTAACTCTGATTACTTTATTTGTCCCGTACCCGGACTTCGCGGGAAGTCAGTCAGGCCGGGTGGTTCTCGACGAGGCGGCGGATGCCGTCTTGCCAGTTCACCAAGCGGTCGGGCCGCAGGGCCTCAATGCGGCTGGTGTCCATGACGGTGCTGGGAATGGCGGTATCGCTCTCCACGATCTTGGGCGGGTCGCAGCCGTCTATCTCGGCCATGAACGCGCACCATTCGGCCACCGACACCAGTCCGGGGCTGGCCCAGTTCAACGTGGTGGCCGGTACCGAGGCTTGGTCCAGCAGCACCGGAAGATCGGCGGCGATGTCCTCGTCGTGGACGAGGTTGTAGCGGGCGCCGTCGGTGTGGACTTCGATGTCCATGCCCGCCCTCATCATCAGAAGATGGAAGAAGGGCCAGCCGGTGGTGTCGCCATAGGGCACGTTGAGCCGGGTGATCACCGTAGGCAGGTTGAATTCCTGAGCCCCGAACCGAGCGACCGACTCCCCCGCGATCTTGCAGATCGAATAGGTGGGCATCATGTGGGCGTGGTGGTTGCCATGAGGGCTGTCCTCGGTGAACGGCTGGCCGCCGTTGGGCTGATAGACCGCACCAGAGGAGCAGTGCAGAAACGCCTCGGCGTCGCGGAAGTGGCTCATCAAGTGGCCGGTGGCCTCTGAGCACACGGCCAGATCGGTTTGCCAGTCGCCGGTCTTGATAACCGCCAGATTCACGACGACATCCACATTGCGGGGAACCGCCGAGAAATCAGCTTCGACGAAGTCCACGGCGATGCACTCCACTCCCCCAGCCTCAAGATCGGCCCGAGCATTGGCATCCGAGAACCGAGCCAGCGCGATCACCCGATTGTCAGCCGCCAGGGTCTTGCACAACGGCGGCCCCACCATCCCCGTCGGCCCCGTCACCACGATGGTCTTGTTTCTTAGCTCCACTTTGTGCTCCTCTATCAACCAGAGGGCCCACAATCTAGTGCGAGTCTTCTTCGCTCAGAATATTCACATGCAGAGGTGAGAAGTGACGACGACAACTACTGGATACAACCCCGACCTCGTCCCCACCGGCATGGAGGGCGGTGTCGACACCAACGCCCTGCCTTGGATCGAGACGCCCCAGGCGCCGGGATGGCGGATCAAGCCACTTCGCGCGTCGAGAGAATCCGGTGTGTTCTCCGCGATCGTGGGACTCGACGCCGGGGTCACATTGCGCCCCGCTGTGCATCTGGGTGCCACCGACTTGTTCGTGTTGTCGGGGCGCATGCGCTACACCCAAGAACCGCTTGCCGCAACCATCGAGACGGGCACATGGGGCTACATTCCCGCCAACGCTCGCATCGAGGGCCTCGAAGTCGCCGAAGAAACCGAGCTGTTGATGAACTTCTTCGGCCCGGTCGCCTTCCTCGGTGCCGACGGGCACAGCGTGACCAGCATCCTCACTGCGCTGGACATACAGGCCGCGGCCCAAGCCAATGGCCTGGCGCTGGTGCCCAACACTTTGGCCGAATGCATGGTGCCGCGACCCCAGAACTCCGACCTATCGCCCGCGCCGCTCCGCATCGCTGAGCATGCCGCCAATCAGTTGCTGATGACGGCGGAGAACCTGCCCACAGGTGCGACGACCCACCCCCATTTCGTGGACACCCGGGCATTCGATTTCTTCTCCAATCCGAACAGGCCCGGCTTCGGCATAAAGGTCCTTCGGGTCAGCGAGGAGACCGGCCACGTTTCGATGATCATCAGGCACATCGGTGTCGCCGGGCCCCACTTCCACCTGGGTGCCGGCGACTTCCTGGTCATCAACGGCCGCATCGGGTATCGGGCCGGCCCGCCCGAGGGCTACGGCTCCGGCGTGTGGTTCTACGAACCCGCCGGCGCCCGCCACGAAGCCACCCAGCAACTGGGCGACGAAGACCTCATCTACACCGCCAACATCTACGGCCCGATCCAGTTCGACGACGGCCCCGGGACCCCAATCACCACGGTCTCGTCGTGGATGCAGTACAAGGCCACCGCCGAAATCGCCGGCACACCGATGGTGGCCAACGTATTTGAAGGCGACACGTCGCTGCTGGCCTGGGCGCCCCTGGGCAGCGATGCAGCCGCGAGTAGCGGGGCATTGCGTTGATCCTCATCGTGGTCAAGTTCAAGACCAAACCCGAGTGGTCTGATCGGTGGATCGACCTGGTCGACGAATTCACCAAGGCCACCCGGGCCGAGCCCAAGAACCTGTGGTTCGACTGGTCCCGCAGCGTCGAAGACCCCGACGAGTTCGTGCTGGTCGAGGCGTTTGAAGACGACGGAGCAGTGCCCCACGTCGAATCCGACCACTTCAAACAGGTCATGCAAGACATGCCCCAGGCCCTCGCTCAAACTCCCAAGATCATCAACACCACCATCGAAGGCGCCAACGAGTGGTCCCAGATGGGCGAGCTCAGCGTCGACTGATCATCCTCGAGGTTCGGCGCCCAAACTGGTTGGCCGTCCCGTCACCTAGGAGGCCCGCTCAGCAGCCAGTTGGTCCATCATCTCTTCGAAGCTGATCTCGCCGCGCAACATGCGCTGGGTGACATTGGACAGCGGACTTCTCGGCCAACGGTCTTCGCCTACCAGATGGGCCTCGCTGGTAACCGAACCGTCTTCGGCAAACTGGTAGGTGCGGTAACCGGGCGGCATCGTGGTGAAGTTCTCAAGGTCGATGTTGACGGACAGCGAAGGGCACTGGTGGATGGGTCGACCGGCGACCTCCAAAGTCGTATTGGTATGGGTGTGGCCAGCTCCGATCCCACGGATTGCCGGGGCAATGTCGATGAGTCGAGCGAACTCGGCGTCATGGTCGGCCATGTGGAAGAAGCCAAACGCCCCCGGGGGATGGTGGGTCCAGACGAAGGCGTGCTCCGCGTCGCTCCGCTCGACGGTCTCGGCCATCCACACCACTTCAGCATCCCCGAAGCGTCCGTGTTTGTGGGTCCGGTCCTCGCGATCCACCAGCGACCCGTCTGGGCGCAGATCCCGCCCTTCGGCATTGGAGTCGGCAAATAGAAACAGCCAGTTCCCGACCCGCAGAGTGCGCCCGTTGCTCACCCCCGGGCGAGGCAAAATGGCATCGAAGGGCACCTGCCGGTCGTGATTGCCGGGACACACCACCGCAGGCACCGGCAAGCGGGCAAGCTTCTCAGCGATCTTCTGGTACTCGGCCTCGGTGCCGTTGTGAGCGATGTCCCCGGTGATCACCACCAGATCCGGAGTGGGCCGACCTGAATCGAATGCCTCGCCGAACACCGCATCCCAGGAGTCATCGGTATTGCGCGGCTCCCCCTCCGGCTCGGTACAGAAGTGCATATCCGAAAACTGAGTGACACGAAACACATCCCGAGTATCCCAAACTCGCCACCGCTGAACCACAGTCGTTATTTCAGCACCAGATCGCGGTCGAGTAGGTTCGAGCGCCGTGACGAACATGATCCGGCGGTTTTACGTCTTGCCATTGATGCCCGGGGTGCCCGACGTGAAGGCGCAGGAGATGATCGAGGTGTTGGGCGCCGCCGATCGCTTCATACCGGGCCTGTTGGATTCCTCCGCCGGCGTCGATCTCGACTCGCGCACGGTGCTGTGGGAGAACACCTTCGTCGACGAGGCCAGCTACTCCGGGCCCTACATGGTGCACCCCTACCACATCGGGGCCATTGACAATTATGTGATGCCCGACAGCCCCGAGTGCATCACCGATAACACGTACGCGACGCGCTATACGACACCCGACGCCACCCAAGAGGTGCGAGGCGGAATCCGCCGGGTGCTGCTGCTGAACGCCAGCACCGACGCCGACGCCGCGGCGATCGAAGCCCTTGCAGCGCAGCCCCAGGAAATGGCGGCTTCCGTCTTCGGCGCCGACGACGTGGGGTGGGTGTCGCCCAAGGGCCGGGCCTGGACCCATATCTGGGAGCAGGCCTTCGCCGACATGGCCCAGCTAAAGCGCCACCTTGGCACACAAGAGGGCAAGGCCTGCTCGAGTGTGGAGGGCTTCGACAGCCTCGGCATAAGCCTCGGCTCGCTAAAGATCTTCACCTGCCCGTTCGAGCTCTCACCAGTCGAGCACCAGTCGCCACCCACCACTCCGCCGGACACCTCCCCAGTGCTGTACACCATCACCGCCCGCACCGCGGTGGCCGACGCCGACACCTACGTCGAGTTGCTTGAACGCCACTATGACCCATTCATGGTCGAGGGCGGCTGCCCCCTCCTGAATCGCTGGCGCACAGTCGATCAGGGCTACCTCGAGGCCGAGGTTCACTCCACCTGGCAGATCGACTCCCTTGCCGCCTACTGCGACCTCCGGGCCACAACCATTGCCGACCCGCACTGGACAGCCTTCGTTAAAGATGCCATGCCGTTGGTACAGGGCGGCTCTCGACGCTTCCACCGCGCGGTCTGAACACCAGCGCCGTCCGGCACTGGTCAGCGGGGAACGAAGGCGTCCAACTCCGCGTCGTCAACGAAGAGCCAGGTCAGCCTTCAGGGTGGGCGGGCTCCATGTCGAAATTATTGAAGAGCACGTTGTAGGCGTGCCAGGTATTCCAGTGCTCGGTGAGATAGGCGATCTCGCCCCGGTCGTTGAATCGGAACACAAAACAATAGACGTTGCTGTAGTCCTGTCCCCGCAAGGTCGTAGCGGAGAAAGTCTGTTGCCGGACTACGTAGTCGCGGTCGGCCAGCGTGACGACGTCGCTGATGGCCATCGTGGCCAAGTCGTACTTGTCGCCGCCGGGCCTCGGCGGGGCCTTCGACTGGGAGGGCAATATGTTGCGGATCGCCTCGCGGCCCTTGTGCTCGGTGACGCCCTCCGCCCCGGGGATGAGCGGTAGCCCGTTCCACCAAACGGCGTCCTCGGCGAATAGTTGAGACTTGTCGGCCGGACCGTTCTCCTCGCCGAGGAACTGGCGAACGACGCTGAGGTTGCGCTCTTCGGTATCGGTGTAGTTCGGCATCAGCCCGCTCCGTTCCAACGGATCAGGTCAGCCAGGTCCTGGCGCACTCCCGCTCGAAAGTCTGTACCCACTGTGTAGGCGATCGGGAACAGGCCGACCTGCGTGTGCTTGGTGGCGTCGATGCCTAGAAGCTCGGCCATCTCGGCTTCCTTGTGCAAGTGGATCGTCGTCCATGCACTTCCGAGCCCCCGGGCCCGCAGTGCGAGCATGAAGTTCCAGACCGCGGGCAGGATCGACCCCCACACGCTGGCTTGGAGGAAGATTCCGGCTTCGTCCATCCGACCTCCGACGGTCGGGATCAACAACGCCGGCACCTCGTGCAGGTGGTCGCGGAGGTAGGCCACCGAAGAGGCGATCCGTTGTTGCTCGTCGGTGCTGTAGTCGATATCCCGGGTGGCCCGGTTCGGGTCGGCCTGATGGCCGCTCATTCCACTCCGGTAGACCTCGGCGACCTCAGCCCGCAGGTCCGGTTCGTCGACAATGTGCCAGTTCCATCGCTGTTGGTTCGATCCGTTCGGCGCCTGCACCGCGATCTCGAGGCACTCTGCGATCAGCGCCCTCGGCACCGGCCGAGTCAGATCGAGCCGCTTGCGCACCGTCCGCGTCGAAGTAAGCAACTCGTCGAGGGACAAGTCGAGCAGGTCCGCACCATTTCCAGCCATCTCGCCACCCTAGTGGTCCGTCTGCAAATTGATCAGGGCGTCCTGCTAGGCATCGACGCCCCCCGCTGCGTTGCTCCTCCTTGCCGTACCCTCCGGGTATGGCTGCGTCGGTGCGCCTTGCGAGGAACGCCGCTGCCGTCGCAATCCGCCCCTGCCAATTCACAGACGGACCACTAGGCGAGACCAAGCCGAACCCATCTGCCCGCACTGGACCACCGCTATAAAACCCAGCCGCATTGCGCGGCACCGAGCGTGCGTTGCGGTGTCGGAGGGGGGACTTGAACCCCCACGCCCGTAAAGGGCACTAGCCCCTCAAGCTAGCGCGTCTGCCAATTCCGCCACTCCGACGTGGGCGCCTTGAAACCGGCGCAGAGGGCACACTATCGCGCCAATACCCTGCTTCACTACGAGATAGGTGATCGCGAAACCATCATGGGCTTCGGGCGAAAAACAGCTGGAGTTCGACGATGCCGTGGTCTTCGGCTGACAACACGATGGGGACTCGGGGGACCGATACGCCGTAGTCGGCGAAGACAATCTCAATGGAGCCGACAACGACCACGGTGTCGTCAACCAGCTGGGCCTCCAGCGCAATCTGGACGGGCTGGGTGGTGCCTTTGACGGTGAGCTCGCCTACTGCGGTGGTAGAAATGGGATTGCCGGAGTCAGGGTCGGGGCCAAGGTCGATGGGCTCGGTGAGGGTGAACACCGCGATTGGAAACTCAGCAGTGTTGAGCGCGGATTGCACCGGGCGGTCTCGGCGCGAGTCGTTAGTGGTGATGGCGCTCATGTCGGCCTCCACCGTGACGGCGGTCACAGTCTCACCGTCAATGGTGATCGACCCGGTTACCACTGGGGTGCGGCCCACAGCAGTGGTGGAACCGATGCTGGCCAGCTCCTCGTCAACCCGGAAGCCAACGAAAGTCCCGGTGGAGTCTTCATAGCTGAATTCGCCGATAGAAGTATCCACCGTCCAGAGGCCACTCACCCCCTCTGGGGCTGAGACCGCCTCGGGTTCGACTGCGGTCGGTATGGCAGTTGGCGCAGCGGTGGTGCTTGGCGCTGCTGGGGTGGGTTCGCCAATGGTCGGTGTAGCGGCCGGAGCAGCCGTGGGAGCCGACGTTGGTGTCGAGGCGGGTTCTGACGTTGCCGCGCCGCCATCATCGTCCAATGTCGAGACCGCGGCCTGAAGGTCTACCGAGGGTGGTGCGTCGTCCCTGGTCAACCACCAGATGAGGACGACAGTCAAGACCGCCACAACAACTACGGCGACCACAACCACCCACAGGATGGGTCGCCGTCTCAACTGCTTGAGCACCAGCCGAACTCCCTTGGCTTTCTAGTTCACCCCGTAGAGGTGTCGGCTAGCACGGCGTCGGGAAGGGAGAGGTCTGCTTGGAGCAGCTCGATGCGGATGCCGTCAGGGTCCTTCAGAAAGACAACTTTGCCGCCCTCAAGGGGTCCTTCGGTGAGGTCGATGATGCCTGTTGAGACCATGTCGGAGCCGAAAGCCTCCAGCTCGGCCCAGGTGGCGTCGAGATCGTCGACGTAGAAGCAGATGTGGCAGGTGCCGGGATTCGCCTGCTCGGGATTGATCGGCGTCCCCGACACATTCTGCACCTCGATGACCTCCATGATCGCCTGGGTGCCGGGCAGGCGCAGCATGGCCAAATTGAGCACCGCCTCCGGGTAACCGATCGCGGCACGAGCCGACTCCCCTTCCTCGACGAACTCCGTCAGCACTTCAAGGCCCAGCCGGCCAACGTAGAACTCCAATGAGCGCTTGAGATTGCTCACATGGATGGCGATATGGCTGAATTCGCTGGCGCCGCTGTACTTCATAATGTCGGAGGGGGTACTTGAACTTCCAGGCCCGATTTGGGCACTGGTCGCCCAAACTAGCACGCCTGCCAATTCCCCCATTCCGAGTCCCACCCAGCGTGGAACGCCAATACCAACGCCTCCTGGACCAAACAACGAATTTGCGCAATGTCGGCTTGGCTTATGAGTTACGACCCATTGCCGCCGTACAGTCTTGGGCGAGTAGGTCACGGGACCGACTCGAATGAGAGCAAAGGGTCATGCAAGGAACTGTCAAGTTTTTCAACAACGAGAAGGGCTACGGCTTCATCTCGCGAGAAGGCGCCGACGACGTCTTCGTCCATTACTCGAACATCGCCGGCGAGGGCCACAAATCTCTCAATGAAGGCCAAATGGTCGAGTTCGATGTCGCCCCAGGCCGCAAGGGCGAGGAAGCACAAAACGTGCGGGTCATCTGAAAAACCGACGCTGTGACCTCCACAGCGTAACCATCTTGCCGGGTCACCTCTTATGACTCAGTACTACGACGAGTACACGCCCACCTATGAGGATCGGGCGTGGTGGAGCTCTCCTCGGGTGCTCCGGGATCGAGCGGCTCGGCATCCCCACCGCAAATATCTCGACGTGCCGTGGTCCGGCGAGTCGTACACCTTTGCCGAAACCTTGGATCTAGCTGAGCGAGTCGGTTCGGGAATGTTGGCTGCGGGAGCCCAACCGGGCGACCGGGTCCTGATCATGGTTCCGAACTGCTCCGCGTACATCCTCGGGTGGCTGGGTTCGTCGGTCGCCGGCCTCGTGGAGGTGCCGATCAACACGGCCTATCGGGGATCGTTCTTGGCCCATCAGGTCCGGACTACAGAGCCGGTACTGGCCGTCATCGCGCCCGAGTTCGTGGAGCGCATCGTCGACGTCGGAGACGCGGTGGCGTCCATCCGCCACTACTTTGTCGTCGGAGATGATGCTGCGGTTGCGGCCGGGATCGCCGAACTGGCAGCCGCCGGCTATGAAGCCAGCCCGTGGACCTCGCTACTCACAGCGGCGAAAACCGAATTGCCCGATGTGGAGGCTCGCGAGCTCGGTTCAATCTTCTTCACGTCGGGCACCACCGGACTGTCGAAGGGCGTAATGATGCCGCACGCCCACATGTACCTTTTTGCGGATCAGTGCGTGTCGTTGACCCGTCTGACGGAAGCCGACACCTACATGTCGGTGGGCCCGCTGTTCCACGGCAACTCACAGTTCCTGGCGGCCTACCCGGCGCTGATCGCCGGCGCCCGCTACGTGATGCACGAGCGCTTCAGCGCGTCGGAATGGATCGACCAGATCCGAGCAGCGAAAGCGACGGTCACCAACTTCGTCGGCGTAATGATGGACTTCGTATGGCAACAGGAGCCCCGACCTGACGATGCCGCCAACGACTTGCGCTGCATCTTCGCCGCGCCGACGGCTAGCTCTATCCTCAACCAGTTCAAGGAACGCTTCGACGTCGAGGCTTTCGTGGAGGTATTCGGCCTCACCGAGACCTGCATGCCGATCCTCACGCCCTATGGCATCGACCGTCCCCCGGGTGCCGCCGGGCTCCTCAACGCCGACTGGTTCGACATCCGACTGGTCGATTCCAATACCGACGAGGAGGTGCCGGTTGGCGAGGTGGGCGAACTCATCGTCCGGGGCCGCTACCCGTGGACCACCTGCCAGGGGTATTTCGGAATGCCCGACAAGACAACTGAGGCCTTCAGAAATCTGTGGTTCCATACCGGCGACGGGCTCCGCCGCGACGGCGACGGCTGGTACTACTTCGTGGATCGCCTGAAGGACGCCATCCGACGGCGGGGCGAGAACATCTCGTCGTACGAGGTCGAACAGGGTCTGGTCTCCCATCCGGCGCTAGCTGAAGTTGCTGCCATCGGCGTCCCCGCCGACCAGGAGGCCGGAGAAGACGAGGTGATGGTCTTTCTGGTGCCCGAGCCTGGGGCTGAGATCAGCGCCGAGGAGATCTGGGCTTTCGCCGACAAACAGCTGCCGGCCTTCGCAGTGCCCCGTTATCTCCGGGTGGTCGACGAGCTGCCGAAGACCCCGTCGGAAAAGGTCCGCAAAATGGTCCTGCGCGAGCAGGGTGTGGATGACGAAACCCACGACCGTGGCCCCCAGCCTCGCCGCAAGAGGGCTGCGAAGAGCTGATCCCGGAGCACACCCGGTTCTGGTGAACTCAGCGGGGCTCGCGGGGCAAGCCCAACACGCGTTCGCCCAGGATGTTGCGCATGACGTTGGAGGTGCCGCCGGCGATGGTGTACGAGGAGGCGTAGCAAATGCCCCTGGTCCATTCGTCGTCGAGTAGGGCCGCCGGACCGAGGCAGGCCGCAGCGAACTGGGCTACCCGCTGTTCGTGCTCGGTACAGAACGCCTTGGTGGCCGCGCTGAATCCGGCCGGGGCCTGGCCGAGAGCTTCCCGGTATACCAGCAGCCGACCTACCCGGTATTCGCTTTCCAATCGGGCGATCTTCTGGCGGACCCGGGGATCGGATCGGTCGGCCTTGGCGCGGGCATGCAAGAACAGCGCCCGGTTGGACACCAGGCGGTCGATACCCCCCCGCTCGTGAGCCAGTTGGGCCATGGTCTGTTTGAAGGCGTCCCCCTCGGTGCCAACCAAGTTCTCGGCTGGCACTCGCACGCTATTGAAATAGATCTCGCAGAAGTGGCGATTGGCGATCATGTCGGTAATCGGGCGCACCTCGATGCCCGGGGTGCCCATGGGCACAATGATCTCGCTGACCCCCCGATGGGGCGGCCCCTCGTCGCTGGTGCGGCAGATCAGATAGCAGTAGTCAGCCACATGGCCGAAGCTGGTCCAGATCTTCCGGCCGTCGACCACGAAATCGGCGCCGTCCCGCACCGCCCGCGTGGAGATGGAGGCTAGATCCGAGCCGGCGTCGGATTCGCTCATCCCGATGCACCAAGTGCTCTCCCCCGACAGCATCCGGGGCAAGAATTCCGCTTTCTGCTGCTCAGTGCCGTAGGCGATCAGCGTCGGCCCCATCTGGCGGTCGGCGAACCACATGGCCGCAACTGGCGCCCCGGCGCTGATCATCTCCTCGGCCACGATCAACCGCTCGATTGGCGGCCGGGCCCGACCCCCGTATTCGGTGGGCCATCCCATGCCGATCCAGCCCTCGGCGGCCATGACCCGGGCAAACTCTTTGGAGTAGCCGTTGATCCACGAGTCGTTGTGGCGCCCGAAGCTAGCTACACCGTCAGCGGCAACCGCCCGCGCTCGGTCGCGCAGTTCAAGCAGTTCGGGGCTGAGTGCGAAGTCCAAGCGACAGCTATTGGCCTGCTACTAGCTGGAATCCAGCAGCAAAGCCAGCGCCAGCGTGGAGAAGGCGAAGATCAATGCAGCCACGATGGTGAGCCGGTCGAGGTTCTTCTCGATGACCGTCGACCCGGCCGCCTGGGTGCCGAATCCACCGCCGAACATGTCGGAGAGGCCGCCGCCTCGGCCGCTGTGCAGCAGAACTAGGAACAACAGCCCCAACGCGGAAACCACGTCGATCACCACAAGCGCGATGGTCACAGCGGCCAATCCTACCGCCCCATCACGCTGCTGACCCACCTGTATGGCCTCACCGAGCGGGTCCGCAATTCCGAGCTTCTGGACAGTTACCCTGACCCAATAATGAAGGCTGTCTTTCGCCGCTGCTGGGAGCTGGTCAGCGTTGTCAGAAGGTACGTTTTCTCCTCCAGCGGACTTGCGGTGCTCGCCCTCGTTGCTGTTGGTTTTGTTCTGGGAGCCTTGGTCGCCCAGGTGTGGATCTCGGATGGCTCCAGCGGCGACAGTGCTCACCAATCCGCTGCTGATGCCGCCGATCCGACGGCTGCCGACCCTCAACCCGACACAGACTCGGGAGCCGCGTCTGATTCAACGCAGAGCACGAACGAGCAGGCGCCGACCGATTCGACTTCCACAGAACCCGGCGATGAACGATCATCATCCACATCCGGAACAAGCGCCGAGCCGGGGGCCACAGCACCCGAATCATCTGCCGAACCGGCTGTCGTCGTTTTGGACCAGGAGCCGCTGTCTTACGAAGCGGCGCTGGCCATAGCTGCCGGCCTGGCCCCTAATACGGTATATCCCAGCGACTGCATGTCCCCGCTCCCCCGTCCCGACCTCCTTCCCAACGCCCCCCGGGCCTATCGCTTCGGCATCCACCAAGGCGTGGACTTCCTGTGCTTCTCATTGGGCCGACATGCGGTAGCTGCACTCGACGGACGGGTGGTTCTTGCCGTCGGCGACTACCAAGACCCCGATCCCGACGATCGCGATGAGTTGCTGGAGATAGCTAGCGCCCTTGAGGCAACGCCACCTTTCACGCTCTTGTCGCTCTACGGGAACTTTGTGGTGATCGACCACGGTGTAGTCCCGTTCGTCGGCCATGTGGTCACCCTCTACGCTCACCTCCACGAAGTAGACCCCGACATCCGCGTCGGCCAGACAATCAGGGCGGGTGCGCGAGTGGGCGAGATCGGGAATCGCGGCACGCACGCGGCAGCCAACGGGGACTTTTATGAAGATCCCCATCTCCATTGGGAACTGCACATCGACAACCAGTTCCTGGGTGCTGGACTGAACACGGAGCAGACCCGCGAGGTGTACACCACGCTGTTCTCGGAGGCTTTGGGCTAAACGCCCCTCTGAGGACTAAAGAAATCCAACTTGGCTCTGCCAAACTTCCGAGTATGGATTCCGAGTTCATCAGACGAGCAGTGGAGCTGGCCGATTTGGACGCGGTGAAGGTGGCGCTGTTCCACCACACCGACGACCCTGAAATCGAAGCGCTGCCCCGAGCCCTAGAGCTCGACGACGACGAGCGTGAGCTGCTGATCACCAAAACGGTGGCCTGGCTGGAGGTGAATGCCGGGCCGGGAATGCCCGACGAGCCGCCGGAGCCCCGGCTTCGCCAGCTGATGAACCTGGCCACCAATGAGGACATGGGCGATCTGGAGTTCGAGTCACGGCGCGACTTGATGGCCTTCAAGCCTTTCCCCTGGACCGTCGACTGGACGAACGGCAAGCCTGAGCTGCCCGAAGGATTTCAAGTGGCGATCATCGGCAGCGGGTTCAGCGGCCTGGCCGCGGGCATCCAGATGGAGCTGCTGGGGATCCCCTACGTCATCCTGGAGCGCCGGTCCGAGCCCGGTGGAACGTGGAGCCGGCACCGCTATCCCGACATCCGGGTGGACACCATCTCGATCACCTACGAGTTCGCCTTCGAGAAGAACTACCCGTGGCCCGAATACTTCGGCAAGGGTCAACTGGTGAGGGAGTACCTGCTCCACATCTCCCGCAAGTACGGGATGCACGACAACACTCGATTCGATCATGACCTGAAGCGGGCCACCTTCGACGAGGATCGCGACGTATGGGTGCTCGAGGCCGACACTCCCGACGGAATTGAGACCATCGAGGCCAACGTGGTGATCAACGCGGTCGGCGCTTTTGCCAACCAGAGAACCCCTAATTTCAAGGGTCTTGAAGACTTTCCTGGTCCGGTCATCCATCCTTCACAGTGGCCGGAGGACTTCGACTACCGCGGCCGCCGGATCGCCGTCATTGGCAACGGCTCGACCGGTGTTCAGCTGCTTTCTCCTGTCGCCGAGGAAGCAGAAGACGTTTATGTATTCCAGCGCTCCAAGCAGTGGATCAGCCCGCGTCCCAAGTACGGCCAGCCCATCGAGCCGGAAGTTCGCTGGTTGCTCGACAACTTCCCGGGCTATTGGAACTGGTGGCGCTACATGGCCATCGCCGCGCTGTTCGCCACCCACAACTACCTCTACGCCGACGAGGAGTGGCAGGCGGCAGGCGGCCACTGGAATGAGGTGAACGACCAGCTGCGAGACTTCCTCACCAACTACATCCACGAGCAAACCGACAATCGCCCAGAGCTCGTCGAAAAGCTGGTGCCCGATTACGCGCCCTTCTCCCGGCGGCCGGTGGTGGACAACGGCTGGTATCGGGCGCTCACCCGCGACAACGTCGAGCTGGTTACCGACCCGATCGCCCGGCTTACACCGGAAGGCATCGAGACCGACGATGGCACCGTCCGCGAGGTCGACGCCATCATCACCGCTATCGGCTTCGATGTCGTCCAATTCCTGTGGCCAGCCGACTACTTCGGCCGAGACGGCCTCAACGTGCACGACTTCTGGTCCAAAGACGGCCCCCGCGCCTACCTCAGCATGATGGTGCCGAAATACCCGAACATGTTCATGCTCTACGGACCGAACTCCCAGCCTCTGTCGGGCGGCACCGGCCTTCCCATCTGGTATCAGGTGTGGTCGGGTTACGCGGCCCAGCTGATTGTAAAGATGCTCGAAGAGGGCAAGACCAGCGTCGAGGTGACGATGGATGCCTACGAGCGCTACAACGAAGCGCTGGACGAAGAGGCCTCAAAACTCCTCCTCATGCACGAGGAGGGGGCTCCGGACAAGAACTACTACCTCAACCAGACCCACAACCGGCTCCAGATGAGCGCCCCGTGGTACGGCCCGGAATACCACCGGCTGTGCACCGAGGTGGAGTGGGACGACCTCGAGATCACCTGACCACCTTCCAGCCGACGACCGCCCTCAGGGGCGTAACATTTGTATTGCCGCTACTGAAGCCGGAAGCGGACGATGCGGGAAAAGCTGTCGACTTCTAGGGAAGCGCCGCCGACGAGGGCGCCATCGATGTCGGGCTGGGCCATGAGCTCGGTGACGTTGACTGGTTTGACCGAGCCGCCGTACTGGACGCGGACCCCCGCGGCGGCGTTTGCGCCGAAGTTGGCAGCCACCCGCTCTCGGATGAGCCCGCAGCCGGCCTGCGCGTCGACGGAAGTGGCGGTGCGGCCGGTGCCGATGGCCCACACCGGTTCATAGGCGATCACCATGGCCCCCACCTGATCTCGCTTCAGTCCGGCCAGCCCGGCATCCACCTGGGTGGTGATGCGAGCCTCGGTTTGGTCGGCCTCCCGCTCGTCGAGGGTCTCCCCGCAGCACATGATCGGTGTCATGCCTGCGGCCAAAATGGCCTTGAGCCTCAAGTTCACGTTGTCGTCGGTTTCTCCGAAGAGCTGGCGGCGCTCGGAGTGACCAGCGATCACGTAGCTCACCGCCAGCTTGGCCAGCATGGTCGGGGACACTTCCCCGGTGAATGCTCCGCGCTCCTCCCAGTGGCAGTGCTGGGCTCCCAGGGCGATGGGTATGTTGTCGGCGTCGAGCACCGTCTGGGCCGAGCGCAGGTTGGTGAACGGCGGGTGGATGGACACGTCGGCGGACTTGTAGTCGGCTTGATCAAGGGCATACGAAAGCTTCTGGATGAGCTGTATGGCCTCCAGATGGTTCATGTGCATCTTCCAGTTGCCGCTGATCAGCGGCTTGCGCTCAGCCATGTTGCCCCTCCTCGCGGGTACCTACGGATTCTCTCAGGGCTCGCAGACCAGGCAGGTCGCCCTGCTCGATCAATTCCAATGACGCACCGCCCCCGGTGGACACGTGGTCCATCTCCCGGTCCAGCCCGAATTGGCGAACCGCAGCCGCGCTGTCGCCCCCGCCCACCACGGTGAACGCCCGGCTGCTAGCGAGGGCTTGAGCCACCACCTTGGTGCCCGCCGCGAACCGGGGGTCTTCAAACAACCCCATGGGGCCGTTCCACAGCACGGTGCCCGCCTCGGCAATGAGGTCGCTGAACTCGGCCGCGGTGCCCGGGCCGATGTCCAGCCCCCGCCAGTCGGGGCGCAGGTCCACCCCCGCCTGCACCACCCGCTCCCCCGGCGCCAGCGCGGTGATGTCGGAGGGAAGCCGGATGGACGCACCGGAGCTCAGAAGCCGACCGCATGCCTCAATCTGGTCGGCCTGGAGCAGCGAGTCACCCACACTGTGACCCAGCGCGGCCAGAAAGGTGAAGCACATGCCTCCGCCGATAACCACTTCATCGGCGGTCTCCAGCAACGCGCCGATCACCCTCAGCTTGTCGCTGACCTTGGCTCCGCCCAGCACGGCGACAAAAGGTCTCTTGGGTTTGGCTTGCAGTCCGAGCAGCACTTCGGCCTCTTTGGCCAGTAGGCGGCCAGCTGCGCTGGGGAGATAGCGAGGCGGTCCGACGATGGAGGCGTGAGCCCGGTGCGACGCTCCGAAAGCATCGTTCACATAGCCGTCGCAGCCCTCTACTAGCCGCTGCACCAGGCGGTCGTCATTGTCGGTCTCCCCCGCGTCGAAGCGCAGGTTCTCCAGGAGATCCACTCCGGGGGCGAGTTCACCCAGTCGACTCTGAACCGGAGCCAATGAGTATTGGGGATCGGGCTTCCCGTCGGGGCGGCCCAGGTGGCTGCACGCCACCACCGCGGCTCCCTGTTGAGTCAGCCACCGGATAGTGGGCAGCGCCGCCTTGATGCGGAAGTCGTCGGCAATCTGGCCGCTGGCGTCGAGCGGAACGTTGAAGTCGGCCCGCAGGAGGATCCGTCGGCCGTCCAGCCCGCCCAGGGCCTCGCTTAGCGTTTCAAGGGTGGGCAGCACCTCGGTGCTCAGCGGCCCGCTGCGCCCACGATGGCGACCAGATCGACTAGGCGATTCGAGTAGCCCCACTCGTTGTCGTACCAGCCCGACACCTTGACCAGGTTGCCCAGCGACATGGTGAGGCCGGCATCGAGAGTGCAGGAAGCGGGCGAACCAACGATGTCGGTCGACACCAGTGGGGCCTCGCTGTATTCGAGCACTCCGGCCAGCGGTCCGTCGGCTGCCGCGGCGGCAAAGGCGGCGTTCACCTCATCGACAGAAGGCTCGCCTCGCACCACTGCGGTGAAGTCGGTAATGGAGCCGTCGGGAATGGGTACCCGCAGGGAAATGCCGTCGAGCAGCCCGTTCATGGCCTGAAGCACCAGCCCGGTGGCCCGAGCGGCGCCGGTGGAGGTGGGCACGATGTTCACCCCGGCAGCCCGGGCCCGGCGCAGATCGGAGTGCGGGCCGTCCACCAGCGCCTGGTCGCCGGTGTAGGCGTGGACGGTGGTCATCAGGCCCCGCTCCACCCCGAAGGCGTCGTCGAGCACCTTTACCATGGGCACAAAGCAGTTGGTGGTGCACGAGGCGTTGGACACCACCAGGTGGTTTTCGGGGTCGAAGTCGCCGTCGTTCACCCCGACCACGAAGGTGGCATCGGCCCCTGACGCCGGGGCCGACACGATCACCCGCGGGGCACCGGCATCCAGATGGGCGGCCGCTTTGTCCCGGGCGGTGAAGAACCCAGTGGACTCCACCACAACGTCCACACCCAAGTCCTTCCAGGGCAAATCGGATGGGTTGCGCTCCGACAGCACTTGCAGAACGCGGCCGCCGATGTCCAACCCGCCGTCGACCACCGCAACCGGGTCGGTGAACCGGCCCATCACCGAGTCGTACTGCAACAGATGGGCCATGGTCTCCAGGCTGCCCAAGTCGTTTACGGCCACAAATTCCAGGTCGGCGCCGGCCTGACGAGCTGCCCTGAAGAAGTTCCGACCGATGCGGCCGAACCCGTTGATACCCACGCGAATGCTCATGCGGCTGACACTAACGTAGGCCCACTACAACTATGCGCACCTACGAGGACATCCGCCAGCGTCTTGCAGAAGTTTCGATGCTTGAGGCCATCCCCATCCCGTTCCACGTGAATGTCGACGAAGTTGGATCTGACTGATGGACTTCAACCGCATCGACTGGCTGGCCCAGCGAGTGGAGGAGGCCATTGATCCCCACCGGGAGATCGTGGATCCCCATCACCACTTCTACGACGGGGGCTTTATCACCTATCTCGCCGCCCACCACTTGAGCAACGTCATGGGCTCGCACCACATCACGAAAACGGTATTCGTCGAGACAGCGGCCTGCTACGACATGGCGCTCCCCGAGCACATGCAGCCGGTGGGCGAGACGGCCTTCGCCGCGTCGCAGGCCGAGGCCATTGATGCGGCCAAAGGACCGCCACTTGCCGGCATCGTCGCTTTTGCCGACTTGATGCTGGGCGACGCCCTCGAAGAAGTCCTCGATGCCCACGATGCCACCAGCAGTGGCCGCTTGTGCGGCGTCCGTCACACGACAGCCTTAGATTCCAGCTCTGAAGTCCCCCAAGGCCACGGCAACCCTTTCCACCAAATGATGGGCACGGACCAGTTCCGGGCCGGACTGCGCACGCTCGTTGAGCGGAACTTGGCCTTCGACGCCTGGCTCTATCACCCTCAACTGCCCGAGGTGGCTGAGCTAGCGGCGTCCATGCCCGAGCTTAGGGTGGTGGTCGGCCACCTAGGAGCCCCTCTGGGCGTGGGCCCCTACCGTGAAAACCGCGACCAAGTGTGGGCCGACTGGCAAGCAGGGATGCGGGCCGTGGCCGCCCAACCTAACGCCGTGGTCAAAGTGGGCGGGATCGGTATGGACTTTCTGTTTGGGATGGGATGGGTTGACCTGCCGGTGCCACCCGGCTCAGAGGAAGTGGCCGCCTACTGGTCCGACGCGGTGCGCTTCTGCATCGACGCCTTCGGACCCGACCGATGCATGTTCGAGTCGAACTACCCGGTCGACCGTGAAACGCTCACCTATCCGGTTCTGTGGAACGCGTTCCAGATCATGGCCGACGGCTACTCCGATGCCGAGCAAGACGAGTTGTTCTCAGGCACCGCATCCCGCACATACCGCCTGGACTAGCGCACGTTCCCTTGTCCGCCGTCGACGGGGATGAGCTGGCCGGTTATGAACCGGGACGCATCTGAGGCCAAGAACACCATCACCGGCCCGAGGTCACGATCAGGGTCGCCGTATTCCTGGCCTAACGCGATGCTATGGATGTTCCGCCAGAACTTCTCCGTGCGCTCCTCATCGGAGGCCTGATCCCAGGATGCTTGGAACATAGGAGTCCTGATAGCGGGAAGCACGGCGTTTACCCGCACGCCGTCGGCCCCCCAAGCGCCCGCCGCCGTGCGAGTCCAGGCGTGCACCGCGCCCTTGGACGCCGAATAGGCCGCAGCCAGCGGCTCGGCACGCTGGCCGGAGATCGACCCGAAATTGATGATGGCCCCGCCCCCGGCAGCCTTGAGCCGCTGGTAGGCCGCCTGGTTGGTCAGCACGGTGCCCCGAACGTTCACCTCAAATATTTGGTCCCACGCATCTAAGGTGACCTCTTCTGGGGTGGACGCAGCATGAATAGCAGCCGGGTGCGCCAGCGCATCCAACCCGCCCAAGAGGTCGTCAGCCTCCGAAAACGCTGCCTCCACCCGAACGCCATCGGCGACGTCAACTGAGACATACGCAATCTCACCTGGCCCACCCGCCGCCGCATCAGCGCAAACCGCTCGCCCCGCATCGTCGGCAATGTCCATCCCCACCACATGGGCCCCCGCCTTCACATAGGCCCGCACCGTCGCCGCCCCCATCCCACTCGCACAGCCGGTGACGATGATCCTCTTGCCGCTCAATTCCACAACGGGCCTCCGTAATCTCAAGTCGAATTGTACACATTGAAGTGTATGATGGTGTCATGAGCCGCACGAACATCGATATCGACGATGAGCTCATTGAGCGCGCCATGCAGACGTTCGGACTTCGCACCAAACGCCAAGCGGTACATCTAGCCTTGGAGCGCCTGCTGGGCGGCGGACCGATGACCATTGAAGAGCAACTGGCCATGGAAGGAGTCGGCTGGGACGGCAATCTCGATGCCATGCGCGCCGACCGGTTTGCCGACTGGGACACCAGTGCTGATAGCTGACACCTCCGTCTGGATCGACTTCTTGTCGGCGACGGGGTCAGCCCAGGCGCAGAGGATGCGCCAGGCAATCTCCAGTAGAGAGGTCATTACCCTCGACCCAATCCTGTTGGAGGTAATGGCCGGCGCCCGCCGAGATGCTGTAGCCCGAACCCAACGGCTTCTTGAGGCACAGCAACACGAAGCGCTCTCCCCCAAGCTCGATTGGCTCGATGCCGCAACTATCTACCGAGAACTCAGGTGGCGGGGAATCACCATTCGTTCTCAAACCGATGCCCTCATCGCAGCCGTCGCCATTCGCCTCAACGTCCCCGTGCTCCACCACGACCGCGACTACGCCCACATCGCCCAGCACACCGCCCTCCAACTCGTCGGAGTCTGACACCACCACGTCTGGGCCTTTGAAGGTATGCCTACGAGGTGGCGTGGGAGTACGTTGCCGGGGTGAATGAGGTGTTTTCGGTGGGCTTGGACGAGGAGATTGCCTGGGCCTGGACTGGGGAGCGGTCGTGCGGATAGTTGACCTGTTGGAGCGTGATGCTGCGCTCTATCCCCAGCGGACTGCTGTAGCGGTCCACGGAGGTCCTTCGGTTACGTTTGCCGATCTGCGCGACCGGGTTTGCCGGCTGGCGACCGGTCTCGAGGCCGCCGGAGTGGGCCGAGGCGATCGGGTGGGGCTCATGGCCGACAACGGGCTGGTCTTTTTTGACGTCTATTTGGCGGTGGCCTATCTGGGTGCGGCAGCCGTGCCGCTGAATACCCAGCTCACCGATCCCGAGTTGTTCTTCATATTGTCGAATGCCGAACCCACCCTCACCTTGGCGACCAGCGATTACGCCCAGCGGCTGGAGGCCATCGGTAGCACCGGCCCGTTGATCGACTCCGACAGTGATGCCTACGAAGACCTTCTGGCATCAGAGCCGTTCATCGATCTGGATCGCGCTGCCGAAGACGACGTCGCTTTGATCATCTACACCAGCGGCACCACCGGGCGGCCGAAAGGGGTGTGTCTCACCCAGCGGGGGCTGGCGTTCAACGGGCTCACCATGGCGCTGGTCCAGCGGTTCCAGCCCGATGACGTGTTTCTGTCGACAACGCCTCTGTACCACGCGGCCACCGGCACTCGGGTGTGCTCCATGCTGGCCGACGGCCAGACCCATGTCGTGCTGCGCTCTTTCTCGCCGGAGTCGTTCTTCACCGCCGTTGCCGAGCACCGGGTGACAATCTCGATCCTGGTCCCTGCCCAGTTGCGCCGCATCCTCGATCACCCCGGCTTCGACAAGGCCGACCTCTCCAGCCTCCGCCTCATCGTCTACGGCGCGGCCCCTACTGCCGGACCGCTCATCCGACAGGCCTACGAGCGCTTCGGCTGCGGGCTGTATCAGGGCTACGGCATATCCGAGTGCGTCACCAACCTCACCGGGCTGCTGCCCGAGGATCACGACATGGCCATGGCCGGACGTACTGAGCTATTGGACTCGTGCGGGCGCGTGGTGCCCGGCGTCCGGATCGAACTTCATGATGAGACCGGCACCCTCGTCGCCCCCGGCGATGTGGGCGAGATCTGGGTGAAGAGCGAGAAGGTGATGGCCGGCTACTGGCGGGACCCGGCCCAGACCGCCGAAGCCCTGGTCGACGGATGGCTACGAACCGGGGACCTGGGTCGATTCGATGACGACGGCTACCTCTACATCGTGGGCCGGGCTAAGGACATGCTCATCAGCGGCGGCGTCAACGTATACCCCAGCGAGATCGAGGCCGTGCTCTACGACCACCCAGCCGTCGCCGATGTTGCGGTGGTCGGACGCCCCGACCCCGAATGGGGCGAGCGCCCTGTGGCCTTCGTCGAGCTGCGACCGGAGGAATCGCTCGACGGATTGTCCGATTGGTGCCGCGACCGCCTGGCCAAGATCAAAGTCCCCGACGAGTACATCGCAGTCGACACCTTCCCTCGCACCGTCACCGGCAAGATCCGCAAAGTTGAGCTCCGAGAACACCTCGCCGCCAATTGACCAGCCAGTTGCGCCCAAGTGTGGTCGTCAGCCGAGGTGGGGCTTGATCTCGTTGTCGGCGTCTATGTCGATGTCGAGGATTAGAGACTGATACGACTTGCCGTGGGGGTCGGTGCGCAGGCTGCGGGACACTCCTCCACCCAGGGCCTCGGTCATCACGAAGTTCAGGCCCTTGGTGCCGGGAAGCTCGTAGCGCACGATCTCGCCTTTGACCAGACCGCCGAACTTCTCCCGTACTTTTTCGACGGTGAGCTCGCGTCGCAGGACGTCCCAATTGTCGTCGTCGTAGACGAATACGCAGAGGTTTGATATGTCGCCCTTGTCGCCGGAGCGGCTGTAGGCGAACTCCCGCAGCTTCATGCGTGGATCACCTCGGTGATCAGCTTCACATCCTCGCGGGGCAACAGTGCGGGGGTGACGCCGATGGCCGGCGCCATCTGGGTGTTGACCCCGCCGCCGCCCGCCGGTCCCATCCACAGGAACTGGCCCTCAAAGGCCACCGCATCGGCGGTTTCCTGATCATCGCAGCGGGCCGCGATGCGCAGCCGCACCTCAGACGGCTCACCGCCGGGAAGCTGGCCCTCGAACAGGGCGCTCATGCCGTGGAGGTCGTAGCGGATCTCGTCGATGCCCGACTGGAACGGCTCCAGGCGTTTGGCCACCACTTCGGCACCCAGCTGGGCCCGATCCACGCAGCCAGAGCCGCCGTAAGAGATCTCGGTAACCACCTTCCATCCCTCGTCCACGCCCACCAGCACCTTGAGCATGTCGGGGCGGGGACGGCCAGCCGCACCGCCGACTCGCACCCGGTCAGGGCCGATCTCCTCCACCCAGACTTGGGTGAAGTCGGCCGTGCTGTCGGGTGTGAGATAGGCGGCCGGGTCGTGGATCTCATAGGCCAGCTGAGTCTTCATGGTGCCGATGTCCACCGCCCCGCCGGTGCCCTCCAACTTGGTGATGATCAGCTCTTCTTCGCTCACGTGGGCCAGGGGAAATCCAAGGTGGACGATGTCGTCGAGCACCCGGTAGGGAGGATCGACGTAGTTCCCGCCGGTGGCATGGGTGCCACACTCCAGCAGGTGGGCGACAAGGGTTGCGGTGCCCATCTTGTCCCAGTCATCCAGCGCCCAGTCCATCTCATAGGCGATTGGACCCACATAGAGCGAGGGGTCGGCTATGCGGCCGCCGAGGATGAACTGCGCGCCCTCGTCCAGGAGATCGACAATGGGATCGGCGCCGATGTAGGCGTTGGCCGAAACCACCCGGGCGGCAATGGCCTGGGCGGTCACCCCCATCTCGGGCAGCTCCAAGTCCTGATCGAGCACATGGTCGAGCACGTCGTCGCCGTGGATCACCCCGACCCGCACCCCGGTGACGCCGTTGAGCTTCAAACCCCTCAATACATCGTCGGCCGCCGCAGCAGGATTGGCCGCGCCGAAGTTGCCTACCATCTTCCCGCCTCGCCCCAAGAACCCGGCGAAGCGGCGCATGAGTTCGGGAATGCGCTGGTCGTGGCCGGTGGTCTCGTCATCCAGGCGGCGCACATGGGCTAGCGCCATGGTCCGCTCGGCCAGGCAGTCGAATCCCATGTAATCAACCAGCCCGCTGTCGGCCAGTTCCTGGGCCCAGTCCAGCCGATCGGTGGAATACGCCGACCCGCTGCCGATGGAGATGCTCCTTCTCATCGCCGAGCGCCCTGGATGAGTTCGAAGACTTCGCGGGGGCCGAGGGGAAAGGTGTCCACCCTCACCCCGAGGGGGGAAAGGGCGTCGGCAACCGCATTGGCCACCGCAGCGGGGGCTCC
The DNA here is from genome assembly GCA_963663255.1 of Acidimicrobiales bacterium. Lineage (GTDB taxonomy): Bacteria > Actinomycetota > Acidimicrobiia > Acidimicrobiales > Bin134 > Poriferisocius. The sequence continues at coordinate 2,499,517 of OY760141.1, forward strand.
GATGGTGCCGCCCTCCCCCATCCCCTTGAAGCCGCCCTCGGTGTTCGACGGCGTCTCGATGTGGCCGCACTCGATGGGCGGGAGTTCGGGGGCGCTGGGAATGAGATAGTCCATGAAGGTCGATGCCAGCGGGCTGCCCTGGTCGTCGTAGGCCATGTTCTCCCACAGTACGCCGCCGATGCCCTGCACAACGCCGCCGGCAATCTGGCCGTCCACGACCATGGGGTTGATCATGCGCCCGCAGTCCTCGCTGACCACGAAGCGCTCCAAGCTGACCAGGCCGGTCTCTATGTCCACCTCGCAAATGCAGATGTGGGTGGCGTTGGAGAACGTGAACACGTTGGGTGGCTGATAACGGTGGCTGGCCTCCAGCCCCGGCTCCATGCCCGGAGGAAGCCGGTCGGTGCTGCGGTAGGCCATCCCGGCGATTTCGGCCAGCGTGACCTGGCGGGTCGGCGTTCCCACCACCGAGGCCACTCCATCGCTTATCTCGATGTCGGGAGGGGCCGCCTCCAAATGGTGGGCGGCAATCTCCACCACCTTGTCGTGCAGCTGACGAGCCGCGCCGATAGCCGCCCCGCCTCCGATAACCGCAGAGCGGCTGCCCCCGGTGCCGGCCCCAAAGGGAGTGGCGGTGGTGTCGCCCTGCATGAACTCGATGTCATCGAGAGCACAGCCCAGGTGCTCAGCCACCAGCTGCGACATGGTGGTGGCCAGGCTCTGCCCGTGGTCCCCGCTGCCCATGAGGATGCGCACCTTGCCGCCCGGATCAATCCGGAGCGAGACCTGCTCGGTGGCCAACGAAGCCCACGCCATCCCCGATGGCTCCACATAAGAGCTGATGCCCATACCGAGGTAGCGGCCCTCTTGTCGGGCGTCCCGCTGACGCTGGCGAAATTCGTCGTAGTCCACCATTTCCGCGGCCTGGTCCAGGCACTCCCGCAGCGACACGTTCTCGTACACCATCCCGGTGGCGGTGGTGTAGGGAAGCTCGTCGGCAGTGACCGTGTTGCGGCGCCGCAACTCCAACGGGTCGATGCCCAGTTCACGGGCCACATGGTCCATCATCTGCTCCCGGGCAGTGGTCTCCGACAGCCAGGGACCCCTATAGGCGGCCCGCCCCACGGTGTTGGTGTAGGCCGACCGGCTGGCGAACCCATAGACCGGGATCCGGTACGGGCCGGGGAAGAAGCGGGCCAAGTTGCCAGATGCGCTGCTGTGGCCGCCCACCGCATAGGCACCGACGTCTTCCACATGGCGCACCCGACAACCGAGTATGCGAGCTTGGTCGTCCAGCGCCATCGATACTTCGAGCACCTCGGCCCGAGCCTGATTGGCCGCGATCAGGTTCTCGCTGCGGTCCTCGATCCACTTGATCGGCCGGCCCAGATACCGGCTAGCCAGCACGATGCAATCCTCATCCCGGGTGACCATCATCTTCTGGCCGAACCCGCCGCCGATATCGCCCATGCGCACATGAACCTGGTGATTGGCGATCCCGAGCAGGTTGGCGAAGTGGACGTGGTATTCGTGGGGGTTCTGCGACGACACCCATGCTTCGAGGGTGTCGGCAAACGGCGTCCAGCTAGCGATAATGCCGCGGGGCTCCATCGGCGCGTTGGTAGCCCTCGACTGGGTGAATGTGCGGGTCACCACATGGGTGGCCGAATCAAACGCCGCGTCCAGTTCTGGCGGGTCAGTTGACGGCATCGACTGGGCCTCATTGGAGTCGCGTTCGGGGTGGACCAGTTCGGCTGAGTTGTCCAGCGCGGCCTGCGCTCCGATCACAGGTATCTGCGGCTCGATGTCCACCTCAACCAGATCGGCGGCATCCCAAGCGGCATAGGGGCTGTCGGCCACAACCACCGCGATGGGCTCGCCCACATAGCGGACGTCCCCATCAGCAAGTGCCCGCAGCGGCGGATAGGGCACCTGGTCGCCGACCAGTGCGGCAAACATCGGCCCGGCCAACCGATTCAGTTCCGCGGCGGCCAGCACATCGACGACGCCAGGATGGGCCTTGGCCGCCTCGGCATCGATGCTCCGAATCACTCCTCGGGCCACACTGCTGCGGACGAACCGGGCATGGAGCATGCCCGGGACTCCCATGTTGGCTATGTAGGTGCCCCGTCCGGCGGTGAGCCGCCGATCTTCTCGGCGGAGAACGCGCTGTCCAACGAACCTTCCGGCGCTCACTGAGTCATCGAGCCAGGTAGCCGCCATCGACGGGCAAAGTGACCCCGGTCACGAAGCTGCTGGCGTCGCTCGCCAAGAAGAGAGCCACTTCGGCGATCTCCTCGGGTTGGGACGGGCGTTGCAGCGGCACTGAGGTCTCCAGGAACTCCTTCATGAGGGGCTTGACGTCGGTGCCCGGTTCCCGCCCGAAGAACAGTGGCAGCATGGGGGTGTCCACCGGGCCGGGGCAGATGACGTTGACCCGCACCTTGGGGGCCAGCGCAAGGGCCAGCGACTTTCCGTAAGTGACGATTGCCCCTTTGGTCATTGAGTAGAGCGGCGAGAATGGCGAACCCACTACGCCCGATGTCGAGGCCGTGAGGATGACCGATGCGTTGCCCGACGCCTCCAACAAGGGCACGGCCCGGGCGACGGTGAAAAAGGCCGACTTCATGTTGATAGCCGCGGTCTCGTCGTAGTCGGCCTCGCTTATGTCGAGCCCAGCGGGACCGGGAATGCCGGCGTGGGCATAGAGCACGTCGATCTTGCCGTGGGTTGTGCCGACTTCGGCCATCAACGCCTCGATCTGATCCACCTTGCTGACATCGAGCACGAACGAGCTGGCTGATCCTCCGGCCGCCGCTATCAGATCGACGGTCTCCCCAGCCGCTTCGCCGCGGATATCGGCCACCACCACATGGGCCCCCTCGCCGGCCATGCGGAGCGCGGCAGCGCGACCCATTCCCGAGCCGGACGCGGTGATCACTGCCACCCGTCCTTCCAGCACTCCCATATCAACCCCCATGCGACGCAGCCGCGGCGCTGGCCGCTTCTCCAATGTGTACGGGCAGGGATGCTACCCGAACGGCGAGAACCTACTATTCGCCTAGCTTGGTCCGCGACCGCGCTCCCCTAGCTGCGCCCAAGAGAGAGAACACCATGGACCCACACGACCCGCTTCACGGCTTGAAGATCATCGACTGCGACTCCCATTTCACCGAGCCGCCCGAGCTGTGGACATCGCGGGCACCGGCAGCAATGCAAGACCGCGTCCCGGTGCAGAAGACCGTCAACGGCGTCACCGCCTGGTATCTAGACGGCGAACTGTGGGCCAGCACCGGCGGCAACACCATCCAGACCGGCCACGAGAAGATCCTCGGCAGCCATGTGGTCCAGCCCTTCGACATCATCGACACCAGTGCCTGGGCGGTGAAGGAACGACTCGAGCTATGCGACGAGATGGGGGTCCATGCCCAGATCCTGTACCCCAATGGCGTCGGCTTCTCCTCGAACCACGTATTCGCCATCGAGGACCTGGCCCAGCGGCAGATGGTTCTGGAGATCTACAACGACTTCTTCGTCGACGTGCAGCACGAGTCCAACGGCCGCTTATTCCCCCAGGCCATGCTCCCGATCTGGGACATGGAATTCACCGTGGCTGAGATGACCCGACTGCTGGACAAGGGCATCACCGGGTTCACCCTCTCCGACAAACCCGAGATGGTGGGCCTTCCCGAGCTGTGGGAGCCCTATTTCGAGCCAATGTGGGACGTGTTCAACCAAACGGGAGCGGTGGCCAACTTCCACATCGGTGCCGGCATGAGCCGGGCCGAGATGGAGACCATCCGGGGCGCCCGCTTCCAACAGGCCCGAGTGGGCGGCGAGATCGGCCCTGAGGACCTCCCCCGTCCCATCCCTTCCGCCCCCAAGACCTGGTGGGGCCAGTTCGACCACCAGCGGCGGCTGGCCATCCACGCCACCCAGATGTACATGAGCAACGTGCGCATCATCGTCAACCTGTGCATGAGCGATCTGTTCGACCGCTACCCCAACCTCAAGGTCGTCTCGGCGGAGAGCGGTATCGGCTGGGTCCCGTTCATCCTCGAAGCCCTCGAGTACCAGTACGACGAGATGGTCACCGAGGCCCACGAGGTGGCCCTCAACGCCCGTCGGCCCCGGGAGTACTTCAACGACCACATCTGGGTCATGTTCTGGTTCGAGAAGTCAGCCCCGGCCAAGCTCATCGAAGACGTCGGGGTCAACAACGTGCTGGTGGAGACCGACGTCCCCCACCCGACGTGCCTGTACCCGTCCACCCGGGAGCACTTCGCCCAGGTTTTGGCCGACGTCGACCCCCATGTGAGGCGCCGAGTTATCCAGGACAACGCCGCCGAGCTCTACGGCATAGCTGTATAAGGGGTTTCCATGCAGTTCGGCATGATCATCAGCGACGTGCCGCGTGAGGTTGACCCGATCGAGCAGTTCGACGGCATCCTGCGCCAAGTGGAGGCCGGACAGCGCAACGGTCTCAGCCATTTCGTAATCGGCCAGCACTTCTTGTACGGCGACCTGCGCTGGCTACAGCCGGTTCCCCTCCTGGCTCGCCTGGCCGCCGAGATTGACGACCACGTGCGGCTGGCCGCCACCGTGCTCCTGGCCCCCAAGTACCACCCGGTGATCCTGGCCGAGGAACTGGCCACCCTTGACATCGTTACCCGGGGAAGGCTGGACATCGGCCTAGGACTCGGATACCGGAGCGAAGAGTTCGACTTGATGAATATCCCATTCAACAAGCGGGTGAGCCTGTTCGACGAGTGCCTCGACATCATGAAGCTGTGCTGGGCCATGGAGGACTTCGACTACCACGGCCAGCATTGGCAGATCCAGGGAGCTACCCCTCATATCCAGTGCGTGCAGCAGCCTCATCCCCCCATCTGGATGGGAGCGCACTCCCGCAAGGGAGCTCGGCGGGCTGGTCGAGTGGGCGACCGCTTCATCATCCCGCCCGAATACGACATCGAAGAGATGCGAGTCCGTTTGGGCATCATGGCCGCGGGATTTGCTGAACGGGGCAAGCCGATGGGCCACCAACCCTTGCGGCGCAACGCCTTCGTCGGCGCCACAACAGAGGAGGCCATCGCCAGCTTTGTGGAAGTCAGCAAAGACCGCTATCTCACCTACGCCCGCAAGGAGCTCGACATTTTGGACGAGGAAGCGCTAATGAACAACTTCTTCGACGAGGTGAAAGGCTCGGTGGCCGTTGGCACGGCCCAGGAGGTGATCGACCATTTCACCGACGTGGCCCGAGAACTGCCGATAGACCCGTTCGTGGTCAAGCCCCAATGGCCCGAAATGCACATAGACGAGGTAATCGACTACCTCGACACCATGGGCCGCGAGGTCATACCCGCGCTGGCCGAAGTCCCGCCTATGCCCGTCGAGGACATACCTGCTTCGCTGGCTCCCGCGGCCGGCGAGGTCGCCGAGGCATTGGAGGCCATGTGACATCAGCTTCATTCGACGAGGCCATCGCCCACACGCCGCTGGGCGACGGCCTGTTCCGCACCGCCACTCCCCCGTCGTGGATGGCCTCGGGCCGTGTTCCCGCCGGACTGGTGGAGGCGCAATCGATGGCCGGGCTCGCGGCCACGGTCACCGACCCCCAGTACCGGCCGCTGTCGTTCACCGCTCATCTGCTGCGGGCCCCGGGCGAGGGCGACTATGAGGTGCAGACCGAAGTGCTGCGCACCGGCCGCACCCTGGTAAGCACGGCGGCCAAAGTGGTGCAAGAAGGCAAGCTGATCGCCACCGCGTTGGCCAGCTTCGCCACTGACCGGCCGAGCCCGGAGTTCGACGAACTACCCATGCCCGAGGTGGCACTGCCCACCCCAGGACGGGAGACGGACGGTTTTGTGCCCGAATTCGCCTTTCCGTACGGCGACAACGTGGTCATGCAAGACCGACTCGGACCGAAACCGTTCACTGCACCGGACGGGCCCATGGAACGGGTGGGTTGGGCCGGCTTTACCCAGGCCCGCCCTATTGATGCTCCCGGTCTGCTGATGATCGGCGATATCGGGATGATGGGGTGGTGGGTGCGCCTCGACCGCATGTACACCACCGCCACCTTGGACCACACCACCTATTTCCGAGCCGATCTGTCCACCGTGCAGGCCGACGACATGGTGCTGCTGCGGTCGCGCACCGGGCTGGTACGGGGCGGCTACGTCGATTGGGATATCGATATTTGGGCCCCTGACGGCACGCTTCTGTGCCAGTCTCGCCAGATTCTGGCCATCCTCGGACCAAGCTGATATGGCCCAGACGGAGCCGCTTCGCATAGTGGACTTCTCGACCCACATGTCGGGGCCGCTGGCCTCGCACCTGCTGGTGGAGATGGGTGCCGATGTGATCAAGGTCGAACACCCCGTTCAGGGCGATGGCAATCGGGGAAATCAGCCCAAAATCGCCGGGATCAGCGACCTGCACTTGGCCCTCAATCCCGGCACCCGCAGCATCGCGGTCAGCACCCGCTCGCCCCACTGGGCCGACGTGGTGGCCGGGATGACCGCGTGGGCCGATGCGGTAATCGTCGGCTCCCGCCCGAAGGACTCCGTCCGCCGGGGCCTGGACTTCCACACCCTGCTCGAGGCCAACCCTCAGCTGGTGTACTGCGTGATCTCGGGCTACGGCCTGACGGGACCGTGGGCCGATTACAAGGCCCATGGCCAGAACATGGATGCGCTGGCTGGACGGGTTGACATCGAGTGGAACGACGGCCAGCCCCAGACCCGGGTCGGATGGCGCTCGGCCGGTGTGCTGCTGGCCGGAGTATTCGGCGCCATGGGGGTGCTGGCCGCCGTCGTAAAGCGAGACCGGGGCGGCGGACCGCAGTTCGTGCACACCTCGATTTGGAACACCGCGCTGTGGTGGAACTGGCGCGACGTGAACACCTGGGCCAACAACGACGAGCCCTGGCACGAGTACCGCTCCCTCGGGTCGCGCTACTCCATGTATGCCACCTCCGACGCCCGGGCGCTGCTCATCTGCCCATTGGAGAAGGTCGCGTGGGAGCGGTTCTGCGATTTGGCCGGGCTGGGCAAACTGCGAACCCGGGGTGAGTGGACCCACAGCATGGACTTCGGGTACGACGACGAGTTCCCTCTGATCGCCGAGGCCATCAGCCGGCGCACATTCGAAGAGTGGAACCGCCTCCTCGACCAGGCCGAGATCCCGTTCGCTCCCATCCTCACCCTCGATGAGGCAGTGAACAGCGAGCACGCCCAGCTCAATCGGGTTCTGCGGGGAACCGAAGTTCCTGGAGGCCGAGCCCAAATGGCGGCCTCGCCGGTGCAGCTCTCCTCCGATCCTGATGAGGCTGCTCAACCCGAGATACCCGACTTGCCGCCACCCCCCGTCCTCGGTGCCGACACCGACGAGGTCCTGGCCGAAGTCGGCTTGGACCAGTTCGTCGGAGAAGACCTCTCAGGAGGACTCGCATGACGAGGCCTCTAGACGGCATCCGGGTGTTGGACTTCACCCGTCACATGGCCGGCCCCTACGGCACCATGATCTTGGGGGACTACGGGGCCGACATCATCAAGGTGGAGAGCCTCCCCCACGGTGACGGCAGCCGAGGGGTCGGAACCGCGTTCGTCGACGGAGAGAGCGCCCTGTTCCTCATCTGGAACCGGGGCAAGCGCAGCCTCGTTCTGGACATGCGCACACCCGAGGGGCTGGAGATCATCCATCGCTTAGCCGCCACTGTCGATGTGGTGGTCACCAGCTACCGGCCCGGTGTCGCCGACGAGATCGGCATCGGCTACGACGCCCTGTCGGCCATCAACGACCAGATCGTGTACGTCTCTCTCACCGCTTTCGGCCCCGAGGGTCCACTGGCCCCCTACCCGGGGACCGACCCAGTGGTTCAAGCGGTCTCGGGGGTGATGTCGGTGACCGGAGAACCTGATCGGGGGCCGAACCTGGTGGGAGTCCCGATGGCCGATTTCACCGGAGCCTTGGTCAGCGCCCAGGCAGTCATGCTCGGGCTGTTGGCCCGAGAGAAAACCGGCAAGGGCCAGATGATCGACGTGTCGATGCTGTTTGCCCTGATGTCGTCGCTGACCACCCGTCTGGCTTCGCACTGGGTGGACGGCGACGATCCGGAGCGCCACGGCAGTGCCCACAGCGTGGTGGTGCCCTATGAGGCGTTCCAGACCGCCGACGGCTACGTGGTGACCGGGGTGTGGGGAGGCGTAGACGGGTGGGAGCGCTTCTGCCGGTCCATCGGCAAGCCGGAGTTGGCCACCGACGAGCGCTACTTGACCAACCAGCAGCGGGTAGACGCCCGAGCCGAGCTCACCGAGTACCTGCAAGGCATCTTCATCACCCGGACCAGTGCCGAGTGGGAGGAGTCGTTCAACCAACACCGGGGGCTGTTCGGGTCGGTCAACAACTTTTCGCAGATCCTCAACCATCCCCAGGTGCAGCAGGCCGGACTGGTGCAGTCGGTGGAACACGCCACCCTCGGCGAGATTCCCCAGTTGGGCCCGGTGATCGGCCTGCACGACACCCCCGGCGCGATCACCGGTCCCCCGCCGGTGCTGGGCCAGCACAGCGAGGAAATCCTGGCCGAGGCGGGCTACAGCCCAGAGGAAATCGCCGCCCTGATGGAGGCTGGGGTTGCGGGCTCAGCCTGATCCCTAAGAGCCTGAACCCAGATGCTGGCCCAGGGCTTCGGCCGCCTCCAAGGTCTCGGCGGGGTCGTACGAGACGACCACCATGTTGATTGCATCGGCCCCGGCTTCGCCCAATGCCGTCAGAGTTCCCAGCGTGGCGTCCCGATTGGTGAGATCAAGCACATTCGGGTTGTGACCCCCCACCGCCGCTGGCCAGGTGGTGGCCACGGTGAATGGCTGGTCGGCTCGGGCCGAATGCTTGCGCTCTTCGCGCAGGAAGCTCACATGCTCCCGCAACCCATCCGGAGTCATCCGGGAGGCCAGCCAGCCGTCTCCCACCGCTGCGGCCCGGCGGAGCGCAGGCCGGGAGTGGCCGCCCACGAAAATGGGCACCGGAGACTGCACCGGCTTGGGCCTCATGTTGAGGGGCGGAAACGAGTGGGTTTCCCCCTTATAGGAGGGCTGGTCTTGCTCCCATAGGGTGCGCAGGATCTCGATGCCGTCCTCCAGCAACTGCCGTCGCCGGGGGTAGTCGGCACCGAGGGCTTCGAACTCCTCTCGAAGCCAACCGAGGGTTACTCCGAATATCACCCGTCCCCCCGACAAGTAGTCGAGAGTGGCCACGGCCTTGCCGACGATCACGGGGTTGCGCTGGGGAAGCACGCAGGCGTTGACCGCGAGCCGAATGGTGGAGGTTGCGCCGGCGACGAAGGCCAGGGTAGTGAGTGCCTCCATCCGGGGGTTGTCGGTGGGATACGGATACTTGCCGTCGGCCGTGGTGGGGTTCGGCGAGGAGAACTCCACCGGGAAGGCGATATGGTCGCCCACCCACACAGAGTCCAGCCCGGCCAACTCTGCGGCTTGGGCGACCTCCACGATGTCCTGAGCCGTGGCCGGGCCTTCATAGGGCAGGCAGAGGCCGATCTTTGGGCCGTGATAAGGCGTTTTGTCCGATCCCATGGGCTCTGCTTTCGGTAGTTGGGGCTTTCGGTGACCGAGTTAGCCGGACAATAGCGGGATCACCTCGGCGCCGAACCGCTTGAGTTGGGCCATGGCGTGGGCATGGTCGTATCCCGGCCACTGCGGTTTGTAGATGAAGTGGGAGTGCTCGACCTGGGCCATGAGGTAGGAGAGCCCCTTGGCCACCTGGGAGGGGTTGCCGAGGACGAACCGGTTGTCCAGCCAGTCGCGGTGGCCTAGGCCGTCGTTTACGTCGAGCCCCCACGAGCGATAGGTGCCATAGCGCGAGGCCGCCCCCGATGACACCGCTGCTTCGGCTTCGGCCGGGTTGTCAGCGATGTAGACCTCCCGGCGGACCGGGATCGCGGTGAGCGCTCGATGGCCGTGAGCCGCTCGCTCTTCCCGGTAGGCCTGATAGAGATCAACAAGCTCCCGATGTGTCGGGAAGGGTGCGGCATACCAGGCGTCGCCCACCCGGGCGGCACGGCGAACCGACGCCTCCACCTGGGCCCCGACCCAGATCGGGGGGTGGGGCCGCTGGACCGGAAGCGTCGAGAGCTCGACGGCGTCGAGCTGGTAGAAGCGGCCGTGGTGGGTTACGGGCTGCCCGGCCCACAGCCCTCGGATGATCTCCACCGACTCCTCGAATCGCTCGGTTCGGGTAGCGCGGTCTACGCCGAAGGCGTTGAATTCGTCTTGGCTGTAGCCGATCCCCACTCCCATGATCACCCGCCCGCCAGTCACCGCATCCATGGTGGCCACTTCCTCGGCAACGGTCAGGGGATGGTGCAAGGGCAGCAGCAGAATGCCGGTGGCGACTTCGACCGTCGGGAACTGCATGGCGATCGAGGTCAGATACGGGACGGGCTGGAGGTAGCGCAGCGTCGGCGCCGCGAAATGCTGGCCGGCCACCACCAGGTCGAATCCGTGATCCACGGCAACTGAGATCAGCTCGTGGTGCTCGGCGATCTGTCGGCTTGCTGGCACTGATCGGTCGTGTACCGAGGTCAACAGCAGGCCGAATCTCACCGGGCCATCTTTGTTCAAGTGGACCACTGTGCGCTGGACCCGTGTTGTCTCCGGCGAGCGCCCATCGGTAGACATTCGCCATGCGACGACTAGCTATACGGCTGCTGGGTGCGTTTCGAAGGGCCTCCCTCTTGATTCGAAAGATGCGGGGCAAGACCCTCGACGACGTGGCCGAACAGCGGGTGGTTAGCGGCAAAGCGTGGGAGGAGTTCTGCGATTCCTTGAAAGCGGCGGGAGCGGCAATGAATTTCCCCGGCACACCTCGAGACCCGTTCAACCAGGCGGAGGGCTACCGGCACCTGAGCCGCCTCGCCCGTGCCGGGCTGATGGCCTTCGTCGAACACGCCGATCCTAAGGCGCCGGTGATGCATCGCGTGGCCGACGAAACCACCAAGCTGGGCGCCGACAACCCCGACAACTACTACTACACGGCCTCGTTGGACGGGAGCTACGACTACAAGATCACCGGGCGGCGCAACACCATCGCCTACCTGAGCATCGGAACGCAATCGGGCAACTATGGCCAAGGCGGCGGCCTGCCCCCCACCGGACACATCGAAGCCGACCAGATTGAGATGGATGCCGACGGCTGTTTCGAGCTGACCCTCAGCAGCACGCCGCAAGAGGGCAATTGGCTCCCGATGACCCCCGAGACCGGCACGTTGGTGGTCCGTCAGACCTTTGCCGACCGCAACACGGAAATCCCCGCTGAGCTGGCCATCGAGCGCATCAACTGTGCTCCCGAGGAACGCCAGCCCTCACACCTAACGCCGAGAGCATTGGATGAGGGCTTGAAGAACGTCGGGGCGCTGGTGATGGGCGCACCCCTGCTGTTCACCAAGTGGGCTCGAGACTTCTCCAAGCACAGCAACGAACTGCCGCAGTTCGACCCCGACGTGTCACTGAACGCTGGCGGTGACCCCAACATCACCTACTACCACAGCCACTGGACGCTGGGGCCCGACGAGGCGCTGGTGATCGAAGCCACTCCCCCCGAATGCGACTACTGGAACTTCCAGCTCAGCAACTACTGGATGGAATCACTGGACTACCGCCACTACACGATCCACACCAACAGCCATCTGGCCGACTACGAAGCTGACGGATCGGTGCGGCTGATCGTGGCCCACCGCGATCCAGGCCTGCCCAACTGGATCGAAACCGCAGGCCATTTGCTCGGCACAATGTCGTTCCGCTGGGTGCGGGCCACCGAAACTCCCCAGCCTCAGTGCCGTGTGGTCCCGTTGAGCAGCCTGCGGGCATAGCCGCTTGACGTCCACCGACTACCAGAGCCCCTATCGCCCGATCCCCATCCGGGCGCTCAACCGGCTGGCCCGCGCCGGGGGGCGCATTGGGCTCTCCGGCCGCTTGGACATCGACAAACTGGTCAAACACGCGAGGCGCAAGACCGGGCTCTCCGATTTTGGCGACGACGGGCACTTGGAGGCCTTGCGAGTGCTCGTGGAGTCGATCAACGAGGAGGCCCGGCTGACTCCCACTGGCTTGCTGATTCAGAAGTCCAGGCTGGCTGGCGCGTTGATTCAGCGGCTGCGCATTCGGGACCTGCTCAAACGACATCCCGAAATCGACGACTTCGACCTCGGCACGGTCATCGTGATCACCGGTCTTCAGCGCACCGGCACGACGCTTCTTCACCGCCTCATCTATTCCCACCCAGAGGTCCGGGGCATCTCTGGCGAGGAAGCGCTTATTCCCGTGGCAGCGGCCGATGTGCCTGAACGCACCGAGCGATCCCGCAAGCGGCGGGCGGTGCTGGCCGAGCGGACGATCTCCTACTTGTCGCCTGATTTCATGGCCGTCCACCCCATCGACCGCGAACAGCCCGAGGAAGATGTACTGCTGCTCGACCTCAACTTCATGAGCCAGTCAGCCGAAGCCATCTTGCACGTCCCCACTTATTCCCGCTGGCTAGCGGAACAGGACCACACCGCGACGTATGAGTACTTCCGCAGGGTATTGAAGGTGCTGACCTGGCAGCGACCGGCCCAGGCCTGGGTGCTCAAGACGCCGCACCACCTGGAGTACCTCGACGTATTGCTCAAGGTGTTCAGCGGCGCCACCGTGGTGCAGACCCATCGAGATCCCCGGGTGGCCGTCACCTCCTTTTGCAGCATGGTGGCCCACGGCCGGGGCATGTTCAGCGATCACGTGGACCCCGTCGAAATCGGACGCCACTGGTGCGACAAGACGCGCCGAATGGTGGAGCGGGCCATGAAGACGCGAGCAGAGACCCCCGGCGGCCGATTCGTCGACGTCTCCTATTACGACTTGGTCGGCGACCCGATGGCCCAGCTCCGGCGGATCTACGAGGAGGCAAGGATCGAATTCGGCGACGAAGCCCGGAAGCTGGCCGAGCAGTACGTCGCCGCGAACCCGCAGAACCGATTCGGAAAGCATCACTATCGGCTCGAACACTTCGGTCTGAGCGAACAGATCATGGACGAGACCTTCGCGGTGTACCGAGAGGCGTATGCCATCCCCTTCGAATAGGCAAAGCGAAGCTCCACGAGCGCGAAGCGGCCGTCGAACAACGATGTACCGTTGGCCATGAGCCAAGCACCAAAAAAGCGCACTGTGGTCAACGCGATCACCGGGGCTGTCCGCGACTTCCGCAATCTGAAGACCTCCGACGTCGAACCGGTCCTCGACGACGTGCGGATCGACGGCAAGACGTGTCTGGTGACCGGGGCCAACAGCGGATTGGGCCGAGCGGCGGCCATCGAGCTGGCCCGGCGGGGCGGCAACATGATCCTGGCCTGCCGCCCGGGCCATGACGAAACCTGCGACGAGATCAAAGCGGCGTCTGGCTCTGAGACCGTCGAGATGGTCGAGGTGGACCTGGCCGATGTCCGCTCGGTGCACCGTTGCTGCGACGAGATGCAGCAGAGAGGCGTCAAGATCGACATCGCTCTCATGAACGCGGGCTTGATGACGCCCACCGCCAGGGAGACCCCGCAGGGATACGACACCATGTTCGCGGTTCACTTCTTGTCAAAGCGAGTGATGATCGACCGCTGGCTGAAGGACGGGGTCATCCGTCCTGCGGAACAGGGCGGCGAGCCGCCAAGGATCGTGTTTGTCTCATCGGAATCGCACCGGTCCTATGAGGCCATCGAGTTCGATCACTTTGGCGAGTACTCCGAATACGGGATCAAAGAGAGCATGCGGCACTACGGCCTCAGCAAGCTGGTGTTGAGCACCTACGCCACTGAGTTGTCGCGCCGCCTGAACCCGAGCGCAGGCACTGAGGTGGCCGTGCACGCTCTGTGCCCCGGTGGCGTCTCCACCAGAATCGCCCGCGATGCTCCGGCGCTGCTGAAGCCGATTGTCAACCCGGCGTTGCGGCTGTTCTTCCGGTCTCCCGAAAAGGCCATTGCGCCGATCATCTATCTCTGCTGCGCTCCGGAAGCAGGAACGTCCACCGGGATGTACCTCCACCTGATGAACCGCAAGCAGGTGTCGGAGAGCGCGGCCGACACCGCTAACGGCGCCAGGCTGTGGGAAGCCAGCGAAGCCATGGTGTCGAAATCCCGGGACGCCACCTGAACCCTGCGCCGCCGTTTCCCCGGGCTATTTGTGGATGTCCCGGTGGACGACAAGGGGGCGGACACCGAGTTCTGCGTTATCGCTGAGGCGGCGGTTTATGTCTTCGGCCACGAACACCGAGCGGTGGTGGCCCCCGGTACAGCCGAAGGCGATAGTGAGATACGACTTGCCCTCCCGCACGTAGGCGGGCACCAGCATGGTCAACAGGTCCTCGGTCTTCTGGAGGAAGGTCTCGGCCATGGGCTGGCCGTTGAGCAGGAAGTCTTTCACCGCCTCGTCTTGGCCGGTGAGCGGGCGGAGCTCCTCTACCCAGTGGGGATTGGGCAGAAAGCGACAGTCCAGAACCAAATCGGCGTCGAGCGGGATGCCGTGCTTGAAACCGAACGACATGATCCGGGTGGTCACCGACTCCGGCCCGGCGTCAAGGTCGAACACCTCGTCGATGAAGCGGTTTAGCTGGTAGATGCTGTACTCGGAGGTGTCCACCACCACATCGGCCTCGCTGCGGAGATAGCCCAATGCCTCCCGCTCGGCCTCGATGGCGTCGGACACCCCCATCGGGGAGGTGCCGGCAAACGGGTGGCGGCGCTTGGTGTTCTCGAACCGCTTCACCAACTCGGGGGTGGAGGCGTCGAGAAAGAGGATCCGCACCGAGCCATCGGCAGATTCTTTGAGATCGGTCAGCGCAGGGGCTACCTCGTCGTGGAAGAGGTTCAGGCCAAGCACTAAGCCCACCCGGGAGACGCCGCTGTCGGGGGCGTCGGCGAACTCTCGCACCTTGGGAAGCAGGGCGGGCGGCAGGTTGTCCACCACGTACCAGCCCAAGTCTTCGAAATGGTTGGCAGCCTGCGATCGGCCGGCCCCCGACATCCCGGTGATCACGACGAACTCGGCCACCACTTCAGGCTAATGGCCGAGATGGTGGTGCTTTGGCTATTCCCGAATCGCGGAGTTGAAAAGACGGACTATGCCGACTCGGCCTCCTTCCGGCACACCAACACCAATAGGCGGGGAATGGTCTCGGCCTGGGAGTATTCCGGGGCCGCAGCCAGAAACCCCGGCGGCGGGGAGGGCTCCAGCATGCGGTCGATGGCCAGCCCGGCGTCGCGCAACGCGTTCACGTAGCGGTTCAGCGGGCGGTGTACGAACGGTAGGAACACGTCCTTTTGCACCTCTTCGATCATCACGCTCTCCCGCAGGTAAGAACCGATCCGCCAGTACTGCTCGGGCGGGTCGAGAACGTGGTCGTCGATCCAGCCGCTGTCGGGGGTTTGCAGCAGCGGATGGTTCAGGAACAGCAGGAACCGCCCGCCGTCCCGCAGCATCCGTGCCGCCTCGGCCACCGCGGTGTCCATGGCGTCGATGTGCTCGAACACCAAGCAGGCCACTGCGGCGTCGAATGACTGAGCGGCCAGTGGCAGCGCTTCGGCCAGTCCTCTGGCGTAGACCGGTCCCCCGACTCGGCGGGCCGCCTCGGCTATCTGGGCTCGGGTGGGGTCGACCCCGACCACCAGGGACCCTCCCAGCCCGGCCGCCAGTCGGGAAAGCTGCCCTTCCCCGGCGCCGATATCCAGCACCCGGTCATACCCGGCCAACAGCTCAGCGGCCAGCGGAACGATCAGTTCGGCGTACTCGGGATCGGCTCCATCGGTGCACTGTTCTTGCCACCACCCGGCGTTTTGCTCCCACAGGTTCTGGCCTGGGAGTTCTGTGCTCATCGCGGGCCGTGGAGCTTCTCATACACCGAGTGAGCCACCGCGTCGGGAAGCCAGCTCAGTGCCAATAGGTCATCTAGCGAGGCCTGCTCTACGGCTCGCACCCCGCCCAGTTCCTTCACCAGGCGGGTTCTGCGGGCCTGGCCGAGGCCATCGATGTCATCTAGGGAAGACTTGGTCATCCGCTTGCCCCGCAGTTGGCGGTGGTAGTCGTTGGCGAAGCGGTGGCTTTCGTCTCTGATGCGCTGCAACAGATACAGGCTCTCCGATGGCCGGGGTATCTCCACCGGGTCGGGCTGGCCGGGCACGAAGACCTGCTCGAACTCCTTGGCCAGCCCGGCCGGGAAGATCTCCCCGTCGAGGCCCAGCTCGGCTAGCACCCGCTCGGCCACTCCCAGTTGGCCCTTGCCGCCGTCCACCACCAGTAGCTGGGGCGGATAGGCGAACTTTCCCCGCTCCTCCACCGGGCGCTCTCGCTCAGCCAGGTAGTTGGACAGCCGGCGGGTGAGCACCTCTTCCATGGCCGCGTAGTCGTCGTTGCCCTCCACCGTGCGCACTTTGAACCGGCGGTACTCCGACTTGCGGGGCAGCCCGTCTTCCATCACCACCATCGAGCCCACGTAATCGGAACCCTGGAGGTGGCTCATGTCGTAGCACTCGATCCGCAGGGGGGCCTCGGGCATGCCCAAGCACTCTTGTAGGTCGTTGAGGGCCCGGGCCCGGCTGTTGTGGTCAGAGGTCCGCTTGAGGCGGTGGCGGGCAAACGCATCGGCTGCGTTGCGGGCCACCGTCTCCTGAAGCTTGCGCTTGACCCCCCGCTGGGGCACCGAGATACCCACCTTGGAACCCCGCTGTTCCCGCAGCCACTCCTCGTACAGATCTTGGTTGTCGGGCAGGTCGGGCACTAGCACCTGCTTGGGGCCGCCCAGCGGGTTCTCTTCGAAATACAGCCGTTCCAGCACACGGCTCACCAACTCGGGTCGGCTGAGTTGGCCAGCTTTGTCAACGATAAACCCCCGGCGGCCCATCACCCGACCTTTGCGGATGTAAAACACCTGGCAGGCGGCCTCCAGCTCGTCGTCCACCAAGCCCACCACGTCGTAGTCTTCCGAGCGGCCCCCTACCATCTCTTGGCCCTCGATGGCCTTGCGCACGCTGGCCAGCCGGTCTCGGCAGCGGGCGGCCTGCTCGAACTCCAAGGCGGCCGCGGCCGTGGTCATGTCCTCCTCCAGCCGCTTCACCACCTCGTCGGTGTCGCCTCCGAGGAAGGCCAGCAAGTCGTCCACCATGTGGTCGTAGCGCCCCCGCTCCACTTCGCCGACGCACGGGCCAGCGCACTTCTCTATGTGATGCAGCAAGCACGGTCGGCCCAGCCGGGCATGGTGGTTGAACTTGTTATCGCTGCATGTGCGGATGGGGAACGTGCGCAGCAGTTGGTCGAGGGTCTCGCGGATGGCGTAAGCGTGGCCGTATGGACCGAAATAGCGATTTCCTTTTTTCTTGCGACCCCGGATGACCATGGCCCGGGGCCACTCGTCCACCATGGTCACGCACAGGAACGGGTAGCTCTTGTCGTCCCGGTAGCGAACGTTGTATCGGGGCTGGTGCTGCTGGATGAGGCTGTACTCCAGCATCAATGCCTCCACCTCCGTGTCCACCTGAATCCACTCCACCGATTCGGCCTCAGCCACCATCTGGGCGGTGCGGGGCGGCAGGTAGGCCGGGTTCTGGAAGTAGCTTCCCAGCCGGGACCGCAGGTTCTTGGCTTTGCCAACGTAGATGAGCCGGCCGTGCCCGTCCTTAAACTGGTATGAACCCGCGGCGTCGGGGATGGTGCCAGGGGGCGGGCGCTTCAACATGCTGGTTCCATCCTATGAGGAGAGCAGCCATCGCTTGTCTTCTGGTACGGGCTCGACTTTCCCCTTTTCTTTGGGGGATTGGGGCGGATATGATTTCCTTCCACGCCGGCCAGGTTTCCGGCGACATATCTAACTCTGAGGCCGACATCCCCGTGGCGAGGCGACCTGGCTGTCCCCACCGGCCGCTAATTGGAGTTCTCCTACCTCACGGAGGTTCCCAAAACATGTTGCGCCTGCAGCGACCGCTTCCTGAGCGGTACACAACGGCATCGCCCGAGGAGTTGGCGGCCTGGATCGGCGACGCCAAGAAGACCCTGGGCGACCGGCTATTCATTCTCGGGCACCACTACCAACGCGACGAGGTCATGGCGTGGGCCGATGCCCGAGGCGACTCCTTCCGCTTGTCGGTGCTGGCCCAGCAACGCCCTGAGGCCGAATACATCGTGTTTTGCGGTGTCCACTTCATGGCCGAGTCAGCCGACATTTTGACCGGCGACCACCAACAGGTGGTGCTCCCGGATTTGAATGCGGGATGCTCCATGGCCGACATGGCCGACATAGACCAGGTGGAAGAAGCCTGGGATGAACTGGCCAGAGTGACCGACATCGACCGGGTGGTGCCCATCACATACATGAACTCGGCCGCCAACCTGAAGGCATTCGTGGCCCGCTATGGAGGTGCCGTGTGCACATCGTCCAACGCCCGGGCGGTGCTCGACTGGGCGCTGGAGCGGGGCGACCAGGTGCTCTTCTTCCCCGACCAGCACCTGGGCCGCAACACCGGCTTCGACATGGGCTACGACGAGAGCAATATGGCGGTGTGGAATCCCCGCTTCGACTTGGGCGGCCTGACCGAGGCCGAATGCAAGGAGTCGGTGCTATTGCTGTGGAGAGGGCACTGCTCGGTACACCAGCGGTTCCAGCCCGACCATGTGGCCGCCTTCCGAGCCGAGAATCCTGACGGCATTGTGGTGGTCCACCCCGAGTGCAGCCGGGAGATTTGCGCCCTGGCCGATCAGGTGGGCTCCACCGACTACATCATCAAGGCGGTGGCCGCGGCGCCGGCCGGCTCGGTGATCGGGGTGGGCACCGAGATCCATCTGGTGAACCGCCTGAATGACGAGACACCGGACAAGACGGTGGTGTCGCTCGATCCGCTGATCTGCCCTTGCTCCACCATGTTCCGCATCGACGCCGCCCACCTGGCATGGACGCTGGAGGGACTGGCAGCGGGCAAAATCCGCAACCGCATCACCGTGGATCCCGAAATCGCGGTCGACGCCCGCATCGCCCTCGACCGGATGCTGAGTATTACCTAGTTCTCTCGGTCCACACTCAGCTCGGCATAGCGCTCCACCGCGTGGTGGTAGTGCTGCAAGCTCGGTTCGTTGCGCCCGAAAAGCACCTCGGCGGTGGCTCCGCTCTTGAGGGCATTTTGGATCTGGAAGCCCACCCAGTAGTCCTCATCCCGCACCGCTTGTAGTACTAGGGCGCTGAACTGCTCGGCTGCTTCGCGCTCTTGATCAGAGGACGGCTCGTGGCGGCACAGCACCGTCTGGATTGTGAGGCTGGTGTCGACGGTCGGGCCGGGAAATAGCTGACTCAACAGGCAGTAGTCGCCCAGGATTCCGGAGATCGAGACGTTGGGGAAGATCGAGTGGATCAGGCGGATGTGCTCGTCTAGGTCCCACTCATTTTCGGGCTGGCCGACCAGCTTGGGCAGCGACTTGCGGCCGAACACGATGCGCTGGTGGGGACCCCAGGTGTCGTGGGCCATGAGATTGCCGATGGTGTTCAGCCCGACGGTTTTGGGGTGGAGCCGCTCTTGGTGGTACCCCTCCAGGTAGCCGTCCCATGCCACCTTCCAGCCCGGACCGTCGAGGGTGCGCTGCTCGAAGATGTGCCATTGGTCGAGGTCGAGGGCGGCGACGTAGGGGGCGAAGTCGCCCAGAAATGTGTCGATGTCGAAGGTGACGCCAGGGGTGAGGCAGGCGAACACGAAGCCGGCTTTCTCGGCACAGGCCAATGGGGTGAGCGAGAGGTGGTCCCGGTCGACGTCGCCGAAGGTGTGGGCGCCGAACATGCCCACCAGGTCGCCGGCGGTGTCATAGGACCAGGCGTGGTAGGGGCAGCTCAGCCGTTGAGCCGTCCCCGAACCGGGTTCGCACAGCGGCGACCCCCGGTGGCGGCAGACGTTCAGAAATGCTCGGGCCGCCCCGTCGGCGCCTCGGGTGAGCAGTACCGGGACGCCCATGACGTCCATGGCCTTGTAGGTGTCGGGTCCGGGGAGTTCTGACCCGAGGGCCAGCGCGAGGGGTAGATGCTTGAAGATGCGGTCAGACTCGAACTCGAATCGGTCTTGGTCGAGGTAGGCGCGAACCGACTGGCGCATCACGTCGGGGGCGAGGTCGGTGGTGTTGTCCTGCCACAGATCGAAGACCCGGCGGGTCAAGTCCCGTATCGCGTCGTCGGTGTAGGCCATCAGTCAACCCTACCCAGTGGGGAAATCTGACTTGGAACCAGACTGGGCGGCTGTTGCGGCCCTTTTCTACGGCTGGCGGGCCAGGTACTCCTCGCGCAGGGGCTTCTTGTAGAGCTTGCCGGTGGGCAGACGGGGGAAATCGGCCCGGAAGTCCACCACCCGGGGCACCTTGTAGCCGGCCAGGCGCTGGCGGGCGTAGCTGCGTAGCTCCTCGGCCAGGGCATCGGACGGCTCGATTCCGTCCTCAAGCTGCACCACCGCGTGGACGTACTCCCCCATCTCCTCGTCGGGCAGGCCTATCACGGCCACATCGGCTACCTCGGGGTGCAGGGCGAAGCAGGCCTCGATCTCCTGGGGATAGATGTTGACTCCGCCGCTGATGATCATGAACGTGGCCCGGTCGGTGAGATAGAGGTAGCCCTCTTCGTCGAGGTGGCCGACGTCGCCTACCGTGGACCAGTTGTCGTGTTGGGGATGGCGGGAGTCCTTGGTCTTCTCCGGGTCGCCGTGGTACTCGAAGGTCCGCTCTTCCTGCTCGAAGTAGACGACGCCGGATTCTCCGGGTCCGAGCTCGTGGCCGTTGTCGTCGCAAATGTGGGGAATGCCCATAATCGCCTTGCCCACCGACCCCTTGTGGTCAAGCCAGTCTTCGGCGCCGATAAAGCACAGCCCGTTGCCCTCGGTGGCGGCGTAGTACTCCTGCACGATCGGGCCCCACCACTCGATCATCTGCTCTTTGACCGGAACCGGGCAGGGTGCAGCAGCGTGGACCGCCATCTTCAGCGATGAGAGGTCGTAGCGGTGGCGGACCTCCTCGGGAAGCTTGAGCATACGGATGAACATCGTCGGCACCATCTGGGTATCGGTTACCGAGTACTGCTCGACGTAGGCCAGAAAGCGCTCGGCGTCGAAGCGGTCCATGATCACCAGCGTGCCGCCTAGCTCGTGTACGCCAGCGCTGTACATGAGGGGGGCCGAGTGATACAGCGGTGCCGGGGTGAGATAAACCGAGTTCTCGTCCATTCCCAGGAGGTGGTGCTCGAGCATGCCGATGCCCGAGAGGCTGGCATCGTGGACCTCCACGCCGGTCAGGGGTCGCAGGATCCCCTTGGGCTTTCCGGTAGTTCCCGACGAGTACAGCATCACCTCGCCTTTGGGCAGTCGGGGCAAGGGCTCCGTTGGCATGGTGGCCACCGCTTCTTCGTATGACTCGAAGCCGTTGGCGATGCCATCGACCATCAGCTTGTGCTGGCAATCGGGTATCAGATCGAGCATCTGTTCGGCGGTGTTGGCCATGGCCTTCGTGGTGACCAATGCGGTCGAGCCGCTGTCGTTCACCAGATAGGCCGCCTCCTCAGGCGACAGGTAGCGGTTGATAGTGGTGAAGTACAGGCCCGAGGTCATGGCCGCCCAAAAGGCCTCGTAGAAACGACGGTTGTTCTCCGCCAAGATTGAGATGTGGTCGCCCTCCCGCAACCCCCGCTCGTGGAGGAGTTGGGCCAGCCGGTTGGCGGCGTCGTTGAGCTCCCGGTAGGTGGTGACCTCCCCCGTGGAGGCCATGATCTGCGCCGCCTTGTCCGGCATGGTTTGGGCGTGCTTCCCCGGATACATGTGGTGCGTACTCCCCCTTGGTCAACTGCCAGAGGGAGAGTAGTGGCCCGTACTTGAAGCAGTCTTCCTACAACTCGTTGCAACCGCGGAAGCCGGGGTCGGGGCCACCGCGCCTGGGAGGGGCGAAGAAGTCATTCTCATCGTCGCCGAGCCGGTTGCATTTGCGCAGCATGGCCCGCCGTTCGGCCTCCAAGAAGAGGTAGCGGGCCACATCATCCGGGGTGTCGTCACTGGCAAACAGGTCGCTGGCCACCGGATCCCGCATGAGCTCATGGCGGATGTCGTCCTTAGTGACCACCGTCCCGTCAGAGCCAACCGCCCGCACCTTCTTCAGCTTCCGCCGGTACCACTTGTTCCTCAAGAACGGGTACAACAACCCCAGATTGAACATCATCAACCCGAGAGACCCGTAGGACGCCACCATCAGGACCGAGCCCATCATGAGCTTCCCTCGTTGTGTGAACTGCCTGGGCGCCCTGATCAATGGGTGCGATAAGTATTATTAGTAATTTACATTGATCTTCATTATCAGTCAATGACAAGTCGCTGGACGGCCCGTGCGACGCAGACGACTTTGAGGATCGCCGAGAACTGGCTGCGGCGTTAGCCGACGACGACTACGTGCCCTGGGATGAGGTCAAGGTTTCACTAGGGCTTGCGTGACCCGATCGGGAATTCATCCCCGTAGGGTTTGACTATGGATTCGAACCAGGGAGGGTCGCCATGCTGACTGCGGGGATTGATCACGTGGCCACGATCACGAAGGACTCGGATCGGCTTCAGCGGTTCTATGTGGAGAACTTTGGGGCCACCATTGAGTTTGACGGGCCGGAGTTTCCGGGTGGGCCGCGGATGTCGATTGTCAATATCGGGCCGGACTGCGAGTTGAATGTGTTCGAGATCGAGGGGAACACCGAGGCCGACAATCAGACGCCGATGTACGGCCGGGGGCGGATCGATCACATTGGGTTCTTGGCGGCCAGCCTGGAGGAGTTCTCGGAGATTAGGACTCGGTTGATGTCGACGGGGGCTGCCGACGGCATCGTCACGGTGTTTGGGCGCAAGCTCAGCATGTTTTTCCGTGACCCTGACATGATGGAGTGCGAGGTGCTGGTGGCCAACCCCGACTTCAACCCCGAGAACGTGATATTCGGCGAGCCTTCGGCCCTGTTTCAGTAGAAGGGGACGGACCCCGCAGCTGCGACTGGCTATTCGGCTGCGCGCCTTCGTCGGACCGTCACGAGTGCGGCGGCCACCGCAGCTACCGCCGCCACTCCCACCCCGACGAAAATTCCGGTGTTCCCCCCTCCGCCGCCATTGCCGCCGGATCTGGCGGCCGCGGCGATGGTCTCGGTGGGAGCGGGAGTTGGAGCGGGGGTCGCAGCCCTGGTGGGGGCGGCCGTGGGTGCCGGGGTTGGTGCCGGCGTCGGAGCGGCCGTGGGTGCCGGGGTTGGTGCCGGCGTCGGAGCGGCCGTAGGGGTAGCGACGACGGTTGGAGCCGCCGTGGGGGTTGGCTCTGGCTCGGGCACGATGGCTCGGAAGGGGCCGGTCACCTCATAGGTGATGCCGGTAGATTTCCCCTTGATTTCAGATTCGGGGAGGACGTCTTCCGCATTGTTGAGGGCCGGACCTCGCTGGCTGGAGAAGTAGAGGCGGTCGCGTCGGGGATTGAAGACCGGGCCGGTGATCTCTGACCCATCCTGGTCCAGGATCCGCAGGAATGGGGCAACTTCGCCCTCGGGGGTGATGATGACGATCTCCATGTTGCCGCCGTCTTCAGCCACGTACACGTCGCCGCTGCCTCCGTCCACGGTGAGGTTGTCGACTCCAGAAAGGATTGCGGTGCCCTCGGACACCATGGCGGGATCAGCCTCGTAGATCCGACTATAGGTCTGGTCGGCGGTGTTGATGGCGTGGATGATGTTGTCGAACTTGGTCGACCAGAACACGACGTCGTTGTGATACCAAATGCCCTCGCCACCCAAGAATGCCGTCGCCTCTCCCGGCAGCTGTTTGCGAGCAAGCGTTTCGGTTGCCGCCGGGTCCGGCACCTCGATCCAGCTGACCGTCCCGTCTTCCTCGATGCGGGCGGCCTCGAGCAGGCCCCCGCTCAAATCGGGGTAGTTGGCAGGGGTAAACCGATAAAAGAGCCCGTCGAACTGGTCCTCGGTCATGTACACCTGCTGGCGGTCGGGGTCCACCGCGGCCGCCTCGTGGGTGAAGATCCCCATCGCCGGACGGGACACCGACGGTGTGGCACCCGTCGGGTCGCACTCCCAGATCACTCCGTAGCCGGTGAAGTCCTCCTCGCCCGACAGAAACGTGCCCCACGGAGTCGGCCCGCCCCCGCAATTGGAATTGCTGCCCTCCAGCAGCTGGTAGGAATCGAGGATCTCACCCTCTGGGCCGTAGTGGATGGCCGAGACGCCGGCAAACCCGGGGCGGAACACCTCACTGTTGACCGTGTGGTACCAGCCGCCCTCTCCATCGTCGAATACCGCCGCCCCATCGGGATAGACGCGCCATCGATAGTCGCTGTCCCCCACGGGCTCGCCTGCTATTGCCACGATCCGGGAAGTAAAACCAGGGGGCAGGAGGATTCCGTTCTCGTCAGGCTCGATGCCATCGAGGCTGCCGTAGGGGCCGGAGCCGGGCTGGGCTCCGACTGCACTGCCTACCAAGGGCACGGCAACGGTGCCGCCAGCGGCGACAACGGCACCCCGCAAGAAGCTACGTCTATCCATGGGCTCACCCTAGCCCTGCGACGATTTGCGTGCCCTGGGGCGAGGACTTCAGCGGCCCGAAACCTCTATCAGATGCCCAACACAGGGCGGAGGAACTTGCCGGTGTAGCTGTGGTCGGAGCGGGCTACGAGCTCGGGGGGGCCCTCGGCGACCACGGTGCCGCCGTTGTCGCCGCCTTCGGGGCCGAGGTCGACAATCCAGTCGGCGGTTTTGATCACGTCGAGGTTGTGCTCGATCACCAGCACGGTGTTGCCCTGATCCACCAAGCGGCTGAGCACGGCCAGCAGCTTGCGGACGTCGTCGAAGTGGAGGCCGGTGGTGGGCTCGTCGAGGATGTAGATGGTGTGGCCGGTGGGCCGCTTGGCCAGCTCTGAGGCCAGCTTCACCCGCTGGGCCTCTCCTCCCGACAGGGTGGGGGCGGGCTGGCCAAGGCGGATGTAGCCCAGGCCCACGTCCACCAAGGTCTGCATGTGACGGGTGATGGCGGGCTGGTTGCCGAAGAACTCCAGGGCGTCGGCGCATGACATGTCCAGCACCTCTGAGATGGTCCGGCCCTTGAACTCGATGTCGAGGGTGTCGCGGTTGTAGCGGGCCCCTTTGCACACCTCGCAGGGCACGTACACGTCGGGCAAGAAGTGCATCTCGATCTTGATGGTGCCGTCGCCCGAGCAGGCCTCGCACCGGCCGCCCTTCACATTGAAGGAGAACCGGCCGGGCATGTAGCCCCGTACTCGGGACTCAGGTGTCTGGGCGAACAGCTTGCGGATGTGGTCGAACACGCTGGTGTAGGTGGCCGGGTTCGACCGGGGGGTGCGGCCGATGGGCTGCTGGTCGATGTTGATCACCTTGTCGAGGGCCTCGGTTCCGTCGATGCCCTTGTGCAGGCCGGGCGGGATCTTGGACTTGTAGATGCGCTGCATCAGCGAGCGGTACAAGATGTCGTTGACCAGGGTGGACTTGCCCGACCCCGACACCCCGGTGACGGTCACGAAGCAGCCCAGCGGGATGTCGATGTCGATGTCGGCGAGGTTGTGCTCCCGAGCGCCCCGGATGGTGAGCCAGTCGTCACCGGGATTTCGGCGGCTTTCGGGCACCGGGATTGACTTCTTGCCCGACAGATACTGGCCGGTCAGCGACCGCTTGTTCTTCAGAAGGTCGGCTACCGATCCGGAATGGACCACGGTGCCGCCGTGCTCGCCGGCGCCGGGGCCGATGTCCACCACATAGTCGGCCACCCGCACCGTCTCCTCGTCGTGCTCCACCACCAGCACCGTGTTGCCCAGGTCGCGCATCCGTTCCAGGGTGTCGATGAGGCGGCGGTTGTCCCGCTGGTGCAGACCGATGGAAGGCTCGTCCAGCACGTAGAGCACGCCGACGAGGCCGCTGCCGATCTGCGAGGCCAGCCGGATGCGCTGGGCCTCTCCCCCGCTGAGGGTTCCGGCTGAGCGGCCCAGGGTCAGGTACTCCAGCCCCACGTCGAGCAGGAACTTGAGCCGGGCGTTGATCTCCTTGAGCACTTGGCCGGCGATGGTCTGGTCGCGCTCGGACAGCTCCAGCGAGGCCAGGGCAGCAGCGGCATCCCGGATCGACTGCCCGCACACCTCGTCGATGGTGCGTTCGTCCACGGTCACGGCCAGAGATAGGGGGTTGAGCCGGGCGCCGTCGCACCCTGAGCAGGGCACCTCCCGCATATAGCCCTCGATCTGGGCCCGAACCGCGTCGGAGTCCGACTCGCTGTGGCGGCGCTGGAGGTAGGGAATGACCCCCTCGTAGCGGGCGTTGTAGCGGCGAACCCGGCCGTATCGGTTCTTGAAGCGGACCTCGGTGCGCTGGTTGGCGATGCCCTTTCCGTACAGCAGCAAGTCGTGGTGCTGGCGATCCAGGCTGCCCCACGGCTGGTCCATGGGGATGTCCCGGTCCTCGGCCACCGACTCCACCAGGCGCTTGAAGTACTGGTTGTGGCCCTTGGCCCACGGGGCGATGGCGCCGTCCTCCAGGCTCAGATCGGGATCGGGGATCACCAGCCGGGGATCCACCTCGAACACCGATCCCAGCCCGTCGCACGATTGGCACGCCCCGTAGGGCGAGTTGAAAGAGAAGTTGCGGGGGGCGAGTTCCTCGAACGACTTGCCGTCGGAGGGCCGGGACAGATGCTGGGAGAACGTGATGGTCTGGGGATCGTCGTCGGAATCTGCGTCCTGGGGCATGATCATCAGCTCGGCAACGCCCTCGGCCAGCCCCAGCGCGGTCTCCATCGACTCGGTGAGCCGCCGCTCGATGCCCTCCCGCATCACCAGCCGGTCGACCACCACCGAGATGCTGTGCATCTCATAGCGGGCCAGGTCCAGGTCGTCGACGCCGTTGTCCAGCTCGATCAGATCGCCGTCCACGATGGCCCGGGCGAACCCGTCGGAGGCCAGCTCGGCCAAAAGCGTGTCGTAGGTGCCCTTGCGGCCCCGCACCACCGGGGCCAGCACCTGGAACCGGACGCCCTCGTCCATCTCCATCACCCGGTCGACGATCTGCTGGGGGGTCTGGCGCACCAAGCGCTCCCCGGTCTCGGGGTCATGGGGGATGCCGATGCGGGAGAACAGCAGTCGCAGGTAGTCGTACACCTCGGTGATGGTGCCCACGGTGGAGCGGGGGTTGCGCGACGCGCTCTTCTGGTCGATGGAGATGGCGGGAGACAGGCCGTCGATGAAGTCCACGTCGGGCTTGTCCATCTGGCCCAGGAACTGCCGGGCGTAGGCCGACAGCGACTCCACATAGCGGCGCTGGCCCTCGGCATAGATGGTGTCGAAGGCCAGCGACGACTTGCCCGACCCGGAGATGCCGGTGAATACGATGAGCCTGTCGCGGGGTATCGTCAGATGGACGTCGCGCAGGTTGTGCTCACGCGCCCCATGGATGACGATCTCGTCGGCCACGCAGTGAACTTATCGGCCCGCGCTGACAATTGAGACAGAAGAGATGGAAAGAGTCAGAGAAAAGGGACCTGAATAGCCCCATGCCCTACCCCCACGTGTTCCAGCCGCTGGACATCGGCGGCTGCACGCTGCCCAACCGGATCGTCCGGGCCGCCCACAGCACCGGCGCGGTCGGCGAAGACCTGATCGCCTACCACGAGGCTCGGGCCAAGGGGGGCGCAGCGCTCACCATCCTCCAGATCGCCGGCGTCCACCCCACCTCGCCCACCGACATCCCCGTGTTCACCGACCGAGTGCTCCCGTTCTATGAGGAGATGGCGACCCGCCTCCACGCTGCTGGCGGCAGGGTCTTCCAGCAGCTCTGGCACGGGGGAGCGGCCATCGAGCAGCGGTCGCTCAACAACTACCAGCAGCCCCTGGCCCCGAGCCCCATCCCCAGCCCGATGGTGGGCGATGTCCCCCAAATGCTGACCACGGCCATGATCGACGAGCTGGTGGAAGCGTTCGCGTCGGCCGCCCGGCGCTGTGAACAGGGCGGACTCGATGGGGTAGAGCTCCACGGCGCCCACGGGTATTTGATCGGCCAGTTTCTGTCCCCTGCTACCAATCTGCGCGATGACCACTACGGGGGCACGCTGGAGAACCGCACCCGCTTCTTGCGGGAGGTCCTGGCCGCCATCCGGTCCGAGACCAGCCCAGGCTTCCCCGTCGGCCTCCGCATTTCCGCTGATGACCAGATCGAAGGCGGGGTCGACCCCGAAGAGGCCGCGGCCATCGCCAAGCTGGTGGAGCCCGACATCGACTTCCTGGATGTGTCGTTGTCGTCGTACTGGCGCTTCCACCGGCTGCTATCCACTCTCGACGAGGGATTGGGCTACGAGGTGCCCACCAGCGAGGTGGTCACCAAGGCGGTGGATGTGCCCACCATCGTCACCGGCCGCATCACCACCCTCGACCACGCCGAGCACCTGATTAAAAGCGGCGTGGCCGAACTTGTGTCCATCGTGCGGGGCATGATCGCCGACCCCGAGTTGGTTGTGAAGGCCAAAGACGGCCGGGAGAGCGAGGTGAGGCCGTGCATTGGCACCTCGGTGGGCTGCGTGGCCCGGTTCATGGTGGCCGGCAAGATGCGCTGCGTGGTCAACACCGCCGCCGGCCAGGAGACGAAGGTGCCGTTTGAGCCGATCGACCGAGTGGCCGAGTCCAAACGAGTGCTGGTGGCCGGGGGTGGACCCGCCGGCCTGGAGGCGGCTCGCACCGCAGCTCTGAGGGGCCACGATGTGATCCTCTACGAGATGACCGGCGAGCTGGGCGGCCAAGTGCGGATGGCGGCCACGGCCCCGCCCAGGTCCGACCTGGGAGCCATCACCGCCTTCTTGGCCGAGGAGCTCGACCGCCTGGGAGTGACCGTCAAGCTCCGCTCCCCCGTCGATCCCGACGTGGTGGCCGAGGAAAGGCCCGACGAGCTGATCATCGCCACCGGCACCACCCCCCGTCGGGGCTTTCAGATCTCCGCGCCGTCGAAGCCGATTCCCGGCGCCGGCCTGCCCCACGTTTACACCAGCTGGGAGGTGCTGGGCTTCGGCGGCCGGGCCTCCATTGGCCGAAAGGCCGTGATTTACGACGACACCGGCACGTTCGAAGCCATCTCGGTGTGCGACGCGCTAATGGCCGCGGGCGCTGAGGTCGCATTCCTCAGCCGCCACGAGCAACTGGGGGCGACCATCCTGTATCCAGCTGCCACCGTGGAGGCCAGCCGGGAGAGGCTGTTCAGCGGGCCGTGCTCATTCACCCCCGCGGTCGCGCTCCGGGAGATCACCCCGGAGGCTGTGGTGACCCGCGATCTGGGCACCTACACCGAGCGGAGTTTCGACGCCGACACCGTGGTGATCGTGAGCTACCACGACTGCAACAACGAGCTGGCCAATTATCTACGCGCCGAGATGTCTGATCAATCTGGGGCCCCGCCATTCAACATGCACCTAGTAGGCGACGTGAACGGCACCAACAGCATCATGGCCGCCATCCACGCCGGCGCCCGGGTCGGCCGAGAGATCTAGCCCAGCAAGTCAACCGGACAGGGTCAGCGTAAAGGAGATCTGGTCGTAGTAAATCCTGGTAAGTCCCTCGAAGCCTGAGTCGGTCCCCACGATCAGCCACGCCCGGCCCTCGCTATCAGTCTCAACGCTAAGGAAGTTCGCCCCGCTGTCCAGCTTCTTGATCCGGTACTCATTTTCGATGACGTCGGGGTTGGCCACGTCACCAATCACCTGCATAGCCGAGCCGCCGGTGGACTGGTTGCCCTTGTCGATGTTCATTCGCAAGTGGTTGTTAGAACCAGTCACACCTATTGGCTCCACCGAGGATGCACCCGCCTTCACGTACACGCTTGAACCGGGGGAACCGCCAATGCCAAAACTCGCCAGCGGGACGTTTGTCGCCAAATCGATTGAAGCCGAAACGGAATAGACCGCTGACGGCTGCAAGTCGTCGACCTGTCGCTTGAGATACATGAACAGGTCGTCGCTGCGGTTGTGCCCCTGGATGTAGATGCCGGAGCCCTCTAAGCCATCAGGCAGAGCACGGTGACCGCTGTCGAGCTCATAGATCGACTGGTCGTAATCCACTGGCAAGTCAGCGAAGCCCACTACCCAACCATCGGAACCGGTTTCTAGGGAGTAGTCGAATATCACTGTGGACTCCGGGGTGCTCGTCGGCTCCGGGGTTGCAGTGGGCTCCGGCGAGCTCGACGGTTCCGGCACCACAGTGGGCTCCGGCGTACTGGAGGACTCAGTGGTTGGACTGGGGGCGGAGGTGCTTGTAGGCACTGGCGCTGCGGTGGGCTCGAGTGTGCTACTGGGTTCAGGCAATGAGGAGGGCGAGTCGCCTGAGGCACAGCTGACAGCCAACACGACGACAGCTGTCATCGCCAGAACCAGACGTAGCGCGGATTTCGCCCTGCGGCGGGTCCCTTGGAGTCCCATCGCGATCAAGCCGAGACAGTCTCAGGCCATTGCCCGCAGGTCGCGTTGCAAGTCCTTGATCTCGTCGCGCAGGCGGGCGGCGTATTCGAACTTCAGGTCGGTGGCGGCCTCGTTCATCTCCTCGGTGAGGGTGTGGATGAGGCGCTCGATGCCCCCTGAGTCCAGGTCGATCACCTCGGCACTGCGGCGGGACCTGTCCATCGTGCGGGAACGCTGAGCGCTGCCGGGTATGGGCACGCCGTCTTCGGCGGGACGCAGCTCAGCCAGGATGTCGCTGACCGCCTTGCGGATGGTCTGGGGGTTGATGCCGTGCTGTTCATTGAAGGCCTGCTGCAACCCCCGCCGCCGGTGGGTCTCCGAGATTGCCCTCTTCATGGAGTCGGTCACCATGTCGGCGTACATGACCACCTGGCCGTCCACGTTGCGGGCCGCCCGGCCGATGGTTTGGATCAGCGAGGTCTCGCTGCGCAAGAACCCCTCTTTGTCGGCGTCGAGGATGGCCACCAGCGACACCTCGGGAAGGTCCAGGCCCTCCCGCAGCAGGTTGATGCCCACCAGCACGTCGAACTCCCCGAGCCGCAGGTCGCGCAGGATCTCGATCCGCTCGATGGTGTCCACCTCGCTGTGCAGGTAGCGGACCAACACCCCCAGCTCCAGCAGATACTCGGTGAGATCCTCGGCCATCTTCTTGGTGAGCGTGGTAACCAGCACCCGCTGCTCCTGATCGATACGGCCCTCGATGAGCTTCATCAAGTCGTCGATCTGCCCCTTGGTGGGGCGCACCTGCACTTCGGGGTCCACCAGCCCGGTGGGGCGCACGATCTGCTCTACGACCTGATCGGACACGTTGAGCTCATAGTCGCTGGGGGTGGCCGACAAGAACACCACCTGGCCTACCCGCTCCATGACCTCTTCGAACCGCAGCGGCCGGTTGTCGGCCGCCGACGGCAGCCGGAAGCCGTGCTCCACCAGGGTCAGCTTGCGGCTCCGGTCGCCCTCGAATTGGCCGTGGAGCTGGGGCACGGCCACGTGCGATTCGTCGATCACGGTGACGAAGTCGTCGGGGAAGTAGTCCAAAAGCGTGAAGGGCCGCTCGCCTGGGGCCCGGCCGTCTATGTGGCGGGAGTAGTTCTCGATGCCGTTGCAGAAGCCGATCTCCTGCATCATCTCCAGGTCATAGGTGGTCCGCATCCGCAGCCGCTGGGCCTCCAGCAGCTTCCTCTCCTTGTCGAAGTAGGCCAGCCGCTCCTGGAGTTCGGCCTCAATGCCCTTGATGGCCCGTCGCATCCGCTCCTCGCCGGCCACATAGTGGGTGGCCGGGAACACCACCACCTCTCTCAGGGTGTTGAGCCGCTCACCGGTTACCGGGTCGACGGTGGTGATCTGCTCCACCTCGTCTCCGAAGAGTTGGATGCGCACCACATATTCCTCGTAGGCCGGGTGGACCTCGATGACGTCGCCCCGCACCCGGAAACGGCCCCGCACCAGGTTGGCGTCGTTGCGTTCATATTGCATGTCCACCAGCCGACGAAGCAGATCCCGCTGGTCGTAACTCTGGCCCACTCTGGAGATGCACAGGAGGTTCTCGTACTCCTCGGGTGCACCCAGCCCGTAGATGCACGACACCGACGCCACCACGATCACGTCGCGGCGGGTGAGCAGCGCCTCGGTGGTGGAGTGGCGCAGCCGGTCGATCTCGTCGTTTACCGACGAGTCCTTCTCGATATAGGTGTCGGAGGTAGGCATGTAGGCCTCGGGCTGGTAGTAGTCGTAGTAAGACACGAAGTACTCCACCCGATTGTCGGGAAAGAACTCCCTCATCTCGTTGGCCAACTGGGCCGCCAGCGACTTGTTGGGGGCCAGCACCAGCGTGGGCCGCTGCACTTGCTCGATGGTCCAGGCCACCGTGGCGCTCTTGCCCGACCCGGTGATGCCCAGCAGGGTCTGGAACCGGTCACCCCGCCTCAATCCCTCAGAAAGCGCCGCAATCGCCTTGGGTTGATCTCCAGCGGGGTCGAACGACGACACCATCCGAAAGGCCGCTTCCCCCAGGCTGCTCACCGAATCGATGCTACCGGCCCTTTTCGAACCACCCACCCCTTCGGACGTTGCAATCTCAGCGTTTGTCCAAGGCCAGATCTGCTTCTGGCAGCCACTGCTCGGCGAATTTCCCGGCGGTTAGCGAGTCCAAATCCTGAAAGAGAATCCCTCCATCCGACCACTTGAATTCACCGAGCGTCTCTCCCGTGGCAACCAGGCGCACCACGAGATGTTGGCTCGAAGGAGACGGCCCAAAACCCAAGGTCAATAGGCCGACGATCAGGGACCCAATCACTTGAAGAGCGTTCTTAACTTTGGGAACCCGAACGGGATCGATTCGAAAAACCGAGCCAGCAGGCGTTTCAGCATCGAAGTTCACGGCGTCAAAATATCTCATGGGGTGTCTGAGCTCACTCCAGGCAGAACTCCAACTCGAGTACCCCAAGATCGTCACCCACGAAGTCAGCCGTCTCCCAAGCGGCGGGCAAACAGCCGGTCAGTTGGTTTCCGCTGAGGTACAGCTGTTCGAGCTTGTTGAGTGCAGCTAGCTCAGAGGGAACCTCACCTGTCAGCAGGTTGTCGCCGAGATATATGTGCGTCAATTTGCCGAGAGCGCCCAACTCGGCAGGAATCTCCCCGCTCAGCATGTTGTCACCGATATACAAGTGCGTCAGCTCGCTGAGATTGCCGAGCTCGGCGGGAATCTCACCGGCCAGCTGATTGCCGTTCACCCACAGTCGCGTGAGGTTGATGAGACCACCGAGTTCGGCGGGAATCCCACCAGTCAATTGATTGCCGTCGAGATACAGGCGCGTCAGACTGCTGAGAGCGCCCAATTCGGCGGGAATCGCCCCGCTCAGCTGATTTCCATTCAGCCACAGCTCACGCAAGTTGGAAAGGTTGCCCAGTTCCGCAGGAATCTCTCCCGAAAGTTCGTTGTTATCGAGGTCCAGCCTTGTGAGATTGGACAGACTGCCCAACTGGGCGGGGATCTCCCCCGACAGCTGGTTGGCCCACAAGTTGAGCCGTTCCAGGTTGGCCAGTTGGCCCAATTCAGCAGGTATCTCCCCCTCCAGCTGGTTGCGGCGGATCATCAGGTGCTTCAGGTTCGCCAGCCTTCCCAAATCGGGAGGCAACTTACCGGTCAGGCGGTTGTAGCTCAGATACAGCGCTTGGAGATTGGCGAGCCGGCCGAGCTCTTCTGGGATCTCCCCCGACAAGAAGTTGATACTCAGATCGAGCCACCGGAGGTTGGTGAGTGCGCCCAATTGGGCGGGAATCTCCCCAGACAACTGGTTGTCCCGCAGCAGCAGGTGGGTAAGTGTCTGGAGGTCCGCGAGGCTGGTGGGGATATCTCCCGAGAGCCGATTGCTGCGCAGGTCCAGGTATTCGAGGCTCGACATTTTGCCGATTCCCGCTGGAATCTCACCGGTCAGCCGGTTGTTGGACAGATCCAACACCCCCAGCCGGCCCAAACTGCTGATTCCCGCTGGAATCTCACCGGTCAGCCGGTTGTTGGACAGATCCAACACCCCCAGCCGGCCCAAATCGCCAATTCCCGCCGGAATATCTCCCGACAGCAGGTTGTCGTGGAGCAACATGCTCTTGAGCCCGGGCATCGAGGAAATGCCCTCTGGGATGGTTCCCAACAGCCAGTTGTCGCTGAGGTCGATGTTCTCCAGCTCGACGAGATGGCCCAGCTCAGCGGGAATCTCTCCCGACAAGCCGTTGTCTTGGAGGAACAGCTGTGCCAACTCCACCAGATGGCCCAATTCAGCGGGAATCTCTCCCGACAAGCCGTTCTTGCTGAGGTCCAGCTCCCTGAGCTCCGTCAACCTGCTCAGCTCTGGGGGTATCTCCCCCGACAGGTCGTTGTCCTCCAAACCAAGCACTTTCAGGCTTCCCAGGAGGCCCAGGGTGGCCGGAATGGACCCGGATAGTTCGTTGTGCCCCAGTCGCAAGGTCCGCAATTGACCGAGCGCTCCGATCCAGGGCGTGATCGGGCCTGCCAAGTTGTTCGCCGACAGGCTGAGATGCCGCAGATCAGAGAGTTTCCCTATCCAATCCGGGAACTCCCCGGTCAGGTTGTTCGCCGTCAAGCTGAGATGCCGCAGTCTGTTGAGACCAGCCAGCTCGTCGGGGATTTCACCCGACAAGGCGTTGTTCGTGAGGTCTAGCCAGGTGAGGCGGGACAGATTGCCAATCTCTGAGGGGATCTCACCCGACAATCGGTTACTGCTGAAGTCCAGCCACTCAAGCTGTTCGAGATCTCCCAGCTCTACGGGGATCTCACCTGACAAGCCGTTGAACCTCAGCATCAGATGGGTCAACTTGGACAGGTCGCCGAACTCTGCGGGAATCGACCTCGACAACACGTTTCCCCGCAGATCCAAGATGCGAAGCTCCGAAAGTTGGCCGAGTTCGGCAGGTATAGGTCCCCACAGGCCGTTGTACTTGAGATCGAGAACGGTGAGCTTGGACAATCCAGCGAATTCGGGGGGAATGGCACGCTCCAGGCGATTGTTCTGAAGGTCCAGCTCAACAAGGTTGGCCAGGTCGCCAAGCTCGGCTGGCAGCTCACCCACCAGATCGTTGTTGCCCAGATCCAGGTGTTCCAGGGAGTCGAGGCTTCCGATCTCGGCTGGCAGCTCGCCCACCAATCCGTTAGACGCCAAGGACAAGCCGGTGACTCGCTCGTCTCCATCGGTGCTGACGCCGTACCAATTGCCTAATGGCCCATCACCGAGCCAGCCGCCCGAATTGCCCCAGTCATCGCCGCCGGTAGCCTCATATAGGGCAATCAGCGCATCCCGGTCGCTTGCTAAGCCTGAATCCTCAGAGTTCTGCTGGCCGCTGGCCGGCATGGCCAAGAGCGTGGCCGCGACGGAGGCGACGGTGATCAGGACAAAGGTGATGCGACCGACGTGTTGCATCCGTTCAGGCTAGGCAACAACCTGGCAGATTGTGGTGATGCTGGGGTTCTGAAGTAGGTGCCCAGGATCATCTGGACGGGGTTGCCGCTAGACGGGTGAAGACTAAACCGGGTCTTCCACCGGCTCTTCCACCGGGTCTTCCACCGGCTCTTCCACCAGCTCTTCCACCGGGTCTTCCACCGGCTCTTCGAGAACCTGGTCACCGCCGTCTTGGGCGCCGTCGGGCCCGCCTTCTTCATAGGGAGCAGGAGCGATGGCTTCGCCGGTCTCGGAGTAGTACTGGGCCCAGGCCTCGTCCTGATCGGCAGCCACGTCCTCGTTCACCGCGCCGATGTAGTTGCCCTCGGCGTCGTAGGCGTGCTCACCGAAGTGCTCTTGGAACTCGGCGGCCACCACGCCGCCCTCGGCCGCCTGCTTGATCGACAGGCTGATGCGGCGCCGGTTGACGTCCAAGTCGATGATCTTCACCCACAGTTCCTCGCCCGGAGTGACCACCTGCTCGGGCAAGTCGATGTGGTGGGAAGAGATCTCCGAAATGTGGACCAGGCCCTCGATGCTTTCGCCCACCTGGACAAAGGCGCCGAACGGCACCAGCTTGGTGACCCGTCCGTACACCAGCTCGCCCACCTGGTGGCTGGAGGCGAACTCCTGCCAGGGATCCTGCTGGGTCGCTTTCAGCGAGAGGCTGATGCGCTCCCGGTCGAGATCCACTTCCAATACCTGGATCTCGATCTCATCGCCCACCTGCACCACCGCGCTGGGGTGGTCGACGTGCTTCCACGACAGCTCGGACACATGCACGAGGCCGTCCATACCGCCCAAATCCACGAACGCCCCGAAATTCACCACTGAGGAGACCACACCTGTGCGGCGCTCGCCTGGCTTGAGATTGTCCAGGAACGCCTCGCGCTGTTCTTTCTCGGTCTCTTCCAGCCAGGCTCGGCGAGACAAGACCACGTTGTTGCGGTTCTTGTCCAGCTCAATGATCTTGGCCTCCAGCGTCTGGCCGATATAGGGCTGGAGATCGCGAACCCGGCGCAGCTCAACCAGCGATGCGGGCAAAAAGCCCCGCAGGCCGATGTCGACGATCAGGCCGCCCTTGACCACCTCGATCACCGGGCCCGTGACGGTGCCCTCGTTCTCTTTGACCTCTTCGATGTTGCCCCAGGCCCGCTCGTACTGGGCCCGCTTCTTGGACAAGATCAGCTGGCCGTCTTTGTCCTCCTTCTGGAGGACCAAAGCCTCGATCTCCTCCCCGAGGGTGACGATCTCGCTGGGGTCGATCACGTTGCGGATGGACAGCTCACGGGACGGGATGATCCCCTCTGCCTTAAAGCCGATGTCCAGCAGCACCTCGTCGCGGTCCACCTTGACCACCTTGCCGGAGACGATCTGACCGTCTTCAACTTGGACCATGGTGGCGGTGTAGGCATCTTCCAAGAACTGCTCTTCGATGTCGTGATCAGTTATCTGGCGCGGGACGTAGTTGCCCTCGGTGTCAAAAGTTCCCACGCCGTCGGGGGTGTCTAGCACGGCGGTGGCCGATGGCGGGGCGGGTGGGGCGGTAGCGGGGTCGGACACGTTGGATTGAGCCTCACGGGAGGAGATGGATAGGTCAAAGGGCGCGGCGCAGCAGCCTGAACCGGCCGACTGATGCTAACAGCCTCCGTCGCGTTGGGCTACTTGGCGTCAGCCCAGGTGCGCCCCGAAGAAAGGTGTACCTCCAGGGGTACCCTCAACTGGCAGGCCCCGGCCATTGTCTCCTCCGTGAGCTCGGCCGCGGCGTCTTGCTCGCCCTCGGGGACTTCCAAGATCACCTCGTCGTGCACTTGGAGGATGATCCGGCTGTCGAGCCCCCGGTTGTCCAGGGCGTGGTCGAGCCTCACCAGGGCCACCTTGAAGATGTCGGCGGCCAGCCCCTGTATGCCGGCGTTCATGGCCTGGCGCTCAGCCGCCTGGCGAAGCCGGAAATTGGAGGAGCTGATCTCGGGGATGCGCCGCCTTCGGCCGAACAGGGTCTCGGTGTAGCCCCGGGCCCGGGCCTCGGCCACCGTTTTGTCCATGTACTCCCGCAGCGCAGGGAACGCCGCGAAATAGGCATCGAGGATTATCGCGGCCTCTCCGGTAGGGATATTCAGCCGCTGCCCAAGTCCGTAGGCTTCCATGCCGTAGGCCAAGCCATAAGACACCATCTTGGCGGTGGACCGCTCCTCGATCCCCACCGCGGCGGGATCGATGCCGAAGACCTGGGCGGCAACGGACTTGTGGATGTCCTGACCCGACTCGAACGCCTCAATGAGTCCTGGGTCCTCGGCCAGATGGGCGATGCAGCGCAGCTCGATCTGGTTGTAGTCGGCCACCAGCAACTCGCAGCCGACGTCGGCCACGAAGACTTCCCGGAAGACCCGCCCGGTTTCGGTGCGGACCGGGATGTTGTGCAAGTTGGGGGCGTCGGAGCTAAGCCGGCCGGTGCGGGCCACTGTCTGGTTGAACGTGGCCCGGATGCGGTTGTCGGGCTCGATCCCCACCGCAGCCACCAGCCCCTCCCCGTAGGTGGACCGCAGCTTTTCCACCTCGCGGTAGTCCAGCAGCTCGTCCACAACCGGGTGTTCGCCGCGAAGCTTCTCCAGGGTGGCGGCATCAGTGCTGTAGGCCCCGCCGGGGGTCTTCTTTTGGGGGGTGAGCCCCAGCTTGTCGAACAGAAGCTCGCTGATCTGTTTGGAGGAGTTCACATTGAACTTCCCCCCTCCGGCCGCCTCGATCACCGATGCCCGAAGCCGCTCGGCGTCGGAGGCCAGCTGGTCTCGGAGATTGGTCAGGGCCTCCACATCCACCCCGATGCCCACATGCTCCATGCGGGCCAGCACCCGGACCAAGGGCACTTCCATGACATCGTTGAGATCGCGCAGTCCCTGGTCGTCCAGAGCGTCTAATAGCGGTGCGGCCAAGTGGGACACGGCCAAAGCCTGGAGCCCGGCCTGCATCGACGGGTCTGCCGTATCGCCGGAGTCATCACCGAAAAGCTGGCCCTCGTCGGGCTGATCGGCGTTGGGAAACTCCAACATCGTATGTGTCCGCAGCAAGTCGCCCAGCTCGTAGCGCCCGCTGGCCGGGTCGAGTAGATATGCGGCGATCCTGGTGTCCAGGACCAGCCCGGCGGCGTCGATCCCCTGCCCGAGCAGCCACACGGTGAGCGGCTTGGCGTCATGAGCGATGAAAC
This sequence comes from Acidimicrobiales bacterium, assembly GCA_963663255.1. Classification (GTDB taxonomy): domain Bacteria; phylum Actinomycetota; class Acidimicrobiia; order Acidimicrobiales; family Bin134; genus Poriferisocius. The sequence continues at coordinate 2,538,221 of OY760141.1, forward strand.
GGCCGACCTCCCCGAAGAACTCGACGAGGTCCCCGCGGCCCGATGATTCCAGCAGGTCAGCCGGCAGCCACACGGCTTTGCCTGCTTGGACATCGACGGAGAAAGCCAGGCCCAGCAACCGGCGGCGGTGAGGTTGGCGCGGATCGAGGGGATTACCCCAAGCCGGGGAGAGAGCCGCCGGTTCGGCGCTGGCGGCCAGCGTCTTGAGTACCTCTGCAACCGCCTCTGGAGTCGACACCTCGTCAACGGTGGCCGCTAACGCCCCGGCACCGTCTTCGGTGCCGCCCAGATCCACGTTCAGCACGTCGGCTACAAATTCGCCGAACCTCCTGAACTCCAAGAAGTCGAACAGCTCCTTGACCTCAGCGGCATCTGGCTGGCCGAAGCCAAGGTCGTCCACGCCAACATCGAGGGGCACGTCTCGCAGCAGCTCCATCAGCTCCAGGTTCAACTTCACCCGCTCTTCGGCCGCGCCCAGGTTCTGCTGGAGCTTGGGGGTCTGGTCGTCTAGGTGCTGGTAGAGCTCCTCGATCCCGCGGTAGGCGTTGATCAGCTTGGCCGCGGTCTTCTCCCCCACCCCGTCGACGCCGGGCAGGTTGTCGGACGGATCACCCCGCAGGGCGGCATAGGCCACGTAATCGGCCGGCTTCACCCCAGTGCGCTCCTCGATCCCGGCCTCGTCGTAGAGGGCATAGTCGGACACGCCCCGTTTGTTGTAGAGAACCCGGATGTGGGGGTCTTCCACCAGCTGGTAGGCATCCCGGTCGCCGGTCACGATAATGACGTTGTGGCCTCGGTCGCGGGCTTGGGTGGCCAGGGTGGCGATCACGTCGTCGGCCTCCACTCCAGCGTGGTCCACCGCGGTGATCTGAAGGGTGCTCACCAGCTGGCGCACCAGCCCCATCTGCTGGCGCAGGGTGTCGGGGGTCTCCCGGCGGTTGGCCTTGTAGCTGGAAATCCGCTCATGGCGAAACGTGGGCTCAGGCCGGTCGAAGGCCACCGCCACCCGATCCGGACGGTGATCACGCAGCAGGGTCATAAGCATCATGGTGAACCCGTACACGGCATTGGTCACCTGACCGCTGGCGGTGGTCATGTCCTCGGGCAAAGCGAAAAAGGCCCGGTAGGCCAGCGAATTGCCGTCTACCAACATCACCGTGCCCGAGTCTTGGGCGACGGAATCCCGCTCAGCCATCGGCCCTGTCCCCACTGAGAGCTCTCAGCTGGTCTGCGCTCATCTCGATGATCTCAGCGGCCACATCGGCCATGGAACGCCGTTCGCCCATGGCCCGGTGCTGGATGTGGCTGTAGGCATCGGCCTCCGACATGGAGTTGACGTCCATCAGTCGCCCCTTGGCCCGGTCGATGGCCTTGCGGGCTTCCAGCTTGGCCTCAGCCTGCTCCACCTGGTGGTTGAGCTCCACCAATTCCCGGAAGCGCACCAAGGCGACCTCTACCGCGGGCACCAGCTCGGCCCGCTCGAACGGCTTAACCAGATAGGCCAGCGCACCGGCGTCAGCGGCCCGGGCGATCAGATCCCGCTGGCTGAACGCGGTTAGCAGCAGCACGGCGCACAGCCGTTCGTCGCGGATCTGGCTGGCGGCGGTGATGCCGTCGGTTCCCGGCATCTTCACGTCGAGGATGGCCACGTCAGGGCGGAGCTCTCTCACCAGGTCCAGCACCTGGTCGCCCCGGCTGGTCTCCCCCACCACTAGGTAGCCCTCCTCCTCCAAGGTCTCCCGAAGGTCGAGGCGGATGATGGCCTCGTCCTCGGCCAGCACGATTCGCACAGGATCAGACGATTCCGAGGCGCCAGGCTGGGCTGATGGGTCAGACATCCGAGTAGAACCTGTCCAGCAGATCGTCCTGCTGCTCCTCAAGGCTGCATATTTCCTCCCGCAGCCGGGCCCGGTGCCGGGCCATGGCCTCGGCTTGGCGGGCGGCGTCGCGATGCTGGCGCTCAGCGCCCGGGGTTTCGGAAACCAGCGCCCGCAGCCGGGCATCTTCGGCCAGATCCTCGAAATGAAGGCACTGCTCCTCGGATACATCCAGGTCGGCCCTTAGCCGCTTCAGCCGGTCGGCCACTTCTGACAATCGTCGCTCTACCCTGCTTTGGGCCACGAGCTGATGCTATTACCCGCTGACTCTGTGATTGCGTTTGAGGCTTTGCCCAGCCAACTCGTCTGCCCAAGGCCTGTGAACCCTTCGCTGGCGCTAGATTCTTCTAGTTGACTCGACATGAGGACAAAAGGAGTGCTGCGGTGAGCGATGAGATCCGAGACAACGCCGTGAACGGGAAGGCGTGGGCCGACTTCTGCGACAACCTCAAGGAAGCTGGCCAGATCATCCTTGACAACAGCACAGACGACCTCGATCGGCTCGAGGGCTTTCGGTATTTGAGCCGCCTCACCCGAGGTGAGCTTGGGCAACTAGAGAACCACGGCCCCGCCTACGCCCGGATTCGGCCGATTCCCCACAATGTGAAGATCGGTTGCGACAACCCCGATGCCCTCTATCAGAGCGTCATTATCAGCGGCGCTTTCGACTACCGCATCCGCGGGCCGCGGGGCACGGTGAACTACCTGAGCTTGAATGCGTTCTCGGGCGGATTTGGGCTGGGCTCGGCCCCGCCCGACCGGCAAGGGGCTCTGGCGTTCAACGATCCCCAACCCGGTGAGCAGGTTGACGTGATCGCCAGCGTGAATGAGCCCGTTAGTCTTGTGCCCGGCCAGCGATGGCTCCAGATGTCTCCTGAGACCAATCAAATCGCCATCCGCAACTTCTACCTCGACCGTACGGCCGAGCGGCCTTCCGAGCTCCAGATCGAGTGCCTCAACGGTCCTGAAGAACTACCGCCTCCGCTGAGCGCGCAACGCCTTACGAAAGGCCTCGCCCGGGCCGCCTTGGGGGTGCACGGCATCGCCAGGCGGTTCGTCGAGTGGCTGGACATGTTCCAGGAGCGACCCAACACGCTCGAGTTCCTTCCGAAGCGGGAAGGCCCCGGTGGGTGGGGCGACCCCACCCAGTTGTTCCGCCACGGCTACTGGACGCTGAACCCCGGCCAGGCCCTGGTGATCGATGTGCCGGCCATCGACGCGTACTACTGGAATTTCCAGCTCAACAACATTTGGGAGGAGTCGCTCGACTACGACTGGCTCCAGGTGACGGTCAACAAGCACACCGCGGTGTACGAGCCCGACGGGACAGCCCGCATCATCGTGGCCGACGACGACCCGGGATTCGCCAACTGGATCGACACGGCATACCGCGGCCACGGCACCATGGGCCTGCGCTACAACCAGGTGGTAGAGGACATCCCGCCGTCACTTCGGGTAATGGAGGTGACCGATCTGCCCAGCCTGCGCTCCGGCTAATCCGATAGGGCGGCGAGCAGTTAGTCGCCTAGCTCGGGGGAATTGGTGAGCTTGCGGCAGTGGATTCAGGCTATTCGTCAACCACAAGGTCGATGATTCCGATTGACGGGCGGACACCGAATCGAAGTTGGGGGGCGTTGCCCCGTTCTCGGCCCACGCCGGTGGACACATAGACCGGAGTTCCGTGCAGCTCGTGCAGACCGCCGGCGGCAACCTGGCGGGGCACGCTGGATGCGGTGATGGGAGGGCCGAAGAAGGGGATCGCGACCTGACCGCCGTGAGTGTGGCCAGACACGAGCAGATCCACGGGCTCTCTTCCGAGCAGCCTGACCGCATCTGGCTCGTGGGAAAGCAATATCCGCACCGCGGCGAGGTCGTCATCTGCGAGCTGTTCGGCAGCCCGCCATGCCGCGGGTTCATATCTGTCGTCGAGGAGAGAGATTCCTGCGATATGGATGACGTTGCCCTTCAGCTCGAAGGTGTCAATCTCATTGTCGAGAACTCTGGCCCCGGTTTCCTGGGCGAGCCGCCGAAGGTCAGCGGGCGTGTCGGAATGGCCATTCACCAAGTAGACGACAGGCACGGCGTCGACAAGGCGGCGGATCATCTCGGTGAATTGCGATGCCCGGTCATCGAGCTGATCAGGGTCCAACTGATGCAGATCACCGGGAAATACGACCATGTCGGGCTCTAGGGCGATCAAGCGGTCCAGCGCGTCGTTTTCGTAACTGCCGATCTCCGTGGCCTGTAGATCTGCAATCACGCCGATCCGGATGGGCTCGCCAATGTTCTCAACAGCGAGCTCGACTGAATCAACCCGCAGCCAGAACGGCTCGATATGAGTGGCATAGACGCCCACCGGAATCACGGCGAAAGAAGCGAGACAGAGGGCAGTTATGGTCCGGGGCCGCGGCCGGGCAAACCCCAGCACCACGGCTCCAGCCAGCGGAACCCCGACTACCACGACGAGATACGCGACATGGACAACCATGTACTGGTCAGGTCCGAAAAAGAGCAGAGCAACCCCGGTCATCACCAATGTGCCGCACAAGCCCACTCCCGCGCCCCCAGCAAGGACTCTGGTGGTCTGGACCCCCCGAAGAATCAAGCGAACCGAAGCCGCACCCGACGTCGCCCCCACGATGACGGCCGCTGCAATCACGTAATAGTTCACAATTGTGGTCCTCAGAAGTCTTGGTTGCGCCCCCCTGGGAACCACCCGCGACCAGGATCATATGACTCCGTGGCGTGAATTACTGGGCGGGTCCTCTGCTGCGGCTCGGACACGATCAAGTGGCCCTATTGTCGGAAAAAAGTGCTGGAACTACCCTCAAGGCATGAGTCCAGAACCTGGCCACGACGTTCTGGGAATCTCAGGGGCAGACACACCGTCTGCCGAGTCCCGCACGACGATCAAAAAGAAGGACTACGAGCGCGAGCTGGCCCGTCTTCAAGAGGAGCTGGTGCGGTTGCAGCGCTGGATCCGCCACAAGGGCCTCAAGGTGGTGGTGATATTTGAAGGGCGCGACGCCGCTGGCAAAGGAGGGGTGATCAAGCGGATCGCCGAGCGGACGAATCCCCGGGTGGTTCGGGTGGTGGCGCTGGGCACGCCCAGCGATCGGGAGAAGACCCAGTGGTGGTTCCAGCGCTATGTTGCCGAGCTGCCCGCTGCCGGCGAGATGATCCTGTTCGACCGCAGTTGGTACAACCGGGGGGTGGTGGAGCCGGTAATGGGGTTCTGCACCGAAGAGGAATACCGCGAGTTTCTGCGTTCTTGCCCGGAGTTCGAGCGCATGCTGGTGCGGTCGGGGATCATTTTGATCAAATACTGGTTCTCGGTGAGCGATGAAGAACAAGAGCGCCGGTTCCACAACCGGATCAACGATCCGATGAGGCGCTGGAAGCTCTCACCCATCGACATCGAAGGCCGAACCCGGTGGGTGGAGTTCTCAAAGGCAAAAGACACCCTGTTCGCCCACACCGACATCAAACAGGCGCCGTGGTACGTGGTCAATGCCGACTCGAAGAAGGCGGCCCGGCTTAACTGCATTGCGCATCTCTTGTCGATGATCCCCTACGAGGAGGTGCCCTGGGAGGCAGTTGAGCTCCCCGAGCGCCAGGACCGCATCGGCTACGTGCGCCCTCCTCTAGAAGACCAGACCTTTGTACCCGAGATTTACTGAGCAGCGCCTCTGCTTCTTGGCCGCCACATAGATCGCTCCCCTTGGAGTGGATCGGCGGCCACGGTCGGCGTGCTGTCCAGGATCATCGTCAAACGCTGGTCGAGCTCGTAGCGGGGCCAGTGCCCGGGCTCAGTTGTTGAGGGGTCGCCGCTGCGGGCAAAAGCCGCCCATGCGGAGCGCATGCCTCGGCCCAGCGCTTCGGCGGCGTAATCGGCGCCGATGAACTCACGCCAGCCGTCGACGTGGAAGCTGTCGAAGACAAAGGGCAGATCGATGGCGTGGAATGCCCCTTTGTTCGGATCGGCCTGTGAGCTCCACCGGAAATCGTATACATAGGTGCGTGTCCCGGCCCCGGCTTGAAAGTCGGCAATTCGCTGCATCGGCTCTCGCATGGAGACGTCGGTGTTGACGGCCGTCAGGATGTCGGAATCAGAGCACCAAACAGTGCCCTCGGCCGCTTGGCGATACTTCCCTACCACTGTTTCTACGTCACTCGGCGAGGGCTGAGCGCCGGTTCGCTCGGCGAGGTAGTGGCTCACCGTGCCGTGCAGGATCTTCTCGGAGTCATCATCAGGCAAGTCTTGTTGGAACAGGCGCAGCTCATGGGCGGTGGCCCCGATGATCACGTCGATGTCGGTCGCCGTGCCCGTTTGAAGCAGCTCCGACGGGGTAGCCGGAACAAGCAATCCGTCGACAACGGGGTGAAACGGCATCGGCCCTACTTTGACGAGGAGGTCCATCACGGTCTGGGACTGGGCCGCCACCACCGCTTCGATACCGAGCTGCCGAAGCCCGGTGACGTCGTTTACGCCGGCGTTGTCCATGAAGACCTGGGCCACCGTGGCCGCCACGTCGGGCGATTGGATCATGTCGACTCCGGGGCTCTGCATGATGGCCCGCCGCAGCACCTCTGAGATGTCCGGAGATCCGAGCAGGTGCAGGATCGACCCTGCCCCCGCCGACTCGCCAAACGCGGTCAGCGTCGCCGGGTCACCACCGAAGCCAGGCGCGTTGGCCCCAACCCACTCGAGTCCGAGCCGCACGTCTTGAAGACCGCAATTCGGCGTAGACCCCTCCCCACCTGGAACCTGGCGCAAATCCATGAACCCCAGCGCCCCTACCCGGTAGTTCAGCGACGCCACCACGACCTTCTGCTCGGCCGCCAACCTCGCCCCGTTATAAAGCGGAAACGAGCTCCCCCCCGTCAAATAGGCGCCCCCGTAAATCCACACCATGACCGGCAAAGCATCATCAGCTCCCACCGGCACCCAGACGTTGAGGGTCAAGCAGTCCTCAGACACCGAGGTCGTGCTCGTCCCCGGAATTACCCCGGTGAACGGCCCGTCCACCGATTGAATGGGATCGGGTCCAAACCCACTGGCATCCAACACGCCATCCCACAGCTCGGCAGTCTCGGTAGCACAGAACCTCAGCTCCCCCACCGGAGGCTTGCCGTAGGGAATCCCCAAGAACTGCCGCACCGGCCCACAAGGCGTGTCGACAACAGTCCCCCGGACCGGTCCGTGCGTCGTCTCAGCCAGATTGTCCGTATCTATTCTGTGGTGTGCCATAGCAGCGCTCCAATTGGTGCCCGAGAAGTCGAGAACAAAGAGCTAACCCGTTCCATTAGCGGCTCCCCGCAACGCATCAGGATAGGGTGGCGGCAAACCTCTGTTGGGGATTGGCTAGTCGCCACGGATATGTGGAGGGAATCCAATGGAATTACGACGAACTTTGAATCGTCTTCTCGCAATTGTTCTGGCCCTAGGGCTGCTGGCTGCCGCTTGCGGCAACGATGACGACGGCGAGTCGGCACTGCCGGGCGAAGGAGTGACGGTGAGCATGGCCCGGGCCAATTGGTCGACGGGCTATATGCAGGCTGCCATCTTCCGGGCCCTGTTGCAGGAGCTGGGCTACACCGTGAACGACCCGTCAGAGGCGGAGCTGTCCCCGGCGACGTTCTATCCGGCGCTGGGCGAGAGCGAGTATGACTTTTGGGTGCACGGCTGGTTCCCGAACCACACCCCTCTCATCGCAGAGGCGGGTGTTGACAACCAGGTGAAGGCGATCGGCAGGGAGATTGTGGCCGGGGGCTTGCAAGGCCTCCTCGTCGATATTGCCACCGCCGATGCCCATGGGATCACGATGCTCGACGACATCGGCAACAACCCGGAAATCGCCGCGCTGTTCGACGTGGACGGGAACGGCAAGGCCGATCTTATGGGTTGCAACGACGGTTGGGGCTGTCAGGTAGTGATCAACGAGACGATCGCCCTGAACGGCTGGGAAGACACCATCGAGCAGGTGTCGGCCGAGCACGCGGTCTTGTTCTCCGACTCAGTGGGCCGTCACGGCCGAGGCGAGCCGATCTTGGTGTACATCTGGACGCCAGGGGCATTCACCGCCCAGCTGGTGCCCGGGACCGACGTGATCTGGTTATCGGTGAGCAACCCGATCGAAACCCAGTTGGGAGCCGCAGCGTTGCCCGCTGAACAGTGCCCGGGCCAGCCCTGCGAGATGGGCTTCGTGCCGGCCGACATCCTGGTGGTGGCCAACACCGAGTTCCTCGACGCCAACCCGGTAGCGGCCAAGCTGTTGGAGCTGGTCGAGATCCCGGTGCTCGACATCGCCCTTCAGAACCTGGCCTACGACAGCGGTGCCAACACTGAGGCCGATGTCCAGGCCGCCGCTGCCGACTGGATCGCCGCCAATCGAGCCAATATTGACCAATGGCTCGCCGAAGCGAGATCTGCTGCCTGAGGGTACACAGACCGGCAACCACAACGCCTCACCGCGAGGTATGGGACAAAAATCACAGTAGAAACCCAACCCCAGACCTGAAACGGGGCTAACTCTCGGTCGGCTCGCTAGCGGGGTTGACGTGAACGGTGACGATCTCGAGTTCGTGGTATTGCTGGTGCAGCACTGAAGTGGCGTAGTGCTGAAGCAGCCGCAATGAGACGTCGCGCTCGACGGGACGGTCGGCCGTGGGCTCGTCGAGCACGGCCAGCCGGTCTTCGATGTTCTCTCCTCGGGCCGCAGCCACGAACTCGAGCACGGCCCGACCGTCCTGCTTGCTGGCCGTGACCCGGAGCGCTCGGTCGGTTGGGGCATCTTCGGCATGCTCGGCTTCGAGCAGCGTCACCAGTGTCTCCTCGGCAACAGCGTCGAGCCTCTGCGACATCGAAATCCCCCAGCCACGGCGTGTGGCGAAGGCGGTTAGGAACTCCTGGATGCGGGGGAGTTCCGACATCGCCAGATTGGTGCGCAGCCGATGGCGGCGGGATTGGGTGGCCTCAGTGAACAGCGTCAACACGATGGCCACGAGGCCGCCCGATGTCATGCCGTTCTCCAGGAACCCGCCGGCGAAGCCCTCCAGGTATTCCGGGAAGACCAGGTTGTTCTGGAATCCGACGCCGAGCCAGAAGGCCACCCCTGCTATCAGACCCTTGCGGTAGTCCGAGGCCTCTTCGGAGACGATCCTCATGCCCACCACGAACAACAGCGCGATCAGAACGGTGACATACGCCGCGACAACCGCGTCGGGGATGGCGAGCACCAGCGCCAAGAACTTGGGCAAGAATGCGAACACGATGAATATGGCCCCGATGGCGACACCCACACGGCGAGCCGCCACGCCGGTCAGCTCGGTGATCGAAACGCTAGTGGAGTAGGTGGTGTTCGGTACCGTGCCAGCCAGCCCTGACAGCAGGTTTCCGGTGCCATCCGCGGCCACCGCTCCCTGCACCACGCGGTAGTCCACCGCTCGCGGCTTGCGCCAAGACACGCGCTGTATGGCCACGGAGTCGCCGATGGTTTCAACCGCCCCGATGATGGTGACCAGCACGAACGCAGGCAACAGGCTCCAAAACGCCGAATCAAGCGAGAAGTCGAAGCCGGGCCATCCGCTGTCGGGCACACCGATCCAGGCGGCGTCTGCCACCTTGTCGAAGTCGTAAATCCCGAAGGCAGCGGCTGTGATCGAGCCAGCTACCACCCCGATGACCGGCGCCCATAAGCGCAGACCGCCGGACGACTTCAGCGCAATGGCGATCACTAACAGAATGGTGACGAGGGCGCTCGTCGGCGCACTCCATTCGGATTCGCCTTCAGGTGAGGCTCTCACCATGTCGAAGATGAGGGGCATCACGGTTACCGCAATGAGCATTAGCACCGTTCCAGCCACCACGGGCGTGATCAGTCGCCTGAACAGCGAAAGCCTCGCGGCGAGCAAGAACTGGAACAGCGACGACGCCACAACCAGCACGGCCAACAGACCGGGGCCTCCCTCGACCAGGGCCGTCACGCACACGGCGATGAACGCTCCCGAAGTCCCCATGAGCAACACGTACCCAGCGCCGATGCGACCAAACCGGACCGCCTGGAGAATTGTGCTGACACCGCTGACCACTGCCGCGGCGAACACCGCCCAAGTCAGGTACGAGTCGCTTCCGTCAGCGGCTCGAATGACGATCGCCGGGGTGAGCACAATGCCCGCGATGGCCAGTACCGCAAACTGGAGGCCCATGCCCGCCGTCAGGGCGGTCGGTGGCTTGTCGTCGGGCTCGAACCGGATGTGCCGCTGTCCTGCTGGGTCGCCCTGTTCCATGGGACCCATGCTTACACAGTGCCCGGGGAGGGACTCGAACCCTCACTCCCTTGCGGGAACCGGATTTTGAGTCCGGCGCGTCTACCAATTCCACCACCCGGGCGGGTGGCCAGTGCCGGGGGCACTGGGCTGCTCAGCGTGCTGGCTGAGGGAAGAGCAGTTTAGATGGGTTAGTCCCCCACAGCCTCGCCGGATACCCTCCCAGAGCGGCTCTCCCGTAGAGTGTTGAAACCCCGCTGTCGTCTGAGAGGTCTGACACCTGATGATCTGTTTCACCTATCCCGGCCAGGGATCCCAAAAGGCCGGCATGGGTTCGGCTTGGGTTGACCATCCCTCATGGGAGTTGGTGGCTGAGGCCTCTGAGGCAGCGGGACGAGATGTGGGTCGGCTGTTGCTCGACGCCGATGACAACGAGCTGCGCCACACCCGCAACTCCCAGCTCGCCACCTTTGTTGTGTCGATGATCGCTCTCGACGCGGTGACCCGCGTGGGCATCGAGACCGCGGGCCATGCCGGCCACAGCTTGGGCGAGTACTCCGCGCTGGTGGCTGCTGGGGTGGTGGACTTCTTTGACGGGGTCCGGCTGGTGTCAGAGCGGGGCGAGGCCATGCAGGTGGCCGCCGAGGAGCAAGACGGCACCATGGCGGCGGTCATGGGCCTCGACGACGACTTGGTGGAACAGGCCTGTGATCAGGCCGACGGGGACGTGTGGGTGGCGAACTACAATGCTCCCGGACAGGTGGTGATCGCCGGGTCCCCCGCAATGGTGGAGAATGCCGGGGCAATCGCCAAGGAGCTCGGCGCCAAACGGGTTATGGCGCTGCCAGTGGGCGGGGCCTTCCACACCCCATTCATGGCTTCGGCCCGCGATCGACTCAGCAAGGCAGTGGACAAGACCGAGTTCCGAGTGCCCGACCATCCGGTGTACGCAAACGTGGACGCCACCGCCCACACCGGCGCCCATTCCTGGATCGATCTGCTGAGCTCTCAGCTGACCAGTCCGGTGCGCTGGCGCCAGTCGGTCCACAATATGTGCGATGCCGGCTACACCACGTTTGTGGAGTTGGGGCCGGGCGCGGTGCTCACCGGAACGGTGAAGCGAACCGCCAAAGACTGCCAGTCGCTCAAGGTCAACGCCCCTGCCGACATCGACGCCGTGCTCGAGGCACTGGCCGGACCGCCGGTGGCCGCGGCCGGCCCGCTGGAGGGTGAGGCTCTGTTCGCCACTGAGCGATTGGTGGTGAGCCCCGCAGTCGGCGTCTTCCAACCAACCGAGGACAATTTGACGGGCACCGGGGTGCCCGCCGGACAGCTGTTGGGCCATGTGGGCGATACCGAGGTCCGCACTCCTTGGGCCGGGGTGATCATGGGTTTCTTGGCCGTGGACGGAGAGCGGGTCACCGCGAGCCAGCCCATTGCCTGGCTTCGGACACAATGAGGAGAACGGGCTGATGACGAGAGCGGCAATCACCGGTCTGGGAACTGCGGCGGGCCACAATGTGGTGACCAATCACGACTTGGCCAAAACCCTCGACACCAGCGACGAGTGGATCGTGGAGCGGACCGGCATCCACGAGCGCCGCATCGGAGGCAGTTGCCTGGAACTGGGCACCCAAGCAGCCCGGATCGCCATGAAAGAAGCCGAGATTGACGCCACTGACCTCGACTTGATCATCTGCTCCACCTGCACCCCCGACCAGGTGTTCCCCGCGGTGTCCAACCGCATCCAGAACGAGCTGGGAGCAACATGCGGTGCTTTTGACCTGAACGCGGCCTGCTCGGGGTTTACCTACGGCGTCTCGTTGGCCCAATCCCAGATCGCTGCCGGGATGGAGCGGGTGCTGGTGGTGGGGGTGGACACCCTCAGCCGGTTCACCGACTGGGACGACCGTTCCACCGCCATCTTGTTCGGCGACGGCGCCGGTGCGGTGGTTATGGAGCCCACCAGCCGCGATGACCGGGGAGTGCTCAGCACGTACATGGGCTCAGAGGGCCGCTTCGCTGATCTGCTGACGTGCGACTTCAGCGACCTCTTCATTCGCATGGACGGCAAAGAGGTATTTCGCCAAGCGGTGCGGGTCATGGTCTCAGCCAGTCAGCGGGTGCTGGCCGATGCCGGGCTGGAGGCGTCGGATGTGGCCGCGGTTGTCCCCCACCAAGCCAATTTCCGGATCATCGAGAGCGCAATGAAACGCCTGGGCATCCCCCTGGAGAAGGCGGCCACTGTGCTCGAGGTAACCGGCAATACCTCCTCGGCGTCCATCCCCCTGGCCATGGACTCCGCTGTCTCCAAGGGCAACATCCAAGACGGCGACCTGGTGCTGCTGGTGGGCTTCGGAGCTGGCATGAGTGTGGCCGCCGCGCTGCTACGCTGGGGCCAGTGAGCACATCCAGGGTTGTCCTGGTGACCGGAGGGAACCGGGGCATCGGACTGGCGACAGCGACCGAGCTCGCCCAAAACGGCCACCTGGTGGCCGTGACCTACCGCAGCGAGCCTCCTTCGACAAATGGCCAGGTGGAATTGCTGGGCGTTAGCTGCGATGTGACCGACGAGGGCCAGATTGACGCCGCATTCGCCGAGATCGAAGAGCGCCTGGGGCCCGTAGAGGTGCTCGTGTCGAATGCGGGCATCACCCGGGACAAGCTGGTAATGCGCATGAGCGAGAACGACTTCACCGACGTGATCGACGCCAACCTCACGGCGGGCTACCGGGTGGCCAAGCGGGCGGCCCGGTCGATGATGCGTAACCGCTGGGGGCGCATCGTGTTCGTGTCGTCGGTGGTGGGGATCATGGGACAGGCCGGTCAGGCCAACTACGCCGCCTCCAAAGCCGGACTGGTCGGCCTCGGCCGTTCACTGGCCAAAGAGCTGGCCAGCCGGAACATAACTGTCAACGTGGTTGCACCCGGGCCAGTGGGCACCGACATGCTCAACGAATTGGACGAGGGGCGCCTCTCGGCAATCATTGAAGCCGTGCCACTCGGGCGATTGGGTGACCCCTCCGAAGTGGCGGCCACAATCTCATTCCTGGCCTCCGATGCCGCCGGATATGTCACCGGAGCGGTGATTCCGGTAGACGGTGGTTTGGGGATGGGAGGATGATTGCCCGAAAATCACTCGATCGAACCCATCCAAGGATAACCAGTCCCCGACTAGGAGAAGAATCAGCGTGAGCGACGACAACTTCACCCGTTTCCAGAAATGCACTGTGGAGGTGCTGGCGGTGGAGGCCGAACAGGTCACCGCAGAGGCCAGCTTCGCCGACGACCTGGACTCGGACAGCCTCGACTTGGTTGAGTTGGTGATGGCGCTCGAAGAGGAGTTCGACGTCACCATCGACGAAGAAGAACTAGAGGGCATCGAGACCGTGGGCCAAGCCTTCGACTTGGTGACCGTCAAACTGGGATGACCTCGCAGCCATTTGATCAGACCAATATCGACCCTTGGTCGAAGAGCGCGAGCTCATGACCGCCCCGCGCCGCGTCGCGGTCACCGGTATGGGCGTCTTGGCCTGGCCCGGCATCGGACGGGATGACTTCTGGCAGGGCCTGCTCGAGGCCCCCGCCGAGGGCCGGCGGGTGATGGACCATTTCGACCCCCTCCCCCACTTCGACAGCCCCAAAGACGCCCGCCGCAGCGACCGATTCGCCCAAATGGCTCTGGCGGCTGCCGCGGAGGCACTGGAGCAGTCGGGCGAACTCAGCGCCGACCCCGACCGGATAGGCGTTTGGGTGGGAACGGGCGTGGGCGGCCTTCGGACCCTGGAGGATCAAATCCAGGTCCGCATCGAGCGGGGCGAGCGCCGGGTATCGCCGTTCCTGGTGCCGATGCTGATGGCCAACGCCGCGTCGGCGGCCATCTCCATGCGTTACGGCTACTCCGGGCCGTGTGAGAACACGGTCACCGCTTGCGCGGCAGGCACCCAGTCGATCGCCAACGCTGCCATGCTGATCCGCTCCAATCGCTGCGACGCAGTCATTACCGGCGGCAGCGAGGCGTCCAACTCCATAACAGGCGAGGCCACCTTCAAGAACATGACTGCGGTCTCCAGCTCCCACATCAGCCGCCCATTCGATTTGGAACGCGACGGTTTCATCCAGGCTGAGGGGGCGGCAGTGCTGGTCCTGGAAGAAATGGAGACGGCCCAAAGCCGTGGAGCGGTCATTTTGGGCGAGATCTTAGGCGGGGCCAGCACAGCCGACGCCTACCACATCACCGCCCCGTCGCCCGGAGGGGCAGGAGCGGTGCGGTGCATGGAACTGGCCCTGGCCGATGCTGGGCTGGAACCCGGAGACATTGTCCACATCAACGCCCACGGCACCTCCACCCCGCTGAACGACGCCGCCGAGGCCGAGGCCATCCAAAAGGTGTTCGGCACTCCGGGGCCGCTGGTCACCTCGACCAAGGGGGTGACCGGCCACGCCCTGGGCGCAGCAGGCGCTATCGAGGCGGCAGCTGTTCTGTTGGCCATGGAGCACGGCATTGTTCCGCCCACCTATGGGTACGAGACTCCTGATCCCGACATGGCCCCTATTCAGATAGTGGCCGGGGTACCGGCCCCGTGGACTCCCGGGCCGTCGCTGTCCAACTCCTTCGGCTTCGGCGGGCACAACGGATCCATCGTCATCGGTCCCCCACCCAAATAGCCGGCTACTGCGGATCGACGTCGATCAGCTGGCGTCGACCACCACGAACAGCAACTCGCACTGGCAGGCCAGCTCTCCATTCACCGACGCCTTTCCCGCCCCCCGTCCTCCTCTGGCCGACAGCCGGGTCATCTCCACTTGGAGGTCTAAGCGATCGCCGGGGTTGACCTGGCGGCGGAAGCGGGCACCGTCGAGGCCGCCAAACAGGGGCAGCTTGTCGGCGAATCGGTCGTCGTGAAGCACGATATAGGCCCCAAGCTGGGCGATGGCCTCGGCCATCAACACTCCGGGGAGGGTGGGCCGACCTGGAAAGTGCCCGGCAAAGAACAACTCATCGCCGGTGAGTTGCCAGTAGCCCTCAGCCTGTTCTCCAGCCACCATAGAGGTGACCTCGTCCAAGAACAGGAATGGAGGTCGGTGCGGGAGAACCTCGGCCGGAGGCCTCATAGAAGACGCTCTTGTCCCGCTATTCCTCGGGCAGCACCGCAGCTAGGTTGGCGGCAGTGTTCTTGGGGCTGATCTTGTACCAGGTGTGCTCTAGACGACCGTCGGCCCCCACCAAAAAGGCCGAGCGGACGACACCCCAGTAGGTCTTGCCGTACATCTTCTTCTCCCGCCACACACCGAAAGCCTCGGCGGCCTCATGATCGGGATCCGACAGCAGGGTGTAGCCGAGATCGCACTTCTCATCAAACCGCTTCTGGCGGTCGGGCTTGTCTCCGCTGATGCCCACCGCGGCGATTCCACGTTCTACGGCGATGTCACGCACGCCGATTGCCTGGGTGGTTCAACCAGGGGTCAGCGCCTTCGGATAGAAGAAGAGCGCCAGCCTCTGGCCGGCAAAGTTGTCCAGAGACACTTCATTGCCGTATTGATCCTTCAGGGAGAATGCCGGGGCAGGATCACCGGGAGATAAGAGCCAATCAGCCATGGGGGAAACTTAGCCGACAAAGGCGGATCAGGTTCCCTTTACGGCTGCCTTTAGCCGGGCTCCAGCACTGACCTTGCAGCCCTTGGCCGCCGCGATCTGAATACTCTCGCCGGTACGGGGATTGCGGCCGGTGCGGGCGCCCCTCGAGGTCTGCTCGAAGGACACAAAACCGGTGATCGCTACCTTGTTGCCCAAGACCACCTGCTCGGTGACAACGGTCTCCAGGCTGTTGAGGACAGCCTCCACGGAGCTCTTGGTCTCGCCGGTGCGCTCGCTGATGGTGCTGACCAAATCTGACTTGTTCATGGAATCCTCCTGAATTGTGAATTACCGCAGTGTAATTCTGTTGGCTTATTACACAAAGTTCCAAGAGTCAAGCAGCCCACATGGGAAAAATGCCAAGTTTGAGCGTGGAAAGCTCAGCCTGAATTCAGAGATCGGCGGAACCTTCCGATCAACTCACCCACAGCCATCGGCCCCCCGTCATCCAGCATCCGGCGCACCACCGCGGAGCCCACCACCGCACCGTCAGCTGCTTGGCACACCTCCTGGGCCTGCTCGGGGGTACCCACGCCCACACCAACCAGTACGGGCACGTCAGTCATCTGCTTGAGCCTCTTGGCCATGACCACCGCCGATGCCGCCAACTCGTCGCGCACGCCGGTCACCCCCAAAAGCCCCACGCCGTAGACGAATCCCCGGGTCCGGGCGCAGATTCGGGCCAGCCGCTCATCAGAGGCAGTGGGTGCAGCCAACAGCACGGTCTCCACTCCGGCCGCGTCGGCGGCCTCGGTCCACGGCCCGGCCTCCTCCAAGGGGAGATCGGGCAGGATGGCCGCGGCCACTCCCTGTTCGGCGAGAACAGAGGCGAACCGCGCCAGCCCGAACCGGAAGGCGATGTTGTAGTAGGTCATCACCGCCAGCGGGATGCCCACGTCGAGTCTGCCCAGGGCATTTAGCACACCTAGCGGGGTGACCCCGCCGGCCAGCGCCCGGTCGTTGGCCTTCTGGATGACCGGGCCGTCCATCACCGGGTCAGAGAACGGAATGCCCACCTCCACTGCATCGGCCCCTGCGTCGGCGGCCGCAGCCAGCGCACCTTGCCAGTCGCCCAGTCCCCCGGTCAGATATGGAACCAGCGCCTTGCCGCCCTGGGAGCGGCGGTTTCGCAGGGCGGCCTCCAAGGGGCCCGGGTCGATGCTCACTCAGGTCGCCTGCCGTCGACTACTAAGCGGCCCATCATCTGGTCCACGTCTTTGTCGCCCCGCCCGCTGAGGTTCAACAGTACCGACTGACCGGCCAACTCCTGGCGGGCCCGTGACACCCAGGCCAGGGCATGGGCTGGCTCCAATGCGGGGATGATCCCCTCGGTACGCGACATCAGCTCGAAAGCGGCTACCACCTCTTCGTCGGTTACCGTCTCGTAGCGAGCCCGTCCGATGGCTGCCAGATGGGAGTGCTCGGGTCCGATGCCGGGATAGTCGAGCCCCGCAGAGATCGATTCAGCCTCGAGCACCTGGCCGTGCTCGTCTTGCATCAAGAACGACTTGGAACCGTGGACAACGCCGGGCACGCCCCGGGCGATGGCCGCTCCCCCGGCCGGCTCCACCCCCACCAGCGCGGCATCGCCATCCACAAATCCGCTGAAAATCCCAATGGCGTTGCTACCGCCACCCACACAGGCGGTGACCACGTCGGGATCGGTTCCCAGCAGCCGGCGGCACTGCTCACGGGCTTCGTCACCGATCACCCGGTGCAGCTCCCTCACCATCCAGGGATATGGATGGGGGCCCATTACCGAGCCGAGGCAGTAATGGGAGCTCTCCACGGTGGCCACCCAGTCGCGCATCGCCTCGTTGATGGCGTCCTTCAGCGTGCGACTGCCTGAAAGCGCCGAACGCACTTCGGCGCCCAGCAACTGCATGCGAAACACGTTGAGGGCTTGGCGCTCCATGTCCACCTCGCCCATGTACACCACGCAATCCATTCCCAGCAGAGCCGCGGCGGTGGCGGTGGCAACGCCGTGCTGGCCGGCTCCCGTCTCGGCCACCAGCCGGGTCTTGCCCATGCGTACGGCCAAGAGGGCCTGTCCTAACACGTTGTTTATCTTGTGGGAGCCGGTGTGGTTGAGGTCCTCCCGCTTCAGCAGCAGGCGCAGCCCCATTTCTTCGGACAGGCGATGGCAATCGGTGAGCGGCGACGGGCGGCCGGCGTAGTCGGACAGCAGCCGGTTCAGCTCTCCTCGGAACTCCCCATCGGCCCAAGCGGAGCGGAACGCCGCCTCCAGTTCCTCGCAGGCCGGCACCAGGGTCTCGGGGACGAACCGCCCGCCGAAGTCCCCGAACCGTCCGTTTACTGGCTCGGTCATGGTCACGGCAACAGCTCCTCCTCCCAGTCGTAGGGGGCGTCTTCGTCCGGCTCCTGTTCGACGGGCTCGGAGTGAGCCGGCTCGGTCCCTCGGACGGCGTTGATGAAGGCCCGCAACCTTGCCGGGTCCTTGCGCCCCGGCGACATCTCCACCCCGGTGGCCACATCCACCCCCCAGGGCTTGACCTTTGCGATGGCCGTGGCCACGTTCTCAGGGGTCAACCCGCCGGCCATAAGCAGTCGGATACCGCCGGGGGCTCCTTCGGCCAATGACCAGTCGAACACCTGCCCAGATCCGGGAGTGTCGGAGTCCACCATCACTATGTCTGCGCCATACCGGTCAGCCACCGACAGGGCTGGGCTGCCGCCGGGGAAGGCTTTGATCACCGAGGGGACGCTCTCTCGAATCAGGCGAGTCTCCTCCATGCTCTCCCGGCCTGACAGCTGGGCGGCTTTGAGGCCGCAACGGTTGACGATCTCGATCACTCGTTGGGGGGCTTCGTCTCGGAACACCCCTACGGTGAGGACGTCTGGTGGCAGGCGGCGGACGATCTCCTCCACCCGGGGTGGGACGATCTGACGGCGTGACGGAGCCAAGATGAATCCCACCGCGTCGGCGCCCAAGGCGGTAGCCAGCAGGGCGTCGTCGGCGGTGGTGATGCCGCAGATCTTGATGAACACTGGTTCCAAAACTACCGGCTCCATTCCTCAATGGATGGGTTCTGTGTCCGATCAGCGGGGAACGGCTGATGCCCAGGCCCGGCCACCGGCCACGGTCACCTCGGCGGGCATCTCCACCGAGCGCTTGATGTAGCCCAAGGCCACCGTGGATCCGGTGGATACGTCGAAGGCCGCGCTGGTGACGGTGCCGACGTCGGTACCATCTGCGCTGGTGATTTGGTCGCCGCCCGCCAGGTCGGCCCGGCCTTGGAGGACCAGCACCCGCAGGTACCGGGGGGCCGTGCTGCCCCGGGAATCCATGCGGGCGACCAATTCCTGTCCGGTGAAGCACCCCTTGGTGAAACTGACCGTGAAGGTCACCACCTCAGCCTCGGCGGGAATAGCGCGGTCGTCGATGTCGACCCCCATGCGGGGGAACCCTGCCCTGATCCGGTGGGCTTCCAGGGTTTCTACGTCGATTCTGGGCATGTCCTTTGGAACTGAGGGCGCCGGGCCGAGCACGTCGATCCCCCCGGTTGGGATCGGGCCGATGATCTCCCCGGATACGGCGGCCTGCGCTGCGCCCAGGCCGCGCACTGCGATGCACTGCCAGTCCAGCGGTTCCAGGGCCACATCGGTGCGCAGCATGAAGCGCTTCAGCCGGTTGCTGACCTGCTCCAATGGGCCGTCGGTGTCGAGGATGAACCGATCTTCCCTCTGGCGGGTGACCCGAACCAAGGCGTCGATACGCCCTTGGGGTTGCAGGATAAGCGACCAGGCCGACTGGCCTTCGGCCAATCCGGAGACATCCTGGCTGAGCTGGCCCTGCAAGAAATCCTCGGCGTCGGGCCCGGTAACCGCCAGCACACCTCGATCGGTGGGGCAGGCCCCCGCTACGGTCGATAGATCGACGGTGCTGCTCATGCTGTTCCGATCATGCCGCACCAATCATGACGGCCGGTTCCGACTCATCCGCCGGGCGGCGGGCACGGCCAACAGGAGGGCTCGAGCCTTGTTGCGGCACTCCAAGTCCTCCTGTTCGGGGATGCTGTCGGCCACGATGCCGGCCCCGGCCTGCACCGAGGCCCGTTCCCCTTGGATGACCATGGTGCGGATGGCAATGGCGGTATCGATATTCCCCGAGAAGTCCAGGTAGCCGACTACCCCCGCATAAGGGCCGCGCTTTACCGGTTCCAATTCGTCGATGATCTCCATGGCCCGCACCTTAGGAGCTCCCGACACCGTTCCCGCGGGCAGAGTGGCCCGCAACACGTCCACCGGGGTGCGACCGGGGGCCAGATCGCCTGATACTTGCGAGGTCAGGTGCATGACGTGGCTGTAGCGCTCCAAGATCATCATCTCGTCCACCGTCTCGGTGCCGAAGGTCACCACCCGGCCGACATCGTTGCGGGCCAAGTCCAAGAGCATGATGTGCTCGGCGATCTCCTTGGGGTGCTCCGACAGCTCGGCGGCCATGCGGCGCTCTTCGGCGTCGGTGCGGCCCCGGCGACGGGTACCGGCAATGGGGCGGGAGATGACCCGCCCGTCGAGCAATTGCACCATCGGCTCGGGAGAGCAGCCCACCAGCGACAACTCGGGGAGACGCACGAAATACATGTAGGGGCTGGGATTGACTTGGCGCAGCGAGCGGTACACGTCAAAGGGCTCAGCTTGCAGGTCGAAGTCATAGCGCTGGGCCAGCACCACTTGGAAGATGTCTCCGGCCAAGATGTGCTCTTTGGCCGCTTCCACCGCGTCGCAAAAGCTCTGCGAGCCCATGCTTGATACCACCTCGGGCAGTTCCTCGTCTTCCTCTGGGGGCTCCAACAGCGGTTCCGCCACCGGATGGGCCCCATCGGCGGCCAGCTGGTCAAGGGCGTCCGCCGCTCGGTCGTAGGCGTCATCGATCTCGGCCGATGAGGCGCCGGGGGGGATGATGACATTCTCGATCAGTGTCACCCGCTGTCGCCAGTGGTCGAACACGGACAGCTCCCCTATCACCGACAGCACCGCGTCGGGCAACCCCTGATCGTCGTCGGGCACGTTGGGCAGGTGCTCCACTTCCCTCACCACGTCGTAGCCCAGATAGCCCATAAGCCCCCCGTGCAGCGGGGGAAGCTCGTCGATTGCCGGGGAGCGCCACCGCGACAAGATGTGCTCCACCGCGGCCAGAATTCCCTGATCGAGAGGGGTTCCGTCGGGAAACTGCCCGCTGGCAGCCACTTGGCGGCCGCGGGCAACCAGCGTACCCAGGGGCCTGCGCCCGATGAACGAAAACCGGCTCCAGCGCTCGCCGTGATCCACCGATTCCAGCAGGAAGCCAGGCTCGCGACCAACAGTTCGCACGAAAGCGGCCACCGGAGTGGTGAGGTCAGCCACCAACTCCCGCCACACCGGAACCACCGTCCACTCGGCGGCCAGCCGGTGGAATTCGCGACGATCGGGGCTGATTGCCGGTCGGGTCACGGGGAAGGAGGGGTTACCGGCTCGTTGAAAGACCGGAAGAAGCAGGAATACTCCCCGGTATGGCACGCCCCCCGGCCCTCCTGCTCCACGGTGAACAGCAGGGTGTCGCCATCGCAGTCGTAGTACGCCTCCCGCACGTACTGGCGGTCGCCGGAGGACTCTCCCTTGCACCAGTACTCCTGGCGCGACCGGCTCCAGAACCAGGTGCGCCCAGTCTCCAGCGTGCGCTCCAGCGACTCCCGATTCATCCACGCCATCATCAGCACCCGTCCACGCTCGTGGTCCTGCACGATGGTGGGAACCAGCCCGTCATCGTTGAAAACCACCTCGTCCAGCGCCCCAGGCGCAACTTCTATTGGCGTCGTTGCCGGCATCTCTCCATCGTAGGATCAGACCCCGCTCTGCAAAGAGCCATTTGGCGGCAATGCTCCCCATACGGGGTGAGGGTCAGAGGTACAGCCCGGTGCTGCCCTCGTCGAGGCGGGGGGCAGCCACCGCGTGGATGTCCCGCTCGCGCAAGATGAGATAGTCGGCGCCCCGCACCTCCACCTCGTAGCGGTCTTCGGGGTTGAACAGCACCTGGTCGCCGGATTCGACGGTGCGGACGTTGGGTCCCACCGCAATGGCCTCGGCCCAGGCCAGTCGCTTGCCCACTTGGGCTGTAGCTGGGATGAGAATACCGCCGGTGGAACGCCGCTCCCCCTCGGGGGCATCGAGCTGCACCAAGATGCGATCGTTCAGCATCTTGATGGGGAGCTTGTCCTCGGGCGCGACCCTGCTACTAGAGCTTGCTGCCTTGGCCATGGGGTGACAACGCTACCGTGGCCGACATATGCCAGACGATTTCGGCCCGACCCCCGCCTCGTTGACCACTGCCGACGGCCTGAGCCTGGAAGCCCAGTGGGCGGTGCCCCCCCAGCATCGGGCCAGGGTGGTGATCGCCCACCCCCACCCCCAGCATGGGGGCAACATGCACTCTTTGGTGGTATCGACCCTGTTCACCCACCTGATGGGCTCTGGCTGTGCGGTGCTGCGGTTCAATTTTCGAGGAGTGGGCCACTCTGAAGGAGAGCACGACTTCGGCGAGGGAGAGCAACTCGACGTGCGGGCCGCGGTTGATTCCCTGGCCCAATCCGGCGATGCCCAGTGCCCTCTGGTGCTGGCCGGATGGTCGTTCGGGGCCGACCTGGCTTTGACCTGCGATGCCCCAGAGTTGGCCGGATGGTTCCTCGTAGCCCCCCCGCTGCGGGTGCTGGGCGACGAGCGGTTCAAGGCTGCCCCCGATCCCCGTCCCAAGTGGCTGGCCGTGCCCGAACGAGACCAGTTCAACCCCCCTGACCAGGCCCAAGTTGCCATCGCTGACTGGACCAACGCAGAGATCCACCCCATCGGCGGCGCCGACCACTTCCTGGTGGGCCGCACCGACAAGCTCAACGCCCTTATCGACGGATTCTTGTCTGCTCTCTAGTACAGCGGGGCTGCTGTTCAGGCGTCGGCGGGACGGAGGGGAATACCGGCGGCGGCCATGTGGGACTTGGCCTCGGCCACGGTGTGCTCGCCGAAGTGGAAGATGGAGGCGGCCAGCACGGCGTCGGCCCTGCCCTCGAGCACACCCTCCACCAGATGGTCCAGGGTACCCACTCCCCCGCTGGCGATCACCGGCACGTTGACCACCTCTACCACCGCCCGGGTCAGCTCCAAGTCGAAGCCGTCGCGGGTGCCGTCGCGGTCCATGGAGGTGAGCAGGATCTCCCCCGCGCCCAGCTCAGTCACCCGAATGGCGTACTCGATGGCGTCGACCCCGGTAGGAGTTCGTCCCCCGTGGGTGAACACTTCGAAGGGGAAGGGGCCCCCGTGTGTGCGACGGGCATCGATGGAGGCGACAGCACATTGGCTGCCAAACTCGTCGGCGATCTCGGCCACCAGTTCGGGCCGGTTCACCGCCGCGGTGTTCACCGAAACCTTGTCAGCCCCAGCCCGCAACAGGAGGCGGGCGTCGCCCACAGTGCGGATGCCCCCGCCGATGGTGAACGGTATGAACACCTCCTCAGCAGTGCGGTGTACCAATTCCACCGTGGTCTCCCGACGATCCGACGACGCCGTGATATCCAAGAACACCACCTCGTCGGCCCCTTGCTGGTCGTAGCGGGCGGCCAGTTCCACCGGATCGCCGGCATCGGTGAGGTCCACGAAGTTGACCCCCTTGACCACCCGGCCCGCGTCGACGTCTAAGCAGGGGATGACTCGGGCATTGCTGGGCATCGTTTCCGACGCGCTCATCGGTCCAGTTTCCCCAGCGCCTGTTCCACAGTGAAGCGGCCCTCGTACAGCGCCCGGCCCACAATCACCCCGGCCAACCGCCGGTTGCCGCTCGAAATTGCGGCCAATGCGGTTAAGTCGCTCAATTCAGCCACACCGCCCGAAGCGATCACCGCCAGCCCAGTGGTGGCCAGAACGGCGGCCAAGCCTTCGGTGTCAGGCCCGCTCATGGTTCCGTCCCGGCTGATCTCAGTAACCACCGCCGCCTCGGCCCCTGACGACTCGAAATGGGCCGCCAACGCCAGTAAATCCTTGCCGCCGCCTCTCTCCCATCCGTGAGTGGCCACCTCCTGGCCTCGGGCGTCCAGCCCCACCGCTACCGGCTGGCGAGCGGCCACCTGCTCCACTAATCCGGGATTTTCCACCGCGGCGGTACCGATCACCACCCGGGCCACCCCGGCGTCGGCCAGCGCGGCGGCGGCATCGAGACTGCGGACCCCTCCCCCCGTCTGTACCGGAACATCCACGCACGCGGCAATGGCGGCGATTATCGGCAGATTGACCGGCTCGCCGGTGCGGGCCGCGTCCAAATCCACCACGTGCAGCCACGGCGCTCCAGAGGCGGCGAATTGTCGGGCCTGGTCCACCGGGTCGTCGCTGTAGGCGGTCTCGGCGTCGTAGGAACCCTGGTAAAGCCGCACGCAGCGGCCGCCGCGCAGATCTATGGCCGGAAAGAACTGCATCTCACGCCCTTGTTGGTGCGGTTCGGGCCTGATTCACGAAATTCTCCAGCAGCCGTAGGCCGGGACGGGCCGATTTCTCTGGGTGGAATTGAGTGGCCCACACGTTGTCGTCGGCCACCACCGCGGCCACCGGGCCGCCGTAGTTGCACGTGGCCGCCACATTGTCAGCCATCGGAGCGGCATAGGAGTGGACGAAGTACACCCACGCATCATCCAGGTCCTCCAGCATGGGATCGGGAGTTCGCACTTCCAAGCGGTTCCACTGCATCTGCGGCCGCTTTACGTTGCCGGGGAGAAGACGCACGGTGCCGGGAAGAATACCCAGACCAGCAATGCCTGGGGCCTCTTCGGATCCATCGTAGAGAAGCTGCAAGCCGATGCAGATGCCCAGAAACGGTCGACTGCCAGCCGCGGCAGCACGAGCCTGTTCGTCGAGACCGGCTTCTTCGAGTGCGGCCATGCACGGTCCGAACGCTCCCACGCCCGGAAGTACCACTGCGGCGGCGTCGGCGATCAATCCGTGATCTGCTGTCAGCCGGGCGTCGGCCCCCATGCGCTCCAGGCTTTTCTGGGCCGAGCGGAGGTTGCCGATGCCATAGTCCAACACCGCGATGAGCGGTCCGCTCACAGAACCCCTTTGGTGGAGGGTATGCCGGTTCCCTCCACCCGGACGGCGTCGCGCAGCGCCCGGGCTACCGCCTTGAAGCTGGCCTCGATGATGTGGTGGGTGTTTCGTCCCCTCACCAGCGTGATGTGCAGAGTCAACGCGGCCGATGTGGCGAACGCCCGCCAGAATTCCTCGCAGAGCTGAGGATCGAATGGCGGGTCGCCCAGGATCTTCTGTCCTGGCGGGTTCACGTCGTAGTGGAGGAACGGCCGGCCCGAAAGGTCGACCACCGCCTCCACCATGGCCTCATCCAATGGGACCGCGATCGAAGCGAACCGCCTGACCCCCGCCTTATCGCCCAGAGCCTCGGCGAAGCACGAGCCCAGCAGGATGCCGACGTCCTCCACGGTGTGGTGGGCGTCGATCTCCAAATCGCCGGTGGCGTCCACTCGCAGCTCGAAACCACCGTGGCGACCAAGTTGGCTCAGCATGTGGTCGAAGAACGGCAGCCCGGTGGCCGCGGCGCCGTCACCGTCGCCATCGATATCGATGGCAATGTCGATGGTGGTTTCGGCGGTGCTCCGAGATGCAGTGGCGGTACGGGATGGGGTTGTCATGTCAGCACCTCGCTCAAGGCAGACAAGAATGCGTCGTTCTCAGCCGGCGAACCCACGGTGACCCGAAGACAACCGGCGAGCCGTGGCCAAGAAGAACAGTTTCGCACGAGCACCGACCGATCCACGAGACCCTGCCAGACTCCGTCGCCGTCGCCGGATTCAGGGCGGAGCAAGATGAAGTTGGCTCCCGAGGGCCAGTGATGAACCGGGAGTTGGTCGAGGCCCACGGCGATCCGCTCCCTTTCGGCCACGAGCATGGCCACTCGCTCGTTCATCTCGTCTTCGTAGTCCAACGCCAGGCGACCGGCAATCTGCTTGAACGTGTCCAAGTGGTAGGGCAGCGTCACCTTGTCCAGCTCGGCCACCACCCACGATGGAGCCACGAGGTATCCGAGGCGGGCCGCGGCCATCGACCACGTCTTGGAGTACGTGCGGGCGACGGCCAGATGGCGGCCGTCGTCGATCAGGTCCACTGCGGTGTGGGGATCAAATTGGCCGTAGGCCTCGTCCATCAGCAAAAGGCCGGGCAGAGCCGAGACGTCGGCCAGCAGCCTCTCCACCAATAGCGGTGGCTCCACCATGCCAGTGGGATTGTTCGGCGAGCAAAGAAAGGTGACGGCGGGACGATGCTCGGCCACCATGGCCGAGGCGTAGTCGGCGTCCAGCGAGAAGTCGTCGCGCCGGTCCCCGACGACCACCTCGGTGGCGGCCAGTCGGGAGATGTGAGAGTGAAGCGCGTAGGTGGGTTCGAAAGTCAACGCCGATCGGCCAGGGCCGCCGAAGGCCAGCATCAAACACTGGAGCACCTCGTTGGAACCGTTGGCCGCGAACACCTGCTCGGGGGCCACTCCTTCGTGCTTGGCCAGGGCGGCCCGCAACTCGTGGGCAGCCCGGTCGGGGTAGCGGTTCCAGTCGATCCCGGACTGGGCCGCCTGCAACGCCTGCGCCCAGCCTTCTGGTGGGGGCACCGGCGACTCGTTGGTGTTGAGCCGCACGGTCACGTCGAGTTGCGGCGAGTGGTAGCCGGACATCATGGCCACGTTCTGTCTCACTGGCAGGCGGCCGGGGCTATTCATTGTCAATTCCTTCATAGACCTTTTCTTCAATTCCTCGCAGGCGGACCGATTGGGCGTGGGCATCCAAACCCTCGGCCTCGGCGATGGCCGCCACATGAGGGCCGAGCGCGGCCAGGCCCTCGGGCGCCACCGATATCTCGTGCATAGATTTGACGAAGTCCCGTACGCCAAGCGCGCCGGCGAATCGGGCGGTTCCGTTGGTGGGCAGCACGTGGGAAGGGCCGGCCACGTAGTCACCGATCGATGCCGGAGCCAGCGGGCCGCGGAATATGGCCCCGGCGTTGCGCACTCCGTCGATGACTGC
Source organism: Acidimicrobiales bacterium (assembly GCA_963663255.1). Lineage (GTDB taxonomy): Bacteria > Actinomycetota > Acidimicrobiia > Acidimicrobiales > Bin134 > Poriferisocius. The sequence continues at coordinate 2,565,064 of OY760141.1, forward strand.
CTCCGGCGCCTCAGTCATCACTTGGAGGTGTTCGGGGGCGATGAAGTTGACCACTTCGGCCGCAGCCTCGGGGCCGTCAACCAGCACGATGTGGCCGCTGCGGGCGAAGGTGGCCGCGATGTCGTCGCGTCGAGCAGCCGCCGACAACAGCTCGGCCACTGCCTTCTCCACCGCGTCGGCGGCATCGGTATCCCAAGTGACGAGCCAGGCCAATCCATCGGGGCCGTGCTCGGCCTGCACAATGAGGTCGATAGCGGCATAGTCCGCCGGGATGGTGGCGTCAGCCACGACTACGACCTCGGATGGTCCGGCGAACGACGCAGGAACGCCGACGGCCCCGGACACCAGCTGTTTGGCAATAGCCACATACACGTTGCCCGGCCCCACGATCACGTCCACCGCCCCAATCGACTCGGTCCCGTAGGCCATGGCGGCAATGGCCTGAGCGCCGCCCACTGCGTAAACCTCGTCGACTCCGGCAATAGCGGCCGCGGCCAGGGTGACGTCGGCCACTTGGCCTTCTGGGCCGGGGGGAACGCACAGCACCACCTGGTCTACCCCGGCGGCCCGAGCCGGCAGCGCGGTCATCAGCACTGTGGAGGGGTAGGCGGCCCGACCTCCAGGCACATAGCAGCCGGCCCGGCTCACCGGCTGGTCCCAGCTGCGGACGGTGATGCCTAGGCGTCTGTATGTGTGTTCCGGCGATGCCTGCACCTTGTGGAACCCGGCAATGGAGTCGGCCGCTGCTTCCAGAGCAACCCGCTGCGAGGTCTCGATGCAATCTCGGGCCGCAAAGACCTCAGTGGGAGGAACCCGCCAACTCAAGGGGAGAATACCGTCGAATTGCTTGGTATAGCGGGCCAAGGCGGCGTCGCCGTCAGATCGCACCGCCTCGATGATCTCGCGGACCGCGGCCACCGAACCCTCGGCAACGGGCTCGGGCCGGGGAAGGCGGCTGGCAACGTCGTCCACGCCCCGTAAATCCACACGGTCAAGCACGACCCCAAAATCTACTGGCCCGCATGGCCGGTCAACGAAGGGTTTGCCCAGAGAAACCGTCCGGCTGGATTTGCGATAGAACCTTCCCGTGGATGACCGGTCGATGGCGGCGGATGGGGCGGAGCTCAGCTCGCTGAGCAGCGTGATACGTGATCTGGTGGAGCGAGTGTCGGAAGTGGCCCGGCGCTACGAGGGCACCGACCGGGAGGACGTTTCGTTTGAGCTGTACGAAGTGGAGCGAGGCTTGCGGGGAGCAACCCGTCGTCTCGACCGCCTCACCCGAAGTCTGTAAACCTACTCATACCCAATGACCTGACCGGGAGAAGAAATGTTCAATCTGCGCTTTGATCTGCGGACCCCTCCGTTCACCGAGGTGACCCACGGTGATCAGTACCGTGCGATGTTGGAAATGGTGAAATGGGCCGACAGTCGGGGTTTCGCCGGGGCCATCACCAGCGAGCACCACGGAACCGAGGACGGATTCATGTCGGCGCCGCTGGCCATCTCGGCCGCCATCTTGGGATCGACCGACAATCTGATGTGCACGCTATCGGCCCTTCTGGTGCCCTACCACGATCCTCTGCGGCTGGCTGAGGACATTGCGACCATCGATTTGATGGCCCCGGGGCGTTTCATCGTCATCGCCGGCCTGGGTTACCGGGAGTTCGAGTTCGAGATGTTCGGCAAGGACCGCACCCGGCGAGGCCGCGACACCGAAGAGGCCATAAAGGTCATGCAGCAAGCCTGGACCGGGGAGCCGTTCGAGTACGAGGGCCGCACTGCCTGGGTGACCCCCAAGCCGGTGACCCAGCCCCACCCCCTTGTCATGGTGGGCGGCTCGGTGCCGGCGTCGGCCAAGCGGGCCGCTCGGCTGCGGCTGCCCTACATGCCGCCCATCGGCGACCAAGAGCTAGTGGACCTGTATTACGCCGAAGCCGCCGAGATCGGATTCGAGGGGGCGTTCGCCATGGCCCCCGACGGCCCGGGGTTGGTCCTGGTGACCGAGGATCCCGACGCTCTTTGGGCCAAGATCGGCCCCAACATGTTGTACGACGCCGCGGCGTACGCCAGCTGGCAGTACCCCGACCAGCGCTCGGGCTGGCACGTGGATGCCCAAGACATCGCCGACCTCAAGGCCTCCGGCCAATTCGAAGTGCTCACGCCCAACCAATGCGTCGAGCTGGTCCGCACCAAGGGGGCGGCCACCCTCCATCCCCTATGCGGCGGCATCGATCCCGCCATCGGCTGGGAGACGCTGGAATTGGTGGTCGACAAGGTCATGCCCGCCCTCGCTGAGGGCTCATAACCCCGCTGCTGGGCGGCGTTACCCGGCCAGGTCGTCGATTACCGCCCGGCCCACGTACTTGCCGGACTGGAGCTCCTCGAAGATGTCGTCGAGCTCCGACAGAGCACCGGTGCGCCCGACATGCGTGGTGACCTGCCCGGCAGCCGCCATTTCGACCAGCTCGCGCATGTCCTGCACGGTGCCGACTGCGGAGTAGATGAGGGTGGCATCCCTCATGAAGAACTCGAACGGGTTCAGCTCGATATTGCCCTCGCTGGTCGGGGGCAGCCCCACCGCCACGAACAACCCCTTGGGCCGCAGCAGCCTGAAACCGAGGGTGAAGCCGGCCATGGCCGCGGAGAACACGATGCTGGCGTCCACGCCGCCGATCTCCTTTTGCACGGCCTCAATGGCGTCGTCGGCGCTCACCACCATGTCGGCCCCAAGCGACTCGACAAACCCGAGCCGGTCGGCACCAATATCGACGCCCAAGACCTTGTAGCCCAGCGCCTTGGCGATTTGGACGGCGTAGTGGCCCAACCCGCCGGCCGCGCCGATGATCGCCACCCAGCGGCCGGGGGGCACCTGATGGCGGAACAGCTTCTTCACCGCCCCATAGGCAGTAAGCCCCCCGCAGGCCAGCGCGGCCTCCTCGTCACCCACCGATTCGGGCAGCACCACCAGCGACTTGGCCCACACGCAGAATTGCTCGGCAAAGGTGCCCATGATCCCTTGGGTCTGCGGGCAGTGCCGGGGCTCCCCCCGCAGGCAGAACTCGCACGCACCGCACCAGAAGCCGCCCCCAGTGCCCCCCAGCCCGAGGATCACCCGGTCGCCAACCTGGCTGTAGCGCTCCGCACCCGGCCCCAGGGCCTCGACCACGCCAATAGCCTCATGGCCCAGCACCTCGATGCCAGACACCCCCGCCCAATCGCCTCGGGCCAGGTGGAGGTCTGAGTGGCACACCCCGGTGGAGCTGATACGAATCAGCGCCTCCTCGAAACCAGGCTCGGGCGCCGGTACGTCCAAGATGCTCAGGTTGCCGTCAACCAATCGTGCTGCCTTCATTGTCGGTCCTCTCCTGTTTTCCTCGTGTTGCGAATGCGACATGAAACCCTAGTGGTCCGGCACTCCGCCATCACTGGCCGGCAGAGGGGCAGAAGCTGGCCAGGACGCACTCGTGGCAGCGGGGGCGGCGGGCAACGCACACCCGGCGGCCGTGGAGTATGAGCCGCAGGGAGAACTCGCCCCGCTCTGCGGCGGGCACCATGGGGTTCAGCTCCATCTCGATCTTCACCGGGTCGGTGTGCTCGGTTATGCCTAGCAGGCCGGTGATGCGGGACACGTGGGTGTCCACCGGCAGACCGGGCAGGCCTAGCGCCACGCTCCGCACCACGTTGGCAGTCTTTCGGCCCACCCCCGGCAGGCTCACCAAATCTGACATCTTGCCCGGCACCTCGCTGTTGAAGTGATTCACCAGGTCTTGGGCCATGCCCACGATGTTGCGGGCCTTGGTAGCGAAAAAGCCGGTGGACCGGATCAGCTCCTCCACATGGGCTAGGGGCGCTTCTGCCAGCCCCTCTGGGGTGGGATAGGCCGTGAAGAGATCGGGGGTGACCATGTTCACCCGCTTGTCGGTGCACTGGGCCGACAAAATGGTGGCCACCAGCAGCTGGAACGGGGACTCGTGGTCCAGCTCGCAGACTGCGACGGGATACTCCTCGGCCAGCAGCTGGTGTGTTCGCCTTGCCCGGCCCTTGGGGGTGCGCGGCCTTGCCATTGACCGGATCGTAGCGACCCAGACTCCGGCATCGGCGATCGGGGCCGCTACCGTGGGCTTTGTGACGCTGACGGTTGCCCGCCCCGACGGGGGAGAGTTTGCCTGGTCGGTCACCATCGGCCCCGACGTGGCTCGAGACAAGGCCGCCGCCGACCAGATTCAAGCGATCATCACCGATGCAGAGGCCGAGGTTTCACTGCAGCTTTGGATCGAACGGGCCACCGGAGGCGACGACGCATTTGCCGCCGACCTGGGGTTTCGGCCGTATCGGGACCTTTGGCGGATGCAGCGCCCGCTGCCTGCCAACCCCTCCACCATCGCCACCAGGGGTTTCAGCCCCGGGGCCGACGACGACGAATTCCTCCGGGTGAACAACCGGGCATTCCACTGGCACCCCGAACAAGGGGGCATGACCCATCGGGATTTGGCCGATCGCATGGCCGAAGGCTGGTTCGACGCCGAGGGGTTTCGCCTCCACGAACGAGACGGCCGTCTGGCCGGTTTCTGCTGGACCAAGGCCCACCCCAACGAGGACCCGCCGGGCGGAGAGATCTACGCCATCGCGGTGGACCCCGATTTCCACGGCCAAGGACTGGGCAAGCCCATGACCCTGGCCGGTCTGGACTACCTTGCCGACCAGGGCCTCACCGTGGGATTCCTGTATGTGGAGTCGGACAATGACCCCGCGGTGGCCACCTACCGCAGCTTGGGATTCGACCACCACTCCACCAACCGGGCCTACCGGCTCGGTGTCCAATGAGCTCCGACTCCGCCCTCCCCCAGGGTCAGGACAAGGTGGCCGCGGTGCGGTCGATGTTCGATGCCATCGCCCCCCGCTACGACATGCTCAACCGCATGCTGACTTTCGGCATGGACTGCCGATGGCGGCGGCGGTCGGTGCGCGAACTGCGCCTGCCGCCAGGGTCCCGGGTGTACGACCTGGCTTGCGGCACCGGGGACCTGTGCCGAGACCTGGAGGCCGCAGGCTTCAATCCGGTCGGATTCGACCTGTCGGCGGGCATGCTCCATGCGGCCCAGAAATATCGGGCCTCGGGCAAGCTGCACACTCCATTGGTGCTGGGCGACGCCTTGCGCCTTCCGGTTCCCGATCAGAGCGCCGACGGCATCACCTGCGGTTTCGCCCTGCGCAACGTGGTGGATCTAAACAGCCTGTTTGCCGAGCTGGCTCGGGTGGTGCGTCCGGGAGGGCGAGTCTCGCTGCTGGAAGTGGCCGAGCCTTCGAACCCGATCCTGCGGCTCGGCCACGGGTTGTACTTCGGCAAGGTGATCCCCTTGATCGGCGGGCTGTTGTCAGATCGGACCGCCTATGAGTACCTCCCCAAATCGGTGGCCTATATGCCCCCCACCGATGAGATGCTCGGCCTCTTGGCCGGACACGGGTTCGGAGCGGTAGACCATGTGCTGCTCTCCGGCGGCATCGCCCAGTTGACCACCGCCACCCGAGAGGGCTAACCCCGGATATCTCAATGTCCCTTCTGGCCCAGCACATCCCCGCCGACGATCCCGACCAGATGGCGTTGGCCGACCCGCGGACCACCTTGGGCTGGACCGATCTCGACCGGGTGATGAACCGGGCGGTCAACCTCCTGCACTCGCTCGACCTGGGCCCGGAGCGTCGGCTGGCGGTGTTCGCCGAGAACTCGGTCGAAACCGTGATTGCCTACGTGGCCACCGCGTTGGCCGGAGCCTCGGCAGTGCCGGTGAACTTCCACCTCACTCCCGACGAGCTGGCCTACATCCTGGAGGACTCGACTTCGGCACTCCTGCTAGTGGGTCCGGAGACGGCCGAGCGGGGCCTACAGGCCGCCGAAGCGGTGTCGAACACCACCGGAGGACGGCCCATCGCGGTGATGGGATGGCGCTGCCCCAACCACACCGGGGCGATCTCCTGGGAACAGCGCCTGGCCCAGGCACCCGATGAGCCTCCACCTACCGACATACCGCCGGTCCCCCACCTCTTCTACACCTCGGGCACCACCGGTTGGCCCAAGGGAGTGGACGCGCCCCCCGCCTTGTTCCGGGGCGGCGCGACGGTGGCCGAGTATTTCGCAACCTGTTCCACTCCCAATGCGGCCATCGGCACGCACCTAGTGGTAGGACCGCTGTACCACGCCGGGCCGTTTGCGGCCACCCGCAACCTCATGGGCGGCGCTCCGGTGGTGGTGCTGGGCCGGTTCGACGCCGAGGCCACTCTGGCGGCTATCGACCGCTATGGGGTGAACGGGGTGTTCATGGTGCCTACGCACTTCAGCCGGCTGCTGGCCCTGCCGTCCGAAGTGCGACAGCGCTACCGAACTGACAGCTTGGTGTCGGTAACCCACAGCGGGGCCCCCTGCCCGGTGTCGGTGAAGCGGGCCATCATCGACTGGCTCGGGCCCATCGTCTATGAGGGGTACGGCTCTACCGAAGTGGGCGGCTCGTGCCACATCAACTCCGAGGATTGGCTGGCCCACCCCGGATCGGTGGGGCGGCCGGTTCCCCCGTTCGAAGTGCTGATCGTGGACGAGGACGGCAACGAACTGCCGCCAGGGCACGAGGGGCGGGTGTATTTTGCCGACGCCAGCGGGCGAGGCATCCGCTATCGCAATGCGCCGGCCAAGACGGCGGCGGCCCACCTGCGGCCGGGGGTGTTCACGCTGGGCGAAATCGGCTACACCGACGATGACGGATTCTTGTATCTGACCGACCGGTTCTCCGACATGGTGGTGTCGGGTGGGGTGAACATCTACCCCGCCGAGACTGAACAGGTGCTGGTGGACCATCCGGGGGTGGCCGACGTGGCCTGCATCGGCGTGCCCGACGAGGAGATGGGCGAGCAGCTCAAGGCCCTGATTGTGCCAGTCGACCCAAGCCGGCGGTTAGAAGAAGCCGAAGTCATCGCCTTCTGCCGCGATCGCATTGCCCACTACAAGTGTCCTCGATCGGTGGAGTTCGTCAGCGAAGAGCAACTAGGCCGCTCTGCCATGGGCAAGATCAACAAACAGGCGCTACGTGCCCCGTATTGGGAGGGCTAGAGAGCCAGTCCCACCGTCAAAAGCGCTCCCAGAACAAGGTGCAGGCGGGCAGTGTGGTTCAGCAGGGGGGCTTTGGTTGCCGAAGACAAGGCGATGCTGAAGGCGGGGACGGCCAACGAAAGCGAGGCCAAGGTGAGTGGTGCCCAGGGACGGGCCACCGCTAGAGAAGCCCCCACCCCGATTGCACCCAGGACCAAGCCCGCGTAGAGCCAACCAGCCCTTCGGTCGCCCAATCGGACGGCCAGTGTCACCTTTCCCGATTCCCGGTCTTGGGGAATGTCCCGCAAATTGTTGGCCACTAGGAGCGCGGAGGCCATAAGGCCCACGGGCACCGCGGCAGCAACGGCCAGCGCGGTGACTTCCTCGATCTGCACGAAGGTCGTGCCGACGGTGGCGACCAGGCCGAAGAACACGAACACAAAAACCTCGCCGAAGCCGGCGTAGCCGTAGGGCCGCCGACCTCCGGTGTAATACCAAGCGGCGATCATGCAGGCCAGACCAACCGCCACCAGCCAAAGCGCCACCGCAATTGCTAGGGCCAGCCCGGCCCCTGCGGCTACCGCAAAGGCACCGAACGCGGCCCGCCGCACCAAGGTGGGGGCCACTGCACCGCCGCCCACCAGCCGGGCCGGGCCCACCCGGTTGGCATCGGCGCCGCGAATTCCGTCGGAGTAGTCATTGGCGTAGTTCACCCCAACTTGGAGGGCCACCGCCACCACCAGCGCCACCGCGGCCCGCCACCAAACCACATCGGGGGCAGCCACCGCGGTGCCCACCACCACCGGCACCACCGCAGCCGGAAGGGTCCGGGGCCGAGCCCCCTGAATCCACAGCCGAATCACCTCGCCAAGTCTGACCCACGGCTTTCGTTGGTTAGTGTCAGAGCCATGAACCGACTCGGGGCTGAAACCAGTCCCTACCTCCGCCAGCACGCCGACAATCCGGTGGACTGGTACGCATGGGGCAACGAGGCCTTCGCCGCCGCCCGGGCCTCAGACAAACCCATCTTGTTGTCGGTGGGCTATTCGGCCTGCCACTGGTGCCACGTCATGGCCCATGAGTCGTTTGAGGACCCCGAAACCGCCAAGGTGATGAACGAGTTGTTCGTCAACGTCAAAGTAGATCGGGAGGAACGTCCCGATGTGGACACCATCTACATGGAAGCCGTGCAGGCGCTCACCGGCCGAGGCGGGTGGCCCATGACCGTGTTCATGACTCCCGACGGGCGCCCGTTCCACGGGGGCACCTACTACCCCCGGGTCAGCCAGGGCCAGATGCCGTCGTTCACCGAGATCATGCACCGGATCCAAGACGTGTGGGTCAACCGCCGCCAAGACGTCGACAACCAAGCCGACCAGCTCACGCAGTCGCTCAACCGCACCGCGCTTATTCAGCCTGACCCGCAGCGGGCCGAGGCCGGAACCGGCTCAGAGGGCCTGAACCGAGCCACTGCTGCCCTGCGCCAGCAGTACGACGCCGCCTGGGGCGGATTCGGAGGCGCGCCCAAGTTCCCCCAGACGATGAGCCACGAGGTGCTGCTGCGCTCCTACCTTCACAGCGGCGACCAAGACGTGCTCAACATGGTGATCAATTCGCTGGACGCCATGGCTTCGGGGGGCATCTACGACCATTTGGGCGGGGGTTTCAGCCGCTACTCGGTGGACGCCCAGTGGATCGTGCCGCACTTCGAGAAGATGCTGTACGACAATGCCCTGTTCGCCCGCCTGTATTTGCACGCCTGGCAGGTGACCGGCCGGCCCCGCTTCCTCCAGGTGCTGGACGAGACCATCGGGTTCGTGCTGCGAGACCTTCGCCACGACAGCGGCGGCTTCTACTCAGCCCTCGACGCCGATTCCGAGGGGGAGGAGGGCCGCTATTACGTTTGGACCCCCGATCAGATCACCTCGGTGCTTGGAGACGACGCGGCCGAGTTCATGGCGTGGTATGGAGTGAGCGAAGCCGGCAACTTCGAGGGCCACAACATCTTGTGGCGGCCGGTGAGGGGCGACCTGCTTCGCCCGGCCAGCGTGGAACTGGGCCGAGAGCACCTGCAGTCGGCCCGCAACCTGCGCATCCCGCCCGGCTTGGACGACAAAGTGCTCCTGGAGTGGAACAGTCTCATGCTGGCCGCCTTGGCCGAGGCCGCGGCTGCCACTGGAAACCAGCAATGGCTGGAAGCGGCCATCAAGAACGGTGGCTTCCTCCTCGACCGGCTCCGCCGATCCGATGGCCGCTGGCTGCGCTCCTGGCAGGCGGGCGACGGCAACCGCCCGGCCCAGGCTCGCCATCTGGCCTACGCAGCCGACTATGCGGCCGCAGCCGACGCCTTCACGCGCCTCGGCGAGGCCTCCGGCCAGGCCCGCTGGATCGACGAGGCAGTCCAGGCGGCTGACGGTCTATTGGATCTGTTCTGGGACCATGAGCATGGCGGGGTGTTTACCACCGGCTCCGATGCCGAGGAGCTGATCTGCCGGCCCAAAGAGATCACCGACAACGCTGTCCCCTCGGGCAACAGCGCCGCCGCGGTGGCGCTGCTTCGACTGGGAACCCTCACCGGCAATTCCCACTACCTGGACCGGGCCCAGGACATCCTGGCGCTATTGGGCGAGGTTGCCGCCAACCATCCCAGCGGGTTCGGCCACCTGCTCGAGGCAACCGACATGAACGCCACCGGCTTGACCGAGGTGGTGATCGGCGGCGACCGCCCCGATCTGGTGGACGCAGTGCGGGAGGTTTACCGGCCAAACACCGTGCTGGCCTGGGGCGAGCCCTACAACTCGCCGTTGTGGGAAAGCCGCACCGAAGGGCTGGCCTACGTCTGTCGCGACTACACCTGCGAGGCCCCGGCCTCCACCGCCGAGGACCTGCTGGCCCGACTTTGAGCCTGACGGTGAGACCATCGGAGAGGGGGCCTAGCCAAAAGCCATGACCCGGCACACCAACATGGGCAGGCGAATCTCTCTTGTGGTTCTGCTTTGCCTCGTTTCGAGCGCCCTTCTCACCAGTGGGAAGCTGGTCGAGATTGCGGAGCGCCAGCCGCTGGGAGACGGCCGGGACCGATGGGTGAGTATCGCTGAGGCTGTGGACCGGGCCGCGAACTTCTTGTCGTTTAATCGGCCCTACGACCTGATCGCCGACTGGCGGGGACTGGGACAAGATGTGGGAGAGCGATTGGACACAGTGGCTGAGGTGGTGGAGGCGCTAGAAGACGAGGGCTCCAGCCAAATCCCCCCGGCATTGGTCGAATCCACTGATACTGCTGGCCGCCCAGATCCGGAGCCGACAGAGGTCGCCGCGGAATTTGCGGTGGTATCCCCCGACCGGCCATTGCGCGTGCATGTGGCAGGCGATAGCCAGGCCGACGAAGTGGGACACACGCTGGAAGAAGCCGCCAGCGGATTGTTCGACGTGACGGTAAACAGCCGGAACTCGACCAGCCTGGTTCGGCCCGACTACTTCAATTGGCCAGCGGAGCTGTTGAAGGTGTCCGTACGAGACGACCCCGACGTGGTGGTGCTGTTTCTCGGGGCCAGCGAATGGCAGAACATGGAGACCAGAGATGGCAGCCTGGTCGAACCGGGGACGCCGGAATGGCTGGAAGAGTGGTCGTGGCGCTTGAGTGTGGCTCTCGACGTCCTCTCGGCCGACCATCGATTGACCGTTTGGGTCGGTCTTCCGCCGATGCGCCTTGCCTGGAGCGTTGATGGGGTTCCCGCCATCAACGCAGCCGCTTCTGCGGTGATAGCCGACGATCCCCAGTCGGTGATGGTTGACATCTGGGATCTGTTCGGAGGGGAGTCCTACGTGGAGAAAGTGGCGCCACCTTCTGGGGGGTCGCCGGTTCGGGTTCGCATGGATGACGGGGTACACCTGAACCGCACGGGCTCGTCTTGGGTGTCTGGCCAGGTGGTGGAAGCAGTTGCCGCCGTCTGGGAAGGCCGATGCGACAGCACCGCGGCGGACGGCGCTATCTGCTGGAGGACCAGGGGCAACGTTGCCCAAGACATCGGAAACGGCACCCAGCCGCAGGAAACCTGTGCTGAACTGCCCGACGGTGGGCTCGTCTGCTGGTCGAACGACCGGTCCGCGCCGCTGTTTACGCCTCCGGGGGAGTACTTGTCGGTGTCGGCCAGCTGGAACCAGGTGTGCGCCCGGAGGGCTGCTGATTCAGCCGCGACATGTTGGGGCGACGACCTGGACGGTCGCGCCAATATTCCGGAAGGCGCGTTCGAGTCAGTGGTGGCCGGAGCGTGGCACGCATGCGGTATCAGACCGTCAGGTCAAGTGCAGTGCTGGGGCACGCCGGTGGCGAACATGGCGGTTGCCCCAACCGGGATCTATACCGAAGTCACAATCGGAGAGCGCCACTCTTGTGCCCTCAAGCCTGATGGGCGGGTCGACTGTTGGGGTGACAACGAGTTCAACCGCAGCGCCGCGCCCGATATCGAGTTCGCTATGGTCAGCGCGGGTCGGTGGCATTCCTGCGGGATTGTTCCCGACCTGTCGGCGGTGTGTTGGGGAGACAACTCCCACGGCCAGGCCGACCCGCTCGGTGGGCAGTTCGCGTCGCTGAGCGCGGGCGAGATCCATTCTTGCGGTCTGAGGACAGACGGGACGGTCGACTGTTGGGGAGCCAATTTGTACGGTGAAACTGAGGCGCCCGATGAAGAATTCGCCTCGGTGGCTACCGGGGAGCGGCACTCTTGCGGCCTGCTGACCAATGGAGAGGCCCGGTGCTGGGGCAACAATGACCACGGTCGGGCCGACCCGCCTGCCGGTGTGTTTCAGTCGCTAGACGCCGGGGGGAATATCTCCTGCGGCCTGCGCTTCGACCAAAGCGTGGAATGCTGGGGGCGGGAACTGGCCGGTGAGACTTCGGGCTAACCCACGGGGGCGGGGGCACAGAGTCCGTCGAGCTCAACTACCTGGATCTTGTCGCGGTTCTCCCAGGTGATGGGCTGGTCGGGATCGGGCCGCAGCTTGTACTCCCGGAACGACATCTCGCTGGCGTCGAACGCCAGCAACCGGCCTACCAAGGTGTCACCGTGGCCCAAGATCAGTTTGATGGCCTCCAAGGCCTGAATCGAGCCCACGATTCCCGGCAGCACGCCTAGCACCCCGGCCTCTGCGCAGCTCGGGGCCATCTCGGCAGGAGGCGGCTCGGGGATCATGTCCCGATAGGTGGGGCCGGTGCGGGGATCAAACACCGTGACCTGGCCCTCGAATCGGAAGATCGATCCGTGGACCACGGGAATTCCCAGTTTCACCGAGGCGTCGTTGAGCATGTAGCGAACCGGGAAATTGTCGGCGCCGTCCACGATCACGTCGTAGTCCTTGATTATGTCCACGATGTTGTCGGCCCCCAACCGCACGTCGTAGGTCACCACGTTTACGTCGGGATTCAGGGCATTGAGCGTCTTCTTCGCCGAGTCCACCTTGCGCTCCCCCACCCGGTCGAGGTTGTGCAGGATTTGGCGCTGGAGGTTGGAGGCGTCCACCACATCCATATCCACGATGCCTACGGTCCCCACCCCCGCGGCGGCCAAGTACAGAGCGGCGGGCGAGCCCAGCCCGCCAGCGCCCAGACACAACACTCTGGCTTCCAGCAGTTTGAGCTGCCCCTCGGCGCCTACCTCGGGCAACAGCAGGTGACGGTGGTAGCGGTTGCGCTGATCGGGAGTCAGGGTCACCGGCAGGGCCCAGTCTCGGCCCTCGTCCTTCCAGCGGTTGAACCCGCCGTCCATGGAAACAACGTCGCCATAGCCCATCTCCTGGAGGGTCTGGGCGGCGAAAGCCGAGCGCACCCCGCCCGCGCACATGACCACCACCGCGGCATCCTTGTCGGTCAGGCGATTTTCAACATTGGGCTCAAGGTTTCCCCGGGGGATGTGGACCGAGCCGGGCACCGCCCCCTGCTCAAACTCGTCGGGCTCTCGCACATCAAGCAGAACCGCTCCTTCGGCCAACATCGCTTCAGCGCCGGCTGGGTCGGTCTCTCGGATCTCAGCTTTGGCTTCTTTCAGCAAATCTCTGAATGTGGGCATAGTTGCGGTCACCTCGGTGTTGGCGGGACATCCGGTCAGGCGGTGGGAAGATTTCCCATAAATCCTACCTATTTAGTCCGATTTTACCAACCCCCCGCCCGTTTGCGGAGCCACAATCAACGGCAGCGCATCGCTGATTGAGGCTGGCACCACCGCGGCGGCCAGTCCGTCGAATGGAGTGGGCTCGGCGTTTAGGATCACCACCTGAGCACCGGACTGATGGGCGATGGGAACCACGTTGGCTATCGGGTACACGGTGAGGGTGGAGCCCACCGCCAGCATCACGTCGCAGTCCATGGCGGCCTGCTCCGACCGGTGCAGATCGGCCATCACCAGGTTCTGCCCAAACGAGATGGTGGCCGACTTCAAGATCCCCCCGCACAGCCGGCACGGCGGGTCGGCTTCCCCCGCCCTGACCCGCTCCAGGGCACGCTCCATCGGAGCGGTGTCCCCGCAGTCCAAACAGCGGACTTTGGACGTTGTGCCGTGGATCTCCACCAGCCGGTCCTCTGAGGTTCCCGCCGCTCGGTGCAGGCCGTCCACGTTCTGGGTGATCAGCAGGTGCAGCTTTTTCTGGCGCTCCAACTCCACCAGTGCCCGGTGGCCCGGGTTGGGCGCCTTGCCCTCCCACATCGATCCCTCGCTCAACCGCTGCCAGTTGCGCCGCCGCAGGTCGGGGTTGGACACATACGTCGACAAGGTGGCCGTCTTTTCCGCCTCGGGGTTCTTGGTCCACAGCCCCTCGGGTCCCCGGAAGTCAGGAATACCGCTGTCCGTGGATATCCCCGCCCCGGTCAACACCACCACGTTGCGCGCATCGCGTAGCGCCGCCCGCGCCAAGGCGATCTCGTCGCCGAGTTCCTCGATTGGTCGCATAGATTGTTAAACAGACCTTGACAACATTGCATGAAAGTGAGCAATATACATCTAAAGCTTCCTCCCAATATCGAGCCTGGTAAATGCCAGCAGAAACGATCCTTCCATGACTATTCCCGCTTTGCACTCTTCCCTTTGGATTGAACCGTGGCGTGATTTGATCACCGAGGAGAATGGGCATGACCCCCGCTCCAGATACGTGGAGCAATTCTGGCTGGGAGTGATCGGCCCCACCGCCGCCTGGCTCATGCGCTATGTGGCCCACGAGTTTGACAGATCACCCGATGGGTTCGAGCTTCCCGTTACTGACATAGCCCTGCAACTGGGGATCAGTCCCAAGGCCGGGCCTCGGGGCGGGCTTCACCGGACCCTGCACCGCTTGGTGATGTTCCGACTTGCATCAGAGGGTCATGCCGGCTTCGCCATACGGCGCCGGCTGCCTCCGCTCAACCACGCCCAACTCCGCCGGTTGCCCCAACACCTCCAACGCTCCCACTCCTCTTACTACTCCCTAGCGGAGCCCGCGGCCTGAAGAGGCCATGACCATCCGGGGCCGCTAGACAAATGGCGTGGAAAATGACCTGAGAGACTCCTGGAACCGGCTATGCGACTCCCTAAGGGAATCGGTCGACTACATATTCGACCCCGAGTTGGGCGTGGATGCCTCCGAACAGGCCGAAGGGCTCCGCCACCACCTGAGGATGCTCTTTCTCGCAGTAGATCGAACCCTTGAGAACAACGACCCCGAACACCCCGAGCTGGGGTGGACCTATCCCTCCAAGTTCGGCCAGGACAATCCCGACGCGCTGTACCAAACTGCGCCCGTAGACCTGAGCCGCACATACCGCCTCACCGGCCGCATCGACAAAGTCCGGTACCTGGGGTTGGCGATATTGAATTTCGTCTCCGGTCGAGGAGGTATAACCCAACAGCTCAGCGTCGGCACGCCCGACATCACCGACATAGGCGGCGGCCGCTTCGACATCGTCTTCAGCCCCAACCCCGACCCCGGCGACCACGTCGGCGACTGGTACCAGGTTGAGCCCGAGGTCTCCCGGCTGTTGGTACGCCAGTTCTTCTCCGACTGGGCCACCGAAAGCCATGCCGACCTGCACCTGGAGTGCCTCGATGCCACAGGTCCGCCCGCCCGACTCGACCCAGTTCGCACCGCGTCGCTGATCGATGAAGTGGCCGAAGAGACCAATAACGTCCCCAAGTTCTGGACCGATTATGCGGTGGGCTACCGCAACCGGGGCGAGATAAACACCTTCGACCACGTTGAGGGGAAATTCAGCGGGGAGGGCCTCGGAGGCAGCGACCAGCAGGCCTACGGAGGGTGCTGGTATGAGGTGGGCCCCGACGAGGCCCTTTTGTTCGAGGTGACCCCGCCGAACTGCCTCTACTGGAACATCCAAGTGGGCGATACCTGGTTCCAGAGCCTGGACTATGTGAACCTCCCTACCACGTTGAACGACTCCCAGGCCCGCCTCGACCCCGACGGCGTCTTGCGGGTGGTGATCTCGCATGAAGACCCCGGCACCCAGAACTGGATCGCTTTGGGCGGCTGCCCCCAGGGAGCACTCACCTACCGGTGGAACAACGCCGACTCCGCTCCGGTGCCCACCCTGCGGCTCATGCCCGTCTCCGAGATCGCCGACTGCCTCCACCCCGACACACCCCAGCTCAGCGCCGACGAACGCGGCGTGCTTGACGCCGAGCGCCGCCGCCACGCGCTGCGCCGATTCACTCGATAGAACCCCGGCCCTCGGTCTGCCCGATTGGAGGCGTCGCGGCTAGACATAGGCCGTGGACAACGACCTGAGAGCATCCTGGAACCGGCTATGCGACACCCTCAAGGAGTCGGCCGACTACATCTTCGACCCAGCACGGGGGGCCGACGCTTCCGAGCAGGCTGAGGGCCTGCGCCATCAGCTGCGGATGTTCTTCTGGGCCTACGACCGAATCGTGGAGAACAACGACCCCGACCACCCCGAGCTGGGCTGGGTGTACCCCTTCAAAGTGGGCCAGGACAATCCCGACGCGATGTACATGACCGCGCCGGTGGATCTAAGCCACACCTACCGCCTGACCGGTCGGATCGACACCCTGCGCTACCTGGGGTTGTCGTTGATGGACCACAGTTTCGGCCGAGGGCGCATCACTCAGCTCGTAGACGTGGGAAGCCTCGACCTGACCGACATCGGCGATGGCCGCATCGACGTGGTCTTCAGCCCCGACCCGGACCCCGGTGACCACGTCGGCGACTGGTTCCAAGTCGAGCCGCACCCGTGCCGGCTGTTCGTGCGCCAGTTCTTCTCTGATTGGGCGTCGGAAGATCAGGCCGAGCTGTACTTCGAATGCCTTGACCCGTCGGGTCCTCCCGGCCGGCTCGATCCGGTGCGGACTAGTGAGCTGTTCGACGAGCTGGCCCGGGAGGTTGACACCGTGCCCGAGTTCTGGACCGACTTTGCCGGGGGTCAGCGCGACCGAGGCCAAATCAACTCTTTCGACCATATTCCCCCCCACAAGGTGAGTCAGAGCGCCCAGGGGGGAAGCGAAAAGCAGTCTTACGGGCAGTGCTGGTACGAGGTGGGCCCCGACGAGGCCCTTTTGTTCGAGGTGACCCCGCCCGACTGCCTGTACTGGAACATCCAGGTGGGCGACACCTGGTACCAGAGCCTCGACTACGTGAACCTCCCCACCACTATGAACGACTCCCAGGCCCGCCTCGACCCCGACGGCGCGCTGCGGGTGGTGATCTCCCATGAAGACCCCGGCATCCAAAACTGGATCGCTTTGGGCGGCTGCCCCCAAGGGGCCATTACCTATAGGTGGAACAACGCCGACTCCGCCCCGGTTCCCACGCTTCGGTTGATGCCCGTTTCCGAGATCGACGACTGCCTCCACCCCGAAACTCCCCGGCTCAGCGACGACAACCGTGCCGCGCTCAACGCCGAGCGCCGCCGCCACGCCCTGCGCCGCTTTACGCGATAGCCCATGGAGTACGTGGCCGCGGTCCATCTCATGGCCGCGGTCTTGTTGGGCGCGGCAGGAGCGTCGAAAACAGTCACCCCAGAGCCGGCGTCCGCTGCCCTGGCCCGGCTACAGCTGTACCACCGCCATTGGGCGGTACGGCTGCTTGGCCTCGTAGAGCTCGTGGTGGCGGTCAGCGCGTTCATTGTGGGCGGCATAGTCCCGGCCACCGCCCTCGCCGCGCTCTATGCCGGATTCGCCGTGGTGGCCGCGGCCATGGTCCGCTCGGGCTCAGCGGAGCCCTGCGGCTGCTTCGGCCGAATCGAGATGCCGGCAACCAGGCGCCATGTGACGGTGAACGTCCTAGCCGTGGTGGTCGGACTGGTGGCGGCCTCCTGGCCGGTCGAAGCCATCGACATGCTGTTCGACTCCCGCCAATGGTTGCTGGCCCCGTTCGCAGTGGTCGTGGCGGCCGGGTCCTACGGAGCGTTTGCCTGGCTCAGCCGTCCGCCGAATCCGTAGGCGGCTCGAAGTTGACCAGGGCGTCGAGGAGCATCCGCACGCCAAAGCCGGTGCCGCCCTTGGCGGTCTCGCCGTCCTCGGCGTCGGTGAAGGCGGGGCCGGCGATGTCGAGGTGAGCCCAGGGGATGTCGTCATCGACGAAGTTGGACAAGAACAGCCCCGCGGTCAGCGCCCCGCCGTGGGGGCCGCCGATGTTCTTCATGTCAGCCACCGACGAGTCGAGCTGGCCCTTGTAGTCGTCGGGCAGCGGCAGTCGCCACACCCTCTCCCCAGTGCGCTCGGCGGCGTCGGCCAACTGGTCGATCCACGCATCGTTGTTGCCCATGAGCCCGGCCACTTTGGGGCCCAGCGCCACCATGCACGCCCCGGTGAGGGTGGCCAGATCGACAATGGCATCGGGGTCGGCCCGACAAGCCAGCGACAGGGCATCGGCTAGCACCAGCCGGCCTTCAGCGTCGGTGTTGAGCACCTCCACCGTCTTGCCGTTGGCCATGGTGAGCACATCGCCGGGCCGGGTGGCATCGCCCCCCAGCATGTTGTCGGTCATGGGCACGTAGCCGGTGACCTTTACCGGCGGCGCCACCGCGGAGATGGCGGCCATCACTCCCAGAACCGCGGCACCCCCGCTCATGTCGCACTTCATGGTCATCATCCCAGTGCCGGTCTTGATCGACAGCCCACCGGAATCGAACGTGAGACCCTTGCCCACCAACGCCACCGACCCCCGGCATTCGGCCTCCGGGTCGGGCGCGTAGGACACCTCCACAAATCGAGGCGGCTGCTCCGACCCTCGGTTGACTCCCAGCAGACCGCCCAGGTCGGCCTCACGGATGGCATCCAAGTCGAGCACGGTAATGTCCAAGCCCTCCCGCTCGGCCATGTCCGCGGCCATCTCCGCGAACCGGATGGGAGTGAGCGACCCGCCGGGCTCGTTCACCAAATCGCGCACGAAACACACCGCCTCGGCCACCCTCTGCCCCCGTTCCAGCGCTTCCGTCACCGCCCGGCCCCCCGGGCCGATCACATGCACATTCTCCAGCTTGTTGGGATTGTGCTCCGACTTGAGATCACCGTAGGAGTACGCCCCCAGCGTCATCCCCTCGGCCAAAGCCCCCAGCGCGTCGGCGGGGTCGATGCTGTCAGGCACAGTGTCGATCACCGACACCGCGATTCGCTTCATCCGCTTGGCCGACCGGGCCAGCGACGCTGCCGCTCGGCGGATCACCGCAGCGGTGATCTTGTCGGCCGGCCCCAGCCCGACCACGGCAATCGGCCGATCTTGCCCCGACACGATCTCCACTTGTCCAGGCTTGGCCTCGAACCCCCGGCCGTCGAGCACCGCCCAGTCCAGCTCGGCGGGTCGCTCGGCGTCGTGGCCTGAGCACGCCCCCACCGCGTGCAGTGCGGCGCTGGCCGGGATTCTTCTGCCGGTTCGAAACGCGATCACCTGATCTCCTCGGATTGATTCAAGCCTCTGCGATGTTATCTGGCACTAGGTGCCCACCCCTTGCCCGGTAACCTCCCCTTCTATGGGCTCTTATCGGGATGCGGCCCGAGAGCGCGTCCTCATCTACGACGGCGCCTTCGGCACCTATGTGCAAGAACAGCCGCTGAGCGCGGATGACTTCGGCGGCCCCGACTTGGAAGGCTGCAACGAGCTCTTATGCCTCACCCGACCCGAGCTCATCGCCGGGATGCACGACCTGTATCTGGGTCTCGGGGTCGACGCGGTGGAGACCGCCACTTTCGGGGCGTTTGCCGTGCCACTGGCCGAATACGGAATCGCCGATCAGGCCTATGAGATCAACCTGGCCGCGGCCCGCATCGCCCGTGATGTGACCCAAGGGTATGTGTCCGACGGACGACCCCGGTGGGTAGCAGGATCGGTAGGTCCGGGTACCAAGTTGGCTTCTCTGGGCCAGATCCGTTATGCCGAGCTGCGCGACGCCTTCGAGGTGCAGGCCCGGGGCCTACTCGACGGCGGAGTCGACCTGTTCATCATCGAGACCCAGTACGACCTTCTCGGCGCCAAGGCGGCCATCAACGGATGCCGCCGGGCCATGGCCGCGGTGGGCCGGGAAGTGCCGCTGCAAGTGCAGGTCACCATCGAGATGACCGGCCGGATGCTGCCCGGCACCGAGATCGGCGCCGCCCTGACCGCCCTAGCCCCCCTTGGCCTGGCGGCATTCGGGCTGAACTGCGCCACCGGCCCGGCCGAGATGGGCGAGCATCTGAGGGTTCTCTCCGAGCAGTGTCCGGTGCCGGTGGCCTGCATCCCCAACGCCGGACTCCCCCAAGTGGTGGACGGCCGCATGCACTACGACGTCGGCCCTGACGAGTTCGCGGACTACCTGGCCCGGTACGTCACCGAGCTGGGGGTAAGCGTGATCGGCGGCTGCTGCGGCACCACCCCCGACCACCTGCGGGCGGTGATCGACCGCTGCGCCGATCTCACCCCAGGACCCCGGCCCGGTGAATTGCCCCCATCGGCCGCTTCGATCTACACCGCGGTGCCATTTGCCCAGGACACGTCGTTTCTCATTGTGGGTGAGCGCACCAACGCCAATGGCTCCCGCAAGTTCCGCGATGCCATGCTGGAGGCCGACTGGGACGGCTGCCTTCAGATCGCTCGCGATCAGGTGGGCGAGGGTGCCCACCTGCTTGATCTGTGCGTGGACTACGTGGGCCGCGACGGCACCGCCGACATGGACGAACTCGCCCGGCGCTTCGCCACCGGCGTGGCTGCCCCGCTGGTGCTGGACTCCACCGAGCCGAATGTGATGCAAGCGGGGCTGGAGTGGATTGGTGGCCGAGCAGTGCTCAACTCGGCCAACCTGGAAGACGGCGAGGCCGAGGGATCGCGCTTCGACAAGGTATTGGCGCTGGCCCGGGAGTACGGCGCTGCGGTGGTGTGCCTTCTCATAGACGAAGAGGGCCAGGCCCGCGACCTGGAGTGGAAGATGCGGGTGGCCCACCGCCTCTATCGCCTGGCGACAGAGCGCTACGGGCTGGCCCCGTCCGATCTGATCTTCGACGCTTTGACGTTCCCCCTCTCCACCGGCGATGACGACCTGCGCAAAGACGGCCTGGCCACTATCGAGGCCATCCGCCGGATCAAGGCCGAGCTGCCGGGCGCCCACACCACCCTGGGGGTTTCCAACGTGTCGTTCGGGCTGAAGCCCCCCGCCCGCCACGTGCTCAATTCCATGTTCCTGCACGAGTGCCTGGAAGCTGGGTTGGACTCGGCCATCGTCCATGCGGGTCGGATCATCCCGTTGAACCGGGTAGACCCCCACCATCGCGACGTGTGTTTGGACTTGATCTATGACCAGCGGGGCTCGGCTGGGGTCGCGTCGCAAGGACGGGTCGACTACGACCCGCTGACCGAGTTGCTGGCTGCGTTCGAGAACGTGACTGCGGCCGCCGCCGTGAAGGAAGACCGCTCTGGATGGCCGGTCGAGCAGCGGCTGGAGCGGCGCATCATCGACGGCGACCGGGATGGGCTGGAGGCCGATCTAGACGAGGCCCTATCGGGCACCCCGGCACTGGACATCGTCAACAACACGCTGTTGGCCGGAATGAAGGTGGTGGGCGAGCTGTTCGCCTCCGGCGAGATGCAGTTGCCGTTCGTGCTCCAGTCAGCCGAGACCATGAAGACCGCGGTGTCGTATCTGGAGCCTCACATGGACAAGGCCGACGACACCGGGGGCAAGGGCCGGATCGTGCTGGCCACCGTGAAGGGCGACGTACACGACATCGGCAAGAACCTGGTGGACATCATTTTGACCAACAACGGCTACGAGGTTCACAACCTGGGCATCAAGGTGTCTATCAGCGAAATGATCGACCGGGTCCAGGCGGTGGACGCCCACGCCATCGGCATGAGCGGACTGCTGGTGAAGAGCACGCTGATCATGCGGGACAACCTGGAGGAGCTGAACACCAGAGACCTCCACCACCTCCCGGTGCTGCTGGGGGGTGCGGCCCTCACCCGCACCTATGTGGAACGGGATATGCGGGAGACCTACCGGGGCCGGGTGTTCTACGGCAAAGACGCCTTTGAGGGGCTGGCGGTGATGGACCGGCTGGGCGAGTTGCGCCGCACCGGCGTTGAAGACCCCGAATTCGGCCGTCGGCCAGGAGGCCGCGACCTGCCCCGCCGGGCCCGTCGGGACCCGGCCGCCACTGTCGGCGACGTCCTTCCCGAGCGGGCACCGTCGGTGCAGGTCGACAACACGGTTTTCGAACCCCCGTTTGTGGGCTCGCGCGTAGTCAAGGGCATTCCAGTCGCCGACATCGCCGAATACGTAAACGAGACCGCCCTTTTCCGAAACCAGTGGCAGTTCCGCCCCGTCGACGGCGAGGACGATGCCGCATTCAAAGAGCGCATTCGCCCCACCATGCGCGAGCAGCTCACCTCGGCTACCGCCCAAGGGCTGCTGGTTCCCCAAGTTGTGTACGGCTACTTCCCGGTCAGCGGGAGCGGCGACGACCTGGTGGTTTGGGACAGCCCCGACCGAACCGCCGAAGTGTGCCGTTTCCGGTATCCCCGCCAGCCCAAAGACCCCTTCCTGTGCATCGCCGACTTCTTCCGCCCCGCCGGCGGTGACGAAGTGGACTACGCCGCCTTCCACATCGTGACCATGGGAGCGGAAGTGTCCAAGGCCGCGGCCAAGCTGTTCGCCGACGACCGCTACCAGGACTACCTTCTGCTGCACGGCCTAGGCGTGGAGATGGCCGAGGCTCTGGCCGAGTACTGGCACAACCGCATCCGCACCGAGTGGGGCTTCGTCGAAGAGGACGGTCCCACGTTGACAGGACTGTTCCGCCAGCAATACCGCGGCGGCCGCTACTCCTGGGGCTACCCGGCCTGCCCCGACCTAGAGGACAACCTCACCGTGGCCCAACTACTCGACGCCGACCGTATCGGCATCCAAGTCGGCGAAGAAACCAGCTACCAATACCAACCCGAGCAGACGACTTCGGCGCTGATCTGCCACCACCCCCAAGCCAAGTACTTCGTGGCCCGCTGAACATGACACGGAACTATCAGGCGCTCTTGTTCCATTGAGGGCCGGGATTGTTCTCTCTGTCGCGGCTCTGGTGTTCACCGCGGCGACCGTCATTTCAGATCCCGCGGCGGCCCAACAGACTGTGTCCCGAGAAACCGTCGCGGTGCGCGACAACCTCATCGCCCAACAGGAATCACTTCTCAACACCTACCGCTGCCGATTCAACATCAACACCGAAATGGTGCCGGGAGGCTGCATCGACGGAAAACCCGCGCCTACTGAACCTTCCGACCAGACCCCTTCAGACCAATACACCGCCGTGGCCGCAGGGCAACGGCATGTGTGCGCACTCCGCACCGACCAGACCATCGCCTGCTGGGGCGACAACGAGTATCAACAGGCCATCGCCCCCGCGGGACAATTTGCCACGGTTTCCGCTGGTCATGAGCATGTGTGCGCACTCCGCACCGACCAGACCATCGCCTGCTGGGGCAACAACGCCCACGGACAGGCCGATGCCCCCAACGGGCAATACACCGCTGTCAGCGCCGGTGCTTCCTTATCGTGTGGACTTCGCACAAACGGCACCATCACCTGCTGGGGAAGCGACAGCCAAGGTGAATCAATGGTGCCCGCTGGCAAATACACCGAGGTAAGTACTGGCACCTCATTTGTGTGCGCGTTGCGCACCGACGCCACCATCGCCTGCTGGGGCGACGACACCCAGGCACAAACCGACGCACCCGAAGGGCAATACACCTCCATCGCTGCCGGAGACCTGACCGCTTGTGCATTGCGCACCGACGACAGGGTCATCTGTTGGGGGCATTTCCAGCACTTTGTGCCAAACGGGCCCTACGGCGCCATTGCTGCCGGCGGTAGGCATTCGTGTGGAATCAGAACGGACCAAACCATCACTTGCTGGGGTGTCAATGTCAACGGACAAACTCATGCGCCCGAGGGGCAATTCACCGCCATCACTGCCGGTGGCGAGCAATCCTGCGGAATCAGAGCCGACCAAACCATCGTCTGCTGGGGCGAAGGCCCTGGCGAACCAACTAACGCACCCGGCGGGCAATTCACCGCCATCGCTGCCGGAAACTGGCATACCTGCGGCCTCAGAATCGACCAGACCATCACCTGCTGGGGCAAGAGCGACGAAGGGCAAGCCGTCCCTCCCGGCGGGCAATTCACCGCCATCGCTGCCGGAAACTGGCATACCTGCGGCCTCAGAATCGACCAGACCATCACCTGCTGGGGCGAAGTCGACGGTTGGTCCACCGGCCCGCCGGAGGGCCAATTCGCCGCGATCGCCGCCGGAAACCATCACACATGCGCCCTGCGCACCGATGCCACCATCGCCTGCTGGGGCGACAACAGCGGAAAATTGACCAGTGCACCCGAAGGGCAATTCACCGCCATCACCGCCCGACACCTGCATACGTGCGCCCTGCGCACCGATGCCACCATCGCCTGCTGGGGGATAAGCGACCGGGGACAAGCCGACCCGCCCGAAGGGCAATTCACCGCCATCACCGCCGGAAACTGGCATACATGCGGTTTGCGCGACAACACCACCACTTGCTGGGGGAGCAATGACAACGGGCAGTCTGATGTTCCATTCGTGCAGTTCAGCGCGATTGCTGCGGGAGTACGCCATACGTGCGGGCTGCGAATCGACGCTGCTATTGCCTGTTGGGGCTATCTTGACAGGTTGGCCGATCCCCCCGACGGGCAATTCACCGCCATAGCCTCCGGTGCCTGGCATTCCTGCGGAATCAGAACCGACCAAACCATCGCCTGTTGGGGCCTTCGATCTTTCGTACACGCTCTTGCTGGCGTGCAACGATTGGCCCAAGGCCATCTCGCTAATCCTGACATGTGCCGGCCGCAAAGTCTGTCGTCGGGAACAACGGTGGGATTTCCGTTACCATACTGGGCACCGGATGCGTCCGGGACCGTAAAGGTGGCGGTGTTGTTCATGGACTTCCCCGACGCCGCCGCAACCCATTCCACCTACGTGGAAGCAGAACTGGGACTGCCGTTTGCCGAGAAATACCTGGAGGCGGTCAGCTATGGGCAGCTCGACATCGAGTTCGTCCCTCTGCACCAATGGCTAAGAGTCGAAGACAGCTACACCGAACACATAAGTGACTCCGACTCAACATCGTCAAAGCTCATGGGTGCAAGCGCGACCGCTGTCCGGCTGGCCGATCCCGATTTTGACTTCACCGAAATTGACGTGGTGATGGTTGTCATGCCTAGTTCGTATTTTGACGGCGGCAATGCCTTAGGCATCGTTTACACGCAAGAAGGAACGGTGTTTTCCACCTCCCGCATCAACTCCACCTATATCGCTGGCGGTCCCCATAGTCTGGCCCCCTGGGGCAGAACCGCGGCGCATGAGCTTGCCCACAATCTCGGCCTTTCCGACCTATACGCCTACAACCCTCAGGCGCTGCCCAACGTTCCTACGGGCCAGGTTTGGGGCGGCGCCTCATTTGGCCTAATGGGCCTGTCTGCTTACTTCCCAACCAACCTCCGTGACCCCCGCTTTGCCTACGTTTGGAACTATCCGAACGGCCGTACCATGACTGAGTACAGCTACGGTTCTACAGCCGGAGAGATGTTGGCGTGGAGCCGCTGGCAACTGGGCTGGCTTGATTATTCGCAGATCCGGTGTGTGACCGAACCTGAGGCAGTAATCGACCTGAGCCCCATAGCCGTTGACCCCGGCGAGGGAAAAGCAATGGTTGCGATACCGCTATCGGACACCGAGGTGATCGTCATCGAAAGCAGGCGCAAGACGGGTTATGACCTCGGGACGCCCTACCAATCCCCCAGCGGGCTCACCTTCACAATTCCCGCTCTGCCGGTCGAGGGAGTGATCGTCTATACCGTGGACGCGACCCTCAGAACCGGGAATCTGCCGCTCAAATTGGCCGGTGATTCTGGCAATAGGCAGGTCGACGACCTGCCAATCCTGACCGTTGGTCAGAGCATCACCATCCGCGGCTACACGATTACCGTGCAATCGGCCACCCCCGACATCCACACCGTATCCGTCACCAAGGCAAGTACCGCATGACGTTCAGATCAAGTTGTATCCAACAACACCCGAGCTACCAGATCCATCCCAAACCCGGTCAGAATCCCCAAATACAGCAGCCCCGTGGCCGCCATCACCGCGGAGTAGAAGCGTTCCCGCAACGCTGCTCGAGCCATCACGACCAAACCTGCGGTTGTCACCACGCAAACTACCCAGAACCAGCCCAAAAGCCCGTTGTAACCGTCGTCGATGGTCCCGCTGAGCACCGAACCCATGCCGGTGGGCCACAGCATCACCATCAATTCGGGCAGCCAGAGCAGTCCCGTCCAACGCACCAGCTCCAACAGCGACCCTCGGGCTAGGCCGGGCTGCACCAGATACCAGTGGCCCAGGAGCATGGCGTCGGTGACTGCTCCCAAGAAGAACGCCCCGATCACGGTGCGGGCCACCGCCAAGGCGGCTGGATCGCCCGCATCGAATCCGCCGGCCACCACCCCGATCAAACCCACCACCGGCGCAATCAGATCCAATACCGGGGGAAACTCAGGTTCGGTGCGGTCGAACCGCTGCTCTGCCCGGTCGATCCCCGTCATGGCCGCGACTTCAGCGCTGCGCCGCTCTACTTTCTCCCGTTGACCGCTCACCCCGGCCCGGCGCCGGACGACCGACACCACCAGAGCCAGGCCCGCCGCCGCCGCCGTGGCTGCCGCGGTCCAGTCCCTCAGCGCCAGCGGTTGGGTGGCGAACCCCAGCCAGGCCCCACCCGCGGCTAAGAGGCCGAATATGCTTCGCATCAACCAGCCATAACCCAGCCCGGCCTCTCGACGCCGGGTGGTGAGCCAAGTGAACGCTAGACCGCCGACGGCCAGCTGCAACAAAAGCGTGGCCGGCTGTAGCTCGATCACGCGTCGATCACGGCCAGGCGGTGATCGGTGGTGGTGAGGTTGTCGGGGCCGTCGGAAGCAGCCACCACGATGTCTTCCAGGCGCAGTCCCCATTGTCCCGGTAGGTAGATGCCGGGCTCGATGGAGAACGCGTGGCCTGGGCGCAACTCCAAGTCGTTACCCTCCACAATGTACGGATCCTCATGGGCCTCGGTGCCGATGCCGTGGCCGGTGCGGTGTATGAAGTTGTCGCCGAACCCGGCCTCAGCGATCATGGCCCGCCCCACCCGGTCGACCTCCTGGCATGGCTGGCCGACTACCGCGGAGGCCACCTGAGCAGCCTGGGCTTCAAAGAGCACGTCATAGGCCTCGACCAGATCCGCTGGGGGCTCGCCCAGGTGTACGCATCGGGTGATGTCAGAGCAGTAGCCCACCCCGTCGGCATCCATCATCGTCCCACCGAAATCGCACAACACGACCTCGCCTGGTTTGATCACCCGCTCTCCCGGTTCATGGTGTGGGCTGGCCGCGTTCTCCCCTGCAGCCACGATGGCGAAGTTCACCCGCTGGTGACCCTCGGCCAACAGCCGACGGCCCAGTTCGGCCGACACCTCGGCCTCGGTCTGCCCCACTAATTCGATATCGCCTGATCTAAGGTCGACGGCCACTCGGTCGGCGGCCGTAGCGGCGGCCCGCAACGACTCCACTTCAGCAGCATCTTTCACGGAGCGCAGCGGGCTGGTCAGTTCCGACGCCCGGCGGAACTCGACCGATGGCAGCACCTTTGCAAGGTCGACGAGGAACCCAGCCCAGGTGTGGTCGCCGATGGCCGCGGTCGACGCCGGGCCGATTAGGGAGCGGGCGAGGTCGATGGGGTCGTCGGTTTCGTCCCAGGGGACCGTCTGGAATACGCCAGGGCGTTCCACCACCCGGGGGGCCTCCAGCCGGGGGACGATGAGGTGGGCATCGTCGTCGCGGGGAACCACCAGCATGGTCAACCTCTCCAGGGGCATGGCCTCATAACCGCAGAAGTAGGGCAAGTCGGCGCCAACGGAGAGCAACAGAACGTCTACCTGCTGTTCGGCCATGAGACGCCGTATCCGATCGATCCGCTGCTGGAACATCGGCAACAAACTACCCCCCGGCGCTCACTCCTACTTCGACCGAAGACGACACCGCCTGGGCGTGGGCGTGTTGGGCGTGGTGGGAACTGCGGGTTAGCGGGCTGGCCTCTACGTGGGCGATGCCCAGCGAGCGGCCGAGCTCCCGGTACTGCTCGAACTGGTCGGGGGGCACCCATCGGGCCACGGGCAGATGATTGGTGGTGGGTCGCAGATACTGGCCGACGGTCAAGATGTCGGTGCCCACCGCGGCGAGATCGGCCATGGTTTGGGCTACCTCGTCGTCGGTCTCCCCCATGCCGACGATTATCGACGACTTTGTGGTCAGCCCGACGGCCTTGGCCCGAGCCAGCACGGCCAGGGTGCGGGCGTAGCCCGCTGAGGGTCGCACCACCCGCTGGAGTCGGGCCACCGTCTCGATGTTGTGGTTCAACACGTCGGGCTGAGATTCGAAAACCACCCGCAGAGCGTCAGGATCGCCCTTGCAGTCGGGTATTAGCACCTCTACACGTACTCCGGGAGTGCGGCGGCGGATGGCGGCCACGACCGCCGCGAACCCAGCGGCGCCCCCGTCGGGCAAGTCGTCGCGGGCCACTGCGGTGATCACCGCATATTCCAACCCCATGGCCTCCACCGCGTCGGCCACCCGTTCAGGCTCGCCCGGGTCTAGGGGCTCGGGGCGTCGAGTGTCCACCAGGCAGAATCCGCAGGCCCGAGTACAGCGCTCGCCGTTGATCATGAACGTGGCCGTGCCCTCGTTCCAGCACTCATAGATGTTGGGACAGCCGGCCTCCTCACACACTGTCACTATTTCCCGGCTGTGCAACACCGATCGCAGCCGCCGGAACTCGGGGCCTGTGCGCAGGGCCACCCGCATCCACTCCGGTTTGCGCCCATTGATGGCGAGCCCATCGGTCAACCCAGCCTCATGCATCCGGGATTGCAGCCGGACGGACCGGCCCGGTACTTCCCCCGGCCCCATGCCTCGGCTGAACGGGCTCAAATCCTCAGGCTGTTGGCGCCAGGCCACGTCGGACCGGTCCACTTCCCCGCCACCCCAGCGGTCAGCGGCCCGAGCGGCCACCGCGTCCACCACATGTTTCATGGATACCCGCCGCCCCTCGGCGGCCAGCGAGGTCACCGCCTTATCGGGGATGCCGCAGGGCACGATTCGGCCGAACCAGTCCAGATCGCAGTCCACGTTCAGGGCGAAGCCATGCATGGAGCGGGTGCGGCTGAGACGCACGCCAATGGCTGCGATCTTGCGGGGGTTGTCGCCGCCGGGGTCCACCCACACCCCGGGGTAGTCGGCCAGCCGGCCACAGTCGGGCAACCCCACGTCGCTGAGTGCGTCGATCACCAGCTGTTCTACCGAGCGCACATAGGCCACCGTGTCAGCCATGCCCCCGCCCCGCTTGCCGGGCACAGTCATCACCGGATAGCCGACAAGCTGGCCGGGGCCGTGGTAGGTAACGTCGCCGCCTCGGTCGGTGTACGCCAGCTCTGCCCCTACCTCGGCCGGATCCACCAGGATATTGGCCTCGTCGCCCCGCAGGCCCAGAGTGAACACGTGGGGATGCTCCAGCAACAGCAGATAGTTACCGCTTCGCTGGAAAATGGCCTGCTGGCAGGCGTGGGCATCCCGGTAGGACACCCGCCCCAGCCATCGAATGCGGAGCGGGCTCATTTAAGGCTCATGGCATCTCGACGTGCCAGTCTCGGGTTTCGATGATCGACCGTACGTGGTCCAAGAATGCGGCCACGTAGGCCCCGTCGAACGCCCGGTGGTCCCAGGCCAGGGCCAGCACCCCCACCGAGTGGATGGCGATGGCCTCGCTGCCGTCAGCCGCGGCGACCACCACAGGGCGGCGGCGTATCCCGTCGGTGGACAAGATGGCCACCTGGGGCTGGTTGATGATGGGGAACTGCATCATGGTGCCCCATTGGCCGGGGTTGGTGATGGTGAACGTGCCCCCGGAGATCTCATCGGCGTTCAATTTCTTGGCCCGGGCCCGCCTCGACAGATCAGCCACCTCTTCAGCGATCGCCGTCAGCCGCTTGCGGTCGGCATCCACCACCACTGGGGCCAACAGACCCTGGAAGTCGAGGTCGACAGCAATGGCCAGATTGACGTAGTTGTGCACCACCAGCTGGTCGTCGCCTACTGAGGCGTTGATGTGGGGATACTCGTGGATGGCGTCGCACACCGCCCGGGCGATGAACGGCAGGTAGGTGAGGCTGAAGCCGTGCTCGGCCTTGAACTCCTCCCGGTGGGCCCGGCGCACCTGTTCCACCCCTTCGAAGTCCACTTCCACCGCGGTCAGCACGTGGGGCGACACGGTCTTGGAGCGCACCATGTGCTCGCCGGTGATGCGGCGGATGTTGGTGAGCGGGACAATGGTGTCTCGTCCTGCGGCTCGAGCTGGGGCAGGCGGCGGCGCGGGAGGTGCGGGGCGGGAACCGGCGGCGCGATTCTGGGCGATGTACCCCTCCACGTCGGATCGGGTGATGCGACCGCCCTTGCCGGTCCCGGAAATCTGCGAGGGGTCGAGTCCGTTCTCGGCGATGAGCCTCCGCACCACCGGCGACAACACGATGCTGCTGCCGACCGAGGCTGGGATTTCGTCCGCGGAGGCCGGGGCGCTTGACTGTGGTTCGGGCTCGGGGGCAGGCGGCGGCGCAGGCGCCGGTTCAGGCGCAGGCGGCGGCGATTGAACCGGGGCGGGAGCGGGAGCTGACCCGACGCCAGCGCCGTCCTCGCTCAACACGGCGATCACCGCGCCCACCTCCACGATGTCGCCCTCGGCGGCCACGATCTCCACCAGCACCCCCGACATGGGCGACGGCACCTCGGAATCCACCTTGTCGGTGGACACCTCGAAGAGCGGCTCGTCTTCGGCCACCTCTTCGCCCACCTGCTTGAACCACTGGACGATGGTCCCCTCCATCACCGTCTCGCCCAACTGGGGCATCCTGACCTCAGACATCGAGCCTCCCAAGTTCTCTCCGCCCCTCCGCCTCAGACATCAACGCTCCTCATTTGACTCTTTGAATTCTCTCCGCTCAGTGCAGGGCCCGGCCGGTGAGCGACAGCACCGTCTCGCCGAACAGCTCGCTCATGGTGGGGTGGGGCTGAATGAACTCGGCCACCTCGGGCACCGTGGCCTCCCAATTCACCGCCAGATAGCCCTGCCCGAGCTGCTCGGTTACCCACGGACCCACCATGTGGACCCCGAGGATGCGCCCAGCAGTCCCATCATCGCAGCGGTCGGCGATCACCTTGACCAACCCTTCGGTGTCTCCCACGATCATGGCCCGCCCGTTGCCGATGAAACGGTGCATCGAGGCAACCACTTCGAACCCGGCTTCCTTCGCCGACGCCTCGGTGTGGCCCACAAAGGCCACCTCTGGATGGCAGTAGATGGCCCACGGAACATTGGCATAGTCCATTGGCGAGGGCGACTCCCCCAGCAGGTGCTTCACCACCATGATGGCCTCGGCAAAGGCCACATGGGCCAGCTGCGGCGTGTTCACCACGTCGCCCACCGCATACACCCCCGCAGCAGTGGTTTCGCAGAACTCGTCGACGGCCACATAGCCCCCATCGTCCACCTTCACCCCGGCCGCATCCAGGCCCAGGCCGTCGGTGAACGGGCGGCGGCCCACGCACACCACCACCGCGTCGACTTCTAGGGGGTCGGCGCCATTGATGGCCAACTCCACACCGTCGCCGTTGTCGCGACAGCTGCTCACCACCACTCCGGTCCGAATCTCGATCTTGCGCTTCTTGAACGCCCGGGTGAGCATCTTCACCACGTCGTCGTCGGCCCCCAGCAGGATTCGGGGCAGCGCCTCCAGCACAGTCACTTCCGATCCCAGATCACCCAGCATCGAGGCGAACTCCAATCCGATGGCCCCCCCGCCGATGATCGCCGCCCGCTCGGGAAGGTCGGTGATGGACAGCAGCTCGTCGCTGGTCAGCACCCGCTCGCCGTCCACCTCGAATCCGGGCAGAGTCCGGGGCACCGACCCAGTGGCCAAGATCACATGGTCGGCGGTCAGCGTCGCTTTGCCCGACTCCCCGCCTGACACTGACACCGTCCGGTCAGGCCCAAGCGAACCCCACCCGTCGAGTACCGTGACCTTGCGGCCTTCCAGCAGCTTGCCCACGCCCTTGTGGAGCTGATCCACGATCTTCTGCTTGCGGGCTTGGGCCGCCCCCATGTCAACCGTCGGCGAACCCGCAGCGATGCCAAACTGATCGGCATGGGCCACGGTCCGGTACACCGATGCCGTCTCCAGCAGCTCTTTGGCCGGGATGCAGCCCACATGCAGGCAGGTTCCGCCCAGCTTCTGCTTCTCCACCAGAGCGACGTCGAGACCGGCGGCGGCACCGTACAGGGCGGCGGCGTAACCGCCGGGGCCGCCGCCCACTACCACCACATCATGGCTGTTGCTCATGGCGTTCAGCCTACCGGTGAGTTGATCAACGCAGGATGAGCACAGCCTGAACGGCGAACGCCACCAAGATGGCCACCCCGCAAAGCAAGGCCAACAGAATCAACCGGCGTGTGGTCACTCTGCCATCAGCGACTGCGTCGGCGGCTCCGACGGCCCATGTACCAGCCGACCATCTCGGTGCAGACCACCGACAGAACGATGGTGATCAACAGCAGTAGGAATACCGGCAGGTCCCAGTCCCACCCCAAGAAGTTGACCCGGGTCTCATCGGTGTTCTGGGCAATGAATACGATCAACGCCACCGCGGCCAGCGTGCCCAACACCATCCGGGCGTTGATCTGTCGGAGCACATCCATGAACGACCGGGATTTTGGTTCTGCCCTCTCGGTGCCCTGTTGATCAAAGGGAGGTCTTACTTCGGGCTCAGACATGGCATCACGCTACCGCGACCAGCACAACGAGGCGGTCCTCATGTACTCGGTACGCCCGTACACTGAGTTCTATGAGAATTGCTGTTGCCGGAGCATCGGGGCTGATCGGGACGGCTCTGGTCAGCCACCTCGAATCTGCGGGCCACCAGGTGGTCCGACTAGTGCGGAATAAGGACTCCCGCGCCGACAACACCAGATACTGGAATCCGGCCACCGGCGAAATTGACGATGACGCATTCGACGGCATCGACGGGGTGGTGAACCTGGCCGGCGCAGGAATCGGCGACCGCCGCTGGAGCGAGCGTCGCAAACGAGAGCTGCGCTTGAGCCGGGTGGACGCCACCGAGCTATTGGTTGAGGCCATGGGGGCGGCCGCGTCTCCGCCCACAGTGCTGGTGGCCGGCTCGGCAGTAGGTTTCTACGGAGACCGGGGAGACGATGCACTAGACGAGCAGTCGGGGCCCGGCACCGGGTTCTTGGCAACCCTGACCGCGGACTGGGAGGCGGCCGCAGCTGCGGCCGAGAGCACCGGCATCCGGGTTGCCCTTGCCCGCACCGGTCTAGTGGTGTCCCATAATGCCCCCTTCCTCACCCGAATGCTGCCCCTGTTCAAACTGGGCCTGGGGGGTCCGCTGGGCAATGGCCGGCAGTGGTGGCCGTGGATCGCCCTAGAGGACGAGGTAAGGGCCCTGGCCTTCTTGCTGGAGGCTGATATCGCGGGTCCTGTGAATCTGTGCGCCCCCAATCCGGTCACCAACAAGGAATTCACCAGGGCGTTGGCCTCAGTGCTGCGCCGCCCCGCGGTCGTACCCGTCCCCCGCTTAGGCCCCCGACTGCTCCTAGGTCGGGAACTGGCTGACGAACTCCTGTTCTCCAGCACCAGGGCCCATCCTGTCGCGTTGGCCGATGCGGGCTTCCAGTTCCGCCACCCCAACCTGAGGCCGGTGTTGGAGGAGACCCGCCAGACATAGGAAGGGCCCGCCTAGAAGAGCCGCTGATCAGGCACAGCCTCTTGGCCGTCGGCCGCCTCGGTGGCCAGGCGGTCGGCTTCGTCGTTCCAGCGGTCTCCGGCGTGGCCCTTCACCCACCGAAAGGCGACATCGCGCGACAACACCAGATCGATCAGCGGCTCCCATAGGTCGCGATTGGCCACCGGCTTCTTCTGGCTGTTGCGCCACCCCCGGCGGATCCACCCTTCCCACCACCGATCCCGAAAGCAGTTGACCACGTAGGTGGAGTCGCTATAGACCTCCAGCGGCCCTTGCAGCGATCGCACCGCCTCCAGCACCGCGGTCAGCTCCATGCGCTGATTGGTAGTTTGTGGGGCCGCGCCGGAATCCCGCTGCCCGCCGGGCACCACCCAGCCCCATCCTCCCGGACCGGGATTGCCACGACAAGCGCCATCGGTGTACACCACCGTGGGCTGTCGAGTCTCGGTCATCGTCTTATGCTGGCACGACCACCCACCAGTTGAAAGCATGGTGGCGGGCTGTAACCCAAACTGCGCCCTAGAGGAGACCCTGTGAAGAGCGAGCATCTATTCACCGACAGCCGGGTGGTACCCGCCCCTCCCGAGGAGATCTTTGCTTTGTTGGCTGACCCGGCCCGCCATGCCGAGATCGATGGCTCGGGAACCGTGCACGGACTTGTCTCCGAGCCGGGGCCGATGCAATTGGGATCTAAGTTCACCATTGCCATGAAGAGGGGACGCTTTTCCTACAAAGTCACCAGCAAGGTGGTGGAATACGAGGAGAACCGGCGCATCGCCTGGTGCCACTTGGTCAAGAATCGATGGCGCTACGAGCTCGAGC
Organism: Acidimicrobiales bacterium; assembly: GCA_963663255.1. Lineage (GTDB taxonomy): Bacteria > Actinomycetota > Acidimicrobiia > Acidimicrobiales > Bin134 > Poriferisocius. Next base: position 2,599,347 of record OY760141.1, read on the forward strand.
CGGTAGAAGGCGGCACACGGGTAACCGAGTCGGCCGACTACAGCAATACTCGAATTCGCCGACTCGTCACCAAGATGCAAGGCCACGAAAACCTCAAGACCAATATCGCCGCCACCCTCGACAACATCTTCGAGCGCTTCTCCCACTGATTCTCCCGCCCTGCCAGATCACAGCCTCACGCTGGCACAATTGACCCAGAGTTGAAAGCATTGGACCGTGGCCGTGAATTTCTCACACCAACTCCCAGATACCGATCCGGACGAGACCAGGGAATGGCTCGACAGCCTCGACGCCGTGGTCAGCGCCTCAGGCGGTCAGCGGAGCCGGTACCTGCTGCGCCGCCTCCTCGACCGGGCCGACGAGTTGGGCGTAGGCATCTCGGGCACGGTGCAGACGCCGTATGTGAACACCATTCCCACCGCTGACCAGCCGTTCTTCCCCGGTGACGAGAACATCGAGCGCCGAATTCGGGCCTTTATCCGGTGGAATGCGGCGGTGATGGTGGTGAAGGCCAACAAGCGGGCCGATGGCATCGGCGGCCACCTGTCTACCTTCGCCTCGTCTGCCTCTCTTTATGAGGTGGGGTTCAATCACTTCTTCCGGGGCAAAGAGGACGGCCTGCCCGGCGATGCCGTCTACATCCAGGGCCACGCCGCTCCGGGCATTTACGCTCGGGCCTTCCTTGAAGGACGTCTGACCGAGGATCAATTGGACAATTTCCGGATGGAGATCGGCGGCACTGGGCTGTCCAGCTATCCCCATCCCCGGCTCATGCCCGACTTCTGGGAGTACCCAACGGTTTCTATGGGCCTGGGAGCGATCAACTCCATCTACCACGCCCGGTTCTACCGCTATCTCCACGATCGCCGAATCGAGGACACCAGCGAGTCAAAGGTGTGGTGCTTCGTGGGCGACGGCGAGTGCGATGAGCCCGAGACGCTAGGGTCGATCTCGCTGGCCGGCCGGGCCAAGCTGGGCAACCTCATCTGGGTGGTGAACTGCAACCTTCAGCGCCTCGACGGTCCGGTGCGGGGCAACGGCAAGATCATCCAGGAACTGGAGGGCAACTTCCGGGGCTCGGGCTGGAATGTGATCAAAGTGATCTGGGGCTCACGCTGGGACGAACTGCTGGCCGCCGATGTCGACGGTCTGCTGCTGGAGAAGATGATGACCACGGTTGACGGCGAGTACCAGCGCTACGCCACCGAGTCCGGCGCCTACATCCGGGAAAACTTCTTCGGGCCCGACCCCCGTCTGCGCAAGATGGTGGCCCATCTCAGCGACCGGGAACTCCAAGACCTGCCCCGAGGCGGACACGACTACTTGAAGCTCTATGCCGCCTACAAAGCTGCCATAGAGGCCACCGACCGGCCGACGGTGATCTTGGCCAAGACAATCAAGGGCTGGACGCTGGGCGAGGGGCTGGAGGCCCGCAACGCCACTCACCAGATCAAAAAGATGACCACCGCCCAGCTCATGGATCTCCGCTCTCGGCTCCACTTGGAGGAAGAGATCCCTGCGGAGGCGCTTCAAGACGACGCCAACCCCCCGTACTACAACCCTCCGGCCGACTCCCCCGAGCACCAATATCTGATGGCCCGCCGCCGGGAGTTGGACGGCCCGCTCCCCACCCGGGTGGTGAACATCCGCCGGCCAATCAAGTTGCCTGACGAAAAGCTGTTCACCGACTACGACGAAGGATCCGACGGCCGCCCGGTTTCCACCACCATGGTGTTCACCCAGATGCTGCGCAACATGATGCGCGACGAGGACTTCGGATCCCGGGTCGTGCCTATCGTCCCCGACGAGGCCCGCACTTTCGGCATGGACTCTCTGTTCCGGGAGTTCAAGATCTACGCCTCCGAAGGTCAGCTTTACGAGCCGGTGGACCATGATCTGCTGCTGTCCTACGCCGAGGGGCAGGACGGCCAACTTTTGGAGGAGGGCATCACCGAGGCGGGATCACTGGCCTCGTGGACGGCGGCGGCTACCAGCTACGCCACCATGGGCGTGCCTATGGTCCCGTTCTATTCCTTCTATTCAATGTTCGGATTCCAGCGGGTGGGCGATCTGATTTGGTCGGCGGCCGACTCCCGAGCCAGGGGATTCTTGATGGGGGCCACCGCGGGGCGCACCACACTGATGGGTGAGGGGTTGCAGCACCAAGACGGCCACAGCCACTTGCTGGCCTCCACCGTGCCAGCCTGCTGCGCATATGACCCTGCGTTCGCCTACGAGCTGGGAGCCATAGTGCGCTCAGGGCTGAACCGGATGTACGGCAACGGCGGCGGGGAGGACGTTTTCTTCTACATCACCATCTACAACGAGAATTACCGCCAGCCCCGCCGGGCCGACTTCATCAGCGATGAGCAGATTCTGTCGGGGCTCTACCAGTGGAACGATGCCCTGGACGGAACAGAGCAACAGGCCTCGATCATCTTCTCCGGAACCGCCCACCAGGCCGCCCGCGACGCCCAAGCCGAGTTAGCCGAGCAATACGGGATCGGTGTGGACCTGCTCAGCGCCACTTCATTCAAGGCCGCCCGGGAGGAAGCGCTCGCCGTTGAACGATGGAATCGCCTGCACCCCGAAGATGAGCCCCAGGTGCCCATGGTTACCCAGCGTTTGGGCGGGGGCCGCGGGCCAGTGGTGGCGGTCACCGACTACATGACGATGGTGCCCGACCAGATCGCCCGGTGGATCCCCCGCCGATTTATCCCGTTGGGCACCGACGGCTTCGGGCGGTCCGACACCCGCGAGTCGCTACGCCGGTTCTTCGAAACCGACCCCAACAGCGTGATCTCCACTGTCTTAAGCGCCCTGGCGGCAGGCGGCGACCTAGACCCCGCAGTGGCCAAAGACGCCATCGCCCGCTACAACCTCAACCACCCCCACTTCGACCCCACCGGTTAGCCGCCACTCCGCGCCTCTCAAACAAATTCCCGCCGGCCGGTGAAAGGATCCGTGCCATGCGGACAAGAAGGCAGTAATGAGCGTTCGAATGCTGCGTGCCCGTGACGAGGAGTGGTTTCGATCCTTGTACCACGACAACTATCGCCCGCTGCTGGCGTATGCCCGCCGACGGGTGGACCGGGCCGTGGCCGACGAGGTGGTGGCCGACACGTTCCTGACCGCCTGGCGGAGGCGAGACGACATTCCCGACGGAAACGAGCGCCCTTGGCTCTTCGGGGTGGCCCGAAACACGATTCGAAACGCGGCCCGGGCTTCCCGGCGGCAGCGGGGGGTTCGCGAGAAGCTGCGAGGCTTGCCCAAGCCCGCACCAGCCAACTCCGCGCCTGCTGATTCCTCATCCGCAGGGGTTGACGAACGGGCCTCGGTGCTGCGGGCTGCGCTGAGCGGTCTTTCCGAAGCCGACCGCGAAGTGCTCATGCTGGTGGCCTGGGAGGAGCTGTCCTATGACGAGATCGGGCAGATGCTCTATCTAACACCGAATGCGGTGGCCATCCGGGTCCATCGGGCCCGCCGGCGGTTGGCCAAACACGTCGCCCGGCTCGCCGCCGATCAAGAACCGGTGAAAGATCACCGCGGAAGAGGACATGAACGGGACACAGACCGCGGACCAGAAAGGAGAGCGCTATGAACAAGCGAGCGACGCAACTCAACGACCCGCTGCTCGATGAGCTGCGCCAAGCCAACCCGGTTCAAGCCGATGCCCTTCCCTCGTCTAGGGATCCGCAACCGGCCCGGACCCTGGAGGAGATCATCACGTCTGCCACCCCAACACCCGCCTCGTCAACCCCGGAGGCGGTTGACTATGCCGGCAGCGCCCACCGTCGGCGCCGCCGGATCGTCTCGCTGGCCGCAGCGGTCATAGTCGTCGCCGCAGTCGGCGTTGGCGTCTTCGCCATCGACTTCGGAACGGCTCCCGACGCCACTGCCCAAGTACACCGCGCCGCGGCAGCCTCGGCAGCGGACTCGATGAGGTGGGAGACGAGGGTTGCCATCGGCATGGCCGAGCCCGATCCCCCGCTGGAGTTCTCCATCACCGGAATCGTTTCGGGCGGCAACTACGAGATCAGGTGGCAGTCGCTCTCGGACATGGCCGCGGTCGGGATGGAGGAGATCGGTCCCTTTACTGTGGTGACCGTGGATGGCGAGGTGTACGTCTCAATCGCCGAAGGCGTCTGGGAGGGGCCACAGCCTGTATCAGAGCTCCCACTCCTGTCGGTAATCACTGCCGACGCGTTGATCGGCGACCTCGGACAACTCACCGATTTCACCAAAGTCGGCGACGAAGTCATAGACGGCGAGAAGTGGACCCGCTATCGGTCCTTTGCCGCCCCCAACGACGCGGTCAGATCGATTCTGGTGCTGACCCTGGGCTTCTCGCAGATACCTGTCGATGCGGGCCAAACGGGGGAACCCGAAACCCCCCATCTGAACGTCTGGATCGACAGCGACGACCTCATCCGCCGGGTGAGCTTCGGCAGCGAGACGGTCAGTGCGGGCAGCTTCACCGCGGTCACGGACTTCGACGGGTTCGGCGAGCCCGTCGAGATAGCCAAGCCAGTCGCCTGATCCCCTCTGACGCCGCCGGGCCCTAGCGAATGCGGGCTCGGCGGCGATCAGGCGGGTTGCAGTTGGTTCAACTCGGTGACGTTGTCGAGGAGGATCTTCTTCTTGGTGGCGTCGTCGAAGCCTTTGTCTTTGAGCTCCACCAGGTAGTCGAGGGGCTGCGGCATGCCCTCGATGTGGGGCCAGTCGCTGCCGAATATCACCCGATCGGCCCCCATGTAGTGAACCACCTCGGCCACGTCGTCCTCCCAGAAGGGGTTGATCCACACGTGCTGGCGGAACAGTTCTGAGGGGTCCTCCTTGAACCATCCGATGCTCTTGTGGGTGGCCTGGCCCAGCTTGCGGAACATGTCGCCCAAGAACTGCGAGCCGTTCTCCACCGAGGCCACTCGCAAGTTGGTGAACCGCTCAAACAGCTTTTCCAGCGCCAGGGTGAGCAGGTAGTCGTAGGCGGCCCGCTCGATGTTGTAGGCCTTGATGCTGGGCTTGTACTTGCGCCTCTGGCCAATCCCCGCCGAGGCGAACCCGTCAACGTCGTAGCCGTGGGTGGTGTAGCCGCTGTCGCCGGCGTGGACCACCGCGCAGATGCCCGACTCGTTGATCCGAGCCCAGAATGGGTCGAAATGCTCGTCGGCCGGCGACATGAACCCATCGGCGGTCCATACCGCGGCGGGGCGCATGACTATGGTGCGGGCCCCCTTGTCCAAAGCCCACTCCAGCTCTTGGCAGGCCCAGTTCACGTCGCCCAAGGGAATGTAGGGAGCGGCGAAAATGGAGTCGCGGTAGGCGAAGCCCCACTGCTCGTCCAGCCAGCGGTTGAACCCGCCGAACAGTGCGCACACCGCTTCGATGTCCTCTTTGATGAGCTCCTCGTAGAGCACGCCCAAGGTGGGGAACAGCCAAACTGACTGGAGTCCCTGCTGGTGCACCTTGTCGATCCTGGCGTCTCGGTCGTCCACGTAGTACCGCGGTAGCGGTTCCCGCTTGCTCAGCATGTCAGCCGGATTGCGACCTTCGGGGTTGCCCCGGAAGTAGTCGTGCATGGCGCCGGGCAGGGCGATTGGATCCCAGGTGGGGTTCACCACCGCATGGCTGATCTTGCCGCCCACCAAGTGGTAGCGGCGGCCGTTTACCTCGGCCCACTGCACGCATCGGGCGTGCATGCCTGGGTCCACATGGCGGGTGAAGGCGTCGACTGCCTCGTAGTAATGGTTATCGCAGTCGAAGGGGATGTAACCGAGCTCGTCCACGAAACCAGGGTATCGCCGTGTACTTGGCGGTGTCTGCTTGGACGGCGGTCTCAAGTCATTGTCGGCCGCGCTACCGTCAGCCCCGTGCCAGAAATCCCAGAGACTGAGACCGCCATCCTTGCCGAGGACCGGGAACGGGTGCGATACATAACCTTGAACCGTCCCGAGCGGCGAAACGCCTTGACCATGGCCCAGCTTGGACTGCTTTTCGACACGCTGGCCGATGCCGATGCCGCCCCCGACGTCGGCGCAATCGTGATTCAAGGCGCGGGATCGGCGTTCTGTTCGGGCATCGACCTCGACCCCGACGAGATCGACTTGGACTACGACTCCCGCTCATTCGAACAAGAGCTTGCTCTGGTCGAGCCGTTCCAGCGTTTCGAGGACATGTGGCGGCTACGCACCCCGATTATCGCCTCAGTCCACGGCTACTGCCTGGCGGTGGGAACCGACATCGCATTTCACGCAGATATGACCATCTGTTCAGAGGACGCCCAGTTCGGCTACCCCATCGTGCGGTCGATGGCCTCGCCGTCCACCCACATGTGGACCTATCTGGCCGGGCCGCAGTGGGCCAAGCGCCTGCTGCTCACCGGCGACATGATCGACGGGGCCACCGCAGCCCGGGCTGGATTCGTGCTCGAGGCCGTGCCCCCTGACGAGCTGGCCGAGTACACCCACGCTTTGGCCCGCCGGGTGGCCACCGTGCCCGGCGATATCTCCGCCGCCAACAAGGCCATCTGCAACAAGGTCCTCGAGCTGATGGGCTACACCATGGCCCAAGAGATGGCCCGCGAGCACAACGTGATCGCTCACCAGTCCCCCGCCGCCCAAGAGTTCGGCCACATAATCCGAACCGAAGGCTTCAAAGCCGCCCTCGCCTGGCAAACCGAGCAGTTCGGCTAGCGGTTTCCTCGCGTTAATACCTGCGACCTCAGCATCACGCTCTACGAGAGCATCTGATCCAGGGCGCGGTGGAAGTGAATGAGGGCGACTTCGTGGCGGCCGACCAGGGTCTCGTCGACCAGGCCTGATTCCAGTGAACGCTGGATCTTGACAGCTTGGGGGAAGTCCTCGCCGGCGCCGACCTTTTGGTGCAGCTCCAGGGTGCGCTCGTAGTGGGGGCGGGTACGGTCGGTGACCGGCTCGGGGGTGTAGAGGGTCATGGTGACCTCGGTGTGGTCGACGGCGGTGGGCAGGAACTGGTACACCGCGAAGTGGTCCACGCTGTGGCTTAAAATGGTGTTGGGAGCGATCAGATACTCCACGGTGGCCCGGCTGAGCAGGTCCCAATCGTCCTCCGGCGCCTCGGACAGTTCTAGGATCGATTTCTGGCAGGTTTGGAACCGCAGGTTGGGGCCATAGCCCCGGTAGGTCATGGGCTGGGACAGGTAGTAGCGGCCCACCGTGGTGCGGTGGAGCGAGAACACGTGATACGACTCCAAGAATGTGTCCACCAGCAGTTTCCAGTTGCAGGGCCAGTTCGACTCCCACTGATCGAACGGGACGTAGCCGCCCACGGCGAAGTCGTCGAGGTCTTGGGCCGCGTCGCCCACCAGCCCGGCGGCGTCCACCGGATCGTCGCCCTCAGGCCGCACGAACACCACCCCGCAGGCCTCCCCCACGGGCACGGGTACCAGCCCTAGCTGCGACTCGTCGGTCCCGGTGAACCCCTCCCCCGCCTGGGGCCGGGCCAGCAACGAACCATCGAGCCGGTAGGTCCATGCATGAAACGGGCACCGCAGAGACGATGCTCCCGACCCGCACCCACTCATTACGGATGAGGCCCGGTGCCGGCACACGTTGCGAAACCCCCGCAGCATGCCGTCGTCGCCCCGCACCACCACCACCGGCACGCCGCCAGTGGTGATCGACACGTAGTCTCCCGCCGACGCCACCGCCCCGGACAGACAGGCCACCACCGGCCGGCATCGGAACAACGCCTCCCGTTCCACTTCCCAGTGGGACTCGCTGGTGTATACCTCGGCGGGAAGCACCAGCATGTCGTCGGCCAGCTGGGTGGTGCCCGCGGCATGGTGATCCAGAAGCTCCCGTATCAGCTCCACCTGGGTCTCGCGGCGCATCTCTGGAGCCTAGGCCGGTAACGTCGGCGGGTGATGTTCCAGAACACACAGCCCGCGATTGTGTCTGGGGTCCAAGCATGAACCGGGACCTGTATCTCTACGAAGTGGTCGAAATCATTGGGCAGGGCCAGTACGACTACATGGAGCATCTGTGGCAAGACCCGGTGCTGCGCATGCCGGATATGTTCGGGCTACAGGGAGCCTTCTACATCTTGGGCGCGGGCGGCGGGCGCTGGCCCCAGGTCATCAACATCTGGGATATCGGTTCGGAGGGTTGGAAAGGTCTGGCCAAGAACCTCGACCGCCTCAACCTGAAGCGACGCAAGGCGTTCTACGGCGACTGGTGGGACGAGGCCTCCCAGTGGCGCTCTGGCGGTTTCGACCGGCTGTGCGGGGGCGTGCCCGGAAGCCCCAGTACCACCGAGATCGCCGAGGCCGGTATCACCGGCTCTTTGTTCGTGAACGAGATCCTCACCGTGCGGCCCGGCACGCCGCTGGAGTTCCTGGCCGCCGTAGTCGAAGAGCGCGCGCCCCTCATGGCCGACTACGGCCACCGACCCACCGGCCTCTACGAGGTGCTCAACAACCAGCACGAGGTGGTGATGGTGTGGGCTACCGACATCGCCTCCCACGTCACTTTCCGCCAGAACCGAGACACCACTCGGGGCCTGTGCGATGAGGGTATCGCAGATGATCGGATCACGGCCTGGGAACGCCGCTCCGCCGAATACGTCACCGGCGGCGACACCCACATGATGACACCGCTGCCCCGCACGGTGTACGGCCCCGACGATTGGGAGGACGCCAGTCTGGAGAATTGGCTGGCTGCCCAGGAACAGGAATGATGGCATGGCAGACAAGTTCGACCTGACCGGGCGGGTGGCCATCGTCACCGGGGCCTCCCGGGGCATTGGCCAGGCCTTGGCCCTTGGGCTGGCTGAGGCCGGTGCCAAGATCGTGGCCGCCAGCCGCACGCTGGATGACTGCCAGGTCCTGGCCGACCAGATCACCGCCGCAGGAGGCGAGGCCATGGCGGTCTCGCTCGATGTGGGCCAGCTAGACCAGCATCAGCCGCTGCTCGAGGCCACCATGAGCCGATTCGGCCGTATCGACGTGCTGGTTAACAACGCCGGGGTGCTCCGCCCCCACGTCACTACCCGGGTCACCCCAGAAGAGGTTGACGACATCTTGGCCGTGAACCTGAAGGGACCGCTTTTCTTATCGCAGGCCGCCCTCGACCACCTGGCCGCCGATGGGGGCGGGTCGATCATCAACATCGGCGCTCTGGGCGCCTTTCAACCAATGGAGGGCATCGGCGCCTATTGCGCCGTCAAGGCGGCTATGGCCAACTGGACCACCACCATGGCCCGAGAGTGGGCCAACCGCGGCGTGCGGGTGAACCTGCTGGTTCCCGGCCCGGTGGCCACCGACATGATCCTGCCTCGCGATCCCGACGCCCGGGCCCGCTTCGAGGAACAAGTGGCCGCCGAAACCATCTTCGGCCGCCTCGGTGTCCCCGAAGATCTCGTGGGCGCCGCAGTGTTCTTGGCCAGCGACGCCTCCGCTTTTATGAGCGGCCGCCCAGTGTTCGTAGACGGGGGAATGCTGCGCTGAGCTGGGGAATCGGCGAAGGCGCCAAAGGTGCGCTTGTTGCGGGCCGGCAACGGGTAGGGTCGGGGCATGGCCTCTGAGGTCTTGATCGCGCCTTCAGTTCTGCCCGCTGATTTCGCCCGCTTGGGCGAAGAGTGCATCGGGTTGGAGAAGGCCGGGGCCGATCGCATCCACTGGGACGTAATGGACGGACGGTTCGTGCCCAACCTCACATTCGGCCCCGACGTAATCGCCTCAATTCGACCCCTGGTGTCGCTCCAATTCGAGGCCCACCTGATGGTGGAGGATCCCCATGAGCTGGCCCCCCGCTACGCCGAAGCCGGCTGCGGGCTGCTCACCGTCCACGCCGAGGCTTGCCCCCACCTGCACCGCACGCTGGGCGCCATCCGCGAGTTGGGGATGGACGCCGGCGTGGCGTTGAATCCGGCCACCCCGGCTTCGGCGGTGGCCCATGTTCTAGATCTGTGCCGGCTGGTCCTGGTGATGACCGTCAATCCCGGCTGGGGCGGCCAGTCGTATATCGCGTCGATGGAGTCGAAGGTGGCCGAGGTAAGGGCCATGATCGACGATGGCGGACACGAAGTTGAATTGGAGGTTGACGGCGGCATCGGCAGGGACACCATCGGGGCCGCCGCCAAAGCCGGGGCCGGTGTGTTCGTGGCCGGCAGCGCGGTGTTCTCCGACGAGCGGGGGTTCGACCACGCCATCACCGAGTTGCGAGACGCGGCCGCCGCCCGCTGACCGTGCCAGTGGTCCGCCGCCGGCTGCCGATTGCGGCAGTGCTGTTGATAGCGGTTGCCCCGGTTGCCCTGGCGATCGGGGCGTGCGGGGGCGGAGAACAGTCCGACCTGGCCGCCTTCTGTGAGAAGCTCCGGGTCGCGTCTGGTCCCGAGGGAGCGCTGGCCTCGCTCGCCCCCAACGACCCCGATGCCGCCGAGGTGGCTGCTGAGGAGCTAAACAGCCTGCACCGAGCCGCCCCGTTGGAAATCAAGCCGTCGCTGGCTGTGATCAACAACACCGTGGGCCTCGTTCTGACCGCCTTGGGCGATTCAGAGGTCGCCGGCCAGGACTCCTTGCAAAAGATGAAGAGCGAGATGACCGCCTATACCGAAGCCGCCATTGAGGTAGCTCGATTCGCCGCCGACCACTGCGGCTTGGATCTAAACCCCGAGACTCCTGCCACCATTCTCGATGCAGACCGGATTATCGGCGAAGTGCAATTGGATGTGGCGGGCTGATGCTGGCCGGCCGAATTTCGATGATCAACTCGATGATCCGAAGAGGTCAGATCATTTCACCGCGCTTGACGATGACATGATCGATGATGCCGTACTGCTTGGCTTCTTCGGCGGTGAACCAGCGATCGCGATCGGAATCGGCCTCCACCTGCTCTATCGATTGGCCGGTGTGGGTGGCAATGCGTTCAGCCAACAGCGTTTTGACGTAAGCATGCTGCTCGGCCTGAATGGCGATGTCGGTGGCTTGGCCCCTAACGCCACCCGAGGGCTGATGCATCATGATTCGGGCATGGGGTAGGGCGTAGCGCTTGCCGGGCGCGCCGGCGCACAGCAGGAATTGGCCCATTGAGGCCCCGAGACCCATGCAGATGGTCCCGACATCGGGGGCGATGAACTGCATGGTGTCATAGATGGCCATGCCCGAGGTGACCGACCCGCCCGGCGAGTTGATGTACAGCCAGATGTCCTTCTCAGCGTCCTCGCCTTCCAAGTACAGGAGCTGGGCGGTGATGTAGTTGGCGATGTCGTCGTCTACGGCAGTTCCCAAGAACACGATGCGATTCTTCAACAACCGGTTGTAGATCTCGAAAGCGCCGCGCTCAGGGCTGCCCGGTTCGAACATGGCGGGATTGGTCATGGCCCCAATCGTACCGGTCTGCTACCGCGTCTCGGCTACCCGATCAACCGGCATGACTGTGCACGCCGGGGCCTCGGGCGGTTCGGAGGGCAGCATGAACCGCCAGAACACCGCAGCCCGAGGCTCACCGCAGGTGTCCAGCCAGTTGGGCACGCCGGGATCGCGGTGGGCGATAACTACCCGATAGCACCGGTCCTCGCCCATCTCCATCTGAACGTCGTTCAGCGAGACTATTCGCTCCAGGTAGTCGGCCGTTTGGCCGAGCTCGTTCCAGATCACCACGTTGGTGAACAAGCCCTCGGGAATCCGGCCTTCCATCACCAGGGCCTCGTCGGGGTCCAACTCGTACTCTCCAGCCGAATAGGCGATGTCCACCGCGCCCCAACCGCCGCCGTCGCTGTCGGTCCAGTCCACGGGTGAACCCATCGTGTTGGGCACATCGGAGTACCAACTCGGGCGCCTCCGGGGATGTGGGCCGAGCATTTGCCCGCCGAACTTCGAGCGCACCCAGGCCTCCACCCGTCTTAGGCGACGTGCCACCGAAGCATCGTCTGGCACCGGGGCCTGGTCGGGTCCGTTGACTGCTTCGATGCGCAAATCGGGCACCAATTCGTCTTGGGCCGAGGCGGTTTCGGCTTCATTGAAGTAGAAACGGACCACCACCGAGCCGGCGTCCTCCTCCAGAGGCATCCAGTTGCCGCCTTGTGCTTGCGGCGACAGGGCCACTTCGAAGCGGCCGTCGTCGTCGAACACCATTTCGTCCATGTTGAGCTCAGCCACGACCCGGGTTGGCCAGTGGCCATCGCGGTCGCCGCCGTGCACGGTCAGCGACAGATAGATCTCCCGGTCCCGTCGCCCTTGCACTCGATACGAGAGGTCGCCCCGCAGCGGTGCGAAAAAGTAGATGGCGTCAGGGTTGTCGCCCCACTTGCGGTAGGGAGAAATGAGTCGCACAAAGTGAGGTCGCTCAGGTTCGTTCTCCAGATAGAGGTCCAACGCCCCCCATAGAGCCATGGCCAGGCCCCGAATGCCCAAGTGCTCTCGACCAGGGGCCAGGCCCCGCTGGGGCCCGATCCAGTCGGTGTCTATCTCCGACAGCGTGCTCAGCAGGTCCTGCCAAGCCCGCCGGGCCTCGCGGTCCGGCCCGCCTTCTCGAGACTCGCTCACAGCGCCTTAGGGCCGATTGGAGGCGCAGCCAAAGTGTCTTCGTCCGCGTCGAAGAGAACGGCCAAAAAGGTGGTGGCCCGGTCGGTCCGGTTGCGCCAGGCATGTACCGTCCCCCGTTGCACAACGCAGTCTCCGGCTTGGAGGTGGAGGTCCTCGTCTCCTTCCAGCACTAGCCACAGCTCCCCCTCCAGCACGCAGATGAAATCCACCGTAGTGGTGCGATGGAGATTCTCTTCGTCGGCGACCGGGCGTGGTTGACCGTCGGCGTCCACGTAAACAACCGAGTCCGGCGGCAGCTTGTTGCGAATGATGTTCACACCGCCAGCTGGCGGCGACAGCCTGAAGCCGTCCCGGTCGCCCTGCGCGATGTAGCTGGTGGGCAGCTGGCCTACCGTCCAAATAGCAGTGAGGAACTGCTCGGGGTGGCGGGGGCTGATCACCACTGGTGGCAGTCCATCGCTGTCCACCACCGAGTGGCCGTCGCCGTCCACTGCGGTCACTATCCGCCGGAAGTCATCAGTCATGTGCGCCAGGTGGGATTTGAACCCACACGGGCTTGCGCCCACAGGGACCTAAACCCTGCGCGTCTGCCAAGTTCCGCCACTGGCGCGTAACAAGACCCAACCAGGCTACAAGCCCAGCTGCGCCGCCAAAGCTCGAAAAGCCTTTCCCCGGTGGGAGACCGCGTTCTTCTCCTCGAGCGACATCTCGGCGAACGTGTTCCCGTCTCTCCCGTAGGGCACGAACACCGGGTCGTAGCCGAACCCCTGATCGCCCCGAGGGGCCTCAGCAATCGTCCCTGGGGTCATGCCTTCGACCAGCAACTCGCGGCCGTCGGGGAATGCCACTACCGCCACGGTGCGAAAGCAGGCCGAGCGGTCGGCGGTCCCTTCCAATTCGGCCAGCAATCGGGCCCGGTTGTCGGCATCGTCAGCGTGCTCGCCGGCATAGCGGGCCGAGCGCACTCCTGGCGCTCCCTCTAGTGCGGCCACCTCCAGGCCGGTGTCGTCGGCCACTGCGGGTCGGCCGGTGTGGTTGCATACTGCGGTGGCCTTTAGGCGGGCGTTGGCCTCCAATGTGTCGCCGTCTTCGACCACCTCCCCCAGGTCGTCGGGCCGGGCCAGCAATTCAACGGCCGGTCCCAAGATGGCCGCTATCTCAGCCAGCTTGTGCGGATTGGCGGTCGCCGCCACCAGCCGCGGCGTTTCCTCTGGAGCGAAGCTCAACGGGACGGCGGCGGATCGGCCAGCAGCTGGTTTTGCCGCTTGATGATCTGCTCGATACCCGATGTGGCCAAGTCCAGCAGCTCATCCAGATGGCCTCGGTGGAACGGCTGGCCCTCGGCGGTTCCCTGCACCTCTACGAAGCGGCTCGACTCGGTCATGACCACGTTCATGTCCACCTCGGCGGCCACATCCTCCTCATACGGGAGGTCGAGCGATGGGGCGCCGTCGATCACCCCGACCGATACCGCGGCGCAAGCTTCGATCATCGGGTGCTGCTCAATCTGTCTTGTGGCCACCAAGCGGGTGAAAGCATCGTGCAAAGCGACATAGGCACCAGTAATGGCTGCGGTGCGGGTCCCGCCGTCGGCTTGAAGCACGTCGCAGTCGCAGATCACCTGGCGCTCGCCAAGTTTGGCGGCGTCGGTCACCGCGCGCAGCGAACGCCCGATCAGCCGCTGTATCTCTTGGGTCCGGCCCGACTGGCGGCCCCGGGCCGCCTCCCGGTTGACCCGCTCCGGCGACGACCCTGGAAGCATGGAGTACTCGGCAGTTACCCAGCCCTTTCCCCGGCCTTTCATCCACCGGGGCACATCGGAGTCCACCGACGCAGTGCACAGCACCTGGGTACGGCCGAACGAGACCAGCACCGAGCCGTCGGCCATTTCCGTGAAATCCCGCTTGAAGCTGATGGGCCGCAACTCGTCCGCGGCCCGGCCGTCGCTTCTCATATCGCTGCCCCCATACTTCTACTCCGTATCAAGAGGAACGGCCTCGACTCTGGCGGGATGAGTCGAGGCCGTTCGGCTGGAGCTGTGCTCCAGCGTGGTGGTGTGGTTTGGGTGTGAGAACTTTAGCATCGCGTGGGGCTTATAGCACATCATGGAGAAGAAAACCCGCCCGAGCAATAATTTCTAAAGGGCCGGAATCAGAAGTAGATGATCGACTCGGCGCGGGCCGTTACCTGATCGATCGGGTCAGTCCACGCCCCAGTGGACAGGTATTTCCACCCGCCGTCGGCTGACACCACCACCACCGTGCCCTCCTCGGTACGCTCGGCCACTCGGGCCGCACCGGCCAGCGCCGCGCCGGTGGAGATGCCAGCAAAAATTCCTACTTCCTCGGACAGGCGCCTAGTCCACTCGATCGACTCCCGGGGCCGCACGATACGCTTGCCGTCGAGCAGTTGGTCGCCGCCCCACTTCTCATAGACGGGGGGGATAAACCCGTCGTCGAGGCTGCGCAGGCCATCCACCAACTCCCCGGCAGGGGGCTCTACCGCCAGCACTTGCACCAAGGGGTTCCGCTCTTTGAGGTAGGCCCCCACCCCCATCAGGGTGCCGCTGGTGCCCAATCCCGATACGAAGTGGGTGATTTGGGGGCAGTCGGCGTAGATCTCCGGGCCGGTGGTGTTGTAGTGGGCCCGGGGATTGGCCTCGTTGCCGTACTGGTAGAGGAAAGCCCACTCCGGGTTTTCGTCGGCCAGCTTCTGAGCCATCCGCACGGCACCGTTGGATCCCTCGGCGCCGGACGACCAGATGATCTCAGCGCCGAACACCTCGAGGAGCTGGCGTCGCTCAGCCGAGACGTTTTCGGGCATGACTATCTTGATCGGATACCCCCGGAGCCGAGCGATCATGGCTAGGGCAATCCCGGTGTTGCCCGACGACGGCTCGATTATGGTGCGACCCGGTTCCAGCGTGCCGTCGGCCTCGGCTTCGAGGATCATCTCTCGAGCCACTCGGTCCTTCACCGAACCGGCCGGGTTGACGCCTTCAAGTTTGACGTGGATGGCCACCGACGGGTTCGGCGACAGCACGGTGACGTCCACCATCGGGGTGTTCCCGATGAGATCGATCACCGATTTGTGCATAGCCACAGATTCCAGGCTACCCCTCGACAGACACTGGCTCTTCGGTAATCTCGCCGTCGAAAATGCGGTAGCAGCGCAGCGAGGGTTCGGGATCCTTCAGCGAAACGATCACATAAAGCAGCGCCCCGAAGGGGTCGAAGGCCGAGGCGTCGCGCACGTCGGTGCGCGATGGAAAGGCCGTGGTGTGGGTGTGGGAGTGCACCACCGCTACCAGAATCAGCCCCTCGTCATCAGCAGTGCGCTCCACCTGGAGATATTCGGCGTCATCGAGCCGGTATATCTGGCTTGACTTCGCCGCATTGCGCACCGGAAAGAACCGGTCTACCTGCTCTCCCCCACCCCGAGCAGCCAACAGCCCGCAGGCCTCGTTGGGCAGCCCCGAAAGCGCATGAGCAATGACCTCCGAATAAACTTCACCACTCAACCGCAGCACCCGCTCACCCTACCCCTGCCCCGGCCCGATTCCGTCGACATTGGGTTGCCACTTTGATCCTGTTCTACCCATAGCCTGCGATGTATGGCTCGGCTGTTCTTGGCTGTATTTCCGCCGGTTGACGTCGTGGATCGGCTAGGTGAATTGGAGAGGGCGGAGATTGGCGGGTTGCGGTGGACGGGGCGGGAGCAGTGGCACATCACGTTGAGATTTCTGGGAGAAGCGGAGCAAGGCGAGATGGAGGACTGCTTGTGGGGGTTTCGGGGGTCGGCGTGCGCGGTGCGGCTTGGGCCGGCGAGCAGGCGGCTCGGGGGGCGGGTGCTGGTGCTCTTGGCGGAGGGGCTCGGCGAGTTGGCGGCCGAGGTGAGGACTCTGACCGAGGACATCGGGCAGCCTCCCGAGCGACGAGACTTCACCGGGCACCTGACGCTGGCCCGGGCTCGCAAGCGGGTGCCGGGCACGGTGGTCGGGATGCCCTTCGAGGCTGAGTTCCAGGCCAGCGAACTGTGGCTTGTGTCCAGCGAACTCCACCCCGACGGCGCCCGCTATACCCGGCTCAGCCATTGGCGGCTGGAGGCAGAGAGTTAAGAAGGGAGCTGCTCAAGGCCCCTTGACGAGCGGGACGAATCTCACGGGACAGAACCGCTTGGAGGTGGTCTTGTCCCCCGTTCGGGTAATGAGGGTCAGATTCTGGGACTGTGACGGCGGCCCCAAGGGAATCACCAGCCTGCCGCCGTCAGCCAGCTGGTCTACCAGCGCGGGTGGGATGCTGGATGCGGCCGCGGTCACCACCACTGCGTCATAGGGGGCGCCGGGTTGGTGGCCCTGTGAACCGTCGGCGCACACCACAGTGGTGTTGGCGTACTCCAACTTGGACAGCACGCGGGCCGCGGCGTCGGCCAGCTTCCTGTGGCGCTCCACCGAAACCACTGAGCCAGCCAGTTCGGCCAGCACTGCGGCCCCGTACCCTGAGCCGGTTCCCACTTCCAGCACCCGGTCGTCGGGGCCGATCGCTGCGGCCTCGGCCATGAGGGCCACTATGTAGGGCTGCGAAATGGTCTGGCCCGCGGGGATGGGCAACGGGTGGTCTTTGTAGGCGTCACTGGCCAGTGATCGGGACACGAAACGGTGGCGAGGGACCGATTTCATGGCCGCCAGAACCCGAGGGTCGCATACCCCCCGCCCCTCGATCTGGCGGCGCACCATGGCCAATCGCGGGTCTCGGTGCCGATCCTCAGCCGCCGCAGCCATGCCCCATAATGCTCCAACCGCCCCCAATCCGGGGCGGAGATTGCCCAAGCCCTGGAATTACCTCGCCTCAGGGTAGGAGCTGGTCTTCTCAAATACAGCTCGCAGGGCGTCGGCATCGTGGGTGAATTCTCCGCCACGCTCGGCAGTCGCAGCCCATGGAGGTGCCGGAGCCCACCAGGGCGGCATTTCAGAACCGCCGTCGGCGGTCTCCTCGGGGATGAAGGCCAAGCACCATTGCCAGGAGCCCGTCTGCTCAGGGTCGTTGCTGTCAGGATCGCCCCCGGGTGGAACCAGGGCATAGGTGAAACCCGGGCCGGGACCCGACTTCTCAACCTGGCGAGATGGGATTTGGCGTGAGCGCGGCAACCGAGCCGCCAAAAGCGGCAAGGCCAACAGCAACAGAACGATGATCGAAGTCACTACCGTGGTGAGGTTCAAATCGGGCATATCAGGTGTCTCCGTCGAGAGCAGACCCATGATCTACTCAAGCAACACAGGCCCCTTTAACCCCACCCGTAACAAAAAGGGTACCCACCCATTCCAAGAACGTCAATCGGGAAAATTGTCTGAGGAATATATGATTACTCAGATCACCACTACTGAGCGGAGCACTTCTCCCCGCTCCATAGCGTGAAACGCCTCCTCAACGCCTTCCAGTGCGATGGTCTCCGACACAAAACGCTCCAGGTTCAGCCGCCCCTGGAGATATAGGTCGATCAGCATGGGGAAGTCTCGAGACGGCAGGCAGTCGCCGTACCATGACGACTTGAGGACGCCGCCCCGCCCGAATACCTCGATCATCGGCAACTCAATACGCATCTCCGGGTTGGGCACTCCCACGAGCACCACCACCCCGGCCAAATCCCGGGCGTAGAAGGCCTGCTCGTAGGTCTGGGGCAAGCCGATGGCCTCGATGGCCACGTCCACCCCGTGCCCGCCGGTCAGTTCCCGGATCCGCTCTACCGCATCTTCCCTGGCGGAGTTGATGGTGTGGGTGGCGCCGAACTCTTTGGCCCACTCCAGCTTGGTGTCGTCGATGTCCACTCCGATGATGGTGTGGGCCCCGGCTAGCCGGGACCCCTCAATGGCCGCGTCGCCGACGCCACCGCACCCGAATACGGCCACCGAGTCGCCCCGGCCCACTCCGCCGGTATTCATGGCAGCGCCGAGCCCGGCCATGACCCCGCAGCCGATCAGACCGGCCACCTCCGGGCGGGCCTCGGGGTTGACCTTGGTGGCCTGGCCCGCGGCTACCAGCGTCTTCTCCGCGAAGGCCCCGATGCCCAGCGCGGGCGACAGCTCCTGTCCGCCCAAGGTCATCTTCTGGGTGGCGTTGTGGGTGGCGAAGCAGTACCACGGACGGCCCCGAAGGCACGATCGGCAATTGCCGCACACTGCCCGCCAGTTGAGAATCACGAAGTCGCCGGGTGCCACATTGGTCACGCCGGTTCCCACCGACTCCACCACCCCGGCCGCCTCATGGCCCAATAAGAACGGGAACTCGTCGTTGATGGCCCCCTCCCGGTAATGCAGATCGGTGTGACAGACCCCGCAGGCCTGCACTGCCACCAAGGCCTCGCCCGGTCCGGGGTCGGGCACCTCGATGACTTCGATGCAGACCGGGTCGCCCTTGGCCTTGGCGATTACGGCTCGAACCTGCTGGGCCATCTGCTGCTCCTTTCGACCCGCCACCGGCTACCACAGCCGAGGCCATTTGCCGCGAATCTACTACGCCCCGAGAATGACAGGTGTCCAAGAAGAGCCGAGGAAGAGGGCGCAGCCTGTCAGTTGTCCAAGAGGCGCTTTGGAGCCAGGCCGACTCGTCAGGCGTCTAAGAAGCGGCTCACCGCGATGCCCGAGCCCACCGTGCCCACGATCGCGCCCAGCCCCACCATTTGGAAGCCCAGCGCCCAGACCCGGGAGGGATCGACGGTGAAGCCCCGCAGCAGCTCCAGCGAGACGTCGTCGTTGATAACGCTGAAGAAGTTATTGGTCAGCCATATAAGCGGGATGGCGATCACCCCGCCGATGAGTCCTTGGATGAGCCCTTCAAACATGAACGGAACCCGGATGAACCAGTTGGTGGCCCCGACCAGCTTCATAACCTCAATGTCCCGTCGGCGGGAGAACAGCGCCATTCGGATGGTGTTCAAGATCAGCACTGCGGCGGCCACCAGCAACACAATGGCAATGATGATCACCCGCTGCCGAAGCCCGCTGGAGAGGTCCTCGATAGCCCGTATGGTCTCGCTGGCGGTGACCACCTTGGCCACTCCCGGCTGGGCCCGGAAAACTGAGGCCAATTCGTCCACCCGCTCCGGGAGGGTGTCGGTGGGCTTGACCCGGAATGACGCCGGAAGCCGCTCCGGGGTGATCACTTCTACCAGCTCTGGGGAGTCGCCCAACAGGTCCTGCACCTCGGCGTAGGCCTCATCCTTGTCGATGTAGGTGAACCCGCTGACCTCGGGTGAGCCCTCGAGTTGCCGGCGGACATCGGACTCCAGCTCGGGGCTGATATCGGGCTCCATGAAGACGATGAACTCCACCCCGTCCTTCCAGCGGACGGTGGCGTTGTCTACCGCGTCGCCGAACAAAAGCGCCGCGCCCAGAAGCGTCAGCGAGATGGTGACGGTGATGACGGTGGCCAGCGTGAGGGTGATATTTCGGCGGAAGTTGCTGGCCGTCTCCCGCAGGACATAGTCCAACCTGAGGCTCATCGGCTCACGTCCACCGATCGACCCCCGCTGCCGGGATCCCTCCAGCCCATCGGCTATTCGTACACGCCCCGGGACTGGTCCCGGACAATCTGGCCCCGGTCGAGTTCCACAACCCGGCGGCGCATCTTGTCGACGATGCTCCGGTCGTGGGTGGCCATAACCACCGTGGTACCGGTGCGGTTGATGCGGTCGAGCAGCGTCATGATGCCCAGCGAAGTGTTGGGATCGAGGTTGCCAGTGGGCTCATCAGCCAACAGAATCAACGGCCGGTTCACAAAGGCCCGGGCGATGGACACCCGCTGCTGCTCCCCGCCCGACAGCTCGTCGGGGTAGTTGTGCATCTTCTTGGACAGCCCCACCAGCTCCAAAATGGCGGGCACCTTGGACTTGATCACGCTGCGGGGGCGACCGATCACCTCCAGGGCGAAGGCCACATTTTGGACCACGGTCTTGTTGGGCAACAGCTTGAAGTCTTGGAAGACGCAGCCGATGTTGCGCCGCAAAAAGGGCACCTTCCAGCTCGGCAGCTCACCGATGTCCCGGCCGGCCACAAATACCCGGCCCCGATTGGGCCTCTCCTCTTTGTTCAGCAGCCGCATGAACGTGGACTTGCCCGACCCCGACGGGCCCACCAAAAAGACGAACTCCCCCCGTTGCACTTCGCAGGTGGCATTCTGAAGGGCGAGCACCTCGCCCTTGTACACCTTGGTGACGTTGTCCATTCTGATCATGCGATGTGAACTCCGAACTGCCCCCCGGCGGGCAGCCACCAGTTGCAAGCTGTAAGACTCAAACCACGCTATCACCAGTGCCGTGCCCCGACGACGCACCCTGCGGGCTGGGTCCGGTCGCCTGCTCCCGCCGCTCAGAAGGCGGTGTGCTGCCTTGGTCGGCCACTCAGAAAGGGGGACACCTACTGGGTGTTAGCAGTCCATAGGGCGGTGGGGGCTAGACGCCGTGGTGCATCCGGGCTGGCCCTGCGGGCTCGCCACCCTTGACAGGATGACCACTCAGCTACCGGTGCCAGACGAAACAGAGAACTGGCCCGCGGGCGCGTCCTTTTCGCCGTACATGTTCCTCCCCCAGCAGGTTGCGGTGCCGTCGGCTCTGAGCCCGCACGAATGCCATCGCCCGACAGTAATGGCTGTGAATCGGCCCGAAGGGGCATCGGAATCGTCGAAGAAGTTCCTCCCCCAGCAAGCTATGGTTCCGTCGGGTCTGAGCCCGCACGAATGACTGTCACCCGCTGCGATGGCTGTGAACCGGCCCGCAGGAGGATCGGATTCGCCGGAGGAGTTGCTCCCCCAGCAGGTTGGGGTGCCACCGGGTCTGAGCCCGCATGAATGGGTGCTTCCGACCGCGATGGCGGTGAACGCGCCAGCCGGAGCATCGGATTCGCCGTAGAAGTTGTCGCCCCAGCAAGCGATGGAGCCGTCAAATCTAATCCCACACGAGAGGAAATGGGCAGCTGCGACGGCGAAGAACCGGCCAGCAGGGGCATCGGACTCGCCATAATAGTTGTGGCCCCAACAGGCGATGGATTCGTCTGCTTTGAGGGCACACGAATGACTGTCACCCGCTGCGATGGCGGTGTAGTGGCCCGTCGGAGGATTTGTCTGTCCGCTGTTGTTTTGATTCTGGTTTGCGCCCCAACAGGCGATGCTGCGATCGGTTCTAATGGCACACGAATGCCACCGGCCCGCTGCGATGGCGGTGTAGTGGCCCGTCGGTGCATCCGCTTGGCCGTTGTCGTTAAGGCCCCAGCAGGTTGCGGTACCGTCGGCTCTGATCCCGCACGAATGATCGTCGCCAGCTGATATCACGGTGGGCGCCTGCTTGCGAGTGAGGATCGCGGGGAACGCCAAATCGGTTTGGGCGGTGTTGCCCGCCGAGTCGCGCACGGTGACCGTCGCCGTCGTGGCGCGGCTCTCCGCGTTCGGGGTGCCGCTGATGACGCCGGTGGCCGCGTCGATCTCAATGGCCGCTGGGAGTCCCTGCGCGCTGTAGTGGGCGACCCCTGAGGCGCCGCTCGGATCGATCGGCACTAGCTGCTCACCGACCGTCAAAAGCACTGGCACCGTATAGCTCGGAGCGGTTGGTGGGACCAGGTCCACGAACGCTTCGTGAATCAAATCCGGGGCCATTGCGCCCGCCTTCCACCCCGACACCGTGACCGTCAGCGACGTCCCCGACACATAGGCCGCCGCGGCGGGGACCCTCACCGACCACGTTGCCGTCCCGTCACCGTCGCCGTCAGCCGACAGAACCGGCCCCAGCGTGGCAGTGCCCACCTGCACCGACACGCTCACACCGGCGACCGGGCCCGTGTCGCCCGACACTGCGAACCCCTCAGCCTTCTCCGCGATGTTCACCGTCCCATCTCCCGCCACCGTGGTCACACGCAACAAGATCGGCTTTGCCGCGGGGAACGTGAGGTGGGTTTGGGCGGTGTTGCCAGCTGAGTCATGCACGGTGATCGTCGCCGTCTCGACGATGTTCGCTGCGGTCGGGATGCCGGTAATCACGCCGCTGGCCGCGTCGATCACCAGGCCCGCGGGCAGGCCCTGCGCGCTGTAGCGGGCGAGCCCTGAGGGGCCGATCGGATGCATCGGCGCGATCTGCTCGCCGACCTGCAAGGATGCAGGTGCGGCATAGCTTGGAGCGGTCGGCGCCACCAGGTCCACCGCCACACTGCGAACCACATCCGCAGGAGCCACAGCGCCCTCCTTCGACGCCGATACCGTGACCGTCAGCGACGTTCCCGTCACATAGGCCGCCGCGGCGGGGACCCTCACCGACCACGTCGCCGTCCCGTCGCCGGTGCCGTCAGCTGACAGCACCGGCCCCAGCGTGGCAGTGCCCACCTGCACCGACACGCTCACACCGGCGACCGGGCCCGTGTCGCCCGACACCGCGAACCCCTCAGCCTTCTCCGCGATGTTCACCGTCCCATCTCCCGCCACCGCGGTCACACGCAATACCAAGGACTCCGGTTCTGTCTCCGCGGGTGTCGGATCGGGCGTGGGATCGGGTGTCGGGTCCGGTGTGGGGTCGGGTTGGGCAGCGGTGCGCAGGGTGGCGAGGGCGGTGTCGTCGAGCACCAAAAAGCAGCCGATGGCATCGTGGTAGCCCCAGCTGAGGCGGGCCAGCACGGTTTGGCGGTCGGCGGATTTGGCCACATCGACGGGGGTTTCCCCGAAGTTGTGGTGTTCGAAGCACTGCTTGGAAGCGCTGGTCGGCCCGCTGGGCAGGTCTTGGGGTGGCGGGGCGGCCTGGAGGACGGCTAGGGCTTGTGGGTCGAGGGTGAGATAGCAGCCGATGGCGTCGTGCCAGTTCCAGCTAGTCTGCGCGAGGACGGTTTGGCCGTCAGCAGCTTTGGCCACGTCTACCGGCTGGGCTCCGAACTTGTGGTGTGCGAAGCACCGCTGCGCCACGCTCTGCTGACCCTGGCCCTGAGCGAAAACCGGATTGCTGGGTATCGGCGCTAACCCCAACACCAAAGCAGAAAAGGCGAGAACCAACGCAATCCGATATTTCACAGGCCCGTACGCTAGCCCGCCGATCAAGGTCTGAGCGGATTCACAGGAACGCTCAGAACGGCGCCACCTTGAACTAGGCGAACGCGGTGTGACGACGGGCTTGCCATCGATTCCTAGCTAGCCGCTGACGAGGGCCCGGAGCAGGGTTCCACTCCGAATTCGAGCGCGCTGGCTGGCGTGGGGGCGGGATACGATGATGAGCGTGAGTCGCCGCGATGATGTGTTGGTGAAGTATGGGGCTGCGATTCGGGCCGCAGCGGAGCGCAACCATGCCCGCGCCATCGCGCTGGTGGGGTCGGTGGCGCGCGGCAAAGACTCCCCCAGCAGTGATTACGACTTTTTGGTGGACTTTGCAGAAGGCGTCACTTTGTTCGACATCGGCGGGTTGGAAGCAGACCTCGAAGACCTCCTGGGGGCCCGCGTCGACGTTGTTCCCCGGTCATGTGTACGGGAGAGCTGTCGCGGGATGCTTGACGACGCCATCCCGCTGTGAATCGTGCCAGTTCCAGTTTGTCTGGGCGATGACGATTTGGCCGTCGGCGGTTTTGGCCACGTCTACCGGCTGCGCTCCGAACTTGTGGTGTTCAAAGCACCGCTGCGCCACGCTCTGTTGGCCCTGGCCCTGTGCCGACACCGGATTGCTGGGTATCGGCGCTAGCCCCAGCACCAGAGCAGAAAAGGCTAGAAATAGTCCAATCCTGCTTTTCAAAGGCCCATAACGTAGCCCGCCGACCAAGACGTGAGCGGGTCGACAGGAACGGCTGCACCGGCGCGGGAACTGGCCGGGCTCAGCTCATGCGGCGCCAGCGGAGGTAGGCCTCTATTAGTTCGTCTAGGTTGCCGGCTAGCACACCCTCCACGTTGCCGATGGAAACGCCGGTGCGGTCGTCTTTTACTTGTTGGTAGGGGTGCAGGACGTAGGAGCGGATCTGGCTGCCCCACTCGGCTTTCTGGTAGTCGCCGGCCAGGCCGGCGATCTCAGCTTGCCGCTCGGCCCGTTTGAGGTCGGCGAGGCGGGCGGCCAGGATCTGCATGGCTCGGTCTTTGTTCTGGTGCTGGCTGCGCTCGTTTTGGCACGACACCACTACGCCGGTCGGTATATGGGTGATCCGCACGGCCGAGTCGGTCACGTTAACGTGCTGGCCGCCTGCTCCCGAAGATCGGAAGGTGTCGATCCGCAGGTCCTTGTCGTCGATGTCCACCTCATCGGACACTTCGTCGAAGAACGGGACAACCCTGAACTGGGCGAACGCGGTGTGGCGGCGGGCGTCGGAGTCGAACGGGGATATGCGCACCAGCCGGTGCACTCCCCGCTCTGACTGCAACAGGCCGTAGGCGTTGCGCCCGGAAATGGTGAAGTCGGCTGAGGAGATGCCCGCCCCCTGACCCTCTGACACGGAGTCCACTTTGAAGTCGAAGCCGCGGCTCTCGGCCCAGCCCTGGTACATCCCCAGCAGCATCTCGGCCCAGTCCTGGGCATCGGTGCCTCCTGCTCCGCTGTGAAGCTCGCATACCGCGTCTGAGCCGTCGTGTTCGCCGCCCAGCAGCGAGCGCAGCTCCAGGTCGTCTATTTTGGCGGTCAGAGACTCCAGCATTTGGGAGATCTCCGGAGCCAGCGACTCGTCGCCTTCCTCCACGGCCAGCTGGTGCAGCGTGTCGGCGTCTTCCAACGCGGCTTCCAGCCCGGCGAATAACTCAACGTCCTCGGCCAGTTCGGCCAGCTCGCGGGTTACCTTGCGGGCCCGGTCAGGGTCGTCCCACAGGCCGGGGTCGACGGCGGCCCTCTCCAGGTCGGGGCGGCGGCCTATCAGGTCGTCGATGTGCAGGTAGCGCCGGGCTTCGTCGAGTTTGGATCGGAGCAGGGCGAGGTCGCCGGTGAAGTCGGGCACGGGGCTTTTGGGAGTTGAACGGTCAGCGCCCGTGGCACTGCTTGAACTTGCGGCCCGATCCACACGGACAGGGGGCGTTGCGGGGGGTCTTCTCCAATTCCGACTTCACCACCGGCACTTTCGAGGCGGGGGCCGATTCCTGCACCACCTCGGGCGCGGCTGAAGCTCGGGCCAGAGAGGACTGCGTCGAAGGGTCGGCCGGACCTGACTCGGTGATGTTGCTGGTGCCGGTGTCGTCGGCGCGGACCGGGGCCTCCACGTTGATCTCCACGTGCATGATGTAGGTGACGAAGTCCCGTGCCACTCCGGACATCATCTGGCCGAACATCTCGAACCCCTCCCGCTGCCACTCAGTGAGAGGGTCCTTTTGGCCGAGAGCCCGCAGGTTGATGCCCTCTTTGAGGTAGTCCATCTCGTAGAGGTGCTCGCGCCAGCGCTGGTCGATGATGCGCAGCATGATCTGGCGCTCCACCTCCCGCATGGACTCAGCGCCGACTTCTTCCTCCCGCTGCTCGTAGTGGGCCACCGCCTCGCCCACCAACAGGTCGTAGAGATCATCGGTGGAAGTGGCCGCGCCCAACTCGTCGGCTCCGAGCTTGGTGGGCCACAGGACCCGGATCTCGGTTTCCAGTTGCTCCAAGTCCCAGTCGGCAGGGTCCTCCGACGTGCACTGACCGCCGATCACCGCGTCGACAGCCTCACACAAGTGCTCGAGGGTGTCGGCCCTCAGGTCTTCGCCTGACAGAATCTGAGCCCGTCGCTTGTAGATCACCTTGCGCTGCTCGTTGAGGACCTCGTCGTACTTGAGCACGTTCTTGCGGGCCTCGGCGTTCTTCTGCTCGACGGTGCCCTGGGCCCGCTCGATGGCCTTGGTGACCATCTTGGCCTCGATGGGCACGTCCTCGGGCAGGGCCCTGTCCATGACCCAGTTCATGGCACCGGTGGCGAAGATCCGCATGAGATCGTCTTCCAGCGAGAGATAGAACCGGCTCTCGCCGGGATCGCCTTGGCGCCCAGAGCGGCCCCGGAGCTGGTTGTCGATACGGCGGCTGTCGTGGCGCTCAGTGCCCAGCACATAGAGGCCGCCCAACTCCCGTACCTTCTCGCCCTCGGCCCCGCACTCAGCTTCGTATTTCTCCAGCAGTTCGGATGCCCTAGCCTGGCCCTCGTCGCTGGCGGGGTCGAGTCCTTCGGCGACCGCGTCCCGGCGGGCCATGGCCTCGGGGTTGCCACCCAGGACGATGTCCACCCCTCGTCCGGCCATGTTGGTGGCCACGGTGATGGCGTGCAGTCGACCGGCCTGGGCCACGATATCGGCCTCCCGGAAGTGCTGCTTGGCGTTGAGCACTTCATGGGGAATGCCTCGCTTGTTCAACACATCGGCCAGCTTCTCGGAGTTCTCCACCGAGACGGTGCCCACCAGCACCGGCTGGCCCCGCTCATAGCGCTCCACCAGATCGCCGACCAAGGCGTCGAATTTGCCGTTCTCGCTCTTGTAGATGAGGTCGCCCTCGTCGGCCCGGACCACCGGCAGGTTGGTGGGAATCGGCACCACATGCAAGCCGTAGGTGCCGAATAGTTCGTTGGCCTCGCTCACCGCGGTGCCGGTCATGCCGGCCAGCTTGTCGTAGAGCCGGAAGTAGTTCTGGAGGGTGATGGTGGCCAGCGTCTGGTTCTCCTCTTTGATCTTAACCCCCTCTTTGGCCTCCACTGCCTGGTGCAGGCCCTCCGACCAGCGGCGCCCGTCCAAGACCCGTCCGGTGAACTCGTCGACGATCTTCACCTCGCCCCGCTGCACGATGTAGTCCTTGTCGCGGTGGTAGAGCTCCTTGGCCCGCAGCGCGGCCTGTAGCTGGTGGACCAGATTGGCGCTGACCGAGTCGTAGAGGTTCTCCACTCCCAGCGCCCGCTCCACGGCGTGGACCCCCTCCTCGGTGGGGGCCACGATGCGCTTCTCCTCGTCGACGTCGTAGTGGACGTCGCGCCGCAGTCCCCGCACCACGCTGGCGAACTTGTAGTACGTCTTGGCGGCGTCGGCCAGGCGCCCGCTGATGATGAGCGGGGTCCGGGCCTCATCGATGAGGATGGAGTCGATCTCGTCCACGATGCAGTAGTTGTGGCCTCGCTGGACCCGCCGGTCGGCCGACATGGCCATGTTGTCCCGCAGGTAGTCGAAGCCCATCTCGTTGTTGGTGCCGTAGGTGATGTCGCACCCGTACTGCTCGCGTTTGAACTCTGAACCCCGCTCTCCGGGAACCACCAGGCCGACGGTCAGGCCCAGCCACCGGTGGATCGCGCCCATCCAGTCGGCGTCGCGGGCGGCCAAGTAGTCGTTCACCGTGACCACGTGCACGCCCTTGCCGCCCAGGCCATTCAGGTACACCGGAAGCGTCGACACCAGGGTCTTGCCCTCTCCGGTTCTCATCTCGGCCGCCCAGCCGAAGTGAAGGGCCGCGCCCCCCATCAGCTGCACGTCGTAGTGGCGCTGGCCGATTACCCGCCAAGCCGCCTCCCGCACCACTGCGAAGGCCTCGATGAGCAGGTCGTGGAGGTCTTCCCCGTTTTCCAAGCGTTGGCGGAACTCCCCGGTGCGGGCCCGCAGCGCATCATCGGACAGCGCTTTGGTCTCCGGTTCGAGCGCGTTGATGTCGGGCACCAAATCTTCCAGTGCCTTGAGCTTCTTGCCCTCTCCGGTGTTCAGAATCTTATTGAACACACTCATGCCAGCCCCACTCTACCGCTACGCCCCCGCCATCAAGTCAGCGGAGACGGCTCGCTCTGCTCGCCGCGTGCTGTGGTCTGTGGGCGCGGAGAAAGCCCGGTTGTGGCCTGCGCTGGGCTTAGCTGGCCCGGCGTTCCCGGGAGTGGTGTTGGCGGTCTACCCGGCGGGTTTTGGTGCGGCGGAGTTGGCGCTCCAGCTTGGCTATTGCCCGGTCGAGAGCGGCGAACGGCGTCGGCCCGTTGACCCGGCTGCGTATGTGATAGCCGTGACCTTCCAGGGTGACCTCGCAGATGTCGGGCTCCGCGATGCGGGGGTTCTTCTCCTCGCTGAACCTGACCGTGGCGTGATCGATGCCCGACAGGTAACGGCTCAGCTTGCCCACCTTTGTTCGGGTGGTCTCCCCCAGTCGCTGCGACACCTGCATCCCGCTGCTGCTAATGGTCACGTCCATGGCGGCTCCCTTTCGGCTGGGGTTGAGTTGTGACTTCTCATGGTAGCCACACCGGGCGGCTGTTGTAAGGAGGGCAGCGGTGTTGCCCCGGCCACCACCGCTGCCACGTGCCGGGCACCAGCCCGGATCAAGGCAGAGGCCGCCGCTTGGAGGGTGGCTCCGGTGGTGACCACATCGTCAACCACCAGCACCGTTGACGGCGCGGAACGCCGAGAAGCGAAAACAGGGGCGCAGTAACGCTGGCTGCGGCTCCGGCCGGTCTGGCCTGCGGCGTCAACTCTCTTCAAGAGGGAGACGACGGGCAATCCTGTCTCCCGCCCCAGAGCTCGGGCCAACAGCTCAGCCTGATCGAAACCCCTACGACGGCGGCGCCGGGGAGATGTCGGCGCCCACGTGACCGCTTCAACAACCAAGCCCGAAGGCAGGGCACCGGCCATGGCCGTCGCCACCCACCCCACACACGACCGCTGATTGCGGTACTTCAGTCGGGCCAGCAAATCCCGGCCAGCCCCGGCGTATGCGAAGGCTGCCCACAACCCGGACAAGGGCTCGGGCGGAGGCATCTCCCCTACTGCCCGCATGCCAGCCCGGCACCGCTCGCACGGCGACGGACCCGGTCCTCCACATCCAGCACAAACCCGCATCAACAACATGGCCGCACCTTAGAGAGGACCAGTGACACATTCCCCCTGCTCAGACCACGACCAGGCCAACTGGGCATCAATGAATGCTGTCGCTGACGCCTTCTTCGGTGATGTAGCCGGTGACCAGTTCGGCAGGGGTAATGTCGAAGGCCCAGTTCTGGGCGGTCATGCCCTTGGGGGCGAGCCGCACCCCGCCTACCTCGACCACTTCGGTGTCGGGGCGCTGCTCTACCACGATGTGGGATCCCGCAGGGGTGGCGCGGTCGATGGTGGAGGTGGGTGCGGCCACGTAGAAGGGGATGTGGTGGTGTCGGGCCAGCACGGCCAGCGAATAGGTGCCGATCTTGTTGGCAACATCCCCGTTGGCCGCGATGCGGTCGGCGCCCACTATGGCCAGATCCACCTCTCCGGCAGCCATCAGAGATCCGGCCATGGAGTCCACTACCAACGTGGCGGGGATGCCGAGCTGTTGCAGCTCCCAGGCGGTGAGCCGTGCCCCTTGGAGCACCGGGCGGGTCTCATCCACCCAGACCGACGGCTGCCGACCGGCAACGTGGGCCGAGCGGATGACGCCCAGTGCGGTCCCCCACCCCACGCAGGCCAACGATCCGGTGTTGCAATGGGTCAGCACTCGGGCGCCATCGGGCACCACCGCGGTGCCGTGGGACCCGATGGCCTGGTTGACTGCCACGTCATCGGCGGCGATCCGCAGTGCCTCGGTCACCGGGTCTGGCGCGGCCCGCGCCCGTTCCACCCCCCAGGCCAAGTTCACTGCGGTGGGTCGGGTGGCCTTGAGCATCAAAGCCACCTCTGCCGAATCGCGGCCCTGCACCGAGGCCAGGGCCACTCCCATGGCCCCAGCTGCCCCCAACGCGGGCGCTCCTCGGATGGCCAGTGCAGAGATAAGTTCGCACAGCTTCTCGATACTGTGCACCTCCACCAACACCAACTCTCCGGGCAGCCTCCGTTGGTCGATCAGTCGAATGTGATCGCCCATCCACTCGATGGTGGGCGGAATGGGAGAGTCCTCAGGCGGCGATGGCATTGCTTGAACCAGCCGGATCAGTACCGGTAGTGGTCGGCCTTGAACGGCCCGTCGGCCGATACCCCCATGTAGTCGGCTTGGTCGGGGGTGAGGGTGGTGAGGCGTACGCCGAGGGCGTCAAGGTGCAGGCGAGCCACCATCTCATCCAACTCCTTGGGCAGCGTGGTCACATCGGTCCCATAGGTTTCGGCGTTGGCGTGCAGCTCCATCTGGGCCAGTACCTGATTGGCAAAGCTGCACGACATCACAAAACTGGGATGACCGGTGGCGTTGCCCAAATTCAGCAGGCGCCCCTCCGACAAGATGATCACCGAGTGACCGTCAGGAAAGACGTACTCGTCCACCTGGGGCTTGATGTTGGTCCTTTGCACATCCGACAGCGCATTGAGCCCGGCTATATCGATCTCGTTGTCGAAGTGGCCGATATTGCCCACAACCGCCTGGTGCTTCATCCGCCCCAGGTGTTCAGCGCTGATCACGTCACGGCAGCCGGTGGCGGTTACGAACAGGTCGGCCGTCTCAAGCACATCCTCAAGCCGCTGCACCTCGAAACCCTCCATGGCCGCTTGCAGCGCGCAAATGGGGTCCACCTCGGTGATCACCACCCGGGCACCCTGGCCCCGTAGCGATTGGGCACAGCCCTTGCCCACGTCGCCGTAGCCGCACACCACGGCCAGCTTGCCGCCGATCATCATGTCGGTACCTCGGTTGATGCCGTCGATCAGCGAATGCCGGCAGCCGTAGAGGTTGTCGAACTTCTGCTTGGTCACCGAGTTGTTGACGTCGATGGCCGGGAAGCGCAGGGTGCCATCGGCCTTCATCCGATAGAGCCGGTGGACGCCGGTGGTGGTCTCCTCCGATACCCCCCGAACGCCCTTGGCAATGGCTGTCCACAGCCCGGGTTCGTCGTCCAGCGTGCGCCCCAGCAGACGGCGGATCTCAGCCAAGTCCTCAGAATCGGCCTCATCGGGGTCGCCGGCGTTGCCCTCAGCCTCAGCGTCGGCCCCCATGTGGACCAACAGGGTGGCGTCCCCGCCATCGTCCAAGATGAGATTGGGCCCCCCGCCGTCGGGCCAGCGCAGCACCTTCTCGGTACACCACCAGTACTCCTCCAGGGTCTCGCCCTTCCAGGCATAGACCGGAACCCCTTGGGGGTCATCGGGCGTGCCGGCGGCGCCGACGGCCACCGCGGCTGCAGCGGGGTCCTGGGTGGAGAAGATGTTGCACGACGCCCAGCGCACTTGGGCACCCAAGGCGGTGAGGGTCTCGATGAGCACCGCTGTCTGCACGGTCATGTGGAGCGAGCCGGTGATGCGGGCTCCGGCCAGGGGCTGGTCGTCGAAGTGCCGGGCTCTCAGGGCCATCAGACCGGGCATCTCGTGCTCGGCCAGGCGGATCTCCTTGCGGCCGGCCTCTGCCAAGGCCAAGTCGGCCACTTTGAAATCGTGCTCCAGGGTCACCGCGACCCTCCCTTGCTATCTAGGTTTCTTTGCGGGGGTTCCCGATTGAATCTATGAAATGTCCCCGCCGAAGCCGTCATCGGGTGCGACCGGCCAGCGCCTGTCGCGCGGCCACGACGGCGGGCACCGGGCCGGGGTCGAGGCCCACCGCGGCGGCCATCTCCAACGATGTAATCGATCCCTGGTACATGAGGTCGAAGATCTGGGCCACCGGACCCTCTCCAGCCGCCTCCACGGTATGGACTGCGCCCACCACCTCGTCCATCAGGTCGATCATGATGTCGAAGCCCCGCATCACCTCGGGGTGCTCGTGATCGTGGCGCAAAACCACCATGCTGAACACCTGCCGGGTCAGATCGCCGTGCTGGCCCCACCCGGCGATCTCGTTGTGCAGCAGGTCGGGAACTCCGGCGCTAAATGCCGGGGCCTTGGCACTGGTGTTGATCATGTTCTTCCAATGCCGGGCGGCCACCGAGCCGAGCCCTCCTCCGCCGTAGACCAGCGGCACCGTGCCTGCCAGGCGGCGGGCAAGGGATGCGGACCGTGCCCGAGCCGTGTCCCGGCGGCTGCGAATCTGCTCCACGGCAAAGCGCACCCATTGGGAAGCGCCGGGGAACAGGCCCATCTGCTCCAGGATGATCATGGGGGCCACGGTGAGAACGCTCAGCCCGGCCCTTGGCGGGTACAGCATGGGATCCACTTCGACCAGAGGGGCGCCCCAATTACTGGCCATTTGGGCTAGTTGACCACCGCCGGTCACCGCCACCACCCGGCCTCCGGCTTCGGCAGCCTGGGCCGCGGCTTGGACGATCTCCGGTGTGTCGCCACTGGCGGAGAGAGCGAACACCAGGGTCTGCTCGTCCACGTACGAAGGAGGCTGATAGCTCTTGACGACAACGATGGGAAGGGGCATGAACGGCCCGGCGGTCACCGACAGCAGGTCGCCGGCAAACCCGCCCGGTCCCATTCCCAGCACGAGCACATTGGTGATCTCCGAGCGTTTGGGCAGTCCGCGCATGTCCTTCGTCCTATCCAGCGCGTCCAACATCTGCTCGGGCAGCCGATTGACCGCCGGCCACATCCCCAGCGTGTCTACCCGTTCACTCATCAGCAGGCCCGACCTTGGATGGGTGTCGTCTTGCTCACGGGGTAAACGTGAAGGGAATGGACTCAGACTCAGCCCTGGCCATCAGTCGCTCGTGCTCAGAATCTTCCACGGTGGCGGCCTCGTCGATGAGCATATTGGGGATGTCGTCTTCCACCAGATAGCGGCGGTGCAGGCGGGGGTTGTAGAGCGCGTCTTCATCGGGGAAATACAGAAGCGGCCCCTTGTCGTCGGGGCAGGCCAAAATCTCAAGTAGTCGGGGGTCCAGCGCCATGGTCACAGTCTTACCGATGGGCCGCCCCTGCTGCCCTATTCCAGGTGGTTGGTCCGAGCTCGAAACACCAGCCCTGTGCCAGAGATGGCGTACGCACCAGTCCCCGCTGGCAGCCACACCGCCCCACCGCCGGTGATCTCACAGCCGGCCGCGCTGACCTGGCCGGATGCGCACAGCACGATCTCCGGGCCTATGGGATGACAGCGGACTTCTTCGTCCACGTGAATGCGGGTGAGACAGAAATCGGGCACTGGGGGGCGAAATGTGAACAACGGACCATCAGGGGTTGTCACCGGTACTTCATGAACACGGCAATCCACCACCTCCAAGAGGGCGGGAACATCCACGTGCTTGGAGGTGAGCCCGCCTCTCAGCACGTTGTCGCTGTTGGCCATGATTTCCACCACCACCCCCTGCAAGTAGACGTGCAGATTGCCTGCCCCCAGATAAAGGGCTTGTCCCGGACTGAGCTCCACCAGGTTCAGCATCAAAGCGATGGCCACACCGATGTCACCGGGATGCTGCTGCCCGATTCGCACCGCCCACCGCCGCTCAGCAGAAAACGAGCCGGGCTTGGCGCAGGCTTCCGCCACCTTGTGGGCGATTGCCGGGCCGGTCGACGCGGGTCGCTCCAGCAGCCACCGAAACGCCTGGTCGGCCTTGGCCTCCCGCAAGAAGCCCACTACCGGGGCCAGATCGGGGACCTTGAGCGATTCGAGCAGGTCTGCCGCAGTGTTCGGCGGACGGAAACCGCAAAATGCGGTGAACGGCTCCAGCGCGCAGACCAGTTCAGGTTTGTGGTTGCGGTCGCGATACGACCGATGATCGGCATCAACGGGGATGCCTCGCTCATTTTCAGCGGCGGACCCCGCCTGGGCCTGCTGGCGGGTGGGGTGGGCCTGGAGCGAAAGTGGCTGGTCTACGGCCAAGATCTTGAGCAGAAAGGGCAGTTCGCCGCCGAACGACCGAGCTGTTTCTCCCCCCAGTTCGCCCACCGGGTCGCTGGCTATCACCTCGTCGAGCGGATGATCCTCGCCGCCGCGGCGCAACATCGACGGTCCCCGGGGGTGGGCACCCAGCCACAGCTCGGCTTGGGGCTCACCGGTGGGTGGCACCCCCATGATCCGGGGCAATGCGTCCCGCGACCCCCACGCATAGGGCTGCACCGTCCCGCGCAACACGCCCGACTCGCTCACACCCTCAACGTAAACACAAAGAACTCCGCGGTGCCCCTCAGGCCAGCCAGATCAGGTTGATTACCGCGATCAGATTGAAGCCCACATGGGCCCAGATGGCCGGTCCCAGCCGCTTGTATCGCTTCACCAGCAAAGCGGCGATGATTCCAAAGGCCATCAGCGCCGGAAACTGGAGGAGTTGGAGGTGCACTGCGCCGAACAGTGCCGAGGAGGCCAGCACCCCTAAGGTCGCCCCCCATTTCCGCTCGAACGCCCGCAACACCAGACCGCGGAAGAAGAGCTCTTCAAAGATGGGAGCCCCCACCACCACCCCCAGCATCACGAAGGCGATGTCGCTTCCGGTTGCGGCTCGGTCGGTGATCTGCCGTGCGGCCTCGCTCACGTCGAAGTCGAATAACTGCTGGAACGGCGCATAGATGAGCCAAACCACCGCGATCTGGGCGAACACGCCGACCAACAGCCCAACGGGCGCATCCGACGCTTTCATCGACAAGCCGAAGTCGCGCCGCACTCCGCTTCCTCGCAGTGTGCCAGCTATCAGCGTGGTCAGGGCAAAACCGCCCCACAGCCCAAGCTGCCCCACTGGCAGGGTCCAAAGGGGAAGCGCGGGATCGCTGCGTTCTTGGCCTATGACATCGCTCAGCCCGTAGCGCCCCATATACGACCCGGTGCCGGTCTCGCCCCCGGTATCTAGCCCGACCGCGGCCAACACAACGAAGAAGACCACCACCGCGGCCAGCCACGAAAAAACCACACCGATGAACACATCGGGCAAACCCCAGCGGATCTCCCGTGCTCTTGTCCGCTCAGTTGCTGCCACCGGCTCGCAGCGTAATGGTGAATTTGTCGCTGGCCACTCGTAGAATTATCTAATGGCCTCACCGCCGCCACCGCCTCCCCCGCCACCTGAGCAGCGCGAACCCGAGCGCGGGCCGGGTCAGCAGGCTCCACAGAGCCGCATGCCGCGCTGGGTGTGGTTCATCGTGCTCGGGCTCTTGGCCGCTCTGCTGTTCTCCAACGTGTTCCGCAGCGAGGACAAAGGCGAGGAGATTTCCTTCAGGGCATTCGTCGACTCTGCGCAATCCAGCGAAATCGAAGAGGCGGAGTACAACAACAACACCGGCGAGATCAAGGGCACAACTGTAGACGGCTCCAAGTTCTATACCACCGGACCGGTTCCGCTGAGCGAGCAGGTCGAAGCCGACTTGCGGGGCAGGATCCCCACGTTCGAGTTCTACACCCCCCGAAGCAGCATCTGGGCCAGCATCCTGCCGCTGCTCATCCCGGTTGGGCTGATCTTTTTGATCTTCTGGTGGTTCCAGCGCCGGGCCCAGGGCCAGATGAGCGGGATCATGTCCATTGGCCGGTCCAAGGCCAAGACCTACACCACCGAGCGCCCCGGAACCACTTTCGAAGATGTGGCTGGCTACGAGGGGGTCAAGAAGGAAATTGTCGAGGTCGTCGACTTCCTCAAACACCCCGACAAATTCGCTCAGATTGGCGCCCGCATCCCGAAAGGCGTACTGCTTGTGGGGCCACCGGGCACCGGCAAGACGCTTATCGCCCGGGCGGTGGCCGGCGAGGCCGGGGTGCCCTTCTTGTCGGTAACCGGGTCGGACTTCATGGAGATGTTTGTCGGGGTGGGGGCCAGCCGAGTGCGAGACCTCTTCCAGTCGGCCCGCAAGATGGGCCGGGCCATCATATTTATCGATGAGATCGATTCCATCGGCCGCAAGCGAGGTGCCGGCCTCGGCGGCGGCCACGACGAACGCGAGCAGACCCTCAACCAGATGCTGTCCGAGATGGACGGCTTTGAGGCTACTGAGGGCATCGTCATGATGGCGGCCACCAACCGGCCCGATATCTTGGACCCCGCTCTGCTGCGGCCCGGGCGGTTCGACCGCCAAGTGGTGGTCCCGCTGCCAGAAGCCGACGACCGGCTGCAAATCCTCAACGTCCACGTCCGGTCCAAGAAGATCTCTGCCGACGTGGACCTCCCGTTGGTCGCCCGAGGATCTCCGGGCATGAGCGGCGCCGACCTCGCCAACTTGGTAAACGAGGCCGCCCTCTTCGCGGTGCGGAGCGATTCCGATCAGATCCGCATGGTCCACTTCGAGAACGCCCGCGACCGAGTGCTGATGGGCCAGCGCCGGGAGTCGATGGTCATGTCCGAGGAGGAACGGCAGATCACCGCCTATCACGAGGCCGGCCATGCGGTGTGCGCCGCAGTGCTGCCCCACGCCGACCCACTGCACAAGGTGACCATCATTCCCCGGGGCATGGCCCTGGGAGTGACCATGACTCTGCCCGAAGAAGACCGTCACACCCTGCGGCGCAACTATCTCGACGACATGCTGGTCATGCGCATGGGCGGGCGCATCGCCGAGGAACTGGTGTTTGGCGTATCTTCCAGCGGCGCGGCCGACGACTTGGCCGGATCCACCGAATTCGCTCGGCGCATGGTGCGCGAATGGGGCATGAGCGACCGCATTGGGCCGATGGCCTGGCGAAGCTCGGGACAGGTGTTCTTGGGCGATGACATGATGACCAGCCGGGAGTACAGCGACGAAACCGCCCGGGTCATCGACGAAGAAGTGGCTGAGATTTTGCGGGCCCAGGAGAACCGGTGCCGGGAGGTCCTTTCCAAACACCGCAACGGCCTGGACCTGGTGGCACGGGCCCTATTGGAACACGAGACGATCTCTGGTGAAGAAGTCACTCGGCTGGTGGAGCTGGGCGCCGAGGGTCCCATTGGAGATCCCCGAGACGTCATCGGCACTGCTCTGAGCTCTCGAAGCACAGGGGGGACGCGGGGTTCGGCTGCGACCACCGTTGCATCGGCGGCTGACATTGATGAGCCTGACGCCCCGGAGTCGTGGCCCGCACCCTGATCGCCCTGGGGGTCATCGCCGGTGCGCTGGCAGTGGCCTGGATCTATCGCCGCTTCCGCCCCTCGAACCCGACTGCACCCACGTACTCGGTGCCCGCCCGACTGGAACGCTGGGATTTTGCCCAGCCCAATGCCGACTGGCTATTGGCCGTGTTCACTTCCAAGACCTGCTCAACCTGCGCCGCGGTGCTCGAAGCTGCCGAGGGTTTGGCCGACGAAGCGCTGGCGGTACAGGAGGTGGAGCATCGCCGCCACAGCGAGCTGCACCGC
This sequence comes from Acidimicrobiales bacterium, assembly GCA_963663255.1. Lineage (GTDB taxonomy): Bacteria > Actinomycetota > Acidimicrobiia > Acidimicrobiales > Bin134 > Poriferisocius. The sequence goes on from OY760141.1 coordinate 2,636,852, forward strand.
CGCTATGCGATCGACGCCGTTCCCTTGGCGGTGCTGGCCGATCGGAGCGGCGCGGTCTGCGCCTCGTTGGCCGGCCCGGCCACCGAAGCGGAGCTGTCGGCCCTCGTCGCATCAGCCCGACAACAGCCGGGTACGGTCTAAGCAAGTGAGCTTGTCGAGGGATTTGGCGCAGACCCGGGAATTCTTCACATCCCGGGCGTCTGGTTGGGAGGACCGCCACCCCGATGACGATGTCTCGTTCAAGTGGGCCGTCGACCATCTGGGGCTTTCTCCCGGCGATGCGGCCGTCGACGCCGGCTGCGGATCAGGGCGGGCGCTGGCTCCTATACGGGACGCGGTGGGATCCCAGGGCGCGGTGCTCGGCATCGACGCCACTCCGGCCATGCTCCACGAAGCATCCCGCTTGGGACGGCAGAACATATCGGTTTGCGCGTTGGGAGATGTGGGCCGGCTGCCGGTGCGCGACAACTGCATAGCCGGGATCTTGGCCGCCGGGCTGCTTCCCCACCTACCCGATCCCGTGGGCACGCTGCGGGAGATGGCCCGGGTCGCTCAGCCCGGAGCACGGTTGGCCGTCTTCCACCCCATAGGCCGCCTCGCCCTGGCCGCTCGCCATCAAGAGCGGGGCGCTCACGCCCATGACATGAACATCGACCCCCACCGCATCGGGCCTCTTTTGGCCGAGGGAGGCTGGACGCTGGAGCTTTTGGATGACGCCGAAGACCACTACTTGGCCCTAGCGGTGTGCGATGGCTGACCGACCGTCGGGCGATTCCGTCTTGTTCGAGGTGGCAGACGGGGTGGCCTGGGTGACGATCAACCGCCCCGAGGCCCGCAACGCCATCAACCAGGCGGTGTCAGAAGGCTTGTCTGAGGCCTGGGACCGGGTGGAGTCCGACGACGACATCGCAGTGGCCGTACTGACCGGCGCGGGCGAAGTCGCCTTCTCAGCCGGGGCCGACCTCAAGGAGATGGCCGCCCGGGCCGAGAGGGAGTTGCCCTCACACCTCCTCGGCGGCCGTCTGGCTAACGGAGAGGTCTCCAAGCCGGTCATCGCCGCGGTGAACGGCGTGGCCTACGCCGGCGGCTTCAACCTGGTCATGCAGTGCGATCTGTGCATGGCCGCCGATCACGCCCGTTTCGGCATCCTCGAGGCCAAAGTGGGCCGGGGCTCCCCGTGGGCAAACCAATTGGGCTGGCTGATCCCGCCTAGGGCGGCCATTGAGCTGCTGTGCACCGCCGAACCCATCAGCGCCCTGCGGGCTTACGAGCTCGGCTTGGTGAACCGGGTGGTGCCCGCGGCTCAACTGAGGTCGGCGACTGCCGAACTCGCCGCGGCAATCACCGCCAACGCACCGCTCACCGTGCGCGCCGGCAAAGCCATGGTCCGAGCTACCGCTGGGTTGTCGCCGACCGAAGCGGCCGCAGTGGCCGAAGAGATATACAGGCCGGTCTATGCCAGCGACGACGCCCAGGAGGGCCCTCGGGCGTTCGCCGAAAAACGCCCTCCCCGATGGCAGGGCCGTTAGACCAGCGCTTTCAGTAGCTCGTCCAGATTCTGGGGGCCGGTAGCTCTGGCACCGGATTCGATCTCACTCACCATCTTGTAGACCGCGTCGTTGACCGGGGTGGGGATGCCCATGCGCAAGCCCTCTTGGCTGACGAACCCGCTGAACGAGTCGATCTCGGTCCTGCGACCTCGCTCGATGTCGGTGGGCATTGACCCCTTGACTTCGCCCAATCCGGTCGCGGTGGCCTCCCAATCGGCGGCCAATTCATCTGCCCCCGACCCTCCTGCACCACCTACCAAGATGCGCTCGGCGTCGATGCCGCTGACCGGCTCGATCTGGTGGCCCCGCGCCCGACCGACCGCTACTGCTTCAGACCCGCAGGCCAGGCTCACCCTGCGAGGACCAGGTTGCTCTCGGCAATCCCTAGCCCTGCCCCCAAGCACCGCATTGACCGGGTTGCTCATGCAGTTCATCACCAGCTTCGACCAGATGGCCCCCCAGATGTTGTCGCTTACCGCAATGTCAATACCCAGGCCCAGCGCCGACGACACCAGCTCCAAGCGACCGGTACGAGTTCCATCGAGTTCGCCGATTTGAAGGATCGGTTGCCCGTCGAGCCTCACCTGACCGGGACCGACAGCTTCAGCGGGAAATAGCACCACCGATCCGATCACCTGCTCCGGGCCCAGCAACTCGGCCAGCAGTGGCTCGTTGACCCCGTTCTGGGCCGACATCACCGTGGCGGTATCGGTCAGCCGAGGGGCCAACAGCGGGGCCAGCCATCGGTTGTCGAATGCCTTGGCCGCGATTACCAGTACGTCTATCGGCGCCAGCCGCCGCCACTCATCCATGTGCCATGCGGGAAGCCTCACCGTCCGCTCCCCAGCCGGACTTGGGCCTACCAGGCGCAGGCCATCGGCCCGGATGGCCTCGACATGGTCGGCCCAGGCGTCGATCACGCTCACTTCCCCGCCGCCGAGGGCCACCTCGCCGGCGATGGTGCCGCCAATTCCACCGGCGCCGGCCATAACCACATGCATCAACGCCATGCTAGGAATTCTCTATGGCCCTCACCCGATATCGAGATGTGGAGTGGTTCCAGCCCGGGGAGAACCCCGACCCCGACGACACCGATCTGATGAAGGCATGGCTGCACCGGGGGTCGTTCTTCGCCCACGCCATTCGGTTGGCACCCGGCTATGTGGTGCCACCTCACAGCCATGACCGGGACGAGTTGATGGTGGTATTGGCCGGTAGCGCCACCCTCGACAGCGGAGTGATCGTAGAGCCGCCCGACACCCTCCTCTTGGCCGCCAACGTGGAGTACGGCTTTGCGGCAGGGCCAAAGGGCATGGAGTTCATGGTGGTCCGCACCGGCCAAGCTGGCCTGACCATCACCGGATGAGCCCGTCGGCCAAGGATCTCACCCCGCTGGTGCGGCCCCGGTCCATCGCGGTAGTGGGGGCCACCCCTCCGGGGGGCAACAAGCTGGGGTCGTGGGCGTTGAGCAATCTGCTCAAACACAACGTCTCGGCCGATCTCTACCTGGTCAATCCCCGCTACGACACGCTGGTGGATAGGCCCTGTTTCCCCGATCTCGGATCGCTGCCCGAACCCCCTGATCTGGTGCTGGTGCTGGTCCCGGCCGCCGCGGCCATCGACGTGCTGCGCCAAGCCGAGGCCATCGGCTCTCAAGCAGCCATTTTGTTCAGCGGGGGGTTCGGCGAGGGCGACCGGGCAGGTTCGCCGCTCGACCTTGAGCTCCAGGCGTTCTTGGCCGACACCTCGATGGCGGTATGCGGACCCAACACCAATGGCATCATCAATTGCGTCGACCGGATCCCCTCGGGGTTCCCGCCCTACGCCATGGCCGATGAACTGCCCGTCGGCAACCTCGGCGTGGTGTCGCAAAGCGGTGCTTTGGTGTCGTCTCTGGTCGAGCACCTGCTAGGAAACGGTCTCGGCCTCACCGTTGGCTTCGCGGTGGGAAACGGCATCGATCTGAAGGTGAGCGACTACGTCCGGTTCTTGGCCGGAGACGACCGCACCGAGCAGATCGTGGCGTATGTCGAGGGCCTGGACGACGCCGACCGGTTTTTCGACGCCGCCGACGCGGCCGCTGCTGCGGGAAAGCCGGTGATCGTGCTGAAGGGTGGCCGATCTCCCGAGGGGGCTGACGCGGTCCGCGGCCACATCGGGGCATTGGTCGGCGACTACGACGCCTTTGCCGCCCGCTGCCGTCAGCACGGCATCTTGATGGCCCATGACCTGGCCGAATTGGCCGCTTTGCCCATGGCCCAAGGTCAGTGGGGTAAGCGGGTCGGGGTGCTTTCGTCATCGGGGGCGGTGGCGGGAATCTTGGCCGACTCTGCCCGACACAACGGCTTCGAGGTGCCTCCCTTGGGCCAGGCGGCCCACTCAGAGCTGGCCGAGCGCATGACGCTGGGCGAGCCCCGCAATCCGCTGGACCTCACCGGACAGTCGGTGGTCGACTTCGATCTGATGCCTGCGGCACTCAAGGCCATGGGCAACGATCCCAGGCTGGATGTGTTGGTCCACGGGATGCTGATCGGCCCCGATCTGTCCATAAACAGCCAAGTCGACGCCCTGGTGGCGCAGGCCGGGCGGGGAACGCCTATTGCGGTGTTCAGCGCGCCCGGATGGCATGCGGTGGACTACCCGAAGCTGCTCGAAGCCTCCATCCCCGTGTTCGGTTCAGCCGACCTCCTGTTCCGCTGCCTGGCTGCCTGGCACAGGCGACACCCCGAGTTTCCTTCGGCTGAAGAGCCACAGACGTGGCCGGAGGAATCCCTCGAAGATCTGCTCGCCGACATCTTGGCCCCCGCCTGCTCACCGGCCGACTACGCCGACGACCAACCCGCAGCGGTCAAGCTGCTGGGTGGAGGATTGGACCACAAGACCGACCTCGGGCTGGTGGAGCTCAACGTGGTCCCCGACGACATAGCCGATGCCGCCGCCCGACTGGAGGCTCGCGGCAAGGAGTTGGGCTTGGCCAACGCCGCGGTTGTGGTCCAGTCCATGGCCGACCCCGGCGTGGAGCTGATTGTCGGCACAAAGGTCGACCCCGAGGCCGGTCCCTGCGTGGTGGCCGGACTCGGCGGCGTGCTCACCGAAGTGGTCGACGACGTTGCTATCGCCCCGGCCCCGCTGAGCATGGCCGACGCCCACACCCTTTTGGACGCCACCAAGGCGGGCGCGCTGCTGGATGGCTACCGGGGGGAGCCGGGCCGCGACCGACAAGCCGCCGCCGAGGTGCTCGTCCGACTGGGGCGCATCGCGGCCCGCGACCACATGGAGGCCGAGATAAACCCGCTCATCGTGCATACTTCTGGGGTCACCGCCGTCGACGTGCTCATCGGCAGCCGCCGCAGCTAAGCGAGTATCGCCCGTACAGGGAGTCACCCATGGAGTTCACCCCCGAACAGGAGATGTTGCGGGAATCGGTGCGGGCCTTCGCGGCCAAAGAGATGCCCGACGGGTTCGCCCGGGAGTGGGACATCAAGGGCGAACCCCCGCTGGACACCTACCAGCGGTTCGCCGACGCCGGATTCATGGGGGTGGGCATCCCCGAGCAATACGGCGGCCAAGGCGGCGGCATCGTGGAGGTGGCCATCGTCTTGCACGAGCTGAGCCGGGCCATGATGTCATTCGCCATCATGGTCTACCGGTCGGCCATCCACGCGTCGGGGGGATTGCAGATCTACGGCACCGGGGAGCAGCGAGACCGGTTCCTGCCGGGTATCGCCAGCGGCCAGTACAAGTTCTGCTTTTCGCTCAGCGAGCCCGACGCCGGGTCAGACGCCTTCAACCTGAAGTGCCGGGCGGTTCGCGACGGCGAAGACTACGTGGTGAACGGCACCAAGATGTGGAACTCCTTTGCCCGCCACGCCGACTACGTGCTGTTGGCCACCCGCACATCCGATGAGCCGAAAAAACAAGACGGCATCACGTTCTTCGTGGTCGACCTGTCCAGCCCTGGCATCGAGATCACCCCCATCGAGACCATCGGCGAGCGGGCCAGCGGCACCAACATGGTCACCTACACCGACGTACGAGTCCCGGCGGCCAACATCCTGGGCGTTGAGGGCCAGGGGCATCGCAACCTTCAGGCCAACCTGGAGCGGGAGCGGTTCTCCTCCCTGCCCATCAACTTGGGTCCGATGGAGGCCATTTTGGAGGAGGCCGTCGATTACGCCAACACCCGGGAGCAATTCGGCCAGGCTATTGGCCGCTTTCAGGCCATACAGCACATGCTGGCCGACGTGGCGGTGGACGTGAACATCGCCCGCACGCTCACCTGGGACCTGGCCCGGCGCATCGCCGCGGGCGAGCAGTGCGCCCTTGAGGTGTCGATGGCCAAGCTGTGGATCAGCGAGGCCATGATGCGGGCCAGCTACACCGGTATGCAGGTGATGGGCGGCTACGGCTACACCCTCGACTCCAACATGCAGCTCCACTGGCGAAACGCCCGCCTCGGCACCATCGGCGCCGGCTCCAGCGAGATCCAGCGCAACATCATCGCCCGCCAAATCGGCCTCGGCCGCTAGCCCATCAGACCTGGGTCGCCAAGAATTTCTCGGACTCCGGCTGTCGCGAATGGGGTCGGTAGTGTCGCAGCCGTGAGCAGACCCTCGGTGTTGGCCGAGTTGGCCGGGCGGGAACCGGATGACCTGGCGTTGGAGGACGACTCCCACCGGGTGAGCTGGGCTGAGCTGGACCGGCGCACCCATGCCATAGGTCGGGGCCTGCTAGCCGCTGGAGCTTCGCCCGGGGATCACGTGGGATTGGTGTGCTCCAACCGCACCGAGTTCGTGGAGGTCATGCTGGCCTGCTTCCGGGCCGGGCTGAAAATGACCCCGATCAAGACCAACTGGACGGCCAACGAGATCGCCTACGTGCTCGACGACGCCGGCTCAGCCCTGGTGGCAACCGACGCCCCCGCGGCCCGAGACGCCGCCGGCGACCGGCCAGTGGTGTGGATCGACGACGAATTTGATGCCTGGGTCGACGCCCATGATCCAACTCCTTTCCCAGCCGGGGGCACCGGATATCGCATCCCCTACACCTCGGGCACCACCGGTCGGCCCAAAGGAGTAGAGCGCACCCTGGATTCGGAGTCCACCTTCGAGCAGTGGTGGGAGTTCTCCTCTTTGGGGGCCCAAGGGCTGGGGCTGCCCCGCGACGGAAAGCACCTAATGGTCGCCCAACTCTTCCATGGCGCTCCCCTGGCGTTTGCCCTGGGAGCACTGGCCAACGGCGCCCCCATGCGGATCATGGGTCGGTGGGACGCCGATCGGGCGGTGGACGTCATCAACGATGGGGTGACCGCCTCCATCATGGTTCCCACCATGTTCCGCCAGCTCCTGGGGCTGCCTGATGAGCGCAAGGCCGAGGTGGACCACTCCCGCCTCGCCACCGTCCTGCACGGCGGCGAGCCCTGCCCGGTTCCGCTCAAGCAGCGCATGATCGAGTGGTGGGGGCCGATCTTCACCGAGTACTACGGCTTCACCGAGGGCGGCATGACCTTGTGCAGCTCGACCGAGTGGCTGGCCCGGCCCGGCACGGTGGGCACCCCCATCGGGGAGTTGGCCATCCAGATTGTGGACGACGACGGCGAGATCTTGGGCCCTGGCGAGCCCGGCACGGTGTACTTCCGCCGCCCCGAGGGACGCTACTTCCGCTATATCAACGCCGACGACAAGACCGACGACGCCTACAACGACTCCGGGTTCTTCTCGGTGGGCGACATTGGCTACCTCGACGAGGACGGCTACCTGTACCTGTCGGGCCGCAGCTCCGAGGTGATCGTGGCCGCCGGAGTGAACATCTACCCCGCCGAGATCGAAGACGTGGTGTTCGCGGTGAACGGGGTGGCCGATGCCTGCGCGGTGGGTGGACCCGATCCCGACCGGGGCGAGCAGGTGGTGGTGTACCTGGCCGTAGCCGATGGCTTTGCCGACGACGACGTGACCGCGGCCATCGACGCCGCCTGCGCCGAGCACCTCGCCGGATACAAGCGCCCCCGCCGCTACATAATCCGCCCCGCCGTCGACCGCGACCCCACCGGCAAAGTCCTCCGCACCAAACTCCGCGACGAACTCTGGGCTAGCGAATTGCCTCCGAGCACCGAGAAAACCTGATCCCTCGGGGGTTCCCGGGCGCGACGCGTGCCGACGGCCGCTACCGCTCCCACAGCAGGGTGTCGGCCATGAATTGGCTCCAGGCAAACCAGAACGCCTGGTGACCCACGATCTCGTCGTCGGCAGCATCGATGGCCCGCACCCCGCCCCCGTCCAAGCGAAGCTCCACGCCGCTCAACTCCACCACCTCGCCGGCTCGCAGCGCAGCAGCCGCAGCCTCCACCGGGAACGCGACGGGGGTGCCGTCGTCCAGCACCACGCCGAACACCTGGTCTTGAACACCGAGACGCTCGTCAACGTCGCCCACCGGGAAGATGGGTCCATTGTCGTCGCGCCCGCCCAGCGGGTTGAAGGGGTACACCCGCCCGATCCCGCCGTCTTCGGCGATGATCGTGGTGTCGGGATGCGCGGCCTTCCAGTCGCCCCAGGTGGTGGTCACCACCGTGGCCTGGGGCAGCACTACCCCCTGTAGGCGCAGCGGACCCGACACCGCATGGCCGGTGAACGTGTCGAACACCGAGGTGGTCACCAGGTCGTACATCACCTTGTTCGACCGCGACAGCAACCCCGATGTCCGCAAGACGGGCATCTCGACGCCGGCGGGGACATCGTCGGTGTAGTAGGCCTGGGCCGAGCCGCACAGCGTGCAGTACGGCATGCCGATGCGGCGTCCCCCGAGCGAGTCGTTGACCATCTCGTGGATTTCCATGATGTGGCGGGGGTAGGCCCGGGCTTCGTCGCCGATCACCACCGCAAACACGATGCCGTCGTCGGGGTACCACGAGCCTCCCTCGGCGTCGGTCACACCCGGGTCGTCCAGGGCCGGGATGCAGCCCAGCAAACACGGTCGGGAGTCGCCGAATTCGCGATTGTCAATCAGCACCCCTCCCCAACTGATCAAGCGCCAGTCGATGTCGGCATCGGCGTCTTCGAAGAACGGCTGCCAGCCCGGCTCGATCAGAATGAACAGCCGTCCCTTGTAGTCGGCATAGCCGTCGAAGGCGGGCAGATCCCAGGCAATCAGGTGATCAGTCACCGATTGCCAGGGGCTCCGGAACGCCGCCGGGTCTTCGGTCAGCCGAACGCCAGTCAGCTCTTCAAAGGCCGAGATCGCTCCATCGGTGATGTCGCCGGGGCGAAGAAACCTCATCAGATCAGACAGAATCCAGGCCAGGCGCGCATCGCCCAACTGCCCAAGCCGGGACACCGCGTCGCCGTCGATTCCGCCAGTGAGGAAGCTGGACCAGATGCTGTCGAGTTGGTCGGTGGCTGCTGGTGACAGCGGACCGGTGGGTACCTGTGGTGCGGGAGGGAACTCGTAGCCCAGGAAATTCCTGAGCTGCCCGGTCTCGCGTGGATCCAGCAGCACCGCGTCGGTGGTTGGAGACGCTGACGGGGTGGGGATGACCACCGCTGCGGTCGCGGTGCCTGTGGGTTGGGGGGTGTCCTCGCCGGGTGCGACTGCTGTCGTTGGGGTCGAAGTTTGATCGGGGCCGGCGTTTTCGGCGCTCGCGCACGCCACGACAAGAACGGCGGCTCCGACCAACAGCGCGCCCAGGCGGACATGCACAATGCCACCCTAGGTGGCCCACGTCGGGCCTAGGGATCGGACTTCATCAACGCCTTGAGTTTCGAGGGCGTGACGGGCAGATCGGTGACCGCTCCAGGGCGGCCGATTGCCTGCTCGATGGCGCTGGCCAGCGCAGCCCCGCACGCGTTGGTGCCGCCCTCGCCCGCGCCCTTGACTCCCAGGGGATTCAACGGGCTGGGGGCGTCCTCAGAGAGCAGCGCCTCCACCGCCGGCATCTCAGATGCCGTGGGCATCAGGTAGTCCATGAACGAGGTAACCAGCGGTTGGCCCGCGCTGTCGTAGAAGAACTCCTCGAGCAGGGCACCGCCGATGCCCTGGGCGGCGCCGCCTTGGATCTGCCCCTCGATCAACATCGGGTTGATCGCCCTCCCGACGTCGTAGGCCACCAGGTATTTTTCGATCTTGACGGCCCCTGTGTCGGAATCGACATCGACGACCACCGCGTGGGCGCCGTACGGATAGGTCATGTGGTCGGTGGTGAATGATGCCTCGGCTCCCAATTCTCCCCCGCTGGCTTCGGCGATTTCGGCCAAGGTGAGAGACCTGTCGGGCTGCCCGCGCACACCGATCGCTCCCGCCCTGTACTCCAAGTCCTCTGCTTTGGCCTCGAGCAGGTTGGACGCGACGTCACGGGCGACCTCTTTGACGGCATCGGTGGCCAGGCGGGTGGCCGACCCGGTCATGACCGTCACCCGGCTGGCGAACGCGCCCATGCCGCGCGAGATGCGATCGGTCTGGCCGTGGACCACCTCGATGTCGCGGTAGTCCATGTCAAGGTCATCAGCGCAGATCTGGGCTATGACAGTTTCGACCCCCTGCCCCACTGAGGCCGCGCCGGTCACAACCTCAACAGTCCCATCACCTCGGATCGAGATCTGAACGTCATCGAAGGGCCCGAGCCCGGACTTCTCGACGAACATGCCGATACCGAGCCCCACCAGCTCGCCGTCCGCCCGCCGTTGGTCCAATTCGCGGGAAATTCGCTCGAAGTCGATGTGGTCGACAAGGTGATCGAGGATCCGGGAGTAGTCGCCCGAGTCGAGCACGACGGAAGTACCCAACACCGCTAGCTGCCGGTCGAACGGCATCGCATCGGCCGAAATCAGATTGCGACGCCTGATACTGACCGGATCGAGCCCAACCAGTCGGGCCGCGGCTTCGACCACTCGCTCGCAAACAAAGGTTGCCTCAAATCGCCCGGGAGCCCGATAGGTGCCGGCCGGCGTCTTGTTGCTGAGGCAAATGTGACCCCGAGACCGGTACGCGGGAAACGCGTAGGGCCCGGGCAGCATCGCCGCGGTCAGCGATGGCACGGTGGCACCGTGGGTGCGTACGTACGCCCCTTGGTCGTACCAGAACTCATCGTCGACCGCGGCAATCGACCCGTCCCGGTTTACGGCTGCCCTGATTCGATGGCGTTGATCGCGGCTGTGATTGGCGGCAATGAGGTGCTCACGCCGATCTTCGATCCATTTCACCGGCCGATTCAGGCGGAGGGCGGCCCACGCCACCAGCACGTCTTCTGGATAGAGCTCACCGCGGATGCCGAACCCGCCTCCGACTGCGCACTCGCGGCCGATTACGGAATGGGGTTCCAGGTTGAGCATGGCCGAGATGGCAGCGCAGGTGTAGTGCGGGACCTTCGATGCCCCGTGGAGCTCCAACAGTCCTGAATCGGGATCTGGCCGTGCCAGCAGACCCCGGGTTTCCATGGGGATGCCCGAGTGACGCCCGACGGAGAGCTCCAGTTCCAGTACGTGGTCTGCTTCGGAGAACGCCTGATCCACCGGCCCGTACTCGCTTTCGAGCACCATGGCCTCAACCGGCTCCATCTCGTGGGGTTCGATGTCCACGATGACCAGCTCCGCGATGTCTTCGGCCCCGTAGGCATCCTCGGCCACGACAACGGCCACCGGTTCGCCGACGTACCGAACCGACCCCCGCGCCAGCACGGGTTGGCGATAGGGCAGGAGTTCGTCGTATCCGATCTGGCGGAAGTCGATCGGCGGCACGGAGGCGAGGTCCTCCCCCGTCCACACACCGATGACGCCATCTGCCCGAAGCGCCTCGGAGACATCTATGTCGACGATCAGCCCCCGGGCGATCTCAGAGCGAACCACTCGCAGATGGGCTTGGTTGGGAAACGAGATATCGGCAATGAACCGGGCCCGCCCGCGAAGCAGCGGGTCGTCCTCAAGACGGCGTACCGACTCTCCGATCACTCTTGATCGCGGACACTGCGAACGGCTTCGATGATCGTCTGGTATCCGGTGCAGCGGCAAAGGTTGGAAGAAAGGGCCTCGCGCAACTCGTCGTCGTCGATGTCGGGCTGTCGGTCGAGGATGCCTTGGGCCAACATCAAGAACCCTGGGGTGCAGAACCCGCACTGGAGGGCATGATGAGCCGAGAAAGCCTCTTGTAGCGGGTGCAGTTCCGAATCATCGCCGGCCAAGCCCTCGACGGTGCTGATCTCGCAGCCTTCGCCCTGTACGGCGAACACCAGGCAAGAGCGGACCGGGTCTCCGTCCATCAAGACGGTGCAGGCGCCACAGACTCCCTGCTCACATCCCAGGTGAGTTCCGGTCAGGCCGCAATTTTCACGAAGCGTGTCGGCCAGAGTCCGCCTCGGCTCAACCTCAACTCTGTGCTGCTCGCCATTCACCCTCAAAGTGAGTTGCCTTCGATCAGAGCTCATCGAGTGTCCTCCCGCGAGCGGATGAGCGCCCGGACCCGATCAGGAGTGGCCGGCAGCTCATCGACAGCCAGGTCCAGGTGAGCTAGAGCATCGGAGACCGCGTTGAGAATCGCGGCGGGTGCCCCGATGGTCCCCCCTTCACCGAGGCCCTTGGCGCCGGTGATGGTCGCATCAGTGATCGTCTCCAGATGCCGTATCTCGATATCGGGAATCTCGGCCGCCGTTGGCGGCAGGTAGTCCATGAGCGACGCGGTCAAGATGTTCCCGTCTTCGTCATAGACGACCTCTTCGTACAGCGCGTTGGCTATTCCCTGCGCGACCCCTCCACGGATCTGGCCATCGACGATCATCGGGTTGATCAATTTGCCGGCGTCCTCCACGACCACAAACCGGGTCACGGTCGTGGCGCCGGTCTCCGGATCGATCTCCACTTCAGCGATATGGCAGGCGTTCGAGAACGTGCCCCCGGGATCGTAGGAGGCTTCCACCGCCAGCCCAGCCGGCGTGCCGGGTTCGAGGCGCTCGGTGTGGTGGTGAGCGATCCGCGCCAACTCTGAGATGGGAACCCCGACATCGGTCCCCGCCACGCTGGCCCTTCCGGCGGCCAAAACGATGTCATCGGCGTTGGCCTCGAGCACCGCCGCCGCCACCTGCGCCAATCGCTCGCGCAGGCGGCCCGCGGCGATCTGAACGGCGCCACCGGCGATCACCATCGAGCGGCTGGCAAAGGTCCCCCACCCATAGGGCGTTCGATCGGTATCACCATGGATGATCCGGACATGGGGCACGTCGACGGCCAGCTCATCGGCGATCACCTGAGCCAGTGTGGTTTCGAGTCCCTGCCCGTGCGGGGATGCTCCGATGCAGGCTTCGACGAACCCGGATGGGTCCATGTTCATGGTGACGGTTTCGTATCCGATGGTGACGCCCATGGATCTAGTTGCGAACACCGGCGTGCCGTATCCGGTCCGCTCCGCGAAGGTGGAAATCCCCACGCCGAGCAACGGGCCGCCGCCCTTGCGGGCCTTTTCCTGCCGGTCGCGAAACTCGTCGAGATCGAAGTGCTCCACCGCCGCGTCGAGGGATTCGGCATAGGTGCCGGCATCGTGGACCACACCGGTTACCGAGGTGTGGGGAAATTCGGTCACCAGGTTCCGGCGGCGGATCTCCACAGGGTCCATCTGCAACCGGCGCGCCGCGGTGTCCATCAGCCGTTCTAGCGCGGCGGTGATCACCGGACGAGATACACCCCGGTAGGGGGCCACCGGACAGCGGTGGCTGCTCACGCCCCGTGAACGGACTCGGTAGTGGGCCACCGTGTAGGGACCGCAGAGCTCGCCCATCGCCATCAACGGCTCCACCCCCCAAGTCACCGGATAGCACGACCACGCACCCACGTCGCAAGCGACCTCGGCGTCTATCGCCAGCAGGTCTCCCTCGGAAGTGAATCCACCTTTGACTCGATATACCTGATCGCGGCTGTGCCACGACGAAGTGAGGTTCTCCGACCGGTCTTCGATCCACGCGACGCTCCCCCGCCTCTGCAACGCCAGCCAGGCGACCACCACGTCTTCGCGGGCCAGGGGAAGCTTCTGGCCGAATCCACCGCCGACGTCGGGGGCCACCACCTGAACATCGGCCTCGGGAATACAGAGCAGATCACTGACCGCAGTTCGCAGGATATGCGGTGCCTGGGTGGATGCGTGGATGGTGAGACGCCCGGTCCTTCGGTCGAACTCGGTCGTCGCCCCGCGTGTCTCAAGTGGCAGGGCAGCCTGTCGATGAGAGGTAAGCACTATCTCAACCAGGCAATTCGCTTGGTCGAGGGCATCGTCGATTTCCTGGGTGGCGAACTGCCCTTCGACAACCGTATTGGTGGTCGCTTCGGACGGATGGACCAGTGGCTCGTCGACTGGGTCAATTTCCACTACGACCTGCTCGGCCAGGTCTTCGGCCTCCTCCGGCGATCGCCCGACGACCACGGCGACGGGTTCACCCACGTAGCGCACTCGGTCGCGGGCCAGCAGAGGTTGGCTGACCTTGACGAAATCTGGCCGATGAAGAACAGCTTCGATCTCGCCGACGCCGGCTGCGTCGAGGTCGGCGGCGGTGTAGCAGGGTCCATCGATGGATCGAATCAAACCGGTTGGAGACGCACTGCGGACGAAGCGGGCCGTCGCCATCCCGACCGCCACGTCGCCGACGTAGCGGCCATCACCGCGCACCAGCGCGGGATCCTCGACTCGGCGAACGGAACGCCCGACCCAGGTGTCGCCCAGAGTCACGAGAGCGCCCGACGGGTCAGCGCCCGCACGAGATCGCGCCGATAGTCGGCGGACCCGTGGATGTCGCCTCGGGGATCTACTTCCTCGCCGGCCAACTCCGATGCTGCGTCGATGGCATCAGCGCTCAAGGGCTGACCAGCCAACGCCGCCTCGGCTTGGGTCAGACGAATCGCGGTTGCACCCACCCCCGCAGCCCCGATTCGCGCCTCGGCTATCTGTCCATCGGCCAGCCTTATGGCGGTGGCTACCGCGACCACCGCGAAGTCGCCTGCTCGGCGGCTGAACTCGGAGAACCCGGTCTGCCAGTCAGGGCCTAACCAGGGCAAGCGAACCTCGGTTAGCAGTTCATCGTCATCAATCGATGTGATGAAGGCCGACTTGAACAGGTCAGCAGCAGCGATGACCCGTTCCCCGCGAACGGAGGCGACAGCAACGTCGGCTTCCAAGGTTTGAGCCAGTAGGCACCATTCCGCGGCCGGGTCGGCGTGGGCGATGGAACCGCCGAAAGTTCCCCGCAACCGGATCGGGATATGGCCGACGTGGCGGGCCGCCACGGCCAGCAACGAACTCAATGGCCCACCGAAGTCGGGACGCTCAAGCTCGATATGGCGCACTCTGGTGCCTATCGCGAGGTGGTCTCCGTTTCTCGTCACCTGGTCGAGGCCGGAAACCGCGCCGATGTCGATGATCATCTCCGGCCGGGCCAGGCGGAAGTTCATCATCGGAACCAAGCTCTGCCCTCCGGCCAAGATCTTGGCTTCGTCGCCGTGCTCGGCCAGAAGGTCCAGAACTCCGGCTACGTCACTGGGCCGTTCGTACCTAAAGGCAGCGGGCTTCACAGTATTGAACCGTCATACGACAGGCCGTAAACGTCGGTGCGTCGGTCGGCTTGTGGCCGGATCAGCGATCCTCGGTCCTCAGCACGCTCCACGTCGTCGAGGTCGACGGTGACGACCTGCCGTTCGTCTTCGGTTCCCGACATCGGACCGGCTGCCACCCTGCCAAAGCTGTCAATCACCAGCGACGACCCCAGGAACTCGAATCCCGAAAGCGGTCCCACCTGGCTGGCGCAAGCGATGAACACCTGGCTGAGTTTCGCCTGCAACATGGCGCCATGGGCCTGGGGACAGAAACCGTCGGCGTCCCATTGCTCCGCGTCAAAGCCCGTGATCCACGCTGAGGGCACGCAGATGAGCTCGGCCCCCGACAACGCCAGCACCCGGACAACCTCGACGAACCGCAGGTCGTAGCAAATGCACAGGCCAATTCGCCCCACAGGAGTCTCGACTACCGGGAGTCCCATATCGCCCGGCGTGAAGCACCCCTTCTCCCCGGCGAACAAGTGCAGCTTGCGGTAGTGGCCGATGACCCCGGTTTGGTCGACGACGACGGCTGTGTTGTAGAACGCCTCGCCGTCGCGCTCGCAGAAGCCCCCCACGACAAGGCCCGAGTGATCGGCAGCCACCGCGGCCCAAGCATCGACGGTTGGCCCCCACAGGGGCTCCGCCATGCAAGCAACTTCTTCGGTTGTGACCGTGTACCAGGGCACAGCCAACTCCGGCAGAACCACCAACTGGGCTCCCTGGCCGAACAGCAACTTCGCTGCTTCGGCCGTGGCACCTCGATTGACACCTGCGTCTCCGGGTGGGCTCCCCATTTGGGCCAACCCGATCGAGACGGGGCGCGTCATAGGGCGCCACTCAGCTTGAGCAGGTGCCGGTCTGGGGGGCAGGGCCCGCCGACGCTGACGATCCGGCTGTCTCGATCGGCTCGAACCGCATGCTTCACTCCGGCGGGCACATGGACCGCGTCCCCCGCCTCGAATTCGAGGACTCTGTCGTTGTCGAGGTCGGCCACCGATCCGCGGCCCTCGAGGATGAAAATCGTGTCCTCCGATTCTGAGTGGGCATGGGGAACGTTTTCTTCGCCGGGCTCGAGCACCACGTAGTTCATGTTCGCCATCTCAGAGCCCACCCCTGGCCAAACCACCAGGCGGGCGTCCTTGGAGATCAACGGCATGTAGTGGTCGGGCTCGTCTCGATGGAATTGCTTGATGGCCATTGCTCAATCTCCTAGATGGGCGTAGAGCGCGTGATCGGGGGGACAGGGACCGCCCAAGAGCACTGCCCCGCCTGCACCGGCAGTGAATCGGTAATTCGTTGCCGGTTCTATCAAAAACATCGACCCGGTGGTGGCGTCGTAACTCTCGTCGGTGTCGAGGTCGACCATGGTGCCCGAACCGGTAGAGACGTGGTAGACGCACTCCGACTCATGGCTCATCTCGACCGTGCGACCGCCGGGTTCGAGGGTGATGAGATGCATCGAGCGTTGTTGCGCCCCCGAGCCGGGCCACACGACCGCATGAGCCGACCCACCGGTCTCGACCACCGACAGTCCTGGCCCGGGTTCAGAGGCTCGGACAACTTGTACTCGTCCATGCCGCATGTCTTCGATGAGATTGAACGCTACCACGACCCCTCAATCGTCGAGTTTCTGGCGGTTCAGCCTTTTTGAGCGATATTCGAGTGCTGCGACTAACCTCCCGCCTACCGACAACGGGGTGAGTAGGTGAGTCAAGCCGAAAATATCGAGCAACCGGCACGACCATGGTGGAAGCTCCCGCCAAGCTCAGAGCTGCCTCCCTATGTGAACACAATCCTCTCGCTGGCAATCACGCTCGTGCTGGTGGCGGTGTTGATTCTCGCCATCGGGGCCAACCCCTGGGAGGCGGCCAAGGCGATCATCGAGGGATCGCTCATCGAGCCGTTCTTCCTCGGCCAAACCCTGATGATCGCGTCCATCCTGGCGCTTACCGGCCTAGCCGCCGCCTTGCCCTTTACATCGAGGTTGTGGAACATCGGAGGCGAGGGGCAGATGTTCGCCGGGGCGATTGCCGCGGTGGCCCTGGGAATCGAGTTGCCGTCTAGCACTCCGAGGGTGCTGTTCATAGCAATCGTCATCTTGGGGTCGTTCGCCGGCGGAGCGGTTTGGGGGCTCATCCCCGGCGCTTTGAAGGCGTTCTACGGCGCCAGCGAGATCGTCACGACGCTGATGTTGAGTTTTGTCGCCGTGTTCGTCGCCAACTACATAATCGCTGAAGTCTGGCCAGACCCCTTTAGCCAGAAGACCGTTTCGATAGCCGAGAATGCCCAATTCCCAACAATCTGGGACGACGGCACCGTAGACATCAGCGTGCTCATTGCCATCGGGGCGGCGGCGTTGGCCTGGCTGCTGATGACGAAGACATCGCTTGGCTTCTCCATCCGTGCGATTGGGGCCAACCCCAACGCGGCGCGGCTGGCTGGCGTGCGGACAAAACAGGTCACTCTGCTCACCTTCTTGGTCGCCGGCGGGTTCGCCGGGTTGGCCGGTGGGGTCGCCGTCGCGGGAATCTTCGACGACCTCGACCTCAACTTCTCGAGCAACTTCGGCTTCATCGGCATCGCCGTCGCGCTATTGGCACGGCTGAAGCCGTCCCTGATCATCCCGGCCGCATTCTTGTTCTCCATGCTGCGGGTAGGGAGCAACAGCCTCCAGGCTTCGGCGGACATCTCGCCGTCCTTAGGAGACATCATTGTCGCGGTCTTCGTGATCTTGTTGATGGTCACCGGTGCCATTCGATTCCGCTACGCCCAGAATGTGGCCGACTGATGCCGTCCGAAGCAATCATCATCGCCTTCTTCGCCACAGGCTTGCAGCTCATGGTGCCGATTCTGTTGGCTGCGCTCGGCGAAACGATCTCCGAGCGCAGCGGCGTGCTCAACGTGGGCATCGAAGGGTCCATGCTGATCGGCGCGCTGGCCACCGCCCTCGTCGGTATCGAGACCGAGAGCGTCACGCTGGCCCTGGCCTTCGGCTGGTTCGCCGGGATCTGTGCCGGAGTGGTTTTGGCGTTCCTCTACGTCAACCGCGGGACGGATCAGATCGTCACCGGCCTGCTGTTCAATGTGTTCGCGTTTGGCCTCACCGGAGTGCTGCACGATCGATTCATCGGGGGCAGGATCGGCCCCACGCTCTCACCTTTGGACATCCCGTTGATTGGCGATATCCCCAAGGTCGGAGAAGTGCTCAACGGACAGAACTCAGTGTTCTGGATAACGCTCGCCATAGTTCTCCTTGTCTTCTACTTGTTGAACCGCACCTGGTGGGGTTTGTACGCCCGCGCCGCGGGCGAGCGCCCGCACGCAACCGAGTCCGGAGGGCTCGACGTACAGCGATTGCGCTACCCGGCAGTGATCCTGGCCAACAGCTTGGCCGCGTTCGGGGGGGGCGCACTGGTCATGTCATCTGCAGGCGGCTTCGTGCCGGGCATGACCGAAGGCCGCGGCTTCATTGCCCTAGGTGTTGTCGTGGTCGCCCGTTGGAATCCGCTCTTGGCGCTCGCCACGTCGGCACTGTTCGGCCTCAGCCAGGCACTTCAGTTCATTGCCGGCCAGGTGGACCTGCTCGATGGCGTCCCCCACCAAGTGTGGCTGGCTCTGCCCTACGTTGCGACCGTGCTGGCGGTGTTGCTGTCCCGAGGCAGTCGGTATCCGGCCGCGGTGGGCATCCCGTGGCGGAGAGAGACTGCTGGCCGAGCGTAAGCTCGCTGGCGCTCCTGTCGGTCGCAATCTATATTCAGGAGTGGCTGTAAAGCCTTTGAACCTAGGGGGGGACATGTCAAGTCATCGACTTTTGAAGGTGTTGGCTATCTTTTTTGCATTCGTGCTAGTCGTTGCCTCATGCGGCAACGACGACGATGAAGAGAGCGAGCCTGCGGCACCGGCCGCAACCGAAGCACCAGCCGCGACGGAGGCACCGGCCGCTACTGAGGCACCAGAGCCGGAGCCGGAGCCAGAACCAGAGCCGATGGAACCGTTCCGCGTCGTGTTCTTCTACCCAGGAACCAACGACGACCTCAGCTGGTCGAACGCGTGGTATGACGGAGCGCAGACGGCGATAGCCGACAACCCGAACATCGAGGTCGAATTCGTCGAGCTGCTCAATGAGCCCGACGCCTACGTACAGCAGGGATCGGCGTTCGCTGACCAGGGATACGACTTCATCCTCTTCGCCCATGGCGCCATGGTCGACCCCGCGATCCAAGTAGCCGAGAACTTCCCCGACACCCAGGTATGCATGGCACCGCACCATCCGACGGACGCGACACCAGCAGCACCGGACAATCTGTGCTGGGTCGAGGTTGACCAGCACAACGCCAACTTCTTGACCGGGGTCATTGCTGCTCTTGTCACCGAAACCGGCTCGATCGGCTCACTCAACGGATTCGAGTTCCCGGCGCTGACCCGTCAGCCCGAGGCCTTCCACCTAGGCGCTCGTTGCGTGGACTCCAATATCAGCTTCTCGCAAGAGTTCATCAACACCTGGGGCGACACTGCCGTGGCCAAGGCAGCCGCACAGTCCCTCATTGCCGGCGGAGCTGACGTGATCCTCTCCGCAACCGACCAAGCGGTGCTGGGCATCATCGATGCCGCGCAAGAAGCCGACTCCCAGGTCTGGGTGGTGCCGTCCTACTACGACAGCTTCGATATCGCCCCCGACGTGGTGATCACATCGGCCATCCACGGACTGGCCGATGCCGGCCGAGTGATGATCGAGCGGGCCTACGCAGGTGAGATCGGTCCTGCTTCGTACCATCAGTTCGACGTTACGAACACCCCGGGCATCATCGCTGCGCCGCTATACGACAACGCCGATGCCCTCAGCGCAGAAGACCAGGCCATATACGAAGACATCGATGCCAAGGTCCGCTCGGGGGAGATCAGGATCCCCGACGAGACTGCCGGAGATCCCACCATCGGCGCATCAGGATCTGCTGCGGAAATCGATGTGACCGCGCTCGGCTGCACGCCGCGCTAGCCCGACGGCGGTCTTGAGCAATGGGCTTGCCCGGGGGCATGGAACTGCGGTTTCGGCCTCCGGGCGAGTTCTATGGCGAAGCTTCGGGTGCTTGCCACCGCGACCCCGCGCCAGAATGGCAAACAACCAGAATTGAACAGGAGAAGACATCATGGCTGAGAACGATCGGGTAGCCGTATGGGGCGGCGAACCAATGCCCCTCATGCCCTACAGCCCCGCGATCAAGGCGGGTGGCTGGGTCTTCATTGCCGGCCAGCTGGCGTCTGACTTCGTGACCGGCCTCGCATCGGAGGCCGGCGGAGACGGTCGGAACCCCAACGGGTACAACGCCCTTGAGCTTCAATCTCGTTTCGTGTTGCAAAACCTCCAGTCAACCCTCGAGGCGGCGGGCTGCGATATCGCCACCGACATCGTGCGGATATACCAGTGGTTCTCGTCGCCCCATCCGACCATCGAGGAGTTCTGGGAGGGGAACGCCTGGCCGAAGATCAGCATCACCCCTTATCTGCGAACTCGCGATGAGTTCGTCCACCCGCCGCGGCCCGCGTCCACAGGCATGGGCATCCGCGAGACGGGGCTCCTCGTCAACAAGACCATCCTCGAAGTGGACATGATCGCCATTCCCGGCGGGGGCACCCAAGGCTTCGAAGTTCCCGAAGGAGTCCCATCGCCACTGGCCGGCTACTCACCGGCGGTTCGACGGGGCGACTGGATCTTCTGTGCTGGAGAGATTCCGGTCGACTGGATGGGCGACTACATGCAGGGCAACGACATGGGAACGCCCAGCGGCATCGCTCCCGAGGCCCGCGTCAACCCGTACTACTGGTATGGCTCCGAGATCGAGAGCCAGACCGATTACGTCCTCCAGAAACTCGAGAAGATCGTCCAAGCGGCCGGCGGCTCCATACAGAACACCGTGAAGGCGACCGTGTATCTGGCCAGCCCGGGAGACTTCGAGGGCATGGAGCGCGTCTGGAAGCAGTGGTTCCCCGAGAACCCTCCGGCCCGGGTCGTGATCCCCTACATGGGGCTTGGCGGCAAAGGCAGCCGGGTCGAGGTCGCGCTCAAAGTCCTGGCCGACGATGCGTCGATCCAGAAGGAAACCATCGAGACCTCCGATGCTGTGGAGTCTCCCTGGCACGAGCCCCAAGCGGTGAAGGCAGGCGATTTTCTGTTCTTCAGCACCGCCATTGCCCACGACGAGCTCGGCAATCTCCCCGAGTCAGTACAGCGCCATCCGGAGTTTCCGTGGTACAAGCAGCCGCCGAGGCTGCAGATGGCCTACATCATGGACAACGTCTCGGCGATCTGCGAGGCGGCCGGAACCAGCGTCGAGAACATTGTCCGGCGCCAGTGCTTCCACGATGATTTCACCCATTTCCAGCAGTCGATTGAAGAGTGGTCCACCTATTTCCCAGGTGACCGGCCAGCATCTACGACCCTGGAGATCGGCGGACCACTCCAAGTGCCGGGCGCCCAGTTCCTCATGGACTTGATCGCCTACGTGCCGCCTAGCTGAGCACCCTCTAGTTGAGCATCCTCGGCAACTCCGTCCTACGCGTCGAGGACCGGGGGCTGCTCACCGGCAGCCGACCGTTCACGGCTGACCTCGTCACCCGCGACACTCTTCACGCCTGCTTCATTCGTTCCACCGTTGCCCACGGCAACCTCGTGGGGATGACCGGCCATGGGGACTTTCACACGGCCGCATCCCTGGGGCTGCCCAAGCTCGTGCCGTGGCCGCCGACCCCCGACCGATACGCGCGGGATCTGCTGGCGGTCGACAAGGTCCGCTATGTCGGTGATCCGGTCGCTGTGGTCACCGGCCAAGGCGCGGCGGAGGCCGAAGATCTGGCCAGTGACGTTGACGTGGAGATCGAGCCGCTCCCCCCCGTGGTGTCTCCAAGGAACAGCCGCGAAGTCGCGTTCGAGGTAGAGCCGATGGTGGACCTCTCGGTGCTCGAGGACGCGGACGTGGTTGTTGAGGCCACGTTCGTCAATCAGAAGCTGGCTCCGGTCCCCCTGGAGGCGAACAGCATACTGGTCGTACCCGACGACGACGGTGCCGGTCTTTGCATCTGGGTGTCCACGCAATTCCCTTGGGATATCCAATCTTCGGTCGCAGCTGCGCTGGACTTGGAGTCGGCCCGCGTCCGCGTGATCGCACCGGCTGTCGGGGGAGGATTCGGCGCCAAGGGACATACCTACCCCGAACACATCGTTGTCGCCGCGTTAGCGCACCGAACAGGCCAGCCGGTGACCTGGCAAGAGACTCGGTCCGAGAACCTGCTCAACATGACCCCCGGAAGGGGACAGATACAGCATGTGGCCCTGGGGGCGAAGAGCGACGGAACGATCACCGGGCTTCGGGTGGAAGTGATCGCCGACGCCGGGGCCTATCCCCATGTCGGCGCCTGGCTCCCGAACTACACCCGACTCATGTGTACGGGGACCTATCGCATTCCCAGGGTTGCCTTCAGCGCTCGAAGCATGGTGACAAATACGGCCCCGGTCGGCGCGTACCGAGGGGCAGGGCGGCCGGAGGCAACTGCGTTTCTGGAGCGCTCTATGGATTTGATGGCCCGTGAACTCGACATGGACCCAATCGAGATTCGTCGGCGCAACCTCCTTGAGCGGCATGACACCAATCACATCACCCCCAGCGGAGCTGTCTACGACTCCGGTGACTATCGCGGGGCGCTCGACCGCGTCGTCGAACTTTCCGGCTACGAAGCACTCCGTCGAGAGCAGCTGCTCCGTCGGACTCGCAACGATCAGTGGCTCCTGGGAGTCGGGGTGTCCACCTATATCGAGGTGACCGGCAACGGACCCACCGAGGAGTTCGCCTCCGTCGCTATCGAGCCCGATGGCAGCGCCACCGTGCTCAGTGGAGTCTCGTCTCACGGACAAGGCCACCAGACCACATACGCCCAGATTGCAGCCGCACAACTGAGGCTGCCCATGGACAAGATCCGGGTGATCCAGTCCGACACCGCTGTCGTGCCGCGAGGGAATGGGACCTATGGCTCCCGCTCACTCCAACTGGCCGGCAGCGCAGTGGACAAGGCCGCGGAGGCCGTGGTGGCCCAGGCTTGCCAGCTTGCCGCCGAGCGTCTGGAGGCCAACGCGGCGGATATGGTCGTTTACGACGGCATTGGGGTCGGCATCATCGGCAGCCCCGCCACCGCTATCCCCTGGGCGGAACTCGCGCCATTGGCCGTCGAGTTTGACTTCGACCAAGGCGCCCGCACCTATCCCTCGGGCGCGCACGTCTCGGTGGTCGAAGTCGATCGTGAAACCGGCGCCGTTCGGGTGAAGCGCCACATCACCGTCGACGACTGCGGAAACGTCGTCAACCCGATGCTGGCCCAAGGCCAACAACATGGCGGGATCGCCCAAGGAGTGGCCCAAGCCCTTTGGGAGGAGATGAGCTACACCGCGGACGGCCAGCCCGTTACGTCAACGCTGCTCGACTATCTCTCCCCCTCTGCTGGAGAGCTGCCTTCCTACGAAACCCACAGCATGGTTACGCCAACGCCCTTGAACCGGCTGGGTGTCAAGGGCATCGGCGAGGCCACCACCATCGGCTCGACGCCCGCGGTACACAACGCGGTTCTCGACGCTCTCGCCCCGTTGGGTGTAGAACATCTCGATATGCCCCTCTCCCCCGAGAAGATCTGGAGGGCCATCAATGGATGAGATCCCGCAAGTCAACGGCTTTCCCAGATATTCGTCCGAGGAGATGGCCTATCGGTACCGCCAGCTCCGAGAGCTCATGGTCCGCCACCAGTTGGACGCGGTCCTGATCGGCGGGTCCACAGGGCCACACGACACGTCGGTTCAGTACTACTGCAACTGGCCACCGCTTTTTCCGGTGTACTTGATCGTGCCCCGCGACGATGACCCCGAACTCGTGGTCCGGCTCTGGAATCACATTCCAGACGCAGAGCGCATCTCGGTAGTCAAGAACATCAGCTTTGGCGGCGATGACCACTCCGACCTGGTGGTTCGCGTCGCCGAGCGCCTCGGTGGCTACCGCCGCATCGGCACGATCGGTGTGGTTCCCTACACCGATGCAACCGCTTTTGGATCGGAGCGCCTGGTCGACCTTAACCCCGACTACTTCGCACTTCGCCAGGTCAAAACGGACGAGGAGATGAAGTACGTCCGCATTGCCTCCAGCATGAACGACGACGCCGTCGCGGCTCTGGCTTCGAACACCGCTCCCGGTATGAACGAGTACGAGTTGGCCAAAGTGATCGAAGACGTTTATCTGGATCGACGGGGCACCAACCTCATTCACTTCACCCTGACCACCTCTATGGCCGAACCCGAGTTTTTCGTGCCTCACCAATACCAACCCGACCGGATCATCAAGGCCGGCGATGTCTTGGTGACCGAGATCAGCACCACGTTCTGGGGCTACACCGGACAGATCCTGAGAACTCTCTGCATCGAGGGTGAGCCCACGCCGCTCTACCAGGAAATGTACGAGGTGGCCGAGAACACATACTCGAGCATTGTGAGCATCATGCGCACCGGTGCGACGATCGGCGAGGTGCTCGACCGGGCCGAGTCGATACACGAGGCGGGCTATGACATCTGGGACGATCTTGTGCATTGCTACGGGGGCGGCGGCTACCTGGCTCCCATCGTTCGCACCCGGCAGAACCGCGGCGCCACACACCCCGACGACTGGGCCTATCCCGACGGCGCGGTCTTGGTCGTTCAACCGAATGTCATCGAGCCCAGGGCGCGAGCAGGCGTCCAAGTGGGAGACTCAATGTGGCTTCGACCGAATGGAGTTGAAGTGACCCAGAAACACCCGAGGGAAATGATTCGCTGTGGTTGAGAGCGTTGTAGAACTCCACGGCATTTCCAAGCGGTTTGGCGACGTCCAAGCCAACGACAGCATCGACTTTGATGTCCGAGCCGGTGAGATTCATGTCCTGCTCGGTGAGAACGGAGCCGGCAAGACCACGCTCATGAACGTCATGTTCGGCCACATCCTCCCGGACTCCGGCTCCATGTTCGTCAGGGGTCAACCAGCCGACATCCAGTCCCCCCATGACGCGCTCGACCTGGGGATCGGGATGGTGCACCAGCACTTCTCATTGGTCCCCACATTCACGGTGGCAGAGAACATCGTGCTCGGATCGCGACCTGCCCTCGATCTTCGCCTAAAGCCTCTGGCCATTCGCCGAGAAATCGCCGCTCTGGCCGAGAAGTACAGCATGCCGCTTCCTCCTTCCACCCCCGTTCGCCAACTCCCAGTCGACCTACAGCAGCGGGTCGAGATCTTGAAGGTCCTCTATCGCGGCGCGAACATCCTGATTCTCGACGAACCGACTTCGCTGCTCGGGCCCCAACAGATCGAGAATCTGCTGGGCATTCTCGAAGATCTGCGCTCCAGCGGACATTCGATCGTGCTGGTCACCCACAAGCTGGCCGAGGTCACCCAGGTCGCGGACCGAGTCACCGTGATTCGCTCCGGCAAGAAAGTGGTCGAGGTCGAACGCGGAGACTTCGACGAGCGCACCCTTACCCGAGCGATGACCGGCCAAGACATCACCGCCGTCAAGGTGGACCACACATCGCTTGGCGACGAGGTTGAAACCCTTCTTGAGGCAAGAGAGCTGGTGACGACCGGGGTCGGGGGCAATTCCCTTGATGGCTTGAGCCTGTCGGTCCGAGCCGGTGAGATCCTCGGCGTTGCCGGGGTCGAAGGGAACGGACAACGCGATGTCGTGAGCGCCATCACGGGGCTGAGCCCCCTTGAGTCTGGCACCGTCGTGATCGATGGCGCCGACGTGACCGGTTCTGAGCCGGCCAAGCTCCGCGACAGCGGCTTGGCGGTCATCCCTGAGGATCGCCATGGCTGGGGGCTGATTCTTGACATGTCCCTGGCCGAGAACCTGGCCATCAATGAGATCCCTGCGGGCCGGTTCTCCCGTCGAGGATTGCTGGACTGGAGGCGAATCAAGGACCAGGCCACTGGTCTGCTCGAGGAGTACGACGTCCGACCCGCCAATTCGGATCTTCTTGCGGGCACCCTTTCCGGCGGCAATCAGCAGAAGGTTGTTTTAGCGCGCGAGTTCTCCCGGGAGCCGAAAGTACTCATCGCCGACAACCCGACGTGGGGGCTCGATGTCGGTGCTGTTGACTACGTGCACCGTCGACTGCTCCAGGTAAAGGAAGCGGGCGCGGCCGTCCTCCTGTTGACGTTGGACCTGGAAGAGCTACTCAAGCTCAGCGACCGTGTGGTGGTGATGTTCCGCGGGCATATCGTCTTGGAGCGCAACGTGAATGAATTGACCATGGATGAGCTCGCATTGGCTATGGCGGGCAGCCCCACGGGAGTTTCGTAGCGGCTAAGGGAGGAGCGCAATGGGTTTCGTCGGGGACTCTGTAGCCCGGCTCGAGGACCCTCGGCTCCTGCGCGGCGCGGGTAGATTCGTAGACGACATCGATTTGCCGGGCCAGCTTTGGATGCGGGTCGTGAGATCGACCCATGCCCACGGACGGGTGACCGGAATAGATACCTTCGGGGCCGCGGCCATGGCCGGTGTTCGCCTAGTGCTCACCGGCGCCGACGTTGCCCATGTCGAGCCCATTCCGCTGCGGCTGCCGTTCGACGGCCTCGGACTCGAACAGGCGCTACAGCCAGTCCTGGCCCAGGACCGGGTTCGCTACGTGGGCGAGCCGATAGCGCTTGTCCTCGCCGAAGACCCGTATGTGGCCGAGGATGCAGCGGAGGCGGTGATCGTCGACATTGAGCCGCTAGATGCCGTGGTCGACATGCTCCGCGCTCCCAGTGAGCAGTCGCTGTGGCCTGATTCGTCGAACGAGCTCTGTGTCCTGGAGAAGGGATACGGCGACATAGCGCTGGCATTTGATCGGGCCGAGCGCGTGGTGACCACAGAAGTCGCCATCGGGCGCCACTCAGGAGTGCCCCTCGAAACCAGAGGACTGGTCTGCGACTTCGACGCCGGCCGCGACGAACTCACGGTATGGGGTGCCACCCTGGTAACGCACTATCACCGCAAGGTCTTGGCCCGCTTGCTGAAGCGGTCGCCCGCCTCCATCCACATGCGCTCGACCGATGCCGGTGGGAGCTTCGGGGTCCGCGGCGACTTCTTCCCCGAGGATTTTCTGGTTGCCTACGGCGCTGTTCTGACCGGACGTCCGGTCAAATGGATCGAGGACCGGGCAGAGAACCTCACCACAACCAACCACGCTCGCGAGCAAACCCACCACATGCGGGGCGCCTTCGACTCCGAAGGGTGCCTGCTGGGGCTCGAGGCTGAGGTGTGGCACAACAAAGGGGCCTACATCCGCCCCACCGGGGTCATCGTGTCTGAGCTCACTCTGGGGATGATCCCCGGCCCCTACCGGCTGCCCGCCTATGCGTCCAAGATCCATGTACTCACCACCAACAAGACCCCGGTAGGCCCCTATCGGGCACCGGGCCGCTACGAGCTCACCGTGGCCCGAGAACAACTGCTCGACCTTGCCGCCGCCGAATTCGACATCGACCCGGTTGAGATACGCCGTAGGAACCTTCTGACCGCCGCCGAGTTGCCGTATGACCCCGGATTCCAGCTGGCCGGCGAATCGTTCATACTCGATTCGGGCGACTTCATCGGGCTGATCGACCAAGCCGGGGCGAAGTACGCCGACTGGCGTGATGAGATCGCCAGTGCCAATGGCGATCACCGGGGAGTCGGACTGGCGATCTTCATGGACAAGAGTGGCCTTGGCCTTTATGAGACTGGGGGAGTTGACATAGATAGCGCCGGCGCCGTCCGGGTATTCATCGGGGGTGCGTCTTCGGGTCAGGGCATCGAGACCGTGATGGCGCAGATCGCCGCCGACGAACTGGGCGTGGACCCTGCCGACATCCAAGTCATCCATGGAGACTCCGACCTGGTCCCCGACGGCGTGGGCTCGTGGTCCAGCCGCTCGACGGTGATCGGCGGCACGGCCGTGCAAACTGCCGCCCGCCTTACTGCCGACAAGGCCAAGCGAATTGCCGCCGACCTGCTTGAAGCCGCTACCGGCGATCTGATTCTGGCCGATGGCTTGGTTCACGTCGCAGGTGCACCGGCCAAATCGGTATCTCTCGGCCAGGTCGCCGAAGCGTGCGGGACGCTTGACGCGGCACAACGGGGTGAGGATCCGGGACTCGGCGCCCGTGAGGTCCATATCGACGAGCGGATGAACTATCCGTACGGGGCGGTGGTCGTGGATGCCTCGCTCAATTCCGAGTCGGGGCAGGTGCGACTGAATCGAGTCTGGCTGGGCTGCGAGGTCGGCAAGGCGGTCAACCCGAAGCTCGTCGAAGGGCAGGTGCTCGGTGGGTTCGCCCAAGGCCTGGGAGGCGCATTGCTCGAGGAATTCGCCTTCGACGAGAACGGTCAGCCCCAAGCGGCCAACTTCATGGACTATTTGATGCCCACCGCTGCCGACCTGCCGCCAATCGAGACGGAGATCCTCGAGAACGCCCCGACCCCGACCAATCCCTTGGGCGCCAAGGGAGCGGGCGAGGCCGGCATCGCCGGCGCCGGTGGGGCGATCGCCGCCGCAGTAGGCCATGCGCTCGGAGACCCCGGTGCGGTGAGGGCGCTTCCGATCACGGCTGATTGGGTATTGGCTCAGCTCATAGCCAAGCAAGATTCCTAGGGCTTGTGGCGCTTTTCTCGCCCAGCCATTAAATTCGGTCTCCTAGAAGACCAGCCCTACGAGGCAACCCACGAAAGCCGAGCCACCCATGAAGACAGAGATGTATGCATACCTTGAGGGTCGAGACCGCGTCGTGTTGCCCTCAGGCACTAGCAACTTCGAAGACGCGTTCGAGCGCTGGCTCGACCCGGACAAGACCGCTATCGCCTGTATCGACATGCACCGCGGCCACATAGGCCCCGAGGACGATCTGACCTGTCCGTGCCCGCGGGCTCGGGCGAAAATCCCCGCCCACGACATGTTCCACCGGATGGCCCGAGCCATCGACATCCCGATCATTCACGTCCAGCACTGGCAGAGGTACGGCGGGATCGACGACTTGAACTCCAAGCATTACAACCGCATGGCCAACTGGCGAGTGCTGTACGAGCTGTATCTGCCCCCGAACCCGTCAATGGACCAGCACAGTTGGGAAGGCACCAAGTGGCTGGACATCATGGTCGAAGAGAAGGAAGGCGACTACTACATCCGGACCAAAAAGCGCCTCTCGTCCTTTGTCCCCACCGATTTCGAGTTCTTGCTCCGCCAGCTTGATATCAAGAACCTGGTCCTCACCGGGACAATGACCGACGCCTGTGTGCTGTCGACCGCTTTCGATGCCGCCAACCGCGATTTTCGAGTCATCGTGCCCGGCGACATCGTGGCCGGGGCCAGCGAGGAGGCCGAAGCCGCCGCGCTGCTGGTCACCTCGCTCCACCTTGGGCTAGTCACCGACGGCCCCGCCCTGATTCGCGAGTGGTACGCCCGCAAGGGTGTGGCCGTTCCGTGGGAGCTGGACGGCATCGTGAAGATGACCGAGGCGTCTGGCGTCCTCGAGGACGCCGAGGTCTTCGCCTAGAGGTATGTCAGACGGCGGTGTAGCCCCCGTCGACGTACAGCAGGTGGCCGTGGACGAAGTCTGAGGCCGTCGAGGCCAAGAAAACTGCCGAGCCGGTAATATCGTTCGGCTGCCCGACGCGCCCGGCGGGTACCAGGGGCAGGAAGGCCTCCAAAAACCCCGGGTCGTCGAGAAGGTATGCGTTCATCTCCGTTCGCACCGCGGTCGGCGCGATGGCGTTGACGTTCACACCGTGCGGAGCCCATTCCAAGGCCAACGTCCGGGTGAGCTGCATGACGCCGCCCTTGGAGGCGCAGTAGGCGGCGAACCCGGGAAAGCCCACCTCGCTGAACGTAGAGGCGAGGTTGATGATCTTGCCTGCACCCGCCTCGACGAAGCGAGCACCTGCGGCCTGGCAGCAAAAGAACAGGGCCTTGAGGTTGGCGTCTATGGTCGCATCCCAGTCCTGCTCGGACACATCGAGCGCCGGTGCGGTCAACTGCACGCCGGCTGAGTTCACCAAGATGTCGAATCCACCGAGTTCATCGGCCAGTTCCGCGAACACGCCGGGAATGCTGTCGACATCAGTGAGGTCGGCGACTCTAACCCCGGCGGACTGGCCGAGCTCGTCAACCGCCGCCGCGGTGTCTTCGAGCAGCTCCGCCGTGCGGCCAATCACAGCCACGTCAGCGCCCGCCTCGGCGAACGCCACCGCTATGGCTGCTCCGATCCCCCTCCCGCCGCCGGTGACGATCGCTTTCTTTCCGGCTAGTGCCTGTTCAGCCATCTCGATGTTCTCCAATTCGGATTAGGACCAGCTAGCTGGCGTTTTGAAGCGCCCGGTAGACCGTTTCCGGTCCCAGCGGCGTCTCAGTTATCTTCGCTCCCAGCGGGAGCAGGGCGTCGGCCACGGCATTGGCGATTGCGGCCGGGGCACCAACCGCACCGCCCTCCCCCGCGCCCTTCATCCCATCGGCGTTCAGGGGGGTGGGGACCACCATGTGCTCCACCACCATTTCGGGCATATTGCCGATGGCGGGAACCAAGTAGTCCATGAAGTTGGCGTTCAGCGGTTGGCCGTCGTCGCTGTAGGCGATCTCCTCGAGGAGCGCGCCGCCGATGCCCAGCGCGACGCCGCCCTGTACCTGGCCGTCCACCAAGAGTGGGTTGATCAACGTCCCAGAGTCGTTGACCACAACATGGCGAAGCAGGGTGACCACACCGGTCTCGATGTCGACCTCGACGGTCGCGACATGGCATCCGTAGGAAAAGGTGTTCGTGGGAGGGTGATAGATATCGGTCGCATCCAGGGTGTAGTTGTCGACCCCTTCGGGCAGCGGCTGGCCGGGAGCCACCCTGCCCGCTACCTGGGCCAGCGACACTGAGCTGGTCGGTGACCCCTTGACGCGGACTTCGCCGCCGACCAGCTCGAGGTCTTGGGGCGAGGCCTCCAGCATCTCGGCGGCGATTTTGATCGCCTGCTCTTTGATCGAGCCAGCGGCATGGCGGACGGCGGTGCCGCCTATGGGCGCGCTCCGGCTGGCGTAGGTGCCCACGCCGCTGGCCACCAGATCGGTGTCTCCGTGAACGACCACGATGTCGTCGAACTCGACGCCGAGCTCGTCGGCGGTGATCTGCGCGAGAACGGTGTCGTGGCCCTGCCCGCTGCTGCAAGCTCCGGTGAACACGATCACCTGGCCGGAGGGTTCGACTCGGACACGACCGCTCTCGTAAGGGCCGAGCCCGGTCTCTTCGACGAAGAAGCCGATGCCAATGCCCAGATAGCGGCCCTCATCCCTGGCCCGCTGCTGCTCGCCGCGGAATTCGTCCCACTCGGCGGCCGCCAGGGCGCGGTTCAGGCATTCCGGGTAGTCGCCCGAGTCATAGATGATCTCCCCGGCCAAGACGTTGCCGATCCCGCGGTGGAGCGGGAACACATCTTTTGAGAACATGTTGCGTTTCCGGACCTCGCCAGGGTCGATGCCGACGGCGGCGGCGACCAGGTCGATGATGCGCTCCATCGTGAACGCCGCCTGAACGTGGCCGACGCCTCGGAACGGGTTGAGGGGCGTGGTGTTGGTCATGACCACCGTCGACAACAGTTGCTGATGCTCGATGACGTAGGGCCCCGAGAGCATCGAAACCCCGACGAAGGGCTCGACCAGCGTCAGCCGCTGGAGGTAAGCGCCGGTATTGGTCACGGCGTGGTCGCGGATGGCCAGGATCCTGCCGTCGTCGTCGTAGCCCACGTCGACGTCGTGATACTGCTCGCGGCCGTGGGTGGACGCCAGGAAATGCTCGTAGCGGTCTTCCACCCACTTGATGGGCCGGCCGATCTGTCTGGAAGCCAAGCCGAGGACGACCTCTTCGGGATAGGGCTGGAGCTTCACCCCGAAGGCACCGCCGACATCGGGGGCGATCACCCGGACGGCGTTCTCCGGCAGTCCCAGGTAACCGACGAGCGTGGCCTTGAGACTGTGGGGAACCTGAGTCGACGACCACATGGTGAGGCCCTGGCGCAGCTCGTCCCATTCGACGATCACTCCCCTGGTCTCCAGCGGCGTGCCCGCATACCGCTGGGTCACGAATCGCTCGCTGAGGGTGCGGGGCGCGGCCGCCAGCGCCGAGTCGGCGTCGCCCAACGAATACTCCAGCACATCGACCACGTTCGATTCGAAGTGGACCAGCGGCGCATCGGGAGCGAGCGCCGCAGATGCAGTTGACACCGCTGGCAGCGGTTCGTAGACCACTTCGATCAGGCCGGCGATGTCCTCAGCGATGTAGCGGTCGCCCTCAACGACGAGCAGCGCCACCGGCTCGCCGACGAACCGGACCTTGGCGCTAGCCAGGATGGGCTGGTTGAACGGCTTGGTGGTCTCCTCGGCATCGATGCAGGGCAGCGGGGGCAGCCCGGCGGGGAGGTCTTCGGCGGTGATAATGCTGACCACCCGCGGATCGGCGGCCGCGGCGCTCGAATCGATCCCCCGAATCAGCGCATGGGCGTGAGGGCTGCGAACGAACACCGCATGAACCAGGCCGTGCAGCTTGATGTCGGACAGATACCGGCCGTCTCCCCGGAGGAGCCGGGGGTCTTCCTTTCGGCGAATGCTGGCACCGAACAAGCTCACGCTCCACCTCCCCGAAGGCTCACTGCTTCTTCCACTGCTTCCACGATCTTGACGTAGCCCGTGCAGCGGCACAGGTTTCCACCCAGACCTTCGATGATCTCCTCCCGAGTCGGTGAGGGGTTGTCGTCCAGCAGTTCGGAGATGGTCATCACGAACCCCGGGGTGCAGAAGCCGCACTGCATTCCGTGCTTGGCCCAGAATGCCTGCTCGATGGGACCGAGCTCGTCGCCCGCGGTTAGGCCTTCGAGGGTGGTGATCTCGCTCCCGTCGGCCTGAACAGTGAGCAGCAGACACGCCCGGGCGGTCTCGCCGTCGACGAGAACAGTGCACGCCCCGCACACGCCGTGCTCGCACGCCAGGTGGGTGGCGGTGAGATCCAGCCGCTCACGAAGGAAGTCGGCCAGCGTGAGGCGAGCCGGCACCGAGTCCGACCTCTCGAGGCCATTTACGGAAATGGTGACATCGTGATCGCTCATACGGCGCGCTCCAGGGCTTGAGTGAGTGCTCGTCGGCTGGTAACCGTGGCGAGATGCAGCCGGTATTCACTCGAGGCGTGTACATCGCTGCCGGGGCTGAGGCCATCGGGGGCCAGCGCGGCTGCTTCGGTCGGGCTTGCTCCACCGAGGATTGCGGCCTCGACGCCGTGGGCCCGCATTGGGCGATCCCCGACACCGATCAGCGCCAGGTGGGCGTCGACCACGGCGCCGTCGTCTCCGATCTCGAGCTGGCAGAGCGCGCCACACAGCGCATAGTCGCCCGGTCGGCGGGCAATCTCCACCACCGACCATCCGGTCCGCGGCCCCGACGCGGGCAGCTCCACCGCGGTCAGAATTTCATCGTCGGCGATCGTGGTGCTCAAAAACCCCTGAAACAGCTCCTCGGCTTCGATCGTCCGATCTCCAGCAGGGCCGGTGACTTGCACCCGGCCCCCCAGTGCCAACACCACCGCGGGCAATTCCCCCGCGGGGTCGGCGTGGGCCACGCTTCCGCCAATCGTTCCCCGAGACCGGATCTGCGGATGCCCCACATGGCGCAGGGACTCAACCAGCAGCGGGCAGCGATTGGCCACCATGGGATCGCGCTCGGCTCGGCGTTGCCGCGTCATCGCCCCGATGACCAGGCGGTCGCCTTCATCGGTGATGTGGTCGAGCCCTTCCACTCGGGCCAAGTCCACCAGTAGCGACGGGCTGGCCAGCCGGAAGGCCAGAAGGGGAATCAGGCTTTGGCCCCCGGCCAACACCTTGGCCTCAGAGTCGCTGCCAAGCGCCTTGACCGCGTCGTCTATCGATGTCGGGGCCAAGTAGTCGAAGTCGGGAGGCTTCATCAGACCTTTCCTCGGATCCGTGCCCAGGCATGGGTCAGGAGGTCAACATTGGACTCGCGCCAGCACTTCAGTGCCACTGATCCCTCGTGCATAAGGCAGATATTGCACGAGACGCAGTCCACCATGCCGGTGCGACCAGCTTCGATCTGGCGAACCAGATCGGGTTCACGGATAAACGGTCGAGCCAGGGAGACGAAGTCGGCCGACCCGTCCTCGATTACCTCGTTCATGAGCTCGATTGTGCGGACCCCGCCGACAAGAATCGTCCTGCCTCTGGCATTCGCCTTGTGACGACGAGCCTCCTCCCGGTAGTACGCCTCTTTGACCGGAGCGGCGAGCACACGATGCAGAAGCTTGTCCTGCAAGGCCCGTTTCCGGGTCACGCCCACGTATCGTGCCGCGCTTTCTGCCTTCGGCGACATCAGGCCGGCGGAGAGCTCGATGGCGTCCAACCCGGCGTTGTCCATCATGGTGACCGTGGCCCGGCCTTCCTCGACCGTCAGGCCCTCGGGTACGTAGTCCCACAGCCCGATCTTGTTGGTGATCGGAAAGTCGTCGCCCACGGCCGCCCGCATCGACTTGTACGTTTCGAGCAGCAGGCGCTGGCGGTTCTCCAGCGATCCGCCCCACTCGTCTTCGCGGCGGTTCGTGGCCGGCGATAGGAACTCCGAGAGGAGGTAGCCATGGCCCGCGTGTACGTGTACGCCGTCGAAGCCGGCCTCTCTCACCCGCCGGGCCGCGTTCCCGAACGACTCAATGGCCTCCCAGATCTCATCGGAGCTCGCCGCGGCCAATGGCAGGCGGTGAAACTGCGGATTCTCGACCACCGAGGGGGCCAGGGGCTCAATCGAATCATCGCGGCTCTGGCTGCCCGCATGGTTGAGCTGGGCAAAGATCTTGCCCCCTTCGGCGTGGATTGCGTCGGTCAGCTTCCTCATTGGCCCGATGACCTCGTCTCGGTCCAGTGCGGTCATGCCTCGGATGTAGTTGCCTCGAGGGTGGACCGAGCAGTGGCCGGTGAAGATGAGCCCGACGCCATTGCGAGCCAACCGCGTGTGGAAATCGAGGTACTGCTGGGTGATGATGCCGCGGTCGTCGGCCATAGTCTCGGAGGTTGACGACCGGATAATCCGATTGCGGGTCTCCACTCCCGCGAGATTTCCCGGCCTCAGCACCGCAGGGGTCGACATCGGCTACTCCCTCAAGTTCCGGGCCAGGTAGTCGGCCATGCGGGGGCGGACGACGGGTCCCATGTTGTGACAGCAGTGGTCGCCATCGGGCTCAACCACGATCTCGGCCAAATCGTTGTGGGCCAGTCCAGCCTGTAGCAGTTCGGTCTGGTGCGGGGGGAAGATGGGATCGTGGACCCCCTGGATCAACAGGGTGGGGCAAGTCAGATCGCCAATGGTCTGAGAGAGATCGAACGTCTCTTGCAGATAGGCGCGGCCCTCGTCGAGGTCTTCGAAGCCCGACACGTACACGAATCCACCCCGAGTATGGGGAGGCATGCCATCGAAGTCGGACATGTCGGAAAACCCGCCCCACGCCACGCAAGCCTTGAGCCGCATGTCCATGGCCGCCGACTGCATGGCGTAGTAGCCACCCAGGCTGCGGCCGAGAATTCCGATTCGGTCGCTATCCACGTCCGGCCGGGCGCTGATGGTGTCGAGGACCGCCGAGGTATAACGGTGGAAATCAGCGCACAGCTTCACGTCGAAGTACATCTCGCCCTGGCCGGGGCCATCGAACGCGAAGGTTGCCAACCCGCGTCGGTGGCAAAGGGCCTCGAAGTGGTAGCTCTCCTCCTTGGTGGACTCCAGGCCGCCGATGAGCACTGCGCAAGGATGAGGTCCCGGTCCCTCCGGGAGGCGGAGAAAGCCAGGGATCGTCGCCGACTCGAATGCGATCTCCACCCGCTCGGCCGGGGCAACCAGATGAGGGGCAGCCAGGTTGTACATCTCGACTTTCTTGTGCTGTCCGTGTTCGCGGCGCTCGGGCTCGTGGAACCACATGAGCTGTCCGTAGTGCCAAGACAGCGACGAGTGCCACAGCCATTCCCCCCCGCTGACCCGGTCACCAGCCTCGAGGGCAGCCAAACCGAGAGCTTCGTAGCGCTTGGCCGTCTCGGTCCAGAACGGCAGCCATTCCGCAAGATCATCCAGCGCTCGGGCCGCCGCGAAGTCCGGGTACGGAATGCCGTCGGAGAGCATCCTTCCCGGGTTGAGAATTGCCTCGACTTTCTCAGGAACTAGGTCGTCACTGCCCATGACTTGCCTGCATTCTCGAGGGGGGATTTCGGGTCATCAGCTAGTTCACTCCTGTCCTGCGACATTAGACGACTCGGTCGCGGTCCGTTTCTGGAACGGCGGGTTGGCCGGCAACGGTGGCCATAACCGCTTCGACGATGCCCTGGTATCCGGTGCATCGGCAGATGTTCCCACTGAGCGCTTCCCGGATTTCGGATTCGGTCATCGTGGACATTGCATCGAGCATCGATTCGATGGTCATGAGCAAGCCCGGTGTGCAGAATCCACATTGCAGCGCGTGGGCAGCGCTGAAGGCCTCCTGGAGCGGGTGAAGGTCCGGACCGACCGCCAAGCCCTCGACGGTGCGGATGGCCGAGCCATCGGCTTGCACCGTGAAGAGCAGACACGACCGAACGCCTTCGCCGTCGAGTTGAACCGTGCAAGCCCCGCAGACGCCGTGTTCACAGCCGACGTGCGTCCCGGTCAGGTGCAGTTCGTGCCTTATGAAGTCCGAAAGCAGCATGCGGGGCGAGACCGTTCGCTGGTACACCACGCCATTGACTTCGACCGTGACTGGGTGGGTCGTCATTCCGTTCCCTTTGAGCAGTGATCGCTCACCAGCGGCCGAACTAGTCCGCCGCCTGATCCAAGTGCTTCGGACCCTTCATGTAGTTCACAATCCACCAACTGAAGAACACGTATCGAAGTACGTCGGCATCGGTTTCACCGAATTCTCCCGTCGCCACCAGCTCATCGAGCATGGTCTGGTGCTCCGGGCTCAAGCTGACGGAAACGTCGTTGAGCGCTATGGGGTAGTTCACGTAGTTCGGGACGTACGAATCGTCTTTGTAGAGCTCGCGATCCGCCTTGATGGGCTGCCCGGCCAAGTCCTCCGTGGTGAGCTGGGACCTGTATTTGACCAGCTCGGCCCGGCCTTCGAACTGAGCGAGGTCTTCAGGCAGGCACTCATAAATGGCAAGCCGCAATGGCTTCAGCTCGAAGCTGCTAGTGGCGAAAGTGTCGGCACCGCACACGTTGGGCACGGCCAGCAGGTCGATCAAGGCGATGATTTCGACGTAGTCGCCGTGCTTGGCCACGTTTTCGGCGATGAAAGGGTGTCCGGCTTGATCGACGCCGGTGTGCATGAAGAAGTTGAACGAGTCGTGTACGTCGTCGCTGGTGAGCCCGTATTCCCGTTGCGCCTCGGCCTGGATGTCGTGGCAGTTCGTGTGGGGCTCCACCCCGAACTGGTATTCGTACAGCAATCCGCTGCATCGCGGATACAGCACATCGTTGGTACCGACAGTATCGGCGATGATCGCCGCAATCGGCCGATCTCGCGGAGGTGCCGACCATAAGAAGTCGCCCGTGGTGGGGTGCATTCCGTGCATGTGCCGGGTGCGACCGGTGTGGAAGTACTCCTTGTAGTCGTGGAGGTTGAAGCAGTTGAAGTCGGCGCACTGACCGGCGACTCCGATCTGTTCGAGTCGCATGACCTGTCCGGCCAGGAGTTCGACGGCCTTGCCGGTGGCCGGTTCCATCACGTGCTCGTACAGCAGTTTCCGCTCGGTCATGAAGCGTGTTCCTTGTGGAACTCCCGCAAAGCCCGGAGCAAGAGTTCTTCTCGGTCTCCGGAACTGGTTTCATCAACGGAATCGTCGACCAGCTCGAGTTGCTGCTGGTTCAAACGGACGACTACTTCTCGGAAATATCCATCATCTTCGTCGGCCATGATTCATTCTCCGCTCGTTCAAATGGCACCTGTCTGAGGCAATTTATCAGAGATCCTCCGACTCAATTTGGAAGAGGATCCACCACCGCGATGGCGTCGATCTCGACCATCAGCTCAGGTACGACGAGCGCGCTGATCTCAATGGTCGAGCTCGCTGGAGGGTCCACCGGAAAGTACCGGGCCCGAACCTCCTGCACCGCGGGAAGATAGGCCATATCGGTGAGGAACACCGTCAACCGCACCACGTCCCCCAGGGTTGCCCCACCCTCGCTGAGCACCCGCTGGAGGTTCTCCAGCGTCGCCTCGGTCTGAGCCGCCGGATCTCCCACCCCGATAACCGCGCCGTCGGGATCCAGAGCGACCTGCCCAGCGGCAAAAACCATCCGACCGGCACCGCAAACGACGCCCTGGGAGAACGGCTGAGGATGCTCAAATCCCGCAGACGACGGATCCCACACCCCCGCCGGACGCAACACGTGCTTGTCGACCATCGAACTCGAACCTCCACACGGGAAACGCCAGCAAACGCCTGGCGGGCAAACCCTACCCAAACACCATCGAGGTCGTCTCTGACCGCCTTCCTACTCGCCGGAGTAGCGGCCTAGCGGCATCGCTTTCGAGTCTCGGCCTCCGCAAGGATCATGTTCACCCGCGCGGAGAACAGTGCCTCCGCCGAACGGTCGTGTTCGTCCAAATCAAAGTCCGAATCGGGGTTCTCAACCAGATTGTCGTGGGCCAGTTCGTGCCGCTCGAAGCCTTCCTTCCAGTGCTGCTCGGTAAGCGTTTGGCCGGCAATAGCATCCTCGCAGGCCGCGGTGTCGTGGGCCGAGCAAGCACAAATCGCAATCGTCAGCGCACCGAGTGCGAGCCGGGCACCCTGTCAATCCACAGAACGACGGCTGTCACAACCACGGCGAGGGGCGCGAAGATGGCGAAGGCGGCGTAGCCGAGGTCGAAGGCGATGGTCGGAAACACCGTCGCCGCGACCAGCAGCGCGCTGCCGGCCCCCGAGGCGATCCTCCCTCGCCTGGTCCTGGGAGTGCTGGTTACGAGGCTCCATAGCTTCTTGCCCATGTTCATCTCCTCAGCTGCCTGACGTGTAGAACAGGGTCTGGTATATCTCGCGCCGCCTCTGGACGTGAGCCAATGCTGGTACCGCTCCTGGATCGCGGGCTGTGAAGGTGGCCTTGGCAGTAGCCGATGCGGCATCTGCCACGACACAGGTTCGATACCGGTGAAGAAGAGAAGAGTGGTGGGCATGAAAGCCGATGTTCGTGAATGTAAGCAAGACTCCTGCCCAGGAAATGCCTGACGCAATCCTATTTCTGGACCACCAGACCCTCACGGCGAAAATATCGTGAAACCAGCGTCCCCGCTCCCAATGCTGTCGGCATCACGATCGCCACGCCGATCCCCCAGCCAAGCGGAGTGAATGAGCCCAGTGAAAAAACACTGCAACCAACACCGCCCACAGAACAACACGAGTTCCGATCTCTGCTCTCGACATGCCGACAATCTATCGAGTTCGTGGCGATTTTCAGTACCCCCGACCCCGTGCCCGTAAGCTGGCCTCCGGGCGTAGGGCCCAGCGCCCACGTTACGCGTTGGCTAGGAAAAGCAGAAGCAGAACAGGCTACTCCCCACAGACATCTGTTCGCTGACAGCACTCATATGGGCGATGACGGCATGAATCTCGATGAGCGGCCAGATATCTGGCTGATCAATGAAGTATTCAAGGAAGGAGTGGGAAAGCTGCTCTGGAAAGTTGGCCCAGTGAAGTCGTCGTTCGCAATAGGGAGCGAGAACCCGTGATGGGCTAGCCGCACTCTTGGCGCGTATTGTTCTCGGCCAAGATCATGTCCACCCGCGCCGAGAACAGCGCCTCGGCCGAATGATCATGGTCGGATAGAGCGGAACTCGATTCGGGCCTGTCGGACAGAGCCTCATCTGACAGGACGTGCTTCTCGAACTCTTCCTGCCATCTCTGCTCGGCTAGAGCCTGGTTGAGGGCAGTTTGCTCGCAAGCCTGGGCAGACATGTCGCCAGAACATGAAGAAGCGAGAAGTCCCGCCGCCAACAAGACGGCGGGACTTCGGGCAAGGCGACGGCTCACGGCGATGTCTTCTCGCCCCTCAGGGGGAACCGGGCGCGGCCCCATCGCTCCCAGACGAGCATTGCAACCAGGCTCGCAGCAGGCAAAAACAGGTGAATCGCCAGGCCCATCGCTGTCGAGTACTCGAAGATGATGGGGAAGAATACGATGATGAAGAACAATGCGAACAGACACATCATGTAAGTCCACCGCTCACGGTCGCTTCTGTAGCGATTCATGTCGCTGGCTCTCCTTTCATTCTTGAAAGCGGAGGGGAGATGAGCCAAGGAAGCATGCGGCACCGTATCTACCCCGCGTAGCTGCCCCTAGTGCAAGGCATCCTAGACCTACGAAAAAGTTCCGCAGGGCGTTGCTCGATGTCGTCGGATGGGCGTGGGGCACGTTTACACAGCTCCTGTATGGGTAGGACACCTTTGAATATGACCCGTCGCTGTTTCGGACCCATCTGGTGCGCCACTGTGTCGTGCAGTTCTGGACGGTGTGTGCATCGGCGCTATCAGTGACGAGATCACCGATCACCGGCACCTTCTCGATGATCGGCACCCGCTCAGGCACCGGCGCTGCTATAAGCAACGTGGCTAGCACTGCCACAGCAGCAGTCAGGGCAAGGGACTTCTTGGGAAATCCAGCGGCAAGTAGTCCAAGCATTTGGTTCCTCCTTGTGGAAGGTGGCGGTTAATTGCCTTTATCCACCGCGAACAAACCCCCCACTGGGGGTCCTGCCGGGGGTGGCTACAGCCGCGCCGTTACAGGGATTTCAGCGATTTCGGGCAGGCAGGTCCGGCTCAACAACGGGGGCGCGGTCGGCGGCCCAGCGGCCGTTCTCGCCGGTTCCGGCCCCTGCCGGTTCTTGTCGATTCCCGCCTCTGGGCCTCGTCGGCCGAGGATTCCAGCTCGGCAGGGGAGCGGTTGTTTTCCCAGCCCGGCAGGGGTAAAACACTGTTGCCGCCAGACTCGGTTTCAGATAATGGCCTGTGATAGTTGACAGGGGCGGCGGGTTTCAGCTAGTGATTAAAGGCAATTAACCGTTACATGGCTGTGTGAGCAGTTCATGGCTAAGATCTGGGCACTTGATGAGGTCAGCGCCCCGGCGGGCTGCTAGGGCAGCGGCCATGAACACCACAACAGGAAGTTTCACCAATACTGCGCGGGGCGGCATCGTCGTGTGTGTCTGCGGGGCCGACAGCCAAAGCAGCACACCGATTCCTGATGCCCCGACCGGACCCGGCGGCGGGTTGAGCGCTGAGGACATGGACCGGTTGGTCGCCGATGCCAAAGCGGCCAGTCTTGCCCCCAGCACCCGCAAGGCCTACCGGTGCGGGTGGAGGAATTGGTCGTCTTGGGCGTCCGACCACGGCGCACCGGTGTTTCCCGCCCACCCCCAAGACCTACAGCGATGGCTGGTCTGGATGGCCGACCAGGGCAAAAAGCCCAACACTTTGGACGTCTACCTCGCCGCGGTCGCCCACAAACACGACGAACTATCCGACCCGAACCCCGCCCGCGACCCCCGGGTGCGCCGTGTGCGGTCGGGGCTGAGGCGCCAGGCCGCTGAAGAAGGCTATGTCCCCAAACAGGCCGACCCGCTGCGCCGGCACCACGTCGACCTGATCTCCGACGCCGCCTTCCAGCCGCGACGCAACCAGCCCGGCGGGCGGCTGGAAACCCCTGAACAAGCCGCACGCCGCGCCCTGATCGACATCGCCCTAGTCGCCGTCGCCCACGACGCCCTGCTGCGCAACTCCGAGCTCCTCGCCCTCAGGTGGGCCGACATCATCCCGCCCCGAAACGGCGAGTGCGCCCTGATCCACATCCGCCGCTCCAAGACCGACCAGACCGCCGACGGCGCGTTCGCGCCCATCTCCGAGTTCGCATACCAGGCACTCAAGCGCATCAAAC
The DNA here is from genome assembly GCA_963663255.1 of Acidimicrobiales bacterium. Lineage (GTDB taxonomy): Bacteria > Actinomycetota > Acidimicrobiia > Acidimicrobiales > Bin134 > Poriferisocius. The sequence continues at coordinate 2,678,955 of OY760141.1, forward strand.
CCCCAGACGCCGATCCCGAAGACCGCATTTTCAACTTCTCGGCCACCACCCTCAACCGCCGCATCAAAGCAGCCGCCCAAGCCGCCGACATCGACCCCGCCAACATCTCCTCCCACTCCCCGCGCTTGGGCATGGCCCAAGACCTCGTCGCCAACAACGTCGACATGGCCGCCATCATGCTCGCAGGCCGATGGACCACCCCCGCAATGATCGCCCACTACACCAAACACCTCACCGCCAACGACAACCCAGCCGCCAAACACCTCCAAACCCAGCACCGCTTCACCTCCAAAAAACCACGCCAACAGCCCCATCCACACAGCCACGCCAACCCACTAGCTGCATAACCCGCCCAGCCCTTCACGCCGCCAAGCGCCCTGCTAAAGCATCAGATTCTCTTTCCTATCGTCCAGCGAGACCATCAGATCCAGCAGGCGATCGTCTCCGCCAGGGGCGGTGAGCAGGCCGATGCCAACCGAACGGGCACCGGGGACCGAGAACACCGCCTGGGGGGCTCCGGTGAGGCTGCTGGGTGCGGCCAGCCGAAAACAGCCGCTTCTGAACGAGGCGAGCTGGTCGTCATCCCATGCTCGCATTGGACCGTGCTCGAGCATCACCGGGAGCACTAAGACTGTTCCCGGTTCGACTGCGGCGGTGAATGTCTGGGCGTATCTGAGCCTCTCCTGGTGGTCTTGTTCCTTGACCTCCGCTGGATCCCGGGAAAGGCGCTCGCATCGCTCCAGCCTCGACCGCACATCGTGGGCCAGAGATGAGCCGTGCTCTTCGACCCAGCGCCCATGGTTCGACCAGATTTCCCGTCCTTGAAGTCGGGCGAACAAGTCTCCGACTTCAGTGCTGGCGAAGTGGCCATACTCGACCTCTTCGAATGGCACCCCCATGATGGAGGCCGCGGCCTCGGCAACAGCAGTCCCAATGCTGGTGGTGGTGACATCGGCGGTGTCGAAGACGTCGGCGGCGAGCTTGACCCCGACGGGCGGGACGAGGCTGGCAGCCTGCGGTGCGAGCACCTTGAGCGCATCGGCGATGGTCGAGGCCCGAAGTCCGAATATGCCAACAACGTCGAATGATTGCGCCAGCGGGATCACCCCGTGGGGGGCGATCAAACCATGCGATGGCCTGATGCTGTGCAGGCCGCACGCGGTCGCGGGCACCCGGATCGAGCCTGCGGTGTCGGTGCCGAGGCCGATGTCGGCCAGTCCTGCCGCCACTGCCGCGGCCGACCCCGACGATGAGCCTCCGCAGAAGAGCCGGTGATCGAGGGCGTTAAGGGGTGGTGCCCCCTCCCCCACGTTGCCGATCAGCGAATACGCCAACTGATCCAGCTTCGTCAGCCCGACGAGGTCGGCGCCGGCGTTGAGCATGCGGGTCAAGATCGGCGATGTTTCTGACGGTTCGGCATGGGTCGATCGCCAGCGCTCGTGGCCGAACGAGCTTCGATGGCCCTTGAGGCTGAAGAGATCCTTGGCCACGAACGTGCGGCCCCGCAGACTGCCTTCTTCGGAGCCGCTTATGGCAACGCTGTTGGGCACGAAGGCCCCGACGTCGGTTGGGTCAGGGGTCATGGTCCTTTCCATCCTTCGTGCCGCAGTCTGCCAATATCTAGGGACCTTCAACGTTAGTGAAACCGAGGGAGCGTCCGTCCGATGCCTTTTGAAGTGCGCAAGATCCCATTCGAACACGTCACGGACACCGCCGGGCTCGAGCAGGCCATCGCGGAGGGCGCCTTCCGGGGCGATCAGATCGTCGGAGTGGTCGGCAAGGTCGAGGGCAACGGCGGCGTCAACGACTTCTCCCGCATCTTGGCCGACCGGGTGCTTCGCGACTTCCTCGTCGAGCACTGCGGGCACAGCCGGGAGTCGGCGCTTCAAGTTCCCATAGCCTGGTCTGGCGGCACCGACGGGGTGATCTCGCCCCACATGACTGTGTTCGCCAAAGTCGACGGCCCAGCTGAGCCTGCAAACGAGAAGCGCCTCACCGTAGGACAAGCAGTCTCGGTGCCCATCCTGCCCGAAGAGATCGGTCGCCTTGCCATGCTCGACAAGGTGGCCGACGCGGTGAAGCTGGCCGTCGCCGACGCCGGCATCGACGATCCGGCCGATGTCCACTATGTGCAGACCAAGACGCCCTTGCTGACCGCCGAGCGCATCGCCGATGCTCATGCCCGCGGCAAAACGGTCGCACTGGAGGACACCATGGAATCGATGGCGGTCTCCAATGCCACCTCGGCTCTGGGAATCGCCACTGCGCTTGGCGAGATCGAGCGACCCCTCGAGGACCAGATCGCCAAAGACCTCTCGGTCTATTCGTCGGTGGCATCGTGCTCGTCGGGCGTTGAGCAGACCCAGGCTCAGGTCGTCGTGGTGGGCAATCGCCTCGGGGTCGGGGGCCGCTACCGGGCCGGCCACTCCATCATGGAGGACAACCTCGACTTTCCCGGCATCTACCGAGCGATTAGATCGGCCGGTCTCGAACTGCCCGACCGGCCCATTCCCGAGGACCTCGACGGCCGCGTGGTCAACTGTTTCATCAAGTGCGAGATCCATCCAAGCGGCCGACTCCGGGGTCGGCGTCAGGTCTCGCAGAATGACTCGGACATCCACCACACCCATCACACCAAGGGCGCCGTCGGGGGCGTTGCCGCCGCTGCGCTGGGAGACCCCGCCGTGTTCGTCTCGGTCGCTGGGCTCCAATCCGGACCCGCCGGGGGCGGATCGGTGGCCGCAATCGTGGATCTCGGCTGAGATGGCTCGACTGCCCGGCCTGCCCCCCGGCGACCTCAACCCTGAGCAGCGGTCTCTGTACGACGCCATCGCGGGAGGCGATCGCGCCAAGGACGCATCGTTCCCGCTGACCGACGAAAACGGGGCCTTGATCGGACCCTTCAACGTGTTGCTCTACAGCCCTGGTCTCGGGGACGCAGTGCAGCAGCTCGGTACCGCGCTGAGGTTCCACGGCGAGCTCAGCGGGCCCGTGCGGGAGCTGGCCATCCTCATGGTCGCCACGCACCACGACTGCGAGTTCGAGCGGTGGGCGCACGAGCCGATCGCTCAACGCGTCGGCCTGACCGATGACCAGATCGCCGCGCTGCGGGCTGGGACGCGACCCGACATGGACCCAGGCGACTTAAATGCGGCCTACGACGTGTGCCGGTCGATTCTGCACAGCCAATCGGTCAGCGACAATGTCTACGGTCGGGCTGTAGAGGCGCTGGGGGAAGACCGCGTCGTGGAGTTGATGACGGTTGTCGGCTATTACGGGATGTTGGCCCAGCTCATGAACACCTTCGAGGTTGAGCCGCCCGCTTGACGACTCCCCGCTCAGTCGTTCGGGATACGCGGGACCAGGACCCAGTTCGAATGGCCGGGGCCGAAATGAACGGTGACTTGGTTGTCGAAAACCTCCGGGGGACGATTCCTGACATCGTCGTGCAGGAATGGACCGCAGCCGCGTAGCTCGTTTTTGAAGTTGGACAGCTTGAGCCCAGTGGTATCGCCGGCCCATTCGTAGTCGCGACCTCGAATCGAGAACCCGACGCGGTACCCCGCGGGGATCACGATCGACGTTGGCCAGATCTCGATGTCGAGTTCGTAGACCTCCCCCGGGGTCAGTGGCTGCTCCTCGTCATGGGTGTGGTACGGCCGCCACACTTCGGACAATGACTCGTCCAGCTTTCGATGCGATGCCCGCAGCCAGCCCTGGGCGATGGGCGTGTGGGGGTCGATCGCGCCCATGAAAGTCACTTCATCTCCATTCGGGTCAAAAACCCCGAACACCAAGAACAAATCAGCATCAGCCGTCGAGGACGAAATGTTGAGCTTCGCCGCCAGCGGGCCGGTCACCTCGGTCTCCTCCTCAAAAGGAGCCGAGAAGAACTTGAGACCGTCACCCATGGCGTCATACGAGATCGTCGCGGGATCGGTCACTGGGTCGTGCACAAGCGTCTTGTCCGACGGGTCGAGGTGCAGTTTGGTCCAGTCGGTGCGCGGTATTGGCCAGTCGGATTCGGCCCGCTCGACAAAGCGGTCGACGTGGCGGACCAACAGCTGCACCCGCGGCTGATCGTCCCAGGCGGCATCATCGCCCTGGAGGTACTTGGCGAAGAAGCGCTTCTGGAGTTGGACGCCGTAGTCGGTGTAGTACTCGGTCCAGTGCTCGATGCCATGGCACTCGAGGAACTTCTCCTCCGAAGCGGCCCGGATGTAGGCCTCGACGTTGCCTCGGGGGTGAAGTCCCTGCCCGCCCCAGTTCGACGCCGACAAGAACGGCACGGTCACCTTCGACCAATCGGGAGATCGGTCTTGGTGGTACTGATCGTCGAGCGGGTGGGAGGCGATCTCGTTGCCGAAGTCGCACCGATTGGCCAGCAGCTCTGCTTCGCTCAGCGTGTCGGGGCCGGCGACCAGCTCACCGGTCACGATGCTTCTGGCGCCATTCTCACCGACGCCGTATTGCACGGTCTTGATCTGCATGTCGTACCAGTTGTCCCAGAACGTCGACAGGATTCCGCCGTGGTACGTCATGTCCCGGTACCAGTCGGCGGCCCCCTCCCAGGGGATCATCGCCGTGAGGTGGGGCGGCTGGAGCGAGGCGACGTGCCACGAGTTGATGGCGTAGTACGAGATCCCCGACAGGCCTACCTTGCCGTTGGACCAGGGCTGGACTCCGGACCACTCGATGCACTCGTAGAAGTCCTGGGTCTCGCGGGGTGAGAAGTGGTCGATGTAGCCGGGGCTGCGGCCCGCCCCCCGGGAGTCCACCCGAACGCACGCGTAGCCCTCGGGCACCCACTTCTCGGGGTCACAGACTTCCCAGTTCTGATACTTGTTCGTCGAGCCGGCCGCCACGTCGGGGTGCTCCTCGACCATGCGGTCCCAGGCGCTCGGGTAGCCCTCTTGGAAGGCCAGGCCCTTGGCGTAGGGTCCGTAGCTCAAGATGACCGGGTACTTTCCATCGTCGTCGGGGCGATATACATCGGCCCGTAACTGAAGTCCGTCGTCCATCTCGACGACGACGTCCCAGTCGATCCTCATGCCGTCTCGAACTTCGCTGCTGGTGCTCATTGATCCCCTCGCTGGGTCGGGTCGCTTGTGTTGGCCCGCGCAGTCTAGGAGTCTTTTCTGAACCGTTCTACAAGCCACTCAAGGAACCCCAATGCATGCCTTTACGCCCGGACGAATCGGTCGCCTTGAGATCAAGAACCGCTTCGTCCGGGCGGCAACCTCGGAGACCATGGCCAGCGAAAGCGGCACCGTCACGCCTGCGCTCATCGAGTTGCACCAGACGCTGGCCGCCAACGGCGTGGGGTTGTCGATTCTCGGACACGCGTTCGTCCACCCTCGCGGCCAATCGCTGCCCAACCAGACAGGAATCCACGACGATGCCATGATTCCCGGGTTAGCCCAGCTCACCGAGGCGGTCCACCAGGCAGGCGGGCGGATATTCGCCCAGCTCGCCCACGCCGGCAACCAGGGCGGGATGGGCGACTTCCCAATGCTGGCCCCGTCATCGGTCGCCAATGCGCTGACCGGGGCGGTGGCTGAGCCAGCCAGCGACGACGAGATTGAAGAAGTGATCGAAGCCTTCGGTTCGGCCGCCGCCCGGGCGGTGGAGGCGGGGTTCGATGGGATCCACATCCATGCCGCCAACGGCTATCTGATCAGCTCGTTCGGCTCTCCGCACTCGAATACCCGTTGCGATCGTTGGGGCGGCAACGTCGAGCGGCGCTCGTTGTTGCTGGCGAGGGTGTACCAGTCGATCCGCGAGGCCGTTGGGTCTGATTTCCCGGTGACTGCCAAAGTGGGCATGGTGGACGAGGTCGCCAACGGCTTGACGCTCGCCGAGAGCGTGGAGCGCGTCCGGATGCTGGCCGGGCTCGGGCTCGATGCCGTCGAGGTGAGCGTGGGTCTGATGGCCTCCGGAGCCGACTCGTGTCACAAGTACGTTGCCGTCGATCGAAGGCGGGCTGTGGCCGACCACCTCTACCTGCGGATGTTCTCACCGCCGAGCATCGAGGCGTACTTCGAGCCGTTCGCCCAGGCCATTCGAGCCGTTGCTCCCGACTTGACGCTGCTCCTCGTGGGCGGGATCCGGGCCACCGAGACGGTGGAGCGGGTTTTGGCCGAGGGATCCTGCGACTTCGTCTGCCTGGCCCGACCTCTCATTCGCGAGCCCGATGTGGTGGCCCAAATCGAGGCCGGCCGTCGGGGCCGATTCGATTGCACCTCGTGCAATCTCTGCCTCGAAAACGAAGGGACCCACCGTTTGCAGTGCTGGCGCACCCCGCGTCAGCGGCTTCTCCACGCCGCCGTGGTCCACATTCGGCGCCGGCTTCATCGCGGGTCTCACTAGTCGACGAAAACAGGCCACACTTGAAACTCGAATAGATCGCGTGAAGTATGCACCCACGCCCCGTTCGCCGGCTTTGCGGCAACGGGACACTCGAGGGAGGAATCGAGCGTATGGCTGCACCGGACATCACCGTTGAGTTGTTGAACCAATACTGCGATGAGTACCGCAATTGGGGCCGCTGGGGTGACGACGACGAACTCGGGACCTTGAACCACATCACCCCGGAGAAGATCGTCGAGTCGGCCGGTCTCGTTCGCCAGGGGAAGGTCTTCTCGCTGGAACTGCCCCTGGACGAAAACGGGCCTCAGACCGGCGCGTTCGGCCGCGTCAACCCGATCCATCAGATGGTCGCCACCGGCACCGATCACGCCGAGGGCACCCAGGGCTGGCCGATGGGTTGGGGGGTTGCCGACGACACGCTGTTCTTGTTCTTGCAGGGCGGAACGCAGTGGGATGGGCTGGCCCACATCTTTCACGACGGGCTGATGTACAACGGCTACGACGCTCGGCTGGTGTCGAGCGCCGGCGCCAAAAGGAACGGAATCGAGAATCAAAAGACCGTGGTGTCGCGCGGCGTTCTGCTGGACATCCCAAAAGTGCGCGGCGTCGAGCACCTGGAACCGGGCGATGCCATCACCATCGATGACCTAGATGCGGCCTGCGAGCACCATGGCGTCGAGGTGGGCACCGGCGACATCGTTTTGATCAGAACCGGCGACATGGCCCACCGGCGCGTGCTGCCGGGCTGGGATGGCTTCTCGGCCGGCGACTCCCCCGGGTTGTCGCTCTTGTCGGCGCCCTGGCTGGCCGAACGAGAGGTTGCGGCCATCGCCACCGACACTTGGGGCGCCGAGGTGCGGCCCAACGAGATCGAGGGCAGCTTCCAGCCGCTGCACTTGGTGATGGTGGTCAGCATGGGACTGTTCGTCGGGGAGATCTGGTACCTCGATGAGCTGGCGGCCGACTGCGCCGAAGACGGCGTATATGAGTTCCAACTCGTCGCCCCGCCGCTGGTCATACCCCGCGCCGTGGGGTCGCCCCTCAACCCCCAGGCAATCAAGTAGAGACCAAGCAGAGGTGGTAGAAGGATTCGCAGGCCGCCCAACGCGGCTCTCTTCCCACGCTATCGGGCTGCTCTTAACCACCCTCGGCGTCCTGGTTCTGTCTCCGGACAGCCTTTTGATCCGGCTCGTGGATGCCGACGTGTGGACCATCGTGTTCTGGCGTGGACTCCTCATGGGCCTGACCGTCGTGGCCGCAACGGCGGTGTGGTCGCGAGGTGGCGCTCCGGCCCAATTTCTCTCTCTCGGTCGCGTGGGGCTCGTCGTTGCCATGCTGTTCGGATCGCAGCTCACCTTGTTCGCAACGTCGATCACCCGCACGAGTGTGGCCAACACGCTGGTCATCTTCGCCACCGCGCCGCTGTTTGCCGCGGTGCTCAGCAGGATCTTCCTCGGGGAACCAGTCCCCCTGCGGGTCTGGCTGGCCGTGACAGCCAGCTTGGGTGCGATCCTGTTCATCTTTTTCGGCAGCATCGGCACCGGTCGCGTCAGCGGCGATCTTGCCGCCGCGGGCGCAGCCTTAGCCATGGCCATCGGTCTCACCGTCATGCGCCGCAACAGCCATGTCAGCATGGTCCCGGCTTGGGGCATCGGCGCCCTGTTGGCTGCCGGTTTCGCCGCCTCATTTGCTGATCCTTTTGGTACCTCCGGTGAAGACGTTGCCGTTCTACTTCCCAGCGGAATTCTGGTCCTTCCCATCTCCTTCGCCCTGATTGGACACGGCCCGAGACGAATTTCCGCCCCTGAAACCGGTCTGCTCATGATTCTCGAGACGATCATTGGCCCCTTGTGGGTGTGGTGGATCTTGGAGGAGCAGCCCAATGCCGAGGCGCTGATTGGAGGAGCGGTTGTCATCGCCGTTCTGGTGGCCAACTCATTGGTCGGACTCCGTCAACCCGCGCCTTCGTGACCCGGCCGGCAGATGAGTCGGGACAGCCGGCTCAGTCTCCCGGACCGAACAGACCGAACCGCCACGCCGGATCACCAGGAATCATGGTCGATTCGAATTGCGCCCGCTCGCCCATGCGCCGCGACTTTGCCGCTGCGGTCTGGGCCAGGTCGAGTTGTTGACGCTCCCAATCAGCCAGCGCCCCATCCAGGTCGTCCCCGGCGCCTAGGTGATTGCGCAACGCCCATCCGTCGGCGCACGCCTTGGCCGTTCCGGCAGCCACGTGAGGACGCAGCGCAGTAGCTGCATCGCCGATGAGCGCGATACGACCATGGACGAATTGGTCGGCGGCCATGTCGAAGATGGCCTGGATAAACGGTTCTTCACAGGCGAGGACAAGTTCCCGCAACTGCGGAGCGAGCAGCCGCTCTGCGTCGTGGCGAAGCTCGGCCACAAAACGGTCTTGGGCCAAGCCCGGCGGCATGGTGGCCGGGCGGTGCACGCCGTTTCGATCCACCATGAGCTCCTCGTATTCCGTCCCCGGCGCATTGCGGTACCACACAAAGTTGAGCGCCCGTTCACCGGGCACAATCGAGTCTCCCGGCCCCGGGATGGCATAGGCCAGGATGTGGGCATGATCGAGCACCTGGTACACCATGGCGTCCTCGAATATTGCTGCGGTGCTCGACTCAAGGCCGCTTTCCAGCACGGTGCCCCGCCACGCCACATATCCGGCATAGTCGGTCGTGGTGTGCGGTGAGACGATGCCGCGAACGGTTGAGGCAATGCCATCCGCCGCTACCAGCAGGTCGCAGTCCCGAGCTTCTCCGTGCTCGAACGAAACGGTCACTCCCTGTGGTGACTGGGTGCATCCGGTGACTCCGTGAGACAAGTGGTAGCGATCACTGGGCAACACCTCGAGCAGTGCCCGGTAGAGGGTGTTCCAGGATGTGAACCGGTTGAACGTGGGAGCAGCACCGACGATGGCACCCGACTGATCGACATAGCTCCAGTACGTAAGGGTTAGCGCCACGTCGGCCGCTCCCCCGCGGCCTTCGCCCAACGCTGAGCCCCTCTCGGTGAAGTAGCGCTCGGTCATCGGAAGCACGACGATGCCGGCGCCCCGGCCTTCCAGGGCGCTCGTTGACCGTTCATAGACGTGGACGTCGTGTCCGAGTTCGTGAAGCAAGATGCCGGCCGTCAGCCCGCCGATCGACCCGCCGGCGATGGCTATTTGGAGCGGGTTGATCCCCGTCGATGTCATGCAGCGGTTCCCCGGCAATGCTCGGTGACTAGTGGTGGCAAAGGATAAGTGGCCGGCAATGGCGATGCACTCCGATGACGGGGGCGACACAATCGCCCGTCTCTGTAGGCTGTGTCACTCCCCCATCCCTGATCGGAGAACTGATGGCGGGCTACGCAAAAGGGCCATTCGCAGTCGACTGGGAAGACCGATACGACATGTCTCGACTGCGGATCGAGCGCGTCGAGGCCGCGCAGAGCCAATTGCGCAACAAGGGTGTCGATGGCCTGTTGGTCTGGAAGGACGAGAACGTCCGGTATCTGACTTCGTTGCGGGCACAGCTCATCGCCGGTAAGACCACGGCTCTGAACGGTGCATTGCTCCAGCCCGACCATGATCCGGTGTTGCTGTGCTCGGGCGGTGAGATCGACAAGGCGCGGCTGGGCATGCCGTGGATCGGCGAGGCGCACGCCATCCCCATCATGGAGCAGGCCGAGCTGGTGGACGGCTTTGTGAAGGACATTCTCCGGCCCATCCTGCGCAACCGAGGGCTGGACAGCGGTCGGCTGGGTCTCGACGCCGCCAACATCTCGTTCATTGAAGCCCTCCGCAGCCATCTCCCTCATCTGGAGCTGGTCGATGGCGACCAGCTCATGCAACGAGCTCGACTAATCAAGTCCGATGTCGAGATCGACATCATCGAGGAGGCGTGCGCCATCGGCGACGCGGTCACCCAACGGGCGCTCGACGAGACCAGAGCCGGTCGGCGCGAGCTTGAGATCGCCGGCGACGCCATGCAGACGCTGTTCTATCTCGGGGGCGAGATGGCCCACGTCATCACCCCGTTCGTCGCCTCCGGCGAGCACATGTCCCCGCCACATCGGCTGGCCACCGACAAACTCACCCGGAACATGGACCTCTGCTTCATCGACATCGGCGCCATGTGGAACGGATATTTCGCCGACATCGGACGGACCACGATCATCGGGAAGCCATCCCGGCGCCAACAAGAGATCTATACCGCCGTCTATGAGGGCCTAATGGCGGGCATCGACAAGATGAGGCCGGGTTTCACCAACCAGGACGCCGCCGACGCCATTGTGGAGACGATTGGCGGCCATGGCCTCGAAGATCACCTGTTCAGCCTGTTCATCGGCCACGGCATCGGCATGGGTGCCAACGAGCCGCCCTACATCGGCGAGAACATGCCTGGCGCCACCGTGTACCCATTCGAGCCCAACATGGTTTTCGCGGTTGAACCCCTTGTGTGGGTGCCCGACATTCCCGGCGGTGGCGGGGTGAGAATCGAGGACATGGTGCTGATTACCGAGGGGGAACCCCGTGTCCTCTCCAGAGTCGAATACGAGGAAAGGCTGTTGCTATGACTCTCAGTCAAAGGCTCGGCCATGGCTGACGTCATTGAACTCGAAGCCGCCGACGGCCACCCCCTGTCGGCCTATATGGCGGGCCAACCTGATGCCGCGGCTGCCGTCGTCATTGTGCAAGAGGTCTTTGGCGTCAACACCCACATCCGGTCGGTCGTCGATACCTACGCGGAGATGGGATACCTCACCATCGCGCCGGCCATGTTCGACCGGGCCCAACGAGGGGTCGACCTCGCCTACACGCCCGAAAGCCTGCAAATCGGTCTCGCGATCCGCTCCCAAGTGGACTGGGCCACGACTCCACTTGACATTGCTGCCGCGGTCGAACGCGTCAGCCAATCGCGCCCGGTTGCCGTGGTGGGGTACTGCTTTGGCGGAGGCGTCGCCTGGCTGGCCGCCAACCACGTCCCCATCCATGCCGCCGTTTGCTACTACGGGGGACAGATCCATGATTTCATCGACGTCGCGCCCCGATGCCCCACCATGCTGCACTTCGGAGAACTCGACCCGATGATCCCGCTTGACGACGTCGCCGCCATAGCCGCCGCCCATCCCGACGTCGAAGTGCACGTTTACGACGGCGCGGACCACGGATTCAATTGCGATATCCGCGATTCGTATCACCTAGAGGCCGCGGCGCTGGCCCAGCAACGAACTAACGAGTTCCTCCGCTTACACCTCGGAGCCTAGCTACAGCCCAAATACCCTTGCTGCGTTGCCCCCCTTCATGGCCCACCGGTCGGAATCGGTCAGCCCATCGGTCCGGTCGATTAGCCCCATGGGGTCGGGCTCGCCCATGTCGAAGGGGAAGTCGGTACCGGCCATCACCCGGTCGCTGCCCACCACTTCGACGAGATGGCGGAGGTAGAGCGGCTGGAAGACCATCGTGTCGTAGAGGAGGCGCTTCATGTAGTGGCTGGGTGGGTGGTCGGGGATGTTCACCCGGGTCTCGGGGCGGACCTCCCATGTGTGGTCGGAACGCGATGCGTAAAAAGGCAGGTAGCCGCCCCCGTGCACTAGAACCAGCCTGAGGTCGGGAAGCTCCTCGAACAGCCCCGAGAAGATCATGCGGTTGGCGGCCACCATGGTCTCGAGAGGGTTGCCGATGCAGTTGGTCATGAAGTACTCGCCGAATCGGTGGCTCTCCTCGTACCCATTCGGGTGCAATATGACCGGGATTCCCTTGGCCGCCACTGCCTGCCAAAACGGCCGAAAGCCCGATTCGTCGAGGTTGCGGCCCGCGATGGTGCCGCCGATCTGCAACCCCTTGAAGCCCAGTTCGTCAACCGCCCGATCCATTTCGGCGATGGCCAAGTCGATGTCTTGGAGGGGCACGGTGGCGCCGAACGCCGAGAACCGAGACGGCCGGTCGGACACCGCTTGAGCCAGGTTGTCGTTTTGGAGTCGAGCGGCTTCAACTCCCACAGAAGGCGGCGCCCAATATCCGTACTCGGAGACGAACGTGGAGAGGCCCTGAATGTCGACTCCCATCGCATCCATGTGCTCGATCCGGGCGTCGGGCTTCGTCAGCGCATCGAAGATCTTGGGAATCATGACCTTGTTCTGGTCAAGGGACTCCTGGCCCATGAAGTAGATATAGGGCTCGTCTTGAGGCCGCCCGTGGGGGCTGAGCAGCTCACCAGCCGACGGCGTGGCCAAATGGCAGTGAACGTCGATCGTCGGCGCCTGTTGAGCCATTCCCGGTCCCCCTGACCACATTCTCCTAGGACAAGACCGAACCCTATGTGATGGGAAAAGCGACTAGCTGCCCGGACCCGGTATGAATCGGCCCTGGGGCGGGGCGCCGTCTTCAATGACTCGACCGCGCAGCAATACCGTCTCCACGCAGCCCCGCACGTCGCGACCGGCGTATGGCGTCCATCCGGCCCGAGAGACCACATCTTCGTTGGTAATCTCCCAAGTGGCATCGGGATCGAGGATGACGAGGTCGGCGTCGTAGCCGACCTCTACTCGGCCTTTGCCATGGAGTCGATACTGCTCGGCGGGGCGCTGGGCATAGGCCTCAACCAGCCGCTCCAACGACGTACGACCCTTCAGGGCGGCATCCACCATGATGGGCACGGTGGTGTCTAGTCCGGGCAGGCCGAAATGGCACTCCCAGATGGTGCCCTCTCTCTTTTGCGCCTCGGTCGAAGGGGCATGATCAGTGGAAAGGTGGCTGATTGAACCATCGTTGAAAGCGTTCCACATCCGGTCTTGGTCTTCGGCCGATCGGATCCGCGCCGGCGGCGTGAATTTTCGGAACGGCCCGTGCTCGTGGATCTCCGACTCAAAGAGGTAGAGGTACTGGGGGCAGGTTTCCGCCACGATCGGTGAACCTGCGGCCCGCTCCCGCTGGATCAGGTCCACGACATCTGCGCTGCTGGCGTGGGCGGCCGTGGCCCGGACACCGGTGACCTTGGCCAACAGCGCCGCCGACCCCACCGCCACCAATTCCGCTTCCCGCGACCGCCATTCGGGGATGACCCCCGGATCGATGCGGCCCTCGGCTTTGAGGCGGCGCTCGTTGCGGGCAGTCATCACGTCGTCTTCGCAGTGAACCAGGCACGCCGCGTCGAGGCTGGCCAGCTCCTCGAACACCTCCAACAGGATCTCCGGCGTGACCGCGGGAACCCCGTGGGTAGCGCAGGTGAAGATCTTGAAGAAGGTCACGCCGGCCTCCCAAAGGCTGCGGATCTTGCCGGCATGCTCCGGGAATACGTGGGCCGCGAACGCGTAGTCCACATACGAACGATCCCGCAGGTGGTGCCGCTTCTCCTCGAATCGCCCGGCATCAGTGAGCGGCCAGCCGTGGGTGTGCTCAACGATTGTGGTAACTCCGTGGCGAGCAGCAGCCCGAGTCCCCGTCGGGAAGTCCTCTCGGGTCGAATCGCCCGGTTCCATGAGATGCACATGGGTGTCGACCATTCCCGGGAGCACGAACCGCCCATCGGCTTCAAGCACCGCATCGGCGGATTCGGGCGAGTTCGGATCGAGAACTGCCGCTACGCGGCCGTCTTGTACGTACACATCGGCGCGTTGTCGACCGGTAGCAGCAACGACCGTCCCGCCCCGGACAGCAAGATCGAACGTCATGTCGGCAGTCGGATTAGTCGCGGTAGCGGCGTACGCGCAGATCGGCTTGGGCTTGATGGCCGGCGAAGTTCTCTATGGCGCACAGCCGGGAGCAGTACTCGCCGATCGCGACGCTTGACGCGGGGTTGGTCACCCGCTGATAGGTCACGGTCTTGATGAACTTTCCAACCCAGAGTCCTCCGGTGTAGCGGGCGGCCGACTGGGTGGGCAGGGTGTGATTGGTGCCGATGACCTTGTCGCCGTAGGACACGTTGGTCATGGGGCCGAGGAAGACGGCTCCGTAGTTGGTCAGACCTTCCAAGAAGAAGTCGTCGTCGGAGGTCATCACCTGCACGTGCTCGAACGCCAGCTCGTTGGCCAACTGGAGCATCTCGAAGTGGTCTTCACAGAGGATCACCCTGCCGTAATCAGCCCAGGCCTTGGAAGCCACATCGGCCGTTGGCAGCGTCTCGAGCTGCCGATGCACCTCCTCGATCGTGGCCAGCCCAAGATCGCGGGAGGTTGTCAACAGCACAGCCGGGCTGGTCGGGCCGTGTTCGGCCTGACCCAGAAGATCGGTGGCGCACATCTCGGCGTCGACGGAGTCGTCGGTCAACAGCAGCGTCTCCGTAGGCCCGGCCGGCAGGTCGATTCCCACCCGTCCGTACAACTGCCGCTTGGCCTCAGCCACGAATGCGTTGCCCGGGCCGACCAACATGTCGACCGGCTCGATGAAATCGGCCCCCAGTGCCATGGCCGCCACGGCCTGCACCCCGCCCAGCAGATAGATCTCGTCGGCGCCGCCCAGATGCATGGCGGCAATGGTCTCGGCCGGCACCGAGCCCTGGATCGGCGGTGTGCAGGCGGCCACCCGGGGCACGCCCGCCACTTTGGCGGTAACGACGCTCATGTGGGCGGAGGCCACCATGGGATAGCGCCCGCCCGGCACATAGGCGCCCACATTGGCCACCGGGATGTTCTTGTGGCCGAGCGTGACTCCCGGCAAGGTCTCGACCTCCACATCGGAGAGCGACTCCAGCTGGGCTTGCGCGAAGTTCCTGATCTGGGTCTGGGCGAACCTGATGTCGTCGAGAACTGCGGGGGCGACGCCGGATACGACCCGCTCGATCTCTTCAGCGGGGAGCTGGAACGACTCCGGCGACCACCCGTCGAAGTCTGAGGAATACTGCCGGACAGCTTCAGCACCGCGATCTTCGATGTCTTGAATGATCTTCGCCACCCGCTCGGCGAGTACAGGGTCTGCGCCGTGTGAGCCCTTGGCGGTAGCGTCCTTGAGGGTCTCGGCCATAGTCGCTCCGCACCTCTCATCTGACGGCTCTTGGATGGCGATCGGTCCCCGATGCAGTGCATCGTGGCTGGCGATGTACGACGATATCAGTACATCTGAAGTGCCCGACCGAAAGCAGGTGCCTCATGAAGCTTGATGGGAAGGTCGTCGTTGTCACTGGCGCGAGCCAGGGAATAGGCCGGGAGATCGCTCTGACGTGCGCACAAGAGGGGGGCAGCATGGTCTTGGCTGCCCGCTCGGTCGGAGCGCTCGAGGAAGTGGCCAGCCTGATCGAAGCCGCCGGTGGCCAAGCCCAGGTGGTTGAAACCGATGTCTCCGACCCCGACTCGGTGGCCTCTCTGACCAGCCAAGTCTTGTCTCGGTGGGGCTGCATCGACGTGTTGGTGAATAACAGCGGCATCGGCGGTCCTTCGGCGCCGCTGTGGGAGGTGCAACCCGCCGATTGGGAGCAGACCTTCGCGGTGAACGTGACCGGGGTCTTCTTGTGCTGTCAGGCCATGCTGCCATCGATGATCGAGCGCCGGTCCGGCTCGATCATCAACATCGGCTCGATCACCGGCAAGCGCCCGCTGCTGAATCGAACTGCCTATGCCGCCAGCAAGGCGGCGCTCATCGGACTCACTCGCACGCTGGCGGTGGAAACCGGACCGCACCAGATTCGGGTCAACCTCGTCTCGCCTGGCTTTGTGGAAGGCGAGCGGATCGAATGGGTCTTCGAGCAACAAGCAGCCCAACAGGGCCGCCCCGTCGATGCCGTCCGTTCAGCCGCCGAGCAGATGACGCCACTTAGAAGGCTGGTCACCGCCGCCGACGTCGCCCGAACCGTTGCCTTCTTGGCCTCCGATGAGTCCGCGGGTATCACCGGGGACGACGTCAACGTGACTGCTGGACTGGTGATGTACTGAGGTTGGTCAGTACACGATCATTTCGATCATGTTGCCCCAGGGATCGTTGAAGAAGACCTGGCGGAGAGCGGCCGGCGAATCCGGGAGCTCCCAGACTGAGACTCCGTGCCCGTCTAGATGCTCCACCATTGCTTCCACGTCGTCGACTCGAAAGGCCAGGTGGCTCTCATTGGCCCGAACCGGCGAGTCGGCACCCCTCAAGCTGCCGTCGGTGGTCAGGTGCACGGGGGTCCCGCCGGCGTCGAACCAGGCTCCTGGGAAGCCGAAATCGGGTCGGGGGATCTGGGGCAGACCGAGGACCTCGCCATAGAAGGCGACCGCCTCGTCGATGTCGCCAACGCATATTGATCCGTGGTCGAGCTTGGTGAGTCGCGGCATGAGAGCTGATGACACCTTCGTCGGTCGAGGTCGAGCAACAAGAATAGCGCCAAGCAAGGCAACCTCGGCAGGGGGCTAGTCTCAGCAGATGCGGGCCGCACAACTCATCGAGCCTGGGGTCGTCGAGGTTGTAGATGTGCCAACGCCCGAATCCGGCGACTCAGCAGTCATCCGGATGGAGACTCTCGGGTTGTGCGGCACCGATCTGAGCATCGTGGCCGGCAAGATACCGGTCGAGATGCCTCGTGTGATGGGGCATGAGGGATTGGGCACCATCGAAGTGGCTGGCTCCCCGGGAGCTTTCGGTGTAGGCCAGCGGGTCCTAATCAATCCCGGATTGTTCTGCGAACACTGCGAGCTGTGCCGTCGCGGGTATCCCAACCTCTGTCCCAACGGAGGTCTGCTGGGCCGAGAGATTGACGGATTGTTCGCCGACTACGCGGTGATGGACGAACGCCAACTGCTGGCCGTCCCCGATCACGTGGCCGCGGACGCAGCTGGCGTCATCCAGGTTCTGGGCACCTGCGTACACGCCGTATCGAAGGCGCCGATATCTCCCGGCGACACTGCCGTGGTCCTCGGCCTCGGCGTTTCCGGCCAACTCATCGCCCAGCTCCTCGCCGCCCAGGGAGCACAAGTCATCGGCGTGACCCGGTCAGAGTGGAAGCGTGAGCTCGCGCTTCAGCTAGGCGCCACGGCCGCCGCCGCCCCAGGGCAGGCAGCCGCAGTGGTGGCTGAGCTCACCGAAGGTCGGGGATCTGACGTTGTCTTCGAAGCGGTGGGCACGGTGCAGACTTTTTCTCAGGCCATCGAGCTGGCCGGGTCGGCCTCCACCGTCGTGTTCTTTGGCACCACCACCGGCGTCGGTGATGGCTTGCCCTACTATCAGCTCTATTACAAGGAGTTGACGCTGCGAAACCCGCGGGGGGCCACGATGGCGGACTATGAGCAGGCAATCGCCCTGGTTGCCGATGGAGTCATCAATGGAGTCCCCCTTATATCGTCGCGATTCGGCCTTGGTGACGTCGACGAAGCACTAGCCGCGACCCAAGACTCATCAACGCTGAAGGTGCTGATGGAAGTGGAATGAATGGAGCAGACATGAAAGAAGCATTCGGTGTTCTCGCTACTGACTGGCGCGAAGGCATCAACTGGCAAGAGGTCCGCGAGTGGCGCTTGCAGCGGGCCCGGGAGGCCATGCGCCGCCATGGCCTCGGAGCGATGCTGCTGATGTACGACGAGAACATCCGCTATGTCACCTCCACCATGACCCCCGGCTGGAACCAACTCAAGCCTGGTCTGCGATACGCCGTGCTCACCGAGGGCAAAGAGCCGATCCTCTACGAGCAGGGCGACATCGGCTACCACATCCGCGAGCACTCGCCCTGGATCCCCAAGGAGAACGTCCGCTACTCCTACGCCTGGATCAAGGGCGCCGCCGGACCGGCTTCGACCGCACAGGTGGCCAAGTTCACAAATGCTCTGATGAATGATCTAGAGGACGCAGGCGTTTCCGATCAGCCCCTAGGCGTGGACTTCATGGACCTCAATATGATCCGCGCCTTCGAAGAGCGGGGCCTCAACTGGGTTGACGGCATGACCCCAATGATGGAAGCCCGGGCCATCAAGAGCCCGAATGAGCAGAAGGCATTGCAGATGGTGGGCTCGATCTGCGACGTAACCCACTATGAGCTGACCCAGTGGCTGAAGCCCGGAATCACCGAGAACGAGGTCACCGCATTCACCATGGAGTACCTCTACAACTTCCCGGGCATGGAAAACGTGGAAGACGTCATCGTCTCTTCGGGGCCGAACGCCTGGCCAAACTGGCGCAATCACGGCGACCGGATTATCCGTCCGGGTGACATCGTGATCATCGATCTCGCCGCGCTGACCTGGAACGGGTTCAAGTCGTGCGTCTACCGGACCTACTGCGTCGGCGGTGAGCCTACCGACGAGCATCAGCAGTACTACGACTTGGCCTCCAAGTGGCTCTGGGATTCGATCGAACAAGTCCGGCCTGGGGTCACCACCGCTGACATCGCCTCCGTTTGGCCGTCGGCCAAGGAGATTTGGGGCTACGAGGAAGAAGATGAGGCCGCCGCCAACCTGTGGGGCCACGGCCTTGGTTTGGCCCAATACGACCAACCGGTGATCTCTAGGATCTGGTCGCTCGACCATCCCCAGGAGATCCAGCCCGGCATGGTTTTCGCCCTCGAAACCCAGCACGGCAAGCTCCATGAATTCGGGGTCCGGCTCGAAGAAATGCTGACCGTCACCGACACCGGCATCGAGATGTTGTCCACTTACAAGAGTCACGAGATCATCCGCGCCGGATGAGCGCAGACCGCATTCGAGTCCGCGGTCTCGACGATCCATCTGCTGCTGAGGTTGCCATCAGCGGCGCCAAGGGTGCTGGCCTCGCCCGCGCCCGGGCCGCGGGATTCCCGGTGCTCGACGGTTTCGTCATCCCTCCGGCGTGCTCCGAAGAGGCCTTCGCACTAGCGGTCGAGGTGCTGGAGTCCCGTGGTACCGGCGGGTCGAGGATGGCCATCATCGGGTACCAGTTGCCCGACTCGTTGGTCGAAGAGGTCGAGCGGTTCGCGGCCGGACTCAAGCCCCCCTTCATCGTCCGATCCTCCAGTGTCCTCGAAGGCGGAGGCGAGTGGTCAGGGGCGTTCACCTCGGTTCCCGAAGTCCAGCCAGGTGAGATCGGCCAGGCCGCCAAGAGCGTCTGGGCTACCAGCTTCGCCATCGAGGTGCTGGAGCGATTCGAGGCTTCTGAGTTGGAGCCGGGAAGTGCACCGATGGGCGTGGTGGTCCAGCCTGAGGTGCAACCCGACTTTGGGGGGGCAGCTATCGTCGATGCCGCGGGTGCGGTGACCGTCAATGCGGTGAAGGGCTCGCCGCGGGACTTGATGGCCGGTTGGGTGCCTGGGGTCCGGGCCGTCTACGAGGAAGGCATCCTCAGAGGAGACGAGTGCGTCGCCTTGATGGGAGAGGACCAGACCCTGGCCATAGCGGAACTGGCGCTGGGAGTGAAGGAAACGCTGGGCACCAACCTCATCGAGTGGGCGATCGTGGAAAGCGCCCCCCTCTTGTTGCAGGTCCAGCGTTCGGCCGTACACGAGGTCGAGGAGGCAATGGTGGTGCCCGCGGCACTGGCCCATCCGTTCGCACTCGAGTTCGTGCGACTGACGCATCGCTATCCGGGCTCGCTCGGCGACGAGCTGGTGCTCGGCTGGCTGTCGGCTGCCCCCGTCGAACTAGAGCCGGCGGCGTACACCCCGACTGGTGACCGAAACGCCGTGCTCGATGAGGCCCGGGAGATTGCGGCAACGCTGACCGCCCAGGCATGGGGAAAGCCCGCCCCCCAGGCATTGGCCCAGGCTGAGCTCGTGCTCCGGCGAATGCGGAGCGACCGTCCCAACGAATCCATCGACGCGCTACGGGATCTGCAACCAGTCGACCCGGTTCTGGCCAGCAGGCTGTTGGGCATGGTCGAGTACCTAATGAGCACCGATGTTGCTCCTCCACGACGCGGGATGGGCCGCTGGGAGCCGGTATTGGCCGGGGTGCTGGCTCTCCAAGGGGATGTCCACGAGGGCGAGCCCAGCGTCGGGGGTGTGGGCGCGGGCCGAATGGTGTGGCTCGACAGCTCCAAGCAGACTGGTCACGTGCAACCCCGTGACATCATCGTCACCCAATATCCGCTCCAGAACTTCTCTCCCCTCCTGTGGGATGCGGCTGGGATCGTGACGGTCGGGGGCGCGCCCACCGCCCACCTATTCGAAGTCGCCCGATCGCTCACCGTTCCCGCAGTCATCAATTGCCCCATCGCCCACATCATCAAGGGCGGCCCTCGTTTGGGCATGCTCGACGGCGACGCCGGCCGCGTGGCCCTGGCCAAGAACTGACCGATATGAACGAAAAAGCCCCAGTCGGGATCATCGGACTCGGTGTCATGGGATCGGCCATGTCTCGCCACATTCTCGCCGGAGGCCACCAGGTTGTCGGGTACGACATCGATCCCGTTCGACGGGGCGAGTTCCCCGGATCGGTCACCGACTCGGTGGCCGACGTCGCTAGCCAAACCCAGATCATCCTCTTGTCCCTCCCCTCCGCTGGGGCCCTGTCACAGGTGGCGGCTGAGCTCGCGGAGAGTGCATCGCCAGGTTCGGTTGCCGTCGAGATGGGAACGCTGCCGCTGGCCGACAAGCAAGCGGCCCACGCCCTCCTGGCTGAGAACGGAGTCAACTTGATTGATGCACCCGTCAGCGGCACCGGCCTCCAGGCCGCCGATGCCACCCTGGTGGTGTACTCCAGCGGTGACGAAAGCGCTCACGAGCAGGCCATGCCGATCTTCGACCTGATCGGCAAACAGACGTTCTACCTCGGCCCCTTCGGCAACGGCTCAAAGATCAAGTACGTGGCCAACCTGCTCGTAGCGATTCACACCCTGGCCGCCGCCGAGGCCCACCAATTGGGCAGTGCCTGCGGGCTGGATCCCGAGCTGGTCCAAGAGGTAATAGCGGCCGGTGTGGGCTCGTCGGCAATGTTCGAGATCCGGGGGCCGATGATGGCGGCGGATACCTACGAGCCACCGTCCGCCCGCCTCGCCATCATCTTGAAAGACGCCGGCATCATCGCTGACTACGCTCGCAGCCTCGACTCACCCACTCCCCTGCTCGACGCCGCCGTTCCCCTCTACCAATCTGCAGTAGAAGCCGGCCTCGGCGACCTTGACGCCGCCGCCCTGCGCCGATTGCTCGCAGAATTCGATTAACGTTCCAGCCGTTACGTTTCTGAACAACCTCGACACATGCGAAAGCGGAAATTCAGTGACCAATAGGCGATCCGGCTATCAATCTGCTTTGGCGATAACGCTGGCACTGGTCTTGATGGTGAGCGTGCTCGGACTTGTTTCGCCCACCTCTTATGCAGAACCCAATGAAGATTTGTTCTTTTCTGGTCCGGTGATCGACGGCCCTGATTTCTGCCTCAATTTCAGCTTGGGCGGGCCGGTCACCTACCCATTCGACAGCGACAAAGATGGCATCGCCGACACCTGCTCGCTGCCCCGTACCCGCCGATCAGCCGTCGCCCGCCAAAACGCCCTCGAAAAACTGGGAACCGAACACCCCGACCGCCTCGAGCATCTCTTCGCCGACCAATGCGCCACCGGACCCGAGACCCTCGGCGAACCTCATGCAGAGCCCGGCGACGAATGCGCCACCGGCACTCTCAATCCACCACCGCAAATCCCGGTCGACGATGGGTTGTTCTTTTCTGGTCCGGTGATTGACGGCCCTGATTTCTGCCTCAATTTCAGCTTGGGCGGGCCGGTCACCTACCCATTCGACAGCGACAAAGATGGCATCGCCGATATCTGCTCGCTGCCCCGTACCCGCCGATCAGCCGTCGCCCGCCAAAATGCCCTCGAAGAACTCGGAGCCGAACACCCCGACCGCCTCAAGCATCTCATCGCCGACCAGTGCGCCACCGGACCCGAAACCTTCGGCGAACCCCACGCAGAGCCCGACGACGAATGCGCCCCCCACCGCCCCGTAGTCTCGGGCACCTACACCGCAATTGAGGCAGGGCTCACGCACGCGTGCGCTCTACGCGCCGATCAGACCATCGCCTGCTGGGGAAGCAACTTCCTCTTCGACATGACGAAGTCCCCCACCGGCCAATTCACCGCGATTGCCGCCGGTCTGTACCACTCCTGCGCTCTGCCAACTGATGGCACAATCGCTTGCTGGGGCAATAACAGCTCGAACCAAAGTGACGCACCCCAAGGACAGTTCACCGCCATTGCTGTGGGCTGGAACCATTCGTGTGCTCTGCGAGCCGACCAGACCATCGCCTGCTGGGGAGTCAACACCTCCGGGCAATCCGACCCTCCCGACGGCCAGTTCACCGCCCTTTCGTCCCTTGGCGGGCATACGTGCGCACTGCGAATCGACGAGACAATCACCTGCTGGGGATATAGCACTACCGGGGATTTGAGCGCACCCTCGGGCAACTTTGCTGAAATTGCGGTGGGCACCCACCATTCCTGTGGCATCCGCGACAACGGCAGCATCGCCTGCTGGGGCAGCAACCAGTTCGGCCAGATATTTGCACCACCTGGCCAGTTCATCGCCATTGATGTGGGCGAGCGCCACTCCTGTGCGCTGGGCACGGATCAGACCGTCACCTGCTGGGGTGACAACCGTGCTGGTCAAACAGATGCTCCCCCCGGGTTTTACCTCGCCATTACCACGGCGACGGGGTTCTCGTGCGCGTTGAGAGCCAATGGCTCCTTTGTCTGCTGGGGGAATATCACCGAAGGGCCGACAGTGCCACCAGAAGGACAATTCACCGCCATCGATACCAATTTGAATCATTCGTGCGCAGTGAGGATTGACGGGACCATCGCCTGCTGGGGAAGAAATGAACTCGGGCAGACCAACGTCCCTGACGGCCTATTCAACGCGGTGTCCGTCAGTCTCACTGCTTCATGCGGGCTGCGCACCGACGGAAGCATCGCCTGCTGGGGGGAATTGGAGAACGGCCAGGAGAGAATCCACGAGGGTCAGTTCACCGCAGTGGGAGTCGGCCTGGAGAATACGTGCGGGCTGCGCACCGACGGAAACATCGCCTGCTGGGGAAGAAGTGCCTACGGGCAGCACGAACCGCCTACCGGCCAGTTCACTTCGTTGTCTTCTGGCCTAGGGCATTCGTGTGCGGTGCGAATGGACCAGGCCATCTCTTGCTGGGGAGACAATCGCGAAGGCCAAGCCGAAGATCCGCCCTCAGGCCAATATCTAGCAGCGTCAGCCGGAGAGGGATACTCGTGTGCGCTGCGGACCGACCACACCGCCGTCTGCTGGGGTGGCAGTCGACTTGGGCTACCCATTCCACCTCCTGGCCAATATGGGGCTATCGCCTCCCACTGGTACTCCTGTGCCTTGCGCCTCGATGGCGAGATTGACTGCTGGGGCTACAACTTCAGACCCCATGAGCCAGATGGGCGGTTCATTGCAGTCTCTGCCGCCCAAAGCCACTTCTGCGCCATCCGAGAAATCGGCACCATCCATTGCTGGGGATTCAACTATTTCAAGCCCCTGAGTTCGCTATCCCCGTAATCCGCCAGCCGGAGGTGGACCCCCTAGCGGGCCAAGATCATGAGGTGGTCGACGATGACGGCTCCCTGGCCACGGTCGAGCACAACAACGGGGTTGAGGTCGAGTTCCGTGATGCGATCACCTAGGGCGGTGGCCAGGGTGGCGGTGGCCACCACTACTTTGGCCAGAGCGTCTACATCGGCGGGGGGGCGGCCGCGGGCACCTTCCAGCATGGGGACGCCCTGGAGTGAACGGATCATCTCGTAGGCGTCGGTTTCGTCGAGAGGCAGCGGGCGCACAGCGGTGTCGGCCAGCACTTCGGCAAACACCCCGCCGGTGCCCACCATTACGGCAGGGCCGAATGTGGGATCGCGGGTCACTCCGACGATCATCTCGGTGCCGCCTGACACCATCTGCTGAACTTCCACGCCCTCGATGGCCGCGTCGGGGGCGGCGGCCCGAGCCCGGTCCAGTACCGACTGGGTGGTCTGTTCCACTCCGTCGAGAGTGTCCACCCCCAGCACCACCAGCCCGGCGTCGGACTTGTGGGGGAAGTCGGCTGAGGCGATCTTCACCGCCACCGGTAGGCCGATCCCTTCCGCCACCAGTCGGGCATCGCTGGCCGACGTGACCACTTCGCTGGCCACCAGCGGCAGCCCGAACGCCCGCAACACTGCTCCGGTGCCGGGCACCGAGGCACCTAGGGCTGTCTCCGCGGCCTCCGGCACTGCATCGGGCAACGGCGGCCGCACCCGGAATGTGGCCCGGTGACGCTGGTAGCGGTGGTATGCGGCCAGCGCGGCGAAGCACCCTCGGAATGAGCGGAACAGCGGAATCCCGCATTCCACCAGGCGGTCGAAGCCGAGCTCATCTACTTTGAACGAGTTCCAGGTGGCGATGATGGGCTTGTCCACCTCATCGGCCAGCGCCACGATGTCTTCGCCCAGCGGGTCGGTCATCGAAGGCACCGCCCCGGTGATCCCGATCACCGTGTAGCCCACCGAGGGGTCGTCGTTCATGTCCCGAATCACCTGACGGCGGATCTCGGCGGGCTGGGTGGTGATGAACGTGCCCCCGTTATCCACGGGATTGGACACCGACAGATAGCGGGGAATGTACCGGTGAAGTTTCTCCTGAGTCTGCTCAGCCAGTGGGGGCGCCGCGACCCCGGCCATCTCGGCGGCCTCGGCCATCAGCGTGCTCGATCCCCCCGAGATGGAGTACAGCCCTGCACCCTCGGCTACGTTCGGGCCCAGTTTGGCGAATAGGGCGGCCGTCTCCAGCAGTTCGTCGAGGTCGCGCACCCTCACCACCCCGTATTGCTCGAACAGGCCGTCGATCACCGCGTCCGACCCGGTGAGGTGACCAGTGTGAGACGCCGCCATGCGCGATCCGGCATCGGTGGCCCCAATCTTCAACAGCACCACCGGTTTACCCTGTTTGTTGGCCGCCTCCAGAGCGGTGCGTAGCTTGTGTGCCGATCGAAATCCCTCGATGTAGCCGGCGATCACCGCGGTGTCGTCGTCGTAGGCGAAGTACTCGATGAAGTCGCTCACCTCCAGGTCCACCTCGTTGCCGCACGGCACTTGCCGGCTGAACCCGATCCCGAAGTGAATCCCCTGCACGATGGGCCGGCCGTTGTGGCCCGACTGGGTGACAACCCCAATCTTGCCACCCCGCAAATTGGGAACCTCGGGCACGGGTTCAAAGGCGTTGGTGTTGGTGTTGGGACCGAAGATGCGGATGTTGTTGCGTCGGCCTGCCTCCCCCAACTCGGCTTCCAGCGCGGCGCCTTCCGGGCCGACTTCGCTGAACCCCGAGGAGAACACCAAGGCGTAGCGGATCCCCGCCCCGCCGCACTCGTCCACCACCGAGGCGCATACCGCCGGCGGCGTGGAGATCACCGCCAGCGCCACCGGCTCGGGCACGTCGGCTACCGATTCGTAAACGGGCACCGACCCGATCGACCCGCCCTTGGGGTTGACCAAATGCCAGTTTCCCTCCCCCCACCGGGCGTCCATCGCCACTCGCAGCGCAGCCTCGGTTTGGGCGCGGTCGACCCCGCCGATCACCGCCACCCCGTCAGGGTGGAAGAACTCCTCTAGGTCGGCTCGACGCTGGGCCATGGGAGACCGATGGTATCTAGCGGGCACTTCGCACCTAGAGGCAGAACCGACCCGGCACTAGGCTGGCCACCATGGAGATCGGCCACGTCTATGAGATGCCGCCTATGCGGCCCGACGACGCTTACACCACCTACTTCCCCGCTGGAGTGATCAAGATCGGAGTGGAGTACCGCGACCTCACCCCTGAGGCGCTGGTGGAGTACTACGGGGGCGACGAGGCCTACGTAGAGGAACTGCGCCGCACAGCACCGTTGGGCATCGAGGATCGGGGCGTGTCACTGCACGTGTTCGACGCCGAAGGCCAGTGGGAGTACCTGCGTTTCGACCTGTTTGAGGACGCCCCCCACTACCACTACAACCACCTCGGCGGTGGACGGAACCACATCATCCCCTTCGACGAGACCGCACACGGCCCCATCGCCGAGTGGGCAGTCAACAAGATCCGTTCCGCCGATCTGGCTCCCATGCTGGCCCAAGCTGGCGGGACAGAGTTGGCCGAGGGGCTCGACCCCGACGTCCTGGCCGATGTGGCCGACCAGGTGGCCGCCTATGCCGCCGAGCTCCAGGAGCGGCTAGCGGCTGCTGTCTAGGGGCAGGAGCTAGCCGGCCAATTCGCCGAAATCCACCTGGCCGGTGATCATCGAACCCTGGAAGGCGTTGTCTATGTTGACATTCACCCCCGACACGAACGACGCCGCATCCGATCCCAGATAGGCCAGCAAATTGGCCACCTCGGCGGCAGTCACGTAGCGACCTCCGGCATTGGCGGCCGTCCAGTCGATCATCCCCTCGCCCATGGTCTTCTTGAAGTCGGGCAGCAGCGGGGTGTCGATGGGGGCCGGACAGGCGCTGGCGATGCGCACACCGTTGGCCAGCATCCCTTTGGCGGCCTGCATGGTGAAGATCTGCACGCACTCCTTGGAGAACATGTAGCCGTCGGCCACCACCTCGGGGTGCTCCTCCACCCAGGCCACCGCCTTGTCCCAGTTGTCGATAGACAAGAGCTCGGTGATCTCGGCCTGGTGGGCCGGCCAGTTCATCCCGGCAATGGAGGCGGTGTTGACCACGGCGCCACCGGCGGGGATCTTGGGTAACAGGGCGTCGGTCAGACGCATCAGCCCCAGGGTGTTCACCTTCATCACATCTTCAGGCGAAAAGGTGGCCGCGATACCGGCGTTGTTGAACAGCACGTGCACCGGGGCGTCGATTGCCGCGGCCGCCTCGTCCACGGCCACCGGGTCTCCCATGTTGGTGGGGATATAGCGGGTGATCGGCCCCGCGGGCTCCTTGATGTCCAGCGCGGTGATCGACGCCGCTCCCAGGTCGGCTAGCAGCTCCACCAGCGCGGCTCCCACGCCGGAAAACGCGCCGGTGACCACGACGTTGCGGCCTTCGTAGCTCATGGGGTTGGACATCGGGGACCTCCTGGGGGGTTGATCGGCTGGCGAATTCTACTGCGACAAGTATCGTTGGAGTCACACTGGCGAGCGATGTAGATCGACGGAGGATGCTGTGCATTTGAACGACATGATCCTGGTGAGCGTGGACGATCACCTGTGCGAGCCGCCCGAGATGTTCGACCATCATCTGCCGGCGAAATGGCGAGATGAGGCCCCCAAAGTGATCCACACCAGTTCGGGCGACGACGTGTGGTCGTTCAACGGCTCGATCATCCCCAATGTGGGACTAAACGCGGTGGCCGGGCGGCCCAAAGAGGAGTACGGCATCGAGCCCACCGCCTTCGACGAAATGCGCCCCGGCTGTTATGACGTTCACGCCAGGGTCAAGGACATGGACGCCGCCGGGGTACTGGGCTCCATGTGCTTCCCGTCGTTCCCGGGCTTTGCCGGGCGGCTGTTCGCCAACCACCCCGACAAGGAGTTCGCCGCCGACCTCATCCGGGCCTACAACGACTGGCACATCCACGAATGGGCCGGGGCCTATCCGGGGCGGTTCATTCCCATGGCCCTGCCCATGATCTGGAGCGCGGAGGAGTGCGCCGCCGAGGTGCGCCGGGTGGCCGAGCTGGGCTGCCATTCCATGACCTTCACCGAGAATCCGGCCAAGCTGGGCGAACCCAGTTTCCACAGCGACTACTGGGATCCGCTGTGGGAGGCGTTCAGCGACACCGGCACCGTGTGCTCCATCCACCTGGGCTCCTCGGGAGAGATGGTTATCACCGCGCCCGATGCCCCCATGGACGTGATGATCCAGCTTCAACCCATGAACATCAGCCAAGCGGCCGCCGACCTCTTGTGGTCGTCAATCCCCCGCCGCTTCCCCGACATAAGGATTGCCCTGTCAGAGGGTGGCACCGGATGGATCCCCTACTTCATGGACCGGGCCGACCGCACCTATGACATGCACCATCTGTGGACCGGGCAGGACTTCGACAACCTGCTGCCCAGCGAGGTGTTCCGGCGCAACTTCTTGACCTGCTTCATCAACGATCCGGTGGGCGTGGTGCTGCGCCACGAGATCGGCATCGACAACATCTGCTGGGAGATGGACTACCCCCACAGCGACTCCACCTGGCCCAACGCCCCCGAGTTGCTGGCTGAGACGCTGACCGGAGTGCCCGACGACGAGGTCGACAAGATGACCCATCTCAACGCCATTTCTTGGTACCAGTACGATCCGTTCGCCCACCGAAACAGGGCCGATTGCACTGTGGGGGCGCTGCGGGCCTCGGCTGTTGACCACGACATCTCCGTGCAGTCGATGGACAAGGGCCGCCACGAGGGCAAAGACCGAGACTTGGCCGGGTTCACCTCCCGGAACAAGGGCGTCAACCGCTGAAGTAGGGCTAAAGCTGACCGATCCACTTCTCGATGCTATGCGCGTTGGCATCGATACCGGGGGGACGTTCACTGACGCCGTCGTAGTTGCCTCTGACCCTGATGGGACAGCCCGGGTCGGCCTGGGCAAGGCGCTGTCCACCCCTGGCGATCTGACTAAGGGGGCATTGGCCTCAGTGGAGGCCGCCGCGGCCGACTTGGAACGGCCGCTGGGGGAAGTGCTGAGCCGGGCTGAATCAATCGGCTACGCCACCACCGTCGGGCTCAATGCCCTGCTGACCGAGACCGGAGCGCCCATCGGCCTGATAACCACCGAGGGGTTCGAGGCCACCCTGCCGGTTGCCCGAGCGGCCAAGGTGGCCGGGCTTTCCCCGGCTGAGGCTACAGAGGCCGTCTGCTGGGCCAAGCCCCCGATGCTTTTGAGCCGCAAGCGCATTGTCGGGGTGCCGGAGCGAATCGACGCGGCTGGCAAGGTAGTGCAGCCGCTGGATGAGGCCGCAGTGGTCGCCGCGGTGGAGGCGTTGCGCGACGACGGAGTGCAGAGCTACGCCGTGTCCTTGTTGTGGTCGGTGGCCGAACCCCGCCATGAGGCCAGAATCGCCGAGCTGATCGCCGAGACACACCCCGGTGCCCATATTTCGCTGTCTTCGGCTGTCCCTCGGATCGGCGAATACGAGCGAACCATGTCCGCGGTGCTGGACGCCTATGTGGCCCCGCTGGTAGCGAAAGAGGTTCGGTCGCTGGCTGATGTGCTCGCCGACCGGGGATTCAG
Source organism: Acidimicrobiales bacterium (assembly GCA_963663255.1). Taxonomy (GTDB): domain Bacteria; phylum Actinomycetota; class Acidimicrobiia; order Acidimicrobiales; family Bin134; genus Poriferisocius. The sequence goes on from OY760141.1 coordinate 2,708,377, forward strand.
CGGCACGCTTCAGATCATGCAGTCCAGCGGCAGCACCAGGGCGGTTGATACCGCTTTACGCCCGGTGGAAACCCTGCAATCCGGCCCTGTCGCCGGGTTGACGGCATCGGCGGAGCTTGTCGGGCGGCTAGGCCGAACCGAGGCCATCGCCACCGATGTGGGCGGAACCAGCTTCGACGTGGGCCTCGTTACCGACGGCCAGGTCACCCTGGCATCTCGCCCGATGATCGGGCGCTGGACTCTGGCCCATCCAGTTGTGGAGGTGGTATCGATCGGCACTGGCGGAGGGTCGCTGGCTTGGATCGACCCGGTGCTAGGCAGCTTGCGGGTAGGTCCTCAGTCGGCTGGCGCCCAGCCCGGACCAGCGTGCTACCGCCGAGGGGGAACCGCCCCCACCCTGACTGACGCCGCGGTGGTGTTGGGCTATCTCAGCGGGCTGGGCGACGTGCTGGAGTTGGACCAAGACGCAGCCGCACTCGCTGTGGAGCGGGAAGTGGCCGACCCACTGGGGATCTCGGTGTCCGACGCCGCCGACGCGGTGGTGGGGGTGGCCTGTTCTCAGATGGCCGACCTGATCCGCCGGGTTACCGTCCAGCGGGGCCATGACCCCACGGGCTTCACCATGCTGGCCTACGGCGGGGCCGCCCCCCAGTACGCCACCCGATATGCCGCCGAGGTGGGGGTGGCCGAAGTAGTGGTCCCCGCGGCCGCGTCGGTTTTCTCCGCACTGGGCGTCGCCGGTGGGGAAGCCGAAGCAGGCCCGCTGGCCACGTCGTCGTCGGAGCCGCCGTTGATCGGACATCGCGACGCCTGGTTCGGCCGCCAGCTCATCTCCTGTACGGTGTTCGACGGCCACCGCCTGGCGCCGGGCACCCGCTTGGAGGGCCCCGCACTCATCGACCACCCGTCAACCGCCATCGTGTTGCGCCCCGGCGACCGGGCCGAGGTCACCTCCGAGGGCCACACTCGCCTGTTCCCCGGACCGCCGACATGACCTCGAGCCCCGCTGCCCCGCTGGACGCGGCTCTGTTTGAGGTGCTGCGCAACCGGCTCTGGGCCATCAACGACGAGGCGGTGGACGCCATCGTGGCGGTGTCGGGCTCGCCTATCGCCACCGAGGGCAACGACTTCAACTCCGGCATCTTGACCGCGTCGGGAGAGGTGGCGCTGGCTGGCCCCTACGTGCTGGTCCATGCCGCTGCGCTGGGCCAAGTGGTCCGTTTCATCATCGATGAGTTCAGCGACGATCCCGGCATCGGCCCCGGCGATATGTTCATCACCAACGACACCTATGTGGGCGCCCCCCATCAGCCCGACGTGATGGTGGTGGCCCCCGTATTCCGGCGTGACCGGCTCATCGCCTGGTGCGGGTCGTGCGTCCACCAAAACGACGTGGGCGGCCCGGTGCCGGGATCTATAACCGTGGGGGCCTCATCCATCTATGAGGAGGCGGTGCCCATGGCCCCCACCCGAATCGTGGCGGCGGGGGATCTGCTGGCCGACGTGGAGGCGGAGTACCTGGGGCGGTCTCGCACCCCAGAGCTGAACCGCCTCGACCTGCTGGGCCAGATCGAGGCCAATCGGGTGGTGGACGGTCGGATCAACGGGCTGTGCGACCGCTACGGCACCGACACGGTTGTCGCGGTCCTCGACGGTCTCATCGACCGCACCGAGGCCGCCTTACGCGCCCGGCTGAAGACCCTGCCCGACGGACGGTGGCGCCACCGGGGGCTGGTGGAGCACGACGGCATCGAGGATCGGGTGTATGAGATCGGCCTGACCATGACCAAGCAGGGCGATTCCCTGCACCTGGACTTCACCGACGCCAGCCCCCAAGCCCCCGCGCTGATCAACACCAGCCGGGCCATCACGTCCAGCTACGCCATGGCCGCGGTGATGACCGTGCTGGGCTACGGCCTACCCTGGACTCCGGCGGCGTTCTGGCGGGTCATGGAGGTAGACACCACGCCCGGCACCATCGTGGACTGCCTGTGGCCGGCGGGAATGTCGATGGGAGTGACCGCAGCGGGCCAGGAGGTGCGCACCTCCGTGAACATCTGCCTCAGCCGGATGTTCGACGCCTCCGATGACCCGGCGGTGCATTCCCAGATTCTTGCCTCGTGTGTGTCGGGGTCATTCACCCAGACCATCTCGGGATCGTTTGACCACGGAAGGGACTTCTCCGCCATGCTCTTAGACGGCCTGCCCGGCGGATCTGGCGCCCGCTGGGGCGGCGACGGACCCGACACCGGGGGCTATCTGACCTCCCCAGCCGGGCTGTGCACCAACATCGAAACCAACGAGCAGCACTACCCGGTGCTCTACCGCTGCCGCCGGGAACGGCCCGACTCGGGCGGACCCGGCCGGTGGCGGGGCGGGGTGGGTGTCGAGCACGCTTACCAACTCCACCGAACCGCTGGTCCGGCAACTTCCACCGTGTTCGCCCACGGCCAGCAGCCCCCCACCGCCGCCGGAGTGGTCGGCGGGGAGCCCGGCATGCAGCACACCGGTGTGTATGCGCGGTCCAACGGCGCCGTTGAGGTGCCGCCCCCCAAGCAAGTGGGCGAGCTGGCGCCCGGCGACGTATACGCCAACCTCTGCGGCGGCGGGGGCGGGGTGGGCGACCCTCTGGACCGGGACCCGGCTGCGGTGGAGCACGACGTGGCCGAGAGCCTGGTCACCGAGGCTGGTGCCGCCCGGGACTACGGCGTGGTGGTAGGCGATCCCCCCGCCACAGAGGCGCTGCGAACGGCCCGACGCCGAAAGCGCATCGGCCGCAACCCCGCACCACCACTGGCTGAACCCCCCGACGGTCGGCGGCTCAGCTCCACCGTGATCATGGCCGACAGCCACTACCTATGCCGCCGATGCGGCCACAACCACGGCCCCACCACCGAGCCGCTTATCAGCCTGCTCACCCAGGTCCGCTCCCCCGTCGACGAGCGCACCCCCTGGCCCTCGGCCCGCCCCGACGCCGACCGCTTCGAACTCCGCCGCCTGTTCTGTCCCGCCTGCGCCGTCCAGGTGGACGTTCAGGTGGCCTTGGCCAACACCCCCCTTTTGGAGACCGCTGAGCTGATCTAGTTCCGAACCGTAGTAACCGCGGGCACTAATCTGTAGTGGCTTGGCGGGTGTAGCGCACCAGTAGCGAGCCGTGCAATAGCCTTCCCGCCCATGCGGCTCCGCAGGAGAACGACGGCACGCCAGAAGCTGTTGGCTTCCGCGGTTGTCCTTGCAGTGACCGGGGCAATCGCCGCCGCTAGCGGCCCCAAAGCGGCCAGCGGCCAAGGTAGCCCTATCAACAGCGAGTCGATTTGCGCGGATCTCTTCGGTTTCGCTGCCGAACCGGTGCCCGTCGTCAAGGCTTCCGACGGCGAGACCATCCTCGCCTCAGTCAAATGGGGTTACAGCCCCGAACACAACCTCTGCTACCTCATCCTCGACGACACTGCCATCGAGACCCTGCGAGCCAACCCCCCACCGAGGGCCAACCAACCGCCCGCCGACGCGGATGCCGCCGCGGCCGCAAAATGCCACAACGCCTACAACCCCGACCGCGGCTTCGCCGCCGAACCCGTCCCGGTAGTCAAGACCGCCGACGGGCAAACCGTGCTCGCATCGGTCAAATGGGGCCACAGCCCCGAACACAACCTCTGCTACCTCATCCTCGACAACGCCGCCCAGCAAACCCTTGTTGCCCACCACGCCTGCCAAAGCGACCCCAGTTCCCCTGAATGCACCTTGTCAAAACAACCCACCCAAGGCCCCAGCGCCCAAGAACTCCGACACGCGCTCGCCGCTCTCTACAACGCCACCGGAGGCTCCAACTGGACCAACAGCACCAACTGGAACACCGACGAACCCCTCCACACTTGGCACGGTATCCACGAAGGCGCCGATAACGGGCGACCACTCTCCATTCTCGTCCTGCCTGACAACAACCTGTCTGGAAGCATCCCACCCGAAATCGGCAACCTCACCAACCTCACCGAGCTATGGCTCTACGGCAACAATCTCACCGGGCCCATCCCGCCCGAAATCGGCAGCCTCACCAACCTCACCACCATCAACATCAATGACAACAACCTCACTGGGGCGATCCCAGAGTCGTTTTCAGCCCTCACAGAACTAGAGCACTTCTACGTCGGGGGAAGCGATATATGCCTGCCCCCCACATTGAACGACTGGCACCGTGCCATCCCAAACACAAATCAGCTTCCAGCCTGTATCAGCCCAGAGTTCCGGCAAGCTCTAATCGACTTGTACAATGCCACCGATGGGCCCAATTGGACAAACAACACCAATTGGAACACCGACAAGCCACTTCGCACTTGGTATGGCATGCACTACGACAACGAAGGTGCCCTAACCGTCTTATCCCTAGTCAACAACAACCTTACCGGATCCCTTCCCCTCGAAATCGGCAACCTCACCAACCTCACGGCACTTGGCCTCGGAAGCAACAATCTGTCCGGGACCATTCCCCCTGAAATCGGCAACCTCACCAACCTCACCAATCTGGACCTAAACGGCAATTTCAGACTGTCAGGGGCCATACCCCCCGAGATCGGTAAGCTCACAAAGCTCATTCAACTGTACTTGGGATCGAGCTCTGACTCACTCCGCGGTCCTATTCCTATTTCCTTCTCAGCCCTTTCCAACCTAGAAACTCTCGAGATCTGGAGCGACAACGTATGCACCCCTCCAGAATTGGACGACTGGCTCAATGCAATACCCCATAACAATGGGGCAGGTGAGAAACGCAAGACATGTGTAAGTCTTGAGCCGATCCTTGCAGGCCACGACATCTACAGCGACACCATTGTCATCAGGGGCTACGGCCAGCACAACGACAAAGTCTTAACCGGAAACATCCCACCCGAAATCAGTAACTTCACCAACCTCACCCACCTCGACCTCGGCCACAATGCTTTGATCGGGAACATCCCACCCCAACTCAATAATCTCACAAGACTCGCGGTATTGAGTCTCCGATCCAACAACCTGACCGGGAACATCCCACCCGAAATCAGCAACCTCAACAACCTAACCAGACTCGAACTTGGCGGCAACAGCCTGACTGGGACCATCCCACCCGAACTCGGCAACCTCAACAACCTAAGAGAGCTGCGCCTCCACGACAACAACCTCACTGGCACCGTCACCAAAGAACTCGGCAACCTCAACAACCTCACCTACTTAGGCCTCTCCAACAACATATTCTCCGGCACCATCCCCGTAGAACTTGGCAACCTCACCAATCTCATATCCCTCTACCTCTACAACAATAATCTGACCGGAACCATCCCTACAGAGATCAGCAAGCTCACGAAACTCGCCAACCTCGGGCTACACAACAACGGCCTGACCGGATCGATCCCACCCGAAATAGGCAAACTCACAAACCTCGCCAGACTCTGGCTATCCGACAACGGCCTGACCGGATCGATCCCACCCGAAATAGGCAAACTCACAAACCTCACCAGACTCTGGCTATCCGACAACGGCCTGACCGGATCGATCCCACCTGAAATAGGCACACTCACAAACCTCACCGGACTCTGGCTGCACAACAACAACCTGACCGGGCCAATACCGCTCTCCTTCGCGGCCCTCACCGAACTTGAGTCCTTCTACGCCGGAGGCAATGACGTGTGTCTGCCTTCTGAATTACGGGATTGGCACAACGCCATCCCCAACCGTGACGCCCTCCTTCCCTGCACCACTTCAGAGTTCCGTCAGGCCCTCATCACTTTGTTCAACGCCACCGGCGGACCCAGTTGGACCAACAACACCAACTGGAACACCGATAGACCCATTGGCACCTGGCACGGCATCCTCGCCGACGCCCGCACCGGCGAGCCACTCTCCGCACTCTCCCTCTCCGACAACAACCTCACCGGAACCATCCCTGCCCAAATCGGAAACCTCACCGAACTCACCAGCCTCGGCCTCTACAACAACAACCTCACCGGGCCCATCCCTGCCCAAATCGGCAGCCTCACCGAACTCACTTGGCTCGGCCTCTACAACAACAACCTCACCGGGCCGATACCGCCCGGACTCGGCAACCTCACCCAACTCGCGATATTGGCCCTAGAGAACAACGGCCTGACTGGGACCATCCCGCCCGAACTCGGCAACCTCACCCAACTCACCTGGCTCGGGCTACACAACAACGACCTCACCGGGCCGATACCCCTCACCTTCGCAGCCCTGACCGAACTTGAGGATTTCCACGCCGCAGGCAACGACGTGTGCCTGCCTCTTGAATTACGGGCTTGGCACAACTCCATCCCCAACAAGTCCACACTCCCCGCCTGCTGACAGGTTCAACTTCTGATTCTCTTATCAACCCCACCGGAGTGCCGGGAGCACATCAATCGAGGCCCCGTTTCAGAGACAGAGACATCTCCCCGTCAGACGGTGTTCATCCACTGCTTCACAATCGGCCTGGCGCCACCATTAGTCCGAGATGGGAGGCGGCAGCGGTGAGTGCTTGGTCCCCGCTAGCGAAAACTGTGTCCCCGTCGGCAATTGCCTGCGCAGCGGCCAGGTGAACGGCGTCGTAGCCGCGGAGTTGCTGCTCTTCGGCCAAGGCGCCCGCAGATCGGACCAGTCGGTCGGTGATCTCGATGTGATCGATTTGGGAGCTGAGATCGTTGAGCAGCGAAACCGCAGAGGCAAGCCCTCCTCGGGTTAGCCGCCCGAGTCGCTGAGCCCGAGCCAGCGCGGCCCGGGCCTCCGCGTACAGCAAGCGGACACCGACGATCCGCTCTGCTTCATTCCAAAGTCGCTCGCAGGAATCGGAATTCGGCTCGTCAATAATCAGGGGGATGAACGCGGACGTGTCGAAGTAGACGATCACTGGCGCTGTTCGGCTACGAGGTCGCTCACTGTTCCCTTGCTCTTAACCCTGGAGTGGGCCAGCCTTCTCTTCGCCCCTTGAGCCGGAATGACCAGCCCTTCGTCAATCAGCCGGTCGATGGGACGGGGCTCATGTAGAGGAATCAATAGCGCCACTGCCTTCCCGTGATCGGTCACGGTGACCTCGGTCCCTGCTCGAACCGCGGCGAGGTAACGACTCAAATTGTCCCGCAACTCTCGAATTCCAGCTTCCACAAGACAATTATGGCGCTTTTAACAAGCATTATCTAGCCATATTTCTCAATGGTCGAGCTACCAGCGTGGGCCGCCGGCGACGGTGATGCATTCGCCGGTGATGAACGAGGCCTCGTCGGAGAGCAGGAATGCAATGACCGCGGCGGTCTCGTCGGGGTCTTGGAGACGGCCGAGGGCGATCTTGGACCGAACCCATTGGCTGCGGTCGCCGCCCGACTGGGCCACAGTCTGATCCAGATAGGGGTGTCCGCTGTCGGTGGCGTCGGGGTTCACTCCTAGCGGCCGCACCCCGTTGACCCTGATCTGGTGGGGCGCCAACTCCATGGCATAGGCAGCCACCAGACGGTCTACTCCAGCTTTGGCCGCGGCGAACGCCGAGGTGCCGACAGCCGCAGCCACAGTGGCGTACGACGAAAGCAGCACGATCGACCCTCCGTCACCCTGGCTAACCATCTGGCGGGCGGCAGCCTGGGCTACCAAGAACGCCCCGGTCAGGTTCACGTCGGTCGACCGCCGCCACGATGCCTCGGTCAGCTCCAGCAGCGGCGCCCACCCCATTTCGGGCCCCAGCCCGCCGGCCACGTTCACTACCAGGTCGAGCCGCCCCAGCTCTCTCGCACACCGCTCGACCGCCTGGTTCACATGGTCGGCGTCGGCGACGTCGGCTTCCAGCCGCAGCGCCGCTTGGCCTTCGGCCCGTACCGCCTCCACCGCGGCGTCCAGCGCTTCTGGTGATGCACAGGCCGAATCGGGCTGACCAACTTCCACTCGGTCGGCGCAGGCCACATCAGCCCCGGCCCGGGCCAGCCGCACCGCCACCGCCCGCCCGATCTCCGGTGAACACGCCGCCCCCATCACCAGGGCCACTTTCCCCCCAAGGTCATTCATCCCCCCAGCATCCCCCACCCGCCCTCCTGGCTTCCACCAATCGGCCTCGGAATGTCGAACAGTAGAGTGGCGGGGTGCAGGTGGGGGCGGGGCGGTATCAAATGGCAGGGGGGATTCACCGGATCCCGGTGCCGGGAGCGAGCGGGAATCTCCACGCCACGGCTTTTGCCGTGACCGGGCCCGATCCGGCGGCGGCACTGGAAGATGTGGGTGCCGAGGTGATGGTGTGTCTGCTCACTGACGCCGAGATTGCCATGCGCTTTCCCGACTACCCCGAATGGCTGGCCAATCCCCCACCTCACAAGGCCATTCATGTGCCGATGGTGGATCAAGGGGTCACCGGCGACGACAAGGTTCGTGAATTGGTGGACACCATCAACCAGCACCTCAACCAGGGCACCGGGGTAATCGTTCACTGCGGCGCCGGATACGGACGAGCCGGGATCGTGTGCATCTCGGTGCTCACCTCCCGGGGAATGGACCTCGACCATGCGGTGACCGCGGTGAGAGCGGCCCGTCCGGCGGCTGGCCCCCAGTCCTCAGCCCAAGAGGCCCAGATCAGCCGCTTGGCCGTCACCGGCTGACCCGGCTACATCCCTCCGGCGATCTTGAAATCGTGGCCGGTGACATAAGACGAGGCATCAGAGGCCAGATACAGGGCCAGGCCGATGATCTCGTCGCAGTCGGCCACCCGCTTCATCATTGTGGCCTGCCCCGAACGGGCGGGAAACTCGGGGTCGAACCGCATCGAGCCCTTCATCATCTCCGACATGAACGGCCCCGGCGCTATGGCATTGACCTTCACATTCAGCCCGGCCCATTCGGCGGCCATGGCCCGGGTGAGGTTGTTCAGCGCCGCCTTGCTGGAGGTGTAGATGCTCACCCCAGGACCACCGCCATATGCCCCCATAGTGGTCACGTTGATGATCGACCCGCCGCCAGCCTCGCCCATGCGGGGAGCCACCAAGCCAGCCAGGCGGATCGGCCCCTTCACGTTCACCGCATAGACCTTGTCGAAATAGGCCTCGGTGCACTCGGCCACCGTGACTGGCGCGGGGTTGATGCCCGCGTTGTTGACCAGCACGTCGATCCGGCCTAGTTCGCCATACACCCGCTCGACCAGGGCGTCGATCTGGTCCCACTCCCCCATGTGGCAGGCAATACCCCGCACCAGCTGACCGCCCAGCTCGTCGTTCAGCTCGGCGGTGGCCTCGTCGCAACCCTCTTGGCGTCGCCCAGTGATCACCACGTCGGCCCCGGCCTCGGAATAGCCCTTGGCAATGGACCGGCCGATGCCCTTGGTGCCCCCGGTGACCAGCGCCACCCTTCCCGTCAGATCGAACAAGCTGCTCATGGACCGATCTTACGAACCGCCCTTCGGCCAACAGCCATGCGGGCTGAATGTGACTAGCGCATCTGCGCTCAGTAGATGCCCAGCTCCAAACCGGCGGCCAGGGTCATGCCCAGCTCCCGACAGGCTTCCAGGTGGTCGTCGGTCAGCTCGCCCACGGCCAGCACCGGCGGAGCCACCGCTTTCCACCCCAGCCCCGTGACCAGGGGGTCCACTGCCCGCACCGCGCCGGTGCCGTCATTGCCGGCCCGCACGAAGAGCCCATAAGGCCGGCCCCGGGTGTGGTCGAGGCAGTCGTAGTAGACGGTGTCGAAGAAGTGCTTGAGGGCGCCGCTCATGTAGCCGAAGTTCTCCGGGGTGCCCAGCAGATAGCCGTCGGCGCCCATCACATCGTCGGCGGTGGCCTCCAGTGCGGCTGCTTGCACCACCTCCACCCCGTCGATGTCGGGATGGCTGGCCCCGGCCACCACTGCTTCGGTCATGGCCTGGGTGCCCCCGGTCTTGGTGTGGGAAACGACCAGCACTCGCACTGCCCTGACCGTACTCCCGCTTCGATGGTTATTGAGGCCTAACTGGCGGCTGTGCCCACGTCCATCGAGTCGAACCGGCGGGTGCCCACCAGCCAAGCGGCCAGCACCACGATGGTGCCCGCGCCGATCGCCACCGTGATTCGGGCGCCGATCCAGTCGTACAGCGCTCCTTGGACCATGGTGCCCACGCCAATGGCCACGTTGATCGCCATCAGGTACAGAGCGATGATCCTTCCTCGCATCGACTCGTCCACTTGGAGTTGGATGACGGTGTTCAGCGTTGAGGCGGTGGTGAGATGGCAGCCCCCGAGGATGAGCAGGAACACGATGGCCATGGCGTACCAGGGGGCCAATCCGAATCCGGCCAGCGCCAGGCCGTATACGCTCAGCCCGATGGCAAGCAGTCGGGACCGGGCGGTGAACTGTCCCCTCCCGGCCACCAGCGGGAAGAAGATCACCGAGCCGATGCCGGTACCGGATGCCAGCAGGCCTAGTTGCCACCCCGTGGAGTTGAACTCCTCTTCGGCGAACACCACGATCAAAAAGATGAGGGGCTGCGCGCAAACTGCGGTGATCAGCACCGTCTTGAATGCCCTTTGGATGCCGGGCTGAGTTCTCCAGTAGCCCACCACATCCCGCAGGTCGGCGAACACCCGGATGGGGGGCGGGTCGTCGGGCAACAGACGGGGCACCTGGATGAGCACCACAGCGAACAGCACCGCAAAAAAGGACACGCCGTTGGCGAAGAACACCCAGCCCGGCCCGAAGAACCCCAGCAGCACGCCGCCGAGGGCAGGCCCCGCGGCCCGGGTGGCCTGGAACTGGGTGGAGTTGAGGGTCACCGCGTTCAACAGCAGTTCTTTGGGCACCAGCTCGGAGATGAATGCCTGCCAGGCGGGCAGCATGAACCCGTTGAGAATCCCATAACCCCAGGCCAGCAGCATGTACATCACCGGCGAGCGCACCCCTGTGGCCCACAGGGCGGAGAACCCGAAGGCCCCCACGCAAAGCAGGCTCTGGGTCACCAGGATGATGCTGCGCCGGGGTACCCGGTCGGCCAGCGGTCCGGCCCACAGGTTGGTAAGCACCGTCATCAGCATCTGGGTGATGGTCACCAGCCCGACCCAGGCCCCCCGATCGGTGATCTGGTCGATCACATAGGCCAGCACCAGGATCTGCATCCACGTCCCAGTGTTGGACACCAGGGCCCCGAACCAGAACAACCGGAAATTGCGCAGCCGCAAGGCCCGAGTCGAAGCCCGAAACCCCGGTCGATCAGCCACCCAGCGACCCTACCGCCCGGTAGGTTCGCAAACGGGCGGCGGTCCCTCCGCCAGTAGCATGCGTCACCATGCGTGCATGGTCCGTTGCGCAGATCAGCACGACCACGTTGGATGAGTTGTCGTGACGACGGTGGTCGAGGTTGACCGCGTCTCGAAGTCGTTTGGTGCCCAGCCGGTCTTGCGAGAACTCTCGTTCTCAATCGACCAAGGAGAGATCTTCTGCCTGCTCGGCCCGAATGGCGCCGGGAAAACCACCACTCTGGAAATTCTTGAGGGATTTCTCACCCCTGACAGCGGCTCGGTTCGAGTGCTCAGTTGTGACCCGATGACATCTGGCGAGACTCTTCGGCGACGCGTCGGGGTCGTGCTTCAGGAAAGTGGATTTCCCAAGTTCTTTCGCGTCGGGGAGATGATCGACACCTGGCGGTCGTACTACGACGATCCGCTGCCCTACGACGACATAATCGACTTGGTCGGGCTTCGCAGTGACGAGGCGAAGTTGGTTCGAAAGCTCTCTGGCGGGCAGCGTCGCCGACTCGATTTCGCCTTGTCCGTTGCCGGTGACCCGGAGGTCATATTCCTCGACGAGCCGACCACCGGCTTCGACCCCGAGGCGCGGGCGCGCTGTTGGGAGGCGATTGCCGGTCTGCGCGAACTGGGCAAGACCATTCTGCTGACCACCCACTATCTGGACGAGGCCGAGCGCCTTGGAGATCGCATCGCCGTGCTCTTGGACGGCGCGGCCGACGCGATCGGCAACACCCAGGAACTAGCTCAGCTGTCCCGCCTGGGGGTGACAGTCTCGTTTCAGGCACCGGCCAAGGTTGCCGAGCAGCTTGCTGTCGAGTTTCCCGGGCTCGATACAGCCGACGAGATAGTGGAAGGCCATGTCGACGATGTCCGCTCCCTTCTTCGTCGACTCGAACTACTCGACGAACCGGCGTCGCAGCGTGTATTCGCCAGTCTCCGAATTCAGCCCCCGAGCCTTGAGCAGGCCTACCTCTCGCTAGTGGGAAGGCAACCGAATCCGACAGAGCCCACGTCGCGATGACGTCGCTCCTTGTCCGATTGGGTCGCCAGACGAAGCTAGAGCAGCGGGCATTCTGGCGGAACCCCGACTATGCCTTCTTCACCTTCCTGCTGCCGCTCTTGTTGCTGGCCCTGCTAGGCGCCGTCAACTCAGGTGACGAGATCGGTGACCGAACCGACATAAACGCCATCAACCTGGTGGTTCCCGGAGTGGTCGCTTTCGCGGTGATCGTCTCCGCCTATGCCAACCTGGCATCTCGGCTGGCAGTTCTAAGGGCCGATGGGGTCATGAAGAGGATTCGAACCACACCGCTCGATCCTCGGGCGTATCTCACCGCGCAACTCCTCAGCACCTTGGTCACCACCCTGTTGGCCAGTGCTGCGACGCTCCTTCTGGGATTCGTCGCCTTTGACGTCGCGCCCCAAGCCGAAGGCGTGCTAGCTCTCGCGCTCGGACTCCTTCTCGGCATCATCTGCTTCGCCGCCCTGGGCCTAGCACTCAGCTCGGCCATCTCCCATGCTGATGCTGCCGGGCCCATCACCCATGCCACCTATCTTCCCCTAGCCCTGGTCTCAGGCGTCTTCGACCCAAGCATCAACATCCCGGGTTGGCTGGAGACCCTTGTATCGCTCTTCCCCGTCCAAGCCCTGGTCGAGCTCTTGGTTGCGGCCTACGACCCGACAGCCGACGGCGTGCCTCTCGGCCCTGTTTTGGTGCTAGCAATCTGGGGCATCGCCGCCATTGTCATTGCCATGAGGACCTTTAGCTGGGTCCCGTCGCGAAAGTAGACAGCCTCCGTCACACCACTACGCTTCGCCCCCATGCGAGCTTGGCGTGTTCATCAATACGGGAGGCCGTCGGAGGCGCTGCGGCTGGACGACATCGACGAGCCGGTGCCTGAGCCGGGCAAGATCCGGGTGGCACCCACTCGGACGGTACTGAACTTCAACGAGATCGACGGCTGCCACGGGCGCTACCGCACCGTGAACCCTGAGCTCCCCTACACCTTGGGAATGGAGGTGCTGGGCACGGTCGACGCGGCTGGGGAAGGGGCCGAGGAGTGGCTCGGCCGCCGGGTGCACGCCACCGCCGAGTCAGCCTTCGGGGGCTACGCCGACAAAGTGATCGCTCAGCCCGACATGGTGTTCGACGCCCCCGAGTCGTTGGACGACACCGAGGCGGCCGCCTTCTTCTTCCCCTTCCATTTGGCCTGGCTGGGCTTGCACGAGCGGGGTCAGGTCCAGCCCGGAGAGTGGGTGCTGATCCACGCCGCGGCCGGTGGGGTGGGCTCGGCCGCGGTGCAGCTGGCGGTGGACGCCGGGGCCCGGGTGATCGGCACCGCGGGCAGCGAGGCCAAGTGCGAGCTGGTGCGCTCCCTGGGGGCCGAGGCCGCGGTCAACTACCGCGACGGCGACTTCGCCACCGAGGTGCGGGACATCACCGGCGGGGCCGGGGTCGACCTGGTGTTCGACGGGGTGGGGGGCGAGGTTACCGAGGCCTCTTTGCAGTGCATGACCCGGGGCGGGCGGCTGATGATCATCGGCTTCGCCAGCAAGATCGAGGCCGAGGATGCCGTCGGCCTCCCCCCGAGGCTGCTGTGCTTCGGGCAGGTCTCGATCGGAGGGGTGCTTTTGGCCTATAGCAGCAACCCAGCGGTCTATGGGGGTATGGCCGGGTTCAACATCAACCCTCGGTCGCTGGGCGACCGGGTCCACGCCGAGCTCTGCGGGCGGCTGGCCGAGGGCCGGATCGCCCCGCTGGTGGGCGGCACCGTGGCCTTCGAGGATCTCCCCTCCGCCCTCGAGCAGATGGAGGACCGCCTCACCACCGGGCGCCTAGTGGTGGTCTACTGATCCAAGCCCGGTTCTGGCCTCGCCGGTGGTCGCTTGCCCAACAAACAGGCCAAAATAGGATCATGACCGACCTCGGGTATCTCGCATTCGACGCCGACAACCACTATTACGAGGCCACCGACGCCTTCACCCGCCACATCGACCCCAAGATGGCCAAGCGCTGCATGCAGTGGGCCGACATCGGGGGCAAGCAGCGGCTGATCGTGGCCGGGCGCATCAACCGGTTCATCCCCAACCCCACCTTCGACCCGGTGGCCAAGCCCGGCATCCTCGACGAGTACTTCCGGGCCAAGACCTCGGCCACCGACATGCGCGAGGCCTTCGGCGAGCTCGACCCCATCAGCCCCGCCTACCGCAACCGCGACGAGCGCCTGGCCCTCATGGACACTCAGGGGCTGGGCGGGTGCTTCATGTTCCCCACTTTGGGCGTGGGCATGGAGGCCTGTCTGGAACACGACATCGGGGCCATCACCGCGGCGTTCGGGGCCTTCAACCGCTGGCTGGACGACGACTGGGGCTTCTCCTATCAGGAGCGACTGTTCACCGCCCTGTACCTGAGCCTGGTGGACGTCGAGTGGGCGCTGGGCGAGCTGGAGTGGGCCGTCGGCCGGGGTCTGCGGGTGGTGAACTTCCGGGCCTCCTCGGTGCCCGACGGCCACGGCAACTACCGCTCTTTGGGCCATCCCGACCACGACCCTGTGTGGCAGTTCCTCAACGACCACGGCATGTGCGTGTCGTTCCACTCCGGCGACTCGGGCTATTCGTTCATGAACCACCGCTGGGGGCTCGGCACCGAGACCGAGGCCTTCCGCTACAACCCCCTCCAGAGCCTGTTGTCGCACTCCCCCATCAGCGACACCATGGCCTCGCTTCTGGCCGACGGGGTACTGGTGCGGTTCCCCAATCTCAGAGTGGCCACCATCGAGACCGGCTCGTACTGGGTGCGGCCCCTCATCCAGAAGCTGGCCAAGACCTACGGCCAGCACCGCTACGCCTTCGATGAAGACCCGGTGGAGACGTTCCGCAACCAGGTGTGGGTGTCGCCCTACTACGAGGACGACCTGCACGAGCTGGCCGGTCTGATTGGCACCGACCACATGCTGTTCGGCTCCGACTACCCCCACGCCGAGGGGCTGGCCAACCCTGTGTCATTCGTAAACGACCTGGACGGGTTCAGCGACGCCGACATCCGCCGCATCATGTGTGACAACGGCGCCGGTCTATCGCAGCTGGCCGTTTAGCCAGTCCCGAGCCGGCAGCATCCTCTTCCCCAACTGAAAGGGGCCTCACATGGCCTGGGATTTCGAGACCGAGCCCGAGTTCCAGGAGCAGCTGGACTGGACCCGGGCGTTTCTAGATGAGCACATCCTGCCGTTGGAGACCATCGAACTGGAGGTGACTGACGAGCAGTGGAAGGCGCTGACTGCCCCGCTGAAGCAGCAGGTCAAGGACCGGGGACTGTGGGCCTGCCACCTCGACCCCGAGCTGGGGGGCCAGGGCTTCGGCCAGGTGAAGCTCGGGTTGATGCACGAGATCTTGGGCCGGTCGTCGATCGCCCCGGCCATCTTCGGTAACAACGCCCCCGACTCGGGCAACGCCGAACTGCTGGCCATCGGCGGCAACGAGGAGCAGAAGAAGAAGTGGATGGAGCCGCTGTTGGCCGGGGAGCTGCGCTCGGGGTTCTCCATGACCGAGCCCGATACCGCCGGCTCCGACCCCACCCTGCTGGAGACCGTCGCGGTGCGAGACGGCGACACCTGGGTGATCAACGGCCACAAGTGGTTCACCTCTGGCGGATCAGGGGCCGACTTCCTGATTGCCATGGTGGTGACCAATCCCGACGTCCACCCCTACCAGGGGTCGTCCATGATCGTGGTGCCCACCGACACACCGGGCCTGGAAATCGTGCGGGACGTGCCCAACATGCACCACCCCTATCCGGGCCAGTTCGCCCGCCACCCCATGGGCCACTCCGAGGTGATCTATCGGGACGTGCGGGTGCCGGCCGAGAACCTGATCGGCAACCCAGGCGACGGCTTCGTTCTGGCCCAGAAGCGCCTGGGCCCCGGCCGCATCCACCACGCAATGCGTTGGATCGGCCAGTCGCAGCGGGCGCTGGACATGATGTGCGAGCGGGCCCTGTCCCGATTCGCCCACGGGAGCCTTTTGGCCGATAAGCAGATGGTGCAGGACTTCATCGCCGAGACCCGCATCGACATCGCCTCAGCCCGGCTGCTGTGCCTGCACGCCGCCTGGCACATGGACAAGCACGGGTCCTCTGCGTCGCGCACCGAGATCGCCATGATCAAGGTGTACGGCACCAAGATGCTCTACAACGCCATCGACCGTTCCCTTCAGGTTCACGGCTCTCTGGGCTACTCCGCCGACATGCCCTTGGAGGAGATGTACCGCAACGCCCGAGCCTCCCGGCTGGTGGACGGGGCCGACGAGGTGCACAAAGTGTCCATCGCCCGCCGCACCCTCAAGGGGTACGCCGCGGTGGACGGCCACCCCACCGAGCACATCCCCACCCGCCGAACCGCCGCCCTAGAGCGCTTCGCCGACCTCCTCGACACCGAGGTCATGAACAGCTAGAAAAATCAGATAGCCCGGTAGCCTTTGGAGATGTCCAAGCCGCTGGCGCTGCACTTTCTCAAGTCAGCCAGCGATGCCCGCCAGCTGCCCGAGTCCCGCTGCGAGGTGGCGCTGGTGGGGCGGTCGAATGTGGGCAAGTCTTCGCTGCTGAACTCGGTGGCCAACCGCAAGGGCCTGGCCCGCACGTCAAAGGCACCGGGAGCCACCCGACTGATCAACATCTTCGAGTTGGAGGGCGAGCCCGGCCGCTGGCTGGTTGACCTCCCCGGCTACGGCTTTGCCAAGGCCCCTAAAGCGCAGCGGGTCGGATGGCAGAAGATGATGGACGGCTACCTGCTCGACCGGCCCACCCTGGTAGAGGTGCTGCTGCTAGTGGACGGCCTCATCGGCCCCACCCCGCTCGACCTCCAGACCGTGGAATGGCTGGCCCACCACGACGTACCCCTGAAACCGGTGGCCACCAAGGCCGACAAAGTGAAGGTATCCCGCCGGGGCGCCCGAAGAGCCGAGTTGGCCAAGGGCCTCGGCGTATCCCCTGGCGATGTGATCTGGACCAGCGCCGCCAAGGGCCAGGGCATCCCCGAACTCCGGGCCGAGATCAACTCCGCCCTCCGGCTCAACCCCTGAGAGGAAACCCCACCGCGGCCTCCAGCTCGGCCAGCGCCTCGTCGGGATCCACCACCTTGATGGTGGTCATCCCCATGGCTCTAGCCGGCTTGAGATTCACCCCCAAGTCGTCCAAGAACACACACTCCGAAGGCGCCACGTCCAGCGCCTCGCAGGCCATGGTGTAGAACGCTGGGTCGGGCTTGCGCACCCCCACCACCGACGACTCCACCACCACATCGAACCACCCCATCACCTCCGCCATCTCCGCCGAACGCTCTGACGACGCCATCGGCGCATAGTTATTGGTCAACAGCCCGGTCTTCAGCCGCTCCGAGCATCGCCGCACCGCCTCAGCCATGGCGGGAAGCAGCTCGCCGCCCAGCCCATTGAGCACCGCCATCCCATCCACCCGATACCCCAGCGCCGCTGCCTCGGCTTCAAACGCGGCAGCGAACTCCTCTAGCCCAATCTCCCCCCGCTCCATCCGCGCCCAAGCATTGGTATCCGAATCAGTCGCATTGATCTGTCGAATCAACCCCTCCGGCAGCCCATTCTCCCGCTCATAAGCCGCAAACCCCTCCCAAGGCCCCGAAACAATCACCCCACCCATATCGAACAACACCGCCTCGACCACCGAACTGCCCTACCGAGCCGAGCTATGCGGTAGGGACTGCGCCGCGCCGGCGGACGGCGGCGGGGGTTAGATCAGCTACTTTGGGGACGCCGAGGAGGGCGAGGGTGCGGGTTAGGTCTTCGATGAATTGGTCTAGGAGGTGGTCGACGCCGGGTTCGCCGGCGGCGGCTAGGGCGTAGAGGTAGGGGCGGCCGAACATGACGGCATCGGCGCCGAGGGCGAGGGCCATGGCAATTTGGCTGCCCCGGCGGACTCCGCCGTCGCAGATGACGTCGATTTCGCCGCCCACGGCGTCAGCCACTTGGGGGACGAGCTCCAGTATGGGGGGCGCTCCGTCAAGCTGGCGGCCGCCGTGGTTGGAGAGGATTATCCCGTCAACGCCCTGTTCGGCAGCGATTTGGGCATCGGCAGCCGATTGCACGCCTTTGAGCACTAACTTCCCGTTCCAACGCTCACGCAGCCAGTCCAAGTCGTCCCACGAGAGCGCCTGGTTGAACTGGTTGTGGGCGAATTCGGCGAGGCCCAGCGCGCTGCTGCCGTCGTAGCCTTGTACCCCGGTCAGGTTGGCGAACGTAATCGGGTCGGACCGCAGCAGCGACCACGTCCAGCCCGGTCGGCGCAGCCCGTCCAACACCGTGTCGGGCCCCAGGGTGGGCGGCAGGGTGAAGCCCCGGCGCACATCTCGCTCCCGGCGGCCGAACACCGGAGTGTCCACCGCCACCAGCAGGGCTTCGTAGTCGCAATCGGCCGCCCGCTGGAGCCAATCGGCCACCAAGCCCCGATCCCGCCAAAAGTACAACTGAAACCACAGTGGGCCGTCGCTCACCTCTCTGATCTCCTCGATGGAGCGAGTGCTCAACGTGGACAGCGAATAGGCGATCCCCTTGCGGGCCGCGGCCCGGGCCACGGCCAGCTCTCCGTCGGGGCACACGATGCGGGTAAAACCGGTGGGCGATAGGGCCAGCGGCAGCGGATGGCGCCGGCCCAGCAGCTCCACCGAGGTGTCCAGCTCCGACACGTCCCGCAGCACCCGGGGGACGAATTCCCATTGATCGAACGCAGCCGCGTTTCGCACCATGGACAGCTCGTCCTCAGCCGCCCCGTCGATGTAGTCGAACACCCCTGCTGGCAGCCGCTTGCGGGCCAACTCCCGCAGATCGGCCACCGACGCCGCCCGGCTCAACCGCCGTTTGGCCCGGTCCGGTTCGTACCGGCGAAAACGCGCCACCGACCGCAGCGTCCGCATCATGCCCATCGCCTGAACTTACAGCCGGATCGCTCGCCGCCTCTGCTTCGAAGCGCCCATATTCAGTAGGTGATACATTGCCAACGGGCCACTTGGTCCAACAACGAGGGGGGGACTCGTGTCCAAACACACACACACACACACGTTTCGACTATCAGGTATTCTCATCGCTTTCATATTGCTGGCTGCATTAGCTGTTGGGTGCGGGGACGATGATGATGGCCGACCTAGCAAGATTGTTTTCAGCCAAGTGCCAGCCGAAGATGCAACCGGTATGGCCGAGGCCTACTCAACGACGATTGATATTCTCATTGACAATGTCGAAGGCCTAGACGAAATAGAATTCGTCCTCGCAACTGAATACGCTGGAATGGTAGAAGGCATCATCGCCGGGCGAATTGATATAGCCCAATTCGGTCCCTTTGCCTATGTAATCGCAACCAAGAATGGGGCCAACCTTGAAGTCGCTGGTGCCGCGATAAGGAAACAAGGAGCGGCTCCAGGGTATCGAAGTTACTTAGTAACTGGAAAAGACAGCGGAATTTCAAGCCTCGAAGATCTTGCCGGCAGGTCAGTATGCTTCACCGACCCAGGTTCAACTTCGGGGTTCCTATTCCCTTCAGAGGGTCTGCTCTCGGTAGGGCTTGACCCATCAGAAGGCTCGACTGATATAACACCAGTCTTCGCCGGTGGGCACGACGCATCGATCTTGAGCGTCGCCAATGGAGATTGTGACGCAGGTTTCGCGGCCGACATTTTTCTAAAGAGCCAACCAGATGACGCTGGTCCCGGCAGACTCCAGGAAACAGGGGATCTTGATGGCATTCTCGACAGAGTGAATGGACTTGATGTCAACCCTGAAAATGCTGAATTAGCAATCATCTGGAAAACCGAATTCATTGCTGCCGCACCCTTCGCAATTAACATAGATACACTTCCTGAGGACATGGTCGAAGAGATCACCACTGTCCTGACTGAAAAAGCTAATGCTACCTACGCCCTAGCCAACGGCTATTGCGAGGGGACAGACGAAGACCACAATTGCAACATCGGTGCAGGAGGCGTTGGAGATTGGGGATACATCGACGTAGGAGGCGACTCCTATTACGATGGCATCCGCCGAGTCTGTGAAGTAACTGGCGCTGTCGAGTGCGAAGGCTAGTCAGAGAAGCCACACCTAATCGCCAAAACCCTTAATGAACAGCAATATGGTTTCCCTCGAAGATGGCAACGTAATCGTTCCCGATTCGGGGGAAACCGCTGTTCGAGTTAAAGACTTAGTCAAGACGTTTGACAATGGTAGCGTTACGGCCCTTGATGGGGTTTCCTTTTCCGTACCTAAAGGTCAATTGCTCGTTATTATTGGACTCTCTGGCTCAGGAAAATCAACTCTGCTTCGGCATCTCAACAGATTACATATACCAACAGAAGGGTCAGTGGAAGTTCTCGGTCAGGACGTGCCTGCGCTGACCCGAGCAGAACTGCGAATCCTTCGACGCAATATCGGTTTCGTTTTTCAGCAATTTAACATAGTTGGAAGAGTCACCTGCATAGAGAATGTCTTGAGCGGGGCACTAGGTCGAATACGAGGACCACGTATCGGCGCAATGATGTATCCTAAATGGTTGCGCGTCGAGGCATTCGAACAACTTGACAGAGTTGGGTTGGCTGACCGGGCTTGGCAGAGAACAGACACACTTTCTGGCGGCCAACAACAACGCGTCGCTATCGCACGAAGTTTGATGCAGAAGCCCAAGATCGTTCTTGCCGATGAGCCTGTTGCGTCCCTAGATCCTGAAATCTCTGGCCAGGTAATGGATTTGCTTGTCCAATGCTGCATAGAAGATGAGATCACAGTTCTTTGCAGTCTCCATCAAGTTGATCTGGCATTGGGATGGGCACACCGTCTAATAGGGCTTCGCGATGGCAGGGTCGTTCTAGATTCACCAGTCGACGAGTCGCTGGACCACAATCGGGTTATGGATGTTTATCGCGAGCTAGACCCAACCGGAGCTAAACGGGATGAATACATTGACTCCGATGTTGACCCAATCTCATAATGAGTGCTCTAGAAACCTCAGATCAACTTGCCCAACGAAACCGCAAAGGTGAAAGAGGCGGTTTCTCCAATCAGGTTTCTCGCCCATGGACCCTCCAGAGGGCGCAAATCTGGAGTGTCGTTGTGCTGTGTGTGGTTGCCTTTGTTTGGGCTATTGGCCGTGTAGGTCTTTCAATCGGTGGCATAGCTGAGATCATTGAAGGTTGGCCGGCAACCTGGCGCCTACTCGGTAGAATGGTGCCACCGTTTATACCCAGTGAAGATTGGGACGTAGTCACATCCGCCGCTTTTGATACGTTCTTCATGGCCTTTGCCGGTACAGCGCTTGGATTAATCCTAGGAATACCTCTCGGTCTTCTCTCAGCAAGGAACGTTATGCCATGGGCTCCTGTTCGCGGGCTCGCAAAATTGGCCATAGTCTTCTCAAGGGCTATACCTGCTCTGGTCTTTGCAATCTTCTTCGTCAGGATATACGGCATCGGCGTTCTACCCGGAGTGATAGCGATTGGTATTCACTCAATCGGTATGATCGGCAAACTCATAGCCGATGCGGCTGAAGACATTGATCCCGGCCCTCGCGAAGGAGTGGCATCTACGGGCGCTGGCCCTATGCAGGACCTTTCCACCGGTGTGTGGAGTCAGATGGTTCCAACAGCCATCACCATTTCCCTGTACCGGCTGGAACTTGATTTCCGTTCCGCTCCTATCCTTGGCTGGGTAGGGGCAGGGGGGATTGGAGTTCTTCTCCGCACGTACCAAGGCAGTCTCCGATATCAGGAAATGCTCGGAGTCACCCTATTGATCGTAGTCCTTGTGATTGTCTTAGAAGCGCTCTCTGCATTGACTCGCCATGCACTTCTGGGAACAACTGAGAGACTCTCGGGCAAGACAAAAGATGCTAAGCCCAAAAGACTGGGAAGCGGCCTAGCTAGTCCTGGAACAAAGATAGCGGATTGGATTATCGATAGATCCAAACAAAGAGCGACGCTACGAAATCAATTGTCGTCGAGGCGTCTAACTCCGCCGTGGACGACAGAGCGTGTAAAAATAAATGCAGTCAGCCTAATATTCTCTGTGCTCCTCGTGCTTTCGGTGATCATCCCAGACATTGGTGCAAAAGAAGTAATTACTGATAGTGGGAACATCCCAGAGATGCTAAGAAGGCTAACCCCTAACGATTGGTCTTGGTTCACTGATCGAATTGTTTCTGACCTCATTGATACGTTGGGAATAGGAATTGCTGCGACGGGGTTGGCATTACTGTTCGCAATCCCGTTCTCATTCCTTGCTGCGAGCAATACGGCCCCAGGACGGTTTGTTTATTTTTTCTCAAGATCATTCATGCTTCTTGTCCGTTGCGCTCCCGAACTAGTAGTCGCCGTTATATTCGTTGCAGCAATCGGGCCAGGCCCTAGAGCCGGTTCACTTGCGCTGGCTATTGCACTGTTTGGCTTTATCACAAAACTATTTGCTGATGCCATAGAAGAAGCGCGTCAAGGCATTCGTGACGGAGTGACTTCAACTGGATCAACCAGGCTTCAAGAGTCAACTACTGCAGTTTTGCCGCAGGTAATCACTTCCAAGATCAGCAACTCTATGTACCTATTGGATGTTTCAGTACGAAATTCAGCAGTTGTGGGAATCGTCGGTGGCGGTGGAATAGGGTTCCTGATGATCAATGCCTCTAGACAACTTGAGTGGGAAACTCTGGGCGGCATCATCTTCTGCATATTCATCGTGGTATATGCCATCGAACTTCTTGCAACCTGGGTCAGAAGGAAAGTCACATAATCGGCATTGTGGGATAATGACCAGTGATGGGCACCGACTACTGGCGTGACGGCTACTTCGTTCGGCGCAAGCTGGTGCCCGAGGAGATGATCAAGGGATTCAACCAGCGTTTCTCCGACATTGCCGACGCCACCATCGCCCCCGCTCCCAACATGCAGATAGCCCGCAACGTAGAGGTCGCCAAGGGGCTGGTCACCCCCCGCACGCCGGCCCACGGCGTCGCCAAGGTCAACTTCTTGAATGGCGACCAGGTGATGTCCCAGTACGCGTATTACGAACCGCTGGTCGACCAGGTGACCGGGCTCATCGGCAACGACCTAATCGCCCTGAACAGCATGTACTTGAACAAGCCGACCGACGTCGATGGCCGCCACCCCCTTCACCAAGACCTGCTGTACTTCCCTCTCCGTCCCGCCGACCGCATCGTCGGAGTGTGGACTGCGCTTGACACGATCACCCGAGAAAACGGCTGCTTGGTGGTTATCCCCGGCACCCACACCGGCGAACTCCTCGAACACGACTATCCCGATTGGGAGCACAAGAACTTCCTGTTCTTCGGCGCCAAAGGCATCGACGTCGACCAACGCGTCCACCTCGAGATGGACCCCGGCGACACCCTCTTCTTCCACCCCCTCCTAGTCCACGGCTCCGGCTTCAACCGCACCGAGTGCCTCCGCCGAGCCATAGCCGTCCACTACGCCAGCTCCCACTGCCAAGACATCTGGCAAGGAGAAACCAAAACCATCGGCACCTTCAACCCCCGCCTAGACATCCGCCTAGTACGAGGAAACGACCCCAACAACTACGCCCAACCAGCCCCGTAACGACTGCTACGCGCAACGAGTACACAAGTACCATGACCAAGCGATGACCGCCCCCCGCAACGTCCCCCAGAAGCCCGCGCTCGAGGGCCTAGAAGCCAAATGGGACGAAATCTGGGAAGCCGACGGAACGTACCGCTTCGACCGCACCGCCACCCGCGACCAGGTCTACTCCATCGACACCCCACCCCCCACCGTCAGCGGCTCCCTCCACGTCGGCCACATCTTCAGCTACACCCACACCGACACCCTCGCCCGATTCCACCGCATGCGAGGCAAGCAGGTGTATTACCCCATGGGCTGGGACGACAACGGCCTGCCCACCGAGCGCCGGGTTCAGAACTACTTCGGCGTCCGGTGCGACCCCTCCCTCCCCTACGACCCCGACTTCCAGCCCCCCGACGAGCCCGGCAAAGACCAGCTCCCCATCTCCCGGCGCAATTTCGTGGAGCTGTGCGTGCAACTCACCGCCACCGACGAGCAAGCCTTCGAGGAGCTGTGGCGCCGCCTTGGGCTGTCCATCGACTGGAGCCTCACCTACGCCACCATCGACGAGCGCAGTCGCCGGGCCTCCCAACGGGCCTTCCTCCGCAACCTGGCCCGGGGCGAGGCCTACCAGAGCGAGGCCCCCAGCCTGTGGGACGTGACATTCCGCACCGCGGTGGCCCAGGCCGAGCTGGAGGACCGGGAGCGCCCCGGCGCCTACCACCGCCTGGCCTTCCACCTTTCCGACGGTGCCGACCTGCCCATCGACACCACCCGCCCCGAGCTGCTGGCCGCCTGCGTGGCGGTGGTGGCCCACCCCGACGACCAGCGCTATCAGCCCCTGTTCGGCCAGACCATCACCACCCCGCTGTTCAAGGCTGCGGTGCCCATGGTGGCCCACACCCTGGCCGATCCCGAAAAGGGCACCGGCGCGGCCATGATCTGCACCTTCGGTGACACCACCGACGTGACCTGGTGGCGGGAGCTGAACCTGCCGGTGCGGGCCATCGTCGACCGGGGCGGCCGCATCGTGGCCGACGCCCCCGAGGGGATCGACCCCGCCCCCTACGCCGAGATCGCCGGGCGCACCATCCATGGCGCCCAACAGCGCACGGTCGAGCTGCTCAAGGAGTCGGGCGAGCTGATCGGAGAGCCCAGGGCCATCACACATCCGGTGAAGTTCTTCGAGAAGGGCCAGCGCCCGCTGGAGATCGTCACCTCCCGCCAGTGGTACATCCGCAACGGCGGGCGCGATCCGGCCCTGCGCGACGCCCTCATCGAAAGGGGCCGGAAGCTCGACTGGGTCCCCGAGCACATGCGGGTCCGCTATGAGAACTGGGTCGGCGGCCTCAACGGCGACTGGCTCATCAGCCGCCAGCGCTTCTTCGGCGTCCCCTTCCCCATCTGGTACCCGCTCGACGCCGACGGCCAGCCCGACTATGACCACCCCGTCGCGGCCGACGAGGCCAGCCTCCCGGTGGACCCCTCCTCCGAAACACCCTCCGGCTACACCGAGGACCAGCGGGACCAACCCGGCGGGTTCACTGCCGACCCCGATGTGATGGACACCTGGGCCACCTCCTCGCTGAGCCCCCAGATCGCCTGCTACTGGGAAGACGATCCCGATCTGTTCGAGCGCACCTTCCCCATGGACCTGCGCCCGCAAGCCCACGAGATCATCCGCACCTGGCTGTTCGCCACCGTGACCCGGGCCCACTTCGAACACGGCGGGCTGCCGTGGTCCACCGCAGCCATCTCGGGCTGGGTGCTCGACCCCGACCGCAAGAAGATGTCCAAGTCCAAGGGCAACGTGGTCACCCCCATGGACACCCTGGAGACTTTCGGCGCCGACGCCCTCCGCTACTGGGCGTCGTCAGGGCGGCCCGGCACCGACACCGCCTTCGAGGAGGGCCAGATGAAGGTGGGCCGTCGCCTGGCGGTGAAGATCCTCAACGCCAGCCGCTTCGTGCTCGGCCAGGAACCGGCCGCCGACGCCCAGCCCACCGAGACCCTCGATCGGGCATTGCTCTCCCGTCTGGCTGACTTGATCGACGACGCCACCGCCGCCTTCGACAAGGGCGACTACGCCCGAGCCCTGGAGGGCACCGAGACGTCGTTCTGGTCGTTCACCGACGACTACCTGGAGCTGGTGAAGAACCGGGCCTACGGCGGCCGGGGCGGACCTGCGGGCGAGTCGGCCCGCTACACCTTGGAAACGGCCCTCACCGCCTACCTCAAGCTCTTCGCCCCCTTCCTGCCCTATGTGACCGAAGAGGTGTGGTCGTGGTGGCAACAGGGCTCAGTCCACCGATCCGGCTGGCCCGTCGGTGCCGAGTTGCGGGCCGCGGCCGGCGACGTGAACCCAGAGGCCGCGGCAGTGGCGGCCGACGCCCTGCGGGAGATCCGCCGCATCAAGAGCGACGCCAAGGTGCGCCTTGCCACCACGGTGACCACCGCCACCGTCACCGACACCGCCGAGCGGCTGGCCATCTTGGAGCAGGTGGCCGACGACGTGGCCGACGCCGGGCGCTGCCGGGAGCTGCTCACCGCGGTGGGCCCGGAGCTGTCGGTGACCGCGGAGCTGGAAACCGAGACCGCGGCCTAGTGGTGTGTCGTGGGTTTGGCGCCGTGGATTGCGACGGCAGCGGCCTAATGGCCCAGTGATCTAGTCATGCGCACACTGGGCCTCGGTGTTCTGGCCGGGGTTCTCGCCTGGTTGGTGACAGGATGCGGGGGTGGAGGCGAGACCACAGTGACCGTGTACGCGGCGGCGTCGCTGTCGGAGGCGTTTGAGGACCTGGCCACCGAGTACGAGGCGGCCAACCCCGATGTCGACGTGAGGCTCAACTTCGCGGGCAGCGCCCGGCTGGCCGCCCAGATCAGCGCCGGCGCCCGGGCCGACGTATTCGCATCGGCCAACGGAGCCACGATGAGCCGGGTTGAGGCCGAGGGGCTCACCGCCGCACCCCCCGTTTTGTTCGTCCGCAATCGACTGGCCTTGGTGGTGCCGATCGACAACCCCGGCAACGTCACTGAATTGGCAGACCTGTCAGACGACAGCTTGGTATTGGCAGTGTGCGCCCCCGAAGTGCCCTGCGGCGCGCTGGCCCAGGCCGTGCTGAACGACGCCGGGGTCGACGCTGACGCTGACACCGAGGAGACCAGCGTGCGGGCCGTGCTCACCAAGGTGATGCTCGGCGAGGCCGACGCCGGGCTGGTGTATGCCACCGACGTGGCGGCTGGCGGAGACAAGGTGGCCTCGGTGCCCCTCGGCCCCCAGATAAGGTTCAACGACTACCCGGTGGCCGCAATCAGCGACCGGGCTGTGGCCTCCGACTTTGTGGACTTTGTCCTCGGTCCCGACGGCCAGGGAATCCTTCGCAGCCACGGATTCGAATCCCCATGACCAACCGTTCCAGCGTCAAAGGGCCGAACAACCGGCCGCCGATCGCGGTCTTGGTTATGGCGCTCATCGCGGTGGCCGTCTTAGCGCTGCCCCTGGTGGGCCTGTTGCAGCGAACGCCGTGGTCTTCGCTGGGCACCACGCTGGGCGAAACCGCCACTTTGGAGGCTCTCCGGGTGTCGGTGGTGGTGTCGCTGGTGGCTGCCGGAGCGTCGGTTGTGCTGGGGCTGCCCCTGGCCTGGGTCCTGGCCCGGCTGGAGTTTCGGGGAAGGGCGCTCTTGCGGGCCGTCGTGCTGTTGCCCATGGTGCTGCCCCCGGTGGTGGGAGGCATCGCACTGTTCTTCGCCCTCGGTCGCCGGGGGCTAGTCGGCCGAGCGCTGCACAACTGGTTTGGAATAGACACCCTCATCGGCACCACCGCTGGCGCGGTGATCGCGGCCGCATTCGTGTCGATGCCGTTCTTCGTCATCACCGCCGAGGCCGGGCTGCGCCAGCTCGACCCCCGGTTGGAGTCGGCCGCCTCCACCTTGGGCGCCGGGCGCTGGACGGTGCTGCGCCGCATCACGCTGCCACTGATGGCCCCGTCGCTGGCCGCCGGCGCCACCCTGGCGTGGGCCCGGGCTCTGGGCGAGTTCGGGGCCACCATCACCTTCGCCGGCAACCATCCGGGTCGCACCCGCACTCTGCCGTTGGCCATCGCCCAGGCCAACGAGGCCGGCCAGCCCGAGGCCGCCATCGCCATGTCGGTGCTGCTCATCGGGGTGTCGCTGCTGGTGCTCATCGGCCTGCGCCACCGCTGGATCGCCCCCAGACAGCCCCAGCCGCCAAGCTCGCAAGAGACTTCACCGTCATGAGCATCCAAGCCGACTTCCATGCCGCAGCCGGAGACTTCGCCATCCAGGCAGCCTTCGACGCGCCCACAGGAAGCTGCACCGCCATCGTCGGCCCCAATGGAGCAGGCAAGACCACACTGGTACACGCCCTCGCCGGGCTCATCCCGGTGCAACAGGGCAGCGTCGTGCTGGCCGGCCAGTTGGTCGACGATCCCGCCCAACGAATCCACGTGCCCTCCGACCGCCGCCCCATCGCCCTGCACAGCCAGCACAATCTCCTGTTTCCCCACCTCAGCGTGGTGGACAACGTGGCCTTCGGCCCCCGGTGCTCGGGACTGGGGGCTCGCCCGGCCCGCCAGCGGGCCGAGGAGTGGCTCCACAAGGTCGGCCTGGCCCCCCTGGCCGGACTGCGTCCCGCCGAGCTCTCCGGCGGCCAAGCCCAGCGGGTGGGACTGGCCCGGGCCGCGGCCTGCCAACCCAAGGTGCTGTTGCTCGACGAGTCCCTGGCCTCCCTCGACGCCGAGACCCGCACCGGCGTGCGCCATCTGCTAGCCGACATCCACGCTACCCGGGTGCTGATCACCCACGACCCCGTTGAGACCCGTGTGCTGGCCGACCAACTCCTGGTGATGGAGGAAGGCCAGGTCGTGCAGTCCGGGACCCCCGAGGAGGTGACCGCCGACCCCCGAACCCCTTGGACCGCAGGACTCTTGGACGTGAACCTGCTCACCGGCCACGCCACCGGCACCCAGGTGGCCCTCGACTGCGGGCTCGCCCTCACCACGGCCACTCCCATGACCGGACCGGTGTTGGTCACCTTCTCCCCCGCCGCCGTCACCTTGTCGACTGCCCAGCCCCACACCAGCGCCCGCAATACATGGGAGGCCGAAGTGGCCCGCATCCAACCCGAAAACGATCGGGTGCGGGTACTTCTGGAATGGCCGCTGCCCTGCCACGTATGGATCACGCCCCAAGCATTGGGCGATCTCGGCCTGAGTGCGGGTTCGCGGTGCTGGGCGGCCCTCAAAGCCACCGAATTGACCGTTCGAGACGCCTAGTCCGCGCGCGCCTTCACCCCTACCATTTCCCAGCCCCATTCTAAAGCTCCTGGTCACAGACCTAAGACACAATGACTATTGCGTAATTTTCCCCGTGTAATTACACTTTGAGGACTTGGCGCTGATCGCTGGCAAGCCTCATCCGCAGGGGGGACAGATGACACTCATACAGGAGCCACTGGCCGCAGTGGCCACCAATGGGGCAGATGCCGACCAAAATGGCGCCAGCGCAACCGGGATGCGGGTCCGCAAGCGCAACGGCGAGTTGGAGCCGGTGGACGTCAACAAGATCGTCAACGCGGTGGCCCGCTGCGCCGAGGGTTTGGTAGGCGTCGATCCGATGCGGGTGGCCACCCGCACCATTTCTGCGCTGGCCGACGGCGCCACCACTCGAGAACTCGACGAGCTGTCCATCCGCACTGCGGCCGGGCTCATAGTCACCGAGCCCAACTACTCCAAACTGGCCGCCCGGCTGCTGTCCACCTGCATCGACAAAGAGGTCCGCAACCAGAACATCCCCTGGTTCACCGAGTCGATAAAAACCGGCCACAGCCTGGGCCTCATCAGCGCTGAGACCGCCGACTTCGCTGAGAAGCACGCCCCCGCGCTGAACGCCTCCATCAGTTCGCTACGCGACCGGAACTTCGAGTTCTTCGGCCTGCGCACGGTGTACGACCGCTACCTGCTGCGCCATCCCGACACCCGCCAGGTAATCGAGACCCCCCAATACTTCTTCCTGCGGGTGGCCTGCGGCCTGTCGGCCGACGCCGACGAGGCCATCGCCTTCTACGACCTGATGAGCTCTCTGGCGTACCTGCCGTCGAGCCCGACGCTGTTCAACTCCGGCACCGCCCACCCGCAGATGTCGTCGTGCTACCTGCTCGACTCCCCCACCGACAGCTTAGAGGGCATCTATGAGCGCTACACCGACATCGCCCGGCTGTCCAAGTTCGCCGGCGGCATCGGCGTAGCCTGGCACCGCATCCGCTCCAAGGGATCGCTGATCCGGGGCACCAACGGCCTGTCCAACGGCATCGTTCCCTGGCTGAAGACGCTGGACAGCTCGGTGGCCGCGGTCAATCAGGGCGGCAAGCGCAAGGGCGCGGCCTGCGTATATCTGGAGACCTGGCACGCCGACATCGAGGACTTCCTGGAGCTGAAGGAGAACACCGGCGACCACAACCGGCGAGCCCACAATCTGAACCTGGCCAACTGGGTGCCCGATCTGTTCATGGAGCGGGTGGAAAAGGACTGGCAGTGGTCGCTGTTCGACCCCAAGAAGGTCCCCCACTTCACCGACCTGTACGGCGATGAGTTCCGAGAGGCCTACGAGGAGGCCGAGCGCGAGAAGCTGTACGAGGTCCAGCTTCCCGCCCGCCAGCTCTACAGCCGCATGATGAGGAGTCTCGCCCAGACCGGCAACGGCTGGATGACGTTCAAGGACGCCTCCAACCTTCGCTGCAACCAAACTGGCCAAAAGGGCCGCACCGTTCACCTTTCCAACCTGTGCACCGAGATAATCGAGGTCACCAGCGCCGATGAAACCGCGGTGTGCAATCTGGGATCGGTCAACCTGGGAGCGTTCGTAGACACCGACAGCGGCAAGATGGACTTCGATCGACTCGGCGAGGTGGTTCGCTCGGTGGTGCCCTTCTTGGACCGGGTGATCGACATCAACTTCTACCCCACCCCCGAGGCGGCCAACTCCAACGCCAAGTGGCGGCCAGTGGGGCTGGGCCTGATGGGCCTCCAAGACGTGTTCTTCCACCTGGCCCTGCCGTTCGACAGCGACGAGGCCCGCCAGCTGTCGGCCCGCATCTCCGAAGAGATCTACTTCAACGCCCTGTGGGCCTCCACCGAGCTGGCCGAGAAGCACGGACCCCATCCGGCGTTCTCCGAGACCCGGGCGGCCGCCGGCCAGCTCCAGTTCGACCTGTGGGGCAAGGAGTCCTCCGACCCGGCCCGGTGGCAGATGCTACGGGACCGCATCACCGAGCACGGCCTGCGCAACTCCCTGCTCATCGCCATAGCCCCCACCGCCACCATCGCCTCCATCGCCGGGTGCTACGAGTGCATCGAGCCGCAGGTGTCCAACCTGTTCAAGCGGGAAACACTCTCCGGGGAGTTCTTGCAGATCAACCGCTACCTTGTGAACGACCTCCAGGAGTTGGGCCTGTGGGACGACCAGATGATCGCCGACGTGAAGCGATCTGAGGGCTCGGTGGCCGACATCGAGCGCATACCCAACGGCCTCCAGGCTGTATACCGCACCGCGTGGGAGCTGCCCCAGCGGTCGCTGATCGACATGGCCGCCGAACGAGGGGCATTCATCGACCAGTCGCAGTCGCTGAACCTGTTCATGGAGTCGCCCACCATCGGCAAGCTCAGCTCCATGTATCTGCACGCTTGGAAGGCCGGACTGAAGACCACCTACTACTTGAGGTCCCGGCCGGCTACGCGAATCAACCAGACCACTAGCGGGGCTCCCGATGTTGCGAGCGCCGCCCCGGTTGCCGACGCCGATGCGGTGGCCTGCTCCCTGGAGAACCCCGAGACCTGTGAGGCCTGCGACTGATGGCTCTGGCCGAAACCCCCTTTCCCGAAGAACGCTTCGATCGCGAGCCGGCGCCGCAACCGGTGCCTGCGGCCACACCTGCCAAGGGACGCATTCTCGATCCCGGTTTCAATCTGACGCTTCGCCCCATGCGCTATCCGCAGTTCTTCGACATGTACCGCGACGCCATCAAGAACACCTGGACGGTGGATGAGATCGACTTCTCCGACGACTTGGTCGACCTAGAGCGCACCCTTTTGCCCGCGGAGAAGCACTTGGTGAGTCGGCTGGTGGCGTTCTTCGCCACCGGGGACTCCATCGTGGCCAACAACTTGGTGCTGAACCTCTACGGACACATCAACTCCCCTGAGGCCCGGATGTACCTGTCCCGGCAGCTTTATGAGGAAGCGCTGCACGTTCAGTTCTATCTGACCCTGCTCGACAACTACATCCCCGACCTCGCCGAGCGGGAGGCCGCCTTCGCCGCCATCGACAACATCCCCTCCATCCGCCAAAAGGCCGAGTTCTGCTTCCGGTGGATGAACTCGATGCACGACATCGAGCAGTGCGAAACCCCCCAGCAGCGGCGGCAGTTCCTGTTGAACCTGATCTGCTTCGCCACCTGCATCGAGGGGCTGTTCTTCTTCGCCGCCTTCGCCTACGTGTACTTCCTGCGGTCCAAGGGGTTGTTGAACGGGCTGGCCGCCGGCACCAACTGGGTATTCCGCGACGAGAGCTGCCACATGAACTTCGCCTTGGAGGTGGTAAACACCGTCCGGACCGAGGAGCCCGAACTCTTCGACGCCGAGCTCAGCGAGCAGGTCACCACCATGATCCGCGAGGCGGTGGACTGCGAGTACCAGTTCGCCGAAGATCTGCTGGGCCAGGGGGTTCCCGGCATGTCGGTGGGCGACACCCGTCGCTACCTGGAGTTCGTGGCCGACCAGCGCCTGGCCCAGCTCGGCCTGCCCAAGCAGTTCGGCTCCAAGAACCCGTTCTCGTTCATGGAGCTCCAAGATGTGCAGGAGCTCACCAATTTCTTCGAGCGCACCGTGGCCTCCTACCAGGTGGGTGTCGAGGGCGACGTCGCCTTCGACGAGGACTTCTAAGCCGCCCTGATTCCGCGGCGTTCGCACTGCGGTAGGAATCCACCGCTTCTCTGGCTGTCGGCGCAACGCGCTGCGTCCCTGGGCCGGAGGGGGACGGCCCAGGGACGCTTGCCCACTAAGGGCGCATGCCCGATCAAGGCTCCTTTCTCAGGTTACGGGCAGGGGGAGGATTCGGGGTGGATGCTGTAGGTGTCGGGCACAACCGGGTCGGCTGAGAGCACCACGTCGATGGATTCGCCGCGTGCCAAGTCGACGCCAATGGTGGGGCCCAGTTCGATGACCTGTCCCTGGGCGCCCATGTGGATCTCCAACCGGGAGGCGCACACCGTTTGGCTGGTGTTGTTGGTCACCGTCGCCATGAAGGAGTTGCTGGCCCGGTCGTAGGCAACGCGGTAGTCCAGGTTGTTAAACGTGCCGGACACCGGTTGGTTGACGGAAATGGACGGGCTGGTCTCCTCGCCGCCCTCGGCCCCGCCTTCGCTGCCGCCGCCTTCATGACCTGCTCCCTCGCCGCCGCTCTCGTGGCCGGCACCTTCGCCGCCGCCTTCGCTGCCGGATTCACCGCTGCCGCCTTCTGCGCCCTCGCCGGGGTGGCTGGCCGCGACGGTGCAGGTGAAGGTCTCAGCCTCGGCCTGCCAGGTGTTGAATCGGGCCTGGGGCGCCTCAAGGGTGAAGTCTGCTCGGCCGGCCACGTCCAGCGCAGGAATCAACACGCTCTGAGAGCCAGGTTGGCCGTCGGCAACCACTTTGACCGACGTATTGCAGATCGGCACCGCGGCCTCGTTCTTGACTCGGGTCACGAAGCGGTCGTTCTGCTCGTCGTAGGTGATGGCCAGTTCTAGGTCGTTCAGGTTCCCCGCATAGGAGTCACCCACATCAAGCACCTGAGACGACTTGACCCCCCGGCTCACGCCGGTGCTCGTCAAGTAGGTTCCCGAGCCCGGCCTAGCCGTTTGACCACCGGACTCGGTCCCCTCGGGACCTTCAGCGCCGGACTCGCCGCCGCTTTCGTGGCCCGCGCCCTCGCCGGACTCGCCGCCGCCGGAGCCTTCACCGGCTTCGCCGGATCCGACTTCAACGTGGGCGCTCCAGGTGTCGAACGGGGCTGTAGTCGAGGGCAGTGTCAGGCGGAGAGACTGACCGGCTGGCAGATCGGTCGGCGTGGTGGGGCCGAGCTCAGTGCCGTTGGAGAGGTGGACCTCCACCCGGACTCGGGTCAGAGTCTGGTTGGAGGTGTTCTCCGCCGTGCCGACGAAGGCATTGGCCGCTGGATCGAAGGCCAGCTGGAGACGGGCGCCGCCGATGGTCTCGTCGTAGGTCTGGTCGGGCGTCAACAGCACGACGTTGCCGCCCTCGGCTGCTTCGCCCCTGCCGGCCTCGCCTCCGTGACCGGCCTCGGCCGCTTCACCCATCCCGCCGCCTTCGCCGCCTTCTGAGTGTTCCCCGGCGCCTTCGCGGCCGCCTTCGTGGCCGGCACCGTCGCCGTTGCCGCCACACGCTCCGGCAATGAGAGCGACTGACAGCACGGCGGCACCCGCAGTGGCGGCGACCCGCTTCTTCGACTTGGTGAAGAAGCGAAGAACCTTGTTCTTGTCCTGTTCGTTATTCGGTTGGGTGTCGATGGTCATTTTTCCATCTCCTTTGATGTGACCAGTCCTGCTATTTACAGAACTTGTTGGGGCCAGTATGGCGAGGAGACGGTTAATGAATGATTAGAACTCGACGGGCTTTAACCTTGCTTTAAGCAGGGGTTTTGGCCGCTGGGAGGGTGACCTCGAATCGGGCGCCGCCGAGCGCTGCGGAGTCGCCTACATCGATAGCGCCCCGATGGCGATCAACTATGGCTTTGACGAGAGCGAGGCCGATACCGATGCCTCCGGTGGCCCTCCCTCGGCTGCTATCCAGCCGAACGAAGCGCTCGAAGATGCGCTCACGGTCTTCAGGGTTGATTCCCGGTCCGTCGTCTTCAACGACAACCAGCACATTGGCG
Source organism: Acidimicrobiales bacterium (assembly GCA_963663255.1). Classification (GTDB taxonomy): domain Bacteria; phylum Actinomycetota; class Acidimicrobiia; order Acidimicrobiales; family Bin134; genus Poriferisocius. Next base: position 2,743,121 of record OY760141.1, read on the forward strand.
CCATCAGGGGTCACGGTTATCGCCACACGGCCCTCGGCATGTGTGACCGCGTTCTCGGCCAAATTGAACACCATCCGTTCGATCTGCGAGAGCACCCCATCAGCATGAGCGACCTCCGGTGCACTCAGTGAGATGGCCGGCGTGGCGTCTTCAAGGCGATGCAGCGCATCACGGCACACCGAGACGACATCAACTTCGATCGTGGCGTCTTCAAGGCGATCCTCGTCGAGCCGGGCCAGATCCAGCAGGTCGGCCACCAGCACCTGCATGCGCTCAGCCTCTCCCGACACCGTGTCGGCCAACTTCTGGAGCTTTGTCGGGTCGGGGCTGACCGACGCGATCTCAGCCGCAGCCACGATTGTCGAGAGGGGAGAACGGAGTTCATGGCTGGCGTCGGCAACGAAGGCGCGCTGTCGCTCTGAAGACGACTCCAATCGGTCGAGCATCTCGTTCATCAGAGCAGCAAGCTCCGCTATCTCATCCTTGCTGGCCGGCACCGGGACCCGCTCGCTGAGGGTGGTCCCGGAGATCTCGGCGACCTGGGCAGAGATTTCGCGCACAGGGCGTAGGGCTCGCCCAACCGTCCACCAGATAGCGAGGCCCAGCGCCACCACCACCGCGGGAACGATGATCAACAGCGCATTCGACGCGGCGTCAACCCCTGCTTCAACTTCTCGGATGGATGCATCGGCCAGCGCTTGCTGCTGCGCATCGCCCGTGGAACCGCCTTCAGCCGCGCCCTGCTGGCCATGCTGTTCGCCCCCACCACCCTCGCTGGTGCCCGTTGATCCCTCGCCGCTGACGGTATGGGACGCCGACTCCAGTGCCCCGCTGAGCGCACTCCTGGCGTTGTCCTCCAGATCTCGCTCAACCAGCCGAACTATGAGGACCGACGCCAGTCCCAGTACGAGCGCAGTCAGCACGGTGGCGGCCACCGTGGTCCTCCATCGGACCGACCGCAGCCGGCCCAGCTTCATGCCTCCACGATCCGGTACCCGACACCCCGTTGGTTCTTGATGGTGCTCACATTGAACGGCTCGTCGATTTTACGCCGCAAGTAGCGCATGTAGACCTCCACGATCTTGGGGTCGACGTCGGCGTCGAAACCCCACACCCGGTCGAAGATCTCGTGTTTGGACACCGGCGTGTCGCCCCCTCGCATTAGCACTTCCAAGACCTGCATCTCGGTGCGGGTCAAGTCGATCACCGTATCTCCCCGGCGCACAGCCGAGGTGGCGACATCGAATACCAGATCGCCAACCTGGAGCGCGGCGGGCCGCTCCACCGACGGACGGCGGGCCAGCGCTCGCAACCGCGCTAACAAGACGACGAACGAGAATGGTTTGGTCAGATAGTCGTCGGCGCCGGTGTCGAGGGCCTCCGCCTCGTCCCACTCCCCGTCTTTGGCCGTGAGCATGAGAATCGGAGTCCAGATTCCGTCCTCGCGCAACTGGCGGCAGATCTGATAGCCGTTGAGCCCTGGCAGCATGATGTCCAACACGATGACGTCATAACTGCCCGCCCGGGCCCGCCACAGCCCTTCCAGGCCGTCGTGCTCGATATCGGCGGTGACGCCGTGCTCGTCGAGCCCGTCGCGGATGGTCTCAGCCAGCCGCTCCTCATCCTCTACTAGCAGCACGCGCATAGAGTTACATCATCCCTCAGATCTGCGAGGCAGGCGCACCAATGGCCGCAGAATCGTGGGGGTGTTGGCCAACAACGAGCCGCTCAGAAGGGTAATTGGCGGATGGGAGTTGGCTGGACGCGCATCGCCCCTTGGCCGGGGGGAGTCGGCCCAAGGACGCACATGCCCGATGGCAATTCCTTCTTCTTTGATTTGCCGAAGAAGCCGTGAACTTTGTTTTTGCCTTCTTGGGGCTCTTGGCTCTCTGGTCTGGTTTCGATGGTCATTTTCATCTCCCTTGATGTGACCGGCCCTGCTCGTTGCAGAACCTGTTGGGCACATCATGCCGGGACGACGATTGAGGAATGGTTGGAACAGCGAGCGCTCTAACCTTGGCTTAACCAGGGGATTTGGCGAAGCCAGCCCTGCCGTGTCCGACAGGATCTCTAGGCGCTGGGCCGCAGCAGCTCCAACAGGGCACGAGCCTGATCGGATTCCCACTCCGACTCGCGGAGTTTGTCCATCGATGTCTTCAGGCTGGCCACCCGACGCAGTAGGTCGTCATCGGCTGCGTCAGCGCGGGCCTGGCGCTCCAAGTAGGCCAACTCCCTCTGGGCCGACTCATACAGCAGTATGGCCATGACGACCTCTTGCCGGTGGGGGCTGGTCCCCAGCCCCTCGTCTTCGTCCACCACGAGCTCCCGCATAAGGGCGGTCACCCCCGTATCCGCCTCAGCGAGGAGCGTGTCCATATCGGGATACTCCAGCAGAGCTTCGAACGCTCCCCGATAGAGCGGATGGTGGAACATCTCGGGAACGATCTCCGGCCAGACCGCGCCAGGCTCATTGGCGGCTAGCCATAGCACCTGGCGCTCCACATTGTTGGGTGGAGGGCTGTCGAGGCCGCCATCGCCTCCGTTGCTCTCATCTGCCGAGTAGTTCTCGCGGTCGCCGCCGGGCCTGCGGCCCGCTTCGGCCGGATGGGGGGCGTCTTCGGCCGCGGGACGAGGCGCTCGGCGCGGGCCGCGGCGGCGGGCATCGGCCACCACCCCCCGCAGATGGTCGGCGCTGACCGAGCAACGGTCGGCGATCCCCACCAGGTACTTGTCCCGGACTTCCGGGTTGGGATGCTCGGCCACCAGCCGGGCCGCCCGCTCCCCCGTCCGTACCTGCCCTTTGACAGTCGACAGGTCGGCCTCCCCCACCACCCGGTTGATGCGGAAATCCATGAAGTCCACCGCGTCCGTCACCGCGGCGGCCAGGCGCTCGGGATTGCTCTGAGCGAGGTCGCCGGGATCGGCCCCCGGAGGCAGATCGGCCACCGCCACCTCAAGCTCGAAGGCGTGCTCCCACTGGGAGAACCGTTCGGCCGCGGTCTGACCAGCGGAGTCAGCGTCGAAGGCCAAAACGATACGGGGTGCGAACCGGCGCAGAACCCGCACATGGTCTTCGGTGAGAGCGGTGCCGCAGGTGGCCACCGCCCGAGAAATGCCGGCCTGGGCGAAGCCGATCACGTCGGTGTAGCCCTCGCACACGATCACCTCGCCGGCGTTCACGATGTCCTGTTTGGCCCAGTTGAGCCCGTACAGCACCCGTGACTTGCGGTAGACGGCGTTGTCCACCGAGTTCTTGTACTTGGGCCCTTCCCCACCGGGCAGTACCCGCCCGCCGAACCCCAGCGGCTTGCCGCTGGGGTCGAATATGGGGAACAGCAACCTGGCCCTGAAGCTGTCCTGAATGCGCCCACCCTTGTTGCGGAACCCCAGGCCGGCGTCGGAGAACACCTGGGCAGACATTCCCTGGTCCGCGCCCACTCCCAGGTCTTTGGCCAGGGCGTCCCACTCGTCGGGGGCCCATCCCAGCTTGTACTGGCGCACCACGTCGCCGTCGTAACCCCTTTGGCGCAGATAGCCCCGGGCTCGACCCGCGTCGGGCGCGGTCAACAACCGCTGGTGATACCACTCCACCGCCTTTTCCAGAGCTTCAGTGAGCTTCCCCCGCTTCTGGCGGTCGGCTCCCTCGCCCGGCGCGGTGTAGCGTAACGTGATCCCTGAGCGGCCGGCCAGGCGCTCCACCGCCTCGGGGAAGTCGGCGTGCTCCACTTCCCGCAAGAAGGTGATGGCGTCGCCGCTGGCCTTGCACCCGAAGCAGTGGTACACGCCTATCTCGGCATTCACCGAAAACGACGGGGTCTTCTCGGCATGGAACGGGCAAAGACCCTGCCAGCGGCGTCCGACCCGCTTCAGCTGCACGTACTCGCCGATGACCGCGACGATGTCCGTCGCCTCTCTCACCCGGGCCACGTCTTCGTCGTGGATGCCCACGGTGTGAGACTACGCCGAACCGATGACAGCTTGGGCGGCTGCCAGGCGGGCGACGGGCACCCGATGAGGGGAGCAGGACACATAGTCCACCCCCGCGGCGGCCCAGAAGGCGATCGACGCCGGGTCGCCGCCGTGCTCGCCGCACACCCCGATCTCAATGCCCGATCGGGCTGAGCGGGCCCCGGATACTGCGTCGGCCACCAACCGGCCCACCCCAGTCTCGTCCAGCGTCTCGAACGGGTTGGCCGCCAGCAAGCCGTGCTCGAGATAGGGGCGCATGATCCTGGACTCGATGTCGTCGCGGCAAAAACCGAAGGTCATCTGGGTCAAGTCATTGGTTCCCACCGACAAGAAGTCGGCCCAGGCGGCAATCTCGGCCGCGGCCAGCGCCGAGCGGGGGGTCTCGATCATTGCCCCCACGGGAATGGACCGGCCCCCCAAGCGGCTCTCGTATCCGACCAGCTGGTCGGTCACAGCTTCCCTCACATGGGCCAACTCCGGCCCTCCCACCACCAGCGGCACCATGATCTGCACCCGCGGATCGCCTCCAGCAGCTACTCGGCGGGCGGCGGCCTCGGCCACTGCGGCAGCCTGGGCCCGGTACAGCTCGGGGCGCAGCACCCCCAACCGGGCGCCCCGTACTCCGAGCATGGGATTCTCCTCGGCCAGCTCAGGGTGATCAGGCAAGAACTCATGCAAGGGCGGATCGAGCAGTCTGACGATGACCGGCAGTCCGTCCATGACTTCCAACAGCTCGACAAGATCGTTCACCTGGACTTCGACCAGTGCGTCCAGCGAAGCCCTTCCGCCGTCGGTGATGGCCCGCTGTATCAGCGGCAGCCGCTCCCCCAAGAACATGTGCTCGGTGCGGCACAGCCCCACTCCGGCTGCTCCGAACTCCCTGGCCAGCCGAGCAGAGAAAGCGTCGTCGGCGTTGGCCCTAACCGCCAGCCTTCCACCCCGCAGCTCGTCGGCCCATCCCAACAAGGTGAACATCTCGTCGGGGATCTCCACCTCGCCCACCTCAGAGGCCCCGAGCATGATCGTCCCCGCCGAGCCGTCCACGGTGATGGGATCGCCGTCGCGCAGCTCCACGTCGCCCAACCGGGCCGCGCCAGCCGTCACGTCCACCACCAGGCTCTCCACGCCCACCACCGCGGGGATGCCCCAGCCCCTTGCGATCACCGCCGCGTGACTGGCCATGCCCCCTTTGGCGGTGATGATGGCCGCCGCCGCCGACATGGCCACCTCATCGGCGGGGGTGGTGAACGGCCGCAAGAAGACAGCGGGTATGCCCTCGTCGTCGGCGTCCAGCACCGCGTCCACCGACAGACACACCCGCCCAGACGCCGCTCCGGGCGAAGCGGCCACCCCGTGGGCTGCCACAGGTGCCGACGGACCGTCGGTCATCTTGGCGTGGAGAAGATGTTCCACGTCGTCGGGGGCAACCCCCAACACCGCTTCGGTGCGGTCCAGCTCGCCGCTCTCGGCGGCATGCACCGCGGCGACGACCGGGCTGGTCACCCCGTTTGCCTCACAGTCCGAGCTTGGCGTCCAGGTGCTCGGCCAAGTTGTCTATGGCCACCCGGTCCTGGTCCATGGTGTCGCGGTCGCGCACGGTGACGGCCCGGTCGTCCAGGGTGTCGAAATCCACGGTCACGCAATACGGCGTGCCGATCTCGTCTTGGCGGCGATAGCGACGCCCGATCGACTGGGTGACGTCGTAGTCCGTCATCCACCGGGGCTGGACCAGGCCCAGCACCTCCTCGGAAACCGCCTGGAGCTCGGGCTTTTTCGACAGGGGCAGCACCGCCACCTTGTAGGGCGCCAGTCGGGGGTGGAGCCGCAAAACCGTGCGGGTCTCACCCCTCACCTCCTCAGTGTCGTAGGCCGCCAGCAAGAACGCCATCATCGTGCGGGTGGCCCCCGCGGCCGGCTCGATCACATGGGGCGTGTAGCGCTCGTCGGCCTGCTGGTCGTAGTAGTCCAAGTCGACGCCGGAGTGCTTGGCGTGCTGGGTGAGGTCGTAGTCGGTGCGGTTGGCAATGCCCTCCAGCTCGCCCCACCCCCAGGGGAACAGGTATTCCACATCGGCGGTGCCGGCCGAATAGTGGCTGAGCTCGTCGGCGTCGTGGGGCCGCAGCCGCAATTTGTCGGCGGGTATTCCGAGACCGGTGTACCAGTCCATCCGGGCACCGCACCAGTACTCGAACCAAGTGGCGGCCTCGTCGGGGGGCACGAAGAACTCCATCTCCATCTGCTCGAATTCCCGGGTGCGGAAAATGAAGTTGCCCGGGGTGATCTCGTTGCGGAACGACTTGCCGATCTGGGCAATGCCGAACGGGGGCTTGTTGCGCGCGGTGTTCAAAACGTTGGCGAAGTTGATGAACATGCCCTGGGCGGTCTCGGGCCGCAGGTACACGTCGGCCCCAGCGCCCGCCACCGGGCCGGCCTGAGTACGGAACATCAGATTGAACTCCCGAGCCTCGGTGAACTGGCCCCGCTGGCCGCAACTCGGACAGGCCTCGGGGTCTTCCAGCTGATCCTCGCGGTGGCGAGTGCCGCAGTTGCGGCAGTCAACCAGGGGGTCGGTGAAGTTGGTGAGATGGCCCGACGCCTCCCACACATCAGGGGGCGACAGAATGGAGGCGTCCAGGCCGACCACATCGGTGCGGAGCTGCACCATGGTCCGCCACCAGGCGTCCTTCACGTTGCGCAGCAGCAGCACCCCCAGCGGGCCGTAGTCGTAGGCGCTGCGGAAACCGCCGTAAATCTCCGCCGACTGGTACACGAACCCCCGCCGCTTGCACAGGTTCACCACCTTGTCCATCACATCGTCGCCCGCGCCCTCGACGACATCACCGCTGCTCATGGCCCGCAGGCTACCGGCCCCCGGTGACAGGACTGACACCGAAAAAGGCGCTCTAGGGAGATAGATCAGGCGGTGACGGAATCTGGGGCTATGACAATCTCGGGGTCAACTCCTAGCAATTCTCCGGCTTCCCGGATCAAAGCCTCAAGTTCTCCGAGGGTAGCGGCGTTGGCAAAGTAGGCAGATTCGCCGATGTCGCCTTCGGCTAGCCAATCTCCGCTGCCGTCGTCGTCTCTGCTGATCACGACCTTGGCCATGTCCTGTCCTCCATCGAGATTGTCAGAGTAACGACTCGATCTCATCGTCAGTCAGCCCAACTCTATCAACCAGCATCGCCCGCAAATGCTTGGGTTTCACCGTCCTGCCCTTGTGCATCGAGACGGTGATCGCCTGTCTTCCTTCTGCTTGCAAGACAATGTGCGAGCCCCTTTGGCGGACTTTCCGGTATCCAAATCTGCGGAGCAGCCGAAGCACTTGATCGGGCTTGAGAGCTGGAAACCGGGAGACCGGAAGCGACATTCCCAGCAGGGTATGATGCGTGATCTATATTTTCCACTAGTTTCAGTGTATGTCACGAATATGCGCCCGTTGCGCGGAGGCGGCGTTCTAGGTGGTATTCCATGGCGGTGGTGGCTAGGTGCTCCACCTCGCCGGTGGCGGGTGATCGGGGCTTGGCCAGTGCGGCGCTGAGGCTGCCGCCCAGCACCATGCGCATCAGGTCCAAGGCGTCGGGCGACAGCGGGGCACCCCGGCGGCAGTTGCGGCACAGCACGCCGCCGCTGCCGTAGTCGAAGGAAACCAGATCGTCGGTCGCCCCGCACGATGCGCATGTCCCTACCTCGGGGCCCACCCCGTCGTGAGCCAGGAGCTTGAGGTAGAACGCAGGCACTACCAGCGCGGAGTCGCCTGCGTCCAGTGCTCGCAGCCCTCCAAGCAGCATCCGGTAGAGCGGGCCGTCGGGCTCCCGGTCGACCCCCACTCGGTCGACCGCCTCCAACATGGCCATGGCCTTTCCCAGCCGGTCCAAGTCCTCTCGAACCGTCCTGAACTGGTCCACCGACTCGGTCTGGGTAACAATGTCAAGCTCGCTTCGCCCTCGGTGGAGCTGGAGCTGCACGTGGCTGGTGGGCTCGAGGCGCCCCCCGAACCGACTGCGGGTCTTGCGGACTCCCTTGGCCACCGCCCGCACCTTGCCGTGCCCCCGGGTGCAGAACACCACTATGCGGTCGGCTTCGCCCAACTTGTAAGTGCGAAGCACGATTCCCTGGTCCCGGTAGAGGCTCACCGCAACAAGCCTCTCACTCCCGGACTCCGGAAGAGGCTCATTGGGTCTCTTTATCTCACCCGGCCAAAGCGTCGGTCGCGGTGCTGGTACTCGGCGATGGCAGCAAACAGGTCGCGGCGCGTGAAGTCGGGCCACAACACGTCGGTGAACACCAGTTCGCAATAAGCCAACTCCCACAGCAAGAAGTTGGAGATTCGATACTCGCCGGAAGTGCGGATAATGAGGTCGGGCTCGGGCATCTCTAAGTCGTAGAGGTGTCGGGCGATGGTCCGCTCGTTGATCATGCGGGCCGGGATCCGCTGGGCGGCGATCTGTCGTACCGCGTCCACAATCTCGGCCCGACCGCCGTAGTTGAAAGCCACCACCAGCGTCATCCGCTCGTTGCCTTGGGTGAGCTCGATGGCCTCGTCCATCTCTTTGATCAGGCCCTTTGGCACCCGCCAATCGCGGCGGCCCACAAAGCGGATCCGCACCCCCATTTCGTTCAGCTCGTCACAGCGCCGCCGCAAGATGTTGCGATTGAAGTTCAGCAAGAAGCGAACCTCGTCGTCGGGGCGGTTCCAATTCTCAGTGGAGAAGGCATACACCGTGAGCCACTCGATTCCCAGCTCCAGCGCACCCTCGATCACATCGAACAGAGCGTGCTCACCTTGTTCGTGACCTTCGGTGCGGGCCATTCCCCGCTGCTCGGCCCAGCGCCCGTTACCGTCCATAACGCATCCGACGTGGCGGGGAATGCGATCCTGATCAAGGCAATGGTCGGACAGGCCCACACCTGCACGGTACTCCCCCGCGAGCCCCGACAGGGTGCGGGAGAGAGCGATCAATGCGGATACAACCCAACTCTCTCACTGGACGGCGGTAGCGTCGCGACAATGTCGGAAAACACCGCTGTTCAAAAGGCGCTGGAGACGGCCGTCTCGTCGTTGGATGGCGGGGGCGAGCGTCGCCCGGGGCAGAGGGACATGTGCGAGGCCGTGGCCGAAACGATGGAATCGGGGCACCATCTTGTGGTCGCCGCCGGTACTGGAACCGGGAAGTCCCTGGCGTACCTGGTGCCGCTGGTCATGGGCGAGGGTCCGTCGGTGGTGGCCACCGCTACCAAAACCCTCCAAGACCAGTTGATCGACAAAGACCTGCCCCAGCTTGTCGATGCTCTGGGCCTACCGGTGCGATACGCCGTGCTCAAGGGCCGATCCAACTACCTGTGCATTCAGCGTTTACAGGAGCACCTCGAGGACGCGCAGCTGAGCCTCGACATCGCCGAAGGCCCCAGGGTGGAAATCGACCGGCTGGCCGCGTGGGCCCAGGAGACTGACACCGGCGACCGGGCCGAGCTGGAATTCGAGCCCTCGCCCACGGCCTGGGACGCGCTCAGCGTGTCAGGGAGAGAATGCCCGGGAGCACAGCGCTGCCCTTCGGGCCCGGTCTGCTTCGCCGAGAAGGCCCGCCACCGGGCCGATGCCGCCGACATCGTGGTGGTGAACACCCACCTCTACTGCCTGCACCTGTTCAGCGATACGCCCATTCTGCCCGAGCACGACACGGTGGTAATCGACGAGGCCCACGGCCTGGAGGACATCGTGTCTGACACCGCTGGGCTGTCGCTGACCGGGGGGCGGTTCGACGAACTGGCTCGCAGCATCCGTGCCGTGGTGGCCGATTCGGCCGCCGCAGGCGACCTGGAAGACGCCGGGATGCGGTTGCGGGAGGCCTTGGCCCCGTTCCGCGACAAGCCGCTGCCCGCGCCCTTACCGGGCGAACTCCAGCGGGTGGCTGTTGTGGCTCGCGGCCGTGTAGAGCAGGCCGCCGTCGAGCTTCGAGCCGTGCCCGACGGCGCCCCCGGCGATGTCGCACCCCGCAAGCTGCGGGCCATGCTGTGCGCTGGCGCCCTGGCCGAAGACCTGATCCGGGCGGTGGAGGCCAAGCCCTCCGAGGTGGCCTGGGTGTCGGGCACCGAGACTGCCCCCGCCTGGCGGATCGCCCCGATTCAGTTGGGCGATCTGCTCACCCAGCGGCTGTGGGATCACACCACGGCGGTGCTGACCAGCGCCACCATCCCTATGAACCTGGGCGAGATACTGGGGCTGGAGCCTAACAAGCACCGCGCTATCGACGTGGGCAGCCCGTTCGACTTCGAGGCCAACGGGCTGCTGTATTGCGCCAAGCACCTGCCCGATCCCCGCAACCCCGGCTACGAGCCCGCGGTACACGAGGAGCTGGCCGCCCTCATCGAAGCCGCTGGAGGCCGGACCCTCGCCCTGTTCACCAGCTATCGGGCCATGGACCGGGCTGCTGAGGTGTTGCGGGCCCAGCTCGACTTCGAGATCTACAGCCAGCGCGACCTGCCCAAACCCGAGCTGCTGCGGCGCTTCGCCGCCGAGGTGGAAAGCTGTCTGTTCGCCACCATGAGTTTTTGGCAGGGAGTGGACGTGCCCGGCGAGTCGCTGTCGCTGGTAACCATCGACCGCTTGCCGTTCCCCCGCCCCGACGACCCCCTGCTGGAAGCCCGCCGTGAGCGCTACGGCAGCGAGGCCTTCCGCCTAGTCGACCTGCCCCGGGCCGCCACCCGCCTCGCCCAGGGCGCCGGCCGGCTCATCCGTCGGGGCGATGATCGGGGCGTGGTAGCGGTGCTCGACTCCCGGATGGCTAGGGCCGGCTACCGCTGGGAGTTGGTGCGGTCCCTCCCCCCGTTCCCCCGCACCGCCGAACGCGACCGAGCCGTCACCCTATTGAGAATGATCCGGGACGGCGTCTGATCTACAGATCGGGACTGGCCATAGACCCCGGGCCGTAGCCGAAGCGGTCGAGCATCTCGGGGCGGCGCTGCCAGTTCTTCTCCACACCAACGTGAAGTTCGAGAAATACCCCTTCGGGAAGCTGGGACCGGGCGGCAATGCCCACTTCTTTGAGCACCGAGCCCTTCTTGCCGATCACCATCGGCTTCTGCGATTCCCGCTCCACGAGAATCTCCAATTTGATGCGGGGCCACTCCCATTCGGTGACCGCCACGGTGATGGAGTGGGGCAGCTCCTCGCGAGTTGCGGCCAGGAGCTGCTCGCGCACCAGCTCAGCCACCCAGCGGGCCTCGGGCATGTCGCGCACCATGTCGGGGGGATACAGCGGCGGGCCGGACGGCATGAGATCGCACAGCCGCTCGACTAGAGCGTCCACCCCCTTGCCGGTGCGGGCCGAGGTGGGGAAGTACTCGGCGAACCCCAGCTCACCGGCCGCGGCCAGCTGGGCCACCACCTTGGATCGGGAGGCGGCGTCGATCTTGGTCACCACCACGATGGAGTCACCGCTTAGCCGCTCGGCGATGAACCGGTCGCCGCGGCCCAGCGGCCGGGTGGCGTCGATGCACAGGCACACAACATCCACATCGTCGGCGGCGTCGGCCGCGGTGGCGTTCAGGCGCTCGCCAAGAGCGGTACGGGGCTTGTGGATGCCGGGGGTGTCCACAAACACCACCTGCACCTCGTCGCGGTGCAAGACGCCCCGGATGGCATGCCGGGTGGTCTGGGCCTTGTCAGACACAATGGCCACTTTGGTCCCCAAGATGGCGTTTATCAGCGTGGACTTGCCCGAGTTGGGCCTCCCGAGCAGCGTCACGAACCCCGATCGGAAACCCTCCCACGGATTCTGTTGACCAAGGTCGCCGACTGACTCTCCCGTCGGCATATCTCCCTGATCGGCCACGCCGCCCAGACTACCCGTCAATTGCCGCCGCCCATCCCCCGCCGGCGGGGTACTTTGAGCCGATGGGCAGGTCGAAGCCGAGCTCGGGCAACGAGCCCGAGCCCACCAAAGTGGTTGCTTCCAATCGCCGCGCCCGGCGGGACTATGAGATCATCGACGAATACGAGGCCGGCCTGGTTCTGGTGGGCTCAGAGGTGAAGTCGCTGCGGGAGTCCAAAGTGACGCTCACCGAGTCGTACGCCCGCATGGCCGACGGCGAGCTCTGGCTCCAGTCGCTGCACATTGCCCCTTACTCCCACGCCAGCGGCACCAGCGGACACGATCCTGACCGGCCCAAGAAGCTGCTATTGCACCGCGGCGAGCTGAACCGCATCAAGGCCCGCCTAGAACAGGACCGCCTGACGATGGTGCCCCTTTCGCTCTACTTCAAACAGGGCCGGGCCAAGGTGCTCCTCGGCTTGGCCCGAGGCCGCCGCCGATCCGACAAGCGCCAGGCCATTGCCGAACAAGACGCCCGTCGAGAAGCCCGCAACGAGATGGGACAATCGGTCAAGAGGATCTGACTCTAAGGAACAAGCCCGGTGGCTCAGTTCCATCGGAACGCCAAGGTCCTGAAGATCGGGGAAGGCACCAGCGGGAACTAACCTCTAGTGATCTCCTGCAGGCCCAGCCTGGCTGCTGCAATGTAGAATAAGCGTCGAAAACCATCTGCAAACTGGCGTCTGATAAAGGCGGATCGCGAATGAGGCGCATCGAATCTCAGGTCGATACGCGCTCGGAAGATTTTGCCGCCAATGCCGAGTGGTATCGGGGGATGGTGGACACCCTTAGAGAGCGCCAGGAAGTGGTGATTTCTGGAGGTCCTCGGCGGTCTAGGTCAATTGAGCGCCACTTGGAACGGGGCAAGTTGATGGTGCGAGACCGCGTCGACTTGGTCATCGACGGCGGGACTCCGTTTATGGAACTATCCACTCTGTCTGGCTGGGGACAATATGACGACTCCGCCCCCGGTGCGGGGATCGTCACTGGCATTGGGCTGGTCCACGATGTGCCCTACGTGTTCATCGCCAATGATGCCACGGTCAAGGGGGGCTCGCTCTTGCCGGTGTCAATCAAAAAACACGTTCGGGCCCAGCAGGTCGCCGAGGAGAACCAGCTCGGCGTGATATACCTGGTCGATTCCGGCGGCGCGTTCTTGCCGCTGCAAGACGAGATATTTCCCGACAAGGACCATTTCGGCGGGTCGTTCTATCGCCAGGCCCGCCTCTCGGCCCAGGGCTTGCCCCAGCTCTCGGTGGTGCTCGGGGGCTGCACCGCGGGCGGCGCTTACGTCCCAGCGCTGAGCGACGAGGTGATCATGGTGGAGGGTATCGGGCGCATCTTCTTGGGGGGTCCGCCCATTGTCAAGGCCGCCCTGGGCGAGATAGTTGATCCCGACGAACTCGGTGGCGCTGATGTCCACACCCGGGTGTCGGGGGTCAGCGATTACATCGCCGCAGACGAGCACGAGGCATACGGCCTGTTGCGCGAGATCTGCCAATCCACCAACCAGCGGACCATCGGCCAGCGCCAGAGGTGGGCGAACTGGCAGGAGCCGGACCCGCCCGCCTATGACCCGTCAGAAATCTACGGCATCGTCAGCGCCGATGATCGCATCCCATTCGACGCGGTAGAGATAATCGCCCGTTTAGTGGATGGCTCGCTCTTCTCGGCGTTCAAACCGGAATGGGGGTCCTCGGTGGTGTGCGGCTTCGCCCGCATCTGGGGCCATTTGGTGGGCATTGTGGCCAACAACGGCATCATTTTCAGCGAATCGGCCCTCAAAGCCACCCACTTCATCGAGCTGTGCGAGCAGCGCCGGATACCGCTGTTGTTCTTGCAGAACACGTCGGGATACATGGTGGGTCGCGACTCGGAGGCCGCGGGCATCGCCAAGCACGGCGCAAAGATGGTGGCCGCAGTGGCCAACGCCACCGTGCCCCGCTACACCGTGCTCATCGGCGGCTCCTACGGAGCGGGCAACTACGGGATGTGCGGACGCGGGTTTAACCCCAGGTTCTTGTTCGCGTGGCCCAACTCTCGCATCGCCACCATGGCCGCAGCCACCGCAGAAACCGTGCTGGTGGACATCCGCCTCGGAGGCCTCGACGCTCAAGACACCAGCGACGAGGAGATCGAAGCCATCCGAGCAGAGATCCGCGCCCAATACGAGACGCAGTCCGACCCCTACTACGCCACCTCCCGGCTATGGGACGACGGGCTGATCGACCCGGTCGACACCCGGGACATCCTCGGACTCTGCTTGGCCATGGCCTGCCGCCAAGACGACGCCGGCCCGTCTCGGCCCCTCGTTTACCGGATGTGAGGCCCCGTGCGGATACTGATAGCCAACCGAGGCGAGATCGCCCGGCGCATCATCCGCACCGCCCATCAAATGGGTTTGGAGACCATCGCGGCGTACTCCGACGCCGACCAACAAGCACCCTTCGCGTCCGAAGCCACCATCGCCCACCGGTTGGGTCCAGCTGACCCCGCACTTTCCTATCTGTCGATCGACGCCTTGCTCAAAGCCGCCAATGCCACCGACGCCACCGCCATCCACCCCGGCTATGGGTTCCTGTCGGAGAACACCGACTTCGCCGCGGCTGTGATCGCCGCCGGAATTACCTGGATCGGCCCCCGTCCGGAGGCCATGGCCTCGCTCGGCTCTAAAATCAAAGCCCGGCGACTGGCCTCCGATGCCGAAGTCCCCGTCATTCCCGGCTACGACGAGTCCCAAGACCCCCAAGACCTGGCCCAAGCAGCCCAACACATCGGCTTCCCCGTGCTGATCAAAGCCTCGGCCGGCGGCGGAGGACGCGGCATCCGCATCGTCGACAACCCCGACCAATTCACCGATGCGCTCCACAACGCCCAAACCGAGGCCGAGCGGGCATTCGGCGACCGCACCGTGATCATCGAGCGCTACGTACAGCGGCCGCGCCACATCGAAGTCCAAATCGTCGCCGACCACCACGGCAACGTCATCCACCTCGGAACCCGAGAGTGCTCGGTGCAGCGCCGGTACCAGAAACTCCTCGAAGAGGCCCCCGCCCCAAACCTGCCCGATGCCACCCGCTCCGGACTGGAATCTGCCGCGGTCTCTATGGCCCGCGCATCCGGATACGACTCAGTCGGGACGGTTGAGTTCGTGGTCGACGACGAAAGCGGGGCGTTCTTCTTCCTCGAAGTCAACACCCGGCTCCAAGTCGAGCACCCTGTCACCGAGCTCATCACCGGTCTCGACTTAGTCGCGCTCCAAATAGGCGTCGCTGCTGGCCGCGAGTTGCCCATCACCCAACACGACGTGGCATTCGATGGCCACGCCTTCGAAGCCAGGATCAACGCCGAGAACCCTGCCGACAATTTTCAGCCCCAAATCGGCACCGTCGGACCCCTCCGAGTGCCTGAAGGAATCCGCTGGGACAGTGCCGTCGAACCGGGCAGCGAGATCACCCCCCACTACGACTCGATGATCGCCAAGCTCATCAGCTCAGGCCCCGACCGGGAAACTGCCCGACATCGACTGGGCCAAGCACTCGACGAAATCATCATCACTGGCATAGTCACCACCAGCGGATTCCACCGCTGGCTCATCGAGCAGCCCCCCATCGCAATCGGCCGGGTCACCACCCGATTCCTCGACGAAACCACCCTGCCCGACCCGCCAACCCCGCCCACCCAATTCGCAGCCCACGCCTGGATCGCAGCCCAGCGATCTGAACGCAGGTCAAACCCGTGGCATTCGCTCGGCCCATTCCGGGCCACCCCCCACCAAAGCTCGCCCCCGCTGGTATTGCGCGACCACCAGGGCGACATCCACCAAATCGAGATCGAAACCGGAAACGCCGCAAAAAGCCAAACACCGGCGGAATGGACCGGCACCCACATCACCACCGCCGCCGGCATCCGCTATCCGGCACTGGTCGACATACCCACCAGCACAGTCGCCGTCAACGCCGCCGGCCACACCCACACCTTCACGGTCGTCGACCCTTCAGAGCTGTGGTCTGCCGGCTCATCAACATCTGGCAGCGGCACCCGCACTCTCGACGCACCGTTTCCCGCATCCGTCGCTGAGCTGAAGGCCCAACCCGGTGACAAAGTGAATGCGGGTGACGCCATCGTCGTCATCGAAGCCATGAAGATGTTCCACACCCTGTCCGCCCCAGCAGCACTCGAAGTGGCCGAAGTGCGGGTGAGCGAGGGGGACCAGGTTAAAACCGGACAAGTCCTGGTTGTCTTCTGCTCCCCCTCGGCGGTTACCTCGGAGAACGAAGACCAACATTGAGCCTCAGGCGGCAAGATTGAGTTGGACCGCTCGGGTTCATTCGTCGCGCCATGCCGTTCCTTGGCGCCTGCGGAACTGAAGGTCGCGGTAGGCGCCCAGCTCATCGGCCAACTGCTCTTTGAGACTGAGGCGCTTGGCCTTCCCGGTGACGGTGAAGGGCACGTCGTCTCCGAAGAGCACCACCTTGGGGCAGTAGGCGAAGTCGAGCCGCTCGGCGCAGAAGTCAAGGACCTCCTGCTCAGTTACGGGCGCCGACTGAACGACATACGCCGCGATCTCCTCGCCGTAGTAACGGTTCTCAAAAGGCACGGCCAGGCCGAATTGAACGGCTGGATGGGCGTTGAGCACCTCGTCCACCTGGAACGGCGAGATGTTGACGCCGCCGCGGATGATCAGCTCCTTGATCCGTCCCGAGATGAAGAAGAATGGCGTGCCGTCGTCGCCGGCTTGCCAGAAGCCCTCATCGCCCGAATGGAACCAACCGCCTTCGAGCGCGCTGGCAGACGCCTCGGGGCGCCCGGCATATCCGCCCATCACCGTGGCGCCGCGTATGACGATCTCTCCCCGCTCGCCTTCCGGGCATTCCCTGCCATGTGAATCGTGGATCTGAACTTCGACGTGGGGAACTGCGCAGCCGATGCTCGGGAATCCATGGTCCACATACCAGGAGCGGCGATCGTATTCGCCCATGATCGGCATCATTGTCGCCACCGCGGTCACCTCCGACAAGCCGTACAGATGGCGTACCGGGATGCCGAAGAGGTTCTCGAAGTTCACGACTGTTTCCATCATGAGCGGCCCCGCACCACAAAACACTTCCTCAAAGCACGCTGCGACCGAATGGCCGCCCTCAGCGATAAGAAACTCCAGCAGGGTCGGCACCATGCTGCACACGGTGGCCTGCTCCGAGTCGACATCCTGCCAGAACCGGCCTGAACGGAAGCGGTCGCACAAGACGGCCGAACCGCCCACATACCAGGCCTGAAGACACGAGACCACCAGCCCGTTCACGTGGTGTATGGGCAGCACGACGATGACCCGGGAGTCGGTGTCCCAACCGGTTGCCCTGCTCAAGGCATCGCAGTCGGTGATCAGGTTGCCAGTGCTGAGCTCCACGCCCTTGGGCTCCCCGGTGGTGCCGCTGGTGTACACCCGAAGCGCCGGGGTCTCCCACCCGCCCGTCACACCGGCAAGATTCATTGGAGCAGCTGCCACCTCAGTAAAGGGAATAACCGGTACGCCGGTGGCCTCGCTCAGTTGTGCCGACCGGGCACCCTCAGAGGGGCTGCAAACAAGGACCTGAGCCTGGGAATGGGTGAGAATGAAAGCTTGGCGCTCCGCAGACTCGTGCGCGTTCAGCGGCAGATACACCCATCCCTGCGTCCAGCAAGCGAACGCCACCGCCAATGCGTCGGCTGAGTTGCCAGCCAGCACAGCCACCGAGTCGCCATTCTGTATGCCCCGCTCCCGCAGTCCGGTAGCCGCGCGCGCCACCTGGGTAAGCCACTCCATCCGCGTCCACTCGCGGCGAGCACCGCTGTCGTGGTCGATCTCGGTCAAATAGGGCGCATCGGGGCGATCAATGGCCTCATCGGCGAAGAATTCGCGAAACGAGCCCCATCCCGGCTGCCAATCGTCGACCGGATGTAGTGCGCTCATGCGGCTTTACACCACTAGGCAGCCAGCACCGGAGGACGTTGGAGGTGGTGATCCGTTGCCGACTGGATCGCGGCGGCGCACCGCAGCAGCGTGGCCTCGGCGAACGGGCGCCCGATGAGCTGCACGCCGACGGGCATGCGGTCCTGGTCGAAGCCGCCCGGCACCGATACGGCGGGAAGCCCGGTAAGCGAGGGAAGCCCGGTGAACTGCATGATCGCCGACAGCATGTCCTCATCCTCGCCGTCGATGTTAACCAGCGTCTCTCCAAGAGGTGTAGCTGTGAACGGAAGCGTTGGGCATACGATCACATCGACCTCGTGGTAGGCCGCAAGCATCTGCTGGCGCAGCAGTGCCCGATAGCGCTGGGCCTGGACGTAGTGGACGGCGGGAATCAGCTCCCCGGCCTGGAGCAGCAGCCGGACGTCGTCGGCGTAGTCGTCGCGTTTGGCCCGCAGTGAGCGCTGGTGGTAGGTGCTGGGTTCCACCGACTCCACCGTGAGCTGAGCGGAGATGTTGCCCTCGATATCGGGGATGGACACCTCCCTCACCACGGCGCCGAGATCTTGGAGCACCTCGACGGCCTCGCGAACCGCCTTTTCGACCGCGGCCTGCATGTGGTGCAGCGAGTAGCCCTCGATCAACCCGACTCGCAGGCCGCCGACCCCGGCATCGAGTGTGCCCGAGTAGTCGTCGACGCCCACGTTTGCCGAACCCGGATCGCGGGGGTCGTGACCGGCCAACGCACCCAAAAGAAGTGCGCAATCACGGGCGCTGCGGGCCATCGGCCCGACCGTGTCCATGCTCCAAGCCAGCGGGATGACACCCGCGTTGGAGACCCGGCCGATGGTGGGTCGCACACCGGTTATCCCGTTCAGCGCCGATGGCAGCCGGACTGATCCGCCGGTGTCGGTGCCCAGTGCACCGAAGCAGGCCCCAGACGCCACCGCCACGCCGGAGCCTCCGCTGGAACCGCCGGGCATCCGCCCTTTGTTCCAGGGGTTCTTCACAAATCCAAAAGTGACGTTGGCCGAAGTGCCTCCCCAGGCGAACTCGTGGAGGTTGGTCTTGCCGATGATGATGGCTCCGGCCGAGCGCAGGCGCTCGACCACCGTGGCGTCAATCATGGAGATATTGTCTTTGAGAACTGCGCTGCCCGCGGTGGTCAGCTTGCCGGCCACGTTGATGTTGTCCTTCAAGGCAATGGGCATGCCGTGGAGCGGTCCGATCCGGTAGCCGGCCCGGATCATGGCCGCCGACGCCTCTGCAACCTCGAGGGCATCCTCGAACACCGAGATGTAGGCATTGGTGTCGGAGATGGCGACGGCCTGGTCAAGGCATGCCCCCACCAGATCGACCGGCGACACGTCGCCGGCAGCCACCCGCTGCGCTGCCGTGTGGAGTTCCATGTTCAGTAGCTGACTGCGGGCCTTCATCCTTTTACCCCAGCCAACTCGTGGGGGGCCAAACCGGTGACGGTGTTGAACGTGGAGGCCGGCATCAGCTCTTGAACCGACTGCATGCGGGTGCTGAGGGCGACCGCGGCGGGCATCCAGGCGCTGAGCAGTTCGGCCACCTCCTCGGCGTCGGCGTCGGTGAGCGGAAGGCCGATCATCGCGGCCGTTGCCTGGACGTCTTCAACGGTGAGCTGGTCACTACGCATGTCAGCCATTGGGCCTCCCCTCTCCCGTCCGGGACGGGACGATAGCCACCGGCTCGCGCGCCGGTGGGTGGTGGTGAATATTGGCCGGCGTCGCAAGCACCTCGGCGGTGCGCCGGTCTAGCTCTTCGGTGTCGAGCATGCCTTTGTCGCCCAGGAGCTTCTCCAGAGCCTCCATCCACCGGTCGTAGTAACTCCATCCGGTGGTTGAGTCGTTGCTCGACTCCCAGTGTTGGATCGAGCGGATCAGCTCTTCCTGGAACTCCGGCCAGTCGAAGGCGCCGTCATCGTGCATGGCGGTGGCGATGGCAAAGGCACGAATCTCCCAGGCATGGTTGAACGCCATGTCTCCGGATCGGCGGGGTATCTCTTCGTTGTAGGGCAGTTCGTCTACCAGGCGTTCCAGCGTCTCCCGGACCTCGGGAGGGATCACCTCGTTCATCGGGGGCAGGGTCACACCGAAGGCCTCTACTCCGGGGCGCTGGCGTCGGTGAGCCCGAGCAGGGAGTCACGGGTGACGAGGGCGGCGAGCTCCTCCTCGCTCCAGCCCTCGGTGCCCTCTGGCCGCCGGGGGAGTACCCAATAGCGGAGCTCGGCGCTGGAATCCCAGACCTTGACCTCGACGTCGTCGCCGGGGTCGAACCCGAACTCGGCCATCACTCCGCGGGGGTCCCGCACAGCTCGAGACCGGTATGCGGGGTACTTGTACCAGTTCGGCGGGAGCCCGAGAACCGGCCACGGGTAGCACGAGCACAGCGTGCAGACCACGACATTGTGCACGTCTTCGGTGTTCTCAAGGACGATCATCTCCTCGCCCTGGATGCCCCCTATGTCGATCTCGCGGCAGGCCGCGGTGGCATCGGCCAAAAGGAACAGCTTGAACTCGGGGTCGAACCAGGCCCGGGCGGTGGCCCTGGCGCCGAGGTGCGGCCCGAGCTCGTTCTCGAACACCGACGACATGTAGTCGATGGCATCGCTGGCGATGAAGTCCTTCTCCACGAGGATCGACTCCATCGCCTTGACCCGAGCGGCAATCTCCTCGTCGCTGCGGGGGAAGGTTCCCGATACTGGGTGTGGACCTTGCGTTGTCATTTGGGCTTCCTATCGTGGTGAAGAGGCTGGCGGTTGCGAACAATGCGAGCCTGCCTGAAGCCACTCAGGCAGGAAGGAGGTACGGCTCCCACAGATCGATGTAGACGGTCGAGTTGGCTCCCTCGTCGCCCCACAGTTCCTCGCCGGAGAACTCGACGGTGTACACGTACTCCGATCCCTCGCCCTCGCCCATGGCGTTGGTGTCGGGATAGACGTAGGAGCCGTGGAGGGTGGCGATAGTACCGGTGCGGCCCCGGACGTAGGCGGGCCGCCGGGTGTGGCCCAGCGATGGCCCATCGACCACCGTCACCCGGTCGCCGGTGGCGAACTTGGCGGGCAGGTCGTTGGGGCGGTGGTAGTCGTCTCCCGAGGCGATCATCCCCTTCAGCGTCTCGACCATCTCCGGCTTGCTGCTGGGGAGAAGCTCCTCGTCAGGGTTGTTCAGGTAGTACTGGGTCCGACGCTCGAGCTCGTCGGCGTCGAAGACGCCCCTTTCCACGCCGTAATGGATCATGGAGTCGATCCAGTGCTCGTAGTATCGCGCCGTGATGTAGTCGTGCGGGGGGATCTGCTCCATGCCGTGGCGGAATTCGTCGAGGTTGAAGGCACCGGCCATGGCCATGGCCGGAAACATCACCAAAACCGTCTTCTCCCAATCGGAGTGGAAAATGGGCTCATCGTCGGGATGAAGGACCGGCCCGAATCCATGCCGGCCGCCGAGGTCGTGAATACCGTCCATATCAAGCGCCTCCTCTTCCTAAGACTTCGACCCTAGACCGCGCCCCTGAACGTGTCAATCAGCATCGACCTATAGACCTGACGGTTAGGCAGACGTCGGCGGCAGGCTACGCCACCACCTCGTCCAGCACTCTGATCACGTCTTCTTCTGCTCGAGCCAGGTACAGCCGCTGAGTGGCCATGTTGCGCTGGCCGACGCTGTCGCGGTCGGATTTGCGGGTCCGCCAGTCGGCAGCGAGCTGGCTGGGAGCAGCGTCGGGGTGGAGGGCGGCGAGCTCGAGGTACTGCCTGATGGCCTCGTACATGTTGGTCGACAGCGATGACAGCGGCGGCGCCCAGGGCCCGAAGTGCTCGCGATAGGCCTGTAGCAGCTCGGTATTGCCCGGATTCGACACGCTCTGGAAGTAGTTGAGGGCAGTCCAGATGCCGTTGCCGGCCGCTGGACCGACATGCTCGAGGGTGCACTCGTCCATCACCAGCGAGACCCGGCTGGCAAGGTCGCGCAGCCCAGCCTCGTAGGCCTGCTGCTGGAACGCGACCTCATCGGCGCCAACCAGCGACGACATGACCACATCCGCGCCGGAGGCGCGGATGCTGTCGATGATGGGGGCGAATTCCCGTGTGCCCAGCGACGTGAAGCGCTGGGCCACGACCCGGCTGCCCGAGGCGTCGAGGATCTTGGCGGCCGCCCGATGGGCGCCAAACGACCAGCTGTACCGCTGGCCCACCAGGAACCAGCGGTTCCCACCGGTCTCGCGCTCCACGATCCGCGACAGCGTTCCCATTTGAGCCTCGGGACGCTCCCCGAACCGGATCACCCTCTTGGCCTCCATGCCACCCTCGTTGATCACCGGATGCACCATGAGCACGTCGTAGGCCTCGGCGGCCGCGGCCGCCGCCCCGAAGCTGGCCGAGGTGACGCAGGCGAAGATGGCCTGGCAGCCAGCTTCGATGAGCCTGACGGTCTCCCTCCGGGCCTGGAGGTGGTCTGTGGCGTCATCGGCGATCAGTAGCTCGACCGGGCGATGGTCCACTCCCCCGCTGGCGTTGGCCTGCTCAACGGCGAGCTGGGCCATGTACTCGGCGGCCATAGAGTAGACGGCTCCCGACCCCGACTTGCTGGTCAAAAGCCCCACCCGGCGGGCCCCCGTGGGCGCCGGCGTGGGCAGCGACGCCCCCCGATGACGGGCCAACCACTCGATGCCCTCAGACGGCACCTGCGCCCGGAACCGGACACGTGTTTGGGCCATGCCCGTTCGCTCGAACTTGATTCGAAGCTGCCCCCGCCAAGGCTGATCGTGCTCTATCACGATCTCGCGCCCGGGCAGAACGACCCTCAAGCGGCCCAAAACTTGGGCATCGCATCCCCCCGGCAAATCGATGGCCACCGCATAGCCGGGCGCCACCCGGTGACACCGTGCCCTGAACATCCACCCCGCGTCGTCCCGTCTCCCGAAGCGCCCGAATGCCTCTGCTGGCGTCAGGTTGACGTCAGCCTCGCTCGACAGCGTGACCGTCGCGGAGTTCACCCCACCGCCAGTGTCTCCTCAAACGACTCCTGGGGCTCAGCTGTTACGGCGGAAGCGCTCAATTCGTCTGCTGCCTGCGTCATGATCCGCTGAAGAAAGTCGAGCGCCTCTCGCACCGAGCCATCGGCGTCAAGCCGGACATACCGATAACGGCCCACTTTGCGCTCCTGAACCACGCCGGATGTGCGGAGAACCCGCAGATGCGACGAGACCGTCGTCCTCCCGACCGAATCAATCCGCTCCGTGATCTCCGACACGGTGCACTCCCCGTGGTCGCTCAATATCGCCAGGATTTGCCGACGGACTCCGTCCGACAGGGCATCGAAGGCGAGACTCTCAGTTGATGGGCGCACCATGAGATCCTACCCCTCGACCTATCTCTCCAGGCACATCACTGTGCTACAGCAAACCACGGGCAACCTCCTCACTTGACCAGATTCTGCATGCGTCCTCGATCGATTGTGACCAGCACGGCGAGGATCACGACGAGGCCTCTGAGGATGTCCTGGGTAAAGATCGACACGCCGGTGACGTTCAGCCCATTGCTCAGCACCGTCAAAAGCGCGACCCCCAGAAGCGTCCGGGGCATGCCGCCCACTCCCCCGGTGAGCGCCGTGCCCCCGATCACGATGGCGGCGATCGAGTCGAGGAGGTATTGGTTGCCCAGGCTCGGGGTGGCCGATCCTAGCTGGAGAAGCAGGATCGCTCCGCCAAAGCCGGCCGTGGCCCCAGACACGACGAACGCCATCGTCTTGTACCGTCGCACGGGCACCCCGCTCAACCCGGCCACGGGCTCGCCCGCGCCGATGGCCACCAGATACCGCCCGAATCGGGTGTAGCGGTTGATGAACACCAGCAACACCCAAACGATGATGGCAGCCAGGAAGGTGTTGGGAACATCTGGTATCAACTCGCCCCGGGCCAACCACTCGAAGGGCAGCTCATCGACGAAGACGGCCCTTCCCGACAAGATGTGCAGGGTGATCCCGGTGAAGATGGAAAGCGTTCCCAAAGTCACGATGAACGATGGGAGCCTCAGCAAGATCGAGCAGAACGCATTGACGCCGCCGAGGGCCATCCCAATGAAGATGGTGAGGATGAACCCCGCCGTTCCCAGTCCATGATCGGAGATCAAAACGGCAGCCGCGGCGGCGGAGAGGGCCGCGATCGCACCCACGGACAGGTCGATCGATCCCATCAGTACGACCAGCGTTGCTCCCAACGAGATCATCAACAGCGGTCCGGCCTGGGTGAGCATCACGTTGAGATTGGTGATGGAGATAAAGCGCGATTCGAAGGCGGTGAACAGCCCGATTAGCACCGGCAGCACCAGCACGGGTACCAGCGGTCGCCCCCATCGCTGGATGAACTCCATCACGTCGAGCATGACGGCGGCAGGCCGGGTAGCGTCCTCCCCGGCACTGGATGGCTCGGTGTCGAGGGTCTCGTTGTCTGCCATCGGTGTCTTCCTTATGTCATGAGCCCGATGACGTAGGCCTCATCGGGCTTGTTGTCACGTGATGCGTCGATGGTCTCCACCAAGCGGCCACTCCTCATGACGAGGATGCGATCGCTCAAACCGATCAGCTCGGGCAAGTCGTCGCTAACGATGATGATGCCGGCGTGGGTCTCGGCCAGGTCGCGCAAGATGCCGTAGATCTCTCCCTTGGCGCCCACGTCCACGCCGGCGGTGGGGTTCTCAAGGATGAGTACCCCCGGCTCTCGTCGGATCCACTTGGCCAGCGCCACTTTCTGCTGGTTGCCGCCGCTTACTTGCGAGATCTTCTGGCCGTCGGTTGCCCTGATATCGAACTTGCGGATGGCGACCTCAGTCTCGCTTCGCTCTAAGCGGTTCTTCCAGATGCCTCCCCAGTGCACGAATCCGTATTCATCACGGTCACCGCTGGGCAGCGAGAGGTTGAACCTCACAGAATCGGTCTGGA
The DNA here is from genome assembly GCA_963663255.1 of Acidimicrobiales bacterium. Lineage (GTDB taxonomy): Bacteria > Actinomycetota > Acidimicrobiia > Acidimicrobiales > Bin134 > Poriferisocius. Next base: position 2,767,873 of record OY760141.1, read on the forward strand.
TGAGGCTGTCGGTGTGGCGATCGGGAGACAGGTAGCCCAGTCCCTTGCGCTTCATCCGCACGGTGGACGCGCGGGGCACAGCGGTATCAAGGAGGGTCACCTGGCCTTCATCCATGCGGTCGGCGCCGGCCAAGCTGCGAGCTAGTGACGACTTCCCGGAGCCCAGGAGGCCGGCAATGCCCAGAATCTCGCCTTGGCGCAGATCGAAGGTGACGTCTCGGAACAGGAATTTCTGCGCGTCGGCCCGGTTGTACTGCGCCCGATCGCGGCAGCTGGCGCTGCGCACCGACAGCACAATGCGTTCTCGCAGTCCGCTGCCCTGGCGGTCCTCGGCGTGGAAGTCGGCATGGCGGACTCGACCGACCATGAATTCGTGCAGCGTGGCCTCGTCGGTGTCGGTGGCGGTGGTCTGCGCCACTTTCTCGCCGTCTTTGAGCACCACGATGTCCTGGCAGACCTCGAGCACTTCCTTCAGCCGGTGGGAGACAAACGCCACTCCAAGTCCGCGGGTGGCCAACTCGGTGACGAGGCCGAGCAGGTGGGGCACCTCCTCATGGCTAAGCGCGGCAGTGGGCTCATCGAAGAGCACGAAGGTGCGTGGCAGGCCGAGAACGTCGGGCACGGCAGTGGCTTTCACTGCTTCGGCGGCTTGGCGAATCGAATAGTTGAACTCGCTGGTGAGGCGGGTGACGTCCACATGGATGCCGAACTCGTCCACGACCCGCTGGGCTTCTCGGATCATGCGGGTGCGACTCAAGATTCCCCGATTGGTAAACGCGATCTCATGGCCCAAGAAGAGGTTCTCGTAGAGCGGGATGCCTGCGATCAGCGCCGGCTCCTGGAACACCCGCCAGATGCCCAGCGTGTTGGCCGCCTTGTAGGAATGGGGATCGAACCGTTCGCCGTTGAGCTGCATCGCCCCCCTGTCCGGCCTGGTGATGCCGCAGACGATGTTCAAGAGCGTCGACTTTCCCGCACCGTTCTCGCCTACGAGGCCGGTGACCTTTCCAGGCTCAATTGACAGGGTGACATTGTCAAGCGCCAATTGAGCGTCGTAGCGCTTCGTGACGCCCTCGATCCGTAGCATCGCTACGCTCTTTCCCCCCTCACCTCGGGTCGCGGAATGGTGGAACCTTACGCGTGAAGCACCGACACGTCAACCATGATCGACGTATCGAATGGGCCGGTTCAGCCCCCAAGAGGCTGGTGAGCGGGCTGGTGAGAAGCTTGGGTTAGAGCTGTACTCCGGTGAAGTCGAAGTTGTCCATCTTGATCTTGTAGTGGCTTTCGTAGAGCGCATCGGTCTCTGCAATTCCCCCCGCCGCTGCGGCCTCGGACCAGTCAGAGGGGAGCTGGTAGCCCGAGGGCGGTTCGGCAATCCCCACCCAGTACTCCTCGAGGTGGATCGAAGCCAAGCTGGTCTGCGGGTCCCAGTCATCCGGGTTGTGAACCCGCGACGCGAGAATGGGATCGAACGGGAGCCGGTTCTCAGCGCCGTAGTAGCGACTGATCAGACCGTCCACATTCTCCTGTGTGACGTGAATGCCGTTGACCCACATCTGCCGCTCGATCGGACCGAACTCCACGCCTTGCAGCGTGTCGTACATGCGGGTGATCGGATGGACCGCAAAGGAGTGCGGTCCGTGGAAGTTAGTCGAGAACACCTCCCCACTCTGGATGTTCTCCAGGATGTCGGGGTTACCGTCCTGCCCACAGAACAGGACATCGTCGCCCGGGGTATAACCCAACCCTTCCGCGGCGGGAAGGACGCCGGTGAGCATGGCATCGTTCGAGCAGGCCACGCCATCGGGCTTGCCATGCCGTCCGACGAGATCCTGGAACGCCTGCTGGGCCAGCACCGGATCCCAGCTGCCGGGCAGTTCTCCGACAATACTGAGCGTGGGGAACTCATCCACGGCCTGGTGCACACCGGCTGTGCGACGGAAGGCGAGAGACCCCCCGGGGAAGCCTGCGATATGGAAGATCTTGCCTTCGGCCGAACCCAGCCGGTTCACGATCTCCTGGCACATGAGTTTGGTCGACCCGTAGATGTTGGGCGGGTCGTGCAGGTCCCAGAACGCGGTGTAGAACTCGTTGGTGTCCACGGGCATGAACCACGGTCCGGCAGCCCACATCTGTGAGTGGTAGGCGCCGGCCGGGGTGGCCGCCTGGTTGATCGGGCGAACCTCGGAGCCGTCAATACCCGATACCCAGATCATGTTGTGCCCGCTGCCGATGTACTGGCGAGCGAGGTTGACGGATTCCACTGGGTCGAGATTGGTGTTGCCCTCGGTGTAGGCCGAGAGGCCCAGGACCTCGACGGTCTGGCGACCGGCGTCGGCCATGGTGCGCGTGTACTGGTTCGGCGTCAAGATGAGGTGGGCCAGTCGCCCCTCTTTGCGAGAGACAACGGCCACCGTCTGCGTGGGAGCCGCCGTAGCGGTCGCCGGAGTGCCGCCTCCGTTACCGTTGCCGCACCCGGCCAACCCGACCCCGGCGAGAGCGACGCCGACAGCCGACATTCGCAGGACATCCCTGCGGGACATGCCGACTGTGTCGAGTTGCTCGAGAATCGGATCGATGGTGCTGTTGTCGCCGGGAGTCGGAATCGATGTGGCACGAACGGAATTGGACTTTGAAGAACCTCTCATGGTGGCTTCCCCTCTCTCTATTTCTCTGCCCCCCACAAGTGCCCCTGAACCACGGGTTTCCGGCGGCTCACCTGATATAGCGGACCAGATTTGGGGGAACCTTACGCCCAATCTGCCAACACGTCAACAGCTATCGACGCATTATGCCTCCTCGCCTAACCCGTCGATATCCATTGACCTATCGGGCTTGCTGTGCTTGACTTGTCGCCACCGCAAAAGGCCATCGACGCAGTGCTGACGGGTCGGACTCGGTCCGGCTTGCGCAGCCCGATGATCATCGAAGGAGAGGCGAGGCTATGAGCTCACCCACCACCCAAGTCTTAGGTCCTTCACCCGGTGGCCTGCTGGCGTTGGCCGAGTGGTCGCTCGTGGCCCTGGCGCTGTTCGCCGTGCACATCCTGCTGCAAGAGAACGGATTCTTGTTCTCCGACCAGATTGCCCACTATCTGCACGAGTTCGCCCACGACGCCCGGCACTCCCTCGGCGCTCCCTGTCACTAATCGCCGCGTATAGCAATGGGCGGCGAGAAATGGGCCCAGCGGCTCACCCGCGGCGCGATCGCGGGCTTCGCGGGCGGTGCCGCGTCTGCACTGATCATGTGGATCGCAGTGGAGCCCTCGATCACGCAGGCCATCAACCTAGAGAATGCCGCTGGTGCCGACCACTCGCACGGCAGCGCCGGCGCTGGCGAGAACGGCGATGGCGAACTCCTTTCGCGAACAACGCAGATGATCGGTGGGACGATCACCGCAATCGTGGTGGGCGTGTTTTTCGGAGTCATATTCACCGTTGTCTACTACCGAATCAGGCACCGTCTGTCGGGCAGGACCGATCTCGGGCGATCATTGAGTCTGGCCGCCTTAGCGTTTGCCGTGATCGGATTGCTCCCCGCCCTGAAGGTGCCCGCCAACCCTCCGGGCGTCGGAGATCCGGGCACGGTCGACGACCGAACGCTCACCTATCTGGCGATCATCCTCTGTGGGCTATTCCTCGTTTGGGCAAGCTTCGCCGCTTCGCTAGCCGTACACCAGCGGACCGACCGCGCCGAGCTGAGGTGGATCACCGCCGCCGGGGTAGCCGTGGTCGGCGGGGCCGCGATCCTCTTATTGGCCCCAAGCGGCACCGTGGAGATCCCGGCGGCCATTCCGGCGTCGCTGGTGTGGGAATTCCGGATCGGCTCACTCGGCCAGATCGCCGGTCAGTGGCTCGGTATCGGGCTGACCTGCGGCGTCCTGGCCCACCGCAGGTCCCTGGGATTGGAGGCCCGCCCCTCACCACCCTGGACACCCGATCAAGACCCGTCGCTGACTAATTCCGCAGTGGGTGAAGACTGATCGACCGGTATCATGGCGGGGCACCTTGACAAGAAGTGCACACGGGGCTGATCGGTTTCGACGTTGGGACCGGGGGCTGCGCTGTGCGACCCGAGTTGCTCAGACTCGCAAAACGGGGCAACCAACTAAGCGGCAACGACCGTGAACTTCTCGCAGCCTGATCTTTCTGGCTTAGAGAAGCACCGCGACCGGTAACGGCACGCGGGGCCGGTCCACCGCAGCCCGGCAACAGAAGCGGTGGAGACAGTAGGGACAGACCACTGACGGCGGGAAAGACCGCTGACCCCGGGGAACAGACCCGGTGGCGGGCCCCCTAGCGGGGGCCAATCGACCCGGCGACGCAGTAGCCATCGACGCCGCACACCGGGAATGGTCGTATCACAGACAGGCACCGCCCAGCGGACGGGGGTTCGATTCCCCCCAGCTCCACTCCGATTACGCTATTGAGTAATTTTACTCAATAGCGTAATTCAACCGTGTATACTGCGGATATGGCCGAATTTCGGCGTTCGCAAGTCGACACCCTCATCAGCCGACTGTCGGAGCCTCCGCAGCGGCTCATCGCTATCTTCGGCCCACGCCAGACCGGGAAGACCACCGCAGCACGCCAAGCGCTCGCGCTCACCGAACAAGGGCACCGCTACGAAGCGATCGACGCAGCTGAGCACAGCACAGAGCCATGGCCAGCCTCCTCGGAGACCGACTATGCAACTTTCGGACCTGTTCGCAGAGATGACCGGTGGCTGGTGGAGGTCTGGGAGCACAGCAGGCACCAGGCCTGGACCTCGCAGCAGGGATTCGTCTTGGTCCTCGACGAGATCCAGAAGATCGATCAGTGGTCGGAAGTGGTCAAAGGCCTCTGGGACGCCGACCGCGCCAGCGGCTGTCCCCTGCATGTGGTGATTCTCGGCTCGGCGCCGCTCTTGATGCAGGCGGGACTAAGCGAGAGTCTCGCTGGCCGGTTCGAGCCGATCCATATCACGCACTGGTCCTATCCGGAGATGGCCGACGCCTTCGGCTTCAGCCTGGACGACTATGTGTATTTCGGGGGATATCCGGGGGCTGTTCCGCTAACCGATGATCTGGAGCGTTGGAGCTCCTATATCCGCAGCGCCCTAGTCGAGCCCAACATCGAACGTGATGTCCTGTCAATGACCAGAGTCGACAAGCCTGCCCTGCTCAAGCGGCTCTTCGAAGTCGGAGCGCTCTATTCCGGCCAAATCCTGTCGTTCAACAAGATGCTCGGCCAACTGCAAGACGCAGGCAACACCACAACCTTGACGAGGTATCTCGACTTGCTTTCCCAGGCGGGGCTGCTAATAGGACTCACCAAGCACACCGAGCGTCCGGTATCAGCCAGGGCCTCGATACCAAAGCTGAATGTGCTCAACACCGCTTTGATGTCGGCCGCCTCCGGCTACTCCCTCGAACAGGCCCGAGACGACCGCGCGTTCTGGGGCCGACTGGTCGAGAGCGCAGTTGGGGCGCACCTGGTCAACACAGCCTCGCCGAGCACCACGGTCAAGTACTGGAGAGACGGCAACCACGAAGTGGACTTCGTCCTCCAGAGGGGCCCGCACACAGTGGGAGTCGAGGTCAAAAGCGGCCAGGCCCTGACCAGCCACAGGGGTCTCATGGAATTCGAGCGCCGGTTCCAACCCCGGGCAACCGTCATCGTCGGCGACGCTGGCGTGCCCCTCCCCGAGTTCTTGTCCGAACCCGCCGACTACTGGTTCGAGCCAACATGACCAGCCCGGTTGCCCGCACCTGCACCGAACTGGTTGTAGATCAGGACAGTGGCCTCATCCTTACCGGGTCGCAGCCGATGAACGCATTCGATCTTAGGCGCGCATACGTGCTCCTGGGCGACGCCGGTTCTGGAAAGACAACTGAATTCAAACGGGAGGCGGAAGCACTCGGCGATGCTGCGGAACTCTTGAGCGCCCGGAATTTCATCACTCTGGATGTGGACTCCCATGCGAAGTGGCAAGAGAAGATCCTCTTTATTGACGGCCTTGACGAGATGCGGGCAGGCACATCCGATTCGCTAACACCACTAGATCAGATCCGTAATCGGCTCGACCGGCTCGGTCAACCCTGGTTCCGGATTTCATGCCGAGAGGCAGACTGGCTCGGCAACAACGACCGCCAGAGCCTGGCCGAAGTTTCTCCCGATTCACAGATCACCGTACTGCGGCTCGACCCCCTCGATGACGATGGAATCAGAGCACTGTTGACCTCACTTGATCTCCCCGGCGATGTGGGGAAATTCATCGACCAGGCGAGACAACAAGGCCTCGGAGCCATACTGCACAACCCGCAAACACTGAAGCTGCTCGCCCAAGCAGTGGAACAGGGAGGCAAGTGGCCCGACAGCCGGCAGGAGACCTTCGAGTTGGCCTGCCAAAAGATGGCATCAGAAAGGAACGAGGACCACCTGGAGAGAGCTGATGACATTTCTGCGGATGCCGTCATGGATGCCGCCGGCTATCTGTGTGTGTTGCAGTTGTTTGCCGGCACAGAGGGGTACTCGTTGAGCCGCCTACTCGACAGCGCCTCGTTCCCATCAGTTGAAGAGATACAGAATCCACCGACCCAACTTCCTGACAGCAGTCTGAGGCAAGCACTGTCCACCAGGCTGTTCACCGGAGTGGTTGAGCGACGAGTCAGCCCAATCCACCGTCACATCGCCGAGTTCCTGGCCGGCCGGTACCTGGCCAAGCTGATCGAGAACGGGCTGCCCGTCGAGAGAGTCATGGCGTTGATGACCAGCCCCAGCGACCAAAAGGTTGTGACAGTCCTCCGGGGTCTGTCTGCTTGGCTAGCCGTGCACTCCCCCACCGCCCGTCGACGACTGATTGATCTTGATCCCGTCGGTGTCGGCCTGTACGGCGATATCAAGGACCTACGGCCCGACGACAAGAGACTGATCTTGGAGTCGCTGGCCGCGTTCGCCGAGCAGGGGCCCCTCTTCGGCCATGAGAGAACTGATGATCGCGGCGGTTGGCATATGGGTTCCACCGCCCAAGCATTTCGTTCCCTCGCCTCGGCCGAAATGGTTCCCGCCATCAACGAATTGATCGCCAAGCCAGTCGCCGGGTCCTGCGACAGCCGGGTTTTGGAGTTCCTCCTCGACGTGCTGTCCGTAGCTGAAGACCCAGAATTGGACTCGTTGCGCGGATTGGCATCTGACTTGGAGCCAATCGTCCGCGACCCTACCCGCCCGGAAAAGATCAAAACGCCAGCTTTGGATGCATTCCTTCGGATCGCCCCATCGGGCGAGGCTACGACGAACACACTGATTCGACTTCTTGATGACATCAAGTCTGGTGTGGTGCTCGATCCTGATGATCAGCTTCGTGGGACTCTGCTAAGGAACCTCTACCCACCTTCGCTGAGCCCTGTGGAGCTATGGCATTACGCCATGCCTCGCAATCAGCACAACCTCTACGGCCGCTATGACAGTTTCTTGGACTACGACCTGTTGACAAGAACCTCAAGCCAACAGATAGCCGGATTGCTGGATGCCCTAGGGGACAATGACACCGACCTGCGCACCGAACTCCGGGAGTCCATGCTCTATGACTTGCCGCTCAAACTGCTGGCCCGAGGCTTGGAGGAATGCGGGGAAGAGATCGATCTGCCCCGCCTTTATGGCTGGCTCAGCATTGTCGCTGATCCCCTCGACAGTTTTCATTGGGAAGGCCGAGACATTCGCCCTGTCCAAACATGGCTAGAGGACCATCCCGACATCCAGGAGGCCATTTTCTTGGCTTGGCTCAGACACTGTGATCAAACCGACTCCGATTCGCTCAATTCGATTGAGTTCTGCGATGTGCTCCTGCGAAGCTCGCCTCCCTCAGACTTCGGGCTGTGGTGCCTCGAAGCAGCGGCTGAGCTCGCAGACGCTGAACCGTCTGTAGCGCAGGACCTCTTGACACAGTCCTACCGCCTGTTGCAAGGCCACAGGATCAACGAGGGCCTCTCACTAGACATCCTGCGATCCCGAACGCGTGGGCACGGCGGCCTTGAGCAGCGACTTGAAGAACTCTGCACACCACGCCCCAAACCCGAACTGAGCGAAGCTCAGCAGCGACGACATGCCCTTCTAGAAGAGCGAAGGGAAAAAGAGCGCGGACAGCAACTGGAGCGTGAGTCAGACCTCCGGTCGCAAGTGGCCGAACTGAGAGAGAACCGATTTTTCCCTCGTGGATTGCACTCCCTAGCTCAGGTGTATTTCGGCAAGATTGGGGGAACCAGCCAGGACGCTACTCCCGACCAGCGAATTAGCGAGTTCATTGGTGGCGACCCCGATCTAGCTGAGGCGGTCATGACGGCGTTGCGGCGAGCGGTCTATCGGGACGATTTACCCGAGGCCGACGAGACGATCTCCTTGAATTTGGACTCCAAATTCTCATTCCTGGCCTTCCCTGTGTTGGCCAGCTTGGAACTGCTCTACAACGACGACCCGGCACAATTGGACGAACTCGACGACACGCTCAAGAGCAACGCCCTCGCCACCCACTACTGCGTCTCGCCTGTCTTAAACGCCTATCCCGGTCGCCCGACGCCTTGGTTCGCACGAATGCTGGAACATGACCATGAATTGGTAGTTGAAGTCCTATTCGGGTGCGCCCACTCCGCAATGAGAGACGGAGGCGCATTCCCACCAGGCCTCAGAGATCTAGACAACATCGAACATACCCACCCCGCCCTGGCATTCGAGCTGACTACAAGGCTTCTCGCCTCATTCCCCGTCCGCGCTCGGCAAGCACAAATCCCTCTACTCGACCGACTGCTGGAGAAGTTGCTCAAGGCAGGCAAGCCGGAACTTGAAGAACTGGTCGAAGAAAAACTGGCCATGAAGAGCATGGACATCGCTCAGCAGATTCGGTGGCTTACGGTCGGAGCGCTGCTGTCGCCTGAGCGGCATTTGTCGGCGCTTGAAGAAAACGCCGACAAGAGCCAAACGAGGGTGCGGCATTTCGCCGGGTTCATCTGCGGTCTCTCTCGCAAGGAGTGGTTCTCCGATTCACTACTGGTCAAGAACCTATGTCCCCAAGCAGTCGCCGCGTTCATAAGGCTCATGGGAAGTTCCTTTGCCCCCATTGAGATCGTAGGCAGGGGGCCCGTGTCCGGGGGCCCCGAGCTGAGTGCTTCCTGGCGGATAGAAGACCTGATCTTGCTTCTCAGCTCCAATTCCAGCCCTGAGGCCAATAGGGCACTACGGGACCTAATCAACGATCCCCCACTCCAACTGTGGAAAGACCAACTCAGATGGGCAGAAGAGCGACAGCGCGTACTGCTTCGCGACGCCACCTATAGCCACCCCAGCGTTGAACAGGTCCAACGCACACTCGATAACGGCTTGCCGGCCAACGCGACTGACTTGGCTGCGTTACTGAACGATCACCTCGATTACATCTCACGAGACATCCGGGGTAGCAACAGCAACATCTGGCGTCAGTTCTGGATGGATGACCGAGATAGCGAACCGAGAGAACCAAAGCACGAAGAATCCTGCCGAGATGCACTTCTTACCCTTCTGAAGGAGCGACTACCCACAGCAGTCGACTCAGCTCCGGAGCGCCGCTATGCCTCCGATACGAGAGCGGACATCTGCGTGAGCTATGGCGGGTTCAATGTACCTATTGAGATCAAGAAGGACTGCCACCGCGACCTTTGGAGCGCCCTCCAGGAGCAGCTCGTCGAGCAATACACCACCGACCCTGCAACCTCCGGGCACGGCATATACCTCGTGCTTTGGACCGGCGGCGACGAGATCAGTCGAAGGCCGGACGGCAATCGTCCAACTACCCCTGATGAGTTGAGAGAGCTGCTGGAAGGCGATCTGACCCCGGAACAAACTGGAAAAATCTCCGTCAGGGTCCTCGACGTCACCAAACCCTAAGCAAGGCCCTGGCAAGAGAGGGCACGAGTCTCCTGGTCGCCGACTCTGACTTCTTTTTGGCAGAGCATCTAGCATCCCCACCGTGCCGGATGCCGCTCCCCCAGGAGGCGTAAGAGACCAACGCCTCTTGGAGGGGTTGTCTCGCTGCGTCTCGGTTGACCTCGAAGTGTCAAAAGTGACGGAGCGCATCCACTCTTTCGCGGGAGTGCGCCTCGACACCGAAGAGTCTTTCGTCTACCCGTCGGCGGGCCTTGACCGTCCTCAGGCGTTGGCTGAGCTGGATGCTCTCGCCGATGGCACAGACTTCCTGGTGGGCCACAACTTCATCGAATTCGATATGCGCCATTTGCAAGCCGCCAATCCTGGTTTGCGCTTGCTGGAGATGCCGGTGGTGGACACTCTTTGGCTGAATCCCCTGGCCTTTCCCCGGAACCCGTATCACCATCTCGTCAAGCACTATCAGGAGGGCCAGCTCATTACCGGGCGCAAGAACGACCCGGAGCAAGACGCAAAGATCGCTCTGGAGGTTTTCGCCGACCAACAGAAGAGTCTGCTGGAGGCACCCTCAGACTTGCTTGTCGCCTGGCACTGGCTGACTGGAGGGCAGCACGGCTCCGGTTTTGATCTGGTCTTCCGGTGTTTGCGCGGTTCGCCTAGGCCTTCGGATGTCGAGGCCTGTGAGGCGATCTACGCTCGTGTTGACGGCATCTGCTGTCGTACTCACGCGCGCCAGGCCGCTGATTCCGCTGGCGAGCATGGCTGGTCGCTTGCCTATGCGTTGGCGTGGCTGTGGGTGTCGGGGGGCAATTCGGTTATGCCGCCTTGGGTTCGGCATCAATTTCCCGACGCCGGAAAGTTGGTGCGGCGCCTGCGTGACAGCCGGTGCGAAGACCGAGGTTGCCCTTGGTGCCAAGAGCGCCACAACGCACGCAAAGAGCTGAAGCGCCTGTTCGGCTTCGACGAATTCAGGCCGGAGCCGGCCGGCGAAGATGGGCGCCCGTTGCAGCAGGCCATCGTTGAGGCGGCGATGGGGGGCGACCATGTCTTGGGGATCTTGCCGACGGGTACGGGCAAGTCGCTGTGCTACCAGATACCGGCGCTGTCGCGATACGACAAGACCGGGGCGGTGACCGTGGTCATCTCGCCGTTGGTGGCTCTGATGGCCGACCAGGTGACCGGGCTCGAGGCCCACGGCATCACCTCCTGCGTCACTATCAACGGCTTGTTGTCGATGCCCGAGCGCTCCGAGGCGTTGGAGAAGCTGAGGCTTGGTGACGCCGCTATCGTGTTGGTCTCCCCTGAGCAGCTTCGCAGTGTTTCGTTTCGACGTTCCTTGGATCAGCGTGAGATCGGTTCCTGGGTGCTGGACGAGGCCCACTGCTTGTCAAAGTGGGGCCACGACTTCCGCCCTGATTATCGCTATGTGGGGCGCTACATCCGCGAGCGCGCAGAAGGCGGTGTGGTGCCCCCGGTGATGTGCTTGACGGCGACGGCCAAGCCCGGGGTCAAAGAGGAGATAGTCGAGTACTTCGCCGAACAACTCGGCGTCGAGATGCGGGTGTTCGACGGAGGCAGCGAGCGCGCCAACCTCGAGTTCGTGGTGGTGGAGACAACCACTTCCAAGAAGTACAGCGACATCTACGAGATCTTGTCCAACCATCTTCCGCCAGACGGGAACGGCGGCGCGATTGTGTACTGCGCGACTCAACGGCGGACCGAGGAGATCGCGAACTTCCTCAGGGAATTAGGGTTCTCCGCTGATCGCTTCCATGCCGGGTTGCAGCCGGAGGACAAGAAGACGGTCCAGCGCCGCTTCATCGAAGGTGAGCTGAGGGCGATTGCGGCCACCAACGCTTTTGGAATGGGCATCGACAAGCCCGATGTGCGACTGGTGATACACGCCGACATTCCATCGTCGCTGGAGAACTATCTGCAAGAGGCGGGTCGGGCCGGCCGGGACCAGAAACAGGCTCACTGTGTGCTGCTGTTCACGAGAAACGACGTGGAGCGGCAGTTCGGCATGTCGGCACGGTCCCGGCTCACTCGACGCGAGATCAATGGGGTGCTGAAGGCCCTGCGCCGGCTGAGCAGACGCAACAATAACGACGAAGTCGTTGCCACCATGGGCGAGATCCTGGTCAACGACGAAGACACCGACTTCAGGCGGGATTCTGCCACCGACGACACGCGGGGGCGCACGGCGCTGGCCTGGCTTGAGGAGGCAGAGCTGCTCAGCCGGGAGGAGAACCGCGTCAATATCTTCCCGTCGTCGTTGCGGGTGAGCTCGGTGGAGGAGGCAAAGGAGAAGCTGGAGTCCAAAGGGCTTGACGAACTGGCGCGCGGCCGGCTGCTGGCCGTCGTGGAGGCGCTGATCGGTGCCGACCCCGACGAGGGGATCTCCACCGACATGCTCATGGCCACCGCCGGCCTCAGCTCCGACCAAGTTAGGGGCGCGCTCTACGACTTGGAGAGATGCGGTATCGCCAGCAACGACACCGCGCTGACCGCCTTCGTCCACCTGGGCGTTGCCAACAGCTCGAAGCGGCGGCTGGTCGAGGCAGCGGGGGCAGAAGAGGAGCTCTTAAGCCTCATGCGGGAGATGGCCCCAGATATGGGAATCGGCGATGAGGCGCCGCTGAATCTGCGGGTTGCCTGCCAGCGGATCAAAGACGCCGGCCACAACCATGTCCGGCCCGAGTACATGGCCCGTCTTCTGCAAGGGATCGCCGGCGACGGCCGCGGCGAGGGCATTGGAGGCGGCAGCATCACAGTGAGAAAGCTCGATGCCGAAAGCGTTCGAATAACACTGAAGCGCGAATGGCATTCCGTAGTGGGGATGGCGCAGCGTCGGCGAGCCGGCGCCGCCCGCCTCCTCGATCACCTTCTGTCATGTGCGCCGAAGGGCAAGCGCGGCACCGACCTGCTGGCGGAAACCACCTTGGGAAAGCTGACCGAGGCCGTGGAGGGAGACTTGACTCTCGCCGGGGAGGCCAAGGACTTGCGCAGGCTGGTGGACCGCTCGCTGGTGTGGCTGCACGAACAAGAGGTCATCAGGCTCAACAAGGGCCTCACCGTGTTCCGCTCAGCGATGACCATCCACTTGTCTCCCGAGCGGCGCGGCTATTGGGGGTCAGATTTCGAGTCCTTGCAGATCCACTATGACGAAACGGTCCGCCAAATCCATGTGATGGCCGAGTACGCCCAGCGGGGGCTCGCCAACATGGCGGAGGCCCTGCGCCTTGCTATCGACTACTTCGCTCTGGGAGAAGCCGAGTTCTTGCAACGCTGGCTGCCTGATCGCAGCCCGGAGCTCTCGCGGCAGACCACGCCGGAGTCGTGGCGCAACATCGTGGAAGGCCTGAAGAACCCCTCCCAGCGCCAACTCGTGGCCGACACCCGCGAGAACACCAACGTGCTGGTGTTGGCCGGCCCCGGGTCGGGCAAGACCAGAGTGCTGGTGCATCGCATCGCCTACCTGATAAGAGTCAGGCGCGAGGACCCTCGGGGCATCCTCGCCCTCGCCTACAACCGGCATGCCGCAGTCGAGATCCGACGCCGACTGGCCGAGCTGGTGGGCGCCGACTCGCGAGGAGTGCTGGTGCTCACCTGCCACGCCATGGCAATGCGCCTCGTGGGCGCCAGCTTCTCAGAGCGCGCCGATCGCCCCGAAAGCGAGCACTTCCAAGAAGTCCTCAAGCAGGCGACCGCCTTGCTGCGGGGCGATGGGCTGGAACAGGAGGAAGCCGAGGAAACACGGACACGACTGCTGGCGGGATTCCGGTGGATTCTGGTGGACGAGTACCAAGACGTCGGCCAAGACGAATACGACCTCATCTCCGCGTTGGCCGGCTGGACCCTGTCAGACGACGACTCCAAGCTCACTCTGTTCGCGGTAGGCGACGACGACCAGAACATCTACTCGTTCAAGGGATCGTCGGTGAAGTTCATACGCAGCTTCGAGCAGGACTACAAGGCCAAGCCCGAATTCCTTGTCGACAACTATCGATCAACCCGACACATCATTCGGGCCGCCAACGCCGTGATCGAGCCAGCACAAGACCGGATGAAGGCAGACCACAAGATCCAAATCAACAAAGGACGTGCCAAGGACCCCGCGGGAGGTGTGTGGGCCAAGCGAGACCCACTAGGCCGAGGGAAAATCCAGGTCTTGCCCGCAGGCGGAAATGCGATCTCTCAGGCTCAAGCAGCAATCGCCGAGCTCAAGCGTCTGAGCGGGCTCGCTTCGGACTGGGACTGGTCGAGCTGCGCCTTGATCGCCAAGGAATGGAAATACCTAGAGCCGGTTCGCAGCATCTGCGAACTCGAGGGCATCCCAGTGCAAATGGCGAATGAAGACCTCACCAGCATCTGGCACCTACGCGAGACGCAGTCACTGATCGGTTGGCTCCGCAACCGCGACTACCGCCTGATCCGAAACGCCGACGTGCGCGAACGGCTGACCAGCCAGCCCCAAAGCCCCTGGATCGAACTCCTGCAAGAGGCCATCGAGGCCCACGAGGTTGAGGCGGGCATGGCCGAGATTCCTGTGGACACCTTCATCGAATGGCTAGCGGAGTGGGGACGAGAAGCGCGCAAGCGCCAACGAGGGTTGTTGCTAACGACCGCCCACCGTGCCAAAGGCTTGGAGTTCGACCATGTGATCGTGCTCGACGGCGGCTGGGACCGCGTAGGGCGAGAGGAAGACCCCGACGCGTCGCGCCGCCTGTACTACGTCTCCATGACCCGCGCCCGCCAAACTCTTGCCCTTGGACGTCTCAGCGAACCAAACCCAATTCAAACGGCGCTGCGAAAAAGCTCGGCCGTCGCTTGGCGAAAGCCCTTCGACCTCCCACCGCCAGCACCAGAGTTGCGGCGGCACTACCGACAACTCAGCCTAACCGACGTCTACCTGAGCTTCGCCGGGCGAATGCCATCCACCAACCGCGTGCACGCAGCCATCGCAGCCTTGTCGCCAAACGATCCGCTACAAGTAAAACAGCGGAACGGCCAATGGGAGCTACTCGACCATTCGGGCGTAGTAGTAGGAAGGCTGTCCCGAAACTTCAAGCCCCCCGAAGGGTTGGTCTGCACGCATGCAAGCGTCTTGGCCATCGCAACTTGGGCCCGCCACCACTCAGACCCCGAGTACCAAGAGCAACTCCAACGCGACACATGGGAAGTCGTCGTGCCCGAACTCATCTTCGAGCCATCCTGAGCCGCCCGGGAAACCCCGCTAGCTCGCTCGCCGATGGTGCTATGAGCTCCCAGTTGTTCCTATTCCATGTGTGGGAATGGATGTGGGAAGACCCGGCCAATGAAGTCAACATGTGCGGCTGATCAGTAACTTTCGACTCATTTCGATTCCCCCCAGCTCCACACAGCGAAATCAGCCGGGGGACCAGGCCAAGCCGCCGTCGACTTTGAGGACGGCGCCGGTGGTGTAGCTAGAGGCGTCCGAAGCGAGGTAAAGGGCGGCGCCGACAATCTCGTGGGGTTCCCCGCCCCGGCCCAGTGGGATGCCCTTAATCGCCGACTGGTTGAACGAGTCCATATCCCACGCGGCAGCCACATCGGTGAGAAACGGACCGGGCATGATGCAGTTCACCCGCACAGCGGGGGCGTAAACCCGGGCCAGCGCCAGGGTGAGGTTGTTGAGCCCGGCCTTGGCCATGGCATATGGGACCTCTCCTTGGGTCGGCTGCACGGCGGCTCCGCTCGACACGTTGATGATGCTTCCGCCCCGGCCGGTTTGCACCATGTGGTCGCCCACCAGCACCGACAGCCGGAAGGGGCCCTTCATGTTGAGACCGATCACCGAGTCGAAAAGCCTCTCGCTCACATCAGCCAGCGACGCATACAGCGGCGAACTGCCCGCGTTGTTCACCAGTACGTCGATGGCCCCGAACTGGTCGATCACCCGATCCACAAACGGCTCCAGCTCGTCCCAGCGCCCGACATGGAGGGCCAGCCCGAGAGCTTCCTGGCCGGACTGCTCAGTTATCTCGGCGGCCAGCGCCTCACAAGTCTCCAACTTCCGGCTGGCCACCACCACCGTGGCCCCTCGCTCGGCAAAGCTCAAGCACATCTCCCGGCCCAAACCCCGGCTCCCTCCGGTTACCACCACCACTCGGCCGTCGAGGGAGAAAAGATCGTCTTTATCCGCCACCGCAGACTCCTCGGCCCGTCGTCACTCGCCGGGAGAGTACACCACTGCTCCGTGGCAGCCTTCAGCTCGCTGCCTTCAGGAGTCAGACCTCGGTGGCTCGCCAGCAGTACCAGGCGGCCACGCTGCGATAGGGGCGGAAGGGATTGCCTAGAGGCTCCAATTCCTCCGCGGTTGGAGGCTCGGTCCAGCCGTGGGCCAGGCCGTAGCCCTTGCGGACCCCGAAATCACCCACCGGCCACACGTCGAGGCGGCGCAGCGAGAAGATCAGGAACATCTGGGCGGTCCAGGTCCCGATACCCCAGACCTGGGTGAGCTGATCAATCACTTCCTGGTCGGACAGTCGGCCGAGTTTGGCCAAGTCCAGCGATCCCTTTTCGCAGTGGGCGGCCAGATCCAGCATCGCCCGGGTCTTGGCCCCCGACAGCCCGGACTCCCGAAGCGGCTCCTCCCCCAACGCCAACACGGCATCGGGCGCCCACTGCGTCGTCTGCTCCCGCACCCGCCCCCAGATGGCACTGGCCGCTTTACCGGCCAGCTGCTGATAGGCAATCTCGCGGCTCAACACCTCGAATCGCTCCCCCAAGGTGGGCTTGGGCCCGAAACGGGCCGGTCCGAACCGCTGCACCAGCCCTGCCATCACCTCTGAGGAATTGCTGAGCGCCCGGCTGGCCTCGGTCAGGCTCACACTGCCCACTTCCTGCTCCTGCGCAAACTTCGAACTGAGTCTTCAGGTCAGGTCTGAGAAGAAGCGGGAACCGGCTTCACGATCACCCGGGCGATGCGCCGCCCGGTGACCCGTTCTACCAGCAGCTCCCATCCGTCTACTACCAGCGTTTCCCCTTCTTCGGGCACATGGCCCAGGGTGTTGAAGATCAGACCGCCCACCGTGTCCCAGTCGCCGTTGGGCAGCGGCGCGTCCAATACCTCGCTCAACTCGTCTATGGGCACCCGCCCGTTCACTCGCACAGTGCCAGGCGATACCCGCTCGATCATGGGCTCCTCGACGTCGAACTCGTCGACGATCTCGCCCACCAACTCCTCAATGAGGTCTTCCAGCGTGACCACTCCAGCGGTTCCCCCGTACTCGTCCACCACGATGGCGATGTGGAATTTCTCGGCCTGCATCTCCCGCAGCAAGAGGGAGATACGTTTGGTCTCGGGCACGAAACGGGGGTTCCGGGCCACCGCCACAGCAGGGGATTCCGAGCCCTGCTCCCGCTCGGCCCGCATGAGGTCTTTGGCGTGGACCACGCCCACCACGTCGTCGATGCCCTGGCCGTAGACCGGCACCCTGCTGTAACCATGAGCAATGACGATGCCGATCGCCTCTCCCACCGTATGCCGGTCGCTCATGGCCACTGTGTCGGTTCGAGGCACCATCACTTCTCGAACCACTGTGTCCCCGAACTCGATGATCTGGCCGATCAGCTCGCGCTCCTCGGGTTCGATGGCATCGGACGCCTCAGCTGCCTCAGCCATGGCCAGCAGTTCCTCCTCCGAGACTTGAGGCGACTCCCGGCGCCAACTGGCCTGCACCAATCGCCGCAACAACCCGAATCTGCCGAGAACGCTCATAGCGACCCGGCCTGGGAACCAGCCAGGGAGTCGGTGGCCGATACCAGCGCGAGCAATTCACGCTCTCTTTTCTCCATCTCCTCGGCATCCACGTCGTCCAGGTGGTCGTAGCCCAAAAGATGGAGAGTGCCGTGCACTACGAGCAGGGCCAGCTCATCGTCCACCGTCCTACCGTGGATCGCGGCATTGGAGGCAGCCACCGATGGGCAGATCACGACGTCGCCCACCAGGCGGGGTTCGTCGTCGGCGCGTGGGGCGCTGCCGTCGTCCGCGCCAAAAGCAAGCACATCGGTGGGCTGGTCGATGCCCCGGTGGGCGGCGTTGAGCGCGGCCATCTCATCGGCGGCCACGAACGACAGCCCGGCCTCCCAGGGGGTGTCCACCCGCTCTTCGGCCAACACCCGGTGCACCAGCCCAATCCAGCGCTCTTGGGTCACAAGCAGGTCTTGCTGGCGGTCGGACACCACTACCACCTCTCGATCGGAGTCGGAATCCGGGCGTCTAGGGCCTGTGTCTCCGTCGGCCATCACTGCTGGGCCCGCTCGTAGGCGTTCACAATGTCGGCCACGATGGGGTGGCGGACCACATCGCGAGAGCTCAGATGGATGAACGACAGGCCGTCGATGCCCGTCAGGATTTTCTCCAAGGAGACCAGCCCGCTGCGACCACCCTCCACGTCTACCTGCGTAACGTCGCCGGTCACCACGGCTCTGGAGCCGAAACCGATTCGGGTCAAGAACATTTTCATCTGCTCGGGGGTTGTGTTCTGGGCTTCGTCCAAGATTATG
This sequence comes from Acidimicrobiales bacterium, assembly GCA_963663255.1. Taxonomy (GTDB): domain Bacteria; phylum Actinomycetota; class Acidimicrobiia; order Acidimicrobiales; family Bin134; genus Poriferisocius. The sequence goes on from OY760141.1 coordinate 2,786,298, forward strand.
AAGCTGTCGTTTAGGGTTCGGCCCCGCATGTAGGCCAGCGGGGCGATCTCTATGACCCCTCTATCGGTCAGGGACTGCACTTCCTCGTTGTCAAGCATGTCGTAGAGGGCGTCGTAGAGCGGGCGCAGATACGGATCGACTTTGGCGATCATGTCACCGGGCAGAAATCCGAGGCGCTCCCCCGCTTCCACCGCGGGCCGAGTCAGAATGATCCGCTCCACGGTATGGGCCTTCAGCTCGCGCACTGCGGTGGCCACCGCCAGCCAACTCTTGCCCGTGCCGGCCGGACCAATGCTGAAGGTGATGATGTTGGCCCTCATTGCATCGACATAGAGGCGCTGGCCGGCTGATTGCGGCCGGATGACCCGGCCCTGGCCCGACCGCAGCACGTCGGTGTCCATCACTCCCGAGGGGCTCTCGTCTGCCTCCACCATGTTGATCGCCCGGCCCAGCATACGGGGATCGAGCTGGTGGCCACCTTGCACCAGTTGAACCATCTCGTCGAACAGACCGGCCACGCGGTCGGCGCCTTGGCCCGACACTGTGATCCGGTTGCCCCGCACAAAAATATCTGCGTCGGGGAACGATCGCTCGATCTGGCGGAGATGCTGGTCGCGCTCACCAAGCAGGGCTGCCATGAGCCCATTGCGGGGAATGTCTATGGTGACCGGCGCGGCGGTGGTCATTCAGGAGTCGGCATCTGCGTCGCTGTCATCGCCCTCATCGTCATTGCCGGTAGAGACGGGATCGGGATACAGGTGCCCCAGTGTGCCGGGCTCGATTCGACTGCGCTCGATGAAAGCATCCACATCGGCCTGTTTGACCCGGATCACCCGACCCATCCGATACGCGGGCAGGCCGCCTTCGTTGATGAATCGGTACAGCGTTCTGGTAGTGATACCCAGCCGCTTGGCCGCGGTCTCGGTGTTCAGCCACACAATCTGAGTATCGCTCATCCGCCTTAACCCTATCCCATTCTTTTGCCGCCTCACCGCAAAACTTTGGGACTAGATCCAGCCAGAGTACGACCGCGCAAAGCGACAACGAGGGCTTCTTACACCGCCTCTACAGGTGGAGGAGCGTCATTGACGTGACGAAGCATCTGCACCGCGCTGACGATTAGCAAGATGGCGAACAAGTTGGCCGACAAACGAGGGCTGAGCTCGCTGGCACCCAGCGCACCGACAAATGCCGCGGCAATTCCGGAAACGCCAACCACCAGCGCCACCTTCGGGTTGATGTTGCCAGAGGTTCGATTCCGTACAGTGCCGATGACGGAGGTGGGAAGGATCACCAGCAGGGAAGTGCCCTTGGCAGTTACGTCCACAAAGCCGAACAAGAGGATCATGGCCGGAATCATGATCACTCCCCCACCCACCCCCATAGTCCCCGACAGCAGCCCGGTGATCAGACCACAGGCGATGTAGGCAAAGGCTAGGCCCACCGTGATGTCGCTGTGTCCATCGGTATCGGGGACGACGGCCAAAAAGCGGGCCGCAGTGGCCAAGAGCAACAGGGCGAAGCCGATCCGCAGCATTCGGATGGGGACGCTGTTCAGCAGCGAGGTGCCGACGGTGACTCCTACGGAGGAGCCAGCGAAGATGAGCAGGCCGGGCAGCCAAGCCACTGAGCCTTCTAACAGGAAACCGCCCAGGGCGGATGCAGAGATGAGCACCATGGCCCCCAGCGATGTGCCGTGGGCCCGGCGCTGTTCCATACCCAACAACAGCACCAAGCAGGGAACCATGAGGATCCCGCCGCCGACTCCGAACAGACCTGAAAGGAAGCCCGTAGCAACCCCGACCCCGATCGGCCTCCACTTCGAGATGTTCATGACATGCCGATGATTGCAGTGTCAGGAGCTATAACAGCAGTCACTCAGCGGCGGCTTGCTCGCGCAGCACGTACTTCAGCACTTTGCCGGAGGCGTTGAGCGGGAGAGCATCGGTGAATCGCACTCGGCGAGGCACCTTGTAGTTGGCCATTTGGTCGCGGCACCAACCGATGATCTCTGCATCCGAGGGGTCGGCCCCGGGGGCGGGCACCACGGTGGCCACCGCCACCTCTCCAAGCCGATCGTCGGGTACCCCGATCACGGCCACCTGCCCGATTTGGGGGTGGGTCAGCATGATGTTCTCGATCTCAGCTGGATAGGCGTTGAAGCCGCCCACGATGAACATGTCCTTCTTGCGGTCGGTAATGTCGATGTTTCCCCGCTCGTCCATCACCCCGATGTCGCCGGTGTGCAGCCAGCCGTCGGCGTCGATGGCCTCGGCGGTCTGCTCCGGATCGTCTAGATAACCGAGCATGACGTTATAGCCCCGCACAACGATCTCGCCGGGCTCGCCCCGGGGCAGCTCATTTCCGTCGTTGTCGGTGATCTGCACCTCCACGTCGGGAATGGTTCGGCCCGAAGTGTTGGCGATGGTCTCGGGGTCGTCGTCGTGGCGACACATGGTGGCGATCCCCGATGCCTCAGTGAGCCCGTAGCCGGTGACGATGGTTTCGAACCCCAGCCGGGACCGCATCTGGAGGATCATCTCTACGGGGATGGCTGCCGCGCCGGTGACCGCAAGGCGCAGCGTGGACATGTCGAAGCTGTCGAGGTCGGGGTGATTGAGGATGGTCTGGTAGACGGCCGGCGGGCCGGGAAGCATGGAGATGCGCTCCTCGGGTACCCGGGCCATTACCGCGGGCACGTCGAACACCGGATGGGGGATATTGGTGGCCCCGGTCATGAGGCAGGCCAAAATGCCCGAGTTGAGACCAAAGGCGTGGAAGAAGGGATTGATGATGAGATACCGGTCTCCGGCCCGCAGGCCGATCACCTCGCACCACGACTGGAAACCCCGACAAATGGCCGAGTGGATGAGCATGGCCCCCTTGGGCAGCCCGGTGGTACCCGAGGTGAACATGATGTGGCAGAGATCGTCGCCGCGCACCGCAGCGGCCCGGGCGTCGCCGTCGGCCTCGTCCACCTGGTCGGCCCGACTCAAGAAGTCGGCAAAGCCGGTTGTCCCCTCAGGCACGGTGCCACGCAGAACCACGATCTCGTCGAGGCTGTGGCCGCCGTTGGCATCGCGCAGCAGAGCCACATAGTCGGTGTCAAGGAAGTCGGTGACGGTGAACAGGATGCGGGCCCCAGATTTCTGGAGGATGAATTCGGCCTCCCGCCCCTTGAATCGGGTGTTCACCGGCACCAGCACGCCGCCGGCCAAGTGGATTCCCAGCCCGGCCACCACCCATTCCCAGATGTTGGGGGCCCATACTGCCACCCGGTCGCCGGACTCAATTCCCGAGGCCATCAGAGCCCGAGCCGAGGCTCGAATGTGGTCGCGCAGTTCGGGGAAGGTCCAGCGCACATCGCCGTCAACCAGGGCTTCCAGATCAGGAAACCGCCGGGCCGCGTCATCGACTAGCTCGCAGATGGTGCCATAAGCGCCCTCGGACATGGCTGCGACCCTAATTCACTGCCTTTGGCTTGAAGATGTTGGCCGACTAGTCAAAGGCTTGGACTACTCCCCGTTGGACTAACTCGTCGATCTCGTCGCTGCTCAGGCCGAGGTCGTCGGCCAAGATGGAACGGGTGTCCTCGCCAAGGCGGGCTGATCGGAGGGTGGCCCCGACGGCGGCGTCGCCCATAGCGAACGGCTTGGCTGGTACGGGCACGCCGGAGCGGATTTCGGCGATCAGGCCCCGGTCCTGCGCCCACTCGGTAGCGGCCAGCTCGGCCGCCGATCGGATGCGGGCCGCGGGAAGCGGCTGGCCTTCCACCGCTTTGGCCAGATCCTCAAAGGTGGCGAACCCGGCGGCCAGCTCCTGAAGGGCGGTGACGGCCTCTTTTTGGGTGGGATTTTCCGGGCAGTCGGCGGGATCACCGCCCAAAGCCGCAGTCCATGCCGGCAGCAGGCGCTGCGGATTGCCGATTAGCGACACCGCCTGGCCGTCGGCGGTATGAGCGACGGCGTAGTTCCAGGTATCGAATTCCCTCTCCCCCTCATAGCCCGATAGGTCGTTGCCGACTTGGTCGTTGGCGTAGACCAGAGCCTCGGCCATGGCGATGTCAAGGTGCTGTCCGCTTCGGGTGTGCTCGCGCTGGTAGAGGGCGGCCAGCACCGCCGATACCGACAGAAACCCGGCGTACAGATCGCCGTGCTGGTGTATCTCCTGGAGCGGCTCGGCTCCCCTGAGGCGGGCGGCCAGCTCAATGGTACCCGCTTCAGCGTGCATCAAAGGAGCGTGGGCCTTGCGGTGCGACCACGGGCCAGTCTGGCCGAATCCGGTGATGGAGCAGAACACCAGCCGGGCGTTGCGGGCTGACAGCTCCTCATAACTCAGGCCGTAGCGGGCCATCACGCCGGGGCGGTAGTTCTCCAGCAGGACATCGGCTCGGTCGGCCAGCGCGGCGATCACCTCGGGGGCGCCGTCGGCTTTGAGGTCGACGCAGATGTTCCGCTTGCCCGCGTTCATGTGGCTGAACGTGGGGGCGATGCCATCGTCGCCCACGGGGGGAACTGCCCGGGTGTAGTCGCCGGAGGGGGGTTCGATCTTGATCACATCGGCGCCCAGGTCGGCCAGTACTCGTCCGCAGATCGGCCCGGAAAAGATCCGGGTGAGGTCCACCACTCGGATGCCGTCCAGCGGCCCGTTAGTCATCGCCGACTAGCAGCCGCAGACGCGGCCGTGCCCGACCCGCCGCCGGTGGGGCAGCCGATCGGACACGGCACAGTCTCTATTGACTCAGATGGTTTAGCGGCCGGGGTCGCCGTAGCAGACGAACGGGTAAGCCACCACGTAGTCGGCATCCACCACTTGCACCATACCGGTGCAGTCAGGAGCGATAACGTGGTCGGCTGGCCACTTCACCGGGCCGAGGGCGCCGGACTGCTGGGTGGTCTCGAAGCCGTCGATGTTGACTGCCTGGTAGAAGCTGGCGGTGTTCAGATCTTCACCGGCAGCGGCGATCAGCTGAATCAACAGGTCAGCCGACCAGTAGCCGACCAGGCTGCCGAAGCCGGGGAAGGCCCCGACTTCTTCATAGTCGGCCAGAAGCTGCTGGATGGCAGGCTCGGAGTCGTCCAGCGGGGGCACCTGGGTCACGGCGTAGCCGCCCTCCAGGGCCTGGCCCAAGTCGGGACTGGACCCGGGGAGGCCGGGAACATAGGTCAGGTAGTCGGCCACTGGGCCCTCATATCCCGAAGCGGCGATAGTTGCCTTGAGGGTGATGGCACCGGCGAAGTCGGTGGACAAAATCACCAAGTCGGGGTCGTGCTCTAGCACCGTGTTGACGAATCGGGTGGGATCGGTGATGCCCCCGGCAGTCTGGGTGGGCACGAAATCGTTGAAGGCCAGCTTGCCGGCCCACAGATTCTCGTACAGCGCATGGCCGGCGCGCCCGGCGTCGTCATCGCTGTTGAAGATGCCGACCACGATGTCCTCGGTGCCGAAGAAGTCGTACCAGATGTTCTGGACCGACACGAGGGGATCAGCACCCTCGACTCCGAAGGCAAAGCCGCTCAGGCAGCCGTTGAACCCGAAGCCCCAGTCGTTGGGAGCGCAGAATCCGGGCATGAACCCCCAGCCGGTGAACGGCACCTGGTTCTCGTCCAGGTAGTCGGTGGTCTGGGGAAGCGAGACCGCCGAGGTCACCATGATCCCGAAGACCTCGTCGTTCTCCACCATGCTGCGGGCACCTTCAAAGTTGGCCTGCGGGTCGCTGCCGTCGTCCACGTATTGGACCAGCTCAACCGACCGACCGCCGGGCAGTTCACCGTCGCGGTTGGCCCGCCCGAGGCGGGCTTCGATGCCGTCGGTGAATCCGCCATACAGCGCATCCTGGGTCATTGCACCGAGACGCACAGTGTCGTCGGTGACACCCCGGGTGGAGGGCTCGAAGTCTATCTCGTAGGTGTAGGCGCCCCACGTGCGGGAGGTTGCCATCTCCCCGTCGTCCATGGGCTCCTCGTCATCCATGGGCTCCTCGTCATCCATGGGCTCGGCGTCGTCCATGGGCGCTTCTTCATCGTCCATAGGCTCCTCGTCGTCCATGGGCTCTTCGTCGTCGTCCATGGGCTCGGCGTCGTCCATAGGCGCTTCGGTGGCCTCAGGCGCAGGCGCGGCTGCTCCGTCGTCATCGTCGTCGTTGCCACAGGCGACAGCCAGCAGCGTCAACGCGGCCATGAGCGCGAGAAGCTTGTACAACAGTGATTTCTTCATGTCCCCCTCCGAGATTTGGGCTGCCGTCATAGTAGGACAGCGATCATCGACTGTCATCCTCAGGATGGTCAGTCTGACGCAGAGGTGGCTTCCCCGAGGTAGGCAGCGTCGAGCTGGTCGTGGTCCACCTCAGATCGGGGGCCGTGCCAGGTGATGTGGCCCAAGCTGATGAACGCCACCGAGTCGGCGATCTCCAACACGTCGCGGGCCTTCTCCTCCACCAACAACAGGGCCACGCCCCGCTCCTTGAATTCGATGAACAGCTCGAGTATCTGGTTCACGATGAGCGGAGCCAAGCCCAGCGACGGCTCGTCGGCAATCAGCACCTCGGGCGGGTGGGCCAACAGCGGGGCCAGGGTAAGGATCTGCTGCTCGCCCCCCGAGAGGTTGCCAGCCAACTGGTTCTGACGCTCTCCCAAGATGGGGAACCGCTCGCAGCACAGTTCGCGGTCCTCCGGGTTGGGCAGCCAGAGCTGCATGTTCTCCCGCACGGTGAGACCGCTGAAGATGCCTCGGGCCTCGGGGGCCAGCACAACTCCTCTACGGGCTCGGCGGTGGCTGCGCAACCCCGTGACGTTCTCCCCGTCCAATCGAATTTGGCCGTGGGTGGCTGTCAGGAGCCCGGAGGCCACCGCACAGGTGGTGGACTTGCCCGCGCCGTTGGGTCCCAGCAGCGCAGTGATCTCGCCCCGAGGCACCGACAGGTCGATCCCGTGAAGGGCCTCCACCAGCCCATAGCTGGCCCGCACGTTGACCAGTTCCAACGCCGGCGGATGATCGCCTACGTACTGGTCGCCTGCTTCCTCGGCGGCCTCCGGCCGGTCAGACTTGCCTGGCTCGACCGAAGGGGCAGCCGCAATGCGCTCCGGTACCGGACTCGCATCATCAGTCCAGACCTCCCCCTGCCATACGGCCAACCGCCGTCGCCAGGCGTCGCGGCGGACTCGGTTTTGGGCCGCGGTGAACGCCAAGATTCCATCGGGCTCGCGAGCCAACTGCATGGCACCGATACCGAACATGAAGGCGGTGATGTTGCGAGCTTCGTCGTATTGGTCGAACCCGTCCCAGTCGATGGGGTACCAGGAGTACACCCGGGCCAGGCAGATGTAAGCCAGCACCGCCAGCACGCCGACTATGGGCGGCGAGAACGGCAACCCGACTTGGCGGTCCCGGAAGGCGGTGGCCACCGCTGCCGCCCCGAAAACCGACGCCACCAGCACCACGTGCCACGACTCCATCCACTCCCAGTGCCAGCCGGTGCCGAATGTGTGGCCGCTGGCCGCCACCATGATGCCGGCCATGACCGCGGCGCCGGGCCGGCGGATTCCGACCAAAACCACCACCGCCAACCAGAACAGGCCGGCTTGAGTCGTCGCGGTGAACGGAGTCACATTGCCGATGAATGTGGCGAAGAACACCCCGCCGAACCCGGCCAACAGCGCGGAGAGGGCAAACACAGCCAGCTTGGTGCGGACAATTGAGTGGCCTGAGGTGGCCGCGGCAGGCTCGGAGTTGCGCACCGCGATGATGGCCCGGCCGGTGACCGAGCGCTGGAGGTTCCGCACCAGCCAGGCCGCGGCCAACACCAGGATTACCAAAAGCACGGCAAGGGATTTCTCGTCCTCGAAGTCGAAGGGGCCCAGCTTGGGGCGAGGTATGTCCCACCCTTTGGTGCCTTGGCCGTTCTTGAACCAGCTCCACTCAAACAGCACTCGCTCGCTCATGAAGGCCAGCGCCAGGGTGGCCAGGGCCAGCGGCAAACCGCCCAACCGCAGAGCGGGAAGGGCCACGATGACGCCCAGCACTCCGGCGACTATCACACCCACGATCAGCGCGGGAATGAATGGCAGTCCGGTCTTGTCCAAGATCAGACCGGCGGTCATGGCGGCCATGGTCACGAATGCGGCTTGGGCCAGGCTGACCATGCCGCCAAGGCCAGTGAGCAGCACCCAGGACATAAATACCAAGCCAAAGGCCAGGCCCGTGACCCACAGCCCTAACCAGAACTGATCGGCGAAGACGAATACCTGAAGCACGATGAAGGCCGCGCCCAGGATCCAGGGCAGGCGGACTCGCCATGCGGGGAGGTCGCTGGTGTAGTCGGTTGCCGGAGGAGCATCGGCCACCACTCCACTGCGGCGGGTGCGCTCCCGGGCCATGAACAGCAGTCCGACCAACAACACCACGAACGGCACCGAGCTTTCGAACCCTCGAATGTCCTGGGCAAAGGTGGCATACCGGCCCACCCAGCTGGTGACCACTCCCAAGGCCACGCCACCGGCAAACGCCAGCGGTATGGAGCGAAGTCCGCCCACCACCGCGGCCGCGGTGGCGATGAACATGAACACGTTGTACTGATTGGACTCGAGCGAGTTGAACACCGGGGCGCCGACCACTCCAGCCAAACCGGCCAGCATGGTGCCGATGATCCAGGCGGCCGACGAGGTGAACGACTCGCTGACCCCCCGCAACCCGGCCAAATCGGGGCGGTCCACCACTGCCCGCATTTGGAGTCCAATACGGGTGTGGCGCATCAGCGCCCACAGCGCCACTGCGACAATCACCGCCACCACCAGCACCGCCCACTGGTTGCTGCTGATGCGCAGGTCGAAACTGCCGAGATCGTAGGTCCAAGTCTCGCTGGGCACCTTCCACACCCCGGGAGTGAGGAACACGTAGTCGGTGCTCTGGAGACCCCAATCCCACGTCTTGGTGCCCAAGTCGACGAGCAAGTCGGTGAGCGCGGGCAAAGCCACCAGAATTCCGATCGTGGCCATGACTTTGGCCGCGTCGTTGGCCCGGGCCAGAGGGCGGAACACCGCCACGTTCAGGAGCTGGCCCAGCAATGGGCAGAACACCACCACCACGAGGAAGAACGACAACAGCCTCATTCCCAGGCTCTCGATGCCCAGTGCATTGATCAGCTGGAAGTAGAGCATTGCCGAGGTGTAGGCGATGCCCCCGTAGGCCAGGTTGAATATGCCGGTGGACGTGTAGCTGAGCGTGAGCCCAGCGGCTATCAGCGAATAGATGGAGCCGGCGATGGCCCCGCTCACTAGCAATTGGATGAACTCGCCCACCCGATTATTCCCCCCTGGACTATTCGACCTGCGCCACTCTAGTGGCCTTCTCCAGTCAGTACATTCGTTGCATGGACGATGTGCTGTTGGACGACCTCTCCGCCGAGCATCGGGTGTTGGACGACCTGGTGGCCCCGATCCCTGCGGAAGTGTGGTCCACGCCGTCTCCATCGCCGGGATGGACGCTGGCCCACCAGATCCACCATCTCGACGTAAGCGAGGGCGCGGCCCTTCTGGCCCTCACCGGCCACAGCGATCAAGTGTTCTCCCCCACCGGCCGCTGGCCCGACCGCCCCTTGCCCGACGATCCCAACGAGGTGCTGGACAACTGGCGGACTTCGAGGGCCGCCAGCTTGGAGGCAATGGCCACGCTAGACGCCAAGGCCCCCGTGATCTGGGGCAACGGCCCCATGACCTGCCGCTCCTTCGCAACCGCCCGGCTCATGGAAACCTGGGCCCACGGCCTCGACTGCTTCACCACCGTAGGCGTCGAACCCACCGACACCGACCGGCTCCGCCACGTAGCCCACATTGGCTACCGAGCCCTCCCCTACGCCTTCCAAAGCCAAGGAGTAACCCCGCCCACCCCGCTGTCAGAACTCCGCCTAAACTTGACGTCGCCCTCCGGCGAACGCTGGACCTACGGCAAACCCAACGCCCCCCAAACCATCACCGGCTCAGCCAGCCACTGGTGCCGAGTAGCCACCCGCCGCATGAACGCCGCCGACTCCGACCTCGTAGCCGATGGCCCCCTAGCCCAGTCAGTCCTAACCATCGCCCGCGCTTACCTATCCGACGGAGCAACCCCCTAACCAACAACAACCAGTCGATTGCTCGGGCTATGCCGGTAGGCGGGGCGGCGGGCCAAACATATGGGTCGTGGTGGTGGGTGGCCCGGCTCAGGGCGCCCGCCGCCCGCAGCTCTGCGAGGACGGCGGGCTGGGCCGGGACAGGCCCCGCCACCACGACCCCCTCAAGAACAGCCCACCGCCCCGCCGGTTCGCTTCAAAAGACAGAAGCCGCCACCAAGCCAAACCACAGAAAATCGTGCCAAAATAAGCCATGACCGCAACCCGAGATCAGCTCCGAGTAATCGACGTCGACACCCACATCACCGAGCCCCACGACCTGTGGAGCAGCCGGGCTCCGGCGGCCTATGCCGATCGGCTGCCGAGGGTGGCCGATGTGGACGGACGGCCCCACTGGATCCTCGACGGCGAGCCGCTGGGCGCGGCCTCTTCCAGCGGAGTGGTGCGGCCCGACGGCAGCAAGGCCATGGGCACCGACTTCTTCACCTGGACAATCGAAGACATTCACCCCGCGGCCTACGACATGGAGGCCCGGGTGGAGCTCATGGACCAGCTCAATGTCCACGCCCAGATCATCTACCCCAACTTGGCCGGCTTCGGCAGCCAGAAGTTCGGCCAGATCGAAGACGTGGAACTCAAGCGGCTGTGTGTGTCGGTGTACAACGACGCCATGGCCGAGATCCAGGAAAATTCCGGAGAGCGGCTGTTCCCCATGGGGCTGATCCCGTGGTGGGACATAGAAGGTTCGCTAGCCGAGGCCGAGCGCATCGTCAGTCTGGGCCTGCGGGGCATCGTCATGTGCAGCGATCCGCAACTGCGGGGACTGCCTGACCTGGGCGAAGACCCATGGCGGCCTCTTTGGGAGTTCTGCTGCGACCACGAACTGCCGGTCAACTTCCACATCGGGGCCAGCGAGAGCTCGATGGGCTGGTTCGGGACATCGCCGTGGCCTTCGCAGGGCGACGACCAGAAGCTGGCCATCGGCTCGGCCATGATGTATTTGACCAACGCCCGGGTGCTGGCCAACCTGATCTTCTCCGGCGTGCTGGAGCGGCACCCGACGCTCAAGATCGTGTCGGTGGAGTCGGGAATCGGCTGGATCCCGTTCGTGCTGGAGTCGCTGGACTACCAGATGGACCAGCTCCGCACCGATGTGCAGGCCCAGTTCAGCCTGCGGCCCAGCGACTACTTCCGCCGCCAGATGTTCGGCTGCTACTGGTTCGAGGACGTGGCACCCGAGGTGCTCATCAACCAGTTGGGCCCCGACTGCGTGCTGTTCGAGACCGACTTCCCCCACCCCACCTGCCTCTACCCCTACGGCCTCGACCAGGCGACCAACGCCCTCAGCGGCGTGGACGACGACGTAGCCCGCAAGGTGCTCCAGGACAACGCCGCCGAGCTGTACAAGATCGCGGTCTAGAGATCCTCGTAGTCGAGCGCCAACTGATCTACCTACAGATCCTCGTAGTCGATCCGGTCGCTTCGGTGGGGTTGGCGGCCGGTGCGGAACGGGCTGAGCGGGGCGTCTACCAGCAGGAACCGGTGCCAGCCCACCACTAGGTGGTCGACAGCGGACCGCCACCGGACAATCCCCTGGTCGGTGCGCTTGTTCTTTTCGAAGTCGGCCCACGCCTCCCAGGTGGGAATGGCCCACAGCAAAAAGGCCTCGTCGTCGGCCACCATGGCGGTTTCCCACGCTCCGGCCAGCTGCCAGCCATGAGGCTCGTAAGCCGGGCGGGCGTCGGTGCTTACCCGCTCCAAGAACTCGGCTGACGCGCCCCGCCTGAGGCTCACCTGCTCGTGGGCGTAGCACTCGCCGGTCACGCCGTCGGCGCACAACTCTTGGATGGTACGGGTCCACGGCGCGGGCACCAGCAGCCGGTCGGTGCCCGAGCGGCGGTAGTTGGCCGCCTGGGCCCACCACTTGGCCAACTTGGGGTCCTGCATGCCGGCGCCCTGGCACTCATGGCGGAACGAGGTGGCCATGCCGTCCCAGCCGTCTTCCTCCCACAGGTTCAGCACCTGCGGCCATCCCCGGGTGGTGCCGACGATGCCCCACACCCCGTAGCAGAGCTGGTCGCGCTCGTCTTGGGCGATGGGCGACCAATTGGCCGTCATGTGGTGCATGTATTTGGCCCGGTTCTGGCCGATGATGTCGATGTACTCGTGGATGTAGAGCTTGTCGTTGGCCACGGTCAGCCTTTCGCCCCGTCGCCGAAGTTCGGAGTGCGCTTGTTCAAGAATGCGTCTACGGCCTCGCGGTGGTCGTCGGTGTCGAAGGTGATGGCCTCGAGGGCAAATGCCAGGTCGTAGAGGCGGTTCACCCGGTCATCCAGCTCTTTGTTGCACAGCCGCTTGTTGAACTCGATGGCGTGGCGGGGACCAGAGGCCAACCGCTGGGCCATGGCGACCGCCGACGCCAGCACCTCATCGGCAGGCACCACGTGGTTGACCAGGCCGAAGCGCTCCGCCTGGGCGGCGTCGAGCAGGTCGCCGGTCATGAGCAGCTCTTTCGCCCGATTGAGCCCCACCAGAAGCGGCCACAGCACCGCTCCCCCGTCGCCGGCCACCAACCCCGCGTTCACATGAGGGTCGCCGATCCGAGCGGCGTCGCTCAGGTAGACGATGTCGCAGAACAGCGCCAGCGACGCTCCCAGACCGATTGCGTGCCCGTTGACCGCGGCCACCATCGGCTGGCGCACCCGCAGCGCCCCCCGGGCGATGTCGATACCGTCGTCGAGCAAGTCGGGGCGGCCCTCGGGATAGCCGGTTTCCAGGTTCTCCTCCATGACCGCGAAGTCGGCGCCCACGCAGAACGAGCGGCCTGCGCCGGTGAGCACCACCGCCCGCACATCGACATCCTCAGCGATGCGGCGGTAGAGATCCCTAAGGTCAAGGTGCATCTGCTTGTTGAGCCCGTTGCCCCGATCAGGCCGATTCAGCGTGGCGGTGAGCACCGCAGACGAGTCGATCTCGGTGGTGATGGTTTCCAATCCGTACCGGTCAGCCATGGCGTTAGCTTCGCACTTGGCTGGCCGGATGGGGAAAGCTAGGCAAATGCGAGCTTGGGTGGTTGAAGGGTCGGGGGCACCGGGAGAGGTGCTGCGCTTGACGGACAGGGACGCACCCGATCCTCGGGAGGGAACGTTCCAAATGAAGGTGGGCGCGGTGGGCGTGGGCCTGCCTGACGTGTTCATGTGCCGAGGGGTGTACCCGCTGGGACCGTCGGAAGGATCGTTCACCCCCGGCCAGGAGGTGTGCGGGACGGTGGTGGAAGCCAGTGAGGGCGTCGCTCTCGACGCTGGCCAGCGGGTGATGGCGGTGACCTCGTTTCAGACCGGCCACGGCGGATTCGCCGAGCTGTGCCTCGGGCTGGGGGGCTCGGCGTTCACCGTGCCCGACTCCATGGACGACGCCGCCGCGGCGGGATTCTTGATCCCGTACCACACTGCATGGATCGGCCTGGTGCGCCGAGGAGGGCTGAAGGCGGCAGAGACGCTGCTAGTGCTGGGCGCGGCTGGGGGCACCGGGGCAGCAGCCTGTTCGCTGGGCGCGGCATTGGGGGCCCGGGTTATCGGGGTGGCCGGCGGACCGGAGCGCTGCGAGGTGGCGGCCTCTTTCGGCGCCCACCAAACCGTGGACCACCGCGATGGCGACATCGCCGCCGCGGTCATGGATCTGACCGACGGCCGGGGGGTGGATGTGGTGTACGACCCCGTGGGGGGCGACGCCTATACCGCCGCATCCCGGTGCGTGGCCCGCGACGCCCGCATCGTGCTCATCGGGTTCGCCAGTGGCGAGTGGGCTCCCGTGAACGTCCGCCACGTGGTACAGCGCAACTACTCGGTGGTGGGGGCCATTCCAGCCCGCTACAGCCGAGAAGAGCGGCTGGCCGATCACCGCGAGCTCAGCGCGCTGTGGGATGCGGGCAGCATCGCTTCGGTAGTCACGGCCTCTTATCCTTTCGAAGAGCTTCCCGAGGCCATGAGGGCCTTGGAATCACGCGAGGTGATCGGCCGGGTGGTTCTGGACCTCTCGTCGGGCTGAGCCTCCCCAGAAACCGGAGAGTATTCTGCGGGCCGCAGCCATATAGGGAGGAACACCGTGGAGTTCGCCATTTTCTTGCAGGGATCGCCCCGTCGGGGCGGGGCCCGCAGCCCCTACTGGGAGCATCAGTCCTTCGAGAACGAATTGGAGATCGTACGGGTCGCCGACCAGCACAACTGGAAGTACATCTGGGTTAGCGAGCACCACTTCCTAGAGGACTACTCCCACACCTCGGCCAGCGAGGTGTTCATGGCCTACTCCTTCGCCCAGACCTCCCAAATCCACATGGGGTCGGGCATCTTCAACCTGAACCCCATCGTGAACCACCCAATCAAGCTGGCCGAGCGGGTGGCCATGCTCGACCACATGAGCAAGGGCCGGTTCGAGTTCGGCACCGGCCGAGGGGCGGGCAGCCATGAGATCGGCGGCTTCGGCCTTGACCCGTCGGATACCAAGGCCAACTGGGACGAGGCGATCTGGGAGTTCAAGAAGATCTGGGGCAGCACCGCCTACTCCCATCCCGACGGCACCGCCTTCCAGACCCCCGAGACCGGCACCTGGGGCACCTTCAACGTGCTCCCCAAGCCTTACTGTCACTCGCATCCGCCCATGTGGGTGGCCGCGGGCAACACGCCCACCTATGAGAAGGCCGCCCGTCACGGCCTCGGGGTCCTGGGGTTCAACGTGTCGGCCATCTACGACATGGCCCCCCACGTTGAGGCCTACAAGAACGCCATCCCCTCTGCCGAACCCGCCGGCGAATACGTGAACGACAACGTGATGATCGCCAACGGCCTGGTTTGCTTGGAAGACGGCCAGGAGGCCCGCCGGGTGGTGGTCGAGCAGATGCAGCTCAGCTACCTCCAGTCGCTGGTGTTCAAATACCACGACACCTTCCCCAAGCCCGAGGGATTGCCCGTGTACCCCGAGCTGGTCCCCGAGCCCACCATCGAAGATGTGGAGGAGCGCATTGAGGCCGGATTCCTGCTGTGCGGCGATCCCGACGAGGTTTTGGAACAGGTGAAGCGCTACGACGAAATCGGCTGCGACCAGGTGTCGTTCGGCCTCCCCATCCAGCTCGACCATGAGGTATGCCTTGAGACCATCCGGCTGTTCGGCACCCATGTGATCCCCAAGCTGGACAAAGACCCGCTACACCGCAGCACCCGCCAGCGGATCGAGTACGGCGGCCCGCTGGAGATGACCCCCGACCCGCTGTATGAGGTTCCCCGGGCCGAGGAATACAAATAGTCGAACTATGAGCGATTCCGGCCCGGACATCCTGGGATTGAGGACCGACCGATCTGAGCTGAGAGAACCGATGGCCGGGTGGCTGGCCGACCGGCTGGGTGCTTCCAGCGTGGACGTCGGCCCCTTCGAGGTTCCCTCGGGCGGCTATTCGGCGGAGACCCTGCTGTTCGACGCGGCCATTGTTCGGGGTTCCAGCTCGACTGTCGAGCGGTTTGTTGTCCGCCGAGAACTGCCCGAACCGCCGGTGTACCCCCAGCAAGCGCCGGGTGAGCTGGACGTCGAGGTGGACATCCAATTCCGGGTGATGTCGGCGGTGGCCGACCACAGCGACGCCCCCATCGCCCCGCTGATCGGCTACGAAGCCGACGACACCGTGCTCGGCGGGCCGTTCTTCGTGATGGGGTTCGTGGACGGCGACGTCCCCCGAGAAGATCCCATCTACACCAGCGCGGGCTTCTTCGTCGACGCCCGGCCCGAACAGCGCCGCCAGCTGGTGGACCGGGGTCTGCGGACCATGGCCCAAATCCACTCCATCGACTGGCGGGCCGCCGGACTCGACTGGTTGGTGGCCACCGGCGACCGGCCGGGCACCGATACACAGGTGAGGATTTGGCGGGACTACTCCGACCGCGAACTCGACGGTCGAGACCACCCGGTGCTCGAGGCCGGATTCGCCTATCTGTACGACAACATGCCCTCCGACGACGGGCTGTGCCTGAACTGGGGCGACGGACGGCCCGGCAACATCATCTGGCAAGACTTCGAGCCGGCCTGCGTCACCGACTTCGAGGCGGCCTGTATCGCATCGCCGCTGGTGGACCTGGGGTGGTGGCTCATGTTCGACCGGTGGTCGCACGAGCACATGGGCAACCTGCCCCGCCTAGAGGGCGAGCCCACCCGGGCCGAGCAGCGCGATCTGTACGCCGCCCACGCGGGTCGAGATGCGGGAGACACCACTTGGTACGAAGTATTCGCCGCGGCGCGCTACACCGCCATCGTGGTCCGGGTGATGAACCGCACCGTGCTGCGGGGCGAGATGCCCGCCGACAACCCCTTCTGGCTGGAGAACCCCTCCAGCGACTGTCTCCGGGCCCTGCTAGACGAACTCTGATCGCGGCTAGCGACCTGTGGGCTAGCTGCCGACCACCCGGTCGGTCTGCTCGCGGTATTCGTAGATGAGGCGGACCAGCCAATAGCGCATGAAGCGCTTAAAAGAGCTGATCGTGATCATCACCAAACCGATGAGGGTGAGGCTGAGGCCGAATATGGCGGAAACCACCAGGTCGACGTGGTTGCCTATGTGTTGGGATCCACTCTCGGCGTCGTAGGGCTTGCCAGTCAGGAAGTAGGAAACCACGGTAAAGGCCAAGCCGACAATGGTGAGGATCAACCCGATGCGGAACACCCAGCGGTCGGGATTGGCCCGGCCGCCGGAAGCCCGGAGCTTGCCCACCTCTTGGTGGAACTCCTCCAGCCGGCCGCTGTCGCCCGCGGCGTCGGTTGCGTCACTCATGGTTTTCTCCTCACGACATGCCCAGATAGGCGGCGGTCAATTCTTCAGCGATTTCTTCGGGCGGCCCAGTGCGGGTGACGCGGCCGTGGAGCATGATGGCGGCCTCATTGGCCACTCCCAATACCGCCTGGGCGAACTGCTCGACGATCAGGATGGAGAGCCCCGCCTCAGCCAGAGTGGCCACCTGCTCGTACAATTCCTCCACGATGATGGGCGCCAGCCCCATGGACAGCTCATCGAGCATCAAGATGGCCGGGTCGGTGGACAGCGCCCGGGACATGGCCAGCATCTGCTGCTCGCCCCCCGACAATGTGCCCGCCATCTGCGTGCGGCGTTCCTGCAAGCGGGGGAACTGGGCGAAGGCCCGCTCCTGCACCTGCTTGTAGGACACGCCGGCATAGGTACACATGCGCAGGTTCTCGGCCACGGAGAGGTTGGGGAAGATGCCCCGGCCCTCGGGGATCAGGCACACCCCGGCCCGGGCCAGGCGGTCGGGAGAAACCCCGTTCACCTCGTGGCCGTCGAGCAGCACGGAACCCGCGTGGGGCTGGATCTGCCCGCTGGCGACTCCCAGGGTGGTGGTCTTGCCCGCGCCGTTGGGTCCCAAAAGGGCGTAAACCGTGCCGGGCATGACTCGGAGGTCCACTCCGTGCAGCACGTCGATGGTGCCGTAGCCGGCTCGGATGCCGACCAGCTCCAGAAGCGGGGTTGCCGTCTCGGCACTCATTCGTCGACCCCCACGTATGCCCCCCGAAATTCGTCGCCTCCCAGGTAGGCAGCCCGCACAGCCTCGTTGGCCTGCACCTCAATAGAGGTGCCCACGGCGATGATCTTGCCGAAGTCCAGCACATGGATGCGGGCGCACACCCCCATAACGAAGCTCATATCGTGCTCCACCAGCAACACCGCCAGATCGTTGTCCTTGTCGGCCACCAACTCCAACAACAACTGGCCAATGGACGAGGTCTCGTCTTCGTTGAGGCCCGAAGACGGTTCGTCCAGCAGCAGCACACGGGGTCGACAGGCCAAAGCCCGGGCCAGCTCAACCAGCCGGGCGCTGCCGGTGGGCAGCGTGCCCACGGTGACGTCGGCCACCTCGTCGAGGCCCACTTTGCCCAGCATCTCGTGGGCCACTTCGTTGACCCGCCGGTGCTTCCACTTGGCGCGATGGTTCTTCTCCACCGCCACCCGCACGTTGTCGAATGCGCTCAGCGTGTTGAATGCCTCCAGCTTCTGAAAGGTGCGGGCGATGCCCATCTGCGAGCGCCGCGCCACACCAGCCCGGGTGATGTCGACTCCGTCGAATTTCACCCTGCCGCTGGTGGGGGGCAGCAAACCGGTGATCACGTTGAACAAGGTGGTCTTGCCCGCGCCGTTGGGACCGATGAGGCCGGTGACCAGACCAGGGTCGACGTCCACCGAGGCGTCGTCGAGGGCCACCACGCCGCCGAAGCGCATGACCACTTGCTCAGCTTCGAGAAGCGCCATAACCCTCCTTCGGTACAACATCGTCCAAGATCTCCAGCCGCCGGTCGATGGCGATCACCTCTTCGGGAGTGAACGGCCGCTCAAGCCCCAGTTCGCCGATCTCCGGTTCGCGTTTCTGGGCGTTCTCCGCGGCGATCTCTGCTCGGGCATCCCCGCGCCACGGGAGAATGGGCGAGAACCCCCGGCCCATCTCAAAAATCGCCCCTCGGGGATTGAACACCATGCCGAGCACCAGCATCCCCGGCCCGTATGTGGTCAAGATGTCGAGCAGCGTGACCAGAAAATCGACGTTGCCGGCGTCCTCCAATCGAAGGCCAAACCCCTTGAACAGCGGGATGAAAATCAGGAATATGCCCGCCATGGGTATTGACACGCCGGCTGCGGCTACCAGCAGCACGATGTTGAATCCGAGGAGCAGGTCGAATCCCTGCACGCTGTCGACGTTGCCCGACACGGTGGCCCAGAACACCCCCGCGATTCCCGCCATCGAGGCCGACACGGCGTACACCACGACCTTGGTCCACACCACCGGCACCCCCAGGGTGGCCGCAGCCGCTTGCGAGTCGTTGATGGCCATCCATCTTCGGCCGTAGCGGGATCTTCGCAACAGCACCAACGCATACACGAAGATGGCGAAGACGCTCACCATCAGCATGAAGAAGCCCCGGCGGTCGTCGAAGGTGATGCCGAACAGCTCGATATGGGGGAACTGCCGACCGGTTCCGATGATGGGCATGACCCACGGATGGGGGAAGAAGATCAGCGACATGGCCTGGGCGAACGCCATGGTCATGAGCGCCAGGTACAGCCCCCGCAGCCGGGCGGCGGGTAGGGCCACAAGGGCACCCAGCGGCGCGCACAGCAATCCCACCACGATGATCCAGTAGCCATTGCCGGTGTCCCCGGCCAGTTTCAGGTAGACGAACGCGCCGAATCCGGCAAAGGCCAAGGGCGCGAAGTTGATCTGGCCGGCCCAGCCGATCAATGGAACCAACGACAAACCGATCAGGGCCAATGCCATGGCCTCATTGGCCGAGTTCAGCTCCCGGCTCCCCCAGGAACCCGGGTCCCAGCCGCCGAAGTCCAGCCAGCCGCCGGAGAACGCCGCCGCCAAGAGGATGACCACCCCGCAGCCCAAGAGCCCCTCCCACCAGTTGGTGTAGCGCTCGTGGCGGCGGAGGTTGTGAGCCAGCCGGCCCACCTCCAAGCGGGCCTGGGGCAGGGCGATGACCACGAACAGCAACAGCAGCGGGGCAATCGAGAGGTGGGCGAAGCGGAAATCAGGTCCGAAGTCGAGCCAGGCCCCGGTGTGGGCTCGCAACAGCCCGATCAGCATCGCCCCGAGCACCGCCATGGGCAGGTTCCTCAACGCGCCGAACGCAGCTGCGGCGAAGGCGATGATCACCACGTTGTTCAGGGTGGCCGGATCAAGCCCCAGCTCGGGGGCTATGAGGATGCCTCCCAGCGCCCCCATCATGGAGCCCAGCGCCCAAGACGTGGACGACACCACATTGGGGCGAGCCCCGTTGAGAGCGGCCAGCTCCCGGTTGTCAACCACCGCCCGCATGGCCGTGCCGATACGGGTGCGGCGCAGCAAGAAGCGCATGGACACGGCAATGGCAATAGCCACCACGAACACGATGAGCCGGTGCCAAGGAAGCTGGGAGGGCCCCAGGTCGATGCCGTTGTTGATTCCGAACAGGTAGGGCACCCGGCGGGGTGTGTCGGCCTCCCAGATGTCACCCACCACCGACAGGAGCAGCACCATGATGGCCACGGTGACCATGAGCTGCACCACCAGCGACGCCGTGCGCAGGCGCCTCATGATTATGATGTCCAGCACCACGCCCAGCGCAGGGGCGAACAAGCCCACCACGACGAACAGGGCGAGGATGGAGTGCCAGCCCCGGTTCACATGGAGCTCCCAGTACAGGAAGGCGGCGAACACGCCGATGGCACCCTGGGCGAAGTTGAACACCCCGGTGGTGGTGTACACCACCACCAGTCCGGTGGCGTACATGGCCCATAGGGCGCCCAAGAAGAGTCCGATGTAGGTGGTGACCAGGAAGGTCTCGCTGGTGACCGGCGCGCCCTTCCAGGTGAGGACGGAGATGATCACCGCCGCCACTGTCCCCAGTGAGGCGGCGATCACTACCGATCGACGCAAGCCCAAGATCACGAGAGCTCAGCCCTTCCTGGCCTGCTTATACCTATTCCGGCTAGCCGCCGAACTCAGCGCCCCAATCACTGGTCAGGGGAACCACGTTGTCGGCATTGCAATCCAGCTCGCCCCGCTCTGCGGGATGCACCCGGACGAATTCGTTGTTCTGCACCTGCATCAACATGAAGCAGGGCATGATGTTCTCAGTGGTGGAGTAGTCCGCTGCGCTCCACCAGCCGTTCACGTCGAACGACGTCAGGTTGCGGGCGCCGTCCAGCACCGTCTGGCGGGTGAGGGCGTTGGGGCCGCCTTCGGCCACGATTCCGTTCACAACCTGCTCGAAGAGCACCCCGTCGGCCCACGAGCCCGCAGCCCATGCCGGCGGGAATGGGTTATCGATGGCCTCCATAAAGTCGGCCAGCTCTTGGTTGGTGTCGGCCTCATCGAAGGGCAGGAACCAAATCCACATGTAGGTGTTCTCAACCACATCGCCGGCTTCGAGGAAGCTGGGGGTGTAGCAGGCCAACTGGCACACCCAGTGCACGCTGTCGACGTCGAGGCCCTGAGCTTCGGCCTCACTGCGCCACTTGATCATCGACTGATCGTCGGAGCCGGAGTAGGCGAAGTTGGAGTTCGAGTCCCGCATGATCTGGATGAAGGCGCCGTACTCCGACTGGGTGGTGAAACCGCTCACGCCGGGCTCCCCATCGATGACCACGCCGATCTCCTGGAAGGCTCGTACCTGGGGCATAGACGTAGCGATGGTGGAGGGCAGGTCGGAGGGCACCAGGTACACGCCGTTGAGCTCCGAAGACACGTTCTCCAAGAGGTACTGGATGTGGCCAACCTGACTCTGCACGGCCCGGTCGCCAGTGCCGGCGTAGGGGCACTCGCTGTTGGGCCGACTAGTGGCGAACGTCACGATCGAGCACTGGTGCGGCGGCTCAGTGGTGATGTAGGCGAAGTCGGGTACTCCGATTTCGTTGCCCTGGGCATCGGGGCAGCTCTGGAGGTCGGTGGTGTCGAGGGCGAACAGCGCCGTCGTACCGACGAGGGCAAACGCGTCCTCGCAGGCCACCAGGAAACCGTTGGTGGTCTCAGTGGGGTTGATGGCCGAGTCGTGTTCGATCACCTCGATCTGCCGGCAGGCCAAGCCGCCTTCGGCGTTCACATGATTGGCCCAGGCCTTGACACCGTCGATGGAGCCCTGGAAAAGACCGGGAGCCAGAGGAGAGCCGACATCAGCCATCACCAGCACGGTGATGGTGTCCTCGGTGACTCCGATGTCTGTGGCCTCCAAGTCAACGGCCTCGCACGGATCGACTTCGGGTTCTTCGGTCGCAACCGGCTCAGCTTCGGAGTCGTCCATGTCATCGTCCATGTCATCGTCCATGTCATCGTCCATGTCATCGTCCATGGAGTCATCGCCCATGTCATCGTCCATGTCATCGTCCATGTCATCGTCCATGTCATCGTCCATGGAGTCATCGACCATGTCGTCATCCATGGAATCGTCCATGTCATCTGGAGCTTCGGTGGGCGCGGCAGTGGGCGCGGCAGCACCCGAGTCGTCATCATCATTGCCGCCGCCGCAAGCCACAGCTACCAGTGCAAGCACGGCCAAAAGGCCGATAATCCAACGGAGATGCTTCACGTTTCCCCCTTCAACGGACCGGCGCGCTTCTCTTAACGGCGTACCGGATATTCAACGCGGCAGACAGTCTTACCCATGCAATCGTCCTTGCGCCACCTGCGGAAGAATCAAGCTCGGGAGGGAGGACTCGAACCCCCAATATCGGGACCAGAACCCGGTGTGTTGCCTATTACACCACTCCCGAGAGCAGCCGCCAGTGTACTCCCCCACCTCTGCTCAGAAACAACGCATTAGTAGAGGAGGATCAGAGTTGGGAGCGGGCATTTCGCAATCGGCGGAGGACTTCTTCCCTGCTCAGGTGCTGCACCATCGGCTCGAACAGCGGGGGGCCTACTGAACGGCCGGTAACGGCTACTCGGACGGGGGCTTGGGATTTGGAGCGGTTTACACCGTTGGACTCGCCCACGGCGAAGACGGCGTCCTTGACGGTGTCAGGGTCCCAGGGGCAGTCGGCTAGGGCTGCGATGGTGCCGTCGAGGATCTGGGCGGAGGCTTTGCCCCGCACGACCGACTTATCCCAGGACATTTCGTCCAGCGGGGGCTCGGGGCAGAACAGCCAGTCCAACTGGGGAACGATGCCTGCCAGGGTGCGCAGCTTCTCTTGCACTAGCGGGATCATCGAGGCGATCACTTCGGGGCGGTAGTGCTCGGGAGGCCACGGCACCTGGTCGGACTCCAGAAACGGGGCTAGCGCGGCCAGCAGCTCCTCCGGCCCGAGGTCCCGGATGTACACCCCGTTGAAGTGCTCCAGCTTGGCCAGGTCGAAGAAGGCCGGTGCCTTGTTCACGTCCTCCAGCCGAAACTGCCCGATGATCTCAGCCATAGGACGGATCTCCACCCCATCACGGGGCCCCCAGCCCAGAAGAGCTAGGTAGTTGGCCATGGCCGGGGCCAGATAACCCCGTTGGCGATAGCTCTCCAGCGACACGTCGTCGCGGCGCTTGGACAGCTTCTTGCGCTGCTCGTTCACCAGCAAGGGTAGGTGGGCGTAGACCGGCGGAGTCGCCCCCAGCGCCTTGGCCACTAGGACCGCCCTCGGGGTGCTTGACAGCAAGTCCTCGCCCCGGATGGCATGGGTGATCGCCATGTCGGCGTCGTCAACTGCGTTGGCCAGCACGAAGGTGGGCGAGCCGTCAGAGCGCCAGATCACAAAATTGCCCAGCTGGGCGTGGTCCACCGCGACTTCGCCCCGGATCACATCGTCGATCACCGTCGTCCCCTCAGGAGTCCGGAACCGCACCGCCCGGCCATCGGCCATTTCTGTACCAGGAATCTCGTTGTCGTCGGAGTCACACAAGTAGGCCCCGCCATCATTCAACAGTTGCTGGGCGGCCTCCCGATGACGGTCCCGGCGCTCCGACTGGTAGTACGGCCCCTCGTCGTAGTCGATGCCCAGCCACGCCAGGTATTCGAAAATAGCGTCGGTCAGCTCGGGTCGGTTGCGGCTCTCATCGGTGTCTTCAATCCGCAGAACCATGGTTCCGCCGGAAGAGCGGGCGAACAGCCAGTTGAACAGGGCCGTTCTAGCCGAGCCGACATGGAGATAGCCGGTGGGCGACGGCGCAAACCGTACCCGCGGCTTGCCAGCCGAACTCACTGGTGGATCAGCAACTTGGATCGGTCTGCGGCACAGGCGGCCTCGATCTCGCTGGGAGACATCCGCAGAACCGACTCTGGCACCAGGCCCACCAGGTGCCGGGCCTCGGCATAGTGGTGGGGGTTGCTGACACCGGTGAACAGCTCCTTGCGCCAAGCCACCAGCGACTCATCAGGGTCGGGGGGCAGGAACCCGAACACCCGGAAGGCCACCTCAAGATCGACGCCCACCGGAGCCCGACCAAAAGATGCCGCCCGCTTCAGGGCCACGCCGACACAGCCGGCGATCGCGTCCTCGGCACTTTCTCCGGGACCTAACAGCAGACGGCCCTCAAAGCGGCGGGCCAGCCGCAGGGCATATCCCTGGTCGGGTCCGGGTACACCCAGTCCGGCACCCGTGGGCTGACCCTCGATCAGCTCTGCCGGCCGGTCGGCCAGCCACGGCTGGGGCCGCCGCGGCGGCGAGACATAGTGACGGTCGGCCACTGCGGTGTCATTGGGCACATAATCAGGCGCGGCCATCGCTACCCTCAGCTTTCTTTGGAGTCGCCGTCGTCGCTGTGGAGAAGGCCGTAGACCAGGCTGTCGACCAGGGCCTGCCAGCTGGCTTCCACGATATTGGTGGACACGCCGATGGTGGTCCAAACCCGGTCGCCGTTGGTGGAGTCGATGATCACCCGGGTCACTGCCGCAGTGCCCGCCGCGGTGTCAAGCACCCGCACCTTGTAGTCGATGAGGGAGATCGACCGGAATGCCGGATAGCGATCACCCAGGGCCAACATCAATGCGGCGTGCAGGGCGTTGACCGGGCCGTTGCCCTCGCCGGTGGCCACTTTGCGCTCGCCTCCCACGTGGAGCTTCACGGTGGCCTCTGTGTCCATTTCCACCGCCACCTCGTTCCAGGCCCGCGCCCCCGTACCCGACCGGTGCTCGGTGGCCACCTTGAACGACTCCAGTTCGAAGAACGGCTGCGTCCACCCCGAGGCCCCCCTCATCAGGAGTTCCAAAGAGGCGTCGGCCACCTCGAAGTGGTAGCCGGCGTGCTCCAGCCTCTTAAGGGTGTCCACAATCTCGCCGACTGCTTTGCCGTCGAGGTCGAGGCCCAGCTCCTCGGCTTTGAGCTCCACCGTCGAGCGCCCCGCCATCTCCGACACCACGAACCGGGTGCCATTGCCCACCGCGGCCGGGTTGATGTGCTCGTAGGCATCGGGGCGGCGGGATATGGCGCTGGTATGGAGGCCGGCCTTGTGGGCAAAGGCCGACGACCCCACATAGGCCTGTTGGGGGTCAGGTGTGAAGTTCACTAGCTCGGCTACATGGTGCGACACCGCGGTGAGACGCTCCAGCCGATCGGCGGGGACAGTCTCCACCCCCATCTTGAGGCTGAGGTTGGCGATTATCGGCACCAGGTTGCAGTTACCGGTGCGTTCGCCGTAGCCGTTGATTGTGCCCTGAACCTGGATGGCCCCGGCTCTTACTCCGGCCAATGCATTGGCCACTCCGCACCCGGTGTCGTCGTGGAGGTGGACCCCTACCGGTGTGTCCAGGTAGTCGACCACCGCGCCCACAATGTCCTCGACCCGAGTCGGCAGCGAGCCCCCGTTGGTATCGCACAGCACCAACCGATCGGCCCCGGCCACCGCAGCGGCCTCCAGCACGGCAAGGCTGTACTCCTGGTTGTCCTGGTAGCCGTCAAAGAAGTGCTCGGCGTCGAAGAACACCCGTAAACCGCGGTCCTTCAAGAACCGCACCGAGTCGGCCACCATGGCCACTCCCTCGTCCAGTGTGGTGCGCAGGGCCTCGAGCACGTGGTAGTCCCAGCACTTCCCCACGATGCAGGCCACCTCGGTGCCTGAGGCCACCAAATTGGCCAGCGTGAGATCTTCGTCGGTTCGCCCTTTGGCTCGGCGAGTAGAACCGAATGCCACCAGTGTGCTGGTCTCCAGGACCAACTCATCACGGGCCCGGGCGAAGAACTCGTCGTCTTTGGGATTCGAGCCGGGCCAACCGCCTTCGATGAAGTGGACGCCGAGAGAGTCGAGTTGGCGGGCGATTCGGAGCTTGTCCTCAACCGTGAGTGAGATGCCCTCGAGCTGGCTCCCGTCGCGAAGCGTGGTGTCGTAGATCTCAACCGCGGCGGGCAGAGATATACCCCCTACCGGATCAGAAGGGCCTACTGACCCTGCCTCAACAGTCGACATGCTCGTTCCAGTGCCGGTATTGGGCCTGTCGACCCCGCACCGCGTCTTGGAACACCTCTTGGATCTTGCGGGTGATCGGGCCGGGGTCGCCTATCTCGCGGTCGTCCACCGACCGGATGGGCACCACCTCGGCCGCAGTGCCCGACAAGAATGCTTCATCGGCCAGATAGAGATCGCTGCGCAGCAGGTTGTCGGCCACATAGGGGATGCCTAGATCGCTGGCCATCGTTCGGATGGCATCCTGGGTGATCCCCTCCAACGCCCCCACCGAGGTGGGCGGGGTAACGATGGTGCCGTCGCGCACCACAAACAGGTTCTCGCCGGTGCACTCGCTGACGTAGCCCTGAGGCGACAGCAAGATGGCTTCGTCGTAGCCGGCCTTCACCGCCTGCACCTTGGCCAGCTGGCTGTTGATGTAGTGCCCGCAGCCTTTGGCCGCGGTGGGCATGGAATTGGGGTCGTGGCGCTGCCAGGAGCTGACCATCAGCCGCACCCCGTTCCTGATCCCCTCATCGCCTAGATATGCCCCCCAGGGCCACACCGCGATGGCCACGTTGACCTCGCACGGCAGCGGGTTCAGCCCCATCTCGCCGTAGCCCAGGTAGGCCAGCGGGCGGATATAGCCACTCGTCATGTTGTTGACCCGCACGGTCTCTTTGGTGGCGGCCACAAGCTCCTCCACCGTGTAGGGAATGTCGATCTGGAGGATCTTGGCGCTGGCAAACAGCCGGCGGATATGAGGGGTGAGCCGGAAGACCGCGGCCCCCTCGTCGGTCTCGTAGGCCCGAATGCCCTCGAACACGCCATTGCCATAGTGGAGCGTGTGGGTGAGCACGTGCACGGTGGCGTCAGCCCAATCCACCAGCTCGCCATCCATCCACACCTTCTCCGTGGTCTCGATCGGCATCGTGCTCAGATCCCTTCTGGATTCACAGCTTTGCTATTCAACGGTCTTACACCCGCTCGGCGATGGCATCGCCGATCTCGGTTGTGGTCCCATATTGAGTTGTAGGGTCGGCACAGGCAGCCCGAATCCGGCTGGCGGCATCGGTCTCGCCCAAGAACTCAACCATCATCGCGGCCGACAAAATCGCGGCGGTGGGGTTGGCCCGGCCGGTCCCCACAATATCGGGTGCGGAGCCGTGAACCGGCTCAAACATCGACGGCCCGGTGCGATCGGGGTTCAGATTGGCCGAGGCGGCCAGCCCTATGCCTCCGGAGACCGCCCCGCCAAGATCGGTGAGGATGTCGCCGAACAGGTTGTCAGTCACGATCACGTCGTAGCTCTTGGGGTCTTCCACAAAGTAAATGCAGGCGGCGTCCACGTGGTTGTAGGCGGTAGCCACGTCGGGATACTCCTCGGCCACCACGTTGAACGTCCGCTCCCAGAGGTCGCCGGCGAAGGTCAAGACGTTGGTCTTGTGTACCAGGGTGAGGTGGCGACCCGGACGGCTGCGGGCCAACTCGAAGGCGTAGCGTACACAGCGCTCAACTCCGAAGCGGGTGTTGACCGATCCCTGGGTGGCCACTTCGTGAGGGGTGTAGCGGCGCAGAAACCCACCCTCGCCGGCGTAGGTGCCCTCAGTGTTCTCGCGGATCACCTCGAATTCGAAGGAGCCGCCGGGGTCCCGGAACGGACGGCGGTTCACGTACAGGTCGAGCTCGAAGCGCATCCGCAGCAAGAGCCCCCGCTCGATGACGCCAGGGGGAACGTCGGGAGTCCCCACCGCCCCCACGTAGAGGGCGTCCAGTCCCCGCCACTCCTCCATGATCTCGTCGGTAAGCACGGTGCCGTCCCGTAGGTAGCGGGCGCCTCCGAGGTCGTAAGTCACCGTGTCGAGCTCCACACCGGCCGCGGACAGCACCTTCAGGCCCTCGGCGACGACCTCAGGGCCTATTCCATCGCCGCCAACAACTCCAATAACGTGGGCCATAGCTCATCAGAATACGAATACGGCGACTCCGAAAGCGAACACTAAACTGGTTGGCTATGCCGGAAACCCATGAACTGTCGCAGAAGGCATACGACCGTTTGAATGCCGAGTTCGAGCAGCTCACCACGGTCGGGCGAGTGGACATCGCCCGCAAGATCGAAGCGGCCCGCGAGCTGGGCGATCTGAGTGAGAATGGCGACTACCACGCAGCCAAAGACGAGCAAGGGAAAATGGAGACCCGTATCGCCCTGCTCGGCGCACTGCTGAGGAATTGCCAAATCGTTGAGGCGGGCGACGGTACCAAGGTTGCAGTGGGGTCGGTGGTTACCGTGGCCCACGACGGAGATCCCGATGACGTTGAGACCTATCTGGTGGGATCGATCGAGGAGCGCCACGACGGCCTCGACGTGATCTCCCCCGCCTCTCCGATGGGGTCGGCCATCTTGGGGGCAGCAGTGGGTGACACCTTGTCCTATGAGAGCCCCGCTGGGGGCACGCTCACCGTGCAAATCGTGTCCCTTGAGCAGTAGCGGCGCCTTGATCAGAAGCGGCGACGTCCCCCGGGAAGCAGGTCGGATGGTCTCCCTTGAGCAGTAGCGGCGCCCCGGTCGGCCCCAGCCTGCCGCCGGGAGAGTTCATCGATCTGCCCGATCGGGGTCGGGTGTTCGTCCGCCGTATCGAGGGACCGCCTGATTCGCCCACCGTCATGTTGCTCCACGGGTGGACGGTGACCGCGGACTTGAACTGGTACCCGGCATTCCAACCGCTTTCGCAACGGGCCTCAGTATTGGCGTTCGACCATCGGGGCCACGGCCTGGGCATTCCCACCAGGCGATTCCAGTTCTCTGACTGCGCCGACGACGTTTTGGCCGTGGCCGACGCTCTGGGTATCGACCGCTTCGTGTGCGTGGGGTATTCCATGGGCGGTGCCATCGCCCAATTGGCCGCCAGTGCCGCGCCCGACCGAATAGCCGGGCTGGTTTTGGGTGCCACCTCCACCAGCTTTCGTGGGCGAGGACTGCGGGCCATTCGGTTCTCGCTGCTCCCCGTTGTGGCCGCCGCCTCCCGATTGACTCCGATGAAGTTGCGGTACTGGGGCTGGGAGCAAACTGTATTCAACGTAATCGGCACCAATATCGGCCGATGGGCCCAGGCCGAGGTTCTCAAGGGCGATCCTCAGGCGATGCTCGATGCCGGAACCGAGCTGTTCAACTTCGACTCCTCGCCGTGGATTGCGGAGTTGCCCATGCCGATCGCCCAGATCCGCACGCTGGGCGACAAAGTGGTGCCCGACTATCTCCAACAAGAACTGGCCGACGGCGTCTCCGACATTCGGGTCTTCTCCTATCGGGGCGGCCATGCGTCGGTGGTCACCGACTTCGACAGCTTCTGGGGCTGCCTGAGCAAGGCCCTCGATTCGGTGGGGGTACCCGCCCGTACCCGGTCTGAGAGCAGTTCTTTTTCTGACCCTTCCGCGTCTGAGGCCAGCCGATAGCCTCACCCCCAACACAAGAAATCGGAGCACAAATGGGCCGAACCCTCAGCGAGAAAATTTGGGACCGCCATGTGGTGCACCAAGCCGATGGCGAGCCCGACCTGCTGTACATCGATCTGCACCTCATCCACGAGGTGACCTCACCACAGGCCTTTGACGGCCTTCGCATGAACGGCCGTTCGGTGCGACGGCCCGACTTCACGGTGGCTACTGAGGATCACAATGTCCCCACCGACAACATCTCTTGGCCTATAGCCGATCCCGTTTCCCGCCAGCAGGTGGAGACGCTGCGGGCCAACTGCGAGGAGTTCGGCATCACCCTCTATCCGATGGGAAGCCCCGGCCAGGGCATCGTGCACGTGATCGGCCCGGAGATGGGCCTTACCCAGCCGGGCATGACCATCGTGTGCGGCGACAGCCACACTTCCACCCACGGGGCGTTCGGAGCGCTGGCCTTCGGCATCGGCACCAGCGAGGTGGAGCATGTGCTGGCCACCCAGACCCTCCCCCAGCAGCGGCCCGGCACCATGTCGGTGACCGTGGAAGGCACCCTGCCGGTGACCTGCACCGCAAAAGACGTGATCTTGGCCATCATCGGGCGCATCGGCACCGGCGGGGGCATCGGCTCGGTGATCGAGTACCGGGGATCGGCCATCCGGTCTTTGTCGATGGAGGGTCGCATGACGGTGTGCAACATGTCGATCGAGGCTGGGGCCCGGGCTGGGCTGATTGCCCCCGACGACACCACTTTCGGATACGTGGAAGGTCGGCCCCAAGCTCCTAAAGGAGCGGCGTGGGAGTCCGCCCTCGATGACTGGCGCAGCCTCTACAGCGATGGCGACGCCGACTTCGACAAAGAGGTGGTGATCGACGGGTCTGAGCTGGTGCCCTACGTGTCATGGGGCACAAATCCGGCTCAGGTCGCCCCGATCAACGGCACCGTGCCCGATCCCGACAGCTTCGCCGAGGGCAGCGGGCGAGAGTCAGCGGCCCGAGCACTCGACTACATGGGCCTGAAGCCGGGAACCCCGCTGAAGGAGGTTCCGGTGGACACCGTGTTCATCGGCTCCTGTACCAATAGCCGAATTGAAGACCTTCGGGTGGCAGCCGCGGTGGTGGAGGGCCGCCGGGTGCGGTCCGGCGTGCGCACCTTCGTGGTCCCCGGCTCCGGCGCGGTCAAGTCCCAAGCTGAAGCCGAGGGCCTTCACGAGGTATTCAAGGCCGCCGGGTTCGACTGGCGCGAGCCAGGCTGCTCGATGTGTTTGGCCATGAACCCCGACAAGCTGGCCCCCGGCGAGCGCTGCGCCAGCACCTCCAACCGGAACTTCGAAGGCCGCCAGGGCAAAGGCGGGCGCACGCACCTGGTATCGCCCGCGGTGGCCGCTGCCACCGCGGTAGCCGGCACTTTCGCCACACCGGGAGATCTGTCATGAAGCCGGTTCGGACCATCACCGCCACCGCCCTGCCCTTGGACCGCAGCGACGTGGACACCGACCAGATCATCCCCAGCGACTGGCTCAAGCGGGTGGAGCGCACCGGTTTCGAGCAGGGCCTATTCTCCGAGTGGCGCGAAGACCCCGATTTCGTGCTCAATGATCCCCGCTTCGCTGAAGCCCGCATCCTGGTGGCCGGCCCCAACTTCGGCACCGGCTCCTCCCGGGAGCACGCGGTGTGGGCCATACAGCAGTACGGCTTCGAGGCGGTGGTCTCCCCCCGCTTCGGCGACATCTTCCGCAACAACTCCACCAAGAACGGCCTCGTCCCGGTGCAGGTAAGCGACGAGATGGCCCGTACGCTGCTCGACGCGGCGGCCAATGACCCCTCTGTCGAGATAACTGTCGACGTGGAACAGCTCACTGTTTCGGCCCCCGCCGTCGGGGTCAGTGCGGCCTTCCCCCTGGACGGCTCCGTCCAGCACCGCCTGCTTGAGGGCCTTGACGATATCGGCCTCACCCTCTCCCACACCGGTGCCATCAGCACCTTCGAAGCCACCCGCCCCGATTGGATGCCATCTCTGGCGTAGCCTGACAACATAAATTCGCCGGGAACCAACTAGCGGGGGCGCGTCGTCATAGGGAGCATGATGAAGCTGTCGAAAATCGCCCTCGTCGTCGTTGTCCTAGCATTGCTAGCTGGGGCCTGCTCGTCCGATACCGCTGATTCGCCGGGAATCACTGGGGGAACTTCACGCCAACCAGCAGGAGAGTCCACCGGAGAGCCAAGCGGAGGGCCAGATGGCACGCCGGAGCCGACGGTGGTGCTGGAAGACATTGAGTTGTTGTCGGCGCTGCGGAGCTTCGGAGATTGCAGCACGTTGTTGGATTATCTGAGGACCGAGACCGTCAGCCGGGTTGGCCCCTACGGGCTCGATGACGGACCTCGCTTCGGCATCCCCGAGCCATTCATGGTGGAAGAAGCCGAAATGATGGCCGACGACTCCGTGGCCCAGTCGGCCCCTGCCCCCGAAGCACCGACCGCCGGCTCCGACGGTGACTTCTCCAGCACCAACGTGCAGGTGGCGGGCGTGGACGAGCCTGACATCATCAAAACCGACGGCAACCGCATCCTGGCCGTGGCCCAAGGCCGGCTGCATTATGTGGACGTCTCCGGCGACCAGCCCCAGTATCGGGGCAGCGTCGATTTGGTGGGCGAGTCGGGCTCAGGCTGGGGCCAGGAGATCTTCATCCGGGGCGATCGGGCCATGGTGTTCTCCACCAGCTACGCCGACTGGCTTGAACCGGTGGCGGCCAGCGACCTCGAGGGCGACCACGTGATCGCCGAAGACATCATGTTCCGGGGCAGCCCGGCGTCGCTGATCCAAGAGGTGGACCTGTCCAACCCAGCATCAATGGATGTGGTGTCGGAACTCCGGGTGGAGGGGAATTACCTCAGCGCTCGGGCGGTGGGCGACGTGGTGTGGATGTCCATGTCCAGCTACCCGGCGCAGTTCCAGTTCGTGTACCCCAGCGGCCCCGCTGCCGAAGCCGCCGCCGAAGCGGCCAACAAGCAGATCGCGGCCACCGCCGACTTGGGGGCCTGGCTGCCGGCTTACCGCTTCGACGGTCCCGACGGCACCCGAGCCGGACTCTTGCCGGAATGCGAGCAGCTCTACACCCCCGCCGAGTTCGATGGGTTCACCGTGCTGTCGGTACTGAGCTTCAACTTGGACGAGCCGCTGGGCACCGGCGACGCCGCCTCGGTGCTGGCTGATGGCCACACTCTCTACGGCTCAGGCCAGTCGATCTATCTGGCCTCCAGTGAGCCGGTGTGGGCCGAACCCGTCGTTGACGGAGACTCGGTCAGCATCTCGGCGCCGACGGAGTGGACCACGGTCGTACACAAGTTTTCGGTGTCAACCGACGGCCCAGCCCGCTACGAGGCGTCCGGCACGGTGGAGGGCCACCTGCTCAACCAGTTCTCCATGGACGAATACAACAGCTATTTCCGGGTGGCCACCACCATAGGCGAGCCCTGGGACACCGAGACTTCTGAGAGTCAAGTAGTGGTGCTTGAACAGCAGGGCCGACGGCTCGCCGAGGTGGGAAAGGTCGGCAACTTGGGCCGAGGCGAGCGCATCTTTTCGGTCCGCTTCGCCGGCGACACCGGCTATGTGGTCACCTTCCGCCAGGTCGACCCCCTCTACGTGCTCGATCTGTCTGATCCCGTTGCGCCGACAGTGGCCGGCGAGCTGAAGATCCCCGGCTTCTCCACCTACCTGCACCCCATAGGCGATGGCCTGCTGATTGGCGTGGGCCAAGACGCCGACGACACCGGCCGCACCCGCGGCACCAAGGTGTCGCTGTTCGACGTGAGCGACCCAGCCAACCCAACCGAGCTAGACGTGATCGTGTTCCCCAACGCCCACAGCGAAGCCGAATGGGACCACCGAGCATTCCTTTACTGGGCCCCCGAAGAAATGGTGGCCATCCCCCTCACCCGCTACGACTACGAAGACAACGAAGAGAGCTTCTTCGGCGCAGTTGCCGTACGGGTGAACCGCGACGGCATCGCCGAACTCGGCCGGGTGTCACACCGAGAACAGCAGATCACCTTCGAAGGCTGCCGCCCGGTGGACAACAACGAACTCGCCCGGACCTTCGGCGGCGAGAGCGAGGTCCGCATCTGCCCCCTCGACGCCCCCGACAGCTACAGCAACCAGGACTGTGAGCCCATGAAGCCCGAATGGGCCCGAGAAGAATGGCCTTCCATCGACATCGCCGACGACGAGAAGCTGATCATCTGCTGGATCTGGACCCCGCCCATCCAACGCCTACTGATAATTGGCGAAACCCTCTGGACCATGAGCGAACAAGCCCTCCAAGCCAACGATCTAGGTACGTTCGCTTACCAAGAGCAATTCGCACTGAGCTCAAACTGAGCAATCACCCCAACCCCGCGCAAGCGCGGTTCAAGGCGCTCACGATGGCCCGCATAGAGGCTGTCGTTATGTCCGTGTGGATACCGCAACCCCAAAGCTCGCGGCCGTCCACCAGCAACTCGATGTAGGCCACGGCCTCGGCATCGGTGCCCCCGCCCCGGGCGTGCTCGCTGTAGTCCACCACCTTGACCGGGCTGTCGATGATCTCGTTCAAGCCACTCACAAAGGCGTCCAGGGAACCAGCCCCCTCACCGTGAACCACCACCTGCTCGTTGCCGCTGGTCAGCCGGGCCGTCACCACGGTGCGGTCGGCCCCCCGGGCGTTCTGGGCCGACTCGTAGCCGTTCAGCCGGTAGGGCTCGTCCAGATCGAGGTACTCGGTGGCGAACTCGTTGTAGATCTGGTCGGCGGTGATCTCCTCGCCGGTTTCGTCGGCGATCTGCTGGATAACCCGGCTGAACTCGATCTGCATGCGCCGAGGCAGGTCGAGCTGCACCTCGGCATGGAGCAGGTATGACACTCCTCCCTTTCCCGACTGGCTGTTCACCCGCACCACGTCTTGGTAGGAGCGGCCTACATCCTTGGGATCGATGGGGATGTAGGGCACCTCGAACAGGGTCTGGCCGCTCTCTTCCATGGCCTCGAACCCCTTCTTGATGGCGTCTTGGTGCGACCCGGAAAAGGCGGTGTACACCAGATCGCCCACATAGGGATGGCGGGGGTGGATGGGAAGCTGGTTGCAGTCCTCGGCCACCCGGCGCAGCCAGTTGATGTCGGATATGTCCAACTCGGGGTCCACCCCCTGGCTGAACAGGTTCATGGCCAAATTCACCACATCCACATTGCCGGTGCGCTCCCCGTTGCCGAACAAGGTGCCCTCCACCCGGTCGGCACCGGCCATGAGCCCGAACTCGGCCGCGGCCACCGCGGTGCCCCGATCGTTGTGAGGGTGCAGGCTCAACACGATGCGGTCGCGGCGGGCCAGGTTGCGGTGCATCCACTCGATCATGTCGCCGTAGATGTTGGCGGTGGACATCTCCACGGTGGCCGGCAGGTTGATGATGACCGGCTTGTCGTGGCCGTCGGCCAAAATCTCCACCACCTCGTCGCAAACCCGTTTGGCGAACAGCAGCTCGGTGCCGGTGAACGACTCGGGCGAGTACTCGTAGAACACCTCGGTGTTGGGCACTTGCGACTCCAGCGACCGGCACAACTCCGATGCCTGGGTGGCGATCTTGGTGATCCCGTCCATGTCGAGGCCGAAAACCACCCGGCGCTGGACGGTGGACGTGGAGTTGTACAGATGGACTATGGCATCGGCTGCCCCGTCGATGGCTTCGTAGGTGCGCTCGATGAGCTCCTTGCGGGCCTGGGTGAGCACCTGGATGCGGACATCGGAGGGGATGGCCCTCTGCTCGATGATCTCCCGCACGAACCCGAAGTCGGTCTCCGATGCCGAGGGGAAGCCCACCTCGATCTCTTTGAACCCGGCCTCCACCAGCGCGGTGAACATCTTCCACTTCCGCTCGGAGTTCATGGGCTCGATGAGGGCCTGGTTGCCGTCCCGCAGGTCCACTGAGCACCACCGGGGGGCCCCGGTGAGCACCGCGTTGGGCCACGTCCGGTCGACAAGCTCGATTGGCTCAAACGCCTGGTACTTGTGGATCGGCATTCCCGACGGCTGTTGGGGGTGTAATCCGGTTGTCATGGCATGGCCTCTATTGGAATTGACTCACGAAAAAACCCCCTGCCCTTGCGGGATCAGGGGGTCGGGGCGAGCACCTCTGGGTGCTCGCCCTACAAGAGCAGCAAGTGGGTGCGGATGCGGCTCATCGAGACAATCCTAGGCCAGCCCTCGGTGTTTTCCAAACACCTGGGTTGTTCGGCTGGGCTCGATCAAGCCTGGGGAGGAGCTAGGCCCATGTAGCGGGCGGACTGCACTCCGTCGATGGCCACCAGGGCGTCGGCCACCTCCTTGGGCACGGGATGGGGGGTTGCGATCACCATGGATGCCCCTTCCCCGGTAGGCGCCCGTCCCACGTTCATGTCGTTGATGTTGATGCCGGCGCTTCCCAGCAGAGTGCCCACTGCGCCGATCACCCCGGGGCGGTCATCGTTGGACAGCAGAATCATGTGGGCCGCCGGGGGCATGTGGATGGAGTGGTCATCAGCCAGTACCAGCACCGGCTCTTGGCGGGCCCCGGTCACCCTCCCGCCGAGGCTGTGCCCCCCGCCCCGCACGGTGAGCAGGTTCACATGGTCTTTCGAGGTGGGCGTGCTGATGGCCCGCACCTCCATCCCCCGCTCTTCGGCCATGGTCAGGGCGTTCACATAGCTGACCTGCATGTCCGACACCGCGCTCAGCAAGCCCTTGACCGCCGACATGACCGCCACCGTGTTGTCGGGCTTGCCGATCTCGCCGATGAGTTCTACCTCCAGCACCTGGGGCAGCCGTTCGCACAGGTTCCCGAACAGGCGTCCGAGCTGCTCAGCCAGCGGCAGATAGGGCCGCAGCACGTCGGGAACGTTCTTGGCCGGAACGTTCACCGCGGCGGGCACGAACTCTCCGGCCAACGCCAGCATCACCTGTTCGGCAATGGCGTCGCCCGCCTTGCTCTGGGCCTCTTCGGTGCTGGCCCCCAGATGGGGGGTGACCACCACCGAGTCGAGGTCGAACAGCGGCGACTCGGTGATGGGCTCGCCGTCGAACACGTCCAGGGCGGCCCCGGCGATGCGCCCCGATGCCACTGCCTCGGCCAGATCGGCCTCGTCCACGATCCCGCCGCGCGACACGTTGACGATCCTCAGATTGGGCTTGGCCAGCGCCAGCAACTCAGAGTTGATCAGCCCGATGGTCTCTGGCGTGCGGGCCACATGGATGGTGATGAAATCCGACTGGGCTATCAGCTCCTCCAGCGACACGAGATCCATCACGCTGCGGAGGGCCACCTCTTCGGACACGTAGGGGTCGCTGGCGATCACCCGCATGGCGAAGCCCAGCGCCCGTTCGGCCACCAACCGCCCGATCCGGCCCAGCCCGAGGATGCCCAGCGTCTTGTCGCTCAGCTCGATCCCCTCCCAGCGACCGCGCTCCCACCGACCGTCGGTGAGCGCTGCATGGGCCTGGGGAATGTTCCGCGCTTGGGACAAGATCAACGCCATGGTGTGCTCGGCGGCCGAGATGATGTTCGACAACGTGTCGTTCACCACCAGCACCCCGTGCTCGGTGGCGGCACCCACATCCACGTTGTCGAGGCCCACCCCGGCCCGGCCCACGATCACCAGATCGCTTCCCGCGTCGAACACCTCGGCGGTCACCTGGGTGGCCGACCGGATGATCAGCCCATGAACCCCTGCAACTGCCTCCAGCAGCTCATCGGGACTCATCCCGGTGCGGACCTCTACGTCATGCCCAGCATGGCGAAGCTTGGCCACCCCGATGTCGGCGATCTTCTCTGCTACAAGGACTTTGGCCATCGGCCCTCACGATAGACCGAGTTCTGTGACCCGCCGGGGACCAATTGGCAGCGGCGGAGCAAATTCCGGCTAGCGGCGGATTTCCACCGGCGGGATGTCGTCGGCCAAAGCGAATCCCAGAATCTGGGCGAAGAACGCTAACTCTGCTTCTAGGGCGGCCACGATGTTCTCGGCTTTGCGGAATCCGTGCTGTTCGCCTTCGAACAGCAGGTAGGCCACGGGGATCGAACGCTGCTCCAGGGCGGCCACGATCATCTTGGCCTGGTTGGGGGGCACCACCACGTCTTCGGAGCCTTGGAGCACGATCATGGGGGCCTCGAAATCGTCCACGAAGTGGATAGGCGAACGGGCCCTGTACACCTCTTCGCCTTCGGGGTACAGCCCCACCAGGCCGTCCATGTAGCGGGCCTCGAACTTGTGGGTGTCGATGGCCAGCGCGGCCAGATCGGCGATGCCGTAGCGGCTGGCCCCGGCGGCGAACACCTTGTGGAAGGCCAGCGCGCACAGGGTGGTGTAGCCGCCGGCGCTGGAGCCCCGGATGATGAGCCGATCACCGTCCACCTCTCCGGTGCGCACCAGGTGGCGGGCCGCGGCCACGCAGTCGTCCACGTCGCTGACCCCCCAGAGCCCCTGGAGCGCCTCCCGGTAGGCAGTGCCGTAGCCGGTGCTACCCCGGTAGTTCACGTCCACCACCGCGATTCCCCGACTGGTCCAGTACTGGATGCCGAGCTGGAGCTGGCTGCGGGCCGCACCGGTGGGACCGCTGTGGCCCAGCACCAGCAGCGGCGGGCGCTCACCGGCCGGTGCCCTCGCGCTCGGATTGGCGGGCGGGTAATAGAGCCCGTGGGCTTCGGCACTATCGGTTGTGGGAAAGGCGATGGGCCGGGGACTGGACAGATACGCCGGATCGACTGCGGCCCGCGCTGGCGGGCGGATGACATCGAACGACCCGTCGGCAACATCAATGCGCACCGCGGTGGGCTCTTGGGTCGGCGAGGCGGCAATGGCAGTGACGGCATGGGGTCCGGCGGGGCGGACGCTCCCATACGAAGTCCAAGGCAGATCCAACTGCTGGGGATCCGATCCGTCGGGGGGAATAGCCCAAAGCTCGGCCAACGATCCCCGCATGGCCGCCACCACCACCGTGTTGTCGCCGCATACCGCGTAGCTGGGGTCGTCGAACACCCAGGCGGGGCGATGCATTTCTGCGTCGAACTCAAGGACCGGGTCGAGGTCGCTGCCCTCCAAGACGTACAGGTTCCACCAGCCGTTGTGATCGCTCACCACGTAGAGGCGGCCGTCGGGACCCCACTGAGGCTCTACTACCGAGCCCATACCCGACACCGCGCACTGGCCGTCCACCCACAGCTCGGTTTGGTCCCAGGGCATATTGGGGTGGTTCCACTGCACCCACGACAGCCGCTGCCCGTCGGGGCTGGGTCGGGGCCAGGCGTAGAAATCTGCCCCGGTGGCCACGATCTCGGGCTCGCCCGATCCGTCGCCGCTCAGTCGCACGATCTGATTGGCCTCTTCCAATTTGCGGCTCTCTTGTTGGGCCGCCCGGGCCGCGTGGTGGTCCTCCCGCACGCACACCGTGGCGTCGCCGAGGGCCCGACCGTCGGCGTAACGCCAACCGTGGGCGAAGGGAGGCTCGGGGGTTACCGGGCGGGCTGTGCCGACAGCCGACACATGCCAAAGGCGGCCGTCGGCGTCGTCGCAGGCATACACCCCGTCGGCACCGTCGGGCCACCATGCACCCCCGCCGTAGCTGTGCACCCGGGTCCGCACCGACGCCGAGGCCCACAGATCGGCGCCATCGCACACCAGGGCGTTGCGGCCCGACTCGGCCGGGCGCGACTCGGTCCACCACATTCGGCCTTTCTGGTTCCACACGCTCACCGGCAGCGCGGCGCCGGCCACCATCGATTGAGCCGAAATGGGCGACGGCCAACTGCCGTAGGGCAGCGTCTGAAGCTCGCTCACTGCAACAGATCAGCGATCCGGCCGATGCCCTCTCCCAAATCGTCGTCTCCCAGGGCAAACGACAGCCGGGCATAGCCCGGGCCGGCGAAGGCCTCTCCGGGCACGATGGCCACCTGCGCCTCGTCCAGGATCCACCCGGCCAGATCGGCGGTGTTGTCGGGCATGCCCGGTCGGCCCAACACTCCCTCAAAGGAGGGAAAGGCGTAGAACGCCCCTTGGGGTTCAAGGCAATGCACTCCGTCGATCCCGTTCAGCAACCGGTGCATGGCCTTGCGTCGGCGGTCGAAGGCGGCTCGCATCTCGGCCACTGCGTCCAGCGGACCGCTGACCGCAGCCAGCGCGGCCCTCTGGGCCACGTTGGACACATTCGAGGTCTGGTGCGACTGGAGGCTCACCGCCGCGGACGCCGCGTCGGAGGGGCCGATCAGCCAGCCCACCCGCCAGCCGGTCATCGCGTAGGTCTTGGCCACCCCGTTGAGCACCAGGCAGCGGTCGGCCAATTCGGGAACCACCACTGGGATGGAGCTGAACTCATGGTCGTCGTAGGTCAGATGCTCGTAGATCTCATCGGTGATAACCCACACGTCGTTCTCAGCGGCCCATCGGCCGATGGCCTCCACCCGATCTCGGGGATAGACCGCCCCGGTGGGGTTCGACGGCGACACGAACACCAGCGCCTTGGTGCGATCGGTGCGAGCCGCCTCAAGTTGCTCAACGGTCACCATGAACCCGTCCACCGACGTGGTGGGCACGTCGACGCTGACCCCGCCGGCCAGCGAGATGGCCTCGGGGTAGGTAGTCCAATAGGGAGCGGGCAAAAGCACCTCGTCGCCGGGATCGAGCAGCACGGCGAAGGCGTTGTACACCGCGTGCTTGCCCCCGTTGGTGACCACCACCTGCGACGGCTCAACCTCATAGCCCGAATCGCGCCGGGTCTTGGCCACGATGGCCTCCCTCAGCTCGGGCAGGCCCCCGGCTGGGGAATAGCGATGGTTCTTCGGGTCGTCCACCGCGGCTCGAGCCGCGTCCAAGATGGCCGCCGGGGTGGGAAAGTCGGGCTCGCCGGCTCCAAAACTGATAACCGGCGCCCCCTGGGCCTTCAGTGCCTTGGCCTTGGCATCCACCGCCAGGGTGGCCGAGGGAGCGATGGCGGAAATGCGCTGGGATATGCGAGCCATGAGCGCAGCTTTTCACACCGCAACCGGGATCTTGTTGCTCAATTCCTGGTTGGCCGAACACCACCGAAAGTGCGCTCTGCATAGATAACGTGGGGCCCCGTGAGCAGTGTTGCGCAGACCCCAACGATCACCATCCCTCCAGACCTGTTGCCCGAAGACGGCCGCTTCGGCAGCGGCCCGTCTCGGGTGCGCCCAGATGCGGCCGCCGCACTGGCCGCAGCCGCCGACAACTTCCTCGGAACCAGCCATCGCAAGACCACCGTCAAGGATGTGGTCCATCGGCTCCGGGCCGGGGTGGCCGAGTTGTTCTGCCTGCCCGACGGCTACGAAGTGGTCCTGGGCAACGGAGGCACAACCGGATTCTGGGACGCTGCCATCTTCAACCTGATCGAGAGCCGCAGCCAACATCTGAGCTTCGGGGCCTTTTCGGCCAAATTCGCTGCCGGTGTGGCCGGCGCCCCCCACCTACAAGAGCCCGTGATCATCAGCTCCGTACCCGGCACCCATCCCGAGGCCGTGGCCGACTCATCGGTGGACGCCTATGCCCTGACCCACAATGAGACATCCACCGGGGTTTCAATGGAGCTGCACCGCCCAAGTGAGGAGGGCCTCGTGTTGGTCGATGCCACGTCGGGCGCTGGCGGGCTGCGATTCGATCCCGCCGAGACCGACGTGTACTACTTC
Source organism: Acidimicrobiales bacterium (assembly GCA_963663255.1). Classification (GTDB taxonomy): domain Bacteria; phylum Actinomycetota; class Acidimicrobiia; order Acidimicrobiales; family Bin134; genus Poriferisocius. The sequence goes on from OY760141.1 coordinate 2,827,443, forward strand.
GCCCCCCAGAAGTGCCTAGCCGCCGATGGCGGACTATGGCTGGCCTGCTGCTCGCCTGCCGCGGTGGAGAGGATCAAGCGCATTGCGGCCTCCGACCGCTGGATCCCGCCATTCCTCGACTTGAGCATCGCAATCAACAGCTCCCGGAAGGACGAGACATACAACACTCCGGCGCTAGCCACCGTGTTTCTGGCCGTGCACCAAGTGGAGTGGATCAACAGCAACGGCGGACTGGAGTGGGCCGCCACGCGCTGCGACCGGTCTGCCGACGTCATATACACCTGGGCCGAGAACCGGGACTTCACCACGCCGTTCGTGGCCGACACCGCCGTTCGCAGCCACGTGGTGGCCACCATAGACTTCGACAGCGTTTCGGCCGATGAGGTAGCCGCGGTGCTGAGAACCAACGGAGTAGTTGACGTGGAGTCGTACCGAGCGCTTGGCCGCAACCAACTCCGCGTGGCCCTGTTCCCCGCCATTCCCCCTTCCGACATCGCGGCGCTGTGCGGCTGCATCGACTACGTGGTCGAGAATCTGTAGCAATGGACATGGGGCCCGACACCTCCGGCAAGCTGCTGGTGGCCACCCCGCTTATCGGCGACGGAAATTTTGAGCGCACCGTGGTGCTGATGCTGGCCCATCAAGAAGAGGGAGCCGCCGGTGTGGTACTCAACCGCCCTTCGGGCCTGCTGGTCAGCGATGCCCTCCCCCAGTGGGCACCGCACCTAGTCTCGCCGCCCACCATGTTCATCGGCGGACCGGTGTCCAACGAGTCGGTAGTGGCCCTGGCGCGAGTGCGCCAAGACCCCGACCAAGGGTGGTGGACCCCCGTGCTCGGCCTGGTGGGTACCCTCGATCTAGAGGCCGACGCCAACGAGGTGGCCAGCGCAGTAGACGGAGTCCGCCTGTTCGCCGGCTACGCCGGCTGGTCCCCCGGCCAGCTCGAGGGAGAGATCGAATCCGGCGCCTGGTTCGTAGTCGAAGCCGACCCTGCCGACCTCCTCACCGAAGACCCTGGCGACCTGTGGCCCACCGTCCTCGCCCGCCAACCCTCTCCCATCTCCTGGTTCACCCACTACCCCACCCACCCCAGCCACAACTGACCGGGACTAGCCCAAGCGAGTGCGGAGATCGGCGGCGAGGCGCGCTATCTCAGGTGGGAGGTTGAGGGTGTCGAGGTGGTCGAGATCGGCGCGGGCTTGGTCGGGGTCGCCGAGGCCGATGGAGAGCCAAGCTCGCCAGAGACGGGCTTCGGGGTGCTTGGGAGCGGCTTCGACTGCTTGGTAGATGCGACGGACGCCTTCGGTGATCTGTTCCTCCAGGCCGGTCTGGATGAGGAGTACTCCGCTGAACGTCAGAGCCCCGGGATGATTGGGGTGGTCGGCTAGCACGGCCTGGTACACCCGGAGCGCAAGTGCTGGGTCGCCCTGGTCGGGAGTGGTTGGATCCCATAGAGCGCGGGCCGCGGCCACCGCGTCATCGGCGGCAAGTCCAAGGTCGGCCAGCGTCTCAAATTGCTCCTGGGCCTGCAAGACAATCTGGCAGAGGGCGATATTGGTCCGCAGGCCCTGGGTTTCCACTAGCTGGGAGATGAATTCGGGGGGATTGGTGGCATCAAAGGCGGCCAGTTCCCCCGCCGCGCCGAAACAGTCGCCGGTGCGATAGAGCAAGATGGCCCGAAACGCCCGGGCATCGGGATAGTCGGGGGCGGTCGCCACCGCGTCGGCCAGCACATCGGCAGCCTCTGCCTCTTGGCCCTCCAATGCGAGCAGCCAGCCCTTGTAGGCCAGCGCATTGGGGTTCGAGGGCGACCGCTCCAGCACCCGGTCGTAAATGGCAATGGCCTCACCCAAGTCTCCAGCGGCCGCCGACTCCTCTGCGTTTCTCAACAACCCGGGCACGCTGGTCACGGCGTCGTTTCCGGTAATGGTGTCCCCGGAATGCCGAGACCCCACTGCTCGGGCGAGAAAGACTCCGGCGACCACACCTACCACTACCAGCCCTGCCACTACCGCGACCAGCTTGCCCCGCCCCCGGCCATCTGGCTGCTCAGGCTCCTCCTGATCTCCCCGAAGCGCATCTGCCGCCTTGCGGGTGTAGCTCTGACTCAGAGCCTGATGATCCTCCGGCTCCAAGTCGCCCGCGGCCAACTCCTCATCCAGATCATCCAGCGACTCCAGCCAGAATTCCCGCTCATCATCCATCACGCCGCTCTCTCATCCCGGCACGGGCAGATTCAACCAAGGTGCGGTCGTCATCTGAAACCCCTTCACCAGCCGTACTCGCCTGCCGCCACCGGCTCAGCGTCCACGCCAAGAGTCCAGCACCAACTACCAGCCCCACCACCGGGATGATCCAGACCAAACCGCTCACCCCAGACGTCGACGGTGTCAAGATGACCCAGTCTCCGTAGCGCTCAGCAAAACGGGCTCGGATGTCGTCGTCGCTGTGTCCGGCCACGACAAGCCGTCCGATCTCGGCTCGGATCTCCCGGGCGATGGCCACGTCCGACTCCACCACCGACTGTCCCACGCACTGCGGACAGGCGATGGTTGCGCCGATGTCATGGGCCCGCTCGGCATTGGTCCGGTCGTCCCGACCGTCCACCACCCCGAACACCAACATGGTGGCGGCGGCCACCCCCACCAGCATCCATGACAAGATCACCTTCCGACGGCGGGAGATCATGAGCCCGCTCCCGCACGGGCCAGCTGGGATTCGAGCCCGGCCAGGGTGACGCCTCCGGTGAACTTGGACACCACCCGTCCAAGGGGATCCACAAGGTAGGTCTCCGGTACGGCGGTGACCCCGAAATCAATGGCAATGCGACCGGTGTTGGAGATCACGATGGGCCAATCCCCGCCCTGCTCGGCGAAGAACCGGTCAATGACCTCCACTTCGTCTCGGAAGACCACGCTCACCAACCGAATATTGGGGTCGCCGCGGTAGCGGTCGTGGAACGCCACCAACTCGGGATGCTCCACCACGCACTGCACACACCAGGTGGAGAAGAAGTTAACCACCACCCAGCGACCCCGCTGGGCGGCCATGTCGAATTCGCCCCCATCCAGCGTCTCCCCGGTGAACTCGGGGGCGAAGTCAGGAACCGGCGGCCCTCTTCGGTCACGCTCAGACACGGCGAACACCACGATGAGGGCCACGGCCAACACACCGACTGCCAGCCCCACCCACCGAACCGTTCGCAGCCGCGGGGGGCTTTCAGGCTGATCGGAATCGACGGGCTGGTCGGCGGACGGCGGCTGCTCAGGCAACGGGCACCCCGCGTTCTCGAAGGGGAACTCCGGGCACCGGAGCCGACACCGGCATGGTGGGCGACCTCCGACGGCCGGGGAATGCCGAGAACACCGCCCCCAGCAGCATGATTGCGCCGCCTATCCACAGCCAAAGCGTCAGCGGCTGGACAGTCACCCGCACCCCGGCGGGGCCACCGGGGCCGTCGGGCAAGTCCAACACCGCCACTTGGATGTCCCGCACCGGAGACGACTTGGTGCCCGGCGTGCGCACCACTCCCCCGTTGGCGAACCGGCTCACCCCTGGCCGAACCACCGTGCCGTCCACCAGCACCACTGCCTCGGTTTTGACCTTGTTGTCGAACACTTTGTCCTGGGTGCCCACAAATACGACCTCATGCCCGCTGACGTAGGCCGTCTCGCCAGGGGCGATGGTCAGCTCGCTCTGGTGCAGATAGCTGTTGCTGGCCGCCAGCGCCACCGCCACCACGACCACGCCGATGTGCACCACCATGCCGCCATTGGCCCGACCCACCAGGCCCCGCCACCCCTGCCGCCGAGCAGCTAACACCAACTGGCGCACCGCCGCGCCCCCCGCGAACCCGGCTAGACCAAACGCCAGCAACGGGGCCAGGTCCCGAGCCCCCACCAGCAGGGCTATCAGCAACCCGGCCACTGCCGCCCAGCCCGGCCACATCAGTCGCTCCGACAGCCTCTCGGCGGTGGTCTTTCGCCACGGCAGCACTGGGGCCACCGCCATCAAGAACAGCAACAGCAGCCCGACCGGCATCGTCATCCGGTCGAAGAACGGGGTGCCCACGCTGATCCGATTGCCGTTGAGCGCTTCCACGATCAGCGGAAACACCGTCCCCAACAGCACCACGAAGGCGAACACCCCGAACAGCAGGTTGTTGGCCAGAAACGAAGCCTCCCGCGACAGCGCCGAGTCAATCTGCCCAGGCGAGCGCAACCGGTCGCCCCGCCAGGCGATGAGCCCCACGGTGACCACCACAATCAAAGCGAAGAACACCAGCAACGCGGGACCCACTGCATCAGCGGAAAACGCGTGAACCGAGTCCACCAGCCCCGAGCGGGTCAAGAACGTCCCCAAAATGGTCAAGGCGAACGTGGCGCATACCAGCGACAGGTTCCATACCCGCAGCATCCCCCGGCGCTCCTGCACCATCACCGAGTGCAGAAAGGCGGTACCGGTCAGCCACGGCAGAAGCGAGGCGTTCTCCACCGGGTCCCATCCCCAATAGCCGCCCCAGCCCAGAACGTCCCACGACCACCACGCCCCCAAGATGATCCCGGCGGTGAGGAAGGCCCAGGCGAACAGGGTCCACCGTCGGGTCTCGACCAGCCACCCTTCTCCCAGCCGGCCGGTGGCCAGCGCCGCTATGGCGAAGGAGAAGGGCACGGTGAACCCCACATAGCCCAAGTACAGCATCGGGGGGTGCACCGCCATCAGCCAGTGGTTCTGCAACAGCGGATTGGGTCCGGGTCCGTCGTAGCCCGGCGGAACTTCCACTCGTCGGAAGGGCTGCGCCAGATCCAAGTTGGGCCAGTTGAACATCAGCACGAAGAAGAAGAGGCACACGATGAACAGCACGGCCATGGCCCATCCCACCAGTGGGTCACCGAGGCGGTGGCGGAACTTGGTGACCACCACCACCAGATACCCGGACAGGATAAGGGCCCACAGCAAAATGGAGCCCTCCAACGCAGCCCACAGCGTGGCCACGTTGAACAGCGCGGGGGTGGCGTGGCTGCCGTTTTCGGCTACGTACGACACCGAGAAGTCCCGGGTGATGAGGGCCCGCTCCATGGCGAACACCGACAATCCGGCCCCGCCCAGCACCAGCCAGGCGCACAACCGCACCCAATCGAGCCGGCGAGCGGCCACCATGAACACCCCGAGGGCGGCAGAAGCCATCGCCACCGAAATCCCTAGAACCCCGAGGGTTATGTTCATTGCCGGCGGTCGCCCTTCAGCGGTTCACAGGCACTCGTCATTCGTACTGTCCGCGCTCTTCGGCGTCGTCGATGCGGTCTTGGTTGTCCACCCGGTAGTCGTTGTCGTGCTTGACCAGCATCCGGTCGCTGGCGAAGTACCAGCCGTCGTCGGCCACACCGCCGTAGGCGTTGCTTCGCACCCAGTGGCCGTCGATCACCACCGGCACCTCGGGCTGGAACTGGTCCGATACCCCGCCGGTGTGGACCACGTCGGCCACCACGCCGTCAAGAATCACCGAGAACGCCACTGCCGGGCGGCCGTCGTCCAGAGTCACGTCTTGTGGGGACCCGCTCACCGGCGAGCCGATCATGCGGAACCGGTCGTCGCCCAGTTCCTCCCGGCGCTCCACCGCATCGTCCACCTCGCGGAATACCAGCGTGGCGTCGGCCAGCACCTTCCACAGCACAAAGCCGATCACCAGCAACACCGCGGCCACCAGCAGCACCGGAACCCAACGGCGGATGCCCCTCCGGGCGGGCCGGGGCGGCCTCGGGCTCAGATCCATGGCCTCACCCGGGTCCACCAACTCCTCGGTCGGAGAGTCAGTCATCGGGCATCATCCACCGGCGGCGGTTCTCGGGCACCCGACGGCTCAGCGATCGGCCCCGCATCAGCACCCACCCGGCATAGGCCACCACCACGGCCACCGAGATGCTCCAACCGGCAACGAGATATCCCACATGAGTCATGCCTGCTCCTCTGAGTCATCTGGCAGACCTGCCTCGGCCCGCCGTTCCTCCATGGCTTCGTCCACCTCAAGTTGTTCGATCTGGCTTTCGAGGTAGGCCAAACGGAAGCGGTGCAGCAGCAGCCAGGCGAACAGCGCCATGCCCACTGCGAACGAGAACGACAGGGTGAACAGGGTCTCGTCGCGGATCTTGCGGGCGGTGAGCGTGGACTGCTGGTGCAGAGTCCGGTTCTCCCACCAGTCCACCGACCGGTTCACGATCACAATGTTCACCGCCCCCACCAGGGCGATCACCACCGAACGCCGAGCCCTCACCGCCGTGTCGGCCGGGATGCGGCGCACCGCCAGATAGCCCACGAACACCAGCACCATCACCAGGGCGGTCACCAGCCGCACATCGCCCCACTCCCACCAGGTCTGCCAGGTGGGACGCCCCCAAATAGAGCCGGTCACCAGTGTCAGCACCCCGAACACCACGCCTATCTCGGCGGAGGCGTGGGCCATCATGTCCCACCAGTCGGTGCGCCACCGCAGGTAGGCCAGGCTGGCCAAAAAGGTCAGCCCGAACCCGGTGTAGGCCAAGATGGCCGACGGCACATGGACGAACATCAGGCGCACCGCGTCGAACTGGCCCACCACGTCGCCCTGCTCGGTGATGCGGGTGTCTTCGGGCACCCAGGCGAAGGCCAGCGCCACCAGTAGGGCAAACCCGGCCAGCGTCAGCCAGCCCAGGACTCTCGTCGCTTTCGACGAGGTGGTGGCAGCCACCACGGTGCTCATGCTTCCTCCAAGAGAGCCCCGTAACTCAAGGCTCCGAATACCCCATAGATTGCGGCGAAACCGGCCAGAAGGCCCAACCAGGCCCACCCTTCGGCCCCGGCCACGCCAAAAGCGTCCTGAAATGCCCGGGTGGCCCCGACGAGCACCGGTGCCACCACCGGCAGCAACAGCATCGGCAGCAGTGTCTCCCGCACCCCAAGCCCAGATACCAGCGCCCCATACAGCGTGCCGGCGGTGGCTACACCAGCGGCGGCAGCCAGTCCCGCACACACCATGAGGCCGTAGCGATGCACGGTCACGTCGAACAACAGCACCACGCCGGATGCCAACAGCACCTCCAGCACCACCAGCTGGATGGCGATGGCCGCCGCCTTGCCCCCGAACACGGCGATGGGGTCGATTCCCGACAGAAGCAGTCTGTCGGAGGCTCCGTCGGCCAAATCCACCGCGAACGAGCGACCGATGGCCAAGAGCGAGGCCAAGAGCACCGTTACCCAGAACAGCCCGGGGGCATAGGTGCGCAAGGCCTCCTGATCGGTGTCCAGCGCGAAGGCGAACAGCACCAATACCGTCACCGCGAATGGCACGATCTGGTTGATCCCCACTCGGGCGCGCATCTCGATCTTCAGATCCTTGCCCGCGATCAGCCACGCATCACGGAACACGGCGGTCTCCCTCGGTGGAGGCATCCCCGTCGTTTGGCGCATCAGCCGAGTCGCTCCCGGAGCGCACCATCCCGCCTACCACGCTCACCACCCGGGGCTTGAGCACCTGAATGCGCTCTAGCTCGTGGGTGGCCAACACCACCGTGGCTCCGGCCGCGGCCGCGCCGCGTACCAGGGTGTCAACGGTGTCGCGCGACTGCTGGTCCAAGCCGGCGTGGGGCTCGTCCAACAGCCACAACTCGGGGCGCCGCACTACCAGCGAGGCGATGGAGGCCCGGCGACGCTGCCCGGCCGACAGCCGGCCCACCCGGGTATCGGCTAGGCGCCCGGTGAGCGAGAGCCGCTCAATCGCTTCGTCAACGTCTGTGCCACCGGCCCCTGCAGCCCGGGCCCAAAAGGCCACGTTCTCGGCCACCGTCAGATCGTCGTATAGCCCGGTGCGATGGCCCAACAGCGCCACCCGACGCCGCACCATCCGGCGCTCATCGTTCAGATCGTGGCCCAGCACCCAACCCTGGCCCGAGGCCAGCGAGCACAGTCCGGCGCAAAGCCGCAACAGGGTGGTTTTGCCCGCCCCGTTTGGTCCCTTGAGCAGGACGATCTCCCCCGGCGCAATTTCGAGATCAACTCCGGCCAAGGCGGGAAACCGCCCCAATAACGTCACAGCGGCCCGGAGCCGGACGGCAGGTTCCACAACTCTTCTCAGGCTACAGGGGCGCTTTCTGATCGCAGAAACCAAGCAACTCGCGGCAACCCCCATCGGCGGGCTTATTATCGGCGATGTGTTCGCTCTGGTGACCGAGAAGGCGTATGAGCAGCACCGGTCCCAATTCGACGCGCTGGACAACGAAGGGCACGGCCTCCAGTGGCTACGTCTGGGCGACGACGGCCAACTCCACGGCCCTTCCGATGCCCACCCCGAGGTGGCGTGGCTGTCGAGCGACTTGTTTTTCGGCGGGATTCTGAACCGGTTCTTCGAGATTGTTGAGGGCGCGCCCGATTTCCGCTGGCTTCAGTCGGCCGCTGCCGGGGTGGATCTCGATCCTTACGAGCGGTTGATGAACAGCGGCACCCGGATATGCAACGCCCACCTCACCGCCATCCCCATCGCCGAGTTCGTGCTGCGAGCAGTGCTCGACGTGTTCCAAGATGCCGAGCGCTGGCGGATCGCCCAGGCTGACGGCCGATGGGAGCACCACAATTTCCGAGAAGTGTGGCGATCCCGCTGGTTGATCATCGGGCTGGGGGCCATCGGAGCGGAGACCGCCCGCCGGGCCCAGGCGTTCGAAGCCCATGTGACCGGGGTGCGCCGCCGTCCCACCGGAGATGAGCCGGTGGACGCCATGATCTCGCCCGCCGAGGTACCCACTGCCCTGCCCGACGCCGACGTGGTAGTGCTGGCCGCCCCGGCCACTCCCGAAACCGAGAACCTGGTGGACGACGATTTCCTGTCGGCCATGAAGCCGGGAGCGGTGCTGGTGAACATCGCCCGGGGCAAGTTGGTGGACGACGAAGCCCTGCTCCGGGCATTGAGCGGTGACGACCTGGCCGCCGCCATCCTCGACGTCTTCAACAGCGAGCCCCTCGATCCCGACCATCCCTATTGGTCTCATCCCAAGGTGGTGCTGACCCCCCACTCCTCTGGCGGGGGCATCGGCCGATGGGATCGGGGCGCCGAGCTGTTCTGCGACAACCTGCGCCGACTCCTCGCCGGCGAGCCACTCGTCAACGAGGTGACCTCCATGCAGTTGCCCACCGACCTCCCCTTCATCACGGGCAAGGACCAGCAATGAGCCCGAACCCAGGAGCGCTGGCTGGGCTCCGAGTGCTGGACATCTCATCGTTTTTGGCCGCGCCCCAGGTGGCGACCTTCCTGGGCGACTTCGGCGCAGATGTCATCAAGATCGAACCGCCGTCGGGTGAGGCACTGCGCCGCATCGGGGCCAGCCGTAACGGAGAGTCGCTGGTGTGGGCCATGGTGTCCCGCAACAAGCGGGTCATCACCTGCGACCTGAACCGCCCTGAGGGCCGCGACATCCTCCGCCAGCTGGTGGCCGAGATCAACGTGCTGGTCCACAACTACTCCCCGGCCATGCTGGAGCGCTGGGACTGCACCTGGGAGCACCTGCGGTCCATCAACCCCGGCCTGGTGATGGTGTCGGTCAGCCCCTATGGACACACCGGCCCGCTGGCCGACCGGCCGGGCGCGGGAACTATGGCGGAAGCCTTCGCCGGGCTCACCCACATGACCGGAGAGGCTGACGGCCCGCCCATGCTCACTTCCATCCCGCTGGGCGACACCCTGACCGGGATCTTCGGGCTCATCGGCGCCCTGGTGGCCTGCTACGGCCGGGAAGTGAACGGCCTTGGCGGCCAGCACGTGGACGTGTCCATGTACGAGCCCATCTTGACCCTGATGGGCAGCACCCTGGCCGCCTGGGATCCCAACGGCAACGACCCTCCCCCCGCCCGGTTCGGATCGCGGTTGGAAACCGGCGTGCCCCGCAACATCTACCGCACGGCCGATAACCGCTACTTGTGCCTGTCGGGCACCACCGACCGCCAAGTAGAGCGCATCCTGACGTTGACCGGACGGGACGGTTCCGAAGATCAGGCCAAGTTCGCCCGCATGGCCGACCGGTTGTCCCACAATGACGAACTCGACGCGCTGGTGGCCGACTGGATCGCCGAGCGCCCCCTGGACGAGGCCGTCGCCGTCTTCGTCGAGGCCCGGATCCCAGTGGCCCCGGTCCACGACCTGCCCGGTTTGCTGGCCGACGCCCAAGTCCAGGCCCGCAGCAGCGTCACCCTGGTAGCCCACGACGTGCTGGGATCCGTGCCCATGGCCACCCCCACACCCATCCTCAGCGAGACCCCCGGCACTATCGGCCACCCCGGCCCCCCCATCGGCGCCCACAACGCCGAGGTCTACGCCGAATTGCTCGGCTGGAACGCCGACCGCCTAGCTCAAGCTCAATCCGACGGCTTGATCTGACTACTCTTCGGGCCGGGGCTCACCGAGATATTGGGAGAGGAATCCCAGAAAGGGGCGACAATGAACCCAGAGGAGACAGCAGCAGCTACGGGTCTGCCAATAGCCCGCATGGGGCTGAGCTACTTCGGGGCTGAGCAGGTTGGCCAAGCCATGGGAGAGGCCGGATTCAGCGGGTTTACCACGTACTTCGGAGGCCGGGGCGGGGTGCTGGGCAACGTGGCCTCCGACGTGGTGGTGTCGGCATTCGCCCTCTTCCACCCCGCAGTCATCGAGGGAGGGTGGAATCAGACCAAGGAGCAGGGGTCGCCCTCCGACGCGTCCGACGCCTTCGCCACCGGTATCGGCCGGTGGGCATCCGACACCTTTGGCCACCTCGACGGGCTAGGCGAGTTCGCGGCCGCGGCCCGCGCGGTGTTCGACGCCGCCACGCCCAGGAGCCAAGCTCTGTACGCCGGCTGGAGGGCTATGCCCGTGCCCGACGACCCGGCTGCCGCCGCGGGCCTGGCCATCCAGGTCCTGCGGGAACTGCGATTTGGCTTCCATGTCCACGGGCTGACCGCAGTGGGCATGTCTCCGGTGGAAGCCATCTTGGTGCAAACCGATTCCCAGCACGCTCAGTTTTTCGGATGGAGCGAGCCATTCCCCGATCCCGAGACCCTCAGAGACAAACACGGCCAAGCCGAAGAGATCACCTCAGCTCGGATGGCCGAGGTCTACGAGACCATCGATGCCGACCAGCGGACTCATTTCGTGGCCACAATCAAGGCCATCGCCAAGATCACTTCGAGCTAGACGTCCAACACCGAAAGTCGGCCCCGGGCTTCGAACTCTGCCCTGATGACCGCCGCATCCTCGGTAACCAGTAGGCGATAGCTGCCGCCGTCGCGCACCCAGGTTTCGTCGTCCGACTCCCAGCGCTCGCGGCGCAGAGTGCGCTTGAGGATCTTGTTGGTCTCGGTTTGGGGCAGGGAGTCGGCCCAGCGCACATATCGGGGCGCCCACTTGGTACCTAGATCATCTTGGCCGCGCAGAAACTCGAAGAACCTCTCCGGATCGAAGTCCGCACCGGGACGGCGCACCACCGCGGCCATCACATCATCGCCCACCGACGAGCTGGGCACAGCAAATACCGCGGCCAAGTCGATATCTGGATGGCGCACCAGGATCCGCTCAACCGGGGCGGCCGCGAAGTTCTCGCCATCCACCCGCAGCCAGTCGAAGTTCCGCCCCGCGAAGTAGACGAATCCCTCGGCGTCCCGATAGGCCAAATCACCCGACCAGTAAATGCCGCCGTGGGTGCGCTCCTCGTCAGCCTCGGGGTTGTTCCAGTAGCCCTCAAAGGTCGGCGCCGACACCATCGACACCAACTCGCCAATGGCCTCGTCGGGGTTGAGCAACTTGCCGGTTTCATCGAACACCGCCAGCGGCGCCTCCTCCCCGGTGTCGGGATCGAGGATCTTCGCGCTCTCGTCGGCCTGGCCCAAGGCGTTGGGCGGGGTGTCGGGGGTGCGGCTCACCGCCAGTCCGCCCTCGGTGGAACCGTAGGAGTCCTCCACCGGCACCCCGAATCGGCGGGAAAACCGCTCTAGGTCGTGAACCGCTCCCTCATTGCCAAACACAATCCGCAGGGTGTTATCGGCATCGTCGGGCTGCTCGGGAGTGGCCAAAATGTAAGTGAGGGGCTTGCCCACGTAGTTGAAGTAGGTGACGCCGAATTGGCGCACGTCGGGCAGAAAACCCGACGCCGAGAACCTGCGCCGGAAGGCGGCGATGCCCCCCGCGGTCAGACAGGGCACCCAGCCGGCCATCAGCGCGTTGGAGTGGAACATGGGCATGGCCTGGTAGAACACGTCGTCGGGCGTCAGCTTCCGCATCTCGGTGATGACCTGGCCGATCCGGGCCAGCCGGGCTTGCGAGCAAATGGCCGCCTTGGGGTCGCCGGTGGTGCCCGACGTGAACAGCAGCAGGTAGGGAGACAGGGGATCGATTTTGGCCTCGGGGGGCTCGGCGTCGGCGTGGAGGGCCAGCGCGGCCGCCCACTCCGGCGAGTCTGTGTCCAGCACCCGGCCATTGGCCGCGCCTAGATCCAACCCTTCCAGCAAACCCAGGTGGCGGCTCTCGGTGATGATGACGCCACAGTCGGCATGGGTGATGTCGCGGGCCAGCTCCGCCCCCTGCCGAGTGGGGTTGATGCCCACCACCGCCGCTCCGGCAACGGCGGCCCCGCCCAGCAGCATGGAGTATTCCGGCCCGTTGTCCAGCAACGCGCCCACATGGAACGGCCCCTCACCCCGACGGTCCAGCAGCAAGTGGGCCCGGGCGATGCACCCGGCGGTGAACTCTCGGTAGGTGTGCTGCTCGTCCTCGAACAGCATGGCCAAGCTGTCGTCGTCGGCCCGGCTCAACACCAGTTCTCGCACGGTGGGCAGGGTTTCAGCGGGGACGTCCATGACTGGATGGTAGACAGGCGGCAAGTAAAGCTAGAAAGCTGAGGGGTCGAGGGCGACGGGATCGAAGGGGACCGCGCCTCCAGAGGCTGAGCCGGTCCCGACCCGAGCCTGCAGCGAGCGGCTCACCGCCACCGGCTGGCTGGCCTCCACCAGCAAGGCGTAGGCGTCGCCTTCGGCCAGCCGGTCCACAGGCACCACCAGTCGGCCGTGTGGTGCCACCTCCACGGGATCGAGCTGGGTGATCGGAACGACCTGGCCGTCGGCGACCTTCGACACGGTGACCAGCGCGATGGAGTCGGGCGAGGGATTGACCACGGCCAATGCCACTTCGGCCCCATCGGCTCGATTCCCAGCAATCAGGTACCGGACCGCGGTGACCGAAGCACCTGCCGCGGTCGTCACTCCCGCCGATGACGAAAACGCCGAGGCGGCGGCCACCCGTTCAGCCACGATGGGGACTCCGTTGTAAACCTGGACCGCAGTCCAGAACCCAACGCCGTCGGGCAATGAGCTCAAAGCGCTATAGGAGAAAGGGGCGGGGGGAAGCGGGTAAGACCCGGCATCGCCAAACACCAAGGCGACCTGCTGAGCGGGAGGCACTGATACCTCAAATGGCGCCAGCGCGCCACCGGTGTCGGTGGCGTCCAACCGGATGCCTACATAGGCAGACGCCTCCTGTTCCGAAGGGTTGTACAAGACGATGTGGTCGACCATGCCGGAGTCTGCGGGTCCGGCCGGGAATACCCACTGCATCCGGGGTTCCGGTATCCCCGGGCCCGCGGTCAACCCCTCCAGGCCCTCTGCGCCGTCGAAGAGCTGGAGCCTCCCGGCGACGATCCTCCCGACCTGCGACTCGATCGTGGTGGAAACCGACGAGAACCGAGGCACCACGTCGTCGGCATCGACCACCACCAGCGACCGAGCCGGCACCAAAACCCCCCTGAGCGTCTGAGGCTTGCGGATTCCTTCGTCGGTGGAGAAGGTGAACTTCACCACCGCGCGGTCGGGAAACGGGTTGAACAGGGTGAACGCCAACCGGGCATCTCTTCGAGTCGATCCGGCAGCAAAGTGCCAGACTGCCGACGAGCGGGTGGCGCAAGGCATGACGTCCAGGCCGGTGGGACCCTGCACCCGCTGCTCGACAATCGCCTGGCCTGAGTCGATCTCGACCAGCGCCGCGGTGTACGGGGACTCCACCACATCGGCCAACCGCAGGGATGCCTCCGACTTGGCTGCAACAGCCAGCGTCACGCCTCGAGGTGCCGCCGACGCCGAGACAGAGCCCGCTGGCGTCTCCGGAAACACCGACACTGCCGCTGTTATCGGAATGTCGGTGGGGTTGGCCACGATCACCGAGTGATCGGCGAACTCTCCCGGCATCGACGTTCCATCTCCGCAGTACCAAACCCCTCCCTCCGCGTCAGGGCCAGGTGCTGCGCTTGTGACCCCTAAGCCCACTAGGAGGGCACCTTGTGCCGACTCGTCGCCATCCTTATCCGCGACCGCCAGCCCGACCACCATCACCAACGCCAGCACAACCAATGGCCAGCGCACCGCCCTGCCGAGCCCTTTCCCGGCGCTCACCGCGTCTCACCCCGGAGAGTTCTTCGGCGGCTGACTTCGTCGGTGCTGAGACGGGCTAGCCCGATCAGAGCCGCTACCCACAATGCCAGCTGCACCGCCAACAGCAGCCGGGTCAGTCCGGAGGCGCTGTCGTCGGGTGACACGGCCACCGAGAGTTCAGCCGTCGACGGTTTCTGCGCGGTGTTGTGATACGTGGCGATGCCTGCGGTCAGACTGCCAGGGGCCAGATCGAGTTGGCCGTCGAGCATCTCAAACAGCCACCTTGGCGCGGGCTGCGACAAGTCGCCATAAGGAGCAGGTGCTAGCCGTTCAGCCACCAGAATCGTGTCAATCCCCCACTGGGAGAGCTCGGCGCCCAACCGCTTGGTGCCCGCCGTCGGCGCTCCGACCACCGATTCCCCCACTTGGCGGGTGAGGTCGTCCAGTTCGCCGACCCAGCGTTGAGCCACCGTGGGAAAGGCTCCGCTGTCCGACACGGCAAACGACAAGCCATCGTCCAGCTTCCAGCTGCCCAACGGCAAGACGTCGGGGTGGCCGATCCACAAGACCCGGCTCTCTCGGCCGTCTCCATCTCCGGCGGCGTTGTCGGAGAACGGGGCGACATCAGAGTAATCGTCGTCGGTTGCGTTCCAGTGGCCGCCGGCGAGAACGGCCAGCAATGGGAGCATGGCCGCTACCAGGGCGACTAGTGCGGTAAGCGGCACGAACTGTCGCCACCCGAATCGGTAGCGCCGAACATCCACTTGAAATGCGGCCACCCCCATGGCTGCGGCAATCGCCAGGCCCACGGCGCCGGGCACCTGAACGACCTCGGGCCTAGGCAGAGGCACCGGGGACCAATCCTGTTCAGCGGCCAGTGCGACCGCCGCTGAGCCCAAGTACAGCGTCCACCCCCGCACTGCCCAAGCCAGGCGATAGTCGCTTGCCAATGCCAGAGGGAGCACTGCGCCAATCGGCAGGGCCCATCCGAGGCGGTCATCACCGAATGGCCCAGTGTCGAACCGGAGGAGCTCCGCCCAAGAGCTTCCGCGGCCGCCTCCCGGCCTATCGCCGAACAATGACGGCAAACTGTCCAGCAGCCAAGGCAGGTTCAGCACCGCGGCAACGGCTGCCCCGGCCACCGCAACCAGTATTATCCGCACCGTCCCTTCGGCAGTCCCAGCCAGAATCGATCCCAGAAGCAAACCAGCCAGTACCAGAGCCACCACGATCAATGCCTCCGACACCATGGCAATGGTCAAAGCAAGCAGCAGGCCAACAGACAAGGCCTCCCCCAAGAATGATCGTCGGTGAGAGACCGGGCCGGGGGTGCCCTTCGACGAGCCGAAGGGGGTGAGCCTTGCTCCAGCGAGCAAAGCTCCCATCAACCAGGGAACCGCCCCGTACAGCAGCAACGCGTCCCAGACCCCGTTGGCCAACGCGTTGTACGGCACCGGATTGGCCAGATACACCGCGAGAGCCACGACCTGGACCCATAGGGCGCCGAACGGGCGCACGAGCCGCCACACCCCCAATCCCCCCAGCGGAACCATCCCCACGATCAGCACGGTGCGCAAAAGGCCGGTCTCCCCCAAGAACAGCCAGCTCAGCAGGGTCAATACTCCCAAACCGGTGGGAGCGAACCCTTCTTGACCCAATCCGACAGGGCGGAATTCGCTCCACCAGCCGCCCAATAGGTCGGAACTAGATCCAAGCCCGGTCAACCCGCCTGCCACGGGAATACCCCCGGAAATGAGGCCGCGGGCACCCAGCAATACCAGGATCAATGCGGCCAGCCACACCACCACCGAAACCCGTGAGCGGCTCAACCGGGATAGAAGGGCGCTCCGAGCCGAAGGCCCGCGCCCAAATCCAGAACTGCCCGCCCCTCCGCCGCGTTCGGTCAAAAACGAGGCAAGCTGGGCGAATCCCCGAGCCTGGGACAGCCGAATATGGGCATCTCCGACATGGCGGACGCGGCTAATCTCCCGCCGCCGCTGCCTGATCGATCCGGGGCGCACCAGGTTGTAGCCCCACGATCCCGCGATCTCCCGGGCTCGGCTCACATGCCCGGTGAGTACAGCCGCCAGCAGTCCGACCGCCGACAAAATCATCGCCTGGGGAACCACCCTCAGTGAGTGCCAGAACCCGTAGACCGAAAGCAGAGTCCGCACTCGGTGACGGCGGTAGAGCCGCCCAACCAGCGGAGGCGGGAGGCGTTCGTTCAGCCGCTGTCGGTGGCGGACTACCGCCGAGGGCACCACCATTACCCGCGCTCCCACGGTGCGGGCCCGCCAGCACAGGTCTACATGCTCATAGCAGAACGACATCTTCGGATCGAAGCCGCCAACTGCCCGGAACAGGTCTGCGCGCACCAGCACGCACCCTCCAGGCACCGCGAACATGTCCTGAACAGCATCGTGCTGCTGTTGGTCCAGTTCTCCCTCCTCCACCGTGGAGACCGGAGTCCCGGTCTTGTCCACCAGAAGGCCCACCTGTCGAATGACCGACGGATCATCCCAGTCCACATACTTGGGACCGACTATTCCGGCATTGGAGCGAACCGCCTCCTCGGCCAGCAGCCGCAGCGCATTGGGCGCCAGCACCACATCGTCGTGGCAAACCGCAATGAAACCTGGGGCGGGATCGGCGTCCAACACGCGGTTGGCCGCCGAAGCGAATCCAGTAGTTGACTCCAGCCGGAGCACGGTGGCCTGGGGCAAGAAACGATGAACCCGGGCTGTGGGGTCGGCCTCGCTGCCGGTGTCCACCACGGTCACCTCCACCAGGTGATGGTCTTGGGCGGCAACCGACTCCAACATTTCGTCGAACCACAAACCCGGATCGTGGCTCACGATCACCACTTGGATTCTGATGTCGGATGTGGCTTCCATCAGGATTCGGTGCGACTGACGAATTCTCGGAGGGCGGCCGCCAGGGCGGGGGCTTGCTCGACGGCATCGGACAATACGGTGCGGACAGAGTCGGGAAGCTGCCGGGCCAGGTCAGCCACGGCGTATCGGACGTCGTCGGGGATCTGCTCGGCTAAATCGGCGAAGGCGTCCCGCAAATCGTCGGGCATCTGCCCGGTCAGATCCCGCCGAGCGGCCTGCAAGCGGTTGATGGCCAGCAGTCCGAGGCCCACTGCGGTGTAGATGCCGTTTTGAATGCACTCGACCAGCGGGTCGTCCTCGGCTCCTGATTCCCGATCCGACCGCGTTTCGCCCACCTCACCACCGTACCGGCCCGCCCGACAGCAAAAGAGACACGGCTCTGACCTCTTGATGACTCGTCACCGAGTACGGCAAATGCGCGCCCGAAGTGGCACACTCGTGGCGATGCGAGCCCTGGTCACCGGGTCGCGGGGTTTTGTGGGAACTCACCTCGTCGCTCATCTGAACGCCTGCGCCGACGACGTGATCGAGGTGGACCGCGTCATCGGCAGTCCCCCCATCGAAGATGCCGGCGCGGTATCAGAGCTGATCGCGGAGGCAAAGCCGGACGCGGTGTACCACTTGGCCGGCCAAAGCGACGTGGCCGGTTCGTGGGACGACCCCCTTGGCACATTCCAGACCAATGCCGACGGCACGCTGCACGTGGTCCGGGCCTGCATCGACGCAGGGGTCGAACGCCTGCTGTCGGTGACCAGTAGCGACATTTACGGTCTGGTCAGCCCCGAAGACCTGCCGCTCGACGAGCACGCCCCACTCCGGCCGGTTAATCCCTACGCGGCCAGCAAGGCTGCCGCCGAGATGGTGTGCATCCAGGGTTTTTGGGGCCATGGCCTCGGGGTTATCCGGGCACGGGCCTTCAACCATTTGGGCCCTGGCCAGAGCGACCGCTTCCTGGCCCCCGCGCTGGCTGCTCGGATCGTCGACACTGAGCAGACCGGCAAGACCGAGGTGCCAGTGGGCAACCTGTCAGCCCGACGCGACTTCACCGACGTGCGCGACGTGGTGCGGGCCTATCGCCTGCTGGTGGTGGACGGGGTACCCGGCGAGGCCTACAACGTGTGCTCCGGCCAGGATGTGGCCGTGTCCGAGATCGCCGAGACCCTGCTGGGCCTGGCCGAGGCACCGCTGACCCTTGAGCAAGACCAACGCCTGTTCCGCCCCGTTGATGTGCCAGTGATGCGGGGCGACAACGCCAAGCTCCGGGCGGCCACCGGGTGGGGCCCCGAGATCGCCTTGGCCGACACCCTGGCCGACCTGCTAGCCGATGTGCGTCGGCGCCATCCCCGCCAAACTGGAGAGATCCATGGCTGAGCACCATCCCCGCCGCGCACTGATCACCGGAATCACCGGCCAGGACGGCTCCTACCTGGCTGAGCTTCTGCTCGAACAGGAGTACGAGGTAGTGGGCCTGGTGCGGCGATCCAGCACGGTCAGCTTCGAGCGCATCGCCCACCTCCAAGACCGGATCTCCATCGTCAGCGGCGATCTCCTCGACGAAGCCTCCCTCATCGAGGCTCTGCGGCTGCACCGGCCCGCCGAGGTGTACAACCTGGCGGCCCAGTCGTTTGTCCAGACCTCCTTCGGCCAGCCGGTGCTTACCGGGGAGACCACCGCCTTGGGAGTGACTCGCCTGCTCGACGCCATCCGCATCGTGGATCCGAGTATCCGCTTCTACCAGGCCTCCAGCAGTGAGATGTTCGGCAAAGTGCGGGAGGTGCCCCAAACCGAGACCACGCCGTTCTATCCGCGGAGCCCCTACGGCGTGGCCAAGGTGTACGGCCATTGGATCACGGTCAACTACCGGGAGAGCTATGGCCTCCACGCCAGCTCCGGCATTTTGTTCAACCACGAGTCCCCGCGCCGGGGCCTGGAATTCGTTTCCCGCAAGATCTCCCACGCCGCGGCGGCCATTTCACTGGGACGCCAGCGCGAGCTGCGCCTTGGGAACCTGGACGCCATGCGCGACTGGGGTTTCGCGGGTGACTACGTGAAGGCCATGTGGCTGATGGTCCAGCAGGACAAACCCAGTGATTACGTGGTGTGCACCGGGGAGACCCACTCGGTACGGGAGTTCTGCGAGCTGGCCTTCGCCCACTTGGGCATGGACTACCGGGACTATGTGGTGATCGACGAGGCCTTTATGCGTCCCGCCGAGGTGGATCTGCTGGTGGGCGACGCCGGCCGAGCCGCCTCCGAACTCGGTTGGCGCCGGGAAGTCGGGTTCCAGCAACTGGTCGCCATGATGGTGGACGCCGACCTGGACCTGCTCCAGGGCAAGCTCAAAGGAATTTCGTGATTGGACCCACTGGCGTCTCACCCAAGGGAATTTCGTGATGAGGCCCGCCGGCTGCCCCCTCAGAGGGATTTCGTGACCCCCAGCGTCGTCACACTGGCCGGAGGAGTGGGAGCGGCCAAGTTGCTCACCGGCTTGATTCGAGCCCACCCTCCCGACGACCAGCTCGCGGTGGTGAACACCGCCGACGACGCGGTGCTGCACGGCCTCCACGTAAGCCCCGACCTGGACACCGTGGTCTACACACTGGCCAATGCGGTCAACCCCGATACCGGCTGGGGTCTTGCCGGAGAGACCTGGCAGGCCATGGACGCCTTGGACCGTTACGGTGGGATCACCTGGTTCAGGCTGGGCGACCGCGACCTGGCCACCCATCTGTACCGCACCCACCGCCTCGGCCAAGGGGCCGATTTGGCCACCATCACCGCAGAGATCGCTGCGGCGTGGGGTTTGGAGCTAACCGTCGTGCCCGTTACAAATGACCGGATCGAGACCAGAGTCACCACTATCGACGAGGGCGAAATCGGCTTCCAAGACTATTTCGTGCGCCGCCGCCACGATGTGACCGTGACCGCCGTACGGGTAGCTGGATCGGAGAGTGCTACGCCCGCGCCCGGTCTCATCGAGGCCTTGGCCGCGGCCAACCAAATCGTCATCGCCCCCTCCAATCCGATCGTGTCTATCGGACCGGTGCTGGAGGTGCCCGGCGTGCGGGAGGCAGTGGCCGCCCGCCGCGACGCCGTGGTGGCAGTGTCGCCCATCGTGGGCGGTGTTGCACTGAAAGGCCCCGCCGACCGGCTCATGCGGGAAATGGGCCACGAGAGCTCGGCGGTGGGAGTGGCCCGCCTGTATCGGGACGTGGCGGCCACACTGGTGATCGACGAGACCGACGCCCACCTGGCCGACGGCGTGGAATCCGCTGGTATGGCCTGTGTGGTGGCGCCCACCATCATGGACCGAGTCGAGTCGTCCATTGCGCTGGCCCGAGTGGTTCTGGGCTGTGCCACCCACAAAGCCCACCGATGAGACTCGAGATTCTCGGCGTGAAGGGTATGCCCGAGATCAAGGCGGGCGACGACCTGGCCGGCCTCATCGCCGAAGCAGCCGATCTGGCCGATGGCGATGTCGTGGTGGTCACCCAGAAGATCGTTTCCAAGGCCGAAGGAGCCATGGTCGCGGTTGACCCCGACGACCCCCTATCGCACAAGCCGGTGGTGGAGCAGGAGTCGGTTCGGGTGCTTCGGCGTCGGGGCGATCTCATCATCAGCGAGACCAAGCACGGGTTCGTATGCGCCAACGCCGGAATCGACCGGTCCAACGTCGACGCCGACCAAGCCGCGCTGCTGCCCGACGATCCCGACCGCTCGGCCCGGCGCATCCGCGACGGGATCCGAGCCAAGGGCGGCGTGGAGGTGTCGGTGATCGTATCCGACACCTTCGGGCGTCCCTGGCGGCGAGGGGTGGCCGACGTGGCCATTGGCTCGGCCGGGGTCCGTCCCATCCTCGATCTGCGGGGTACAGAAGACACCACGGGCCGGGAACTCCAGGTGACCGAGGTGGCCATCGTAGACGAGCTGGCTGCCGCCGCAGAGTTGGTCATGGGCAAGGCCGAGAACATCCCGGTGGCCGTCATCCGGGGCATTGACCCAACCTGGCTCGGCCCTGGCAGCATCCAAGCCGATCTGATCCGCTCCCCCGCCGAGGACCTGTTCCGCTAGACAATGATGTGGTGTTCGGGGCTGACAATGGCCCGGTGGATTTCGGCGTTCGCCTGGACCGTGCTGTAGGGCAGCAAGACGGAGTCCGCCACCCGGGCTCCGTCGGCAACCGCGGCGTGGTCCATTATCACTGAGTTGGTTATCTGGGCACTGCCGGCGATTTCGGCGGTGGGATGGATGTGAGTGCCGCCAGCGAGGGCCATCTGGACCTCCAGATAGGCCGCAGGGGTGCCGGCGTCGATCCAAAAGCCGTCTCGGGCCACCGCGTACAGCGACCCCTTTCTCACGAGGGCTGGGAAGGTCTCCCTTTCGATTGACGCGGGGCGGCCTTCGGGGATCAAGTCGACCACCGAGGGGTCAAGAACGTACATCCCGGCGTTTATCCACCGGCTGGGGGCCTCTTCAGCGGGCGGCTTCTCGACGAAGGCCCGCACCCGACCATCGGGGTCGCACACCACCACTCCGTAGCGGGAAGGATCCTCCACCGGGGTAAGGGCAATGGTGGCTGCCGCGCTATTCCCGCGGTGGGCGTCGAGCAGGTCGACCAACGGAAAATCGCTGATCACATCGCCGTTCACCGCGATAAACGTGTCCTGGACCTCGGCCATTCGGGCGGCGAAGGCGATGGCCCCCGCGGTGTCCAGCGGCTCGGGCTCCACCGCGTAGAACAACTCCACCCCGGCACAGCGCTGCTGGGGATAGGCGGCTTCAAAGGCATCCGGCCGATATCCCAGTGACAGCACCGCCCGGGTGACTCCCTGCTGGCCCAGCCTCCCCACTACGTGCTCGATCATGGGCCGGTCCACCACCGGCAGCATCTGCTTGGGACGGGTCAGGGTCAGAGGCCTGAGCCGGGTTCCGAATCCGCCGACCAGTACAACTGCCTCCACAAGGGGCTAACCGTTGTCTTCCACCCTGACGCCCGGAACGTCCTCGTCGATTCCGTCGTCGAATTCAACCGGCCCCTCGGGCTGGGAGAGGTCGGCCACCAGCGAGGGCGACACCCCGAGCAGATCATTGACGGTGGGAGGCAGGGGCACCACCGCATCGCGGGGCGCCAAGGCGATGGTGAAGGCCTCGCCGTCCCTCTTGAAGCGGACATCGCCGAAGTCGTCGTAGATCCGCTCATCGGGCTCGGCGGCAACCGCGTTGAGTGCGCTGGACCAGCGCACGATCTGCATCACAGCCGGCTGCCCGTTGCACTCCGCGCCCACTGCGTTGATCACCCCGAACTCGGAGGCGGTGATGGCGTTCACATCCATCTTCACAAACATCGACTCGAAGAACTTGGCCATGATGGCGTCCTCACCCGCGGCGTTGGCGGTGAACGGGTGGATGTGGATCAGCCCGTCGGAGTGGGAGTGAATGCCCTCAGGGTCATAGGGATAGCCCTGGGGGTTCAGCCGACCCTCGAAGATCGGCTGGAACGCTCCGCCGTCGCCATCGGTGCAGTCCCATACTGCATAAGCCGAGTGCCAGTGATCGCTGAGGCCGGGGCGAGACTCGGCCTCCCGCAGACTCCAGGCGACGGCCACCACGCCGCAGCCGACCAAGATGATGAGCACCACCAAAGCGGGAAAGCCGATGATGCGGCGCTGTTGGCCGACATCTCCCATCGACGCAGCCCGCGCCACTTTTCGAGAACCAGAGGCTCTTGCCACGGCTCTACAGGCTACTGGCCTGACGGCGCGATCAGCGCATCAATCGCCGGAACAGATCGAGATACCGGTCGGCCACCTGTTGGGGGCCGACGGCCTGCTCGGCGTAGGCCCTCCCCCGCCGACCCATCTCGGCCAGGCCGTCGGGATCGTCGGCCATCTCGGCCACCGCGGCACAGAAGGCACCGACGTCGCCGGGACCAACCGTCCGCCCCGCCCCGGATACGGCGAGCAGCCGCTCCACCTCGCTGCCCCGGTCGACGCTGGCCAGCACCGGGCGGCCCGCGGCCAGCACTGAGTACACCTTGGAGGGCACGCTGGACTCGCCGAGCCCGGCCCGCAGCAGCACCACGTGTAGATCAGCGGCGGCCAGCACCTCTCCAACACGCTCCGGCGGTTGCCAGCCCACCAGGTGCAAATTGTCAAGCCGCGTGGCCGCCGCGGCCACCGATGAGCGGGCTACCCCGTCGCCGTTGACCACAAACTGGACATCGGTCCGCCCCTGATCAGCGAATTGCTCTGCTGCGGTCACCACCAAGTCCAAGGGCTGGGAGTGCCCCAGGTTGCCGGCGTACATCACAACCGTCTTGTCTGAGTCGCCACCCGGCCCAAGGTCGGCCCGATAGGAGTTGTGCCGATCAGACGGGATAATGCGATCGGCGTCGGCCGTGTTGGGTATAACCACCACCTTTTGCGGGTCATCACCGGAATCCAGCTTGGCCCTCACGTTTTCGGCCATGCCCTCCGAAAGCACGGTCACCGCATCGGCCCGCCGATACACCCAACGCTCAAGCCTGCTGGCTGCGGCCACCGCCTGAGGGTTGCGCAGAACCCCCGTCTCCACTGCGGCGTCGGGGAAAACATCCTGCACGTTGAACACCATTGGAACCCGTCCCCGCCAGGCAGCCGCCCACCCCGCAGCCCCCAAAGTGAGCGGGGGCGACATGGCGACCACCACATCGCAGCGGCCTGCTGCGGCGACGGCATCGGCCCCCGCCAGGACGGTAAACCCGGCGAATGCTGCCGCCCGGGCCGCCAAACGCCCTTTGTCGGCAGGAAACGGATGCCAGCGCCGGATCCGACCCCACGATTCGCGCTGGGTGCGGACGAGGCGCCCGGACCATCCCTCGGCCACTGCGTGGTCCCGGTACCACGGAAGGCTGGTGACGACCTCCACCCGGTGGCCGCGGGCCGTCCATTGCTCGCAGATGGCGGTCATCACCTCTCCGGTGGGAGCGGTATCCGGCTCATAGTGCGGGCACAGCACCAAGATGCGGAGATGATTCATCTTCGGGCCACTTCGGCATAGAGGGCATAGAGTCCCGCGGCCGAGTCGAATTCGGCCAGCTCGCGCACCCTGGACTGACCTGCCTCGCTCAACACCCGGCGGGCGTCGGGATCGCCCGTTAGCTGGCCGATGGCCTCGGCCCACTGGGCATCGTCATCAGCGTTCAACAGGCGACCGCCCGTTCCCACCACTTCGGGCAATGCCCCGGCGTTTGCAGCCACTACTGGACAGCCCCGGGCCATGGCCTCGACCACGGGGAGACCATAACCCTCGTATTTCGATGGGAACACCGTGGCCACCGCCTGCCGAAACAGGCCGTCGAGCACCGGGCGGGGAATGCGGCCCAGCCGGTGCCAGCGGCTCCCCACCTCCAAATCGATGGCCAACTGGTCCAGCTTGGCGTCTCGCGGGCCGGGTCCCCCAGTGGCCACCAGCTCCACGTCTACCCCGTCGGCGGCCAACCGGGCCAGCGCCCGCAGCAGCACTTCGTGGTTCTTGTGGGGGTAGGCCACTGCCGGATACAGCACGAACGGGTGGGACAAATCCGGCACTGCGGCAGCCAGCGGCATCTCTGCGGCACCTGAGGAGGCATCAACCGGCGCGGGCAGCACCGCCACCTGCTGGGCATCGACACCCAAGCGCTCCACCAGGCGGCTCCGGCAGAACTCACTCACCGTCACGATCGCCTCGGCCCGGCGCACCGACCACGGCAGCATAAACCTCAAGTACAGCCGTTTGATCAAGCTGAAGCGCTTGGGACAGTCCAAGGGCTGCAAATCGTGGATGGTCACGATCGCGGGCCGGATACCCACCCAGGGCACAGTCCCCCCAAAGTGGTGGACCATGGAAAGTTCGCGGCGACGACATTGGCTGGCCAGCCAAGTGTTCTCGACAAACACTCGCAGCGGCCGACCCCTCGCCGGTGGCGAAACCACCACCTCGTGGCGCTCAGCTAGCGACGGATGGACCTCGGCAAATCCACGCGGCGCGAACAACGTCAACCGCACCGGGGCGTCAGGCGGGATAGCCGACAGCATTCTGACCGCATAGTCCTCGGAGCCCCCCACCTTGCCCGACCGCAGCCACAACAGGTTCACCCCCACCGATACGACCGGATCAGACGAGCCCATCAACCAGCCAGCTCTCGGTACACATCGACCAGCCCATTTGCCGTGCGCTGCCAGGTGAACTCGGATAGGGCCCGCTCCCGGCCCTGCTTGCCCAATCGGGCGGCCTCATCGGGGGCGTCGAGTAGTCCGGCCAGCGCGTCGGCGATCTCCTGAGAACTGGTCGGATCCACCAGCACCCCGGTCGAACCAGCCACCTCGGCGGTGGCCCCCGTCGTCGAAGTCACTACCGGTGCCTCCTGCACCATTGCCTCCAGCACCGGCAGGCCGAATCCCTCGGTCAGGCTCGGATAGCACACCACCGCGGCGGCCCGCATCAGCGCCCGCTTGTCGGCCTCGGCCACAAACCCCAACCGGCGGATCGACTGACCAGACGAAGCCAATGCCGTACCCAGGTTCGACTTCCACCCTTCCGGGCCCACCAAGACCAAGTCCTCGGCGGTCCGGCCCAGCATCTGCCATGACTCCAGCAGCCCAGCCAGGTTCTTGCGAGGTTCAGCTGTGCCCACCCACAGCACAAACCGATCAGCCAGGCCATACCTCCGCCGCACCTCGTCGGCCTCCTCGGGCGGCACCAAGCGGTCATTGGCCCAATACGGCACCAACCGCACCCGATCACCGTCGATCCCCGCCCGAGCGCAATCATCCGCCGTATGCTGCGACGGGCACACCACCAGATCGGCATCGATCCGGGTCAGCTCGAGCGATCGAACGAAGAACCGCATGCCCCGCGGTGTGAAGTGGTCGGGATGGCGCAAAAACGCCAGGTCGTTGACCGTCACCGCCAGCGGCGCCGTCCGGGGAGGCACCGCCATGCCGGTAGCATGGATCACGTCCACCGGCCCCGCCGCCCGCTCCACTGCTGGCCATCGCATTTGGTGCCAGCCCCAGTACAAGCCGGCTCGGGGTAATCGCACAGCCTCCACGGCAATGCCCGGAGCGAACGGCTCTTGCGGAGGATTCCGATGCCAAGCCGACACGCCAACGATCTCCGGCCCCGCCGACAGCCGCCCCAAGGCCTCTACGCATCCCAGTGCAGCCGCAGCCGTCCCCCCCGGCACCGGGTGCCAGCACTGCTCCAGCGTAATCGCCACTCTCACTGCTCTGAGTCTGCCAGCCCCAACTCAATCTGTACGCCGCGGACCACTAGTGTGAAGTCCGATGAGCGGCTTTTGGGTTGGCAAACGAGTCCTGATCACCGGGGGTACCGGATTCTTGGGCCAAACGGTTTGCCGACTGGTCAACCAGCAAGAGCCCTCCTTGCTGGCCGCCCCGTCCAGCGCCGACTACGACCTGCGCACCGCCGAAGACGCCCACAGGCTGCTGGCCGAGATCCAGCCCGATGTGGTAATCCACCTGGCCGCCCGGGTGGGGGGCATCGGCGCCAACCTTCAGCGGCCCGCCGACTTGTACCTCGACAATCTCCTCATGGGAACCAACGTCATCGAGCAGTGCCGGCTGGCGGGAACCGACCGGCTGGTCGTGGTGGGCACCATCTGCTCGTACCCCAAGCACACAAAGGTGCCGTTCACCGAGGACTTCCTTTGGACCGGGTATCCCGAAGAGACCAACGCCCCTTACGGAGTAGCCAAGCTTGCCCAGCTCGTGCAACTCCAGGCCAACCGCGACCAGTTCGGCCAGCAGGGCATCTATCTGATGCCCACCAACCTGTACGGCCCGGGCGACAAGTTCCACCCGTCGGTGTCACACGTCATCCCCGCTCTCATCAAGAAGTGCGTGGACGCTGTCGAAGCCGGCCATGACAGCATCGAAGTCTGGGGCACCGGCACGGCCAGCCGAGAGTTCCTCTATGTGGACGACGCCGCCCAGGGCATCCTGCTCGCCGCCGAGCACTACCGGGGAGCGGCTCCGGTGAACCTGGGGGCCAACCATGAGGTCGCCATCAAAGAGCTAGTCCACGACGTGGCCGAGATCACCGGATTCGCCGGCCGCATCGAATGGGATGCCACCAAGCCCGACGGCCAGCCCCGCCGCTGCGTCGACCCCGCGCGGGCGAAGGAGCTGTTCGGTTTCGAGGCCACCACACCGTTCGCCGAGGGTTTGCGACGCACCTATCGGTGGTATCTGGCCAACCGTCACGAAGCCGAATCGCGAGGCGTGCCGGAAACCCCGGCATAGTCAGCGCCCACCACCAACTCCACATCGGCGCCGTCGATCTCGGCCACCAGTTCTAGCCGCGGCACAGGCTCCACATGGCGGGCCAGCTCCTGTGCCTCGTCCTCGAATGCCACGGTATAGCGAACCACGGTTCTGCCCACGTCAAACCGGTCGGCGTTGCCCCGTTCCACCACGGAGAACCCGGCCCGCTCCAAGGCATCCTCCACTCCGGCCACAGTGCCCGACGGATTACCGTTCAGCACTCTCACCCGAACCCCGGCCAGGCTCCCAGCCCGGAAGAACTCCAGCGCCGGCTGGGCCGCATCCTCTACCAACAAAAGCACCTGTTTGCCGTCGATAGTGGCATCGGTCACCGGCAGCTTGTACCGCTCAATTTGATCTACCTGGAACGACCGGAACTCATCGCCCAAATCCACAATCTGACCCACGGTGATGCGGTCGTCCAGGGTGATGCTGGGGCTGTCGCCGCCCAATAGCTCGTTGGCCACCCGTCGCAGAGTCAGCGGATTGCGAATTCCCTTCTCCACCGCCCGTTTGAGGGTGGCCACCATGAATTCCTGCTGGCGCTGGTTCCGCTCCAGGTCATTCCACACTCCGAGGCGCACCCAGTCGTCGTCGTTGGTCGGATTCCCCCCCTCGACCAGCGTCAGCGGCCGACGAGTCCGCACATAGGCCAGCGCCGCGTCGGGATCGAGAGTCACCACCCCGGCCTGCTCGATTCTCAACCCCACCGAGTCATCCCGGATGGACTGGTCGATCTCCACCGGCACCCCGTCTACCGCTTCCACGATCCGGAGGAATCCGGCAAAGTTGATCTCCACATAGTGGTGGATGGGCACACCGAGGAAATCCGACACGGTTTCGATCAGTGTGCTGGCCCCCCCGATGCCCCGAGCGGCGTTCACCCGTTCGCTCCATCCTTTGCCGGAGATCGGCACCCACAGGTCGCGGGGGATCGACAGCATTGCCACCCGGTCGGCCTCAGGATCGATGCGCACCAGGATCACCGAGTCGGTCAACAGGGTGTTGATGTCCCGGTCGTTGTGAATCGGGCTGTCGGGGTCGACCCCCACAGCACTGTCGATCCCCACCAACAAGAAGTTCCGAGCCTCCGAATCGCTCTGCTGCTCGAAGGAGAGCGAAAGTCCGACCGACACCCGGGGAATCTTGTTAATCTGCGACTTCACCACGGCCAGTCCCGCGGCCCCGCCCACCGCCGCGGCGAACACCAGCAACCCAAACAGCACCACCATGAGTTGCCACCAGGTTCTCTTGCGTACTCGCCGCCTGCCGCTCCTCATACACTGCCAGTGTAAGAGGCTGATCAATTCGTTTTGGTTCAGCCTCCAGTACCGGATGAGCGCCAATAGAGTCCGGATACTCAAAGGCTGCCCTTTTGGGGAGAGCAATAAGTACACTGCACCCGATGGAGGTGGCGGCTGTTGCCGTGGTGGGACACCATCTGTGTTCCAGGCTGGCCGATGTCACCGACGATTTAAGCGCCCTGGAGTCGAGCGGGTTCTGGGCAGTGGCCATCGACTTTCACGGCAAAGCAGTGTGCGCCCGCTTCGACTCGGTGCGTCCTGCCCGTCCCTGGAAGGGCCGTCCCTGGAAGGGCCTCCCGGCCGACACCTGGACCAGTTCTCTTGATCGGTCCGGTTTCACCGACGGAGTGTCAGCCATCCGGGAGATGATCGGCGCCGGTGACGTCTACCAGGTGAACCTCACCCGCCGGCTCAGCGCGCCGCTCATCCATCCCGACACCGACATTGCCGCTTTGGGGGCCGCACTGGCCGAGGGCAACCCCGCTCCCTACGCCGCCGTGCTGCGCCTGCCTGAACACGGTGTCCATATCGCCTCAGCCTCGCCCGAGCGGTATGTAGTCCGCGACGGCCCGTGGGTGAAGTCGTCCCCTATCAAGGGAACCGCGGCTGAGCCGTCCCAGCTGACTCCCAAAGACCAAGCCGAGAATCTGATGATCGTGGATCTCGTGCGCAACGATCTGGGGCGGGTCTGCGACTACGGGACGATCAGCGTGCCCGAGCTGTTCTCCCTGGAACACCATCCTGGACTAGTGCACCTCGTGAGCACCGTTCAAGGGCGTCTGCGCCCCGGCTGCGGATGGCCCGAGCTGATCGAGGCAACATTCCCCCCCGGATCGGTCACCGGCGCTCCCAAGCTGGCCGCGCTTGACGCCATCGCGGCCTTGGAGTCGCAGCCCCGCGGGGTGTACTGCGGTGCGGTTGGGTGGGTTGACGCCGACCGCCAGCAGGGGGATTTGAACGTGGCTATCCGCACACTCTGGCTTGAGGATGGGCACCTCCACCTCGGCACCGGCGGCGGCATCACTTACGACAGCAATCCCGAAGACGAGTGGCGGGAGACCGAACTGAAGGCCAAGAGGCTGCTTGCGGTGGCCACCGGAGAGTACATCCCGATATGACCGAGACCCAGATTCCTGCTGAGGCTTCACCCAAGGCCCGCATCGTGTGGATAAACGGGGAGCTGGTTCCCGAGGACCAGGCTCGAATCTCTCCCTTCGACCACGGCTGGCTGGTGGGAGACGCGGTGTTCGAGACCCTGGTCATTGTGGGGGGCATGCCGTTCGCCGCCCGACGTCACCTGGAGCGGCTGGCCTACTCGGCCGAGCACCTGGGTGTCACGGTGCCCGATGCCGGCGTGCTTCGGGAAGCCATGATCGGGGTGGCCGCGGCCAACGGGCTCGATGAGGGGCGATTGCGGGTGACCGTCAGCAGCGGCACTGGTCCACTGGGCAGCAGCCGGGGCGACAGCCCGCCCACCGCCACCGTGGCCGCCACCCCCCAGCCTCCGTGGCCAGCCACCACCGCGGTGGCCACCATGCACTGGACCATCAACGAGTGCGGCCCCCTGGCCGGCCTCAAGACCGTGTCCTACGGAGCCAACGTGCGGGCACTGGCCTCGGCCAAAGCAACCGGGGCCAGCGAGGCCGTCTTCGCCAACACCCAAGGCCAATTATGCGAAGGCACCGGCAGCAACGTGTTCTTGGTTCACCAAGGCCGGCTGATCACACCGTCGCTGGCCTCAGGATGCCTGGCCGGTATCACTCGCCAACTGGTGATCGAATTATCCGACGCAGTCGAACAAGACGTGCCTCTCAGTGCCCTCGCCACCGCCGAAGAGGCGTTTCTCACCTCCACCACCCGCGACGTTCACCCCATCCACGCCGTCGACGGCCATGCGCTGTCCGCCGCCCCCGGCCCCCTCACCCAAGCCGCCATCCAGGCCTTCGCCCGCCTCAAGGCGACTCAGATTGACCCCTAAGGTGCACCACATCTCCAACCACAACCCTTCGCCCACCATCCAGAAGCAACGCACCCCGCTCATCCAAATCCTGGGCCAAACCCTCCAACACCGTTCCATCTCCTAGTTCCACCGATACCTGGCAGCCCAAGGTGGCCGACTCGTGGCGCGCCGCAGCCACCAACGCAGCCTGGCCGCTAGCTCTCTCGAGTCTCGCCATCCAGTGGGCGAAACCGGCCAGAATCTCCCCCAGCATCTCTCGGCGGTCAATCACCGCACCACACACATCTTCAAGAGCCACGGCGGTATCAGCAGCTTCGCCGGGGGCCGCACCGGTGCGCACGTTGAGACCCATGCCCACCACCACCGCCTCCAGCCGTTCCCCGACCACCACCGATTCGGCCAGCACGCCGGCCAGTTTGCGATCACCCACAACCAGATCGTTGGGCCACTTCAACCATGGCCGCACCCCGGCTTGAGTCCTACAGGCCTCCACTGCTGCGAGGGCCAACGCGGTGGTCACCAAGTGGGAAGCTTCAGCGGCGAGCTTGGGCCTAGTCAGTACCGAGAACAACAGGCTGGACTCCGGAGACGCCTCCCAGGTTCTCCCCCGTCGGCCTCGTCCGGAACTTTGGTAGTCGGCCACTAAGACTCTGTTCGGCTCAGCGCCGAGGCGGGCCGCAGCCAAGAGGTCGGCATTGGTCGAGCCGGTATCAGCAACCCAACCGACGCGAAAACCTTCCATCAAGCTCTCCTCCACGACCCACCTCCTGCCAACTGATCCACAACCACCTCGCCTGTCATTATTCGCGTGCTAGAGAATCCGTCTGCCACCATATTGCCGTGTTGTCCAAGGTATTGGTGGCGAACCGGGGTGAGATCGCTGTACGGGTGATCAGGGCCTGCCGGGAGATGGGCATCGCCACGGTGGCGGTGTACTCCGAGCTCGACCGCAGCGCCCTCCACGTGCGCATGGCCGACGAAGCCCACGCCTTAGGGGGCCAGACTGCGGCCGAGAGCTATCTGAACACCGAGGCCATCCTCGGGATAATCGAGCGCACCGGGGCCGACGGTGTACACCCCGGCTACGGGTTCTTTTCCGAGAACGCCGACTTCGCCCGGGCCATCACCGCCCGGGGGGTGGCGTTCATCGGTCCCAATCCCGAGTCGATAGAAGTCATGGGCGACAAGATCTCCGCTCGCCAGGCCGCCGAGCAGGTGGGGGTACACGGCGTGCCCGGCACCACCGAACTCATCACCGACCCCAACCAGGTGCGAGCCTTCGGGGCCGAATACGGCTACCCGGTCGCCATCAAAGCGGCCTACGGCGGTGGGGGTCGGGGCATGAAGGTGGTGGTCGACGAGAGTGCGGTGGAGGAAGCTATCGAGTCGGCCCAGCGGGAGGCGCTCAGCTATTTCGGACGGGACGAGATCTACATGGAGCGCTATCTGGAGAAGCCCCGCCATGTGGAAGTGCAGGTGCTGGCCGACGGCCATGGCAATTGCGTGTACTTGGGCACCCGCGACTGTTCGGCCCAGCGCCGCCATCAGAAGCTCATCGAGGAGGCCCCCGCGGCGGGCATCGACCCCGATGTGCTCACCGCCATGGGCGAGGCCGCGGTCAAGGTGGCCCAGGGCTGCGACTACGTGAACGCCGGAACGGTGGAATTCCTGTATGAGGACGGCGCGTTCTACTACCTGGAGATGAACACCCGGCTCCAGGTGGAGCACCCGGCCACCGAACTGGTCACCGGTGTCGACCTGGTGGAGCAGCAGATCCGGGTGGCCGCGGGCGAACCGCTGCCATTCACCCAGGACGACATCGCCATCTCCGGACATGCCATCGAGGTGCGCATCAATGCCGAAGACCCCGCCGAGGGCGCCTTTCTGCCCTCGCCGGGGCCGATTACCGGCCTGCACCTGCCCAGCGGCTTCGGCACCCGTTGGGACGGTGGCTACGAGGCCGGCGACGAGATCAGCCAGTTCTACGACAACTTGGTAGGCAAGTTGGTCTGCTGGGGCCGGGACCGACCCACCGCCATCGCTCGCACTCTGCGGGCCCTCGACGAGTTGGAAGTGAGCGGGGTGGCCACCACCATCAGCGCCGACAAGGCCATTCTGGCCCACCCCGATTTCGCCGCCTTTGCCCACTCCACCAAGTGGGTGGAAGAGACGCTGGACCTCACCGGGGTCGGGGGGACCGCCACTGCTCAACCAGAAGTTGACGACGACGAGCCCCGAGTGCAGAGAGACATCGATGTCGAGGTCAATGGCCAGCGCTACTCGGTGCGGATGTGGGTGCCAGAGACCGCTTCGACCGCGGCCTCGGCGACCGCTATTGCCAAGCGCCCCAAGCGGGCGGCAGCCGGCAAGAGCGGAGGCAGCGGAGGCAGCGGTGACGTGGTCGTTCCCATGCAGGGCACCATCGTGAAGGTGATGGTGGCCGAAGGCGACTCGGTCGAGGTGGGCGACCCCATAGTGGTACTGGAAGCCATGAAGATGGAGAACAACGTCTGTGCCGAGAAGTCCGGCACCGTAGTTGAGGTCCGGGTGGCCGAGGGCGACGCGGTGGGCGGCGGCGACGTGGTGGCGGTTATCGACTAGCGAAACTAGAGATGGGGCAAGGGCTGTCTGCTCGGCTTAACCACCATTAGCATCGATCAAGCTTCATGGCCGCGCTCAAATTCATCGCCCAAGGTTCGCCCGACATCGGCCTCGACCCCGACGACATAGCAATACACCTGCCCAGCGACGCCCGGCTTGACCCCAGGGCTGAACACGAGATCCTGGCAGCAATGGCCGAACACCCTCAGGCGGTCGCAATATATTGGGACATCACGGTGGGTGATCGGCGACAAGCCCGGCCGGCGTGGTCGCCCACCAGGGTGCAATCTGAGCCAGGAGTGTGCCTGCCCCTCGCCGTCCGGGCGAGCTGGCCGCATTTTGACCCTTCGTGTGACCCGCTGGAGGTGGAACGCCGATTGGCCGAAACCAACGCTGTGGTTCTCCATGTCCCGAGCGTGCTCACCTCCCACACAGTGGCCCCCGCCCTCGGACAAAGGCCCCTAGCCAGCGACCCCCGGTTCGAGCCTGGCGAGCGCCTGGGCACCTGTCGGCGGCGGCCCCATCTCCACGGACAGGCCAATACTTCCATCGTCATTCCCAGTGCCGGCATCTCCCAGCCCGGATCTCTCCAATCCATGCTGGATCGCTGTCTGGAGACTCTCACCCTGCTCGATCCCCAGCCCCTCGAGGTAGTCGTGGTATTCGGCGACGAATTCCAAGGCGAACCTCCTGGCGTTCGAGGGGGGGAAACATTCGACCTGCCGATAACCGCAGTGCACCGCGGCCCCGGCGACTTCGACTTCTCCCAAGCCGCAAACTCCGGGCTGCGGGCCAGCCAAGGCGACCTCGTGCTCCTGCTCAACGACGACATCGAGGCCGAGACGCCCACCTGGCTGGGCCGAATGGCCGCCCACCTTCAAGACCCTGCGGTGGGCGCAGTGGGCGCCGCTCTGCTGTATCCCAACCGGATGGTGCAGCATGTCGGCGTCGTGATCGACTCTGCCCACCCCCTACACCCCTTCGTGGGCTACCGCTTGTCCGACACCGCCGACCACGGTGGTGATGTAGCCCGCGACGTCGTCGCTGTGACCGGCGCCTGCGTTCTGGCCAGACGCAGGGACCTGCTGGCCATCGGCGGGCTCTCGTCGGAGTTTCCCTCCTCATTCGGCGACATCGACCTCTGCCTGCGACTTCGCCGATCTGGTCTGCGGGTTGTGATCGAACCCGCCGCCGTCCTCACCCACCTTGAAACCGCCAGCCGGGCACCGGTAATCGAGCCGTGGGAAAGGGATCGCTTCGCGAGGGCCTGGAGCCATGTAACCGACCCGTGGTATCACCCCGCGTTCCACCGCCCAGATGATCCCCGTAGAATGAACCGCAATGCCGATCATCTTGGTCCCGTCAACCACCATGGCACTTGGCCTGCCCGGACCACTGCTATCGCAGGCCAGACGCATCAGTTGCCAATGAATCGGCTAAACCGTTCGGAGACGGATTCCGAAATGACCGCGTCAGACGACATCGACATCAATCGAGTCCAAACAGAAATCGAAGTAGAAGCGGAATTACTGCGACGTCGTGACCTTCAGATCACCCATCTTGAACACGATATGGAGCACCAGTGGAGCGCTCTCACTCTCCCTGAGCCTCCAAACAGCGAACCGCCCCTCCAAAGAAATGCGAGCGAAGGCTCTACCGGAGGTGGCAGTACGCCACCTGAATCACCCCTGATTTCTCGGCTGTTCAAGCGAGTGCTGCGCAGGGCCACCCAGCGATACACCCGGTATGTACTTGCCCAGGTAAATAAGCTCCTAAAAGGGATCCATCAACGGCTAGATGACCAGCAATATCGCACAGATCACCACGGTTGGCGTCTGGATATCCAGAATCGACACCTAAGGGTGCTAGAACACACTGTGAACAGCGGTCAAGACGAGCCCAATCTGACCACACCACCCTTTCTCGATCCTCCCCCCGCGCTGGCAATTGAAACCATATCCACTATTGCAACACTTGCAGGAACAGCCCCGAGTCTTGTGTTATCTGGTGGTGCCGGAGAAATTGTCAGATCCATCAACACCAATGGTGGTTCTGCGTATGGCATAGAAGCAAATGCGCGCCATGTCCTTCAGGCCATGGAATATGGAATTGATGTTCGATCCGATGATTTCATTGCCCATTTGTCTTCCATAGAGATTGGGGACATAAGCACAATAGTATTGACTGGCGTTGTTGAATCTTTGCCATTAAGTCAACTGTTGGAAATCATAGAACAGGCAACCCGGATTTTGGCCAACTCAGGGCAAATTGTTGTCGCTGTAGCGGACCCAAAGAGACGCGACCATATTGAGTCGGAACTTCGAGCCGGTCTCGGAATATCTCCCGCTACATGGCAATACCTGCTGGATCGCTCCGGGTTTGACACTCACGTTAAGCCTATTACCGATGCTCATATAACCGAACTTGTCGTTGCTGAGCGTCCCCAAGAATTCGAAGCGTCAGCACCATCACCAACTGGACTTTGAATTCTATGACCGCCACTATTGACCTCCTCACTCCCTTATTGGCCGACAGAGATGCAACGAGCAATCATACACGTCTGTTTCGTAAGATTCTCGAAGCGAAGGGCATAAGAACCCGTATTGTCGTGGAAGAGAGGCTCGGTTCAGATGAAGTGATAGCTCTAAACGATTGGAAGGCTGACGCGGAGCTCACAATTCTTCAACACTTTATTGGTTCAAATACAGCGGAACGCATCATTCAAGATCGTATCCCAATTGTTCTCAACTATCACAACATAACACCCGCCACATATTTTGCGCGCTGGGACCCGAAAACCGCAACCGATATTACAGTTGGACGACAACAACTACGTAAATTAGCCCCGCTGACACGCCGCGCTATTACCGATTCACACTATAATGTCCAAGAACTGCGCGACCTTGACTTTGAAGACATCGTAGTATCACCGGTGCTGTGGCGACTGAATGTGAACGAGCAACTACATGACACCGATATTTCTTCTGTCTCCCATGACGGAGGAATAATGCTCTTTGTCGGCCGGATCGCACCCAACAAATGCCATCACGATCTACTCTTGGCACTGGCGATGCTCTCTCGCACGCGACCCAATGCTCGACTTGTGTTTGTTGGAGATCCTGCATCGTTGGCCTATTTGAACTCTCTCAAAATGCTGGCCAAACAACTCGGGGTGCAAGATCGAGTGCTTTTTGCAGGCAAGGTGTCGGCTGAGGAACTGCTTCGCTGTTACCGATTGGCCGATGTGTTCGTCTCCGCATCAGAGCATGAGGGATTCGGGGTGCCGCTTGTTGAGGCTATGGCCTGCGGATTGCCCATCGTTGCGTATGGTGCTGCTGCGGTGGCCGAGACAGTGGAGGGGGCAGGCCTCATGCTGAGCGACAAGCGTCCATTTACGCTGGCTCTGGCTGTCGATCGCGTGCTGGGTGATGAGCAGCTTCGCCGCAACCTCCGCAGGCAGGGCAACCAAGCCGCTGAGCGGTTCGACATCTCTGTCGCCGGCCGGCAAATGTGGGCCTCGCTGCATGACCTGCTCCCCGATGCCGCCTGACGAAGCGTATTGCCGCGTAAACGTGATGAGCAGTCCAAATCACCGCCTTTGATCGGGCTCATCGCCGGACGAGTCGGGCCAACAAGTGAGCAGCCGCATTGTGGATGCGCTCTCGCCACGCAACCCGGGCCAGACGTGCTCGGGCCTCAACAAGCTCGTCTTGCATGGTGGTCCGCTCTCCATTGAGACGAGCCAACTCGGCTTCGGCCCACGCAAGCCGAGCGAGGACCTCCTGGTGAGCTTCAGCCGCATCATGAGGCTCGGGCAGTTCAGCGATGACCGCCCGAAGCCGATGCACTTCATGCGCCATGCGCCGATACGGGGCCAACGGCGATGCCAGCTGATCCATCCGCGAACGGCCGCCGGCATCGTGCAGCTCGGCCAGCCTGATTGCGGGTTGGCGATACACCCGCCGAATCAGATCGTGCTCAGCCTGACGCCACTGCTCCAGCAGCCCAGCGTCGATGTCTTCACCAATCAGCCCTCCGAGGTGGGCCACGAGGCGGTCGTTGCTCCATGTCGTCGGCCAGGGCAGGTGGCAGCGGGCGCTCAACATGGCCGACACTGCCTTCCAGAGACCCCGGACCACGGCCAGTCGCACATCCACGCCCCCTGCGGCCTGCCATTCTCGATCCACAAACACGAGCCCATCAGCGGTAGCAACGAAATTGTCCGGCCCCGCGTCGAGCCAGTCCGGGGGAAGCGCCCGAGCGGTGTCACTCGGCAAATAGGGATGCGGTTCGGCAACGGCGTCAACGGAGACCTCATGAGCGGCCAAGGCCCGCCGCCAGGCCCGGAGGAATTCGACCACCTTGTCAACATTCCCGTCCCTGGCCCCGTCCAAAAGGCATTGCTCGAGGTTGCGACCATTCAAGTAGGGCTCCTCGGGCACCACGGCTTGCCCCAGCCAGTCTTCGAAGTCACCCGCTCTGTCTTCTGCCGGGAGGCGGCGTTTCATGGCCAATCCCCCTTCGGAGCGAACCACCAAAGCCTCCTGCGTCCAGCGTCGGCGTCGGTCAGGCGCCACCCGACAGGCCAGGACGTTCTCGTCGATCCTGCCCGCCACCGCCTGTGAGTTCGCGGCGGCCACGACGAGAAATGAGTTGGCCACGTCGGGGCCTAAGCCCGCCGCCACCATGGCTCTGTGGGCAGATCGGTCGTCGGCAACCAATACGGGATGGGTGAACTCACTGCTGGTCGGGTGACCCACGATCTGATCCACCAAGTCGACCGCGTCGGGATGGTGGTAAATCTCCTCCATTAGCACCGCAGTGGGGAGTTTGTAGTCGGGGAACGGGTATAGCCATTGCTGGGCATCGAGACCGGCCTCAGTCAGCATTCGGGACAGTTCCCGCCTAGACCATGTCACCGGCCCACCTTCGCGATAGTCCTCGCAACCTGCCCAGGGCAGTCCCAGATGGTCCTCGGGAAAACCCAGCAGATACTTGAGCCCCAGACGGTTCTCAATGGCCAGCACCAGGACCCCGTTGGGCGCCAGGGAATCCACTGCTTGGGCCAACAGTTCAGCAGCGCCGCCCCCGCCGCCCCGGTCAGTCCCCGCGTATTCCAACACTCCTACCACCAGCGCCATGTCATAGGCCCCCGCCCGATCGGGTCCTAGTCCGCCTAGCGGGCCGCACAAGACCTCTACATTGTCGAGACCGGCACAGCGATGGGCTACAACCTCCGCCCGAACTGCACTGCCTTCTACGGCAGTCACCGTCGCCCCTTTTTCGGCGCACAGGCGGGTGTTGACCCCCGAGCCGGCCCCGATGTCCAACACCCGGTCGCCGGGGCCGATGGCCAACGGGGCCAAGAGCGTGGCGCGCTCCGGGGAGAGGTGATAGGCGGTGGGCCAGTCATGCACCCCAGAAGCCAGTTCGTCAGAGCCCACCCGGCGGTCCTCGGCGGCGCAGACCAGAGCGAGCAACTCGGCCTCGGCCCCGTCCTGGTAGGGAAGCGGTTCGCCGACGGGGGTGATCGGCCGGGGCTCGGGAACCGGCCGGCTCACTGCTCGCATGTCCAACGGCCGCCGAGGTCCAGCAGGCCGTTGGCCTTGGGGTCGGGTTCATTAGATATCTGAAGCCAGAACTCCCGAGCCCTTCGGTCATACAGTGTCGAGGCGTCGCTGTCCTGCACAGCGACGTTTACGTGGTAGTTGCCCGCGCGGAACGGGATGCGCTCCAGCCGATAGTCCACGTGTCCTCTGCCGTCTACACGCCCGGCCCGGAAACCGCCGACGTGCGAACGCGGCCCAGCCAAGTGCAGGTCGCCATGGTCATAGAATCCGAGCGAGAACACGGGGTCGTCGAACGCCTCCGCTGCCTGGTAGTGAATTCGCACGGTGAGCGGGTCGCCGGTGGCGAAGACCCTGGGCTGGCGCCCCTCGTCGTCTAAGAAGTCCAAGCCGGTGATCTTGAGCGGGGAGTCAGCACCGGCCCGGGGATGGAGCCGGTGGCCGACCGACGCAGCCGCCTCAGTGTCAATGGTGTCGAGGTAGGCGTTGATCACTTCCGGGGGCTCGCCGAACGCAGCCAGTTCGCCTCGATTCAACCACGCCATCTGGTCGCAATTGGCCCGCAACAATCCCAGGTCATGGCTCACCAGCACAACGGTGACCCCATCGGCGCGCAGAGCATCAAAGTGGCTGAAACAGCGGAGCTGGAATTCCTCGTCCCCCACAGCCAGCACCTCATCCACGATCAGCACCTCAGGATCGACGTGAACGGCCACCGCGAATCCAAGCCGAATGTACATGCCACTCGAATACACCTTCACCGGACTGTCGATGAACTCCTCAAGGCCGGAGAACTCGATGATCTCGTCCACCCGGTCGTCGATGTGAGACTTGGAGACCCCCAACACTGAGGCGTTGAGGTACACGTTTTCCCGCCCACTCAACGCGGGATGGAACCCGGTGCCCAACTCCAGCAGCGCAGAAGTGCGACCCCGGGCAACGACCTGGCCCTGTGTCGGACGGTAGATGCCAGCCATGATCCGAAGCAGCGTGGACTTTCCCGATCCGTTGCGCCCTACCAAGCCGAACATGGACCCTCGTGGCACTTCTAGGCTGACGTCGCGGAGCGCCCAGAAAGGCTCCGTGCGGGCCCGGCGAAATCCGGTCCCGCTTCCCCGGCGAGCACCGACCCACGCCTCCTTCAGGCTGCGCGGTTGATCCAACGGCAGGCGGAAGCACTTCGACACCCCGTCAATGACCACCGCAGGTTCCTTCACCCCTAGAGCTCCTCAGCGATATTGGCGGTCCGGACCTTGAATACCAGCCAGCCGCCCAGTCCGACGGTCAGCGACAACAGGAACATCGCCCCCAGCCGAACCAAGCCGGGCCAGTCCAATCCGTACAGCAACTCTCGGGACGCCTCGGTGAACTGGGATACGGGATTCAAGCGTATGAGGTCACGGGCCGGCAGCCCGATCGCCCGCTCAGGAATGACGTTCAGCGGATAGACGATGGGGGTGGCGTAGAAGAGAAATTGCAGGGCGATGGATGTCAGATAGCCAACGTCCCGGTAGCGGACATTCCACGCGCTAAGCACCAGGCCGATACCCAGTGCAAAAAACGCCAGCAACGCTAGCAGCACTGGCCACAGCAGAAACGTCCAGCTCACGTTGGTCAGCGAAATGAGGATCAGCATCAGGATGGAGACCTCTATGGCGGCTTGAATCAATACGGTCATCGCGTTGGCCACGGCCGGTGCCTCGGGGGGGAAGTACACCTTGGTGAGCAAGGGGCCAGCCTTCAGGAGCGCCTCCATGGCGCCGGTAATGATCCCGTGGAAGACGTTCCACATCACCAGGGCGCAGAAAAGGTAGAGCGCGAAGCTCTCGAACCGGTCATTGCCTGCCCTGGGGGGGTCGAACCTCAACAGCACTCCGAAGACGAGGGCGAATATGGCCAGGGTGGCGGCAGGATTGAGCATCGACCACAGCCAGCCGAGCACCGATCGCTTGTATCGCGCCCCGAGATCGCGCTGGACTAGACGGCCGACGAGCTCTCGGTACGCCCATATCTCCAGCGGCTTGCCCCGCTGAGCCAGAAACACCGGGCGCGTTTCCCCGTCGCTGGACCGCCGAATTTGACCTCTCCAGGCTCGCACGCCGGTCACCGGCGGGACTCAGGATCGCACAGGTAGTTGTGAACACCGGCCAAATTCTGCTCCCAGTCGCCATGGCGGGCGGCAATGTCAGCCACGCCCTGGTTGGCCAGTCGCCGGCGCCGGTCAGGGTCTTGCACCAGGGCGACGATCTCATCGGCCAGTCCATCGGCGGTCTGGGGTGCCCGCAGGCAGTTGCGGTCATGACCCAGTAGCCAGTTGCCCGCCGGGTTGTCGAACGCCACCACCGCGGTGCCGCACGCCATCATCTCCAGAGGCAGATAGGAGGGGTGCTGCGACGCAGTCAGCGCGACCCCGATGTCGCACCTGCGGTACAGGTCGCCGGTCTCGTGGTAGTCGAGTTGGCCGATATGGGTCAGCAGCGACTCCATGTGCTCGGGAAAGGCCCACGATCCCGCGGTGATAAATCGTACCCTGCTGCCCAGCTTGGCCTTCACCGACCGCACCGCTCTAGCGGCAAGTTCCCAGCAGTTGCGCATGTGGCCGGGGCGGGCGTAGATGAACACGGTTACCGG
Source organism: Acidimicrobiales bacterium (assembly GCA_963663255.1). Lineage (GTDB taxonomy): Bacteria > Actinomycetota > Acidimicrobiia > Acidimicrobiales > Bin134 > Poriferisocius. The sequence continues at coordinate 2,869,113 of OY760141.1, forward strand.
TCGGTCAGGAGGGAGCTCGGTTCGACCGCGGGTGTGAAAGATGGAACCATCCACCGCAGGCCAGAAGTGGCCAGCCGCACCGCCGTAGCGATCCCGGTAGATGTCCGCCAGGTGGCCGGTGTTGCACAGCCCGTATAGCCCTAGCCGGTAGCTGTGCTCGGCAAGCGCGTAGAGAGTGCCCGCGGGATAGAACATGGGCTCAAAGTCCTGAATGAGATAGAAGCGGCGTACCTGATCCGGGGCGCGGGCCGCGAAGTAGGCCGTGTTCCACATGGTGGCGACGGCCGCATCGGCAGAGGCCACGTCCTGAGGGTTGAAGGAAAAGGAATCGTGGTAGACGATCGTGCTGTCGGCCAGCGACCTGAAGGCAGCGGCCATACCCGACCGGAACCATCGCAGGTCATGCTGGACGGGACCGGTCATCACCATGAAGCGGTTCTCTACGCCATGATTGACGGCCAGGTGATTGGCCAGGCGAAAAACGGTATGGATCCCCCCGTAGAACGGATTCTGTATTTCAGGCACAAACCAATTCACGGTTCTGACCTCTCGGCGGCCCCGCACGGACTGATGCGCCAGATTGACCGCTTCTGAGAGATCCCGGTCGGCTTCGCAGGCCAGCGCCAGCCCGTGGGCCTCTTCGGCCTCGTTGCGCTGGTAGAAGATTTCAAAGGGGCGCTGAAGCATCCCGCTCAGCCGCTCCAATACGGAGGGGTCGTCCTCCGACCGCACAATCGGCTTGGTATGGGCGACGCTGAGAACTGGGGAGAAATACGGATCGCCATTCATCAGCCATCGCTGGTAGGCCCAGTAACTGGCGAACACGTCGGCCTCGGGAACATCCTGCCCCCTGGTTGCCGCCTCCCGATGCTTGACCGGGGTGGCTGCAGAGACCACGTTGCGATAGCCAGCCTGCCGGGCCCTAATACCGAGGACCACATCGCTGCCGCACAACTCCATACGCTCGTCGAACCCGCCGATCTCGTGGAACACCGACTGACGCACGGCCAAGCACGCCCCCGTAACCGCGACCGTGTTGCGGGTCCAGTCGGTGGACCCCAACAGGCTCTCGGAGTGGGGCGCCATGCCTTGGAACAGATGGCCGGCCATTCCGGTCAGACCGATTACCGCCCCGCCGAACTGTATGAGGCCGTCGTCGTCGATGAGCTGAAGGCCGGCCACCCCGATCTCGGCGCGTTGGGCCCAACCGCAGAGGTTGCCCAGCCAGCCGGGATGGCCGGGCGAAGTGTCGTCATTCAAGAACACCAGAATCTCGCCAGTGGCCTGGGCTGCAGCCCGGTTGTTCACCGCCGAGTAGTTAAACGGCTCTTCCCACCAGATGATCAGGGGATTCAGATCGTCAGCTTGAGCCCTATACCAAGCTTCGTTGTCATCGCTACGACCGCCGTTGTCCACGATTATCAACTCGTGAACGGGATATTCGGCCGCCCGGATCAAGGCCAATGCGCCCTCCAGCATCTCACGGTTGTGGCGAGTGGCTATGACGACACTGACCGTGGCCATGTGATCTGGATCCCACACTAGGGTCATGCCGCCCGAACTTGCCTCGGCTCGGGCCGGCCAGCCCTGTCGGGCCAGCCATCGGTCCACCAGCGCCTCCTGCTGGGAATCGACTTGGTCGAACCGGCTGCTCAGCGCCTGCAAGACCATGGGCAATCGGCGTACATCTTGTTCTTCCCCATCCAACTCCAGCAGCAAGTCCCACCACAACGAATCGTCGGGCAGCCCGGACTCCCGATGCCGCAATGCAACCTCGGGTCGTAGGCATCGAGCACGCATGGCAAACGCCCGCCCGATGTAGTTCGCGCACGCCAAGAGGTCGAGAGACCAGCCCGGCTTCAAATGGGGGAGGCCCACCTGATCCAGATCATGGTCGAAGTAGACACCTTCTGGTCTGCCGTCCACATACCAATCCCATACCTCGGCTACGGCAGCCAGGTCGTCATCCCAATACACCAGCTCAAGTCCTGGGTCCTGCCAGGCAACCAAGGCCGTCTCATAAAAGGCGTCCGGTCGCAGCCGGTCCCCTGCTCGCAGCACCACGGCTAGGTCGTTCGGGCAATCCCGAGACAGCCGACGAAACTCCTCGGCCAATCCGCTCGGCGCCACCCTGACGACTTCGACCATCCCCCAGGACTGATCCCGCAGCGACCGCTCCGTTGCGTCCAGATTACCCCCGTCGTCGACCACGAGGCCCCATATCCTCAGCGGCAGCCGCCACTCCTCAAAGCGCTGCCGTTGAGCTGCCAACACGCTGGCATTCGCGGGAAGCCGGAAGAACCACTTTTCATAGTCCAGATTGGGGGCGCTGCGCCCCGGTTGCCGACCAGACTCGATTTCATCCCTCCGGCGCCATTGCGTTCGAGTGCGAAACGCGGCCTGGCGAGCCTCTCGGACCAACACCATCATCCCGCCGGACACCCGTCGACGCCGGCTGCCGCGGGGCAGCATCCGCTCATACCAGTTTCTGGCCACACGGCGAAGACCGGTGGATGCGGGGCCAAGACTTTGGACTGCCATCTCATCGGGAGGCCCGGCCTCCTGACGGCCCACTGTACCCAGCATCGGACCCCCCGCCCATATCCGTCTGCTCACCGGGACGCCTCTACAGGCCGAGGCAGTGCGGTCGTCCGGCGCTCTCACCGCTGCCCTCCTGATCAGCGCGAGGCTGCCGCAGCCTGAAACAGACCGGCCATTCCCGCTGCGGTTCTGGCCCAGGTATAGCCCGCGGCCCGGGCCCGGCCCCGAATAACCAAGTCCACTGCCAGTGCGGTATCGGTGAGCGCTTTCCTTATGGCCTCAGCCAGCTCTTGGCGATTGCCGGGGGCAACGTAAAGGGCAGCGTCACCGGCCACCTCAGGTATCGAGGCCACCCGGGTGGTCACCACCGGGGCTCCCGCCAGCATGGCCTCGAGCGGCACGAAGCCGAACCCCTCATACAGGGAGGGATAGGCCACTACTGCGGCCCCATGCAACAGCGAGGAGCGGCTCGCATCGTCTACCCAGCCCAGTCGTTGAATGCGATGGCGATGCGGACTGTTGGCGATGGCCAGATCCAACTCCTCGGCTGCATCGCCGTCCGGCCCGGCATGGACCAGGCGAAACTCGCCGTACTCAGAGGCCACCTCATCAAATGCGCCCACCAAAGTGGTCAGATCCTTGCGCCTGTCGGACGAGCCGAGGGCGAGCACATAAGGGGCTCCCGGCGCCGGATGCGGCCCCGGCGGTGGCAACCGGACACCGTAGGGAACTGTGACCACTCGATCGGGTGACAAGTCATAGACGTCGCGTATCTCGTCGGCGACATATTCCGAGCCGGTCTGAACCCAAGCGCCGCGCTTGATGGCATCCCGCACCGACCGCCGGTGGCCCATGGCTCCTGGTATGGCCATCGGCGGGTCGAACTCGAAGCCGATGTCATGCACCGACACCACTGAAGCCGCCCGCTTCGCGGGGGGAACAATGTAGTTCGGACCATGGACGACTTCGGCGTCGCTGGCAAGCCATTCCACGTCGGGAACTGGCAGGCGTCGCCAAAGCCGCCGCACGAGGCCGTTGCGAATTCGGCCTGGCACCTCAACGATGCCCTCCCCGATGTCGTCGGGCAGCCAGTGGTGGCCCACATTTGCGAGGGCGAACGCCGACACCTCGAAGTCGGGGCGTGCCCCCAATTCCTTCAGCAACTCAGCGGTGAACGTGCCGACTCCGGTACGGGGCACCAGCAGGGCCGTGGCGTCGACTGCCAGCTTAAGGGCCCCAGAGGGGACTCCGGACACCGGCCAAACGTACCAATCGCCGCGCCATAGCGACGAACAGCAGTCGTCCGAAGGGCTTTAATTGAAGGAGAGGGGGGATTGATGCTCTCGCACCTCGCTGCCGCTATGGAAAAACACCCACCTGGGTGTACTTGATGAGTGGAGCCGAGGCTGGGAGAATGTCGCAGCGGGCGGCCAACCAGTTCTGGACGTTCTATGTATTGGCAGCGGTCGGCGTTTATGAAACGCCTACGCTTATTCCCGCTACTCGCCGCCTCATTGGCTCTTGCCGTCGCGGCATCGATGCTGGCCGCGACACCCTCTTCGGCCCAGGACGGCACTGATCCCGAGCCCGTGCTGATCGTCGACCCCGACACGGCGATCACCTTCGCCGGAAGCGGCTGGGGCCACGGAGTGGGCATGAGCCAATGGGGGGCCTACTCCCGGGCCCTCGCCGGGCATCTAGTCCCCGACATCCTGAGCTTCTACTACGAGGGTACCGAGCTGGTGGCAAACTACGGTCGGCCCGCCGCCAGCACCGACCCCGAACCGACTCCGGCGCCGACGCTCTCGCCGCAACCAACTTCGACACCGGCACCGACTTCGCCCGAGAATCCGGCGCTCGTCTTGCTGGCCACTGCGGACACCACCACTTTGGTGCCCGACGGCCTCAACCGCATCACCATCGACAACGCCGACATCGCCCACGGCGGCCAGGACGCTACCCGAGTCCCACCGGGAGCCCCCATCACCGTCACCCGAGCCGGCAACAACTGGCACATCTCCTACAACGGCATCAACGTCTGCCCCAACGGCTGCTCCGGCCAGACCGCCCAACTCCACTTCGCCACCGACACCGCCGTAGCCGTCTCCAACACCGGCCGCTCCTACTCCCACGGACGCATCAACCTCATCGCCACCGACCAAAACCCGACCCAGTTCCACATAACACTCGACTCCCTCACCATCGAGAAATACCTCACCGACCCCCACAACGATCCGGCCTCAGAACAAGAGCAGCTGGAGGATTCAATGCAGGCGCTGTTGGCCACTGCGGACACCACCACTTTGGTGCCCGACGGCCTCAACCGCATCACCATCGACAACGCCGACATCGCCCACGGCGGCCAGGACGCTACCCGAGTCCCACCGGGAGCCCCCATCACCGTCACCCGAGCCGGCAACAACTGGCACATCTCCTACAACGGCATCAACGTCTGCCCCAACGGCTGCTCCGGCCAGACCGCCCAACTCCACTTCGCCACCGACACCGCCGTAGCCGTCTCCAACACCGGCCGCTCCTACTCCCACGGACGCATCAACCTCATCGCCACCGACCAAAACCCGACCCAGTTCCACATAACACTCGACTCCCTCACCATCGAGAAATACCTCACCGACCCCCACAACACCATTGCCGGGTCCCCCGGGCCAGAGACCGATGAACTGTCCGAACAGGAACTCGATCCGCCGCCCGAGCCGACCCACCCCACCGACGCCATCCGCATCCTGCTGACCACCACCACCGGCACCACACTGATCCCAGAGGGCCTCAACCGCATCACCATCGACGGCCAAGGCGACATCCGGGTGCCCGCGGGCACTCCCGTGGCCGTCACTCGGCACGCCGGCCACTGGCACATCGTCCATGGCGGCACCGACGTCTGCGGCACGGGTTGTACGGGATCCACCGCTCAGCTCAATTTCGGCACCGGCACCTCGGTGGCCGTCTCCAACACCGGACGCTCCTACTCCCACGGACGCATCAACCTGGTTTCCACCGGCGGACCATCCAGCGAGTTCTACATCATCCTCGACTCCCTCTCCATCGAGAACTATCTGCGGGGCGTCGCCGAGACCCCGATGAACTGGCCGCTGATCGCCCACGAAGCCCAGGCCATCGCCGCCCGCAGCTACGCCACCGCCACGCTTATGGAGCGGCGGGCGTCCGCCACGTGGACCAGGCCATTCGACCTGTACTCCACCGTCTGGGACCAGGCATTTGTGGGCGATACCCGGGAGAAGCACGCCGACGCGGGGACATGGCTCCAAGCAGTCGCCAACACAGCAGGCCAGGTGCTGACCTATGAGGGGGCACCGATCCGGGCGTTCTACTCCGCGTCCAACGGCGGCCACACCGAGCGCAGCGGCTATGTGTTCTACGCCGACCTCCCCTACCTGCCGGCCAAGCCCGACCCGTTCGATCCCCAGCACAGCCCTTATGCCTCCTGGGAGCGCGTCTACACGGTGCGCGAGTTCAACCAGTGGTTGAATGACCACCCCGATACCGCGGTGGGCCAACTCCAAAACATGGAGGTTGCCGGCGGCACGGGCGCGTCGGGCCGAGTGGACGATGCCGACATACAGATCACCGGTACCAGCCGCACCGTCACCGTCACCGGTAGCCGGCTCCAGAGCCGAATCAACACCGCGGCCCGGGAACGCGGGCAGGGGCAATTGCTGTCCACCAAGTTCGTATTCAGCTTCTCGGAAGAGGCACTCGTACCAGACACCTCCCAACCCACCTCGCCAGAGGAGGCACCCCGCGACGATGCCCGCTTCTATTCGGGGATCATCGACGGCCCTGACTTCTGCTTCAACCGCAGCCTGGGCGGACCTACCACCTACGCCCACGACAGCAATGGCGACGGCATCGCCGACGTCTGCTCGCTCCCCCGAACCCGCCGAGAAGCCGCCGCCCGCCAACAAGCCCTGGAGCGTATGGCCCTTCTGCCCAGGTTCAGCGATGACTTCAACGCCCGTTTGGCCGAGGAATGCCTCTCGGTGCCTGAGACCCTGGGGGAGCCCGACAAAGAGCCCGCAGACGAATGTCATCAGCACCGTGAGCGCTCGGCCAACGCGCCGTCCGACACCGGTTCGACGCCACAGCCCAATTCCGCCACCCCGGCACCGCCCAACGGTAACGGCCTAACGCCCGACGAAACTGGAGACGGGCTGTTTTATTCGGGAGTCATCAACGGCCCTGACTTCTGCTTCAACCACAGCCTGGGCGGACCTACCACCTACGCCCACGACAGCAACGGCGACGGCATCGCCGACGTCTGCTCGCTCCCCCGAACCCGCCGAGAAGCCGCCGCCCGCCAACAAGCCCTGGAGCGTTTAGCGCTCGAGAATCTCGACGCGTTCACCCTGCTCTTCGAGGTGGCCTGCATAGAAGGCCCGAAGACGCTGGGCGAACCTGAGAAAGAGACCACCGACGGGTGCCAACCTCACATCGGGGCCCAAGCGGTCTAACGCTGGTGAACAGCCCAGTGGATCGACCACCAATACCCGGTGTATCGCAAAACCGGGGGGAACTCAAGACGCCAGAGCGACGCCCACCGGCAGATCGGCAGTCCAGTCCCAGCACTCCACGGCACCATCGGCTCTGACCCCGCACGAATGCCTGTAACCGGCGGAAACGGCAGCGAATCGGCCCGCGGGTACGTTCAACTGCCCGTACCAGTTGGATCCCCAGCACTCAACGGAATCATCGGCCTTGATCCCGCACGAATGGTGCATGCCAGCGGCAATGGCCTTGAACGGGCCTGCAGGCGCATCCGCCTGCCGCAACTCGTTGGATCCCCAGCACTCAACGGAATCATCGGCCTTGATCCCGCACGAATGGAAACCGCCAGCGGCAATGGCCTTGAATTGGCCCACAGGAGCATTCGCCGCCCCGAACTCGTTGCCCCCCCAACATTCGGCGGTTTCATCGGCCTTGATCCCGCACGAATGGACGAATCCGGCGGAGACGGCATTGAATCGGCCCGCAGGCGCATCCGCCCGACCATCCAAGTTGTAGCCCCAGCACTCGATGCTGGTGTCAGACCTGACTCCGCACGAATGGATGAATCCAGCGGAGACGGCATTGAATCGGCCCGCCGGCGCATCCACCTGCCCGCTGAAGTTGTGTCCCCAGCATTCGACGGTGTCGTCAGCCCTTACCCCGCAAGAATGGCCCCCGCCGGCAGAAACCGAAATGAACCGGCCCGCCGGCGCATCCACCTGCCCGAACTCGCCGTCGCCCCAGCACCCGACAGTGTCGTCAGCCCTTACCCCGCAAGAGTGCTTGTAGCCGGCGGAGACGGCAGTGAACCGGTCCGCCGGCGCATCCGCACGACCATCCGAGTTGTAGCCCCAACACTCGATGCTGTTGTCAGCCGTGATCCCACACGTGTGTCTGTCGGCGGCGGAGACGGATATGAACTGGCCCGCCGGCGCATCCGCACGACCATCCAAGTTGTAGCCCCAACACTCGATGCTGTTGTCAGCCGTGATCCCACACGTATGGCCGCCGCCGGCAGAAACGGATATGAACTGACCCGCCGGCGCATCCGCACGACCATCCAAGTTCTGACCCCAACACTCGATGCTGTTGTCAGCCCTGGCTCCACACGTATGGAAACCACCAGCCGAGACAGCTTTGAATCGGCCCGCCGGCGCATCCGCCTGCCCATAACGATTGTCGCCCCAACATTCCACGATGCCGTTGGCTTTGACCCCGCACGAATGGAAACCACCTGCAGTAACGGCAGCGAACTGACCCGCGGGAGCATCAACCTGCCCGAACTCTCCGTCGCCCCAGCACTCGACGGTATCGTCGGCATTGACCGCGCACGAATGGACGAATCCGGCTGCGACTGCCTTGAACCGGCCTGCAGGAGCATCCATCTGCCCGTAACGATTGTCGCCCCAGCATTCCACTATGTCGTCGGCATTGATCCCGCACGAGTGGAAACCACCAGCGGCGACGGCAGTGAACCGGCCCGCAGACGCGTCTATCTGCCCGTACTCGTTGGCCCCCCAGCACTCGACGGTGTTGTTGACTCTGATGCCGCATGAATGGAAACCGCCAGCAGCAACGGCTGTGAAGGAGGACGATTCCTGGCGGTAGGTGTTGAGGAGGGTTTGTCGGGCGGGGTCATCCAGGATCAAGAAGCAGATGTCGTGATCGACGCTGTAGCCCCATCTGACCGAGGCCAGCACGGTCTGCCCATCGGCGGACTTGACCACCGGCACCGGCTCAGCCGCGAAGCCCCGGTCAGGGTTGTGGGCGTTGTGGCACTTGGCTGCCGCCGCCGCGTCTGCGGTGGTGGGCTGTTGGGGCCTCGCCTCCTCCGGGGGGCTGGCCCGCAACGCCTCGACCGCGGCATCGTTGAGCACGAGATAACAGATGTTGTGCTCAACGCTGTAGCCCCACTCTACCGAGGCCAGCACGGTCTGCCCATCGGCTGACTTGACCACCGGCACCGGCTCAGCGGCAAACCCGAAAAGGATGGCGCAGCCCGACGCACCGCCAAAGGGGCTCGTCTGCGCGCCAGCCACCGGCGCGCCAGCGACCGCGGCTAGCCCTGCGGCAACCACGACAACCACCACCGACGCCAACAGCTTCCTCGCCATAATCTAGATACCCCCGAAAAGTTGACGAGCCGTACACACGCCCAGCGCTCGACCGCACATCCTAGGTGCACATCGACCTAGACCACGAGATACGAATACTGAAACCAGCCGGGCAACGCGCTCGGCCCAACGCCGAAAGTCAGCCCAATAGGTCAGCCACCAGACGACTCAGCGGCACTCTGAAATCGGGCGGGCGATCCAGGCCGGCGAGAGCCAGCGCCCGGTTCTCCAGCACCGAGTTGGCGGGGCGCTTCGCAGGACGGGGCGGTTGCAGATCGGCGGTAGTGATGGGCGCCACCCGGTCGGGGTCATGGCCAGCAGCCGCCATGACTTCCCTGGCGAATTCGTACCAAGACGCCGACCCCTGGTTGGTCACGTGATAGAGCCCCGGGCGGCGGTCGGCGCACAGCCGCTCGATCACCGCGGCCACATCAGGAGTGAACGACGGAGACCCACGCTGGTCGTCCACAAACCGCATCGGCCTGCCCTCGGAGGCCAGTTGCAAAACCGTGACCACCATGTTGGAACCGTGGCGACCGCACAGCCACGAAGTCCGCACCACGGTGGCCTCTTCGCCAGCTTCCTGTTCGCCAGCCAGTTTGCTGGCCCCATACACCGACCGAGGATCGGGCCGATCCCACTCGTGATAAGGCCCTCCCTTGTCGCCGGAAAAGACGTAGTCGGTGGAGACGTGGCACAAGTGAGCGCCGAACCGGCGGGAGGCCTCGGCCACATGGCGCACCGCCAGGGCGTTGATCTGATAGGCCCGGTCGATGTCCGTCTCACAGGCGTCCACCGCAGTGAAGGCTGCGCAATTGACCACCACATCGGGGCTTACGCTACCGATGACACCAAATACCTGGCCGCGATGGGCAACATCCAGCTCCCGCCGGCCCGCGGCAACCACCTCGTGGCCTGAGTCGGCGTACCGAGCAACCACATCACTCCCGAGCTGCCCGTTGGCGCCGGTGACCAAGACCCTCACGACATCGCTCTCATCGGCCAGCATCTCTCACGGCATCGCCCTTTTGAGCGGTTCCCACCACCAGCGATTGTCTCGATACCAGGCCACAGTGGCGGCCAGAGCCTCATCCAGCTCCCGGGCCGGCCGCCAACCCAGCTTGTGAATTTTGGCGGAGTCCACCGAGTACCGCCGGTCGTGGCCCAGCCGGTCGGCCACCGGCTGGATGAACGACTCGTCCCGTCCGCATAGCGCCACCAGTCGGGCCGCCAATTCGAGATTGGCCAGCTCGTTGCCCCCGCCGATGTTGTAGATCTCCCCCGGCAGCCCCCGGCGCATTACCCGGTCGATGGCCGCGCAGTTGTCCTCCACATGGCACCAGTCCCGCACGTTCTTGCCGTCGCCGTACAGGGGTGCCCCCACCCCGTCCAGCAGGTTGGTGGTGAATAGGGGGATGACTTTTTCCGGGTGCTGGTAGGGGCCGAAGTTGTTGGACGACCGGGTAATGGTCACTGGCAGCCCGTAGGTCTCCCGATAGGCCAGCGCGATCAGATCGGCCCCGGCTTTGGACGCCGAGTAAGGCGAACGGGGCGCCAGTTGGTCGGTCTCGGTGAACGACCCCACTTCGATCGACCCGTACACCTCATCGGTCGAGACGCAGACCACCTTGTCCAGCTCCAATCGCCGGGCGGTGTCGCACACCACGTTGGTGCCGCCGCAGTTGGTACGAACGAAGGCGTCGGGGCTGACAATAGAGCGATCCACATGGCTTTCGGCCGCGAAGTGGACCACGGCATCGCAACCGGCCATGGCCCCAGCAACCCCGTCACGGTCGCACACGTCACCCTTCACGAAAGCTAGTCGGCGGTCGCCCTCGAGGTCCCGAAGGTTGTCCCGGTTGCCGGCGTAGGTGAGGGCGTCGTACACCACCACGGTGTCATCGGTGTGGGACAACGCCCAGCGGACATAGTTGGAGCCGATGAACCCGGCGCCCCCAGTGACCAAGAGCCTCATCTTGAGTCCGACAGCTCGAACCGGGGTATCAGGTGGTCGGGTATGTCCGAACGGCGGGGGTTGAACTGGTCCCGCACCGACAAAATGGGGATGTCCACCCCCCACTCGGCGCCGACCTCCGGGTCGTCCCAGGCCACTCCGAGTTCGTCGTCTGGGTTGTAGTAGCCGTCCACGAGGTAGGTGATGGTCATGTCCGACAATGCGGCAAACCCGTGGGCCACTCCGGGCGGAATGTACACACCCCGGTGGTGGTTGACTCCGTCGGGTTCGGTGCCTAGGGGCAGCGCCACGGTGTGCCCGTCGGTGGGCGATCCAGATCGAAGGTCGTGAAGCACCACTCGGGCCTGTCCGACTGGCACATACCAGTAGTCCGCCTGATGGAGGTGGTAGTGCAGTCCCACCACAGAGCCAGCCCGTCGGTCGCCCCGATTGGCCTGGATCATCTCCCGGACTCCGGGAATCCACTCCCGCCGGTAGGTCTCCACAAACACACCCCGTTCGTCACCGTGGACATCGGGGGACACGATGAATGCGCCGGAAATCGCCTCACAGGGGATTGTTTCGGCCACTGCTCCTAGCCCAGTTCCAGATGGGAATGGTCGCCCAGCATGAGTCGGGAAGCCTGGCGGCGCTCCGGCGAGCGAGTCACCTGCACGTGCTGACCGATCAAAGAGTCGGTTATCCGGCTTGTCCCCTCAATGCGGCAGCCTTCGAGGACTACCGAGTGATCCAGTTCGGCGTCGTTGATCACGCATTCTTCGCCGATGGAGGTGTAGGGCCCGATGAAGGTGTTCTCAATTCGGGTGTTCGCTCCAATGACCGCTGGTCCTCGCACTGTGGAATTGACGATCTTGGCCCCTTCTGACACAACCACCCGCCCCTCGACCTTGGAGGCATCGTCCACCGCGCCCTCCACCCGCCGAACCATGGTGTCGAGCACCAACCGATTGCACTCCAGCAGTGGATCTTTTTTGCCGGTGTCAATCCACCAGCCATCAAGAAGCTGGTGGCTCACCCGGTAGCCGTTTTGGATGAGCCAGTCGATGGCATCGGTGATCTCCAGCTCTCCCCGGGCCGACGGCTCGATGGCCGCCACTGCTTCGTGAATGGAGGAGTCGAATATGTAGACGCCCACCAAGGCCAGATTGGACGGCGGGTCGGCGGGCTTTTCCACCAGGTTGACCACTTCGCCATCGGGACCGAGCTCAGCCACTCCAAACGACGATGGATTGTCAACAGGGGTGAGCAGGATCTGCGCTTGGCTCAGGCTGGCGCCCCTATCCCGCCCCTGTTCGAACTGCTCGATGAACTGGCCCAGGCCCTGTTCCAGCATGTTGTCGCCCAGATACATGACAAAGCAGTCGTCACCCAAGAATTCACGGGCTACGAACACGCAGTGGGCCAGCCCCAATGGAGCCTCCTGGCGGATGTAGGTCACGCTCACCCCAAAGCGCGACCCGTCGCCCACTGCGTCTTGGATCTCCCGCCGGGTGTCGCCCACCACGATGGCGATGTCGGTTATCCCCGCGTCGGCCATATCCTCGATGCCGTAGAACAGCACCGGCTTATTGGCGATGGGCACCAGCTGCTTAGCCCGAGTGTGGGTCAGCGGGCGCAGCCTTGTCCCCGCACCCCCCGACAAGATGAGTCCCTTCATCGACCGCTCAGTGTACGACCTGCCTGCCGGCGCCGCGACGCCGGCAGCCCCAGCGGGGCTCTCAGGCCTCTCGGGGATCGTCAATGGTGACGGCGCTCACCTCGGCCAAACGAGTGCTCACCATATCAAGGGCGATCTGCTCCAGGAACTCCCTGGGCATCACGCACTCCCGGCATTCGGCGCCCTCGAGGATGAGGCGCAGGGCCACCGTGCCCGCGTCGGCGGATACCATCTCAACGTCGCCGCCGTCGAGGGCTACTAGAGAGCGGAGCTCGCCGACAGCTTCGTCTAGCAGGGCTTGATCCATCACGGTGCCTCCTCGCTGGCGTCTTGTCCGAGGTTGGGGGGTCGGGTTCGAGATAAGAATGCCCCGGCGTCGGCCAGGATGAGCTGGCCGGTGGTGCAGCGGGCTAAATCGGAGGCCAGATACACCGACAGGCGGCCCAGCTCCTCGGGCAGGGTCTCCCGGCGCAGCGGCGTGGCGGCCACGATGGCCTCGTAGTGATCGGGCGGGAACGCTTCCCTCACCAGTTCGGTGGGGGTGGTGCCAGGGGCGATGGCGTTGACCCGAATGTTGTGGGGGCCGAGCTCCACCGCCATCGACCAGGTGAGGTGGTTGATGGCCGCTTTGGCCGCGGCGTAGCTCGACATCATGGGCGAGGGCCGAGTGGTCTCCCCCGAGCTGACGTTGATGATCACGCCGCCTCCCTGTTCCATCATCATCAGGGCCTCGGCCCGGGCACATAGTGCCGTGAGAATCAAGTTTTGGTCTACGAGATCCCTCCAGAAGGCACCGTCCATATCCACAAACCGAGTGGGGGAACGCCCGGCCATCATCCCGACGTTGTTCACCGCAATATCCAGTTGCCCGCCCCAGGCCACCACATCGGCCACTAGTTGATCGATTGCGGCGTCATCTCGCAGGTCGGCCTCGAACGCTGAAGCGGTGCCTCCTTCTTCGGTTATGAGGGCGACCGTCTCGTTGGCAGTCTCGCCCCGGACGTCGTTCACCGCCACCGAGGCGCCGGCCCGGCCCATCCACCGGGCTATCTCCCGGCCGATTCCCGCGCCCGAACCGGTGACCAGCGCCACCTTGCCGGAGTGATCGATTTCGACGCTCATCCTCGGGTGGCTCTAGCCGTGCCGGAGCCCGACCCGCACCGCGTCATGATCGGCGGTGCGCTGGAGCAGGGCCATGGCCTCGTCAATCTGGTCGATGCCGAAAACCTCGCCCAACAGCGGGCCAGTGGGGAACTCCCCGGTGTTCAAGATTGCCACTGCCTCTCTCATAGAGGTGGGAGTAGAGCCGCTGCCCCCCTGGATTCTGAGGCCCTTGTACACAATGAGATCGGTGATCAACTCCACCGGGGACAGGTTCTTGAGCCCGGCCAACAACACCTTGCCCCCCGAGCGAACCAACTCGACGCACAGCGGAACAGTGACGGTGGTATCTGCCGCCAAGTCCACCGCCATGTCGGCCATGGCTCCGCCGGTGATTTCGCCCACCAGCGCCACGGGGTCGGTGGCAGTCACATCGATGGTCACATCGGCGCCCACGTCACGGGCTACTTCCAGGCGCAAACCGTCGGCGTCGGTACCGGTGACAATCACCGTCTCCGCACCGCGGCGCTTGGCCTCGGCGGCGCACACCAGCCCCATGTGGCCGGGTCCCTGCACCACCACGGTGTCGCCTTCGTCAACCGGCAGCATTCCGAACCAATTGCACACGCTGGCCAGTGGCTCGAACAGGGTCAGCTCGGCGGCGTCAATATCGTCGGTCAGCTTTATCAGATGGGTTCTGGGCAACAGGCCCATGTATTCCCCATAGCCGCCCCACAGCCCATGGTCGTCTTCGAGGCCCAGGGTGTACCCGTACACCTCGCCCAGACCGAACGGGTTGTCGCCGGTGACCGGAGCCCTAACAACGAGATCCACCGCCACCCGGTCGCCCACGGCCACTCCCAAGTTGGCGTCGTCAGCCAGCGCATGGACCCGGCCGACAATCTCGTGACCTGGCACTACCGGAGACTTCTCTCCAGGGACATGCTTGTGGCCGTGGAGTTGGGCGACGTCGCTGCCGCACATACCCACGGCCTCCACCTTGAGCACCCCGCCGCCAGGCGGTGCCTGAGGCACCGGAAAATCGTCGCGCCGGGCAAAAGTGCCGTCGCCATTGAAGACCACGCCCCGACAAGTGCTGCTCATGACTGCCGCCTCTCCTTCGGGGCCATCGGGATCAGCTGATCCCGCTCTTCTCCAGGATGTGAACGCCGCAGCTGGAACCGAGGCCGATCACGTGGGCCAACCCCACGCTGGCCCCCTCCACCTGGCGGTCGCCGGCTTCACCCCGCAGATGGGTGGCCACCTCATAGACGTTGGCCACGCCGGTGGCGCCGATGGGATGGCCCTTGGAGATCAGTCCGCCAGACACATTCACCGGGGTCTGGCCGTCGCGCCATGGTGCGCCGCGGTCGATGAAGTCGCCGGCACCGCCTGGCTCACACAGCCCCAGGTTGTCATAGTGGATGAGCTCGGCGGTGGCGAAGCAGTCGTGCAACTCCACCAGGCTCAGATCTTCAGGACCAACCCCGGCCTGCTCGTAGGCGGCCTGGGCCGCGTTGCGGGTGAGGGTGTTCACGTCGGGCTGCATGGCCCCCGATTCCACGTAGGGGTCGGTGGTCAGCACCGAGGCGGAGATCTTCACCGCCCGGGACTGTTGCTCCCGGCTCAAAGATGCGAAACGCTCCTCCCCCACCAATACACAGGCCGCGGCCCCGTCGCCGGTGGGGCAGCACATCAGCAGCGTGTTGGGGTACGACTGCATGGGCGAGCCCATGACCTCTTCTAAGGTGAACTCTTTCTGGTACTGGGCCAGGGGATTCAGGGTGGAGTGGGCGTGGTTTTTCTGAGCCACCTTGGCGAACTGCTCGAAACCCACACCGTCGTTGTCGTTGGCGTATTCCATGCCAGCCTGGGCGAACACTCCCGGCATGGTGTCAGTGCCCAAGATGCCATCGATGGGCATCACCGCGCCGTAGCGGCCTGACGGCTCGTACACGTTCTTTTCCTTGCGGGCGCCGCCGGCCAGAAGGCCCATTTTGCCCATCTGCTCCACGCCGATGGCCAGGCCCATGTCGGCCTCTCCGGCCCGGATGGCCATGATCACCGTGCGCAGGGCGGTGGCCCCGGTGGCGCAGGCGTTGGACACGTTGTACACCGGAATGCCGGTCTGGCCGATCTGCTTCTGCACCTGCTGGCCCATGCCAGCGTTGGCCTGGAACAGGGTCCCACAGGCCAGAAGGTCCATGTCGGTGATGGCCACCCCGCCGTCGTCCAGAGCACCCAGCGCCGCAGTGGAGGCCAAATCCACCGCATCCTGTTCGGGATAGCGCCCGAATGCCGTCATGTGCGTTCCGAGAACCCAAATGTCTTGTGCCATTGTTGGCCTCCTGTCGGTTGATTGGGTCAGATTGTCATGCCGGGGCGTAACCGAATGCGACCGCCTCTTGGCCGTCGTCGTCGGTGCCCACGACATAGGTGTCGAGCTTCACCTTCATGCCGAGCGAGATCTTGGACGGATCAGGCTCGATGTTGATGAGGTTGGAGCGAACCGAGGTGCCGTCGTCGGTGAGCACTATGGCCGAGACGTAGGGCGTGGGGATGGTGGGGGCGGCCCGGTACACGATGCTGAAGGTCCGCAGCGTGCCGGTGTCGCTCACCCGAACCGCGTTGAATTCTCGGTGGCCGCAATGGGCGCAAGCGTTGCGCCGACCGAAGAAACGAGCACCGCAATTGGCGCATTCGCTGGCTTGTAGATGGGGCTCATCGCCCAAGACGAGATAGTCCACAAGTGGGATTTGCACGACGGGCAGACTACCTCAGCACTCGATGCAGCGGCCCAACTGCACCGGGCGGGCGGGCCGAGAACGGACTATTGGGGGATGTCGAAGCCCTCGGGAAAGCCGCCGTCCATGTAGCCCGACGTCTCCACCTTCTTGACGATGCGAAATCCGTCGGGGGTCCGGGAAACGGTGTCGTGGTACCAGCCGCCCACGTAGAACAAGTGCAACTGAGATCCATTGGGGTCGAACTTGCCGTCTTCGTCAACGGGCATGCCCATCGGATTGTGGAACAGCGTTGTGCACTGGGCGGTGTCGCCGTCCCAGCTGCGGATGTAGGTCTTGCCCACCATGTGCTGGGTCATGGGAAAGATGGACAGGGCCATCTGGAGCCAGCCCTTGACCGTGGGATAGTCGGCGTTGGCATCGTCCACGCCGGGGGCCGACGAGGAGTAGTCCAGATGGGCGTCGGGAGTGAATACCGTGTCCAGGAGGTCCCAGTCCTTCTCATCAATAGCGATGGTGTAGCGGACGATGGTGTCCTCGATGGCCAGGCGGTCGACGGGATCAGGCATGTTCATGGCGGGGAACCGTAGTAGATGACCTCATCCAAAGACCTACGGGGGCGGGTGCTGGAAGTGCTGGGACGGTCTTGGGCGGGATAGCCCAGGGCCACGGTTCCCACTATGCGGCGGCCTTCCGGGATGCCGAGGCCCTCGATAACGGCCTCCTCATGCTCAAAGGCTCCAAAGAAGCAGGAGCCCAAATCGGCTGCTGATGCTCCCAGCAGGAGACTGTGTACGGCCATACCGGCGTCTACCCACCAATAGGGGACGGGCCAGGCTTCGGGGCTTTCTCCGAGGGCGGTGTGGGACTTGTCGGCCTCGGAATAGCGGTGGATGTACCGCCCGGGCTCCGTGAGCACCACCACCAGCACGGGGGCAGCCAGCAGCCCGGGCCAACCGAACTCGGCTCGCCGCTCGGGAGAGAGTGTCAGTCGCCAGTAGTGCTCAGGATCGGCGACCACAGAGAACTCCACGGCTTGGGTGTTGCCCGCCGACGGAGACCGTCGGGCCTGATCGAGCAGCTCGGTCACCAAGCCATCGGGGAGCTGATCAGGGAGAAAATTGCGGCACATGGGCCGCCGAATGGGAGGTGGGTTGCTCAGGCGTACTTGAGCAGGTCTTCGGCCATGATCCAGCCGAAGGCGATCATGGTGTCACCGCCGCCGCGGTCCACTTTGTCGAACAGGGCAACCACGTCGGGGTCGATGCTGTCAGGTTTGGCCGTCTCGTAGTCGAGCAGACAGGCCTGGTTGTCGTCGCCCACCACCCGGAAGTCACGGTCGAGGTACCGAGAGGCGCTTATGTTGAACCGCTTGGCCAGCCGGCGTCCCCAGGCCCGCTCCTCGCCTGAGGCCTTGTGCCCGGGACGGGGAACGATGTCCACCAAGGGCTTGAAGGTGTCAAACCCACCGGGGTTGTCGAACTGGGTGCCCATCAGCACGTCTTCGTCGGGGAAGGCCATCAGCGCTCGATGAAGCTGGGCCTCGGTTATTTGGCGGAGAACGGTACTGCGCTTGGAAGTGCGGGCCACCGACGCCAGCCCCACCAACACGCTCGGCGTTCCGCCGATGCGCTCCAGGGTGGAGAAGGAGAACCCCCGGAGCTTCCCGTTCTCCCGAGCGGTGGAGATCAGCACCCACTCTTCGGTCTGCTTGGAGAGCAACCCCACTGAAAACGGGTTAGGGCCGTCAGCGCACATATCTGCCATCTCGGCCAGCTCAGCGTCGGTGACCGCTGTGCAGTCCTTGGTTTCGACGTCGATAGCCATGTGCTGCTCGTCCTCCTCGCTCGCTGATTTCCCACAGATTCCCCCCGTGGGTACCCCTATAGTCCATCAATCACCCAGGTAGGCGTGCAAACCCGCAGGAACACAAGGGTTTTGCCGATAGCTTTGACAGTGGCAAAATGCCAGCTTGTCGGGCTACACGGCGATTGCGTTCTCGCCCAGCATCTCCCGCAGCTCACCGATCAACCCGCTTCCCGCGTCCACCCTGTAGGTCGGTGAAAGCTTGATACCCCTGTCGGCGCCGAGCATCAGGATCACCTCCGATTTGCCGGGATGAGCGGTGAGAGTCGACTTGAGCGAGTCAATACGATCGGCAGACAGAGCACAGGCCCCGAGGTTCAGCCTCAGGGTGGCCGTTCCGTTGGCCGACGCAGGATCGATCGGCTCCACTCCGTAACAAATCAAGTTCGGCTCTTCATCTCGGCGGTCAAGGCGCCCTTCTACGACAACCACCAGATCGTCTTCCAGTTTGTGGCCGTGCTCTTCCATCGACCGGGGGAACAGCGTCACCTCCATGGTTCCGTACATGTCCTCCAGATAGCATGAGGCCATCTGATCGCCCTTGCGGGTCCACCGCTTGCGCAGGTTGCTGACCACCCCGCCGACTTTCACCGAAGTACCCTCCTCGACTTCGGTCAGCTGGTCGATCCGGTGCGTGGCCTTTCGGGATAGCACGCCCTCCATACCCATGATGGGGTGGTCGGACACATAGAGCCCCAGCATCTCCTTTTCGGCAGCCAGCCTCCGGGTCTTGTCGAACTCGACGTCGGGGATCTCAATGCGCTGCTCGAAGCTCTCCTGGCTGTCCTCACCGAACAGGCTCATGATTCCCTGGCTGCGCTCCCGCTGTTCTTGGATGCTGCGGCGGACGATGGCCTCAGACACGTTCAGCAGGCCTTGGCGGGGATGGCCCATCGCGTCAAAGCCTCCCGCCTTGACCAGAGCTTCGACCACTCCCTTGTTCAGCACCATCGGATCCACCCGCGAGCAGAAGTCGTGGAAATCGGCGAATGGGCCGTTCACCTTGCGCTCCTCGAGGATCATCTGGGCGGTGCCCGTGCCCATGTGGCGGATAGCCGAGAGCCCGAAGGAGATGGCGCGCTCCCCCTCCGCGGAGTTGGTGGCGGCAAAGTCGGACTCCGATTGGTTCACATCGGGCAGCGCCACGGTGATCCCCATCTGGCGGCACTCGGCCAGATAAACGGCCGCCCTCTCCAACTTGTTCTTCACGCTGGTAAGCAAAGCGGCCATGTACTCCACCGGGTACTGAGCCTTGAGGTAGGCACACTGGTAGGCGATCAGCCCATAGCCGTAGGAGTGGCTCTTGTTGAAGGCGTAGTCGGCGAACTGCTCGATGATGTCGAACAGCTCGGTGCCCAGCTCCTTGCCGTAGCCCTTGCGCTCGCAACCCTCCACAAAGGAGTCCCGCTCCTTGGCCATGAGCTTGCGGTCTTTCTTGCCGCAGGCCTTGCGAAGGTTGTCTGCTTCGTCCAGTCCATAGCCGGCGAATCGCTGGGCGACCCGCATCACGCTCTCCTGGTAGATCATCAGCCCGTAGGTGTCACCCAAGATGTCGGCGGCGTCCTCGTGGAACACACTCACCGGTTTGCGATCGTTTTTTCGGTCGGCGTAGTCGTTGTGCATGTTGGCCGCCATCGGGCCGGGCCGGTACAAGGCCACCAGAGCGGCCACGTCGTCGAAGCAGGAGGGCTTCAACGACCGAATGAGCGACCGCATCGGTCCGCTCTCCAACTGGAACACCCCGATGGTGTCGCCTCGGGACAGAAGTTCATAGGTGGCCGCGTCGTCCAGCGGCACGTTGTCGATGTCCACCTTGACGCCCTGGGACTGCTCGATCAGCCCGACGGCGTCCTCGAGCACGTCCAAGTTCCGCAGACCCAGGAAATCCATCTTGAGCAGGCCCAGGTCCTCCACCGCGTGCATCTCGTACTGGGTGACGATGGGAGCCTCTTCGAGGGTTTGGCCCGGCGATGCCTTGCGCTGGATGGGGAGATACTCGGTGAGCTGTTCCTTGGTGATCACCACCGCGGCGGCATGGATGCTGTCTTGGCGACGCAGGCCCTCCAGGCCGCGGGCCACGTCGACCACCTTGCGGGCGTCCTCATCGCCCTCGTACATCTCCCGGAGCTCGGCGGCCGCGGTGTAGCCGTCGGCGTACTCCTCGGTCTTCTCCAGGCAGGCCCACAGCGGGGTGTCGCGGCCCAGCACCAGCGGGGGCATGGCCTTGGCCAGCTTGTCGCCCAGGGCGTAGGGGTAGTTCAGCACCCGTGCGCTGTCGCGCACCGCGGCCCGGGCCTTGATGGTGGAGAAGGTGATGATCTGCGCCACATGGTCCTCGCCGTACTTTTCGGAGGCGTAGCGGATGATCTCGTCGCGGTAGCGGGAGTCGAAGTCCATGTCGATGTCGGGCATGGAGATTCGGGACGGGTTGAGAAAGCGCTCGAACAGCAAGTCGTAGCGGATGGGATCCAGATCGGTGATGCGCAGGGAGTAGGCCACGGCGCAGCCAGCCGCGCTGCCCCGGCCCGGGCCCACTCGGATGCCCCGCTCTCGGGCGTAGCGGATCAGGTCCCAGGTGATCAGGAAATATGAGGAGAAGCCCATGTCGGAGATGACCTTGAGCTCGAAGGCCAGCCGGTCGGCCACCTCTTCAGACAAGGGACTCCCCCACCGGACTTTGGCCCCTTCCAACGTCAGGGCTTGGAGGTACTCGTCGGCGTTCTCGTATTCGTCGGGAATGGGGAAATCGGGCAGCAGCGGCTTGCCGAACTCGATCTCCACATCGGCCCGCTCTGCGATCCACAGCGTGTTGTCGCAGGCCGGGATGAGGTCGGAGAACACCTGGCGCATCTCCGCCGCCGTCTTGAGGTAGTGCTCGCTGCCGTCGAACTTCAAGCGGTCGGTGTCGCTGACCAGCGAGCCGGTTTGCACGCACAGCAGGGCGTCGTGGGCCTCGGCGTCATGGCGATGGGTGTAGTGGCTGTCGTTGGTGGCCAACAGGGGGGCATTGATCTGGCGGGCCAGGCGGATCAGATCGGGGTTGGTGCGCTGCTGTTCGGGGATGCCGTGGTCCTGGATTTCCACGAACAGGTTGTCTCTACCGAAGATGTCTTGGAGGCGGGCCGCCTTGGCCACGGCGCCGTCGTAGTCGTTGCGCAGCAGGGCTTGGAGCACGTGGCCGCCCAGACAGCCGGTGGAAGCGATCAACCCCTCGCTGTGCTCGGCCAGCAGTTCCCAATCCAGCCGGGGCTTGTAGTAGTAGCCCTCGAGGAAGGCCCGGCTGGAAAGCTGGATGAGGTTCTTGTAGCCGGTGTTGTTCTCGGCTAACAGCGTGAGGTGGTAGTAGATCTTCTGGCCACCTTCGGTGCTCCCCCCGCTGTCGTCCACCTTGCCCCGGCGCGGCGGCCGCTCACTCCGGTTCTCGTGGGCCATATAGGCCTCGGTGCCGATGACCGGCTTGATGCCTTCATTGCGGCAGGCCCGGTAGAAGTCGATGACCCCGTACATGTTGCCGTGATCGGTCATCCCCAACGCAGGCTGACCATCTGCGGCGGCCGCCTTGACGAGGTCGCTTACCCGGGAGGCGCCGTCGAGGATGGAGTACTCAGTGTGTACATGGAGGTGGGTAAAGGAACTGGACACGGCGCCCCTGTGGAAGATCTGTGGCCTGCTTGTGGATAACTACAGGCTTGTGGTTTGGCCTACCCCGACCATACCAAGGCCCGGGGACACTTGCTGATCCCCGACCGGTTCCGGCCATTTTCCCTGGTTGTCGGGTACTAGAGGGATGCGCTAGAGATACGTGCCCGGGGCCCGGTCGGGTGCGGGGGCCGGGGTCCCGGGGGGAAGCTCGGCTCGGATGTTGGCCAGCTGTTGCTGCGCGGAGACCTGCTGGGCGAACAACGCGGCCTGGATGCCCTGGATGAGGCCCTCCAGCCAGCCCACCAACTGGGCCTTGGCCACTTGGAGCTCGGCCTGGCTGGGGGGGTGGTCCTCGGGAAACGGCAGAATCAGGCGATCCAGCTCCTCGTTCAGATCGGGAGACAGCGCTGACCCCAACTCGTCGATCGAGGTGGCGTATATCTCCCGCAGCCGGTCGCGACTGGACTCGTCCAACGAGGCCTGGCGGACCTCGTCCAAGAGCTGCTTCATCATCGTGCCGACCCTCATCACCTTGGCCGGCTGCTCGATGGCCTCCTTGGCCGCCTTCGGCTCAGTTGACCCGCTGTCGGTATGCGCGCCATCGTGAACAACCTCGGCGGGCTCGGCAGGCATCGGCTGAGGGGTGTCGGACATTGCTTGAAATCTATCCGCTGCTATCGAGGCTCGGACAACGCTGTTCAGCTTCTGGTTCCATAGGCGGCCAGACAGGGAACCAGCATTTCAGCTGAAGTCAGCGAGCCGTGGCGGGCGATCAGCTGGAACTGCGGCTTGGACTCGTTACCCGGAGGATTCTGGGCTGGAGGCTTGGGCTCGGTGAACGCCACCGGGTCGCGAGGCACCAAGGCCACGTCGCCCATCCGCGACCGGGCTTCCGGGCTCACATAGGGGCCGAGCCATCCTTCGTCCAGGACCTGCTGCCTGCCGGCCACCAGGCCATACCGGCCGTAGCGCTCGGTGGCCGCGTCCAGGAGCTCGCCTGACCGGCCGGGCCGAGCGTGCAGCCAGCGGAACCGGGCCTCACCCGAGACCGCCGACGACAGAGCCAGCACGTCGCGGGCCAGCTCGACGATTGCATCGCCCACCATGACCTGGCCATGGTCGGACACCACCAGCAGGGCGACCTCTGGCGGCAGCGCAGCGAGGAGTTGGCTCACCAAGTGGTCCACTTCGGCGTACTCGGCATCCAGGTAAGGGCCGAATCCGTACTCATGGGCCACCCGGTCGGGTCCGTCGTAGTAGGCATACACCAGCGGTGCACCGCCATCCACCAGCATCTGCACCTCTACCGCAATGGAACTGGTCAGCTTGTAGCCCCGGTGGTCGACTCCGTCGAGATGGGCCCGGGTGAAGCCGGTCCCGCGGAACTCGCTCCGGCCCACTACCGGCACTCGCCGCCCGAAGAAGGCGGGCCGGGTTTGCACCTGCTCCGGCACGATGCTCTTGCGGGCATCTGCCTTCTTCGGCCCCGCCGTCCACCGCAGGGCGTTCAAAACCTGCCCCTCGATGTGGATCTGATAGCCGATCAAGCCGTGCTCACCGGGGGCTGCGCCTGTGGTCAGCGAGGTCAGCGCCGTGGTGGTGGTGGTGGGTGCCACCGTGGTGATTGCGCCGCCCTCCATGCCCGACAGCACCGGGGCTAGCCGGGTCCGCTCCTGAAGCTGCTCCCAGCCCATGCCGTCCACCAGCAAGAGCACCACGGCTTTGGCCTCGCGGGCCGGGGCGGGCAGCCAGCCCGTGGCGTCCGGCGGGCCGAGCAGGGCGGGCACCACGTTGCTAAGACAGGCCGCCCGGTAGTCGGGCAGCACCGGGAAGCTGATCGCAGGGCCGCCAGTGGCCAACCTGTCGTTGTCGCGGTGACTCTCCATCCGGCCTTCAACCTAATCGGCACAACCCGGCAGAGAAGATGGAGAAGTAGTGTGATGGGTCGTGAGAGTATCGACGAGGGGGGACTACGCCAGCCGGGCGCTGCTGTCGCTGGCCCTGCACGCCGATGAGGCCGGTCCCACCTCAGTGCGCGACATCGCCGAGCGCACTGGACTCCCCCAGCCTTACCTGGAGCAGATCCTCCAAGCCCTGAAGGGTGCCGGTCTGGTCCGCTCCAAGCGGGGGGCGGGGGGCGGCTATGCCTTGGCCCGCCCGGCGGATGAGATCAAGCTGAGCGAGATCGTCAGCGCGGTGGACGGTCCCATCGTGCTGGGCGATTTCGGGGAGCCCCACCAAGACGGGGCCTGCGACCACGAGGGCCAGTGCGTGCTGCTGGCCATCTGGACCCACGCAGGTGACATCATGCACGACCTGCTCAGCAATTACACCCTCGCCGACATCGCCAAGACCGCCAACGGCCTGCTCCCCTGGCCCGGGTCCGGCTGACGACTCCCCAACGGCATGCACCCCTGGCTCGGGTCCGGCTGATCTCGCAACTACCGACGGAGTAGCCGGTAGAGCCGGGTGAGATCCTCGGGAAGCTCGGCTTCGAAATGGAGCTGTTCGCCGGTGCCGGGATGGTTGAAAGCCAGCCTACGGGCGTGCAGTGCCGGGCGGCTGATGCCGAATAGTGTCGGGCCGCCGTAGAGATCGTCGCCCAGAACCGGGTGGCCGATGGCGGCCAAATGCACTCTGATCTGATGAGTACGGCCTGTTTCCAATTCCAGCTCCAAACAGGCTGTGTCGTGAGAAACCGCCTCGTCTGACGGCTCGGAGATTACCGGCATTCGAGCCATCACCCGATAGTGGGTTCGGGCGGGGCGACCGTCGGCAGCCACGACCATCTTGATGGGGTGCCGGGTTGAGCGGCCCACGGGGGCGTCGATCACCCCACGGTCATCGGCCGGCATCCCCGCCACGAGCGCGGTATAGCCCCGGTGCACCTCCCGGCGGGCCAACGCCGCGGTGAGCGCTTCATAGCTATCCGAAGTGCGAGCCACCATGAGCAGTCCCGAAGTACCTCGGTCGAGCCGGTGGACGATACCGGGGCGCTCCGGTGCACCCACCTCGGCAATCTCGGAAAAACGAGCCAGCAAACCGTTCACCAACGTCCCGGTTGCATGGCCCGATCCAGGATGGACCACCAGATCAGCAGGCTTGTTCACCACGATTACCTGTTGGTCGGCATACACCACTTCGATCTCCACCGAGGGATCGGGCTTCAGCGCCGGCTGGCCCACCGCTGGGGCCTCCGACAGCGTGATCCGGTCGCCGGCCGCCATCCGCTGCGACCGTGCGGCCGCGGAGACACCGTTGACCGCCACCTTCTGGCCATCTACCAGGCGGGCGGCCTCGGTTCGGCTGCATTCCCAGACCAGCGCCACCACCCGGTCGAGGCGCTCACCGGCCAGCGCCTCGGGAACAACCTCGTCAGGGCTCATCGAGCTCATTGGGACCACCGGGTTCATCGGAAGCTTGGGACTGGCCATGGCGGGAAGCGATCAGAACCAGGGTGATCCCAGCCACCACGATGGCGGAGTCGGCCGCGTTGAACACCGGCCACCACTGGAGGTCGATGAAGTCGACCACGGCCCCACCCAGAAAGCCGTCACCGGACCGCACTGCCCTGTCGGCCAGATTGCCAAGGGCACCACCCAACACCATGCCCAGAAGCACCGGCGGCAGCGACAGGCGGCGGCCTCCCCAGCTGGCCCATGCCACCACGATCACGAACAACAAGGCCACCACCGCGATCACGGTGTCCCAGTCTTGGGCCAAGCCGAAGGCCGCCCCCGAGTTGTGGACCAAGTGCAGCCGCAGGGTCCACACCAAGTCGATGTTCCGGTCGTCCAACGTCTCCAGCGCCCACCATTTGGTCAGCTGGTCGATGGCGACAACCAGCGCTGCCACTCCCAGCAGTACCAGGTTGTGGCGGCGGCCAAACCGTTTCTCTACCTCCGCAGTGGCCGTTAGTGGCGCGTCAGAACCCACCGGCTTTGTGCTCAACCCGCTCTGCCGCCCACGGGATGGCGTTGAGCCGCTGGCGGGGAATCGGCTTTCCCGACACCTGGCAGACGCCGTAGGTGCCGTCTTCGATCCGGGCCAGGGCGGCGTCGATCTGGTCGACGGCGGCCCGGGCATGGGCGCTGAGCGCCAAGTCTCGCTCCCGCTCCACCGCTAGGGTGTCGCCCTCGCCCGACTCCTCGTCGAACTGGACATCTCCGGGTTCCCGCTCCTCCACCAAGGAGTCGGCCTCAGCCTTGAGCCGGGTGGCCGAGGTGATGTAGCGGCCGCGCTCCTCCAATAGGAGGCGGCGCTGCTTCTCCAAGTACTTCTCGTCGAAGAGCGGCTTTTTGGCCGCGGGGTTCTTCGCCGTGGACTTGCTGTCGCCGGCCTTGTTCTTTGCTAACTGTTTCGGTGCGGTCTTCTTCGCAGCCATCGCAGGCGGCAGTGTAGCCGCAGCTGCCGCCAATTACTTCCAAATGGTCCAGGGAGGCTTAACAATGTCTGAACCGGCCCTAGGACGGGTTATTTTGTGACTTCCTGCCATGCTTGGAGGTTCGTTGTCCTATCCGACCACCCCCTACTCCGAAGTAGACCCCAGGCCCTCCTTCCCGGAGATCGAGCGCCAGGTGCTGGAATCGTGGGACCAGGACAAGACCTTCGCCCATTCGGTGCAAGTCCGGCCCGCGGGCGCCGAAGGCGACAACGAGTACGTCTTCTACGACGGCCCCCCGTTCGCCAATGGACTCCCCCACCACGGCCACCTGCTCACCGGCTACGTGAAGGACGTTATCCCCCGCTATCACACCATGCGGGGCCGCCGGGTAGAGCGCCGCTTCGGATGGGACTGCCACGGCCTGCCCGCCGAGATGGAGGCCGAGAAGGAACTGGCGGTGTCGGGCCGGACCGCCATCATCGCTTATGGAGTTGACCGCTTCAACGAATACTGCCGTCAATCGGTGCAGCGATATACCCGGGAGTGGGAGACCACCGTGACCCGCCAGGCTCGCTGGGTGGACTTCGAGAACGACTACAAGACCATGGATCTGCCCTATATGGAATCGGTCATGTGGGCATTCAAGACGCTGTGGGACAAGGGCCTGGTCTATGAGGCCTACCGGGTGATGCCCTATTCGTGGGCCGCCGAGACACCGCTGTCCAACTTCGAGATCCGCCTGGACGACGCCACCCGGCCCCGACAGGACCCTGCCATCACCGTGGCCTTCGATCTGGTGCCCGAGCCCGGCGACCCTGGGTCGCTGCGCATGCTGGCCTGGACCACCACCCCGTGGACCCTCCCTTCCAATCTGATGCTAGTGGTGGGCCCTGAGGTGGAATACGCCATCGTGGAGCACGACGAGGGCCATGTCGTTCTGGCTGCGGAAACGCTGGAGGCCTATGGGACCGAGTTGGGCCAGGGGCGGGTGGTGGGCACCGTGGCCGGGACGGAGTTGATCGGTCGGCGGTACCAGCCCCTGTTCGACTACTTCGCCTCCCTTGCCTCAGACGGCGCCTTCCGGGTGGTAGGGGCCGACTTCGTGGACACCGCCGAGGGCACCGGAGTCGTGCACGCTGCCCCTGGCTTCGGAGAAGAGGATCAGCTGGTAGCCGAGGCCAACGGCGTGCCCGTGGTGGTGCCGGTGGACGACCAGGGCTGCTTCACCGCCGATGTGTCCGACTGGTCCGGAACGAACGTTTTTGAGGCAAACAACGGCATCATTGCCCGGCTCAAGGAGCAGGGGCGGATCCTGCGCCATGCAACTTACGAGCACAACTACCCGCACTGCTGGCGCACCGACGAGCCGATCATCTACCGGGCGCTCAGCTCGTGGTACGTGCGAGTCACCGAGATCCGCGACCGGATGCTGGCACTGAACCAGCAGATCAACTGGGTGCCAGGCCATGTGCGCGACGGCCGGTTTGGCACCTGGCTGGAAGGGGCTCGCGACTGGTCGATCAGCCGGAACCGGTTCTGGGGCTCGCCCATCCCGGTGTGGCGTAGCGACAACCCCGAGTACCCCCGGGTCGACGTCTACGGCAGCCTGGATGAGATCGAGCGGGATTTCGGGGTGCGGCCCGTCGATTTGCACCGCCCGTTCATCGACGACGTTACCCGACCCAATCCCGACGACCCCACCGGCGCGTCGACCATGCGGCGGGTCCCCGAGGTGTTGGACTGCTGGTTCGAGTCGGGGTCGATGCCCTTCGCCCAAGTTCATTACCCGTTCGAAAACAAGGAATGGTTCGAGCACCACTTCCCGGCAGACTTCATCGTGGAGTACATCAACCAGACTCGGGGCTGGTTCTACACCCTGCACGTCTTGGCCTCCGCCCTGTTTGACCGCCCGGCGTTCAACAACGTGATCTGCCACGGCATCCTGCTCGACGCCAAGGGTCGAAAGCTGTCCAAAAAGCTCAGGAACTACACCGAACCCGAGGAGGTCTTCGAGACTAAAGGGGCCGACGCCCTGCGCTGGTACCTGATGGGCTCCCCCATCGTCCGAGGCGGCGACCTCCGCTTGGACGACTCGGGGATCGATGACGTGCTCCGTCAGGTGATCATCCCCATCTGGAACGCCTATTACTTCTTCGCGCTGTACGCCAATGCCGACGGCATCCAGGCCAAGACCCGAACCGGCTCCGAGGAGCTCTTGGACCGCTACATCCTGGCCAAGACCCGTCAATTGGCCGAGGCAGTCACCCAGCGGATGGACGCCTACGATCTGCCCGGCGCCGCCTCCGAGCTGGAGGGGTTCATCGACTCCCTGAACAACTGGTACATCCGCCGCAGCCGAGACCGGTTCTGGGCTCCGGCCCGCCCGTCGTCGGCCGACGACAAGCAGGACGCCTACGACACGCTGTACACCGTGCTCACCACCCTGACCCGGCTGCTCGCCCCGTTCCTGCCCCTGGTGTCCGAGGAGATCCACCGGGGCCTCACCGGGGAGACGAGCGTCCACCTGTGCGATTGGCCCGACCCGTCCGAGCTGCCGGCCGACCCCCAGCTGGTGGCGGCCATGGACCGGGCGCGCGACGTGTGCTCCACCGGGCTGCGAGTGCGAGAGGACGAAGGGATTCGGGTTCGCCAGCCCCTGCTGACGCTTACCGTGGCCGGCCGTGAGGTGGACGCCTTGGCGCCGTTCATCCATGTGATCGCCGATGAGGTGAACGTGAAGGAGGTCCTTTTCAGCGACGACCTGACCGCCTATGGGCAATTTGTGCTTCGTCCCAACGGCCAGGTGTTGGGTCCCCGTCTGGGCCAGGACGTGCAGGAGGTGTTCGCCGCCGCCAAATCCGGCCGCTGGGAGCAGAACTCCGACGGCACTGTCGCGGCTGCCGGTCACACGCTGTCAGACGCCGAGTTCGAACTGGCCCTCAACCCAGTAGAGGGCACCACGGCGGCCGCATTGCGCACCAACGATGCCCTGGTGGCCCTCGACACGGCCGTCAGCCCCGAACTGGCTGCCGAGGGGATAGCCCGAGATGTGGTCCGGGCGATTCAAGCCGAGCGCAAGAATCGAGACCTGGACGTCACCGACCGGATCACTTTGACCTTAACTGCCAGATCAGAGATCATCGAAGCGGTCCGATCCCATCAGGCTTACGTCTGCGATCAGGTCTTGGCATCCGCGTTGCCCGAGCTCGTCATTTCCGGTGCGGAGCCAGTTCCCGTCGGCTCCCCCACTATCGACGCGGGGCCACTGCTAATCGAACTGGCGAAAACCGAGTAATCACCGGTCGTCGCTCAGCTGTTCCGGCAGTCGGTCTGCTCCATTCGGCGCCGCTCAGGAGCTCTGATAGTCGGTCTGCTCCATTCGGCGCCGCTCAGGAGCTCTGATAGTCGGTCTGCTCCATTCGGCGCCGCTCTTCAGCCGACACCTCCACGTTGGAGGGGGTCAGCAAGTACACGTGGTCGGCGACCCGCTCCATGCGGCCGTCCAGCCCATAGCAGAGGCCGCTGGAGAAGTCGATGAGCCTCCGGGCCACCTCCCGGCTGCCGTGCTGCAAGTTCACAATGACCGCCTGGCTCCCTCGGAAGCAGTCCCCCACATCTTTGGCATCGTCGAACGAGGTGGGAGTCACCACTGACGGTTTGGAAGAAACCGAGGGTATGGGACGGACAAAGCTGGTGTGGGGCTGGTCGGCCCTGGCCTCGCCCTCAGTCGGCTCGCTCGAGGGTATCGGTCGAACCGAGCCGGTATCGCCTCCCGGCGAATACTGGTCATCGGTCGTCGGCGCCACGAGGCGCATGTCGGGCTCCTGCTCCATGTAGCCCCCGGAGGGGAACTCCTCCTCAGTCCCGAACCCGAGCCAGAACTTTGTTTTCTGCCACATGGATGACATAGGCGCATCCCCCTCTCGGCAGTCGCTCACTTGATCCTGTCGATGGTACAGGAAGCAGCCCCCTATTCGGGGACAGACGGAACTGATCCCTGTTCCACGAGCAACTAGTAGGCCGTCAGCGGGGGCGAGGGCCAAACAACGCGGTGCCCACTCTTACCATAGTGGCCCCCTCCTCCACTGCGACCTCGATGTCATCGCTCATGCCCATGGAAAGCTCGGCAAGGCCGAGATCAGCAGCCTGGGCCGCAAGCAGACGGAAACCAGATCGGGCGCGCTCCGGCGGGCCAGGCTCTCCAACCGCCATCAGACCGGCAACTTCGAGGCCAGCCCGCTGGCAGCCAGCAACCAGTTGAGCGGTCTCCCCCGGAGGGCATCCCCCTCGGTCTCCAATGCCGGCGACGTCCACTTGGACGAGCACGCGGGCTCCGGGCGCCCTCCGGGCGATCTCAACGGCCGCTTCGGTGCGGTCCACGCTTTGCCACAGATCCACGAGGTGAGCGATCTTGCGAATCTTGTTGCGCTGGAGCCGCCCGATGAAGTGCCAGCACGGTCGGAGATCAGCGTCCAACTTTTCGCCGGCGTCGCCGGCTTTGGCCACTAGTTCTTGGGCATAGTTCTCGCCCACATCCAACAGACCGGCGCCTACCGCGGCAATCACTGCCTCGGGGCCGAAGCCCTTGGTCACCGCCACTACCCTCGTCCGGTCTCCTCCGACACGAAGCAGCCGTTTTCGCAAAACGCTCAGGCGCTGTGCGACTTCTGACGCACTGGTCACGGCACTGGCCAACCGAAGCCGGCCATCGGGCTAGCGAAGCCAACCGTCGGCCAACCGAAGCCGGCCATCGGGCTAGCGAAGCCAACCGTCGGCCAACCGAAGCCGGCCATCGGGCTAGCGAAGCCAACCGTCGGCCAACCGAAGCCGGCCATCGGGCTACCGAAGGAACGAGGGGATGTCGAACTCGTCGTCGACATCGGAGGCCAAGAGATCGTCGTCAGCTCCACCGAACACATCAGCCACATCCGACGTGCCCGAAGTCTCGGAAACCGACATCCGAGTGGCCCGCTCGCCTTCCCACCGGTCGAATCCGGCGGCGATCACCGTCACCCGTATGTGGTCGCCCATCGAATCGTCCACCACCGTGCCGAAGATGATATTGGCGTCGGGATGGGCGACTCCCTGGACGATTTCCGCGGCCTCGTTCACCTCGAAGATGCCCAGATCTTGACCGCCCGAGATGCTCAGCAGGATCCCGCGAGCCCCTTCTATGGAGGCTTCCAGCAACGGGCTGGAGATGGCCTTGCGGGCCGCGCTGGCCGCCCGCCCCTCGCCGGAGGAGATGCCGACGCCCATGAGCGCTGACCCGGCGTCCTGCATCACCATGCGCACATCGGCGAAGTCGGTGTTGATGAGCCCCGGTGTGGTGATCAGGTCGGTGATCCCCTGCACTCCATGAAGCAGCACCTCGTCGGCCTTGCGGAACGCGTCCACTACCGAGGTGTGGTCATCGGAGATAGAGAGCAACCGGTCGTTGGGGATGACTATCTGGGTATCTACCTTGTCCCTGAGGGCCTGGATCCCGCCCTCGGCCTGCACCGAGCGGCGGCGGCCCTCAAAGCCGAATGGCCGGGTCACCACCGCGATGGTGAGCGCGCCGATACTCTTGGAGATCTCTGCGATGACCGGGGCGGCACCGGTACCGGTGCCGCCTCCCTCGCCCGCGGTTATGAACACCATATCGGCGCCGCTGAGCGCCTCTTCGATGTCCTTGCGGTGATCGGTCGCAGCCTGGGCGCCGACTTCGGGATCGCTGCCCGCGCCCAACCCTCGAGTCAGCTCTCGACCAATGTCGAGCTTTACCTCAGCTGAACTCATGAGCAGGGCCTGAGCATCGGTGTTGACGGCTACGAACTCGACGCCGCGCAAACCGGCGTCGATCATGCGGTCAACCGCGTTGACACCGCCGCCGCCCACACCAATGACCTTGATAACTGCCAAGTAGTTCTGGGGTTCAATCATGGGGATTCCTCACTCCAAAGCTCAAACCTTCACTCTCAACAAACGGTTTATCTGAATGAGAGATTGAGGCTTTAGAACCTATTCCTCTAGTTGAGGTATATCTAGCTTAAGAGCATGCGTCCTTTGGGGTCAAGCTAGGAAGCTCCGGAACGCTGAGATCGATCTTCTGCAACCTTTCTAAGCAGTTTTCATCTACGACTTTGGCCAACATGGTGGCGAGCGCAATCGCCTTGCCGCGAGGGTCGTCTCGACCTCCCCAATAGACCTCCCCACCCCCGGGAAGATCCACCACCACCTGTCCGTTCACCCAAGAAATCGACCCGATGTCATCCCCTTGAAGAGGTATCAGAGCTTCGCTGGCCTCCAGAAGGGGCAGGGCCGTACCTCGCAACCATCCCCCTGGCTGGGGAACCGGGCTGAACAGCACCACCGGCAAATTCGCAGGAGTCGGGGTCACTTGGAGCACCCTTCCCCGGCCATCGGCCAGCGCCCATCCATCATTGACGGGGATCTGGGCAACCGCTTCTCGCTCAGTGACGTCGAAGGTGACCTTTCCCCCCCAAGTCCGGCTGGACCTAACTTGATCCACCCAGGGCAAAGCGGCGATGGTCTCCCGGGGACCCGACAAGTCCAGCCCCAGCAGCGGGGTTCCCACCTCTACCCCTGCGGCCTCCAAGATCTTGTCTGAGCCAGTGCGCGGCCCTCCGATGACCTCGATCTCGTCCACATCCAGGAGAGGGCTCTGGGATATCCCGAAGCCGGCGGCCACCATGACAACGGCAACTCCTACGGTGATCCATATCCGAAGCCGGCGACGGGACCGAACGTCATTGCGCCGAGCCTCGATCCGGGGATCAACCGGAGGGAGCTGATCCTTGAGTTCGTCGTCAGGTGTCTGATCCGAGGACATTTCAGCCTGCCTGGTCACTCCATGGGCCTGGATCGAAACCGATGAGACGGGTTTCCGGCAGCAATGAGACGCCGAACCTAGCTTGGACTTGCGCGAAGACATCGCACATAAGCGCGAAGACATCGTCCGCCGAGCCCTCCCGGTCGGCGATGAAGAAGTTGGCGTGCTTGTCTGAAACCGAAGCAGAGCCCACTCGGCGTCCTTTCAAGCCCGCAGCATCGATGATCCGCCCGGCGTTGTCGGCGTGGGGATTGGTGAACACTGAGCCTGCATTCTGGCCTCCAGGCTGATTCTCACGTCGCCACGCCACGATGTCGGCGATGAGGGCTTGCGAGTCTGCCTCGTCCCCTATGGCCAACCCCATTTCGGCCCACACCACCAAGTGGTGGTCCGCCAACGCGGAGCTCCGGTAGTCCAGCTTCAACCGCTCAACATCCCACTGCGCCACACCGCCGCCCCCCAGATCGACCACTTCGGCTCGGACCAGGGATGCGGCCATGTCGGCGCCGTGGCCGCCAGCGTTCATACGAACCCCGCCTCCCAACGAACCCGGAACGCCTACCGCCCACTCGAATCCGGTCAAACCGGCTGCCGCACTTCGGCGGGCCAACACTGGAAGCCCGGCCGCAGCCCCGGCCCTGAGCCGCAAGCCTTCGACCTCCACCCAGTCGTGTCCGGCGCCCAGCTCCACAGCCACGCCGTCGAATCCGGCGTCAGCCACCAGCAAGTTGGAGCCTTTGCCCACCACCAGCACATCGGTGCCGTGAGCGGCCAGGGTCTCGGCCACTTCACCCATGTCGACGCCAACGGCGAGGGTCGCCCCAACCCGAGCCGCACCTCCCACCCGGTATGTGGTGTCGGGGCCGACCGGATGCTCTCGACACACCGCTTCGGCTCCCAGCACCGCAGCCAGATCCTCAGCCAGCTGATCCCAGTCAGGGATGCTCATCGACGCCCGGCAAGCATGGAGATCACCCGTCCTGGCACGTCGGTCAAGTCGCCGGCCCCCAGGGTCAAACACAGGTCGCCGGGGCGCAGCACACCAACCAGATGGTCGGCGGCGTCATCGAGACGCTCCACATAGGACACATCCCAATCCGGGTGGGCGTCGGTCACCGCCTGCCAGATGAGCTTCCCGGAGACGCCGGGGATGGCCGATTCGCCCGCGGAATACACGTCGGTGATGATCACCGCGTCGGCGGCCTCGAAGCAATGGGCGAACGCCGTCCACAGGTGCGAGGTCCGGGTATAGCGGTGGGGCTGGAACACGCATACCACCCGATCCCAGCCCCCCTCAGATGCGGCCTTCAGCGCACAGGCCACTTCGGTGGGCAAGTGGGCATAGTCGTCTATGAAATCGACTCCGGCGGCTGCGCCCCTGCGCTCGAACCTCCGGGTCACCCCTTCGAACCCGGCCATGGCGTTGGCGGCCTCCGACCAGTCCACGCCCAGCTCGCGGGCCATGGCCAACGCCCCCAGGGCGTTGAGGGCGTTGTGATCCCCAGGCATGGGCACGGTCACCGGACCCGGCGGTACGTCGCGGCCGGTGACCTCGCCGACGATCATGTGCCGGTCGCGGCGAAGGGTTGTCCAGCGGTAGTCGGCATCAGGCCCGGTGCCATAGAAAATCCGGTCGCAGTTCTCAGAAGCCTTGATGGCACCGGCGTCGTCGGCGCACACCACCAAACCATCGGCAGCACCGGCGCAAAACCTGGCGAACTCCGCCTCCAATTCGGCCACCGGGCGGTCGCGGCGCAGATGATCGGGCTCAACGCTGGTGACCACCGCCCGGTTCACGATCAGCTCACCGAATGTTCCGTCGCTCTCGTCGGCCTCCACCACTAGCCATGGCCCTTCCGACCAACGGGCTCCGATACTGCCGTCGGCCAAGACTGCACCCACGATGAATCCTGGGTCGGCACCCACCGCCATGAGTATGTGCGACAGCATGGCCGCGGTGGTGGTTTTGCCGTGGGTACCCGCCACGGCCACGGTGGACCTCAGCGCGGTTATGGCCGTCAGGATCTCAGCCCGGCGATAAACGGGGATACCCGCCTGCCGAGCGGCGACTACCTCGGGATTGTCGTCGCCCACGGCGGTGGATCGGGCCACCAAATCAGCGCCGGACATGTGGGCCGCGTGATGACCGACGAAAACGTCGACCCCGATCTCCCGCAGACGGTCGAGCACGGGTGAGCCGGCCGAATCGCTGCCGCTGACCCGGCACCCCAACCCGCGCAATACCACGGCAATGGCCGACATCCCTGCCCCGCCCACCCCCAAGAGGTGGACCCGGGCTGTCGGGCACAAATCGACCATGTCCCTATTGTTGCTCCCCCCGGTAACCGTGGTGGTGACTGTGGGCATGCTGCTCCAAGAGGTCGGCCACTCGATTGTCGGCGTCTCGTCGACCGACACCGGCCGCCTCTTGTCCCATGGCCACTAGAAGGCCGGGAACCTTCATCAGGCTGTCCACTTCTTCAACCATGCGGGTGCCGTCCATCTCGGCGTCGGGAACCAAAACGGCCCCTCCGACGGCAGCCAGGTGGGCGGCGTTGGCCGACTGGTGATCGCCGGGCGCTCCCGGCAGGGGAACCAGCACTGACGGCAGCCCGATAACAGCCAACTCGGCCACGCTCGACGCCCCGGCTCGTCCCACTACCAGATCGGCGGCGGCATACACCTTCGGCATGTCCGTCTCGTACTCCACCGCCTCATAGTCCAGCGCCGCACGAGACAGATCGGGTCGCAAATGGGCCAGTTCCTGCCAATCCCTCCGACCTATCACATGGTGTACCGCCAGATCTTCCCGATCAGCCCAGTGGAGAACAGCTTCGAAAGCCGCCCGATTGATTCGGGCCGCGCCCAACGACCCGCTGGCCACAACCACAAAACGGCGTCCCTCGCCCACCTCGAGGGAGGCTCGGGCCGCCAACCGGTCATTGTCCCGGTTGACCCTCTGGACCTCTTCGCGCACTGGATTGCCGGTAAGCACCGCCCGGGGCAGCTTGGTCCCGGGGAATGAGACCGCGGAAGCTCGAGCCCAACGCCCGGCCAAGCGATTGGCCATACCAGGCACGGCATTCTGCTCAGACACGACCAACGGGATCTTGAGCAGTCGAGCCGCCAGAGCGCAGGGAACGCTGGCGTAGCCTCCCAACCCCAGCACAACCGCCGGCCGCAGGCGCCGGAGCAGCCCTATTGCCTGAGCCACGGCCTGAGCCAGCCCCCAGGCCGACGATAAGTTCTGCCAGGAGAGCTGCCTCTTGATTCCCCGCCCGGGCAGCAGGGTCAATTCGAACCCGGCAGCCGGAACCAGATCTCGCTCCACCCCCCGGGCCGAGCCTGCAAAGTGGATTCTCTCGGGCTCATAGCCGCGCCGAACCAAGGCCCGAGCCACTGCCAATCCGGGGTGGACATGGCCCGCGGTCCCGCCTCCAGCAATTACTGCCCACACGGGCGAACCATCAGAAGACGGGCTCTCTTCTTCAGACCCACCTGGCTGGGCTGGGAGGTTCACGGCTCGACTCGGATTTGTCGGGCAATGCTCAACAACAAACCGGCGCCCGCCATGTTCATCAACAGTGCGGAGCCGCCGACCGACAAAAACGGCAGGGGAACCCCGGTGATCGGCAGCACTCCCACCACCGCGGCAATGTTCACGAACGCCTGGGTGCCCACCCACATGGTGATGCCCGCAGCCAATACTTGCCCGAACCGGTCAGGGCTGCGGAGGGCCACCCCGATCCCGCAGATCACAAACGCGGCGAACATCCCGATCACGAATACCGCGCCAAGCCAACCCATTTCCTCAGCCAGAACAGCGAAGATGAAGTCGGTGTGAGCCTCGGGCAGGAATCCCCACTTGATTCGGCTCTCCCCCAATCCGACACCAGTGGCGCCACCCGACGCGATGCCCACCCGAGACTGGATGGTCTGCCAGCCGGCGTCGAGCGGATCGGCCCACGGGTCCAACAGCGACAGGACTCGGTGGCGGCGGTAGCCCGACCCCCAGGCGGCTAGCGCGGCCGCCCCTGCGCTGAACAGCGACCAACCGGTCAGCGGGAGAAGGGGCACACCAGCCATGAATAGCGCGGCAAAGGCGATCAACCCGATGATCACCGCAGTGCCCAGATTCGGCTGGAGCAAGATGAGCCCGGCCATAAGGCTGCACACCACCAACACCGGTCGAATGGTGATGCGGGCATTGTTCTCTTGGCCCGCCTTGTCGGCCAGCCAGGCGGCGGCGAACAGGGCCATGGCCAGCTTGGCCAGCTCGGAAGGCTGAAAGCTGATCGGGCCGAAGTAGATCCACCGGGTAGCCCCCTTGGCCGTCGTGCCGATCCCCGGCACGAGCACGGCTACCAGCAGCAGCATGGTGAGCGCCACTACGGCATTGGCGTACTTTCGCCAGAACCGATAATCCACCCGCATTACCAAGACCAGGGCAACCAGCCCCCCGATGCTCCACACGAGCTGACGCTGAAAGGTGAACCAGGTCGACTGGCCCACATAGAGCCCGGTGACCGACGAGACCGACAGCACCATGACGAGGCCGATGGCCGTGAGGGTTATGACCGATCCGAACAGCACATAGAATGGCGCGGTGGCCTGGCCCACGGGCGCCGACCGGAGTGCTGCCGCCCACGCTCGTCGCGGGAGCCGGGGAGTAATGGCGGTCATGGCGACCCTCCGATCATCTGTAGAACTACCTGGGCGAAAT
This sequence comes from Acidimicrobiales bacterium, assembly GCA_963663255.1. GTDB lineage: Bacteria > Actinomycetota > Acidimicrobiia > Acidimicrobiales > Bin134 > Poriferisocius. The sequence goes on from OY760141.1 coordinate 2,907,219, forward strand.
GGTCGCCCCGCTCTGCATAGGAGCCGTACCAGTCAAACGAGGCGCAGCCTGGCGACAGCAGCACCGCGTCACCGATTCGGGCCCGCTCGGCCGCCAATCTCACAGCTTCGTCCATCGACTCTGCCGGCGTCGCCGGGCACTGCCCGGCAAAAGCCCTCACCACCTCGGACGCGGCCTCGCCGATTGCCACCACCGCACGCACCTCGTCGGCAACCTCGGCCAAGGGTCCCAAATCGAGGCCCTTGTTGCGCCCCCCGGCGATTAGAACCGCCGGCCCCGCCGACCGCACTGCGGCACACACCGCGTGGGGGGTGGTGGCTTTGGAGTCGTCGTAGTAGCGAACGCCGCCATGCTCGGCTACCAGCATCATCCGATGGGGCAAACCGGACCATTCCCTCATGACCGTCTTCACTGCCTGCATATGGGCGCCTCCGGCCATGGCCACCGCCGCGGCGGCTAGCTGGTTGGACAGTTCATGGGGCTGCGACCGGTGCAGCTCCCCGATGTCGGCCAGCTTTTCCGACCCTGCCCACAGCGCCCCTCCACTCACCCGGTAATCACCCTCATTGAGTCCGTACGCCACTATCCGGCCTTTGCCGGGAGTGTGGGAGACGACTATTGGATCGTCGCGGTTCACCACCGCGGTGGTGTGCTCGTCGGCCCGGCTCCATAATGCGGCCTTGGCCCTCCGATAGCTCTCCAGAGACGCATGGACGTCGAGATGGTCGGGGGCGAAGTTCAACCATGCCCCTACCGAGGGACGAAAACACTGGCTGTGGCCCAGCCGGAATGAGGATGCTTCCACCACGAACGCAGCCGACTGGGGATCCCGGATAGCCTCCACCAGCGGGGTATCCGTGTTTCCCGCCACTCTCGCCTCGATGCCGGAAGCCTCCAGCATGGCCGCGACCAGAACCGTCACCGTGGTCTTGCCGTTGGTACCGGTCACCGCCAGCGTCGGACGGGAATCCCATCGCTGGGCCAAATCGAACTCGGAGACCACCGGCGTGCCCGCGGCCACCGCAGCACTGAGCGCGGGATGGGACTCAGGCAGTCCCGGGGTGGGAACCACCGCTCGGGCATCAGCCACCAAGGCGAACCAGTCGTCAACAGCGGGTCGCTCCCGCAGATCGATTCCCAGTGCGGCGGCTTGGCTGCGGAGCTGGTCATCGGCAGCATCGTCGGTGGCAACCACCGGATGGCCGCGCTCGGTCAACTGGGCGCATACCGCCTGGTTGGTAACGGCGAAGCCCACCAGCAGAATTGGTGCCCCGCTCAATCTGCTCCTCCGATGGAAACGAAGTCGGCGTAGAAGAGACCGAGGGCCACCGCGGTGGCGAACCCGGTCATGATCCAGAGCCGGATGATCACCGTGGTCTCCGGCCAGCCGCCGAGCTCGAAGTGGTGGTGGATGGGGGCCATGCGGAACAACCGGGTGCCGAACACGCGGAAGCTGAACACCTGGATGATCACCGACAGCGTCTCCATCACGAACAGGCCGCCGATGATGGGCAACAGCAGGTGGGTGTTGGTGGCCAATGCCAGTGCAGCCATACCGGTACCAAGGGCCAGCGATCCGGTGTCTCCCATGAATATGCGGGCCGGGGCGGCATTCCACCACATGAACCCCGCACTGGCGCCCAGCAGGGCCGCCGCGAGAATCGCCAAGTCCAAGGCGTGGGCGATGCCGTAGATCTCCTGGTTACGGAAGGCCCAGAATCCGATGATTACGAATGCGGCAAAAGCGAATATCGAGGCCCCCGCAGCCAGGCTGTCGAGGCCATCGGTCAGGTTTACCGCGTTGCTTGTTGCCAGTATCAGCAGCACCGCCCAGAGTCCCCATCCCCACGGCCCCAGATCGATGTTCAGGGAGTCGTATCGAGTGAAAGAGAGTTCGGTGCGCACATCGGTGAGATGGATCATCAGCACTGCGAATCCCACGGCCACGATCAACAGGCCCAAGATCTTGGTCCGCTTGCCCAGGCCCAGGTTGCGCGCTCGGGAAACCTTGAGCCAATCGTCGACGAATCCGACAATTCCTGAACCGATGATGGCAAGCATCACGATCAAGCCGGTGCGGGTGAATATGCCGTTGTAGAGATCGCTGATGCCATATCCGGCCAGCGCGCCGACCACGATGGCCACTCCACCCATGGTGGGCGTGCCCGCCTTGCTGACATGGCCTTGAGGCCCGTCCAAGCGGATGGGCTGACCGAAGGAGTGCTTGCGCAGGAAGGTGATCAAGAAGCGGGTGCCGATCACCGAGACCACCCCGGCGATGGCGACGGCGAACAAGAGGCGGATCATCGGGTTTCCCCCCAGGCGACGGCGAACAAGAGGCGGATCATCGGACCTCGCTCTTGCTCGCCAACAGCTCTCTGACGACGACTCGATCATCGAAGGGAACCACCCGGTCGCCTATCACCTGCGTGGTCTCATGACCTTTCCCAGCTACCACCACCACATCGCCGTCAGATGCATTGGCCAGGAATTGGGCGATAGCCGCACGGCGATCGGGTTGGGTTGAGATGCCATCTGATTTCTTGGGCACTCCACTCAAGATGTCGGCAATTATGGCCTCCGGTTCCTCAGTGCGGGGGTTGTCGGAGGTCACCATGACCTGATCGGCCAGCGTTACCGCCGCACGGCCCATCAGGGGCCGCTTACCGGGGTCCCGGTCGCCACCGCAGCCAAACACCACCCGCAGGCACCCCGATCCAGCTACCAGCTCCCGAGCGGCAGTCAGTGCCTGGACAAGTCCATCCGGGGTGTGGGCGTAGTCCACCACCACGATGAATGGGCGATCCGACTCGACCACCTCGAAGCGGCCCGGCACCGGGGAAGCCGATTCCAGCCCAGACGCCACTTCGGACACCCTGGCGCCGAGCAGGAGGGCAGTTTCCGCCGCGGCCAACGCGTTGGCCGCATTGAATCGGCCGATCAGGGAGAGGTGGACGTCTTGGCCCCGCCACCGCAGGGCAAGCCCTCGGGATCCGAGCTGAACTGGCTGGCCTTCGGGGTCATAGCCCACGGTGGGAATACGAGATTCCGACGCCAGCCGGGCACCGTACTCGTCGCCTCGGTTGACCACCGCCCGGTCGGCAAGGTCGGGAGTAAACAATCGGGCCTTGGCCGCGAAGTATTCGTCAGCGGTGTCGTGATAGTCGAGATGTTCGGGGGTGAGATTGGTAAACACCGCGGCGTCGAAGCGGACACCGTCCACTCGGTACTGGTGCAGCGCATGACTGGACACCTCCATTGCCACCGCATCCACACCTGCTGATCGCCAACAGGCCAGCTGGCGTTGCAAGTCGAGGGATTCTGGGGTGGTTCTCGCTCCAGTCAACGTGCCTAGAACCTCGGTGCGCAGACCGGCGGCAGCCAACACCGAACCCAAGAGGCTGGTGACCGTGGTCTTGCCGTTGGTGCCGGTAACCCCAACCACGGTCATGGCACGAGACGGGTGGCCGTAGAAGGTCGAGCTAATCGGCCCCATGGCCTGGCGCACCGAGGCAGTCTCCACCTCGGGGCAGCCCAATCCCAGCGGGCGCTCCACTACCAGGCCAGCGGCTCCTCGGTCTATGGCGTCTGCGGCGAATTGGTGGCCGTCGTGAATGGCCCCCGGCACGCAAAAGAACAAGTCGCCGGAATTCACCTCACGTGAGTCATGGGCCAGCCCGGTGATCGCGGCCTGACCGCGGCGGCCAACGAGCCCAGGGGCAGCCTCCGCCAGTTCTTGCAGCGCCATTGCCGGAGTTGTCATGGCCCTTCCTCTTGAGGGGGTGCCTCTTCGGGCACCCCTGACCCTTGGGGTGCAACCGCCTGATCAGAGTCGTCCGAGGTCCCCTGGGGCTCGGACTCGGGAGTTGGCTCGGGAGTCGGCTGGGCCGTGGGGGCGGGAGTTGAATCGGGGGTGGGCTCGGGGGTGGGGGCGGGAGTCGGCTGGGGAGTCGGTTGGGGCGTGGCTGCTGGGGTCAGTGCCGGCCCGGACTCGGAGGCCGGGGCGGGGACCGGCGTGGGGGCGGGTCCCAGTTTGGGCGTAACGGTGACGATTTCGGCCGGTGGAGCGATGCGGAGGCGCTGGAGGGAGTATTTGGCCAGATCGGCAAACAGCGGGGCGGCGGCCTGGCTGGCGTAGAAATTGGTGATGGGCTCGTCAATCACCACAATCATCGATAGCTGGGGATCCTCTGCCGGATAGAAGCCGGCGAATGTGGCCGTGTAGCGGCTGAACCCCTCGCTATCCTCGTAGCCGCCGCTCGACAGCACCTTCTGACCGGTCCCGGTCTTGCCGGCAATGGAGTAGCCCTCGACTTGGGCATTCCGTCCCGTTCCCTCCCGCACAACCGTGACCAGCATCTGGGTCATCTGCGCGGCTGTGCTCTCCGAAACAACTCTCACCGGCTCGCCCTGCTCCAACGGGACTTCCTGGCCATCAGCTCCGATCGCTGAGCGGACCAGAGTGGGCGGTACTCGCACGCCGCCGTTGGCCAAGGTGTTGTACGTCATCAGCACCTGCAATGGGGAGGCCAGAATGCCCTGACCCAATGCGAAGCTACCCACGTCGGTGCCGCTCCAGTTCAAGAGCTGGGGCACCAATCCGGATGACTCTCCCTTGAATCCCAGTCCCGTCGCCGATCCCAGCCCGAACCGGGACAGGTACGCGGACAAGCGGGTGGAACCAAGCACCAGAGCCCATTCCACGGTGCCGGTGTTGGACGAGCGGCCCAGTATCTCCTCCATGCTGTAGAGCACGGTGCCGTACTCGGTGTGGTCGGTGAACTCCTGATCGTAGAGATGAAGCCAGTGGTTGACTTCGCGTACATGGTGCGGTGCACCCAGTCCCTCCTCGATCACACCGGAGAACACCACGCTCTTCATCACCGATCCGGGCTCGTAGGACCAAGTCACCGCTCGGTTCTCGCCCAGCGAGACCGGGTTACCCTCTTGGTCCCGTCCCACAGAGGCCATGGCCAGAATTTCACCGGTTGTGGGAACCATGATGATGACGGTGCCGCCGGCCGCATCGACTTGATCGATCTGGCGCTTCAACGCCCGCTCAGCCTCAAACTGCAAGGAGCGGTCGATGGTCAAGAACACATCGGCACCCGGCTCCTCAGGCTTGATCTTCCGGGCACCGGTGGGGATCGTGCGTCCATCGTGGCTGCTCTCCAGCACCATTTCCCCGGGCACTCCGCCCAACACGTAGTCGTACTGGTACTCGAGGCCGCTGATGCCCTTGTGGTCCACGTCCACACCCCCCACTACGGCTTGTCCCAAGCGGGCGCCCGCTGGATTGAACCGGGCCGACTCCTCCAGCAGAAAGACACCGCTCAAACTGAGGGCGGCCACTTGGGCAGCCACGTCATCGGGCACAGTGCGGGCCAGATAGGCATGCTGGTCGGGCTCGCTCAGCAACTGGAAAAGTCGCCCCTCATCCATCTCCAACACGGGAGCAAGAGCGGTTGCCGCGGCTGCCGGATCCTCCACTTGGCTTGGATCGGCCCATACGGTCATTTGGGGCACCGATATAGCCAGTTCCACTCCATGGCGATCTAGGATTCGACCTCGGTCAGCCGTCAGCTTGATGGTTCGTATCCGCTGCTGCTGGCCGTACTCCACATATGCATCTGAGCGAAATAGCTGAAGATCAGCGAGCCGAACGCTGAGAACCAGCCCCACCAGGGTGAATACCACCATGATCGCGGCCCCGCGTCGCCGCAGGGAGCGAGACCGCACAGCCTTGTCCGAGATGATCACCCCACTGCACCCTCAGCCAGTTCCACCGGCGACAAATAGACGCGGCTATCGGGTTCCACCATCCCCAATCGGTACAAGGCCTCTGCCCTGATGCGGTCGGGGGCCTCGGCCCTGGCCACGTAGAGGCGCAGCTTCTCGTTCTCGACTTGGACTTCCTCGAGCTGTTCGTTCAGATCGTCAAGGGTGGTCTGGCGATCGACGATCACCGCGTGGAACAGGGCCAGGGCAAACAGGGCGATCACCACAGTTACCGCTATGGCCCAACCCACGAGGGACATCAATCTCCGGCGCGGTCTCGGTGCCGGCTGTAGGTGTCGGTGGGGAAGGTCGGCGGGACCTGTGGGCGTTGGGCGAGGATGACGCTGCGGAGTAGCCATCACGCTTCTCCCTCATCGGTGGCCGCGCCCCGCTTGACGAAAGCCCGGAAGCGGGCGCTGGAAGCCCTTGGGTTATCGGCCATCTCAGCCGGGCTCGGACGGCGGCTGCCCCGGGGAACCAATTCGATGGCGGGCGGCATCTGACCAGCAGGTCGGGGCAGCCCCCGGAAACGGGCTTCATCGTCTAGCCCCGCTCGGCGACGCAGCACCCGCTTCACAATGCGGTCCTCTCCGCTGTGATAGCTGAGGACCACCCCCCGGCTTTCGGGCACCATCCGGTCGATGGCTGTTTCCAAAGCGGGCTCAATCTGGTTCAATTCGTCGTTGACCGCGATGCGAATGGCCTGGAAGGTTCGCTTGGCGGGATGGCCTCCCCGGCGGCGGGCGGGAGCGGGAATGGCATCGCGCACCACATCAGCTAGCGCGGTGGTGGTGGCAATCGGCCGAGCCGAGGCGATGGCAGCAGCAATGCGGTTGGCGTAGCGCTCGTCGCCGTAGGACCGCAGGATCCTGGCCACGTCATCGGTCGACCAATTATTGACCACTTCGTCTGCACACAGCCGCTGGCGGCAATCCATTCTCATGTCCAGTGGCCCGTCGTTCCGATAGCTGAAACCGCGCTCTGGCTCATCCAGCTGGGGTGAACTGACCCCGAAGTCGAAGAGTGACCCCACCACCTGGGAGATGCCGAGTGAATCCAAGACATCGCCCAACTCGGCGAAGCTGGCGTGGCAAATGGTGGCCCCGCGGCCGGCCAATACCCCGCTGGCAGCCTCGACCGCGGAGGGGTCACGGTCGAGGCCTACCAGCGAGAGATCGGGACGGGCGTTCAATAGCGCCCGGGCGTGTCCTCCCCCGCCAACGGTGGCGTCGAGCAAAACTCCCGACGGGACCGTGGACAGGTGTTCCACCACTTCGGCCACCATGACGGGGTGATGGACAAATCGACTATCGGTCGCTGTCGGCGTCCCCCCGCTCATTTTCATCCACCTCCTTGGTGACTCAGCTGTCGGCTGGTTGAGGGATCATTTTTTGCATCCGACCGGGTCGGACGGTAAAAATGGCGGTTATCGGCAGTCCTCCGCCTGGCGACCGCACTCCGGGATTTCTCCCCGGCGTGTCAGATGGCAAGCGGGCGGAGTAGGGGCCTTCCATCTCGTCAGACGGAGGACTGCCCATAACCGCTCTGGTTCTCTTCCTCTACATGGCGAAACCCGGACCTTGTCTCAATGCGTCAGACCACATCACAACCACCGATCCACATCGGCATCACCCAGACCTGCATGAAGCGATTCCCACTCCACCGCATCCCACACCTCACCTCGGTTGAACACGCCGGCCAACACAACCTTGTTGCCCATGTCCAACTGCTCGCGCTTAGTGGAGGGCAGGCTCAGCCGGCCCTGGGCATCCACAGTCACCGGCTCGAGGCTGGAGGAGAATCGACGCAAGTCGTCGCCGGTGGCCTCTCCCTCTCGTACCGCGGCTTCAAGTCGCTCCAACGAACTGCGGGCTTCATCGGCAGTCCAGATCCCAAGGCATCGCTTGTAGATCGCCACGTAGGCCCCTTCGGCCAGCGCCGAGCGAAATGCCGGTGGCAGCGAGAGCCGACCCTTGTCGTCCAGGGAACGCCGATGCTCACCGGTGAGCATGTCCCCCTCCGACGGGTACCCGCTTATTCCCCTTTTCTCCCACTACATCCCACATTATCCCTCTAAGCCCCACCAACGCAACCCAGTGGCGCAGTTTCGAGAGAGGCGTGCCACCGCGGGCGGGATGGGAGACTGAGCTTGGCCGGCCGATAGGGGTGTTTAGCGATAGGCGGTTAGCGAGGTAGAGATGTCAAAAAGGCGGCGAAAACCTCGTCGGACTGGGCCTCGACTGGACATGCCGCCGAAACCATGGCAACTCGAAGTCCTTCCCTTTGACCTGGTGACACCGCGAGGCGGGCGACCAATTCCTCGGGATCCCAGCGTCTGTATATGAGCGTTTGAAACCGAGTCGTTGCCTGGGTGCGACGCTGGGAGACCCCGACCGCTTTGGCCCCTCCCACGAGCACTTCACCCGGCCCCCGGCTGGCGAAACATGCCAATCTCCCCCAAGAACCGGGCTGGTAGCGATCAACCACCCTCCCGCGGGCTAAACCCAAAGACGCCAAAGCCGCGACCCAAACCTGACCCAACCAGATGGGCGCCCGGTTCACATCGTCATCCCACAGCGGGTCGGCACGGCCGATCACCACATCGATCCACACCGAATCATCGGGGACCACCATCACCGCTCCCCCACCACTGCGACGGCGCACCACACGGGCTTCCTGGGAACCTCGGCCTGCGGCGATCTCAGTGCGCTGTGCGGAGCCCAGCACCAGAGCGGTGTCGAGGGGCGACATCAGCCACACTTGCCGATCGGCGCCGGGATCGGGTTCCAATCCGTGCAACTCCCCAACCGTCCCGCTCATGCGATGAGCTGTCCACCCACCGTCGGTCGGCACGGGTCTATGCGGTCTAAGCGACGGACTCAGCCGTTGGGTCTAGGTAGGGCAGCCAGTCGGTGGGCACATGGCCGACCGCGGAGGCCACCCAGGCCGATCGGGGCGGCTCAGCCGGCGGGCGCATCAGCCTCATTGGAGTTTCCGAGAGCAGCCGATCCCGCTTGGCCATGTTGCACCGGCGACAAGCGGCCACCACGTTCTCCCAGGAATGGGTACCGCCCCGGCTGCGGGGCTGGACGTGATCGATCGAGTCGGCGTGGCGACCGCAGTACTGGCAGCGGTATCCGTCGCGGGCGAACACCCCTCGCCGACTGAGCCCGCCCGTGCGGAAGAACGGCACCTTCACGTAGTACCGCAACCGGACCACCGACGGCACCGGTAGGTCGAGCCGCTCGGATCGGAACCGCTCGCCGGAATCCAATACGACCTCGGCCTTCTCGGCCATCACCAGGATGACGGCACGCCGGGGGGATACCACGCTCAGCGGCTCAAAAGAGGCATTCAGCACCAGCGCCCGGCTCATGGGGAAAACCATAGTGAACCTGCCGGCCTGCTATGTATGGATTACCGAGAACAAGTCTCCGCGTCGAAGACCCGAGAGGGGCGGTTCAAAGCCGCTTTACCTCGCGGTCCGCTCCCATGATCTGCACCAACGCAGATAGGTAATCAGGTCATCGGTGCGGGGCCGGGCTTCAGAATCCCCGTACATGGTGACCATTCGGAATTTCAAATACGCCGGATCGGGAAGAGGCCTCAACCGCCATCCCAGTCGAATCGCCGTCGCCCAAAGGTCAGGACGCACTAGTAGTTTTCCCAGTGATCGGACCACCCCTCCAGGCTACGCGTTGTTATGCGAGACCAGTACGATGGGCGGATGGGAACACTTGCCGTTACCGGCGACCACGACGCCGACCAACTCCTCATTGATGACCCATTCGCCCTGCTTCTGGCCATGATGCTCGACCAGCAGGTCCCCATGGAGTGGGCGTTCAAGTCGCCCCTGCGATTGAAAGAGCGCATCCCCGAAGACTTCTCGGCTGAGCGCCTTGCCGTTTTGGACCCCGACAATGCCGAGGCCGCCTTCAAAGAGAAGCCCGCTCTGCACCGCTTCCCCGGATCGATGGCCCGCCGAGCCCAAGAGCTGGCCCGCCACCTTGTGGACCACTACGACGGCGACGCAGCCCGAGTCTGGACCGAAGCCGCCACTGGCCAAGAATTACTCAAGAGGCTCAAGGCCCTGCCCGGCTACGGCGACGAGAAGGCCAAGATCTTCCTCGCCGTACTGGCCAAGCGCTTCGGAGTAACCCCCGACGGCTGGGAAACCGCCGCCGCCCCCTTCTCCGACCCCACCCCCCGCACCGTCGCCGACATCGACAGCCCCGAAGCCCTCGCCGAGGTAAGAGCCTGGAAAAAAGCCCAAAAAGCCAAAGGCAAAGCCAAGCAAGACTGACCATTCGCCCCCAGTATTCAGTGCGTCAGGGGATGAGGGTGATCTGGGAGTCGAGCCAGCCTAAGAGGATGGCGATGCTGCGGGGGTCGGAGTGGAGGCGGTGGCCGGCGCCGCTGATGATGCGTAGGCCGGCGTCGCCGTGGGCATCGGCGATGGCTCGGGCGTCGAGGGGCGACACCTCCCGGTCGTCGGTGCCGTGCAGCACCAGCATGGGCCGGGGAGCGATCTCCGCGGCGCACCGATCGACTTTGAATGACCGGGCGGTCTCGGACCATAGGTCCACCGGCGCCCCCATGGTGGCCACCCCCCTGACTCGGGGATCTTCTTGAGCAACATAGGCCGCCAGCGCGCCGCCGATACCGAACCCAGCTAGCCAGACGCCCTCGACCTGTTCAAGCAGATTGAGATGTTCGACCGCGCTTCCTACGTCATCAGTCCATCCATCCAGAGAGAAATCACCCTCGCTATCGCCGCACCCCCGGTAGTTGAGCACCAGCGCGGCCCACTCCATGTTCTGGGCAATCCGGTCGGCTAGGGGATAGATCCGTTCTGCCGCCCTCGAACCCCCGTTGGCCGCCGACGGAAAGCCGGGACACAGAACCACCCCGGGCAGCGCCCGCATTCGCCGGCTCTCAGGCAGGGCCAGATGCCCGGCAAGCTTGAACCCGCCGGAGGTCTGCCAGTGAGTCACACTGCCCGAAGCCGATAGCCGCGGTTTCGGGCTTCGGCCTGGGTGTCGGGTCCGAACACCAAGAACTGCTCGGAAGCAACAAGTTCTTCGATGACCGACTCGTCGCTCACCTCATCCAAGTCGTACACCAGCTGGGACCGCTTGTCCCCCACGTACCGAAAGCCCTCCAACGACCGCGGCCTGTCCATTCCCAAACCGTACCGTTTTACTAGAGGGATTCCTCGGCTGGAGGGCCAAGCGCTCCGATTGCCTTGAGGTACTGGCTCTCGAGGTCGAGCACCATCACCACGTCGAGGGCGTCGATGTCCCGTTCGGATTCTGTGGCCTTGGCCAGCACGAAGTCCACCGAGTCGTCGTCGCTGGTTACCACCTCCTCGTCCTGGCTCTCCGCCTTCGTGGCGGTCACGTCGGCCCGCCCATAGGTAGCAGAGCCCTGAAGCCGCAAGTGATCCAAACGCCAGAGCAAGATCTCCCGCACATCGTCGTAGCTCAACCTGGCCGAAAGAGCGTCGGGTAGACGCTCGGCCACAAAATCCACCGCCTCGATTAGGTCATAAACCGCCCGAGTCCGGGTGTGGGCCAGACGGGACGAAACCCGCATCACCGCATAGGCAGCCAGCCCGACCACCAAGACCGCGGCGAGAATCAATAGGAGCGTCAGATGCCGATGCGCTGAGCCAGCAGCTCGCGGTGGTAGGTGGGATCACCGAAAAGCAGTTCCGACGACTTGGCCCGTTTGAAGTACAGATGGGCGGGGTGCTCCCAGGTGAAGCCAATCCCACCATGGATCTGGATGTTCTCCGCCGAGGCGTGGAAGTAGGCCTCTGAGCAGTAGGCCTTGGCCAGGCTGGCCACTGAGGGGAGTTCGTCGTTCAGCTCCGAGGCGCACCAGCCGGCGTAATAGGCGGCCGACTTGGCCGACTCCACCTCCAGCAGCATGTCGGCGCACTTGTGCTTGATGGCCTGGAACGACCCGATGGGCCGACCAAACTGCACCCGGTCTTTGGCGTATTGCACCGACATGTCCAGGCACATCTGGGCGCCCCCCACCTGCTCGGCAGCCAAGGCCACCGCGGCCAGGTCGAGCACCCGCTCCAGCACCGACCAGCCACCGCCTTCGGCCCCAATCAGGGTGACCGGAGTGTTGTCGAAGTCGAGTCGGGCCTGCTTGCGGGTCTGGTCCATGGTGGACAGCGCAGTGCGGGTCAACCCCTCGGCGTCGCTAGGACACCAAAACAGGCTGACCCCTCCAGAGGTTCGGGCAGCCACTAGGACCACATCAGCGGTGTGGCCGTCGACCACAAACATCTTGGTGCCGCTGATGCTCCAGCCATTGCCGTCAGAGTCGGCCTCAACAGTGATGCCCGACTCGTCCCAGCGGCCGTTCTCCTCGGTGAAGGCCAGCGCGGCCACCGTCTCACCGGCGGCGATGCCGGGGAGCAGGGCGGCCTTGGCCTCCTCATCCCCGCTGTGGATAAGGGCATTGCCGGCCAACACGACGCTGGAGAAGAACGGAGCGCACAGCAGCGCGCGGCCCATCTCCTCGAGCACCACGATCAGCTCGACATAGCTGAAGCCACTGCCCCCGTATTCCTCGGGGATGATGAGCCCCTGCAATCCGAGTTGCTCCGCCATCTGGTTCCAGACCGCGTCGTCGTAGCCCTTCTCGGTGTCCATCTGTTCTCGGACCGCCGATTCCGGGGATTTGTCCTCCAAGAACTGCCGGACGAAACGCCGCAGCTCCTCTTGTTCCTCGCTGAAGGCAAAGTTCACAGCTCTGTTTCTACTAGACCGCACCCCGAGTAGCCACGCTCGAACCTGTCACTGGTTGCATTGATGGGGCACAATCGGGGTGACAATCAGAATTCCCTGAGTCGGAGAGTGAGTAGCGCCGCCATGACCCTGCACTGGCAAGACACCCAGGCCGAAATCCACAAGGTGGTAGTTGGCCCGATGGACAACAACGTGTTCGTGGTCCGCTGCCGCGAAACCGGCGATGCGGTGCTGATTGACGCGGCCAACGAGCACGAGAGGCTGTTGGAGTTGTGCTCTTCTCTAGGGGTCCGCACGGTGTTGGAAACCCACGGTCACTGGGACCACATCCAGGCCATCCCGGCGGTGCGCGACGCCGGGTACGAGGTGGGCGTCACCGCCGAGGATGCCGCCATGCTCGACTCCTACGACTACCTGCTCGAGGACGAGTCGGTTATCGAGGTGGGCCGACTCCGCCTGCACTGCATCCACACGCCGGGCCACACGCCGGGGTCGATGTCGTTCCGATTGGAGGGCTCGCCCATCTTCTTCTCCGGCGACACCCTCTTCCCCGGCGGCCCTGGGGCCACCGGATTCGAGGGCGGCGACTTCGACGCCATCATCGAATCCATCGAAAAGCGGATGTTCTCCCCGCTGCCCTCCGACACCGTGGTGCTCCCCGGCCACGGCGATCAAACCACCATCGGCGACGAGACTCCCCATCTCCAGGAGTGGATCGACCGGGGTTGGTAGACCCGCCCACCGGCTTGCTATGCGGCTTTCCGGTGATAGGGATAACGACTCCTCCGACGTAGACTGATCAGGTGAGCCAGCCGGAGGCCCCGCTATTTGAGGTCGAGAACCTGCATGTGGCCACGGCCGACGGCGGCATCCCAATTCTGTCGGGCATCGACCTCACCGTTAGAGCGGGTGAGGTACACGCCCTGATGGGACCCAACGGCTCGGGCAAGTCAACTTTGGCCAACGCGCTTTTGGCCAGCCCCGAGTACGAGGTGACCGGGGGGCGGATCTGCTTCAAGGGCGACGACATAACCGACTGGTCAGCCGACGTACGGGGCAAAGCCGGTCTGTTCCTCGCCTTCCAATACCCCCAGGAGTTCCCCGGCGTTTCGGTGATGAACTTCCTGCGGCAGGCCCTTTCGGCCCGCAAGGGCATCGATTTGTCGGTACTCGAATTGAGGCTGGCGGTAATGGAATGGATGGAGCGGTTCGACATGGACCCCTCCTTTGCCGACCGCTATCTGAACGACGGGTTCTCCGGGGGCGAGAAGAAGCGCAATGAAGTGCTTCAGCTGGCCATCTTGGAGCCGGAGATGGCCATCTTGGACGAGACCGACTCCGGCCTGGACATCGACGCCCTCAAGATCGTGGCCAGCGGGGTGCAGGAGGTGCGGGACTCCCGCTCGGAGATGGGGGTTCTGGCCATCACCCACTTCCGCCGGCTGCTCGACCACCTCAAGCCCGACCACGTCCACATCCTGATGAATGGGAAGATCGCGGCCAGCGGGGGCTTCGAGTTGGCCGCCCAGCTGGATGCCGAGGGGTACGAGGCATGGCGCTAGACCTAGCCGCCATTCGAGCCGACTTCCCCATCATGTGCCGACAGGTACACGGCCGCCGCCTGGTGTACCTCGACTCGGCGGCCACTTCGCACAAACCCAGACTGGTGATCGACGCGCTAACCGACTATTACGAGCGCTACAACTCCAACGTCCACCGTGGCTCCTACCAGTTGGCGGTGGAGGCGACCGAGGCGTTGGAGGAGGCCCGGGCCAAAGTCGCCTCGTTCATCGGCGCCTCTCGGGATTCAGAGATCATCTTCGCCAAGAACGCCACCGAGGCAATCAACCTGGTGGCTCGAACTTGGGGGCGGGCCAATCTAGGGCCGGGCGACCCGGTGGTGATCACCGAGCTTGAGCACCACGCAAACATCGTTCCCTGGCACATGCTGACCGCGGAGCTGGGCATCGAGCTGCGCTGGATTCCCATCGACGCCAACGGCCACCTAGACCTGACCAACCTCGACCGCCTGCTCGACGGGGCCCGGCTAGTGAGCGTGGCCGCCGTTTCAAATGTGCTGGGCACCATCAATCCCATCCGGCAGTTGGCTGACGCCGCCCATCAAGCCGGCGCGCTGATGATGGTGGACGCCAGCCAGTACACCCCCCATCTACCCACCGACGTGGCGGAGATGGGGGCCGACTTTGTGGCCTTCACGGGGCACAAGATGTGCGGTCCCACCGGGATCGGGGTGCTGTGGGCAAAGTCCGAGCTGCTGGAGGCCATGCCACCGTTTCTGGGCGGGGGCGAGATGATTCTTAACGTGACCAAGGAGGGGTTCAGCACTGCTGAGGTTCCGTGGAAGTTTGAGGCTGGCACTCCGCCCATCGCCGAGGCGGTAGGGCTAGGGGCGGCGGTGGACTACCTGGTCGGCTTGGGAATGGAGCAAGTACGGGAGCACGAGGTGGCCCTCACCGGATATGCCCTGCGGACCTTGACCCAGCGCTACGGGGACGACATCACCATCCACGGGCCAACCGAGCCGGCCGAGCGGGGCGGGGTGCTGTCGTTCGAATACAAGGGAATCCATCCTCACGACGTGGCCCAGGTGCTGGACCGCTCCGGGGTGTGCGTGCGGGCCGGCCACCATTGCGCCAAGCCGCTCATGCGGGTGCTGGGCTGCACCGCCACCAGCCGGGCATCGATGTACGTGTACAACGATGAGTCAGACGTTGATGCCTTGGCCGATGCGCTCAGCGATGCCGACGCCTTCTTCATTGAATGAAATCGCTTAGAGCAGAATGACTGCATATCTTCAGGTATTCACCCGTAAACTAATGATTCGCTGCCATGCCTGATCTTGAAGACCTCTATCGCGAGATCATCCTCGACCACTACCGCAATCCCCGCAACCGGGGAGAACTGGACACTCCGCCCGCGGTACGGGCCGAGGGGTTCAATCCCCTGTGCGGCGACGAGGTGATCGTCTACGTGCGTTTGGCCAACGGGGTGATCGACGACATCAAGGTGGGCGGCCAGGGCTGCTCGATCAGCCAGGCCTCGGCGTCGATGATGTCTGCCACCGTGATAGGTCGCACCACTGAGGAGCTGCATCGGCTCAACCGGGCCTTCAAATCCATGATGTCGATTGAGCCCGATCCCGACGACCCGCCCCCCATCAACGGCAACGGGGCCGATATCAAGCTCGGCGACCTCGAAGCCCTCAAGGGCGTGGTCAAGTTCCCCGTGCGAATCAAGTGCGCCACCCTGTCCTGGCACACCCTCACCCAAGCCCTCGAAGAAGCCCAAGCCACCGCCTGATTCGGCAAAGCCGTTCCATCTTGAACGGTCGTTCAATCCTGCTAGTTTGGAACCATTGCTGCGGGGCCGTATTCGAATCCAGAACGTCGCCCAATGAGCGAAGGGGCCGTTGTCGACATCGGACAGGGTTGGCATCCCGACCCCGGCGCCTCGTACTCGCTGCACTCCGATGCCTACACCAAGAAGCGGTGGTTCGACGCCGACCAATCGGCGATCATCAGTCGGACCTGGCAGTGGCTCTGCCATGGCGAGAAGCTCCGCGATCGGGGCAGTTTTGTGGCCGAGGCCATCGCCGGGCAGCCGATTTTCGCCATCCGCGGTCTCGACGGTGAGCTTCGAGCGTTCTACAACGTGTGCCAGCACCGGGCCCACGAGATCGTAGAGGACGAGGGTCGGCTGAAGAACCTGGTCTGCCCCTATCACGGATGGTCCTATGACCTAGCGGGCCAGCTCCAAGCTGCCCGCCACACCAATCACCTCGTCGAATTCGACCCCGATCAGATCTGCCTCGACCCGGTGCAGATCACCGAATTCGGCGGATTCGTATACGCCAACCTCGACCCCGAGGCCGCTCCCCTACAGGAGCAGTCGGGCGACCTCGGCGCCGAGATCGCCCACTGGGCCCCCGATGTGGAACAGCTCACCTTCGCCCATCGCCTCTCCTACAAGATCAACAGCAATTGGAAGAACGTGGTCGACAACTTCCTGGAGTGCTACCACTGCCACATCGCCCACAAGGATTTCGTGTCGCTGGTGGACATGGACACCTATGTGGTTACCACCCACGCCATCTACTCCAGCCATATGGCCGAGGCCGGCAAGGCCGCCAATACCGCCTACGACGTGAGCGAGGCCACTGTTACCGACCATGCAGTGTGGTGGCTGTGGCCCAACACCTGCATGATGCGATACCCGGGGCGGGGGAACTTCATGGTGTTGAAGATCATCCCCGTTGCCCCCGACCTCACCTTTGAGACCTACGACTTCTTCCTCGAGACTGCCGAGCCCAATGAGGCCGAGATCGAGTCGATCCGCTATCTCGACGAGGTACTCCAGGTGGAGGACATCAACCTGGTGGAGAGCGTGCAGCGGGGCATGTCGACTCCGGCGTTTGAGCAGGGCCGCATTGTCAACGACCCCAGCGGGTCGGGGCTATCGGAACACGGTGTCCATCATTTCCATGGACTCGTGCTGAACGCTTACAAGGGAGCCGCAACATGACGGGAACTCTGGAGGGACGGGTCGCCTTGGTGACCGGCGGGCGGGGCGGTGCCGGAAGCGCAGTCTGCCGACGCTTCGTGGAAGAGGGCGCCCATGTGTATGCCGCCGGGCTCAGCGACGAAGACTCGATCGGCGGCGAGCCCGCGGCCGGGGAGTTCCTCCGGTTCGACGTCACCTCCGAGGACGAGGTCATGGCCGGCATCGCCGCCATCGAGTCGGTACGGGGCCGGCTCGACATCGTGGTCAACGCGGCCGGCATCGAGATCGAGAAGACGGTCGAAGACACCTCGCTGGAGGAATGGAACCGCATCTTCGCCATCAACGTGACCGGCACGTTTCTCACCTCAAAGCACGCACTGCCGCTGCTTCGCCGGTCGGCTCACGCGGCGATCGTGAACTTCGGCTCCTACGACGGCTTCATTGCTGATCCCAAGTTGGCCGCATACTGCGCCACCAAGGGGGCGGTACACGCCCTCACCAAGGCGATGGCCTGTGACCACGGGCGAGAGGGCATCCGGGTAAACGCCATCTGCCCCGGCTACATCGACACCCCGATGCTCGACCAGTTCTACCCCGATGGCGTCGACCCGGCCGATGCCCTCGCCGAAGCCGAGCGAATCCACCCCTTAGGCACCATCGGCACCCCCACCGACATGGCCAACCTGGTGCACTGGCTGGTCTCCGACGAAGCACGCTACGCCACGGGCCAGCTATGGGTGCTCGACGGTGGAATCTCCGCTCAAGTTCAACAAATGAGGTTCTGACCTTGGCGCAGGCTATGGCCCTGGCCGACGAGAGAATTCTGGACGCCACCCTCGCCGTTCTGGCCCGAGAGGGCATTGCTGGAGTGAGCATGCGGGCCGTGGCCCGGGAGGCTGGCGTCGCCGTCGGCCTGGCCAATTACCACTTCGAGAACAAGACGTTGCTGATCTGCGCCGCGCTGCGCCGGGTGGGTGACCAGGATCTTGACCTGGTCACTCCCCCGCCCGATGCGGCCGCCCCCGATCAGCTTCGCCACTGCCTGCGTCGAGCCCTTGACCCGGCATTTCTGGCCCCCGACTACCTGAGCCTGCGTCTACAGCTCTGGTCGCTGGCCGGCGTCGATCCCCAGTTCGCCGACATCAACCAAGCCGCCCAACGGCGCTACCTCGCGCAGCTCGCCGACCTCATCGCCGCCGCCCGTCCCGACCTCGGCCGAATCGAGGTCGAGCGGCGGGCCTCCGACATCCTCATCGAACAAAACGGCGTCTGGCTCACCGCCATCTTGATCCCCGACCGCCACGCCGTAGAACGAGCCCTCCAACACTGCGAAGCCCTCGCCTTCGGCTAAGCCAAGAACTGGCTACGCAATTCACACCATCGCGTTGACGCGGCGGGCGAACTCCAAATCCAATTCGGTGAGGCCGCCGGCGGCGTGGTTGGTGATGGCTATTTCTACGGTGGACCAGACGTTGGACCACTCGGGGTGGTGGAAGAGGCGCTCGGAGATCAGGGCCACACGGGACATGAAGCCGAAGGCTTCGGAGAAGTCGGAGAAATTGAAGGTGGCGGCCAGCTTGTCGCCTTGGCGCTCCCATCCGGGCAGGTCTTCCAGGGCCGCGGCGATCTCCTCGTCGGTCAGCAGTCTCTTGGCATCGGCGTCTACGGCCATGGGTCTCCTCCTAGGTGTATTTCAACGGGGGCGACAGAGCGGTCATCAACCCATGGATCGTAGCCAGTGTCCTCCAGTTGGGCCGCCAGTTCCGGGCCTCCGGTCTCCCGGATCACGCCATCGATGAGGATGTGGACCACATCAGCATGGAGCACGGTCAGCAGGCGGCTGAAGTGGGTAATGGCCAGCACGCCCAGATTGTCCTGGTGGGTGGCCAGCTCGATGCGATGGCTCACCGCG
The DNA here is from genome assembly GCA_963663255.1 of Acidimicrobiales bacterium. Lineage (GTDB taxonomy): Bacteria > Actinomycetota > Acidimicrobiia > Acidimicrobiales > Bin134 > Poriferisocius. Next base: position 2,926,197 of record OY760141.1, read on the forward strand.
GCCAAGGCGTCCACATCGAGGCCGCTGTCCAGCTCGTCCAATATTGCGATCCGGGGACGGAGCACGCCGAGCTGCACGGCCTCGCTCCGCTTCATCTCCCCCCCGGACAGGTCCACGTTCAACGACCGGTACAGCAAGTCAGGGTCGAAGCCGACGAGCTCAGCCTCGGCAGCTACTTGGGCTTCCACGGCGCTGCGGTCCCCTCCAATAGCGGCCACGGCTTCTTCCAGCATGATCTCCAAACCCACACCCGGCACCTCGGTGGGGTACTGCTGGGTGGAGAACAGCCCAGCGTGGGCCCGCTCCCACGGGGACAGATCCACCAGGTCGGCGCCGTTCAGAGTGATCGACCCCGCCGTAACCTCATAGCCAGGACGGCCCATGATGGCGTAGGCCAAGGTCGACTTGCCCGAGCCGTTGGGCCCCATCACGGCATGGACTTCACCGGAGGCCACCCGCAGGTCCACGCCATTCAGCACCATCTGCCCACCGACCCGGACATGCAGGTCCGAGACAACCAGCTCGCTGTTGGCCGGATTACTCATCTTGGCCGACCTCCAGCCAAACCTGCCCGTTTTCCACGCCCACGCCGTAAACCGGCACCGGACGCGTGGCGGGCAGAGTCTCAGCCTCCCCAGTGGTCAAAGAGAACAGACTGCCGTGCTTCCAGCATTCGATGGTGCGTTCCTCAGCGTCAACTTCGCCCTCAGCCAAGGAGAAATCAGCATGGCTGCAAATGTCACCCAGGGCGTACAGGTCATCTCCCAAGCGGACAACCGCCACCTGGTGAGCCAAGCCGCCAGCCTCAACGTCGAACCGCCGGGCATCCCCGTCGCCCAACTCGTCAAGCGGGCAAAGCACCACTCGATCCCCGGTCACGCCCCCGACCCGCTTCTCTCAATGGCGTGGTGAAGGCTCAACCCCTCAATCTTGGACTGGAGCCGATCTCGCACCGCAGGAACTGCCTCAAGAACAGGAAATTGATCGAGCACCTCGTCGAAGAACCCGGTCACGATCAGGCGCTCGGCGGTCTCGGTGGGCACCCCTCGGCTCTCCAGGTAGAACAACTGCTCGCCGTCGATCGGGCCGACCGCGGAAGCGTGGCTGCAATGCACCTCGTTGTTCTCGATCTCCAAGTTGGGCACCGACTCCGCCCAGGCGTCCTCCGAAAGCTTGATGTTCCGGTTGGTCTGGAAGGCGTTGGTGCCTCGGGCCTCGGGCCGAACCCGGATCAGCCCCGTGTACACCGAACGGGACGAGTCGTCCACCGCACCTTTGAACAGCAGGCTGCTGGTGGTGTCAGGAGCGGCGTGATCCTGGAAGGTGCGAAAGTCCAGAGTCTGGTCGCCGTCGCCAAAATACAGAGAGATCAGATCGCCAGTGGCACCCCGGCCGGACAGATGGGTGTCCAGCCGCATCCGGGCGTATTCACCGCCCAACGCGGCAGTCGAGGCTCGAAGGTGGGCCTGCGAACCGATATGACTGACCTGCGAGCCGATGTGCCACACCTTGGGCCCGAGGTCTTGCATAGTCAGATATCCGACCCGGGCGGCGGACGCCACCCTGATCTCGACCACCGGGCTCACGAACGCGGCAACGTCGGCTGAGCCGTACAGCTCCAGCACCTCGACCGAGGAATCGGCGCCCGCGTCCACGATCAGCCGGGGGAAGACCGCTCCCCCATCGGCATCGATCCAATGGCGCACCACGATGGGGCCCTTCACGTTCACCCCGGGGGGAACCCGCACCAACACCGGCTCAACGGAAAACGCCGCGTTCATGAGGGCAAACAGGTCGACATCCACCGATGCGGCCAGCTCGGCATCACCCTCGCCCAGCGGGCGGACCTCCACCCCTTGGTCGACCGCCTCAGGGGCAAGCTCCACGCCACACAACCGCCCATTGCTGGTGTCAGCGATCGCGCAGTGACCGGGGATGGCAGTCGGTGATTGGGCGCCGGCGTCGGTAGCCAGCTGATAGCGGCCGAGGTCTAGCTGCCCGATGGGGGTATACCGCCAGAGTTCTTCTTCCACCGAGGGCATAGACGAAGCAGCCACCTGCTCGGCGGCAGCCACTCGACGGCGGGCCAGCCAATCGGGGCCGGGTATGGCACCGGCCGCCTCGGTAGTGAATTGTGAATCGATCACGAACGCCGACGGCGCTTTCGCCGCTTGGCCTTTCCGCCGCCGCCCGCTCTCAACCGTCGCCGAGACTTGTCCTTCTCCAGCTCGGCCAACACCCGGGGGCCGGCCTCGTTCACGATGTCTTCGGCGGCATCCAGCAGAGCGCCAATGCTGTCGTCGCTTCCCACGCTGGACGGCGCTTCGGGAGTGGGCGGTGTCACCAGGGTGCCGTGCGACCAGTTCACGTCCACCAGGCGTCGCTCAAAGGCCGAGCAGTCGTCGGGACAGCGCCACGGAGCCTCGGGGGCCAAGTCCAAATCGCACTTCCGCACGGTCTCCCCATTGGGGTATGACCGGCTCTCGAAGTACTTGCAATCCTGCCGCATGGGCATCAGCCGACAGATCCCTCCATCTGCAATTCGATGAGCCGGCTCCACTCCACGGCGTACTCCATCGGCAGGGTGCGGGTGATGGGCTCGATGAAGCCATTGACGATCATGCCCATGGCCTGCTCTTGGGTCAGCCCCCGGCTCATCAGATAGAACAGCTGCTCATCAGCCACCTTGGAGACGGTGGCCTCGTGGCCGATCTCCGCGTCCCGGGTGCCCACCTCCATGTAGGGGTAGGTGTCGGACACGCTGTCCTCGTCCAAGATCAGCGCGTCGCACTGCACGTGGCTGCGACACCCGTAGGCATCGTCTTCCACCCGGACCAGACCTCGGTAGCTGGTGCGACCGCCGCCGTTGGAGATCGACTTGGAAACGATCTTGGAAGTGGTCTCGGGGGCGGCGTGGGTCATCTTGGCCCCGGCATCTTGATGCTGATTGGGACCGGCGTAGGCCACCGACAGCACCTCGCCCGAGGCCTTGGGTCCGACCATCACCACCGCGGGGTACTTCATGGTCAGCCGGGAACCGATGTTGCCGTCGATCCACTCCATGTGGCCCTCGGCCTCGACCTTGGCCCGCTTGGTGACCAGGTTGTACACGTTGTTGGACCAATTCTGGATGGTGGTGTAGGTGACCCGGGCCGATTTCTTGACCAAGATCTCCACCACCGCGGAGTGCAGCGAATCGCTGGTGTACACCGGGGCCGAGCACCCCTCGATGTAGTGAACCTGCGAACCCTCGTCGGCAATGATCAGGGTCCGCTCGAACTGGCCCATGTTCTCGGCATTGATGCGGAAGTAGGCCTGAAGCGGCATCTCCACCGTCACACCGGGCGGGACATAGATGAAGCTGCCCCCCGACCACACTGCTGAGTTCAGGGCCGAGAACTTGTTGTCACCCGGCGGGATGATGGTGCCGAAGTGCTCTTTCACCAGCTCGGGATACTCCTTGAGGGCCGTGTCCATGTCGCAGAACAGCACTCCCTGGCGCTCCAAGTCCTCCCGGTTTCGGTGATACACCACCTCGGACTCGTATTGGGCGGTCACCCCGGCCAGGTACTTGCGCTCGGCCTCGGGAATGCCCAGCTTCTCGTAGGTGTCCTTTATCGAGTCCGGAACCTCATCCCAGTCGTCGGCCAGGCCCTCGGTGGGCTTGATGTAGTAGTAGATGTTGTCGAAATCGATTCCCGACATGTCGCCGCCCCACGAGGGCATAGGCCGCTTCTCGAACCGGGAAAGCGACTTCAAGCGGAAGTTCCGCATCCACTCGGGCTCGCTCTTCATCCACGACATCTCCTGGACGATGTCGGTGTTCAGCCCTCTTTTGGGCTTGAAGACGTAATCTTCCTCATCGCTCCAACCGAGTTTGTATCGGCCGAGATCAAGGGCGAGGGCTTCCGACGACATATGAAAATCCTAGCGAAGGGTGCGACGTGGCTTGCCTAAATACTACCGGCGATCAGCCCAGTAAGCGCATCTCAGCCCGATATCGGTGGCCCCGGGCCACATAGCCCTGGGCGTCCTCTCGATTCTGACCCTCGGCCATGTGGCCCTCTCGGACTTTGGCCGGCACGCCGATGGCCAATGCCAGCGGTGGAATCTTCATGTGGTTGGTGACCACCGCGCTGGCTCCCACCAGCGCCCCCCTCCCCACAACCGCTTCGTGGAGCACGACCGAAGCTACCCCGATCAGCGCTTCGTCCTCGATCGTGCAGCCTTCCAAGTGGGCCAGATGGCCGACGGTGACGTCATTGCCCACCACCGTGGGCAACTCATCGGTGTTGTGGATCACGGCATTGTCCTGGATGGAGGTGCGGGCTCCGATGGTTATTCCCGCTCCGTCGCCCCGGAGCACCGCCCCCGGCCAAATCGTGGACTCAGCTCCCACACTCACTTGGCCGATGATCACGGCCAGCGGGTGAATGAAAGCCTTCGGGTGGATATCAGGCTCGATGTCTCCCAGCGCATAAACCGGCATCGCTCGTCAGCCCAGCAGATTGAACGAGCCGTATTTCCCGGCCAAGAACACCAGCGGCCCCACGTCATCTCGCTGGACCCCCAGATCCAACACCCTCCCGAGGACGATCCAGTGATCGCCGCCCTCCACCACCTTGTCGATCTCGCAGTCGATCCATGCCAGCGAGGATTGGAAGATGGGCGCGCCAGTAACCTTTATCGACCACTCCAAACCGGCAAACTTGTCCTCGGCTTTGGAGGCGAACAGGTTGGACATCTCTACTTGGTCTTCAGCCAGGATGTTCACCCCGAAATGGCCCGCAGCCTCGATGGCCGGCCAGCTGGTGGACGACTTGCCCGGCATGAACATAACCAGCGGCGGGTCGAGCGACACCGAGCCGAAAGAGCCAATGGCCAGCCCGGCGGGACCATCGGGTCCAGAGGCAGTCACCACGGACACCCCGGTGGGGAACTGTCCGAGCACTTGGCGGAACATGGCCGAGTCGAACGGCGGGCTGTCAGACACATGGACTCCTCGGGTAGGGACACATTTTGCCCCCAATGGCACGGAGGTTAGTGCCTGATTTCTGGCTACCCCGCGTCGGGAGTCCCAGACGTAGCGACCCAAACGTCCACGCCATAGCTGCGAAGAGTGGAGGTGGTACGAGCCAACGACTGCTCGAGTTGACTAGCGAGTTCAGGGAAGGAATTGCCCGCCAGCGCGGCACCTACGTCAATGATGGTAAAGGTTCGCCGGTCCACCCAGGTTGGCACCGCCCCTATTGACGCAACTCGGAAGTCGCCGGACTCGCCTTCCAGTAAGTCAACCTGCACGATTACACCGTCAGTGGACTCCGGCGGGCACGACCGGCATGACTGGGGCGACTGGTTGGACAGGAAGTTCCCCAACCCGTAGATGACGTAGTTGCCGCCGATGAACTCCACCGGCTGAATCACATGGGCGTGGGTGCCGACGATGAGATCGATCTCGTCGCCGGCGAGAAGCTCTTTGGCCAGCGCCCTCTGCTGCTCGGTCGGCGCCACCCGGTACTCCGCGCCCCAGTGGATGCTCAACACCACGACGTCGGCCCCGGCCCCTATGGCTGCCTGGGCCTCGGCCAGGATGTCCTCGACGGAGTTCACGTTCACCGCCCAAGGCTGGTCAGCCGGAAGAATGAAGCCATTGAGGCCGTATGTATACGAGAGATGGCCGATCATGATGCCGTTTACCCCATACAGGGTTGGGGCGGCCGCTTCCACTGAGGTGCGGGCCATGCCCGCGTGGCCCAGGCCGACCTCGTCGAACAGGTTGAGGGTTGTGGCGATGCCCAAGGTCCCCTTGTCCAATGAATGATTCGACGCGGTGGAACAGCCGTCGTAGCCAACCTCAGCCAGGGCGATGGCCAGATCGCCGGGTGCGTTGAACACGGGATAGCCGGAGAGACCGCTGTTGTCGGGCGAGAGCGGCGTCTCCAAGTGGCAGATGGCAAGGTCGGCGCCGCTCAGGGTAGCTCGCACCGGTTCGAACATGGGCCGATAGTCAAAGTCCAGATCGTCGTTCCCGTTGGCCTTCGCCTGACGGAAAACCGGCGAGTGCGATAGCAGATCGCCGGTGAAGACCAGCCGGGCCTGCCGAGGCGCCGGCATGGGCGTGGCGGTGGGGGCCGCCGTGGGCTCCTGAGCGGGGGCCGGAGTGGAAACCGCCGTGGACTCCTGAGCAGGCGCCGGCGTCGTTGCCCCTTCGGAGGTGGGGCTCGGCGTGGCATCACGGTGCGGCGCGGCCGTTGAACGGGAAGCCGCGGCCGGAGTCGGGTGGGCAGTCGGAACCGGCTCGTCTGTCCCGGTCGCTATGGCGGGAACCGTCGGGGTCGCCGGAAGCGGACCGGTGGCGGGGTCATCGCCGGTGCAGCCTCCAGACCCGGCAACGGTCGCCACCAACAGGGCGGCGGCCAATCCCCGTGCTGCGGAGTGGAGCACAAGGCTCTGTCGAGATTGGTGCTGAGGCCCATCCGGTACCTGCACTGCGGGGCGGAAAATGGGTCTGCGGGTCAAATGGCTGCGCAGAACAACTCAGGGGTCACCGGGCAGTCGGTACTGGAAACCGCCTCGGCCACTGAGACCAGTCCGTCGGGACCGGCGACTCGGTCCACCAAGGCCAGCGGGACAACCTCTTCATCAGCCTCCCACGCCTCTACCATTCCCAAAGCCCTTTCGGTCAACGAATCCCACATCGGACCCGGCAAAACCGTCCCCTTGCCGGCCACCAGCCACACTGGGACCTCGGCGGCTTGGGCCACCGCCGCGGCTGCCCGAGACCCCGAGACCGCCAAGAATCCGTCGGGGCCGACCGCGGCTGTCTCCAAAAGCACCAAGTCTGCTGATGCCGCGGCCGCTCCAAGCCCGCTCTCGGCGACTTCGTCTACCCAGCCGTCCTGCTCCGACAGCCGGCGCGCCAAGTGGCGCCCCTCCCCCACCACATCGACGACCAAAACCCGAAGATCGCCCCGTCGCCGAAGGGTGCCGCCCACCAGGTCGGGCCACCCGAGCACACAGACCGCGGCCTCGACGGGTAGCTGGCGCGACAGCAGGCGGGCGGTACTGTCCTCGGCAATCGCCTGCATGCATGCTCGGACCTCCGAGCGGGGGTCGGCCGCGGTGAGAACCCGAGAGGCCAACCACATAAGCGGACCGGAGGAGGGCTGGCGCGCAATCATGCGCCGGCAGGTGGTGACCAGCCCGGCGGGGTCGTGGCCGAAACTCAACAGCGCTCCGGCCGTTTCCCGCACCAGCGATTCCTGACCCACCCCGGAAGACCGGGCCACGTAGCGCAAGTGCTCGATCGGGTGCACGACATGAGGTTATGCCACCGTCCTGGGGTAACTTCGAATGCGATGTCCACCACCCTTGACACCGATGTCACTTTGAGACCGCTGTCCGGTGAACCTCGCCCTATCGGCGATTGGGTCACTGTCTTCCACCTGGTCATTGTTGTTCTCGACCCGTATACCTACGAGAGCTCGTGGATGATCGATACCGCCGGCCGCGTTCTGCGCAACTTCGTCGGAGCCGACTGCCGGGTGGCGTTCTTGGTCACCGCATCGCCCGACGAAGCTGAGAAGTTCTTAGGGCCGTGGACCGAGGAGATCCTTACCTTCGCCGACGAGGACCGCTCGGTGGTACGGGCCTTGGGTCTGGAGTCGCTTCCCGCCATCGTCCATCTCGACCACCAGCTCAACCTGCGGGCCTCTGCTGAGGGTTGGAATCCGCCTGATTGGAGGGACTTCGCTGCTCAGCTAGGTCAGGCGATGAGCTGGCACCCCCCGGTGATTCCCGACGACGGGGATCCATCGCCGTTCGCTGGAACCCCGGCGTTAGGCTGAGTAGAACCCCGTTGAATGAACCGAGCGCATGGCCGAATTCGCGTACTCCGAACTGCTCCCCAAAGGGCCTGACACCACCACCGAATACCGCCTGCTGACCACGGACTACGTGTCCACGGTCACGCTCGGCGACCGCCAGTTCCTCCAAGTCGACCCCGAGGGCATCCGCCTGCTCACCAGTGAGGCCATGCGGGACATTGCCCACCTGCTGCGACCCGGACACCTATCCCAATTGGCCGCAATCTTGGACGACCCCGAGGCCTCGGCCAACGACCGATTTGTGGCCACCGAATTGCTTCGCAACGCCAATATCGCGGCCGGCGGCGTGCTGCCCGGATGCCAGGACACCGGGACGGCCGTGGTGATGGGCCACAAAGGCGAGCGAGTGCTAACCGATGCTGACGACGAACGTGCCATCGCCCGAGGAGTGTTCGACACCTACCAGACCTCGAACCTTCGCTATTCGCAATTGGCCCCGATGTCCATGTTCGAGGAGCGCAACACCGGCAACAACTTGCCCGCGCAGATCGAGATCTATGCGGTGCCGGGAGACGCCTACTCGTTCCTGTTCATGGCCAAAGGCGGCGGCTCGGCCAACAAGTCGTACCTGTTTCAGGAGTCCAAGGCTCTGCTCAACCCCGACTCTCTCACCCGCTTTATGGATGAGAAGCTCCGCACCCTGGGCACCTCCGCCTGTCCGCCCTACCACTTGGCCGTGGTCATCGGAGGCACTTCGGCGGAGTACACGCTCAAGGTGGCCAAGTACGCCTCGGCCCGCTATCTGGACTCGCTGCCCACCGAGGGATCGGCCACCGGCCACGCCTACCGAGACCTGGAGTGGGAAGACCGCATCCTGGAGCTGACCCGGCACTTCGGGATCGGGGCCCAGTTCGGCGGCAAGTACTTCTGCCACGACGTGAGGGTGATCCGGCTGCCCCGCCACGGCGCTTCTTGTCCGGTTGGGGTGGCGGTGTCGTGTTCAGCGGACCGCCAGGCCCTGGGAAAGATCACTTCCGAGGGGATCTTCTTGGAGCGGTTGGAGACCGACCCGGCCCGCTTCCTGCCGGAGATAACCGACGACGACCTGAGCGACCAGGTGGTGCGCATCGACCTGAACCGACCCATGGCCGACATCCGAGCCGAACTGTCAAAGCACCCGGTGAAGACTCGTCTGTCGCTCACCGGCACCTTGGTAGTGGGCCGAGACATCGCCCACGCCCGAATCAAAGAGCGGCTCGACGCCGGCGAGCCCATGCCCGGGTATCTCCGCGACCACCCGGTGTATTACGCCGGTCCGGCCAAGACCCCCGAGGGCTATGCCTCAGGGTCGTTCGGCCCCACCACCGCCGGGCGCATGGACGCCTACGTAGACCAGTTCCAGGCAGCTGGAGGCAGCCTGGTGATGCTGGCCAAGGGCAACCGGTCCCGCCAGGTGGTCGACGCCTGCGCCCGCCACGGCGGGTTCTATCTGGGCTCTATCGGCGGCCCTGCTGCTCGCCTGGCCAAGGACTCCATCCGCAAGGTGGAGGTGCTGGAGTACCCCGAGTTGGGCATGGAAGCGGTGTACCGGATCGAAGTGGAAGACTTCCCCGCCTTCATCGTGACCGACGACAAGGGCAACGATTTCTTTACCGAGGTATCTACCCCTGTGGCTATCAACTAAAGAGCTAGTTGATTCTCCGGTTCCGTTCGGCCCAATAGGGCTCGCGCAGTCGGTACTTTTGGAGCTTGCCGGTTGCAGTGCGGGCCAACTCGCCACGGAACTCCACCGAAGTGGGGCACTTGTAGTGGGCCAAGCGGCTGCGGCAGTGTTGAATCAGCTCGTCCTCTGTCGCTGCAGTGCCAGGGGCGAGCACCACAAGGGCCTTGACCGTCTCGCCCCACTTCTCGTCGGGCACCCCTATGACGGCCACCTCAGCAACCGCTTCGTGGGCGAACAAGGCGTCCTCTACCTCGATGGACGATACGTTCTCGCCTCCGGAGATGATCACGTCCTTCTTGCGATCCGACAGCGAGAGGTAGCCATCGTCATCGATGTGCCCACCATCGCCGGTGTGAAACCAGCCCTCGGCCAAAGCCTCGGCCGAGGCGTCGCGCTGCTCCCAATACCCCTCCAGCACATGATTCCCCCGGGCCAGAATCTCGCCACTTTCGTCCACGGCCAGCGAGATGCCCAGCGCGGGCACCCCCTGGCGGGACAGCTTGGAGGCCCGCTCGGCCGGACTCAGATGGTCCCATTCGGCCCGACGGCGATTCATGGTCAGATAGGGGGCAGTCTCGGTCAGGCCGTAGAGCTGCATGAACTCCCAGCCCAGTTCGGTCTCCATCCGCTCGATGGTGCGGGTGGGCGGGGGCGCCCCAGCCACGGTCATCCGCACCCGACCCGAACCGGGAATCTCCCCCTCCCATTCCTGGGCGGCGTCCAAAACCGCGGCCACCACCGCCGGTGCTCCGCACATGTAGGTCACTCCGTGGCGCTCAACCCGGCGAAGGATCTCCTCGCCGTCCACTTTGCGCAGCACGATGTGGCGGGCCCCGGCCCCGCTGACGGCATAGGGCATGCCCCACCCGTTGCAGTGGAACATCGGAAGGGTGTGGAGGTACACATCCCGGTCGCTCACACCGGCGGCCCAGCCGAAGGTGGTGGCGTTCAGCCACAGCGAGCGGTGGGTCATCTGCACGCCCTTGGGGCGGGCGGTGGTTCCCGACGTGTAGTTGATGGTGGCAGTGGCGTCCTCTTCGGGAGTCCACGGCTGCGGCTCCACGTCGAACCGGTACAGGGCGTCATCAGATTCGGCGCCGATCACGTAGCGATGGCGGCACTCGACCCCGGCCAGCGCGTCGCCCAGCTCGGGGTCGATCAGCAGCATGGTCGCCCCGCAGTGCTCAACGATGTAGCTGATCTCGTCTTGATTGAGCCGGAAGTTGATGGGCACGCACACCCGGCCGTTCCCGCTCACTCCGAACAAAGAGACCATCAGCCGCGCCGCGTTGTGAGACACGATGGCCACCCGCTCACCGAAGCCGATGCCGTGCTCGTCCAACCCCGCCGCCTGGGCTCGGGCCAATTCGGCCATCCGAGAATAGGTCAGCTCGCCCCACCCCTCTGCCGGTTGATCCGGTTCGTCCACGATTCCCACTCGGTCGCCGTACACCGTCTCGGCCCGGGCCAGGAAGTCCCCCACGCATAGAGCAACTTTCATGCCCCCACCGTATCCATCCCCCTGTGTTGAGCGCCTGCTGTGGGTTCGCCGCAGTCCACTCCTACAATTTCAGTCGTGACGGTTGCGCGAATCCTCGGAGCGTTCGGCAAGACGGTCATCTCCATAGGCATCATCATCCTGCTGTTCGGAATCTTCCAGCTGTGGGGCACCGGTGTCATCGAGGCCCGGGCCCAGCAAGATCTAGAAGGCCAGTTCTCCGATCTGCTGGAGACCTCCGGGGGCCTCAGCCCTCCGGCCTCCGATCCGGTGGTGTCCACCACCCCCGAGCCCACGCCGGAGCCCGCCGCCACGCCCGAGCCCACCGAAGAGCCTCTTCCGGTGGAGGAAACCGACCCGGTCCAGACAACACCGAGCCCGACCCCGACGGCCACCCCCCAACCCACCGCCACCCCGGAGCCCGCGCCGGAGCCCGCGCCGGAGCCCACCCCCGATCCTGCGTGGCTAGAACTGCTCTACCCTGACTGGGGATCTCCAATCGCCCGTATCCACATCCCCACCATTGGGTTGTCCAAGACCGTGGTTGAGGGGGTTAGGGTCAGCGACCTCCGCAAAGCCCCTGGCCATTACCCCAACACCCCACTGCCCGGCCAGGCAGGAAATGCGGCCATCGCCGGGCACCGCACCACCTATGGGGCCCCCTTCGGAGAGATCAACGAGTTGGTTCCCGGCAACCAGATCTTCGTCGAGACCATCCAGGGGAGATTCGTCTACCAAGTGGTGGCCCAGGGAGACGGCCACGGGCACCTAATCGTGTCGCCCAGCGCGGTTGAGGTGCTCGACCAGGATTTCAGCGAGCACCCCAATCGCCTCACCCTCACCGCCTGCCATCCCAAGGGTTCGGCCCGACAGCGCATCATCGTGGTGGCCGAGCTGGTGGGCGAACCCGTTCCTTCCTATCGCCAACTCGGAGCCGACGGGCAGGCGGAAGCTCAGCTGGCTGATGAGGATGTGAATGAGACGGCCGACCCCACCGAGACGGTCACCCAGACCCCGACGTCAACGGCTGCTCCAGCAGAAGAGGCAACGGCGACCCCGACGCCGCCATCTGCCGACGATGCGACCCCAACCCCTGCGCCAACGGCTGCTCCAACTGAAGAGGCTCCCGCAGGAGCCCCGACTCCGGAGGCCGCCGAAGAGGCGCCCGAGCAAGCGCCGGTAACTGCTGCTGGAGATCAACCGCCTACCGAGCCACAAAGCCCCGTCCCTGCGGCGGATGCACCCACCGCGACTACCGATTCCTTCGGCGAGGGGCTCAACGGTGACGCCGACGCATGGCCGCCGGCCGTATTGTGGGGTTTGGCCGCGCTGGCCATCTGGTTCTTCGCCCTGTTTGCGGGCCACCGGTGGAAGAAGCTGCCTGCCTACGCCTTGTCGGCTCTACCCTTCCTGGTCGTGATGTTCATGGCGTTCTGGCACATCGACAGGATCCTCCCCTCCTACTGAGCTATGGACTGATTGATGGACCACCGGACGCTGGGAGTCAACCGCATCCTGACAGCCGTGGCGCTGGCGCTGGTGCTGGCCCTTGCCGCTACCGGCTGCGCTGGCGAAGAGTCCGAGGAATCCCGGCTCGACGAGGTGTTCGTTGAGCCCACCGCCGAGCCAGATCTGCTGCCCACGGAGGAGGATCTGCGGGATCGGTTCGAGGGGCTCGTCACCGAGCCCTATGACCTTCTGGTGGGAACGTGTTTCAACCAGTACCGGTATCTGGACCGTAACGATCTGCCCGCGCAGCTGACCACGGCCATTGGCTGTACCCGTCCTCACAATGCCCAGGTGTACGCCATCGTTATCCACGACGCACCGCCCGGCGCCCCCTATCCCGGGGAAAAGGCGGTCAACGATTGGGGTCAAAGGCAGTGCTATGACCGGTTCGAGCCGTTTGTGGGTCTGGTCTACGAGTTGTCAGAGCTCGACATCGGCATGATCACCCCCAGCCGAACCGACTGGGAGGGCGAAAACTACCGCCGCCGGATCTCCTGCTATGTGTTCGACCGCAATCGGTGGCTCCTGAAGACCGATGTGGAGGGCATCGGCCTCTGAGCTCTAGCCCCGAGCACGCATCACACCATCAGCGCGGCCAATGCCGTCCACGACTGCGGCACGGCACCACCCCCGGTGCCGTCGTCTGGGTTCCAGTACTCGGCAAATCCGCTCCGCATCGCCCCTCTCACGGTCGATGAGGCCACCGCCTCCGCGGCTCCACCCCGGCCGTGCCGGCGCAATCCCACCCACATCAGGTAGCTGAGCTGGGGCCATGCCGGCCCTCGCCAATAGGCGCGGGGATCGAAACCGGGCTCCTCCCGGTGAACGCCCGTCGGCCCGCAGCTTCCGCCATAGGCCGAGGGATCGGCCAAGTCGGCAGCAACCGCTTCAATCCGGTCGGGCTCGGAGGAAACCAGCATCGGCAGCAGACCGTCCAACGTGCGCGCCCGTCCCGATCCCCCCTCCGACGCGCCGGCATCCGCCCAGGTACGACGGGATTCCTCCCATCGGGTGGCCAGACATCCAGCCAGATCATCAGCCCGGTCGGTCACCTCCGACCGCCCGGCCACTGCGGCCAGTTCCCAGGCATTGAACACCACCAAGGCGTTAAATCCCGCCGATGCAGACTCGAACGCCGGATTGGCCACCGGAGAGCCCGCAGGACTGCGATCGATCGACGTCACCAGCTGGTTCTTGAGCGGTCGCCAAGCTTCCAAAGAGAATCCGCCGGGACAGAAGTCATCCCAGCGAGGACTGTCGTCGGCGCCGCTCTCCCACGGATGACACAGCGCCACCAGCCCACTGGGATGGCGGTGGCGGTCGAACAGCAGAAACCGCAGGCCGTGCTCGGCCTTGGCCAACGTCTCATCGTCGACGTCTGCCCCTCGCCGCACCAACTCCGCTACGGCATGCCCGTACATGGGAGGCTGGGTGATAGACGAAGCCTCATTTCGACCCCACAAGTCGGCGGCCACACCGGGATGGCGCACATAGTTCATGTGGGGAACGAACCCGTCGACGGCTTGAACCGACAGCGCAGTCTGGAGCTCGGTCAGCCCGCGATCGTCGCCCAGCTCAGCCCAGCACACCGCGTGAAAGCACGAATCCCACAACCACTGCCAGGGGTAGGTCGCAGGATTCGGAACGGCATAGCCCTCAGGAACCCAGTGGGCTTCCAGTACTGCCCGGGCCGCATCCCGCACCGCCGAGCGGTTGAATTCCTCGGGCTCGTCCATATCTCCAGAGTCTCACGATAGGACGCAATCTGGTTACCTCGTGGGAATGGTCAGGGCCGCTATCGTCTCATTTCGACTGGGGTTGAGCGACGGCGTGTCGGTCGTCGCCCGGCTCTGGCAGAAGATGCTCGCCGACATCGGCTTCGACATGGTGACGGTGGCCGGGGAAGGTCCGGTTGACCGGCTGGTCCCCGGCCTCGGCATCGACCAGCTCGACGGACCCGACCCTGACCGGTTCGCCGCCGCGGTGTCTGATGCCGATTTGGTAGTGGTGGAGAACCTCTGCACCATCCCGCTGAACCTCCCGGCTGCCCGGACGGTGGCCCGTGCTCTGGCCGGGCACCCCGCCATCCTCCACCACCACGATCCCCCGTGGCAGCGGGAGCGGTTCGCAGCGGTGACCGAGCTGCCCCCCGACGACCCCTCTTGGCGCCATGTGGTCATCAATCGGTTCACCGCCGAGCAGTTCTCCCAGCGGGGCATCGAAACCACGGTGATTTACAACGGCTTCGACACCACCAGCCCCGAAGGCGACCGGGCCGCGATGCGGGCCAAGCTGGAAGTGGACGACGAGACGCTGCTCGTCGCCCACCCGGTGCGGGCCATTCCCCGCAAGAACATCCCCGCGGCCATCGCCATCGCCGAAGCGTTGAACGGCGCCTATTGGCTGATGGGGCAAGCCGAAGAAGGATACGGCGCCACCTTGGAGCGACTGCTCGCCGAGGCCCGCTGCCCTGTCATCCACCGGCCGGTGGCCCGCACTCCCGACATCTACGCCGCCGCCGATCTGGTGGTGTTCCCTTCGGTCTGGGAGGGATTCGGCAATCCCCCGGTGGAGGCAGCCATCTGGCGGCGACCCTGCGTTGTGGGCGACTACCCGGTGGCCCACGAGCTGGCCGAATTCGGATTCCAGTGGTTCACCCCCGACCACCTCGATGAGATCCGGACGTTCCTGAACTGCCCCGACACCGACCTGTTGGACCAGAATCAAGCCATCGCCCAGCAGCACTTCTCATTGGACCGGGTCCGATCAGACTTGGTCGCGCTGTTGGAGGACGCCGGATGGCTGCCGTGAGCGCCGACGACCTAGCCGCCCGCCGCAGGCTAATCGCCCGGCTGACCACCACCGGCCAGCGACTGGGCTACCTGCTCTATCTGGCCGCTGCCGCCCTGTTTTTCACCGGATTCGCAACCAGCTTCCGCAGCCCACTGGTCACCGCCATCATCGTCTGCCTCCTAGTCGGCTCCCTAGTCCTTGCCCCCGCCATCATCTTCTCCTACGCCGTCCGCGCCGCCGACCGAGAGGAGCCGTTGAGCTAGGGGCTTATGTCGATCGGCTCATCAGGCAGTCGGCCGGCTACCACATCAGGCAAGAACTCCCGCAACCGTTCCGGCAACACCATCTCTTCGGAGGCAAGCAGCTCCTCTAACGTCCACCAGCGGGCATCCTCGAAGGCCGCCGCCTCCAGCGCTTCGAGGTGTTGCGGATCCCACTCGCCCCCGTCTGGACACCAGGCCACATGGATGCGCTCGTTTGAGTCAAAGTGGATACCGGCGAAATCAAACTCCACGTGCTGGGTCCAAATGCAGGGGCCGACCTCCACGTCGGTGAACCCGGCCTCCTCCCATAGCTCCCGGCGGGCGCCAGCCGCAGAATCCTCCCCCGGCCCCAAACCACCCCCGGGTATCTCCCACCACGGCCCCTTGTGGGGGTCGATGGGGTCACTGGCCTGCATCAAAAAGATGCGCCCGTGGCGGTCCAACAGCACCACTCGGGCTGCCGGTCGGCGCAAGGTCCAAGCCATGGGCGCCGACCATACCCCTCTCGGCAGCCCACACCGCAGTGCGGCCGATTCTCCTGTTGGATAGATCACCAGCGGCGAGCGCCGGTACAGTCCCGCTCGAAAAGCCAATACCGGGGGTTGCCCAAGATGGAGTTCGGATATTTTGCCCAGTGCTTCGTGCCTGATTTCGGCTACGAGGAGAATCCCGAATGGGAAGCCCAGCGAATCCGCGACAACCTGGAGATCTCCCAGCTGTGCGACAGCAACGGCTTCAAGTACATCTGGGCCTCTGAGCACCACTTCTTGCGGGAGTACTCCCACATGTCCGCCCCCGAGGTGTTTCTGTCGGCGGTGGCATCCACCACCGAGAACGTGCACCTGGGCTCGGCCATCTTCAACATCACCGCCCCGGTGAACCACCCGGTGCGCTCGGCCGAGCGGGCCGCCATGATCGATGTGCTGTCCAACGGTCGCTTCGAGTTGGGCACCGGGCGAGGGTCCTCCTCCACTGAGGTGATGGGATTCGGCATGCCGGGCACGCCCCGCGACCCGGCCACCGGCCTGGCCGACACCGAGATCACCCGCGGCCTGTGGGACGAGGCCATCGCCCAGATACCCCACATGTGGCGCGAGGGGGCTTACCAATATGAGGGCGACAGCTTCTCGATGCCGCCCCGGGAGATCTTCCCCAAGCCGGTAACCAAGCCCCATCCCCCGCTGTGGGTAGCCTGCGGCAGCCCGGGCACGTTTGAAAAGGCCGGCAAGCTGGGTATCGGGGTGCTGTGCTTCACCATCGGCACCCCCGACGAGATCGCCCCGCTGATCGAGATCTACAAGAACGAGGTGGCGTCCTGCAAGAACCCGGTGGGTGATTTCGTCCACGACAACGTCATGTGCGTGGGCTTCGGCATCTGCCTGGACGACCGGGAGATGGCCATCGACCTGGCCACCCGGAGCCACATGTACTACTACCAGTGCCTCGTGTACCGCTGGCTGGACACCTTCCCCAAGCCCGATGGCATCCCGGAATGGCCCGCGGTCATCCCCGAGCCCACCCACGACGACGTCAAGATGGCCATCGAGGGCGGTTCGCTGTGCGTCGGCAATGTCGAGGACTGCATCCACGTGTCCCGCCAGTACGAGAGAGTGGGGGCCGATCAGTACGTGATCAGCCCGCTCACCTCCACCCTGCCCATGGACGTGGTGCGGGAGACCATCGTGAAATTCGGCGACCACGTCATTCCTGTGATCGACACCGATCCAGTACACCGCTCGACTCGTCAGCGGGAAGCGGCCCTGGCCGCGGCGAGCTGAACTGGCTCTTTCTTGGTGAAACTGTTACAAATCTCAGGGGGCCTAGTCAGGCTGCGATTCAGCCGCTAGCGTTTGACCGTCCCTTGAGTCCAATGATGGGAGCATTGACATGCAGAAATCTGTTCACCGCTGGCTGGCCCTGTTCGGGCTGGTGCTGGCTTTCTCGTTGATCGCCGCCTCGTGCGGCAACGACGACGATGGCGCAGCGCCCGCGGCCCCTGTGGCCACCGAGGCGGCCACCCAAGCACCTGATCCGACTGAGGCGCCAGAAGCGACCGTCGAACTCACCCAGGACGGCGGGACCTTGCAGGCCGTCAAGGACCGTGGCCACGTGCTGTGCGGCTCCCGGGACGACGTGCCCGGCTTCGCGCTATTGAATGAGAACGCCGAGTACGAGGGCTTCGACATCGACATGTGCCGGGTGGTGGCGGCCGCCATCTTCGGCGATGCCGATGCCGTGGAAATCGTGCCGGTCACCAGTGCCGAGCGCTTCACCGCCCTGGCATCAGGCCAGTTCGAGGTGATGAACCGCAACACCACTTGGACGGCCACCCGTGACGGTACTGAAGGCGCCAACTTCTTGTTCACCACCTACTACGACGGTCAGGGCATCATGGTGCCTGCCTCCACCGGCTTCACCACCCTGGCCGACCTGGCCGACGCCAACATCTGCGTGAGCACCGGCACCACCACCGAGCTGAACCTCACCGCGGTGTTCGCCGCCCGGGGTATCCCCTTCAACCCGGTCACCTTCGAGGGTTTCGACACCCTGGTGCCGGCCTATGAAGAGGGCCAGTGCGAGGCGATGACCGCCGACAGCAGCGTGCTCGGCGTGTTCAAGTTCGAGATCGAGGGCAAGGGCGGTGCGGATCAGCACGTCATGGCCGAGCTCATCTCCAAGGAGCCCCTGGGCACCGTGGTTCGTGACGGCGACACCGAATGGGCGCAGGTTGTGAACTGGGCCACCATGGCTACCGTTCAGGCCTGGGAGTTCGGACTCGACTCCAGCAACATCGGCAGCTACGACGGCACCGATCCCAACATCTTGAACTTCCTCGGCCGCGACGGCTTCGATCCCGGCCTCGGACTGCCCTCCGACTTTGCTGTGAACGTGGTTGAGCAGGTGGGCAACTACGAGGAGATCTTCAACCGCTATCCGCAATTGGGCGTCCTCGCAGGCAGCGTGAACGACCTCTGGTCCAACGGCGGGCTCATGTACGTCCCGCCCTACCGCTAGGGAAAATCCCGCTCGTCGCTTGACGGGCTGAAACTGAACAAGACGAGCGGCCCACCGGTCACCGATCGGTGGGCCGCTCTCGTCTACAGTTCAAGGTCACACTGCTATGAGCAGCCCGGCTGATTTCGCCAGCACACAAGCTGATCTCACCGCAGTACCTTCCGCGCCCTTCAGCCGAAGAGTGCTGGCGCTATTGGCCGACCTGCTGATTCTGATCCTCGTGGGAGTCATCTCGGTTTGGCAGCTTGGTATACGGCTGCTCGACAACTACAGCGACATTCCCGAACTGGCCCTCGCCTGGGTATTCGCCGCCGCGGTGCCAGCAGCGATTGTTGCCATTGTAGTAATCGATGCGGTGCGCATCGGACAGACGCCGGGCATGGCAGCCGCCGGTATCCGCACCCTTCACGACGGCACAACGAAGCGGGTTCTCCCCACCGATGATCCGAGAGTCCCCGAACCCGGTATCCCCGCGCTGTGGCGCGATGTACGAGTCCTCCGGTTGGCCGCGCAACTGCTGGCCGTGGTTGTCGTAGTGGCTCTCATCCGATGGATGTTCCACAACCTCATCGTGAGAATGGATGAAATCGGGCTGCCCAAGGGCTTCGGCTTTCTCGAATCCCCCTACGGTGTGGCCCTAAGGGACGCCCATGGCTTCGACGTGCGCGATCCCGTATGGAAAGCGTTGCTCATCGGTTTGCAGAACACCGTCGTGGCCTCGGTTGTGGGAATCATCATCGCAACCGTTGTGGGGCTGTTCGTGGGCATCGCCCGGCTCTCCTCAAACTGGCTAGTGGCCAAAGGGGCCAGCCTCTACGTGGAAAGCCTGCGCAATATCCCGCCGCTGATCGTCATCATCTTCTTCGGCTCCGCCCTGTTCACCTTCGGCCCGTTCCCCCGCTTCAATCCGACCAACCCGCCGTGGCAAGGTACTTTCTTCGGTTCCGACAGCAACTGGATCATTGTCAGCCGGGACCGATGGGCCATTCCCTCGCTGGCTTCTGAGAGCAACGTAGGAGTGTTCTGGCTGCTCGTGCTGGCTGCGGCAATCATCGCCGTGGCCGTGTGGCAATGGCGGACTCGTCGCAATAACGCCACTGGCGAGCCTCATCACCGCGTGCTGTGGTCGGTGGGGGCTTTCACTGTGATCATGGTGGCGTGCTTCGCGGCCCTGGGCGGCCCCTACTCTTGGTCATGGCCCGCAGTATCGGAGAACGGGCGGCGAGTGGTCGGGGGATTCAGCACCAATTCGGGCTACATGGCGCTAACTCTGGGCTTGGGCCTCTACACGGCCAGCTTCGTGGCTGAGATCATCCGCGGGTCTATCCTGGCCGTCCCCAAAGGCCAGACTGAAGCGGCAACGTCGGTGGCGCTTAAGTCCAGCCAGCGATACCGCCATGTCGTCCTTCCCCAAGCACAGCGGATCGCCATTCCCCCCTACATCAGCGAGTGCGCCAACCTGATCAAGAACACCTCTCTGGGACTCGCCGTTGCCTACCCCGACCTCTTCCTCGTGGCCGTTACCGCTTGGGGCATAAACTTCCCCGCTCCCCAGATCATCCTCATAATCATGATTGTGTATCTGACCATGAACCTCATCGTGTCGGCGCTGTTGAACGTGTACAACCGGTCACTCCAGCTCAAAGAACGATGAGCCGATGACCGCCACCGCGCCTCCCCCCGAGACAAGGCCGCAGGGCGACCCATCCCGTCTGCCGCCCGAAATGCGATTCTCGCCCAGCAACTGGCTGCGCAAGAATCTATTCAACAACTGGTATAACACCCTGATCACCGTGGTGGCAGTGGTGGTCGGAGCAATCCTCCTCTTTTACGGCGGACGCTTCATATTCGTCACCGGCCAGTGGGAGGCGGTGCGCAAGAACCTCACGCTCCTCATGATGGGCGTGTACCCCCGCAACGAGCAGTGGCGGCTCGTGGCTCAGATGTACTTAGTGGCCTCGGCCCTGGGGTTGGCCTGGGGAACGGTCACAGCCAGAAGCCATGACCGGGCCGAGGAAACTGGCGTTGTAGCACAGCGCGCCACTCCCCGCGATTTGCTACGCCGCTACTGGTCCATCCTCTTGCTACTCGCCGTCATCCTCGTGTTTACCCGAACCATCTGGCCAACCTTGTTCACCCTATCCACCATCGCAGTTGGGCTCGCGGTGCGCGCTGGCGCCATGCGATTGCCCCCCTCCTCCCGGCGTATCTGCGGGTACGCGGCAGCTTTCATGGCCATCGTGTCATTCCAGGTGGTCTCAGGAGCAAGCGGAAGCGCATGGTGGTGGACCAGTGCGCTGTTCGCGCTCGCCGCCTTCCAACTCACCAGCGCGAGGGACCTCACCAAGTACTTGGGTACGACAATGAACTGGCCGATATTCGGCCGCACGAGGCTCGTCACCGCAAGAGATCTGGTCAGGCTGAAGCGGTTTGCCCAGATCTTGGCCGTGGTCGCCGCAGTGGTTGTGGTCCGCATCGCCTACTGGCTCATCGGCGACACCTCCAGCGTGAGCTGGGACGACTGGTCGGGCCTGTACCTCACGTTGGTGGCCTCCGGAGCGGCCATCATCCTGTCGTTCCCGCTGGCCTTGCTGCTGGCAGTGGGACGGCGCTCCTCGCTTCCCGCCATTCGCTGGCTCTGCGTGAGCTATATCGAGCTGTTTCGCGGGGTGCCGTTCATCGTCCTGTTGTTCGTGGCCAAGATCTTCATCGACTTCTTCCTCAACATCGACACGCCGCTCTCCCTAACGACCCGGACGATCATTGTCTTCACCATCTTCAGCTCCGCATATCTGGCCGAGGTGGTGCGCGGTGGCCTGCAAGCCGTGCCCAGAGGCCAGATCGAGGCCGGGCAAGCCGTGGGCCTTCAACCACCGGCCGTCATGAGGCTGATCGTGCTACCCCAAGCTCTGCGAGCAGTCATCCCCGCCATGGTGGGCCAGTTCATCAGTTTGTACAAAGACAGCACCCTCTTCACCTTCATAAGCGTGGTGGAGTTCTATCGGGCCCGCGAGCTGATCCACTCCCAGCAGGAATTCACTACCACTGCCATTGCAGAAACCCTGGTCTTCGTGGCCTTCGCCTACTGGGCCATTAGCTACACCATGTCCAAAGAAAGCCAGCGCCTCGAGCGACACCTAGGAGTCGGAGAACGATGACAGACACAACGACTACTACGACCAGCGTTAACAGCGACGCCACCCAGATCGGCGGGCGGGATCTCATGATCGAGATGTCCGGCGTGGACAAGTTCTTCGGGTCGTTCCAGGCGCTCACAAGCATCGACATGAGGGTGGGCACGGGCGAGGTCGTGGTGGTGATTGGGCCGTCGGGATCGGGGAAATCCACCCTCATCCGCTGCCTCAACCGGCTGGAGCATCACGACCGGGGCCGTATCGTGGTCGACGGGGTTGAACTCACCGATGACGTGCGCAACATCGCCCTCATCCGCCGGGAAACCGGGATGGTCTTCCAGCAGTTCAACCTGTTCCCCCACATCACCGTGATCGACAACATCACCCTGGGCCCTCGACAAGTTCTCAAGATGCCCAAAAAGCAGGCCGAAGACCGGGCAATGGAGCTCTTGGAGCGAGTCAAGATCCCCGAGCAAGCCCGCAAATTCCCCGGCCAGCTCTCTGGTGGTCAGCAGCAGCGCGTTGCCATCGCCCGCTCCCTGGCCATGCAGCCCAAGATCATGCTCTTCGACGAGCCCACCTCGGCCCTCGACCCCGAGATGATCTCCGAAGTGCTCGATGTGATCCTGGAGCTGTCTCAGACGGGCATGACCCTGATCGTGGTAACCCACGAGATGGGATTCGCCCGAGAGGCGGCCGACCGGGTCATCTTCATGGCCGACGGCGAGATCGTCGAAGTCGGCGAGCCCGAGCACTTCTTCACCAACCCTCGAGAAGAGCGCACCCAGCTCTTCTTGTCCCAGATCCTCTAGTCCCCGAGATAGCGGGCTCGGAACCGGAAGCGAAGCGGGTCTTCGTCGTATTCCTCCAAGGCGTGGGCGATCCAACCGGCAGTGCGGGCGATGGCGAACACCGCCTCGCCCGCTTCTGGGCGCATCCCAGCCAAAAACGTCATAGCACCCAACGAAAAATCCACGGTGGCAGGTGCAGCTGTGCGCTCGCTTGCCAGGCTCTGCACGGTGAGCACCTTCGGAAGATGTTCGTGAGTTGCCCACGCCCCGGCCACCGCCTCCATGAGCGCGCTGAATCGAGGATCCCGCTGGTGGTAAACGGCATGACCGAACCCGGGGGTGTAGCCGGTCCTTCGCTGGGCTTCGCCCAGCGCTCCGGCGGGATCGCCGTTGGCCGCAGCCTCCTGAAATATGCGGTGAACAGGACCGCTGGCCGCCCCGTGCAGCCGCCCGCCCAGAATCCCAAGGCCGGCTGCCACTGCCGAATAGGGGTCGGCTCTAACTGACGCCGCCACCCGAACTCCGAGCGTGGAGCTGGCCAGGCCATGGTCTAGCAGAAGGACTAGTGCACGATTGAGGACGGCCCGCTGCCGTGGGTTGGATCGTCCCGGAGCCAATCGACTCCACAAGCGCTCAGCCAGATTGCCCTCTCTAGCCTCAGCGACCAGGGGAAGTGAATGCACCATCAGGTACAGCAGCCTTCGGCCCGCGGCCCGTATTGATGAGGCGGAGAGGTCATTGCGGAGTGGGTCGGTGGCCGACGCGATGCTCACCGCGACCCGGAGGCGGTCCATCAACGGGGCCGTATCGGGCAGCAGACCTTGGATTTGGCGGGACAATTCCTCTGCCCCGTCGCTGCTGGACCACTCGGTATCAGGCTCAGCCCCCCACACCCAATCGACGGCATCTTCAAATCGGGTTTCGGCAGCTAGCCCGATCAGGTCTCGCCCTCGACCCCGCAAGTCCCCATCAGCCACTTGGGTGATGCCGGTGGAGACCAATACTCCGATCTCGTCTTCGCGTCGACGGCCCGAACGGGAGCGCAGGCGATCCACTTCCTCGGGATCGAATCGAGAGCTGCGCCCGTCCAAATCAACCACTCGCTGCAATAGGCCCCGGCTCACATAGGAGTAGAGCGTGGCCCGCTTGACCCCCAGACGAGCCGCGGCCTCTGAGCTAGTCAGCCAGTCATCCATTTCCACCTCAGTACATTGATTGATCAATGTAGATATTGATCAATATTGTCGATATATCAATATAGCGGCATCATGGGCGGCATGAATGTTGACTCCCTGCTGACTGAGAACATTGCTCCGCCTGGCCTCAAGGGCCTGATCGTGGCCGATACGGAGGTGGGCTCGGTTCGCGGGGAGGAGGGGTGGTACCACTATCGGGGACGCAACGCGGCTGATCTGGCCCGACAACACACATTTGAGGCGTTGGCCCACTTGCTGTTGGTTGGCGAACTGCCTGACCACGAGACCGAGGAGGCGTTTCGGACCGAGTTGGGCGCAGCCCGTCGTTTGACTCCGGAAGCGGCGGAGATGGTCGCTTCGTTGGCGCAGACTGATCTGCCCCCTATGTCCGTACTGCGAGGTGTTCTGGGGATGGAAGTTGATCCCCGGCCCACCTTGGACCTCGAACCAGACGAACGACGAGCTGCGGTCATGCGGGCCATTGGCATAACCCCTACCGTGCTGGCCGCGGTCAATCGCATCCGCTCGGGGGCTGAACCTCTGGCCCCTGACGAGTCGCTATCTCATAGTGCCGACTACCTGCGCATGACCTTGGGTCATACTCCTTCGCCCGACCACGCCCGAGCGGTGGAGACCTACTTGTGCCTCACCGCCGACCACGGTTTCAACGCTTCCACTTTCGCGGCCCGGGTCATCACCAGCACTGGCACCGACGTGGGCGGCGCCATGGCCGGGGCGATGGCCGCCCTGGCCGGTCCATTGCACGGCGGCGCACCAGGCCGGGTGCTGGACATGCTGCGGGCCATCGGCCACCCCGACAACGCGGTGCCCTGGATAGCAGCTGAGCTGGATGCCGGGCGCAAGATCATGGGCTTCGGCCATGCCGTGTACCGGGCAGCCGACCCCCGCTCGGAGACTTTGAAGGCCGTCGCGATCGAGTTGGGGGGCGAACTGGTAGACCGAGCCCTCGAAATCGAGTCCCGGATCCTGGGTTATCTGGCCGAGTGGAAGCCCAACGCGGTGATTGTCACCAACGTTGAGTTTTACGCCGGCGTCGTGCTCCACTTGGGCGGGCTCCCCCAGGAGGCGTTCACCCCCACGTTCACCACCAGCCGAGTCGTCGGCTGGGGCGCGCACCTGCTGGAGCAAGCCTCCAACAACAAGATCATGCGACCCAGCGCCCGCTACACCGGGCAACTCTACAACGGCGACTAGTGATGTGTCTTGGGTTTATTCGTCGAAAGCGGCGAGAACCTCATCGGCGGCGGCGGCGGGGGTGGTTTGGCCGGTGGCGACTTGGTGTTCTAGGTGGGAGGTTAGGTCGGCCACTTCAGGGGAGGCCTGGAGACGATCTCGGAGGCGGTCCTCAACCATGGCCCACATCCACCGCACCTGCTGGTTGGCCCGGCGGTCGGCCAGTTCACCGGAATCGGTCAAGACCCGGTAGTAGGCCTGAATCTGTTCCCATACCTGGTCGAGTCCGGTGCCCTCAATCGCGCTGACCGCCAACACGGGGGGAACCCAGCTGGGGTTGGCCGGGGCGGTCAGGGACAGCGCGGCCCGGTAGTCCCGCACGGCCCGCTGGGCGGCGATCTCGTTGCCGCCGTCGGCTTTGTTCACCACCAGTGCGTCGGCCAACTCCAGCACTCCTTTCTTGATGCCCTGGAGCTCATCGCCTGCTCCGGGCAGCATCATCACCAAGAAAAAGTCCACCATGTCGGCAACCGCGGTCTCCGACTGACCCACGCCCACAGTCTCAACCAGAACGACATCGAATCCAGCCGCCTCCGCCACCGTCATGGTCTCGCGGGTGGTGCGGGTCACTCCCCCCAGCGACCCAGAAGATGGCGACGGCCGGATGTAGGCGGCGTCATCGATGGCCAGGTTGGGCATCCGGGTCTTGTCCCCCAGGATGCTGCCCCCCGACACCGTCGAAGACGGGTCCACTGCCAGCACCGCCACCCGGTGGTCCTGTGTGGTGAGATAGGTGCCCAACGCGTCGATGAAGGTGGACTTGCCCACCCCGGGCACGCCGGTGATCCCCACCCGCCGGGCCCCACCGGTATGAGGCAGAAGCCGATGTAGCAGCTCGGCAGCCGCCACCCGGTCCTCGGGCCGGGTGCTCTCCACCAGTGTGACCGCTCGGCCCAGCCACGTTCTATCGGCGTTCAGCACCCCCTCGACACAGGCGTCGAGGTCGATCACTGGCGGTCGTCCAAAGCGTCCAACAGCTCCAAGGCCGCGTCGGCGATTACCGTGCCAGGACCGAAGATGGCCTGCGCCCCAGCATCCCGCAGCTCATCGTGGTCGCTGGGCGGGATCACCCCGCCGACCACGATCATGATGTCGCTCCGACCCAGCCGTTTCAGCTCGGTCCGCAGCTCGGGCACCAGCGTCAAGTGCCCAGCGGCCAGCGACGAAGCTCCCACGATGTGCACATCGGCCTCCACCGCCTGGCGGGCTACCTCGGCCGGGGTTTGGAACAGCGGTCCGACGTCCACGTCGAAGCCAAGGTCGGCAAATGCAGTGGCGATCACCTTCTGGCCCCGGTCATGGCCGTCTTGGCCCATCTTGGCCACCAATATGCGGGGCCTGCGCCCGGTTCGGGACGCGAAGCCAGCCACCGCCTCCCGCACCTCGCTGGTGCCGCCGCCGTTGTCGTCGCTTTGTCCCATTTCTGATTGGTATACCCCGGAGATGGTGCGGATCCGAGGCGCATGGCGACCATACACCTTCTCCAGCGCATCGCTGATCTCCCCTACCGTGGCCCGGGCCCGGGCAGCGTCCACGGCAAGGGACAAGAGATTGGAGTCCGAACTGCCAACTGGGCGCTCGGCTCCCGCCGTCAATGCGTCTAGGGCACGACCGCAGGCGTCGTTGTCCCGGTCGGTTCGGAGCCGCTCCAGTCGGGCTATCTGGGAAGCCCGCACCTCGGCATTGTCTACCTTCAGCACCTCGATGCCCTCTTCTCCCTCTACCTGGTAGCGGTTTACGCCAACCACGGTCTGGGCGCCGGAGTCGATGCGGGCCTGGGTGCGGGCCGCGGCCTCCTCAATGCGCATCTTGGGGATTCCGGCCTCGATGGCCTCGGCCATGCCGCCGGCGGCCTCCACCTCGCTTATGTGCTCCCACGCCCGCTGGGCCAGGTCGTGGGTGAGTCGCTCCACGTAGTAGGAGCCGCCCCAGGGATCGGCCACCCGACAAGTGCCCGACTCGTGTTGCAACAGGAGCTGGGTGTTGCGGGCTATCCGGGCCGAGAAATCGGTGGGCAGGGCCAGCGCCTCGTCCAGGGCATTGGTGTGAAGCGACTGGGTGTGGCCTTGAGTGGCGGCCATGGCTTCGATGGTCGTTCGTACCACGTTGTTGAAGACGTCTTGGGCGGTGAGGCTCCACCCCGAGGTCTGGCTGTGGGTGCGCAGCGACAGCGATCGGGGGTTGGACGGATTGAACGGGCGCATCAACTTTGCCCACAGCAGGCGGGCGGCCCGCAGCTTGGCCACCTCCATGAAGAAATTCATGCCGATGCACCAGAAGAAGCTGAGCCGGGGGGCGAAGGCGTCGATGTCCAGCCCCGAGTCCAAACCGGCCCGCACGTACTCCACGCCGTCGGCCAGGGTGTAGGCCAACTCCAGATCAAGGGTGGCTCCGGCCTCCTGCATGTGGTAGCCGGAGATGGAGATGGAGTTGAACTTCGGCATATTGGTCGAGGTGAAGGCGAATATGTCGGAGATGATCCGCATCGACGGTGCAGGCGGATAGATGAAGGTGTTGCGGACCATGAACTCCTTCAAGATGTCGTTCTGGATGGTCCCGCCCAGCTTCTGGGGCTCTACCCCCTGTTCCTCTCCGGCCACGATGTACATGGCCATGATCGGCAACACCGCGCCGTTCATGGTCATGGACACGGTCATCTGATCCAGCGGGATGCCGTCGAACAGAATCTGCATGTCGGCGATGGAATCGATGGCCACCCCGGCCATGCCCACATCCCCGCTCACCCGCGGGTTGTCGGAGTCGTAGCCCCGATGGGTGGCCAGGTCGAAGGCCACCGACAGGCCCTTCTGCCCGGCAGCCAGGTTGCGCCGATAGAAGGCGTTGGAGTCCTCGGCGGTGGAGAACCCGGCGTACTGGCGGATGGTCCACGGCTGGGTGGCGTACATGGTGGCGTAGGGACCCCGCAGGTAGGGCTCCAGCCCGGGGTAGGTGTCGCAGAAGTCCAACGGCGCCCGATCCTCGGCGGTGTACAGGCGGCGCACGCCGAAGCCTTCCGGCGTGGCCCACGTCAGCTGGTCGGGGTTCTCGCCGACCTCGGCGGCCACCAGATCGGCCCAACCCATCCCGTTGGACCCCGAGCCGGTATCGGAATAGAGGTCGACGCTGGTGAAGTCGGGGACGGTCACAGCTCCAGCCTCTGGTGAATGGCCTCCAGGGAGGCCAGCACGTCGCAGCCCATGTAGATGTAGCGGTCGGCCCCCCAACTGTTATCGGGGCGTCCGGCCAGAAGCACATACCCGCACCCGGCCTCTTTGAGGGCGGCAACGGTGACCGCAGCCTGCTCCTGGTATATCTCATCAGATGAGCACACCACAGCAATCGGCGAGCCCGAATCGGCCCAGGCTTGAGCCGCTTGTTTTGGCGTGTCGTAGCCACCGTTGGACACCGGGTGGATCCCTCCCGCAGCCAGCAGGTTTGCGGCAAATGCAGACCGGGCGGTGTGGACTGCAGCCGGGCCCAGACTGGCCAAGAACGCGGTTGGGCGACTCGGGGCGCCATCAGCGGCATCCCGCAGCGCCTCGAACGGCTCGGACAGCCGGCGCAGACCGGCATCGGGTTCCCTCTGCGGCCGCTCCACCGCTGGCTCTTCCAGGTCGGGGAACTCGCTTACCCCGGTGAGCGGGAGCCGGCGGGTGGCCACATCCCGGCTTCGGGCGGCATGGGCGGCCTCGATGCGCTCGTTGAGGTCTGCTCCCGCTTCCAGTTCCTGGAACAGGCCCCAGGCGGTGGCCGCCAGAGCATCGGTCAGCGATTCGGCGTAATAGGAGCCGCCGGCGGGGTCGATCACCTGATCAACGTGGGACTCCTCCCGCAATAGGAGCTGGGTATTGCGGGCGATTCGCAGCCCCAGAGAATCGGGAACTCCGATGGCGGTGTCGTAGGAGCTGACGGTAATGGCGTCGGCACCGCCCGCCGCGGCGGCAAAACAGGCCACCGTGGTGCGGATCATGTTCACCCACGGGTCGCGGCGGCTCATCATGGCGCCGGCGGTGACTGCGTGCTGACGCTGGAAGGCGGGCTCGATGCCGCAGGCCTGGGTCACCCGAGCCCACAGCCGACGGGCGGCCCGCAACTTGGCCATGGTCAAGAACTGGTCCACCCCGGCGGCGTAGCGGAATTCCAGCCTGTCTGCCGCCAACGCCAGGTCGAGGCCCGCCTGTTCACAGGCCCGCAGGTAAGCGACTCCGTCGGCCAGCGATCCGGCTAGCTCCTGGGCTTCGCTAGCGCCTTGGTCGGCCAATCGTGCCCCATTGGCAACCGCGACCAACACGTTGGCGTAGTTCAGGTTCAAGGTATTGGCAACTGCCTCAGCTACCCCAGGATCTCGGGGGTCCATCCCGAAGCCGCCGAGAGCCTTGTCTCTAGCCACTCCCCTCTTGTCCCACAGACTGACCAAATGCCAGATCGCCGCCTCGCTCCCCGGAGCCAACATGATCGGCACCGAGGAGGGAACCCCATCTAACAGTTCGTCGAGTTCTTCAAGGCTGGTTTCTCCGTCGATGTAGAGCTCTATGGCATCAGCTCCCCCGCTCAAGTCGACCAGCACAGCGTCGTTGCCGGCAGCACGGCTGTGGGCCTGCCGTACCTGCCATGGTCCGCCGGCAACCCTGCTGCCGCGGGTAAACGGCGCGCCCCCGGGCAAGCCGGTGTCGCCGGCATGGTCGGCACCAGTGTAGAGAGGCTGGATCCGGATGCCGTCGTAGGTGGCGCTCACCAGCTTCTTGTCGAACGACGCCCCCCGCAGCACCTGCTCTACCAGCTCCATCCACTGGTCCCGCCCGACAAGGTCGAAATCCCCCGCCAGGCTCATCACGGCGTCGCTCACAGCCAAGATGGTACGCCCTGCCCCCCGGCTATCCCGCCTTGGAAAACGAAGACGGACCCTCGTGTCTACTAGCGCAACTTGTTGCCGATTCCCGGCGGCAACGAAAATCAAGGCGACTCTCCCCCACCACAACCCACACAGATTTGCGAGGTAGCGACATGGCAGAACTGCCATTCAAGGCGTTCGACGCCGACAACCACTACTACGAGGCCACCGACGCCTTCATCCGCCACATAGACCCGACCATGAAAAAGCGCTGCATGCAGTGGGCCAACATCGACGGCAAGCAGCGCCTGCTGGTGGCGGGCAAGATCAACCGGTTCATCCCCAACCCCACGTTCGACCCGGTGTCCAAGCCGGGGGCGCTCCAGGACTTCTTCCGGGGCCGAAACAAAGACGGCGTGGACGTGAAGACCATGTTCGGCGAGCTCGATCCCATTTCCGAACGGCCCGAGTACCGGGACCGGGACAAGCGGATGGAGTTGATGGACGCTCAGAACATCGAAGCCGCCCTGTTCTTCCCCACGCTCGGCGTGGGCATGGAGCAGTCGCTGCGCCACGACCCACCGGCCGTGGTCGCCGCCTTCACCGCGTTCAACCGGTGGCTGGCCGAAGACTGGGGATTTGCCTATCAGGAGCGCATCTTCGCCGCTCCGGTGATCTCGATGATCGACGTGGACTGGGCCGTATCCGAAGTGGAATGGGCTTTGGCCAACGATGCCCGCATGGTGGTGATGGTGCCCGGACCGGTGCCCCGCGCCGACGGTGGAAGCCGCTCACCCGGGATGCCCGATTACGACCCGGTGTGGGCCCGCATCGCCGAGGCCGGTATCACCGTGGGCATGCACGGCGGCGACGGCGGCCTTCACGAATACAACGAGATGTGGGAGCCGACGGAGGATTTCCAGTCGTTCCGCACCTCAACCTTCAAGCAGATCACCGGCCACGACCGACAGATCTTCGACACCATGGCCGCCATGGTCTGCCATGGCCTCTATGACCGCCATCCCAATCTTCGGGTTGCCTGCATCGAGAACGGGGGCATGTTCGCTCCCCGGCTGGTGGAGGAACTGAAGATTGCCTACGGAAAGATGCCCAACGAGTTCCGGACCGATCCAGTGGAGCAGTTCGTGAACCACGTTTGGGTGTCGCCCTACTACGAAGACGACATCGACTTGATCAAAGAGACGATGGGTGCCGACCACATGCTGTTCGGCTCCGACTATCCCCACGCCGAGGGGTTAGAGGTGCCCACCGACTTCATCTACGACATCCCCAACTTCACCGACGCCGAGGCCAAGGCCATGATGCGGGACAACGCGTGGGATGTAATCACCCCCCGCTCCGCATTGGCCGCCTGAGAGAGGAAGCCCACCATGGCCATGCCAACCGACATTCCGATCATTGACACCATGATCGGGTTCCCCAAACCCGACTTCTCCACTTACGACTTCATCCGGGCCCAGACCAAAGACTCCCAGTCGTCTGAGGAGTTCGACTTCCCGGTGGAGTACATGTTCAAGGGCGTGCCCAAAGAGCTGTACGGCACCGAAGACGACCCCGTTCAGGTAACGCTCAAGGAGATGGACCGGTTCAACATCGAGCTGGCCCTCATCTCCTGTGAGGACGAGACCGGCCAGCGGGCGCTGAAGGACTATCCCGAGCGCTTCATCGCCTCCATGAGCGTCGACCCCAACGATGTGATGGGCCAGGTTCGCCTCATAGACCAGTTCCACCGGGAGTGGGGCGTCAAGGCGGTGGGGGCGTTTCCGGCGGGCTGCTTCCCCCAGGTGCCCATCGACGACGCCAAGTTTTATCCGATCTACGCCAAGTGCGTGGAGCTGGATCTGCCCATCTTCGTGTGCGCCGGCGTGCCCGGCCCCCGGTTCCCGTTCTCCCCCCAGCACGTGGAGCGCATCGACCGGGTGATGTACGACTTCCCCGAGCTCACCTTCGTCACCCGCCACGGCTGCGAACCCTGGGAGGACCTGGCCATCAAGCTCATGCTGAAGTGGCCCGGCTTGCACTATTCCACCTCGGCGTTCGCCCCCAAGCACTACCCCGAGGCCATCATCCGCTACGCCAACACCCGGGGCGCCGACAAAATCATCTACGCCGGCTACTTCCCCATGGGCCTGTCGCTAGAGCGGATCATGACCGACATGAAAGACGTGCCCTTCCGGGACAAGGTATGGCCCGGCTTTTTGCGGGAGAACGCCCGCCGAGTTCTCAAATTGGATTGAGCTACAGGAGACAGAACATGAGCGATCAGCGAGTAGAGCAGACCTGGGAGACCCCCTCTTTGGAGGAGATCCCGGTCATCACCAAGATGCACGTGGAGGCCATGGAGACCAGCGACGACCCCCTGGTGTGGGCCCAAGTGGGCATGCACCACGTGCTTATCCGCACCATCGGCCGGCGCTCGGGCAAAGAGCACAAGGTGGCCCTGCCCTACTGGCGCGATCCAAATGGCCACCGCATTGTGGTGGCGTCTTTCGCCGGGGCCAAGGCCCACCCCTCGTGGTACTTCAACCTGGCTGACAAGGAGGCCAACCCCGAGCTGCTGGTCACCGACGAAGGCCAGCAGTTTTGGGCGGTGGCCGACATCTGCGAGGGCGACGACTACCAGGCCACCTGGGACGGGTTGGTGGCCGACCGGGCCTGGTACGCCGACTACCAGGCCAAAGCCCCCCATCGCCAGATCCCCCTGGTGCGGCTGGTCGAGCAGCGCCCGGCCTAGAGTTCACAGCCATGGCGAACCAACCACTACGCACCCTGCCGCCCGCGGTGGCCATTCAAGACGAGCGCGAGATCGAAGCGGTAATGAGCGTCTTGCGCTCGGGAGACCTGTTGATCGGCGAGAACGTGGCCCGCTTCGAAGACGAAATCTCCACCATTTTGGGCAAGGAGCGGGGGGTTATGGTCAACTCCGGCTCCTCGGCACTGCTGCTGGCCGTAGGGCTCTTGGACTTGGAGCCCGGCGACGAGATCATCACCTCGGTGCTGACCTTCTCCACCGACGTATCCTCCATCGTTCAGCTAGGGCTGGTCCCGGTTTTCGTGGACGTGGAGCCCGACACCTTCCAGATCGACGTCAACCGCATTCCTGAGATGATCGGCCCCCGCACCAAGGCCATCATGACCCCCAATCTGATGGGCAACTGCCCCGACTGGGATGTGATCCGGGCCATCGCCGACGAGCACGGGCTCAAGGTGATCGAAGACTCCTGCGACGTGTTGGACACCCGGCTGCGGGGGTCCCGGATCGGCGCCCGCAGCGACATCAGCCTGACCAGCTTCGCCATTTCCCACTCGCTCACCTGTGCGGGCAACGGGGGGATGGTGGCCATGGACGATCCTGAGATGCACGACAAGTGCCTGACCCGGCGGCGCTGGGGGCGGCGGTCGGAGTCGTATCTGTATGGCTCCCGAAAGGGGCAGGACACCCGATGGGGCCCGTTGGACGACGGCACCATGTACGACCAGATCTTCATCTTCGATGACCTGGGCTACAACTTCGAGCCCTCTGAGCTAGGGGCGGCCTACGGGCTGGTGCAACTCAGCAAGCTCCAGGAGTTCAACGCCCGACGCCGCCACGCCTTCGATCGCTACAACGACTTGCTGGTCAACCACACCGACAAGGTGATCCTGCCCCGCACCACCCCCGAGCTGGAGACCACTTGGATGCGCTATGGGTTCATCCTCCGGCCCGAATCGGGCTACGACCGCACCGACGTGCAGAACTTCCTGGAAGACCGCAACGTGCAGTCCCGAATGGTGTGGACCGGAAACATCCTCCGCCAGCCCGGCTTCTCGGACATCGAGCACCGGGCCCCGGCCGACGGTTTCCCCAACGCCGACCTCGTTATGGACAACGCGCTCTGCATCCCCACCCACCATGGCCTGGGATCAGACGACGTGGGCTATGTGGTCAATACCCTCGGCGAGCTGTTCGGAGGTTGATCTAGCCACCGCTCTGGGTTGAGCAATCAGCCACCGATGAGCTTGGCCATGTCGAAATAGTCCGACCAGCGGGCGATGCGGCCGTCGCGTATTTCGAACACGCCGCACACCGGGAGCGCCACCTGGCCGTCGGCGGTGTTGATGTAGTCGGTCCGCTCGTTCAGTACGACATTGCCATTGGCCGCCTGATGGTGGGTTTCAAAGGAGATGCCCCCGGAGGCGGGGAAAAATCCCTCCAAGAATGCCCGTATGGCCTCGGCCCCCTCTAGGGGATCCATCGGCACGTTGTGGTAGACGGCGTCGTCGGCGAAATAGGCCATAAGCTCGTCGGCATCGCCGTTGGCCCACGCCGCGCAGAATTGGCTCACCAGCTCATTCGGGTCGGTCGGCAGATCTGCCATCGCACTCTCCTGTGATCGGGAAGGACCAGCATGGCGCGCCCCAAGCCCACCTTGCCAAATGGCAAGGACCCTCTAGCGCCCGGCTGTGACATGTGCTATCTTACAAAACAGTCCAGCTAGCCTGTTTTGGCATTTGACAGTAGGGGGGATCCCATGCGGACCAATGAAACCAGATCACTTCGAAGCTGGAGGCTTGTCGCCCTGCTCTTGGCTGTATTGGCGCTCGTCGCTGTCAGCTGCGGCAACGACGATGATTCCCGGGGCTCGCAGGAGACGATCACGATTGCAGTAAATGGATGGTCCGGGGCTGCGGCGAACTCTGCGGTGGCCGCCCAGTTGCTTGAGAGTGAACTCGGATACGGCGTTACTCGGGTGGAAATCGACGAGAACGCCCAATGGCCGGCCATCAACACCGGCGACATCGACGTATCGCTCGAAATCTGGCCTTCTGGGCACGCCCAGGACATCGTCGACTTCATCGACAATCCAGATGCAAACATCGACAACGCTGGCCTGCTCGGACCTGTCGGCAAGATCGGCTGGTTCATCCCCACCTACATGGTGGACCAGTACCCGGAACTAGCTACTTGGGAGGGTTTCGCCAATCCTGAGCTAGCCGGGATGTTCGCCACCGCCGAGACCGGTGACCTCGGACAGTTCTTAGGCGGCGATCCAAGCTTCGTGCAGTTCGACGAGGCGATCATCAACAACCTAGGCCTGCCTCTCCAGGTGGTCTACGCCGGCTCCGAGGCCGCAATCCTGGCCGCGGTCGACTCGGCATACAGCCGTCAAGACCCGATCCTGGTCTACCTGTGGACGCCGCACTCGGCATTCAACAACTATGACCTCACCAATGTGCTCCTGCCCGAGTACACCGACGCATGCGGCGAGGCCGCGGCGAGCGCACCTGAAGATGTTGACTGCGACTACCCAGCAGACGTTCTGTTCAAGATCATCAGCAGCGACTTGGCCGAAAACGCCCCTGATGCCGATGCCTTCTTGCGGGCAATGAACTACACCAGCGCCGACCAGATCCAGATGCTGGCCGCTATCGAAAACGACGGCATGTCAGTGGACGATGCAGCAGCCGCATGGATCGCGGACAACGAGAGCGTCTGGAGCGCTTGGCTCCCCTCCTAGGCTCCAGCTGAGAACCGGTGTCGGCGGCCTGCGGGAACTGCCGACACCGGTTCTCCAATTCCCATTGAGGAGCAGTCGTTGTACGACTTCATCATCGTCGGAGGCGGCTCTGCCGGATGTGCCCTGGCCAACCGGCTGAGCGCGAACAGCGGCAACCAGGTCCTGGTGTTGGAGGCCGGGCGCCGAGACTACAAGTGGGATGTGTTCATACACATGCCGGCTGCTTTGGCGTTTCCCATCGGGAACCGCTTCTACGACTGGAAGTATGAGAGCGAGCCCGAACCCCATATGGGAGGCCGTCGGGTTTACCACGCCCGAGGGAAAGTGCTGGGCGGCTCCAGCTCCATCAACGGAATGATCTTCCAGCGGGGAAACCCCGCTGACTACAACAAGTGGGCCGCGGCACCCGGCATGGCGTCGTGGGACTATCGCCATTGCCTGCCGTACTTCAAGCGCATGGAAACCTGTTTGGCCGGCACCGACCAGTGGCGGGGCGGTGACGGACCGCTGGTATTGGAGCGGGGTCCGGCCGACAGCCCACTGTTCACTGCCTTCTTCAACGCAGTGCAAGAGGCCGGTTACGAGATGACCGATGACGTCAACGGCTACCGCCAAGAAGGGTTTGCGGCGTTTGACCGCAACGTGCACCGCGGCCGGCGGCTCTCGGCGTCTCAGGCCTACTTGCACCCGGTGATGGGCCGCAAGAACCTCAAGGTGGAGACCGGTACCCTCATCAGCCGGGTGCTGTTTGAGGGTAATAGGGCCACGGGCGTGGAGTATCGCCATAGAGGGCGCAAGCGCACCGCCCAGGGCGCGAACATCCTGCTCTGCGCGGGGGCTTTCGGTTCGGCCCAGCTGCTCCAGCTATCCGGGGTCGGGCCGGCTGGCCTGCTGGAATCCCTGGACATCCCGTTGGTGGTCGACCGGCCCGGAGTGGGAGAGAACCTCCAAGACCACCTGGAGGTTTATATCCAGTACTCCTCTAGCCAGCCGGTGTCGATGCAGCCCCACCTCAAGCTGTGGCGCCGTCCATGGATCGGCCTGCAATGGCTGGCCCGCAAGGGACCGGGAGCCACCAACCACTTCGAAGGCGGCGGCTTCGTGCGCTCCAACCCCGAGGAGACCTACCCGAACCTCATGATCCACTTCTTGCCGCTGGCCATCCGCTACGACGGCTCAGCGCCCAGCGGAGAACACGGCTACCAAGTCCACGTCGGGCCCATGTACTCGGACTCGCGGGGCCATCTCCGCATCAAGTCACGCAACCCCCAAGTGAAGCCGGCTATCCAATTCAACTACCTCTCCACTCCACGGGATCGGCGCGAGTGGATTGAGACCATCCGGGTGACCCGCCACATCATGAACCAGCCCGCGTTTTCCCCCTATAACGCCGGCGAGCTGTCCCCCGGCCCCCAGATCACGACTGACGACGAGGTCATGGACTGGGTGGCCCGCGACGCGGAGACCGCATTGCACCCCTCTGGAACGGCCCGCATGGGCACTGACGACCTTTCGGTGATCGATCCGACGTCGATGAAGGTCCACGGAACCGAGGGCCTGATGGTGGTGGACGCGTCGGTGATGCCCACTGTCACCAACGGAAACATCTACGCCCCGGTGATGATGATCGCGGAGAAGGCGGCCGACCTCGTCTTGGGCAGCCAACCCTTGGCTCCCCAGGATGCCCCGGTCTATTCCGCCGAGCCGATCAGATCCCGAGCCGCTCCATGATCAGAAATCAGGTTGGAAACCAAATCGATCACCTTGCTGCGTTCCTCCGCGGTGGGCGGGGCCAGCCCGAACAGGTCGATGAGCCAGAGCCCGTCGCCGACGATCCGGGCCAGCAGCGCCTCCACATCGTCGAGCCCGTCGTCTTGGCACAGCCGGTCTTGCCAGCGCCGAAAGGTGGCCCGAGTGCTGTCCAACAGGTCGTCGTCCACGGCAGCCGCGGCCAAGATCGACACTGCGGTATCAGTGGCCGCCTTGGTCGGCTCCCGCACGTAGTCGAGGTAGGCCAGGGCGAACGCTCCTTGGCGGACATCGATGCCGTCGGCCAGCACGTTGAGCTCGTTGTCAAGCACGCCCATCACCTGGTTGAGAAGCCCGATAATGAGGGCGTCTTTGGAGCCGAAGTGGTAGAGGAAACCGCCTTTGCTTACTCCGGCCCGGGCCGCCACCTTGTCGAGGGTCAGAGACGAGACGCCCTCCTGGGTGATCACCTCGGCAGCCGCTTGCAGAATCCGGTCGCGGGTAAGCACGGCCCGCTCCTGCACCGGCAGATTCCTGGGCCGCTTGCCCGCCTCTCCCATTGTCAGGTCAGGGTAGCCCAAACCGATACCCGTCTGTTCGGACGGTAAAGTCGGGAACCGGGAGCGGCGATGGACACAGCTAGCCAATCAGCCCAGGTGAGCGTTGAGGGCGTTTGGAAGGTCTTCGGGCGCAAGGCCCGCGAGGCGCGGGCAATGGCCAAGACCGGTGCATCCCGAGAGGAGATCCAAGCTGCCACCGGCAGCGTGGTTGCGGTGCGAGACATCACCTTCGATGTGGCGCCGGGCGAAACGTTCGTGGTGATGGGCCTTTCGGGCTCGGGCA
Source organism: Acidimicrobiales bacterium (assembly GCA_963663255.1). Lineage (GTDB taxonomy): Bacteria > Actinomycetota > Acidimicrobiia > Acidimicrobiales > Bin134 > Poriferisocius. The sequence goes on from OY760141.1 coordinate 2,964,141, forward strand.
AATCCACCCTCATCCGGTGCGTCTCCCATCTGGTGAAGCCCACCGAGGGACGAGTCAGGTTGTGCGGCACTGAGCTCACCCGGGCCGACAGCGCCACGCTGCGCGACCTGCGCCGCCAAAAGATGGCGATGGTGTTCCAGCACTTCGGGTTGTTCCCCCACCGAAAGGTGGTCGACAACGTGGCCTACGGGCTCGAGGTGCAGGGGATGGAGCGCCAAGAACGGCATGAGCGAGCCCAAGAACTGCTCGACACTGTCGGCTTGGACGGCTGGGGCGATCACTACCCCCAGCAGCTCAGCGGCGGCATGCAGCAGCGGGTGGGACTGGCCAGGGCCCTGGCCGTCGACCCCGAGGTGCTGTTCTTCGACGAGCCGTTCTCGGCCCTCGACCCGCTCATTCGCCGCGACATGCAAGACGAGCTCATCGACCTCCAGCTCAAGTTGCAGCGGACGCTGGTGTTCATCACCCACGACTTCGCCGAGGCGCTGAAACTGGCCGACCGGATCGCCATCATGAACGACGGAGCCTTCGTCCAGGTGGGCACCCCGGTCGAGATACTCACCGATCCGGCCGACGACTATGTGCGGGCCTTCACCCAGGACGCCCCAGTGGCCAAGGTGTTGCCGGCGGCCTCGCTGATGCAGCCCCTCGATGGGGCATCCATCGATCCCGGATGGACGCGGTTGGCATCAACCACCCCGCTGGAGGCCGCGCTCCCTCACCTGCTGGGGTCTACCAACCCGGTGGTGGTCTGCGATGATCAGCACACGCCGGTCGGCCTGCTGCGAGGAAAAGACGTGGCCGATGTTCTTTCTGAGAACCGCGGATGACGGCGGTAGACGAGGTCCGCAACAAAGCCGCCGGGCTTCGCACTGCCTCTGAGCACCGTCTAGCCCGCTTCATCTTGGCCGCAAGCACAATCGTGGTTCTGGTCTTGGTGTTCCGGCTGTTCACCAGCTTCGGGATCTTCCCCGCTTCCTGGGACATCGGGCTGGCCGATCCCATTGACCGGGCCCGGCGGTGGCTGATCAACAACCAGACCTCCCACTGGCTTTACACCGTCTTTCTGAATCCGATTACCGACGCCATCGACTGGGGCATCCGACGATTGGAGTCCATCCTCAAGTGGTTCCCATGGTTCTCCTACCCGCTGGTCACCGGACTGGGCTTGTGGTGGACCCGGGGACGGTTCGCCGGGGCGCTGGGATTGGCCAGTGTCGCGCTCATCGGAGTCATCGATCTCTGGGCGGAGTCCTTCGCCACTTTGGCATTGATGAGCGTGTCGGTGCTCATCTCCGTGGTAATCGGCATTCCGCTGGGCATTGCGGCCTGGCGCAACGAGTCGGTGGCCCGGGTGGTGCGTCCCACTTTGGACGCCATGCAGACCATGCCGGGGTTCGTCTACCTCATCCCCTTCGTGCTGCTGTTCGGGTTCGGACGGGTCCCGGCTTTGATCTCCACCGTGATTTTCGCCCTGGCGCCGGTGGTGCGGCTCACCGAGGTGGGTCTGCGCACCGTGCCCCAAGTCACCGTCGAGGCCTCGGAGATGTTCGGCGCCACCGACCGCCAGACGCTCCGGTTGGTGCGGCTCCCCCAAGCCCGTCCGGCCATCTTCGCCGGGATGAACCAGACCACCATGCTGGCCATGAGCATGGTGGTCATCGCCGCCTTCATCGGTGCCGGTGGCCTAGGCCAAGTGGTGCTGCGGTCCATGCAGAACATCGACGTGGGGAGGGCCTCGGAGGCCGGCATCGCCATCGTGATCATGGCCATCGTGTTGGACCGCTTCTCCACTGGGATTGCCACCGCCGACCCTGGCCGCGATGCCCGGGCTATGCGATGGCTGGCCGCAGTGGTCTCGGTGGTAGCGGTGGTTGGGGGCATTCTCGGCCAAAACGAGTTCCCCGAGTCGCTGAACTGGCAATTCGCCCCGTATGTGAATGACGCAACCGACTGGGCCCGCGACAATCTCTACGACATAGGCGGCTCGGGAATCGGGACCGGCCCGTTCAGTGACTTCGTCACCCTGGAGTTCGTGACCCCGCTGCGCGAGCTGCTCTCAGCCGACATCCCATGGCCGGCCATGATAGGGATCGGTGTGGTGCTCGGCCTGTGGGCTCAGGGGATCCGCCTGGCCATCGGCATCGGAGCGGCATTGTTCGCCATCGGGTTCTTGGGCATGTGGGAGCTGTCCATGGACACCCTGGCCCAGACCACTGTGGGCGTGGCCATCACCCTGGCGATCGGCGTGCCGGTGGGCATAATGACCTCGCACAACGATCTGCTCCGCACCGCTCTCAAGCCAGTGCTGGACTTCTTCCAGACCATCCCCAGCTTCGTGCTACTGGTGCCGGTGATCACCCTCTTCCACGTGGGGCGCATCCCCGGCATCATCGCCTCGGTGATCTACGCCGTGCCCGCCGCGGTCCACTACACCGACCTCGGGCTTCGCCGCGTGCCCGCCGAAGTCCACGAGGCGGCGGAGAGTTTCGGCGCCACCCGCAGCCAACGCCTGCGCCGGGTGGAGATGCCGCTGGCCGCTCCCGAGCTGATGGTGGCGGTTAACCAGGTGATCATGCTGATCTTGGCCATGGTGGTGATCGCCGGCCTGGTGGGCGGTGGCGGTCTGGGATTGGAAGCCGTGCGGGGCTTGCGGCGCAGCGACGCGGTGGGCCGGGGCTTCGAGGCCGGCATCGCCATTGTGCTGCTGGCCAGTATCCTCGACCGCCTCACTCGGGCCATCGCCGACCGCCTCCGCCCCCCGGCGGGGGTCTGAGCTGACCAGCAGCTAAGACCCCGAGGCAGCTGAACTCAGCGGTTGTCGTCGATCCACGCCGCAGTATCGGCCGTCTGCTTGGTGCCATCGAAGGAGATCCGCTGGGTGGGCTCCACCTCGAGAATCACCCTTCGAGGTGTGTCCAAGAAGCGGGTGAAATGGCGCTGCATCTCCTCGTCGGGATGTAGGGCAGCAGCCAAATCGGGATAGAACCAGCTCTTTGTCTCATCGTCATCGTGGAGCCGGCAGATGCCCTTGTAGGTCACCGTCTGCCTCTGGGGCACTCCCGTAGCGCCAGTGCTGGTCACCACAATGCACACCCGGGGATCGCGGCGAACCGCGGAAATGCGGGCTCGTTGGCTGCTGGCCGTCAACCAGAACCGCCCTTGGCGCCAGATGAAGCTCATGATGACCCCCACCGGCCACCCCTCCTTGTTGGCCCAGATGAAGGTGCACTCGGTCTGGGCCGCCAGCATGGCTTCTTCGTCGTCAGAGTCCAGCCACCACCCGGTCACATCCTCGTAGTCGGCTTCGTCCGAATCGGATCTCTGTTCGTCGCTCATCTGTGCCTCCGCACTCTCAGCCTTTGGCCATTGCCTGTACTTGGGATCGGGCGATCTTGCCCAGAGGGCTGCGGGGGAAGGATTCCACAAAGCAGACCTCGCTGGGAACCTTGAACGAGGCCAGATTGGCCCGGCACACGGCGAGCAGGTCTTGCGACGCCAACTCAGTGCCGTTGGCCGGCTGCACAAAGGCCACCACCACTTCTCCGAGGCGGTCGTCGTGCCGGCCCACCACGCAGCACTCGGCCACCCGGCTGTCGGCACCCAGCACCCGCTCGATCTCGGCGGGATAGATGTTGTTGCCGCCACGGATTATGAGCTGGCTCCGGCGCTCCACGATGAACAGCTCGCCATGGGCGTCAAACCGGCCCAGGTCACCGGAGTGGACCATGCCGCCTCGCAGAGTCTCGGCCGACAATTCAGGCAGACCCCAGTAGCCCAGCATGGTGCGATACACCCCGTCCCAGGGGCCGGCCCGGCGTGATCCGAAGCAGATCTCCCCCACCTCTCCGGTCGGCACGGGTTGGTCTTCATCGCCGAGCACCAGCACCTCGATGTGGGGCAGCGGCCGCCCGCAACTCCCCTCGATGATCGGCCGGTCGGGGTCTTGGCGAGCCACCAAAGTCGGCCCCTCGGTGAGGGCATAGCTGGTGGCGGGCTTGGCTCCGAAGCGCTCTTCGAACAACAACTTGATTGGTTCGGGCATCCCCGCGCCCCCCACCCGAGGCTTGGTGAGGGTGGCCAGATCTTGGGGATGAACATCGGGGTGGGTCATCAGGTCGTAGGCCACCGTGGGCACCACCGCAAAGTGAGTGACGCCCTCCTGCCTGATCCAGCGAGCCAGAGATACCGAGTCGTGGCGATCGGCAATGGCACAAGTGGCATGAGCCTGGATCGTGGTTAGGGGGTTGAGCACTTGAAGGTTCAGAATCGTCAGCGGCTGGACGCACAGGAACACGTCGTCGGCGTCGTAGCTGCCCCTAGCGACGGCCACCGCGCCGGGCAAAAGGGCATTGTGCTGGCTGTGCATCACCCCTTTTGGATTGCCGGTGGTGCCCGAGGTGTAGGCGATTGCTGCGACAGCCAGCGGGTCGATCTCGGGCCAAGGATCCATGGGCTCGGCGTCAGCCAGTCGCGACCGCCACTCGTCTAGACCGATCACGCCGGGGGCGCCCGTTTGTTCTGACGGGTCGGAAGTCAGAAACAGCGAAGGCTGGCAGTCTTTGATCAAAAAGCGCTTCTCGGGAAGGGCCAGCACGATGTGGACCCCGACGAACACCGCTCCCCGAGCCCAGATGCCCAAGAGCGCCACTACGACATCTACGTCGTTGGGCAGCGAAACCGCCACTCGGTCGCCGGCTCGAACCCCAAGCCCGTCCAATGCCGTGGCCGCCCTTGAGACCTCATCGGCCAACTCCGCAAAGGTCAGCCGCCTGCTGGCCCCCGCCAATGCGGTCTTGTCAGGCACCGCGGCCAATGCCCGGCCCAACTGCGCGCTCAGCGACAAGGGTGAGCTGAAGTCGATCGGGGGAGCCTCCGACACCGCCATGATGGTAGGCGAGCGACGGGCAGGGCGAGCGACCTCTATCCTCGGGCCATGAGCGCTTCCATTGCATTCGGTACCGGGAAGGTCCCTGAGGACCTGTCGACCTACGGGGCCTGGGCCCGCCAAGTCGAAAATTCCGGGTTCTCGATGGTTGTGGCCGGTGACTCCCAGTCGCTGTGGGCCGATCCGTTCATGACCCTCACCGTGGCTGCCAATAACACCGAGAACGCCCTGCTGGCCACCACCGTCACCAACCCCGTCACCCGCCATCCGGCTGCGGCCGCGTCCACCGCCATGGCGCTCCAGCAAATTTCCGAGGGGCGATTTCGCTACGGGATTGCCTCAGGCGACAGCGCACTGCTCAACATCGGGGAGAAACCGGCCGGCGTGGACTATCTGCGGGACTACACCGCGGCAGTCAAAGCGCTCAGCAACCGCCAGGTGGCCCACTGGGAGGGCAAGGAACTGCACATGCGGTGGGGTCCGGCCCCCGTCCCGGTGTGGATCGCGGCAGAGGGCCCCCGCACCCAGTACATGGCCGGGCAAATCGCCGACGGAGTCATCCTGTCCAATAGCCTGCCCGCCGACGTGTGCGACATCGTGCTGGGCAACATCGCCGAGGGAGCCCGTTCAGTGGGCCGAGACCCCGACGAAATCGAGGTGTGGTGGTTTGCCAACCTCTTGTTCGCCGAGTCAGAAGAGGCCGGTTTGGAGCAGATCAAGTTCTTGATCGCGGGCACCGCCAACCATGTGTACCGGTTTCACATGGACGGCAAGGGCCTGCCCGAAGACATCAAGCCCAAGGTGGCGGCCATGATGGCCGAGTACGACAGCCGCCACCACGCCTTCGCCGACGGTGCCAACGTGAATGCCGGGCTGGCCGACAAGCACGGACTGACCGAGTTCCTGGCCAGCCGGGGCACCATCGCCGGCCCGCCCGAATACTGCATCGACCGATTGACCGAGTTGGCCGAAAGGGGGGTGAACAAGATGGTGTTGGCCCAGTTCATGGACGACAAGGAAACCTGGATGCGCAACTTCGCCCAGCACATCGCCCCCGTTTTCTGCTGACCGTCAGTCGTACCTGCACAATCGCATCGGATAACTGATTCGGACTGGAAATCCCAGGGTAAGGCTATTGCGGTCGCTTTATTTGTTAGTTATGCTTACAAACTAGTGCGAGGGGCCTCTGATTCACGTTTGCTCAGGCTGCTAAACGGGCAGCGCATCGTCGATGCCATGTTCGACGCTGCTCCCCAGGGAATCTCGAGGGCAGACATTGCTCGCGTCACCGGGTTATCCAAGCCGACGGTCTCAAATCTGGTGGCAGATCTGGAGGCCTCGGGGCTCATCCGCTTGTCCCCAGTGCCAACCACAACCGGAAACGTGGGCAGGCCGGCCATGCTTTATGAGTTCGTGCCGGAAGCAGGGTTCGTTGTGGCGGCCGATATCGGCGCCACCAAGATAATTGTCGGCGTGGCCAACCTCCTTGGAAATGTAGTCACAGAACAGGAGTTGGAGACCGGCCCGAACGCTGAGTCAGCGCTCAACCGCGTGGCGGAAACGGCCCATCAGATGCTGTCAGAGATCGGCGGGCAGGCCGGATCGGCATGTATAGGCGTCCCCGGCATTTACCGCCCACATTCTGACAGCGTCGAACAGGCGCTGAATCTGCCGGGATTCGAGGGCCTGCAAGTACGAGCCAAACTCGAAAAACTCCTCGACATGGAAGTCCACGTGGACAACGACGTGAATCTGGCTGCTCTAGCCGAGGCGGACCTGGATATAGACCAAACCAATTTTGCGGCCATCTCGATCGGCACCGGAATCGGAATGGGCATCATCGTGGGCGGAGAGCTGTACCGCGGTGGCACTGGAGCAGCTGGAGAGATCGGGTCGCTGGTGCTGCACGACTCCCCCGCCGATTCCAATTCGCCTTTCATCCTGGAAGACGTCTCATCGGCACCCGCCATCCGCAAGCAATTCGGCCAGGCAGCAGAGTCCGGTTTTCCGACAGAGCTGCATGGCAGTGCCGATGTCCCGGAGATCTTCGACGCAGCCGCCCAGGGCGACCCGGCTGCCGTGCATGTCTTGGAAAACGCGGCGTCCGCCATGGCGACCGCAGTCATGCAGCTGTGCCTGATCATCGATCCGGAGCGAATAGTCTTCGGCGGCGGCGTGGGGGCCAATCAGGTGTTTGTGGAGGCGGTAAATGCGGAGCTACATCGGCGGCACTCCCAACCGGTGGAAATCTCTGCTTCAACGCTCGGGCGGCGCGCCACATTCCTCGGGGCTGTGTCATGGGCGCTCGATGAGCTGCATGAGTCACTGGTCACCGACACTCTCGGGAGCCAGCGGTGACCCCAAAGGCTGTTGCCGATGCCGTCAACCCCGACGGACTTATCGAGCTCGTCCAAGAGGCCGTCCGCATCCCCAGCGTGACTCCCCATGAGGGGGACTTCGCCCACTGGGTGCATGGGCAGCTCCAAGATGGGGCTTGGGACCGAGCCCAGCTCTCCCCTTGCGCCGACGACCGCCCAAATGTCTACGCCAGCGCCGGACAGACAAGTCCCTCTTTGGTTCTGGCCGGGCATCTCGACACCGTGCATGCCGACGACTGGGAGGCGCACTGGGCTGGGACCGACCGTGCTGATCCTTATGCGGCCCCGATCATCGACCGGGCGATCTGGGGCCGGGGGGCCGCAGACCAGAAAGCAGGCATCTGCGCCATTCTTGAGGCCTTCCGGGCGATCGGTCGAACTGGCTGCCAACCGAAGGGCCGCGTCACTGCGCTGTTCGTCTGTGACGAAGAGTCAGGCCAGCCCGGCAGCGGCGTTTCGGCCGGCATGAAGACAGCCATCGCCGATGGGGTTATTCCGCAAGATCACCGGCCCGACTTCCTCATCTATACCGAGCCCTCAACCTCGGCCATCTACACCGCTCAAATGGGCTTTCTCATCGCCCAAATCACGCTGACCGGGCATTCGGCCTATTTCGGACGACCCGAACTCGGTGTGGACGCCCTCCAGGCCGGACACCACCTTCTGTCCGCACTGTGGACGCACTCCGATGGTCTGCGCGCCCAGCCCCAGCACCCTCTGATCGGGCCGGCATTTCTGCTTGTAACCGAGGTCAACTCAGGAGGGAACATCGCGGTTCCCGGACAGTTCCACCTGTCGTTGATCCGCAAGGTCCTCCCCGATGAGCGCCTCGACGACGCGGCGGATGCCATCCGAGACATCGCATCCCAGGTGGCCTCAGATCACGCAGTAGAGGCTTCGGTAGAGTTCTCCGCCTCTCGCGACCACCCGGTGGGCGGCACTCCAGACGAGATCCCCACCGACCATGCCGCGGTTCGAGCGCTGGGAGAGTCTATTTCAGCGGTAACGGGCGAAGCGCCCCGGATCGAGGCCGCGCCGTTCTGGTCGGAGAAGTCATTCCTCGCTTCCCTCGGTGTGCCCGGTGTGTACTTCGCGCCCGGTGACATTTCCAACTGCCACACACCGTTCGAGCACGTGGAGATCGACGAGCTCATAACCGCCACCCGCACCCTGGCCCACTTCGTGGCGTCGTGGTGCGGTCTCGAACCAGCCCCAACCACCTAACGAAGGAGAAACCCATGCACCCACAAAAGAGATCGAGATGGCTCGCACTCAGCGCCTTGCTTGCTGTCTTCGTTCTGTTGGCCGCAGCTTGCGGCAACGACGACGACAGCGAAAGCGACGCCCCGGCTGCGCCAGCTACCGCCGCGCCCACTGCCGCTCCCGAACCGACTGAAGCGCCTGCCCCTGAACCCACCCCGGCACCTGAGCCCACCGAAGCAGAGGCCCCGGCGATGGAGGCCCCGGTAACCCAAGGGCCGAACGGCGAGCCAGCCAGTCCGTCAGGCGACATCGCGCTGACCGCCGACGAGCTGAGCCAGATACAAGAGGGCGACTACACCGCCGCCCTTCTCTGGCACATCTCTGGCGCCTTCACCGATGCGGTGAGCCAAGGGGCACGCGACGCCTTTGCCGAGATGGGCATCGAAGTCGTAGTTGAAACCGAGGCCGGTTTCGACGCCGCCCAGCAGGCCAATGACGTCGAAACCGCAATGGCCCTGAATCCCGACATCATCCTCAGCCTCACCATCGACCCGGTCTCCGCGGCAGAGGGCTTCCGGCCCGCCGTGGATGCTGGGGTGCAACTCGTGTTCTTGTCGACCACCCCCGAGGGGTATGCGCAAGGCGAGGAGTTCGTGGGTGTGGTGACCGATGACTTGGCGGCAATGGGCATCGCCGCCGCCAACTTGCTCGGCAACGCGCTAGGCGGCGAAGGCGAGATCGGCTTCATCTTCCACGATGCCCCGTTCTACGTGACCAACCAGCGCGACCAGGCGTTCAAGGCCTGGATCGAGATCAACTTCCCCGGAATCCAAATCGTTGCCGAGCAGGGTCTTGCCGACCCTGCGACCGCGGAGGACATCGCTTCTACCATGCTGACCCGCAACCCCGGCCTCGATGGCATCTATGCCCCGTGGTCGGCCGGCCCGGCCGATGGCGTGCTTGCCGCGCTGCGGGCGGTGGGCGCGAGCGATGTGGCCGTGGTGACCATGGACCTGGACACAAACGTCTCCCTCGATTTGGTGGAAGGCGGCAACATCGTGGGCATCGCAGCCGACGAGGCCTACGAAATCGGCCGCACGATGGCCACCGAGGGCGCCTACGGCCTGCTCGGGAAGGAAGCGCCGCCATTCGTGGTTGTACCTGCCATAGAGGTAACCGCCGACAACATCGTCGAGGCATACAGGGTGTCGCTGGCCGCTGATCCACCTCAACAGGTGCTAGACGCCCTCGGCGGCTAGACCTGGACAGGTGACCAGGAGATCGATCCACAGACAGGCCTCGACCGGACTCCCCTCCCCGGTCGAGGCCTGGATCGACCGCTACAAACATGACGGCGGACTCCGCCGGTTCGTCGTCTACTTTGCCTTCGCGCTGATTCTGGCGACGTTCAGCATCATCCTGCACGACGACGGTTTCCTCAGCTCCTCCAATCTGCTCAATATCGGCCGGCAAGCTGCCCCCATAGCGGTCATGGCGGTTGGGATGGCCTTCGCCCTGGCCGCGGGGGAAATCGACCTCTCGGTGGGCTCAGTGGTGGCGCTCTCATCGCTGGTGGCCGCGGAAATGGTGGGCAACTATGGATTCCTGGTCGGCGTGCTGGCGGCCTTGGGAACGTCAGTGCTCGTCGGCCTTGTAAACGGGCTGATCACGGTGAAGGTGCGGATCCCGTCATTCCTGGTCACGCTGGGCATGCTGGGCATCATCAGTGGGATTGCCCGCAACTGGAACGACTTGCAGTCGCTGCCCATCCGCAACGACAGGTTCAGCGGACTGTTCGGCGCCGGCGGTTTGGGTCCGGTCTCCTCGCTGCTCATCTGGATCATCGTTGTCGGCGGCCTTGGTCATATCGCGCTGCACCACCTGCGCTGGGGACGCCATGTCCTGTCCACCGGGGCCGACCGCGACGCAGCCAACGCGGTCGGGATCAATACCTCCCGAGTGAAGATCTCCGCCCTGGTGGCCAGCGCCACCGCGGCGGGCTTCGCCGGGGTACTCCTCGCCGGCCGACTCAGCATCGGTCGCCATGACCTCGGAGAGGACTACCTGCTCACCGTTATTGCCGCGGTAGTGATCGGCGGAACCAACCTGTTCGGAGGGAGGGCTTCGGTCATCGGGGCTGTCACCGGCGCCCTCATCATGGCCATGCTCAACAATGGTCTGATCCTCATGGGACTGGAAGTGGCCGATCAGCGCATTGCCCGAGGAGTGATCATCATCTTGGCCGTTGCGCTGAGCATGAGAGAAGCCAAGGAGAGCTGACCGTGTTCCTGCAATCGCTGCTGCGCAAGAATCCGGCCTTCGTTGAGGCAGTGGTGGCGCTGCACCAGGCCGGTTCCATCCCGGCCAGCAGCTACGTGATCGACCTCGACGCGGTGGCAGCCAACACCTCGCACCTCATGGATGAGGCCAAGAAGCTGGGATTGACGGTGTACGCCATGACCAAACAGCTGGGCAGGGCACCAGGCGTCCTCGATGCCATCAGCGGTGCCGGGGTGGACGGCTATGTAGCTGTGGACATGGCCTGCGCCCGGCCCATATCCGCCAACGGGCACAACCTCGGACACATCGGGCATCTCGTGCAGGTGACTGCGGGCGAAACCGGCGAGGCCGTGGCCATGAGACCCGACTACTGGACCGTGTTCTCGCCCAACAAGGCGGCAGAGGCGTCGGCTGCCGCCTCACGCATCGGACGGGTCCAGGATCTGTTGGTACGGGTCTTTGCTCCCGACGATGAGTTCTACCCGGGCCACGAGGGGGGCATACCGCTCGAAAACCTGCCCGCGATGATCGCCCACATCGCCGGGCTACCGGGAGCCCGGTTCGCCGGACTCACCACGTTTCCGGCGCTGCTCTTCGACCCGGCTACCGGCCGCGCCCGAATCACTCCCAACATGACAACCCTGGCCCGAGCTTCGGATTTGGCCCAGAAGCTCCTAGACGAAGACCAAGAGATCCTCCAGATCAACGCCCCGGGCACCACGTCCACCGCGGTGCTAGCCCAGCTGGCGGAGGCAGGCGCCACCCAAGTGGAACCGGGGCACGGGCTCACCGGAACCACTCCCCTGCATGCGGTGGATGACCTGCCCGAGCAGCCTGCCGTGTGCTACGTCAGCGAGATCGCCCACATCCACCAGGGCACCCCATTCTGCTTCGGCGGCGGCCTTTACATCGACCCGGTCTTCGGGGACTACCAGACCACTGCTGTGGTGGCCCGCGACCCCGGTGAGGTGGCCACCAAGCCCATTCCCGTGGATATGCCCGACCCTGCGGCCATCGATTACTACGCCAAACTGAACCTCGAATCGGATCGCACGGTCAGTGAGGGCGACACGGTGGTGTTCGGCTTCCGCATCCAGGCCTTCGTGACCAGGGCATTTGTAGCGGGCGTGGCCGGTGTGCGGTCTGGAGCCCCTTCGGTCGCCGGTATCTGGGATGTGCTGGGCAACCCTGTGAACTGGGAGGGCAGCCGATGAGTGTGACCCCTGCGCTGGCTGCCTCTGGAATCTCAAAATCATTCCGGGCGGTGCAGGCTCTCAACGATGTCTCCATCGAGTTGCACCACGGTCGAGTCACCGCGCTTCTGGGCGACAATGGCGCCGGGAAGTCAACGCTGGTGAAATGCCTCGCCGGCATCTATCAGCCCGACGCGGGCAGCATCTTTGTCGAGGGTACCGAGCATCGCATCAATTCTTCACGCCACGCGCGAGAGCTGGGCATAGAGACGGTTCACCAAGCCCTGTCGGTTATCGACCCGCTCGATGTGGCGGAAAACCTCTTCTTGAATCGAGAGCAAACCCGAGGCGGATGGCTGGGTGCTCGCATCGGCCTGCTTGACAAGCGGCGTATGCGCGAGGAATGCGCGGCCACGCTGTCAGGCCTCGACATCCGGATCCCGTCCTTGCGGCGCTCAGTCGGCTCGCTGTCCGGCGGACAGCGCCAAGCGGTCGCCATTGGCCGTGCGGTGGCGTGGGGCCAGAAGATCGTGCTGCTCGACGAGCCGGCCGCAGCACTCGGCGTTGAACAGACCCAGAGAGTTCTCGATCTCATCGCCAACATGCGCGGCCAGGGAGTGGCGGTTCTGCTCATCACCCACAACATGGACAGAGTGCTGGCGGTCTGCGACCAGGCAGTTGTGCTCTACCAAGGCCGGAAGTTCGCCGAAGTCGACGTGCCCGATGTCACCAAAGACGACTTGGTGTCGTTCATCACCGGTGCCCGCGGCACAGAGTGAGCGCCGGGGACCAACGGTGCGCGTCCATATCGCCGCCGATGCCGCAGCCAGCGCCGAGAAGGCAGCCGACTTCGTGGAGGGTCTTATTCAGTCGATTCCCCACCCGAACATCGGACTGGCCACCGGCAGCACGATGGTGGAGGTCTACCGCTCTTTGGTCAGACGATGCCGAGAGGGCTCGCTCAGCTTCGCCGAAACAACGGTCTATCTGCTCGACGAATACATCGGCCTCGATGCCGACCACCCCCAGACCTACCGAAACGTCATCACAAGGAGCTTCACCGAACTTGTCGATCTGAGGGATGACGCGGTGTTTGCCCCCGATTGTCGAGCGCCCGACCTCAACAGAGAAGCCCGGCGCTACGACCGCCTCGTGCGCGCCGCCGGCATAGACATCCAACTTCTCGGGATCGGGGGCAACGGCCACATCGCCTTCAACGAACCCGGCACGCCATTCGATGCCAAGACCAACGTGGTTTCGCTCACCGAAGCCACCCGGCGGGATAACGCCCGCTTCTTCGACTCAATTGAAGAGGTTCCCCTCCGGGCCATCACCCAGGGGATAGGGACCATCCTGCAAGCAAAACAGGTCCTCCTCCTGGGCCAGGGTGCGCACAAGTCCCGACCCATACGAGACTCCCTTGAGGGGCCGGTGACAACCGAAGTTCCGGCGTCGGCGCTCCAACTTCATGGTGACGTCTCCGCGGTCCTCGACTTCGAAGCAGCTTCTCGCCTATCGACTGACCATCCGCAGGTTTGACGTCTACCCCAAGTTGAGCAGGTGGCCGAGGCGCTGTTGTTTGGTGCGGAGGTAGTCCATGTTCTCGGATCTAGGGGCCACTTCTAGAGGAACTCGGCGGGCGATCTCCAAGCCGAAAGAGGCCAGGCCGTCATGCTTGGTGGGGTTGTTGGTCATCAGCGCCACTCGCTTGACCCCCAACTCGGCCAATATGGCCGCGCCGATGCCGTAGGTGCGATCGTCCACCGGCAGGCCCAGCTCCAAGTTGGCGTCTACCGTGTCGCGCCCCTGGTCTTGAAGGGCATAGGCCTGCACCTTGTGGCCGATACCGATCCCTCGTCCCTCATGGCCCCGCAGATACACCAGCACCCCTATGCCGGTGGCGGCGATGGCATCCATGGCCGCGTGGAGCTGGGCCCCGCAGTCGCAGCGCCACGAGCCGAACACGTCTCCGGTGAGGCACTCGCTGTGTACGCGAACCAGCACCTCGTCGACTGAGTCAACGTCACCGAGGGCGAATGCCACGTGCTCTTCTCCGTCGTCCATTGACTCGAAGGCGTGGCAGGTGAACCGGCCCCAGTTCGTGGGCACCTCGGTGGTGGCGATCAGCCTGATCTCAGGTTGGCGTCTCATGAGGTGGCCCTGAGAGTACCCCTGCGAGCAGCGAAACTGGCAGCCAAAGCGACATACGCTTTAGCCATGAGATTCGGCGTGATGATGCAGACCACCGATCGGTCGATGTCGCCGGTGCGCCTGGCCCAGGAGTCCGAGGCCCGGGGCTACGCCTGCATTTACCTGCCCGAGCACACCCATATCCCCACCAGCCGGCGCACCCCGCCGCCCACCGGCACCGACGAGCTGTCTGAAACGTATTTCCGAACGCTGGACCCCTATATCGCCCTGGCCGCCTGCGCCCAGGCCACCACAACTGTCGGGCTGGGAGTGGGAGTGGCGCTGCCCGCCCAACACGACCCCATTGCCTTCGCCAAGGAGTGCGCCACCCTCGACTGGATCAGCGGAGGCCGTCTGGTGCTGGGAATCGGCTACGGGTGGAACCACGAAGAGATGGAGAACCACGGCATCGACGTAAGCCGACGCCGAGCGCTGGTCAGAGAGCACATGCTCTGTGCCCAAGCGCTCTGGGGGCAAGAAATTGCCGAGTTCCACGGCGAGTTCGTCCACATGGAGCCTTCGTGGAGCTGGCCGAAGCCAATCCAGCAACCCCGCATCCGCACTATCATCGGTGCAGCTCCCGGTCCGACCACCTTCGCCCACATCGCCGAGTTTGGCGATGGATGGATGCCCATCGGCGGCGCCGGTATGCGGGCCGCGCTTGCTGATCTGGGCGAGGTTATGGCCGCCGCAGGCCGCCGCATCGACGAGTTGGAGCTCATCACCTACGGCACCCACCCCGACCCCGGCAAGCTGGCCTACTACCGCGACCTCGGTATCACCGAGGTGGTGCTGCGGTTCCCCCACGGGGGCTCAGCCGACGATGTGCTGCCGGTGCTCGACGACTACACCCGCTGGATCAACGAATTCGGCTCTGTCTAATTGCCCGGCGCTGTACCTGATTGCCCGGCGATAATCCGCCGGGCGAGGTGCTTGATTGCCCGGCGATAATCCGCCGGGCGAGGGGCTTGATTGCCCGGCGATAATCCGCCGGGCGAGGTGCTTGATTGCCCGGCGATAATCCGCCCGGTTATTCGTCGCCGATGTCCAGCACAGTGCGGACCACGCCGCCGGTGTCCAACTCGTCGAGGGCGGCGGTGACGTCGTCTAGGGGACGGTGTTGGGTGATCAGCTCGTCGAGCAGCAGCTCGCCCGATCGGTAGAGGTCGAAGATCCACGGAAAGTCCCGAGCGGGCGAGGAGTTGCCGTACATGCTGCCGGTCAACGCCTTGCCGAAGTAGATCTCGGTGGCATCGATGTGGAACGGGGTTCCCGCCGGCGGCCCACCCACCATCACGGCCAGCCCGCCCATACCGATCGAGTTCCAGGCATTCATATAGGTGGCGCCGGTGCCGATCACCTCAAAGGCGTAGTCGGCGCCCCGCCCGCCGGTCATCTCCATCACCGCGGCCACCGGATCACCGTCGGACGCGTTCACCGTATCAGTGGCACCGAATTGCTCAGCCAGAGCCAGCTTGTCGGCCAGCAGGTCCACAGCCACAATCTGGGCAGCCCCCATGAGGCGGCAGCCCTGGATCACGTTGAGGCCCACACCGCCGCAGCCGTAGACCACGCAGGTGCTGCCCCGGCGCACCTGGGCGGTGTTGACCGCTGAGCCCACCCCGGTGGGCACTCCGCAGCCCACCAGGCAAGCCACGTCCAGCCCCACATCGTCGGGAACCGCCACTGCCTTGGAGAAGTGGACCACGGCGTGGGTGGCAAATGACCCCACCGTGCAAAACGAGTGGTACACCTCTCCGTCCCGCTCGAAGCGGTGGCCACCGTCGTAGTAGGTGCCGATGGGGAAGGCGGGCAACTCCCGGCAGCGGTTGGCGAAACCCGTCGCGCACGACCGGCACCGTCCGCAGCTGGCCACCAGGGAGAGCACCACTCGGTCGCCGGCGTTGATGCCGGTAACACCCTCCCCCACGTGCTCGACCACCCCAGCCCCCTCGTGGCCCAGGATCATGGGGGTCTCCCAGTCGCGGTTGCCGTGGTACACGTGCAGGTCGCTGTGGCAGATGCCGCTGTGGGTGATCCTCACCAGCACGTCCTGGGGGGCCAGGTTGCAGATGTCCAGCTCGACGATTTCCAGCGGCGCATTCGGCTCCCGATACACCGCAGCCCGCGTCTTCATGGCTCTTCCTCCTATTGGTGCGTCCTATTGAATTGCTGCCAGCCATTCCCGCAGCTCCCGGACGCCCCAGTGCCAGCGGTATTCCCCTATGCCCGACTCGCCCTGATAATCCCAGTCCACAAAGCCGTTGCACGAGAATGCGTTGGTGGACACTTTCTCAATGGTGCGGGCCACCCGTCCGTCGAAGCGGTGGGATCGGCCCCGCTCGTCGACTATTTCATAGACAAGGGCAGTGGTGCGGTAACTGTCCAACTCGAATCGGCCAACGCCCTCGGCTATGCGGACGATGTCACCTCCGTCCAGTAGGTAGCCGTGGGTGATGACACAGGAATCAGGAGCGTCGTTGCGGGTCTGCACCAAGAAATGGAAGTCGTCGCCCCAGTGGCCGTCGTCGAAGTTGCCGCATCCGAGCCGGGGCACCGATTCCCGGCGGGGGCCCCACGAGTGATCGCGATTTACCGCGCAGTCCACCTCAAACCGCTCCCCGTTCACCACGACCTCTCCCGAGACGTGCAGGGTCTGGTCTATGTGGCCATGGGCCAATTTGGCGTCTGTGCGCTGGATCGACCCAAATCCCTGACCCGCACCGGCAACCTCGGTCTCCCCCACTTCTACTGGCGGCATCAACGCGGTGTACTCCAAATCGAAAACCGTGCCGTCAATGCCGTCGTAGCGGACTTCCCAGCGCTGGAATGCCTCGGTTTGGCGCACCGCGATGCCGTTGTCGAGGCGGTAGTCGTCGAGGTTGTGGGGGGGCATGGGCATGGCGAAGCGGTCATCGTGCATGTCGTCAGCCAAGGCCCCGGTGGCATCCAGCCCCCGGTCGGAGTACACGAACACATTGGCCCCGACGATGCCCAGCGTGGACCGCCACACCGAGCGCAGGTGCCCGACCATGGCCTCCTCGGGGACGAAGAAGCAGAACCAGTTGGTCTCCACCCAGTTCCAATCCCGAAAGCGGGGCTCGTGTAGAAACCGGTCCCGTCGGCTCAACCGCGTTCCCGGGGCTCGATCATTCACTCCCATCGACCTGTGACCGTACTCTGCGGGGGCTTGCCGACGTTGCCCCTGAAGGCAACCTGCGATCATTCAGAATCAAAGTCGAGGCCGGCGAAGCCGTTGGATCGAACCATGGTTATGGCCCAGAACACGGCCAGAAGACCTCCGAACAACAGCAGCACGAACCTCATGGATACCAAGTCGCCCAAATACCCGCCTATCAACGAGCCGATGGGCAGCCCGGCCAGCACCGACATCATCCACACCGAAATCACCCGGCCCCGATACTGCTCATCCACCTGCACTTGCAGGGAGCTGTTGACCGTCACCCCATGGGCCATATGGGCCGCCCCAAAGATGAAGTAGCCGACCAGGCCGAACACCAGCCACGGCGTAGCCCCAACCAACAGCACCCCGGCGGCGTACACCCCCACAGCGGTCATCTCAATGCGCGATCGCAAGTGGCGGTCTCCGTGGCGGGTCACATACAGCCCCACCAACAGCGAACCGAATCCGAAGGTCGCCGTGAGCCAACCCAGGCCGCCGTCACCGAGGGAGAACACGTCGTCAGCCACGCTGGCCACCAAGGCGAAGGCGAATACAGCCCCGACACTGGCCACGACGAACGAGGTCACTACCACCAATCGCATGGCCGGGCGGCGCCAGATGTAGGCGATTCCCTGGCGGAACTGCATCATGAGCGACTCTCGCAAGACAGGCACAGCAGGCCGAAGCTTCATCGGGGCCATGAAGGCCATTCCCAAAACGAAGCCGACGATGGTGATGGCGAACGCCGGCCCCGGACCCCAATTCAGCAAGATGAGTCCAGCCATGGCCGGTCCCAATGCCCGTCCGGCGGTGAACGAAAGCGAAACGAAGCGCACGGCCGATAGCAGGTCTTCCGGAGGCACCAGCAACGATGTCATCGCCTGGGTGGGGGCCCACTGGAATCCCGAAGCCACTCCGACGACTACCTGAATACCGATGATCAGCCATGGGGTCAGCGCGTCGGCGGAATAGAGAGCCAAGAAGGCCACCGACCCGGCGAGTTGCAGCAAGAACGATCCGAACAAGATGGCCTTGCGGTTGATCCGGTCACACCAGATACCGGCCACCGGTGTCATGATCAGCGAAGGGATCAGCACCGCGAAAGCCGAGCTCCCCACCCACCAGTTCGAGTCGGTCAACTCGTTCACATAGAAGGGCACGGCCAGCGACTGCATGAACTGGCCCGTGGTGGCTATGGACACCCCTATGAAGAACAGCAGGAACGATCGGTGGGAAAGAGCGCGGAGGGCAGTAGGCGAGGCAGGCACGATCAGCCGACAGTACTTGCCCCGACCATAAATCTGGTCGTCTGGCCTCGGTGTGCGAACATCAGCCAGTGCCCCAGCATGAACTTCAGCCCGAGTTGGTCCGCAATCGCCACGGTAGCGGTGCGTTCCGCCGGCGACTGCGCATGATCGCACCTGATGCCCGGACCGTGATCGTCGGTATCGAGGACGACATGCACCACTACGAGGCCGCGCTGTCCCACGACAGCCGGCGGATAACCGAAGTGGCCGCCACTGGCCCCCGAATGCCGTGGGAGCCGTGTTCGGGAGCGCTCGACCAACTCCAGAGCCTGGTGGGCTGCCCCCTGACCACCACTGCTTCCCAAGTCTTCGCGTGGACTGAAGTACGCCAGCAATGCACCCATCTCTACGACGCGGCCGTTTTGGGAGTGCTCCATGCCGCCCGGGGGCAGATCGGCACTCGCCAGTACGACGCAACCGTCCCTGACTGGGACCAGCCTCCGTTCGACTCCTGGATTGAGCGGGACGGTGAGGAAATTTTCCGCTGGAAAATGGCCAAAACCCTCGAAATCGAGTCCCCCGCGCCATTTTCTGGCCGAGCCATCAAGGGCGGCTTCGTCCGCTGGTGCGAGCAAATGTTCGACCCCGACGGCGCAGAGGCCGCTTGGGTGCTCCAGCGCACCACCTGGCTCTCCGGGGCCCGGCGCAGCGAACTGGAGGATTGCGACGACGCCATCGAGTCGGGACTGGTCTCCGGGGTTTGCTGGACCTCCCAACCTGAGCGCTACCAAGTTGCCTTCCGGCGCAGGGGCACGTTGCGCGATCACGGCCCCAGCCCCGACGAAATGCTGGTTGACATGCCTACGCGCTGGCCGCAACTCCGCGCTACCTGAGAGACTCAGCGACATGGCAATGAGCAGAACAGAGGAAACTCTGTTCGCCGAGCAGTTCCAATCCATCACAGCCAACATCGGCCGGGCCATCTTGGGGAAGCCCAATGTGCTGGATCTGGCCGTGACCTGCCTGCTGGCCGAGGGGCATCTACTCATCGAGGATGCCCCCGGTGTCGGCAAGACCAGCCTGGCCAAGGCGCTGGCAATTACCGTGCAGGCCGAATTCGGCCGCATCCAGTTCACCCCCGACCTGCTTCCTTCCGATGTTGTGGGGGCCACAATCTGGAACCGGACGGCAAATACCCTAGATTTTCAGCCTGGACCAGTGTTTTCGGGAATCGTGGTGGCCGACGAGATCAATCGAGCCTCCCCGAAAACCCAATCAGCGCTCTTGGAAGCCATGGCTGAACGGCAGGTCACCGTTGACGGCACCACCCGCCGCCTCCCTCGGCCGTTCATGGTGATCGCCACCCAGAACCCGCTGGAGCACGAGGGCACCTATCCGCTGCCCGAAAGCCAGCTCGACCGATTCCTGATGCGAATCGAAGTGGGCTACCCCTCTAAGCAGGCAGAGCTGGACATTCTCGAAGCCCACGGCGCCGACGGCCCGTTGGACACTCTTCGCCCCGTATTGGATTCCCAAGCAGTCAGCGCACTGGCTGACCGCGCCAGCGCGGTGTTCGCGGCTCCGGGGATCAAGCGCTATCTGGTGCAGATCGCCAATTCCACCAGAGATCACCCCAGCCTCATTTTAGGGATGTCCACCCGGGCCACATTGGCGCTGCAACGGGCTAGCCGGGTGCGGGCGGCGTCCCAGGGGCGGGATTACGTCCTTCCCGACGACGTGAAGCAACTGGCCGTGCCCGTGTTGGCCCACCGGCTGCTGTTGAACCCCCAAGCCCGGGCCCAGGGAACACCGCCCGCTCAAATCGTGGAGGACATCATGAGCTCGGTACCGGCCCCGGTCGACTGACTGCCCGCGCCTGATGGCCGAACGCCCCCTTACTTCGCCAGGGACGACCTCCCCGGTCGACTAGCAAGCCGCCGACCATGCTCACCCCAACGGGCTGGCTGCTTTTGATCTCTTCCACTGTGCTGGTGGCGGCCGGCCCGGTGTTCGGCGCCAGCGAGCTGCTGGCCGTGGGCATCGCCGGCGCCTCGGTGGCAATTCTCTCGTTGGCCTACGTCAGAGTCCGCCAGCCCCTGCGGATAACGGCCCGGTCGGTAAAACCCCAGCAAGTACATGTCGGCGACGACTGCCAAGCGCGCATTGAACTGACCAACCCCAGCCGCCTGCGCAGCCCGGTGCTGCGACTGGCCGACAACCAATCTTTCTCCACCGAGAGCTCTACCGACTATTTCCTGTCACTCGACATGCTGGCAGCGCCGATCCTGGGCCGAGACCAACTGACGGTTTCCTACCGGCTGCCCACAGTGAAGCGGGGGCGGCTCAAAACCGGACCGCTCGACCTGACGCTGACCGATCCGCTTGGGCTTTCGAAACGGCGCTTCGAGATCGGCGAGCCTGCTGAGGCCTTGGTCTATCCCGCTGTGTTCCCCGTCAGTCCCCCTCCTCGCTTGCCCGGCAATACCTTCGACGCAGTACGGCGCAGCCCCATGGCCCAAAGCGGTGATGAGCTGTACGGGCTGCGCCCGTTCCAGAGGGGCGATGACCCTCGGCGCATTCACTGGCGGTCGTCGGCCCACCACGACGAACTGATCGTCCGCCAGTTCGAAGAGTTCTCCCATACCCACACCACCGTTCTTCTGGACACCAGGGATGTCCTAATGGACTTCCAGTCGACCGTCGGAGACGGCGAGCGGTTCGAAGCCATGGTGTCGGCCGCCGCCAGCATCTGTCGGGCCAGCCAGCGCCGGGGAGACCAAGTTCGTCTGGTGACCACTGCGGATTTCGACAGCGGCTACGGGTCGGACTCTGCCCACCTGCACAAGATTTATCGGCACCTGACCTTGGCCAGTCCCGACTTCGGCAGCCTGTTCGGCGCCGTCGAATGGCTCAGCCGAGGGCAAGGCGGCGGACTAGTGGTATTGGTGGCGGCTGCGGTGGACGGAACCGAACCGGGGTCGCTGACATCGTTGGGCTCGCACTTCAGCTCCAAGACAGCGGTGCTGTTCGCCGGTGGCGAGCCAGCCCAACCGGAGCAACTGCCCCCGGCGTTCATCCCCGGCACCGCCCTGTTGGTCGTGGACAAACCCATGGGATTCGCCGACGCGTGGGCCGCCCATACGGCCTCTAGCGAGGACTCCTCGATCATGCCCAAACCGGCGGGATCAACCGCCCCCAATCCCCGCCCATGATCGCCTCTCCAGGATCGAAACACCGATGGCCAGCCGGGTGGGAGTCCGCGTTGGAAATCGCCGGGCCGATTCTGACTGCGGCCACTGCCTTCAGCCTCATCCGGGTCTTCGAGGGAGACACCTGGATTCTGCCCGTATTCGGGGCCGCCGCAATCAGCCATCTGCTGGCGCTGGCCGTTCGCCGCATCGGCTGGGGAATGCTGATCTCCACTCTGGCCACCGCCGTTGGGTTGATCCTGACGGTCACATGGTCCCACTACTGGGCCACCACCTTGTGGGGCCTGCCCGTCGGGGACACTTGGACTGCACTTGCCGATGACCTAGAGCAAGCCTGGACCTCCTTCGGCGACCTCAGCCCCCCCGTGGAACCGCTGGATGGTTTCACCGTGAGCGCTATGGCCGGATTGTGGCTGCTCGCCTTCCTCAACGACTGGACCGCGATGCGAACGCGGACCCTGTTTGAACCCATGGTGCTGCCGATTGCCGCCTTCGGCTTCATGGGGCTGGTGGGCGACGACCAGCACCGGGTTCTAACCATTGGGGTGTTTACGGCGGCCCTGCTGCTGTTCACCTCAATCCACCGGGTGGCAGCCCGCACCGCGGATGCCGCTTGGTTGGGAGGCGAAGGCCGGGCGTCAGCTGGTCGCCGGGCGCTTTTGGCCGGAAGTGCGGCGATTGCCGCAGTGGCGTTGGCAGCCGGGGTCGCCGCCGGGCCGGTTCTGGGCAACAACGAAGACCCGATCATCGACCTTACCGAGACCATTGAGCGAAGCAGGAGGAGCGCAGGGAGAGTGGTGATCAGTCCCCTGGTGGACATCAGGGGCCGACTGGTGACCCAGGCCGATACGGTGATGTTCCGGGTACGGGCAGAAGAGCGGTCTTACTGGCGCATCACCTCGCTGGACCAATTCGACGGACGGGTGTGGACTTCCCGAGCCGATTACGCTGCTCGGCCCACGCAATTGCCGTCGCTGTTTCAGTCGGGCTCCAGCCTGGAGGAATCCGTCCAGGAGTACAGCATTGAACAACTGGGCGCGGTGTGGCTGCCCGCCGCATTCGAACCCCGATCCCTGGTGGCGAGCACTGGCGGAATAAACAATGTTGACATCGGCAGTAGCAACCTCGACAGCATTGACATAAGCGGTAGCGACATCAGTTACGAGCCCTCTTCTTCCACGCTCATCGTGGGCCGCTCACTGGCCAATTCCAACGGACTCACCTACACCGTGTCATCGGCGCTGCCCCGATTCGACCCAGAGGTGCTCAAGGCCATCCCCCTTGATGCGGCTCCGATCCCCGAGGTGGCTTCATATACCGCGCTGCCTTCCGACTTCAGCCCCCAGGTGAAAGCGCTGGCCGACCAGCTGACCGCGGGGGCCGGATCAGGCTACGAACAGGCTCTGGGCCTTCAGGGTTTCTTCCGCAACGGGGGCTTCGTTTATGACGCCAATGTGGCCCCCGGCCACTCTGGAAACCGGATCGAGGAATTCTTGGACTCTCGAAGGGGATATTGCGAGCAGTTCGCCGGGACATTTGCCGCCATGGCCCGGTCGCTGGGTCTGCCCGCTCGAGTGGCGGTGGGCTTCACCGTGGGCGAGGCCGACCCGGACGACCCCGACCTCTATGTGGTGCGGGGAAGACACGCCCACGCCTGGCCCGAGGTATATCTGGCCGGTGTTGGTTGGGTCGCCTTCGAGCCCACGCCAGGCCGAGGAGCTCCGGGCGCTCAGAACTACACAGGTTTGGCCGAGAATCAAGCGATCACTGGGTCCGACCTGGTGATGATCGAGGAGGAATCGGCTACCGGCCGGCCCGACTCCGTCGATCCCCCGACCGACTTCGAGAGTCTTATCCCCTCCGAGTTGGAGGATCTAGGAGGTGCACGGCCATCGGCCAGCAGCGGCCGCGGCGGGTTGACTTGGAAGACATGGATCACCATTGTCACCCCCCTTTTGGTCGCCTTGCTGATATTGCTCATTCCTTGGTTCAAGCGAGTCCGAAATCAGCGGAGATTTTTGAGGGTCCAGGGCAACCGGGGAAAGATCAGGCTGCTTTGGGATGAGACGGTCGAGTCTCTAGCTCTTATCAATATGGCCCCCCGGCTCGACGAGACTTACGCAGAGTTCGCCCGGCGGGCCATCGAGCAAGTCCCGCTGCACAGCCCTGACTTGCGCCAACTGGGCGAGCTGGCCGCGGCCGCCACTTTCGCCCCGACAGAGCCCACCGACCGCAACCAGTGGCTGGCCCGGACTTGGTCGCTGTCGGTGCGCGCCGAAGTCAATTTCAGGGTGAGCCGCCAGCAGAGGCTGATCGCCGCCTTCAATCCTCGACCGCTCATCAGTCCACGGCGGCGGGACTGGCGGGGGCGAAACCCCTGACCTAGCGGAGAGTTCGGGTTAGTCGCGCCCGGTTTGCTCGGCACCGCCGCGGCGCAAGCGATTGAGGATGCTACGGCTCGGCGACCGCAGATAGCTGCTCACATCGCCCCGGCTGATGCTGTCGCTGATCTGCTGAAGCCCGAACCGCCCGAGCTGCCGCAGGTTGCTCCAGCCCCAAAGCGACGCGGCCAGCATGACCAAAAACCCTAGAAACGACAGCCAAAACGAAGTGGAAAGAGTCAGAATCATATACACCAGCCCGGCGATGAAGGCCAGGATGGCCAGCCGCAGATTGCGGGCCGGGTGGGTGAACACCGTGGTCCGGCCGACCTCGCGGGCCAGTGCCGGATCGGTTTCATAAAGCTGGTCCTCTATTTCGCTGAGGATCCGTTGCTCGTCCTCGGAAAGTGGCACCTGCTAAGTGTCTCACAGGCCGGCTCTCCAGACAATGCCAGCTGACCTACTACTGCCTGTTTGCCGCAGACCACCAAGCCTAGTTCGGCCGACTCCAGCTGGTACCCCTAGACCCGGTGTCAGCGGCACCCCCAGGGCGAATTGCCCCCGATCCAAATCTGCCTCTGATGCGGTCGATTGCCTGATCGACATCGTGCCAAGACGGGGCGGCGGTGTCCTCGAATGAGAGCTGACGCTGGTCGGAATCCTCCAACTCAGAAACGCCCACCCCGATCAAGCGCACGCCCGGAGCCACATCCACTGCCTTGAGCAATTGTTTGGCCTCCCGGGCCAGGACCACCCCAGAATCGACTGCGCTGGCCAGGGTGTGAGATCTCGTGATTGTGGTGAAATCCCCGAAACGGACCTTGATGGTGACCGTCCGCCCCGCTACCCCAGCGGCCCGAAGTCGTGAAGCCACCGAATCGCTCAAGGCCACCAGCTCTGCTCGCAGGACCTCAAGGGTGTGAAGGTCGCGGGGGAAGGTCTTCTCGTTGCTTATCGACTTCGGCGCCGTGTTGGGAACTACTGGGCGGGAGTCGACGGCGTTGGCCAGGTCGTGCAGATGCCGGCTGTGGGCCTTGCCGATGACCTCCTCCAGCCGCCTGAGAGGGAAATCGGCCAACTCCCCGATGGTGGCGATGCCAATCCGGCTGAGTTTGGCCAGCGTGACCGGTCCCACTCCCCAGATGTCTTGAACTGGGCGGGGAGCCAAGAAGACCCGTTCCTCGCCCACGAGCACCTCGAAAACCCCTGCCCCACCTGAAGGCCCCGACGGTGTCGGCTTGGGCTTAGCCAGCTTGGAGCTCAGCTTGGCCAAGAACTTGACCGAAGCCACCCCGACCGCGCAATTGATCCCCTCGTGCTCATAGACCCGCTCGCGGATCAGATGGCCGATCTCAACCGGGGGGCGATGGGCCCCGGACACATCAAGAAAGGCCTCGTCCACCGACAGGGGTTCGACCAGCGGCGTAAACGACCGGAGGATATCCATTATGCGCCCGCTTACCTCTGAGTAGAGCTCGTGATCGCCCGGCAAGAACACAATCTCAGGGCACAGCCGACGGGCCTGGCCCGCTGGCATGGCTGAATGAACTCCGTAGGCTCGGGCCTCATAAGAGGCCGAAGCCACCACACCCCGGCTACCCGTGCCGCCTACCGCCACCGGCAATCCCCGCAATTCGGGACGCCGCAGCTGCTCCACCGACACGAAGAATGCGTCCATATCCACATGCAGGATCGACCCCGATTGCGGTCGGCCGAGGTCCCCTTGGGCTCTACCTGTCATTGGCTATAACCGGGCCACCGCGAGGCCGTCAATCTCGGTGCCGGTCACCTCGTAGCGAAAGCTCAGCATCTGCTCCGGGCGCTGGCGCCACCATTCCAATAGCGGCTCGCGCACCCAAAGGGGGCTCTGGACCAAGCGGGCTTCGCAATCGTCGGAGTCATAGAAATCAGCGTGCTCTACGATGCCGTCGGGATCTTCCAGGACAATCTCGCCATTCCAGTCCACCGCCCGATGGACCTCCACCCGCATCAGCCATCCCAAGTCGGCAAAATCAACGGTGATCTCATACAGCGGCCCATGCCAAAGAAGCACTTGAATGCCCGTCTCCTCAAGCACCTCCCTACCTAACGCCTGGAGGAACGTCTCCCCCGGGTCCACCACCCCGCCAGGCGTGCTCCATTCCACCGAGTCGTTGCGGCGCCGGTTGCGCACCAGCAGCAACTGTTCCCCCCGCAGCACAATTCCCCCGGCCACCGCCCAATCCCGAACTCGCCCCGGCACCCCACAAGTATGGCCTGATCCGGTGACATCGCACCCCTGCCCCAACACGATGAAGAAGTCGGTCTGGCCCGTAACATGGGGGGATGGTCGATCAGGGTTCGCCTGAAGAGCGTTCGGCGCGACCCCCCAGGGGTGCCCGCTGGCTGGCCTTTGCGGCGATATTGCTCGGCGGACTGTGCGGTGGACTGATCGGGTTCGCCTATATCGACCTCCAGTGCGAGGGCGACTGCGGCCTGTGGACCGGACTCGGCGCCTTGATCGGTGCGGTGGCCGGCGCGGTGGGCTTGGCCGTAGTAGCTGTCTTGACTCTGCGGGCCATGGACGAGTGGCGCCTATTCGGCGGGCGTCGCCAAGACCGCGACGGCTATTAAACCGGAGCGGGGTCCTCACCGCGGCCCCCGCCTACTCTGGGGAATCCACTAGGCGCAGTCGGTACTATTCGGGAGCAGAGGCCAGCGCGGCGACAGCCCGGTCGATGTCGGCGTCGTCCACATCCAAGTGGGTGACGAAGCGCACGATGCCCGGGGCCAATAGCCCAGCTTTGATACCGGCCAAACGCAAGTGGTCCAGTAGACCCAGGGAATCGGGATGGCGGAAGGCCACTACGTTGGTGAGCGGGCGCCCGCAGGCCGCTTCCGCTTCGCCCAACCGGGCACCGGGCCATCGCTCAGCCACCACCTGACCCAGGCGGTCGGCACGAGCGTGGTCGTCGGCCAGCCGGTCTATGTGATGGTCGAGCGCATATAGCCCGCCAGCGGCGATCACCCCGGCCTGGCGCATGGCCCCGCCCAGCCGCCGCCGGTGCAGTCGGGCCTCGGCCACCAGATCAGCCGGCCCGGCCAATAGCGACCCCACCGGCGCACCCAGCCCCTTCGATACACACGACATGACTGTGTTCGCCGTGCTGGCCAACTCGGCGGCTGTGGTTTCCCGGGCGATGGCCGCGTTGAACAGGCGGGCGCCGTCCAAATGCACCGGCGGTCCCAGCCCAGCAGCCGCCGCTAGCTCCTCAGCCCCGAGAGCCAGACCGCCCGAGGCCAAATGGGTGTTCTCCAGGCAGATCAGCGACACCGGAGGCCAAAAACCGCCGCGACCCGCGGCCACTGCCTCGGCCGCCGCCGCCGCATCGACCACACCGCCGGTGTCGTCCACGGCGTAGATCTGGAAGGTGTTGTTCCAACCAGCAGCACCGCTCTCATAGGACATCAGATGCTGCCGCCTGCCCACCACCACGTTGCTTCCCGGTGTTCCGTGCAGCCTAAGAGCGATCTGATTGCCCATCGTGCCCGAGGGCACGTACACCGCAGCCAGCTTGCCCACCAACGCGGCGAACCGCTCCTCCAGGCGATTGACCGAGGGATCCTCCCCATAGCGGTCGTCCCCCACCGGCGCGGTGGCCATGGCCGCCCGCATGGGCTCGGTCGGCTGGGTCAGCGTGTCTGACCGAAGATCGACCACGCCGCGAGATGCCACGGCCACCAGCGTAGAGTTTCCCCTGTGCCAGAACCCGAACCATCTCCAATGCCAGGAATTCCCGCATGGGACCACCTGGAGAAGCTGGCCGCTGAGGCCGCCGAAGTGGCGGCATCGCTGCTGCGGGCCGAGACCGGTGCCAAGCGTCAGATCACGGCCAAATCATCGCGCACCGACTTGGTAACCGACATGGACCTGGCCTGCGAAGCCGCCATTGTCGACTTCCTGACCGCTCATCGGCCCAATGACGGGATGATGGGTGAAGAGGGTTCGTGTCGCGACGGCACCAGCGGCGTGCGCTGGATCATCGACCCCATCGACGGCACAGTCAACTTCGTCTATGGCCATGTCGGCTTCGGGGTGTCGGTGGCCGCCGAAGTCGACGGCCAAGTTGTGGCCGGCGCTGTGATCGACCCGGTACTCAACGAGACCTTCACCGCCCACCGAGGCGGCGGGGCCCGCCTCAACGGAGACCCCACCACTGTCCGCCCTGACGGCGACCCTGCTCTGGCCCTAGTGGCAACCGGGTTCTCCTACGCCCACGAGCGGCGACCACGCCAAGCCGAGGTGCTGGGGGAGCTGCTGCCCCTCATTGGCGACATCCGGCGAGTGGGTGGGGCGGCAGTCGACCTCTGCACAGTGGCCTGCGGTCGAGTGGACGCCTTTTTTGAGGTGGGGCTCCACCCGTGGGATTACGCCGCCGGAGCCCTCATAGCAGAAGAGGCTGGCGCTGTTGTCCAAGACCTGAAAGGCGGCCCCCCTAGCAGCGATTTCGTGTTCGCGGCTTCTCCGGGAGTGGCCGACACTCTGCTTAAATTGCTGCAAGGCGCCGAGGCCGACCAACTATAAGGCCCCCTGCCACGCATTTGACCCAAAAATCGGGCACCATTCAAGGGTGGAAACCCGCATCTTGGCCATCGAGGACGACGAAAGAATTCGTACCGCGGTCCGCTTGGCCCTCGAAGACGAGGGCTGGGACGTTCAGGAGGCGGCCAACGGACAGGAGGCGTTCGCCGCGTTTTCCGAGACCCCCGCCGACGTGGTGCTCATCGACATCATGCTTCCTGACATCGATGGGTTCGAGGTGTGCCGAACGTTGCGCCGGACCAGCGACGTGCCCATCATCATGGTCACCGCCCGAGCCGACACCCATGACGTGGTAGCCGGATTGGAGGCAGGGGCCGATGACTATCTGACCAAGCCCTTCGCTCCCAAAGAGCTCTCCGCCCGAATCCGCGCCCTGCTGCGCCGAGTGCGAATAACCGACACCGCCATGAGCGATCTCCGATTCGGGCAGCTGGAGATAATGCCCGAGCAGGGGATGGTGACCGTCAGCGGCGAAGAGGCCCACCTCACTAAGACTGAGTTCCGACTTCTGGTGGAGTTGGCCACTAATTCCGGCAAGGTACTCAGCCGAGAAGTTCTCCTTGAGCGGGTGTGGGATCTCGGGTACTTCGGCGATGGCCGTTTGGTGGACGTCCACATCCGACGGCTGCGCACCAAAATCGAGACCGACCCGGCCAACCCGCGCTACGTGGTCACCGTTCGCGGCCTGGGGTACAAGCTCCAGGCATAGGGGCGAAGTTGATGCCGACACGGCCGGGACTCCGCTCCCGCATTTGGCACCGAGCGGGCTCCCGGGCCCGACGTCTAGGGCTTCGCACCCGAATCATCTTGGCCTTCGTGTTCACCACTCTCTTGCTGTCGGCCTTGCTCAGCGTGACCGTGTTCGCCCTGACCCGCCAAAACCTGCTCACCGGGCGCGAGAACGATGCCCTGGTCACGGTGGGGTTCAATGCCTCCACAGTCAGCCGCCGCCTCAATCCCGACATCGAGTCGGAAGCCCTCCAGAACCTGATCAGCACGTTGGCCACACCGGAAGGCTCCCGCCCGGTTCTTCGGGTGGGTGGCGACTGGTTCCAACAGTCCTTCGAGTTCGAGTCGGGCGACATCGATGAGCGCCTGCGCCGCACGGTGGAAGGCGGGAGGCCAGCCCAGATGCGCTACCGGGTCAGGGGCAAGCCCTTCCTGGTGGTGGGCATCCCCATCCCCGACCGCAACGCCTCCTACTACGAGGCCACGCCGCTGGACGAGATTGAGGACACACTGGGCTCATTGGGATTCATCCTGGCCAGCGCCGGCGGAGGGGTGACTCTGGCATCGGCCGGGGTCGGCTTTTGGGCCAGCCGCCGCCTGCTGCGCCCACTGGTGAGCATCGGCGAAGCTGCTCAGTCCATCGCCCAGGG
Organism: Acidimicrobiales bacterium; assembly: GCA_963663255.1. GTDB lineage: Bacteria > Actinomycetota > Acidimicrobiia > Acidimicrobiales > Bin134 > Poriferisocius. The sequence goes on from OY760141.1 coordinate 2,994,255, forward strand.
GGATCTGAGCACCCGTCTGGAAGCCGGGGCGGCCCGCGAATTGGTTGCGCTCACCGACTCGTTCAACGACATGGTGGGCGCCCTCCAAACCCGGATCGCCCAAGACGAGCGATTTGCTTCTGAGGTGAGCCACGAACTCCGGTCGCCCCTAATGACGCTCTCCGCTTCGGTGGAGGTCATGAACACCCGGCGGGCCGAACTGCCCGAGCGGGCTCGAACCGCGCTAGACCTGTTGACCGAGGACGTCAACCGATTCGAGCACCTCGTAGAGGACCTGCTGGAGATCTCCCGATTCGATGTGGGTACCGCCGAACTGGATCTCGATGTATTCAACCTGCTTGAGTTCGTTGAGAACGCAGTGTCGGCCACCAGCCCGGTTGTCATCCCCATCCACTGCGATCCGGCCACCTCCTTTGTGCGGGTCCAAGCCGACAAGCGCCGGCTGATGCAGGTCATCGACAATCTCTTGACCAATGCTCAAAAGTACGCTCGAGGCGCCACCGGCATCGTCCTCAAGCATCGGGGGCAGAACATCGAGATCGTCGTGGAAGACGGCGGACCGGGAGTTGCCGCCGACGAGCGAGAGCACATTTTCGACCGGTTCTCCCGAGGCCGGGAAGCGGGCGAGCGGGGAGCCAGCACCGGTGTTGGCTTGGGACTGGCGCTGGTAGCCGAGCATGTGCGCCTTCACCAGGGTCAAGTTTGGTGCGAGGATCGGTTCGATGGCCTCCCTGGTGCCCGCTTCGTCGTCCACCTACCCATCGCAGTCGTATGACCCGGCTAGCAGCACTCTGGCGCCTGTGGGCGGTCTTCGCCGCAGCCGTGCTCTTGGCCGCAGCCTGCTCAGTGCCCGAGGACAATCGCCCCCGAGCGCTGGACTACTCCCTGCTCCCCGATGACTTGGTGGCAGCCACCGAAACTCCAGAGCCGACGCCGCTGATCACCCGGGAGGTCCTCATCTACCTGATCGACGAGAACAACCTGCTGTCTGGCGTTGCCCGCAACGTGGCCAGCCCGGCTCGTCCCATCACGGTGCTGGAGGCTCTGTTCTCCGCTCCCAATGAAGCGGAGTCCGAACAGGCCTTGTCAACCGCTCTGCCGGCCGACGTCGAAGTGGTGTCCGTTGACATCGACCAAGCCAACGACCTCGTCACCGTGGCCCTGGAATCAGAGGTCTTCGAAGAGCGCCTCGAAGGCGAGAACCGCCAGCTGGCTGTGGCGCAGTTGGTGTTCACGGCCACCGAGACCACCGGGACCGCCCGCTTCTCCTTGCTGCTGAACGGCAACCCCGTGCCGCTTCCCACCGACAACGGCGAGAGCGACGTTCCGGTGACACGCAGCGGCTTCCAGTCGGTCGACCCTGAATACCAGCCCGAACCCACGCCAGAGCCCACTCAGAGCGAGACCCCCACGCCAACCGAACCCGCCACGCCAACCGCGCCGCCCGAGACGCCGACTCCGACAGCTACTCCAACAGTCTTAGTGACTCCTACCCCCGAGCCCGGGCCCACCCTGCCGCCCGGGCTTCCTCCCGACTTCACCCTCGACTTCTCCTGAGACTGCCACCTCCAGTGACGGTCAGGGAAAGAAGACCTTGGCCACGTCGTAAAGATCTGGGCTGACCGGTTTCAGCTCAGCCACCGCATCAGCCAATCTCACCCGGGCCATTTCCCCGCCGCGAAAGGCCACCATCGACCCCCAGTCTCCGTCGTGGACGGCGTCGATAGCCGCGATGCCGTACCGCGAGCAAAGAACCCGGTCAAGGGCGGAGGGGGTGCCGCCCCGCTGAACGTGGCCCAATACCGTCACCCGGGTGTCGTAACCGGTGCGGGCCTCGATCTCGGCTGCCACCACTTGGCCGATTCCCCCCAGCCGGGCATGGCCGTACTGGTCGATCTCGGGCTCGGGCATCTCCAAAGTGCCCTCTTTGGGCCGGGCACCCTCGGCCACCACCACAATGGATGCCCACCGTCCCCGCGCATGGCGCCGGGAGATGGCCTCAGCTACCACGTCGATGTCGAAGGGCTCCTCGGGAATCAGGGTGAGTGTGGCTCCTCCGGCGATGCCCGCCCATGTGGCGATGTGCCCCACATGGCGACCCATCACCTCCACCACCATCACCCGATCGTGCGACTCGGCGGTGGTGTGCAGTCGGTCTATGGCCGCGGTGGCCACCCCCACCGCGGTGTCGAAACCGAAGGTGAGCTCGGTGAGCCCGATGTCGTTGTCGATGGTCTTGGGCACGCCCACCACGTTGGCCGCTCCCGCTTCATTTACGCCCACGCCCGCCGACAAAGTGCCTTCACCCCCGATGACGATCAAGGCGTCGGTGCCCGTTGCCCCAATGGTCGACCGCACCCGCTCGATCCCGTCCTCATACATCCTGGGCGACATCCGAGAAGTGCCTAGAACAGTGCCGCCCCGGGGCAGGGTGCCCCGCATCCGCTCCACATCCAGCTCAACGAAGTCGCCTTCTAGAACTCCCCGCCAGCCGTCTAAAAAGCCGAGAACGGTGTCGCCGTAATGGCGCTCGGCCTTGCGCACGATGGCCCGTATCACCGCATTCAGGCCTGGACAGTCACCGCCTCCGCTCAGCACGCCGACTCTCATAGGGGACCAGCCCGCTAACCCAGCTTGATAAGTGATTGGCGGAGCTGGCGGACAGCCTGAGCGGTTCGCTGCTCATTCTCAATGAGGGCGAACCGCACATGGCCCTCACCACCGGGGCCGAAGCCAACGCCGGGAGATACCGCCACCCGGGCATCCCGAACCAGCCAGGAGGCGAATTCCACCGACCCCATCTCCCGGTAGGGCTCGGGGATCTTGGCCCACACGAACATTGTCCCCTTGGGAGGTTCCACCTCCCAGCCCATGCGGTTCAGTCCCGAGCAAAGGGCGTCTCGGCGGCTCTGGTAGATGTCGCACACCTCTTTGGGGAAGCCGGGAGCCTCATTCAAGGTAACCGTGGCTGCTATTTGAATGGGTTGGAAGGTGCCGTAGTCCAAATACGACTTGAGCTTGGCTAGCGCCGCCACCACCTGGGGATTTCCCACCATGAACGCCACCCGCCAACCGGCCATGGAGAAAGACTTGGTCATGGAGTAGAGCTCCACCGCCACATCCTTGGCCCCCTCAACCTGCATTATCGAAGGCGGCAGGTAGCCGTCGTAGCCCAGGTCGGCATAGGCGAAATCGTGGACCAACAGCACATCGTGCTCTTTGGCAAAGGCCACGACGCCGGCCATGAACTCCAAATCCACGCATGCGGTGGTGGGATTGTGGGGGAACGACAGCACAATGATGCGGGGTTTGGGCCAGGAGTACTGCCAGCGCTCCTGCATGGTGCCGAAGAAATCGGTCCCGGTGCTCAGCGGGATCTCACGCACCTCGGCGCCGGTAAACAGAGGGGCGTACAGATGTATCGGATACGACGGCGACGGGACCAAAGCAGCGTCTCCGGGTTGCAGCAGGGTCCACATGAGGTGGGAGAACCCCTCTTTGGCCCCAATGGTGTTGATCACCTCGGTATCGGGATCGAGATACACCCCGAACCGCCGGGCGTAGTACCCGGCAACGGCCTCGCGCAGCTTGGGGATGCCCCGGCTGGCCGAATAGCGGTGATTGCGGGGGTTGTGGGCGGCCTCGGCCAGCTTTTCCACCGCTATATCGGGCGATGGAAGGTCGGGGTTGCCAAACCCCAGGTCGATGATGTCGTGGCCGGCTCGGCGACCCTCCACCTTTAGGTCGTTGATGATGGTGAAGACATACGGAGGCAGGTTGTTGATGCGGCGAAACTCCACAGAATCAATCTACTTTCCCGCGAGCGGATTTAACGTGGTTTACCGGCACCGGTTTCGGCCCGGCGGCGAAGGTTCTCCAGCGCGGTACGCATGACTCGAGCCTCGGCCCGGCGCTTCACAAACCCGGGCATTGGCATCACCATCTGGACGGCGAGGTGGTAGGTGACCTCGGTGCGATCCGACTCGCCGGAAACCGGGTTGAAGCAGTACTCCCCGTCGAGGCGCCGGGTCAGATCGCCCTGCACCAAACGCCAGGACACCCGCAGCGGGTTGGATCCGTAGTAGTACTCCAGCACATAGTTGGTGCTGCGGCCCATGGCCGCGGCCCGAAACGACACCAAACCGCCCCGGCCATCATCGTCCCTTCGGATCACCTCGACCTGCTTCACCTCGGTGGCCCATTCGGGATAGGACTCGAAGTCGCACACCACCTCAAAGCAGCGCTCCGGCGATGCCTCAATGGAAATGCTCTTGGTGGCCTGGTCAAACATCGTCACCGTTCCTGCTGGGATCGCCGCGTTCTGGGGTTGTGCTGTCGGAGGGCCGGGGCGGGAAGGTCCCGTGCCTGGCTCCCCATGCGCCAGACATGCCCAGCGCATAGACAGGTACCAGGATACCGAACGCGGAGGCGGTGAAGGGACGCACCGAGGCGGCGACCAGCGCCACGACCAATTCCACAGCCAGTGCGGCCATCATCGAGAACCGCACCGGACGGGGTGCGCAACCGGCCAGGAAATACAGACCGCTCACGCCGATCAGCTCGTAACGGCTGCGCTGCAATGCCCGTTGGAAGGCCCACAGCATGGCCGCGCACCCAACAGCCAGCAGTCCAAGCGACACCACGGCAATGGGAACAGACATCGGGTCGGGAAATGCCGTTGTAAGAATGGCTACCGCAGTGAAGACACCGGTCCCTGCCCAGCAGGCCTGGAGGAATTCCCGGCCCTCGACTCCCGATGGCACCAGGTAGTCGCCCAGCACGATCAGCGGCTCTTCCTGCGGGCGATGACCTCGGCGATCACAGTTCGAAGTCGCTCGGCCATGTGGTCGTAGGAAAATTCGGCCACTGCCCTCAGCCGACTGTCCATCCCCATCTGTCGAAGTCGAACCCGATCCGACAGCATGGCGTCCAAGGAGGCGATCACCACATCACGATGACTGGGCCTGTCCACTACCAGGCCGGTCCTTCCATGCTCCACCGCTTCGGCCGCTCCCCCGCTGTCTCCGGCCAGCTGCGGCACTCCCGCCGCGGCTGCCTCCAAGAACACAATGCCGAAACCTTCCTGCTCCAAGCCTCCCCAGCGCTGGCGGCAGATCATGGCAAACACGTCGGCGCAGCCGTACAGGTCGGGCAAATCCGAGTCGGCCACCCGGTCGAGAAGGCGGGCGGGTGCGCCTGTGCGCCCGATGAGGCGGTCCAGCCGGGCCCGGTCCCGCCCCGCCCCGGCCACGGCCAACGTGAGCCCCGGATGCCGGTCGGCCAGGCGGGCCGTCGCCGAGATCAGCACATCCATGCCTTTGCGAGGCACCAACCGGCTGATCGACACCACCACCGGGGCATCGACCGGTAGCCCGAATCGAAGGCGGGCTTCTCGCCGCTGGGCCGCATCCAAGGGCTTGAAGCGCTCGATATCCACCCCCGGGGGGACGATGACTGCGGGCAGAGGTCCCCCCGCAGCCCTTTCGGCCTCATCCACCGAGTACCGGCCGGCAGTGACAACCACCTGCGCGCCGCGCAGCACTTGGGCCAAGAGCTGCTTGGTACCCGGCAGACGTCCCGGAACGGTCACCTCAGCACCGTGGAGAATCACGCCATAGGGATGGGGCAAGCGCGGGGCAAGCGCTCCCAAGGGAACGGCGGGGTCGTATAGAACCAGTTCGGCGCCGATCTCCTCGGCCAACTCGGTGATCTCTTCGCCCATATCGGAGGTGGGAAGAAGAAATTGGCGGGGAGAGCGGATCACCTGGTGGTTCTGTTGGGCATCCCATTCCGCGTCTCCGGGATGGGAGCGGGTCAGCACACAGACATCGTCAGGTGGCAGCCGGCGCCACAGCTCCCACAAGTAGTTCTGAATGCCCCCGAGCTTGGGGGGATAGTCATTAGTGACCAGCAGGTGCCGGGCCATTGCTCAAACCGGCGCCACTGCGCCCACACCGAGGCGACGGGCGGCCCAATCTGCGTGGCGCGCCAGCATGGGATCGGGATCCGACACATAGCGGTGCACGACTTTGATCACTTCAGGATCGGCCCCTCGTCCAGAGTTTCCCAGTGCGATCAACGCGTTGCGCCGCACATAGCGAGGCTCGCGTCGGGGGATGTACCAGCGGCCGTAGCGGGCCATCAGCTCGTCGTCGTCCGATTCCAGCAGGTCCACAAGGTCTACCCAGGCGACGTCATCATCGAGCCCTTCCCCCGCATTGCTGCTGTTCAACTCCGCATGTCGGTTGGGTGGGCACACCTCCTGGCAGTCGTCGCAGCCGTAGATCCGATCGCCCAGCGCCTCGCGAAACTCGAGGGGGAAATCTCCGTCAGCCTGCACCAGCCAGGCCAGACAGCGCCGGGCGTCGACCACGCCAGGGGCCACAATGGCGCTGGTCGGGCAGCCGTCCAAGCATCGGCGGCACGGCCCGCACTGATCGGGAACCGGAGTAGAGGGTTCGAGCGCAGCGGTGGTGATCACCGAGCCCAGCACGAACCAGCTCCCCTGACCGGGCAACAGGATATTGCTGTTCTTTCCGTACCATCCCAGCCCGGCCCGTCGAGCCGCCTCCCGATCCACCAACGCGTTGTCGTCGGCCACCACCGCGGCCTTGTGCCCAACGTTCCTCAGGATCTCGGCTATGTGGGTCAGGGAAGCTCGCAGCTTGGCGTAGTGGTCGCTTCGGGCGTAGGCAGCCACCCGCCCCGCGGCCCGGTCCGGAGCGGCCGGAGCGGATAAGCGATAACCAAGCGCGCCGACCACCAGGGACTGGGCGCCAGGGACGGCTCTTGCGGGGTCGGTGGAACGGTCGGGGTTGCGGTAGGTGAAGGCCATCCCCCCGTGCAACCCACGCTCTCGCCGCTCCGTGAGCGTGACCCGAGTGGACTCGAACGGCTCGGCTGAAGCCACCCCAACGGAGTCGAGTCCCGCAGCCAATCCGGCGGCGATCACGTCATCGGCGCTGACTGTGCTCACCGTACCGCGAACCCCACAAGGTCGTCTCCATCGTCCATCTCAACGCCCATCAGCACGAGGAGCTTGCTGGGCTGAACAAGATTGGCCCCCAGCTGGCGCGCGCTCTCCCGGACCCTGCTGTCGTGGGAAACCACCACCAACGGCTGCCACAATGGATAGTCGCGGCATCGCTCGATTATTACATCATCGGCCTCAATACCCGCCGGGGAGAAGCGAACGGTCACCCCAAGCGAGCGAGCGGTAGTGGAGATGTAGTCGTAGTCGGTCGCAGTGCCGTCAAAGACCACCACAACCTCAGCCTCTGGATACCGAGCGCTCATTTCCTCCAGCCTTTGCAACAGGCGCATCCGCTGCTCTCGCACCGGAAATTCCTGCCAGCTCTTGAAGGTCACGTTGTAGCCGTCCACCAGCATCACCACCTTGGGTGTCCGTAGGAGGTGCTCTGTGGCATCCACGGTGTCCTTGAGCATGCCGGGAGGCAAGGTGACTGGTGTCCGACGAGTAAGCGGAGGCGGAGACTCGGGCTCTGATTCCTTCGGAGGCTCGAACCCTGCTTCCCGCGCCGCGGCCACATCCTCCTCAGCCGCCGACAATCGTTCCTTGAGTTTTCCGACTTCTTCTTCGTGCTGTTGGCGGGAATCTCTCAACTGCTTGTTGAGCCGCTCGATCTCCCTTTGTGCTTTCTTGAGCCTGTCGTCGGTTCGAGACTCTTTCCGCTGAATGCGCTCCAGGTTCTTTTGGATGGCATCCCGGTCTCCACGAGTCTGGGCCAACTCGCTAGCCAGCCCGCGGGACTCCTCTTGGGATTGACGGGCCTCGGCGCGGACTTGCGTGGCCTCCAACCGGGCCTCATCGCGGTCGCGCCCGGCCTTCTCCCGCTGACGCTCGGCCCTTTCCAAGGCTGCCTCGGCCCTTTGCAACCGCTGCTCCAGCACTTGGTGGCTCTGGGCGTCGGCTGCCATTTCCGACTCCTGCTCGGCCGCCGCGGAAAGTTTTGCGCACTCCTGCTCCCAGCCGTCCGGGCGGGCCAGCCACAGCCACCCGACCCGGCTCATCTTCTTCTCGTTGATGGCCTCCACCACTCGCTCTCGAAACTTTTCGTCATCTTCCACCACCTGGCGCACTTGGCCCAAGGCCCGTTCCGAGAACTTCTTGAATGTCAGGAGCTGCTTCAACCGCGTCGGCGGGTCCACCGGAGGCTTCTCCTTCTGCCCTTCCCGAGCCACCTCCACTACGGCTATCAACGCTTCCCTCAGAGCTTCATTGGTAGGACTATCTCCCGGTCTCATCCTTGTTCCTCCTCGGCTCGGGCTGCATTGGAGACTGAGACGAAGTTCTCTAGAACCTGCCCAGCCAAACCTTCGTCTATCGACACCGAGGCAGCCTCCAACCCCTCTGCCATTGTGTGGGAAACCTCGGCTACCACCAGGGCGGCAGCCGCGTTGAGCGTCACGATATCCCGGTGCGCTCCCCCCTGGCCTTCGAACACCCGGCGCAGGTAGCCGGCGTTAACCGACGCATCCCCTCCCCTCAGGTCATCTAGGGATGCCGGTGCCAATCCGAACTCTGCTGGGTCCACTGTGTAGCGAAGCGTATCGCCGTCCCGCAGCTCCCAGACGTCGGTCGGACTGGTGGTCGACAGCTCGTCCAATCCGTCGTGGCTGTGCACGATCATTGCCCGCTCCGAGCCGGTAGAGGTCAGCACCTCCAACATGATCTCGGCCATCTCTGGGTCGCTGGTTCCCACCAGCTGGCGCCTGACACCGGCCGGATTGGCCAGCGGCCCCAGAAAATTGAACACGGTGCCCACCCCCAATTCCCGGCGGGGCGGACCGGCGTGGCGCATGGCCGGGTGGAATCGAGGAGCCAAGCAAAAGCCAAAGCCGGTTTCGGTCACACACCGGGCCACTCCGACCGGGCCCAGGTCGATGACCGCACCCAGTTCTTCCAGCACATCGGCTGAGCCGCAAAGCGACGAGGCCGACCGATTGCCGTGCTTGCACACTCTGGCCCCCGCCCCCACGGCCACCAGCGCCGCGGCAGTGGACACATTGATGCTGCCGCTGTGATCGCCGCCGGTGCCACACGTGTCGATAAGGCCGGCGGCGTCCAATGGGACTGCTTCCGCGGCGGCACGCATCGCCGATAACAGGCCGACCAGCTCCTCGGCGGTCTCCCCCTTGGTGCGCAAGGCCATCACAAATCCACCGATCTGCGCCGGTGTCGCCTCTCCGCTCAGTATTTCGGTCATAGCCGCATTGGCCGCATCGGCGGTGAGATGGCCGCCTTCCGTCAGCCGACGGAATAACCCTGCCCACCCTCCGTGTTCGTCCAGGCTCACCGTCTTAGTGTGGACCATCATCCCCGCCCTGCCACAATCTCTTTCATGAACATTTGCGTCGTCGACGTGGGCACCAGCAGCATCCGCTCGGCGGTAACTGACGGGCATCGGGTGATCTGCTTCCGACAGCAGCGGACGCCGCCCGACATGCCCGAGCCGGGATTGGTGGAGTTTGACGCCGACGAGATGGCCGGAGTCATCCTTCAAACCGCCACGGAGGTGATCGAAGAGGTTGGCGGCGTCGACGCGGTGGCCGTCACAAACCAGCGGGGATCGGCGGTGGTGTGGGATCGCAAGACCGGCGAGCCAGTGGGCCCGGCCTTGGGTTGGCAGGATCTGCGCACAGTGGGCGAATGCCTGGTGTGGCAGGCCGAGGGACTTCGGCTGGTGCCCAACGAGTCGGCCACCAAGCTGGTCTGGCTGCTCGACCAGCACGACCCCGACCGCACCCGGGACCTTTGCTTCGGCACCGTGGACACATGGGCGGTGTGGTGCTTGTCGCAGGGCGCCAGTCACGTAGTGGATCCCTCCAATGCCGCTATGAGCGGGATGCTGAGCGACGACGGAAGCCGCTGGTCGGACGAGATCACCGACAGGATCGGAGTTCCCGCTCACTGCCTGCCCGAAATCGTGGACTCCACCGGAGTGGTGGGAACCGCCACCGCCCTTCCAGGTGCCCCTCCCATCGCAGGGATCATCGGCGACCAGCAGTCGTCGCTGATCGGACAGCGCTGCGTGCTCGAGGGCTTGGCCAAGCTCACATTCGGCACCGGTGCCTTCCTGGACGTGTGCACCGGCCCCGACCGGCCGATTGCCGACAAGCGCAGCGACCGGGGCACGTTTCCCATCGTGGCCTGGCAGGAAAACGGGGCCATCGTGTGGGGCGTGGAGGCGATGATGATTGCCGCCGGATCGAACATGAGCTGGCTTATCGACGACGTGGGCCTGCTGGACGACGCCGCTGAGTCGAGCGAGTTGGCCGGAAGCGTGGCCGACACCGGCGGGGTGGTGTACGTGCCGGCCCTCTACGGCCTGGGCACACCGTACTGGGACTTCGGGGCCCGGGGCGCGTTGTTCGGCCTCACCGGGGGTACTACGGCAGCCCACATCGTTCGGGCGGTGTTCGAGGGAGTGGCCCAGCGGGCCGCCGACCTCATGGATGCCGCCGAGGCCGACAGCGGCTATCGCATCGAGCGCATCCGAGTAGACGGCGGGATGTCGCAGAATCCGGTCTTCATCCAGATCCTGGCCGACACCCTGGGCCGGACGGTGGAGCTGTGCCCGGTGCCGGAGGGCACAGCGCTGGGCGCCGCGGTGCTGGCCGGACGGGCCCTGGGCCAATGGTCGAGTTGGCAGGAGGTGGCCGATTCGTGGTCGCCCCGAGCGGTGATAGAGCCCCAGGCCTCCGTGGAGCGCGATCGCTGGCACGATGCCGTGCAGCGGGCCTCCCGCTGGTACCCCGAACTCTCCGATATCGGCCTGTAAAACCCCCTCGCCTCAAGATGGCGAGGCTGGCAGACTGGATGCGACGGTGAGTCGGCCGGGTGGCCGCGGCGCCGGGGTTTCGGCCTCGGCGTCGAGGAAGGTCGGGACTCCGCAGGGCAACGGTGCTGGCTAACGGCCAGTCGGGGCGACTCGAAGGAAAGTGCCACAGAGAACAAACCGCCGATGGCCCGGATTTCCGGGCACAGGCAAGGGTGAAACGGTGCGGTAAGAGCGCACCAGGGGCCGGGGCGACCCGGCTCGCTCGGCAAACCCCACCGGGAGCAAGGCCAAGCAGGGGACACGGTGGCCCACCGCCCCAAAAGGGGCAGTCCCCGGGTAGGCCGCTTAGATGGATGGCCGCCCAAGGTCCGCAAGGACCCGGACAGAATCCCGCCTACAGGCCGACTCACCGTCCAATCTCTCTTGAAATTGGCGTATCAGCGCTGCCGCGGCCGAGCACCTCCCATCTGAACCCGATCCAGCTGGCCCTGGGTGCAGAACAGGCGTAGCCGCTCCCGGTCGGCTAGGCCGTAGCGGCGAACCGCCCAGGCCCCCACGGCCACTCCGATCAACTCCATCGCGATCAGCAGGGCCGCGGGCTTGAAGTCGGGCAGGTCGCCGCTGTCCACCCGCACCCCCAGAACCGGCCACCAAAACAACTCGGTTCGCAGCCATGACCCATCCAGCACCAGGTACAAGAACAGCCCGATGGGCAATCCCAGCCACCGGCGCCGAACCAGGCGGCGTCCCCTGGTGACCAGCATCACCATCACCAGCACCACCAATGGGGCCAACAGGGTGTGCAGCGCCCAAGGGCCGCCGGCCAGAAGCTCGACCACCGGCAACACCGACCCGAGCATCACCATCCGGTAGTCCAGCGCCGGGCTGTCGAACACCAAGGCCACCAGCACGAAGCTGAGGGCCAAGAACCAGAAGAACACCGGGCCTTCCCGGTCAGGTCCGCACCAAGATGCGGCCACATTCCTCGCAGTAACACACCTCGTCGGCCGGTGCGTGGCGGATGCGGTCCAACTCCATGGCCGACAGCCCAAGGTGGCAGCCCTCGCAGGTGCCATTGCGGAGCCGAGCCACAGCCACTCCGCCCATCCGAGCCCGCAGACCCTCGTAGCTGGCCAGGGCCGCCTCGGGGATTTCAGCAACCTCGGTTGACCGGGCCGCCCTCTCCTGTTCGATCTCGGCCTGGACGACGACTTCAGCCTCGGCGAGTTGCTCTCGCGTGTCGGCCACCCCAGCATCGGCGGCCACCGCACTAGCAGCCAAGGCTTCCACTTCAGCATCAATCTCCTCGATCGCCTCCATCAGCTCCAAGGCATCGTTCTCCATGTCGGAGCGACGGGATCGGAATCCGTCTACTTCTTCCTGAAGGGTCAGCAGCTCCCGGGTGCCGGTCACCTCCCCCGAATACAGCCGATCGTTCTCCCGCTTGATCCGGTCCTCCAAGACGGCCAGCTCGTCCTCGTTGCGCTTGAGATTCCGCTGCAGCTCCAGGCGGCTAACCTGCACCGCCTCCCGCTGGCTGTCGACCTCCCGACAGGCCTGTTCGCCGGCAACCAGCTCAGCCCGCTCGGGGAGGGTCTCGAAGCGATGGCGGAGCTGATCGATCCGGGTGTCGTGGTCTTGGACCGACAGCAGGCGCTGGAATTGATCGTGGCTCACGTTGCGATCTTAGGGGTCAGACGCTTCGGCCGAACCAGGGGCACCACCGGAATCAATCTCGGCTTCGGGATCAGACACTGTGCTCGGATCAGAACCGTCAACGGGTTCGGGTCCGACATCGGAGTCGGGGTCGCCCCGGGCGCCCGTACCCAAGCAGGTGTCGGCGACGCCGTCATCGTTTGAGTCCAAGGGGAACTGACCTTCGAGACATTCCACCTCGATGGCCGAGGGGGTTCCGCAGTACAGCGGGATGGGCTCTCCGCCCTCCTCCGCGAACTCGCTGAACCCGCAGGGCTCGACTCCTTCGGTGACCAACAGGTCTACGCAGGCGTCGTGGGTGCCGTCGTCGTCGGTGTCCACCGGCACGATGATCGGCACGATCACCTCCGGGTCTTCAGGCTCGGGCGGCGTCGCGCAGGGAGCGCCCACCGTGAACACGTCCTCCAGCTCTATCAATTCGCTGATCCGGAGCTCGCTGGAACAATTCGGGAACTCCACCACCTCAAGGCCCTCGTGGTAGCTGGTCATGAACCGGCCCCACGCCACCGCCGGATAGGAGCTGCCAGTCACCTTGCGCATGGGGATGCGCTCGTTGGGGTTGCCCAGCCACACCGCGGTGGCCAGATGGGGGGTGAATCCCACAAACCAGGCATCGGCCGACTCCTCGGTAGTACCGGTTTTGCCCGCAGCGGTCTGGAGCGGCAACTGAGCCCGTCTCCCGGTACCGTTGACCATGTTGTTCTCGAGCACGTCGGTGGCCCAGCAGGTAGAGCGCTCCGACACCACCCGCTGGCCCGACAGATCGTGGTCGTAGAGCACGTTGCCCTGGCGGTCGACGATCCGCTCGATGAAATAGGGCTCATAGCGGATACCGCCGGTGGCCATCACTCCGTAGGCCGACGCCATGTCGATGGGGTGAACTTCCTCAGAACCCAGCGGTAGTGATGCCACCGCTTCCAGCTCGGTGGTGATGCCCATCTTTGATGCGGTGTCGATGACCGGCTCAATTCCCGCCACCCGGCCCAGCCGCAAGAACGCACAGTTGGAGGAGACCCTGATCTGATTCGTGATGGAGTCCACCTGTCCCGGCGAGCTGGCGAAGTTGTTGGCCACATAGGGGTCGGGGACGCCGCCGGGATTGGGAATCTGGCAAGGCCCCCGCCCGCTGATCCGGTCACTGGGCTGGTATCCCTGTTCGAACAGGGCCATCATCACAAACGTCTTGAACGCCGACCCCGGCTGGCGGGAGCCCTGGGTGGCCAGGTTGAACTCCTCTTGATCCTGGGCGAATCCCGGTCCCCCCACCACCGCTCGCACCGCCCCGGTATCGGGTTCGAGGGCGGCCAGGGCCATGGTGGCCTCTACGCCGCCGTGTTCTCCCTCGTTGTACTCAACCAGGGTGGCGGCTACCGCGTCCTCGGCCTGTCGCTGGGCGACGGGGTCAAAGGTGGTATAGATGCTGAGGCCGCCGTTGAATACCAGGTTGAAGCGATCCTCAGGACTCCCGCCCAGATACCGGGGGTCGTCTAGGAGTTGCTGTTTCACCTCTTCCACGAAGTAGCTCCTGGGGGGTAGCTCGATCTCGTCAATCTCGGTGGGCAGCGGCTGGAGGTCGAACAGGTCGGCCTGCTCCTGCGTGATGTAGTCCAGCTCAGCCAGCCGGTTCAGCACAATGCGCCGCTGGCGCAGGGCCCCCAAGGGGTTGTAGATGGGGTCATAGCCACTGGGGTTGCTGATGAGGGCGGCCAACAGCGCAGCCTCCCCCCAACCCAGATCGGCGGCGTCCAGCCCCCAGTACACCTCGGCGGCAGCTTGCACTCCGTAGGCCCCCTGACCGAAATACACCGTGTTGAGATAAAGGTGGAGAATCTCGTCTTTTTCCATCTCCCGCTCCAAGCGCTTGGCCATGGCCATCTCCTGGAGCTTGCGCTCAGCCTCGACCTTGTTGCCCACCACCAGGTTCTTGATGAGCTGTTGGGTGATGGTGGATCCGCCCTGGGTGATGCCACCGGCTCCGACGTTCTCGAGACCCGCCCGGAATACCGCGCTCAGGTCGATACCGGTGTGCAGGTAGAAGTTCTCGTCCTCAATGGCGATCACCGAGTGCTTCACCTGCTCGGAGATGTCGTCAAGGTCGACCAGTCCCCGGTTCTCGACGTAGCTGAACACATCGATGATCCGGCGATCGGCGTCGTAGACGTAAGAGCGGATGGACAGCTCGTTCAGGCTCACGTTCTCGGTGAGATTCACTTCCACCGCGGTGGATTCCCAAGACTTCAGCACGTCGGCCGTCGGAGGCCATGCCACGAACAGGGTGGCGGCCAGGGCCAGCGCCAGCATGGGCATGAGCACAGCGAGCCGGAGCAGGTGGGACAGCCACCTCAGGAGGTCCTTCACCAGACCCCCAACGCTACCGGCCGGTCAGTCGACTGCGGGCGCGGACCGGGGGCCGCAATGCTGAGGGCACAAGCGGTGTCAGTAGGAACCGCCCAGCTTGGTGTGGTCCCAGCTGATGGTCTTCTCGGCCTTGACAACTACTGCGGTGCGCTTCAAGGCCATGCTCTCGGCCGCTTTCGAAAGCATTTCCCGATCGACGTCGGGGTTGTTGCGATCCATCACCTCCAGGGCGTAGCGGTGGACCACGGAAGGGTCGGTGTGCAGCTCGGCGTGCCCGTTGATGGCTACGCCCCGGAGCTTGTCGTACTCCACACCGTCCTCCAGCAGCAGCGCGATGCGACTGTCCCGCTCCAGGTTCTTGATCTTCTGCGACTTGGTGTAGGTCTCAAACACGATGTCGCCATCCACCACTGCGAACCACAGAGTGCTCAGATGGGGGGTGCCGTCCTGGTTGATGGTGGCCACCTGGAGGCTCTTCTGCTCCTCGATGAAGACCTCTAGCTCCTCGGGAGAAAGGCGGATTTTGTCACGACGCTTTGCCATGCGCTTAGCCTCCCATACCGGTCTTGGCGGCGGTCACTCGTCCAGCAGCGCCCGGGCGCGACGCGCCAACGGCTCGTCGACCATCTGGCCCTCGAAAGCCACCGACGCCTCGCCTCGCGCTTGGGCTTCGTCCCATACGGCCAGCAGCGCCCGGGCCCGCTCCCGCTCCTCGGCCGACGGGGAGAAGCACTGGTTGGCCAGCGGAACTTGAGCCGGGTGAATGCAGAGTTTGCCGCTGTAGCCGATGGACCGTCCCACGGCGGCGTCGGCCAAAAAGCGCTCGTTGTCGTTGAACGCGGTCACCACCTGGTCGAGAACCGGCACTCCGGCCAGGCGGGCGGCCAGCGCAACCTGGGAGCGGGCGTGCAGCACCTCGAGGCCGTCATCGGTGCGCACGCCGCCCATGTCGGTGATGAAGTCCTCGGCCCCGAAATAGGCAATCTCGACCCGGGGATGCCCCAGCACATCGGCAGTCTGAACCACTCCGGCAGCGGTCTCGATGCCGGCCAACAACCGGAGGCGGTGCAGCCCCGATTGCGCCAGCGCTACCTGTACCCGTTCGACATCAGCGGCGTTCTCAAGTTTGGGCACCACCACCCCGGTCAGCTCCTCAGCCAGGCTGTCGGCCACATCATCGTCAAACCATTCAGTGCCCGGCGGGTTGAGCCGCACGAAGATGGCCAGGTCGGGGTGCTGCCCACGCAACTCCACAGCGGTTGCTCGAGCCTGCCCTCGGGCCTCGGACTTGGCTGAGGGAGCCACCGCGTCCTCCAAGTCCAGCACCACGCCGTCGGGACCGCTGCGGGGGAGTTTGGCGCACATGTCGGGGCGACTGGCCGGGGCGAACAGCAGACTCCGAAGTCGGGGCAACGCGTCTTCCCAAAGGAGATTCTCGGTCATGCCAGCTCCGGTCGGTCGCGGAAATATTCCAAAGCCTCCGGATTGTCCAGCGCCTCGATGTTGACGATAGGCCGCCCGCAGATGGCGTCGCGCACCGCTAACTCCACCGTCTTGCCGCTGCGGGTGCGGGGGATGTCTTCCACTGCGCCGATCACCGCCGGCACATGCCTAGGAGTGGCGCCGGCTCGGATCTTCGCCCGGATGGCCGCCTCCAATTTGTCGTCGAGACTAATTCCCTCAGCCAACTTCACGAACAGCACCACTCGGGTGTCGCCGTCAGTAGGCTGGCCCACCACCACGCTCTCGACCACCTCGTCCATGGCATCGACAAGGCGGTAGATCTCAGCGGTGCCGATGCGGACTCCGCCCGGATTCAAGGTGGCGTCGGAGCGGCCGGAGATCACGTAGCCGCCGTTCTCTGTGGCGCAGATGTAGTCGCCCTGATGCCATTGGCCCTTGAACCTCTCGTAGTAGGCGGTGCGGTATCGCTCATCGCCCCCAATGCCCCAGAACCTCAGAGGCTGCGATGGGAACGGCGATGCGCAGACCAACTCGCCGAATTGGCCCGAACCGAGCGGCGAGCCATCCCCGTCGAGTACTTGGATGTCAAGGCCTAGAGCCGGCCGCTGGATCTCACCCGACCAAACTGGCCCGGTGGGGTCGCCGGCCACCAGACAGCCGCACAGATCGGTCCCTCCTGAGATGGAGGCCAAATGCACGTCCGCTTTCACCTGGTTGTAGATGTAGCCGAATGCGCCCGGCGACAGCGGAGAGCCGGTCGAGCAGATGGTGCGCAGCGTGGTCAGGCAGTGGGTGTCGCGGGGCGAGACCCCGGCCTTGCGCAGCGAGTCGATATAGCGGGCCGACGTTCCAAACAGCGTGACCCCGGCCTGGTCGGCCATGTCAAACAGGGTGTCAGAGTTGGGATGCACGGGGTTCCCGTCCCAGACCACCGCAGCGGCCCCTGACGCCAGCGCCGAAGCCAGCCAGTTCCACATCATCCAACCAGTGGTGGTGAAGTAGAACACCCGATCGCCGGGGCGAACGTCGCAGTGCAGTTGGTGTTCGCACAGGTGCTTGAGCAGGACCCCGCCAGCCCGGTGCACGATGCACTTGGGCTGGCCGGTGGTGCCCGAGGAGTACAGCACGTACAGCGGGTGGTCGAAGGGAAGCTGTTCGTACTGGATCGGCCCGGCGGGATGGGGCTCGATCCAGGCGTCGAAGTCCACCGTGCCGCTGGGCGGGTCGCCGAGACCGGTGCGGTTAAGCACCACGGCGGTCGTCACGGTGGGCAAGCCGTCTCGAATCTGCTCCAAGCGCTCCCTGCGGTCGAACCGCTGGCCGCCATAGACGTAACCGTCCACCGCAAAGAGCATTACCGGCTCGATCTGGCCAAATCGGTCAAGTACGCCGGCAGTGCCGAAGTCGGGGGACGTGGACGAGAACACTGCCCCCACCGAGGCTGCGGCCAGCATCACGGCATAGGCCTCGGGAACGTTGGGCATCCAGCACGCCACCCGATCGCCGGGTCGCACGCCCTGGGCTCGCATGGCCCCGACCAGCCGGGATACCAGGGCTCGGAGCTGTCCCCGGGTTGTCTCGTTGTAAACACCGGACTCATCGGCGAACACAATGGCGGTCTCCGCGTCGTCGCCAGCTAGCAGGTTCTCGGCAAAGTTGAGACGGGCGTCGGGAAAGAAGCTCGCTTCGGCATTGTGATCGGCCCCGACAAGCGCAGCACTTCCCCGATCCGAGGCCACCACACCGCAGAAGTCCCATACCGCCGACCAGAAGCCGCCCAGGTCTTCCACCGACCACCGGTGCAGCCTCTCGAATCCCCTGTCGTTCCCAATGTCGATTCCCACGTCAGCGGCGAAGCGGGCCAGATTGGTTTGGGAGGCCCTATCTCGGTCAGGCACCCAAAGTGGCCGGCTGGTCATGGTGGCACGTTATTGGGCGCCGGCCAGCCACCACCACCAGGCCGCTCCCGCCACCGAGCCGAAGATCAGGGCGACGATAAAGGCCCTCTTCATCAGCTTGTACAAGAACACCAGTGAAGCCATTACCGCAACGACCACTGCCGCCAACGCCAATTCGGGATTGGTCGTGGCGAACTCGATCAATTCGTCGGGGATCTGATTCCGCACATCGGCGGGCAAGCAGTCGAGGGCGCTCTCGGGGAGCTTGTCAATCACTCCATTACGCAGCTTTTGCAGCACATCGGGATCGACGCAGTCAAGCCCTTCGGGCAGCTCGGGCGTTTCGCCCTGCAATTGCATCCCGACATTCTCCCCGACCGGCGGCCTGATTCCGCGCACCCCATTGTCGGAGGTCACAATTGAGACATGGAAGGCCTGCTAATGATCTCTGCCGACTGCCACGCCAGTGCGTTGCCCGACACCTACCGGCAGTACTTGGACCCCGGACTAGAAGACGCCTACGACCAGTGGCTGGACGACACCGAGAGCAAGAAGACGAGAAAAGCCGAGCACACTGGGGCTGCGATCTACAGCGAGCAGGCCCTAGAAGAGTTCAGCACGATCGAGGAAGTGGCCGCCGGCGGCGTTGGCGGTGGATGGGACTCGGGCCGTCGGCTGCGAGAGCTCGAAGCCGACGGAACCGTGGCCGAGGTGCTCTATCCCGGAGCGGGCGACCCGTCGGTGACGCCCTTCGACGTGGGGCTGATGACCTACCAGTACGAGCAGGACCCCGCCCTGTGGCTGGCCGGTTGCCGGGCATACAATCGCTGGCTGGGCGACTTCTGCCGCGACGCCCCTGGGAGGCGGGCCGGGGTGGGCCTTATCACCGTCGACGACATCGACACCACCGTGGCCGAGATCCGACAGATGCGCGATCTGGGGCTTTTCGGGGGCGTGCTGCTGTGCAGCGGCACCGGCGACAACCCGCTGTACAACCACCCCCGATATGAGCCGGTGTGGGCGGCCTGCGCGGATGAGGGGCTGCCGGTTCATACCCACTCGGGCTGGACCCCCAACTACGGAGACTTCACCGGCTCACTGGGCATCTTCCTCACCGAGATCAGCTGGTACGCCCACCGCCCGTTCTGGCTACTCATGTGGTCGGGGGCTTTCGAGCGCCACCCCGGCCTGCGCATGGTGATGAACGAGCAGGGTTCTACTTGGGCCCCGGCAACGCTGGACGAGTTGGACCATTTCTACGAGCTGAGGATGTTCGACCAGCTCCGCCGAGATCTGCCGCTCAAGCCCAGCGAGTACTTCCGCCGCCAGGTGTACCTGGGGGCAGGCTTCACCGATCCCGAGGAAGTGGACGTGGTGGATCAGCTCGGTGCCGGACAACTGATGTGGGGCTCCGACTACCCCCATATCGAGGGCACATGGCCCCGCTCTCAGGAAATGCTGGTAGAGCAGTTCGCCGGCCGGCCCGATGACGAGGTGGCCCAGCTGGTGGGGGGCAACGCCGCCGACCTCTACGGGTTCGACGTCGATGCTTTGAGCGCGCTCAGCGCAGATCTGAGAGCTTGACCAGCTCCGGTTCTATTCGCTCCACGTCACCCGTCGGCAGGAAGAATCGCCAGAAGATGCTGCCGGAGGGGCGGCCCTCGGTGTCCAGCCAGTTGTACACACCGGGATCTTCGTGGGCGATGACCATCTTGAACGAGCCGTCGGCCTCAAGTGTGGTGTTGGCTCGGTTGCGGCTGGTGACGCGGTTGGCGTAGTCGTAGGTCTGGCCAGCCGCGTTCCACAGGCACACGTTGCCGAACTTGCACTCCGGCCACCGCCCGGTCATCACCAGGGCCTCGTCGGGGCCGAGCACATAGCGACCCAGGGTGTAGTAGGCGTCGAATGCCGCGAAGCCCATGGTGCCGGGGGGCTGGGGGTCGGGCAAAACGTTGGGCTCGCGGCTGACCCACGTCGGCATGGGATAGGTGCCGGGAATGGGCTGCTGGAGGGTTTTGCCCAGTACATGGTTGTTGACCCGGTTGATGGCTGCGGCCACCGTCTCGTCGGTCCACAGCGTGGCCGGGCCCACCGGCGACAGGCACTCGATGGTGAGGGGAATGTGGAGCGACTCGTCAGCCGCGGCCGGCTTGGGCACTTCGAAGTAGTGGCGGGTGGTGATCCGGCCCGCGTCGGGGGGCAGGT
This sequence comes from Acidimicrobiales bacterium, assembly GCA_963663255.1. Lineage (GTDB taxonomy): Bacteria > Actinomycetota > Acidimicrobiia > Acidimicrobiales > Bin134 > Poriferisocius. The sequence goes on from OY760141.1 coordinate 3,014,698, forward strand.
CCAGCCAGTTGCGGTCCCGGGGCTCACCGCCCAAAAACACCTCATAGTTGCCGTCGGCGTCCACGTCGATGTCGTCGTCGTTGAGCACGCCGCCGGTGCCGGTGGCGTACTTGCCGTCGGCAGAGCCCAGCTCCACGGTGAACGACGTGTAGACCGCTCCGGCCAGGTTTCCGGTGACCCGGTAGGCCAGGTCACCACTCACCGGGGCCTCGAAGTACACCGCATCGGCGTTGTCGCCGGTGAACTTGCGGGTAGGCGACACGATTCGGCGCCACACCGGGCGCTCGGGATCGAACTCGGCGTGGGAGTACAGCGCCGACTGGAGAATGTGCAGCACCAGGCGGTGGCTGTCGGCGATGTCCTGATCGCCCGACACCCCCCACTCCTCGCCGCAGAAGCGCTCGCTCACCTCTGACAGGGCGTCAACCATCTCGGCCCACGCGGCCTGGGTCTTGGTCTGATCAGCCATTTCCATCTCCCCCTTTGGTTTTGGCCGGACGTTACCGCAGGCGCTTCTATACCCCACCATCCACCAAACTGTCATTCCCCGTCGGTATGGTCGCACCGTGAGTTCGACCCTTTTGGGCACGGCATTGGACGCCGCCACGGGCACTGCCGCCGACGCAGTTCCCGAGGCGCTGCCCCGGCTACCGGTTCGCGTCATCCGCAGTCCCAGGCGTCGGAAGACGGCCGCAGCCAAGATCCTGCCCGGCTGCATTGAGGTGCGGGTTCCCGCTGGTATGACCCCCGACGCCGAGGCCGAGATGGTGGCCAGTCTGGTAGTACGTCTCGAGCGCAAGCGGGCAGCTGAGGCTGGCGGGTTGAACCTGGCCGAGCGAGCCGTCAAGCTGGCCTCACGCTATGGCCTCACCCAACCCGAGTCGGTCACCTGGGCTGAGCAGAACGACCGCTGGGCGTCCTGCACCTCGGCCCGGGGCACCATCCGAGTCTCCACCCGCCTGGCCCGGGTGCCCAGCTGGGTGCTCGACGCCGTCATCGTCCACGAACTGGCCCATCTCAGCGAGCCCAACCACAGCCCCGCCTTCTGGGAACTGGCCAACCGCTACCCCCGCCAAGAACGAGCCTCGGGCTTTTTGGAAGCTATGTCTGCGGGCCACTCCGACCCCTGCCACACGGTCTGATCGCAACAAGCTGACCTGCTCTGCGAGGGATTGAGCCGCCGCTTCGATCACTGTTTGTCGACGAGGGTGGGGCAGACTGAGAATCAATGGGCGAGCGGATCTTCTATGCGGCCAGTGTTCACGATGAGGCCGAGATCGAGGCCGTGGTGGAGGTGCTGCGGGGCGGGGCGGCGGCGCTGTGGCCGGGGCGCAACGTCACCGCATTCGAATGGGAGGTGGCCAAGCGTTTCGGCAAGCAGCGGGGACTGATGTGCAACTCGGGCTCATCGGCGCTGTATTTGGCAGTGGAGCTGGCCGACCTGCCGCCGGGCAGCGAGGTGATCACCGCGGCGGTGACCTTCTCCACCGATGTGGCCCCGCTGGTGCGAGCCGGACTGGTCCCGGTGTTCGCCGACGTGGACCCCGACACCTACCAAATCGACGTTGATTCCATCGAGGCCCTGGTCAGCCCAGATACCAGGGCCATCTTGGCCCCCAACCTCATCGGCAACGCCCCCGACTGGGACGCCATTCGGGCCATTGCCGACCGCCACGGGCTGTTCGTGATCGAGGACAGCTGCGATGCCCTGGGGCCGGTGCTGCGGGGCTCCCCCACCGGCACCCGCAGCGACCTGACGGTCACCAGCTTCGCCTCCTCGCACATCATCACCTGTGCGGGCAACGGCGGAATGGTGCTGCTCGACGACGAGGACCTGCGGGACCGGGGTCTTTTGCTGCGCCGCTGGGGACGCCGCTCCGAGCTGCACTTCTACGGATCCAAGCGCCGGGACCGGAACTTCTGGGAAGACCTCGACGGCGTCCACTACGACAACCAGTTCATCTTCGACGAACTGGCCTGGAACTTCGAGCCCTCCGAGATCGGGGCCGCCTTCGGTCGCCAGCAGCTCGACAAGGTTCCCCAGAACTTCGCCCGGCGCACCCGCAGCTTCGACCTCTACACCGAGTTCTTCTCCAACCACGCCGACCGGTTCCGCCTCCCCCGCCAGACCGAGGGGCTGGTCACCGCCTGGCTGTGTTACCCGCTCACCATCGCCTCCGACGCCGGTTTCGTGCGGGCCGATCTACAAGCCCACCTTGACGGAAACGGGGTGGACACCCGCACGGTGTGGACCGGCAACGCCACCCGCCAGCCCTTCATGTCCGGCGTGGACTTCCGCCAGCCCGACGGTGGTCTGCCCTACGCCGACGCCATCATGGAGCGGGGGGTGGTGCTCCCCATGAACCACTCACTGGACGACGAAGACATCGGCTACGTGATCAGCCTGATAGAAACCTTCCTGACCACTACCTAAACCCCACCACAAAGGAGAGCCCCATGCGCGGCGCCGTTTTGCACACCAGTCCGGGCGAGTTGGTCGTCGAGAACCTGACCGTCGACAAGCCGAACGCCAACGAGGTGCTCATCAGCACCACCCACGCCGGGCTGTGCCACTCCGACCTTCATTTCATGGACGGGCACTGGCCGGTAGCGCAGTCGATGGTTATGGGCCACGAGTCGGCCGGCGTGGTGGCCGCGGTAGGCGAAGACGTGACCTACGTGAAGCCCGGCGACCACGTCATCACCTGCGTGTCGATGTGGTGCGGGGTGTGTCGCACATGCCTCCAGGGCAAGCCCTACCTGTGCCTCGACGCCGACTCCATGCGCTCAGGCCGCCCCTCCCCCTCGCTGAGGTTCGAAGACGGCCGGGGCTGCACCGCCTTTGCCGGGCTGGGATCGTTCGCCGAGGAGCTGCTAGTGCACGAGCGGGCGGTGGTCAAGATCCGCGACGACATGCCGCTTGACCGGGCCGCCCTCATCGGCTGTGGGGTCACCACCGGGCTTGGTGCGGTGATGCGCACTGCGGCGGTTCCCGCCGGGTCGAGCGTGGTGGTGATCGGCTGCGGCGGCATCGGGCTGTCGGCCGTGCAGGGAGCCCGCATCGTGGGAGCCACGCCCATCATCGCCGTCGACCTGGTGGCCTCCAAACTGGAGATGGCCCGCACCCTGGGTGCCACCCATACCGTGAACGCCTCTGAAGTGGATCCAGTGGCCGCGGTCCACGAGATCACCGGGGGCGGGGCCGACTACTCGTTCGAGGCCATCGGCCTGTCGGCCACTGCTGAGCAGGCTTGGGCCATGATCGGCATCGGCGGCACGGCCACGGTGATCGGGATGCTGCCCATGACCAGCCAGGTGACCATCCCCGGCGGGGAGATCATCTTGAGCGAGAAGAAGCTTCAGGGATCTCTCATGGGCGGCAACCGCTTCCGCCTGGACATGCCCAAGTTCATCGACTTGTACCTCGATGGTCGCCTCAAGCTCGATGAGATGGTGTCGGCCACCATCGGCATCAGCGAGGTGAACGACGGGTATGCGGCCATGAAGGCGGGCGAGACCCTGCGCTCGGTTATCGCTTTCTAAACAACCAAGACCTGGAAGGAGCACAACATGGGACAACTAGACGACCGGGTGGCGGTGGTCACCGGCGGCGGCGACGGCATCGGCCACGGAATCAGCCGGCGGTTCGCCGCCGAAGGGGCCAAGCTTCTGGTCACCGACATCGACAACGAAGCTGCCGAGCGGGTGGCCGGCGAGTTGCGCGACGAATTCGGCGCCGATGCCCGGCCAATGCGGGTAGACGTGGCCGAAAAGGCCGAGGTGCTGGCCATGGTGGATACCGCCATCGAGAATTGGGGGCGCCTCGACGTACTCATCAACAACGCCTGGGGTGGCGGCGAGCTGTGCCGGGTGGAGGTCAAGACCGACCAGCTGATGAACGACGCCATGCACGTGGGCCTCTATGGCCCGCTGTGGGCCATGCAGGCCGCCTTCCGTCCTATGCGGGATCAGCAATACGGCCGAATCGTGAACCTGTGCTCGCTCAACGGGGTGAACGCCCACATGGGCACACTCGAGTACAACTGCGCAAAGGAGGCGCTGCGGACACTGAGCCGCACTGCGGCCCGGGAGTGGGCGTCCTATGGGATCGTGGTGAACGTGATCTGTCCAGGGGCCAAGACCGCGTCGGCCCGCCGGGTGGAGCAGATGATGCCCGATCTGATCCGCAACGCCGAGGCGGCCAACCCCATGGGCCGGATGGGCGATCCTGAGGGCGACATCGCCCCAGTGGCTCTGTTCTTGTCGACCGAAGACGCCCAATACCTCACCGGCAACACGCTGTACGTGGACGGCGGCAGCCACATCAACGGCGCCAACTGGGCCCCCGACATGCCAGAGAGTGATTAATTGATTATGAGCGTCACCCGCTCGATGGCCGGCAAGGTGGCCATCATCACTGGGGCGGGGCCGGGGTTGGGACGGTCGTGTGCGCTGGCTATGGCCGAAGATGGCGCTGACCTGGCCCTGGCGGCCCGCCGGGCCGAGCCGCTCGAGGCGCTGGCCGCCGAGGTGGCCGCGGCCACCGGACGGCGGGTGCTGGCCATACCCTCCGACATTGCCCACCACGACTCGGCCGCGGCCCTGGTCGACACCGCGGCCGCCGAGCTTGGCCGGGTGGATGCGGTTGTGAACGTGGCCACCGCCGGTGGGGCCCGTGCTGCGGTAGCCGACATCGACTGGGGCGACTATCGCTATTCCTTTGAGCTGAACGTGGTTGGCACCCTGGAGGTGAGCCGTCGCGCCGCCGATCACATGAAGGCCGTCGGCGGGGGCTCCATCGTGCAGATCAGCACCCTAAGCACCCATTCTGTGCCCGAGAAGATGGCCATCTACACCTCCACCAAGTCAGCCATGCACACCGCTTCGATGGTTATGGCCCGAGAGCTCGGCCCCCACAACATCAGGGTGAACATCGTCACCCCCGGCTACATCACTGGCGCCAACCTGGATCGGCTGTGGCAGGGCATTGCCGACCAGACTGGCAAGACTGCCCAGCAAGTCTCTGAGGGCGCCGCCCGTAGTGCGGCTCTACGGCGGCACGTCGACCCCGACGACATCGCTGAGGCGGTGCTGTTCTTGGCCTCTGAGCGGGGCCGGGGGGTGACTGGCCTGGAAATCCGGGTCGACGCCGGCCAGATGATCGGCTGAGGGCTCTAACCCTGCTCATCCCCCCGGGCCAATACGTCGACCATGGTGTCAAACAGAGTGCCGATCTCGTGGTCGGTGATGACCAATGGCGGGCATATGGCCAAACCGGTTCCTACGGGCCGTAGCACCACTCCGGCTTCCAATAGACGCATCCGGGTGGCGGCGGCGTCGTAGCCCAGCTCGGCGGCATACACCGCGCCGGTGCCCCGATAGCTCTGGATGAGCCCGTCGGCTTGGAGAGCGGCCAGGCCTTCGGTGAGCTTTTGAGCCAGGTGGGGCACCCGTTGAACCAGCTGCTCTTTTTCCATAAGGGCCAGGTTGGCCACCCCGGCGGCCATACACGTGGGGTGCCCGGCGTAGGTGTAGCCGGTGCGCAGCAGAAAGCCGGGCTGCTCCAACACGTCACACACGCCTCGGCTGAGAATCACCCCGCCCACCGGCTGGTACCCCGAGGTGACCCCTTTGGCGAACGTCATCAGATCGGGGGTGACGCCATAGTGCTGGGCCCCGAACCATTGTCCGGTGCGGCCGAATCCGCAGATCACCTCGTCCATGATGAGCAGGGCTCCGTGCTGGTCGCACAGGCGCCTAAGTCCCTCCAAGTAGCCGTCTTGGGGCGGGAACACTCCCCCAGCACCCTGCATCGGCTCAGTGATGATGGCGGCCACTCGCCCCTCGTTGGCGGCCATTGTGGTGCTTACCGCCTCGATGTCGTCGCGGGGCACCTCCAAAAAATGCGGCACCAGATCGCCCCAGCCCTCCCGATTGGGGGCAATTCCCTGGGCCGTGGTACCTCCGAAGTTGGTGCCGTGGTAGGCGTCAGTGCGCCGGATGATCACCTGGCGGTCGGGCTCGCCTCGAAGTTGGTGTACAGCCCGGGCGATCTTGAGTGCAGAATCCACTGCCTCGGAGCCCGAACCGCAGAAGAACACCCGGCCATCGGGGTGAGGCGACCGCTCGGCCACCATCGAGGCCAGCTCCTCGGCCGGCTGGTTCGTGAACGGTGCGAACGTCTGATAGGCGTCGAGCAGCCGCATCTGGTCGGCCACTGCGTCGATGATCTCAGCCCGGCCATGACCAACTTGGCAGTACCAAAGGCTGGCCAGGGCATCCAGATACCGCTTCCCCTGGTCATCCCAGAGCGTGCAGCCCTCGGCCCGCACAATGGTGATGAAGTCTTCGGCCGCGGGGGGAGCAAATCCATGCAAAAACTTGGTAGGCACCGCCGAATTCTACCCACCGCCAATTCACTTGCCGACCACCGGGAGTGGGATAGTCAGAGCATATGAAGCTGGGAATCGGGGTAGATCTTTGGAACCAGGCCAAGCTGGACATTCCGCGGGCCAAAGAGCAGCTGGCCAGAGTCCAGTTGGCCGAGCGGCTGGGGTACGACTCGGTGTGGTCGGCGGAGATCTACGGGATTGACGCCATTACCCCGCTGGCCTGGATTGCGGCCCAAACCCGCCACATCCGTCTGGGCACCGCGGTGTGCCAAGTGGCCGCCCGCCCGGCGGTGACCGCCGCCATGCAGTTCGGCACCTTGGAGGCGCTGGCCGGGCCGGGGCGAGCCATCTGCGGGCTGGGCCTGTCGGGCCCCCAGATTGTGGAGGGGTGGTATGGCCAGGCCTGGGGCAAACCCAACGCCCTTCTTCGCGACTACGTCTCCATCATCAAGAAGGTGTTCGCCCGGGAGGGCCCAGTGAGCCACGACGGATCGCAGATCAGCCTGCCCTATGACGGCGATGGCGCGCTGGGCATCGGCAAGCCGCTCAAGTCGATCCTGCACATGAACCCCGACATCCCCGTGTTCTTGGCTACCGGAGGGCCGGCCAATACCGCTCTGATGGCCGAGCTGGCCGACGGGTGGCTCCCTTTGGGCTACACGCCGGGAAGCGCCCACCTCTATACCGAGGCCATCCAGACCGGGCTCGACCGGGCCGGGCGAACCTGGGACGACATCGAGATCCAGGCTGGGGCCCGGGTGTCGATCACCGAAGACGTGCAGGGGGCCATCGACTCCGCCAAACCACAGTTCGCCTTTCTGGTGGGGGGATATGGCACCCGGGAGCACAACTTCCACCGCGACGCCATGGTGCGCCGGGGCTTCGGGGAGGCCGCCGAGCGCATCCAGGAGCTGTTCATGGCCGGACGCCGGGACGAGGCCGTGGCCGCGGTGCCCGACGAGTACATCGACGACGGGGCGCTGATCGGCTCCCGCCAGCGGATCAAGGAGCGCTTCGCCCGCTGGCGCGAGACCAAAGCCACCGGCCTCACCATCCGGGCCGACACCGATGAGGAGCTGGCCTACATCGCCGAGTTGGCCGAAGCGAAGCCCCGAGCTACTTAGGTGTGAGCCTTGCCGGGATGGGCAGGTGCGACATACCGCCGGGCAGCGGGGGGTAGGTCGCTCCATCAATCACCGACATCTCCGCCACCCGGTCGCACAGCACATTGACCGCGCAGGTGGCCTCGATGCGGGCCAAAGTGGCGCCTGGGCAGATGTGTGGGCCGCCGCCGAACCCCAGGTGGTCGCGGGGGTCATCCCGGTCCAAGCGGAACACGTCGGGGTCGTCATACACGGTCTCGTCCCGATTGCCCGAGCCGATGCCCACCTCCACCCATTCGCCGGCCTGCATCTCCACCCCGTCGAGCTCGACGCTACGGGTGCAGCGGCGGGTGGTGGCCTGCACCGGGGCATCGTGGCGCAGCGACTCCTCCACCAGCGGAGCCACCAAGTCGCGCTCCGCGGTCACCCGCTCGAACAGATCCCGATCCCGCAGCAGCCGGTGGGCCAGGTGTACCAGCAGCGCCCGGGTGGTGTGGACCCCGGCCATGACCATGAACTGGAGCTGGGTGACGATCTCAGCGTCGCTCAGCGCAACCCCGTCGATCTCGGCGTCCATTAGCCCGATGATCACGTCATGGGGACGCTCGTCACCAGCAGCCGCCGATGCCCGGCGTTCGGCCAGCGCTTCTCGGAAATAGTCCAAAATAGGCGGCCCCGATGGATTGATCCCCGGCGTTCCCGGGCGCTGCATGAGCGTGCCGTCGAACGACCAGCCCATGAACTTGTGGCCCGCCTCGGGGGGCAAGCCCATTAGGTCGGCCAGGGTGGCACTGGGGATCGGCATGGCGTAGCCCGCGTGCAGGTCGCCCTCGCCCGCAACCAGCATCGGGTCTAGCAGCTGGTGGCATGTGCGGGTGACGAATTCCTCGGTGCTGCGCAACCGGTGAGGGGCGAAGTTGGAGTTGTACAGCCGGCGGATGCGGCCGTGGCGGGGCTCGGGAATCTCGCTCAAGAACAGCTCTTCGGGCGGAACCGCCTCGGTGCCGGGCAGTCCGGCCATTGGGGCCAGATCGGCCACAAAGATCTCCACCTCTTTGAGGGCGGTGTCGATGTGGCGGCGGGTCGAGAGGTACCAGCCGCCGGCCGGCGAGGGGCAGATGGGCTGTTCGGAGCGAATACGGGCCAGCGTGTGAAACGGAACTCCTTCGACTTCGTGGGCCGGATCGCGGGCATCGAACTCCATGGCCGCACGGTAGTGCGGGGACACACCGCTAGTCTCGGCCCGTGAACCATCCCCCCTATCTGTGCACGGGGACACTCGGCCGAGTGCCGTGGGATGACAAGGCGCGGGCCGCTTCGGCCGCCGGCTTTGCCCGGCTGTCGATCTACGGATGGGAGCACCGCAAACTCCATGAGCGGGGATGGGTCGATGCCGCCATCGTGAATCTGTTGAAAGAGCTGAACCTTCAGATCGCCGAGTACGACGGAGTGGTAATGACGATGCGGTCGCCAGAGGGCGCCGAGGATGCAGTTGCCTCGGCCGCGGCCTTGGGCGCCCGCTCGATCACGGTGCTGGAGCATTCCGACTGGCAGCCAGGCGAGCACCGGGAACAAGCCGCAGCAACACTGGCCGAGATCGCCGATCAGGCTGCTGAGCACGGCATCTTGGCCCTGATCGAGCCGTTCTCCTGGTCGCCGCTGGACGACCACAGGGTGGCGGCTGAAATTGTCGAGCGGGCTGGTCGCCCCAACGCGGGGCTGCTGCTCGACACCTGGCACCTGTGGCGGGGACCGGAGCGGGGCCAAGTTGACCCGGCCATCGACCCAGCCATGATCAAAGCCATCCAGGTCGGAGACACTGGCCCCGACCCCTTGGGCCAGCCGACCCCCGATGAGATCGCCTACGAGTGCATTCACCATCGCCTGATGCCCGGCGAGGGCCACGGCAACATCGCCGGTTTGCTGGCTGATCTAGTCGATCGCGGCGTCGACGCCCCTGTCGCAGTCGAGGTGTTCTCGGACGAGCTCAATGCGCTGGAAACCCATGTGGCGGCCCGCCAATCAATGGAGTGCTTCGCTAGATTGGCCTTGTGAGCACTGACGGTATCCCCGCAGAAGTCGACGAGGCCATCGACGCCCTTTTGGCTGAACACAATCCCACCACCATGTCGGTGGAGGAGTTTCGCGGCTACCAGTACGACTACGGGCTGGCCTGGGTGCATTTTCCTGCGGGCTTCGGCGGTCTCGGCTTGGCTCCTCGCTACCAACGCCACATCGAGGGGCGGCTAAGAGACGCCGGAGCGGGGCAGGCTGACCCCGGTGCCTTCTTCTTCACGCTGGCCGGTCCCACCGTCGTGACTCACGGGACCGATGAGCAAAAGCACCGGTTCCTGCGACCTATGTTCACCGGAGAGGAGCGCTGGTGCCAGCTGTTCTCCGAACCGGGCGCGGGCAGCGACTTCGCCGGATTGGCCACTCGGGCGGTTCGCGACGGCGAGGTGTGGACAATTGACGGCCAAAAGGTTTGGAACACCCTCGCTCACCTGGCCGACCGGGGCATGCTGGTGGCCCGCAGCAATCCCGACGCCCACAAGCACAAGGGCATGACCTATTTCGCGCTGGACATGCACGCCGAAGGGGTGGAGGTGCGCCCGCTGCGCCAGATCACCGGTGAGGCCGAGTTCAACGAGGTGTATATGACCGGCGTGCGAGTGCCCGACGCCGACCGCATCGGCGATGAGGGTGAGGGTTGGCGAGTGGCTCTCACCACGCTGATGAATGAGCGCACCGTGATCGGGGGCGGCGGCTCGCCCAAGCGGGGCTCGGGCAGCATCGCGGAGTTGGTAAAGGTGTGGGCCGAGCTGCCTGTCGAACAGCGAACCTCGACCCGCCAAGACCGGTTGATGCAACTGTGGAGTCAGGCCGAGACGCTGCGGCTCACCAACATGCGGGCGTCGCAGAACCGACGGGCCGGCAACCCCGGTCCTGAGGGCTCGGTGGCCAAGGCCATCCACGCAGAGTTGAACAAGGACATTTTCGAAGAGTGCGTCAACCTTCTGGGCCTGGCCGGCTCTGTGGAATTCGACTACACCTTCCGCCGGCCCGACATGGTGTCGGAAACCGGAGTCGAAAACGGGATCGGCCATGCTTTCCTGCGGTCTCGGGCCAACTCCATCGAGGGCGGCACCACCGAGATCATGCGCAACATCTTGGGTGAGCAAATCCTCGGCCTCCCCGGCGAACCCCGGGTGGACAAGGGCATCCCCTGGAACGAGGTCCCCCGCAACTAACTGAACGCCTGAAACCAACTAGACGCGGGTTTCAGCCCGGCGGTCGAGCCAGCCGATCACTGTTTCGGCCACCGCTTCTGGCTGCTCGGGCAATAGGGCGTGGCCGGCGTTGTAGATGACCATCACCTCCACGCGGTCGCCTACCGCTTCGACCAGGGCATCGGCATTGGCCGGCACGGCCAGCTGGTCGTCGGCCGGCTGCACGGCCAGCATGGGGGCGGTGCCTCCAGCCCACCAATCGCTAACTGGGGTGTTCACGGTGGCCTGTTCTTGATAACGGGCCAGCTTCCCGTACCAGCCGTCGGCCCAAACGCTGGGGTCGTTCCCCGGTGCGAAAAACGCCCGAGCCACCGCGTCGAGGCGGGCTTCGGGCGGGTTGCGGGTGTCGAAGATCGTTCTCATAGCCACGCCCATCTCGTCGGTAACCGGAATGAACCCGCCGCAGGCCAACAGCACCAGGCTCTCCACCAGCTCGGGATGGTTGGTGGCGGTCATGCGGGCGATGCGGTTGCCGTAGGCGTGGCCGACAACCACGGCGGGGCCGCCGCCGATTTCGGAGATCACCGCGGCCACATCAGCGGCCAGCGTCGACAGGGTCTCCTTCCGGTCGGGCGCCGCACTGGCCCCCAGGCCCCGGGGCTCGGGACAGGCCACCCGGTATCCTGCCGCCGCCACGTCGTCGGCCAACTGGTCGAAGTCACCCGCCCCTCGGCCCATCGACGGCAGCATGACCACCAGCGGCCCCTCGCCGCAAAGGTGCACCTCGATCGGTCCGTCGTCAGTGGGAACCAACGTGATCTTGCGCCAATCCTGGGACATGGCCAAACACTGTAGTTCTGCGCCAGATCACCTCAATAAAGCTAGCCTTACATTTTCATGGCCCTAGTCCCCCCGGTTCCGCTGCTGTCGGTGCAGGACGTCTCCAAGTCCTTTGGGGGGACCACGGTGATCGAAGATTGCAGTCTCGACGTGGGGTGGGGCGAAATGGTGTCTTTGCTCGGGCCAAGCGGGTGTGGAAAGACCACGCTGCTTCGAATCATCGCCGGCCTGGAGCGTGCCGACCGGGGGACGATCCACATCGCCGGTGCCCAAGTGGCTGGCAATGGAACCTGGGTCCGCCCTGAGGACCGAAATGTCGGCATGGTGTTCCAGGACTGGGCGCTATTTCCCCACCTGGATGTGTCCAGAAATGTCGGCTACGGAGTCCCCCGCAGCAAGCGGGCGGAGGAAGTGGCCAAGACGCTGGAACTGGTGAACCTTCCCGGGATGCAGAACCGGATGCCCGAAACCCTCTCTGGCGGACAACAGCAGCGGGTGGCGTTGGCCCGAGCTCTAGCCCCCCAGCCCACTGCCCTGCTCCTGGACGAACCATTTTCAAACTTGGACTCCGCGCTGCGCCGCGACGTCCGCACCGAGGTGCGCCAACTTCTCCAGACCACGGGCATGACCGCGGTCTTCGTGACGCATGATCGAGAGGAAGCGCTGGTGTTGGGCGACCGAGTGGCCGTCATGGATGCGGGGCGCATCGTGCAGATCGGATCGCCAGCGGAGATCTACCAAGAGCCGGCCAACCCATGGGTGGCCGCCTTCATCGGCGCGGTTTCGATGTACCCCGCCGACGCCGCGGGCCAGATCGCCCACTCTGACTTCGGATCCATCCCCCTGCTCGACTCCCACCAGGGCCCAGTCGAGGTGGTGGTCAGACCCGAGGACGTGGAATTGCGCCCTGGTACAGGCGGCAACGCAACCCACACCGTGGAGGATTTCGAATTTCAAGGGTCGGACTCCATGGTCACCGTGGCCAGCCCCGCCGGCATCCGTCTCCTCGCCCGAGTCAGCGGGACGCAAAGCTTCGCCCCGGGTGACCGGGTGTCGCCGGTCTACTCAGGATCGGCGGCGGCGGCCTTTCCCCGGCCTGTAGCCAACTGACTGCCGGCCAGAACCAGCTGTCCGATCATTCGGCGACCGTCTCGTCTTTTGTAAAGCAAGCTTTACTATCAGGGCGACCTGTGGATAGAGTCGCACTTCGTGCGTTCGACGGCATCCCGGTCTCCGGTTCTGTTGAAGGTGGTTGCCATCGTGGTGACCGCTGCCTTCGCCTTTCCGGCGGGCTATCTGGTGTGGCGCAACTTCACATTCCACAGCGACCCTCTGGGCGTGCTCTTCTCCCAGCGCACGCAAGGACCGCTGCTGCGTACCCTTTGGCTGGCCGTGCTGGTGTCGGCTTCCACCGCGGTGTTCGGCACCGCTCTGGCCTGGTTGACCACCCGCTGCGATGTTCCCCTCAAGCGCATGTGGCAGGCACTTTTGCCCCTGCCGCTGGTGTTCCCCACCTTCATCGGCGCCGCGGCGTTGATCCGCACGCTCAATCCCGGAGGTCTGCTGTCCGACTGGCTGGACAACTTGGGGCTGGTATGGGACGTGGAGGTACGAGGTCTGTTCGGCGCGTGGCTGGCACTCACCCTGTTCACTTACCCGTACGTGTACCTGCCGGTAGCCGCCCGGCTGCGGCGCCTGCCCGGGTCGGCGGAGGAGACAGCCCGGCTGCTGGGCGACAGTCCGCTGAACATCATCCGGCGAGTCGTGCTGCCTCAGACGGCAACCGCTATCAGCGCCGGCACCCTGCTGGTGTTTCTGTACGCCATCAGCGACTTCGGCGCGGTGCAGCTCATGCGCTACGACACTCTCAGCCGGGCCATCTACACCACCCGGCTCAACAACCAAACGGTCTCGATGGCCCTCAGCGTGATCCTGCTGGTGCTGGCCGCCGCGGTGGTGCTGGTCGAGCGAGGCGTCACCCGTCGCTTTGAGCACGCGGCACCGGTGCGATCGCGAAGGCCCGTGATCTATCGGCTGGGTCGGGCCAAACCGATTGCGGTGGCGTTCCTGGTCGGTGCGGTGGCACTGGCCCTGTTGGGGCCGCTGGCCTCCCTGGCCGACTGGACCATCGACGGGATAAGGCTGGAAGCATCCGGGGGGCGGGATCTCCTCGTGGGATGGGACGACGTGTGGTCGCCGACCTGGCACACCGCTTACGGCAGCGTTCTGGCCGCTGTCGTGTCAGTGGCCGTCGTGCTGCCGGCTGCCTATCTGGTGGTGCGCTACCGGTCGCGAATCGGCACAGTGGCCAATGCGGTGATCGTGTCCGCATTCGCCCTACCAGGGATTCTCATCGGGCTGGCACTGCTGTTCTGGACGCTTAAGACCGACATTGGCAGCCACCTTCGCAACACCCTGGTATTGCTGGTGTTCGCGTACATAGTGCGATTCGGAGGCCAGACCATGCGCACCTCCCAGGTTGCGGTGGCCGCGGTGTCGTCCCGGCTGACCGACGCGGCCCGCACCATGGGGGCCAGCTGGCTGCGCCGTTTCCGGTCGCTGGAGCTGCCGCTCATGGCTCCGGGGCTGTTGGCCGGGGGCGGGCTGGTGATGCTGTCGGTGATGAAGGAACTGCCCATCACCCTGCTCATCGCCCCATTCGACTTCCCCACCCTTACCACCAAGGCGTTCAACAGCATCGAAGAGGCTTTCGTGGCCGAGGCCGGGATCTGGTCGGGATTGCTGGTACTGCTCTCTGGGGTAATGACCTGGCTTTTCATCGTTCGGCGCGCCGAGCATTTCGACTAGTGGTGTGTCGCAGGTTTAGCGCCGTGGATTGCGACGGCAGCGGCGTTCCTCGCAAGGCGCACCGACGCAGCCATACTCGAAGCGTACGGCAAGGAGGAGCAACGCCGCGAGGGGCGTCGATGCCTAGCAGGACACGCGCGAATAAACCTGCGACACACCACCAGGCCATTTCGATTCGCCCATCCCGGCGTGACACGCTGCGTACATGAGCATCGAGCCGTTCGCGATTGACATTCCTCAAGCCGACCTGGACGACCTGCACCAGCGCCTGGCCATGACCCGATGGCCCGACACCGTCCGGCCGGGGTGGACCGACGGCGCGTCGGTGGCCTACATGCGGGAGCTGTGCGAATACTGGGCCGACGACTATGACTGGCGGGCCCGGGAGGCGTACCTCAACGCCTTTCCCCAGTTCACCGCCACCGCGGCTGGCGAGCGGGTCCACTTCTACCACGTGCGCTCACCGGAGCCCGATGCCATACCCATGGTGCTGATCCACGGCTACATGGGATCGGTAGTAGAGTTCCGGGAGATGGTGGGGCCGCTGTCGGATCCGGCGGCCCACGGCGGCGATCCGGCCGACGCCTTCCACGTGGTGGTCCCGTCGCTGCCCGGCTACGGCTTCTCCGGGCCCACCGCCAACCCCGGCGTGGACATGCACCGCTGCGCAGATGCCATCGCCGGAGTCATGGAGCAGCTGGGCTATGAACGCTACATAGTGCAGGGGGGCGACTGGGGGGCGCTGGTTACCCGGCGCATGACCGAGGCCTACGCCGACCGGCTCATCGCCGCCCACTTCAACATGCTCTTCGCCCAGCCCACCGCTGAGGAGTCAGCCGATCAGGCCAAGATGATGGAGGGAGTGACCGAGGCTGAGCAGGCGGCCATAGGCCGCTCGCTGGAGGTGATCACCGAGGGTACCGGCTACATGGCCATGCTGAGTACCAAGCCCCAGACACTAGCGGTGGCCCACAACGACTCCCCCGCGGGTTTGGCCGCCTGGTTCATTGAGAAGTACCAGCACTGGTGCGACTTGGACGACGGCGACCTGGAAAGTGTGTTCACCAAAGACCAGCTGCTCGACAACGTGATGCTGTATTGGATCACCGCCACCGCGGCATCATCCGGGCGGCTGTATTTGGAGTCGGCCCGAACCGGCACTTCTGCGCTGGACTCGTGGGCCGGCCGGGTGGAGGTGCCCACCGGCCATGCGGCCTATCCCCGGGAGCTTCTGCAAACTCCCAGGGTGTGGGCCGAGCGTCGCTACAACATCGTGCACTGGTCGGTACAGCCCAAAGGCGGCCACTTCGCCCCCTTCGAGCAGCCGGAGCTGTTCACCGACGATTTAAGGGTTTTTGGCCGCCTATTCCGCTGAGATTTAGGCGAATCGGGCGGAACGCATGGCCAGGAGGTCGCCGTCGGCGGCATCTTGTATCTCGCGGGCCTCGTCGGGACCTTTCATCCGCAGCGGGCAGGACACGACGACGTCCATCACCTGGTTGAGGCGCCCAAAGGCGATCCAGCAGCCGATGGCAAGGGTCATCTCCACCACTAGCTCGTCACCGAAATGGCCGACCATTCGGTCCATGAATTCCTGGTCGATGGACAGGTGGTCGGCGGCGAACTTCTCCGCGTACTCCAGAGCGTCGCGTTCGGCCTCGCTGAAGCCGTTGTATTCATCCCGATTACCAACGTTGAGGTAGTCGTCTTCGCTTAGTTCATATTGCGCCAACGACGCAATGCGAGTGTCCAGTCAAACCACGCACTGGTTGATCTGGGCGATCCTCATTCGAAGCAACTCCCGCAGTCGCACGGGAAGCTTGCTCTCGTTGTACACCGCGCCGCTGAACGCCGATGCCGGGCCGGACAGCTCCGGGGTCATCATCCACAACCGATGCAGCTCCTCCTCGGGGCCATCGGGGATATTAATTCGTGCCATGCCTCCTCCTTGGCTGGGGTGCCAACACAGTAATGGCTCGCAGCCGATGAGCACTTACAGTCGGAATATGGGCAGCAGGTTTGATGCCGCTCGGCGGGTGGCCGTCACTGCGATCACGGCCGTATTGGTCCTGGCCGCCTGCGCATCGTCGGAGGAAGCAGTAGATCCGACCCCGCCGACGTCAACGTCACCAGAATCTGCTGATGCGGCGCCCGCTGAGGGGGCGCCCTCGGCGTCCCCCGAGAGGATTTCTGAGCCCGAGCCGACAGCTGAGACCTCGCTTCAGGGCAGCCCGCCCGAGGTGGTCGCGCACGCCGACGGCTGGCCGCTGCCCAACCGCGACCTCGCCGCCACCCGGGCCACGTTCGACAGCCCGATCGACTCCACCACCGTCGATCGCCTAGAGATGGCCTGGACAGCCGATGTCCCCGGCGGGAGCACGTGGGGCAACCTGGCCACCTCGCCGTTGATATTGGGCGACCGGGTGTATGTGGCCGGACTCGACGGCGGAGTCCAGGCCATCAACGCTGACACCGGGAAGATCTTGTGGACCGCAGGACGTCGGGGCGGGATGTACGGCCCCTCGGGAGTCGCTGTGGGTTGGGGCAAGGTCTTCGCCACCAAGATCGGCTGGCGCCAGCGGGGCCAGCTCATCGCGGCCTACGACGTAGAAAACGGCGAGGAGATCTGGGCCACCGACATCACCGGTGGAGACCTCAGCGAGATCAATGTGCAGCCACTCGCCTACGACGGATTGGTCTACGCGGCCACCAGCGGGTTCCCTGCCGGGGCGAGGGGCACGATCTACGCCATGGACCAGGCCACCGGCGAGATCGTGTGGTCGTTCGCCACCGTGGAAGACGAAGAACTGTGGGGCAATCCCAGCATCAACAGCGGAGGCGGGGCGTGGTATCCCCCGGCGCTCGACGCTGCCACCGGCACCCTGTACTTCGGGGTGGGCAACCCCTACCCCTTCCCCGGCGCCCCCGATTGGCCGGCGGGATCGAGCCGTCCGGGCGACAACCGCTGGACCAGCGGCACGGTGGCGCTCGACGCCGCCACCGGCGAGCTGCGATGGGGCTTCCAGGCCTTCCCCCACGACATCTTCGATCGCGACCATGTGCTGGTGGCCCTGGCCATCGCCGAAGACCACGGCCTCGACCACGACATGCTGGTGACCGCCGGCAAAGGCGGGGTGGCGTTCGGCCACAACCCATCCACCGGCGAGGTGCTGTGGCAAACCTTGGTGGGCCAGCACCAGAACGACCACCTGGAGAGCTTCAACGCGCCGGTAGAGGTGATGCCCGGTGCCCAGGGCGGCATAGTCACCCCTGTGGCCGTCGCCGACGGAGTGCTCTACGCCGTGATGGTCAACGCCCCCAGCTACTACGAATCCGACCAGGTGAGCAGCGGCGGCGAGGGCACCCAGTTGTTCACCCGCCCCAGCAACGTGGTGGCCATCGACATCGCCACCGGCGACATAATCTGGGACGTGGAGATCATCTCCCAAATTCCCGAAGTTCCCGCCGCAGATGTGTTCGGCGGCATGACGGTGGTGAACGACCTGGTGTTCACCTCCACTTTCTTCGGTGAGCTGTTGGCCCTCGACCGGGCCACTGGCGAGATCGTGTGGCGCCACCAGGCCAAAGGCGCCACCAACGGCTGGCCCTCGGTGGCCGGTGACATGATCATCTACCCCATTGGCCTAGTCGAAGAGCCCCAGGTTCCCCACCTGCTGGCCCTCCGTTTGAAGCAATAGCGGCCAAGAGCCGACCGGCTACCCCAGTTCGGGGAAGCGGCTGCGGGCGCCGGCCTCGGCCCAGTCCATGTGGTCGCGCACGTACTGGTTGGCGGTGTCTTGGGCTGGGGAGTAGTCCCACGAGACGCGGCCCTCGTTGCCCATGGCGGCATGCAGCAGTCGCCGGGCCCGCTGCGAGGCCACCACCTGTTCCCGGATTGCGGCGCTGTCCCAGCGCTGGGCCACCTCAGCGGCGAAACCGGCGGCCAGGTGGCCATGGGCTGGGTGGACAACTAGGTTTTCCCGCTCCTGCGGATCGGCCACCACGTCATAGAGCAGGGCAGGATCAGTGTCGCAGTGGATGTACTTGTACCGGCCCCTCCGGATCATGAACATCGGATGGGAGGTCATCTCGGCGGTGTACTCGGCCATGGCCTCGTCAACGGGGTCGTGACCCCCGGTGGCGCTCTCCCACAGGCTGCGCCCGGCCAGTGGCGATACCGGCTCGATGGGGGACCCGCCGTCGGCGGCGATATCGAGCAAGGTGGGGAACAGGTCGACCAGCGAGCAGGCGTTGGCCACCGTGGTGTTGGCCGCGCCGGGGCCGGCCATGATGAACGGCACCCGAAGCGACCGCTCGAAAAAGCTCATCTTGAACCACAGGCCCCGCTCGCCGAGCATGTCGCCGTGGTCGCTGGTGGCGATCACCACGGTGTTGTCGAGCTCGCCGGTCTCTTCCAAGGCTTGGACCAGCTTGCCCAGCCATCCATCGATGTAGCTGGTGTTGGCGTAGTAGCCGTGGCGGGCGTTGCGGCTCTGCTCGTCGGTGTAGCCGACGGTGTCGGCCTCGATCCCGTGGCGGATCCGCAGGCTGTGGGGGTCTAGCGACTCCAGTTCCACCTCACCGGGCAGGTCGATGGTGTCGTGGTCGTAGAGGTCCCACCACTCGGGGCGGGCCACGTAGGGGTCGTGGGGGTGGATGAACGCCACTGTCATGAAAAACGGGCGGTCGTCGCCGTCACGGGCGAAGTCGTAGAGCTGGCGGATGGCGGCGAAACCCACCTCCTCGTCGTAGTCCAGCTGGTAGGTGGCCAGCGCCTGGCCGGCCTCCCACAGGCTGTCCATGTTGTGGTACCACTTGTCGATCCGCTCGTCGGCGTTGTCCCAGTCTGGGGTCCAGGCGAAGTCAGAGGGGTAGATCTCGGTGTTGAGCCGCTCAGAAAACCCATGGTGCTGGTCGGGCCCGATGAAGTGCATCTTCCCGGCCAGCACAGTTCGATAGCCGGCCAAGTTGAGGTAATGGGCCAGCGTAGGGATCGACGCCGGGAATTCAGCCGCGTTGTCCCACGCCCCGATGTCCGACGCCAATTGCCCCGACATCATCGAAAATCGCGACGGCGCGCACAGCGGAAAATTGCAGTACGCCGCATCGAACCGTGCCCCTCGCTCCACTAGGGCATCCATCGCCGGGGTTCGCACCAAGTTATGGCCGTAGGCACCCGTAAAGTGCGGCGCCAACTGATCGGCCATTACCAGTAGAATGTTGGGTCCCGCCATAAACTGCGACAGTATCGCCGCAGCCAGTGTCCCGCTTCGGGATGGCGCCATCTGCATGTGAGGCTCACAATGGCTCAACATTCCTATCTTGCGGCGCGCTCAGACCTGCGCAATGTGGCGATCATCGCTCACGTCGACCACGGCAAGACCACTCTCGTCGATGCGATGCTCTGGCAATCGGGAGCTTTTCGGTCCAATGAGACCGTGGCCGAGCGCGTTATGGACTCGATGGACCTTGAGCGGGAGAAGGGCATCACGATCCTGGCCAAGAACACCGCCGTTCGCTACACCCGCGACAGCGGCGAAGAAATCAAGATCAATATCGTCGACACGCCGGGCCACTCCGATTTCGGCGGCGAGGTGGAGCGGGCCCTAACGATGGTCGACGGGGTCCTCCTCCTGGTCGACTCAAGCGAGGGCCCGCTGCCCCAGACGCGCTTCGTCCTTCGCAAGGCACTAGGGCTCAAGCTGCCCGTTGTACTGGTGGTCAACAAGATCGACCGGCCCGATGCCCGGATTTCCGAGGTGGTCGATGAGGTGTACGAGCTGTTCCTAGATCTCGACGCATCCGCAGATCAGATCGACTTCCCGATCGTGTACTGCAACGCCCGCCGAGGTACCGCGACACTTGACCCGCATCAACAGGGCACTGATCTGCGCCCCATGTTCGAGACGCTGCTCAACGCTGTCCCCGCACCCCGCCACGATCCCGAGCACCCGCTCCAAGCCTGGGTCACCAACCTCGACGCCAGCCCTTACGTGGGGCGCATCGCGCTGTGCCGGGTCATGCACGGAACCATCAAGAGGGGCCAGGAGGTGGCGTGGTGCCGCACTGACGGGACAATCACCACCGCCAAGGTCACCGATCTCTACGTGACTGAGGACCTCAACAGGGTGGACGCCGAGGTGGCCAGTGCCGGCGAGATCATCGCCATCTCGGGCATCCCCGACATCACCATCGGCGAAACGCTGGCCGATCTCGCCAACCCCGCCCCGCTTCCCGGCATCACGGTGGACGAGCCCAGCCTCTCCATAACGATCGGAACCAACACCTCTCCCATGGCGGGGCTCGACGGCGACAAACTCACCGCTCGTCTCATCAAGAACCGCCTCGACACCGAGTTGATCGGCAACGTGTCGATCCGAGTATTGGACACCGACCGCCCCGACACCTGGCAGGTCCAGGGACGAGGCGAGCTTCAGCTCGCGGTGCTGGTGGAGATCATGCGCCGTGAGGGCTTCGAGATGACCGTCGGAAAACCCGAAGTGGTCGCTCGCACCATCGACGGCAAGCTCCATGAGCCCACCGAGCGTCTCACCATCGACATTCCCGAGAATTTCGTCGGAGCGGTCACCCAACTTCTGGGAGAACGCAAGGCCACCATGGTGAACATGTCGAACCACGGCACCGGCTGGGTTCGGCTCGACTACATAGTGCCGGCCCGCGGCCTCATTGGCCTGCGTACCGACTTCCTCACCGAGACCCAAGGCACCGGGCTGATGGCCAACGTGTTCGAGGGCTACACCCCCTGGATGGGCGAGCTTCGCACCCGTCGCTCAGGCTCGATCGTCGCCGACCGCAAGGGCCCGGTCACCGGATACGCCGTGGCCGCCATCCAAGAACGGGCTTCGCTGTTCGTCGCTCCCGGCGATGAGGTGTACGAGGGCATGGTGATCGGCGAGAACCCCCGCCCCGAGGACATGGACGTCAACATCTGCCGGGAGAAGAAGCAGACCAACGTCCGCGCCGCCGCTTCCGACGACACCGTCCGGCTGACCCCGCCCCGCATCTTGTCGCTTGAGCAGTCTCTGGAGTTCATCGCCGACGACGAGTGCATCGAAGTCACCCCCCACTCCATCCGCCTCCGCAAGACAACCCTCGACGCCGGCACCCGCGCCCGCAACAAGAAACGCGGGCCAGACAAACGGCAATCCGATGACCCGATCAGCAACCCGCCCAAGGGTCGATGACATCGACTGCCATGCCTTCGAAATGCCTGATATTGCGAGTCGCCACAGCCATGCCGCGAGAACGGGCAATTGCCGCTATCTGGCCGTCGGACTGGGAAACAGGACGTCCTGAGGCCCGACAGGAGGCTGCGATTCCTGCGTAGGCGCGAGCCGCGTCACTGTCGAACGGCAGTACACGACCGGCGAAGATCTCACGCAGCATCGCATCAACATCTGTCTCCAGTCCGTCTCGACGCTGGCCCGCAGGCATGATGGCGATGCCATAGAGCAACTCTGCCTCACTCGCGGCGGAGAGGAACAAGGTCGTTGCTGGACGGTTAGCCACCCATGATTCAACTGCCGGATTCGGCAGCGGACGCATCAACTCAGACACAACGTTGGTGTCGAGAACAATCACCGTGCCTACCTCATTCGAAGCGAGGCGGCTCTGGCATGGCCTCCCTAGGGGGCAACTCCAACTCCACCCCACCGAGATGGGCAAAGCGCTCGCGAATTGCAGCAGCAAGATTAGTGGGTCCCACGTCCTGCCCCACGGCGTCGCGCAAGATCAAACGGGCTTCTTCTTCCATCGACCGACCATGACTGGCGGCCCGTATTCGAAGTCTGATCTTCACTTCATCGTCAAGATTGCGGATGGTGATGCTCGCCATATCCTGCCTTCAATCGCTTCCCACTACCTTACCTTGCCAAAGTGATTGCACTGCAATCACTTTTCCGGCTAGCCCGCAGCCATTGAGGCCTTAGCTCGGGTGGTGGCGACGGTGCCGTAGAACACGCCGACCAGGACGATGGCAGCGCCAACGGCTGCGACGGGCCGGGGCAGCTCGCTGAAGAACGCTGCGGCCCAAATCGTTCCGGCCACCGTTTCAATGGGCGAGAACAGGGCCACGTCGGCCACCGGGGCGAAGCGGGGCGCGTTGGACAACGCCAATCGGCCGAAGGGATTGAACACCAGGCCCATGGCGGCGATCGACAGGTAGGCCCGGACGTCCAGCGAGAGGGGCGACGCCGAGTACACCAGGGCCGCCACGGTCATCACCCCGCCGATGGACAGTCCCACCAAGCGGCTCATGTCGGGATACCGGCGCCACATCGTCAGGCTCACCGCAAAGCCCAGAATGGCCAAGACCCCCAGCAGGTCGCCGGTGAGGGTGGGCTCGCCCACCGAACTCGACACAATTGCCCCTATTCCCACCATGGTGATGGCGATGGCGATGGCCATCTTCCGGCTGATGCGCTCCCTCAGCCATATCCAGGCGCTCACCGCGGCCAGCAGCGGGACTGCGGCCACAATGGCCACCACATTGGCTATCCGGGTCTGGGTGATGGCGATGACGAAGCAGAGCTGGCTGCCCCCGGTCAAAAAACCAATGACCAGCTGCTGCCAGGGGTGGCGGCGGAACGCCTCAAGAGGCCAGCAGCCGTCCACCCGATGGCTGAGCGCGGTGTAAAGGGGCACCGAGCAGCACGCCACCCAGAACGACAAATCAATGGCGTCGGCCTCCGAGAGCCGGATCCACAGCGAGTCGGTGGACACCGACAGCATGCCCACCCCGGCGAGCAACCAGCCCAGCCGCCGACGATCACTGGACTGTGCGACATCCATTCGGTGGGCCGTAAGGGACTCGAACCCCTGACCCCCTGCGCGTCATGCAGGTGCTCTAGCCAACTGAGCTAACGGCCCGGAAAGGGTCAGGCTAGCAGGACAGGCGGCTTTCAGGCGGCTTGAGCCTCGCCGTCGGAGGGGGGTGGCGGAGATTGCCGCAGAAAGCCCTCTATGTATGACAAGCGCTCTCGAACCTCGCCGAGGCTGCTGGTCACCTCTGAGTGGTTCTTCTCGATCAGCTCCCGGTTCTCCTGGATCAGCTCTCGGGTTTCCTGATTCGACTTCTCGATGAGATCCCGATTCTCCTGATTCGACTTCTCGATGAGATCCCGGTTCTCCAGATTCGACTTCTCGATGAGATCCCGGTTCTCCTGATTCGACTTCTCGATGAGATCCCGGTTCCTGTCGATGAGCTCCCTGTTCTTGTCGATCAGTTCGTGTATCAGATTGCGGGTCTTGGCACTGTCGACGTGTTGATAGCGCATCATCGCCAACATGATCGCCAGAATCGGGCCAACCACCGCGGCCAGGATCGGCGCCAAGTCGCTCAGCGTCACCACTTCCACAGCCTCACTCTACCGCAACACTCTGTCCAATACAACAATAGTAAGTTTGCATCAATTTCCATATATATCACTACTAATGAATTCTCACGCAAATTCAAATAGTTCGATAGATCAGGCTCGGATCATCCGATCGCCAGCTACATTTTCCCTGGCCTGGCAAAGAGGAGTGGGAGCAGGCTGATGCAGATCACCGAGTTGGCGGAACGGCTTGCGGCCGTCGATGGCGTTTCCTGCGTTGTCCTGGGGGGCTCTCGGGCTCGGGGGGTTCACTCTCAGTCATCCGACTACGACTTTGGCCTGTACTACGAAACCTCGATCAGCGTGTCGGGGATCGAGGACTTCGTGCGAAGCATGGCCGACCCGAATGAAGACGCCGTTGTTGTTGCGCCCGGCGAGTGGGGGCCCTGGATCAACGGGGGAGCCTGGCTGAAGGTAGACGGAGTCAAAGTCGACCTCCTCTACCGCAACGTTCCCTTCGTGAGGCAGAAGGCTGAGGAGGCCCACCGCGGGGTTTTCTCCTCTCACTATCAAGTCGGGCACCCGTCGGGATACCACAGCTTCTATCTCCTGGCCGAGGTCGGCGTCTCCCAAGCCCTGTCCGACCCCACGGGGATTTTCGCTGACCTCGAAGGCCTGTCCGACCCCTATCCGGAGACACTGCGCTCGTCAATAATCGAAAAGTTTTTGTGGGAAGCACATTTCCAGCTCGAGATCGCGGCGCGAACCGACTTCGGCTCAGACCCCTGCTATGAGATGTCGGCCATCTCCCGGTTCATCTCGTGCCTGCTCCAGGTGCTGTATGCCAGGTCCCGGATCTGGTTCCTGAACGAAAAGCGGGCGACGCAGAACCTCACCAGATTCGGGACCGATATGGATGACTTTGCTGATCGGTTGTCGCACATAAGCCAACTCCCTGACGACACCCCCCAAATAGCCCGCGCGCTGCTCGCCGACATCGAGGACGCCACGAGACCTCGCTGAAGCGATCCGAATCCCATCTCAGGGCCAGGCGGCTAGCTCGTTGGCGACTGTCGGCGCCTGCGAGCCATTAGCACCAGGCGGGATGTACCCGGTCGCCGGCGAGCGCTCCTGGTGGGTGCGCGAAGGGTTATCGAGTCGGAATACTGGTAGAGCACCGCGCCGACGAGGGTGAGGATGATGACGTAAGTGGCGGCCAGCGCTCCGAGGTCACTCTCCCGGGAGATGCCGAGCTCGGCGATGACGATCGAGAACTCCCCGTGGGCGATGAGGGCGGCTCCGGCACGGGCCCGACCGGGCCTGCCAATACCGACCCGTCCAGCTGCGATCCAGCCGGTGGCGATCTTGGTAGCGGTGGTGACGACGGCGATGACCACTGCGGCGACGGCGACGTCGGGGACGAGGCGAATGTCGACTTGCAGGCCGAAGAACACGAAAAAGACCGCGGCGAAAAGGTTGCGCAGCGGCAACAGCAGCCCACGGGCATGCGAGACGATGTCGCCAGAAAGCGCGACGCCCACAACGAAGGCTCCCACCGCCGTTGACAGGTTGAGGCGTCCGGCAATGCCGGCGAACAGAAGGGTGCCGCCGAGCAAGGTCAACAACAGCGCTTCGCTGGATTGGCTCAACGCGATGGCGCTAAGCCGGTCGCCGAACTGGTAGGCGGCACCGAGCACGGCAATCACGACGAGCAATGCGACAGTGACGGTGACGGTAGTGCTCAGCAGCGACCCGCCGAAGAGCACGCCCGACACGATGGGCAGATATAGCACCATGGCAAGGTCTTCGATGACCAGCACGCTGAGCACCACCGATGTCTCGTGGTTGCCGATGCGGTCGAGGTCGGCGACGAGCTTCGCCACAATGCCCGACGAAGAGATGTAGGTCACCCCGCCGAGCAAGACGGCAACGATCGGGTCGAATCCCAGCAGCAACCCGGCTCCAAAACCGGGAGCGAAATTGAGGACCAAGTCGACGGTCCCGGCGAGCGTTGACCGTCGCACATTGTCGATCAGCTCGTGGGCTGAGAATTCGAGTCCCAACATCAGCAGCATCAAGATGACGCCGATCTCGGCGCCCACCTCGATGAACTCTGTGGACGCCGGCAACTCGACGAGACCGCCGTCGCCGAGGGCCAGTCCCACCAGCAGGTACAGCGGAAGCGCAGGCAGGCCGATCCTTCGGGCCAGGCGGGCAACGATGGCCAAGACCAGCACCACCGCCCCGAGCTCGATCACAAAAAGATCGCCGGCCGTGTGCATGGGCTAGCCCGATTGGGTCAGCAGTTTGGTGGCGGCCTTCACCGCGGCCGGGACGCCGACTACCACTGCGGTGTCGCCGGGGTCGAGGCGGTCGGTTCCTCCCGGGATGGGTATGGATCCCGAGTCGGTGACCAGCGCGACAACGCCCGCACCGGTCTGTGCCCTCAGCCCGGCCTCGGCAAGGGTGAGCCCGGCGAGAGATGACTTCGAGTCGATCTTCACCCAAGAGATCACGAGATCCTCGAGCCGGTGCACGGCGTCATCGAGATGCTCCAAGACCGGGTTGCCGCCCAGCAGCTCACCGAGGGTGTGCCCCTCCTCCTCGGTCAGCTCCACGCTCTCGCAGGCCCGATCAACATCCCGCTCGTCATAGACCACCAGATCGCGCCGACCGGTCTGATGAACGACTACGCCGACGGAGCGGCCGGCGTTCGTGTCCAGGTCGAAGCGAACCCCCACACCGGGCAAATCAGTCTCGGTGGCCTTTCCCACTGGTCTCTCCTCCCGGTCGTCGTCGAGGCAGTATCACCAATCTTGACAGAACAGCACAACCAAAGGGGGCTGTGGTTCGCAGTACAGTACGCATCGGTCCGCCCGGCGCTAGCGCCCCAGCGCAGGCGCGGGCAAAACGGACCGATGGTGGCGAGAAGGGAGCCGTTCACATGAGCACTAGGCGGGTCGTCATCGTTGGCGGTGGTTTTGCTGGGCTCAGCGCCGCCTACGAGCTGAAGAAGCGGGGCATCACTCCCCTCCTGCTCGAGGCCAAGGACCGTGCGGGCGGACGCGGCATCGGAGAGAGGGTGGACGGGTTCTCGGTGGACAACGGCGCATTCGTCTTCACCGCCACCTACGACACCGCATTCCGCATCTGCGAGGAGCTCGGACTGCCGCTGGTGGAGTCCCAGATGATCTTCGGCCACCACCGCAACGGGCGATGGGTAACAACGACGCCCGAACAATCGATCCGGAATTACATACGGCAGCTGCCCGCGGCTCTCGCCATGGGATTCCTTTCGCCCTCGGGCTTGCGGGCGGGATCCAAGGTGATGCGGCAGATGTACCGCCAGAAGGAATACCTGAGCTTCGCCAGCGACAGCCGCCTGGCCGAGATCGACGACGACGAGACCTACGGCGACTACCTCGATCGGCACAAGGTGCCCGACAAAGTGCGGGTGACGCTCAGCGGCCCCCTGAAAATGGTCTTGGGCGATGCCAATCCCGCCAGCCAGGCGCTGATGCGGGCCTACATCGGAGAAACGGTGCTGAGCGGCGGCAAGGTGTACATGCCCGAACGGGGCATCGGCTCATTGAGCGAAGCGCTGGCCACTGCCTGCTCCGATGCGATTCGACCGTCGGCCACCGCCAGGAGAATCGTCGTGGAAGACGGAGCTGCGACCGGCGTCGTCGTGGAAGGAGAGACGATCGAGGCGGATGCGGTCATCTGCGCTTTGCCCGGCACAAAGGTCTCGGACCTCGTCCCCGAATTGCCGGCAGAGACTCACGCGGCGCTCAGCATGGTCAGCTACTCCACCGGGTGCCGGGTGGTGATCGGCCTCGACCACCCTCCGCTGCCTCCCGGCTGGCATGGCGCAATCTACCCCGAGGACGACGACATCCCGCTCATGATGGACCGGACCACCCTCCTGCCGGCCTGCGCACCTGCGGGCAAGAGCATCCTCGACCTGCTCATCGGGCTCGACCGGGCAAAAGAGCTCATCGGTCTCGACGACGATGAGGTAAAGCGCCAGATGCTGGGCGCCGTTCGCCGCAATGCCCCTCCAGGCTCCGCCCTTCCCAGCGACGATGAGGGCCAGTTCTACCGGGTATACCGCTGGGAAGAAGCCCTGTGCATGGGCAAGCCCGGGATGCTCGCCGAGATGGCGAAGATCCCCGGCCAGCTAGAGGGGAACATCGAAAACCTGATCTTGGCCGGCGACTACATGGGCATCCCGTCAGTCAACGGCGCCCTCTCCAGCGGCCACAGTGCCGCAACCCAGGTGTCAGACCTGCTGGCATCTCGCACTACCTAGGCAAGCCGACTGCCCAACTTCTCGACACCATCGCCGCTCAAGTCGCGCAGTGCGATTGGCCGGTTGGTGACCGCCAGCAAGATCGCTTCTGCTGGACCTGATATCAACGCTCCTTCACCAGCCGACCAATCCACATCAGTTGCCTCGAATCGAAGGCCCTCGGTGCGCTTTTTGGGCACAAAGCCGTAGGCGCGCCCACCGCAGCAATAGTCAAGTGCGGCACGCAGGCCTTCAGGGAGGAGAGTTGCCGAGAGGCCCAGCGGCCGTTCGATGTCGCGGGTGTGGACCAGTACATCGGTCAACGGCGCGATGGGACCGACGATCGGCAGAGCGAACTGTCTGTTGGCTAACTGGCGGTACTTCTCAAGAAGTTGAACAGGGTCTTGCGAGCCGTAGTCTGTGGCCACGTCGGCGGCGTAACCGTCGAAACTTCTGGCCCGAATCGACCCCCACAAGAAGCGGCGAGTTGGGACATCCAAAATGCTGACCAGGTGGCCCACCACATCGCGCACCCGCCACTTCTCGCACAACGACTGAGCGTTCCACTGCTCGTCGCTCAGACCGTCGAGAACGCCGATCAAGCGGTGCCGCTGCGACGCAACAGCATCGAACAAAGCCGCTCTCTCCATCATCGAACAATACAGATGGTCTGGTATGTACCGGGTTTCGCACGGTCGGGTTGTTTGACTGTTGGGTAGGCTGCCGGATCCCCTTGGGTTGCCCCTGCCAAGATGAGGGATCGAAGAGGCAATGACGGAACAGGAAGTTCAAAATTGGCTAGATGAGTATGGCCGTGCCTGGATCAATGGCGACCCGGACCATGTGGTGACGCTGTTTTCCGACACCGCCATTTATCGAGAGACGCCCTTCGATGAGCCGATGAGGGGACGGCACGAAATTCGAGAATATTGGCAGAATGGCGCAGCGGAGGGACAGGAAGACGTTGAGTTTGCGTCGCAGGTTTGGGTGGTCAGGAACGACACTGCGATTGCTGGCTGGCAGGCTCGTTTTGCTCGAAAGTCCTCCGGGGTGCGGGTCGAGCTCGACGGAGTATTTCGAATTGTGTTTTCAAAAGAACAGGGCACTCTTGAGTGCACAACCCTCGAAGAGTGGTGGCATAGAAGGGAATCCTGATGCGTCTCGCGCTGCCAAGCTCCAAGCCGACGAGGTGGCGTCGGAGCGACGGGCGGTAACGTCACGAGCGTGGGAGGCGCCCCTGCTGTCGAGATTCGTCGGGCAGTAGGGGTAGATGAGCCCGGTGTGCGCGACTGCGTCGACGCGGCCTACGCCCCGTATGTCGAGCGAATGGGCAAACCGCCGGCACCCATGCTCGACGACTACACGAAACTCATCAATAGCGGGGTTGTCTACGTTGCCACCTTTGATGAACGGCTGGTGGGGCTCATCGTGTTGTGGCCAAATGAGGACCACCTCTACATCGACAACGTTGCCGTCCTCCCCCAAGCGCAGGGCGCCGGAGTCGGGGCTGCCCTCCTTGGCTTTGCCGATGTACAGGCTCAGCGAGCTGGCCTGAACGAGATCCGTCTCTACACAAACGAGAAGATGGCCGAGAACATCCAGTACTACCCGCGGAAGGGATTCCTGGAGACCCATCGCGCCTCCGATGCCGGCTACCAGCGTGTCTACTACTCACGCTTCCTCGATCCCCAACAGACATAGCGCGGACTGCGAGGACTCTCTAGAGGAGTGTTCGAGTAGCTACGACGCCCCTATTTCGATCCACAGTCGGCAGTGGTCGCTGCTCCCCCACTCCTCGGGTGAGTTCATGGCCCTCACTGCGATCTCTTCGTGGAAGCCGTGGGAGGCAAACGCATAGTCAAGCTGGTTCTTGGCGGTTTCCGGGGACTTGCCGGCATAGCGAAAGGTGGGCACGTTCAAGGTGTCTGCCGGCAAGCCTTGTGGGGTCGGCTCGGCCTGCCTGCCATCCGGGAACTGAGGGCCAAGGAACTCCAATCCGAGCGCGGCCATCCTGTCGAAAACGGTGCGCTCGCGTGCCGGGAGGGCCAGATGGTTGTCTTCGGTGGCTCCGTAGATCATGTTGAGATCGCCCGCGGCCAGAATCCGATGGGTGCTGGGGTCGACGTGGCCGATGAAGGCCGACAGGTCGGTGATGATCCGGTGCGCCGACCCGTCGGAGTGGCCGACACGCCACTTCGTGTTGGTTGAACCGTGCGGCTTTAGCCAACGCGCGTACATCGAGACCGCAATGAACGGCTCCCCATCGCGCGGAGTGACACGCGCGGCGGCAATTGTCCCGATGCCGCTGACAGCGATCTCATCGTCTGCTGGCTCGCTTATCGGGCCGACCTGTTTGAACCACTCGATCTCAACCCGGTCTGACAGCTTCACCACCATCGGCCACCGGTCAAACAGGCGATCCCAGCGGCCCGAGTGCCAATCCGAGTTCCAAACGTGCGAATCCCAATGCTCCCTGGCACCAACGGAAACCTTGCCGACAACATGATCCAGTACCTGACCAGTCTCTTGAAGCAATGCGACATCGGCATCCATCGCCACTAGCTCGTCCCACGGCGCCTGGCGATTTGCGATGTTCCAGCAGACAACTCTTATTGCCAACCCAACCCCCAAAGGAAAACCCCAACGAAGGGTAATCCGCCAGTTACATAGGCTCAGGAAATGTCTCCGTTTCCTTGATGGCCCGAATGGGCTTCAACTTACTGGGAGGATCAACAAGGTGTAGTGCCCATGGAGGTTGTTAGCTCCTTTAGGGATTGACCTCTCCAGCATTTCAATTCGCCAGCCATGAAATCGCTGTGACCGATGATACGGGTGGGGCCATGATGGTTCGGTGGGTTCCGTTGAAGAGCTAGTGGCCGCGGTGGATGCTGCGTTCGTCGAGACGGGACGCGGGCTGTCCGGGTGGCGTGACCCACACCCGGATCGCAGGCCCTTGAAAGAGGAGTATTCCCGGGTTACGAATCCGCAGAGGTGGAAGATCTTGGCCGCCCGGTCCGAGGCCTGGTTCGAAGCGCTGGCCGCCGCGGGCCTAGCGCAGATAGAGGTAGAAGCGGAAGTGGCCTGGCAGGAGCCTCCGAGATTCCCCGCGGCTCGCACTATTAGGGCCGTGCCGCTGGCTCCGGGCGCAATCCCCCTAGTGGTGGCAATGACCGGCTTCGAAGGAGTTGAATGGCCTGGTGTCGCAATAGGCGCTGGCTACCCTGCAGACGTATTGGAAGTGGTGCCCGACTGCGCATGCGATGCATGCGACTCTGGATCCCAAGACGCCCTCGACGTACTTGACGAATACGTGATCTGCGTGGTGGCTGGCACCTACCGCAAACTCAGGCGAGGCAGACGGGAGATCACCGTCTACTCGAAGGACCAAATGAGCTGGTCGGGTTTCGATAAGCGACGGGTGAACCTTGGGAGATTCGTCAGGGGGCGGGTTATGACCAGCCAGGGCATCCCAGATGGCCGTCCCGGGCGTCTCCGCCTCCGGAGATTCGTCGGTGGCCGGTTCACGGCCAGCCCGACAGCGATCCCAGACGACTACTACACCATCATCAACGACAGCACCTACCAACTCAGGCTCAGAAGGCTCGACACCCTTCGCAGAGCCATCACCAACAAGTTGCGCCGCGGCGGCAAACGCCGCAACGAGCGCAAGAAGGCAGAGAAGATCCTGGCGCGCCCCAAGAGATGGAACCAGATCCACGGATCATCCTGGTTGAGTGGCAACGGCCAGCAATGACAACTCTCCCAAAGCGGCCCCGAACTTCACCGGGTGTCGCGCAGGCGACCTGAAACCCGGTGAGGTTCAGCTCTCCGCTAGCCGGGTCGGGGAGGCAGATCTCAGTCATCGCCTGAAGAGTCCGACGCGAGAAGTGCGTCGATCACGTCTAGGTCGCTCACCGCGAGCACGGCCCTCTTGAACTGATGGTCAATCAGGTCTAGCACCAGCAGGGGCAGTTCCGGCCCACTGGCAGCGGTGACCCAGAACTGCTGGCCGACCACATCGCGGCCGTCGGCTACTGCTGCTCGATATCTGTGGGGGATGACTAGGAAGCGTCTGGGCACGGTCTAGCACCTAAGTCTGACAAATCCGGTCGATAACCTGGGATTTTATGAAGAATGTGGGAACTTCTGGCATCACTGCGTGAGACCCCGTTCGTACCCCCCTCCGACACGCCACTTTGGAGCGCAGGCCTGGATTCAGTCCTAGGAGCCGACCTGCGGGGTGTCGGGTTCGCTTGGCCTCGGGTCATCACTGCTGCACGCGACGACAGCGAACAACATCGCTGCTGCCAGTAACCCGGCGACGAGTCGCTTCCTCAGAACGGGCATCGGCCTAACCTACCTTTGCGTCGCGGCTCACACCAGTGCCTTCGACCGGGCGACGTTCGCTACCGAGGATCGCTTGCGAACCACATTGCACTCGCGTTGTAGACCATTTCGTGGCTTGACTGGAAGTAGACCAGCAAGGCTCGACCCGACTGTCGGGCGAATACGGGGGCGGGGTCTCCGTCCCCGAAGTAGGTCTCGGTCGTGATCGACAGATGATCGGGAACCCTCCCCCGACCGAAAAGGTCCACCTCCTCATCGCTGAGGCGGTCGTCGGGGTCGGCCAGCTGATTGAACACCTCGGCGCCCACACTCGGGGGCACGAACTGATCGCGGATGCCCTGAGCGATGAAGATCGGGACCGCCTGGTCGCGGGCCGACTCCAGGTACGTCGCCGGACTACGGGCCAGGCACTCCTCCTGCGCCGAGCCGGCGGCCCTCGGGTCACCTCCGCAGGCCCGCCAGATGTCGCTGGCATAGCCCAGACCTGCCCTCCTCGCGTGCTCGTAGAACTCCACGAGGTCATGCGGCGGCCCCCAGACTGAGACCGCGCTGACCTTGTCAGGGTGTCGCCCAGCAAGGAGGAGCCCCATCATCCCGCCGCCGGAGTAGCCGACGACGTACACCCGATTGGTATCCACTCCCGCCTGGGCGACGGCATAGTCGATCGCATCCGCCGCGTCCTGGACCGCCAAGTCGGATCCGACCGCGTCGGCGTCGTCGTTCTTTCCTCGGAACTCGGGGACGATGACTGCCCAACCATTTTCCTGGGCCCACATCGCAAAGGGAATCCCGGCGTGCTGGGTGTACGGGGCGCTCCAGGAGTGCAATATCACCAACACGGGCTGATCGCGGTCGCCACTCGGAGCCAGCCAGAAGACGGGTTGTTCGGCGCCGTCCGCGGTCGAAATAATCCGAAGCTGCTCGATTCCTGGGACAGACCGCTCCCACCGGGACCGGCCGGAGGACACGTATTTGCTGAAGTCGCGGATCATGTTGATCCGGTCCAGCGATTCGAAAGTCAGAGGATCGAGTGGCGACAGACTCGTTGTTGTTGGGGTGGCCGTGGTGGTCGGGGAGGGGGCCGCCGCCGTAGGGGGAACGGTCGCCGTGGGGAGAGCCGCCGCCGTAGGAGGGACGGTCGCCGTAGGGGGGACGGTCGCCGTAGGGAGAGCCGTCGCCGTAGGAGGGACGGTCGCCGTAGAAGGAGCCGTCGCCGTAGGGGGGACGGTCACGATCCGAGGGGTCGCCGTGGTCTCCACAACTTGCCGCTCAAGTCCGGCGGCAGTCGGGGACTCGACGGCAGTCGCGGACACGACGGCAGTCGGGGATTCGACGGCATCACGTCCGCTGGCAGACAGCAGGTTCAGCATCAGGAAAACCGCAATTGTGACTCCTATGCGTCGGGTTGTTTCCATGCTGTTGGGTGTCGGAGGAGTCTCCCGCCGTCCTTTCAGCGCAGGCTCTGCGCTCCGGCTGGCGATGCGTTATCGTCAGCTGATCTGCGCGGCGAAAGTAGCACTAGGAGGCGCGATGCGACGGATCCCCGCGCTCGATGGATTGCGGGCCGTAGCAATTGCGGTAGTGGTCGGCTACCACATCGACAGTGCCGTCGTGCCTGCGGGGCACTACGGCGTCACCCTGTTCTTCGTCTTGTCGGGCTACGTGGTCACCGCCTCGCTGTGTGCCGAGATGGACCGGACCGGTCGGGTCGACCTCGGCTCGTTCTATCGAAAGCGAGTGCTCCGGCTGCTTCCTGCCCTTCTGGCCGTCTGTCTCGCAATGGTCGCACTGGGGACCGATTGGTTCCGCATGTTTGCGGTGCTCGGCTTCTACGCCAACTATGCGCGAATCGAAGGTCTCGACCTGGAGCGGCTGACGCACACCTGGTTCATCGCGGTGATCGCCCACTTTTACGTGCTGTGGCCGCTCGCGATCGCTGCACTACGAGCTAAGCATCGGACCCGCATCGTCGGAGGCCTGGCGCTGGCTGCCATCGCCTGGAGAGCAATTGCGATAGGAGTCATGTCGCCGGGCTGGGTGTACAACGCGACCGACACCAACGCCGCGGCACTTCTGGTGGGGTGTTATCTGGCCGCCGCTCGGCCCGCCTCGTGGCGGTTTGCGAGGTGGTCGGTTCCGGCGCTGCTGGCGCTAATGCTGGTGCCCGCATTCGGCAACACAGACACAACCGTTCTTTGGGGCGGTTTCGCGGCCCTGGCGCTCAGTGCGCTCACGGTCCAGTACGCGCTGGCTGGCCCCGTATGGCTGGAGAACCGGGTGCTTTTGCGGGTGGCCGAATTGTCCTTCGGGCTCTACCTCTGGCACTACGTGTTTATCCGCTCTGACATCGCCCTCTGGCTGGCCCTCGTCCTCACCGTCGCGGCTACCGCCTCCTCGTGGTATCTCCTCGAACAGCCGGTCCTGCGCTGGGTGGCAAGGCGGAAGAGTCAGGCTCAGACACTTCCCGCGCTATCGGCGTAGTGGCCAGCGCCATGAAGAGATCCTCAGTCTTGCGACAATGGCTCGCTCTGGCCGGTGCTGCGTTGTTCTTCGCGAGCTCCGTCCTGTTCTTGTACGAAAGGGCGATTAAGGCAGACGATGATACTCCTGCCACTCCCGTCGCCAGTGATGCTCCTGCCACTCCCGTCGAAGATGATGGGGCGGTCGACATGCCGGCCCCGAACGAGACCGACGGCGCTGACATCGGCGCGGACATCGAGGTAGCGGAAAGCGGGGTTTCATCCGCCGACGAGGCCACAGCGACGACCGAACCGGTAGAGGACGTGTCCGCGGCGCCAGTTGCACCTCCTCCAACTCCATCCCCGGACCAGTTCGATCCTTCGCCCAATGAGGTGCAAGCCGACGCCAAGCGGCTCGGTGCCGGGGTGGCCTACCAGATCACGAACTACGGCCCGGACTCGTCGGTGATTGAATTAGCGGCGGGCGTGACAGCCGATCCTGCCCGCGCCGACGCGCTCGCGAGTGAGGCGGCGACCGTGCATCACCCCGGGATGTGGTCCCGGGGCACGATCGAGTACGCCCAACTCGGCGGTCACCTTGACGACCGGATCTCGATAATGGTCGTGGTCCAACAGGAACTGGGTGCGGAGGGCACAACGGATGCCGAGCGAGCTGAGACCCGGACGATGGACGTGCGCCTTGTGAGAGGCGCTTCGGGTGCGTGGGAGTTCGAGGAGCTCGCTTCGGCCGGAGGTCAGCCGGTCGCTCGGCCTGCGGACCTCTCGCCCCTCGCCGCCTCGTTGGTCGACGATCCCCGAATCGATCTCCCCGATACGGCGATCTGGGACATCTACTCCGGGTACACCGATCCTGCGCTGCTCGAGGCGATGCTCGACATCGCCGAGCGAACCCCCTACTCCGTCATCGTGGTGAAAACGGGACACCCGCACAACGTGTTCGGAACGGACAGGGTAAGCAATCACACGGTGGGCCGGGCGGTCGACATCCACGAAGTGGACTCGGAGCTGGTAATCGACTCGCACGACGAGACGTCATCGATCTATGCGCTATCCGAGTGGCTGGTGTCGCGGCACGACATCAGGGAATTCGGAAGTCCGTGGCGATTCGACGACGCGATTGCACACAACTTCACCAACGAGGTTCACCACGATCACCTCCACGTGGGCGTCTTCCCGGAGGGTCACGCCGCGGGGTGAGTCCCGACGACGCGCGGGCTCGGAGCGTGATGTGCCCTGAGAGCGCCGGACGGGATTTGAACCCGTGAATCATGGCTTTGCAGGCCACTCCCTTAGTCCACTCGGGCACCGACGCGTGCCTGGCTGCCGGAGCAGCCAGCCCTGACAGTGTATGGGATCGGCCCGGTGGGACCACACAGGGGTTTAGGGTTTCGGGCATGGCTGATGGCGGGACCCGCTCTCCTTTGGAGTTGCTCGACGTGATGGGGATCGTTGAGGCGGAAGCGGGGCCGGAGCTGCGGCACTTGGAGGTGTACTGCCCTGATGGGCTCTTGACCTTGCTGTGGCACGGGCCGACTGATGCGACCGACGTAGTGATCACATTGGGCGGGGCTATCGGGGGGCTGTTGGGGCCGGCACGGGCGCTTTATCTGCGGCTGGGTGAGGGGCTGGCTGCCGAGGGGATTGCGGTGATTCGGGTTCACTACCGGCGACCGGGGATCATCGAGCGCTGCTTGTTGGATGCGGCCGCGGCGGCCGATTTGGCCGCTCGGGAGCAGGCGCGGCGGTTCATCTTCATGGGGCACTCCTTTGGAGGTGCGGTGGCAGTGCAGGCCGGGATCGCTCTGGGAGAACACATGGCGGGGGTGGTGGGGCTGGCCACCCAGTCGGCTGGGTGCGAGAACGCGGCGGCGCTAGGGGGCACTCCCCTGCTGTTGCTGCACGGCGGGATGGACCAGATCTTGCCGGTACACGCCAGCGAGGCGGTGCGGGCACTGGCGGGGGGCGGCGAACTCATTGTGTACCCAGACGCCGATCACGGTCTGGCCTCCGTCGCCGATGAGATCGCCGCTACGCTCGCCGACTGGATACCGGCCCGGTTCGCCGAGCACGCCAACCAATAGAGGAGCCACCGCATGGGAGCAGTTGAGGATGCCCTGATCGGGCCAGAGGACGACAACTTCCACACCCCTTCGGATGATCCGTGGGAGACCGAGACCTGCTGGTACGCCTTTTGCGTCCCAGAGCGCAACATGATGGGCTACCTGTACACCTGGATCCGCCCCAACCTGGGCATCGCCGGGGGCGGGGCCATGGTGTGGGACGACACCGCACATCTGCCGTGGGAGGTGCCGTTCTTCGACTACAACCACAGCATCCCGCTGCCCGACGGGCTCGACCTGCGAGATGCAGTGCTGCCCACCGGGATGCGGGTCAAAGTGATCGAGCCGCTCACCAGCTACGAGCTGGGCTACCGCTACCGCCGGGGCGACATGTTCGAGGCCGAACTGCGCTTCGACGCTCTCACCCCGCCGCATGTGTTCACCCGGGGCGAACCGCCGTTCACCATCGCCAGCCACATCGACCAACCCGGCCGGGTCACCGGGAGCTTTCGCCTGCACGGCGAGGAGATCGAAGTGGACTGCTGCGCCATGCGGGACCGGTCGTGGGGGCCTCGCAGCGACCTGCGGGGCTTCCGCATCGGCTACTCCTTCGCCACCGCGTCGGGCCAGAGCGCCTTTTTGTGCTATTCGCTGCCCTCTGAAGACAGCGATCCGATCAACGCCGGCTACTACCTGCGCGACGGCGTGCGGTCAGACATCACCAGCGGCCAGCGGCGGGTGGAGCGCCACCCCGACCACGGATACGCCACCTCCTTCGAGATAGAGGCCACTGACGAGTTGGGCCGGGAACTTCATGCGGTGGGCACCCCGGTGAGCCGCATCATCTTCAACCCCTATCCCAAGATGCTCACCTGGATCAGCACCACCGCCTGGGACTTCGACGGCACCACCGGCTGGGGCGAGGACCAGGACTGCTGGCGCCCCGACCAGTGGTCCCGCTACCGCCGCAGCCTCCGCCAGTAGTCTCTGCGCCATGTTCACCGCCCGATTCGAACTGAGAGTGCCCCCATTCGCCGATGTGACCCACGCCCAGTTGCACCGCGAATACCTGGACATGGTCTCGTGGTGTGACGACAACGGCATTTCCACCGTCATCGTGTCGGAGCACCACGGTGCCGACGACGGGTTCATGGCCTCCCCACTGGTCCTGGCCAGCGCGGCGCTGGCTCGCACCGACAACATCATGGTGGCCATCTCGGCGCTGTTGCTGCCGTTCCACGACCCCATCCGCATCGCCGAGGACATCGCGGCCATCGACCTGATGGCGCCGGGGCGCCTGTCAGTGACCATGGGGGTGGCCTACCGGGAGTTCGAGTTCGACATGTTCGGCAAAGACCGCACCCGCCGGGGGCGCGACACAGAGGAGGCCATCAAGCTGATCCTGCGGTGCTGGAGTGGCGAGCCGTTCGAGCACGAGGGCCGCACGATCTGGGTCACGCCCAAGCCGGTCACCGAGCCCCACCCGGTGCTGATGGTGGGCGGGTCGGTGCGGGCCTCAGCCCTGCGAGCGGCCCGGCTGGGCCTACCCTTCTCCCCGTCCACTCCTGACCAGTCACTGGCCGACCTCTACTACGAAGAAGCAGCCCGGCTGGGTTATGAGACCCCGTTCGCCATCGTGCCCGACGGCCCGTCGATGGTGATGGTCACCGAAGACCCTGAGCGCACCTGGGCGGCCATAGAGCGCCATGCCCTGTACGACGCCGGGCTGTACAACAGCTGGCAGTACGACGACCACCACAACCTCACCGCGGTAGACGCCGACGACGTTGCCGGACTGGCGGCCAGCGGACAGTGGGATGTGCTCACCCCCGAGCAGTGCGCCCAGCTGGTTCGCGACAAGGGCAGCGCCATGCTGCACCCGCTGGTGGGCGGCATCGACCCGGCCATTGGCTGGGAGAGCCTGGAGCTGACCAAGAACAAGGTCATGCCTCTGCTGGCAGCTGATGGGTGAATCCGGCGAGCGCCTGCTCAGTTCCGAGGAACTGACCAAGCTCAGTCAGCCGCCCCGGGCTGATCTGGTCGACGCATTGGCGCAGAGCCCCGAGACCGCCATCGACGTCTTCCGGCGCATCGACCGGGCCTACCGGAACTTCATCGACGGATTCAGGGCGTGGATCGCCACCACCCAGCG
This sequence comes from Acidimicrobiales bacterium, assembly GCA_963663255.1. Lineage (GTDB taxonomy): Bacteria > Actinomycetota > Acidimicrobiia > Acidimicrobiales > Bin134 > Poriferisocius. The sequence goes on from OY760141.1 coordinate 3,053,736, forward strand.
TTTCGTGGCCGAGCGCTACGACATCGAGGGGCTGGCGCAGGTGGGCTCGGCCGACGACGCATACCGATCGGCCCTGTTACACGGTCTGACCGACGAGGATGTCGAAGGCCGCCATCAGACCGACCGGGCCGACGCCATTGTCCAGCTCATTGCCGACGGCGACCCCGAAGCGGCCTTGGCTGCCTTCGACGCCTTGGAGGCGAGCTACCGCCGGATCCACGATGTGGAGCGCGACCGAGTGGCGTCGGTGCTGTCGCAGGTGTACCGGGCCTGGGGGCCCGATGTGCTGGAGGAGAGCATCCGGTTTTCCGGCGAGCAGACGCTGCTGAGGTGGATGCCCCACGATGTGGCCCGTCCGGCCGAGGTGCGGGTACGGCAGTGGGCCGCCATGCAGAAGGGCAACTTCGCCGACATCACCGTGACCGAGAGCGACGACGCCTTTGTGATCACCCTCCACCCGTGCGGCACCTGCGGGCGCCAGGTGTCCGACGGCTGCTACGGAGAGAAGATGGACCTAGCGGTGGTCGCCGAAGACCACCCCCTCACCTTTGGACAGGGACCCGCCCCCATCTACCGCACCCATGTGGCGGTGATGCACTTTGTGGTCCCCATGGAGCGCACCGGGGTGCCGTGGCCGGTGATCCAGTGCCCCAAGGGCATGGACGCGGAGCCCTGCCAGGTGGTGCTGTTCAAAGACCCCGAGGCCACCCCGCCGGAGGCATACGAGTTCGCAACTCCCTGACCAGCGCAAACGCTTGGCAAGAACCATCAGCCTGGAGCGGATGACCGGGCTCGAACCGGCGACCTACACCTTGGCAAGGTGTCGCTCTACCAACTGAGCTACATCCGCAGGGCTGCCCAGCATAGCAAGCAGCCAACGGGACACCCATTGCAATAGGCCATTGCCGGTATCAGCCTTTCGCCTCTCCCAGCAGGGCTGCGGCCCGCTCGCCCAAGTCCAAATCTTGGGCTATTAGGACCGCGGCGGGGCTCATCTTGACCAGGGTTTTGGCCAAGATTTCGGCCATGTGGTCGTCGCCCAGTTTGTCGGCCAAGTCGTCGAGCTGGGTTTGCAGGAACACCAGGCACAGCGCGTCCTCATGGGTCTGCACCCTGGGGTCGGTGCTCAGGCCCTGCTTGGCCACGATGGCCGACACGTCAGCCGCGAAGTCGTCGTCATATCCCACCGCGGTGACGATTTCAGCCACCTCGGCAGCGTGGCGCTTGGCCTGGGCGGTTCGCCACCGCAGGTAGCCGGCCCGGCCCTCGGGGTAGTCCGACCGGGGCAGAGCCCAGCGCCGCAGATGGTGGGCCCGGGCCGCCATCAGCTGGGCGTCGTCGGCATCAGGATTGAGGCGCTGCACCCATTCGGTCATCAGCTCGGCGTGGGCCAGCTCCTTGGGCCGGGCCGCCCCGTCTATCACGATGGTGTGGGGATCGTCGGCGTTGGCCGCGTCGATGGCGGCGAGCGCGGCGCTCAGCCGCTTACCTGCGGCGGTGGCTTCAGCTCCCATTTCCCGAGATCAGGAGTCGGCGGGGGGACGCAAGTCCACCCGCAGAACCAGAAATCCGTCTTCGATGGCACCGGTGGCGTCGCCGATGATGGCGAAGTCCTGGAAATCCTCTTGGGCCCGGCGGATGAACAGGGTCCGCTCCTCACCGCCCACCGGCGGCAGAGGGCGGCTCCTTACCGCCTCGGCCCGCTCCCGGAACCGGCTGATCATCGCCTCCACGTCCAATTCGTCGGCCATCAACCGAGCGTATCTTCTGGCTCTGGGCTGTCCGAAGAATCGCCGCCAACCAGCCGGGGGCTGTCGCCGGTGCGTACCCAGTAGATCAGCGTGCCCAATAGGGCAATCACGGCCACCGCAATCAACAAGGCCATCACCAGACGCACCTCGTCGTCGGAATCAGACGGCGACGGGGGTTCGGCCGGTTGCTCTTGGGCCACCAGATCAGACAGTCCGGAGGCCGCCGCCGCTGATCCCCATGCGGCAGCCCCCCACAACAGCGCCAGGATCAAGCCATAGGCCAGCAACCGGTTCGCAAATCGACCACGAGCACGCACGGTGCCCAGTCTCGCGCGGCGAATTGCCGCCACGGGTCCGCTCACCGTTGGTGTTTCGGGCAGGAGTAGGTGGTGCGCCCGCCGATGGTACGCCGATTCAACAACTCGCCGTCGCGAGGGCACGACCCGCCCCGTACTCGGGCTAGATGGAGGTCGCCGGTGTGCGATCCTCCCCGCTCAGCCAGCTCGGCAACCGTGGAGCGGATCGCCTTGGCCAGCTCATCCTGTTCGCCCCCGCTCAGCGAGCCCGCCTCCCGGGCCGGGTCCAGACCAATGCGCCACAAGATCTCGTCCACCAGCAGGTTGCCCAGTCCGGCCACTCGCCGCTGGTCGAGCAACCGGGCTTTCAGCGCGGTTCGGCTGGCTTCCAGCGCCGAAGCCAATTGATCCGCGGCCAGCTCGAAGGCGTCGGGTCCGAGCCCGGAGTCGTCGGGGTTCAGCTCCACGCCTCCCAAGCGCCGGGGATCGATTATGGCCAGAGCCCCCCCGTCGGCGAAGCCCAGTTCGAACCGCCGCCACTCGGGAACTTCTCGGGCGCTGGAATACTCCAGTTTCTCGATGACCGCGTGGTCGTCCACCACCAGCCTGCCGGTCATGCCGAAGCGAAGGCCCAACACCGCGCCAGTCTGTTCGTCGGGATCGCCAAAGTCCATCATCAGGAGCTTTCCGATTCGGCGCACTCCGGTGACGGTCTGGCCATCCAGCGCCAGACTCAGCGCGGCGGCATCAGCGCCCCCCTTGATGAACCAGCCGTCGGGGGCGACGACGAGGGAGATGGTGCGGCCCACGGTGGTCGCGGCGGCCCGGCGGTAGTACTCGACCTCGATGATCTCAGGCAGAGGATCCGCCCCTTAGTGGATTTCGGCCGTGGCCTTGTCGGCAGCGTGCAGCAAGTCGGCCACCACATCGTCGCAGTGCTCCAGGCCCACCGAGACCCGGATGGTGCCCGGCCCGATCCCGGCTGCCTCCAGCTCCTGGGGCGTCAACCCGGCGTGGGTGGTGGACGCCGAGTGGGTGACCAGGGTCTCGGGGCCGCCCAGCGATGTGGCGACCTGGGCCAGCCTCACCGCCTCCACGAACCGCTCCCCCGCCTCGTGCCCGCCGGCGAGTTCGAAGGCCAACAGCCCGCCGAACATGCGCATCTGCCGCTTGGCCAGCTGGTGTTGGGGGTGGGAGGCCAGGCCGGGATAGCGCACTGTGTCAACCCCGGGGTGGTCCGACAGCCCCTCAGCCAGCCGCTGGGCAGTTGCACTCTGGCGCTCGAGGCGAACCCCGAGGGTGCGCAGGCCCCGCAATCCGTTCATGGCGTCGAACGGGGAGGCGTTGGCCCCTTGCAAGATGGCGAACGCCCACAGCGAAGCGATCAAATCGGCGCTGCCCGATACCACTCCGAGAGTGGCGTCGTTGTGGCCGCCCAGGCCCTTGGTGGCCGAGTGCACGCTGAGATCCATGCCGTAGTCCAGCGGCCGAGTGATGCTCGGCGGGGCGAAGGTGGCGTCTACTGCTTTGAGCGGGCCGCGAATAGCGCCCAGCTCCTCCAAATCGACCAAGTCGAGCCGGGGGTTGGCCGGGGTCTCGGCGAACACCAGCATGGTCCGGCCCGGCCGCACCGCGGCTTGAAACGCCCCCGGCTCGGTGCCGTCCACAAAAGTCACGTCGATCCCGAAGCGAGGGCACACCGCCTGAAGCAGGAATTGAGTTCCGGAATAGAGCTGGCGCTGGGCCACGATGTGGTCGCCCGCCGAGCACAGCCCCAAGACCACGCAGCTCACCGCGCCCATGCCCGAAGCGAAGGCCCGGGAGGCCTCCGCCCCCTCGAGTTCGGCCATGGCCTCCTCGAAGGCCGCCACAGTGGGGTTGCCGTTGCGGGTGTAGTAGTGGCTCTCGGTGGCATCAAGCGCCATGCGCCGCCCAGCCTCAAGCGACGGTATGCGGAACGTGGTGGTGGGGTGAAGCGAAGGAGCCAGCTCGGCTCCGCCCGAGCGCCGGCCGGCCAACACAGCCAGCGTGTCGGGGTGGGTGAACCCCGCAGGATCGGGTGCAGCCACGGCTTGTTGGCTGTTGGCCGCCTCGTCCCAGCCGGGGTCAGGCGACACTGCTGCCCACTTTCTCCAGAAAGTCCTTGATGGCCTGGCCCACCGCCTCGACCTCCAACAAGAACCCGTCGTGGCCGTGGGGGCTGTCCACCAGGGAGTACACGCACCGCCCGCCGGCCGCCACCACCGCATCGTGGAGCTCGACCTGTTGGCGGGGCGGGTACAGCGTGTCGCTGGTGATGCTCAGCGACAGCACCGGCGAGGTGATTCGGGAGACCGCCGTGGCTATGCCGCCCCGGTCCCGGCCGATGTCGTGCAAGTCCATCACCCGGTTGAGCACCAGGTAGGTGTTGGCGTCGAACCGCCGAACCAGCTTCTCCCCGTGGTAGTCGAGGTATGACTCCACTTGGAACCGGTCCCACGGGCCGTACACCGAGTGGATATCGAACAGCTCCCGGCCGAAGCGATCTTCGAACACCTCGTCGGACCGGTAGGTGATCTGGGCCAGCGACCGCGCGATGGCCAGTCCGGCATGGGGGCCGTGGCCGGGCGGGCTGTCGTAGTAGTCGCCCCCTCGCCAGTTGGGGTCCAGCGCCAAGGCGGTGCGGCCCACCGCCGACCAGCCGATCTGCTGGGCGCTGGCCGCCATGCAGCCGGCCAGCGAGCACACCGAACCCACTCGGTCGGGAAACATCACACCCCACTCAAGGGCCTGCATTGCCCCCATGGAGCCCCCCACCACGGTCAGCCACCGCCTGACGCCGAGATGGTCGGCCAGCCGGCGCTGGGAGCGCACGATGTCGCGCACGGTCACCGTGGGGAACGACGAGCCGTAGGGCTGGCCGGTGTCGGGGTTGGTCGACGCCGGTCCGGTGGTCCCCTGGCAGCCGCCCAACACGTTGGCGCACACCACGAACAGCTCATCGGTATCGAGGGCCTTGCCCGGCCCGACCATCTCTCCCCACCAGCCGGGGGTGGGATGGCCGTGGCCGGAGTCGCCCGACACATGGGAGTCGCCGGTCAAAGCGTGGCAGATGAGCACCGCGTTGGATCCGTCAGAGGCCAGCTGCCCCCAGGTTTCGTAGGCCACGGTCACCCCCCGCAGCGCCTTGCCGCCCTCCAGCACGAAGGAATGGGGGCGGTCGAGGGCGAAGAACTGGCGGTTGCCGGGAGGGTCACCGGTCAGCCAAGCCCCGGTCACCGGCAAATCGGCGCTGTAGCCACGAGGATGGGGCGCAGGGCTCTCGCTATCGGCTGACTCCGCGAAAGGAAGCTGCTCGCGGCTGAGGTTCTCGTCTGCCGGCATGGTCCTCCCTTCGTCTGTCTATGGGAGGGCCACTTTTGCCGTAGCGGATAAGCACGGACACTTGGTTGCCTCCGGATTGGCCGGAGACCACATCTCCCGCTGACGCGGGCGAGCACCTTGGGTGTCCCTCCCAGGTTGCTGGACCAACCATCCGAGCACGGTGGCTCGGGCGGAAAGCCGCTCTCGATGTACTTCTACAGGGTAGCGGGGCGCAGAACTCAGGCTCAACCTTTTTGTGGATTGAGGGGTCAGACGGCCTCGGCCACCGGATCCCATCGATCAAGGGCGTCGAGCCGATTGTCGTTGGAGAACATCTCCACGATGGGGACGTCCAATGACAGCCGACGCTGGAGACGCTTGACCTCAAGCTCCTCGTTCCACAGCGACAAGGTGACGGCCATGCCCGTCTCCCCGGCCCGGGCGGTGCGTCCCGATCGGTGGATATAGGTCTTGTGGTCGGGCGGCGGGTCGAAGTGGATCACCACGTCCACATCATCGATGTGCAGTCCCCGGGCGGCCACGTCGGTGGCCACCAGCGCCTGGATCTCACCAGACGCGAACCGGGCCAGCGAGTGCTCCCGGGCCGTTTGGCGGAGGTCGCCGTGGATGGGCTCGGCCCGCACGTTCTCCGACTTGAGCTTGCGGCTGAGCCGGTCGCATCCGTGGCGGGTGGCAGAGAACACCAGCGCGCGGGTGGAGGCCCGGATGATGGCCGCAGCCACCTTGACCTTGTCCATCTCATGGACGGCCACGAACCGGTGCTGCATCTCCTCCACCGTCACCTGCTTGGACTGCACCTCGTGGCGGACCGGATCGCTCTGGTAGCGCCGCACCAGGGCGTCCACCGCCCCATCGAGGGTGGCGGAGAACAGCATGGTCTGGTGGCGGGACTCCACATGGCGCAGGATCCACTCCACCTGGGGCAAGAACCCCATGTCGGCCATGCGATCTGCCTCGTCCACCACCACGATCTCCAGCTTGGCCACCGAGAGCGCTTTTCGGTCTATCAGGTCGATGAGCCGTCCGGGGGTGGCCACGATGATGTCCAGACCGGCCTCGATCTTTTTGATCTGGGCTTCGATGGGCGCCCCGCCGTAGACCGGGGCCAGATCGAGCTGGCGGCACCGGGCCAGCGGGCGCAGTTCCTTGGCCACCTGCACGGCCAGCTCCCGGGTGGGAACCAGGATCAGGCCGCGTACACAGTGGGAGTCGGCATGGGAGAGGTTCTCCACCATGGGCAGGCCGAAGGCCAGCGTCTTGCCTGACCCCGTCTTGGCCTTGCCGCACACGTCCCGGCCGGCGAGCCCGTCGGGGATGGTAAGGGTTTGAATGGGAAACGGAGCTTGGATGCCCCGTTCCTTGAGCGACGCCGCCAGGTCAGCAGCCACGCCCAAAAAGCGGAATTCTTCTGTCATCTATGGTGCGGGCTGCGGAAGGAAGCGGAAGGTATCGTCAGCCCGTTCTTCAAGGATACCGGGTTTAGGGCTCCAAAGAGATGTTTTCAGCCTCCGGATCGTCGGACACCGCTTCGCCGTCGTCGCCTCGTCCCCAGAGCAAGTAGGTCACCGAGCCGATGATAAGAGCCAGCATCACCCAGATGTTGACCCGCACTCCGGCCAGCTCGCTGGCGAAGTCCACCCGGATGGTCTCGATCCACAGCCGACCCAGCGCATACCCCAACACGTACAGCCCGAACAGGCGGCCGGGCTTCAGGGTGAAGCGCTTGCCCACCCACAGCAGAACCCCGACAAGCGCCAGGTTCCAGATGCACTCGTACAAGAACGTGGGATGGAAGGTGTCGTCGTTTGGGTAGCCAGCTCGTGAAGCTGGGCCAGGATCGATCTCCAGAGCCCACGGCAGATCTGTCGGACGTCCGAACAGCTCCTGGTTGAACCAGTTCCCCCACCGTCCGATGGCCTGGCCCAATGGGAGGGCTGGGGCCACCGCATCCGTGAAGTCGGACAGCGGGATGCCCTTCTGGCGGGCGAACACCCACATGACCGCGGCGGCGACGATGACCGCTCCAGGGATGCCCAGGCCCCCCTCCCAGATCTGCCACGCCTCGCCCCAGTTCCCCTTGTAGGTCTTCCAATCGGTGACCACGTGGTAGATCCGGGCGCCGATCAGTCCGGCGACCACCGCCCACACGGTGGCCGAGCTGGCCAGTTCGGGGGAATGACCCCGCTGGGTGAGCCGCCGGGTAAACAGCCAGGATGCGGCCAATACGCCGAGGGCGATCATCAGGCCATAAGCCCGCAGATCCAAAGAGCCGATCTCCAGGCTGTCGGAGCCCGGACTGGGAATCGAGGTCAAAATCACTGCCCTACTCTGCCATGTTCGGCCACAAAAGCGGCCCATCGGAGCCCGTCTCGCACTCTGGGTGGCCCGGTCTGATTAGATTTCAGCCCATGAGCGACAGCGCACGACAGATTGAGAACCTCATGTACACCTATGCCGAGCGAATCGACGCCGGCAACCTGGAGGGTGTGGCCGAGCTATTCACCCACGGTCGCATCGTGGCCTCTCCGGAGGCGCCGGTGGAAACCACGGTGGCCGGACGCGACGAGGTGCTGGGCATGTACCAGGGCTCCACCCGCCTCTACCCCTGCGGCACTCCTCGGACCAAACACGTCACCACCAACGCCATCATCGAGGCCGACGACGACGCTGGCACTGGGACGGCCCGCTCCTACTACACCGTCTTCCAACAGCTCGACGACTTCCCGCTGCAACCCATCATCACCGGCCGCTATCACGACACCTTCCAACGGATCGACGGCGAGTGGTGGTTCGACACCCGGATCATGCTGGTGGACCAGCTCGGCGATCTAAGCCGCCACCTGCTGTTCGAACTGGAGCTTTGAGGCCAACGGCCAGCTCGATTGACAACATGGAGACGAAATGACCGACCTGACGCCTGCCAACCTGTTCGGCCTCGACGGCAAGCTCGCCGTGGTGACCGGAGGCGGACGGGGCATTGGAGCCATGATCACCGAGGGTCTTTTGGGTGCCGGGGCCCGGGTGATCATCTCCTCCCGCCGCCAGGACCAGCTCGACGAGGCGGTGGCAGAGCTGTCGGGCATCGGCCCCGTGGAGGCCATCGCCGCCGACTGCTCCACTGAACAGGGCTGCAAGAGCCTGGCCGAGGCCGTGGGCGAGCGCACTGAGCGGCTGGACATCCTGGTCAACAACGCTGGTGCCACCTGGGGGGCACCTTTGCAGGAGTTCCCCGACTCGGCCTGGGACAAAGTGCTGAACCTGAACGTGAAAGGGGTATTCCAGCTGACCGTGGCTCTGCTCCCCTTGCTGGAATCCGCGGCCACCCCCGACGACCCTGCCCGGGTGATAAATCTGGGCTCGATTCAGGGGCTCCAAGCCCCCGACATCGAGAACTACTCGTATTCGGCCAGCAAGGCCGCGGTCCACCACATGACCCGAGTCTTGGCCAAGAAGCTGGGGCCCAGTCATATCACGGTCAACGCCATCGCCCCGGGGGCGTTCTACACCAAGATGATGGCCTACACCCTGGACAATTTCGGCGATGAGATAGCGGAGGCCACCGCTCTGGGACGGCTGGGGCAACCAGAGGACATGGCTGGAGCGGCCGTGTTCTTGTCGGGACGGGGCGGGTCGTATCTCACCGGAGCGGTCATTCCGGTGGACGGCGGATACTCCACCACCCTTTAGAGAGGTTTTTGCTCATGTCACCTGTGTTCATCGAGGTTCGGGCCAACGAGTACACCGGCCGAGACGCCAACCCCAATGTGCCCTGGTCGATCGAGGAGCTGATCGCCGATGCGGTGGCCTGTGCCGAGGCGGGGGCGTCGGTCTACCACTTCCACGGCAGGGACGCTGCGACCGGGGCGCCGGTATGGGATGCCGACACGCTGGGGTCGGTGGTTGCCGGTGTGCGCGAGGCCTGCGACTTGATACTCATGCCCACCCTGGGGGCCTCCACGGTGCCCGATCCCCACGCTCGGCTGGCCCCGGTGCTGGAATTGGCCGCCGATGAGGCAACCCGGCCCGAGCTGGCCCCCATCGATTTGGGCAGCTTCAACATCGACCCCTATGACCCGGCGACCGGAGCGTTCGGCAACCCCGACATCGTGTATGTCACGCCGCTGCGGGCGCTTCGGGAGATGGTCGCCGCGGCGGCCGAGGCCGGGATGAAGCCGATGGGGGCATTGTGGACGGTGGGATCGGCCCGGCTGCTGGCGGCGTTTCTGGACACCGGAGACTTGGCCGCGCCGGCCTATGGCGAGGTGACGCTGTCGGACTCGTGGCTGTCGGGCCATCCGGCCACGGTGGACGGGCTGGACGCCATGACCCGCTTTTTGCCCGCCGACGGCCGGGCGGTGTGGGGCTGTCTGGCCTACGGCGCCGATCTGCGGCCCTTGGCCCCTGAGGTGATCGCCCGGGGCGGCCACCTAATCGCCGGGCTGGGCGACTATCCGTACCTGGAGTTGGGCGCTCCCACCAACGCCGACATCGTGGTTGCGCTGGCCGGCTGCATCGAGGACTCAGGGGCTGAGCTGGCCACCGTCGGCCAGACCCGGGCGATGCTGGGCCTGGCACCAATTTCCTGAGTCTGGGCTGAGTCAGGCTGTGTCCGGCACGCGGACCAGCAGCACGCCTTCGGGGGCATCGAGGCTGATTGCCGCCTCGGCCACCGCACCGGCAGGCCGCTGAGAGGAGAACGCCAGCCGCCACTTTCCCGAAGGAAGCCGAAAGTCGGTGGCAACGTCGGCCACGTTGAGGGCGCACACGCAGTCACCCCTCCGGAAGCCGATCACTGGTGCCGAGCGGTCGGTCAGCCACTCCATCTCGCCGCCATGGAGGTCGCCAAGATCATGGCGCACCGCGAGGAGCTCCTGATACTTGTAGAGCGCCGAGCCGGGGTCGTCTCGCTGGGCCGACACCGTGTCGGCGTCGGCTCGGTCGACGGGCAGCCACGACTCGGCTCCATCGGTGAACCCTCCCGTCGGCCCCGGCGACCACGGCATCGGAGTGCGGCATGGGTCCCGGCCATCGGCGGGGTTCTGGTTCCGGATGGCCACTGGATCCAGGCACCGATCCAGAGGCACGTCCACATCTTCCAGACCCAGCTCATCGCCCTGGTACAGGAATGGCAGGCCGGGCAGGGCGAACAGCAGCACGCAGTAGGCCAGCGACCTCGACTGGCCCAGCTCACCGCCTCCCAACCGGGTGGGCGCCCGGGGGTCGTCGTGGCTGCTGATGGCCCAGGACAAGTCTCGGGGTGCGGCATCCAGCGCATCTCGGAACGTGGACCACATGGCCCCCGAATCCCAGGGGGTGTGCATGGGGGCGAAATAGAAGGCTCGGTGCAGCCCGTCTTGATTGGCCACATACCGGCTCACCTGATCGGGATTGTTGTCCCTCAGGTAGACCTCCCCCAGCAGCAGGGCGTCATACCGCTCAGCGATGGCCCTCCAGCGGCGGTAGATGGCGGTGGTACCCGCCTGATCGAGGTCGTAACGATGGTCGTAGCAGCCGAACGCCTGACGGGGACTCATGTCCGGGGTGACCGGAAACCGCTGCGGGTTGTCGGGCATGAGCATGTTCTTGACCAGACCATGGGCCACGTCCACACGGAAGCCGTCCACGTCGCGATCCAGCCAGAACTCCAGGACATCGTCGAATTCCCGCACCAGTTTGGGGTTGGACCAATTCAGATCGGGCTGCTCGGGCAAGAACAGATGCAGGTAGTACTGCTCGGTGGCCTCGTCGTAAGTCCAAGCCGGTCCGCCGAAGTGAGATATCCAGTTGTTGGGGGGCCCACCGCCCAGGGCCGGGTCCCGCCAGTGGTAATAGCCCCGCATGGGGCTATCGGGATCGGCTCGAGAGGCTTGGAACCACGGGTGATGGTCGGAAGAGTGGTTGGGAACCAAGTCGATCAGCATTCGGAGTCCCAGCCGATGGGCCTCGGCTATGCAGGCATCAAAGTCGTCCAGCGTGCCGAACAGGGGGTCGACCCCGGTGTAGTCGGCCACGTCGTAGCCGAAATCGCACATAGGCGACGGGTAGAAGGGGGTGATCCACACAATGCCGACCCCTAACCAGGCCAAGTAGTCCAGCTTTTCGGTGAGGCCGGGGAAATCGCCGATCCCGTCTCCATTTCCGTCGGCGAACGACCGGATATAGATCTCATAGCCCACCTCGCGATCCCACCAGCGATGGCTGCTTTGGGCCATGTTCATTTGTTCCTGTCTATCGGGGAGATAAACGAGCTCAGTTGAAGGCGATGACGCTGCGCACCACATCGCCGGCCTTCATGGCGGCAAAGCCGTCGTTCACGTCATCGAGGGTGATGGTGGCCGACACCATCTCATCCAACATCAGGCGGCCGTCGAGGTAGAGGTCGACGAGGCGGGGCATGTCCACCCGAAAAACGTTGGAGCCCATCAGCGACCCCTGGAGTCGCTTGTCGGACATAAACAGCTCCTGCCCCTCGATCTCCACCTTTGTTCCCGGGGGAATCATGCCCATCACCGTGGCCGTTCCCCCCCGACGGATCATCCCGAACGCTTGCTGGGCGGTGAGCGCCAAACCGATGGCCTCGAAGGAGTAGTCCACTCCGCCGCCGGTCAGCTCCAAAACCTGCTCAACCGGGTCGCCGTCGGCGGGATTGACCGCGTGCGTGGCGCCTAGGCGCAACGCGGTGTCCAGCTTTCGGGGCTCGAGGTCCACGGCGACGATCGTGGTTGCCCCGGAGATGCGGGCGGCTTGGATCGACGACATGCCAACCCCGCCACTGCCGATCACCGCCACTGAGGAGCCAGGCTCCACCCCGGCGGTGCGGAACACCGCTCCGGTGCCGGTGGTAACCCCGCAGCCGATGAGCGCGGCTCGGTCCAGCGGCATGTCGTCTCGCACCTTCACCACTGCGTTCTCATGCACCAGCATCAGCTCGGCAAACGACGAGAGGTTGGCGAACTGGAACACCTCCTGGCCGCCGCGTGATAGCCGGGCAGGCTCTTCCGAGGAGCGGACGCACTCCGTGCGGCTTCGCACGCACAGGTAAGGCTGGCCGCTCAAACACACCTCACAGCGCCCGCAGAACACCGACAAACAGCAGATCACATGGTCGCCGGGCTGCACCTCGCGCACATCTGGCCCCACCTCCTCCACCACCCCAGCAGCCTCGTGGCCCAACACGATGGGACGGGGCACCACCCACCCATCGGTCTCCATGAAGTGCAGGTCGCTATGGCACAGTCCCGAGGCCGCGGTGCGCACCATCACCTCGTTGCCGATCGGCGAGGCGACATCTACCTCGTCCACCACTAGATCTTCTTGGCCATCCAAAAACAGCGCTGCTCTCATCGATTCCTCCCCTGCCTGACCCGATGGCAAGCTCCGTAAAACTACCAACGAGGGTTGCTCCTATGCCGAAGCTGGAGCGGCCAAGAGACTGAAGTCAGGAGCAGCCAGACGTTGAGCCGCAGTCTGGGCAGGCGTGGCAGCTTCCGGCTCGGACCATGAGCACACCGCAGTCGAAGCAGACCGGGGCGTGGGCATCCAAGGGGATCTGTCGGGTATAGGGCGACGGTGGATCGGGCTCAACGATGTCGCCGTGCACGGCAATCGGAACCTGTTCCTCCACTCCAGGCAGGGTGGGCTGGATCCTCTCGTCGGTGGTGTAGATCCCCAAGCCGACCCGTTCGTCCTGGTCGAGGTAGTCCACCGCCATGCGGCGGAACAGGTAATCGATGAGGCTGGTGGCGATACGGATGTCGGAGTCGTCGGTCATCCCGGCTGGTTCGAAACGCATGCCGGTGAAGGCATCCACATAGGCCCGCAGCGGCACCCCGTACTGCAGGCCGTGACTCACCGCCATGGCGAACGAGTCCATGACCCCGGCCAGCGTGGAGCCCTGTTTAGACACCCGAATGAAGATCTCGCCGGGGCTGCCGTCCTCGTACTGCCCTACCGTGACGAAGCCCTTGCAGTCGGCCACCCGGAACTCGAAGGTGCGACTGGTGCGAGACCGGGGCAGGCGGCGCCGCTCGGGCTGCGCCGACGCCAGTGCTGCCGACAAACCCGAGGTCGGATCGGGCAGGGCGCCAGAGGCGTCGGTAACTGCGGCATGGTGAGACGCGGCTTTGCCAGAGTCGGATACCGACAGCGGCTGGCCCAGCTTGCAGTTGTCCCGATAGACGGCCAGTGCCTTGACCCCCATCTGCCAGGCATCCACGAACAGCTGCTCTATCTCAGCCGCCGCGGTGTCCTCGGGAACGTTGACTGTCTTGCTGATGCCCCCCGAGAGCCAGGGTTGCACTGCGGCCATCATGGCCACATGGCCGCTGGGCGAGATCACGTTGTCGCCCATTGAGCAGGCGAACACCGGCAGATGGGCAGCATTCAGGTGAGGGGCGCCCACCACCGAGCCTCGCTCGTGGACATAGGCCTCGATGTCGGCGACCTGAGCGGGGCTGTAGCCCAGCCGGTGCAGCGCCCGATCCACCGTCTGGTTGACGATGGGCATCGTGCCGCCCCCCACCAGTTTCTTGGTCTTGACCAGACCCAAGTCTGGCTCGATGCCGGTGGTGTCGCAGTCCATCATGAACGAAATAGTGCCGGTGGGAGCCAGCACGGTGGCCTGCGAGTTGCGGACACCGACCGTGTCCCCCCACTCCACCGCGTCGTCCCACGCGGCTCGGGCCGCTTCCAGCACCTCCGGAGGCGCCGGCTCGCCTTCCAGCCGGCTGAGTGCATCTCGATGCATGCGCAGCACCCGCTGGGTTGATTCCCGGTTCTCGGCGAACCCCTCGAACGGTCCGAGGCGGGCGGCCATGCGGCCCGAGGTCTCATAGGCCACGCCGGTCATTAGCGCGGTGACCGAGGCGGCCAGGCCTCGGCCCTCGTCAGAGTCATAGGCCATGCCCAAGGCCATGAGCGCAGCCCCCAGGTTGGCGTAGCCCAAGCCCAGTTGGCGGAACCGGCGGGTGGTGGCCCCGATTTGCTCGGTGGGATAGTGCGAAGGGCCGACCAAGATCTCTTGGGCGACGGTCATCACCCGAACCGCCGCGCTGAATCCCCCCACGTCGAACCTACCGCTGTCTTCGATAAACGACAGCAGGTTCAAGCTGGCCAGATTGCAGGCCGAGTTGTCCAAGTGGAGGTACTCCGAACAGGGATTGCTGGCGGTGATGCGACCGGTTTTGGCCGCGGTGTTCCACCGGTTGATGGTGGTCTCGAACTGCACCCCGGGGTCGGCGCACTCCCAGGCGGCCTCCGCGATCTGAGCCAGAAGGCCCCGAGCCGACACTGTTTCCTCCACTTCGCCGGTGGTGCGAGCAGTGAGATGCCACTCGCCGTCATCGACCACCGCCGACATGAACTCGTCGCTCAGCCGCACTGAGTTGTTGGCGTTCTGGTATTGGATGGAGTGGACATCGGCGCCGTCGAGATCCATATCGAACCCGGCGTCCCGAAGCGCCCGGGCCTTGCGCTCTTCGATGGCCTTGCACCAGATGAACTCGGCCACATCGGGATGGTCGGCGTCAAGCACAACCATCTTGGCCGCCCGACGGGTCTTGCCCCCCGACTTGATGGTGCCGGCCGAGGCGTCGGCACCCCGCATGAAGCTCACCGGGCCGCTGGGGGCGCCTCCGCCGCTCATGCGCTCCCGCCGGGACCGGATTCGGCTCAAGTTGACGCCGGCCCCCGATCCGCCCTTGAAGATGCGGCCCTCCTCTCCGTACCAGTCAAGAATCGACTCCATGGTGTCGTCTACCGACAAGATGAAACAGGCGGATGACTGCGGCACGGCACCGGAAACCCCGAGGTTGAACCAGACCGGCGAGTTGAACGCCGCCCGCTGGTGGACCAGCAGCCAGCGGAGCTCGTCGGCAAACGCCGCGGCCTCCTCCGACTCGGCCAGATGCCCCGACTCGGTGCCCCACGCCACCAACGTGTCCACTACGCGGTCGATGACCTGGCGCAAGGAAGTCTCCCGCTCCGGGGTTCCCAAC
This sequence comes from Acidimicrobiales bacterium, assembly GCA_963663255.1. Taxonomy (GTDB): domain Bacteria; phylum Actinomycetota; class Acidimicrobiia; order Acidimicrobiales; family Bin134; genus Poriferisocius. The sequence continues at coordinate 3,069,141 of OY760141.1, forward strand.
CCACCCCGGAAGTACTTCTGGGTCACGATGTTGCCCGCGTTGACCGACCAGTCAACCGGAAACTCCACATTCGTCTGCTCGAAGGCGACCTTGCCGTCGGCGCCGGTGATCCGGGCGTCGCGGCGGTGCCATTCAACCTCGTCATAGGGATGAACATCGGCGCAGCTGTGGTAGCGGCTCAGGCCAATCCTGGTGCGATCAGATGCCAGAGCCATCAGCACTCCTCAAAGGAATGCGGCTCTGGTAGGCGCATTCCACCTTCGTATTCTAGCGGTGTCGATTGAGGCTGCGGCGTGAGCGGCCAGGTCAAAGGGACCTCATCAAGAGGCATGCCAACCCGCCCAAACGGCGGGCTGAACCCCCCAAGGAGTCGCCTGAACCCCACTATGGTCGTCGGCGTCAGCCACCATTCCGGCCCCCCACGCCGCAGCAGTAAATCACCGTAGAGCATGAAGCCTGTGGACAGTAAGAAGGAGAATAGGGATTCCCTGTGGATATCAGGTGAATTTCTGGAGACTCGCTGAACCGAGTCGCCTGCTACGGTCGGCGGCAGGTGGATCAGCTGCTCCCTCGGTTTGTCTCCGACGTCAATCCGGTCGCTCTGTATGCGTCTGACAGCCGCGACCCGCACCCTGACCGCCCTTGGCTGATGCTGAACATGGTCACCTCCGCGGATGGCGCAACGGCGAGCGGCGGCGTATCCGGGGGCTTGTCGAGTCCCGAGGACCGCGAGGTGTTCGCGGCCATTCGAGCGGTGGCCGACGTGATTCTGGTCGGGGCAGAAACCGTGCGGCGCGAGGGCTACGGGCCGCCTAAGGCCCGCCCTGAGGCGGCCGAGAGCAGAGCGAGCCGCAGCCAGGCGCCGAGACCGTGCCTGGCCGTGGTGAGCCGCTCGCTGGATCTGGACTTCGCCGCCCCGCTGTTCGATGACCATCCACCGCCGATGCTGTTCACTGTTGCCGACCCGCCCGCTGATCGGCTCGCCCAAGCCGAAGCGGTGGCCGCAGTCCACCGCCTGGGCGCTGACCGCGTGGATTTGGCCGAGGTCTTGCGCCGGATAGGCCAAGAGGGCGCCCGGGTGGTATTGGCTGAAGGCGGTCCCAGCCTCAACGCGCAGCTCTTGGCTGCCGGGCTGTTGGACGAGGTGTGCTGGACGATCTCGCCGACTCTGGCCGGCGGCGACACTCCTCGGATGGCCCAAGGCGCCCCTCCCCGGCTCGACCAGCTCCGGCTGGTGCGGGTACTGGCCCAGGGCCACACCCTGTTCTTGCGCTATCTCAATCATTGAATGACCCTTGCTGCCGCCCCGCCCGGCTTATCAGCCACTGGCGGAGCTGACCGGCAGGGCGGTGTCGCCCGCGATCACATAGGCCGGTTCTGACGGAGACAGCCCCGCGGCCGGAGCCTCAGGGGACAGCGACCAGTGGAGCTTGGCGGCCAGCAACGAACTAGCCCACAGAAAGAGAAACAAGGCGGACACGGTCAGCGCCCTTCGGAACCAATACACCTTGGCCGGCAATCGCCGGGATAACGGCGACTCACAGAAGTCGTCAGACACCAACACCAATGCGGGACGAGCCATTGGTTGATCAAACATAGGTATAGCCATGCGACCATTGTCCAGACCGCGGTGACAGTTTGTCGGCTAGCAGCCCAAAAATGGCTATCAGGCTGGTGCTTTACCAATGCCCGCGCAGTGCTTCAGTCGGCGATTAGAAGCGTTTCCAGACAGCGCCGATACGCCTCGACTGCAGCTCGGTCCACCCGCTCTTCAGCAGTGTGGGCCAGCGTCGAATCGCCAGGCCCGCAATTTACCGCCGGAATGCCCCGCTCGGCGAAGAAGGCCACGTCGGTCCACCCCAGCTTGGCCTTGATTTCCAGGTTGTTGTCTTTGATCAGTTGTTGCAACAACGGATGACCCAAGCCCGGCGGAGCGGCCGGTGCGTGTTCGGTCACCTCGAAGTGGTCGTCGTCGTCCAGCACAGGAACCAACAGCGCTCGCAGGGCGGTTTCGGCGGCAGCACCGTCCCGGTCGGGTGCGTATCGATAGCCCAGGGTGACCTCGGCGCGGTCAGGCACCACATTGCCGGCCACCCCGCCCTTCACCGCCACTGCCTGAAGCGACTCCCGATATTGGCACCCGTCGATCACCGGCGTACGAGGTTCATACGCCTCCACCAACCTCAACAATGAACCCAGACGGTGAATGGCATTGACCCCCATCCACGGCCGGGCGGTGTGGGCCCTGGAACCGGTCAACGTCACCACCGCCCGCATCGAACCCTGGCAACCGGCCTCCACCGCTCCCCCGGTAGGCTCCCCCAACAGTGCCACGTCGGCAGCCAACAGGTCGGGGCGGGCGTCGAAGAGCTCCCGAAGCCCGCTGTCGGCGATACGCACTTCTTCGCGGGCGTAGAACAGCCATGTCACATCGACCTTGGGCTCGGTAACCGACACTGCCAATTCCAGCATGACTGCGAGAGCCGCCTTCATATCCGCGGCCCCGAGACCCCACACCACGTCGCCGTCGATGCGGGCGACCGCGTTGTTGTTGGGAGGCACCGTGTCGCTGTGGCCGCCGACCAGCACCCGCCGAGGCCGCCCCAGATCAGTCCGGGCCACCACGTTGTCACCCACGCGATCCACGGTCAGCCCAGGCACGGCCCTTAGCCTGGCCTCAATGAGGTCGGCGATTACCGCCTCCTGGTAGGACACCGAGGCCACATCGATCAACTCGGCCGTCTTAGCCAGCAGATCGATTGTCATGACTGCATCTGGCAACGTTGGACCAACAAATCGGTTGTCATGGACACGCCTCATCGAGGTTCTCCGACAAGCCAGAAGCGGAGGAGTCCTCAGAACGGTCAGCCTGTGGATAAGTCATGCCTACGTAGCTGCTCCGTGGTCCCGTAGCACGGCATTCAACTGGGCCTTGTCATGGCGCTCGCCGGGCTCAAGATGCTTGATCACCAACACGCAGGGCATGCCGAACGTGCCCCCGTCAAATTGCCGGGGCCGGGTGGCCGAAACCGCCACCGTCCAGTCTGGGACCGAGCCGCGGTCCAACTCCTCGCCGGTGGCGGCATCGATGACGGGGATCGAGCCGGTGAGCACGCACCCCGCGCCCAACACGACACCGTCGCCCAAGCGGGCACCATCGGCCACAATGCAGCGGCTGCCCACCAGGCAATCGTCGCCCACGAAGACGGGCACGGCTTGGGGAGGTTCCAGAACCCCTCCGATGCCCACACCGCCCGACAGGTGCACATTGGCTCCGATTTGGGCGCACGAACCCACGGTGGCCCAGGTGTCGACCATGGTGTTGGCCCCTACCCGGGCGCCGATGTTCACGTAGCTGGGCATCATGATCACGCCCCGGTCCAGAAACGAGCCCCAGCGGGCCGACGCCCCTGGCACCACCCGCACGCCAGCGGACTGGTAGTCGGACTTGAGGGGAATCTTGTCGGCGTACTCGAACGGTCCCAGCTCCATGGTCTCCATCTGAGCCATGGAGAACAGCAAAAGGATGGCCTGCTTGAGCCATTGGTGGACCACGACATCGCCGTCGTCGCCCATCTCGGCCACCCGGGCAGCCCCGGTGTCCAGCAGGTCAATGGCCTCAGTCACCGCAGCCCGGGCTTCGGGATCGCCGTCAGTAATCGGGGTCCGGTCAGCCCAAAGCGCCTCGATCCGGGCTTGCAGATCACTCATGGGTTCAACCTCGCAATGCTCATTGCCATATCCTCACGGTATCCCTGCGCTAGGCCGCCAGACGCTGCTCAAGCAGGTCAATTCGAGCGTCGGGGGCCACCGCGGCCACTCTGACGTGGCCAGCCCCTGCTGAGCCGTAGAACTCGCCCGGGCTGACCAATGCCCCCATTTCCTCGGCCACCCGGCGGGCCAGGGTCCAGCCGTTGCCGTCGGGAGACGCCACCCACAGGTACAGCCCGCCTCCGGGCAGGGCCACTTCTGGGTCATAGGCCAAAAAGAGCGACCGCAGGCGGTTCAGGCGAGATGTGTATACCGCCCGCTGGGCATCGACATGAGCGTCATCATTGAATGCGGCCACCGCAGCAGCCTGCGCAGGTCCGGGGATCATCATTCCGGCGTGCTTGCGAACCTCGGACAAATAGCCCACCAGCTCGGTATCGCCGGCATAGAACCCCGCCCGGATACCGGCCATGTTCGACCGCTTCGACAAGGACTGCACCGCCATCGCTCCCTGGACTCCGTGATGGAGGATGCTGGCACCGGCATCGGCTCCCCAGGTGAATTCGATATAGCACTCGTCGCTGAAAACCGGTACCCGGCGGTCCCTCCCCCATTGGGCGATGACCGCCAGGTCTTCGAGTCCACCCGCAGGATTGCCGGGAGTGTTGACCCACAGGCACAGGGCACGAGCGGCATCGTTTGGGTCCACCGCATCGAGGTTGAGGCACCACTGGGCGTCTACCGGCACCGGGACGGCCCGGCAGCCAGCCAACGCCGCTCCCATGGCGTAAGTCGGATAGGAGATGGCCGGGTACAACACCGTGTCGCGGCTGGGATCCCGCAGCTTCAGATAATGGGGCACGGACGCCACGAACTCCTTGGTGCCCACACAGCCGGCTATGGCGACTCCGGAGGTGTCGATGCCGAATCGGCGGGCCAGCCAGTCCATCGCCGCCTCCCGGTAAGCAGCCGAACCCAGCGACGCCGGGTAGCCTCGCTCGGCGCCAGAGGCCGACAGCGCATCCACCACCGCAGAAGAGGGTGGATCCGACGGCGCGCCCACCGACAGGTCGACACACCCGCCGTCGAAGGTCTCGGCAATCGCCCGCAGCTCGTCGAGTCGATCGTAGGGATAGGGAGGAGGAACGAAACCAGCCACTACCCGACCACCCATTCGGAGAGCCGGAATTCCACCGGGCGCAGCAAGAGTCGTAACGGCCTCATCCAACCACCCACTCAGACAATCGGGCGGCCGAAGCCGCATCTAGGCGGGCCTGCAACCGGTAGCCTTCGTCCTCGTTATCGGTGGTCAGCACGTGTCCCGCCCGCTGTACTGCGGCCAGCACCTCACCCCGGGCATAGGGCACGAGCAGCTCGACGATAACCGCAGAGGACCGCAGCTCGTCGGCCATAGCGGCCAGCAGCTTGTCGGTCCCCTCCCCGGTGGCCGCCGAGATCATGATGGTGTCTTTGTTGGCTCCCAGGGGGATCTCGTTGCCGGCCATCAGGTCGCATTTGTTGTACACCAAGAGCTCGGGCACGTCTCCTGCGCCGATCTCCCGCAGCACGTGGCGCACGGCGGCGATGTGGGCGTCGGGATCGGATCCGGCGGCGTCCACCACATGCAGCAACAAGTCGGCATCGGTCACCACGTCGAGCGTAGAGCGGAAAGCCTCTACCAACTGGTGGGGCAGCTTCTGGATGAACCCAACGGTGTCGGTGAGCAGCACCCTCTCCCCGCCGGGCAGCTCCAGACGCCTGGTGGCGGCGTCGAGGGTGGCGAACAGCCGGTTCTGCACCAAAACACCCGAGTCGGTGAGCCGGTTGAGCAGGCGAGACTTGCCCGCGTTGGTGTAGCCCACGATGGTGACCGCACTTTGGGCTGACCTCTGGCGGCTCCGGCTCTGCACGCTGCGGTTCTTTTTGATGTCGCGGAGCTGGGCCTCAAGTTTGTGGATGCGCCGCTGGATGCGTCGGCGGTCTACCTCCAGCTGTGTCTCTCCCGGCCCGCGGGTGCCGATCCCCCCGGCCTGCTGGCTGAACCCCCGGCCCCGACGCAGTCGGGGCAGCCGGTAGCGGAGCTGGGCCAGCTCCACCTGGGCTTGGCCCTCCTGGCTGCTGGCGTTCTGGGCGAAGATATCCAGGATCACCGCGGTGCGGTCGATGGCGGTGCGACCGAGGATCTTCTCCAAATTGAACTGCTGGGCGGGACTCAGCTCATCGTCGAATACCACGGTGTCGGCATCGAACTGCTCGCTCACCTCCAAGATCTCATCGACCTTGCCCTTGCCGATGAAGGTAGCCGGATCGGGGGCGCGGCGGCGCTGGACCACCCGGCCCACCTCGTCGGCCCCCGCGGTGTCGATGAGCTGGGCAAGCTCGTCAAGATCAGCGTCGGTGTGGGTCACATCGCCGCCGTCCAGGGTGACCCCCACCAACACGATCTTCTCTCGGAACGCCCGCTCGATGAACGCGCCCGACTCCCCGCCATGAGTGCCAAATCCGCCTCGGTGAGTTTTGTCGTCAGCCATAATCCACCGCCGCGATGTACTCCGCAGGGCCGATCAGCACGGCGGTGTCGCCCAACTCCACGATGACGTTGCCGCCGGGCATCGACACCGAGACTGGTTGGCTGGTCAAACCCCAATCTCGGGCTGCTTGGGCGGCGGCGCACGCGCCAGTCCCGCACGCCTCAGTTACCCCCACACCTCGCTCCCATACCCGTAGATCGATACCTTGGCCGCCCGGACGCGGGCTGATGAATTCCACATTTATTCCTCCGGCGAGCCGGGACAACCTCTCGCCATCAGCAGCGACGTCTACACCGTGGACGTCGGGTACATGAATGATCAGATGGGGATTGCCCACATCGGCGGTTGTGAATCGCAGCCCGTCCGGAAAGCCGATTTCCCCCAGTGCTGGGCCGGCGCTCACCGGCCCCATGTCTACACGGGCTTGGATGACGGAGGGGTCGTCGGCGGGCTCGACGCTCACAACGCGAAGTCCGGCATCGGTACCGATCCGCAACTCCACACCGCACCCGCCTCGCCCGACAACCGCCTGGGCCAGGCAGCGGATGCCGTTGCCGCTCATCTCGGCCCGGCTTCCGTCGGCGTTGAACAGCACCATGGTGACGTTGGTGCCGGCCTCAGCATCCCCGGGCAAGCCGAAAATCAAACCGTCGGCACCCACGCCCCGAGTGCGATGGCACAATGCCTCGGCCATCGCGGGAGCGTCAGCGGGGAGCGCGTTGGCCAACGAAATCAAGAAGTCGTTCCCCAAGCCGTGGTGCTTGGTCAGCTGCATCGCTTTAGTCTGGCAAGTTCTGCCTGTCTCGCCGCGCACCATTTCGATTTCAAGCGTCGGGCCGGTGTTGCTCGAGCCGGGCCAGCGCCTCAGCAGCCAGCGTTTGGGCCTCAGCATCGGCGTCCAACCAGACGATGCGGGGGTCTCGGCGGAACCACCGCTCCTGGCGGCGAGCGAACCTTCGGGTGCGGGTGACGGCCAGCGCCACCGCCTCGTCCAATGGCATCTGGCCGTTGAGATGGGCCAGCAGCTCCTTGTAGCCCAAGGCCTGCGAGGCCGTGCGTGACAGTGGACGGCCCCAAGCGGCCAGCGTTTCCACCTCAGCCAAAAAGCCAGCTTCCAACTGCTGGTGGTAGCGCTGTTCGATGCGGCGGTCGACCTCTTCGCGGGGCAGCGACAGGCCGATTTGGGCAATGTCGCAGGGCGGGTAGGTATTCAACCCCGGTCCGAAGGAGGAGAACGGTCGGCCGCTGCCCACCGTTACCTCCAGTGCCCGCACGATCCGCCGCCGATTGGTCGGCTCCATGCGAGATGCAGCCAACGAATCGAGCTCGGTCAAACGGCGATGCAATGCGGCGGTGTCGGGCTCTTCCTCCAAATCCGCAACTGCATCGGGAAAGCGGCCCGGGATATCCAGATCGTCGATCACGGCCCGGTGGTAGAGCCCAGTGCCCCCCACCAGCATCGCCTTGTGATCCCGGTCGGCGATGTCGGCCCGAGCTTGGCGGGCCGCGGCTTGGAACCTGGTCAGCGAGTAGTCCTCAGAGGGATCGGCTACGTCGATGAGGTGGTGGGGCACCTCGGCGCGCGCCTCGGCCGAGGGTTTGTCGGTCCCGATGTCCATCCCCCGGTATACCTGCATCGAGTCCACTGAGATGATCTCGGCATTTCCCAGACGGCGGGCGATGGCCATTGCCACCGCCGATTTGCCGGTAGCCGTGACCCCGACGATGGCTAGCGTGCTCAGAGCGCGGCCACCGGGATGCGGGTGCGCCACCGGTGAGGCGCGATGACCTCGGCCAGGTCTCCCCGCAGATGGTGGGCACCCGCCGCGGTCACATCCACCGCGGCAAACGTTCCCGGCTTCAGCTTCTGCGGGGAGGGGAAGTGAACCAAGCGGTTCTGTCGGGTCCGGCCGGTGAGCACATCGGGATCTCGTTTCGACGGGCCTTCCACCACCACCTCTTCGCGGCGGCCGATTCGGGCCTGATTGCCCCGACGGCTGGAGCGTTCGACCACTGCCCGGAGCCGCTCGAAGCGCTCGCTGACTTCGTCGGGGTCGCAGAACCGGTCGGCCATCTCGGCGGCCTCGGTCCCGGGACGGGGAGAGAAGATGAAGGTGAACGCCGAGTCGTACTCGGCCTCGGCGGTCACCAGCAGGGTCTGCTCGAAATCGTCCTCGGTTTCGCCGGGAAAGCCGACAATGATGTCGGTGGACACCGCCAGATCGTCCACCGCGTCTCGAGCGGCCCGCAGCCGCTCCAGGTATCGCTCAGAGGTGTAACCCCGGTGCATGGCGGCCAGCACCCGATCGCTGCCCGATTGCAGGGGCAGGTGCAGATGCTCGCACACGGCGGGAACCTCGGCCATGGCCTCGATGGTCTCGGGTCGTAGGTCTTTGGGATGGGGGCTGGTGAACCGGATTCGCTCAATGCCGTCCACCGCGCCGATATCTCGCAGCAGGTCGGCGAACAGCGGGCGAAGCGGCACCCGCTCGCCGGCCTGACGGCGTTCCCGCTGGAGATCGCGGCCGTAGGAATTGACGTTCTGGCCCAAGAGGGTGATCTCGGTGACTCCGCCGGCCACCAGATCGGCGGCCTCCGTCACCAGCATCTCCAGCGGGCGGCTGATCTCTGCTCCCCGCACCGAGGGCACAATGCAGAAAGCGCACGAGTTGTCGCAGCCCACTTGAATGGTCATCCACGCGGCGTAAGGAGCCTCCCGGCGCACCGGCAGCGCGGAGGGGAAACTGTCGCGGTCGTGCTCGGCCGCTTCTTCCAGGATCTCCACGATGGGCCCGTCAGCCGCGGCGCCGATCAGCTCGGCGGCCCGGTGCACGTTGTGGGTGCCGAACACCACGTCTACATGGTCGGCCCGCTCCCGGATCAGATCGCGATCCTTTTGGGCCAGGCAGCCAGCCACCGCGATCTGCATGTCAGGGCGGACTTGCTTGAGCCGTTTGAGGTTGCCGAGCTGGCCGTAGAGCTTGTTGTCGGCGTTCTCCCGGATGCAGCAGGTGTTGAGCACGATGACATCGGCCGACTCCATGGCGTCGGCCGATGTCATCCCATCGGCTTCCAGTAGACCGGCGATGCGCTCGGTGTCGTGCTCGTTCATCTGGCACCCGTAGGTACGGATGAAGTAGCTGCGGCTCACCCCGCCAGGCTACCTGTCGGCTGCTAACAGCCTCCTAGCCAGTTTGCGCCACCTAGCCGGTTTGCGCGGCCGGCTCCTCGGTTTCGGCTGCCGCTTCTTCCTCGGCTGGAGGGTTGACGGTATTCCATACCCGGTCGGTGATCTCCACCATGATCTCGGGATGCTCGGCTAAAAACGCCTTGGCCTTCTCCCGGCCCTGGCCGAGGTGCTCGCCCTGGTAGGTGAACCAGGCCCCGGACTTCTCGACGATGTCTAGGTCGACACCCACATCCAGCAGCGAGCCTTCCCGGCTGATGCCCTTGGAATACATGATGTCGAACTCGGCCTGCCGGAACGGCGGGGCCACCTTGTTCTTGACCACCTTCACCCGGGTGCGGTTGCCGATCACCTCCACCCCCTGCTTGAGGGACTCGATGCGGCGGATGTCGAGGCGGACCGACGAGTAGAACTTGAGCGCCCGGCCGCCCGGCGTGGTCTCGGGGGACCCGAACATCACGCCGATCTTCTCCCGCAGCTGGTTGATGAAGATGCACACCGTCTTGGATCTGTTGAGGTTGGCGGTGAGCTTGCGCAGGGCCTGTGACATGAGGCGGGCTTGCAGGCCCACGTGGGTGTCGCCCATGTCTCCCTCGATCTCGGCCCGGGGGGTGAGGGCGGCCACCGAGTCGATGACGATCACGTCGAGCGCACTCGACCGGATCAACATGTCGGTGATCTCCAGGGCCTGCTCGCCGGTGTCGGGCTGTGAAATGAGCAGCTCGTCCACGTCCACGCCGATGGCCTTGGCGTAAACCGGGTCTAAGGCGTGCTCAGCGTCGACGAACGCGCATATCCCCCCGTTCCGCTGGGCCTCGGCCACCGCATGCAGCGCCAAAGTGGTCTTGCCCGAGGACTCAGGGCCGAAGATCTCCACCACCCGGCCCCGGGGAAGCCCCCCGACGCCCAGCGCCAAGTCGAGGGCGAGCGCCCCGGTAGGGGTGGTTTCGATGGCCATGGTGCCCTTCTCGCCCATCTTCATGACGGCACCTTGGCCGAATTGCTTCTCGATCTGGCCGAGGGCCATCTCTAGTGCTTGTTCTCGTTCCACTTTTCCTCCTCTAGGTGGTGTGTCTTGCGGCTACGAGTTTGTAGGGGGAATGTCGAGCCACACTCTAAAGACGACCAGTGACAGTTTGTCCCCGATGAATGACATCAGCGTAGTTACGACACCTGAATTTCACAAGTACCCCGCCATCCCCAACCTGCCAGTTCGCAACGGAAATCCGATACGGTGAGCGCCATGGCAGAGCAAACTTTCACCGATGAGGATCTGCGCCAGCGGCTGACCGCTGAGCAGTACCACATAACCCAGCAAGCCGGCACCGAACGGGCCTTCACCGGCGAGTACTGGGATTGCAAAGATGAGGGCATGTACCGCTGCCGGGTATGCAATGAGCCACTTTTCTCGTCGGAGACCAAGTACGACTCGGGCACCGGCTGGCCTTCGTTCTACGAGGAGGTAGGCGAGGGCAAGGTGGACCGCCACACAGACCAGAGCCAAGGCATGGTCCGCACCGAGGCAGTGTGCGGTTCGTGCGGGGCCCACCTGGGCCACATCTTCCCCGACGGCCCCCATCCCACCGGCGAGCGCTATTGCATGAACTCGGCTTCGCTTAGGCTCGACCGCGACACTTCTGGAGAGGAGAACTGACATGGGAAGGCTCGACGGCAAAGTAGCCATCGTTTCCGGCGGCGCCCGGGGCCAGGGCGAGGCCGAGGTGCGGCTGTTCGCCGCTGAGGGCGCCAAAGTGGTGTTCGGCGACGTGCTCCACGACTTGGGCGAGGCGGTGGCCAACGATGTTGGCCCCAATGCCCACTACCTGCCCTTGGACGTGACCGACCCCGAGGCATGGCAGAAGGCGGTGGCCGAGACGACTAGCCGCTTCGGCCCCCCTACCGTGCTGGTGAACAACGCCGGGGTGCTCCTGTTCGGGGTGTCCATGGTGGACACCTCGCTTGAGGACTACATGCGGGTGATCAACATCAACCAAGTGGGCGTGTTCCTGGGCATGAAGTACACAGCTCCCGCCATGATCGAGGCCGGCGGCGGGTCGATCGTGAACATCAGCTCCACCAACGGCATGGCCGGCTACGGCGGCACAGTGGCCTACACCGCCTCCAAGTTCGCGGTGCGGGGAATGACCAAAAACGCCGCTCTCGAACTGGGCCAACACGGCATCCGGGTCAACTCCATCCACCCCGGCGGCGTGGACACTGCCATGACCGCTCCCGACACCCTGGGAGACGCCATTTCCGACGAAGAGCGGGAAGCGACCTTCGCCATGCTCCCCCTGGGCCGTGTGGGCCAACCCGTCGAGATAGCCCACCTGGCCGCCTACCTGGCCTCCGACGACTCTTCCTACAGCACAGGCGCCGAATTCATCGCCGACGGCGGCATGCTCGCCGGCGTCGTCAATCCCGAGATCTAGCTGCCCATTCCGCTGCGGATTGGGGTCTACCGCCCGGCGAGGACCCTCATGCGGAGGTTGTTGAGGATGGAGACGGTGGTGAATTGGCGGGTGCGCTCGCGGTCGAAGGGGAACTTGACCCGGGTGGCCTCCACTTCACCGGCGACCAGTGTGGCCATCCACACGGTGCCGGGGTCCTCGCCGTCGAGGGGGTCGGGGCCGGCAACGCCGGTGACGGCGATGGCGCAGTCGGCGCCGAGCAGTTTGGCGGCACCGCGGGCCATGGCGATTACTGCTTCTTCGCTTACCACCGGGCCCTCGGGCACTTCCAACAGGTTGAACTTCACGTCGCTTGCGTAGGACACCAACCCGCCTCGGAATACGTCGCTGGCTCCGGGCACGGCGGTTAGCCGGGAGCCGATCAGTCCGCCGGTGAGCGACTCGGCTAGGGCCAGCGTCCAACCCCGACTCCGCAGGGCGTCGAGCACAGCCGATTCCATGGTCTCGTCGTCGACGCCGAACACGATGTCTCCGATGATGCCCCGCACGATCTGCTCTTCGTGGGCCAAGATTTCATCAACGGCCTCATCGCTGGGGGCTTTGGCGGTGAGGCGCACCTTGAGGCCCTCCATGCCCGAGGCCAAGAAAGCAATCGTGCAGCCCCCGGTCTCGTCGAGTCGCTCGATCTCTTCGTGGAGCTTCTCGGCCAAACCCGACTCGGAGTCGCCCCAGGTGCGCAGCGTGAGGCTTTTTATCACTGCGGTTATCCCGGCCCGGGCCTTGAGGTCGGGCAGCACGCACTCCCCCACCATCTGCTGCATCTCCCAGGGCACACCGGGCACGGCGTAAACCGCCTTGTCGCCGCTCTCGATCTTGAAGCCGGCAGCGGTGCCCGGCATCACCGACAGCACTTCGGCTCCGTCGGGAATGTCGGCCTGGCGCAGATTGTTCTCGGGCATGGGCCGCCCCCGACCTCCGAAGACTGTCGAGATGCGCTCCACGATGTCGTCCCGCCGCACCAGCTCCACCCCTAGGGTTGCGGCAATCACGTCCCGGGTGATGTCGTCTTGGGTGGGGCCCAGCCCGCCGCACATGATCACCGAGTCGCTTCGCTCCAAGGCCTGTTCCAGCACGGCCCGCATCCGCCCGAAGTTGTCGCCCACCTTCACCTGGTGGTGCGAGTCGATTCCGGCCAGCGCCAGCTGTTCGCCGATCCACGACGAGTTGGTGTCGACAATCTGGCCGAGCAGCAGCTCGGTTCCTACCGCGATGACCTCACAATTCACGCCCGGAGGCTATACCCCCGCCGACGACCAGCTACTGGTCTGCGGCGGCAATCGCCCCAGCTCGGCCGTCAGCCAGGTAGCGCCAGCCGGTGTAGAGGGTGAGGGCCACTGCCAGCCAGATGGCCAGCGACGGCGCCCAGTCGTGCTCCTCCAATGGCGGCAGCGCGGCCACAATGAGAGCCGCACCCTGCAAAAGCGTCTTGTACTTGGCCGAGAGGCGGGCGGGAAGCGACAGGCCCTCTCGAGCCCATCGGGTCCGGGCCCCGCTCACCAGCAGCTCTCGCACCGAAATGATCAGCACCGGAATCCAGAACAGCCGGTCCACCGCCACAAAGCACCAGGATGCCCCCAGAATCATCACCTTGTCGGCCAGCGGGTCCAGAAACGCACCCCAGCGGCTGACGCTGCCAGAAGATCGGGCTACCCAGCCGTCGTAGTAGTCGCTGGCCCCCAACACCAGCCCCACCGTCAAGACCGACCACGACGTTCCCCGGTTGTCAGACGCGGCCAAGATGAGCACGAACAGCACGGGCGACGCCGCAATGCGCCCTAGCGTTATCAGGTTGGCCGTCAGCCGCAGATCGGCCCAGGAATAGGCCTGCACCTGGCTCATGACTGCACCGCCTCGGCCTCCAAGTCGGGACCTAGAGCATCTGTCACCTTCACGGTGTGGAACTGGCCGACAGTCAGGTGGTCGGGCACGGCGATCACCCCGTCGATCTCAGGGGCTTCTCGATAGCTGCGGGCAATGCCAGGAGCGTCCACCAGAACTTCGACATCGCGGCCAATGAGTTGGTCACGCTTGGCCGCGGTTATCTCGTCTTGGACTTCGGCCAGCTCCCGGCGGCGCTCAGCAGCCAGCTCGGCAGCCACCTCTCCGTCGAGGGTTGTGGCGTAGGTACCCACCTCCGCGGAGTAGGTGAAGAATCCGCACCAGTCCAGGCCCACCTCGGCCACAAATTCGAGCAGGGAGTCGTGGTCGGCCTCGGTCTCTCCGGGATAGCCCACGATGAAGTTCGACCTGAAGACCGCCTCAGGCTGGCGTTGGCGGATATCGGCGATGCGGGCGGCAAAGCGGTGGCCGTCGCCCCAGCGGCGCATCCGGGCCAGAAGCGGCCGGGACACATGCTGCAACGACAGGTCGAAGTAGGGCACGCCGGTGGCGCAGATGGCGTCGATTAGCGGGTCGGTTAGGTCGGACGGATACAGGTACAGCAGTCGCACCCAGTCGACCCGCTGGCGCAGCGACTCCACCAGGGGAATGATCCCCCGCTCCCCCTGGCCTTGGTCGCGCCCGTAGGAGGCCAGGTCTTGGGCCACCAGCACCGCCTCCCGCACCCCGAGGCCCTCCACTTCGGTCATGATGGCCTCAGCCGAACGGGATCGCTGCGGCCCACGGAAACTGGGGATGGCACAGTACCCGCAGCGGCGGTCGCAGCCCTCGGCGATCTTCACGTAGGCCCACGGCGCTTCTGCCGGCGGCCGAGGCAAGTTGAGCAGGTCAAAGGAGGGGAGCTCGCCCGCTGACAAAGAAGCGGCCGAGGGCTTGGCCCCTATGCTGACTGAAACGCCGAAACCGGCTACCCGGTCGGCCTCGGGCAGGGCCTCGGCCAACTCGGCGCCGTAGCGCTCAGCCATGCACCCGGTGATCACCAGCTCAGCGTCGGCCGCGGTCGAGCGCAGCGCCAGCACCGTGTCCACCGACTCTTGGCGGGCCTCCTCAATGAAGGCACACGTGTTCACTACTACGAGGTCGGCCTCTTCGGGATCCCCGGCAGCGGCCATACCGTCCAGGACGAGCAGGCCCTTGATCTTGTCGGAGTCCACCTGATTTTTGGGACATCCCAGGGTTTCAACCCAAAACCGGCGCACCATGCTCAGATTATGCGGAGTCGAGGCCGAAGCCATCAGCGTCCTGGACCAGCACCACCGCCTCAATCGCGGGGGCACTAGAAGCAGACTGCACCACTGCTTCCAGTACAGGGACATCCGACGCGCCATGTTCGGCTTCGTCGGGGTTGTCAGAAATCAATAACGGCAGCGACACCAGGTAGACAGCCAGCAAGATCGCCCCCTCCCACCATCGCTCCAAACCGTCTCCCCGGAACATGAACAGCCATGCGCTGATGGAGATGCCCACCATGATCCACACCGCCAGTCCCGAGAGGTTTCCGTCGACCAGTGGCCCAGGGCCGACCAGCGCCACCACCGCGCTAACCAGCAGGCTGTTGAACGTGTTGGAGCCCAAGATGTTGCCGACCAGCAGATCGGCCTCCCCCCGCCGGGCCGCCTGCACCCCGGTGATCAGCTCGGGCAGCGAGGTGCCGAACGCCACCAGCGACAGCCCGACGAATCCCGAGCCCAGCCCAACCTCGCGGGCGATATCCACCGCGCCCTCCACCGCCAACTGTGCACCGACCACAGTGGCCGCCAGTCCCACCAGGGTGCGCACCAGCTCATTGGGCTGCTTGATCGGCTTGTTGGTGTGGACGAGATCTGCCGCGCTGGCGATATGGGCCGGGCGCCACAAGATGGCGGTCATGGCCACGACAAATGCCCCAAGCAGGACGAACCCCTCCCAGCGCTCCAATCCGTCTTGAACCAGCAGCCAGAACAACAGGGCGGCAGCGATCGACACCACGCCCTCTCGCCACAGGGTGCTGTTGGCCACCCTGATATAGCGGCCCCCGACAGCCAAGGCCGCCACCAGCGCGGAGATGCCCAGAACCAGGCTGAGGTTTGCCACGTTGGAGCCGACGATGTTGCCCACCCCCAAATCGACGTCGCCATCGGCGGCGGCCAGGCCCGACACCAACATTTCGGGTGCACTGGTGCCGAAGCCGATGACCAGCGCCCCGATCACGATTGGCGAAATGCCCCGGGCAAAGGCCAGCCGGGATGCCCCGATCACCAGCTGGTCGGCACCCACTGCCAGCACGAGAAGGCCTCCGGCCAGGAGCACCGCTGCTAACGCCACAGGAGGAGACTACCGATGCTTCAGCAGAATGAATCAGGAAAGCTCATCGGGGGCCATCAACACCTCTCGGGCCTTGGACCCCTCGGATGGCCCCACCACGCCCCGCTGCTCCATCAGGTCCATTAGCCGGCCGGCTCGGGCGAACCCCACCCTAAGCTTCCGCTGAAGCATCGACGTGGAGCCCAACTGGCTCTCCACCACCAACCTCATGGCCTGAGTCAAGAGCTCGTCGTCACTATCACCACCACCCGCAGATGCGGTCGACGGGGCGGGGGCCAAGGGATCATCGTCGCCGTCGCCCCCATCAGTGGTCACCGACGGACCGCCGCTGCTGTGGTCCATTGCCGCGCCCTGGCGCCGCCAGGCAGCCACCACGCTGCGGACCTCCGCCTCGGTCACCCATGCGCCCTGGATGCGCTGGGCTGAGGTGGAAGTGGGGCTGAGCAGCAACATGTCGCCCCGACCCACTAGGCGCTCGGCACCCTGCTGATCGAGAATCACCCGGCTGTCGGTCTGGCTGGACACCGAAAAGGCCAGCCGGGCCGGGATATTGGCCTTGATCACGCCGGTGATCACGTTGATAGACGGCCGCTGGGTGGCGATTACCAGGTGGATACCCACGGCCCGGGCTTTCTGGGCGATCCGGCAGATGGAATCCTCCACGTCGCGGGGGGCCACCATCATCAAATCGGACAGCTCGTCCACCACCACCAAAATGAGCGGCATCCGCTCCTTGGGCTCGGAGTCGTCGATCCCCAGTCGGCGGTCGTTGTCGAAGACTCCCCGATCACAGGCGTCGTTGTAACCGTCGATATCGCGGACGCCCACTGAAGCCAGAACCTCATAGCGGCGGTCCATCTCCCGGCACGCCCAAGCCAAGGCGTTGGCCGCCTTCTTGGGATCGGTAACCGGCTGGGTGAGCAGGTGGGGCACGTGCTCGTACTGGGCCATCTCCACCATCTTGGGGTCGACCAGGATCATGCGCACCTGGTCGGGGGTGGAGCGCATGAGCACTGAGGTAATCATGGAGTTGATGCACGAGGACTTGCCCGCTCCGGTGGCCCCGGCGATGAGAATGTGGGGCATCCGGGTAAGATCCATCATCACCGGCTTGGCATTGATGTCCCTCCCAATGGCCACCTCCAGGGGATGGGTGGCCTTGCCGGCCTCGGCCGACGCCAGAATCCCGCCCAGTGATACCACTTGGCGGTCGCGGTTGGGTACCTCCACACCGATGGCCTGACGCCCAGGGATCGGGGCCAGGATGCGGACATCAGGCGAGGCCATGGCATAGGCGATGTCCTTGCTGAGGCTGGTGATCCGGCTGACCTTGACCCCAGGGGCCAGTTCCAGCTCATAGCGGGTCACGGTGGGACCTACCACCATCCCCACCAGCTTGGTGTCCACGTCGTGGGCAGCCAGGGCCTTCTCTAATGCAGCACCCTTCCGAGATGCCTCCTCTTGGTTGATCTGCCGGGGATCGGACCCCGTTAGGAGATCAAGCGAGGGGAGATTCCATTTCGACGACTTGGGCTTCGACGACCGAGGCTTCTTGCCGGAGACAAGTGTCGGTGCCTGCCACTCGGGCTCGGAATCGGAGGGGGGCGGGCTGGGTGTTGGCTCGGGCGCGGGCGGCAAACGCGCTGCACTTGACTCCGGCTCAGGTTCAGGAAGCGGGGCGGGTATCACCACCACCTCGGCGCCAGGCGGTTCGGACTCCTCTGGACTGGGATTCGGATCGACAGGTCTATTCGGCGCTGGGCCATTGGCAGTAAACGAGCAGATGATCCGGCCCAGGCCGGCTTTGAGCTTGGCGCCGTCCACCCGGCGGGCCCAAGCCCGCAACGACACCCGGGTGAGCACCACCGCGCCCAACAGTCCGAGTGCGCCCATCACCAAGCCCGCACCCCACCCGCCCATCGCGCCAGCCAAGGAGCCCCCCACGGCTAGACCCAGCGCCCCGCCCGCGCCGGTCAAATCGTCGAAGTCGGCGATGCCGGGTCGGCCCAGGGTGATATGCAGAAGGCTGGTGACTGATAGCAGCATCAGGGCAGTGCCGATGCCTAAGCGCACGGCCAGCACCAACTCAGGCCGGGCGGGATTGCTGTCAGCATCGAAGATCGCGCCGTCTTGAGCGCCTTCGACAGGCGTATTGCCAGGTCGGGGGCCCCGCAGCAGCATGACCCCGATCCCCACCAGCGCGATGGGCGCCACCGCTCGCACTGAGCCGATCATCGCTCCGGCAGCAATTCGAAGCCCCGCGCCGAACGGGCCTGCCACATCGGCCCAGATCCCGCAGACGGCCACCAGTCCGGCAAGAATGAAGCCCACCGCGATGATGTCGCCGCGGTGAGCGGCCCAGACTGCGGCCGATGCCTGCCTCAGCTTGCTGTCAGACTTCGACTCGGTCTTAGAACGAGCATTGACTTTGGCCTTGGCACCGGTCTTCGTGCTGGACTTGGAAGCGGGTTTGCGAGCGGTTCGAGCAGCCACAACAACCACAAACGTACCACTGACAACACCAGCAACCAACGGTTTGCCCTTAGTGGGCGGGCAACTAGGGAACGCCTCATGGCTGCTGAATGCTGCAATCTCAACGGTTTGCACTTATGCGATGCGCGGATGGGCGCTGGTCTGCTCAGAGCTTGACGACAACGGGAACGATCATCGGGCGGCGGCCGGTGTTGTGGTTGACAAACTGGCCCGCGGCCCGCCGTACAACCCGCTCCAACCCATCCCAATTTCCTGAGGCCAAGTGCTCCTCCACCGCTGCCGCCACTTCGTCGGCTCCGGCTAGCTCCAGATCCTGGACCTTGTCGGCCCCGACCCAACCCTTGCTCTCGAAACGGGGACGAGCCAGCAAACGGCCCTCGGCGCGGCTCAATACCACCACCACGTTGACCACTCCTTGGCCTCCCAGGATGGACCGCTCGCGAAATAACTCCTGTCCGCTCTCGATCAGCCGCCCGTTCACGTAGTAGTAGCCCCCGGAGGTGACCTGCCCCCGGTTGGCCAGTCCGTGGTCGCTCAACTCCACCTGCTCGCCGTCGCGGGCCAAAACCACCCGATCAGGTGGCATGCCCATTTCGGTGGCAAGCGCGGCATGGGCCGCTAAGTGGCGACTCTCGCCGTGGACCGGCACGAAGTACTCGGGCTCGGCCACCGTGTGCAGGGTGCGCAGCTCGTCCTGCTTGCCGTGGCCGGTGGTGTGGACCTCCAGTTGGCCGCTGTGGACAACGCTTGCTCCCCGGCGCACCAGATTGTTGATCATGCGGGCCACCCGAGCCTCATTGCCGGGGATGGGGCTGGAACTCAACACCACGGTGTCTTCGGGGCCAATGTTGATCCAGCGGCTGTCGCCGGTAGCGGCCATGGCCAGGGCCGAGCGGGTCTCCCCCTGAGAGCCGGTGGCCACCACGCACACTTGCCCCGGTGGATAGCGCTCGGACTCGGACACGTCGATCACTGCCTGGTCGGGCAGCCGGAGCAGGCCCAACTCCCGGGCCAAGGCGAAGTTGCGCTTCATGGACAGCCCCAGCGTGGCCACTTTGCGCCCCGACTCCACTGCCGCGTCCGCCACTTGCTGAACCCGGTGGATGTGACTGGCGAATGCGGCCACCAACATTCGTTGATCGGGATGGGCGGCGAACACCCCTTGCAGCACCCTTCCCACCTCGGTCTCCGAACGGGAGCTGCCTGGTATCTCCGAGTTGGTGGAGTCGCACAGCAGCAGCCGCACCCCCTCGTCATGGGCGATGGCCCCGATGCGGGCCAGATCGGTGCGCCGGCCGTCAACCGGGTTCAGGTCCAGCTTGAAGTCGCTGGAATGCAGGATCACCCCCTGAGGGGTTCGGATAGCTGAGATCAGTCCGGAGGGAACCGAGTGGGTAACCGGTATGAACTCGCAGTCGAACGATCCGATGCGATGGCGGTCGTGGTCGCCGATGGGGATGAGGGTTGTACGGTCGATTGCCCCCCTCTCCTCGAGGCGGTGGCGGATCAACCCCAGGGTGAACGGCGAGGCGTACACCGGGAAGGACAGCCAGTCCAGCGCGTGGGGGAGCGCGCCGATGTGATCCTCATGACCGTGGGTGCAAATGCAGCCCACAATGCGGTCGACGCGGTCGCGCAGATACTCCAAGTCGGGCAGCACGAAATCGGCGCCGGGCATCTCCTCGTCGGGAAACAGCACCCCGCAGTCCAACAGAAGCACCTCACCACCGCATTCGATGGCTGCGCAGTTTCTCCCGATGTCGCCCAACCCACCCAGAAAGGTGATCTGCACTGCCTCAGCCATGGACTCAGATCCCTTGCATTCTTGCCGAAGACCCACAGGCGATCCGGACCGGCTCAGGCATGGGCCCCCAGTCGGGTGCCGGCCAACACGCTGGCCGCATCCTCCACCAGGCCGTCGGGCTCGACGTCCAGCGGCGGGCGGCACCGGCCCACCGGCAGCCCGATGAGTCGCATCATGGCCTTGGCCGGAATGGGATTGGGCGCGGCCAGCCCGGTCTCGTAGTCATACGACGGGATGAGGCTGGCGTTGATCCGGCGGGCCGCCGCGATATCGCCGCCCTCAAAGGCCGCCGCCATTTCGGCGTGCTCGGCACCGCTCCAGTGGGCCGCCACGCTGATGAATCCCACGGCGCCCACCGCCAACAACGCCAGGTTGAGGCTGTCGTCGCCGCTGTACACCTCGAAGCCATCCGGGGCCAGGGCGATGAGCTTGGCCGTCTCTGCCGGATCGCCCGCCGCGTCTTTGAGCCCCACGATGTTGTCCACCCCATGGGCGAGTTCCAATAGCGTCGCGGTGTCCACCTTGCGACCGGTGCGAATGGGAATGTCGTATATGACCACCGGAAGGCTGGTGGCCGAGGCCACCGTCTGGAAGTGGCGAGCCAGACCAGCTTGAGAGGGTCGGTTGTAGTAGGGAGCCACCAGCAAGATGCCGTCGGCCCCGGCCTCAGTGGCCCGTTCAGTTAGCTCGACTGCTGCGACGGTGTCGTTGCTGCCCGTCCCGGCCACCACCGGGATGTCCACTGCCGAGGCGACGGCGCCAATGAGATCGATCTGCTCGTCGTGGGTAAGCGTCGGCGCCTCGCCGGTTGTTCCCGCCACAACTAGGCCGTCGTTTCCGTTGTCCGCCAACCACCGGGCCAACTGGGCGGCAGCGTCCAAGTCGAGCGAGCCATCGTCGCGAAATGGAGTGACCATGGCGGTCATCACTCTGCCGAATCGAGCCATGGACCCTCCTTAAGCTTCGGCGGCCATCTCAGCGGCCCGGTCGATTCCCAGAGTCGCCAAGAGATCCTCGTGCAACTCGAACCACACCTCATGGTAGGAATCCAAAGACGGCTTCGTAAACCAGTCGATTTCTCCGCTCAACACCCGATTAAGGGCGTTATCCAACCGCCCTCCGTAGTGGCCGAAGCGGTCGAGGGCCTCAGACAACTGAGCAACAACGGGCTGGACACGCCGATTGACCTCGGCCAGGCGGCTGATGACCTCGTTGTCGTAGTCCGGGTCGGTGTGGTCATTCAGCGTCTGGTCACCCCGCACCTGGAAGTCGGTGCAGACCGACTTCAACTCG
This sequence comes from Acidimicrobiales bacterium, assembly GCA_963663255.1. Classification (GTDB taxonomy): domain Bacteria; phylum Actinomycetota; class Acidimicrobiia; order Acidimicrobiales; family Bin134; genus Poriferisocius. The sequence continues at coordinate 3,090,834 of OY760141.1, forward strand.
GGATCCAGCACCAAAAACGACCGGTACAACTCATGGATCCGGGATCGCCCGCCGGATGCCTCCACCTCAGCGGCAACCAGCCTCTCCCCCTCTACCCGGCCAGCGCCCAGCAGCATCCATCCTTTGGCCCGGCTGCCGTCCCGATAGCGCACCCACCCCTGTTGGGCCTGCGCCTCCAACACTGCACCAACCTGCTCAGTCGGCACCCCCGCCGCCTGGGCAACTGCCTCCTCGTCGGCCATGCCCTTGGTCCGCAGAGCATGGAGCACCCGCATCACCAGATCATCTGCCCCCGGCAAACGGCTCACTAGCCCACCCTACTCCAGCCCTCCTCCACTGCTGCCCCCATATTCCACGCCCGAGCCGTTCGGCCCCGAGGTGGACAGCCCGATAGTGCATTTTCGAGCCGGCTGACGGGTCGGTAGCGTTGTGAAGATGATGGCGGGGGCCCCAGGGGTATCCCGGCAGGAATCGGGGACTGATCCAGCTGTGAAGATGATGGCGGGGCCCCCAAGCTGGGCCGACAATTGACTGGCCCTGCGCTGGGCGTGATGCAGAAGTTGCTGGCCGCAGTCCTCGCGGTGCTGTTGGCGTCGTCTGGGCTGGGCGCCATTTTGTCCAGCCCGGCGGTCGCCAACCCAGCGGCCGACAGATGCTCAGCCGTCCACCAGTTCGGGGCGACCCCAGTTCCGGTGGCCAAAACCGCCGACGGAACCACCGTGCTGGCCCATGTCGAGTGGGGTTACGACTCGTCTATCGGCTGCTATCTGACCCTCGATCAAAACTCAGTCACAACGCTTAGAGCCGGAGCCATTGCCTTCACACTCCCGACTGGAACCGTCGATCCCATATCCCAGCGGTGCTCGGCAGTCCACCATTTCGGTGCCACCCCGGTCCCGGTGGCCAAGACTGCCGATGGAACCGGCATATTGGCCTATATCAGATGGCTGCCCAACGACACCGGGGCCTGCTATCTCGTTCTCGACAACCAGGCAACAACCGTGCTGCGAGCCAGCATTGCCGATTCCCTGACCGAGCCCGAGCTTCAAGTCCAGCAGAACCCCTTGTCTGTCGGCACCTGGCACTCGTGCTCCATCGGGGAAAACGGCACCGTCGACTGCTGGGGCAACAACTGGGCTGGTCAACTCAACGCCCCCAGCGGCCGAATCACCGCCGTCGCCGCCGGCAGCGCCCACACCTGCGGCCTGCAAGCCGACGGCACCATCACATGCTGGGGCAGCAACACCAGCAGGACGAATGCCCCCGGCGGCCAGGCCGACGCCCCCCGGGGCCGATTCACCGCCGTCACCGCCGGCGCCTGGCACTCCTGCGCCATCCGGGAAAACGGCACCGCCCAATGCTGGGGCCTCAACGACAACGGCCAATCCTCCGTACCCAACGGCCGATTCACCTCCATCACCGCCGGCAGCGCCCACACCTGCGGCCTGCAAGCCGACGGCACCATCACATGCTGGGGTTCTGACTTCTACGGGCAAGCCACCGCGCCCGATGGCCGATTTACCTCCATCACCGCCGGTTGGGCTCACACCTGCGGCCTGCGAATCGACGGCGCCGCCAGATGCTGGGGCCTCAATTGGGCCAGACAACTCACCTCCCCCGATGGCCGATTTACCTCCATCACCGCGGGCTGGGCCCACACCTGCGGCCTGCGAACCGACGGCACCATCACATGCTGGGGCTACAACAACGACGGGCAGACTTACGCACCCAGCGGCCAGTTCACCGCCATCGGCGCCGGCGGTTACCACAGCTGCGGAATCCACCTAAACGGCACCACCCAATGCTGGGGCAACAATTTCTACCGCCAGCTGGACGCGCCGTTGAATCCTGAGAGCCAGTTCAGCCCAATCGCCGTTGGCGCCGAACACTCGTGCCGCATCCAAAACATCGGCACCATCACATGTTGGGGCAGCAACAATTTTGGGCAGGCGAGCGCGCCCAGCGGCCAGTTCACCACCATCGCCGCCGGGAGTTGGCATACCTGCGGACTCCGCCAAAACGGTGCCGCCCAATGCTGGGGCAACAACGACGACAACCAAACCGACACCCCCGACGGCCGATTCACCGCCATCGCCGCCGGAAGCGCCCACACCTGCGGACTCCGCGACGACAACACCGCCCAATGCTGGGGTTCTGACTACTACGGACAAGCAACCTCGCCCGACGGCCGATTCACCGCCATCGCCGCCGGGAGTTGGCATACCTGCGGACTCCGCCAAAACGGTGCCGCCCAATGCTGGGGCAACAACGACGACAACCAAACCGACACCCCCGACGGCCGATTCACCGCCATCGCCGCCGGAAGCGCCCACACCTGCGGACTCCGCGACGACAACACCGCCCAATGCTGGGGTTCTGACTACTACGGGCAAGCAACCTCGCCCGACGGCCGATTCACCGCCATCGCCGCCGGGAGTTGGCATACCTGCGGACTCCGCCAAAACGGTGCCGCCCAATGCTGGGGCAACAACGACGACAACCAAACCGACACCCCCGACGGCCGATTCACCGCCATCGCCGCCGGAAGCGCCCACACCTGCGGACTCCGCGACGACAACACCGCCCAATGCTGGGGCGAGTTCACGCCCCCGCCCGAACTCGAGCCCGATACCCCGCACATCCCCATTTCTGCCGGACAAACCCATACCTGCCATCTGCGGGCCGATCAGACCACTTTGTGCTGGGGATCTGATTTCTATGGGCAGCTCCAAGCTCCGGACGGCCCTATCCTGGCCATATCTGCTGGCGGTTACCACTCCTGCGCTCTCCGAGGCGATGGTACGGCCGCCTGCTGGGGCAACGACAGCGACGGGCAGTCGACAGCCCCTGAAGGTCCGTTCACCGCAGTTGCCGCCGGCACCTGGCATTCTTGCGGACTCCGCAGCAACAGCACCGTCGAATGCTGGGGCAGAGACGACGATGGGCAAGCAGACCCGCCAGGCGGGAAGTTCACCGCGGTATCGGCCGGCTGGGCCCATTCGTGCGGCATCCGAGAAAACCGCGCCCTCGAATGCTGGGGCAACGACTGGGCTGGGCAGCTCGACACACCCGACGGCCAGTTCACCGCGGTGTCGGCGGGCTGGGCCCATTCGTGCGGCATCCGAGAAAACCGCGCCGTCGAATGCTGGGGCGATCGGCGTGGCGACCGGCTGAGCGCGCCGAGCGGACCCTTCTTGGCCGTCTCTGCCGGCGAGTTGCATTCGTGCGGCATCCGAGAAAACGGCGCAGTTGAATGCTGGGGCAACAACGACGACAACCAGGCCGACTCCCCCGACGGCCAATTCACGGCTGTTTCTGCCGGAACCTGGCATTCATGCGGGTTGAGAACCAATCAGACTGTGGAATGCTGGGGAAGGTATGTGAGACCTATAACCGGGACAATAGATGTGCATGTACATTATTGTGCTTCACAAAATGCCAACTACACAGAGGCAGATCTGCTCTACGAAATAGACAGATTAAATAGAGTAGTGGCTACGTTTTATGCTGAACAGTCATCCGACATGGTGATGCTGAACTTTGTATTGGGCGATATTGTCTCACCAAATATCGATTGGGAACATTTACTCATAGGAGACTGGTATAGGGAAGACAAGAACCTATGCTGGCCTGAAGTTCAGAATTCAAACCACAAACATAATCTGATATTGGCGGATATATCCCCAGGCAACGGAGCATCCGGTTTCGCATCGATACTTGGCGATTGGGCGGTCTCAGCTACTGTGGAAAGATATTTTTCAACCTTGTCTGACTGCACATTCGAAGATTCAACAGACCGTGTGCGTGAACAAACAAGAGATAACAGTTGTCGTACTACCGCATATATCCAATATTTCTCCATAATCGCCCATGAACTAGGCCATTCTCTATTTGGTTTCGGACATCCCCGAGACTGCTCAATTATGGACAACATTCGTATGCCTTCCTGCGAGAATGAACAAACTATCGAGACCAGTGGAATAGGTTGCATGGATCGTCGGCAGTTGGGCTGGCCGGAAGCCGACCAATGCCCGAGCGAATTGGTCAACACCTCTGAAGGTTGAATACCCCCACGAGTCACTCCGACGTCAACGCCGTGACTTGTTACGACGCAGAATCAGGGGGTAACCGATGGCGGCAATGGTGGCAAACACAAACCACTGCACGGCATAGGCCAAATGCGATCCCTCGCCGAGGTCGGGAGGCGGGACGGGAATGGGCAGGTCGCCGGCAGGGGGACTCTGGGTTTGGAGCTGCACATAGACCGGGAGCAAGTCGGCGTCGAGTTGCTGGGCCAGTCGAGCCAGATCGGGGCGGGCCATTTCAGCCAGCACGCCGCCAGAAGGATCGGCCTGTTGGAGCCCTGCGGCAGTAACCGTGGCCCGCAGCATTCCGATCACCTCCACCTCCCCGCCAGGAGGTGCGAAATCCGCCGGGGAAGCGCCCGTTCCTACCCCATGGGGAATCCAACCCCGGTTGACCGCCACTGCGCCGCCAGAATCAAGCCGCAACGGGGTGAGAACCCAGTACCCGGCCGAGCCCTGGTAGGTGCGGTTGCGGATCAGCACCTGATCCGCCGTCAGGTAGACGCCGGTGGCCCGGACCGGGCGAAACTCAATCTCGCCACCCCGATCGTGGGAATCGTCAGCGCCTGCCAATTCCTGGACCTCGGCAATGAGCATCTCACCGCGACTGGCAACGACGCTATTGCGATCCCGGCGCTCCGACAGCCGGTGGAGCTGCCAGAAGCCCGCGGTCACCATGGCGGCCACCGCCAGCAATACCGCTATGTTCAGCAGCAGGCGCCGGAGCGACACGACTGGACTCGGGGACTAGATGTCCAGCAGGGCATCGAGGCCGATGACGAGCCCGGAGCGACCTGAGGCGGCCTTCACCGCGGCCAACACTCCGGGCATGAACGAGGACCGGTCGGTGGAGTCCTGACGGATGGTGAGCGTCTGACCCTCAGCGCCGAGGATCACCTCGTGGTGAGCCACCAACCCTCTCATCCTTACCGCATGCACTCGGATACCGGCGGGACCCTCTGCCCCCCTCACACCAGCCAGCATCTCGTGCTCAGTGGGATCAGGGGCCCAGGTGTCCGACGCGGCTGCCATCTTTTCCACGGTGAGCCGGGCCGTCCCCGAGGGAGCGTCGATTTTGGCGTCGTGGTGCAGTTCGATCACCTCAGCGGTGTCAAAGTAGGGAGCGGCCAGTTCGGCGAATCTCATCATCAGCACCGCGCTAATGGCGAAATTGGGGGCAATTATGCAGGCCCGCTCAGCACTGGTGAACGCGGCATCGAACTGCACAAGGTCTTCATCGGTGAACCCCGTCGTTCCCACAACGGCGTGGATTCGATTCTCGGCCAGCCAGATCACGTTGTCGCGGGCTGCCTCCGCAATAGTGAAATCCACCACCACATCGGCCCGGGCATCGGCCAATGCCTGGCGGTCGGCAACCGCTACGGCACCTCCTGCGGCAGCACCCACCCGATTGGGGTCGACGGCGGCCACGAGCTTCAGATCAGGGTCGGCAGCCACCGCCTCGCACACGGCGGCGCCCATCCTGCCCCCCGCCCCGAACACCCCTACCTGTAGCATGAACGAGACGTTATAGGCCCGGCCGCGGCGATACGGCTTCGAAAAAGTGCCGGCAGAGGGCTGAATTAACGCGGCGTGCGATCCCGATCCCGGCCGCGGCCCCCTCCACCTCGACGATGAGAGCCGCCGCCCGGTCCGAGATCACCGAACTCATCGCGCAGCTGGGATTCAAAATCAGCCTCAAAGGAAGCCGCCTGCGCAGGCGCTTCCCAGTCACCGCGGTCCCGACCACCCCGATCCTCGGAACGGCGATTGTCGCGGTCCCGACGGTCATCGCGGCGTCCCCGACGATCATCGCGGTCCCGGCGGTCGTCTCCGCGGTCTCGACGGTCGTCACGGTCCCGACTACCCCGATCCTCCGAACGGCGATTGTCGCGGTCCCGGCGGCCGTCACGGTCCCGGCGGTCATCCCGACGGTCTCGACGGTCGTCACGGTCCCGGCGGTCATCTCGTCCCCGACTACCCCGATCCTCGGAACGGCGCTCCGTACCGCTGTCGCGATCGCTATCGTCGCCGGTCAGCTTGAGGCTGATCTTGCCGTTGGGGTCGATGTCCTCCACGACAACGTCGAGATCATCGCCCAAGGCAACGACATCCTCTACCCGATCGATTCGACGGCCTCGTCCGAGCTTGGAGATGTGCACCAAACCGTCGCGACCCGGAAGGATGTTCACAAATGCCCCAAAAGATGTGATGTTCACCACTTTCCCGCTATACACCTCGCCCACATCGGCGGTGGGCGGGTCCAGGATCAGCCGGATTTGGCGCTCGGCTTCATCCACGCAGTCGCGGTCGGGCGAGGAGATGGTGACAATGCCGGCGTCTTGGGCGTCGTCCACGTTGACCTCGGCCCCGGTCTCGGCCTGAATGGAGTTGATGACCTTGCCCTTGGGCCCGATGACCTCGCCGATCTTGTCCAGCGGGATCTCGAACTTGATGATCTTGGGAGCGGTGGGCCGGACATCGTCCCGGGGGGCGTCGATGGCCCCTGCCATCACCTCCAAGATCTTGAGCCGGGCATCGCGGGCCTGATTGAGCGCACCAGCGAGCACATCGGCGGGCAGCCCGTCGATCTTGGTGTCGAGCTGGAGCGCGGTTACGAATTCGGCAGTACCCGCCACCTTGAAGTCCATGTCGCCGAACGCATCCTCGGCGCCCAAGATGTCGGTGAGCGTGGTGTAGCGACCCTCGTGGAACACCAGCCCCATGGCAATGCCGGCCACCGGCGCTTTGATGGGCACGCCCGCGTCCATGAGCGACAAGGTCGAAGAACACACTGAACCCATCGAGGTGGAGCCATTGGAGGAGAGCACCTCCGATACCAGGCGCAGCGTGTACGGGAACTCGTCCATGGAGGGGACCACCGGGACCAAGGCCTTCTCGGCCAACGCCCCGTGTCCGATCTCCCGGCGCTTCGGGCCCCGCATGAAGCCGGTCTCGCCGGTGGAGTACGGCGGGAAGTTGTAGTGGTGGATGTAGCGCTTCTTGTCGATGGGATCAATCCCGTCGATCATCTGGTCCATCCGGGCCGTGCCCAGCGTGGTGATGTTCAGCACCTGGGTTTCTCCCCGCTCGAACAGCCCGGAGCCATGGGCGGTGTCCACAACCCCGACTTCAGATCCAAGTTGCCGGAGATCGGCCGGGCCCCGCCCGTCGATGCGCGCGCCGTCTTGCACGATCCGGGTACGAACGATGCTCTTGGTGAGCGAGCGGACGGCAGCGGAGATCTGCTTGTCAGCCCCCTCGACCTCGGCAAACCGCTCAGCCAACGCCTCGACGATCCCCTCTTTGACCTTGGTCTCGGCCTCTTGGCGCTCCGCCTTGTCGGCGATGGACATGGCCTCAGCCAACTTGTCGGCGCCGACCTCGGCCACCGCGGCCTCGACCTCTGGGGTGTAGTCCATCTGGAGCTCGTACTCCATGGGGGGCTTGACCCCGGCGGTGGCGATCAGCCGGCGCTGGAGGCCCACCGCTTCTTTGATCCACTCTTTGGACCGCTCCAGACCCTCGGCCAGGGCGGCTTCGTCCACTTTGGGGGTTCCGTTGCTATAGAGCTCCCAGCCGGCCTCGGTGCCGTTGGCCTCCACCATCATGATGGCCACGTCGCCGTCGTCCAGGACGCGGCCAGCCACCACCATCTCGAAAGTTGACTCGGCGCCTTCGGCATAGGTGGGGTGGGGAATCCACTCCCCCTCAGCACTGTGGGCCACTCGTACCGCGCCAATTGGGCCGGCGAACGGTATGCCCGAGATGCTGAGTGCGGCCGATGCCCCGTTGATGGCGATCACGTCATAGGGGTTCTCCTGGTCGGCACCCAAGACAGTTCCGACGACGTGGATCTCGTTGCGGAACCCGTCGGGAAACGAGGGCCGCAGCGGCCGGTCGATCAGTCGACAGGTCAAGATGGCCGATTCTGGGGCCCGACCCTCTCGCCGGAAGAATGAGCCGGGGATCTTGCCCGCGGCATACATCCGTTCTTCGATGTCGACGGTGAGGGGGAAGAAATCTGCTCCCTCGCGCACCCGACGGGCTGCGGTTGCGGTCACCAAGATGGTGGTGTCGCCCATGCGGACCACTACGGCCCCGTCGGCCAGACCGGCCAGACGACCTGTCTCAAAGGACAGGGTTTTGTCTTCCGCGCCGCTTACCGCGGCTGAAACGGTGATGGCTTCCGCCATTTTTGCTCCTCTCCGGACCTCGCGAGGTCCGAACGGGCCGGAATGGAGCCAGTTCCCAGTTGGAGAGGCCCAGCGCTACTAGGCCCCTTCAACTGGCAGCTGGCCTCTCTTATGGCCCGCTTATGTATTTTCCAAATATCGCCTGGGCGATGCTCGCTTCTCAGCGGCGAAGTCCAAGTTCGGCGATGATGCCGCGATAGCGCTCCACGTCGTTGTCCTTGACGTAGTCGAGCAGCCGCCGCCGCCGGCCCACCATCATCAGCAAGCCTCGCCTACTGTGGTGGTCCTTGACATGCACTTTCAAGTGCTCGGTGAGGTGATTGATCCGCTCTGTGAGCAGAGCAATCTGTACCTCGGGCGAGCCAGTATCGGTGTCATGCACGCGGTGCTTTTCGATAGTCGCGGTTTTGGGCGCTAGTTTCTCGGCCATCCCTACTCAGTGTGTCCGTCGGTCAGAAAACGGGCGATCTCACGGCACCTTGCCGTGCTTGTGCCCGGGGGACCCACTCAAACTACCACCCCGTTGACTGAAACACCTACCTGAGCACACATGGGCGATACTGGTCGCATGAAGGTTGTGTCCTTCGGAAGCCTCAACTACGACCTGTCCATCTGGCTCGACCGGCTGCCAGGTCCTGACGAAACGCTGCGGGCCCAGAGGATGGAAGCGTTCTCCGGGGGCAAGGGTGCCAACCAGGCAACCGCCGCGGCTCGGCTGGGAGCTGACACGCACATGGTGGGCTGTGTGGGCAACGACGATCGGGGCCGATGGCTGCTTGATGTGCTCAACGGCAATGGAGTGGACACCAGCCTTGTCCGAGTCGTGGAGGAGCCCACCGGCACCGCGGTACCGCTCATCACCCCCGCAGACGTCTCCATCGTCATTGTTGCCGGAGCCAACGCCAGTACCAGGGTGGCGGACGCTGATGCCGCCAAGGAGGTCATCGCCGCGGCCGATGTGCTGCTGCTGCAAGGCGAGGTGGGCGCGGCGGGCGCCCGGCGTGCCGCCCAGGCAGCCCGTACCGGAGGGACCACAGTGGTGTTCAACCCCGCACCCGTCGATCCGTTCTTAGTGGAGGCAGTAGTGCCGCTCACCGATGTATTGGTGGTGAATCGAGCCGAGCAGACCCAGATAGATGCGATCGGGCCCGAAACTGGTCAGTGCGACACCGTCGTCACACTGGGCGGCCGAGGAGCCCAACTCGACGATGTCTTAGTTCCCTCCTACCCCGCACAGGTAGTTGACCCCACCGGTGCAGGAGATGCCTTCTGCGGCGCCCTAGGCGTTGCCCTGGCTGAAGAGCGCCCCCTCATCGACGCCGTCCGCTTCGCCAACGCTGCCGGCGCCCTAGCGGTAGCAACTCCCGGCGCCCAGCCCTCGATGCCCACTAGGGCTGCCGTCGAATCGCTGCTCGACGGCCGCCATTAGAGGAGGGTCAACGGGTGAGGGCGGGTATGACGTGGGTGGCGGTGAGGCGAATGCTCTCCAGGACCTTGTCATGGGGGATGGCATAGGGGTTCATCATGCATAGAAGCAGGTCTACGCCAAGGTCCGCGAAGCCCTGGCAGAGCTCGATGCACTGGTCGGGGTCACCGGCGATGGCCACGCCCTGCTCGACGAGGTCCTCGATGTTGAAAGTACTGTCCCAGTCGGCCTCCGCGGTCATGCCGGGCAGATACCGCAGATAGTTCCAGTCGCCGAGTTCGGCACCCTCTTCCTGGAGCATTTCGGCCACACTGCCCACCAGCTTGAAAGCCACCGTGGGGTACCACCAGAACGACTCCCGAGCGTTCTCGTAGGCCTCCTCGGTGGTGGGCGCGCAATGGAACATGGCGAAGGTGGCCACCCGGTCGTTCACAAAACCGCCCACCGGGTTCTGGCAGGCCGCCACCGCCTCGCGGTATAAGCCGATCCGCAAGGCCAGCTCTTCGAGCGATACCCCGGCGCTGAACGACAGCAAGCCCATGCCCATCTCCCCCACCAGTTGATGGGTCTCTCGGCTGCCCGTAGCGGCCCACAGGGGAGGATGGGGCTTTTGCACCGGTTTGGGCAGCACCCGGCGGCGAGGCATCGACCAGTGCTCGCCCTGGAACTCATGCTCGTCGTTCATCCAACAGCCGGCGATGTGCTCCACCGCCTCGGCCCACATCGCCCGGGTCTCGCGAGGGTCGATGCCGAACCCCTCGAGTTCGGCCCGGGTGGTTGAGCGGCCGGTGCCGAACTCCACCCGACCCCCGCTGATCACATCTAGCGTGGCGGCCGATTCAGCGCTGCGGACGGGATGGTTGTAGGGCTTGGGCGTCAGGCGCACGCCATATCCCAGTCGAATTTGCTCGGTGAGCGCAGCCACCGCCCCGTAGAGCACCTCAGGATTGGAGCTGTGCGACATCTCTTCCAGGAAGTGATGTTCGACTGTCCAGAAGCTGTGATAGCCAAGCTGATCAGCCAGCACGGCCTGTTGGATCAACTCTTGATAGCGAAGCTGCTCGCTGTTGTCGTGCCAGGGCCGGGGGACGGGGATCTCCGAGAAGAGAGCGAGCTCCATAACGGCTAGCGGGATGGTTCCGCGGTCAAGATCTCCCGTGAGAGGGCAACGTCGACGCGGAGCTGCTTCACCAGGGAGTCAATACCGTCGAAGCGGTGTTCGCTTCTCAGCAGCTCCACAAACTCCACTCTGGCTTCCTCGCCGTACAGGTCGCCATCGAAGTCGAGGAGGTGCGCTTCCAGCAGCGATTGCTGGGCGTGCTCGTAGAAGGTGGGGCGCCGGCCGATGTTGATGGCCGCCATGTGCCGGGACCCGTCGGGACGGGTGTACCAGCCGGCGTACACTGCGTCGGCCGGCCAGGCCATGACCATGGAGACTGGGATGTTGGCGGTGGGAAACCCCATGGTCATCCCCCTTCGATCGCCCAAGACCACCTTGCCCCTGATCTCGTGATAGCGCCCCAGCATGGCCGCCGCAGTTCGAACATCCCCGCCGGCCAGCGCCCGGCGCACCGCGGTGGAAGAAACCGGTTCGGGCCACTTCTTGTCATGGTGAAGAAGATCGACGGCTTGCACCTCGAAGCCCATCTCCTGGCCGAAGTCCCGCAGAGTGTCGATGTTGCCCAGCCGAGCCCGTCCGAAGTGGAAGTCCTCCCCCACCACCACGCTCCGCACTCGCATTGTGTCCACGAATACATCGCGCACGAAGTCCTCGGGCATCGTGTGGGCCCGATCAGGGGAGAACTCGATGAGGTACACGTACTCGATGCCAGCCGCCTCGAGCAGCTCCAACTTCTGATCGAGCGAGTTGAGCAGCTTGGGCGCGTTCTCTGGCCTCAAGACCAGCGCTGGGTGGCGGTCGAACGTGACCACCGCGGGCGCCACGCCCAGCCGTTTCGCCTCCGAAAGGAGTTGATGGATCACGGCCTGATGCCCGACGTGGACTCCGTCGTACACCCCGATGCTGGCTGCGGTCTCTTCACTGCCTTCTAGACGGCCAAAATCTTCAATGACCTGCACCGCGCTGCACGGTAGCGGCCACAGCCTCGAACTGGACAATCCCGGTCGGCCCGACGTGGCCGATGACCTACCAGGGGATGACCACCGCGGGTTTGACCAGGCCCGGAGTATGGGGCTCGTAGACGGCCAAAAGCTGGCCCTGGGATCCAAGCACAGCCCACGGGCCGCCGTTCTCCACGGTCAGATCTTCGGCCGCCATCACTTGGCCGCTTCCCACCCTCCGCCCGATGGACTCATCGACCGACACCGCGGTGTAGTCGCGCAGGGCTTCGGCCATCGGCAACAGCGCTGGGGCGGTGACAGGTCGGGCCTCGTCAATCGAAAATGAGCCGATGGCCAGGCGCCGCAACGCCCGCAAGTGGCCGCCTCCCCCGAGAGCCGAGCCGATGTCAGCGGCCAGCGAGCGGATGTAAGTTCCCGAAGAGCAGCTCACCTCAATCTGGTAGATCCCGGCATCGGGGTCCACCGGCGCGACATTCAGTTCATGGACGGTCACCGGGCGGGGTTCCCGCTCCACCTCCACCCCCTCGCGGGCCAACTCGTGCAATCGGCGGCCTCCTACCTTGATGGCCGACACCATCGGCGGAACCTGCAAAATGTCGCCGACGAATCCGGTGGCAGCGTCAGCTACCTGCTCCGGGGTGACCGCGGACATATCGAACACCCCGGTAACCTCTCCGGCCGCATCCAGCGTGGTGGTCTCGGTGCCCAGCACCAGTTCGCCCACATACTTCTTGGGAAGCGGAGTGAGAAACCGCAGCAGCCGGGTGGCACGGCCCACCCCCAAGATCAACACCCCGGTTGCATCCGGGTCCAGTGTCCCAGCGTGGCCCACCTTGCGGGTGCCAATGACTCCCCGGGCCTTGGCCACCACATCGTGGGAGGTCCACCCAGCCTCTTTGTCAATGACCGCCAGCCCGTCGGCCTGGCTCACTATTCGGCCTCGTCAGCCAGATCGCGCAAGATTTGGTCTACCCGTTCACCGGCTGAAATTGAAGGATCGAGGGCGAATGACAGATCCGGAACCTTGCGGATAGAAGCCGACCGGGCCACCGCCTGTTTGAGCTGGACACGATGCTCTTCCAAGGCATCAAGGGCCGAAGACGCCGCCTCGTCGTCCAGCACGCTTATGTACACCGTAGCCCGGCTCAGCTCGACGCTGGTCTCCACTCCAGTGATGCTGGCCAACTCCAGGCGGTCGTCGTCCAGATGGGCCAACTCGGAGGCCACGATTTCTCGCAGCAGCTCGCCAAGCCGTGCTGATCGCGAGTAGCGGGAGGGGCGCGACGCCCGATTGCGAGACACCGCTACTCTTCGGTGTTGAGCCAGTGGGTTGAGGAACTCACAACCTCGATCTCAGGAATCGACCACACATACCGATCCACCTCATCAGCCAATGTCAGACATTGGCTGGATTGTCCCGACACCACAGCGACCCCAATCTCGGCTCTCTGCCATAGATCGTTGTGGCCGGTCTCGGCCACCGACACGCCGAAGCGATGGGCCACGCCCGACAGTACCGGCCGCAGCGCCGAGCGGCGCTCCTTCAGCGACTGACAACCCGGGATGTGCAAGTCATAGACCACGGCGAGAACGTGCATCAGTCTGATCAGACTCGAGCGACTTCCCGCTCCTCGAACGTCTCGATGATGTCGCCCTGCTTGAGGTCTTGGAAGTCGGACAGTCCAATACCGCACTCGTAACCGGATTGCACTTCCCGTACATCTTCCTTGAAGCGCTTGAGTGATGAGACGGTGCCCCGCCAGATGACCGTTCCATCTCGCAAGAACCGGACTTTGGAGCCCCGGTTGATGGCACCGTTGAGCACGTAGCAGCCGGCCACCGCACCCACCCGGGGAATTCGGAAGATCTCTCGTACCTCGGCGTCGCCAGTGACGACTTCCTCGAATTCCGGAGCGAGCATCCCCACCATCGCGTTCTCCACATCCTCGATCAGGTTGTAGATGATCTCGTAGGTGCGGATCTCCACCTTCTCCAACTCAGCCAGCTCTCTGGCCTTGCGATCAGGTCGGACGTTGAATCCGATGATGGTGGCATTGGACGCGGCGGCCAGTTGGATGTCGTTGGCGGTTACTCCGCCCACTCCTCGATGGACAAAGGCCAGTTTCACGTCTTCGCGCCCCAAGCGGTGGAGGCTGTCCACCACGGCCTCGAGTGACCCGTTCACGTCTGCCTTGACGATGAGGTTCAACGTCGCGGTCTGGCCGGCCTGGATCTGGCTAAAGATGTCCTCCAAGCGCGCCCCGCCCGCGGTGGCCGCGGCATCCCGGCCCAGGCTGGCAATCCGCTGGGAGTGCTCGCGTGTCTGGGCAACCTTGGCTGCCACTTTCTCGTTGGGTGCCACCATGAAGGCATCACCGGCGTTGGCCACATCGGATAGTCCCAGCACTTGCACTGGTTTCGATGGCTGGGCCTCCAGGATCTGGTTGCCCCGGTCGTCGAGCAATGCCCTCACCCGCCCCCATGAGGCGCCAGCAACAACCGGATCCCCCCGCTTGAGGGTGCCGTTCTGAACCAAGAGGGTGGCCACCGGGCCCCGGCCAATGTCCAGATTGGACTCCAGCACTACACCTCGGGCCCGCCCCTCCGAGTCAGCCCGCAGATCCTCTAATTCGGCCACCACCGCCAGCTGTTCAAGCAAATCGTCAATACCCAGGTTCTGGAGGGCGGAGATCTCCACCATGATGGTGTCTCCCCCCCACTGCTCGGGCACCAGTTCATGCTCGGCAAGCTGCTGCATGGCCCGATTGGGATCGGCATTGTTGCGGTCGATCTTGTTGACCGCAACCACAATGGGCACTTCGGCAGCCCGGGAGTGGTTGATGGCCTCCAAAGTCTGGGGCATCACCCCGTCATCGGCCGCGACCACCAGAATCACAATGTCGGTGGCATCGGCACCCCGAGCTCGCATCGCAGTGAACGCCGCGTGGCCTGGCGTGTCGATAAAGGTCAGGAGCCGACCATCTTTCTCAACTTGGTAGGCGCCGATGTGCTGGGTGATGCCACCAGCCTCGCCCTCAGCCACATTGGCGCTGCGGATCTGATCCAAAAGCTTGGTCTTACCGTGGTCCACATGGCCCATTACGGTGATGACCGGTGGGCGGACCGGGTAGTCCTCTTCGAGTTCATCTTCCTCGAAGTCGGCCTCAAGCAGCTTGAGCAGCTCGTTCTCCTGCTCTTCACCAGGATCCACCAAGCGGATCTCGGCCCCGATCTCTGCCGCGAACAGCTCGATCATATCGTCAGTGAGCGATTGGGTGGCGGTGACCATCTCGCCCTGCTGCATGAGAAACCGGACCACATCAGCGGCCGTCTGGTTCATCTTTGGCCCCACCTCTAGCGGCGTTGACGATCGCTCAATCACCACAACCCCGGTGGGCGCGGCCGCATCCGTTGGGGTGTAGTCGGGGATGTTCATGGGCTGAAGGTCTTCGGCCACCCGCCGACGACGCCGACTCTTGCGACGCCTCTGCTGAGGACGCTGAGGACCGCCCCGACCCCGCCCTCCTGGGCCTCCAGCACCACTGGGAGGCCCACCGAGTGCACCAGCGGGGCCGCGTGCGCCTATTGGTGCCGGAGCTCGGCCCGGTGAACTCGTGCTTGGCCCATGAGAACCACCTCCTGGCCGGACAGGACCGCGAGGACCCCTTCGGGGACTGGGGGCCGGACCCCGCCCACCCCGGCCGGGAGGCGGCGGAATGGGCTTGCCCGAAGAAGACACCGGTTGCTGGCCAGGGGGCGGCGGAATGGGCTTGCCCGAGCGGGAAAGCGGGGGACTGGTCGGGGGGGCGGAAGCGGCGGGCTGGACCGCGGGTGTCCCGGCGGCGGGCGTCCCGGCGGCGGGCGTCTCGGCGGCGGGCATTTCGGCAGCAGGTCTTGGTGCTGGCCGGGGAGGTGCTGGGGGGGCCTCGGGCAAGGGAGGCTCTGACAATGGCGCAGCTGGGCGAGGCCGAGGCGGCATCCCTCCACTAGAGGTGACCACTCGCGCCGGTTTCGGCTTGGGCTCCTCTGCAACCGGCTCGGGCTCCGGCTCGGGCTCCGGCTCCACCGCAACCGGCTCCGGCTCGGGCTCGGGCTCCACCGCAACCGGCTCGGGCTCCGGCTCGGGCTCGGGCTCCACCACAACCGGCTCGGGCTCCGGCTCGGGCTCGGGCTCGGGCTCCACCGCAACCGGCTCGGGCTCCGGCTCGGGCTCCGGCTCCGGCGGACGAATTAAGCCATCACGATGTGCCCGGCGGCGGACGCGGTCCGCTTGAGCATCCACGATGCTCGATGAGTGGCTGTTGACGCCGATCCCCAGCTGCACACAGAGATCAAGCGTTTCCTTGTTTGGGAGGCCGAGCTCACGAGCAAGCTCGTAAACCCGAATTTTTGCTGGCAAAAAGCTCTTTCTTGGTCTGTCCGCAATGCGCGGCCAACCCCTTTGGGTCGGATTTCCATATTCTCACGCCCAGCGCTCAGATTTCGAAGCCAATCCAAGGCATGGGCCACTACTCCAGGGAAGGCGAGTCCGCTAGAGCCCCTTATACCTCCCCAAACGGAGCGTCCTCGCTGCCACTACTCCAGAGAAGGGACGCTCTCTGGAGCAACCTCCACCTCCTCATTCGGGGCTCTCTCGCTGCCTTCCGCAGCCCACTCCTCAGCCGATAGCTCTGGCCCCCCTTCAGCAGGACGCCATACCTGCTCACCAGTTGCCTCGTCTACCACCCATTCACCCTCGGCCCATTCCATTTCTTCGTAAGCGGCTTCTTGGGCCAACTGGGTCTCGCTCTTGATGTCGATTCGCCACCCGGTCAGCCGAGCGGACAGCCGAGCATTCTGGCCTTCTTTGCCGATTGCCAGTGAAAGCTGATAGTCGGGCACCACCACCTCGGCCACACCGGTCTCCTCATCGATGTTGACCTCTTTGATCTTGGCCGGCGACAGCGCCTTAGCCACAAAATCAGCCGGCTCGTCGGCAAAGGGAACGATGTCGATCTTCTCCCCCCGGAGCTCATTGACCACCATGCGCACTCGAGCGCCCCGAGCACCCACACAAGCACCCACCGGATCCACGTTCGTATCGTTGGACGACACTGCGATTTTGGTGCGATGACCCGGCTCCCGAGCACAGGCTCTGATCTCCACCACACCATCGGCTATCTCGGGCACTTCCAATTCGAACAACCGCTTGATCAGTCCCGGATGAGTGCGGCTGACCACAATCTGGGGCCCCTTGGCCGTCTTCCGCACCTCCACGATGTATGCCTTGAGGCGGCTGTTGGCATCCGGACGCTCGAAGGGGACCTGCTCAGCTTGGGGCAATAGAGCCTCTACCCGTCCCAGGTCCAACAGGGTGTAGCGGGCATCGTTCTGTTGGATGATGCCTGTGACGATGTCGCCCTCCCGGCCGGCGTACTCCTCGTACTTCAACTCCCGCTCCACCTCGCGGATCCGCTGCATCATGACCTGCTTGGCTGTTTGCGCGGCAATACGGCCAAAGCCATCCGGCGTGACGTCAAACTGCTCCCCGATAGGCTCTCCGCTCTCATCCAACTTCTGGGCGAAAACCTGGATGTCGGCGGTCTCGGGATTGATGGTGACCCAGGCGTATTCCTCGCTGTTGGGCATTCGCTTGTAGGCTGACTCAAGGGCATCGGCCAGCGCGGCCAGCAGAGCTTCTACCGAGATGCCTTTGTCGGCTGCCAGCGCCTGGAGGGCTTCTAGCATGTCAGGATTCATCGGCTGCTCTTCTCCTTCAGATTCTTCTCTGACATCGGACCCCACTCAAAAACGGTCTTGGCCTTGGCTATATCGCCATAGACCATTCGACGGGGAACTCCGTCTACATCAACGGTAATCCCGTCATCGTCGCTGCCCATCAGCACACCTTGGATCCGGCGGGCGCCATCAATGTGGGGGCCGAGCTTGATGCTCACCGTCTCACCCATGGCCCGGGCGTAGTGCTCAGGTCGGCGCAGCGGGCGCTCCAAGCCAGGGCTGGAGATCTCCAGGGTGTACCGGCCCTGCACCATGTCGTGATCGTCCAGCAGGCGGGATGCCACTTTGGAAGCGTCGGCCACCTCGTCCAAGCTGACCCCGCCCGGCTTGTCCACGATTATGCGCAGTACTCCACCGCCGTACCTCAGGTCGTAAACCTCCAAGCCCCTTCCCTGGAATAGGGGGGCAAGCAAATCATGCACGTCGTCTACCACTGGCATCTTGCTCACCCCTTTCCCAGACTGGTACTGGACCGATTTTCTCGCCGCCCCCCAAAGTCAGAAGGCGTGGGCCGGAGCCCACGCCTCACCCGGCAAAAGAGATCGACGATAGATCTTCAATCTTATCCGGTTGAAGCCGCGAAGTCGTTACAGAAGCAAAGCGTTTCTCAGTAGCTGCGGCCGCAGACAGCCACCAGATCGGGCTCCTCGCCGCTGTGGGGCAGGGATCCGTCGGGACGCTGCAAACACCGCACGGTGACCGCTTCCTCGGCGAGAGTGGCCTCGCCATCCGGGCCGAGTTTGGCCCACGGAATTCGAGCGAATCCGGTGGCCGCCGCCTCTCGCACCTCGGCCAAGGTGGCCACCTCGGCAATCTGGGAGTCTCGCCACGCGGTGGCACCAGCAAGAATTCGCTCTTGAATACCGTCCAGCAGCGATTCCACTTGCTTGGGCGCCTCGGAGAGACTGACCGTCTGCTTTGAGGCCGTCCTATTGCCTTGGGTTGCACCCTGTTTGTCGTCGCCAATTCGGGATACCAGCGTAGCCTGATCCTGCTCAAGATCCCGCGGTCCGATCTCCACCCGGACGGGCACGCCCTTCAGCTCCCAGTCGGTGGCCCTACGACCGAATCCGGTTCCCGTCCGGTCGTCCACCTTAACCCGAACCCCGGATGCCGCCAGTTCGTCGGCCAGCCGATGGCAGGCATCCACAACCCCGTCGGCCTCACGCACGGCTATGACTGCGACCTGTATGGGCGCCAACCGGGGTGGGACCACCAGCCCCTCGTCGTCGCCGTGGGCCATGATCAACCCGCCCACCATGCGAGACGAAACCCCCCAGGAGGTCTGCCACACGTGGGCCTGGTTCCCCTCGGCATCGAGGTAGGTGATGTCGAACATGGTGGCGAAACTCTGGCCCAGCTCATGGGATGTCCCCATCTGGAGGGCCTTGCCGTCGCGCATCATCCCTTCGAGGCACATGGAATTGATGGCCCCGGGGAATCGCTCGGCTTCGGTCTTGTACCCGATGAGCACGGGGATGGCCAGCACCGACTCCATGAAGTCCTTGTACACCTCGTGGAGGATCATCGCCGCGTAGTCCCGGGCCTCCTGGCGGGTGGCGTGGGCCGTGTGGCCTTCCTGCCAGAGGAACTCCGTGGTCCGCAGGAAAATCCGGGGTCGCATCTCCCAGCGGACCACGTTGGCCCACTGGTTGATCAGCAGCGGCAGATCGCGATGGCTCTGCACCCATTTGGAGAAGTAGGCGTTGATGATGGTCTCGCTGGTGGGACGCACCACCACCGGCTCAGCCAGCTCCCGACCGCCGCCCTGGGTGACCACCGCCAATTCGGGGCTGAAGCCCTCCACGTGGTCGGACTCCCGGTTCAGGTAGCTCTCTGGAATGAACAGCGGGAAATAGGCGTTCTCGGCCCCAGCGGCCTTGATGCGCTGATCAACCTCGGCCTGCATCCGCTCCCACAGGGCATATCCGTAAGGCCGGATCACCATGGTCCCCCGCACCGGCCCGTTGTCGGCCAGCTCGGCTTTGTTGAGGATGTCCTGGTACCAGCGGGGGAAGTCCTCGTGCTGCGGGGTGAGCACCCCCTGTTTGGCCATCGTCACGCTCTCCTGCGGATCAATTCGATCTTCTCACTGGCCTGGTTGGCGTCGTCGCCCTGCTCGGCCAAAAGACGGCTGCGGTCCCGCTCGGCCTCCCGGGCAGCGGCCACGGTATCGGCTTTGGCCAATGCAGCCTCAGCGCCATGCTCGTGGATCAGCTCGGCCCACTCCACCAGTGAGGTCACCATGTTCTCCTCGGCCACTACTGCAACGTTGCGGCCCTTCACAAACAAGTGGCCCCGCTTGTTGCCCGCCGCTATTCCGATATCGGCGTCGCGGGCCTCGCCGGGCCCATTGACCACACAGCCCATGACCGCCACCTGAAGGGGGATTTCCCGGTCGCCGAACGCTTCCAGGGCCTGCTCTGCCACGGCGTACACATCGATTTCCGCTCGACCGCAGCTCGGACAGGCGATGAGGTCGACGTTCTTTCGCTCCCGCAAGCCCAGCGATTCCAGAAGCTGGCGACCGGCTTTGGCCTCTTGCACCGGATCGGCGGTGAGGCTGTAGCGGATGGTGTCGCCGATACCCTCAGCCAACAGCGTGCCGATCCCCGCGGTGGACTTGATCAACCCCACCGGCGGCGGCCCCGCCTCGGTCACCCCCAAATGCAGGGGATGGTCGGTGACCTCACTCAGCTGGCGATAGGCCTCGATCATCAGGGGCACGCTGGACGCCTTGACTGAGATTTTGACATCTTCGAAGTCCACATCTGCGAAGTATTCGAGCTCCACCTGGGCCGACTCCACCATGGCCTCGGGCGTAACCCGGTCACCGTATTTGCGGTACAAGTCTGGGTGGAGCGATCCCCCGTTCACCCCGATGCGAATGGGTACCCCCCGGTCCCGGCACTCCGAGGCCACCGCCTGGATGTGCTCGGGCTTGCGGATATTGCCGGGGTTCAGCCTCAGGCACTGGACGCCGGCATCCAACGCGGCCAGCGCCATGCGGTATTGGTGGTGGATGTCGGCCACGATGGGCACCGGAGAGCGGGGCACGATCTGGGCCAGCCCCTCGGCGGCTTCGATCTCGTTACAGGTGCAGCGCACTATGTCGGCACCGGCTGCGGCCAGGGCGTAAATCTGCTGAAGCGTGCCCTCCACATCGGCGGTGCGGGTGGTGGTCATCGACTGGACCGTGATCGGCGCGCCATCGCCCACGGCCACATCACCGACATAAATCCGGCGGGTAGGTTGCCGCTCGAAGGCTGCCTGGACTTCCACGGTATTAGCTTGTCATGCCCGGTTCGGGGCACTCGTATTCACCCATGTCCATCACCTACCTCAGCTCGGAAGCTCCACTGGATCAGTGAAGTCAAGATAAACGGACCCGATGAAGACAAAGCCCAAAATCAAGATCACGGCGTAGGCCACCGGCACCATCTTAGAAACGTCGGCGGTGTATCGACGGCCTCGCCAGGACCGGAGGCGCTCATAGGTGGCGATCACCACATGGCCTCCGTCGAAGGGAAGAAGCGGAATCAGGTTGAAGACTCCGATGAACACGTTCAACAGCGCCAAGAACAGCAGCAAGTTCCCATAGCCGTTCTCGGTGAGGTCAGCACCGATTCGGAGCGCGCCAAAGATCGAGATCACGCGGCCTTGGTCATCCGATGGCACCGCAGTCGTGATGCCGCTATCGATGGGAGTAATGCCCTGTTGGGCAGGTTGGTCGGCCACGTCGCGGAAAAAGTTGTTGAGCCCGCTGGGTGAGAAGAATCTGCCGATGCCCAGGACTGACTCTTTGACGAGGAAGCCGAACTCGTCCAGCGTATCGGGAACTGCCTCGAGGTAGCCGACCTCCACGGATTGGCGCAACTGTGCCGTCCCCGAGGCAATACCGACATACCCCCGGCTGGAATCTTCCGGATGGGCACCGAGCGTCAGCGAGCGGACCAACACGTCGCCGCCGCGCTGGACCCCCAGGATCACCGACGATCCCGGTTCGGGCAAGACCTCCACCATGTCAACCATGGTTGTCACTGGGCTGCCGTTGACCGACGTAATGCGATCGCCCGGCATCAAGCCGGCTCGGTCCGCGGGCGTGCCCCGCATCACCCCGGTCACCGTCCACTCAGGAGAAGGAACAGCCTCAGTCCTCCCCCCTACCACCAGGAAGGAGAAGATCAGGATCAGCGCCAACAGGAAATGGACGGTGGATCCGGCCACCGCCACGGACATCCGCCGCCAATAGGGCTTGCTGCGATAGGTGCGGTGCTCTTCAGTAGGGGAAACCTCTTCGAGATTGTTCATCCCGATGATCCGCACATAGGCGCCGACGGGGATCGCCTTGAGGCCGTAGACCGTCTCCCCCCGGCGCACCGACCACAACCGGGGCCCGAACCCCAAGAAGAACTCGGTGACTTTCATGCCCGCGGACCGGGCAGTGAGGTAGTGGCCCAGCTCGTGCAGAAAGATCATGGTGATGACGGCCAGCACCACAATCAGCATCGGCAGCCCCCAAGCCACCTGCACCACGACGAGCAGACCCACCACCAGCGCCAGTCCTCCCCAGCGATCTCGTGAGGCCTGCAAGCTGGTGAGCGAAGAATTCAGACGCCCCTCACTCCGAGAGTGATGTGAGGGCATGGCTCAACCGCGGGCGTACTGGCAACCGACGACGTACTCGGCCGCAGCACGGGCTTTGCCGTCGATCTCCATGACCGCCTCCAAGGAATCGGCCTCGGTGCCGTCATGGCCGCCGAGGACCGTCTCCAAAACCTCTGGGATTGCCGTCCATCGTATCCGCTCATCGAGAAAAGCCTGCACGGCCACTTCGTTGGCCGCATTCAAAAGGGCAGGCGCGGTCTCTCCCATGCGCCCGGCTACGTAGGCCAACTCCAAGCAGGGAAACGCCTCGATATCGGGGGGCTCGAAATCCAGCCGGCGAAGCTCGGCCCAGTCGATGCGGCCAAACGGAGTGGCGATGCGGTCGGGATAGGCCATGGCATAGCCGATGCACAGCCGCATGTCGGGCAGGGAGAGCTGGGCGATGGTGGCGCCGTCGGTGTACTCCACCATGGAGTGGACCACCGACTGGGGATGGACCACGACCTCGATGCGGTCAAAGCCCAAGCCGAACAGCTCGTTGGCTTCTATCACCTCCAAGCCCTTGTTCATCAGCGTGGAGGAGTCCACCGTGATCTTGGGACCCATACTCCACGTGGGATGGGCCAGCGCATGCTCCACCGTCACATCGGCCAACTCATCGCGCGTCCGACCCCTGAAGGGCCCGCCGCTGGCCGTGAGCACAATGCGATGGACGCGCTCCATTCCCGCTTCCGAGGTGAATACGTCGCTGGCCCGCAGGCATTGGTGGACGGCGCAGTGCTCGCTGTCCACTGGGAGCAGCTCGGCCCCAGGAGTTTGGCGGGCCTTCTGGACAATTGGACCGGCGGCAATCAGCGACTCCTTGTTGGCCAGAGCCAAGCGCCGGCCAGCCTCAAGGGCCGCCAGAGTCACCGGCAAACCGGCAAATCCGACGACCCCGTTGACTACAACTTCTCCCATCGCAGCCGCTTCGGCCAGGGCCGAAGTACCGCTTGACACCGAAATTCCCGGCAGCGCCTCCTGCACCTCAGTAACCCGCTCGGAGTCGCCCACCACCACAAGTCGGGGTTGAAACTCCCGGGCTTGGGCCACTAACTGGTCGGCGGAGCGGCCAGCACCCAATGCCACCACGTCCCAGACGCCGGGTTCGGACCGCACCACATCCAGCGTCTGGACTCCGATCGAGCCGGTGGATCCAAGCAAGGACAGGGAGGTCATGACCGAATCACGTCGGGATTCCCCGACGGCTCAGACCACCTCGAGCATCAAGGCGGTGAAGTAGGTGGCTGGAAGCACGAATAGCAAGGCATCGATGCGGTCCAGCATCCCGCCATGGCCGGGCAGCAGAGATCCCATGTCTTTGATCCCGAGGTCCCGCTTGATAGCCGACTCCATGAGGTCGGCCAGCGGAGCCACAACGGCAACCACGATGCCCAAGACCACCCCGTCGGAGCGAGATCCAAGTCCGTCCCCGAAGGGACCGATCTCCAGTATGGAGATAAACACCAATGCGGCCGCGATCGTCGCGATGGTGCCGCCAATAAGTCCCTCAACCGTCTTATTCGGGCTGGCCTTAGACAGCGGGGTGCGACCGGCAGCTCGTCCGACGGCGAAGGCGCCGACATCATGGGCAACGGTCAAGATCACCGCGCTCAGCACCAGCTCTCGGCCGTCGGGCATATCCAGCAGTAACCCGCCAAAGGCCCCGGCCACACCGATGTAGACAATCCCGAAAAGTGTGACCCCGAGGTTGGAGAGCGGGCGGTCGCGCCCCACACCGCCCACGTACCACAGGCCTGCGCCGAAGAGGGCGAACACCAGAACCAGCACGATGCCGTCGGCACCTCGCCAATAGGCAGCCAGCGGCATGGCCACCACTGCGACAAAGCCCAACAACGATGGCGGCTGGAAGCCAGCGTGCCGCAAGCTGGTGAACCACTCAGCCGCGGCCAGCAGCAGGGCGATGGTGAGAACGGCGAGGGTGGCCTCCTCACCCAATGCGATTGCACCGAGGACAATGCCGCCCAGCAACAATCCCACCACGATGGCGGTAACCGTATTGCCCTCACGAGGTGGAACTCGCGATTCTGTCATCGGAGAAGGCGGTTGGGACAGCAGCGCATCCGAGGGTTCGGCGATGCCGGGCATGCCGGAAGACTCTGGAACGTCCAGGGAAAGGACCTCGTCCACCCGGTCAACCGAGGGAA
This sequence comes from Acidimicrobiales bacterium, assembly GCA_963663255.1. Classification (GTDB taxonomy): domain Bacteria; phylum Actinomycetota; class Acidimicrobiia; order Acidimicrobiales; family Bin134; genus Poriferisocius. The sequence goes on from OY760141.1 coordinate 3,115,216, forward strand.
ACTCCACTGCCTCGGTGGGCTCAGGATCCTCGAAGACGCTTGCGCTCTCGGTTTGATGGCTGACTGAGGCCATCTCCGGCTGGTCTTCGGACGGGGAGTCATCGGAGTCGTCACGCCATCGAGGGGCTGCGTCAGCCAGGCTGTCCCAGTCCTCATCGACAGCCTCTTCATCGCCAGCGGACTCACCCCAACGAGGTAGGCCAGGTTCTTCCTCTTCCTCATCGAACAACGAAGTCAGGTCGTCCAAGAACATGGCCTGCTCGTCATCCGGCGACCCTTCGGAGGGATCATTCGGTCTTTGGAAAGGATTGTCGTCGTCCACTGGCCCCTCCAGGAGTTAGGCAGGTTAGATCTCGAGCAGCTCTTGCTCTTTGACGCCCAATGCATCGTTGATGAGCTGCTCATGGTCGTGGGTTAGATGGTCGAGTTCTTTCTCGGCCCGGGCAGCTATGTCCTCGGATACATCGCCACCCTTGCTGAGCTGGTCGATTTCGTGACGACTGCTGCGACGGGTGTTCCGAATTGCCACTCGTCCGTCTTCGGCCATCTGCTTGACCATTCTGACCAATTCGCGACGGCGTTCTTCAGTCAGCGGTGGAAATGTCAGCCGCACCACGTTGCCGTCATTGCTGGGATTGAGCCCGAGGTCACCCTGGATGATGGCCCGCTCTATAGCGGCAATGGAACTCTTGTCGAAGGGGGAGATCACAAGAAGCTGTGCCTCTGGGACACTGAAGCTGGCCAACTGCTGAAGCGGCACTTCAGTGCCGTAATAGTCCACGAGGAACCTCTCGAACAGCGCAGGAGAAGCTCGGCCAGTTCTGACAGTAGCGAACTGTTGGCGGGTGTGATGGACAGCCGAGTCCATGCGCTCTCCGGCCTCGGCCACCACCAAGTCGGTCAACTCATCGCCGGTCGTCATTCCAGCAGCATTCCCAGAGATCCCTCACGACACCAGAGTACCGATCGGCTGGCCATCGAGTATGGCAAGGACGTTTCCCGGTGCCATGAGATCAAACACCACAATAGGCAATTTGTTATCCATGCACAGCGAAACCGCGGTGCTGTCCATGGCCTTCAATCCCTGGGACAGCACATCCAGGTATCGGACCTGGTCCAATTTCTCGGCATCGGGATTGGTCCGAGGATCAGCGGTATAGACCCCGTCTGTGCCGCTATGGGTCCCTTTCAACAGAACGCCAGCCTCTATCTCCACTGCCCGCAAAGCAGCCGCTGTGTCGGTGGTGAAGAACGGATTGCCGGTTCCGGCGGCAAAGATAACCACCCGGCCCTTCTCCAGGTGGCGGATAGCCCTTCTCCGGATGTAGGGCTCGGCCACTTGGGCCATGCCAATGGCGGTCTGCACTCGGGTGGGCTGACCCAGCCGCTCAAGGGTGTCTTGAAGAGCGAGGGCGTTAATGACCGTCGCCAGCATCCCCATGTAGTCGGCTTGGGCCCGGTCCATGCCCGAGCCCGCTCCCGTCATTCCCCGCCAGATATTGCCGCCGCCCACTACGACGGCCACATCCACTTCAAATTCCGACCTGACTTTGACGATCTCGGTCGCGATCTGAACGGCTATCTCCCCGTCAATGCCGTAGCTGGATTCTCCAGCAAAGGCCTCTCCGGAGAGCTTCAAGACGATCCGATCCCACCGTCCCGATCGTCTGGTTCCGCCTTCGTCGATCACCACTAACTGCCGATGGCCGCCAACTCGAACCGGATGATGGCTCCGTCTCCCATCCGGGACTGCACGGTCTCCTTCTCCCCGAACATGCCCTGCTCCAGCAGCACTCGTTCGGCGTACCACGCCCGCAGACGCCCGGTGACGATCTTGTCCCAAGCCTGTTCTGGCTTGCCTTCGGCCTTGGTCATCTCCGTCAGCGAAATTCGCTCCCGCTCTACTTCTTCGGGATCGACATCGTCTCGGTGCAGTACCGAGGGCTTGGCAAAGGCGATGTGGAGGGCAATCTCGTGGGCCAGTTCTTGGGTCATGCCGCGGACCTCAACCACCACTGCGCTGGTCCCACGGCCTTCCTGGGTGTGGAGGTAGGTGTCCAGGATGTTGCCGTCGGCCGCCTGGATCTTGACGACCTTGCCCAATCGAACATTCTCCTTCTTGGCGAGGCTCAGGTCCTCGATGTCCCCCTTGCGGGCTTCTACCGAGTCTTCGCCCTCAGCGAGCACGAGTTGGGCCAACTCGTCGGCCAAGGCGGTGAAGTCGTCAGCCTTGGCGGAGAAATCAGTCTCGCAGCGAAGCTCCACAATGGCGACGGCATCGCCGTCTACGGCAAGCGCCACTGCTCCCTGGTCGCTGGCCCGATCGGCCCGAGCGGCGGCCTTGGCCATGCCCTTCTCGCGCAACCACTGGGTGGCAGCTTCCATATCGCCATCATTGTCAGTGAGGGCGCGCTTGCAGTCCATCATTCCGGCGCCAGTGGCCTGGCGCAGGGCCTTTACGTCTTGGGCGGTAAAGGAACTCACACTTGCTCCCGGGGTTCGGCCGGCTCGGCCTCTACAGCAGCCTGCTCCCGGGGTTCGGCCGGCTCGGCCTCTACAGCAGCCTGCTCCCGGGGTTCGGCCGGCTCGGCCTCTACAGCAGCCTGCTCCTGGGGTTCGGCCGGCTCGGCCTCTACAGCAGCCTGCTCCTGGGGTTCGGCCGGCTCGGCCTCTACAGCAGGCTCCAGATCCGAAGCTTGTGGCGGGGTCGACTCCTCTTCCACCGACGCCTCCGCAGCAGCCGGTGGAGCAACATCGGGCTGGGGCACAACATCGAGTTGGGCCTTGGCAGCGGCATTGCCCTGAGCTATGAACCGGCCCTCGAGAACAGCATCGCTGATAATCCGGCACATCAGCTCACCAGAGCGGATGGCATCGTCATTGCCGGGAATCACATATTGGATTACATCCGGATCGCAATTGGTGTCCACTACTGCGATTACCGGGAGCTTCAGCTTGTTGGCCTCTGCGACCGCGATGTGCTCCTTTTTGGTGTCAAGCACGAACACCGCATCGGGCGGCCGGGTCAAGTCCCGAATACCGTTGAGATTGCGCTCCAGCTTCACCAGTTCCCGGGTGATGAGAAGGGCCTCTTTCTTGGGCATAACGTCCAACTCGCCGGAACTGCGCATCCGCTGGAACTCCTTCATCTTGCCCATGCGCTTGGAGATGGTCTCGAAATTGGTCAGGAGGCCACCCAGCCATCGCTCGTTCACATAGGGCATGCCCACTCGCTCTGCGTAGCTCTGGACGCTGTCTTGAGCCTGCTTCTTAGTGCCCACGAACATTACTTGTCCGCCTTTGGCCACCAGATCGCGCACATAGGTGTAGGCCGTCTCAATGTAGGCAAGCGTCTGGGTCAGATCGATGATGTAGATGCCGTTGCGCTCTCCGAAGATGAAACGCTGCATCTTCGGATTCCATCGGCGAGTCTGGTGTCCGAAGTGGACCCCGGCATCGAGCAGCTGACGCATGGTCACGACAGGCGCCATGGTGATTCTCCTCTCCCAACGGTTCAGCGAAACCCGGGGTCAGCACCTGACGGCGACCGTGGGATGCCCCGGGCGGTGATTTGCCTTCAGCCGGGAACTGCTTCCAGGCCGGGTCAAACGATAGCCGCTTCACGCTCCTTTGCCATAGGCAGAAAGCCGACTTCGGCCGTCGGGGTTGCGATGGGACACCAGTCGCACACGGCCGGTGGTCAGGACCAACCCCGGATCGAGATAATCGTCTCCTGCCCTCACACTGAAGAAGAACCTCTCAGAGGCGGTTCCCAATAACTGCCCGGACTCCACCCAATCGCCCTCCGCGACGGCGATCCAGCCCAGATAGCCGTAGGCGGTGCGCAGCCCGTCTCGGTGGAGCACGGTGACAAACCGGTTGTAGGCCACAGAGCCGGCGAACACCACCTCGCCATCTGCGGAAGCCCACACTCGCTGCCCGGGCTCGGGATCGTATTCCAATCCCCGATTGCCCGGTGCCCCCACGTGGACTGGAGGCCGAAAGTGATCAACCACCTTGGCATCAATTGGAGGCCGGTACTCCTCCGGCGCTTCGACCTGCTGGACAGAAACGCCCCCTGTTGGCGGCGACTGCCCAGGCATTGTCGGGCTGACCACCACAACCAGCCCAGCCACGGCCGCCCAGCCAATCCGCAATCCCCACACCATGGCGATTCCTCATGATATTCAGCAGGAGGGGGGAAGCGACGATGAGGCTATCAAGCCCGAGGATGGCTGTCTTCCATCACGTTGCGGAGCCGTTCCCTACTGACGTGGGTGTATATCTGCGTGGATCCCAGATCGGCGTGACCCAACAACTCCTGCACCTGCCGCAAGTCGGCCCCACCGTCAAGCAGGTGAGTGGCGAAGGTGTGGCGCAGGGCATGGGGATTGGTCTGAACGCTGGCCCGACGATCCACCAGCCTACGGACAGCCTGGGCATTCATCGGGCGACCGCGCAGATTCACGAACACCGCGTCTTCGGCCACAGACGGGTCGGCCATATCCTCCCGGCCATCGCTCATCCACTCTGATAGAGCGGCCGCGGCAGGTTCGCTCAGCGGCACGATCCGCTGTTTGGACCCTTTGCCGTTCACAGTGAGCCGTCGACGCTCCCAGTCGATATCCCCCGCGCGGATGGCGCACACCTCGCTGACCCGGAGGCCACTGCCGTACAGCAGCTCCAACACTGCGATGTCACGTTGGCCGCGAGCGCGGCTGTCGCCAGACACCGCCGACCGCGGCTGGTCCAACAAGGTTCGCAACTCCTCGGAGCGCAGCACCCGGGGCAATCGGCGCTCCCGGATCGGGACCATGGCACCGATTGTGGGGTCTGCGGCAATCCGGCCAGTGCGCTCAGCCCAGCGGAAGTAGCGGCGCAACGACGAGGCCTTTCGGGCCACTGTCTTGCGGGCATAGCCCTGAGCGCTCAGATGGGCCAGATACCTCCGGATCGCACGGAGGTCGACTTCCCCGGGTCCCGCTTCCCGAGCCGAGCCCGGAGAAGCCCCGACCCGGGATTGCCCGAGCCACTCGGCGAAGGCGGTCATTTCTCGGCAGTACATCGCCGCGGTGTCCTGGCTGACCGACGCAGCCGATGCAGCAAAGGCGTCCAAATCCCATCCCATCAAAGCTCAAGACTACCGATGTGGGGGACAACCCCGACGCCAACCTCATCGGGGTATTCCCACCCGCTCAATCCAGCGTCCTGAAACTGCCACCCAGCCTGCAGCTCGCAGCCCTTCCACCGCTCCGGCCACCTGGGACATTTCCAGCCCGGAGCGCACCCGGATCTGTTCGGCATCTGCGGGCTGCCAGCCCAGCGCTTCCAACACCTGCTGCCCAAACTCGTCGGGGTCGGGGCGTGAGTCCAATGGGACTGCTTCGGCGCCCGACATGCCCAACGCCAACAGCACATCATCAGCATCGCGGCAGGGACCACAGCCATCGGCCAGCAGCTCATGGCATCCATCAGATGCGGAGCTTCTCACCGGTCCGGGGACGGCTAGAACGACCCGATTTCGAGCAGCTGCCTCGGCCACCGTGTGCATGGCTCCTCCCGACGCATGGGACTCCACTACCACAACCACATCGGCGAGGGCCGCGATGATGCGGTTTCGAGCCGGAAATCGCCACCGTTCAGGAGGTGCACCTAGTGGGGCCTCTCCCAACAGCAGCCCCCGCTCAGCCACTGCTCGCCACAGACCGCGGTTGCGCTCGGGATAGGCCTTGTCCATGCCGTTGCCCACCACTGCAATTGGGGGTGCACCCTTGGCATCCAGAGCCCCAGCGTGAGCAGCAGCGTCGATGCCCAGAGCCAGACCCGAGACCACGCCGACACCAGCCATCGCCAAGTCCCGGCCCAGCTCGAACGCCACATCGCTGCCGTAGCGAGTGCACCTACGGGTGCCGACAATGGCCACCCGGGGACCGTGGGCCACTTGGGGATCTCCCTGGTGGAACACAACTGCGGGGGGTTCCAAGTCATCGCAAAGCACCGCCGGATACCCGGGTGTGCCCAGCGCCGCCACCCCAACGCCGTGCTCCCGGTGCCGAGTCCACAAACAAGCAACATCCAAGCCAATGGCAGTGCGGTGCCACTGCTCGTATAGATCCCGCTTTCCGGCCACCTCGACAAGCTCAGGAAGGGGTGGGCCTTGCAATCTTGTCCACAATTCGGCCGGCGTATCGATAGCGAGCAGGGCCCGCAGTCGGGCCGGCCCCACTGCGGGGAGTGACGCCAGCGCCGCGAGCCAGGCCTCCACAGGCAGTTCCTCTGCGCCTTCGGCGGGGATCCTTGCCAATGCGAACCTACGGGCGGGCATTGGGGAGGCTCCAAGGGTCGTGGGCCACGGTAACCGGCTCGGTCCGCATGAACAGCGCTTCAGCGACGATCCCACCGGTAAGCGGGGGCTCCTGCCCAGCCAGGTCGGCCAAAGTGAGAGCGACCCGTCGAACTCGCTGAAACCCTCGCGCGGTGAGGCGACCCTCTGCGATGGCGTGGCTGAACAGGCTCTTGGCATCGGGATCAAGGGGGGCCAGGTGATCCAATGTGTCGTCCGGCAACTCGCTGTTGGAGGCCGCCCCGCGTTCGCGGGCTGCCGCCCGGGCCCGGTCCACCCTTTTTCGCACTTCGGCAGAGGATTCCCCCGGCGGTGCGTCGAATAGGTCGCTGACCTCCGGTCGCCCCACATGAATCCTCAGGTCGAAACGGTCCAATAGTGGACCACTCAGCCGGCGGGCATACCGCAAACGGGCCAGAGGCGTACAACGACACATTCCGGGCTGTCCAAGCTCCCCACACGGACACGGATTCATCGCCCCCACTAACAGGAAGCGGGCGGGAAACGAGGCCGCCGCCGTGGCTCGGTTGACTCTGATAACCCCCTCTTCGAGTGGCTGACGCAGCGCATCCAGGGCTTGGGGTGCGAACTCCCCCATCTCGTCCAAAAACAGCACGCCGCCATGGGCGCAGCTGACCGCCCCCGGACGCAGCGTCCGGCTCCCGCCGCCCACCAAAGCGATCATGGAAGCCGAGTGGTGGGGTGCTTGCCATGGGGCCCGGCGAATCAGCCCCGAGGAGGGCAGGTCCAACCCAGTTGCGGAGTGCACCATGGTGGCCTCAATGGCGGTGGACTCATCCAAGGGGGGGAGGAGCCCCGGAAGTCGCCGTGCCAACATGGTCTTGCCCGCACCCGGAGGACCGATCATCAATAGGTGATGTCCGCCGGCCGCAGCCACTTCCAACCCCAACCGAGCCATGTGTTGGCCTCTCACGTCAGCCAGGTCCACCGCCTCATCCCGCGCATTCGCCAAACCCGACACAGGAGGGTCGGGCCAGGCTTCCTCGCCGCGAAGAGCGGAAAGGAGTTCTTGGAGCGTTGACGGCGCCCGAACTACAGGACCACTGGCCAGGGCAGCTTCTGCGGCGCTCTCGGGAGCCACCACAATTGCGTTGGCTTCCATACAGCGCACTTGGGGTAGTACACCGGGCACTGCTCGAAGACAACCGTCAAGCCCCAGTTCGGCCAGGAATGCTGTGTCGGCCAATGCCTCGGCCGGCAGCTGATCGTCGGCCACCAGCACCCCCATGGCAATGGCCAGGTCGAGCCCTGGACCCTCTTTGCGAATCCCAGAAGGTGCCAAGTTGACGGTGATGCGTCCTGGAGGCCATTTGACCCCGCTGGACAGCAGCGCGGCACGAACCCGGTCACGGGCCTCCCGGCAAGCGGCATCGGGCAGGCCGACAACGGTGAACGTGGGCAATCCAACCGAGACGTGGACTTCCACTGAGACCGGGTGCCCAGTGATGCCAGAGAGAACGGAGGCGGGGATGGTGGCGAGCACGGCCGGCGCCTTCTCGAGGGTGATTCCTCGTACTTGGAGAGTGACCCCCTGCGCTGGTCACGGGCGTTGCCACAACCATACCGACAGTTGGTGACAACTACACCGCGAAATCTGCTCCCGAATAGACCCCAAAGGGCGCAATCCTCAAAGGACCTCGTTGATGTAGCGGAGCACGGCATCGATCTCGACAGCCGTCAGCAGCCCGCCAAAGGCCGGCATGCGGTCTCGCCCCTCAGAAATCACAGCAACGGCATCGCCGGAGTCGGGATACGCCTCCAACAGCCGGCCCCGATTCAACCGCGGGCCATCGCCGGTTCCGCTGCCATCGGCGTCGTGACACGACGAACACCGGTCGATGAAGACGGCCCGACCGGCCACCAGGACGGGATCAGGGGCCCCGTCGGGCCCCACCCCCACCTCGGGAGAAGAACCCGACCCGCAACCAGCGGCCCCAACCAGACAAATGGCAAAGACGGCCGACCGCAGAGCAATCCCAGCTTCCCTGACAGCCACCTTCAGGACGATACTGGGGAATATGGGCTTCGATCCCACGCGAAAGCAGCGGCGCACCCGCTTCGACTACTGGTATGTGGCCGTTGGTCTCCTGGTCTGCGCCGGTCTGATTCTGTGGGCAGTGCTGGGATGATGCGGGCGATCAGCTAGAAGGCCGACTCGATTACCCGGATCTCCCGGCCCACCACCTCGGCCACATCGAATCGAATCTGCACCGGCCCTATGCGTTCCTGCTCGGCCAACCATTCGGCGGCCAACCGACGTATCCGACGCTGTTTGTCCCGGCCCACTGCCTCCGCGGGCAACCCGAAAGCCAACGAAGACCGAGTTTTCACCTCGCACACTGCGACCACCGACCCGCGTTGCACGATTACATCCAATTCGCCGCGGCTGCACCGCCAGTTGCGGTCCAATAACTGAAAACCCTGGCGGCGATACCAGCGCACAGCACGGTCCTCGCCCCAGCGGCCCAACGCCTGTCGGTACGCCATTGCCCCACCGTAGGCAGAGCTGGTGACAATTCCCTTAGAAGCGCTTCTCTTTGACGCGGGCAGCTCGGCCGATGCGATCGCGCAGGTAATAGAGCTTGGCTCGACGCACATCGCCTCGGGCCCCCACCTCCACTTTGGCGATGATGGGTGAATGGACCGGAAACGTGCGCTCCACTCCCACCCCGAAACTCACTTTCCGAACGGTGAATGTCTCCCGTATGCCGCTGCCTTGACGGCGAATGACCACACCCTCGAAGACCTGAACCCGCTCGCGGCTGCCCTCCACAACGCGGACATGCACCTTGACCGCGTCACCGGCGCTGAACTCCGGAATGTCGGAGCGTCTGGTATCGCGATCAACGATGTCGGTGGGATTCATAGCACGCCTCTTATGAGTTCTTCAGCGCCCAAGTCAGGCATTGGGGCGCGACGGAAAATTATACCTGGCCCGTTTAGGCAAGGCCGAACTCTTCAAGAAGCGCGCGCTCCTCTTCCAACAAACCACCGCGAGCTTCAATTAGATCGGGGCGCAAGGCTGCCGTTCGGGCTAGCGACTGGGCCCTTCGCCAGCGATCCACGCGACCGTGATCTCCCGAGCGCAGCACCTCGGGCACAACCCAGGCCCGGAATTCTGCCGGGCGGGTGTAGTGGGGATACTCCAAGAGTCCATCGCTGAACGACTCCTCGGCGGTCGACAAATCGTTGCCCAGAACCCCGGGAACCAAGCGTCCCACCGTCTCGATGATGGCCATCGCAGCCACCTCACCGCCAGCCAGTACAAAGTCCCCCAGAGACAGCTCACCGTCGACCAAATGGTCCTTCACTCGCTGATCCACTCCCTCATAGCGACCGCACAGCAGCGAAAACCCGTCTCCGCTGACCAATTCTTGGGCGACAGCCTGATCGAATCGACGACCAGCAGGCCCCAGCAGAAACAGGGGTCGAGGCGGATCGGCCTGTTCGACCGATCTGAATGGAGGCTCCGGCATCATGACCATGCCAGCACCTCCACCAAACGGGGCATCATCAACCGAGCGGTGAGGGTCTCCCGCCCCCTGTCTGAGGTCGTGAACCCGCACCTCGAGTCGGCCCTGTTCCGCCGCCCTTCCAATCACCCCGAAATCTAAGAACGCTTCGAACATCGAAGGAAAGATGGTGAAAATATCGACTCTCATGAGTCGTCGAAGAGGCCTTCTGGCACATCCACAATCAGTTGATCCCCCGTTTCCTCCTGCAAGAAGGTGAGGGGCACCAGGGCCCCGGATTCCAAGACCAGCAAGTCGCTGGCCGGATTGGCTTGCACGGCTTCGACCCGGCCCCGCTCTGTGCCGTCGGTTTCGCACACCATCTTGCCGATCAGCTCATGGACCCATAGCTCATCGGGATCGACGATGGGCTCGGCTCTCAACGCTTGGCCTCTCAGGGATTCGGCTGAATGTCGATCCATGATCTCGGCGAACTGCACAATCCAGCGTTGCTGAAATGGTCGGGCGTCCGCCACGGTGAACTCACCGAGGTCAGCGCAGAGCACTGATCCAATCTCCAGCCGCTCGGCACGGTTGGTCCACAACGTGACCACGACCTCCCCCCGGATCCCATGGGCCCGGTCGATACGGCCAACCTCGAGCAGAGGAGGCACGCTCGGAGCTTTCGATCGGTCAGTCGACGAACTCGACGTCGACGAAGCTGCCGTCTTTGCTGGCTGCGGCCCGCACAATGGTGCGGATGGAGTTGGCCACTCGACCGCGGCGACCGATGACTCGACCCATGTCGCCTTCGGCCACTGTTACCTCCAGCGCCACCGATCCCTGCCGTTCAACAACCTCAACCTCGACCTCATCGGGGTTTTCCACCACCGACTTCACCAGGTATTCCAGAACATTGCGGGCGGTAGGCACTTCGATGGTGTTGATGTCGCCCGGCTCTTCGAAATCGTCGTCGTCGTCGTAGCCGTCGTCGTCGTATTCCTCGTCCTCAACTCTCAAGTCGGTGTCGCTCACGATTCCCCGCCCTCGGCTTTCTCGGTGTCTTGCTCCGCAGCTTCGTCTGTATCGGTGGCTGCGTCCGCAGCTTCGTCTGTATCGGTGGCTGCGTCCGCAGCGTCCTCGCCATCTTCGTCTGTATCGGTGGCGGCGTCCGCAGCGTCCTCGCCATCTTCGTCCGTTACCGCCTCGGCATTGGAATCGCCCGTTTCCGCTGAGGCGGCCGTGGTCACTATTGCCGGACGCTGATCGGCCCCTTGGGCCGGCCCTTCACCACCGGTGAACTCCGCCCACGCCCCGGAAATCACCAGGAGCTTCTGCACCCGCTCGCTCGGCTGGGCACCATGGCGCAGCCAGTGCAGCGCCCTTTCGTTGTCGATCTCAACCAGCGACGGTTCCTGGCGGGGGTTGTAGGTACCTACAATCTCGATGAACCGCCCATTGCGGGCCTTGCGGGAATCAGCGGCTACAACGCGGTAGGTGGGCTGCTTTTTCTTGCCCATCCTCATCAGCCGGAGTCTTACTGCCACTAGCCGGTCAGCCCTTCTGTCTTCTTGGATCCATTTGGCGTCCTGAGCCCAAATGGCCCCTAATCAGTACCCGTGCAGGCACGAACCGGCGCCGGCCGCCGGAATAGGGAAACTCTACCCGCCGAAAATCCCTGTGGGCTACCTCAGGGAGGAGAGATCGAATTGCCCGTCCTCCAAGCCCGGCAAGGTCAACTTGGACTTGCCCGACTTCTTCTGCTGGCTGCCCGGCGGGGTCACCCGGCTGCCCTTGCGACCCTTCTTTGACTTCTTTCGACCCGAACCGGGTCCCTTTCCGCCGCCCATCTTCTTCATCATCCGCTGGACCTCGCTGAACTGCCGCAGAAGCTGGGAGACCTCAGAGGGACGGGTTCCCGAGCCAGCGGCGATCCGCTGACGGCGAGAGCCGTCGATAACGCGGGGGGTAGCCCGCTCTTGGGGGGTCATCGAGCAGATGATGGCCTCCACCTGGGCGATGCGCTCGTCCTCTATCTCAGCTTTGCGCAACTCGGGTGTTGCCCCGGGAAGCATCCCCACCAGGTCTTGGAGCGAGCCCATCTTCTTGAGCTGACGCATCTGCTCCAAGAAGTCCTCCAGCGTGAATTCCCCTTCCAGCAGCTTGGCCGCGGTCGCTTCCGCCTCGGCCTCCTCGTACACCTGCTCGGCCTTCTCGATCAGCGTGAGCACATCGCCCATGCCGAGAATCCGGCTGGCCACCCGGTCGGGGTGGAACAACTCGAACTCGTCGATCTTCTCGCCGGTAGAGGAGAAGGCAATCGGCCGACCCACCACCTCTTTGACCGACAGCGCCGCTCCTCCCCGAGCGTCCCCGTCCACTTTGGTGAGAATCACGCCATCGAGTTCGAGAACGGCATGGAACGACTCGGCAGTGGTCACCGCGTCTTGGCCGGTCATGGCGTCGACAACCAGGAAGGTGTAGTGGGGTTCGATGGCGTCGGATATCCGCCCAACCTGATCCATCATCTCGTCATCGATGGCCAATCGCCCTGCGGTGTCGCAGATCACCACATCCCTTTTGGAATCCAAGGCCTCGGTCACGCCCCGTCTGGCCACTGCGACCGGATCGGAAGGCTCGCTGAACACCGGAACCCCGATGGCCGCACCGAGGGTGCGGAGCTGTTCAACTGCCGCAGGACGCTGCAAATCGGCGCCCACCAGCATCGGGTTGCGGCCCTGCTGCTTGAACCAGGAGGCCAGCTTGGCCGCGTTGGTGGTCTTGCCCGAGCCCTGGAGTCCGGCCAGCAGCACCACCGTGGGAGGCTTGGCTGGATGGGAGATCTCCAGGGTCTCGCCGCCCAGGGTGGCGATAAGCTCCTCGTGGACGAACTTGATCACCTGCTGGACTGGGTTAAGCGCCTTGTAGACCTCGGTGCCCACGCACCGCTGGCGGACCCTCTCCTGGAATCCGCGGACCACATGGAGGTTGACGTCGGCCTCCAGCAGGGCTAGGCGAATCTCCCGCAGAACCTCGTCGACGTCGCCCTCCCGCAGAGTCCCCAACCCACGCAGGCGCTTGAATATGCCCTCGAACCGGTTGCTCAGCGTGTCAAACATCGGCTGCTTACCCTAGTGGTCCGCCCTCGAAAAACGTGCTTCGAGAGGTCAGGAGAGCAGAGCATCGACGAATTCGACGGCGTCGAATTCCACCAAGTCTCCGACACCCTCCCCCAGCCCCACCAGCTTCACCGGGATGTCCAGCTCATCTTGCACAGCCATCACGATGCCGCCTTTCGCCGACCCGTCGAGCTTGGTGAGCACGACACCGGTCAGCTCAGCCGTCTCGGTGAACCGCCGGGCTTGGGCCAAGCCATTCTGACCGGTGCTGGCGTCGATCACCAGCAGCACCTCGGTGACCATGCCCGGCCCTTTGCCAGCCACCCGATAAATCTTGGCCAGCTCGTCCATCAGGTTGGTGCGGGTGTGCAGGCGACCGGCGGTATCGGCCATAACCAGCGGCACTCCCGCGGCTGAAGCGTGCTCGATGGCGTCGTAGACGACCGAACTGGGATCAGCGCCCTCGGCGCCCCGTACCAGCTCGGCGCCTGACCGGTCGGCCCACTGACCCAGTTGCTCAACGGCCGCGGCTCGAAAGGTATCGCCCGCGGCCAACACCACTTTGCGGCCGCCCTGGACCTCCCGGGCGGCCAACTTGCCGATGGTGGTGGTCTTGCCCGCACCGTTCACGCCCACGAAGAGCCACACCGCAGGGTTGCCGTCGGTCCGCAACTCCAGATCCCGGCCTCCCAGATCTTCGGCCAACTGGGCCTTGACCAGGGCCACCAGCGCGTCGGCGTCGGAAACCTTCTCGGCCTTTACCCGCTCCTTCAGCCGGTCGAGCAGCGCAGTGGCGGCCCCCACCCCGGCGTCGGCCAGAATCAGCGCCTCCTCCAACTCCTCCCAAGTGGCGTCGTCCACCCCCCGGGAGACCACCGACGACAAGAACCCCGAGAACGCGCCGCGGGCGGACGCCATTCGACCACGGAATCCGGTTCGCGCCATGCGACTAGCCCCTAACCGTCTTCGGGCTCTTCAACGGGCAGCGAACCGATGACCACGGTGAGCGTGATGCGCTCGTCATCGCGCATCACCTCCAGCTCCACCTCGGTACCAGGCACTCGGAACTGAACCTTGGCGGCCAGTTCGGTGAAGGTCGACACCACCTCGCTGTCGATTAGAACGATCAGATCCCCGGCCATCAAACCTGCCCGGTCAGCAGGTGTGTCCTCATGCACTTGGAGGACCAGGGCACCGGGATGGCCTATTTCAGGATCGGTTCCCGAAACACCCAGAAATCCCAGTTCGGTGCTCTCACCGGCCAAGATGCGCTGGGCGATGTTCAGAGCGATGTCGGAAGGGATGGCGAAGCCCAAGCCGATGTTGCCAACTGAGCCATCGGTCTGGATGAGAGTGTTCATGCCGATAACCTGGCCAAAGCGGTTGGCCAGCGCACCGCCTGAGTTGCCGGGGTTGATGGGAGCATCGGTTTGGATCATCTCCACGAAGGCGCTCTCACCGGTTCCCTCTCTGATGGCCCGACCCACAGCGCTGACAATGCCCGAGGTGACCGACTGCTGCAACCCGAACGGACTGCCAACCGCCACCGCCAGTTGCCCCACCTCAACCGTGGACCGGTCTGCGAATACCGCCGGTGTGAGCGCTACATCGGTGTCGACCTTCACCAACGCCACATCGATGGCGGGGGCGGTGCCCACAACCACGCCTCCTGCCCGAGTGCCGTCGGCCAGCTGCACCCTGACGGCCTCAGCATCGCCGACCACGTGGGCGTTGGTCAGTATGTGGCCGGACGCGTCGTAGATGATTCCCGACCCCTGCCCGACGATCAGCGGCCGATCCTCAAGGCCGTCAGGCTCTTCCCCTGGTGGCTCCAGATCACTTCTGGGAGGTAGCTCGCCCTCGGGGTCTATTTCTGGCAGGTCAAACTCGGGAATCTCCGCCTCGTCCCCAGTGGCGATCGCCTCGATTAGCACTACCGAAGGGGTGACCGCCCGGGCCACCTCAACCACGGGATCGACAGGAATGGCCGACTCGGTGGATCGCTCGGCGGGCGACTGATCCGCGGGCGGCACCACCAGGGGTGCCTGAAGTGCCGGCGATTGGCCCGGAGAGGCGCTCACCACCTGCGGACCTGTGACCACCACCACCTCAGGGGGTGGGGTGTCCTGGTTGAAGAAGACACTGCCGACGCCGATTCCGATTCCCACTAGGCCGAAGACAGCCAGCAGCACTGACGCCGCCAACATGGTCACCGCAGGATTGCGAGATCGGTACGGTGGGTCTCCGGGCGGGACCGAGGCGACGACTTCCACCGCGCGGGGCACGGGCAAGTTGCTGGTTTGGTTGGCTGGGCCTTCCAGTTCCCACCCCAAGGGATCCCACTCCGACCGGGGATCGTCGGGCTCGTTGCTCATCGTGTGCGCTGAGTCCTCAGCTCTGTTGGAGAAGTACCTTCGATTCCGAGACTACCACCACTTTTTCGGAAAGTACCTTGGAGCTTCCCCCCGGTTTCATGGACACGCCGTAGAGACAGTCGGCTGCCTCCATGGTGCGCTTCTGATGGCTCACAATCAGCAGCTGGGCATCGGCCCGGAACTCATCGATGAGCTGGAGGAAGCGGTGCAGGTTCACGTCATCGAGCGCGGCCTCCACTTCGTCCATGACATAGAACGGCGACGGCCGACTCCTGAACACCGCAAACAGAAAAGCGAGCGCGGTGAGGGAGCGCTCCCCACCCGACAAGAGGCTCAGGCGTCGAATGTTCTTACCCGATGGTCGGGCCTCGATCTCCACCCCGGTGTCCAGCAGCGCATCGGGTCGGGTGAGCCGCAGTTTTCCCTCGCCGCCGGGAAACAGCGTCTGGAACAAACCGGCGAAGTTGCGCTCCACATCGGCAAAGGCGGCCGAGAACACGTTGACGATTTCCTCGTCGATCTTGCGGATCACTTTGCGGAGCTCACGGCGGCTCTGGCGGATGTCGTCAATCTGACCCTGGGTGAAGTCGTGGCGCTCCAACAGCGCCTCGAACTCCTCCAGCGCCAATGGGTTCACCGGCCCCATGATGCGCAGCTCTTGCTCCAATGCCCTTATCCGGTCAACGGGAGCGACGCCTGAATCTAGGGGCGGGCATTCTGTGGCCACCGCTTCACCCGGTTCGCAGTCCAACTCCCGACGGCACCGGTCGACCGAAGCTTCCAGCCTAATCCCCGCCTCGGCCAACTCGATCTCCACGCTGCGGTCCCGCTCCTGACACTGCCCCAGCCTGGCCTCGGCCTGAGCCCGCTGGCTTCGCAGGTCCTCAAGCTGCCGTACGGCTGCAGCAGCCGCTTGCGATTCCTCGGCCCGCCGACGGCGCAGATTCTCAAGCTGTCCCCCCACCGCTACGAGCCCTTCGGCCACCCACCCAGCCAGCTCGCCGATAACTGCCAGCCGGGTATCGAGGGCTTCTCGACGAGAGGTGGCCTCAACGCGCGCTTCTGCCATCCGGCTCAGCCGACGTTCAATGTCGCCGCGTTGAGCGGTCAGCAAGCGGCGCCGCTCTTCCAGTCCAGCAGACCTGACTTGGAGTTCGGAGCGAAGGCTGCTCACGGCCTGCGACTGCTGGGACAGCTCATCGCGGGCTCGATTCATGCTCTCGGCGCGCTTAGCCTGCTCCGCTTCGAGGGCTTCGTGCTGAGGCAGCTCTTGGCGCAGCTCGTCAGCTCGTCGGCGGCCCTCAGCGATCTTGTCCTCCAACTCATCTCGACGAGGGCCGAGCGCGTTGATCTCCACCTCTGTATCGCGCAGCTTCCGTTCTGCGGCATTCCCCCGGCTCCGGACATTGGCCACCTCCCCAGACTGCATCTGAGCGGCTTGTCGGGCTTGATCAACGGCCTGCACGGCCTGCTCAAGCCGGCTATCAGACACGCTCAGTTCCTGCTGCACGGCATCGACTTGGTGGGCCGCCCGGGCCGACTCCCGCTCGGCCTCCTCAAGCAATCCCTTTGTGGCCCCAGAATGCCGCACGCCTACCCGCCATCCCGACGGGGAGAACCGGTCGCCTCGGCGAGTAACAACCACAGCGGACGGATCAGCAACGGTCGCCGCGGCCGCCTCCTCACTGGTGCCCACCACCCCGACCCGGCCGACCAATACATCCAATAGGCCATCCACACCAGCCATCGAAGACCGCACATGGGAGCGAAGGGGTGTTCCGACAACTGGAGCGGGCAGTGGCCCACCCGACGGGCCCAGGGCCAACACCGCGCCACTCACGTTGTCGGCCTCCAGCGAGGCGATGGCCCGCATGGCCACCGCGGTGTCGGTGGCCACCACCGCGGCCACCGCTTCGCCGGCAGCCGCTTCAAAAGCCGCCTCCCAGCCCCGGTCAATCTCCACGACTTCCAGCAAGGTGCCGACCACGCCCTCGATGCTGGCCAGCCGTTGGGCGCCGGACCGGTCGCGGGCCTCGTCCAACGCCAACGAAAGCGCCTCTCGCCGAGCCCCCCACGCCTGATGATCGCCAACGGCATCAGCAAGAGCCGCCCTCGACCGTTCTCGGGCTTCCCGAGCCTCCTCGCATTCCTGCTCGGCAACCGCTTGCTCTTGCTGCCGGATCTCTTGAGCCACCTCGGCATCAGTGGCCTTGGCCCATGATCGGTCCAACTCCCCGGCAAGCTTCTGTCGACGCGATTCCAATTCCTCCAGGCTCCGGCCCAGCCGATCAGCCTCGGCCCGATCCCGCTGGATCGATGCCTCCAATGCCCTCATCTCGCCTCTCAACCGGGGGGCATCCGACCCGGAAGCAGGCAGGGCTTGGCCACCCCACTGCTCATCGAACGACAGCCGGAGTTGCTCCAACTGATGCACGGCATCGGCAACCGCGGCGGCATCGGGCGCCTGAGCGGCCGCCTCAGCTTCCACCTCGCTCAGCTCTCGGCCCAGACGGTCCGACTCGGCTTCCAGCGTGGCCACAACGTCTTCGTCCATTCCGGCGCTGCGGTCGCGCTGCACGCGCAGACGTCGCTCTGACAACAGCGCGTCCAACCCCCGAAGGCGCTCGTTGAGCCCTTCGAACCGCATCAGAGCATTGCTGATGTCCTGTCCATCTGCGGCAGACAGCCGAGCCTCGGCCACGGCCACGTCTCGATCCAAACCCTCTGCCTGCACTGATAGCTGCTGCATCTCTTGGCGATTGGCCGCCTGGTCCTGGGTCAGCTGGCCAACCCTGTGGCGAAACTGCTCTATCTCCTGCCCAGCCAGATACCGGCGAAGAGTGCTCAACTCAACCAGTAGGCCTCCGTGGCGCCGGGCAGCCTCGGCTTGGCGCTCCAGCGGTCGCAGCTGGCGGCGAATCTCTCGCACCACATCGGACAGCCGGGTGAGGTTGGCCTCAGTCGCCGCCAGCCGCCGCTCGGACTTCTCCTTGCGGCGGCGATACTTCAGCACGCCGGCAGCCTCCTCGATGACCGCCCGGCGATCCTCGGGTCGGGCACTCAATACTGCCTCGATCTGGCGCTGGGAGACGATTACATGCTGTTGGCGGCCAACCCCGGTATCGCTCAGCAACTCTTGAATGTCGAGCAGGCGACATGGCACACCGTTGATGGAATAGGTGCTGTCCCCGCTGCGGAACAGCGTGCGGGTGATGGTGACCTCTTCGAACTCGATGGGCAGAAGGTGGGCGGTGTTGTCGATGCTCAGCGATACCTCTGCCCGACCCAAGCCCGGCCGGGAGGCGGTCCCGGCGAAGATGACATCGTCCATCTTGGCCGAGCGCACCGCCGTGGGGGCCTGGGCGCCCAATGCCCAGGCCACCGCGTCCACCACGTTGGACTTGCCGCTGCCGTTGGGACCCACAATCACCGTCACGCCCGGCTCGAAGACCAGCGTGGTGGAGTCGGCAAAGGATTTGAACCCTTTGAGGGTCAACGCCTTCAAGAACACTCATTCGACCCTACCCAGCGGCGGGCCGCGATTTGTGGAACTACTTGTCCGACGGCGTGTCGGCTATCAGATCTGGCACTGCTCGCAGAAGTAGGTCCAGCGGCGGCGGAAGCGGTACTTCTGTATTGGGCGGTGGCAGCGGGGACAGGGGTGCCCGTTCCTACCCGCCTGCTTGAACACGTTGATGTACTCCACATACCCCCCTGGCTGGCCGTGTACATCCACGTAGAGTCCGTCTTCCAGCGTGGCGCCTCGATGCTTGGCCGCATCATGCAGGGTCTCCACCATCGCCCGATGCAACCGGCGCACTTCTTGGGGCCCCAATGAGTTGGTCATTCGGTCGTACCGCAGGCCGGCAGTGAACAGAATCTCGTCGGAGTACATCTCGCCCAGTCCGACCACCACGCGGTCATCGGTCAGCACCGCCTTCAGCTTGGCGTCTTGGGACAGGAGAATCTGGCCGAACATCCGCCACGGCACCGGCTGATCAAGAGGGTCGATGCCCAGTCCTTCTAGCTCGGGTACTTCCTCCACCAACTTCTCAGCACTGGCCAAAAACAGTTCGGCATCACCGACCCCGTCAATCAGCCGAAGCTGCCCGCTCTTGGTGAATGTGATGGACAAGACGGTGTTGGGCTCGGCCTGGTCTCTGTTGGCATGACGCCGAAGCTGCCCGCCGCTCCCCAAATGGGCCACGATCACATCCTCGCTGTCCAAGCTAATGATCAAATACAGGCCACGACGCCGCACACCTGTGATCTTCACCTTCTCCAGACGGCCGGCGAACTTCTTCGCCCCGCCTGATCGCTTTGTCAGCCGGGTATCCATGACTTCCACCGATTTGATGCGGAGACTGGACAGCTCTCTGTCCAAGTCGCGGCGGATGGTCTCGATTTCCGGCAAGGCGATCATCGGATGGCTCCTGTCAATGGGGTCATGGGGCATTTCCCGTCGTCGCGACCGCCAGAGTTTGCCAAGCTGAGGCCGCCGCCGCCTGCTCAGCCTGCTTCTTCGATCGGCCCTCGCCTCGACCGCTTACTTGGCCGTCAACATGCACAACGGCCACAAATTGCTTCGCGTGGTCGGGACCCTTCTCGGTTAGCCGATACTCGGGGGCGTCCTGCCGGTTGCGGGCACAGAACTCCTGCAATCGGGTCTTGAAGTCCCGGACACCCGGACCTTGGGCCGCAATGGCGATCCGATCGGCCAGCCACCCTCGGACCAACTCAACCAGCACCTCCCAGGGAGCATCCAAGTAGACGGCACCGATCACCGCCTCCATGGCATCAGAGAGAATCGATGGCTTTTCCCGGCCCCCAGATCCATCTTCGCCGCGACCCAGCCGCAGGGCCTCCCCCAGCCTCAGTTCAATGGCCAGATCGGCCAGCGCCTCAGCTCGGACCACTTCAGCCCGCAGCGGAGCCAACTGTCCCTCCGCCATTTCGGGGTAGGCGGCATAAATGTGGTCGGTCACCACTAGGGCCAGCACGGCGTCGCCCAAGAATTCCAGCCGCTCGTTGGACGATTCACCCTCGTGGTCGGCGCACCACGAGCGATGGGTCAATGCCTCGACAAGCAGACTGGGCTGCGCGAATGCGTAGCCGAGGCGCTCGGCCAGAGCGTCGAGGTTGGCTTCGGCGGTCAGGAGCTTCGGCTCAGCCGGCCGTGGACATAGTCGACGGCGTCGCGCACCGTCTTGAGATCTTCCAAGTCCTCGTCGTCGATGCTGAACCCCACTGCCCTCTCGCTCAACTCCTCTTCCAGGGTTTCCACCAGCTCGATAAGGGCAAGAGAATCGGCGTCGAGATCATCGGCAAAAGCCTGGCCTTCCGTGATGCGGTCGGGGGAGATCTCCAAGATGTCGGCCAAGCACTCTCGGACAAGGGACAAGACTCCCTCGCGGTCCAGCGGGCTATGTTCGACATGGGTTTCAGATGGCACGGCTTCTCCGGAGCTATTCAGCAAACGGCGCCCGAAAAGTATACGCCAGCTTATTGCCCATCCCACCCACTGGACGCACAGATGATCGGGCCGATGACTCCTATTGGGCGCGCAGAACCCGGCGCAGAGAGCCCACGGTGTCGCGTTCGGCCAGCTCGTGGGCCACTTGTACCGCGTTGGCTAGCGCCTTCGGGGAAGAAGCTCCGTGGCTGATAATGCTGACACCGTTCACACCGAGGAGGATGGCGCCACCCACTGAGTCGGGACTGAATTCGTCGTATAGCGGGGCCAGCGCCGGTGCCAGAAGCCTGGCCCCCTCCCGAGCCTCCTCGGAGGACTCGAATGCCCCCATCAAGGCACCGATCAGCTGCTTAGCCACCCCCTCGGCGGTCTTCAGGGCCACATTCCCGGTGAAGCCGTCGGTGACGATCACGTCCACCAGGTCTTCCAGCAAGTCCCGCCCCTCCACATTGCCGGCGAACACCGCGCCGGTCCGAGTCTGCCAATCCCGATCGCCCAAGAGCTCGAATGCCTGTTTCACCAGGGGTGAGCCCTTGCCGGCCTCTTCCCCATTGGACAAGAGTCCTACCCGGGGCTCTTGAACCCCCCAGCGATCGCGGCAATACACCGCCCCCATCTGGGCAAACTGCACCAGCCACTCGGCGGTGCACTCTGTGTTGGCCCCCGCATCCAACATCACGTTGGGCCAAGCCCGACCGGGCACAATGATCGGAGTGGCAATAGCCGGACGGGCCACTCCCCGGATTCGCCCCATCTTCAGCAGCGAGGCCGCCATGGCCGCTCCGGTATTGCCGGCGCTGACCATGGCCGAGGCCCGTCCATCGCGCACCGCTTCGGCCGCGCGTACCAGCGAGGAGTCCTTCATTTTCCGCACGCTGGCCGCCGCCTCTGCACCCATGGCAATCACCTGCGACGCGGGAACCACCTCGAAGTCGCGGACATCGGCCAGCTGTTCGGGTTGACCCACCAACAAAACGGGAATGCCCCGCTCGGCGGCGAGGCGGGCCCCGGCAAGCACCGACCGTGGGGCATCGTCACCCCCCATTGCGTCTACCGCAACCGGAAGCAAAGCCAAAAAGAGCCCTTAAAGGGGTCCGAGCAGGGCGGCCTATGCCACCTCAACGGCTTCACGCCCTGCGTACCAGCCGCACACCTTGCACACCCGATGCGGCCGCTTGACCGACCCGCACCGAGGGCAGGTGCTCTGTGCCGGCGCGGACACCTGCCAAGCCGATGCCCGGCGGCTACGGCCTTTGGCTTTGGATGTTTTCTTCTTGGGTACAGCCATCGGACAGTCCTACATGTGGAGGAAGAATGCCGCGCCACGAACAAAAACGGCGCGGGCGCAGCCCATAAATCTACTGGCCAGTTCGCAGCGCGTCTAACGCAGCCCAGCGGGGATCTCGCGGGCGGTCTTCTGCGGGGATTTCGGGCTGATTCATCGGGTAGTCATCGGGAGCCGGACCGGCGCAATCCTCTGAGCACAGCGGAGCGATGGGCAGGGCGAGAACAAGGCAGTCGCGAACCATCGGGGTCAGGTCCACCTCGCCGTCTTTTATCAGATACGTCTCGTCGTCGGCTGGTGCGCTGCCGAACATCTCCCGCAGTTCCTGCTGCACCGTCTGTTCAATGGGCTCCAGGCACCTCCGGCAAGACCCGCGCCACCCTGCCGCCAGCGAACCGCTTACCTCCAGCCCGCTGACAACCGATTCCAGATGGAGCTGGAGATCGACCGGCCCGTGAACAGCGGCATCGGACGTGGCCAGCCCGTCAACCTCAACTTGGATCGAAAGCTCGCGATGAGATCCGGGACGGCGCAACAATTCTGCCACCAGTACGAGCAGCTGGCTCGACATAGCACCTCCTTCCGCGGCTCAGCCCACGGTGTCTTGATCGAAAAAGCCGTCGTCAGGCTCAGGTTCAGGCTCGGGGCCGTAGGCCCGAACCAGATCGGCCAGCGGGTCGCCTTGAAGCCGGGTCCGGGCCTCTTTCACCGTATTCAAGATCCGCTCGAGGGCGTTTTCAAAGCTCCCCAACTTGGTGTCGCAATAGTCCTCGGTCTCGAGACGCAGCCGACGAGCGGTGGCTTCGGCTTCTTCCACCATGCGCCGAGCCCGCTGCTCGGCTGCCTTGACCACCTCCGTTCGCTGCACCATGGCCTCGGCCTGCGATCGAGCGGCCACCAGTATCTCGTCGCCCTCCCGGTGGACTCTCTTCAAAAAATCCTCTCGCTCCTTCAACAGCCAGCGGGCTGCCCGCATCTCCTCGGGCAGCCGGTTCAGGCAGTTCTGAAGCAGCTCCAAGACCTCCTCCTTGTTGATCATGGAGGATGCCGACAGCGGCATGGGACGGGCCGCGTCTACCAGCTCTATTGCCCGCCGCAGCAACAGATCGAATTCGGGATCTACAAACGTCCCGGTGGCTGAGTGGTGGGTTGCGGTGGTGTTGGGATCGGGGTCAGTCATCTCGATACCTCTCGATAAGTCGTTTGGCCACCGGTGGGGGGACCATGGAGTCAATCTGCTGCCCGAAGCGGGCCAGCTCGCGGATCAGCTTGGAGGCCAAGAACGAGTGCTTGCTGGCTGAGGGGATGAACAGGGTGTGCACCCCGGAAATAGCTTGGTTCATCTGGGCCATCTGAAGCTCGTTCTCGAAGTCGGAGACTGCTCGGAGGCCTTTCACGATGAAATCGACCCGTTCATCTTGGGCCAGGTCCACTACAAGCTTGGCGAACATGG
This sequence comes from Acidimicrobiales bacterium, assembly GCA_963663255.1. GTDB lineage: Bacteria > Actinomycetota > Acidimicrobiia > Acidimicrobiales > Bin134 > Poriferisocius. The sequence goes on from OY760141.1 coordinate 3,138,737, forward strand.
TGATCTGCACATTGGGCAGGTGGGCGAAGGACTCCTCCAACATCGCCTTTCGCTCTTCCAACTCGAACAAAGGGGCCTTCTGGGGATTGCGCACCGCCGCCACGATCACCTCTTGGAACAGGCGCGCCGCGGTCTCCACGATCTCCATGTGTCCGTTGTGTATGGGGTCAAACGATCCGGGGAACAGGACACGCGTCACTTAGGAGTCTCCTGGGGCTTGTCGATGCTATTGCCGGCTGGCAATCACCACAACGGTACCCGCGTAGCGTTGCTGTTTGAGAACATCCCAGCCAAGACCGGGAACCACCGCCTGATCAGACTCAGCCACCACAGTGTCCGCAGGGAGTCGAAGCAACAGCTCTGGCCATGCGGTGAACCGATAGGGCGGATCGCACAAGGCCACGTCGTAGTCGTCTACCAGCCGGGGTAGCTCCTCCATGACAGCACCGGGCACTACCCGGCAGCGGTCGTTGAACCCAGTGAGGTTGATGTTGGACCTCAATGCGGCCAGTGCCGTCGGGGCAGACTCCACAAAGGTGGCCGAGGCCGCGCCCCGCGACACGGCTTCCAGCCCCAACGCCCCCGTTCCGGCAAACAGATCCAAGACATCGGCCCCTTCCAAGCAGCCCAGACTGTGCAGTGAGTTGAACACCGCCTCCCGGACTCGTCCGGTAGATGGGCGCACGTCCATGCCCTCGGGAGTGCTCAACCGACGGCCCCGGGCCTCGCCGGCGATTATCCGAAGCACCATGGTCGTTCAGCCCAGCGGTGGATGGGGCTCACGGGACATAGGAGTAATGAGCACCCCATCGCCCAAGGTGAACTCGCCGAGCGGCTCGAATCCATGACGACGGTAGAAGCCCACGTTGGCCGGGTTGCTGGACTCCAGATAGGCCAACTCGCCCACCCGGTCGCACCGCTCCAGCATCGGTGTCAGCACCTTGCCGCCCAGGCCCTTGCTCTGTTGGTCGGGTGAAGTGCCCAACACGGCCAAATACCAGTGGGGCTCGGACAGCCGGGCTTGTTGCATCTGCCCCAGAGCCTCCATGCGAGACGGGGCCAATTCCCCCAAGAGCTCGCTCATCATGGCGACGAACACCATTTGGCCTTCTGACTCCCCTCGATCAGCCTCTTCGGGTCCCTTCGATGTGTCTTTCTTGCTCTGAGGTGGCTGCCAGTAGGCGACGCAGCCATCGATCCGGGTGCCGTGCAGCTCGGAGCCAGGAGGCTGGTGGTCAAGGAAGAACGCCCACCAGCGCCGCAGCGACTTCACCCGGACGGCATCATCGGAGAACACCCATTTCATCAGCGGGTCCTGCTCGAAGGCGTCGGCCCAGATGCTCGCTATCTGCTCTTTGCGCTCCAAGCCCATTCTTACGATCTCCAACACGATTACTCCCGGCGGTCAGCTCTTCATCAGGTAGTCGGCATCATCATCCCCCAGTAACAGCTCAACTTCGGCACGCAATTCCGAATGCTGTTGCAGGTCGGGGTCTTCATCCAGCATCTCCCCGGCAGCCCGTCGGGCCCCCACCACCCAATCCTTGTCCCGGCGAAGAGAGGCCAGCTGCAAGTCGTTCCGTCCCTTTTGGCGCTCACCCAAAATGGTGCCCTCCCCCCGCAACTCCAAATCGGCCTCGGCCAACTCGAACCCATCGGTGGTATCCACCAAGGCCCGAAGCCGCTCAGCGGCAATCCCCACCGCATCAGCGGCCAGCAGGCAGCACGTGGACTCCTGATCGCCCCGTCCCACTCGTCCTCTGAGCTGGTGAAGCTGCGCTATCCCGAACCGATCAGCGTCCACGATCACCATGACGGTGGCGTTGGGCACATCCACCCCCACTTCGATCACGGTGGTGGCCACGAGAACGTCGATGGCCCCGCTCCGGAACAGGGCCATCACCGACTCCTTCTCAGCCGGAGTGAGCTGACCGTGTAGCAGCCCGATCCGCAGCCCGGCCAGCTCATCGCTTTGCAGGCGCTCGTACGTCTCGGTGACCGACCGGGCCTCGATGGTGTCGGACTCCTCGATCAGCGGACACACCACATAGGCCTGGCGGCTATGGCTTACTTCGGCCCTGACCTGCTCCCAGACCTCGGCTTCCTCAGCCGCGGTTCGGGCCCATCGGGTGGCGATCGGCGTTCGTCCCGGGGGCATTTCATCCAGAGTGGACACATCCAGGTCGCCGTACACCGTCATGGCTGCGGTGCGGGGGATGGGGGTGGCCGTCATGACCAGCACATCAGGGGACGCGGCCTGAGACCCCTTGGCCCGCAGTGCAGCCCGTTGCTCGACCCCGAAGCGGTGCTGCTCGTCTACCACCACCATCCCGAGAGAGTCGAAGTCCACCCCCTCCTGGATGAGGGCATGGGTGCCGATCACGATGTCGGTCTCTCCCAAAGCGAGCGAGTCATGGAGTCGAGCCCTCTCGGCGCCGGGGGTTTGATTAGTGAGCAGCGCGACCCGAAGGGGCCGCTCAGCTAACAGCGAATCGGAGGCAGGCACGGCCAGATCATCCAGCAGGGAGCGAACTCCCAGATAGTGTTGGGTGGCCAGCACCTCGGTGGGAGCCATCAGCGCTCCCTGATGGCCTCCTTGCACCGCCGTGAGCATTGCGGCCACCGCGACCACGGTCTTGCCCGCCCCCACATCGCCCTGCAAGAGGCGGTGCATGGGCACCGGGCGGGCCATGTCGGCCACAACCTCACCGATGACCTGGCGCTGGGCACCGGTCAAGGGAAATCCCAGCGAGCTGGTGAACCGCTCGACAAGCTCCCCGCTGGTGTCGTGGGAGATTCCGAACGCGGCTTGTTCCACAGCCCGCTTACGCATGATCAGCTTGAGCTGGAGCCGAAGCAGCTCATCGAACACCAGCCGATCCCGGGCGGTGTACTGGGCTTCCATGGACTCCGGTCGATGGATGCCGTCGATGGCCTCGTGGCGTCCGATCAGGTTGTGCTGCCGCCGCAGGTACTCGGGGACCGGGTCGCTGATACCCCGCGGCGACGAGCGCCTCAGCGCCTCGTCCACCCACCGCCTGATCTCCCGGGTCTGCAGTCCGGCCTTGCCCGATTGGGGGTACACCGGCACGATGCGCCCAGTCTCGTCGCCCACCAAGTCCACGATGGGGTTGGTCATTTGATGCTGGCCCCGATAGCGGTCCAGCTTCCCGAACACCACCACCTCCAGGCCCGGGGACAACTGGCGATCCCGCCACGGCTGGTTGAAGAAGACCAGCCGCAGCCGACCGGTCTGGTCGCTGACTGCCACATTGACCATAGAACGGCTTCCCGGCAGCTTCTTCGAGAACACGCTGTCCACTCGAGCCATCACCATGGCCTCAACACCGTCTTCAAGGTCGCTGATCGCCGCTTGGTTGGTCCGGTCGATGTAGCGGCGGGGGTAGTAGGTCAGCAGGTCCAGCACCGATTCCACTTCAACTGAGGCCAGGGCCCTGGCCTTGGCCCGGCCCACTCCGCTCAGCACCTCCACGTTCATGGCCTCGAAGTCGGCCATCGTGAGCGGAGGCCGAGGGTCGACCTCGTGGTCAGGATCGACCGAGGTTGGGTGGGTCACTCCACTCCGAAATAGAACGGATAGAGAGGTTGGCTGCCGTCGTGAACCTCTGTCTCGACCGCGGGATGATGCTCGGCCAGCCAGGCGACCACCTCCTCGACTTGAGCGGTGGTGGCGTCGGCGCCGGAGATCACCGTCACCAGTTCGTGGCTGTCGTCGATGAGCTCGGCCAAAAGCGCGGTGGCCGCCCCGGCTGCGCTTTGGTCCACCACCCGCAACCCCTGGCGATCCAGTCCCAGCCATTGGCCGGCGACAATGGATCCCAACTCGCTCTCGGTGTCCCGCACCGCTTGGGTAACCTCACCGGTTACCACGTCTTCGGCGGCTTCAGCCATTGCCGACTGGTTCTCATCGGCACTGGCCGACGGGTCGTAGGCCATCAACGCGGCCAGCCCTTCGGCTATCCCCCTCGTGGGGACCACCCGCACCGAGGCCTCGGTGCAGTCGTCCACCCGTTCGGCCACCGGCACGATGTTCTTGTTGTTGGGCAAGAGCACGATCTCGTCGGCGTCAAGCTGCTCTACTGCCTGCACGAAATGCTCGGTGGAGGGGTTCATGGTCTGGCCCCCGGCGATGATGGCCCGCACCCCCAGCGATTCAAAAAGGCGGCGCACGCCCGCCCCCACCGACACCGCCACCACCGCGGTGTGAACCGGCTCTCCCGCAACAGTGGTGACCGCACCGCCGATCTCGGAGGCCATCAGCGATTCGACGTGTTCAACCTGCTCGAACAAGTCGGTCACCCGTATGTCGAATGGGCGACCGACACCGATGCCCGCCTCGATGCTGCCACCGATGTCATTGCTGTGGATGTGGCAGTTCCACAAGCCGTCGCCGCCCACTACCACGATGGAATCACCCAGGGCCTCCCAGGCAGAGCGGAAATCGCCGATCCGGTGGTCTTCGGCCTCCAAGAAGAACATCACCTCATAACGGGTGCCGTCTACATCGTCATCGGTGCCATGGGGGTCTTCGGCTCCGGCCACGGCCGCGCCCACCCCCGCCGACGGGTCCACCGGCGGCGGGTCGGGCAGCGGCCGACCGTCCATCGCGGTGGCCATCGCATCGAGAAACAGCAAGAACCCCGCTCCCCCGGCATCCACTACATTGGCCCGGGCCAACTGGGGCAAAAGCTCCGGCGTTCGGTCCAGCGAGACCCGCCCCGCCCGCTGGCATCCCTCCACCAGCTGGATGAGGCCGTCGACGCCCTGATCGACCGCCTCAGCGGCGGCGGTCGCCACGTCCCGCACCACGGTCAAAATGGTTCCCTCCACCGGGGTGGACACCGCCTCATCGGCCGCAACCGAGGCTTGTTTCAGCGCACCGGCCAACACCGGCGGATCGACATGGCCCGCGGTGGCCACCGTCTCGGCCAGGCCCCGCAAGATCTGCGACAGGATCACACCGGAGTTGCCCCGGGCACCCATCAGCGAACCATGGCTGATGGCGTGGCAAACCTCGCTCATCTGATCCCCAGCGGCCGACACCTCGGTGACCACCGTTTCCAGGGTGAGCGCCATATTGGTGCCGGTATCACCGTCGGGCACCGGATACACGTTGAGCTGATTGATGACGTCTCGATGGATAGCCAAGGCGTCGCGGAACCACTCCATCGTGGCCCGCAATCCCTCGGCCTCAAGACGGTCTGTCGTCATGACCCGCGATGGTACCTAGGGTCTGTTAGAGCAGGCGATCATTCCGGCTTCCAACCATGGCACCGGTCCATAGGGATTGCGCTGAACAAGAGCTGCAGCACTAATCAGCCGCTGGTGGGATTCTGCGCATGCGGTGTGTCCCGTGCTTGTACCTCAAATCGGCGCGCCGACTCTCCTCGCCCCGAGCCAGCGCACGATACAGCAATCGAGTGAGGGGCATTCCCGCCGCGTATATGAGCACTCCTGTGATCAGCATGACAGCAACCCAGTGGATGCCTGCGAAGTGCTCCAAGACATAAGCAACTACGCCGAGAACGGCCAATCCTGTAAGTCCTATGGCCAAAACCGAGCGGGGCACTTTCGGCGGGGTGTTGTCATCCCATTGGACCCGGTTAGGCACCTCGCCTCCCTCCACTGTCAACACGTCTGCTGGGCAGCTTCGCCCGCAATAATACCACTCTGCCAGCCTGCTTGGGTGTTCCTGCCCGGTGCCGCAGGGTCTCCCAGGGCTCCTTGCTTGAGACCTGAAACAAAACCGATACCTCCTCCGATTACACCAGTAACGAGTGGGGTGGCGGGGTTGCAGACGATTGCTTCGCTTGCCTCTTCTATATCGTCCAACATATTGCCGCCTATCTCCTGGAGGGGATCATTAACGTTCCTGTCCAACCATTTATCAGCTGCCCGGTAGCCGTCTACGAGGGGGTTGCCGTTGTCGCTATGGGGTGTGTCTTCTGGCGGTAGGTGATCTTCGTTGTAGTAGCAGACTCCGTTGACGAGTGTCCCGCCGTAGACCATTCCGCAATTGACCCCTGCTCCTTGCTGGTCTTGACCGGCATAGGAAGTACTGCCGGGTTCGTTCGTCGGATCTCTCCCCTCAGCGCCCGGCATCGCCCACGCGAGGCCAACCGCGAACACCGCAAGCGCCAGAATGGCGAAGGGGCCGCGGCGGTAGACGCGGAGAATGCCGGTTATGTCAAGTTAGGCAGTCCTAATATTCGATATACTGGCGCCTGCTGCCGGAGGTCGATTCCTCCCTTGCCGCACACCCCTCGCAAATCCCAACATCTGGAGCAACAGTCAACCGGGGGATGCGGTCTAGGGAGAACGAACAGAGGGCGGCAACGGAATAGGAATATGGCTCTCAAAAGGCGAATCGCCGTATGGGGAGAGGCTGGCGCCGCCATGATGGGAAACGGGGGGCCATGGGCACCCACAAGCGAGACCGAGCTTGCGCCGGGTTCTATTAGGATTTCCTAACAGAAGATGTTTCGACGGTAGCGGCAATTCAAGACGCCTGAGCGGGCAAACCGCCAGCACCCGGGCGACAGGGCTGGTCGCGGAATGCCAAGATGCATTCAAGGGCCCAGGGTTCCCACGACAGCCGTGTGTCACATTTTCCTGTCAACACTCATATGTTATGTGAATCCAGACGAGGCCGAGAACGGAACAGGCTTGGCCCGACGAGGGCTTCGCCGGGCGAGAGCCGATGCGACCTACATTCAGGCCATCGAACAGTGGAACTCTGCTATCACCCAATTAACCTAGGTATCTACTTGAATTTCGGGGAGCCATGTTTGGATTTGGCATAGGAACAACCCATCCGAGAGGCAGTTGCCATGCCTAGCGACAAGTTCATTGTAATGGATCCTATTTTCGCCACGTCCAAGTACTGCCTTCGGACGAGTTGACATAAGAGCCCCAACTTGCTACGAAAGAAGCATGCTGAAACAACAAAACCGTGCAGCTTCTTCGCTGCTATACATATCCGGCATTCTCAACGTTTCAGCAGTTGAATCCTATCCGGTTCGTTGTTCAAAAACTGGCTCTTTTCTTGTAGACATGTCCGCCAAGTTGTGGGCATAATACAAACTTGTTGTACCGCTTTGTAAACTCAAGAAATCGGCACGTCGCGTACAGCAAGTCGGCGATCGACTATCCATCGGTATGGAGTTGGCCTGGAACCTCTTGAGGTCCTCCGTAAATGGAGGCTGGCAGCCAAGGAGACGACACACCGATAGCTGAGAGAGTGGAGTCGGTAACAGACAGAGGTGCCCAAACAGGATGACCCCGACGTCATGCCTGCCCGACTCGCGAACCGCCATGACCAGCCGTTACCCTGCACTAACCCCGATCACTGGCAGAAAGAGTCCTCGTGCAGGGTGTGATCAAGGCTTATGACCCATCAACTGGAATTGGCGTAGTCGTGCGCGACACCGACTTGGCCGAATTCGACTTGGCTCCCGACGCGCTCGAGGGGTCGGTGTTCCGGATGCTGCGCCAAGGCCAGCGAGTGCTGTTCGACTTGGAAGGGAATGAAGCCACCCGTCTGCGGATAGGCTCGGAAGTGGACATGGGTACACCGTCGTTCCTCACTCCGTCCGGCAAACCGGAGCAAGCGTGACAACTCCAGTCGCCGACCAACTCCGCATCCGCTTTGGATTGGATTCGGTAGATGTCCGGTCGGGACTGACCCAAGACGAACTGTTCGATGCAGCCATCGCCGGAGACCGGGGCCGCACCCGCATCGACGGCGGTGAGCACGACCAGAAGGCGTTCGCCACCGCCCTAGGTTCAGATGGTCCGCTGATCTTCTATTCCGATCCCACCTGCACTGGCCGTCCGGTCCAGGACACCTTCGCGGTGGCCTGGCCCGAAGTAGTGGACGACGTCTGGTGGAAGTCGGACTTCAACAAGCTGGACGCCGACTACTTTCCAGGATTGCTCGAGCGGGTGGTGGCCCACCTGAATGAGCGACAGGCCACGCTGTACACCGCCGATGTGTTCTGCGGCTGGGACCCAGAGTTCGCCATCCCCTATCGGCTGGTCAGCGAGTACGCCACCCACGCCTACTTCGCCAACATCATGTTCCCCAAGGGGGTGCGCGACAACGCCGACCGCGGGCCCAACGGTTGGACCATGATCAACGTCCCCAGCTTCCGGTGCGATCCCGACCGCGACGGCACCCGCACCGACCGGGCGGTCATCATGGACCTGCACAACCGGCTGGGGTTGGTGCTGGGGCGAGCCGACTACTGCGGTGTGGTCAAGAAGACCATGTTCACGGTGATGAACTTCGTGCTGCCCGACGCCAAGCAGCTCACCATGCACTGCTCGGCCAACGTGGACGACAGCGGGAACAGCGCCATCTTGTTCGGCCTGTCCGGCACTGGAAAGACCACCCTGTCGGCCGATCCCGACCGCAGCCTGATCGGCGACGACGAGCACGTGTGGACCGAATCGGGGGTTTCCAATTTCGAGGACGGCTGCTACGCCAAGCTCATCGACCTCGACAAAGACGCCGAGCCGATCATCGCCGACGCCATGTCAATGGGCGGGACCCTCATCGAGAACGTCCCCGCCTTGCCCGGCCGTGATCTAGCCAACACCGATCCCCAAGAACTCGACCTCACCGACGACTCCATCACCGAGAACACCCGCTTCGCCTATCCGCTGGATTGCAACCCCCATGTGGCCCCCGGTGCCAAGGGGCCGCACCCCCGCACCATCGTGCTCTTGACCGCCGATGCCTTCGGCGTGCTGCCCCCGGTGTCGATTCTCGAGCGTGACGAGGTTATGTACCACTTCGTGATGGGGTTCACCTCCAAGCTGGCTGGCACCGAGGTGGGAGTGGTGGAGCCGCAGGCCACATTCAGCTCCTGCTTCGGAGCGCCATTCATGTCGCACAAGCCGTCGGTGTACGCCGAACTCCTCGCCCACCGGATGGACGCCCACCAGGCACGGTGCATCCTCTTGAACACCGGCTGGTCGGGGGGTCCTCACGGGGTGGGCGAGCGCATGTCCATCGCCCACACTCGGGCGCTGCTCAATGCCGCTCTCAACGGTGATCTTGACGCGGTGGAAACGGTCAGTATCCCCATACTGGGGCTGCGCATCCCGATTTCCTGTCCTGGCGTCCCTGACGAGGTTCTGAACCCCCGCAACACCTGGAGCGACCCCGATGCCTACGACGAGGCCGCGATCCGTTTGCGCGACCTGTTCCGCCAGAACTACGAGGATCAGGACTATGCCTCGTTGGGCATAAGGGCGATGCTCTAGGGCAAGCCCCTGCTTCCGTACCCCTGCGGATGGGACGATTGCCAGTCCCAGGCGTCTCGGCACATCTCAGCCAGTGTCCGAGTGGCTGACCAACCCAGTTCCCGGTGGGCCTTGCCGGGGTCGGCCCATAGCTCGGGGACGTCTCCGGGGCGGCGGCCGAGTTCTTCATATGGCAGCGGGTGGCCGGTGGCATCCCGCATGGCGGCGACCACCTCCAGCACCGAAGTGCCTTGACCGGTGCCCAAGTTGTAGGCCTGCACCTGTCCGGGGGCGGAATCCAGGTGCTCCAGGGCAGCCAAATGGCCGTCGGCCAAGTCCATCACGTGGATGTAGTCGCGCCGAGCGGTGCCATCCGGAGTGGGGTAGTCGGTCCCGTACAACGGAAGTCGGGGGCGGCGGCCCACCGCCACTTGGAGCAGGTAGGGCATGAGATTCCCGGGCACTCCTTCGGGATCCTCCCCGATCAATCCGCTGGGATGCGCCCCAACCGGGTTGAAGTAGCGAAGCAGAGCCGCCGACCACCGGGAATCGGCACTTACCACATCGGCGATCATCTGCTCGACCATCAGTTTGGTCGAGCCGTAGGGGTTGGCCGGGCGGGTAGACGCGGTCTCTGGTACCGGTAGCACGTCGGGATCCCCGTAGACCGTGGCCGACGAGGAGAACACGATCTTGCCCACGCCGCAGCGCTCCATCACCGACAACAGCACGGCGGCCGACTCCAGGTTGTGGCGGTAGTACCGGAGCGGATCGGCCACAGAGTCGGGCACCGATTTGAGCCCGGCAAAGTGCAGCACCCCGTCGGGCCGCACCTCGGTGATCACCTTCTCTATGGCGGATTCATCCCGGCAGTCAACCACGTCGAGCCGGGGGCGGCGGCCGGCTATCTCGGCCACCGCGTCAACCGCCGCCGCCGAGGAGTTGGCCAAGCTGTCCAGCACCGCCACCTCGTAACCGGCCTCCAGCAAGGCGACACAGGTGTGGCTGCCGATGTAGCCCGCTCCCCCGGTCACCAACACCGACTCCATGTGCGGCACGTTAGCGGTGTGCCGCCCTGGAATCGGTGCACATTGCCGCTAGCCCGGACCTCGCAGGATGCGGGTCTTGCCGTACATCGAGCCGAACAGCAGACGGCCGTCATCGTCCACGGTCACCCCCGCACCGATGGTGTTGAATTTGGAGCCTCCCAGCACGTAGTGGAACCGGGACTGGCCGGTAGCCCAGTCGGCGGCCTCGATCGTCCAGCGCCCGTTGCGGACCCCGCAGGTGTAGACCAGCCCGCTCTCCTGAGCCACAAAGGGAACCGAGTTGGGCGAGGAGATGTCGAGGTTGACCCATGCCTGCTTCAGCTCCCGGGCCATTGGATCCCACTCATACTTGTGGAGGCCGTGGGGCTGGTATTCCGGTTTGTGGCCGAGCATGAAGCACAGCATCCGGGCAGCTTGCTTGGGATAGCCGTCGGGGATCGAGGCCGGCTCGTTGTTGACCGTCATGGCGCCGTAGCCCGACACGGTGATTGACTGCTCGGTCTTGATCTCGGCCAGATCGGGATTTCCCATGTTGGCCGGCCCGATGCCGGCGATGCGGCGATCGGGCGCGTCGGGCAGTTGCTCCCAGTCGTCGGGAATGTCGTCCCGCCACAACAAGGTGATGTTCACCACCTCGTCGCCGTCGCCGATCACCACGAACTTGTCCTCATCGGGGCCGAATCCCATGAGCGACGGCGTGGTCCCAGAGCCGTGGCCGCCGCCGTTTCGGTAGGGCACCCTCCAACATCCGTGGGTGGGGTCGTCGGAGAGCTCAGAACCCGTCCAGCGCAGCTTGTGGTGGTGGTCATTGGACGACACATAGATGCCGTTGTCACTGTCCACGCAAATGCTGGTGCGGACCCAGCCATAGCCCGTGTTGCCCCGCTCGGCTGCTCGCTGGGCACAGTACTCGGCAGCGTTCTCGGCCCCGCCGGCGATCTGGAGGGCGTGGTAGGCGCTGAAATCGCGCTCGAGCACTACGACCCAGCCATGATCGGTGGACATCACCAGCTTCCCGTCGAAGGTCATGTTCATCCCCACGAAGAAGCCCTCGATATGGTCGGGCTTGTTCCACCGTTCCCGCTCCACGATGGGCGACGCCGGGTCGGACGGATCGGTCTCCACGTAGGCCACCGCGTGGTCCTTTCGACCGAGGAACAAGGTGTGATCGCAATCCAGCAGCGCATAGACCCCGTCGATGCCAGACATGAACTTCATCGACAGCTCGATGGCGTGCTCGATGGCCTCCCACCCATCCTTGTTGTCGAGGCCGAGGAGGTAGTCCTCCAGCTCGGCAACAGGAGTGCGGCCGTCGCCTCCGACGATCTCGTGGTCGGCCAGAACTTCAAGCGTGTCGTAGTCGAGCTTGGCGATGTTCTGGCGTCCGTTGGTCCACACCACCCGCCGGCCGTCGGGATACGGACCCGACGTCAGGTGGCCGAAGTGGCATGGGCCGAGCCACGCGTACTGGAGGTCGGACTCCTCATCGAGCACCTCGGTAGGGCCTTCGGGCCCTCGCCAGGGCACGTTGTCCTGCTGGTCGCACCGACCATGCGCGATGGCGTATGAGGAATGGGCAAGGAACGGGTTCTCAGGAGCGAGGCTCATAGACCGACATCTTCGCCCACCGACCCTGCAAAATTCTCAGCAGACCCAAGAGCTCTGTAACCATTCCGGCATCTGAAGCAGTCAAACCATCGATTGAACAGATCTCGAATAGATCCCCCTCCAGCCCGGCCCCCTGATTGTCAGGGGGCCGGGCCGCGTTCAGATCTCGCTAGACCATGCGAGTGGATCTTTGAGTACGATGCGGGATAACCAACCGGAGGTGTAGTCACGTGGGTGTCAGCTCATATGTTTTGATCCAAACCGAAATGGACAAGGCTCGTCAGGTGGCCGAGGCCATCCGCGAGATCGATGGCGTGGTTATCTCTGAGATCATGACCGGCCCCTACGATGTGATTGCCAAAGCCGAGGCCGAGTCCATGGACCAACTGGGCCGCCTGGTAGTGAGCCAGATTCAGATGGTGGACGGCATCACCCGGACCCTCACCTGCCCCGTCGTAAATCTCTGACCATTCCCCGGTCCCCGGTCAGCTGAGGATCATGGCCCGGATAGCCAGTCCGGCCAAAAAGAAGCTGCCGCCGGCATAGAGCAGCTCGCGACGATTGGCGAGTTGGATCCGATAGGCATAGATGATGGCCACCGCGGCGATGGCTGCGAAGCCGTAGAGCCGGTGGAGGTCGCCGGGGTCGGCACCGGAGCGGTTTTCGAGCACGACGCCGACAATCACCTGGCCAAAGATGGTGGCTTGGGCAACGGCTAAGAACGCCCACAGCGGCCAGCCTCGCAGACGCTGGTGGAAGTGGGCGCCCAACGCCCATCCCCCGGCAGCGGCATTGGTCAGCATCACCACCCAGGAGAACCAGTCGTGGAAGCCGGCCAGTGGCGTGGCGGCGATAACCGAGGTGGCGCTCACCTGAACAAGTCGGTGGCGAAGTCGCCTGTCCGGGGTGGGCCTGGGGCCACGAACCACTCGGTGCCGAACGCGTCGGCAAACTGCTCGTCGGTCATGGATCCGAAGAATGAGTCGGCGGTGATCTGACTGGCGTGGGCCAGCATGGAAGCCTTCTTGCGCTCCAAGTAGGTGCTCACGTCCACTGCGTGGGTGATTTCCGCCTCATCGGTGCCGAAGTCTTCCTCGCTGAACCGCTCGGCCCGCTCGGCGTCGATCTCCTCGATCGCCTCGGCAAAGGCCTCCACCTCGGCCATTTGGCGCAGGATTTGAGTCCGGTTCATGGTGACGTAGAACACTCTTTCCACTCCGGCCCTGCGGGCCGCGTCCACCCCCACTCGATGGACTTGGATGTGGTCGGGGTGGCCATAGCCGCCGTGGTCGTCGTACACGGTGAGCACGTCAGCAGACTCCTCCACCAGGATCCGGGCCAAGCGTTCCACCGCCTCGTCGAAATCGGCCTGCCAGAAACAGGCCGGATTGTCGTTGGACTCCTCGCCGGCCATGCCTGAGTCCTCATAGCCCAGGAACTCCACCCGGTGGGCACCGATGATGCTGGCCGCGTCATGGGTCTCTGCCTCACGCCGCTCGCCCAGCGTCTCGCCCGGGCTCAGCGCATCGGCCTCCGTCTCGCCTTGCTCCCCCTTGGTGGCTACCACCAATACCACCCGGTGGCCCTCGTCGGCCGCCTTCATCATGGTGCCCGAGGTGGCGATGGCCTCGTCATCGGGGTGGGCGTGGAAGTTCACCATGGTGGCCATCTACTTGACGGCCCCCGATTCTTGTAAGGCGGACACTGCGGCGGCATCGAAGCCCCAATCGGCCAGAACTTCGGCAGTGTGCTGGCCGGGGTTGGGGGCAGGACGGGCGATCTCAGCCGGGGTGCGGCTGAAGCGGGGCGCGGGGCCGGGCTGAACAGCTCCCCCCACTTCTACGAACGTGCCCCGAGCCGCGTTGTGAGGATGCACGGGAGCCTCAGCCAGGCTGAGTACCGGGGCGAAACAGACGTCGGAGCCGTCGAGGATCTCACACCACTCGCCGCGGGTCTTGGCCTTCACCGCCGCGGCCAACCGAGGCCGCATCTCCGGCCAGGTGGTGCGGTCGTTCTGGTCAATCCCGTCGGCGCTGATGCCTGTCTTCTCCACCATCTCGGCAAAGAACTGGGGCTCCAGCGAGCCCAGAGAGATGTACTCGCCGTCGGCACACTCGTAGACGTCGTAGAACCAGGCCCCGGTGTCTAATAGATTGGTGCCACGTGGCCCCCACGCCCCCATGGCGTGCAGGCCGTAAACCATGGTGATGAGCAGGGCAGAGCCCTCCACCATGGAGGCGTCCACGACTTGGCCCTTGCCTGAGGCGCGAGCCTCCAGCATTCCGGCCAGCATCCCGAGGGCCAGCAGCATCCCCCCGCCGCCGAAGTCGCCGGCCAGGTTCACCGGGGGCACCGGGGCCTCCCCTTCCCGGCCGATGGCCCCCAGCACACCCGACAGAGCTATGTAGTTGATGTCGTGGCCGGCCATCGACGCATACGGGCCGTCCTGGCCCCACCCGGTCATGCGCCCGTACACCAGCTTGGGATTGCGGGCCTGACAGTCTTCGGGGCCGATGCCCAAGCGCTCGGCCACCCCGGGGCGGAATCCCTCGATCAGCCCGTCGGCACCCTCCACCAGCTTCAACACCGCCTCGGCGCCATCGGGGTGTTTAAGGTCGACGCCCACGCTGCGGCGCCCCCGGTTCAGCAAATCGGGATTGGGAGTGTCTGGGATCTCATCTCGGACCCTGTCGGCCCGATCCACACGCACCACATCGGCCCCCAAGTCGGCCAGCATCATGGCCGCGAAGGGGCCCGGCCCGATGCCGGCGATCTCCACCACGCGAATGCCTTTGAGCGGTCCCATGCTGCCTCCTGAGCTCTCCACCGCTCGGACAGTACCCGCGTTTTCATAGAGCCGGTCAGCCCAAGAACGCCCCCGTTCAGCCCCAACCCAGCTCGTCGAGGCGGTCGTCTTCGATGCCGAAGTGATGGGCCACTTCATGGATGACGGTGACGCGTACCTCCTCCACCACCTCGGCTTCGCTGTCGCACCCATCGCAGATCGGCATCCGGTAGATGTAAATGCGGTCGGGCAACACCATCTCGCCACCGCCATAGTCACCCCGATCGGTAAGCGGCACCCCGTCGTACAGCCCCCAGATACCGGGATCCTCCCCCTCGTCCTCCACCAGCACCACCACGTTCTCCATCATCTCGACCAGATCATCGGGAATTTCGTCCAACGCCCGCCCCACCAGCTCCCCAAACCGCTTCCGCGACACCGCAACCATCGTTGCCATCCTCTCACAAGAATGAGGGCATTTGACCTGGCCCAATGTATGTGTCACCGGTGTGGGTACCTTGGTGGTGTGACCGTGACGGAAGGACTCGTGGATGGGCTGAATGAACGGCAGCGAGTCGCGGTGGCCGCCCCGGGCACTCCGCTGTGCATCCGGGCGGGGGCCGGCACCGGCAAGACCAGGGTGCTCACCCGCAGAATCGCCTACCAGGCCGACATTGGCGCCATCGACCCCCAGCGCACGCTGGCGCTCACGTTCACCCGCAAGGCGGCGGACGAGCTGCGAGGCCGGTTGGCCGGGCTGGGCCTGCGGGATGCGGTGAGCGCGGGCACCTTCCACAGCGCGGCATTCGCTCAATTGCGCAACCGCTGGGCAGAACGGCGGGTTCGGCCCCCGGAAATTCTGCAAAACAAGCGGGGGCTGGTGGCCCGGGCGGCCAATCAGGCGGGCCTGCGGTTGGCCAAAGCCGAGATGCAGGATGTTGTGACCGAGATCGAGTGGGCCAAGGCCCGGCGCATCACGCCAGACCAATTTGGCGAGGCGGCTGCCAAACTCCGCCAATGGCCGGCTTTGGACCCCGCCGTGATCGCCGACCTTTACCAGCGATACGAGAGCGAGAAGGCTAAAAGGCGGGTGGTGGACTTCGACGACCTGCTCATATTGGCGCTACGGGACCTAACCGACGACCCTGACTACGCCGAGGCTCGCCGCTGGAGCTACCAGCATGTGTTTGTCGACGAGTTTCAGGATGTGAATCGGCTTCAGTTCGACTTGCTGCGGGCCTGGCTAGGTGATCGCAAGGATCTGTGCGCGGTGGGTGACCCCAACCAGGCGATCTACAGCTGGAACGGCGCCGACTCCGACTACATCGAGCGGTTCGGCGACTGGTTCGCAGGAGCAGAAGTGCTCGACCTTCTGGACAACTATCGCTCCACTCCCCAAATTCTGGCCGCAGGCCGGGCAGTACTGCCCGGAGGAGCGGCCAAGCTGATATCCCACAACCTCGACGGTCCCCGGCCATCGGTGAACACCCATGCCGACGATTTCGATGAAGCGGCGGCCATCGCTCGAGCGCTGCGCGACGCCAAGGGTCCTGAAACAGCCTGGTCGTCAATGGCCGTGCTAGCCCGCACCAACGCTCAGACCGCCAAGCTGGCCAACGCTATGGGCAAGTCGGGGATCCCCCATCGAGTTCGAATCGACTCCCATCGAACCGAGGACGACGACAGGGTCGACTTGCCCAAGGGCACCGATGCGGTGGACGTGGCCACCTTTCATGCGGCCAAGGGTCTGGAATGGCCGATCGTACATTTGGCCGGCCTCGAGCAGGGTCTGGTGCCCATAAGCCGGGCCCAGTCGTCTGCTGAAATCGCCGAGGAGCAGCGGCTTCTCTATGTAGCCATCACCAGAGCCGAGCGTGAGCTGCACTGCCATTGGGCCACTGAGCGGGCGTTCGGCGACCGAAAGGTGTCCCGCTCCCCCTCCCCCTATCTCAACGCCATTCTCAGCGCTACCTAGAGATCGAAGGGGATTAGCACGACCACCACCGTGGCTTCGCAATCCCTAAGCACCTGCTCCACGCGGTGGCCCAGAAACGGGCGATCTCCAACCCGGCGGAGGTTGGCACCCATGACCACTAGATCAGCCTCGATGTCCCGTGCCAGATTCAATATCTCATCGGCCGGAGAGGTGCCGTCCATCACTACCGTCCGGGTTGTTGCCCCCAGTTCAACGGCGAACTCCTCGGCTTGGGCTACCACCTGCACACCGATGATGGAGCCACTGCGGGCAATTATCCGGCGGCTGAACAGCGACGGCAGCCCTGCGGGTTCGCTCCTTACAGTGTTGACGTGGGTGAGGTGCAGTTCGGTGCCGAGTTGGGCGCTGAGGTTGAATGCCACCTCCTGGGCGGCCCGCGACACCGGGCTGCCAGTTACCGGCACCACTGCCCGGCTATACGCCCCCGGCAGAGGCCGGTCCATGTTCCTGGCCCTGCGCACCACCACCACCGGGATGGGGCTCTCTGACAAAACCCCGTCTACCAGAGGCGATATCACCTGCATAGTGTCGGCGTAGTCCTGAGCACCCAGCCCAATAACGCCGAACCCCAGCCGACTCTCGTCGATTATGGCCCGCACCGGATCTTCCTCGCGCACCCGCCGGTGCTCCAAGGCCCGGTCGTGCAGCACGTTGCGCAGTGGCGTGATATCCACTTCAGCTTCTCGGTCGCCCACCGTGAGCACGGTTGCCCCGGCTTCGATCGGCCAGGCGAAATGCAGAACCTGGGCCGCGGCAATCGACTCGGGGCCCCCACGACTGGGCAGCAGCAGCCGTGACGTCCGCACCACCAGATTGCGGCTCAGCGCCCGCTCCCGCCCGAGCCGCTCCTGCTCGTCGGGGGTTCCCTGCCAGTTGTTCACCACTCCCCGCAAAGTGGCCGAGGCGAACAGCGAAGTAAGCACCGGCACCAGCACGATCACCGTGAAGGCGGTGGGGCTGAACACCCCGACGCTCAACCCCACCGTGGCGATGACGATCTCCAGCGTGCCACGGGCGTTCAGGCCGGCCCCCAAGGCCAGTCCCGCCCGGTGGGTGCGGCCGGCGAGGCGGGCGCCGCCGTAGGCCCCGGCAAACTTGAAGACGATAGCCACCGCGAGCACCACAAAGGCCCACCAAAGGGCTTCAGCGTTGTTCAACAAGCGGAGATCTACCTGCAAGCCGGCAGTGGCGAAGAACACCGGCGCGAACAGGGCGTTGGTCAGACCCTCCAAGTGGTGAATAACGTCCTCGTGCTGGAATCGGGACCGGTGCAGCACCACCCCGGCCACAAACGCCCCCAGTACTGCTTCAACCTTTAGCCATTCAGTGGCCACTCCGAATACCAGCATGGTCACTATGGCCACGGCCAGAGCAGCGGCCAGGCTTCCCCCGGTGCGCCGCACCTGCCGCAACAGCAGGTCCACCAGCCGCTGGCCCACGGTCAGGGCCAACACCCCGAAGGCCGCGATCCCGCCCAGCGTGGCCAACACCTGCCCAGCCGACACTCCGCCTGAGGTGGCCAAACCGGTGAAAACGCCCAACATGATCCAGCCGACCACATCGTTGGCCATGCCCGCAGCCACGGTGATCTGGCCGAAGTCCCGGCGCATAAGGCCCAGTTCGCTGAGGATCTTGGCCACCACCGCCAGAGACGACACGGCGAGCGCCAGGGCCACGAACAGCGTGAACGTGAGCCGCTCGGCATCCTCGCCCAAGAACAGGGAGGGCAGCAACAGGCCGACTACAACGCCGCCGATCAGCGGCACCACCAGGCTGCCCGCGGTGACCAATAGCGCCGATCGCCCCAGCTTGGTTATCAGCCCCAAATCGGTCTCGAACCCGGTCACCACCAGCAGCAGAGCTACTCCCACCCAGCTGACCGCGGCCAGCAAGGTCCATTGCTCGCCCTGGCCGATCTCCGGCAAGAACCACTCGAAGCCTGACTTCCACACCACCCCGAACACCGACGGCCCCAGCACCAGGCCAGCCAGAAGCGCCCCCACCACCGAGGGCATACCGACTCTTCTCATCACCAGACCGAAGAGATGGGAGACGGCCACGAGCACCAAGATGTTCACCCAAAAGACCAGGAGGTCGAATCCTCCCGTTTCGGCGGCAAATACCATCGCGGCCTCAGGCGCCCATGGCAGCTTCGTCCCATTCGAAGTCCACGACCACCGGGGCGTGGTCCGACGGCTTCTCCCCCTTGCGGGCATTGCGGTCCATGAGCACTGTGGTTACGCATTGGGCCAAGGGTTCGGAGGCCATCACCATGTCGATGCGCATCCCCTGGCGCTTGTGGAACCGCCCCGCCTGGTAGTCCCAGAAGGTGTAAAGGCCGTCGTCGGGCCATCGCTGGCGGAACACGTCCACCAGGCCCCAATCGGCCACCGCGCCAAACGCGCCGCGCTCGGGCCCGCTCACGTGGGTAAGCCCTTCGAAGGCGGCGATGTCCCACACGTCGTTGTCGGCCGGAGCCACGTTGAAGTCCCCGGCCACCACCACAGGCCCACCGGCATCGGCGTTTGCCTCCAGATGAGACCGGAGCCGGCCCAGCCAGTCGAGCTTGTAGTGGTAGTGGTCGTGGCCCAGTTCCCGCCCGTTGGGTATGTAGGCGCTGGCCACCCGCACTCCGGCGCAGGTGGCCCACACGATGCGGGCATCGGGGTCAGCGTCGCGGCCGTCGGAGAATCCATTGGCGGGTTCGGCCAGCCCCACTCGGCTCAAGATGGCCACGCCGTTCCAGCGCCCCTGACCATGGTGGGTCCACTCGTAGCCCATCGCCTCGAAGGCCAGACCGGGAAAGGCATCATCGGCCATCTTGGTCTCCTGCATGCACAGCACATCAGGGTCGGCCAGCTCCAGCCACTCCTGCACACGGGGCATGCGGGCGTTAAGCGAGTTCACATTCCAAGTGGCCAACCGCACCCGCAGAACCTTAGTGGTCCCGAAGTTCATAGACTCTCCCCATGACCCCAGACCCAGAGTCAATGGTCGGTCAGAACGCGTGGTTGGTCGACGAGATGCACCGCCAGTACTTGG
This sequence comes from Acidimicrobiales bacterium, assembly GCA_963663255.1. Lineage (GTDB taxonomy): Bacteria > Actinomycetota > Acidimicrobiia > Acidimicrobiales > Bin134 > Poriferisocius. The sequence continues at coordinate 3,158,487 of OY760141.1, forward strand.
ATGACCCCAAGTCGGTGAGTGTGAGCTGGCAAGACTTCTTTTCCGACTACCGTCCCGACCGAATCCTTCCCGAGTCGGCCGCCCCAGTGGCCCGGCTTCAGGCGGTGCCGGATCCAACCGAGGTTGCTGAGCCCCTACCGGGGGATCCCCTGCGGGGAGCGGCCGCTCGCATAGCCCGCAACATGGAGGCCAGCCTGGCTGTGCCCACCGCTACCAGTTTCCGGGAAGTGCCGGCCAAGCTGCTCGACGTAAACCGCCAGATCATGAACGGATACCTGAGGCGCACCGACGGTCGAAAAGTCTCATACACCCACCTGATCGCCTACGCAGTGGTGCAGGCCATCGCCCATCACATACCGACGATGAACTCCACCTTCGTCGACAACGACGATGGACCCCGAGTGGTGCGCCATCCCCACATCGGACTGGGCATCGCGGTGGACATGGCGAAATCCGATGGGTCCCGCACCCTCCTGGTGCCGTGCTTGCCCGAGGCCGACACGCTGGACTTCCCCAACTTCGTCGAGCTCTACGACACCATGATCCGCAAGGTGCGGAGCAACGACCTGAGCCCCGACGACTTCGCGGGCGTCACCGTCAGCATCACCAATCCCGGCACCTTGGGCACGGTGCAGTCGGTGCCCCGGCTCATGCCCGGCCAAGGGGTCATCGTGGGCGTGGGCACCATCGACTACCCCACCGCCTATCAGGCCGCCGACTCGCGCACACTGGCCGACTTGGGGGTGTCGAAGGTGATCACCTTGTCGTCCACCTACGACCACCGCATCATCCAGGGCGCCGAGTCGGGGATGTTCCTGGGCGCGGTCAACGAGCTGCTATTGGGTAAGCACGGGTTCTACGAGGACATATTCCGGGCGGTGGGCGTGCCCTACGAGGCGGTCCGCTGGAGGCCCGACATCTTGCCTCTCGATCGTGAACAAGCAGTGATCACCAAGCAGGTGCAGGTGAACGCGCTCATCAACATGCACCGAGTGCGGGGCCACCTAATCGCCGATCTCGACCCGCTGTCGGCCAACGAGCCCGAGATGCATGCCGAGCTCGATCCGGCCACCTATGGCCTCACCATCTGGGATCTCGACCGGGAGTTCCTCACCACTGGGCTGGGCGGCATCGACTTGGGCCAGCCCGACGGCAAGATGCCGCTGGGCGAGATCTTGCATGTGCTCCGCAACGCCTACTGCCGCACAGTGGGTGTGGAGTACATGCACATCCAGGAACCCGATGAGAAGCAGTGGATCCAGGAGCAGGTTGAGGGAATGGGTATCCCCTTGGGGCTCGGCGAGAAACTGCACATCTTGGATCGGCTGAACGCGGCCGAGGCGCTGGAGCGGTTCTTGGACACCAAGTACGTGGGCCAGAAGCGGTTCGGGATGGAGGGGGCTGAGAGCGCCATTGTGGTGCTGGACGCTGTGCTGGGCAAGGCCGCCGACCTGGGCATGGCCTCGGCAATCATGGGCATGGCCCACCGGGGACGGCTCAACGTCTTGGTGAACATCGTGGGCAAGGACTACGGACAGCTCTTCGGCGAATTCGAGGGGAATCTGGACGAGTCGTCCACCCAGGGGTCGGGCGACGTGAAGTATCACCTGGGCATGACCTCGGAATTCGAGAGCATGGCCGGAAATCGCATTCCCGTTGAGTTGGCCGCCAACCCGTCGCACCTGGAGGCGGTAAACCCGGTAGTCGAGGGCATGGTCCGGGCCCGCTTGGACCACATCAGCCACTCTCAGAATGAGCACAGCCCAGTCAGCGGGCTGGTGCGGGGCCAAGCCGCCAGCGAAGACGATCGCTACCCCGTGTTGCCGGTGCTGGTGCACGGCGACGCCGCCTTCGCCGGCCAAGGAGTGGTGAGCGAGACACTGAACCTGTCGCTAATCCAGGGCTACCGCACCGGGGGCACAGTGCATCTGGTGGTCAACAACCAAGTGGGGTTCACCACCACTGCGGAGTCGGCACGATCCAGCTACTACTGCACCGACGTGGCCAAGATGATCCAGGCCCCCATTTTTCACGTAAACGGCGACGACCCCGAGGCCTGTGCCCGGGTCGCCCATCTCGCGCTGGCCTACCGCAACCACTTCCACAAAGACGTGGTGATCGACATGTGGTGCTACCGCCGCCAAGGGCACAACGAGGCCGACGACCCTAGCTATACGCAACCGGAGATGTACCGACGGATCGAGAGCCACCGCTCGGTGCGAAAGCGGTATGTGGAGTCACTCGTGAAGCGGGGGGACCTCACCCTGGAAGAAGCCGAACAGGCCATGGACGAATTCCGGGCCAAGCTTCAAAAGGCGCTGGAAGAAACCCGGGAGCAGGCGGCAGGCAATGACCTGGGCGAAACCGTCGGCGCGGCCAACGCAGCCAACAGGGAACTCCAGCTGTCGATTTCTGAGGCGCTGTCCGACCCAACTCCCCATGTCGCCCCGCCAGTGGACACAGGTGTGTCGGAAAAACAGATCAAGCGGGTGTTCGATGCGCTGACCTCGGTACCCGAAGGATTTGTGCTCCACCCCAAGCTGGCCCGCCAGTTCGAGACCAGAGACAAGATGATGGCTGAGGGCATGGTGGATTGGGGGCTGGCGGAGGCGCTGGCCTTCGGCACCCTGCTTGACGAGGGAACCTCGATCCGCCTGGCCGGCCAGGACTCTCGTCGGGGAACGTTCTCCCATCGCCACAGCACCCTGGTATGCAATCAATCGGCCCGAGAGCACTGCCCACTGGCCGGGCTGGCCCGCGGCGGGGCCAAGTTGTGGGTGTACGACTCGCTGCTCTCGGAATACGCGGCCCTGGGATTCGAATACGGCTACTCGGTGGGCGATTACAGTGCGCTGGTTCTCTGGGAGGCCCAGTTCGGGGATTTCGTAAACGGCGCGCAGATCATCATCGACCAGTTCGTCATGTCGGCCGAGGACAAATGGGACCAGCGCTCAGGTCTGGTCATGCTTCTGCCCCACGGCTTCGAGGGTCAGGGGCCGGAGCACTCCTCGGGTCGCATCGAGCGGTTCTTGCAGTCGGTGGCGGAGAACAACATCCGGGTGGCCAATCTCTCGAGCGCGGCCCAGTACTTCCATCTGCTGCGAGACCAGGCCAACCGACCGTCACCCAAGCCGCTCGTGTTGTTCACTCCAAAGTCGCTGTTGCGCCATCGCGATGCGAGATCACCAGTAGGCGAACTCACCAACGGCTGGTTCTCCCCACTGCTGACCGACCCCGACGGACCCGAATCCAGCCAAGTCACCGGTGTGGTGCTGGCCAGCGGCAAGATCAGCCTTGAGGCCATCGCTAAGAGAAACCAGATGGGGGCGCCTGCCGCGGTGCTGAGGGTGGAGCAGCTCTATCCCTGGCCGGCCAGCGCCCTGGCCGAGGCTCTGGCCCACTATCCAGAGGCCAGCAAGATCGTCTGGCTCCAAGAGGAACCCCAGAACATGGGGCCGTGGAACTACGTGAAAGGCCACCTCCACGACGCTTTCGGCGACCGATTCGACATCGTCCGGGCGAGCCGCAGCGAGTCTTCCAGCCCGGCAACCGGCAGCGCCGCGGTGCACGCCCAAGAACAGTCCGAGCTCATCGCCCAAACATTTGGTTTGTTGGCCTAGAAGAGCTGACTTCGGCCAGATCAGTCAATGTCAAGATTGAGCAGTCGGGCGGCGTTACCCCGTACCAGCTTGTGGACCACATCGGGGGGCAGATGGCCCATCATGTCCTCGGCCACCTTCTTGGTGTGGGGCCAAGTGGTGTCGGTGTGGGGATAGTCGGTCTCGAAGGTGACGTTGTCCACCCCCACCTCATCCAGCGACCTCAATCCGTGGTTGTCGCGGAAGAAGCACCCGAAGATCTGCCGGTAGTAGTAGGTGGAGGGCGGCTCGGGGATTGTGTCCCTGACCCCGCCCCAAGCCCGGTGCTCTGACCAGACGTCGTCGCAGCGCTCCAGAATGTAGGGGATCCAACCGATCTGGCCTTCGGAGTAGGCCATCTTGAGCCGGGGAAACCTCACGAGCACGCCGGAGAACAAGAAGTCGCTCATCGACGCGATGGCGTTGTTGAAGCTGAGCGAGGCCGCCACCGCCGGCGGGGCGTCGGGAGAGGCGGCGGGCATGACCGACGAGGAGCCGATGTGCATGCACACCGCGGTGTTGGTGTCCTGGCAGGCGGCGAAGAACGGATCCCAGTAGTCGGTGTGGATGCTGGGCAGGCCCAGATTAGGGGCGATTTCGCTGAAGCACACCGCATGGCAGCCCCGGGCGGCGTTGCGCTCCACCTCGGCTTTGGCCAGCTCAACGTCCCAAAGCGGGATAATGGCCAGGGGGATCAGCGCGCCACCGGAGTCGCCGCACCACTCCTCGATCATGAAATCGTTGTAGGCCTGCACGCAGGCCAAGGCCAGATCTTTGTCGTCGGCCTCCAAGAAGGTCTGGCCGCAGAACCGGGGGAACGTCGGGAACGACAGAGATGCCTCCACGTGGTTCATCTCCATGTCCTCCACCCGGGCCTTGGGGTCGAAGCAACCAGGGCGCATCTCGTCGAAGGTGATGGGCACCGCTTCCATATCGTCCCGGTCGAAACCCACCGCGGCCACATGGCGCTTGTTGGGGTAGACGAGGTCCTCGTAGAACCAGACGTCACCCCACGGTCCGTCTTCTACATCCAGCTCGTATGTGTACATCTTGGCCCCGCCGATGTAGGTGATCGGACCCACTCGGCGCCGCTCCACCCGCGGCCCTCGCTCCTTGAACCGCTCGGGCAGCCAGCTCTGCCACAGGTGGGCCGGCTCTACCAAGTGGTCGTCCACGCTGATGATCTTGGGAATCTCGGTGCGCACGGGCAGAAGCCTACCGGCCAGGTGCTCAGTCAGCCGCAGCCAGAGCAGCGGCCACATCAGGAGTCAGGGAGGATTTGGTGAGGGGAAGATGGTGTTCCGCGGCCCACACCACCGCCAGTTCAGCGCTGCCCGCCTCGCGCAAGATCGCTGCTCCCAAATGGGGGTGGTCTTGGTAATCGGCCCACCGGCCCCGAAGGCAGCGGGGAAAAACCATCCCCATCAGGGTGGCGCCCACCCGGGCCCAGGTCCCCAGTCCGGCCTGGTTCTTGCCCACGTCGTGGAGGGCCGCGGCCACCCGTTGGGCGTCGTCGGCCAGGGCGGGGCACTTGGCCGAGCGCAGGGCGTGGCTGCGATCAACCGCTCTCATCTGCCGGTAAAGCTCCGTCTCGGCGTCGGTGAGCAACCCCATCAGCCAGGCTTCACCTGCGGCGTCGGGACCTCGATCGACCAGCGATTGGAAAAAGCGCCGAGCCAGATGGGCCCCGGAGCTCACCGGTTGAGCACCGCCCGAGGATGAGCATCCCGATAGGCCTCCCACAGCTTCTCCTTGGAGACCATGGTGTAGACCTGCGTGGTGCTGATGGAGGCGTGGCCCAGGAGCTCCTGCACCGCCCGGATGTCAGCGCCATGGTCCAACATATGGGTGGCACAGGAGTGGCGGAACACGTGGGGGGAGACTTTGGCGCCCAGCCCCACCTGCTGAGCCCTCTTCTTCACCATCCCCCAGGCCCCCTGCCGCGATAGGCGGCGTCCCCGTTGATTGAGCCATACCGCTTCCTGATCGTGCCGGGATGTCCAGCGCTCGGGCTCCATCTCTCCCCGACCAGCGGGGACGAACCAGGCAGCCAACGCCTCATGAGCGCATCGGCCTAGCGGCAGGATCCGCTCCCTTTGACCCTTGCCCACAACCTGCACGATGGACTCGCCCATATCCACATCGCTCAGCGACATCCCCACGAGCTCGCTGATGCGCATACCTGTGCCATAGAGCACCTCCAACATGGCCCGATCCCGGCGAGACACCCGGTCGACACCGTTCACGGCGTCCAGAATGGCGTCCATTTCAACCTCGCTGAGCGCCTTCGGCACACCAGTGGGCACCCTGGGGAGTTCTACATGGGAGCAGGGATCATCGTCCCGCAAACCATCCACCACCAGAAACTGGTGAAACGTCCGCACTGCGGTCATGGTCCGCTTCACCGATGCCGGGGCCATTCCCCGGCTTTGCAGATTGCGCAAATACGCCAAGATGTCTTCCTCGCTGGCCGTTTCGGGACTACGACCCCGGGCAGCCAAGGCCTCGCAGTAGCCGCTCAGGTCTCGGCGGTAGGCCTCACAAGTACGGGGGGCGCGACCCCTCTCCAGAACCAGCCAATCCAAGAACTCCTCAACCCCGCTCCCTGCGCTCACCGACGGCGGCAAAGGATGCTCACCCCAGCCGCTCGCGGGCCAGCATCAGGCCGACGATGGACTTGGCGTCGATCAGCTCGCCGGAGGCCACGAGTTCGGGCACGTCGGCCAGCTTGATGCGCTCGATGGCCATGTGCTCCTCCTCAATGCCGTGGGGATGGCGGTCGGTGTCGGCCAAATCGGTGGCCAGATAACAGTGGGTGACTTCGTCGCAGAACCCCGGTGAGTTGTGGAAGACGGCCAGTAGCTCAAGATGGCCGGCTTGTTTGCCGATCTCCTCTTCCAGCTCCCGCCGCGCGGTGAATTCGGGGGGCTCATCTTGGCTGTCCAGCTTCCCGGCGGGGATTTCCAGCATCTCCCGATTCACCGCAGCTCGATACTGGCGGATCATGATGACCTCTTCGCCGTCGAGGGGCACAATCACCGCAGCTCCGGGATGGCGGATGATCTCCCGCTCATAGATTGAACCGTCAGGTGCCCTGATCTCCGCAACACTCAGCGACACCACTCGCCCCTGCCACCCCTGGCGTTCTCCTACCGGAGTGAAGCCGTTCCCATTGCCCACCGTCGCGCTGCCTCTCAACGATGAGCGGCGGGCGAGGCGTCGGCCACCGCCTCAACCTGCGCTGGGGCCTGCCCGTCATCGGCCCTCGAACTGGACAAGCCACCCTGAACAACAGTCAAGCTGCTCTCCCGGCGGTCCAGCGCGGCGTTCACCAAGCCGCAGAACAGCGGGGCGGGCCGATCGGGGCGGCTCTTGAATTCGGGGTGGGCCTGGGTTCCCACCCACCAGGGATGGCTTTCCAGCTCTATAAACTCCACCAAGAGCCCGTCGGGCGACTCCCCGGCGAGCACGAAGTCGGTGCCCTCGAAGCGGCTTCGGAGCTTGGGATTGAACTCATAGCGGTGGCGGTGGCGCTCCGAGACCACTTCAGCGCCGTATACCTCGGCAACCTTGGTACCCGGTCGGAGCTTGGCCATGCACGCCCCCAGGCGCATGGTGCCGCCCTTGTCGGTGATGCCGCGCTGGGATTCCATCAAGTCGATGACTGGCCACGGGGTGCGGGGGTCGAACTCGCTGGAATGGGCATTGGCCAAGCCCAAAACGTTGCGGGCGTAGTCGATGGTCATCACCTGGAGGCCCAGACACAAGCCCAGGCAGGGAATGCGGTTTTCCCGAGCGTAGGTGGCAGCATTGATCTTGCCCTCTATTCCCCGCTCGCCGAACCCGCCGGGGATCACAATGCCGTCCAGCCCGCTCATCAGGCTGTCGACCATCAAACCCTCCACGCTCTCGGCCTGAATCCAATCGATCTCCACCGACGCGCCGAGATGGATGGCCGCGTGATTCAAGGCCTCCACCACCGACAGATAAGCGTCTTGAAGTGTCACGTATTTGCCTATGAGGCCGATGCGAACGGTGCGCTGGGCCCGGGAAATCCGCTGATTCAGCATTTGCCAGTCGGTCAGATCAGGATCGGGAACGTCCAAGCGCAAGATGTCGCACACCACGCCGTCTAGGCCCTCGTCGTGGAGCACCAAGGGGATCTCGTAGATGCTGTCAGCGTCGGCCGCGTTGACCACCGCCGACACGTCAACGTCGCACAGGCTGGAGATCTTGCGCTTCAACTCATCGGAGATGGGCGACTCGCTGCGGCATACGATGGCGTCGGGCTGAACACCCCGGCTGCGCAGTTCGGTGACCGAGTGCTGGGTGGGCTTGGTCTTCTGCTCGCCGGTCGGGCCGATGAAGGGCACCAGCGTGACGTGGACGTAGCAGACGTTGCCCCGCCCAACGTCAAGGCGCACCTGGCGGATGGCCTCCAGAAAAGGAAGGATCTCGATGTCGCCGACGGTGCCGCCGATCTCGGTGATAACCACATCCACATCGTCTGACACCAGGCTGGAGATGCGGTTCTTGATCTCGTTGGTGACGTGGGGTATCACCTGCACGGTCTTGCCCAGATACTCCCCTTGGCGCTCCGATGCGATGACCGAGGAGTAAATGGAGCCAGTGGTGGCGTTGGAAAGCTTGGTGAGACTCTCGTCGATGAACCGCTCGTAGTGGCCGAGATCCAGATCGGTCTCTCCACCGTCATCGGTGACGAACACCTCGCCGTGCTCGAATGGGTTCATGGTGCCGGGGTCCACGTTGATGTACGGGTCGAGCTTCTGCATGGTCACCCGTAGACCCCGCTGCTTGAGCAAACGGCCTAGGGATGCGGCCGTGAGCCCCTTACCCAATGAACTCGCCACACCGCCCGTGACAAAGATGTGTTTGGTCACGCCTGCCAAGCTTAGCGGGCATCTGCGACGACTGGTGGACCCAGAGAGCCGACTGCCTAAACCCTGCCGCTGCTTTGGGACATCTGTAGGAGTTCGGAAGCATGACGGCGGGCGCTGTCGCTGTCGGGTGACCCGGACAGCATGCGGGACAGCTCAACAACCCGGTCCTCGCCTTCCAAAGGCTCGACCGACACGGTGGTGGAAGCACCATCGTCGTGTTTGACAATGCTCACCTGTTGGTCGGCGCAGGCCGCTACTTGGGGCAAGTGGGTAACGACCAATACCTGGTGATCGGCTGTCAGACGGGAAAGCGCCTGGCCCACTGTCTGGGCCACTTGGCCCCCGATGCCGGCATCTACCTCGTCGAACACCAGCACCGGAGGGCCGGCGCTCACCACCAAGCGCAGGGCCAGCATGACCCGGGCCAGCTCTCCCCCTGATGCGGCCGACGTGAGAGGTAGGCGGGGGGCACCGCTGTTGGCGGCCAGCAGGATATCCACGTCGTCGCCGGGGTCGCCGCCCACCTCTACGTGCACCTCGGCTCGAGCCATGGCCAGTTCTCTCAAGTGGGACGTCACCTCTTCGCCCAGCGCCTGGGCTGCCTGCCGCCGAGCTGCGCCCACTTCGGCACCGGCTTCAGCCACGGCCTCTTCGCGACGCTGATGCTCCCCGTCCAGGTCTTTGGCCAGACGGTCGAAGTCCTCCAGCTCCGCGAGGCGGGTAGAAAGATCTCGGTAGAACTCAATGACCTCGGCCACGGTCTCCCCATACTTGCGGCGAAGATCAACCAACAGCTCCCGTCGCTGGCGGACCTCGGCCAAACGGGCCGGATTCTCATCAATGGACTCGGCCGCCCGGCGCAATTCAGTCGACAGGTCGTCAACCTCGGCAACAAGGTTGACCAGCCGCTCATACTGGCTCGCCAGCGGCGGTCGGTCCTCCAGGGCTGCGGTCGCCTGGGCCAGCCCAGCACCTACTGCGCCATCGGCGCCAAGAGAAATCGCAGCCCGTCGGGCCGCATCCCGGCTGGCCGCGGCGTCGGCCAGCACCGCCTCCTCGGTTTTGAGCATCTCCTCCTCGTCGGGGTTATCCAGGCCGGCCTCATCTAGTTCGGTCAGCTGGAATCGACAGAGCTCTATCTCCCGAGCTCGGGAACGCTCGTCGCCGCCCAGCTCAGCCCGTCTCCGATTCAGGTCGGCCAGCGCGGAACGCGCCTCCATGAGCGGCACCAAGTCCACGTCGCCGAATCGATCCAGCGCGGCCCGCTGATGGACACGGCGCAAAAGAGACTGGTGGGCGTGCTGGCCGTGCAGATCCACCAGCTCTGCACCCAGTTCAGCCAAGGTGGCGGCCGACGCCAGCCGACCATCGACGTAGGCCCGAGCCCGTCCGTCGGCAGGCACCACCCGCCGCAACACGATCTCCTCCCCCTGGTGGTCAAACCGGCCCTCGACTACTGCCTCCTCGGCGCCAAACCTCACCAGTTCCGAGTCGGCCCGGCCGCCCAAGAGCAGGTCAACCGCCGTAACCACCAGGGTCTTTCCCGCACCTGTTTCCCCGGTCAGTGCGGTCATGCCCGGGCCCAGCACCAGATTGAGCCGTTCGATCACCCCCAGGTTCTCTACTGCGAGCTCAGTCAGCATTGTCTCGGGTCCCAGTCAGCGGTCGGACAGGCCAAAGGAAGACTTGAGCGCTTGGTGGAATCCTCGCTGGCCGAGAGTGACGAGGCGCGCGGGCTTGTCGGAAATTGAGACGGTCAGGCAACCTCCATCCCCCAGCTCCCCCAGCGAGCGGCCGTCCACTGCTACCGCGGCCGAACGGTCGCCCAACACCTCGATGACCAGCTCGCTAGACGGAAGTAGCACCAGGCTGCGGTCGAACAGCGTGTGAGGGGCCACCGGGGTCAAGATCACCGCGTGCATGGTCGGGGCCAAGATGGGTCCACCAGCCGACAAGGAGTAGGCCGTAGATCCGGTAGGAGTGGCGGCGATCAGCCCATCGGCGGCGTAGCTGGTGAAGAACTCCCCATCAATGTGAACGGCCAGATTGACGGTGCGCCCGCTGTCCACCTTCTCCACGATGGCCTCATTGAGGACGCTTACCTCCGTGCCGTTTCCCAGTCGACAGCGCAGCCGGATGCGCTCTTCGATGATGTAGTCCCCGGACAAGAACTGCTCTATGGCTTGTGGGGCGGCCTCCGGCTGAACGCCGGTGAGGTACCCCAATGACCCGTAGTTGATTCCGAGCACGGGCACGGCGTCATCGGCAACCGCTGTTACCGCCCGGAGCATGGAACCGTCTCCCCCCAAACTCACCGCCAAGTCCAGCTTCTCGCCGATCTGTTCGTCGAGATGGGCTAGGTCGGCGCGGCCCACCGCTTCAGCCGACTCAAGCGCTAGGCGGATTTGATGACCATCGACGTCCAAGCGGTCGATGAGTTCAGCCGCGAGCTTCAGGGCTTCTGGCCGATCAGCGTGAACGAATAGGGCAATTGCAGCCACGGAGTCAGGCTATTCCCCTTGAACGACAATTGAGTGATCCGCACCCTGTTTCCGGGCCAGGCCCCCAGGCCTATTCCTCTTGGGAATAGGACTATGACCCGTCTGCCGCTTTCCATGGGGAGGCGGTAAAATTCAGTATGCGATGAGATAACACTCACCAGCATTCCGGGGAGGTGAAAGATGAAAACCGGAATAACAGTATTGGGCCGCCCACCGCCATGGAGGGCGGCCATTTTCATTTGTATCGCTAGTGTGATCGCACTCCTGATCGTAGTGGCGACCCCGATCCGAGGGCCCAGCGTGGCCTACGCCGACCACAACGGCCTCTACGCCGTTTGCCCCGACCCCATCCAGGAAGGCAACTCCGCTCGAATGGGGATTCGCCGGTCGGGACATAAGGTGCTTTCAGCGACTGTGTTCACTGACAGCTACTCCTACTCGGCCGACTCCGACGACTACACCGAGTACCACGGCGTCAGGTTCAAGCAGTCACAAGGCCGCACGCTGTGGATTCCCATTGAAACGACAGAAGACTCGCGTCCCGAGCGCGATGAGACATTCTCCATCGGCTTTTGGGACGACAACGACTTCTATAGCTGCGTTGTAACCATCGAGGACGACGACATGCCGGAGATCATCAGCGTGGACCTGGCCTCCAATCCCATAGACGATTGGGCCTATCGTGCCGATGACACCATCGACGTCGTTGTCACCTTTGACGCAAACGTCGAAGTCGAGGGAATTCCGCTACTTGCCCTGTATCTCAGAGAAAACGGGACCAACACTTGGCGCGGGGCGAGCTACCACCAGGGCTCCGGCACCCGGGAACTCGTGTTCAGGTATCGAGTGCAGCCCCAAGACCTCGGCTCCGAAGGCGTCAGCGTGGGCGCAGCCGCCACAGGCGACGACCGCACGCCCGCCTACGGCTTTGTCGGAGCCATCAACGCCCAAGGCACCGATGCTCCCGTCGCCTATACCCATGCCGGCATCGAGCGCGACTGGAGACAGAGAGTCGACGGGCGTCCATACGTTCAGAGCATTCAAACCATCTCATCGCCCGAGGCCGGAGGGCCGACTTACCGGGCTGGCGAGAACATTGAATTGGCCTTCACTTTCAATACCCATGTAGTCGTTGAAGGCGAAGTGTCTGTGGATCTGCGGCTCGGATACGACGGATACCACATCGAAGGCACTAACAGACATGCGCAGTACCACCGTGGCTCCGGCACCGACACCCTCGTGTTCCGCTACACCGTCCGTCAAGGCGACATGGACCCGAATGGAATCATCGTGGCCATGGGCACCGGGATAACCGGATTCGGCGGAAGCGGCACGATCAAGGCTGAGGGCACGGACGTGGAACGCAATCCCTGGTACCTCGGCACTAGCTGGCAAACCGGGCACAAAGTCGATACCGCCCCGCCGATCGCATCCTCGCTAACCATTACTTCTGTGCCCACCAACGCGGAGGCCTACGCCGCCGGGGAGACCGTCAGCGTAGAAGTTGCCTTCAGCGAGTGGGTGACAGCCAGCGGGACCCCGTATCTGGAGTTGAACGTCGGCGGGCTGACTCGTCGCGCGGCACTGGCCACTCATGAGTGGCCGAGCGACAAATTGGTCTTCGAATACGAAGTGCAGGGCGCCGACTCCGACAACGACGGCATCAGCATCGACGCCAACAGCCTGCGCCTCTACGACGGCGCTATCCATGATCGTGCCGGGAACAACGCCAACGTCTCCCACCCTGTCATCCCCGCCAGCCCAACTCATCGGGTCGCCACCTGAATCGTTCCACCACTTCTCCAGAATCCACCACCGTCGGCGCACCGCCTTTCACCAGGAGCAGGAAGAACTCCACATTTCCCTGCGAACCCTTCAGCGCTGATGGGACGGCAGCTTGGGGGGCAAGGTCGGCCGCCGCTGCCGATTCCAGCACTCGGTCGAGCGCGACCCGCCATAGCTCGGGGTCGCGGATGACGCCCCGTCCTCGACTGGCCTCCTTTCGCCCCACTTCGAACTGGGGTTTGACCAATACCACTACCGGTGCGCCTGGCGCGGCCAGCTCGGCCAGGCATGCCATAACCGAAGTCAGGGAGATAAAGGAGACATCGGCGGTAACCAGGGAAAATGGTGCCCCTATTGCGGCAGGATCGACGTCACGGACGTCGGTGCGCTCATAGACAGTCACCAGAGGGTCGGCAGCCAAGCGCTCGTGCAGCTGGGCCCGACCAACATCAACGGCCACTACACCGGCAGCGGCGCTCTGCAATAGGCAGTCGGTGAACCCCCCGGTGGACGCCCCCACGTCGCAGCACCGCCAACCGGTGACATCTAAGCCGAAAGCAGCCAGTGCACCTTCCAACTTCTCCCCGCCCCGGCTCACATAGCGGGCTGGCGGTCCGACCAGTTCAAGGGCATCGCCGGGTAGCACGAGCCGAGATGCCTTCTGGGCCACTGCTCCGTTCACAGTCACCCGACTAGAGGCCACCGCCTCTCGGGCCCGTTCCCGGCTCGCGATCAGGCCGCGGCGAACCAGCTCCGCGTCCAATCTTCGGCGCGGGCCTCTCATCCCACCTTTTCAAGCCCCATTTGGTTGACTAGCGCGGCTAGGTCAGGGGCGCAGTACTGCGGCTCTGGAGACACCGGCAGATCGTCGGCCCCGACCACCCCGCTCAGCACCAGGGCGAACTCGTATCCCAAAGCCTGGGCGAATAGTCCGTCGGAGTCGGGACGGTCCCCCACCACCACGCCAGTGTCGCCGATTCTGCTGCGCACGCAATCCACGATGGGCTGGTTGGGCTTGCCTGCCATTGTGGGCATGGCCTCGGCGGCGGTAGCCACCGCGGCGAGGAGAGATCCGCCCCCCGGCTCCAGTCCGCGCTCGGTGGGGTAGCTGGGGTCGTGGTTGGTTCCGATCAGGCGAGCGCCGCCGCGCACGGCCTGCATGGCCCGAGTGAGGGTGTCGTAGTTGAATCCGGGATCCATGCCCACAACGACCGCGTCGGCAGGAGCCGAAGTGCAGACCTCAGCGCCCGCCAACTCCACCGCCTCGTCTATGCCGGGACCCCCCACCACTAGGACCCGCTCGCCGGGTTGGATGAGCTGGCCGGCCGCGGTAGCCGAGGTGATCACCGATCCGGTGGCGTCGATCCCGCAGTCGGCCAGCTTGGCCTCCTGGTCGGCCACCGTCAGCGCAGACATGTTGGTGACGAACACCACCGGGGCGCTTGTTTGTTGCAAGCGCTCGACGGCCCCAGCCGCACCGGGCACCGGGGTCCCGCCTACCCAGATCACTCCGTCCAGATCGAGCACCCAACCCCGAGGGGCGGGATGCCCGGACGAAGAGCAAGCGTTGCTCAGGAGACTTCCCAGGTGGGCCGGGAATGCAGCAAGGTCTCAAGGTCGCCGGGGCCAGACTGCTCTTGGGCCATAGCGAGCTGCTTGCTGGCCTCGCCGGCGTATTCCGACCGCTCCACCGCCCGGTAAACCCCGATTGGGGTGGGCTCAAAGGGGCCGGCCGCTAGCCGGGACAAGGCAAAAGCCAAACTGGGGTCCTGGCGGGTCTCGTCGTGGACCAACAAGGCCGACTCACCGACGTCGGCCACGTTGACCACCTCGGCGCTCCCTTGGGGATTGATCCGCACGCCCTTCTCGTCGTTCTCGCCAAAGCGGATGGGCTTGCCGTGCTCAAGCGGTATGAGCATGGAGGCCCGCTTGTCCTTTTTGGTGATGGCCCCGAACGCCCCGTCGTTGAAAACGTTGCAGTTCTGGAACACCTCCACGAAAGAGGCGCCGGGAAAGTCGTGGGCCCGCCGGAACATGTCCATCATGTGCTGGCGGTCCATGTCGTGGGTGCGGGCCACAAAGCTGGCCTCGGCCCCGATGGCCACTGACACCGGGTTGAACGGCTCGTCGATGCTTCCCGCAGGGGTGGACTTGGTTACCTTGCCGATCTCGCTGGTGGGCGAGTACTGGCCCTTGGTCAATCCGTAGATCTGGTTGTTGAACAGAAGGATGTTGAGGTTCACGTTGCGGCGCAGGGCGTGCAGCAGGTGATTGCCGCCGATGGACAGCATGTCGCCGTCCCCGCCCACAACCCACACATGCAACTCCGGACGGGCCATGGCCAAGCCGGTGGCCAGGGCGGGGGCCCGACCGTGGATGCCGTGCATCCCGTAGGTGTTCATGTAGTAGGGGAACCGAGCGGCGCAGCCGATGCCTGAGACGAACACCGTGTCCTCGCGGCGCACGCCGAGGTCGGGCATGAGCATTTGAACCGCGGTCAAAATGGAGTAGTCCCCGCAGCCGGGGCACCAGCGAACCTCTTGGTCGCTGGTCCAGTCGGCTTTGGTTGTGGTGGGAGCGTCAGTCATCAAGAACTCCGTTGATGTGCGAGTGAAGCTCGGCTGCAGTGAAGGGAACACCCTCCACCTTGGCGACCGATTGGGCATCGACCAGAAACTCGGCTCGGATGATGCGGCAGAACTGGCCCAGGTTCATCTCCGGAACCAGCACCTTGGGATAGCGGCGCACGATGTCGCCCAAGTCTCGAGGCAGCGGGTTCAAGTGGGTGACGTGGGCATGGGCCACCTTGCGGCCCTCGGCCCGGGCTCGCATGACCGCGCTGGTGATGGCGCCCCAGGTGGAGCCCCATCCCAGCACCAGCAGATCGGCGTCGTCCACGTCGCCGTCCAGCATGGTGAGCGGGATGTCGTTGGCAATGTGGGCGACGCGCCTCTCGCGCAGCTTCACCATGTAGCCGTGGTTGTCGGCCTCGTAGTTGATGTTGCCGGTGCCGTCTTCCTTCTCGATACCGCCGATGCGGTGGGTGAGGCCGGGCGTGCCCGGCACCGCCCACGGACGGGCCATGGTCTCGGGGTCGCGCAAGTAGGGCCAGTACACCTCGGTGCCGTCGTCTTCGGTGTGGTTGGGCGCGGTGGCGAACTCCACCGTCAGGTCGGGCAGGGTCGATACGTCGGGCAGGAGCCAGGGTTCGCTGCCGTTGGCCAGATAGCCGTCGGACAGCAAGATCACCGGCGTGCGGTACTTGAGGGCAATGCGGGCCGCTTCGATTGCGGCGAAGAAGCACTGCGACGGGGAGTAGGCGGCCACGATGGGAACAGGCGATTCACCGTGGCGACCGTACATGGCCTGCATCAGGTCGGCGCTCTCGGTCTTGGTGGGCAGCCCGGTGGACGGCCCGCCTCGCTGGATGTTGATCACCAGAAGGGGCAGCTCGAGGCTGACCGCGAGCCCGATGGTCTCACCTTTGAGGGCGATGCCCGGTCCGCTGGTGGTGGTGATTCCTAGATGCCCGCCGAAGGACGCTCCCAGCGCGGCGCACACCGCGGCGATCTCGTCTTCGGCCTGAAGGGTTCGCACCCCGAAGTTCTTGCGCTGGCTCAGCTCGTGGAGGATGTCGCTGGCCGGAGTAATGGGATACGAACCCAAAAACAGGGGGACCTTGGCCTGCTGGCTAGCGGCCACCAGGCCCCAAGACAGCGCAGTATTGCCGTTCACGTTGGTGTAGGTCCCCGGGGCCAATGCGGCCGGCTTCACCTCATAGGTGAAGTCGAACAGCTCGGCGGTATCGCCGAAAGCCATGCCCGCCTTGAACGCCGCGGTGTTGGCGTCGGCGATGAGCTGCTGGCGCTTGAACTTGGCCGAGATCCAATCCAGGGTGGGCTGGGCAGGCCGGCTGTAGAGCCAGGACAAGAGGCCCAGGGCGAAGAAGTTCTTGGACCGCTCGGCGTCGCGGGGCTTCACCCCGAGGTCCTTGCAGACCTCCTTGGTGATGGTGGTCATCGGAACCTTGAACAGCGTGTAGTTGTCCAGGCTGCCGTCTTCCAGCGGATCGCTGTCGTAACCCGCCTTGGCCAGGTTGCGCTCCACAAAGGCGTCCTGGTTGACGATCACGGTCCCGCCCATCTCCAGATGGGCCAGCTCCTTGCGAAGGGCAGCCGGGTTCATGGCCACCAGCACGCTGGGAGCGTCGCCCGGCGTGGTGATGCTGTGGTCGGAGACCTGCACCTGGAATGCCGACACGCCGGCGAGGGTCCCCTGCGGCGCCCGGATCTCAGCCGGGAACTCGGGCAGTGTGGCCAGATCATTGCCGAACAGCGCGCTGGCGCTGGTGAAGCGGTCACCGGTGAGCTGCATCCCATCGCCGGAGTCGCCCGCAAAGCGAACCACTAACCGGTTCAGCTCGCGCGTCCCGACGGTACGCGGCACGGTGTCTGTCACGGAATCCTCCTTGATCCCTTGATGGCCACTCGCTGACGCGGTGCCGGAATCCGAGGTTACCTAGTGGTGAACCTCAAGTGGCACATCCTCGGCAGTTGGGATGGCTATTGAGAACTTCAGGCGACGGTTACGGAGTCGGAGAGGTAGACGTCTTGGATGGCGTTGAGGAGCTCTACGCCCTCGGCGACGGGGCGTTGGAAAGCTTTGCGGCCGCTGATGAGGCCGAGGCCGCCGGCCCGTTTGTTGATGACCGCGGTGCGCACTGCTTCGGCCAGATCGCTGGCCCCCGATGACGCCCCTCCGGAGTTGATGAGGCCAATGCGCCCCATGTAGCAGTTGGCCACCTGCCAGCGGGTTAGGTCGATCGGGTGGTCGGTGGTCAGTTCGTCGTACACCAGGGGGTGAGTCTTGCCGAAACCGAGGGCGTTGTAGCCGCCGTTGTTCTCGGGGAGCTTCTGCTTGATGATGTCGGCCTCGATGGTCACCCCGATGTGGTTGGCCTGGGCGGTGAGGTCGGCCGCGGCGTGGTAGTCGGTGCCGTCCACCTTGAAGCCGGAGTTCCGCAGGTAGCACCACAAAACGGTGAATAGTCCGCACTCATGGGCCCGGTGGAAGGCCTCGGCCACCTCCTGGATCTGGCGGGTGGACTCATCGGAGCCGAAGTAGATGGTGGCCCCTACACCGGCGGCGCCGAGGTCGTAGGCCTGCTCCACCGACCCGAACATCACCTGGTCGAACTTGTTGGGATATGTGAGCAGCTCGTTGTGATTGAGCTTGACGATGTACGGGATGCGGTGGGCGAAGCTCCGGGAGGTGGCTCCCAGCACGCCGAATGTGGAGGCCACCGCATTGCAGCCCCCTTCCACGGCCAGCTCTACAATCCCCGCGGGGTCGAAGTAGCGGGGATTGGGAGCAAAAGAGGCCGCCCCTGAGTGCTCGATGCCCTGGTCCACAGGCAGGATGGAGACGTAACCGGTACCTCCTAGCCTACCGTGGTCGAACAGCGACTGAAGGTTGCGCAGTACCTGAGGAGACCGGTCGGTGCTGGTCATTACCCGGTCCACGAAATCGGGTCCGGGCAGGCTCAGTTCCTCCCGGGGAATGGTCTTGGATTCATGCGACAAGAGCGATTCGGCCTCGTCGCCCAGTAGTCCTTCAAAGTCCACGATCTGCCTCTCCTTCGAGCCAAGTGCCGGTCTTCCTCACGATAGCGGCGCGCCAAAACCTTCGGGGGCATTACCCGGGAGTATTCGCTACCGAAGAGAAGCCAGCCTCTCGGCCACGTCCACGTAGAGCTCATCCTGGTCTTTCAACCAGCCGAACAGCTCCCTCGCCCTAGGGATTTCGCCAGCCTGTTCGCACAGATCGGCCAGGGCGTAGGCCTGACGCAAGTGGTGCTCTTTGGCCCGCCTAGGACGCTGGAAATTTGCAGACAGCAATTGAACCGCCTCGGCGTAGTCACCGCGATCGCCCAGGGCGCCGGCAGCCACGATTCTCCCCTCGGCTAGTACCGCAGCGCTCGCACTAGAAGCCTTAAGCTCAGCCCACAGCTCGTCGACGTCGGCCCATCGATGCTGGGCCCGGTGGCAGTCGGCCAAAACCGGGTGGAGGTCGATGCGGCCGGTGAGCTCTCGGAAAGCCTCCAACTCCCGGGCGGCCAATTCCCAGCGCCCCAGGCGGTAGAGGGTCAAGCCGGTCAGCTCTCTTACTTCGGGCACCTTGGGGGCATCCTTAGCCATCCCGTCCAAAGCCCTCCACGCTTTGTGGTAATCGCCTTGCTCATAGGCCACCTCGGCTCGCTCCAGCCTCTGACGGTATCGAGGACCGTCTCTGCGCCCCATCGCATCTTCCAGTTGCTGGGCTTTGGGTGACGGGCCGCCCTCGGGCAATGGAGCTCGCCTTCGCCCCCGTTGTTGCTTGCTGGGTTGGTTTTCGGGTTCTTCGCTTAGGTTGCCCCGCTGAACGGCTTCCTTAGCCTCGGCGCGAAGTTGCTTAGTTCGAGCTTGGCGAACCTCTCGCCGCTCGGCCCGCAATCGGGCCTCTTCAGCCTCCTCCGCCGTTTCCTCGACAACCTCTGGTGGTGCTTTTTCCTCGGGTTCCAGGGGCGGCTCCACCACTTTGGCCGCACCTTTGCGGGCCACAGATCCCATCCCCCGCGGCCCCTTGGGTGGAGGCGTATCGTCCCTTCCCCTGCTTTGAGGTCCCCGGCGATCGGATCTTCCCCTGCCCGGAGGCCCTCTGCGATCAGAGTCCCGCCGATCAGGCCTGCCCCGCCCATCAGAGTCCCGCCGATCAGGCCTGCCCCGCCCATCAGAGTCCCGCCGATCAGGCCTGCCCCGCCCATCAGAGTCCCGCCGATCAGACCTGCCCCGCCCATCAGAGTCCCGCCGATCAGACCTGCCCCGCCCATCAGAGTCCCGCCGATCAGACCTGCCCCGCCCATCAGAGTCCCGCCGATCAGGCCCTCGATTCGCCGTCTTTCGGCCTCTCGGAGGGCCGCCTTTGCCCTTGCTCTGATGGGTCCGCTGCTGAGGAGGCCTCCTGCGATTGGGAGGCTTGCGGGCAGACCCTCCACCAGAAGACACCGCCAAAGTCTACCGAGACGGCTGGCGTTAACCGCGAGTAAACGAAAGCGGGGAGCCAAATGGCTCCCCGCTTTTTGCGAAATCCGGCGGCGACCTACTCTCCCAGGGCGTCTCCGCCCAAGTACCATCGGCGCTGGTGGGCTTAACTTCCGTGTTCGGAATGGGAACGGGTGTGACCCCACCGCCATCGCCACCGAAACCTTTATGTTCTTGTCAATGAGGCAGTGCTTCAAGAACTCCACAGCGAGCACGAACATCCAATTCGACATCGAGTTATTGATGTAGAACCAAGCCCTCGGCCGATTAGTACCGGTCAGCTGAACATGTCGCCATGCGTACACTTCCGGCCTATCAACGTGGTGTTCTGCCACGGGCCTTACCCGGTTTACCCGGTGGGTGATCTCATCTTGGAACAGGCTTCCCACTTAGATGCTTTCAGCGGTTATCCTTTCCGCAGGTCGCTAACCAGCCATGCCCTTGGCAGGACAACTGGCACACGAGAGCTGCGTCCGTCCCGGTCCTCTCGTACTAGGGACAGCCTTCCTCAAATCACCTTCGGCTACAGAGGATAGGGACCGAACTGTCTCACGACGTTCTAAACCCAGCTCGCGTACCGCTTTAATGGGCGAACAGCCCAACCCTTGGGACCTGCTTCAGCCCCAGGATGCGATGAGCCGACATCGAGGTGCCAAACCTTCCCGTCGATATGGACTCTTGGGGAAGATGAGCCTGTTATCCCCGGGGTACCTTTTATCCGTTGAGCGACGGCGCTTCCACACGCAACCGCCGGATCACTATGCCCAACTTTCGTTTCTGCTCGACCCGTCGGTCTCGCAGTCAAGCTCCCTTGTGCCATTACACTCGACGCCTGATTGCCAACCAGGCTGAGGGAACCTTTGGGCGCCTCCGTTACTCTTTGGGAGGCGACCGCCCCAGTCAAACTACCCACCTGACACTGTCCTCAACCCGGATAACGGGCCTAAGTTAGATGCCCAGCATATGCAGAGTGGTATTTCAAGGTTGACTCCACACAAACTAGCGTCCATGCTTCCAAGTCTCCCACCTATCCTGCACAACACATACCAAACACCAATATCAAGCTGTAGTAAAGGTCCACGGGGTCTTTCCGTCCTTCTGTAGCTAACGAGCATCTTTACTCGTACTTCAATTTCGCTGGGTCTATGGTTGAGACAGTGGGAAAGTCGTTACGCCATTCGTGCAGGTCGGAACTTACCCGACAAGGAATTTCGCTACCTTAGGACCGTTATAGTTACGGCCGCCGTTTACTGGGGCTTAGGTTCAGAGCTTTGCCTTACGGCTAACCCCTCCCCGTAACCTTCCAGCACCGGGCAGGCGTCACAGCGTATACAGCGTCTTACGACTTCGCACGCTGCTGTGTTTTTAGTAAACAGTCGCTTTCCCCTGGTTTGTGCCACCCGATCAAGCTCCGGGCGCGAAGCCCATCACTTTACTGGGGTCATCCTTATCCCAAAGTTACGGATGTAATTTGCCGAGTTCCTTAACCATAGTTCTCCCAATCGCCTTGGTATTCTCTACCTGCCCACCTGTGTTGGTTTGGGGTACGGGCGCCGTGAAAGCTCGCTAGCGGCTTTTCTTGGCAGTACAGGATCAGTGACTTCACCTCATGCGGTTCGGTATCACGCCTCAGGCTTTATGGGGACCGGACTTACCTGGGCCCCACCCTACACGCTTACCCCAGGAACTACCGTCGCCTGGGTTCACCTACCTCTCTGCGTCCCCGCGTTGCTGGCTGCTCCGGTGTGGGTCGGTTTCTCCTGTCCCTTTGCGGGACAGGCATCCCCTTAGCAACACCGGTTAAGCCTGGACGCGTTCACAGCGGTACCGGAATATCAACCGGTTGTGCATCGACTACGCCTGTCGGCCTCGCCTTAGCTCCCGACTCACCCTGGGAGGATTAGCCTTCCCCAGGAACCCTTGGGCTTTCGGCGGAAAGGTTTCTCACCCCTCTCTCGCTACTCATACCAACATTCTCACTCGGACTCGGTCCACGTCAGCTCACGCTGCCGCTTCACTCCAAGCCCGACGCTCCGCTACCACTCCTGCCTAATGGCAGAAATCCGCAACTTCGGTTTCTAGCTTTAGCCCCGTTACATTGTCCGCGCAGGATCACTCGACCAGTGAGCTGTTACGCACTCTTTCAAGGGTGGCTGCTTCTAAGCCAACCTCTTGGCTGTCTGTGCAATCCCACATCGTTTACCACTTAGCTAGAAATTAGGGACCTTAGTTGGCGGTCTGGGCTGTTTCCCTTTCGACCCCGAAGCTCATCCCCCGGGGTCTCACTGCTGTGCTCTAGAACCATGGCATTCGGAGTTTGGCTGAGTTCGGTAAGCTTGTCGGCCCCCTAGCCCATCCAGTGCTCTACCTCCATGGTTGAACGCACAACGCTGCACCTAAATGCATTTCGCGGAGAACCAGCTATCTCCGGGTTTGTTTGGCCTTTCACCCCTATCCACAGGTCATCCGCCCAGTTTTCAACCTAGGTCGGTTCGCGCCTCCACGGAGTCTTACCCCCGCTTCACACTGCCCATGGATAGATCACCCGGCTTCGGGTCTACGGCATGCGACTGTACGCCCATTTAAGACTCGCTTTCGCTCCGACTTCCCTTCACAGGTTAATCTCGCCACATACCGTAACTCGTTGGCTCATTCTTCAAAAGGCACGCCATCGCGATCTCAGATTGACGATCCGAAGATCATCGGGTTGAGACGACGCTCTGACTGCTTGTAAACCAACGGTTTCAGGTACTATTTCACTCCCCTCCCGGGGTACTTTTCACCTTTCCCTCACGGTACTAGTTCACTATCGGTTGCCTACATATACTTAGCCTTACGAGGTGGTCCTCGCAGATTCACGCCGAATTACACGGCAACGGCGCTACTCGGGGACACTCAGCGAAGTGTGCAGCAGTTTCGTGTACGGGACTCTTACCCCCTGCGGTTCGCCTTTCCAGAACGATTCCACTACCACGCACATTTGTAACTTCGTGGAGGATCTGGTGCTCCTCCTCTGAGGCCCCACAACACCGAACCGGCAACGCCACCAGGCTATTCCACCGGCACGGTTTAGGCTATTCCCATTTCGCTCGCCGCTACTAAGGGAATCGCGGTTGCTTTCCTTTCCTACAGGTTACTTAGATGTTTCAGTTCACCTGGTTCCCTCTACCGGTGCTATGTGTTCACACCGGAGTGATACCCCTTTACAGGTATCAGGTTTCCCCATTCGGACATCCCCGGATCGAAGCTCAGTCGGCAGCTCCCCGAGGCTTATCGCAGCCTCTCACGTCCTTCATCGGTCGTAGGCACCAAGGCATCCACCGTTGGCTCTTCGTAGCTTGGAAGATTCATACATCGAAGAACTCTAATTTCGATCAGATGCTCGTGCTCGCTATGCAGTTCTCAAAGAGCGCAGGAGGATGCTGAACAAGAAATAAACCGTTCAGGCAGAGCCTCGAGCGTGTAAATCACGCTCCCTCAAAGCGGAAGAGAGGACAAGAGAAACCAGTGCATCAACTGGGAGTGTCCGAACTTGATTTCACCATTTGGCGGAATCAAGTGGAAACGGAACTCCTTAGAAAGGAGGTGATCCAGCCGCACCTTCCGGTACGGCTACCTTGTTACGACTTCACCCCAATCGCCAACCCCACCTTCGGCAGCTCCCCCTCAAAAGAGTTAGGCCACTGACTTCGGGTGTTGCCGACTTTCGTGGTGTGACGGGCGGTGTGTACAAGGCCCGGGAACGTATTCACCCCGGCGTTGCTGATCCGGGATTACTAGCGACTCCGACTTCATGGAGTCGAGTTGCAGACTCCAATCCGAACTGAGACCGGTTTTCAGGGATTCGCTTCACCTCGCGGTGTCGCTGCCCGTTGTGCCGGCCATTGTAGCATGTTTGCAGCCCTGGATATAAGGGGCATGATGACTTGACGTCGTCCCCACCTTCCTCCGAGTTGACCCCGGCGGTCTCCTACGAGTCCCCACCATAACGTGCTGGCAACATAGGACGAGGGTTGCGCTCGTTGCGGGACTTAACCCAACATCTCACGACACGAGCTGACGACAGCCATGCACCACCTGTGTACGGCCCCGAAGGACACCATATCTCTATGGCTTTTCCGTACATGTCAAACCCAGGTAAGGTTCTTCGCGTTGCCTCGAATTAAGCAACATGCTCCGCCGCTTGTGCGGGCCCCCGTCAATTCCTTTGAGTTTTAGCCTTGCGGCCGTACTCCCCAGGCGGGGCACTTAATGCGTTAGCTACGGCACGGAACCCGTTGATAAGGCCCCACACCTAGTGCCCAACGTTTACGGCGTGGACTACCAGGGTATCTAATCCTGTTTGCTACCCACGCTTTCGCTCCTCAGCGTCAGTACCGGCCCAGAGTGCTGCCTTCGCCGTCGGTGTTCCTCCTGATATCTGCGCATTTCACCGCTACACCAGGAATTCCACACTCCTCTACCGGACTCTAGTCATAGCAGTATCGGATGCAATCTTAGGGTTGAGCCCTAACCTTTCACATCTGACTTACCAAACCGCCTACGAGCTCTTTACGCCCAATAATTCCGGACAACGCTCGCCCCCTACGTGTTACCGCGGCTGCTGGCACGTAGTTGGCCGGGGCTTCTTCTGCAGGTACCGTCAATTTCGTCCCTGCTGAAAGGGGTTTACAACCCGAGGGCCTTCATCCCCCACGCGGCGTTGCTGCGTCAGGCTTTCGCCCATTGCGCAAGATTCCCCACTGCTGCCTCCCGCAGGAGTCTGGGCCGTGTCTCAGTCCCAGTGTGGCTGATCGTCCTCTCAGACCAGCTACCCGTCGATGCCTTGGTGAGCCGTTACCTCACCAACTAGCTGATAGGCCGCGAGACCCTCCCGAAGCGCCGGAGCATTTCCTCTGCCGATCATGCGATCAGCGGAGGGTATCTGGTATTAGCCACAGTTTCCCGTGGTTGTCCCAGTCTTCGGGGCAGGTTCCTCACGTGTTACGCACCCGTTCGCCACTTGGTCATTGCCCGAAGGCGACCTCGTTCGACTTGCATGTGTTAGGCACGCCGCCAGCGTTCGTCCTGAGCCAGGATCAAACTCTCCGTCAACATCTCCAGCAGCTCCTCCCCGAGGGGATTCACCGCCTTTGATCATTTGCTCGTCTCACAAATTGCCTCGGCGAGACGAAGCGATTCCGGAAAGTCAAAAGGGTCGAAACCCTTCCTGACTAATTTTCCTTGGAATTGTGTTAGGTCGACGACTTGAACGCGAGGTGCGCCAAGACGTCGCCCGCACTGGCTTATCCGTCCTCTCTTCCGTTTTCAAGGAGCGTGAGGCGGTGACCCTGACGGGAGAACCGCATCGGTCCAGACAAGCCAGACCGTGCTCTGCCGCTGCGGGCAGCCCGAGAGCTATCCGTTTCAGAGGCGGGTTGTAACGCTACCGGCGCTGACCAGGAACGTCAACTCATCCAGGGGATTCGTTTCCCCTCACTCGCAGCAGGTGGTGGCGGCGCTTGCCCCGCCGAAGCAGCAGGTAGCGGCCGTGCAGCAGTCGCTTGGCAGCCACGGCCGGCGCCTCCCCGGAAACCCTCTCATTGTTCACGTACACCGACCCCTCTGCCAGCCCCCGACGGGCATCACCCTTGGAAGTGGCCAGCCCGGTTGAGGCCAGCAGCTCGACCAGGTCGAAGCTGTTCGAGTCGGCGTCGAACCCGCCGTCGGCAGTAAGGGTGATGTCCGAGGTCGGCACCTCGTCGGCGACCGTTTCAAAGGCGGCCTTGTCTATGTCGTCCACCGGAGAACCGAACAGGATTTGGGCCGCTTCCTCAGCAGCAACCGCCGCAGACGGACCGTGCACCAGAGAGGTGACCTCGTTGGCCAGGGTCCTCTGGGCCTCCCGACGCCCGGGATCGCCCTGATGGGCCTCGACCACCGCGGTGATCTCCTCCACCGACAGCATGGTGAACTGAAGCAGGCTCCGCTCCACATCTTCGTCGGGCACCTGCACGAAGTACTGGTGGAAGCGATAGGGGCTGGTGCGGTTTGGATCCAGCCACACCGCCCCCTCCGCGGTCTTGCCGAACTTGGCCCCATCAGACCGGGTGAGCAGCGGCCAGGTAAGGCCGTGAGCCTGGGTACCGGAGCGGCGGCGAATGAGATCCACTCCAGCGGTGATGTTGCCCCATTGGTCGGAGCCGCCGATTTGAAGTTCGCATTGTTGGTGAGAGTGCAGCCACCAGAAGTCGTAGGCCTGTAGGAGCATGTAGGTGAACTCGGTGTAGGAGATGCCGCTGTCGCTCTCCATGCGGCTGCGCACCGAGTGCTTGGCTGCCATCTGGTTCACGGTGGCGTGCTTGCCGGTATCCCGCAGAAACTCGATGAGGGTGAGATCGCGAGTCCAGTCGTAGTTATTGACCAATTCGGCGTCGCCGTCGAAGTCCAGCAGTTTCTCCAGTTGGGCCCTGATGCCGGAAAGGTTGGCAGCCAGTGTGTCGTCGTCCAGCAGATTGCGCTCGTCGGAACGACCGCTGGGATCACCCACCATCCCGGTGGCCCCGCCCACCAAAGCGATGGGCCGGTGACCAGCCTCCTGGAACCGCCTCAACACCAATACTCCGATGAGGTTGCCCAAATGCAGTGAGCTGGCCGTAGGGTCGATGCCGTGGTACACCCCGACGGAGCCGTTGTTGAGCCGTCGGGCCAGCAGTTCCCGGTCGGTGGTGTCCTGCACCAGGCCGCGAGATTCGAGTTCTTCAAGCACCGAGCACAGGCTACGGGAGTCGGAAGCAAAGGGAGAATGAGTACGTGACGGGAAGGCGGCTCGGCCTGTCGGTTGGCATTGCGGTGGTGGCGCTGTTCGCCGTGTTCTGGATCGGGGCCACGATCTGGTTTTTCGGCGATGGGAACCCCGACCGCCTCCAAAATCGGGAGTGGGTAGCCGATGCCGAGGCCCGATGCGCCGAGGCCAGAGATGCATTGGACCGCATGCCTCAGGCCCGCGACGCGGTGAGCATGGACGAACGGGCTGGCCAGATTGAGACCTCGACCGCAGTGCTGGCCGAGATGACAGCCGACTTGGCCGCCTCCGCCCCCGGGGGCGAGGACGGAAAGCTTGTGGGGTTATGGCTGGGCAGCTGGGAGACCTATCTCAATGATCGTCTGGCCCACGCCGAGGCTCTCCGGGCCGGCGAAGACCGCCAGTTCCGAGTGAGTGTGGAGCGGGGAGAAGGGGTTGACGCCCTGTTGGATGCCTTCGCCGATCGCAACCGGATGCCCTCGTGCGGCGACCCTCTGGATATCGGTTAGTTCCCGGGCAGGTCCTTGAGGGCCAGGGCCCCCAACTGGGCCAGACGCACCAGGCCGGAGTCACAGCCGAAGTCTGCTAACCCGTCCAGAGGCACCCAGCGCAATCCCAGAGACTCGTGATTGCCTTGGGGCTGCGCATCGGCGGGGGCCTGCACTAGGAACCGGACGTCGTAGTGCAAATGGGCATCTTCACCGGGGGGGTCCACCTCGTGGATGTCCAGATGCAGGGGCTGGGGCCAGATGCGCAGTGCGTCGATTCCAGTTTCCTCGGTTGCCTCCCGAAGCGCCACTGCGGCCAGGTTGGCATCGCCGTCGGCGTGACCCCCTGGCTGAAGCCAGCGGCCTAACTTGGCGTGGAGCAAGAGCAGTGTGTTGGTTCCAGCGCCGTCCACCACCAGCGCTGAGCCGGTGAGGTGTCCTGGTCGGCAGGTTCTCAGGCCGGCGTCGGGGTGGGCATCGATCAGCGAGCGATAGCGGTCTCCCAGATCATCGTCGAACCTGGCCAGCAGCTCACGGGCCACGGCCAGGTCGCGGGAGGAAGCCAATTCAGTATCCTCACTGCTCAACCAGGACATATCTTCATCAGCCCTTGCGGGATAGATCGGGACAACCGGGAACGTACCAGCGCCAGGGCAACTCGGCACCTGAGCTGAGGCCGATGCGAACCGAGCGACCCGGTTCGGCTGGGGGCGGAGTACCGTCATCGAGCAACTCGATTCCTGAATCAGCGGTCAACAAGTCGGTGCCGTTGGCCGTGCCGTCGATCCCCAGAGCGGCGGTGAGCTTGGCCGGCCCGCTGCACAGATCCCGGTTCTGGGGGGCCTTGGGCCGCCGCTCTCTCATCTCGTCAATCCCTACTAGCGGAGTTAGCGCCCGCAACAGCACCGCAGCGCACTCCCCTTCGGCGCCGCACACCACGTTGGCGCACCAGTGCATGCCATAGGTGAAGTAAACGTATAAACGGCCAGGAGGACCGAACATGACCTCGGTGCGGGGAGTCATGCCCCGAAAGCCGTGGCTGCCCGGGTCGTCGGCCCCGGCGTAGGCCTCCGCTTCCACGATTCGGCCCCGGCACTCCCCGGACACCAGCACCTTGTTCAACAGATCGGGGGCCACTTCCCGAGGGTCTCGGGCGTAGAAATCCCGCTCCAGCCTCATCGCCGTCAGGATAAGGCAGCCCCAGCTGGTAACCGTCAGTCGAAACGGGCCGCGTCGGCGAGGAGGCGGGTTTGGAAATTGGTGATTTGGGCCCTCACAGAGTGGGGTCCCGCGCCACCGGGGGTGGTGCGGCGGGTGACGGGTACACCGGGAGCCAGCAGACCAGCAGCGTCCTCTCCCAGGCGGGGGTCGGACCGCACGAGGTCAGCCAAGGAGGCCTCGCCTTCCAGAGAACGGCGCACGAGATCGCCGACGATGGCATGGGCCTCGCGGAAGGGCACACCGTCGGTCACAAGGTGCTCTGCCAGGTCGGTGGCGGCTGCGGTCGGAGCATCGGCGGCTGCGGCCATGGCGTCGGTATCGAAGCTGATGGTGGACATGAGCCCGGCCATGGCCCTCACGCCGAGACGCACTTGATCCACCGCGTCGAAAAGGGGTTCTTTGTCCTCTTGAAGGTCGCGGTTGTAGGCCAGCGGCAGGCCTTTGAGGGTGGCCAGCAGGCCAGTGAGGTTGCCGATGAGCCGGCCGGCCTTGGCCCGAGCCAACTCGGCAATGTCGGGGTTCTTCTTTTGGGGCAGCATGGAGCTGCCGGTGGCGTAGGTATCGTCGAGGAAGGCGAAGCCGACTTCCTCAGAGGTCCAGAACACGATCTCCTCGCCAAGCCGGGACAGGTGAATGCCCACCATGGCCAGCGCGAACAGGCTCTCGGCTGCGAAATCCCGGTCGGACACTGCGTCCATGGAGTTCTCGAACCGGGCGGCGAAGCCAAGCTCGGCAGCGGTCATGTCAGGATTCAAGGGCAGTGACGAGCCGGCCACCGCGCCCGCTCCCAGGGGGCTCACGTCCATGCGGGCGCGAGCGTCGGCCAACCGGTCCACATCCCGAGCCAGCGCCCAGCCGTGGGCCAGCAGGTGATGGGCCAACAGCACCGGCTGGGCCCGCTGGAGGTGGGTGTACCCCGGTAGGTAGGCGTCACCGGCGGAGGCAGCCCGGTCCAGCAACACGCTCTGGAGAGCGATCACGTCGGCGGCGATGGCGGCCAGTTCCCGCTTGGCGAACAGACGCAGGGCCGTGGCCACTTGGTCGTTACGGCTGCGGCCGGTGTGGAGCCTGGCCCCAGCTTGGCCGGCCAGTTCGGTTACCCGGCGCTCGATGGCGGTGTGGATGTCCTCATCGCCGGGCGCGAAGACGAAATCGCCAGAGGCCAGCTCGGCCTCAGTCTGGTCGAGCGAGGCCAGCACGTCGTCAACCTCTGAGTCGGAGAGCAGGCCAACGCGGCCCAGCATCCGGACGTGGGCCCGCGAACCGGCGATGTCGTCTGGCGCCAGCCTCACGTCAAAACCGATGCTGGCGGTGTAGGCCATCAGCTCATCGGCAGGATCACCCTCGAACCTCCCGTGCCACAGCGTGCTCATGACGGGCCTTCCCGCTGAGCAAGGGTGCGCAGCCGCAAGGCGTGGAGCTTGATGAACCCCTCGGCGTCGGCCTGCTCGTAGGCGCCCTGGTCCTCTTCGAAGGTAACCACCGCCTCGTCGAACAGGCTGTCGTCGGAGCGCCTCCCGGTGACGGTCACATTGCCCCTGTAGAGCTTGAGCCGCACGGTGCCGTTCACCCGCACCTGGGAATGGTCTATGGCGGTCTGGAGCATCTGACGCTCGGGGCTCCACCAGTAGCCGTTGTAGATCAGCTGGGCGTAGCGGGGCATGAGCTCGTCTTTGAGGTGGGCCACCTCCCGGTCGAGCGTGAGGCTCTCGATGGCCCGGTGAGCCTTGAGCATGATGGTGCCGCCGGGGGTCTCATAGCACCCCCGCGACTTCATGCCCACGTAGCGGTTCTCCACCAGATCCAGTCGGCCGATTCCGTTGGCCCCGCCGATGCGGTTCAGCTCGGCCAAAACGGTGGCTGGGCTGAGGGTCTGGCCGTCGATGGCAACGATGTCGCCGCCCTGGAAGGTGAGTTCGATCTCCGTCGGAATGTCGGGAGCGTTCTCGGGTGCTACCGACCAGCGCCACATCTCTTCGGGAGGCTCAAACCACGGGTCTTCCAGCGGACCGCCCTCATAGGAGATGTGAAGCAGGTTGGCGTCCATGGAGAACGGGGAGCCGCCCTCCCGCTCGGCCTCGATGGGAATGCCGTGCTCGGCCGCGTAGGCCACCAGCTTCTCCCTGGAACCCAGGTCCCAAATGCGCCACGGGGCCACCACTGAGATGTCGGGGTTCAGGGCGTAGGCCCCCAGCTCGAAGCGGACCTGGTCGTTGCCCTTGCCGGTGGCGCCGTGGGACACCGCGTCGGCGCCCGCCTCGGCCGCTATCTCCACCAGCCGCTTGGCGATTAGGGGGCGGGCGATGGAGGTGCCCAGCAGGTATTCCCCCTCGTAGATGGCGTTGGCCCGGAACATGGGGTACACGAAGTCGGCGGTGAACTCCTCGCGTAGGTCTTCGATGTAGATCTCCTTCACGCCCATGGCCTCGGCTTTGGCCTTGGCTGGTTCCAACTCCTCCCCTTGGCCCAGGTCGGCGGTAAATGTGACCACCTCGCAGTCGTAGGTGTCCTGCAACCAGCGAAGGATCACCGAGGTGTCCAGCCCGCCGGAATAGGCCAGCACGACCTTGTTCAGGTTTTGGTTCACGAGCTCTCCTCCAAGAGGGCGGATTCCGCCGAGTCAGTCAGCCCGGCAAGCGAGCGGAAGAAGTCGGCCACGGAGTGGCCGCCGTTATTTTCGGTGGCCACCACCAACACGGTGTCGTCTCCGGCGACGGTGCCCAGAACCCCGTCAACGGCCGAGCGGTCGATGGCCGAGCCCACCACGTGGGCCGATCCCGGCGGGGTGTTCAGCACCACCAAGTTCTGGGAACAGCCCACGGCCACTACCCACTCCCCCAGCACCCGCCGGAGATGGTCGTCGGGGGCGATTTGCTCGGAAGGCAGCTCGGGGATGGCGTACACAGACCCGCCGCCGGTGGGGACCTTGACCGCACCCAAGTCGTCAAGATCGCGCGACACGGTGGCCTGGGTGGCCGCGACTCCCTCAGCGGACAGCAACTCCACCAGGTGGTCTTGGCTGGACACCGACTCCTGCTTCAGGATCTGGGCGATCCGGTGTTGGCGCTGGTTCTTCCCCAGTCTCATGACGCCCCCAACAGGAACGTGAGCAGCCCTCGGGCGGAGTGCATCCGGTTTTCGGCTTGCTGCCATATCCGACTCTGGGGGCCGTAGAGCACCTCTTCAGTTACTTCGAGACCGAGGCGAGCTGGCAGGCAGTGCAGAAAGATGGCGTCGCGGGCAGCCCGGCTCATCAACCGCTCGTCCACGGTGTAGCGGGCGAAGGCATCTATCTTCTCTTCGGTCTCGGCCTCTTGGCCCATGGAAACCCATACATCGGTGTACACAACGTGGGCGCCGTCCACCGCCAGGACGGGATCGTCTACCACCTGGGCTTCCCGGCCAGTGCTGGCGATGCGGTTTAGGTCGACGGAGTCGAATCGGTAGCCAGCAGGACTGGCGATGACGAATTCCGCTCCGGCAAGTCCAGCGGCAATGCCCAGTGACCGGGCCATGTTATTGGGGTCGCCCACATAGGCGATGCGGCAGCCGCTCATCTCCCCGAAGACTTGCTTCACGGTCAGTATGTCGGCCAAGGCCTGCAAGGGGTGGGCCTGATCGCTCAGCATGTTGACCACCGGCACTGGGCTGACCGAGGCCATCCGCTCCACCACGGCGTGGTCGAACACCCGGGCACCGATGGCCGCGTGATAGCAGGCCAGGGTGCGGGTGATGTCCTCGGCAGACTCCCGCTCGTCGATGCCCACTTCCCCTCCGGTTATGGAAACCGGGTGACCGCCGAGCTGCACCACGGCCATCTCCATGGAGTTCCGGGTACGAGCCGAGGGCTTTTCGAACAACAAGGCCATGCCCTTGCCTTCCAACACTGGTGAAGGAGAGGGATCGTTGGAGAGGTCCAGCACCGTGGCCAGTTCGGCCGCAGTGAGATCATCGACTTCAAGGAGGTGGCGGACCGGGTTCATGACTTCAATACCTTTTCGAGCACGGCCACGCCGTGGGCGATCTCGTCGTCGCTGATGATCAGGGGCGGAGCGATGCGCAGAGAGGTCGTGCCGGCAGTGCCCAACACCAAGCCTTCGGCCATCCCCGCGCTCACAACCTCGGCAGCGGGCCGCTCCCCGGCCAGCTCCACGCCCAGCAACAGGCCCCGGCCTCGGACACTGGACACTCCGTGTAGCGCCTCCACTGCCGCCCGCATGGTCTCTCCGGCTTGGGCGGCCATGGCTGGCAGGTCAATCTCCTCCATCACCTCAAGGGTGGCTTTGGCCGCCGAAGCAGCCAGAGGCTGGCCGCCAAACGTCGTGGCGTGATCTCCGGGCTTGAAGGCCGCAGCGACCTCAGCCCGGGCCCAGCAGGCCCCGATGGGCATACCGTTGCCCAGCGCCTTGGCCATGGTCACCACGTCGGGCACAACCCTGTCGTGGTGGTGGGCGAACCAACGACCGGTGCGGGCCAAGCCGGTCTGCACCTCATCGAGCATGAACAGCAAGCCCCGGTCGTCGCACAGATCGCGCACCGCTTGGAGATAGCCGGCGGAGGGCACATTGATGCCCCCCTCGCCTTGGATGGGCTCCAACAGCACCGCCGCGGTGGTGTCGTCAATAGCCTTCTCCAACTCGGCAATGTCGTCCCAAGGGACGTGGCGAAAGCCCTCGGGCAGGGGCTGGAAGGCCTCGTGCTTTTCGGCCTGGCCGGTGGCGTGCAGCGTGGCCAGCGTGCGGCCGTGGAACGACCGGCCTGCGCTGATAACGGTGTAGCGGCCATGTCCGGCCCATTTACGGGCCAACTTGATGGCGCATTCGTTGGACTCGGCGCCGCTGTTGGCGAAGAACACCTGGCCGGGAGGGCCGCCGACGAGGCGGTCGATGGTGCGGGCCACGTGCATCTGGGGCTCGGTGGCGTACAGGTTGGACACATGGCACAGGGTGTGGGCTTGCTCGGCAACTGCCTCGGCCACCCGGGGATGGGCATGGCCCAGGCTGCACACGGCGATGCCGCTGAGGAAGTCCAGGTAGGGTGTGCCGTCGCGGTCCCACAGCCAGCACCCATCCCCCCGCACGAACATGACCGACGGAGGGCCGTAGGTGGGCATGAGCGGACAGGGCCCGCTGTCAGTGCCCACCGCATCGGTGTGGGTGGTCATGGAGAGGTCTCCTGTTCTTGATCGGAATCGGGGCAGACCATGGTGCCCACCCCCGCATCGGTGAAGAGCTCCAACAGCAGCACGTGCGGAGTGGTGCCGTTCACCATGTGGGCTGATGCCACGCCTCGGCGCACCGCATCGACGGCCGCCTCGGCCTTGGGGATCATGCCCCCGGTCAGCTCCCCGGCGGCGATCATGGCCTCTAGGGCCACAGGCGTGGTTTCACTGATGAGGGTGGCTGGGTCGTCGGGATCGGCGTACAAGCCCTCCACATCGGTGAGGAACACCGCTTTGGCCGCTCCCAGAGCGCCGGCCAGGGTGCCCGCCACGGTGTCGGCGTTGATGTTGAGAGCTTGGCCGGTGGCGTCGGCCCCAATGGTGGACACCACCGGGATGAGGTCTTCGTCGAGCAGGCGGTCGATGATGGTGGTGTTCACCGAGTCCACCGTGCCCACAAAGCCCAGGCCGGGATGGCGGACTCGGGCTTGGAGCAGACCGGCGTCCTCGCCCGACACCCCCACCGCCAGCGGTCCATGCACGTTGATAGCCGACACGATGTCGCGGTTGACCCGGCCCACCAGCACCATTCGGGCGATGTCCAGGGTCTCGGCGTCGGTGACCCGCAGTCCGTCCACAAACGTGGGCTGCAACCCGAGCCGTTCCATCATCTCGCCAATCTGGGGGCCCCCACCGTGAACCACGACGGGACGAATCCCCACCGAGTGCATCAACACGATGTCGGCTGCGAACCCGGCCAAGTGGTCGCTGTCCATCGCGCTGCCGCCGTACTTCACCACCACGGTCGAGCCAGAGAACCGCTGGATGTAGGGCAGGGCTTGGGTAAGGACTGCCGCGGTGGCGTCAGGGGTGAGGTTCATGATGTTCCCATGTTCTCGTCGATATAAGCGTGGGTTAGATCGGTGGTGATGATCCGAGCCGACCCGACGCCCATGCCCAAATCGACGTGAAGATCGAGACGCCGACCGGTCATGTACTCGGCCAATTCGGGGGGATGGGCGGGCTCGCCGTGGTCGTACACCACATGGGGTCCGTAGGCGATGGTCAGCTTGGTGTTGTCGAAGGCCACCCCGGCCGCGCCCATCTCGGAGGCAATGCGGCCCCAATAGGGATCCTGGCCGTACCAAGAGCACTTCACCAGTTGGCAGTTGGCCGTGTCGCGGGCCGCTTTGGCCGCCTCGGCGTCGGAGGCCGCACCGGTGACCCGCAGGAACACCGTCTTGGTGGAGCCCTCGGCATCGTCGGCCATCTGAAGGGCCAAGCTCTCGCACGCCGCGGCAACCGCTTCGGTGAGGGCATCGGGATCGACCGGACCGGCCTGGCCGTTGGCCAAGATCAAAACGGTGTCGTTGGTGGACTCAGCCCCGTCCACAGTGAGGGTGTTGAACGTGCCAGACACCCCTTGCCGCAGGGCCTTTTGGAGGGTGTCCGGGTCGGCGGCCGCGTCGGTGACCAGCACCGCCAGCATGGTGGCCATGTTGGGCTCCAGCATGGCCGCTCCTTTGGCCATGCCCCCCACAGTGAACCCGTCGCCGGCGATTAGCACCTGCTTGGACACTGTGTCGGTGGTCATGATGGCTTCGGCTGCTTGGGGGCCGGCGTCAGGGGTGAGCGCCTGGGCAGCCGCTGCGATGCCGGCCGAGACGGCGTCCATGGGAAGGGCGTAGCCGATCAACCCGGTGGAGCACACCAACACCTCCTCAGGGGCAACTCCCAGGGCGGCGGCGGACTCCTTGCACATCTGGAGGGCGTCGGCCATTCCCTGAGCACCCGTCGCTGCGTTGGCGTTGCCGCTGTTGAGGACCACCGCGGCAGCCTGCCCCCCGGTGGCGGCCAGGTGCTCCTGGCACACCAGCACCGGGGCGGCGGTCATCTTGTTGGAGGTGAACACACCAGCGGCGCTGACCGGCGCGCCGTCGTCGGTGGCCACCAGGGCGAGGTCGGGCTTTCCGTTGGGCTTGATGCCGCAGGTCACCCCTGCGGCGATGAACCCGGGGACTTCGGTCACACTCATGGATACACCCCCACTGCGGTCAAGCCAGCGGTCTCGTCCAACCCGCTGATGAGGTTGGCGCACTGGACGGCCTGCCCGGCCGCCCCTTTCACCAGGTTGTCGAGGGCACACAGCGCCACCACGGTTTGGGTACGGGCGTCGTAGCGAACGGTGAGGTGGGCGGCGTTTGATCCCAGCGTGGCCTTGGTGGAGGGAGGACGCTCGGACACAACGATGAAAGGCTCATCGGCGTAGAACTCGGCCAGCGCCTCAAGCAACGAAGCGGTGGATGCCTCCCCTGCGGGCTTGGCGTAGCAGGTGGCCAGAATTCCCCGGTTCATCGGGGCCAGGTGGGGGGTGAACAGCACCGATGCTCCGGAAGCCTGTTCTATTTCGGGGGTGTGACGGTGGTCGAGCAGTCCGTAGGCGGTGAAGTCCTCATCGACCGCACAGAATGTGGTGTGGGCCTTGGGAGGCCGTCCCGCGCCCGAAACCCCGCTCGCCGCGTCCACGATGACTCCATCAGCCTGAATGAGTCCTTTGCGGACCAGCGGGGCCACTGCCAGCGCCGCAGCAGTGGGATAGCAGCCAGGCACCGCAACTGCGGTGGCGTGGGCAAGCTCGTCTCTGAACAGTTCGGGGAGGCCGTAGGCGAACTGCCCGAGCAGTTGAGGCGTCTGGTGCGGTTCTCCATACCACTGCTGGTATTGCCCAGCGTCGGTCAGCCGAAAGTCAGCGGCCAGATCGATCGTGACCTTGCCCCGAGCCAAGATTTCGCCAGCCAGCGCCATGGACTGGCCATGGGGAAGGGCCAGAAAAGCGAGGCCCACATCGTCCAACAGCGCGGGGTCGTACTTCACGAACTCCTCTTCGGTGCCGATCGCAGCCAAGTGAGGATAAAGATCGGCAACTGGTTGCCCTGCCTGGGTATCGCCGGTGACGAAGCGCACGTCGAAACCGTCGTGGTGAGCCAGCAACCGCATCAACTCCGCGCCCACATACCCCGACGCCCCAATGATCCCAACAGGAATCTTCTGTCCCATGGGACTAAGTATGCACAATTATGAATAAGTATTCAAGTCAATTGCGGCGGTATATCACCCGCGGAGGGTGGCGTTGTGGGTGGTGGTGACGGCATCTATGCAGGATTGGCGAGCGGAGGCGACCTCGGCGTCGTTGAGCGTGCGGTCGGAGGATTCGAAGCGGAGGGTGTAGGCCAGGCTGCGGCGGCCCTCGCCCAGTTGCTCGGAGCGGAATACATCGAACAGGGCCACGGAGGCCAGTAGTTCGCCTCCGGACTGGGCAATGGTGGCAGCTACTTCGTCGGCCGAGACTTCGTCGGGGACGGCGAAGGCGAGATCTACGTCGCTGGACGGATAGCGGCTGGGGGCTCGATACGGTGCTAGCCCTCGGTCGGCGTCCAGCAGCGCTCCCAGATCGACCTCCAACCAGGACGCACGCTCGCCAATCTCATAGGCATCCAGCACCTGGGGGTCGATCTCGCCTAGCGCACCGACTGGCTGGCCGTCAGCCAGTACCTGCCCGGACCGGCCGGGATGGAGGCCGTCAACCGTGGCATTGACCACACCTGGATTGGCGACGGCCAGATTGCGGGCCAAACGGCGCCACAGCGTGGTGGCTGCAGTGGCCTCTTGGCCGGCCAAGATCACGGCCAAGTGCTCATCCTCATCGGGTAGATCCCCTCCCCCACCGGGGTTCACCCGGCCGATTTCGAACAGCGACACGCCGGTAGTGCGCCGAGCGGCGTTGTAGGCCACCGCTTTGAGCAGGCCGGGGCGCAACGAGGTTCGCATGATCGACTCCTCGGCCACCAGAGGGTTGGTCACGGTGATGCCGTCGTCACCAAGACCGGCTCGGGCCAGATCACCTGGAGCCAAGAAAGGCAGGGGCATGGCCTCGGTGATCCCCATTCCGGTGAGCAGTGCCTGGATCCGGCGGCGGTCCTGCTGGCGGGATGTGAGAACGCCAGCCTGCTCGGTCACCGGTACGGTGCGGGCGATCCGCGAGTAGCCGTGCAGGCGGCCTACTTCCTCGATCACATCGATCTCGGTAGCCGAATCGAGACGCCACGAAGGGATGGTGACGTCAAAGCCCTGGACATCGCCCTTCGAATCGCAGGCAAAACCGATTGGCTCCAGCAAGTCCGTCATCTCTTCGGACTTCAACTCGGTACCCAAGATGGAGTTCACTCGCTGAGGGCGAACTCGAACGGTGATGGATTCAGGCCTATTGCCGGCGGCATCGACAATGCCGGGGGCAGTGGTGGACCCAAGTGCGGCCGCCAGGTCGGCGAAGCGGTCCAGGGCCATAGGGATGATGTCGGGGTCGGCCCCCCGCTCGAATCGAGCTGAAGCCTCGCTCCGCAGCCCCAATCGTCGGGCAGTGCGGGCAATTGTCATGGGGTCCCACCACGCGGCTTCCAGCAGCACTGAACGGGTGTCGGTCGAGATCTCGGTAGAGGCACCGCCCATTACGCCAGCCAGGCCGATGGCCTCGTCGTCGCGGTTGACGATCACGCCGTCGGTGTCCGACAGGGTTCGCTCCACGCCGTCCAAGGTGGTCATCCGCTCGCCTGACAGGGCCATGCGCACCCCCAGCTCGCCACCCGGCACCAGGTTCAAGTCATAGGTGTGATTGGGCTGGCCTAGCTCGAACATCACGTAGTTGGACAGGTCGACCACCGCATTGATGGGGCGTTGCCCAACGGCCAGCAAGCGGTTTGCCATCCACCGAGGCGACGGCCCAGACGGAACGTTGTCGAGCACCCGCACGCCGAAGCGCCCGCACAAGTCGGGAGCGGTGATGCTCACCGATGCCCGATCTGTCGCGGATTGGCCGGTCTCGTCGACCTTGGGGGCAGCCACCGAGAAGGGCACTCCGAGGCAGGCGGCCAGATCGCGGGCCACGCCCATCACCGACATGGCATCGGGCCGGTTGGGGTTCACCTCCAAGTCGAACAGCACATCGGGGTGGATCCCCAGCGCCTCTGCCAGCGGAATCCCCAACGACAGGCCCTGTTCCAAGATCAAAATGCCCTCGTGGTCGTCGCCCATGTCGATCTCGGCCCCCGAGCACAGCATTCCGTTGCTCCATTGGCCCCGCATCTTGCGCCGGGCGATCTCCATGCCGTTGGGCATGGTGGTGCCCACAACAGCCAGCGGCACCCGGTCGCCCACCGCCATGTTGAAGGCTCCGCAGCACACTTGGAGGGCCTCGCCATCCCCCGCGTCCACGTCCACCAAGTGGATGCGGTCGGCGTCGGGATGGGGCCGGGTGGCCAGCACCTCGGCCACCACGATGCCCTCCAGACCCTGCCCGACGTGGCTCAGCTCCTCAACGGCCAACCCCAAATTGGACAGGATCTCGGCCAAGTCCTCGGGGTCGCCGTCGATGTCGGGGGCGAACTCCCGCAGCCAGCTCAACAGCACCTTCATCGCGCTGCCGCCTCATGAGCCATAGTGCCGGACATCAGAACTGCTCCAGGAAGCGAATGTCATTGGTCCACAGCTCGCGCAGGTCGTCGATGCCGAATCGGATAAGGGCTAAGCGGTCGATGCCAAAACCGAAAGCAAAGCCCTGCCACTGCTCAGGGTCGATGCCGCAGGCCTTGAACACGTTGGGGTGGACCATTCCGCAGCCCCCCAGCTCCAGCCAGGTGCCGTCGGGGCGCTGGATGTCGAACTCGGCCGAGGGCTCGGTGAACGGGAAATAGGAGGGCCGCAGCCGGGAGGTGAAGCCGGGCCCGAAGTAGGCGGCGGTGAACGCCTCGATGGTCCCGGCCAGATCGCCCAGGGTCGTGCCGCGGTCTACCACCAGGCCCTCGATCTGGTGGAACACCGGCATGTGGGTGGCGTCGGCGGTGTCCTGGCGAAAGCACCGGCCGGGCGCCACCACGTAGATGGGAGGCTCCTGGTTCTCCATCACCCGAGCCTGCACCGGCGAGGTGTGGGTGCGCAGCAGCGTGCTGCCCGGCTCGCCGTAGTCGACATAGAGCGTGTCGTACATGTCCCGAGCCGGATGCCCGAGAGGGAAGTTGAGGGCGCCGAAGTTGTACCACTCGCTCTCGATCTCAGGGCCTTCAGCCACGCGATAGCCCATGCCCACGAATACGTCTTCCAGCTCCTGCCAAGTCTGGGTGATCACGTGAAGATGGCCGTCAGACGGCTGGTCGGTCACCTCGGTGAGGTCGAGCCGCTCGGCGGCCAGCTTCTCGGCTCGGGCGGCGGCGGCCAGCTCGGCCTCACGGGCACTCAAGATCTCGTCGATGGCTGTCTTGGCCGCATTCAGAGCTTGGCCGGCCTCCCGACGGGCCTCGGGATCGAGGTCGCCTAGGGCTTTGCGGGCCGCCACTAGCGGAGAGCGCTTGCCGCTCATCGCCGTCCGCACCGTGCTCAGTTCCTCGAGGGTGGTCGCGGCCGTCGCCTGCCGTTGGGCCTCGACCACCAATTGTTCTGGCTCAGCCATCGGACTCCACTATGGCAACCCTTGCCCATCAACACCGCATCAAATACACACAGTGAGGTCTGCCAATTCTCCCTCAGAGTCGAGTCGGTTTCAGGGCAATTCTCCCCCTAAGGTTCTGACATGGCTACAGGAGATTTGCTGGTTCGCGGAGGAACGGTGGTGGACGGCACCGGGGCACCCTCGTTCGAGGCCGATGTGCGGGTGCGCTCGGGGAGCATCGCCGAAGTGGGTCCGGGGTTGCGGCCCGACGGCGAGCCGGAAATCGACGCCGGCGGCGCCTTGGTGACGCCGGGGTTCATCGAGCCCCACACCCACTACGACGGTTCGCTGTGGTGGGACCCCCACATCGACCCCATGCCGTCGCACGGCACCACCAGCGTGGTGCTGGCCAACTGCGGACTGGGTCTTGCCCCGCTGCGGGAAGCCGACCGGGACCAGCTCATCGAGCTGATGTGCTTCATCGAGGATCTGCCCACCGATGCCTTCGAAACGGCGATCCCCTGGACGTGGGAAACCTGGCCCGAGTACCAGGCTGCCAATGACGAACACCCCACAGCGCTCAACGTGGCCGCCTTCTTCCCCCACCAGACCCTGCGGATGTGGGTCATGGGCGCCGAGGCGTGGGAGCGGGCCGCCACCGAAGCCGAGCGGGCAGAAATGGCCCAGCTGCTCGACGAAGGGCTAGCCGCCGGGGCCTTCGGGCTGTCGACTTCGCTGATGGACTTGGACCGCCACAACCGGCTGGTTCCCAGCCGCATGGCCGACGACCAGGAGTGGGGCGACCTGCTCGATGTGGTGGCCGCCCATCCCGGCACCACCTTCCAGTTCGTGCCCCGGGCCTTCGAGTTCGAACACTTCCCCGGCGACATGGAGCGCATGGCCGCGCTGTGCCGGGACCGGGGTGTTCGAGCAAACTGGGGCGGATTCTTCGCCCAGGAGAATCGGGCCAAAGAGCGCGAGATCTCCCTGGATCTGGTCGACCGGTTAAACGCCGAAGGCTCCCAGATCGCCACCCTGTACTCGGTGAGGCCCGGCTATGTGAACCTGCACTTTGAGCGCTCGATCATGTGGAGCGGGGTGGAGGCGTGGCACGAGCTGTGCAACGTCGACGGCGACGAGGCCAAGATGGCCATGCTGCGAGATGACGCTTGGCGGGAGCGGGCCCGACACGACTGGGACGCCTGCACCTACACCCTGGCCCCCATCAACCGCCCCCACATGATCCTGTTGGCCTCAGATGAGCCCCGCAACGCCGAGTGGACCGGGCGCTCAATCGCCGATCTGGCCGACGCCCGGGGCGTGCACCTGTCGGACGCGGTGGCCGATTGGCTGTTGGAAAACAAAATGGACACCCACCTCAAGACCCAGCCCCAACCAGTGGCCTACGAAACCTTGGCCGAGATGGCCCGGTCGCCGCACACAGTGAACGGGGGGTCAGACGCCGGTGCCCACATACAGATGTTCGTCGGGGCTGGCGATGCCACCTTCTTCCTCACCGAGATGGTGCGTGAACAGGGTCTGCTCTCCGTGGAGGAGGCGGTGCATTCGGTAACCGGCAAACAGGCTGCGTTCTTCGGGCTGCGAAGTCGAGGCGTGGTGGCCGAGGGAGCAGCGGCCGACTTGGCCGTTTTCGCCTTGGACGAGATCGACCTGGGCGACGAGGTGCGGGTAAACGACCTCCCCACCGGCAGCTGGCGCTACAGCCGCAAACCAGCCGGCTACCGGGCCACAGTGGTCAACGGCGTGCCCACCTGGGCAGACGGCGACCCCACCCCCGCACTGCCCGGCCGCTTCCTTCGCAACTCGGCTGCTGGCTAAACGTCTTCTTGATCAGCCATTTGGCTGATCTCGGCCAGGTACAGAGCCCGGGTGGCCAGCACCTCGCGGGCCTCGTGGGCCATGTCGTCGTAGAAGTGCTCCCGGTAGACGCTGTCGACAATGGTCGAAACCGCGAACTGGAGGGCGGACAGAACGGCAATGAAGCCCGACACCCCCAAGAGCTCCCAAGTGAGCACCAAGTCATGGCCGAGAAAACCGAAACGGGCCAGCGGGTCCACCGCATCCGATGCCACCCACGACACGATGGTGGCCTCCCGCACGGTCAGCAGGCCGAAGGCCACATAGAACACGCCGATGACCAGACCGACAAGCACCACTCTCACGGCCTGGGCGACGAACATGAGCAGGCCGAGGTTCACCCGATCGATCCGGCCAAGGGGCGGGATCTTGGAGACGGAGACTCCAGTCGGAGGCTTGGCCGGCGCCAGCGGTGAATTGCATCCGTTGACCAGGTCGCACGCTTGATCCCAATTCTCGAAACGGGCCAAGCCCACCAACTCGGACGGAATGCGCGCCGCCACCGAGCCGAGGCTGACTATTCCGATGGCCCCCAACACAATGGCGTAATAGGGCCAAGAGAAGTCGTGGGCCACCTGCCAGACCTCGGCATTCAAGAACAAAAAGGCACTGAACACCAAAAGCAGCGGCAGGATGCGACCCACCAATCGGCCGATCAAGGCGATCTGACTCCCGGAATATGCCCCAGCCCAAACAACCATGGGGAACAGGCCGAAGCTCACCACTAGGTACGCCCCCACCAAGACCAAGAGATTGATCACCGCGAGGCTTGCGGTGTCAGACAACCGGTCTTCTGAGAACAACGCGGGGAGCGCAGGAGGAACCAGCACGAATACGGCCAATTCGATGGCTCCCACCCGATCGGGAAGCTGGAACAGCCGACGGCCCCTGAATCGGTTGACCGCCGCCACAGCGCCGAGAGCAATGGCCGCGCCAGCCCAGAACACGCCGAATTGGGCCCAACCGTCGAACCGGTCGCCGAAGGAGGCGAATATCTCGACCAGGAACACCAGTGCCAAGAACGGCACGGCCCTAGTGAACACATCGGTGCTGGCCCGATAGTCGTGGATTACGTGGGGAACACCCCGCCGGATGAACCACCGTTCAACGGCCTCGCGACGGGAGGTGGTCGCCTCCGCCACTGGTCAGTCCCCTTCGGGAATGGTGGGCACCTCGACGCCGGGGCCGTAATAGATGAACAGGTTGGCGATCAGATCGTCGAGGCCGTCCCGGGTGCCGCCTTTGGCCAAATCTACGGTGATGATGTTGCTGTTCACGTGGATGGCGTCGATGCCGCCCCGTTCGAACAGGCGGCGGGCCAGCTCGTCCACCGGCCGCTCTCCGGGAATGTCCCGCCCGGCGGCATAGTGCTCATGACCGGTGCCGGTGATGCTCCGGTTGATCTCATAGCGGATCACCCCCGGACGGCTCGTAGCCCTCTCCACAACAGTCACCGGCTGTCCCATACGCCCCGAGATCGTACCCGCTTATCGCGGCCAGACGGTCAATCAGAACGGCAGAGGGCGACAACCCAGTTAGCCCGGCAACAGTAGATTGCGAAAAATGGAATCGATGCGCTTCGGACCCGCTCACCGTCGTCTTCTCCTGACGATTGCCACCGTCGCGGCTGCTGCCGGTCTTCTTGCGGGCTGCGTCTCGACTGATCAAGAAGGACAACCCGCTGAGGGCACTCCCATTGCGCTACTCGCCCCGACAGACACTTCTTCACCTACACCGAAACCCACGCCGACCCCCAGCGGTCAACCCACACCAAGCCCAACGCCGACCCCCAACCGTCAACCCACACCAAGCCCAACGCCGTTGCCCATTGCCCAGCCGACTCCAAGCCCCACGCCGTTGCCCACGCCCCTGTCCACACCAAGCCCGACGCCAACTCTTGCCCAGCCGACTCCAAGCCCCACGCCGTTGCCCACGCCTCTGTCCATACCAAGCCCGACGCCAACTCTTGCCCCCACAATTCCTGCAGATCCTGTCCCCACTCCTGAAGCGGCTCCGGGCTCCACACCGACTCCACCCTCCAACCAAGGATGGGTCACTTTGGCCGAACTCCTCACCCTGGTCGCGATCACCACCGAACAGACAGAGGGATACAACCGAGACGATTGGAATCATTGGATTGACGCCGATGGCGACGGACTTGATACGCGGCAAGAAGTCCTTGCCGATGAGACCCTGGTCGACCCAGTGGTAGCCAACGGAAGGATCCGAGAAGGCCAATGGTTCAGCTACTACGACGACCAGGAATTCACAGTCGCCCGACAGCTAGACGTCGATCACGTCGTGGCC
This sequence comes from Acidimicrobiales bacterium, assembly GCA_963663255.1. GTDB lineage: Bacteria > Actinomycetota > Acidimicrobiia > Acidimicrobiales > Bin134 > Poriferisocius. The sequence continues at coordinate 3,202,708 of OY760141.1, forward strand.
CTCGCCGAGGCACACCAGTCAGGGGGGTGGGCCTGGGATGCCCTGACCCGACAGCTCTACGCCAACGATCTGAGTTTTCCCGACCATCTCATCGCCGTTTCCGCAGGCTCGAACAGAAGCAAGGGCGCCAGGGACCCAGCCGAGTGGCTGCCGCCCGATCCAGAGGCACTGTGCACCTATCTGGCTTGGTGGACCACCATCAAGTACCGGTGGGAGCTGAGCATGGATCAGGCTGAATTCGACGCAATCTACCGTTTCGCCACTACCGACTGCGCCGACACCCAAATCGACCTTGCCGCCGCCCAATCCGGGACTATCCGAGCCGATCCGTCCGGCTAACCCACTCAGAACGGCAAAGGCGAGCCGGGGCTGGTGCGGAGGTGGCCCCAGCCGAGGTTGTCCATGAAGGCCCAGGAGCGGCGGTGAAGGGGGGTAGGGCCTTGGGTGGCGAAGGCCGCTCGGTGGCGAGGGCAGGGGTAGCCCTTGTTGGAGTCGAAGTTGTAGTCGGGGTATTCGACGGCTGCGGCCCTCATGAGCCGGTCGCGGGTGACTTTGGCCAGGATTGAGGCAGCAGCAATGGTCAGGCAGATGGCGTCCCCCTTTACCAGCGCATGGGTCTTGCCGTTGCCCACGAAATCCCACCGGCCGTCAACCAGCACCGCGTCGGCGTCCAACCCCAGACCGTCGAGCGCCCGTTGGGCGGCGAGGCGCTGGGCCGCCGACATGCCGAACTCATCGCATTCGTCGTTGCTGGCGTGGCCCGCCGACCAAGCAACGCACCAGTCGGCGATCCGGTCGAAGAGCCCCTCCCGCTCGGCCTCGGTCAAGAGCTTGGAGTCCCGCACCCGGTAAACCCTCCGATCGGTGGGCAGCACCGCGGCCACCAGGGTGAGGGGGCCGGCCCATGCTCCCTTGCCCACCTCGTCCATGCCCACGACCACTTGGTGGCCCTCGGCCCATAGACGCCGCTCGAACGCCAAGGTGGGGACAGCCGACTTGAGCGCGGCTCGCATCTATTCAAGGTAGCTAGCGGGATGCAGCCAAAAGTGTTTCTCCGGTCGGTTCATTGCTCGACCAGTCTTGGTCTAGTGCCGGGGCCCGGACTGTGGCCGGGGACAGGCCGGGATAGGGGGTCAGCTCCCAGAGCAGTGCGGGGCGGGGGCCGTGCCAGCGGATCGCGTAAGACAGCTGGCCGAATCGGGTGGGGAGGTCATAGACGGCCAAGGGCCCGCCTTTCCATGCGGTGCGGAAGCCGGGGGCCAACAGCAGGTCGTGGCCGTGGTCGGCTACCAGCTCGGCCCGCAGGCCGCCAGCAGTCGGCTCTGCCGGACTTAGTTCGAGGCGACGGAAGTCATGGGCGGCCCGATCCTGGCCCGTGGCCATCAAAAAGCGCTCCACCGGCTCCATTGGCACGCCCGCACCTGCCCGGGCGGCAGCCTCAACCGCTTCGGCCACCGCCTCCACGTATCGGGCTGCGGCCTGATCGTCGCCTGTAAGGTCGTGGTGGACGGCAAATGCCCTCAGCCGCTCGGTCGGCGCCTCGGTGGTCCATCGGACGGCGATCTCGTCCAGCACTAGCTCGGCATCATCGTGGTAGCCGTGATGGTCGAGCCGCACCGACAGCTCGCAGAGCTCGGCCACGTCGGCGGTCTCCATGCGTCCGGTAAGCCCCAGCCATCGGCGTCGATTGCGGTCGATGCGCCGGGCCAAACCCTCGTCGGGTACCTCGATTCGCGCGCCCCTATCCAGATGGGCCTGCCACCCGCGCACCACCGCATCGGCATCGGGCAAATCGGAGGGCGGTGGGAGCATGCCCCGCCCGAGCGATGCGCTGACTGCTATCTGGGTGGTGTGGGGCAGCGGCCAAACCATGGCAGCCATGTCACGGCCCTTGCTATCCAACCCTGATGTGGCCCCGCCTTCGACTTCGAGCAAAGCCTCGACCGCAACATTTCCAACCGCGGCACCCGACGGGGAACGATCCCACACCAGCACCGGCTGCCCGCTGACGGCCAACCCGGTCTTGCCCACTTCAAGCACCTCCCCGGGGGCCTCTACCACCAGAGCGACTGCGAATGCGGTGGCGGCCTCGTTGCCAACCTGAACCACTGCCACTGCCGGTCCCCCTCCGGCGGCGACCGCCCAAACCCGCTGCACCGCATCTCCGTCGGGCACTTTCATGCGGGTCTCCACCACCGCACCGGCCCCCACGTCGCTCTGGCGCACTGCTGCCTCCTGCGATGCCCGGTGCCAGCGGTCCGATGCGCCCACCCACCAGTCCAGCGTCCACCCTTTCGCGCCCGGTCGGACCAGCCCGTGGGCATCCACCTCCCCCCACCCCGGAGCCCCCAGGACATCCAATGGCTTGGTCATCGAGAAGTGCGCGTGGCGAATCGCCAGATGCGGCGGAGTCTGGAGCCCTTGGAATCAGCCTTTTCCGGTTCGGGGCGGGACTGGCGTCCCATAAGCACCTTTGTCGCCCTGGCGGCTGTTCGCGTGCCCTTGACCACGGCGAATACCTCTGCGCTGATGGGCATCTCCACGCTGTGCTCGGCGGCCAACTCCACCACAACCCCGGCGGTGAACACGCCTTCGGCCACCTGGTCCATGTCGGCCAGAACCTCCTTGAGCTTGCGGCCCCTTCCGAGCTGCTCGCCCACGTGGCGATTCCGGCTCTGGGGACTCATGCAGGTGGCCAGGAGGTCGCCCATGCCGGCCAGCCCGGCGAAGGTGTCGGCCCGGCCGCCCATGGCGGTACCCAATCGGCCGATCTCCGCCAAGCCCCGGGTGATCACCGCCGCCCTGGTGTTGTCACCGGCACCAAGGCCGTCCACCATGCCCGAGGCCAAAGCGATCACGTTCTTGAGAGTGCCGCCCAGCTCACAGCCGATCACGTCGTCGTTGGTGTAGACCCGGAAGAGGTCGGTGGTGAACACCGCTTGGAGGGCAGTGGCCACCGTGTCGTCGGCCATGGCGATGACTGAGGTGGCGGCGTGGCCAGCCAGGATCTCCTTGGCCAGGTTGGGCCCGGTGAGCGCTCCCGCAGAATGGGCGGGGGCCACTTGGTTGACTATCTCGGTCATGCGCAGTCGGGTGCCCCGCTCCAACCCTTTGGTCAAGCTCACCACCGGTACCCAGGGCCGCAGATGGGGGGCCACCTTCTCCATTACCGGTCGAAATACCGACGACGGAACGCCCATTGCCACTACCTCCGCCTCGGCCACGGCCTGCTGTATATCGGTGGTGGCCCGCAGGCGAGGATGCAGCTCATAGCCGCCCAGATAGCGGGGATTGGCATGGTGCTCGTTTACTGCGGCGGCCGTCTTGGGGTCCCGACACCACAAGACGGTGGGCTCGTTGTGCGCGGCGAGATGGGCGACCGTGGTGCCCCACGACCCTCCCCCGATAACCGCAACCCGGTTCGACATTGGCACCGAGCGTAGACGGGACAGGGCAACAGATATGCACTGGTACTGCGTATGGGCCGACACAGCACATGGCCGTAGACTGCCGCGGGTGAGCCCAGGGCCGACGGTTGCGGTGTTGATCCCGGTGAAGGCCTTTGCAGAGGCCAAGCACCGTCTGGCGCCTGCACTCGGGGCCGCGGAACGGGCTGATTTGGCCCGCAACATGGCCACCCACGTTGTGCGTTCGGCCGCACCGCTCCCGGCTGCGGTGGTGTGCGATGACAGCGGGGTGCGGGACTGGGCCAGATCTGTCGGGGCTGAGGTTGTGTGGTGCCCCGGTACCGGGCTGAACGGGGCGGTCCTCAGCGGGGTCGCCCATCTGCGAAACGCCGGATACGACCGGGTAATCGTAGCCCATGGAGACCTACCGCTGGCCGGGCCGCTGGCCCCGTTGGGTGACTGGCCCGGCATTACCTTGGTTCCCGACCGCCGTAACGACGGCACCAACGTGATCGCCTTGCCCAGCGGCTGCCCGTTTGAGTTCTCCTACGGCAAGGGATCTTTTGCCCGTCACCTTGAAGGGGCTCAGCGGCTGAGATGCAGTCTGCGGATCTTGCGCGACCCGTCGCTTGGATTGGACATCGACCTTCCCGACGACCTGGACGAACTGGCCGTGATGGCGTGAAGTCGCAGAACTTGGCCGTGCCTGGGCGGGCGCTGGCCATCGGGGCTCACCCCGATGACATCGAGCTGAATGCGGGGGCCACGCTGGCCAAGTGGGCGGACCAGGGATGCGAGGTGAGCTTTCTGGTGTGTACCGACGGTTCCAAGGGAACCTGGGACCCAGATGCCGACCTGGACAAGCTGGTGGCCATTCGCCAAGACGAGCAACGCGAATCAGCCCGGCGCCTGGGCGCGGTCGGCGAGGTGGTGTTCTTGGGCTGGGTCGACGGAGAACTGGAGTCGGGGCCTGAACCCCGCCGACAGGTGGCCTCATGGATCAGGACCCTGCGCCCCGACGTGGTGCTCGGCCACGACCCGTGGCGCCGGTGGCGGCTGCACCCCGATCACCGCCACGCTGGCTGGCTGACCGTCGACGGCATCGTGGCTGCCCGCGATCCCCACTTCTTCCCTGAGCTGGATCTGGCCCCGCACCGCCCCGATGCCCTGCTGCTGTTTGAGGCCGACGAGCCCGACCACGCCGAAGACACCTCTGGTTTCGAGGTGGCTGTGGCAACCGCGCTGGAGGCATTTGTCAGCCAATACGAAACCACCCTGGATCTGCCTCCCGAGCCCGACGATGCTGATTTGGACCGCCTGCATGCCTGGGTAGCCGACAGACTGGCCGAGTCAGGAGCAGAAGCCGGGCTGGCCTCGGCGGAACTGTTCAAGCTCATCGACGATCTCTAACACCTGCTAAGGAGTTCCCATGCTGCAAGACCAGAAGATCCTCATCACCGGTATGACCGGCCAAATCGCCTTCCCCATGGCCGCCTATCTGGCCGAGAACAACGAGGTGTGGGGCATAGCCCGGTTCAGCGCCGAGGGCAGCCGGGAGATGGTGGAGGCGGCGGGGATCCACACCGAAGTGGCAGACATGGGTGACGGGGACTTCTCAATGCTGCCCGACGACTTCGACTACCTGGTCCACATGGCGGCCTTCCAGGGGCAGGGCTTGGATTACGACTGGGCCATCCAGGTAAACGCCGAGGGCACCGGCCTGCTCATGGCCCACTGCCACAAGGCCAAGGCCGCGCTCATAGCCTCCACCTGCTCGGTGTACCACCCCCATCCCGACCCATGGCACCTCTACACCGAAACCGACCGAATCGGCGACTGCCATGCGGTCCACGCCCCCACCTATTCGATGTCGAAGATCGGCGGGGAGGCAGTAGCCCGGACCATGGCCCGAGCACTCAATCTGCCCACCACCATTGCCCGCATCAACGCCAGCTACGGACCCAACGGCGGGCTGCCCGTGTACCACTTGGACTGGCTGATGAGCGACCAGCCGATCCGGCTGCGGGCACCGGCCCCGTCGCCCTACTCCCCCATCCACCAAGACGACATGAACGCCCAAGTGGAGCCGCTCCTGGCTGCCGCCTCGGTGCCAGCCACGGTGGTCAACTGGGGCGGGGATGAGCACGTCAAAGCCGAGGACTGGGTGATGCTCCTGGGCGAGCTGTCGGGCAAGATGCCAGAGGTCGTCTACGACACCTTCCCGGGCTCACAGCCCGGCAGCGGGGCCGACCCGGCCAAGCGCAAAACCCTCACCGGCCCGTGCCAGGTGAGCTGGCGTGATGGCTTGGCCGGGGTTTACGACGCCCGATACCCCGGCGGCCAGCCCGCCCCCGGTATAGGCGGCGCCGAGCGCCTCTCCGCCGCTTACGGCAACGACTAGCTGAGCCTGGAGGCCAGGAGGCCGGCCAGCTCCAACGGCTGGTCGCCCTGGATGCTGTGGCCGGCGTCGGCCACCACCACCACCTCAGCGTCGGGCTGGCGGCGCAGGAGCTCCTCCACATCCTCGTCGCCCACCACACCAGAATCGGCCCCTCGGTAAAGCACAACTGGGCACGCCAGCGCATCCACCGCACCCCAAAGATCGGAGAACTCGGGGCTTCCCCCACCCGGCTTGGCTGGATCGGTGAGCTTCCAGTCCCGCACCGGGTCCCACCGCCAGGTCCAGCTGCCGTCGTCCTGTTCGAAGGCGTTGTGGATGATCCCCCTCCGCAGCGAGGACTCGGAGCGGGTGGGGTTGAACTCCATGGTGCGGCCCAAGATGTCGTCGAAGCTCTCAAAGGTCTGGGGTCCGGAGATGAATTCCACGATCGGCTCGGCTTTGGCATGGTCCGTGCCGGGGGTCACGTCCACCACCGCCAGCGAGGCCACCAGATCCGGGTGACGGGCGCCCAGGCAGATGGCGGTCAACCCGCCAAGCGACATGCCCACCACCAACTCGGCCTGCGGAGCCAGCTCCCGGACGGCCACCGCCACGTCGTCGGCCATCGACGGTGGCCAATAATCGTGTTCGGGACGCCAGTCGGAATGTCCGTGACCGGGCAGGTCAATGGCCACCGTGGGCTCCCCCAAGGCCAGCACCACCGTGTCCCAGGTATGGGAGTTCTGGGCACCCCCGTGGAGGAACACCACCCGGGCCGGGGCGTCTCCCCAAACGATGGCGCTCAACCCGAGCCCACTGGGCAGCCCCACCTGGCGGCGCTCCACCGTGGGCGGCCCGCTCCAGTCCAGCCCGACCTCAGCAGCGTTGTCGCCCAGCATGGAGAACTCGTCATACCCCGTCATCCACATCACCCTGCCGGTATCGGGTTGTCGCTGCCAACTACTACTGTGTCACCAACATGAGTGTTTCGTCCTGGGAGCCCGACCCCACTGGGCGCCACCAATACCGCTGGTGGGACGGCGAGCGGTGGACCGACCAAGTTTCCGACGACGGCGCCCAATTGTTTGATCCAGTCAGCATCACCGAGGCGGATCTTCCTCGCGATGCGCCTCCAATGCCGCCTCCGCCTCCGGGCCAGGTCCCGGGAGCGTCGATGCCGGACTCTAGATCACTGCCCCCCGACCCGCTTTCGATGCTCTCATCGAGAAAGCGGCGCTTTGGCGCCTTTCTTCTTGAGATTCCACTGGCAGTCTTCACCTTGGGAATCGGCTACGTGATCTGGGCGCTCATCGTTTACGCCCGCGGTCAAACCCCGGCCAAACAAATTCTCAGCATGCGGGTTGTGCGGTTGAAAGAGCGAAGAACCGCTCACTGGGGATGGATGGCATTGCGCCAAATTGTGCTGGGCGCACTGATTGGTCTTGCTCTCGACTTCTTCGTCTCCGGCTTGAGCCTTGCTTGGCTTCTGATCAACGGAATCGTCTTGGTATCCACCAGTCAGAGACAGGCCCTGTGGGACATGATGGTGGATACAGTTGTGGTTCACGACCCCAACGATCTCTACAAGCGCCGCCGCAAGTAGCAGACTGCGACAGTCGTTTAGTTGGACAATTGCCCGTCCCTATCTGACCTGTGACTACCCCAGCCTGGCAACCTGATCCCGCTGGCCGCCATCAGTACCGCTGGTGGGACGGCGAACGATGGACGCACCATGTCGCCGACGACGGCCTGGCAACCAGCGACCCGGTCACCGGCCTTGATGCCTTGCCCTCCCCCCAGGATCCAGTCACTCCTCAAGCCAGCCAATTTCATTTCGGCGGCCGGATGGCCGAGTTCGGCGACGGCCGCAGTGTGACCCTGGCCAGCCCCGGCGCCCGACTCGCGGCCAGGATTATCGACTCCTTCCTCATTTCCACGCCATTCTTAGGCCCGGCGTTTCTTACCGGGGAGGAAGACTTCAGTTGGCGCGACCTCGGGGGCATCTTTGTGTCTTCGCCATCCAACGAGGAGTGGATCTTCTTCGGCGTTACCCTGTTCATCGGCTTTGTGTATGAAGTCGCGTTCACAATGACGAAGGGCCAGACCCTGGGCAAGATGGCCGCGGGGATAAAGATGGTGAGCGTCAAGGACGGCAGCATCCCCACTGTCGGAATGGCGCTGCGCCGCTGGTTTGTCCCCGGCCTGTTGGGGTTTGTCCCATTCGCCGGATGGCTTTTGAGCATCCTCTGCTATCTCGCTCTGACTTGGCACCGCGATCGTCGGGGATGGCACGACCTGGCCGCAGGCACCATGGTCGTAAAGGTAAACCGAGCTGCCTCTCCCAAAGCAGCATGGGCTCGCACAACATCTGGCCAAACGGTGCTGCTGGCCACACCCGGTGCCCGCCTCGGTGCCCGGCTCATCGACTTCACATTTATGGCGGTGTTCTGGATTGCCCTGATTTTCCCAATTGCCTTCGCTATCGAGGCCCTGGACTTTTGGGGAAACGAATCTTGGCCTGGGACATCGATCTATTGGCTCATAATTGGACCCGTATTCCTTGTCGGCTTGCTCTATGAGGTCACGATGATCTCGGCTGGTGGTCGAACTCTGGGAAAGATGGCCACCGGAATCCATGTCATCCGCAAAGACAACGGAGACAGACCGGGACCCATCCGATCGATCCGGCGTTGGGCCATACCCGGGCTGTTACTGCTGATCCCATTCGTCGGGTGGCTGGCGACGCTGTTTTGCCGTCTCTCGCTCACTTGGGGCAAAGAGCGTAGGGGTTGGCACGACATGGTTGGTGGCACTCTCGTGGTGGTGAGGCAATCCCGGTAGCCAACCCAGGATCCGGCGAGTGCTCTCAGACCTTCCCCCGCTAGCCTGAGTTCGCTATGGCAGTTTCGTCCTGGGAGCCCGACCCCACCGGCCGCCACCAGTACCGCTGGTTCGACGGCGAGGAGTGGACCGATCAAGTCGCCGATGACGGCGTCCAGAGCGTCGACCCCGTCAGTGCCACCGAGGCCGGTCTCCCCCTAGAGGCGCCCCCAGCGGTACCGCCTCCGTCTGGGCTGACTCCTGGAGAATCCGATAGCGACCCAAGCACCGAGCAACCCGATCTGTCGCCAATGCTGGCCTCCCGGGGTCGGCGTCTCGGGGCGCTGTTCCTAGAGCTCTTGCTGGCCATCGTCACCCTTTTGATCGGCTGGCTGATCTGGTCGCTGATCGTCTATTCCCGAGGCCAGTCACCAGCCAAGCAAGTTCTGAAGATGAGGGTAATCCGGCTTGAAAGCCGTCAGGCTGCTGGTTGGGGATGGATGGCCCTGCGCGACCTGGTACTGAAGGCGGTTGTCATCTTCTTTTTTGCCAGCGTCTTTCTCATAGGCATTATCTGGTTGATCGTCAACGGCATTGTCTTGCTGAGCAACGAACGAAATCAGACGGTGTGGGACAAGATGCTAAAGACCGCCGTCGTCCACGACCCGCATGAACACTTTAAGCCCATCCCCCAGCCGCTATACCCGTCGGGAAGCTAGTCCCGGCTCCATCCTTGGGGCTTTAGGTCGAGCCACTGGCTCGTCGGCAGTTACCAGATAGCCTGACCACCGCATGAGCAATCCCGCTTGGGAGTCGGATCCCACCACCCGCCACGAATACCGCTGGTGGGACGGCGAGAAGTGGACAGATTATGTGGCCGACAACGGTGTCCAGACCCTCGACCCTCTCACCGGAGCGGAGAATCTAAAGCCGCCGGCGAGCCGACCCATTCCTACTGCACCCGATTCATCGAGCCAGCCTGACCGGAGCAAGCTGGCATCTCGCCAATCCCAGGAGCTGGCCACTCGCCTCTCCCGATTCGGTGCCCGGCTCATAGACGGGTTCATATTCGTGGCATTCACGGTTGTTTTTCTTTATGCCCTTCACCTCATCGACGTCAAGCCGATGCCCTTCGACGAGTTATCCGATTCAGAGACTGCCGATGAGTTCTTCGATCATTTACAGGTCTATTCCGAGAGCATTCAGTCTGTAGGCATATGGCTTGCCGCCATGGGGGCGATCTACGAGATCGCCTTCATTGCCAGGAAGGGCCAAACACCGGGAAAGATGGCCACCAGAATCCGGGTTGTTCGAGCTGACGACCTCTTCCAACCGGATTGGGGCCGGCCCCCGACGTGGGGCAGTTCATTCGGCCGCTGGGCCGTGCCATTCGTCCTGGGACTTCCGGCGTGGTTTGTTCCCTACGTTGGAGAAATCTTGGTGCTGCTTTGCTATCTCTCCCTCGTATGGGATCGCGAACGCCAAGGCTGGCACGACAAGGCCGTGAGAACATTCGTCATAAAGAAGCTTTAGGGCGACCGAACCCGGTCGTTCGGCCGAGCACTAGGAACCGGAGATCATCCCCTTCAGGGATTCCACGAGCTCGCCGTGGAGATCGAGCTGTTCGCGGACGTAGTCGGGTGACAGGCCGACCACGTGGATGCGGATGTTGATGGTGTCGGTTCCGGTGGCGGTCATCTCGGCATGCAGTTGTTCGGCGGCCTCGGGGCCGTTGGCGGCCAGCACGGTGTTGGCTCCTTGGTCCCAGCGGGCCATCGTCCCCTGGGCGGCGTAGCTCCGGTAGATGTCGAGTTGGTTGTCGACAGCCTCGCCGGGTGGACCGCCGATCCAGACCCGGCGGATCAGGATCTTGGGTCCCGTGCCGCCGGCCTCGTCGAAGGCGTCTGACAGCCGCCGTACGTGGTCGACGGCTTGAAGGCTGTCGTAGAGGATGCCCAGCCCCAAACCGGCCGCTCGACGAACGGCGGCCAACGACTGGGCGGCGGCCACCATCGGCACCGGATGGTCGGCGCAGGCCGCGATGGCCCGGTCGTCGGCCAGCGGGCCGTCGGCGTCGCCCCGCAGCGCGGCCACCAACTTGGGCAGGGCTTCTTTGAATCGGGGGCCGATCTCGTCGAACGGAACCTCGGCCAGCTCGAAGTCCACCGGCAGCGCCCCGGACGCGAACCCCGCCCCCACCCGACCCGGGAAAGCGGCGGCCAGCCAGGCCACTTCTTCGGCGATTAGGGCATACGGCTTCATCGGCAACAGCAGCGGGCAGGGTGCAGCCCAACCGGTGGGCATGGCGGCCAGCAGGAACCCGGCCATCTGCTGGGGGTTGGGAAAATAACCCGGGAAACCGGCGTGGTGTTCCGACACCATGACCCCGTCATAGCCCACCTCTACTGCCTGCCGAGCCAACAAGCGCACTTCGTCCAGTTGCTCGGCGGCTGGGCCGTCGTGGGGATACAGCCGCAGCGACACCGAGCCATTGGCCAGAGGCGGTGCGGTACTTTCGGCCACAGGTTTAGCGCCGGATGAAGGTGTCGGCGAAGCGGCCCAGGGCGTCGCGCTTGGCCTCAATGGAGGCATGGGATGGGTCGCCGGGATACCAGGGCATGGCGATGGTGGAGGTGACCCCGTGCTCGTTCATCTTGTCATGCAAACGGGGGGAGGGCTCGGCGTTGGGGATCACCATGGTCTCGAACGGGCCGTCTTCTTTGCCGGCCTCGGTGCGCAGCTCGCCGAGGCGGTCGAGCAGTTGGTGGATCTCGGACAGGTCGTAGTTCATGCCCAGCCAGCCATCGTTGCGGACCGCCCGGGCCAGCGCGGCCTCCGACTTGCCCCCCACCCAGATCGAGGCCGGCGCTTCGGGCTGGGGGTACACCCCGGTGGGGCCGAAGTCGAAGAACTCGCCGTGGAACTCGGCGGTGCCGTCTCGCCAGAAGCGGCGGCAGATCTCGATCATCTCGTCGGTGCGCCGCCCTCGGCTGCGAGGGTCGGCTCCCATCAGATCGATCTCCTCCCGCAGCCAGCCCACACCCACGCCGAGGCGGAACCGGTCGTTGGAAAGCAGCGACAGAGTGGCCACCTGGCTGGCCACCGAGAACGGGTCGCGCATGGGCAGGATGTACACGTAGGTGAGCACCTCTAGGGCGCTGGTGGCGCTCAACATGGCCGACGCGGTGATCAGAGGGTCGGGGAACGGCGAGGTGTGGCTGAAGGGGTTCTCTCCCGACGGATGCACCGAGGCGAACCCCTCGGGGACTGCCACATGGTCGGCCAAGGCCACTCCGGTGAACCCCTCGGCCTCGGCGGCCCGGGCAATGTCCACCAACTGGTCGGTTTCCTCGAACATCACCGCGGCGTAGTACTTCACTGGCTCACTCCTTGCGTCGTGTCTGCTGTCTCGTATTGGCTGCTCAGGATTCCGGCAGGGCGCCGAGCATCACGTCGGGGCCCAGCGCCGGAGCGATGAACGGCGAGAAGTCCGGCCCCCGTCGCAGACTGTGTCCGCCGTCGACGTTGATGCACTGCCCGGTTATCCACCGCGACTCGGGACCGATCAAGAACCGGGCCAAATTGCCCACATCCTCCGGCAGTCCCACATCGGCCATTGGGGTGTTCACGATGTAGCTCTCATACACATCGCCGTCTCGGGGGATGCCCTCCATGATCTCGGTGGCGATGAACCCGGGGCGGATGGCGTTGAACCGGATATTGGCGGCTCCGTACTCGTCGGCCGCGTTGCGCATCATGGCCTCGATGCCCGCCTTGCCGGGGGTGTAGGCCCCGAAGTACGGGTGGGTGATCTGACCGGCGATGGAAGACATGCCCACGAACGATCCGCCCCCGGCGGCCCGCATCCGCGGCACCGAGTGCTTGATGGAGAGCATGGTGCCCAGCACGTTGAGATGGAGCACTCGCAGGAATTCGTCGGTGTCCTGAACGTGGTAGGGACCCATGCCCCCGCCCCCGCCGGCGTTGGCCACCACCCCGTTGAGCGTTCCGGTGGGTTCGGCTGCGGCCGCGACAGCGGCGGCAACCGAGGCCTCGTCGGTCACGTCGGCCACCACGTAGGCCACGCTGCCGCCGTTGGCCGCTGCCTTCTCGACCCGCTCGGCCGAATCGGCCAACTTCGCTTCGGTACGCCCGCATATGGTCACCGCCGCGCCGTCGGCGGCCAGCGCCGCCGCGCAGGCATGGCCGATGCCGGTTCCGCCGCCGGTCACCAGCACTCCGTATCCCTTCACGCCATCTGCCATGATTGCTCCCTGATGAATCGCACAAGGCTGTTTGTCTTGTGCGGTTGATTGATCTCAGCAGCCGCAAAGGTAACAGGAGGATCTGATGAAGGCAGACGCGCTGGACGCATTCCGGCTGGACGGCAAGGTGGCGGTGATCACCGGGGCGGCCTCGGGCATAGGCGAGGCCACCGCCGAGCTGTTCGCTGCCGCCGGGGCCAAGGTGGTGTGCGGCGACTTGGACGGAGAGGGCGCCGAGTCCACCGCCAAAGCCATACGCGAGGACGGAGGCGAGGCCATCGCCCAAGCCTGCAACGTGACCTCTCGCGATGAGGTGGAAGCTCTCGTCGCCCGTGCGGTGGCTGCCTACGGCGGGCTGGACATCATCGCCAACGTCGCCGGCGCCATGTTCCCCGGCCTCATTGAAGATCTATCCGACCAGGACATCGATCGGGGCATCGACCTCAACCTCAAGGGAGTGCTTTACGGCTGCCAAGCAGCCATCAGGGCCATGAAGGACGACGGCGGCGGGGTGATCCTCAACGTGTCGTCGGGCGCCATCGACCTGGCCTACGAGGGCATCGGCGTGTACGCCTTCACCAAGGCCGCGGTGGCCATGCTGGGCCGCACCCTGGCGCTGGAGGTGGGCCGCTATGGGATCCGGGTGTGCACCCTGGCCCCCGGCAGCACGCTCACCAACTTCACCACCTGGCGCCTGCACAACGAAGATGGCACCCTGAACCAAGAGGCCTACGACGAGTTCTTGGACTACGCCCGAGACCTCTCCCCCATCGGAGCCCTAGGCGAAGCGCTAGACCAGGCCTACCTCATGCTCTACCTGGCCTCCGACGCCGGAAAATTCACCACCGGAAACGTATTCCGCTCCAACGGCGGCCAGACCACCACCTTCTAGGTCGTTATCGGGGCGACCTCGGCAATCCCATCCCGGCAGTAGCGATGATGTCCCGCTGGACCTCGTTTACGCCACCACCAAAGGTCCCCACCGGCGCTCCCCGATAAGCGCGCTCCAACTCCCCCGCCAGGACCGCCTCTGGCGTCCCTTTCACCAGGTAAGAACGCTGCCCCAGCACCTCCATGAGAGACTGGAACGACTTCACCTTCAGCTCTGTGCCGAACACCTTCATGGCCGAGGCATCAGCCGGCTTCAACTCGGTGTCCTCCAAGGCGGCGGCTACCTTCCAGTTGTACATCTTCAGCGCCTCGTTGCAGGCATACACCTCGGCCAGGGCTAGGCGCACCCACTCCTGGTCAATCACCCGGCTTCCGTCGTCCAGGGTGGTCTGGCGGGCCCAATCCGCCACTCTGCGCAGCGGCCCGTCGATATTGCCCGCCGGAGCCAGCCCAACTCGTTCGTGGTTGAGTTGGGCAGTTATGAGCTTCCAACCCCCGTTCACCTCGCCGATGCGGGCCCAGTCGGGCACTCGGATGTCGTTGTAGTAGGTGGCGTTGGTGTGGCCCCCGCCCAGAAGCCAAATGGGAGTGTGGCTGAAGCCGTCCAGGGTGGTGTCCACTGCGAAGATGGTGATGCCCTTGTGCTTTGGCACATCGGGGTCGGTGCGGGTGGCCAGCCATATCCAGTCGGACTCGTGGCCGCCGGTGGTCCATATCTTCTGGCCGTTGATGATCCACTCGTCGCCGTCGCGCACCGCCCTGGTCTTGAGCGAGGCCAGGTCGGTGCCCGCGGTGGGCTCGGAGTAGCCAATGGAGAAGTGCAGTTCGCCGGCCAAGATCTTGGGCAAGAAGAACGCCTTCTGCTCCTCGGTGCCGTACACGTTCAGGGCCGGTCCAACCGTGTTTAGGGTGACAAACGGCAGGGGCACGCCGGCCTTGTTGGCCTCCTCGAAGAAGATGAGCTGCTCCAGGGGGGTGTAACCCTGCCCGCCCCACTCTTTGGGCCATCCCACCCCCAGCCAGCCGTCCTTGCCCATCTGGCGGACGGTCTCTTTGTATACCTCTCCCGCCCGCCTGCCCTCCATGGCATCCCGCCGCTCAGGGGTCATCAGGTTCTCGAAGTAATTCCTCAGAGTGGCCTGGAGCTCGAGTTGGCTTTCGGTGAGGGCAAGGAACATCGACGGCCATACTAGGAAGGCTTGAACAAGAACCCACGACCCAAGGCAGGTAGTCCTGATGAATAAAGCCCAGCTTCTTCTGTGCGCCGCACCGGACCCCGGGCTGGCGGCCCAGTTCAGCAGCTTCTTGAAAGAGCGGCTGGCCATGCTGCCCGACGGCGAGAGGTCGGGTCGGGTGCTGGTCCGACAGCCTGACGATCCGATGCGGGGACACGTGACCGATGGGCGGCCAACCTACGAAGCAATCGTGGAGATCGGGCCGATGGCCAGCCCCGATACGCTGGTCGAATCGCTGCGAGGGGCTTCTTCAGCCCTGGGTGACCTCGTCGAAATCGGTGCCAGCGCGGTGATCGCCGGGTCTGTGGCGACGATCAAGCCGGGGACCGGCGAGCTCCAGCTGTCTTTCATCATGAGCCGACGTCCCGATATGTCCCGAGCCGAGTTCCACCGCTACTGGCGCCACGAGCATGTCCGCCACGCCCAAACCGACGGAATGGTGGGCTACCACCAATTCCATGGAGATCCGATTCTCTCGGCCGAGCTCGCCGCGGCGTCCGGGTTTGACCGCTGCGACGTGGACGGGATCGCCGAGTGCTACCTCAATTCCGTGGCCGGATTTACGGCCAACCCACCAACCGACCGAGGCGACCGGGTGAATTTCGCCGACGAGGCAACTGAGGTAGGCGTGATCCTACGGGCCGCTCGCGTCTTTCCTGCCTAGCCCCAAGAAGCGGGGCGGGTGCCGGTGACTTTGGCTTCGGCCAGGCGGGCGATCTCGGCTTCGTCGAGGCCGAGCACGTCGCGCAAGATCTCCGTGTTGTGCTCTCCCAGAGTGGGGGCGGGGCGGCCCAGGCGGTGGTATTTGCCGTTGAAGCGGCCCGGGAAGCTGGGATAAGGCACTCGGCCAACCACCACGTGGTCCATCCACTGTTGGTGGCCCCTGGCGACAAGTTGGGGATTGTCTACCGACTCCCGACCGCTGATGACCGGAGCGGCGGGCACACCCGCGTCCAGCAGCTCAGAAACCACGTCATCACGGCCTCGGCCAGCAATCCACCTGCTGATAGCGGCGTCGATCTCGTCGTGGTGGGCCAGGCGATCAGCCCGGCTAGCCCATCCAGCCCAGTCGTCGTGTCCGATCAAGGCCGCCAGTGCGGGCCATTGGGAGTCCTCGCCAACTGAGATGACAACCCATTGATCCTCCCCTTGGGCAGGATAGATGCCCTGGGGTGCGGCATAGGGCGAGCGGTTCCCCTGGCGCTGGAGGAGCTGGCCGTTGGCCGTCCACTCGATCACTTGTTCGGCGGCCGCATTCAACCCGGCCTCGATCAGGGGGACCTCCACCAAGATCCCTTCGCCGGTCTGGGCCCGGTGCTCCAAGGCCAGCAAAGTGGCGAACACCGCATGCATCCCGCCCAGTTGGTCGCACATCCCCCGGGGCACCAGCGGGCGGCCGTCGGGATCGCCGGTGAGAAAGGCCAAGCCGCTGGCCTGTTCGATGGTCATGGCGAAGCCGGTGCGGTCGCGCCAAGGCCCGGTAAGGCCAAAAGCCGGCATCCTCACCATTACGGCGTTGGGGTTCAGCCGGTGGACCTCGTCCCAATCCAGGCCGAAGTTCTCCACCACCCGGGGGGAATAGTTTTCGATCACGATGTCGGACATTTCGACGAGCCGCTTCACCTGAGCCAGGCCGTCGTCGCTGGACAGGTCCAGAGTGACCGACCGCTTGCCGGTGTTGGCGCCGTGGGTCACCGGGCTCCACTCCCACAGGTCGTCTCGTTTGAGCCCGCTTGCGAAGCGCATCCCGTCGCATCGCTGGATGGACTCCACCTTGATGACGTCGGCACCCAGGGCAGAGAACAGGCACGACGCCACCGGCCCGGCCCAGAACGTGGCCAAATCGCATACCCGGAGTCCGGCTAGCGGAAGCGACGGCTCAGTGCGGGCGGGCAGCGGGCTTGAGGCTCGATTCGTATCGCCATGGGTACCCGGCAGCTCATCGTCGGCTTCATCCAAGGCGGGAGCAGGGGGCACCGGACGGGCCGGGCGGGCACTGAGCAAGTAGGGCACTCGAGGCTGGGTGAACCCTCCGGGATTCTCCACGTACACTCCCCGCTCAGCGAAGTGGTCGATCTGGGCGACCCGGCTGCCGTCGCCGATGGGAGCCACCGGCACCCTCAACAGGGTGGCCTTCTCCACGATCTCGTCCACGGAATGGGCCTTGGTGTAGCGGGCGATGCGTTCCCACACGTCGTTGCGGTGGTCCATTCGCCCATCGCCGCTGGCCAAAGCAGGATCGTCGGCCATCTCGGGGTCGTCGATGACCACGCAGAAGTCCTTGAACTGCTGACCGGTGATGGTGCAAAAGCCCACCCAGCCGTCCTTGGCCGGCTCCACCGAAGGGATCTCGATGGATCGGGTCGCCCCAGTTCGGGATTCAGGGGCATAGGTGGCGTAGAGGTGGGCATAGACGATGAAGCTGGTGGTCATGGCTTCGTAGGCCGAGACGTCCACGTGCTCGCCTCGCGCGTTGTCCCGTCGGGCGGCCATTAGCGCGGCCAGCCCCAGAGCACTGGCGTTTGCCGCCGTCAGAAACTCTCCCAGCTTGCCCCCCACCCCGAGGGGCATCTCTCCGGGAATGCCGCGGCTGTGGGTGGAGCCGACCCATACTTGAAGGGTGAATTCGTTGGCCGGGCGCTGATCCCACGGCCCGCCCCGGCCCCACGGGGATATCGACAGCATCACCAGAGCGGGATTCTGCTCAGCCAGTTCGGCGTGGCCCAGCCCCATCGACTCCACCACGCCGGCACCCAAGTCCTCCACCACCAGGTCGGCGGTGGCCGCTAGTTCCAGAAATCGGCGGCGGCCCTCAGGGTCGTCCAAGTCGATCACCGCGCTGCGCTTGCCGGCGTTGAGGAATTGGAAGAAGGCACCGTCTCCAGCACCGCCGCCGGCGGGCGACCCCGAAGCCGACCACGACCGCAATGGGTCGCCGCCGGGAGGTTCCACTTTGACCACCTCGGCCCCGGCGTCGGCGAACAGCTTGGACGTGTAGGCCCCGCCGATAGTGCGGGTTACTTCCAACACCCGCACCTGGTCGAGCACCGCCCCATCGGGGGTGCCCAGCAGACCTCCCTCGGCCGTCTCGGGCATGGGCGGGCGCTAGCCGATGACGACTGGGTTGATCGGACTGCCGGTGGCCCCGGTCACGTTCAGCGGGGACACGGTCATGAAACCCTCGTGGCACCCGTCGGCGGCCATCTGGGAGAAGTTCAAGAACTCCAGCATGTAGATGCCCGCGCCCACCAGCAAGATCTTGTGAACGGTGAGGAAGTCGTTCTCGTCGAACGGGATGACCTCGATGGCCGCGTTGTCGGAACCCACGGCCACCACGTCGTTGGCCATGAGCCACTCGGCCCCGTCGTTGTTGATGCCGGGCTGGGCGAAGGGCTGCTCGGCGGATGGGTCGGCCTCAATTGACCACCACATGTCGAGGTAGCCGGTGCGGATCAGCACGATGTCGCCGGCTCGCACCGGCGTGCCCTGGGCCTCGGCGCAGGCGGCCATGTCGGCCCCGCCGATCGGCGTGCCCGCCTCCAGCCATCTGTCGGCACCCATGTGGGCCACCATGTCGAGCAACACGGCCCGACCGGCGATGACGCCCACCTTCTCGATGCCCAACCGAGATGCCCCGGTGTGGGTCTTCATGGCCTCCTTGGAGAAGCCGTTGTAGTGCTGATCTTGGCCGTACACATGGCACAGGGCGTCCATGTGGCTGGTGGTGTGGGAGGCGAACACCAGCACGTCCTCGTGGGCCCCGGTGCCGGCGTGGCAGCCGTAGGCCTCATAGATACCCTCATCAGAGGCGTTCTGGAGGGTCAGCCGCATAGGCGTCCCCCGGTAGTCCATGATGGGCACGCCTTGCGATTGGATGGGTATTCCCAACGGGTACACCTTGCCGGTGGTGATCGACGCACTGGCATCTCTAACCACGTCGGGGGTGAGCAGATTCAGCGCCCCCCGCTCATCCTCGTCGCCCCATCTTCCCCAGTTGTTCTCTGCCATGGCCGAGACTCTAGTGATGCCAAGGCCAGCCGGTCACTCTGCAGAGGATGGCGGCGGCTTCATGCCGAAATCTCCCAGGCGCCGCTCCACCAGGGGCATCAAGCCGGGGAAGCCGGGGATGCGGCGCAGACGGCGGTCGAGGTACAGGCCCATGCTGAGGATTGTGGCTACCGATGTCCCCCAGTTGACACCCAGGCGGATGAGGACGAACTTGTTGATCGAAGCATTCTGAAGCAGCCAGATGTCGAACCCGACGCTGGCGAATACGATCAACCCCACCGCGATGGAGACCCGGCGCGTCACTGCTCGATATTCCGGGTGGGATTTGGTTTCTCGGTCGATCGGCACGAGGTAGGGAAGGGCGTAGCCGGTGGCGTTGCGCCTCATGGCCGCCGAGATCAGCAGGGCCAGCGCGGCCAGCGCCTTGGCTCCGATGCCGATGCCGAAGTACACGTCCTCGCTGTCGTAGATGATGCCCAGCGTGCCCCGGATCAGCAGGTACACCACGATGATTGGCATCACCCGACCGAGGGGCAGTCCCCGCCGGTACCGGCTGATCTGGGCCTTTATGGCCCACAGCGTCATGGCAGCAATGGCGGGGACCAATCCGAAAACGCTGTTGAGCACCAAGAACAGCACGATGGGCATGTACTGGTCGAACACATCGGCCCGGGTGGGGGCTGGCGGCATCGGCGCCGGTGGGGAGGTGTCGTCGGCCATGGGCAGAATGCTCGGAGGCCCTACCGGGACAGGGCGAACCAGGCCCTAGCGGCGTCAGCATCGCCGAAGGTCTCCACACCGGGGCGGTCGAGGCTGATGCGCTCCCACGACAGCAGCACCAGATCGGCGCCGCTGGCCCGCACCGCGGCGTCGCCCTTGGCGTGCTCGAGGCTCATCTTGATGCGGCCACCGTCGTTGACCAGCAGCCACTCCCCTTCACCATCGGTGCGGTGCAAATGCAAACTGGCGTCGGGCAGGTTCATTTTCCAGTTGGCCACCGCAAACGGAAGCACCACCTCGAACAACTCGCTCACGCCGTCAGCCCCCAGGTCGGAGTCGATCGGGTCGGGCTCTCCGAAGGCGGCCTCGGCGTCCCAGCGGTGTACCGCGGTCTCATGGGCCATGCGGCGGAAGTAAAAGGCCATGGTGTTCTGGCCGGCCCAGCTCCACACCGCATCGTCAGGGTCGGCACCATCCAGTGCTTCTTGCACAAACCGGTGTCCCTCTTCGAACCACTCCACGATTGCGTCGCCTTCGGGAGGACGGGGGATCTCGTCGGCGGGAATCATCTCGGTAGCCCGCTCGGCCACATGGCGACCCACCGAGCGGTACACCCGGCCGACGTGGGCCAGCAGCTTGTGCACGGTCCAGCCCGGGCACGGCGGTACGACGGCGTCGATGTCGCGCCGCCCGGCTGCGGCAATGGCCTCGCCGTCGGATCGCAGGGCTTGCTGATAGACGGCTCGGTCGGCGCTCATGGCCCGACGGTACCAATCACAGACCGCCGAACTGCTACTAGCTCACCTCCGTTTGCTAGAACCGGGTAATGATCGAAGCCAATTGGGACCTCGACACCCTCCGGGTGTTCCTTCACATCCTGGGCGCCGCAGTGTGGGTGGGCGGCCAGGTGATTGTTGCCGCCCTGGTGCCGGCCCTGCGCCGGATCGGTCCTGAGGCCACCCAGGCCGCGGCCCAGCAGTTCTCCCGGGTGGCATGGCCGTTCTTCTGGCTGGCTGTGCTGTCGGGCCTTTGGAATCTGCTCGAAGTGGAGTTCGAAGACGCGGCCAACAGCTATCACATCACCCTCACCATCAAGCTGGTGCTGGTGATAGCCACCGGTGTGGCCGCCTGGCTGCACACCAAGGCCACCGACCGCCGCCGCATCGCCATGATGGGCTCGCTATCGGGCGTTGCCTCAATCGGCGCCGTGCTGGTGGGCGTGGCGCTGTAGGCGCCTACTCGCACCAACCCTTTGCCTTATCGCCCCGCCTGGATGAAGTCGGGGATTGCGGTGGCCAATCCGATTCCGAACTCGCTCTGAGCCTCTATGAGAGAGTCGAGCGCGGAACTGGCCAGATCGTGCGCGGCCCGGGCCTCTATAAGAGCATCGGCGCCCACTGCGGCTCGGGCCTCAATTAGGGCATCGGCCGCCACTGCTCGGAGTTCGGCCAATACCCTCTGGACCGCAATGTAGGAGTCCCGGCAGCGAAAGAGGTCGTCGGTGACCTCGGCAACCGCGTCGATAGCGGTGTCATAGGCTTCGGCCGAGGCTTCATCGGGCTCGCGAAGAGCGGCAAGCATGGCCGTAGCGCCATAGGGGTCCCGAGCCTCTTCTCGGAGGCCGACCGAGGCCTGCACTTCCTCCATGCTTGCACCCGCTTTGGCCAGGGATATTCGCACCTCGGTCATGAGGTCCCAGACATGGTTGGTCATGGTGTCGTTGTAGGCCGACCGCACCACTCGCAGATCGGCCAACGCGGACCTGACACCGCTGACGCGGTCTTTCTGCGCCTCGGCGACCAGGTCAGTCTGGATGTCGGCCGCAAGGGCGGTCTGCACCTCGGAGTCCAATTCTTGCCGGTAGTCCTCTTGGGCCTTCAACAGCGTGTTCAGAGCGTCGGCCACGTCGTGGTAGGAGTCGTGCGCTTCAGTCAGAATGCCGAGGGTTTCCGCCATTTCCACGTAGCCGTCGTCAGCGGTTGGGTGTCCGACCACGACTGCTCCTTCTTGCCGCTCCTCGGACAGAGCATCCAGAGCCAACATGACGGCATCAAGGGCGCGGTTCGATGAGGCACAAGAGCCAGAGCCAGGTGTGCCCGGAACCTGGTCATGGGCTGCCTCGGCGCTGGGGGTCGAGTCTTCGCCAGCGGCAACCAGCCCCGCGCCGTCTCCACCCTCATCAGGGAAATAGGCCGAGGCGATCTCAGCGACGGTGCGGCGGGCAGCTTCGCGATAGACCTCGGTCTCCCGAATCGCCCTCCGGGCAGACACCGCAGCCCACACAGCAGTCTGATCAGCCTCAAACGCCGCGGCCTCGGCTTCGTCGTCCCAATTGGCCAGACGGGCGAAGAAACCGGCTCGCTGGGCCGCGTCGGCGGCCTCGCCGACCAGTGTGCACGTGTTCCGAATGGCGTCGACTGCCCTGGCGTAGAACCTTGTGTCGCCCATGACCCCTCCAGGGGGCAGCTCAAAGCTCGGCGCTGGTTCTGCCATGGCCTAGAAGTCGCCGAAAATCTCGGGAAGCGTGAAGTCGAATCCCACCTCGAAAGCCGCCCGTGCTCCGAACAAAGCGTCCATGGCGGCGCTGGCGGTGTCGTAAGCGGCCCGGATCTCCACCAGCGCCCCAGTACCGACCACCGTGCGGGCCTCGATCAGGGCGTCGGCGGCCACGGCCCGGTTCTCCACCAACAGAGCGTCCACCGCATCGCAGGCGCTCTGGGCCCGCAGCCGGTATTCCTTGGCCTCGATGACGACATCTCGGGCGGCGTCGTAGATGTCGGTGGGAGTCCCGGAGTCGTTGAACGAGTACGCCAGGGCTGATGCGGCATGGACGTCGTCGGCCTCGCTGTGGTCGCCAGCGGCGGCTTGGATCTCGAGCACTGTGGCGGTGGCCGCGGCCAAATTGGTGCGGGCCTCGGCCAAGGCCCCCCACAGCTCGTCGGCGATCTCGGCGTTGTAGGCGGTGCGGGTCACCGCCAGCGTGGTCAAAGCTGAGCGGAACTCGCCAATGGACTTGGCTCGGATGTCGTCGGCCACCGCGGATTTCAAGTCGGCGGCCAGCGCGGTCTGCGCGGCAGCCAGCGACTCCTTCAGATAGGCAATTCGGGCGTTGGCCAGCAGGATCAGCGCCTCATCGACCGCTCGATAGGAGGACCGCGCCCCGGCCAACACCGACAGGGTTTGGGCCAGCTTGCCGTAGCCGTTGTCCTCGCCTCGGTCGGTCTCCCGCTCCCGCTCCTCGGCCAACGCCACCAAAGCGTCGGACAGGTGGCCCGAGAACGCTCCCTCTTCTTCAGCTTCCTCCTCAGACTCAGCCGCCTCTTCTGTATCGACTTCTTCGGCTGCGCCTTCGGGGCTTGCGGCGGCGGCAAAGGCCGCGGTCACCTCGGCCAGCGTGGTGCGGGCAGCATCGGCATAGGCGGCAACCGCCTCTTTGGCCCGCAGCGCCTCGGCCATGGCCATGACTGCGGCCTTATCGGCATCGTGGGCCGAAGCGTCGGCCTCGTCGTTCCAGTCGGTGATACCGGCGAAGAAACCGGACCGCTGGGCGGCGTCGGCCGCCTCCCCAACTTGGGCACAAGCACTGCGCAGGGCCTCCACGGCACCGGCGTAGTAGCGAGAGTCGGAGACTACGCCCCCAGCAGAGAACTCTGTTTCTATGGCGGGCTCAGCCATGGCCTCCACGGTAGTTCTTGTTGCCATCAGAAAGGGTTGAACAAGGCGGCATTTTCTTGTCAAAGGCATAACCAACACAGGGGGAGCCGAAATAGTACGGTTTGATCCAGTCGGCAGCAGGTACGTGGGAGTAGGAATATGTCAGAAGCCTTGACCCCAGAGGAGATTGCCCGAAAGATCAAGCGGGCCGGCATCGGCAAGGCCAAGTTCGACTTCACCCAAACGTCCATCCTCGGCATCATGGCCGGGGCGTTCATCGCCTTGGGCGGGGTGTTCGCCCTCACCATCGCGGTCAGCCCGGAGCTGGGAACCGGCCCGGCCCGACTGCTCATCGGGGTGGGCTTCTCTTTGGGGCTGTTCTTGGTGGTGGTCACCGGGTCGGAGCTGTTCACCGGCAACAACTTGATGGTGGCCAGCTTCTTCAGCCGCCGCATCAGCGGCCCGGAGCTCAGCCGCAACTGGGCGCTGGCCTTTGTGGCCAACCTCGTCGGCTCACTGGTGATCGTGTTCTTGCTGTACTTCAGCCGGTGGTGGGCCCAGGCCGACTACGCCTTCTCGGTGAGGACCATCCAAATCGCCAACGACAAGGTCAACTTGTCCTTCGAGACCGCGTTCGTGCGGGGGCTGTTGGCCAACATGCTGGTGTGCCTGGCGGTGTGGATGGCGGTGGCCGGGCGCTCCCTGGTGGACAAGATGATCGGGATCATCCTCCCCATCACCGCTTTCGTGGCCGCCGGCTTCGAGCACAGCATCGCCAACATGTTCTTTCTGCCCCTGGGCTGGCTGGTGTCCACCGACGCCGACGCCCTCGCCGCCGCCGGCCTTACCACCGACCAGATCGACCGCCTCAACTTCCCCTGGGTAGCCCACAACCTCGTCGCCGTCACCCTCGGCAACATCATCGGCGGCGCCCTAGTAGGCCTCACCAACTGGACGGTTTACCTGCGCAGGCAGTAGCCGGGACTATCGCCGACACGTTGCCGAACAGCAGCGATAGGGCCGGGCCTACCAGATGCGGCGGGCGGCCGCCCAGCGACTCAGCTCGCTGCGGTTTGACAGCTGGAGTTTGCGCAACACGGCTGAGGCGTGGGACTCCACCGTCTTGATCGAGATCGACAGGCGACGAGCGATCTCCTTATAGGTGTAGCCCCTGGCCAGGTGGCGCAACACCTCCTTCTCCCGGGGAGTGAGCCGATCGAGGTCGTCGTCGAGCAACGGAGCCGCCTGCGCACTGTGCATGAAGGCATTGAGCACGAAGCCTGCCAGCCGGGGCGAGAGCACTGCATCGCCGTCACGGACTCGCAGGATGGCCTCCACCAGCTCATCTCCAGAGATGGTCTTGGTGACGTACCCCCGGGCGCCGGCCCGGACCACATCCACCACATCCTCGGTCGCGTCGGACACCGACAGGGCTAAGAAATTCGTGTCGATCCCTGCCGCGCCCACTGCCTCGATGACCTCCCGACCCGATCCTGATGGCAAGTGGACATCCAATAGCACGACATCAGGTGACCAGCGCTCAATCTCGGCCACAGCCGAAGCCACGTCGTCGGCTTCGCCCACTACCTTCACACGGTCGCCCAACTCAGCTCGCACGCCGCTGCGGAACAGCCGGTGATCGTCTACCACCACGACTCGGCACGGTGCAGCAACCACATCCAGAACGGTAGCGGCCAGGGAACCACTACCCGCATCGCCGAGGGGCCGGGTTCAATACCGGACCAAGCGGAGATGGACCTCGGTGCCCTCACCGGGCGCGCTGCGAATCTTGCACTCGCCCCCCGCCCGGCGCATCCGCCCCACGATGGACTCCCGTATGCCCACCCGGTGGTCACCCACCGCCGCGGGGTCGAAACCGATGCCGGTGTCGCGCACGAACGCCTCGGCCACCCCCTCCCCCACCTCCACGAACAAGGAGAAGTGTTCCCGGCCCGACCACCGGGCCGCGTTGGTCATTGCCTCCCCCGTTGCGGCTACCAGCGATTCCAGCGGCACGTCAAGCACGTCGTCGCCTACCGAAACCACGTCGATGCGCACACCGTGGAGGTCCTCGACCTCGGAGGCCGCCTGCTCGATCGCCGCGCGAAGGGTCCTCTCCGATGGATCCGACTCCTCCGCGTACAACCAGTCCCGCAGCTCCCGCTCTTGGCGGCGGGCCAGCGCAGCCACCCGGCTCGGGTCGTCGGTCCGCTGAATGAGGGCCAGAGTCTGAAGCACCGAGTCGTGCAAGTGCGCGGCTACCTCGGCCCGCTCGTCAGCCCGGACGCGCAGCCAGCGCTCCTCCCAACGATCCCTGGCCAGCACAGCTATCCAGGGACCGAGGATCAAAGCCAGCCCTCCCGCCACCAGCGCAGCGGGCAGCGCGCCATCGAACACCACATCCGGGGAGACATTGGCCGCGATCAGCGTTACCACGCCGCCAGCGACCACGATTACGCCGAAGGCCACCCGTAGAGCCGATCTCAGGGCCCCTGCCGTCCCGACCCAAGCCATCGGTCGCGCCTGCCGGGCGATGAATCCGAATCCAGTTGTAACGCATAGAAATGGCCATAGCACTTCGTCGGGAGCGGTGATTCTAAGCTGGCGGGCCAACAGCACAACCCCGACCACCATCAGGCCCAAACCGAGGGCTCGCCGATTGGCCTGCCGTGCCTGGAGTGCCTCGGGCTCTTCCTCGCTATGGCGGGCGGGCAGCAGCGCCCATGCCAGCAGGTATAGCGGAACACTGACCCAAGCCGCGGTGAGGGCGACGAAAGCGGTCCGCACAACAACCGGCTCCATACCGAGGTTCACGGCGATGCCGCCGCATACCCCGCCTGCCATCCGATCAGTGCCCGACCGAGCCAACCGGCTCACACCCATGCCCTCATTGTCGCATGGCAACCGGGTGGTGGCTCTGGGGAACAACCCTGACCACTGTCCCGCCTCTCAGGGGAATATCAGGGAAACCCCCTATGGGGAGTCAGCTTCGACAAGGCGATGATGAAGACATGGCCGACAACAAGATGCAGTCCCTGCGCCGGAGCGCTGACGACCGGATCATCTCCGGTGTGGCTGGCGGGATCGGGAGCTTGGCCGGCGTCAATTCCGTTTCAATCCGGGTCGGTTTTATCGTGCTGACGTTCGTCGGCGGGGCCGGCTTGTGGCTGTACTTCTTGGGCTGGCTCTGTCTTCCCCACCGGGATGGGTCGCCCAGCATTCTGGCCAACACACTGCGGGGCGACTCCCCCCACCGAATTCGCAGCATGGCCGGCACTCTGCTTCTTCTGGCAGCCACCGCAATCAGCATGTTCCTTCTTGGTCCGCCGCTGTTGGACCTCCTCACCATGTTCCTGACTAGTGGGGCTGTAATTGTCGTCCTGCTAGCCGTCGCCCTCATCGGGGCCGGCGCATGGCTCATGTGGCGGCCCAAAGCCTCGCGACCCCCACCGCACCGGTCTGGGCACCCTCCGCAAGAAGCGGCAAGCTCACCGGTGGCCGCCGCAGCTGCGGTGCCGACGATGGATGTGAAGGCACCAACCAGGCCGGCAGATTCCCCTGGCGGCGACCAGCTCGCCCCCACCGGTCGCCGCCGGGGGCGCATCAAGGCTCAGACGCGTCGAGCCTCCGCCCCCCGCGGGCGACGATCTCGGCGCCAGCGACGGCAGCGCGAGCGGTCGTTCCTCGGGCCGATCGCCAGCGCAGCCATGCTGATTGTTGTCGGCGGGGTAGTAATGCTCGACCGTTTCGAAGTGCTCGACACAGACCCGACTCTGCTCGTTGCCGTGTTGGTTCTGATCGTCGGCGCCGTCCTGGTGATGTCTGCCTTCCTCGGACGAGCTCACGGATTGATACTTGTAGGAACGCTGCTGTCGGCGGTCCTGGTCGTCGGGACGGCCGCTGATATCCGCTCCGCGTGGTCGGGGATAGGAACCGAGCGGGTCGAGGCAACCAGCCTCAGGGAGTTGGAGGACGAGTACCGCCATGGCATCGGGAAGCTGGTGGTAGACCTCCGGGAAGTCGATTTCAACGGCCAGAGCACAACGCTGGATATCGGGCTCACCATCGGGGAGCTCCTGGTCTATGTGCCGGCAGACATCAATCTTGAATTGAAAGCTCATATCGGCGCCGGCGATCTGCACATGGACCCGTCACCGGTTGACAAGTGGGGATCGCTCAGAAGTGACCCAACAATCATGGAAAGCGGGGTGGACAAGGACGTCACTGCATCGTGGGACCAGCCTGAGCCATCCAACGGCACCCTGCGCCTAGACCTGGACCTCGGCTTCGGCATAGTCCGAATCCTCCCCGGTTCACCCGGATTGAACGCATAAGGACAGCTCAGGAGATCCCAATGTCGAAACGTCATCCCGATCCCATGGAACATTCCCCCAACAACCCCGATCGCGGCGATCAGGCGAAAAGGCTGAAGCGCCACCCCGTAAACCTCCTGGCCCTGATGAGCGGCCTGGTGTTCTTGGTCATAGGCGGTGGTGCCCTCATTCATCGCATCGCGGTCGAGATCGATGCCGTCCTCGTCGCTGCGCTGACTCTGATCGCGATCGGCGCGATCTCCGTCGCTGTCCTCATCGCCCGCCGCCCCCGCCCACCATCCCCCGCCTCAGACTTTGACCAGATCAAGTGATATCATGATATTTGAATGTATTTCGATTTCACAAAGCTGCGGTTCGCTGCCAGCGCGCGGCGACATGGGATTTCGGAAGACGATGCGCTCCACGCCTGCCGGAACGCCATTCGCATCATCCAAATGGACGATCTATCGATGTTCTTGGGTGCCGACCCCAGCGGTCGCATGCTGGAAGTAGGAATCGCGAGAACGGGCGAAGCCCCTAGAATCATTCATGCGATGAAGGCACGGCCTAGCTACTTGAGGTGAATGACATGTCCCAACCCCTTCAAGAATTGATCGCCAGGGCCGAGGCGAGCGGCGACTGGGACGAGGTGGCCGACTGGTGCGAGACCTTTGACTGGTCAGAGGCCCAGGAAATTCCCGTCGCCGAGTTCTACCTAGGGTGTGCAGCAGCAATCAGCCCGACGAACAAACCCCAGCTCCTCAAGGCGATTTCAGCAGCTCGAGCAAGTGGGTCTACTTGGGCACGGGTCGGGGACATCCTCGGCATCTCAGCCCAGGATGCTGAGGACCACTACGACCCGCTTCTCGAAACTGAGGACATAGCAAGCGCTAGGCCCTAACTGACAGAACTACCTCCGAGATGAACTGGTTGAGTTCGTCGTCTCGCCGAGACAAGGACTCATAGGTCCAGTCGGGAATGATGAGCTCCTTAGCTCCGGCTTCGTGAAGCTTGCCGACTTGATCAATCACTGCTTCGACTGAGCCCATCAGCGTTGGCCGCCTGCCCGCTCGACCGACGAAGTCGCGTTGAACATCCCGATCTTCGCTCAAGCACAGGAACGCCTGGGTCGAACAGCTCACTTCATCCGGGTCGCGCCCCACTTCATCGCAGTGCTCGCGTAAAACCCGGCGCTTGTGTCGCAGGGCCTCCGCATCCACCCATGCGTTCCACCAATCGGCGTACAGCGCAGCAGTTCTAAGTGTCCGACGTTCGCCTTTGCCCCCGACCAGCAGCGGAAGCTTCCCCTGGACTGGCTTGGGGTAGCGTGGCGCCTCCTCAAACTCGAAGTGTCGAGACTGACCGGTCCAACTCTCATTCTCTAGCAGCCCGCGAATCGCCTGACAGCTTTCCTCAAGTCGATCCGACCTCGTCTTCCGGTCGCCCAACTCGAACCCGTACGCCCGATGTTCGTTCTCCTGCCAGCCCGCTCCAACCCCAAGAATGAACCTTCCACTGCTGATGTGATCACACGTCACCGCCGCCGATGCCAAGACCGCCGGATGCCGATAAGTGACAGAGCAGACCAGCGACCCCAAGTTGATCCGACTAGTAGCGGCTGCCAACCCCGCCAGCGTGCTCCAGACCTCCAGCACACCTTCCTGGCCCTCACCGGGTTCCCCCACCATGAAGTGGTCTGCCACCCAAACCCCATCCCACCCAGTGGCCTCTGACCGCATCGCCAGATCAAGAACGTCCCTCCAAGACCGTTCCAATGCTGGCCAAACACTAAACCTCACTGCACTGCTCTCTTGATCCTTATCTGGCTCCCGGAGGCTATCCGGGCGACGGGACTGCACCGAACCCTTTTGCCTGGGCCAGAAAACAGACTCGCCGCCTACAGGAGCAGTAGGAAGCGGCGGCTACTGTGCCGGCCATGAGCAAGAGGCTTGACGGCAAGGCAGCGATGGTTACGGGGGCGGGCAATGGGATTGGTCGGGCCATTGCGCTGCTGTTGGCGGAGCATGGGGCGCAGGTAGTGGTCAATGACCTGGGGACCGACGAGGGGGGCGACGGGGCTGATGCCTCCCATGCGGCCCGGACGGTGGCCGACATCGAGGCGGCGGGGGGCACGGCGGTGGCCAACCACAGCGACGTGGCCACTTTCGAGGGCACCGGGGCCTTGGTACAGCAGGTGGTAGACGCCTATGGGCGCATCGACATCGCGGTGAACTGCGCGGGAGCGGCCATCGGGGGGTCTATCTATGAGATGGCGCCGGAGTTGTATCACAAGACCATCGCCTTGCAGATGTCCCAGAAGTGGTACATCGCCCGCCACGTGGTGCCGCTGATGGTGGCCCAGGGCTGGGGACGGGTGGTGAACACCACCTCGCACGGGGCGCTGGGCGATCTGGGCCAGCCGGCGTTCGCCGCGGCCATGGGCGGAGTGATCTCCATGACCAAGGCACTGGCCACCGAAACGGCGGGAACCGGGGTGACCGTGAACTGCTTGGCCCCTGGCGCGGCCACCCGG
This sequence comes from Acidimicrobiales bacterium, assembly GCA_963663255.1. Classification (GTDB taxonomy): domain Bacteria; phylum Actinomycetota; class Acidimicrobiia; order Acidimicrobiales; family Bin134; genus Poriferisocius. The sequence continues at coordinate 3,232,934 of OY760141.1, forward strand.
CTACACGCCAAGTCTCACGACGACTTCAAGGCCTGGCACGAGCAGGGGATCATCGACGACGAGATGTGGAATAGCTACCTCACCACTCCCCCGCCCGAGTACGTGGCCCCTGCGGTGGTGTGGCTGTGCACCGACGCGGCCGACTACGTCAGTGGCCACGTGGTCCACGCCGCCGGCGGGCAGGTGGCGGTATTCAACGAGCTGCGGGAGGAACGGGCCATCTACCGGGGCGACCACTCCCAGGTCGACCCCTGGACCCTCGACGAACTCGACCACCTGTTTCCCCGCAACCTTCTGCCCCGGCCCTGAAGGCGGGGGAGGCCGCCACAGCGCTCAGAGGGCGTGCTGGCAGACCCAGCGGTGCATGGCGATACCCGAGGCCACGCCGGCGTTGATGGAACGAGTAGAGCCGAACTGGGTGATGGCCAGTACGGCCTCGCAGGCAGCCACCGCCTCGGGTGACAGTCCAGGGCCTTCCTGACCGAATAACAGAACACAGCGCTCGGGCAGCGAGTAGCCCTCAATAGCCTCGGTGCCGGGGCCGTTGTCGATGCCCAGGATCGACAGATCTGCCTCAGCAGCCCAGGAGATCAGATCGTCCAAATCAGGATGGTGCAGGACGTGAAGGTAGCGGTCGGTGACCATGGCGCCCCGACGGTTCCAGCGCCGACGGCCCACGATGTGCACCGCAGCCGCTCCGAAGGCGTTGGCGTTGCGCACCATGGTCCCGATGTTGAGGTCGTGCTGCCAGTTCTCCACTGCAACGTGGAACCCGTGGCGACGGGAGTCGAGGTCGGCCACGATGGCCTCGTGGCGCCAGAAGCGATAAGCGTCCACCACATTTCGGGTGTCGCCGCCCTCCACCAGTTCAGGGTCGAGGTGGGGAGGAAGGCGCTCAGCCCAGCGCCGTGCCGCGTCCAAGTAAGTCCGCTCCCACCATCGCGGCAATGCGCTCGGCGTGTTCGTCCAAAGAGCCGAAACAGGGGGTGAGAGCCCAGGCCCGCTTGAGGTAGAGATGGGCGTCGATCTCCCAGGTGAAGCCCATGCCGCCGTGGACCTGCACGCAATCTTTGCCGTTGTGGTCGGCGGCCTCCGCGGCCAGGATGCGGGCCCCCGATATCGCCCGCACCATAACCTGGTGCTCGCGGTCGCCTCGCACGTCGCCAGAATCAATCGTGCAGCCCTCGAAGTAAAGAAAGTCGCCGGGGTCCGCGGGCAGGCCGGGGCCGTGAGTGGCGTCCATTACGCAACCGGCGTAGTACAGGGCGGCTCGGGCCACCTCTTCGCGGCTGTACATGTCGGCGCACTTGTGCTTGACGGCCTGGAACTGGCCGATGGGCTTGCCGAACTGCTGTCGCTCCTGGGCATAGGCCACAGCCAGCTCCCGAGCGCCGGTGGCCAAGCCCACCTGGAGAGCCGAGTACAGGAACACCGCCCGATTGGCCCAGCCGTAGCAGTAGTCGACCACTGCCTCGCCCTGGGGCAGAACATCCACCCGCCCCACCGGGGTCAGCGGGTCCACCGAATGGGCGTTCTTGAACGACAGGTCAGCGGCGTCCACTCGCCACACGCCGTCTTGGTCCACCACCAGCAGGGCGTCAATCACGTCGGGATACTCCACCAATGCGGGACCGCGGGTGCGCTCGACGAGGCCGATCACGGCGTCGTCGGTCCACTCAGCGGCCAAGAGGGTGCCCACCAGCGGTCCGGGCACCAGGGACCGGCCCAACTGCTCGAACACCAGCCCGGCCTCGGCCCAGCCCAGTCCGACTCCGCCGTCTTCTTCGGGCACCACCAGCGAGAACACGCCGGTGTCGGCCAGCTCTGCCCAGAGGCCGCGGTCCACCCCGCCGCAGTCGGCCAGGCCCCGCACGGTGTCGATGTCGAAGCGGCCCTGGCACAGGTCCCGGATGCCGTCGCTCAGCGCGACCTGGTCGTCGGTCAGCTCGAAGTCCATCTACCGCTCCTTGGGCAAGCCCAGGATGCGCTCACCGATGATGTTTCGTTGAATCTCGGAGGTGCCCGCCGCTATCGACAGACTGAGGACGTACAGACGGCTGGCCACCATGTCGCCGCCGGTTTGCTCGTCGCCGGCTTCGCTGCCGAACACCAGGGCTTCCCTCTCCAGCATGCGGTGGGCCAAGTCGGCCATGCGCTTTTTCACGTCGGCGTAGTAGAGCTTGAACACCGAGCCACCCGGTCCGGGCATCCCGGTGCGCTGGGCTTGCGACACCACTCGCTTGGTCAGCGCCCACAGGGCGTCGTATTCGGCCTGAAGGCGACCGATCTCCCGGCGAATTTCGTCGTCGTTCCAGGCCAAGGATCCATTGCAGGAAATGTTGCGGGCGATGTCGGCCATGTCGGCCAGTTGGTTCAATGTGCCGAGCAGTTCGCTGATGAAGGCGGTGCCCCGCTCGAAGCTGAAGGTGACCATGGCCACTCGCCAGCCGTCGTTCTCGTCGCCCACTCGGTTCTCCACCGGGACGCGGACCTCGTCGAAGAACACCTCGCAGAACTCGCTGGAGCCGGCCACGGTGGTGATGGGGCGAACCTCGATGCCAGGCAGATCCATGGGGCAGATCAGCCAGGTGATGCCTCGATGCTTGGGGGCCTCTTGATCGGTGCGTACCAACAGCTCGCAATAGTCGGCCACGTGGCCGAAAGACGTCCAGATCTTCTGGCCGGTAACCACGTAGTGGTCGCCGTCGCGAATGGCCCGGGTGGACAGCGAGGCCAGGTCGGATCCGGCGTTGGGCTCGGAGAACCCCTGGCACCACACCTCCTCGCCCTTCAACATGGCGGGCAAATGCCGGGCCTGCTGTTCGGGAGTGGCCTCGAGGATGAGGGTGGGACCGGCGTGGAGTTGGGCCACGAAGTTCATCCCCACATAAGGGGCGCCCATCCTGGTGGTCTCCTCCAAGAAAATCAAGTGCTCGGTGGGTGTGGACCCCCGGCCGCCGAACTCCGAGGGCCAATTGATACCCGCGTACCCGGCGTCGTACAGCATCCGCTGCCAACCGGTGTCCCACTTCCGACGGGCGGCCCAATCGTTGCTGTCGGGCGGGTCGCCCAGCGTGGGCAATACGTCGGTGAGCCAGGCACGCAGCTCGTCACGGAACGCGGCCTCTTCCGCGGTGAATCGAATGTCCATCGGCAGCGATGGTATCTAGCCCTGGAGCAAGGGCAAGAGTTGGTCCATCAGAGTGTCGATCTCTCGGACGCAAGCCACGAACTCGTAGTCCTCTCCTCCTCCAGGGTCAACCACCTCCTCATCCCGTGGAACCTTGGCGTCGGCCAGGTTGAGGGCAGCCACCCGCTGAGCCAGCGGATCGGAGCCAGCCTTCAAATCGGCCACCAGACGCTTGATGGTGGCGGTGCGCCCGGCGGCCTCGGGATGCACTCGGCGCACATAGTCCACGTGTTCGGGGGCGAAGGCCACTATGAGATCGGCACCAAGAACATCGGCAGCAGTGAGCTGGTGGCTGCGATGGGTGCCGTCGGCCAACCCCAGGGTTTCCAGTGCCCGTCGGGTTCGACCACTCATGGGCAGGCCCTCGATGCTGTGGGTTCCCGCCCCTACGAAACGCACTTCGTCGGTCCGGTCCCGGCCGATGACGGTGGCCATCACCGAGCGAGCGGCGTTGCCGGTACACAGCATCACCACTACCGGTCGGCTGTCGGAAACGCTCATCGACGATCGGAGGCGGGGCGCACGAACAAGCCTTCGGCCTCCGCGGTGAGAACGCCATCGGCATGGCATTGACCCGTGGCGGTGACCCGCCGGCTGCGAGAATCGGTCACCTTGCCGGTGAGAACCAGATCCGTGCTGAGCGGTGTTAGCGCCCGATACCGAACGGTCAGCCGGCCGGTGAAGGTCCCCCTGCTGCCGGTCAACCGGTAGGGCAGAATCCCCAGGAGATTGTCGAACATGGCGGCCAAGTACCCGCCGTGGACGCTGCCGATAGGACCCTGATAGTCGTCACCCAGGTTTACCACCGCGGTCACGGTGGGACGTCCAAATTCGTCGACGTCGTAGCTCACTTCCAGTGCGGGGGGCAGCAAGACAGGGGCTCGGAGCTGCCTCGGCGCACTCACGCCGATTGGGCTCGGTTCTGCGCCTCCTCGGCGATGCCGGCAGCCATTTTGGCCACTGAGGAGGCCAGCACCTGGCGCAGGACTCCGCCGGTGAACGGGATGACCGGCTCGAACCAGGAATCCCAGTGCAGGTCGCAGCTCCTGCCGTCTTCGCTGCCCACGAGGACCAGTTCAGAGCGCATGTTGCGCACCGGCAGCGGGATCTTGAGCACCCGATAGGTCATGCGATGGGGCGGTTCGAAGGCGGTGATCTCCTCATAGGTGCCCACCGGGCCGATGCGAAATACCCGAACCGCTCCGACGCCGTTTCGTTCCGGGGAGCCCTCGATCTCCAGAACTACCTGGGAGCGGGGGACCCACCGGGCATAGAGCTCGTGGTCGGTCATCACCTCCCAGGCGATCTCCTGGGGGGCCGCAATCGGAGTGGAGGACGAGAGGGTGTGCATGGGCAGAGACTGCTATCCCAGGTAGGCGTCGCGCACGGCCGGATTGTTGCGGACTTCTTCAGGCGAGCCCTCGCCTATGACTTGACCCAAATTCAACACCGTGATGAGGTCGCACTGAGCCATGACGAAGGCCACGTCGTGCTCCACCAGCAGCACCGAGCACTGGTCTTCGGCCCGGATGGTCTGGATGATCTCGCCGAGCTGCTCGGCCTCATCGTGCTCGATTCCGGACGTGGGCTCATCCAGCAGCAGGAGCTTGGGACGGGAGACGATGGCCCGGCCCAACTCCACCATGCGGGCCCGAGCTATGGGGAGCTCCCCTGCCGGTGTGTCTCGGATGTCGTTGAGGCCGCAGAGTTCCAGCACCTCGTCCACCCGCTGTCTCCGCTGCGCCTCGATGCGGCGGCGAGCGGGCCAGGCGACCAAATCGGCGGCGATTCCCCCTCCTCCCCCCTCCCACTCCAGGGCCGACAGCACGTTGTCGGCCACCGACAGCCAACCGAATGGCTGCTGGCGCTGAAAGGTGCGGCGAATGCCCATGCGGGCCCGCGAGGTGGCCGGTCGCCCGGTCAGCTCCTCGCCTTCCAGCTGGATCGATCCGGCTGACGGGGAGTTCACCCCGGTGATGCTGTCGAACAAGGTGGTCTTGCCCGCGCCATTGGGCCCGATGAGGCCCCTGACCTGGCCAGACGGCACCGACATGGTCACACTGTCCACAGCTACCACTCCGCCGAAGCGCACGGTGACCCCTTCAACCGCCAAGAGGGGCTGGTCCGAACCGGCAGGTCGCTCAGCCACCGCAGTGGCACCCTCTGTACTCATCTCGGCCACGCTACTAGGTCACAACAGGGCGATCACCGAGTCGGCGACCGCGGCCATCGTGTCGCGCTTGAACTCAATCGAGGACGTGGCCAACCCATGGCTGAACAGCCAGGGAACGACGTTTAGGTCTGTAACCCCCAACTCGACGAGGCGCTCCACGTCAGCAAGTGTCGGCGCCTCGTTGAGCGCCATCAAGATGCGGTAATCAGCCCGGTCGGCGGTGCCGGCCTCCTGGCGGGCAGCATTGAGTTGACCCACCATGACCTCAAGCTCGTCGATCTCGAAGTTGATGCCCAGCCAACCGTCCCAGCGGGCTGCCCGCTGCAATGCGGGCTTGGAGACACCGCCGATTAGGACCGGCACCGGCTCGGTAGGCACAGGTTCCATCTGTACCGGAGGGAAGTCATAGAACTCCCCGGAGTGGCTCACCATGCCCCCTCCCAGGAACTTTCTCAGCACCTCCAGCATCTCGTCGGTGTGGCGACCCCGGCGGTGGAAGTCTTGGCCCGTGAGTAGAAACTCGTCTTTCATCCAGCCCACGCCTGCGCCCAGCTCCACCCGGTTGTCGCTGAACACCGCCGCAGTGGAGATCAGCTTGGCCACCGAGAACACCTCCCGAAGCGGGGGTATGTACACCAGCGGCATGAATCGCAGCGTGGTCGTGTGCTGGGCTAGCGCTGCGGCGGTCATCCAAACATCGGGGAAATCGGTATTGGGGTCCCACCAGATGCTGCCGTCTTCGGAATAGGGGTAGGGCGCTTCGATGTTCTGCGGTGTGACCAGGTGGTCGGCGGTGGTCAGGCCGGTGAACCCCAGCTCTTCGGCCGCCACCGCAATGTCGACCAACTGTTCTGTTTCCGCGAATGCGATGCTCTGCCAAATGCGCATAAGGCCCTCCGTCGATGCTCAGTCGCGGCAGCGTAACCGGCCCGGCGATCAGAAGGCCCGATTGCCGGCTGTCATCAGATGCCCAAAGCGACGGCGATTCGGTTCCGATGCCAGGCGGCGTCGCCCCAGGCGGCCGACAGGGCCCAGCCCCGCTTCATCCACAGATGCAGGTCGTATTCGTAGGTGTAGCCAATGGCGCCGTGGCACTGGAGGGCGGTTCGGGAAGCCAGGTCGACTGCTTCGGAGGCCAAGGCCTTGGCCAGCGAAACGTCCCGGCTACGGTCGGGGTCGCCGGTAGCGATACACCAGGCGGCGTGTCGAGCGGCAGGGCGGGCAAACTCGATCTTGAGAGCGGCGTTGGCCAGGTGGTGTTTTACCGCCTGGTAACTGCCCACCGGCTTGCCGAACTGGTAGCGCTGGGCCACGTACTCCACAGTGGCGTCCAGTAAGTACTGGGCCACCCCGACGCACTGAACGGCCGCCGCGGCGGCGGCACGGTCGAAGGCCAGCGCGGGATCGGTGTCGATAACGACGGCCTCACCCTCCACCTCAAACAGTCGTCGAGAACCGTCCACCGATCGGTGCTCGACCAGCGTTGCTTCGTCCACCGAAACAGCCCGAACTTGCTCTCCGATGAGAATCACCAGATCGCACGTTGCTGCCCCAACCGCGTAGCCCTGGTCGGGGCCCGCGCCCAGGGTTGCCTCCCCGGATGCAGCCCGCTCCAACCAGGCTTCGGCGACCGGCCCGCCCGCTTCGGCCAGTGTGGGAATTCCCACCGCAGTGTGCTCCAGCAAGGGCTCGGGCAGCGCCGCCCGGCCAGCCTCCTCCAACAGCAGCACCAGGTCGGTCTCATCCATGCCCAAACCGCCAGCCGATTCGGGGGCGGTCATGCCCACGACGCCCATCTCGGCCAGCGCCGCCCACAGGCCGTTGCTGCGCCCGGTGTCGTTCTCCCAGGCCGCTCTGACCACCTCGGGCGGGCACTCGTTGGCCAGAAGGTCTCGCACCGCCTCCTGGAACATGATCTGGTCGTCGCTGAACGAGAAATCCACGCCTACCGCCTCGGAAGCCCAAGAACTCGCTCAGAGATGATGTTCCGCTGGATCTCGTTGGTGCCGGCGTATATCGGGCCGGACAGTGCGAACACATAGCCGTCCATCCACGAGCTATCAGCCCGCTCCCCGTCGCGGCCCAAAAGCCGCAGGGCCGTGGCATGCAGCTCCACGTCGAGCTCAGACCACAGCACCTTCATGAAGCTGGCCTCTGAGCCGATGGGGGCGCCGCCCCGCAGGCGGGCCTCGGTGGCATAGGTCTGCCAGCGGTAGGCCTGAGCCCCCATCCAGGCGCTCACCACTTGGTCTCGCCGGTCCAGATCGGGTCCCCGGGCCTCGGCCAGCTCCTGGTACAGGCCCACCAGCCTGTCGGCGGCGGCCATGAACCGGCCCGGTGCCCGCAGATTCAGCCCCCGCTCGCTGCCGGTGGTGGCCATGGCCACCGCCCAGCCCTCGCCCTCGCCACCCAGCAGGTAGCGCTCGTGCACCCGGGCGCCGTCGAAGAACAGCTCGGCAAAGCCGGGCTCGCCGTCCAAGCGGCCGATGGCCCGGGCCTCCAAACCCTCAGTGTCAGCGGGGACCAGCAGGTAGCTCAGACCAGCGTGGCGCTCAGATTCCGGGTCGGAGCGAACCAAGCAAAAGTACCAGTCGGCGAACGCCCCCCGGGAGCACCAGGTCTTCTGGCCGTCGATCACGAAGTACTCGCCGTCGCGCGGGGCCCTGGTCTTGATCCCCGCAAGGTCCGACCCGGCATCGGGCTCCGACCATCCCTGGGCCCAGACCTCGTCGCCCCGGGCCATGGGCCGCAAGAACCGGTCCTGTTGCTCAGGCGTGCCGAAGTCGAAGATGGTTGGGGCCAAAAGGCTCACCCCGTTGGACGACACCCGACCTGGGGCTCCCGACGCCCAGTACTCCTCTTCGAAAATCAGCCACTCCACCAGCGACGCCTCCCGGCCGCCGTAGCGCTCGGGCCACGACACCACCGCCCATCCGGCGTCGAACAAGATGTGCTCCCACGCCCGGTGCTCCTCAAAACCACCGGGAGTGTCCATCGACGCCAGCGGCTCCGCGGGCACGTTCTCGGCCAGCCACGTGCGGGCTTCTTCCCGAAAGGCCTCCTCTTCGGTGGTGAACGACAGATCCATCAGCGCAGAACTCTACGGAGAATCAGGAGCTGAGCCCGAACCGGCCAGGCGGTCCAAGACCTCTATGGCCTCGGCGATGATCGAGTCGATGATCTCCTGGCAGCTGGGGAGGGCATCGATGTTGCCCACCACTTGGCCGGTGGGGAGGATGCCGACTTCGGGGTGGCCGTCCACCATTGCGGCCTTGGTCATCATTGGGGCATTGGCCGCCATGGCCATTTGAGCCCAGGTGAGGTCCAAGCTGCGACGCATGGCCAATCCCTCCGACAGAAGTTGGCGGTAGCCCACTCCGGTGAGGGATCGGAACTTGAGCGCGTTGCGGGCGGCACGGATGAACGACAACGGTCCCGACCGCTCAAGCCGGGAGACCACGTCGGTGTTGATCACCCGCTGGGGCACGCCATCGACTGCGGTGGTGACCACCGTGCCAGTCAGCTTGGTGTCCAGATACACGGCCTTGACATGGTCGGGGACGTCGCTGTCTGACGACAAGAGGAATCGGGTGCCCATAGCGACCCCGTCGGCTCCGAAGGCCAGGGCGGCGGCCAGCGAGCGTCCGTCCACCATGCCCCCGGCGGCAATGACCGGGATGTCCACGGTGTCGACCACCGACGGCAGCAGCAAAGAGGTAGCGATGGGGCCGGTGTGGCCCCCGCCCTCGGCACCTTGGGCTATCACCGCGTCCACTCCCCAAGCGGCCACCTTCTCGGCGTGTCGGGGGGCGCCGATGGTGGGCACCACCGCCACCCCGGCATCCTTTAGCTTCTTCACGGTGGCCTCGCCGGGGGCTTGGGCGAAGCTGGCCACCGGGATTTCCGAAGCAATCACGTGGTCTACCCGGCGGTCGATATCGGCGGCATCTGTGCGGAGGTTCACCCCGAAGGGGCGATCGGTGGCCTCGGCCACTGCGTCGATGGTCTCGACCATCTGGTCGAAGGTCAGCGGCGCGGCGGCAATGATCCCCAGGCCACCGGCATTGGAAGTGGCGGCGGTGAGGCGGGCCCCAGACACCCAGCCCATGCCGGTCTGCACAATGGGGTGCTCCACGCCGAACAGCTCGCAAAGCCGAGTCTGAAGGCGGGGGTCTGTGGTCATGAGCGGCTCAGCGGAACTCTGCTTTGCGGGCGCCGCCCGGGTCGAGCACCTCGCGGATCAAACGCAGTTCTTCGTCGGTGGGCAGCCGGGTTTCGGCCACGTCGTCGGTACCGGCCAACTCGAAGGCTGTGGCCTCCACCACCTGATCCACCGTCACACCAGGGTGGACCGAGGCGATCCTCATGCGATTGTCGTCGGTCTGGAAGTCGAATACTCCCAGGTTGGACACCACTCGGCGCACCTCGTGGAATCGGTTTCCCGGTGCGCCCAGCTCACGCATCCGGTCGTATCCGGGCCCCGACACCACGTCTACCGAGGCCACGAAAGAGCGTGTGGAGTGGTTGGGCACCCAGTAGCTGGTGGCGTGGTTGATCAGGTTGCCGGGCGCGCCCCGCAGGCCGAGGAGTTGGGCCTTGGGCTGGCGGAAATCGCCGATGGCGGCGATGTTCTGGTTGCCCCACTGGTCGATCTGGCTGGCCCCCATCATCACGTGGCGCTTGCCCGACCACACGATGTCGAACACGGTGCGGTAAGGCACCCACGACTCCACCACCTTGGGGGCATCGGGATCGCCTACCGGGAAGTCGTTGGCGGGCAGCACCGACACAGTGTCGGTGTACACCAGGTCGGGCTCGAAGGTGGCCCGGGCCAGCCGCCCGCCCACGATGGGCACGGTACCGATGGGGTTGCACAAGAGCTCTCCATCGCCCCGGAAGGCCTCGGAGCAGGCCACGACACAGATCTCGTCGATGGTGGCTGCGGCGGCGGTGCTCATGATCGGGCCTCCAGCGCTTTGAGATACTCGCCATGGGAGGGAGCCTCGAGGTAGGTCTCGCGGAAGGCCTCCCACGCCTCCGGGTCGCGGGCGGTGGCCGCGTATTCCCGTTGGAACGCTTCGTCGCGCCCGTAGTCGGGCGGACACTCGGTGAAGTGCGCTCCCTGGGGGGCCTCCACCACGCCGTCGGTGAAGATGCGCTGGATGCGCAGTGTGTGCACCGACCCCTCGTCGAGCAGGTTCTCGGTGGGCACGATCTTCTCGGTGCTCATATAGGTCCTGTCGGCGGCCATTGCGAACAGGTCGTCGAAATACAGGTCGGGCCCCAAGAACTGGCCGTTGCCGGCCGCGTCGGCCCGGTTCATGTGAATCAGCGCGGCATCCAGCTTGAAGGCGGGAATGGCCACCAGCTCCTCCCCGTCGTCATACGGCGAGGTCACCGTGCGCAGGTCGGGGTTCATGGTCAACATGTCGGAGCCCAAACCGGCCCGGGTGGGATAGAACGGCACCCGGTGGGCGGCAGCCAAAAGCCCCAGGTAGAAGGCCCCCTCGTCCAGCTCGGTGAACTCAATGGCCCCGCTCTGGCGGGCTTGGCGGAAGTGGGGCTCCAACGGGATCGAATCGAGGGACACAAACCCGTACACCGCCCGGCGCAGCTTGCCGGCAGCGCACAGCAGCCCGATGTCGGGACCGCCGTAGGCCACCACGGTCAGATCCTTGAGATCAGAGCGCAGTATGGCCCGAACCAGCGACATGGGTTTGCGGCGCGATCCCCAGCCCCCGATGCCGATGGTCATGCCATCCTTCAATTCGGCGACAACTTCGTCTTCGGTCATCCGCTTGTCGACCATGGCGGCGACGATAGCCCGCGCCTGAGACCCGCCCCACACTGGCAGCGATGGTCTCTGAGTACCGGTGGGATGCCCGCCACAGTCCCCATGGGGCACACTGGCAGCAATGGAAGACCTCGATTTCACCGGCAAGACCGCCATCATCACCGGCGGCACCCAGGGGCTGGGCCGGGGCATGGCCACCCGGTTTCTCACCGCGGGAGCCGACGTAGTGATCTGCGCCCGCCGCCCACCCGAAGAGCCGGTGGCCGCTGACGGCCGGGAGGCGGTGTTCGTAGCCGCGGACGTGCGAGACCCCGAGCAGATCGCCGGAGTGGTGGTGGCTGCGGTGGAGCGCACCGGGCGGGTGGACACCCTCATCAACAACGCGGGTGGGGCCCCTCCAGCCGAGTCGGCCACGGTGTCCCCCCGGTTCAACGAGAAGATCGTGGCCCTGAACCTGATGGCCCCCATGGCGTTCAGCCAGGCGGTCTACCCGGTGATGCAGAACCAGGACAGCGGTGGGGTGATCCTCAACATCTCCTCGGTGTCGGGCATCCGGCCAAACCCCATGGGCATCGCCTACGGGGCGGCCAAGGCCGGCCTGTTGAACCTGAGCGAGACCCTGGCAGTGGAGTGGGGACCGAAGATACGGGTGCTTACCGTGACGGTCGGGCTGATTGTGACCGAGGACGCTCACATGTACTACGGCGACGAGGCTGGCATCGCCGCGGTGGGCGAGACCATCGCCATGGGCCGCATGGGACGTCCCGACGACGTGGCCGACGTGTGCTTGTTCTTGGCCTCACCCATGGCCCGGTGGATGTCGGGGGCCAACATCAAGGTCCACGGCGGCGGGGAGAAGCCGGCTTATCTGGGCGTCTCCACCGGCGAGGTGGCCGCCGAAGACAGTTGATCGTCCCACGATGGCAGTGAGCATTTCGTTTCTGACCGAGCCAGACGTCGACTACGGCACGGTGGTGGAGATGGCCCCCGGCCTGCGCCGGGTGATGGCCAACAATCCCAGCAAATTCACCTACCGGGGCACCGGTACCTACATCGTCGGCCAGGGCCGGGTGGCCATCGTCGACCCCGGCCCCGACGACGCCAATCACATCGCTGCGGTGCTCGCCGCGGTGGACGGCGAACAGGTGGAGGCCCTGCTCGTCACCCACACGCACCGCGACCACTCCCCTGCCTCCCGGGCGGTGGCTGAGGCCACTGGCGCTCCGGCCTACGGGTTTGGACCCCACCCGGCATCTGACACCGACGATGGCAAGAGCGAGGAACGAGGTGACACTGACTTCGCCCCCGATATGGCCGTGGTCCACGGCGATGTGATCGAGGGGCCGGGGTGGAGCTTTGCGTGCCTGCACACCCCCGGGCACATCTCCAACCACATCGCCTACCGCTGGCGGGAGGCGGACGGCGTGTTCACCGGCGACCACATCATGGGGTGGTCCACGACCATCATTCCCCCGCCCGACGGCAACATGACCGACTACCTGGCCAGCCTACGGTTGTTGGCCGACTGTCCCTACGACCGGGTGTATTGGCCCACCCACGGCCCGCCGGTCACCGAGCCTCATGTGTTGGTGGAGGCTCTCTATGCCCACCGCCTGGATCGGGAGCGCCAAATCCTGGAGTGTCTGGCCACCGGGCCGCAGACCATCCCGGAAATGGTGCGGGTGATGTACGCCGACGTGTCCTCGGAACTGCATGAGCCCGCCGCCCGCTCCGTGCTGGCCCACCTCATCGCCATGACCGGTGGCGGTCGGGTGGCCACCGACGGCGAAGCGACCGCCGAGGCGGTGTACTTCCGGGAATAGCAGGCGGAGCGGGATGCGACCACCTCGCCCTGCTGTTCGACTATGAGACCGTCACCGGAGACGCGTTCAAGTAGCAAGAGGTGAGGGCTGATGCCACCTCGTCCTGAGCCTCCCCGAAGCCCTCTCCGGTGTCGACCACCATGGCATCTCTGACGACGGCCCGCAGCCCATCAACCGAAATTTGGGAGGCGATGCACTCGGCTCGATCAACAGGTTCTCCCTCTGCGACCAAGACCTGGACCACGAAGTTCCGCCAGTCAACGCAACCCAAGGCCAGATTCTCAAGATCAAACGCCTCTCGATCGGAGATGTCGAACCAGTCCCCAAACACAAACAACCCCGGCTGCAGGTATGCCTCAGTAAACGACTCCGGGTTGAGCCCCAATTCGCCCAGGCGTTCGTCGGTGAACACGGCAAATGCGTCCTCGGCCAGGCAAGTGATCTCCTGTCGCGACATGAAAGTTGTGACCAGTTCGTCTCCCAAGACCAGCTCTGTAAATGTGTCGGTCAGCCCTTGCCTGTTGGTCCCGGGTGGATCGCCACTATCAGTCTGCTCGCCACTATCAGCCTGGTCGCCGCTATCAGCCTGGTCGCCACTATCAGCCTGGTCGCCACTATCAGCCTGGTCGCCGCTATCAGCCTGCTCACCATTATCGGGATCAACAGCGTCGGTAGGCGACGAATTGGGGGCTTCGACCGTCTCAGTGGGTTGGACGACGGGAACCTGGGTAGCGGGGACAGACGGTGCGCTGCCCTCGCTTTCGCTCGAGCAGGCCGCTGCCACCAGAGTCACTGCGAATATCGGGATGAACCAGCCGCGGCGCACAGAACAACTCTTATATCAGCCGATTTCTTCAATGGTGACCGAGTTGACGGTTACCGGGGGTTCGGGGCCTCCACCCAGCGGATTGTCGGGCTGGTCGACGTGGCTGGCCAAGATGGCCTCGGCAACTGCCAGGCTGTCGTCGTCCATCTGGCCGAACACCACGTAGGTGCCCTGGCCGTTGAGCAGAGCGGTGTTCTCGTTTACGGCAAAGAAGAACTGGGCGCTGGCGCTGTCGGGCGCGGCGGTGCGGGCCATCACGATCTGACCCGGCTCGTAGGCAAATCCGAAGCCCTCATCGGGAATGGTGTAGCCCGGTCCTGGATCAGACGGCGAATTGGTGTGAGGCGCCCCGCCCTGGATGATGCCGATACTCGGATCGGTGCGGAACAGCTCCGTGTCGTCGTAATAGTGATGCCGGGCCAACACAACGAAGTTGTTGGCCGTTACCGGCGTGCTGAACGTGTCAAGGCTTATCCGCATCTCCCCTGCAGTGGTGTCGAACACTGCGGTGTACTGCTTGGCCGGATCCAAACACAGGGGCTGGGGACCATCGAAATCCAACACTGTGGGTCCCGATCCATCGGCGGGCGGACAAGGTCCCGAACCATAAGCCACCCCAGAAGCCGGGGCTGGGGTGAATCCGGAACCGCCCATCAACTCGAGCTCGTCGGGGGTTAGGCACCGGTTCTGGAGGGCTGAGAGCTGGCCGAACATCTCTGCGATTTCCTCGTCGCTCTCAGGCTCCTGGGCCCCGAGCATCATGGCGACAATCTCATCGGACAGCCCGTCGGCAACGCACCGAGCACTCTCCTCAGATAGCCCTTCTTGGAGGAATGTCTGATAGAGCATTTCCCGTACGTCGAAGCAGGCCTGCGACGCTGCTTGGGCCTCCTGTGGATCTATGCCTAGATCATGCTCGGACTCGGCGATGAACACGCTCATCGCCATGGCCCGAATTCCCTCACTTGTGACCTCCGATGCAATGCAGCGGGCTTGCTCGCCTGGCACACCCTCAGCCTCAATTCCGGCAGCCAGAATCGATCGCAAATCCAAACACTCCACTGCCCTGTCCACCACCTCCGAAATCTCATCTTCGGTGATTGCATAGGTATCGCCAAGGGCAAAAATCCCTCTTACTTCGTATATCGCAGCTACCGACGAGCCGCTCATGCCCAGTTCCACGAGCCGGTCGTCAGAAAACACTCCGGCCAAGCCGTCGGCCAAGCAGCGGACCTGGTCTTCGGGAATGGTGAATGGACGGTATTCCTCCTGCAACGTGTCGTCTTCGTGAATCGCCGTGAACAGCGCGTCCGCCAGGTCGCGTTGGCCATCTGTGAGCACGACAGGGGCCTCGGTCGGATCAGGGGCAGGGGTTGCGGCGGCCTCGGTAGGCTGGGCGGCGGCCTCAGTCGCTGCCGCAGGCGGTGTGCTGTCGTCGCTGTCGCTTGAGCAGGCGGCGGCAACCAAGCAAACCAGGGCCAACAGCAAGACCAGTTTCAATTTGCGCATTTGGGCACCCATCTTCCAATCACCATCTACGACGCTCCAACGGTACCCACGGTTCCTCCAAAAGCGGCGCAATTGTCTGTAGCCGACTCAAGCCACCGCGCCCGACGACCGGAGCGCTTCTACCTGCTCGGCGGAGTAGCCCAGTTCTGTGAGCACCGAGTCGGTATCGGCTCCTGGAGGATGTGACGTCACCGCGGGCTCAGATGGCGTCCCCTCAAACCGGGGAGCGGGCCGAGGCTGGGTAATCCCGCTGAATTCGAAGAATGAATCACGGGCCTGGGCGTGAGGATGCGATGGGGTTTGCCCCATGGTGAGAACAGGGCTGGCGCAGGCGTCGGTTCCGTCGAACACGGCCATCCACTCATCCAGGGTGCGCTGGGCGATGATGCCGCTCACACGCTGCTTCATTTCCGGCCACGCGTCACGGTCCATCTGGTCGGGCAAATCTTGGGCTCCGGCCAGGCCGATGCCGGCCATGAACTCGGCGTGGAACTGGGGCTCGATGGCCCCCACCGCCAGCCACTTGCCGTCGGAAGTGCCGTATACCTCGTAGAAATATGCCCCCGAGTCCAAGAAGTTGGCCCCGTACTCATCGGTCCAGAACCCGCTGGCATGGGCGGCATACAGCGGCGACAGCAGGTAGGCCGCGCCGTCCACCATGGCGGCGTCCACCACCTGGCCGTCACCACCCCGGACCACCTCCAACAGGGCGGCCACCATGCCCAGCACCAGGAACACCGAGCCGCCCCCGAAGTCGCCGATGAGATTGAGGGGCACCGAGGGCGGCTGTCCCGTCCGGCCGATGTGGGCCAGCGGGCCGGCCAGGGAGATGTAGTTGATGTCGTGGCCGGCCCGGTCGGCCAATGGACCAGATTGACCCCAGCCGGTCATGCGCCCGTAGACCAGCTTGGGATTGCGGGCCAGACAAGCGTCAGGCCCGACCCCGAGGCGCTCGGCCACCCCCGCCCGGAAGCCCTCGAACATGCCGTCGGACGCCTCAACCAGTCGGAGCACCGCCTCGACTCCATCGGGCTGTTTTAGGTCGAAGGCAACAGTGCGCTTGCCCCGCTCCATGGGGCCGGATTGCGAAGCCACCGGGTTGCCCGAGCCGCCCACCCGGTCGACCCGGATGACCTCGGCGCCCATGTCCGACAGCATCATCCCTGCGAACGGAGTCGGTCCGATTCCGGCCAACTCGACGATGCGCATTCCCTTCAATGGACCCATGGCCCTACGGTATGCCTGCCACCCAATGCAACCGAAAGGCGGAGCGACACCGATGAGCGCCAACGAACGGAAGACAGCCCTGGTCACCGGAGCCAGTCGGGGCATCGGAAAGGCCAGCGCCATCGCCCTGGCCCAAGCCGGGTTCGACGTAGCCGTGTCGGCCCGCACCCTGGTGGACGGAGCAGGCCGGGACATGTACAACCCCGACCTCACCATTCCCGGCGGGCTCGACACCACCGTGGCCGCCATTGAGGCCGCGGGCCAGGAGGGTGTGGCGTTCACCATGGACTTGTTGGACCGTGAAAGCGTGAATGCATGCATCGATGGGGCTCTGGATCGTTTCGGCCACCTCGATGTGCTGGTGAACAACGCCATCTACCAGGCCAAAGTGAGTATGACCCCGATTCTGGAGCTAGAAGAGCCCGAGGTTCACAAGCTGTTTGAGGGGAACGTGTTCGCCCAAATGGCGATCACCGAGCGGGTGCTGGCCGCCATGGTGGAGCAGGGCTCGGGCACCATCGTGAACATGATCTCGGCCTCGGCCTACACCGACCCGCCCGGCCCCATCGGAAAGGGAGGCTGGGGCATGGCCTACGCCATGAGCAAAGGGGCGTTCACCCGTATGACCCCCCACATCCATGTGGAGCACGGGCCAGACGGCATCCGCTGCTTCAGCATCGACCCCGGCTATGTGATCACCGAGGCCGCCCGGGCTCGAAACACTGCGGGATCGTTCCCCTTCCCCGGCGGCGAACCGGCAACCATCGGCGCGGTGGTTGCTTGGCTGGCCGCGTCGCCCGAAGCCGACGAGCACTTGGGCGGCATCGTGTACGCCCAAAGCGAGTTCAAAAAGCGAGGCCTGTCGGCGTGAGGGCGGTGCGCCACACCCCCGAGGGCATCCGACCGGTGGAGGTGCCTCTACCCACCCAGGTGGCAGTGGGAGACGCCGAAGGAGTACGGATTCGGCCCCGCTCGGTGGGCATCTGCCAGACCGACCTGAACATGGTGGGCTTCGGACCGAGGGAGATGACCTTCGGCCACGAGTTCGCCGGCGTGTTGGACGACGGAACCCCGGTGGCGATTGAGCCGATGGTGCCCTGCGAGGTGTGCGAGTTCTGCGCAATGGGCGACTACCACTGGTGCGAGAAGTCGCACGAGATGATCGCTGGAGTGGCCTTCGACGGCGGCATGGCCGACGAGATTGTGCTGCCGGAGCGGTGCCTGGTGCGTCTTCCTCACGGCTTGGATGTGGCCAATGCCTGCTTGTGCGAGCCGCTGGCGGTGAACATCCACAGCCTGATGCTGGGGCGGCTGGAGAGCCGCCACCGGGTGGCGGTCGTGGGCCCCGGCATCACGGGATTCGGCTTGTTGGGCGGGGCCGCGGCCCGCTGGCGGGGCTGTGTGGTGGACGTGGAGCCTGATCATGATCTTCACGCGGCGGCGGCCGAGCAGATGGGCCTCGGCGTGGGCTTATCGGGCACCTACGACGTGGTCATCGAGGGCGACGGCTCCGAGCGCTCCATCACTCGCTCCGCCGAGGTGGCCCGGCCGGGAGGGACGGTGCTGCTGGTGGCCGGCTACTACCAGAACAAGCTGTTCGAGGTGCTGCCCTGGGTGCTGAAGGAGCTGACCGCGGTGTGGGGAACGTTCTACGGCCACCACGGCGCCGGCCGGGCCTTCGACTCCGCCGCCGCTTTGTTGGCCCACCGCCCCGAGATCGCCGAAGCCATGATCACCCAGCGCTTCCCCCTCGACGGCGCCGGCGAGGCATTCGAGTTGGCCGCCAGCGACACCCCAACGCTGAAGGTCGTAGTCGAGCCGTGATTTGGCTCAGGCCAAGAACGCAGCCTGCCGCCTATTCCATTTCCATCCAACCGGCGTTGACGATTCCGTCGGCTATGGCTGTGAATGTGCCGTCGGCGAGGTCGAGCGTGCCCGTCTGCCCGTTTGAGAATGTCACCAGCAGCCATCCTCGGCTCAGGTCCATGTCAAAGACTCTCTCGTTGACGGGGACCTCATAGACAGGCGTCAGTGTATCGGGGTCCAACACGACGATCTTGGGGTCCTGCGTGTCGCAGGTGTCTGGCGTACTGAAGCAATGTATCTCTACGACCACGAGATTTCCGTCGGCGTCGCCGGCCGGCTTGACCCAGCCGTTTCCGCGGCTTTTGAAGACGATGGATTGCGACTCAATGTCCATGAGACCGATAAACGGGTAAAACTCGGGGTATAGGCCTTCGGTCCAGAGCACGAAGGCTATCTTGTGGTTGCCGACCCAGCTGACTTGCGAGACTGATCCGAGAACGCCTGAGCCTTGCTCCGAAGAGAATGACAGCGAATAGTACGTGTTGCCGGACTGAAGGCTAAAGAACGGGTAATCCGAATCAGAATCATCGAAACGGACATCAAATAGCGTTGAACCAACGGCATAGGGTTCAACTTCTCCAAAAAGATGGGAACGGCTAAACGCCAGCACATCGTCGCCATTGATCGAAGACGAGGTTCCGAAGAGACCGAGCCCAAGTGGCTGGTTGCTGATGGAGGTGTCGATGACTTCAAACTTGCCATCAGCCGGCTCACAGCACAAATTTATCAACACAAAACTCGGATCTATCCATTCCAAGTCTTCAATGGATCTGCTAGTGCTTTCATAAAAGGGTGGAGGTTCCTCCTCCTCGGCAGGGTTGCAGTGAAAGTACCTGCTGTCGGCTCCGGCATAGTTCCAAACGAGTGTCGCCTGGCCAGTTCGCGTATCTATTGAGACTACCTGGCATTCGTAGGTTGAAGCGATTATCCGTTCCGGCATGGGACCGCTCCTGTCGAACGGCTCCCCCTGTCCCTCGCCGACAGCGAGAAATGAGTCGCCAAGCACCGGTATGTGAAACGAATCCGATGCAGGCTCGCCGTATTGCTCGCCATCACTCGGAAGAACCCCCTCCTCCGGCTCAGGGGGTGGAGTCGAGGATACAACAGGAGCGGCAGTAGGGGCTTCAAGTCCAGACTCAGGACTCGGCATTGCGGTTGGGGGTGGTGCTGGCGTTGAACTCGGTCGTGGGACAACCGGGATCGGAGTTGCCCCCGACTCGAGGTGAGTGGCCAGGGCTGTGGGGCGCAGGTCGCCTTCAGCAGGCGTCGTGTGAGAATTGCAACCAGCCGAGATTACGAACACCGCGACGACAATGACCACAGCACACCACGATGGGCCACTAGCACCGAACCTCGCGTTCCTGCTGAGCTCAACAGCAGGCATACGGAAAAGGGCGATGAGCCAGCTTAGTCGCAATAGGGGTACGTGTACCCACCGGCGGACTCCGAAGCGAAACCATGACGCATCAATAGAATCAGAAAAGTTCTGGCATGCCAGTAATTGGTCTTCGGGGACAAGCAGTCCATGCCCAATGCCCTAAGCAGATCGTTGAACGCTTTTGTGGTTGCCGTCCTCCAATCCCCATCAATCACCAGGTTTGCACCATTCAGAAGATTGCAGGCGGTCTGCACCAAAGTGGTATCTGTCTTAGCATCTTTGCGAATCGCGGGCGGAACAGCTAGACCTTTGCCGTCGTTGTCCACATGGAAATGGTTTTCATGGTACGAATCATACGTATTTGAGAGAACATTCGTACAGAAGATGCGCAGTCCAGCCCAGATTGCCAGATACCCTCGTTGTTGGGCTAGCGACTGGCTGCTTCGCCAGGAGACGTTCATATCGAAGCTGATATTTTCGAACTCTATGGCGGTAATGTCCAGAGCATTGCCGTTACTGTGGCATCCCGACTTGCAAGTCCGACTATCGCCTTCACCGCTCCTAATAGTAGCACCGACTGTCCCAATCCACTCAATGTCACCGTGCCCCTCCGCATTCGCGTAGGAGTATATAGTGTTCATTGCAGAACCAAGAAGCGAATGAAATACGACATTGAAATCCTCAGCACGAGGGTTGCTGGTATGAGAGCCATATTGACCCGACCAGCCAGTGCGGTGACGCAATTCCCAGCTTGGGAGATAGATATAATTTCTGGAGACTACCGCGGAGTAGCAATCTGTTATGCAGCCCATAAGACTTCTTCTCCGGTCGTTTCTAGCGAATAGGTTCCCGGCATAACTTCGACCACCCAACTCCGGAGACGCCCGCCAGCAGTTGTACGGTCATGGTGAAGTATGCGCTTGGAGTTCGGCAACTGAGTTACGCTGAACTCTGTATGCTTCTTTTCCTGAGTGGCCACGTCATAGCCTATGACTTGAATTCTGCCCGAGTCGTCTGCTGAAAGAAATCCAACTCTAGTCTTACCTAACTCAACTACTTCCAGTCCCCGTCTCGCGTGCCCGTCTAGCTTTCCGATTTGATGAAGAGCCGAAATCGAAGCATCTGATTCAGACAATTCCAAACCAACAATGTCTCCCAGGAAAGAGACCTCCAATTTGTTGGAGCCGCTACTGACCAGAAACACAAACAATTTGCCATTCAAATTGTGTACCGATATCGGTTCATAGTGTTCCTTGGCCAGCGTCTCTTTCCAGGAGAGTGTTCTTGCCTCTCCGTGAGAACCAATGACAATCGGCTCATGAACAGCTTGTAGAATGTCATAAGTTGTTTGGCCCGACGTCTTGTACCCGTCAAACCCGAAGCCCTCGTCTAGGAGGAATCGACGCAAGTCTGAGTCTAGGTCGAACGACACAGTGTACTGTCCAACCTTCTCCAGAATTGTCCTAGTGACCAAGAGAGAGTCCTTGGAGCCCGGCACCGGCCCAATGGCCACAGGTCCCCGCCCGACCGTCAACGCAGCGATATCGCTGCCGCTGAAGCGGAGCTGCTTACCCTGCAACGTCATGGGGCGGACCCTCACCTCGTCAGATCCAACGCCGAACAATCCAACTGCGGAGCTGCTGCCAGTCCATGTCAAGGCCCTGAGCTGCCCGTCCAGACCAGAAGCCGCAGCAGCGGCAGGCTCGGCAGCAGCCTGCCCTTTGACAACTACGCCAACGGCGGCTATCCCGATACCGGCCGCAGCGCCTTTGACAAACCTCCTGCGGTCGATCACCTCTCCGGCACTCGTTCCATCGCGTTCGACTTCGTTCCGGTGTGCGCCGCCAACGCTTGTGCCAAGAGGCTCTGTCATTTCAAGAACATATATGAGATATAACTAAGACATAAGAGCGTCATCTCGACGAAGCCCCGACCAACCACCGGACCGATCGGTCGCAGCCCCCGGTGGAGCACCCCCCACTACTGACCGCCTAGCAGATGCCGACCCTGGTGGCAGAAGAAGTCAAAGCCATCTCCAACCTGAAATTCGAACACATCACCGTGTGGGGCTCCAGTGGTATCTACTCAATGGGCGGCAACATCCCAGTCATCCAAAGGGATAGGCGGCTCGGCATCAATGTCGGACAAGATCCGAAGCTGGCCGACGCACGACCCCACCAACTTGGGCTGGTCCTCACGAAACGGGCTGACCCGCACCACCGGTCGGCGATGCTTGGTGACCACGATGCGCCCCGATGACTGAGTTCCCGCCGGCGTTTCCATTCCTTCGTTATAGCCACCTTGATATGGCTGTGATCGATGAATTTTGTGATTCAGACCAAGAACGACTCTCGTAGGCGTTCGATGGTTTGGGGCTTGACGCCGTACTCGAGGGCGAAGCCCTCGGGGCCGCCCCACGCTTTGTCGACGATGCCCAACAGCTCGCTCATTGCACTGGTGGGGGCATTGGTGATGTCCTCGGGGAACTTCTCCCAGACATCGGCCAAGTCGGGCAGCTCGACCCGGGACCGCTCCCGAATGAAGGGAACCGCAGGAGCGGTGGCGGCATAGTCGCCCACGATGTCCTGGCCATCTACCCCTGCGATCCCGAGGATCAACGCGGCCAGACAGCCGGTGCGGTCCTTTCCGGCCATGCAGAAGAACGCGGTCGGCCACCGATCAGGATCGGCCACCACCTCGATGGCCGCGGCAAACCGCTCGCCTCCGGTGCGAATCATGTTCTCGTAGAGCTGGCCGAAGGACCGATTCTTCAGGTCGGGATCGGGGTTCTCATAGGTGTGCATGGTCCGGTCGGCGGTGCCGACGTGGTGCTCGACAATGCCCAGGGCCGAATCGAGCACCCCGACCCGCTCTCGCTCGTCGCTTGCCCGCAGGTCTACCGCGGTGCGGATGCCCAATCGACCGGCGACCACTGCGCCATCAGCGGGGCTGAGTCGGTGCAACGAGTCAGACCGAAACAGCACGCCCCATTTGGTAGTGCCGCCCAATGTGCTGGCATAACCGCCCAAGTCCCGAAAGTTCGCGCACCCGTCCAGCGGGATGCGTCGCTGATGGTTCATTACTTCTGTTCCCGTCGTCCTTCCGGCCCTGCAATCTAGATCACCACTAGCGTGAGAGCGTGGTTGGAAAGATCCACATTTTGGACGAGTTGACGGTTGCTCCGGGGCGGCTGAGTGAAGTGCGGCGACTGATGTCCGAGGGCTACATGGCGGGTGCCGCCGAGCGGGGCATGACGCTGGAGCAGACGTGGCTGACCCCGCCGGTGGAGCTGTTCGACCAGCCCAACACCCTGGTGTACCTGTGGTCGGTGCCCGATGCCGCTGCCTGGTGGGCCATGCGGGGTGCTGCCGGAAGGGATCCCAGTGTCAGCGAATTCTGGACCGACATGGACGCCCTATGCCTGGAGCGGCAGAGGCGGTTCCTAGTGGACGACCCGCCCGACGGAGAAGGAGCATGACCCGGAGACTTGCGCTGGTAACCCTGGTTGAGGGGGCCGAACCCGACCGGGTGTTTGAGCTGGAAGCGGCTGTGGTGCTGGGCCAGCATCTGCCGGGAACCGTGGGCGGAGGCAACTACACCTGGGACGGGATCGACAGCCCAGTCCCTTCTGGTTTCGAGGACGTGGCCCATGTCGACTTGGTGGAACTGGAGCTCATCGACGGCTCTCTGGGCGACCCCGGATTCACCGGGGAGATCAAGCGCACGCTGCTGCTCCGCACCCAGTCGGATGCGCCATCCGATTCAGTAGCCGATTTCGAACGCGACCTCATGGCCATGCCCGACCACATCCCAGCCATCGTGAACTGGGCTCTCAGCCGAGTCGTCGGTCCGCCTGGCACCCGGTGGACCCACTGCTGGGAGCAGGAGTACTACACCCTCGACGGGCTCAAAGTGGACTACATGATGAGCCCCCATCACTGGGGACTGATCGACGGCTGGTTCGATTCCGAGATGCCCCAACAGATCGTGGACCTCGAGCTGGCCCACGTCTACCACGCCACCGATCGCTCCGTTCTGGCTGCCGCTCTCCGCTAGGGGTGCTGGGAGCTGACGGAGACGATCTCGCCGGTCATGTAGGTGGAATAGTCGCTGGCCAGGAACACCATCACGTTGGCCACTTCCCACGGTTCGGCGGCCCGGTCGAAGGCCTCCAACGAGATCAGGTCGTCGAGGAACTCCTGGCTGGACACCTTGGCCAAAAAGGGGTGCATGGCCAGGCTGGGGGCCACGCAGTTGACCCGCACCCCGGTCTCGGCCGCCTCCATGGCCGCGCAGCGAGTCAGGGCCATCACCCCGGCTTTGGCCGCGGCGTAATGGCTCTGGCCAGCCTGGGCCCGCCATCCCATCACCGAGGCGTTGTTGACGATGACCCCCGAACCCCGCGGCATCATGTGTCGCAGGGCGGCCCGGGTAGTTCGCATGGTGCCGTTGAGGGTCACGTCGACCACGACATTCCACTGGTCGTCGGTCATGTCCACCAGATTGGCGGTGCCTCCCAGACCGGCGTTGTTGATCATCACGTCAACGTGGCCCAGCTCGGCTACCGCGGCATCGATCAGGGCCTGGACCTCCTCCTCGACCGTGACATTGCACAGTTGCGTGGCGGGGCGAGAACCGAACTCCTCGGCCAAGCGGTTGGCGGCCTCGTCCATCCGGCGCCCGTGAATATCGCTGATCAGAACCTGGGCGCCCTCGGCAATGCACCGGCGAGCAGCAGCGAAGCCGAGTCCTGTGCCCGCCGCGGCAGTCACCACCACGGTCTTGCCCTCCAACAGCCCCCGGCCCGGCGGCTCGGCTGGAATCTCCCGGCTCACGGCGACACCGGAACCGGCGGCAGATCCTTCATGGCCTCGGCCAAATCGGCAATGGTCCACTCCCGCTCGTCATCGAGAAAGCCCTGGCGCAGCCACGGGGTGTACCAGCGGACGTCGCCCCCTTTGGCCATGAACACTCGCCCGGTCACGTCGCAGTCGGCGGTGGCCAGCCAGCCCACCACTGGAGCGGGATGGAAGGGATGGAATACATCGAAGCCATCGGCGGGCTTGGCCACCATCTCAGCCACTCCTGGCGCCGCCTCGGTCATGCGGGTGCGGCCGGCGGGGGTGACACAGTTCACCCGCACGCCATAGCGCCCCAGTTCTTGGGCGATGATCACCGTCATGCCGGCGATGGCCGACTTGGCCGCCCCGTAGTTGGACTGCCCCACCTGGCCGATCAGCCCCGAGGTGGAGCTGATGTTGACCACCGAGGCGTTCACATCTGCGCCGGATTTGACCTGGTCTCGCCACCAGCCGGCGCAAACCCGGGTCATGCAGAACGTGGTCTTGAGGTGGCCGCGGATGACCGAGTCCCAGTCGTCCTCGCTCATGGAGGCGAACATCTTGTCCCGCAGGATGCCAGCGTTGTTCACCAGCACATCCACGCCGCCAAAGGCGTCCAGCGTTTGGGCCAGCAGCGACTCAGCGCCAGCCATCTCGGCCACGTCGTCGCAGTCGGCCACCGCGGTTCCTCCTGCGGCGGTGATCTCGTCGACCACCGCCTGGGCCACAGACGGGTCGGCCCCGGTGCCGTCGGGTTCGCAGCCCAAGTCGTTGACCACCACCTTGGCTCCTTCGGCGGCAAACAGCAGGGCGTAGTGGCGGCCTATCCCCCGGCCAGCGCCAGTGATGACGGCAATCCGCCCCTCGAGGGCGCCGCTGGGCATCAGCTGCCCTGGGCCGCCTGGCGCTGAGCTGCCTGCGCTTCCAGCATGGCCATGGTGGGGTGTTCCTCGGTGCCGACAGTGCGGGGCAGCGCCTCTTCGATGCCCTCCGGTGTCCAACTGCTGCCGGGTGCATACATGGAGCGAAGCTCGCCGAACTGAGCCCACACTGAAATTCGGGGACCGACCACGGTGTACACCTGGGCGGTGATGTCCCGTGCCTGGTCACTGAGTAAATAGACGGCCAAGGGAGCCACGTCCTCCGGCTCCCCGGCCTCGATCTCGAATGGCACGTTTTCCGACATGCGGGTCTTGGCGCTGGGGGCAATGCAGTTGGCGTTGATTCCGTAGCGCTTCAGAGCCAGGGCCGCGCTCTTGGTCAGCGAGATGATGCCCCCCTTGGCCGCCGAGTAGTTGCACTGGGATGTCGATCCTGTGAATGCCCCCGAGGTGATGCCCACCAGCGAGCCGCCGGTCTCCTGCTTGCGCATGATGGCCGAGGCGTGCTTGTACACCGTGAAGTGGCCCTTGAGGTGCACCCGGATCACGTCGTCGAACTCTTCTTCGGTCATGTTGAAGATCATCCGCTCTCGCAGAATGCCGGCCACGCACACCGCTCCGTCGATGGAGCCCCAAGTGTCCACCGCGGCTTGAACGGCGGCCGAGCCGCCCTCCATGGTGCTGATATCGGACGCCAGAGCCAGTGCGGTGCCGCCGGCTGCCTCGATCTCGGCCACCACCGAATCGGCCACCTCTGACGAGGGGTCGGCACCCGCCAGCGACACGCCGTAGTCGGCCACCACCACGTTGGCCCCCGCCGCGGCACAGCCCATGGCGATGGCCCGGCCGATGCCGTTGCCCGCGCCGGTGACGACGATGTTCTTGCCTTCTAGATATCCAGTCACGGGCGAAAACCCTACCCGTCGCTTGGAGCCAGTAGTTGGTCGAAGAGCTGGGCCAATCCCTCGGGGGGAATTCGGCCGCTTCCCCTGAGGGCCAACGTCCCGTCTCCAAACACGAAAACCCAGAACGGGGTGCCCGCCTGACCAAAGGCGACAGCCACCTCGCTTTCGGCGCTGTCCACAAAAACAGGAAATGGCCAACCCTCGTCGGCCAACCATTGGCTGGGCGGATAGTTGTCCCTGCTGGAGTCCACCAAAGTGACCACGCTGAGAAGGTCAACCCCTTCAGGCAAGTTGTTGCCTTCGGCCAACCAGTTGGTGAACTCGACAACTTCAGCCTGGCAAGCCGGGCACCAGTGAGCCAGGAAAACGATGGCAGCTGGCCGCTCTCCCGGTGTCCATTCCAGCGGTGAACCATCTATGGCAGTGCCATTGAAGGCGGGCACCGGTTGGCCGAATGCTGGATCGGCATCAGGTGAATCTCCAATCGGTCCAAGCGGTTGTCCGACGACCTGCACCGGGGCAACCTCGACCGCGGTGGGAGCCTCAGTGGCTGCGGGTGTTTCGGCAGGTGTGGGCTGCTCAGTAGCCGGGGGAGTCTCCAACGGCGTGGGCTGCTCGGTGGCTGGGGGCGAAGCGACCGAGGTCGGATCCGGAGCCGAATCGTCGTCGCCTCCACAAGCAGCCGCCAACAGCAGGACAGCGGCAATCAGCGCTACAACTCGGCTAACGGTGCGCTTTGAATTCATGACCACAGGCTACGGGCTGGCTACAGCGGCATCACCACGCCACCATTGGGCCGCATGGTTTGGCCGGTGACGAACCGCCCGGCCTCGGAGCACAGGTACAAGATGGCGTAGGCGATGTCGTTGGGGTTCCCCACATAGCCCAGCGGGTTCATCTGGGCGATGGTGTCAAAGTGGTTCCTCTGGCGATCAGGGTCGACTTTGCCGTCGTCGTTGAGGAAATGGCGGTCATAGATGGGTGTCTCTATGGAGCCGGGAGCCACCGCGTTCACCCGGATGGGGGCCATCTCCACTGCGGCGGTGCGGGTGATCATCTTCACCGCGGCCTTGGTGAGGGCGTACACCGAGATCATCGGTGCGGGCATATCGGCCCCCGCCGATGACAGGTTCACGATGGAGCCCGACTTCTGATCAGCCATGGCCCGGCCCGCCGCGGCAGTGCCCCAGTAGACACCCTTGATGTTCACGTTCATGACCCGCTCTAGCTGTTCGGGTGTGGTGTCCACGATGAGGCTGTCGGTGATGATCCCCGCGTTGTTGACCATAATGTCGAGCCGTCCGTGCCGGTTCACCGCGTCGGCCACCAGCGCGTCCACCGCCGCCTTGTCGCTCACGTCGGTGGGAACCGCCGACCAAGATGCTCCCAGCGCATCCAGCTCGCCGCCGGTCTCGCCCATCCCATCGGCGTCCACGTCGCCCAGCACCACCGAGGCTCCGGCCTTGGCCAGCGTTACCGCCGTCCCCCGGCCAATACCCGAGGCCGCCCCGGTGACCACTGCCACCCGGTCGGAAATATCAAACGCCGCCAAGATGTCGTCATGCATGGCCCCATCATGGCCCGCACTCAGGGAGGATTGAGAACCGAACTACCGAAGGCTCAGGCGGGTTCCCAGAAGACCATGGCGTGGGTGTCGTCGTAGGTGCGGGCGTAGGCGACCACGGGCATGCCGATTTCTACGGCTTCGGGGTCGATGCCGGTGAGGCCGCCGAACATCCTTACTCCCTCGGGGAGGTCGACCATGGCCAGAACGTAGGGCAGCTCGGCAAAGGCCGGAACTCCGTACTGGCGGACAATCGTGTAGGTGTAGACGGTGCCGGTGCCGGTGGCCTCCATCCACTCGGGCACAGCAGCGCAGGCCGTGCATAGCGCTCGGGGGTAATGCTGGCGGTGGCCGCATTCGGGGCACTGCTGGATAAGCAAGCGGCCTTCGGCGGCAGCGGCAAAGAACTCGCCATACTCCCCTTCTCCGGCGGGGATCGGCCCCTGCCACTGGAGATCGCGGACAACCCTCATGACGGCCGGTCCTTACCCAAGATGACGGTGCCGATGGCCGAGAGCCAGCCGCCGGAGCCGCAGGCCAGAGCAACCTCGGCGCCGGGCACCTGGACCTCTCCGGCATTGCCCCGGAGCTGGCGTACTGCCTCGATCAGCAAAAAGATGCCTCGCATCCCCGGATGGTTGGAGGACAGTCCCCCTCCGTCGGTGTTGGTGGGCATCGACCCGCCCCGGCGCAGGTGGCCTTCTTCGACGTAGGCGCCGCCTTCGCCTCGGCCGCAGAAACCCAAGCCTTCCAGCATCAGCAGCA
Source organism: Acidimicrobiales bacterium (assembly GCA_963663255.1). Classification (GTDB taxonomy): domain Bacteria; phylum Actinomycetota; class Acidimicrobiia; order Acidimicrobiales; family Bin134; genus Poriferisocius. The sequence continues at coordinate 3,261,676 of OY760141.1, forward strand.
CGGTGATGGTGAAGCTGTCGTAGAGCTGGGCGGTATCGATGTCGGCCGGTGTCACCCCAGCATGGCCCATCGCCTCCGGTCCGCATACCGCGGCTCCCATCTCGGTGAAGTCGGGCATCTGGTGGATGTTCCAGTGGGTCTGGGTACCCGCCGCGCCCAGCACGTAGATGGGGGGCTGGCGCAGGTCGCGGGCGATTTCCTCGGTGGTCATCACCAGCGCCCCTCCGCCGTCGGTGATCACGCAGCAGTCCAGCTTGTGCAGCGGATCGGCGATCATGCGGCTGTTCACCACGTCGTCCACGGTCATGGGGTCGCGGTAGCGGGCATCGGGGTTGAGCCCAGCAAACTCCCGGACACCCACTGCGATCTCAGCCAGCTGCTCAGAGGTTGTGCCGAACTCGTGCATGTGGCGACGGGCAGCCAGGGCGTAGGCCCCCACCAGGGGCAGGCCGTAGGGCGTGGCCATCTGCATGGCCCCGGCCACCGGCTGGGCGTCGCGCTGAAAACCGCCGGTGCCCAGCACCCGGCCCATCCGGGTGAGCTGGTCGGAGCCGTAGGTGACCAGCACGGTGTCGCACAGCCCTTCCCGAATGGCCGCCGCGGCGTGCTGCACGTGGAACTCGAACGACGAACCTCCCACCATGGTCCCGTCGATATAGCGGTGATTCACCCCCAGGTATTCAGCCATCGAGACGGCATCATCGCCCGCTCCCGGTCCCCCGCCGCTGGCGCTGACAAACCCGTCGATGGCCGATTTTGCGATTCCGCAGTCGGCGATGGCCCGTCTGGCGGCCAAGGCGTGGTGCTGCACCGAGTTCATGTGAGGCACCACCGGATAGTCGCTAAGGCCGATGCCGCAGATAACCGGGTGTCGGGAAGCCATCAGCTGAGAGCTTCGAGGATCTGGTTGTGCTCGCCCACGTGGGGGGCCCGGTGCCGGATGCGATAGGGGGACTTGGGGGCGATGTACGGCGCTCCCACGTAGGTGAAGCTGCGGCCCAAGTCCTCGTGCTCCACCTCGACGGGAAAGCCCCGTTCCTTGAAATGAGGATCGGCTAGCACCTCTTCGGGTGAGTAGATGATCCCCACCGCCAAGCCCCGCTCCTGGGCGCCGATGAAGAACTCATAGGCGGTGATGTTCTGGGCGATGAACCGGACTGCCTCCCGGGCGGCGCCGAACATGGCGGTCACCTCGGGATCCTGGCCCACCTGGGACAGGTGCAGATCCTCTTCGAGCTGGGCGCCCATCTCCAAGAAGAAGAACTCCTCAAATTGATCCTTCAACCCCAGGCTTTCCATCCACTCCACCACCACGGAGAAGTCCCGGGCTGATCGGGGAGGGAAACCGGTGTTTACGTCGATGCCGTCCACCGACAGCGCCCGGGTAAACGTGGTGGGCTCGACGGCCGCGTGGCGCCCAGTCTGGCGCTGTACTTCGTCGCCGGCCACCAGCCATTGCACCGAGCCGAATTCTGTGGTCACGTTGGCCGCGGCATGCATGTTCACATCCACGAACTGACCATGGCCGGTGAGGTCTCGAGCCAGCAGCGCGGTCTGGGTGGAGAGCACCGCGAATACCGAGCCGGTTTGGTAGCCCTGGTTGCCACCGCCCCGCTGAGGCGGGATGGCATGGTCGTCGTAACCGCAGCTCCACACCGGCCCGCCTGCGGCCAGCACGGTGAGGTCGATGCTCTCCTCTTGAGCCCGTGGCCCGCTGCGGCCGAACGGGGTCAGCGACACCCAGATCAATTCAGGATGATCGGCCCGCAACATGTCATGGTCGATGCCCAGGTCGGCCAATCTTCCAGGCCGCTCCGACTCCAGCACCACATCGGCGGTGGCAACCAGCGACCGGAACCGGTCTCGATCGTCTTCTTTCCCAAGATCCAGAGTCACTCCCAATTTGGAGGCGTTGTAGTGCCACCACCACAGGCTGCGTTCGGGATCGGGCTCGTCGTCCAGAAACGGCTCGAAGCCCCGGGTGTGATGGCCGTGGGAGGTCTCAATCACGATGACCTCGGCTCCCATTCCGGCTAGGAGCAACCCCGCATAGGCCGAAGCCTCTCCGGCCAACTCCACCACTCGGATTCCGGCTAGGGCACCGGGAAGTTCATTGGCAGCCATCAGATCACCCCCTCCGCGGCCAAGTTGGCCAAGTCGGCGTCCGAATAACCGAGCAGACCCCCAAGAATCTGGCGATTGTGCTGGCCCAATAGAGGGCCGCCACGCTCGAGAACCCAGTCGGTCTCTGAGAAATGGGCGGGGATGCCGTCGACCTTGACACGGCCCATCTCCCCGTGGGTGACGCTAGGCCACAACCCCCAGGCCTCGGTGTTGGGGTCGTTGTCGATCCGGTCCACCGGCTTGGCGACGCCGGCGGCGGGCACTCCAAGGGCTTGCAACTCGGCGGCCGCCTTGAACCGGTCCCGGCCCGACGTCCACCTTCGCACCGCGTCGTCAAGCTCGTCCTCGTAGGCCAGCCTTCCGGCCAGGTCGTCGAACCGGCGGTCGTCGATGGCCATGAGTCCGGCGATGGCCTTCCAGTCGCGGTCATCCCGGGCGGCCAGGGCCAGCCAGGCGTCGTGCCCGTACGCCTCGTAGATCCCATGGGGGGCCATGGCCGGAAATTGGCTGCGGTTGGAATAGGGCATGCCGTCGCGCCGCAGGGGCCGCTCGTTCGCGGTGTAGTCCAGCACCGCCGGGCCGAGCATGGTGGCCCCGGCGTCGGTACACGACATGTCGATCCACTGGCCCTCACCGGTGCGGCTGCGGTGGATGAGCCCGGCCATGATGGCCATGGCCATGAAGTTCCCGCCGTGGTGGTCCATGTAGGAGTAGCCCCACCCCGCCGAGGGCATCTCGGGAAGCCCGGAGGTGAAGGTGAGGCCGCAGCAGGCCTGCACGATCGGACCCCAGGTCTTGTACTTGCGGTAGGGGCCGACGTGGCCGAATCCGCAGTTGGACACGTACAAGATGTCGGGCTTGATTTCTTTCAGGCGGTCGTATCCGAAGCCGAGTCGCTCCAGCACCCCAGCGGCGAAATTCTCGGTGACTGCGTCGCTCACCGCGATGATCTCAGTCAGCAGATCTTTGCCCCGCTCGGTGCGGAGGTTGAGCGTGACCCCCAGCTTCTCCACGTTGTGGTTGTTGAAGCACCCGCCGAACTCGTGACCCCGGCGTTCGTCCACGAACGGGGACGTTCCCCGGAGCACATCCCATTTGCCCAGGCGCACTGGATCCTCGATGCGGATGATCTCAGCGCCGAAGGCGGCCATCCACCGAGTGGCCCCCGCTCCGGCCAACTGTCCGGTGAAATCGCAGATGCGGATATGGGACAAAGCCTCAGATTTCACGGCCAGACCTTACGCGGTCGGATTCCGCAACAACCGAGTCGGGAAACGCCGACAGTCTCTAGGCTTCAGCCCGTGCGAGTGCTACACCACATGGAAGACGGACGGCTCGACCCGGTCATCGCCCAATTCAAAGACGTGGATTTCGTGTATGTGCCCAGGCAGGGCGACATACCCGAGGATGCGTCTGGAGACGTGCTGTTGACCATCCCCCGGGACTATCCCAATTTGGCCGAATTGCTGGACCGGGGCGTGGAGTGGGTTCACGTGACCAGCACCGGGATCGACGGATTCCCGCTCGAGCTGTTGGGCGACCGAGTGATGACCTGCTCCCGGGGAGCCGGGGCCATCGCCATCTCGGAATGGTGCCTGACCATGATGCTGGCCTTTGAGAAAGATCTGCCCCACGTGTGGCTGAACAGTCCCCCTGAGCGGTGGTTTACCGCTGACCTGGGCGCCCTCTACGGCAAGACGCTGGGCTTGATGGGTCTGGGCGGGATCGGCACCGCGGTGGCCCGGCGGGCGCTGGCCTTCGACATGTCGGTGCTCGCCATTCGCCGCACTGCCGCGCCCTCCCCAATGGAGGGGGTGGAGATAGTCGGCTCGCTAACCGAACTGCTGGGCCGCTCCGACCACATCGTGGTGGCCGCGCCAGCTACTTCGGCCACCCGCCATCTGCTGGATGCCGACGCGTTGGCCGCGGCCAAACCGGGGGCCCACATCGTCAACATCGCTCGGGGCGACCTTATCGACCAAGACGCCCTGCGGGCCGCGCTCGACAGCGGCCATATCGCCCGAGCATCGCTTGACACAGTGGAGCCCGAACCCCTGCCCGAGGGCCACTGGCTCTACAGCCACCCCCAGGCGCGGGTGAGCGCCCACGTGTCGTGGTGCATGCCCGACTCCTGGGACCTGCTCATGGCACCCTTCGCTGACAACATTCAGCGCCGCCTCTCCGGACAGCCCCTCTATGGGATCGTCAACCCCGACGAGGAGTACTAGCCGCCGGTCGCCAAGATGGCCGCTACCACGTCGCGGCGGCGGACTTGGAGAGTGGCCGGGGTTCGGGGGATGGCGTCCAAAGCCTCGATGCGACGCGGGTGCTTGTACCGGGCAAGTCGATCGCTCAGGTGGTTCCGCACATCGTCGGGAGTGGGCAAGGCCGCGCCCGGGGACAGCACGAAGACGGCACACACCACCTCGCCCCAGCGGTCGTCGGGTATGCCCACCACGGCCACTTCAGCTGCACCGGGAAAGTCGGCCAGATGGCTTTCAACTTCAGCAGGCGACACCGTCTCGCCGCCGGTGCGGATCACGTCTTTGACCCGCCCGACGATGGAGTAGAAACCGTCGTCGTCCACCTCAGCCAAGTCGCCGGTGCGGAACCAGCCGTCGTCGGTGAATGCCTCCGCGGTGGCCTCGGGATTGTCGAAGTAGCCGTCGAACATGAACGGGGAACGGGTCTGCAACTCGCCCCGGTCGAGCCGCACTTCGGCACCCGTATGGGCCTGGCCGCAGCTTCCCGGCCGGTACTCCATGTCGGCATCGTCCAACATGGTCACCGAACCGGCTTCGGTGGATCCGTAGAACACTCGCCGATGAGCGTTGGGAAACGCGGCCTTCAAGTCGGCCAGCAACTCCGGCGGGGTGGCCGAGGTGCCGGAGGTGGCGAACCGCAGCGAGGCCATGTCTTGGTGCCGGTTGGCCTCCAGTACTCGGCGCCACACCGCGGGGATGCAGTTCATATAAGCGGCCTGATGGGCCTGAACGGCGTCAATCAACACGTCGGCTTCGGCCCGGTCGGTGAACACGACCAACCCCCGGGCCTGCCAGGCTTGAAGGGCAATGGTCCACGCTCCCATGTGGAACATCGGGTACATGCACACCGTGGCGCCTCGGGGCTCGAGCAGCGCCGGTGTGCGGGTGCGCAGCCAGTTGCACCGGTGCGACAACACCACACCCTTCGACTTCCCCGTGCTGCCACTGGTGAAGAACACCACGTGGGGGTCGGTTTCTCCCACACCCGACGGGGGCTGGGCCGAGGTCGATGCCAGCTCGGCCTCGGCGACTAGATCGAGTCCCGGCCCGGTCTTCCCCAGCCGGGCCAAGGGCACCCCCACCGACTCGGCCACTGACTGTCCGGACTCGGCATGGTCGGCATCCACTACCAACAGCTTGGGACGGGCCAGTCCCACCATCTCGGCCGCCTCATCTGACGAGAGCCGGGCGTTGGCCGGAGCGAACACCGCCCCCATACGGGCCAACGCTACGAACAGCGCCACCGACTCCAGGTTGTTGTCACTCCATGTCACCACCCGGTCGCCCCGGCTCACCCCAAGCCCGACCAGCACATGGCTCATCTGGTTGGCCCGCCGGCTGAGCTCCCCATAGGAGATCGTGTGCCCACCCAACACCGCCGCCGGGCGGGACGGCGCGGCAATCGCCGCGTTATCGAATACCGAGCCGATCACCAACTCCATCGCCGGGCACAATACCGGGCGAAAAGCACCGATCCGTCCTGTGCTTATTGCGACCAGTAGCTTCGATGCGAAATGACGAAACATACGCCAGCACAGTCGGATGCTCGGAAAAGAGATCTGGCGCTCGAAAAGGCCTATGCAGTCGAAGGGCCAGAGGGCAATCGCGAGCTATACGCATCGTGGGCGGCGACCTACGAGTCGGGCTTCATCGTCGACAGCGGTTACGTGTACCACCAGGAGGTGGTCAAGGTCTTCTGCGACAGCTTTTCGGAGCTCAGCGGACCAGTGCTAGATGTGGGCTGCGGAACCGGAGTGGTCGGCGGAGAACTGGCCAAGTTGGGCGTTTCAGTCATCGACGGCATCGACATCTCGCCGGAAATGCTGGCCGAGGCCGCGGCCAAGACTCACAATGACCGCCCTGTGTACCGGCAGCTGATCGAAGCCGATCTCACCGGTCGGACCGAGCTGGCCGATGGCGCCTACGCCGGCATCGTGAGCTCAGGAGCGTTCACCCATGGAATTTTCGGACCTGAGACGATTTCGGAACTGCTTCGGGCGGCCAGCCCCGGTGCTCGTTTCGCGCTGGGGATCAACTCTGCTCACTTCGAGGAGTTCGGCTTCGGCAATTGGTTGGAGCAGCAGCGGTCGGACGGCCATATCGCGGACCTTGAATTCAAGTTACGGCCGATCTACGGCGACGTAGACGAGGACGACCCCAACCAGTGGACCCGCATCGCCGTATTCGCCGCCGGGTGAGCGAAGCCGCCGGGACTCTTGAGCCCGGCTAATGGCGACGTGGCACCATAGAGCCATGAGCTTGACGTCAGACCCGCTTCCTGGCACCGAAGAGGACAACGCTTTCGATCCCTTCGCCTACCCCGAAGAAGTCCCCCACGACACGCTGACCGACCTTCGGTCCGAGTGCCCGGTGGCCCGCACCCCCACCGGCTGGTATCTGACCAAATTCGACGATGTGCTGGCCGCCACCAGGGATGTGGACACCTTCGTGTCCAGCTTCCGCGATCCCGGCGTGGTGGTGCCCGAGGAGGAGAAGCTCATCAGCGAGATCCCCGAACCCCGCCACGGCAAAGTGCGGCGGATAATCAACGCCACCGTGGCCCATCACAAGTCGATGCGGGCCGAGCCGTTCGTTCGGGATCTGTGCCACCAATATCTCGACCCGATCCTGGAGCGGGGTCACGGCGAGTTGGTGGCCGAGTTCATCACCCCGGTGCCCATCAACGTGATCTCCCACCTCATCGGCGTGCCCGCTGAGGACTGGGAGCAATTCCACGCCTGGACCGACGAGGTGGTGCTGGGCGACTATCCCCGCACCAACCGCAACGACCGGGGTGAGGGCCTAGCCGGCGCCCACCCAGAGTTCTGCGCCTACATCGATGCCCTGATCGCCGAGCGGCGGGCCAGCGACGAGGCTCCCGACGACCTCGTCACCCGCCTCATTACCACCGAGATCGAGGGCCACCGGCTGACCGACGTGGAGATCCGCACCCAGTTGGCCTTCCTCATCATGTCGGGCAACGAGACCACCCGGCACTTGATCGGCAACCTCTTGTGGCGCATCATCGGCGACCCCGAGCTCTTCGCAAACCTCAAGGCCGACCGCAGCCTGAGCGAGCGGGCGGTGGAAGAGTCGCTGCGGATCGACTCTCCGGCCCACATGCTCATCCGGGACTGCACCGCCGACACCGATGTGTTCGGCGCGCCTATGCAGGCTGGCGACAAGATCGTGTTCGGCGTCTCGTCGGCCAACCGGGACGAGGATTACTTCGACGACCCCGACGCATTCCGGCTCGATCGGGACCGCCCCAAGGACCACATCGCCTTCGGCGGCGGCCCCCACATCTGCCCGGGTGCCAGCCTGGCCCGCCTTGAGGGCCGAGTGGCGCTCGAGGTGTTCTTAGACCGGGTGGCAACCGCCGAGCTAGCCCCCGGCTGCGTCCGCAAGAAGACCCCGGTGTTCTGGGCCAACGGTCCCAACCGCCTTGACGCCTTCTTGACTCCCGAACCCGTTGGCTGATCAACCGCTGGAGGGCGAGAAATACACCCACGGTTACCACGAGGTGATCGTGGGGTGGCACTCCCGGCGCACTGCCGAGACGTGCGCCGCCTTCTTGCTACCTCGACTGCGGCCCGATGCCGAAGTGCTCGACATCGGTTGCGGCTCTGGCACCATCACCGCTGGCCTGGCCCGCCGCGCTAGCCGGGTGGTGGGTCTGGACATGTCGGCTTACGTGGTGGACGCAGCCCGTGCCCATGCTGGCGACTGTGGGCTGTCCAACGCATCGTTCGAGGTCGGCTCGGTCTACGAACTGCCGTGGGATGACGCCAGCTTCGATGTGGTGTACGCCCATCAGGTACTCCAGCACCTCTCCGATCCGGTTCGGGCCTTGAAGGAGGCCCGGCGAATACTACGGCCGGGCGGTCTGGTGGCAGTGCGGGACTCCGACTACGAAACCATGGTCCACGCCCCCGTGTTCCCGGCCATCGAGCGCTGGCGAGACCTCTACCACAAGGTTGCGACCGCTAACGGAGGTGAGGCCGATGCCGGTCGCTATCTGCTCTCGTGGGTGACAGAGGCTGGCTTCACCGATATCGAGGCCACCGCCAGCACCACTACCCATGCCGATCCCGACGGAAGGACTGTCTGGGGGGAAATGTGGGCCGTCCGGGTGATCGATAGCGACTTCGCCAACCATGCGGTGAGCAATGGGTTCGCTACCCGTTCTGAACTGCAAGAGATCTCTGACGCCTTCCGCCAGTGGGCCGCCCAGCCCGATGGCTTCTGGGCCTGGATAAACGGCGAGGTAATCGGGGTCTGCCAGTCGGACTGACGTTTAGATCGGCGGGCTCTCGATGAGCTCGACGCAGGTACCGTCGGGATCCTCGAAAAACAGCGCCCGAAGGTCGGATGGCAGCCCCGGCCCCATCTCCAACACCACCGGCGGGGAGTAGCACGTCACTCCGGCGTCAACGAGCGCGGCATAATCCCGGTCGATGTCGTCTGTGAGCAAGGCCATGCGGAAGATGCCCAGCTTGTTGGCCTTCCGCTGGCCGGTTCCGGAGGGCTGGGGCTGTGTCCATTGAACCAAGTCGAGAATGAAGCCGAAGGCGCTGGCGTTCGGGGCCCCGATGAACCAGGCATCCCAGGCCACATCACCGTCCACTCGAAACCCCGCACCGGGTTGAGCCTCGGACGGGCTGGAGCGGATACGGGCGCCCAGCCCGAGCACATCGCAGTAGAAGTGACGGGATCGCTCCAGGTCGGAGCAATTCACGTTGACGTGGGCCAGTCGGGTGTTGTCGGCTTGCACGAATTGCACCGCGGTGCCATCGGGATCAGAGCACAAGAACAGCTCAGGTGCAGCCAGCCCTTCGGCCCCCAAGTTGACCCGGGCCGGTGGGGACCAGACGTCGTGCCCGGCATCGGTGAGCCGACGGTGCAATCCGGCCAAGTCGTCGGTGAGGATGCATAGCCGTCCAAACCCCAGTTCGGTGACCGACGCTGGGGGCGACCCCGACGGCCGGGGCACCTGCCACTCCAAGAGGTCCAGCACAACCCCGTCGGGAGCGTCGTCGCCAGCCAGGATCCAGGCATCCCACTGCACCTCTTCCAACCCGAACGCCCCACCCGGCTGAGGCCGCTCCGGCCGAGTGCGCACCGTCGTCTTCAACCCCACCAGATCCCGATAAAACTCCAGCGACCGCTCTAAATCAGAGCAGTTCACATTCACATGAAAGAAACTCAACGGTCCCACTGCCATGCGGGCTTGACTACCACACCGACGGCCTGCTTCATTCAATTGGGCGACCGGCCGGCGCGAGTCAACCCTTGATGGTTAGGAGCTCTAGGAGGTTGCCGTCGGGGTCGCGGAAGTAGACGGACTGGCCGCGCTCGCCGTTGCTGGCGGGACGGGGGGCGGGGCCTTCGATGACCTCGATGCCGTGTTCGGCCAAGTGGGCTTGGGCCTCGGCGATGGTGGCGCCCCAGCGGAAGCACAGGTCCACTGAGCCAGGGGTGGGCAAGCGGGCGTGGGGGGAGGCCGGGGCGGCGCCGGGATGCACGTTGATGCGGTTGGCCCCCACCTGCATCATCACGATCGGCATCTTGCCGGCCCGGAATTCCTCCAGGTACATGGGCTCGGCTCCCAATACCTCGCCGTAGAAGGCCACGGTGGCCTCGACGTCGGCCACGGTGATGGCCAGATGGTCGAATCCCTCAACGCTCATGTTGTCTCCGTTCGCAAGGGGATGCCCGCGGTGGAGCCCCCGTCGATGATGTACTCGTGGCCTGTCTGGTAAGACGCCGCGTCCGACACCAGATAGCAGGCCAGATCGGCCACCTCGGCGGCTACTCCGGCCCGTCGCAATGGCACATGGCCGAACAGTTCGGGGCGCCCGTGGCGGTCGGCCGACAGCATGGCGGTCTCGATGGGGCCGGGGTGGATCGAGTTCACCCTGATTCCCTTCGGTCCCAACTCAACAGCCGCCACTTTCGTCAGCCCTCGCACCGCCCACTTGGTGCCTCCATAAGCCGCGTGATGGGGAATTCCGTTCATGCCGGCGATTGATGAGATGTTGACGATCCCCCCACCCCCGGCCTCGGCCATGGGATTGGCCACGCTTTGGATGCCCAGGAAGGTGCCCAGATAGTTAACTTCCCAGATTCGGCGCAGGCTCTCGGGGGTTTCCTCGGCAATAGGGGCGGTCCAGTGGATGGCGGCGTTGTTCACCAATGCCCGCAGCGGTCCCCGCTCCACCGCGGCGGCCACCACCCGGGCCCAGTCATCTGGGGAGGACACATCGTGACGCAGGTACAGAGCTTGATCTCCCAGTTCGGCGGCCACCGCCTCCCCCTGCTCGTCGAGCACATCGCCCATCACCACGAACGCGCCTTCGGCCACGAGCTTCCGGGCCTCAGCCTCGCCCTGGCCCCGAGCCGCCCCGGTCACTATCGCTACCCGTCCATCAAGACATCCCATGGCGAAGTTCTAGCCGATCAGCTCACCGCGGCTGGGAGTAGTGTTCTCAGCCATGCCATACCCGCAATCAGTCCTGGACATCGCCGCCCGCATCAACAATTGGGGGCGATGGGGAGAAGACGACCAGATTGGCACGCTCAACTTCCTCACCGATGAGGTGGTGAAGGAGGCGGCCCAGTGCATCCGTACCGGCAAGCGCATCTCGCTGGCTTATCCCCTGCACAAAGACGGCCTCCAAACCGGCGTCATTCCCGGCCGGGTCAACCCGCTGAAAACGATGGTGTCGCTTAACCACGGCATGCTGGGCGACCCCGACATGTTCCACACCAGCGACGACGTGGTCACCATGGGCCTGCAATGCGCCACCCACTGGGATGGGCTATGCCACGCCATGTACGGGGGCAAGCTCTATAACGGCCACGACGCCTCCACAATCACCGAGTGGGGAGCGTCGGTGTGCGGCATCGAGCAGGTCAAGAGCCTCACCGGGCGGGGCGTGCTATTGGACATCGCCAAGCTCCATGGGGTGGACGTGCTGGAGCCGGGACATGCCGTCGGCTACGACGACCTGACCAACGCGGCCGAGGCCCAAGGGGTGGAGATCCGCACCGGCGACATCATCTTGGTGCGCACCGGCCTATTCGCCTACGCCAAGGCCGGCGACCTCGACAACTACTACGGCGAGCCCATTCCCGAGATGGGGATCGTCCGCTCTGCCGGCATCGGGGTCACCGCCTGCGAGTGGTTCTACGACAACAACATTGCCGCGGTGGCCACCGACAACATCGTGTTCGAGGTGCTGCCCTTTGACCCGGATTTTGAGGGCGCGATCATCGCCATCCACTGCCTCAACCTGGTGGATATGGGTCTCACCCAAGGCCAGAACTGGGACTTGGAGGAGCTGGCCGTCGACTGCGCGGCCGACGGCCAATACGACTTCTTCTTGGAGGCCTCGCCCCAGCCGTTCGTAGGCGGCTTGGGATCGCCGGTCAACCCGGTGGCCATCAAGTAGCGGGGCGCTCAGGTCTCTGCGAGAGGTGTTTCTCGATTGGCGGCAGCCTCGGCGCGCTCCTCCTCGGAGCGGATCTGTTGGCGCAGCGGGATCTGGCGGATGAACAGAGCGGCCAGAATGCCCAGGGCGATCACCGGAGCGCCCACGATGAAGCAGCGCTGCACCCCTACCGAGAACGACTCCAGCACGAGATCGACAATGGAGGGATCCTGGATGGCTCGGATCTGCTGGGGGCTGCCCAACAGCTTTTCGGGATCGGGCAGCGTCGCCAGCTGGGTGGGAGTCACTTTGGACTCCAGGGAGGAATTGAGTCCGGCGGCGTAGATGGCGCCCATGACCGCCGCTCCGATGGTGCCGCCCAGCGAACGCACAAAGTTGGTGGCCGCACTCACCATGCCGATGTCGCGATGGGGGCTGGCGTTCTGCACCACCAGCACCAGCACGGGCATGGTCATACCCAGTCCCAGGCCGATAACGAACACCATGAGCCCCACCTGAACTTGAGTAATGCCCTGGTCCAAGAACAGCGCCAGCAGCGCCATCCCGGAGGTCATCAGCGCGGTGCCCAGCACCAAGAACTCTTTGTAGCGACCGAATTTGGTGAGCAGCCTCCCCGATACGACCGACGTGAAGATGATGCCGATGAACATGGGCATCATGTTCAGCCCCGAGCCAGTGGCGCTCACCCCCGAAACCACTTGCAAGAACACCGGTATGAACAGGGTGGCCCCGAACATGACCAGCCCGATGAGCAGCATCACCACCATGGACCAGCGCACGACGTCGTTGGAGTAAAGCCGGGACGGGAGAATTGGATCCTCAGCTCGGGTCTCCCACCAGAAGAACGCGGGCAGCAAGACGGCCGATGCCAAGAGGATCAAGACCATCCCCGTCGACGACCAGCCCAACTGGTTGCCACCGAGGCTGAGCGCGATCAGCAGCGGGGTGAATCCGGCGATGAGCAGCCCGGCACCCAGCCAATCGATCGGGCGGGACACAACGTCGAGGCGCACGTTGAACAGCACCGCGATGGCCACCATCGAGATCAGGCCCACGGGGACGTTCACGTAGAACACCCAGCGCCAACTCAAATGGTCGACAAAGAACCCGCCGATGAGCGGACCAGCCACGCTGGCCGTCCCGAATGTTCCCGCGATGTACCCCTGGTAGCGGCCCCGCTCGTTGGGGGCCACCACGTCGCCCACGATGGCCATGGGCAGGGCCAAAAGGCCGCCGCCGGCCACCCCCTGCAATGCCCGGAACAACACGAGCTGAAACATTGTCTGCGACAGGCCAGCCAATGCCGAGGTGATGATGAAGAAGCCGATCGTGATCTGGAACACCAGCTTGCGACCGTAGATGTCGCTGAGCTTGCCGATAAGCGGGGTGGAGATAGTGCCGGTGAGCAGGTAGGAGGTGATGACCCAGGCCACCTGGTCTTGGCCGCCTAGTTCGCCGGCGATGGTGGGCACCGCAGTGGCCAGCACCGAGTTGTCCAGCGCAGCCAGGAACATCCCGGTCATCAAAGCGATCATGATGATGTGGACCTGGCGGGGGGCGAGGTCCTCCGGTTCCACCAATTCGGGATTGAACATTCGGGCCATCAGTTCAGCCAGCCCCCGCGTTCAAACCGTCCACCCTTAGATGGCTCGGGTCTTTCCTTCCCAATAGGGGTCCCGCAGCCGGCGCTTGTAGAGCTTGCCGTTGGGGTCGCGGGGCATCTCGTCGGTGAAGTCGATGGAACGAGGCCACTTCTGCTTGGCGATCTGGTCGCGGAGGAACTCCATGATGGCTCCCCGGGTGTCGTCATCGGCGGCCACCCCGGCAGCCGGCTCGATCACCGCCTTGATCTCTTCGCCGGTGTCCTCGTTGGGGATCCCGAACACGGCGGCGTCTCCCACCAGCGGACTCTGGAGCAGCGCCCCCTCGATCTCAGCGGGGTAGATGTTCATTCCCCCCACGATGATCATGTCGTTGGCCCGGTCGTTGAGGAACAGGTAGCCGTCGTCGTTGAAGTAGCCCACGTCGCCCACGGTGAAGAACTCCTTCCCCAGGCGGGCTTTGTCGGTCTTGTCTTTGTCCTTGTAGTACTCAAAGGTCTGACCGGTGGGCATCTTCATGTAGATGGTGCCGCTGGCGCCGGGGGGCAGGCGGTTGCCGTCGTCATCCACCACGATGACCTCTGAGCCTGGCCAGGGGCGGCCCACCGTGCCGGGGTACTGGCGCCATTCCTCGGGCGGGATGTAGGTGCCGCCCCCCTCGGTGGCCGCGTAGTACTCCCAGATGCAGTCGCCCCACCAGTCGAGCATCTTCTGCTTGGTCTCGATGGGGCAGGGGGCCGCGGCGTGGATCATCCGCCGCAGCGATGACACGTCGTAGCGCTCCTTCACCTCATCGGGCAGTTGGAGCAGGCGGTGGAACATGGTGGGAACCATGTGGCTCTGGGTGACCTTGTAGCGGTCGATGCGCTCCAACGCTCCTTCGGCATTCCAGCGGCCCATCACCACCGCGGGATGACCCATGTGCAGCGAGGTTGTGCACCAGATGTTCACCGCAGTGTGGTAGAGCGGGGCTTGGGTGATATGGACGTTGTCGGAATGGGGCATGATGCCCAGCAGCATGAACAGCCCGCCGGAGCCGGCGGCTGACTCATCGGGGTGAACCCCGGGCAGCGCCCGCCGCACTCCCTTGGGCCGACCGGTGGTGCCTGAGGTGTAGAACATGAACGAGCCGGTGGTGAGGTCGTCGGGCCTGGTGGCGGGTTGGGCGTTGACCAGCTCTGACAGGGGGCGGAAGCCGTCGATGCTGCCCACTGAGAACCGGTTGGCAGCCGGCACGTCGCTGTCCTCCAACACTCTGAGGGCTTGATCGGCGAAGTCCTCGTGGACGACGAATGCCTTGGTCTCGCTGTCGTTGACGATGTAGGCGATTTCCGGACCGGCCAAGTGCCAGTTCACGGTGGTGAGGTAGAAGCCCCCCTGGTAGGCGGCCATGGAAACGGCCACCTGCTCGATCCCGTTGGGCAGCACGGTGGTCACCTGGTCGCCGGTAGTCAGCCCCGCAGCCCGCAGGCCGTGGACGATGCGGTTGGTCAGCTCGGCCAGCTCCCCATAGGTGATCTCGTTGTAATCGGGGTCGACTACCGCTAGGCGCTCTGGATCAGCCTCGGCGATCTTCCAGAACCCCAGCACATCGGTCTCAGCCATGCGTCCTCCAGTCGGCGTGAGTGCTTGGAGGATGGTAGGCGCAGGCTGGTGACAGGCCGAAACTGTGGCTATAGGCCGGTGAAGTCGGGGGGGCGCTTCTCCATGAAGGCGGTGATGGCCTCGACGTTGGCCGGCGCCCCCATCAGACGGCTGAAGGCGGCGTTTTCTCGCTCTCGGGCCGCGGCCACCCCGTCATGCCACGCATGGGTGATGAGTGCCTTCGACTCCATCAGCGACGATACGGGCAAAGCGGCCAGCTTCTGGGCGTGGGCCATCGTTGTCTCCATCAGCTCCTCGGGCGGGCACACCTTCCACACCAGGCCCATCTCTTTGGCCTCCTCGGCGCTGATCCACTCGGAACTGAGCAGGGTCCACATGGCCTGCTGGCGGCCCAGAAGTAGCGGGAAGGTGTAACTGCTGGCCGCTTCGGGGGCCACACCCAGGCTGGAAAACGGACACCGCAGCCGGGCCTCGGTAGACATGAAGGACAGATCGGCGAACCCCAGCATGGTGGTTCCCACTCCGATGGCCAGACCGTTCACCGCGCAGATGAACGGCTTGGGAAACGAGTCCATCTGGTCGAGCATCCCGGCAAATCCGTGGACGCCGGTCTCGATGCCGCCTCCGCCGGGATTGCGAGCCCCCATCTCCACCAGGTCGGTACCGGCGCAGAACGCCCGCCCGTTCCCGGTGAGCACCACCACCGCTACATCGGGGTCGGCGGCGGCGTCGATCAGCGCTTGGGCGGTGGCGTCGTACAGGGCCTCGCTGAAGGCGTTCAGCGCGTCGGGCCGGTTCAGCGTGAGCAGCCGAACCCGGCCGTGGTTTTCGATCTCCAACATGGAATCGGCAGCCTACAGCGGGTTCCAGCGGGGCTCGCGGCCCTCCCGGAAAGCAGCAGAGGCCTCGGCCATGTTCCCGGTGAACGTGCCCAGCACCTGAGTGCGGTTCTCCAGCTCCATGGCATGGCGCAAGCTGGGAGCGTCCAGCGTGGCGTTGGCCCCCAGCTTGGTCATCCACACCCCGTATTCGTTGTTGGCCTTAATCTGTCGGGCCACCTCAAGGGCCGCCTCCACCACCTGGTCATCGGACACCACTCGGGACACCAGCCCGATGCGATCGGCCTCGGCGGCGTCGAAGATCCTCCCGGTGAGCATCAGCTCGCGAGCCCGGCTGGCCCCGATCAGCCGGGGCAGCAGGTAGCTGTTGCCCACGTCCAGCGACGACAGTCCCACCTTGATGAACACCGAACCGAATCGGGCCGACTCTGCTGCCACCCGAACATCGCAGTGCAGGGCGATGGCGAAGCCCCCGCCCACTGCCGGGCCGTTCACCGCGGCGATAACCGGCACCCGCAGCTCGTAGATCTTGAGCATGAGGTTGGCCAGATCCAACTGCATGTCGTAGATCGCCCCCACCCGGCTGCGGTCAGGCGGCTCGGCGAAGTTCTGATCGCCCCCGGCCTTAAGATCGGCGCCGGCGCAGAATCCCCGTCCGGCCCCGGTGAGAACCACTGCCCGCTGAGACCGGTTCCGCTCCACTTCTTCCAGAGCTCCATGCAGTTCGGAGATGAGTTCGGGGCTGAGGGCGTTGAGCCGCTCGGGGCGCGACATGGTGATCAGGGCAATACCCGACTCGGGCGTTTCAACCGAAACAGTGGGTGGAGCTGTCACGGCCCTCACATTAGAACTCGGTCACCGAGCATCCCGAGTTGCGCTCATTGGGGTACAGGCGACAGGTTCACGGCGCAACCTGAATTACCTGCTCATTGACCCGTATCCGGCCGATCAACATGGGTAAGAGCGGAAAGTCTACGAAATGGGCGGAGTCAAATTGTGGATTTCCTTGTGAACCAGTTGTGGACAGCAAAGGTCAGACCTATAGTGCCGTCCACAGCATGACACTCGGGATCGCGTTAGGGGCCTATCTCGTCGTGCATCTGCTCGGCGCTTACTTGATGCGCGCGTCCGGAGTTGGCCAAGACCTGTTCGGCCGCTTCCGCAACGTTCCCGACCTACCCGAGCCGAGGCAGTTGGCTGAGTACACCGCCTTCGTGGAGTCCCACTCCTTCTGGGACACCGAAGGCGAAGTGGTTCTCCATGAGGTCGACGAGTTCGAGATCGAAGCAGTTTTCTGGAGCCGAAGGCGGCGCAGAATCGCCTGACCCCGCCCAGCTGCGGCAACCAGATCAGTTGGACTTGGCGTGTAGGCCGCCGTCTACCAGCACCACGGCGCCGTTTATGAACGAGGCGGCCGGCAGCACCAGTGACAGAGTGATCTGGGCCACTTCCTCGGGGTCGCCGTAGCGGCGGGCCGGAACCCGGCGTCGGGCGTATTTCTGCTTGGCCTCCTCTGGGATGGAGGCAGTCATCCCGGTGCGGATGGGGCCGGGGCACACTGCGTTGGCGGTCACCCCCCAGCGGCCCAACTCCACGGCCAGCGCCCGGGTGAGACCCACCGCCCCGTGCTTGCTCACCGTGTAGGGCGAGTTGTCGGGGGTGGCCATGATCCCCTCAGTCGAGGCCACGTTGACGATGCGACCGTCTCCGTTGCGCTTCAGGTCGTCTAGGCAAACCCGTACCAAGCGCATTTGAGCGGCCAGGTTTACCTCGAGCACCGCGGCCCACACATCTTCGTAGTCGGCGGCATCCACCGGGGCGCCCGCGGCCACGCCCGCGTTGTTTATGAGGATGTCCACCGGCCCCAACTCGGCCCGCACTCGGACCACCGCCTGTTCGATGGCTGCGAGGTCGGCCATGTCGCACACCACTCCTAGCGCGGTGCCGCCCGCGCCAACAATGGCGTCGACCGTCTCGCTCAGCCCTTCGCGGTCGACATCCAGCGCGGCCACCTTGGCCCCCTCGTCGGCCAGCAGCCACGCAGTGGCCCGGCCCATCCCCGAGGCCGCGCCGGTGACCACCGCCACCCGCCCGGCCACCGAGCGGTCCAGCTTGCTGAGACGCGCCATCAGTTCTTACCCCGATTGTCCAACTGCTCAAATCCTGCTTTCGGCTTGCTGAGGCGGGCCATCAGCCGCGGTAGGAGCGCTCGTGCTCGATCAGCCAGGTCTTGACCTCGGGACGGCCTCCGTACTCCCCGACCGAGCCGTCGCTTCGCACCACCCGGTGGCAGGGCACAATGAGTGGAATGGGGTTGGTGGACATGGCCGTGCCCACCGCTCGTGCCGCTCTCGACGAGCCCGCCATCCGGGCCAGCTCCCCGTAGGACACGGTGGTGCCGTAATCCACCGTCATCAGGGCGTCCAGAACCCGGCGATAAAACCCGTGGCTCAGCCGCCAGTCCAAGGCCAGCTCGAAGCGCTGGAGGCGACCCTCGAAGTACTCGCAGAGCTGGGCGATGGGCTCGTCGAGCCAGGCGGGGTCACCCTGGCCCGTGGTCAGGGGCAGTTCGTCCAGTTCGGACATCATGTCTTGCATCTCTTCCATGTAACCGAAACCAATCCTCACCAGGCCCTTCGATGTGGCGGCCATGTTCAGCTGCCCGATGGGCGTGTCCATCGAACCCAGGGCAACGCCGAGGTCGTCGGCTTGAGATAGAGCGGAATCGGTGCGGGTCAGCAGTGCAGTCGGAGACATGGCACTGACCGTAGCGGAATACCAGACTGAGGCGGTGGAGTCCTCGAGCACCGAAATTCCCGGCATCGACGTCGAACCGGTCACCGCCTGGCTGGCCGCCAACATCGCCGACAGCGAGCCCCCGTTCGCCTTCGACCTGATAGCCGCAGGCGGATCCAACCTCACCTTTCGACTGTCTGACTCAGGGGGCCGCCAATGGGCACTGCGGCGGCCTCCGGTGGGATCGGCGCTGGCCACCGCCCACGACATGGGGCGGGAGTGGCGCATCATGGCCGCACTGGGCGAGGCCAGCGACGTGCCGGTGCCCGAGATGGTGGCCTTCTGCGACGACCACTCGGTGAACGGGGCCGACTTCTATGTGATGGGCTTCGTGGAAGGCCGCATCCTGCGGGACCAGGACTCAGCCGCCGACATGACCCCCGAGCAGGCCGAGATCGCCACCCAGAGCCTGCTCGACGTGCAGATCGCCTTTCACACCCTCGACCTCGACGAAGTGGGGTTGGGCGACCTGGGCCGCCGGGAGGATTACGTCGGCCGTCAGCTCAAAAGGTGGCGACGCCAGGTGGAGGCCGCCGGGGTGCGGGAAGTACCCCTGCTCATCGAGTTGCACGAGCGGCTGAGCGCGGCCAAACCCGCCGAGGTTACTCCCCCCGCTCTGGCCCACGGCGACTACCGCTTCGACAACACCGTGCTCGATGACAAATGGAAGATCGCGGCAGTGCTCGACTGGGAGTTGTGCACCACCGGCAACCCCATCGCCGACTTCGCCTGGTCGCTCCAGTACTGGGCCGACCCCGGCGATGAGATGAGCTTCCTCACCGATCCGCCCACCCTGTTGGACTGCTTCGTCCGCCGCCAGGAGGTGGCCGAACGCTACGCAGCCCAATCGGGCTTCGACCTGTCTGACCTCGGTTACTACGCGGTGTTCAGCTGGTGGAAGCAGGCCTGCATCGTAGAGGGCGCCTATGCCCGCCGCCTCCAGGGCATGACCGGTGGTATGGGAACCACCGGCGACGTCCACGACATCGCCCGCCGAGTAGACACCATGCTGGCCCACGCCGCTGACATGGCCGTCGGGGTGCTGTAGCGAACCAAAGTAGGGTGCCGCGATGAAGCGTCGGGCCAGGGCAACCGCACTGCGCGGCCGCACCGCGGCGCGTGGGTCCGTCCGGTTGTCACTAGGCGGGTTGGGGGCTCTGGAAGCAGCCGGTCTTGGGTTGCTGTTGGTGGTTGTGCCAGTTGTGTTCGACCCATTCGGCCGTTCGGGATACTTGGCCGTCAAAGTTCTGGCTGCCGGTGTCGGGGTGGGATTGATCGGGTTGTCGTTGGCGTGGATGAGGGCGCTGGCAATGCCGTTGAGCAGGATCGCAGCAGCGGGGGGCGTCGCGGCGGTGCTGGTGGTGGTATCAGCCGCGGCGAGCCCGGCGTTTGAGCGATCTTTTTTGGGCGCTCCCCAGCGCATGGGCGGGGCGCTGATGTGGCTGTTGTTAGCGGTGGCGTTTGTCGCGGGTTTTTCGCTGCGGCGTCTGAGGGGCGAATCGACTGACGCCGCCATCATGGCCATGGGTGTGGCGGGAGTGCTGGTGGTGGGGGTGTTTGCGGTGTTGGAGGCGGCCGGGGTTAGTTGGGATTCCGATGCGGTGGAGTTCGAGGGCCGTTTGCGCTCGACGCTGGCAAATCCATCGGTGCTGGCCTCGTTTGTGCTGCTTATCGGCCCTCTGTGCGTGGCGGCTGCGGTCTCGGGGCGGCGGTGGTGGTGGGCCGGATTGGCCGGGTGCGGGCTGGGCGGGGTGATGCTGGTGGGGTCGGAGTCCCGCGGCGCCATCATCGCCTTCGCCGCGACCGCGCTGGTGTTTGCTGTGGTGAGGGCGTCGCAGAGGACTCGGCCCTGGGTTCTGGCCGCAGTGGGGGCGGTGTTGGCGGCCACGGCGGTGGTGGGCCGGTGGGGAGAGTTGGGCTTCGGCTTCAGGGGACGCCTTGCAATCTGGGAGGTCGCCGCCGAGACGATCGCCGACAAGCCACTTCTGGGTGTTGGTCCGGAGATGTTCTTGGTGGAGTACTCCGAGCGAGTGGGCACCGACACCGTGCGGGAGTTCGGGCGCTACGGCACCACTGATCGGGCTCACAGCGCAGTGTTGGACTTCGCGGTGTCCTCGGGCATACCCGCCACCTTGCTGTATCTGGCGGTATTGGTTGCCGTGGGGGTGATGGCCGCCAAGGCCATGGCGTCGCCCCGGCCAGTGCTCGCTGCCTTGGGTGCAGGCGTGCTGGCCTATGCCGTGCAACAACAGGTGTTCTTCCCCCATCCAGCAACCGACGCGATGTTCTGGCTGCTTGTTGGAGTGCTGGCCGCCGCATCGGGGGTGAAAGCCCAGCCAATGCGGTCGTGGCTGGTAGCGGTGGTAGTGGTGGGCGCAGTTGTGGGGTCGGTGGTCAACTCGTGGTCGGTAATTCGCAACGACCACGAGTTCGAGCGGGCCCGAACCGCTGAGACCCACGACGCGGCCTTTGACCATCTCTCCGACGCCGCCGACCGGCGCTCCTTCGACGACGAGTCCTACATCTTGATGGGCGCCCTGTTGCAAAGCGCCGACGACATGGACCTCATCGCCGAGGGCGAGGCCCGGATCCGCCGCGGCGAGTCCCTCAACCCCGGCAACGAGACGGTGTCGCTGGCGCTAGCCGAAGTGCGCTTGCAGGGCTTCCGGGTGACAGGCGAACCCAGCTGGGCACTTTGGGCCCGAAGTGGCCTCGACAACCTGATCGAGGCGCAGCCCACCAACGGAGCCGCGTACCTGAAACGGGGCGCGGCCCACTACTACCTCGACGACCTCGCGTCGGCCGAATCCGACTGGGAGCACGCCGCCTGGCTGCTGCCCGAAGACCCCACACCGGTCGAAAACCTCGAAGTCCTTCGAGAGCAGCGAGCGCCCGGAGGATGACGACCGACTTCTAGATTGCCGGGCCGGGAAACAATAATGCTCCCTACAATGAGCCCGGCATTGGCTCGTTCTCAGCACAAGTGACCAATTGGAGCGGATCCACCATGGACCACGACAGCCGCCGACACAGCTTCGACAAAGCCGCGGGCAACAAGCGGGCCACAGTGCTGGTGGTCGCTGCGGCGCTGCTCGCCGCCCTACTCGGATTCGCAGGGTCCGCTCCAATCGCCGCGCAGTCCGGACAGCAGTCGCTGACTGTCGACCCGGCTACCGTGCCCGAAGCGGGTACCTATGACTTCACGCTGACGCCTTCCGGCTACACGGCTTCCAACACAAACTTGGCCGTCTGCAATACCGGCGACCCCGGTGTGCAGTGGGGCATATCCGCCTTGTTCCAGTACTGCGGCGGATTGGGCAGTTCGCAAGATGCCACTGGCGGCCCATTCACAGTAGAGGGTGTAGAAGTCGGCGAAGAGGGCGTCACCTTCTTGCTGTGGGAGCCCGTTGCAGACGGCGAGTTCGCCGACACCAGGGTCAATGTCGACGGGACCGGCTCGGATGACGCCCAGACCAACATGGTCACCTTCAGCGGCACCGTCACCGCCAAAGGCGGAGAGTCCACTGCCAGTGTGGTGGTCTCGGTGGGTGTCTCGTGCTGGGGGGAATCGTGCGGGGGCGAGGCGCTGCCCAGCGACGGCTCCCAACGCCCCCGGCCGCTGGATCCGATGGTGTTCTTGGCCGAGACTGGAGTTGACAGCTCGGGCAGTTGGTCGGTATCCGTGTCAGGAGTCGAGGCCCAAGATGTCCGCTCGGTGCTGCTGGTGGTGTGGGACACACACGGCGAGCTCGCGACCCGCTTCATCGGCAGCGAGACCCGTTGGGAACTGTGGAGTTGGGAGTCGCTGTCGGGCATCGACGTCGAACTCGAGGCCGGAGGTCAGGCGTCGGGACTCTTCGCGGACTTTGCGGGCGGACCGCCGCCGCCCGGGGACTACGCGCTGCTATCGAATGACTGGCCCCGCGCCTTCTACGCACTGGACGTCGACCCGCAAACTGGTGCATTCACCTCCCCGGTAGTGGCTCCGGGCGAGTACAGCCTCGCCCACGGCAACCACGGTGGCGACTACCTCAACCACAACGCCGCCGCGACCGCCGAGGTGGCCGCAGGACAGACAACCGACGCCGGAACGATCGAAATTCAGCGATTCGGGCAGATCACCGGCAAAATCACTGACAGCTCGGGCCAGGGCCTAGGCGGCATCGCCGTGTCGGGCCGGGTCTCGTCACAGAGCACCTATCGGTCCATGGGAGGTTCGCCGTTCAACCGCAACGGATCAACGAGTTTCTGGTTCACCACTGCCGACGACGGAACCTACGCCGGCCAAGATGCCTACACCGGCCAGGCTCTGGTCCCCGGCGACTGGGAAGTGGAATTCGAAATCCCCGTCCCCCCCGAACCCACCGCCATAGCCGCAGGAGGTAGGCACTCGTGCGCCATCCGTGCCGGCCAGACCATCGAGTGCTGGGGCTTCAACAATGCCGGGCAGGCCGACCCGCCCGATGGCCAGTACACCGACATCGCCATCGGCGACATTCACTCGTGCGCCATCCGGACCGACCAGACCATCACCTGCTGGGGGTCCGACAATGATGGGCGGACAGACGCGCCCAAAGGCCAGCACACCGCTATATCCGCCAGCAGCGGATACTCGTGTGCCATCCGAGCCGACCAGACCATCACCTGCTGGGGCAACATCATAGATCTGAATTCCGGTGCACGTAGGCAAATTCTCTCGCCCGAAGGCCAGTACATTGCCATCGACTCCGACCTGTATTACTCGTGTGCCATCAAGATCGACCAGACCATCACATGCTGGAACGACCGCACGCGCGAGCTGGCCGACGACACGCCCGAGGGTCAGTACACCGCCATCGCCGCAGGAAGCTTCCAAACGTGCGCCATCGGGGCCGATCAAACCATCACCTGCTGGGGTGACGAATCCCGTAATCCCCCGCCCAGAGGCCAGTACACCGCCATCGCTTCCGGCAGTCGACATTCCTCCTGCGCCATCCGAACCGACCAGACCATTGCCTGCTGGGGCTTCGGGAGTGTAGCCACTCCCAGAGGCCAGTACACCGCCATCGACGCCGGCAGTCAACATTTCTGCGCCATCCGAACCGACCAGATGATCGCCTGCTGGGGCAAAGACGACTTCGGGCAAACAAGCGCGCCAAGTACGAATTACGCCACGACTTTGGCGGAAGAATTATCTATACCGGTTGCGTCCGGTGAGACCATCACATGCTCAACAGTTCGGTTGGCCACGCATCCCCCCGAGGCAACCACAACCTGCACCAGCAGCCAGGCGGAAACCGCAGGCGAACCCGAACCCGAAGACGACGGCGAAGACTCCGGCGAACCCGAACCCGAAGACGACGACACCGCCGGCGAAACCGAGCCCGAAGACGACGACACCGCCGGCGAAACCGAGCCCGAAGACGAAGATGCGGCGGAGCGGTGCTTCGCAGTGCACAAGTTCGGGGCCCAGCCCGTGGACGTGGCCAAATCCGCTGATCGCCAAACCGTGTTGGCCCAGCTCAGCTGGGGCTTCCACGACAGCATCGGCTGCTATTTGACCCTCGATGAGTCTGCTTTGGCGGTGCTACAGGCCGCGCCCGCGCCCCTGGGGTTCCCCGCCGCAGACCCCGCCGCGTCCCAGCAGTGCTCCGAAATCCACAAGTTCGGCGCCCAGCCCGTGGACGTGGCCAAATCCGCTGATCGCCAAACCGTTTTGGCCCAGGTCCGCTGGGGATTCCACGAGAGCATCGGCTGCTACCTCGCCCTCGACACCGCCTCCACCGCCGCCCTTCGCGCCGCCCACACCTAACCCCCAAGATCTTTCCCGAACACCCGCCCCCGCCGCCGAATACAACCCGGCCGGCTACTCAGAAAATCTGACTGTCCCAGACACCATGCTGGCCCACGCCGCCGACATGACCGTCGGGGTGTGCTCTAGGCCGCCGCGGCCACCAGAGCAGTGAGCAACACCAGAGTAAGCACCGACATCGGTACGCCCAACCGCAGATAATCGGTGAAGCGGTAGCGGCCGGGGCCGTAGACCATGGTGTTGGTCTGGTAGCCGATGGGGGTCAGGAATGAGGCTGAGGCGGCTACGGCCACGCCGAGCGCCAGGGTGCGGGGGTCCAAGCCGGACTGAGTGGCCGCCTCCAACGCCACCGGAAATACCAGGGCCACCGCGGCCACGTTGGTGATCAGCTCGGTTAGCAGCATGGTGGCGATCACAATGCCCAGCACCACTCCGGCATCGCCCAGGAAATCGAAGCCGGTGACGATGCCGTCGGCCATGTCTTCGGCCAAACCCGCCTCATTCAGCGCGGCCCCCAGTCCGAAGGCCGCCCCGATGGTTATGAGCACGCTGAAGTCCACTGCCTCTCGGGCTTCGCGGGGGGTGAGCACCCCGCCGACAACCACCGCTCCTGCCGCGATCAACGCGGCCTCTAAGACGCTCAGCACTCCTGCCGCGGGCAGCACAACCAACGCGACCACCGCCAGCAGTGCCACCGGGGCCCGACGGGTCGCCCGGGGCGGAGACCCACCCAACCGGGACACCAGCAAGAAATCGCTGTGATTGCTCCATCGCTCATCGAACCCGTCGGCGGCCAGCACCAGCAGCGTGTCGCCAACCCGCAGCCGCACCTGGCCGAACTTGGCCTCCACCGGGGCGCCGGAGCGATGGATGCCCACCACCGCGGCCTGATAGCGGCCGCGGAACCCGGCCTCGGCCAGCGTGCGCCCGCTGATAGGCGACGCCGCCCCCACCACCGCCTCGAAGAAGGTGTGGTCGTCGGAGTCCACCGCCTCCAGGTGGGGATCCTCAGCCGAAACCAGCCCGGACATGGCTTGAAGGTCGACAACCAAATCCACCCGCCCAGCGAAGGTGAGCCGGTCGCCGCCCCGGAGCACGAACGTGGGCGCAACGGGGGCTATTACCGTTCCCTGCCGCTCCACCTCAACCAGGAACACGCCTTGGAGATGGCGCAGTCCCCCGGCTTCCACCGACTGTCCGTCGAACGCCCCCTGTTCGACCACCTCCATAGACACCAGATACGACCGGCCCACCCCAGACGCCTCGGGATCGCGGCGGTCAGGCAGCAGCCAGGGGGCCGCGACAACTATCAACACCATCCCGGCTCCGGCCAGCGGCAGGCCGAATCGGGCCAACTCGAACATCTCCAACTCGTCTTGGCCCACCGATTGCAGCAGGCCGCCCAGCACCAAGTTGGTGCTGGTGCCGATAGCAGTGATCGCCCCGCCCAAGATGGTGGCGTACGACAGCGGGATCAAGAACCGGGAGGCCGACCGGCCGTAGCGCTCGGTCCAACTCCGAACCGCAGGCACCAGCATGGCCACAATGGGGGTGTTGGCCAGAAAGGCCGAAGCCGCGCTGGCTGGCGTCAGGAGCCGGATCAGCGCCACCCGGGTTTGAGACCCTCGATCCAGCATCCGAGCTACCAGGGGCTGCAAGGCGTTGGTCTTGGTCACTGCGCCGGCCACCACGTACAGCGCTCCAATGGTGAAAGGAGCGGGGTTGGCGAAACCGCTGAAGGCTGCGTCGAAGTCGATCACCCCGAGCAAGAACAGCCCGCCGGTGGCACCCAGGACCCCTGCGGCAGGCGACAGCCGGTTGCTGATGAGCCCGGCGCCCATAACCGCCAGCACCGCGACAGTGAGCACCGCGTCGCCATCCATTCAGGAAGATGCTAGGGGTCAAAGGCCTGGTTTCCCGTCTGCATTGGCGTGGATTGGCGGCTCGATGGCTCAAACGCGGCCATCCTGCGATATGAAATACCCCCGTGGCTTCAAATTTGATTCAACCCCACGGCGGCGAGCTGGTCGATCTGTTGGTCGACGACGCCACTGCTGAAGAACTCAAAGCAGCATCGCGCGACCTCCCGTCGTTCACCCTCCAACCCCGCCACTTGTGCGACTTAGAACTTCTGCTGAACGGCGGCTTCTCTCCCCTGCGGGGATTCATGGGCCGAGCCGACTACGAGCGGGTGTGCTCCGAGATGCGGTTGGCCGACGGAACGCTGTGGCCGATGCCCATCACCTTGGATGTGGATGCCAAAACGGCCGAGGCGGCCCAGGCCGCCGGGCGGCTGGCGCTGCGCGACGTGGAGGGGGTCATGCTCGCCGTGCTCACCGTGAGCGACGCGTGGCGGCCCGACACCTCAGCAGAGGCCGAGGCGGTGTTCGCCAGCTCCGACCCCGATCATCCCGGCGTCGGCCATCTGATGCGGAGCACTGCGCCGATGTATCTGGGCGGGTCGGTGCAGGGCCTGCAACTCCCCGTCCACTACGACTTCACCGAGCTGCGCCGCAGCCCGGCCCAGGTGAGGGCCGCCTTCGAGGCGCAGGGTTGGAGCCGGGTGGTGGCCTTCCAAACCCGCAACCCGATGCACCGGGCCCACGTGGAGCTCACCAGAAGGGCGGCGGTGGAGGCCGACGCCAACCTGCTGATCCACCCGGTGGTGGGCATGACCAAGCCCGGCGATGTCGACCACTACACCCGGGGCCGGGTGTACCAGCACATCATCAAGCGCTACCCCGAGAACTCGGCCATGCTGGCCATGCTGCCATTGGCAATGCGCATGGGCGGCCCCCGGGAGGCGGTATGGCACGCCATCATCCGCAAGAACCACGGCGTCTCCCACTTCATCGTGGGCCGAGACCACGCCGGTCCGGGCTCTGACGCCTCGGGCAACCCCTTCTACGGCCCCTATGACGCCCAAGACATGTTGCAGGACTACACCGACGAGCTGGGCGTCACCATGGTGCCGTTCAAGATGATGGTGTACGTCCCCGACAGTGACAGCTACCACCCGGTTGACGAGGTGGACCAGGGAACGGCCACCCTCAGCGTCAGCGGCACCGAGCTGCGCGACCGGCTGGCGTCGGGTGACGACATCCCCGAGTGGTTCAGCTATCCCGAGGTGGTGGCCGAGCTGCGTCGCACCCATCCCCAGAAGTCCAAGCAAGGCTTCACCGTGTTCTTTACCGGGCTCAGCGGCTCGGGCAAATCCACCATCGCCAACGCGCTCATGTCCAAGCTGCTGGAGCGGGGCGGACGGCCGGTCACGCTGCTCGACGGCGATGTGGTGCGCACCAACCTGTCGTCGGAGCTGGGGTTCTCCAAAGAGCACCGCGACATCAACATCACCCGCATCGGGTATGTGGCCTCGGAGATAACCAAGCACGGCGGCATCGCCCTCTGTGCGCCGATTGCCCCCTACGCCGAACCCCGGCGCCGCAATCGGGAGGCCATCTCGGCCAACGGCGGCTACGTGCTCGTGCACGTGTCCACCCCGCTGGAGGTGTGCGAGCAGCGGGACCGCAAGGGCCTGTACGCCAAGGCCCGGGCTGGGATCATCAAGGAGTTCACCGGCATCTCCGACCCCTACGAAGAGCCCATCGACGCCGACGTCGTTCTGCCCACCGTGGATCAGACGCCTGATGAGGCGGCCCAGACCATTATCGACCACCTGGTGGCCGAGGGGTATCTCGAATAGCCCGGCAATTGAGATGCTGCGCTCCGACAATTCGATTGGATAGCCGGCTCCTATGTCCCGCTCCGACAATTCGATTGGATAGCCGGCTCCTATGTCCCGCTCCGACAATTCGATTGGATAGCCAGCCGAGATGTCCCGCTCCGACGATCTGACCCGGATAGCCGATGCGCTGGCCGCGGCCGCCGAAGTGCTGGAGCGGTTCACGCCCGGCGACGTCGAGGCCGAGCTGAAGGACGGGGGCGATCCGCTGACCGCGGCCGACACCGCGGTCAATGACGTGTTGGCCGAGGCCTTGCAGGGAGGCGATGAGGGCTGGCTTTCGGAGGAGACCACCGACGTCGGCGACCGGCTCGACCGGCGAAGGGTGTGGGTGGTTGATCCCATCGACGGCACTCGGGAGTTCATCGACGGCATCCCTGAATGGTGCGTCTCGGTGGGGCTGGTGGAAGACGGCGTGCCGGTGGCTGGCGGAGTGCTGAGCCCGCCCAACGGTCACCTCATTATCGGATCGGACGAGACCGGGGTGGTGTGCAACGGCGCCGTGGCCAAGACGACGCCCACCACCGACTTGCGAGGGGCGCTGGTGCTGGCCTCCCGCAGCGAGGTCAAGCGGGGCGAGTGGGAGCGCTTCTTCTCCACACCGATCGCGGTGCGGAACATGGGCTCTGTGGCCTACAAGCTGAGCCTGGTGGGCGCCGGACTGGCTGACGCCACCTGGACGCTAGTGCCCAAGAACGAGTGGGATGTGGCCGGCGGGGCCGCGTTGGTGAGAGCTGGCGGCGGGCGGGTGTTCGGGATCGACGGCAACGATGTGGTGTTCAACCGGGCCGACCCGCTGATGGACGGCTTCATCGCCGTCGCCCCCGGACTCAGAGATCAGGTGATGGAACTGCTCGGCATCTGTTCAAGTCGGTGAATGACCACCAGCTGGCCGCTTGGTTGGCCACCGAGGCCGGAAAGCGGCTGGTGAGGCTGCGGGCCGAGATGAGCGGACAGCGCCTGGCCCCGTTTGCGGTGGGAGCCCGGGGCGACGCCGCCGCCCATGAGTTCATCGAAGATGCCCTGAGCAAGCACCGTCCCGACGACATGGTGCTATCGGAGGAGTCGACCGACGACCGCCGACGCCTTATGCACGACCGAGTGTGGATCGTGGACCCGCTGGACGGCACCCGGGAGTTTTCCATTCCGGGCCGCATCGATTGGGCGGTCCACGTGGCCCTGGTCGCCGACGAAACGCCCATCGCCGCTGCGGTGGCCCTCCCCGCCCAGGGGATCACCCTGGCCACCGAGCCGGCACCCCCTACCCCGATGGCTGCCGCTCCTCCCCGGGTCATCACCAGCAGAAGCCGCCCCGGCCGCCTTTCCCGCCAAATCGCCGACGCCATCGGGGCCGAAATCGTCCAGTTGGGCTCGGCCGGGGCCAAAGCCGCTGCCGTCATTGGCGGCGAGGCCGAGATTTACGCCCATGCATCGGGTCTGCACGAATGGGACTTGTGCGCTCCCGCTGCGGTGGCCGCAGCCTCCGGGCTGCACGTCTCCCACTTGGATGGGTCGGAGGTACGGTTCAACCAGTCCGACACTTACGTGTCCGATTTTGTGATCTGCCACCCCGATTTCGCCTCGGCCGTCATCACCCGGTGATTTTCGCCGTCGTCCCCCCATAGATTGGGAGCTGCTGTGAGATTGGTAATCGCCCGATGCTCGGTGGACTACGACGGCCGGTTGGCCGCACATCTGCCCGAAGCGGTGCGGCTCATCATGATCAAGGCCGACGGCTGCGTGGCCATCCATGCCGACGGCGGGGCCTACAAGCCGCTGAACTGGATGAACGCCCCCAACCGGCTATCGGAGGAAGATGGCGTCTGGACGGTGGTCAACCCCTCGGGTGAGAAGCTAATCATCACCATCCACGAGCTGATCTCCGACACTGCCCACCAACTGGGCCACGACCCTGGCCTGGACAAAGACGGCGTGGAGGCCCATCTGCAAGAGCTGCTGGCCGCGTCGCCCGAGGTGCTGGGAGACGGGTTCCGGCTAGTACGCCGGGAGTACCCCACCGACATCGGCCCGGTGGACTTGCTGTGCCGGGACGCCGACGGGACCGCCATCGCCGTGGAGGTAAAGCGGCGGGGTGAGATCGCCGGGGTGGAGCAGCTCACCCGTTACCTCCAGTTCTTGAACCAGGACCCGGCCCTGGCTCCGGTGCGGGGGGTGCTCGCCGCCCAGGTCGTCCGCCCCCAGGCCCGGGCCTTGAGCGCCGACCGGGGCATCGAGTGCGTGGAGATCGACTACGACCTGCTTCGGGGTATTGAGCCCGACCAGGCCCAGCTGTTCTGAGCCCGACCGTGCTCGCTCCCCAGCCTGACCCCGATCAGCAACCCGATCCCACTACCATCCGATGACCGGCATGGATCCGCATTCCCCCCTCCGCCTGCGCCGACCTCCCCGTCCCCTCTGGGTCTGGGCTCTCATGGTCGCTCCGGTTGTGCTCTTGGCCATTTGGCTGATCTCTTGGCTGGTGGACTCCTCCAGCAACGACGACAAGACCCCCCGAGGGCTCAAGCTGGAGAGCCCAGTCATCCCCGACGTCAGCATCGACATCGGAGGGCTGAGCGAAGATGACGTCACCGATGTGGTGGTGGAGCTGGCCGAGCGCTTTCAGCAAACCCCAGTAGAGATCGCCACTCCCAGCCGGGTCATCTCCTTCACCGCCGAGGAGGTCGGACTGGCGGTTGACGTGGAAGGCACCGTCGCCGCGATCATGGCGATGGACGGCGACGAGAGCAACCCCATCGGTTGGACTGCGTCATTTTTCGAGAGCTCTCAGTCAGAGCTGCTGTTCGAAGTGTCCACCACCGACAGCCAGATCGCGAAGCTGGAGGCCGAGTTGCACCAGCCACCAGTCGACCCCACCATCGTGCTGGAAAACGGCATATTCCAAGTGACTCCCGGTGTGCCCGGAGAAGTCGCCAGCCTGTCCTCGGTGCTCCCCCAATTGCTTGATGCGGCTGGACGCGGCGCCAGCCCGATGATGGCCGAAGCTGACGTTCGCCTCATCTCGCCCGAGGTTGCTGAGACCGCCATAGCCGAGACCGCCGACTGGATAAATCAGCGAACCGCCCAGGGCCTCTTGGTGACGGTTGAGGAAGTCACCAAGCGGGTGCAGCCAGCCCAGCTTCGATCCTGGGTGATCCTCTATAACGTCAATAACGAGTGGAGCTACGACATCGATCGGCAGAAGCTGGGAGACGACCTGGCGGAGCTCTTCATCGAGGTCGCCACCGTGGCGTCCGAACCGGTGCTCACGGTGACAGACGATACGCCGGTACTGGTCAGCGAAGTGCCCGCCCTAGTCTGCTGCGATGAGTCGGCATATCGCGAGGTGCTCGAGGCCCTGAAGACCCAACTGCCCGCCGTGGAATTGGAGCTGCGGGAATCCGACAAGATCAACGACCAGAGCTGGCTGGTCGAACGGGGAATCGTGGAGCTGACCGGCCGGTTCACCACCAACTACACCCCGGATCAAGACCGGGTTTCCAACATCCATCGCATCGCCGAACTGATCCAGGGGGCGGTGGTCTATCCGGGTGAGACGTTCTCAGTCAACGGATACGTGGGTGAGCGCACCGAGGAGAAGGGGTTCGTGGACGCCGGAGTCATCTACGACGGGGTGTACAGCTCGGATGTGGGCGGAGGCATCTCCCAATTCATCACCACCCTGTTCACCGCGGCCTTTAACGCGGGGATGGAGTTCCCCGAATATCAGGCCCACAGCATCGACATCGCCCGCTATCGGGAGGGAGTGGACGCCACCATCTCCTGGCCGAAGCCCGATTTCAAGTTCCGCAACCCCAACCCCTACGCGGTGCTGCTGTGGCCCACGGTTACCGACGAGAGCGTCACCGTCAGCATGTACTCCACGGCGCACGCCGAAGTTGAGTGGACCAACCGCTATGACACCCCGCGGAGGTACTGCAACTTGCGGACCACCGAGCGAAGCCGAACCTATTCTGATGGCACCGTGCTGCGAGACTCGGTGGCCGCTCTCTATCAGCCTCGAGAGGGGATCAACTGCGACGGCGTTTGCACCTCCTCGGTGCTGGCGATGGACGCGGACGGCGACGGCGAAGTGGAATATGACGACGATGGCCTGCCCGAGCAGTGCGTCCTCCCCGAGGACTGCACCGACACCCACGCGCCGGTGGACGTCGACGAAGACAACCGACCCGATCTCTGCACCATTCCGCCGCCTGCCGAAGAAGGCGAGCCGGGCGAGACTGCCTCTGAGGAGGGCGAGCCGGACGAGACCACCCCAGAAGAACCCACAACCGAGGCGACCACGGCTGGCGACCCCGAGTCGACACCGGGGCAGACCCAGGCTTTAGACCCCGAGCGGGACCAAAGCGCATGATCCAGTCGACCCGATGAGCGGAGCGTGGGACGCTGCCGTCGTGGGAGCCGGGCCGGCCGGCTGCGCGGCGGCCATCACCTTGGCCCAAGCCGGAAAGCGGGTCGTAATGGTGGACCGGGCTCGCTTCCCCCGGCCCAAAGCGTGCGGCGACGGCCTCACCGCCGGGGCGCTGCGGCTCCTTGAAGGCTTGGGTCTGGACCCGACCCCCATCTCGTCATGGATGCCGGTGGAAGACGTCTGCATCCGGTCACCCTCCGGCCGCACCGTCGAATTCCCCCTGCCTCGGGGAGGCGGCCAGTTTGCCGCGGTGGTACCCCGGGCGGATTTGGACAACGCCCTGGTGGAACAGGCGAAGTCAGAGGGTGCCGAGCTCGTGGAGGGCGCCAGCGCCCAGGGAGTGGTCGAAGAAGACGGCCATGTCGTGTTGGAGGTGGAGAACATGGGGGCGATGCACGCTCAATACGTGATCGCCGCCGATGGGATGTGGTCGCCCACCCGCAAATTCTTGGGCCTGGCCCACCACGGATATAGAGGAGACTGGCATGCGTTCCGCCAGTACTGGTCGGGGGTGGACTCCTCGGCCAGTCGGGCCTTGTGGGTGTGGTTCGAAGAGGAGATCCTTCCCGGCTACGTCTGGTCGTTTCCCCTGCCCGACGGCCGGGCCAACGTGGGTTTCGGCGTACGACGGGGCGGTCCGGTGGCGGTGGGCGAGATGGGCAAACTATGGCGGGAGCTGCTGGAGCGAGACCACATCCGGGCCGTTCTGGGCCACCGCGCCGCCCCCGAGACGTCCCACCGGGCTTGGCCCATCCCGGCCCGCATCGACAAGACCCCGCTGACCGCCCAGCGAACCATGTTCGTGGGCGACGCCGCAGCCGCAACCGACCCCATGAGCGGCGAGGGCATCGCCCAAGCCCTCCTCACCGGCATCGGGGCAGCCAATGCGGTGCTGGACGGCGGAGGTGCCGATCAGGTGATGGCCAATTACCGCCGCTTCGTGCGCCGGGAGCTGTTCGCCGACCACCGCATGGCCCGCCGCCTCGGCCGTGTCCTAGCCACCCGCCCCGGCGCCCGGGGCGCGGTGCGCATCGCCGGGCTCACCCCCTGGACCCGGCGCAACTTCGCCCGATGGCTCTTTGAGGACTACCCGAGGTCGATAATCACCACCCCCCGGCGCTGGCACCGCAGACCCCTCACCGCCCCCGGCGCATACCGCTGACGGTGCCGACTGCGGCCAAATCGCCCTAACCTTCGGGCCATGACATTGAGCTTTGACAATCGGGTTGCGATCGTCACGGGGGCCGGGGGCGGGCTAGGGAGGCTGTACGCACTGGAGTTGGCCCGGCGGGGGGCCCGGTTGGTGATCAACGATCTGGGTGGGTCGGCCGACGGCACCGGAGCCAGCGAGGGGCCGGCCCAGAAAGTGGCCAACGAGATCAACGGCGGCGGTGGCGAGGCGGTAGCCGATACCAACTCGGTGGCCACTACCGAGGGTGGGTCGGCCATCACCGCCACGGCAATAGAGGCGTTCGGCCGGGTAGACGTTGTGATCAACAACGCCGGCATCCTGCGGGACAAGACCTTCCACAAGCTGGAAGACGATCAGCTTCACCCGGTGCTCGCCGTTCACCTTCGGGGGGCGTTCAACGTCACCCGTCCGGCCTTCGTGCAGATGCGAGAGCAGGGATATGGCCGCATCGTGTGCGCCACGTCCAACGCCGGTGTGCTGGGCAACTTCGGCCAGTCCAACTACAGCGCGGCCAAGATGGGGCTGGTGGGACTCACCAACACGCTGGCCCTGGAGGGGGCCAAGTACAACATCAAGGCCAATTGCATCGCTCCGGTGGCCACCACCCGCATGACCGAGGCCATCTTCGGCGAGGAAATCAAAGAGGCCATGAACCCGGCTTTGGTCACTCCTGTGGTGTGCTTTTTGGCCCATGAAGACTGCCCGTCCTCCGGCGAGGTGTACTCCGCGGCCGGCGGCACCGTGGCCCGGTTCTTCATCGGCCGGACCCCGGGCTACTACAACCCCGATCTCACGGTTGAAGACGTGGCCGAGAACTTCGATCAGATCCGCGACGAGACTGGCTACAAGGTGCTCGGCGATGCCAACCATGAGGTGGGCGTGGCCTACAAGACGATTCAGGCTGCCCAGCAGTGACAACTCCCGAAGAACCGTTTCTCGACCAATCAGACCTCCCAGCCGGCTTGGGGGCGGCCATGGAGGCCTTCGATGAGGCAGCCGAGCAGCTATTCGATCGGCTGCGGGGGAATCCGGTGGCCGACCGGGTGTTCTACACCGCCTCAGAGCTGGGCAACTTCAGCATTCTGTGGCATGCCTTGGCCTGGGCAGGGGCCGCCTCCAAGCGGGGCCGGCGCAGCGCCTTGCGGGTGTCGGTGGCCCTGGCGGTGGAGTCAGCGCTGGTCAACGGACCGATCAAGTCGACCTTCAACCGCTCCCGCCCGCTGGCTGAGCACGACCACCCTCACCGACTGCGCCAACCGCTGACCAGCAGCTTCCCCAGCGGGCACGCCAGCGCCGCGGTGGTGGCCGCAGCGCTGTTGTCTGAGTCCCGGCACCGGCGCTGGCCGTTTTGGGCCGCTGCCTCGGTGGTGGCGGCTAGCCGGGTCCACGTACGCATCCACCACGCCTCCGACGTGGTGGTCGGCGCCCTGGTAGGCGCAGTGATCGCCCGGCTGTTCAAGAAGATCTGGCCACTGCGCTGAGAAATGGCCGATCGAGCCACCGTCAGCGTCTACGAACAGCGGGCTGATGAATGGCGGGCCGAGCGAGAGCCCAAATCCACCTCGGCGGTTGAGGCCTTCGCCGCCCTTGACCGTCCCGACGGGATCACGGCTGATCTGGGCTGCGGGCCCGGCTGGCATACGTCGGTGCTGCCCGGTCCGGCGCTGGCCGTCGACGCGGCCCGTTCGATGCTGGAGATGGTCCCTGATCATGCGCCGGATGCCCTGCGATGTCGGGCCGATCTGGCCGCGCTGCCCGTGGCCACAGGGTCGCTGGCCGGAGCTTGGGCATCGCGCAGCTATGTCCACCTCGACCGCCGCCATGTCCCGCTGGCTCTGGCCGACCTGCACCGGGCTCTAGTACCCGGCTCCCCTGTGGAGCTCCACATTTTCGAGGGCGATGCCGATTTCGAGCCGTTCTCCGACGACGACTTCCCGGGACGCCGCTTCTCCCAGTGGCCCCAAGACTGGATAGCGCCCCTGATGGAAGGAGCCGGATTCACCCTCGACGGCATGGAGCGGATGGGCCGGCCCCCCAAAGCAGCCACGCTCGTCGTAAAGGCCCGCAGAGCCCAAACCCTGCCCGACACCGTGGGACCGGATATGCGCCTGTTGATCTGCGGCTTGAATCCCAGCGTGTACGCGGCCGACGCCGGCGCGGGGTTCGCCCGGCCCGGCAACCGGTTCTGGCCCGCGGCGCTGGCCGCCGGCCTGGTGAGCGCCGACCGAGATCCCCGGAGGGCGCTTATCGACCACGGCGTGGGCATGACCGACTTGGTGAAGCGGGCCACCCCCCGAGCCGACGCACTCACCACTGATGAGTACCGCAGGGGTCTCGACCGGCTGTCGTGGGTGGTGGGATGGCTCAAGCCCGCCGCAGTTTGCTTTGTGGGACTAGCCGGCTGGCGAGCCGCCGTGGATCGAAAGGCTCAGGCTGGACCACAGTCCCAGGATCTGGCCGGCCGCCCGGTGTACGTCATGCCGTCCACCAGTGGGGCAGCGGCTGGCTACCAGCTCCCGGACTATGTCAACCACCTCCAGCAGGCCGCGGCGCTAGCGACCTGACCGCCTCCCAGGGATCGATGCCGCCCAAGGGCATCACCAAGAGCGATGAGGTGGTGACGCCGTTGTCGAAATAGCGATCAATGTGCTTTTGGCACTCCTCGGGGGTGCCGTTCACAATCAGGTCGTCCACCACTTGCTCGGGAATGGCCTCCAGCGAACCGGCCCGGTCGCCGGCTGCCCACCGCTCCCAATGCTCGGCCAGCAGCTTTCCCCGGCCCAGCCACTCGTGGAAAGCCCGGTAGACCGGCACGTTCAAATAGCCAGCCACTGCCCGCCGCCCTTGGGCCATAACCGTCTCCCGGTCGGAGTTGGGGCACACGAAGATGCGGGCCACCACCTCCTTGCCCGGCCCTTGAGAATGGACAATCTCGCTCACTCGGGCGGTGTCTTCAGCCGAAAGCCAATTGATGATTGCTCCATCGGCCTCCTTCCCGGCCAGAGTCAGCATCTGAGACCGCAGTGCGGCCACCAGGATGGGAGGCGGCTCGGGAGGAACCAAGCCCAGCCGGAATCCCTGCACGGAGAAGGTGTCGTATTCGCCGCTCACCTTTTCTCCGGCCAGGGCGGGTTTGAGGAAGCGCACCAGATCGCGCACCCGCTGGTAGGGGGCTTCGAACGGGATCGAGTTCCACCGCTCCACGATCACATCCGAGGAGCTGCCCACTCCGAGAAGGAACCGGCCCGGCGCCAGCGAGGCCAAAGTGGCCGCCGATTGGGCCACCAACGCCGGACCACGGGTGTAGGCCGGGACGATGGCGGTACCTAGCCGCAGCGACGGCGCCCACTGCGAGGCCAGCACCAGCGGGGTGAAGGCATCATGGGAATTGGACTCCGACGACCACACATCGGTGTATCCCAACTCGACCAGCTCAGCCATCCGCGCGGCCTGCTGATCCAGGGGGCCGAATAGGGGAACCGTCATCCCGTCGCGTCGTGAAACCATCCCGCCACTCTAGGGGTCTGTTGCTGACATAGCCGTGTGGTGACGGTTCGGCGAGTCCTGCTTGGTAAAGTTCCCAACTGTGAACGAAGACGTTGAAGCAGGATCCATCGGGGCCACCGCAGGCGAGTCCGACATTCTGGACCCCAATTGGGTTGGAGACCAGGTGCTCGACTCGCTTGATCCGGTCTATTTCGCCCGCACTCTGGTGAACGCGGGCATGAAGGCCGCGGCCAACCCAGTAGGGGTGGGCACGGCGTTGCTCAAAGCGGCCGCCGGGGCCATGAAAGTGGGGACGGCCACACTGGCCAAGGCGACCAAGACCGCCGACCCCGATGTCCCCGCTCCCGTCCAACCCCAGCCCAAGGACCACCGCTGGTCATCACAGTCGTGGCAGGACAACCCCTATTTCTTCGGTCTCCAGCAGACCTACCTGCTGTCCAAGAACCTGGCTGACGACCTCATCGACGCCGCCAACCTGGACGAGGCCGACCACCGCAAGGCCAAGTTCGCAGCCTCCTTTGCCTTCGACGCCCTGGCGCCCACCAACTTGCTGCTCACCAACCCCGACGCTTTGGCCAAGGCGGCGGCCACCGGCGGGGCCAGCGTGGTGAAGGGTGCCTCCAACATGCTCCACGACCTGCGGCACAACGAAGGGTGGCCGTCCAAGGTGGACGACTCGGGGTTCGAACCGGGGCTGAACATGGCCATGACCCCCGGCAAGGTGGTGTATCGCAGCGACCTGATCGAGCTGATCCAGTACGAGCCCCAGACCAAGCAGGTCTATGAGACCCCGATGCTGTTCTGCCCGCCGTGGATCAACAAGTACTACATCATGGATTTGGCTCCGGGAAAGAGCCTGATCGAGTGGGCGGTGCAGCACGGCCACTCCTGCTTCACCATCAGCTATCGCAACCCCGACGGATCGATGCGCGACATCAGCTTTGAGGACTACCTCCGCCAAGGACCCCTCGACGCCCTCCGGGTCGTACAGGAGATAACCGGCCAAGAGAAGGTCAACACCGTCAACGTGTGTCTAGGGGGCACGCTCAGCGCCATTGCCATGGCCCACGGAGCGGCCACCGGCGATCAGCCGATCCACACCGCCACTTTTCTGAACACCCTGACCGACTTCTGCGACCCCGGCGTGCTGGGAGCATTCACCGACGAACCCACCGTGGCCGGACTCGAACGCAAGATGGCTGATCAGGGCTATCTGGAGGCCAGCGAGATGGCCCGCACTTTCGACGCCATCCGGGCCAACGACCTGATCTTCCAGTATGTGGTGAATAACTGGCTGTTGGGCGAGGATCCCCCGGCGTTCGACCTGCTGGCTTGGAACAACGACAGCACCCGGATGCCGGCCCGTATGCACAGTAGCTACCTGCGCCGGTGCTATCTCCAGAATCAGTTCGCCAACGACGCCTTCGAGATTGACGGCACGATGCTGCACCCCGCCGACGTCAAGCAGGACAGCTACGTGTTGTCGGCCATCGACGACCACATCGTCCCGTGGACGGCGGCCTACCGCACGGCCACCTTGTTGGGCGGGCACAACCGGTTCGTGCTCAGCACTTCGGGGCACATCGCCGGCATCGTCAACCCACCCGGCCCCAAGGCCCGCCACTGGACCAACGACCAGATCGGGGAGACACCCGAGCAGTGGCTGGAAGGCGCTGAGAAGCACCAGCAGACGTGGTGGGAGGACTGGTCCCAATGGATCGGCGTACGAGCTGGCAACAAGGTCGATGCTCCCAAGCAGCTGGGCAGCAAGACTCACGCGCCATTGGAGGATTCTCCGGGCCTCTACGTGAAGATGCGCCCTGGCGACACCGTCTCAGCCTGAGGGCATTCCGCTTACGGCAATGAAAAAACCCTCGTTGAGTTGCCCTTCAAGCTTTTGCTAAGTAAAGTAAGCAACATGACCGATGTCAAAGAAATCACTGAAGCCATGCAAGAACAGGTGCTCAGCGCCCTCAAGGTGAGCCAAACCGCCATCGTCGAAGGTGTCCGCACCTGGGCCGATACGGTGGGCAACATCGCCCCCGAGGGTCTGAAGGTCGAGGCCGTCCCCGGTCTTGACACCCTGCCCGATCCCAAGGACTTGATGGACGCCAGCTTCGGGTTCGCCGAGGCGCTGCTCAACACCCAGAAGGAATTCGCCCAGAGCCTGCTGGCCGCGGCAAGCCCCAACGGGTCCGCCCAGGCCAAGCCAGTCGTCAAGAAGAGCTGAATCCCCCCTCAGTTCTTCTCTGCAAACGGGGCCGGTCTAAGACCGGCCCCGTTTTATTTTTCTAATACTTGCGTACTATATTGAACACGCAAGTAGGGGCCGTCGGTTTCCGGCGGTGGGAGGGAATAATGAGCACAGAAGCTGGCGCTCTACCGCCACAAGAGTTCGAATCGCCAGCTGAGCCGATAAACAAGGTCGGAGTCATCGGCGGCGGGATAATGGGATCGGGTATCGCTGAGGTGTGCGCCCGAGCCGGTTTGGACACCCTGGTGATCGAGGTGGATGACACCGCAGTCAGCATCGCCCGGAAGTCGATGGAGAATTCCCTGAACAAGGCGGTCTCCCGCGACAAGGTACCGGCGGCTACTCGAGACCTGGCCTTGGACTCGCTCAGCTTCAGCACTGACATGGGAGACCTGGCCGACCGGGATTTGGCGATCGAGGCTGTCGTCGAATCGCTGGAAGAGAAGCTTTCGGTGTTTCGGGCCATGGACAAGGTGATGGCCCCAAACTCCATCTTGGCCACCAACACCTCTTCCATTCCCATCATCACCCTGGGTTCCATCACCAGCCGGTCGGACATGGTGCTCGGCATGCACTTCTTCAACCCGGCCCCGATACAACCCCTAGTGGAGCTGGTGCGCTCGCTCGGCACCTCCTTGGAGACCATCGACCGGGTCGACCGTTTCGCAGTGGAGGTTCTGGGCAAGCGGGTCATCCGCTGTCGCGACCGAGCCGGGTTCGTGGTTAACCGGCTGCTGGTCCCCTATCTGCTCGATGCCATCCGTATGTTCGACGAGGGCAAGGTGAGTGCGGCCGACATCGACAGCGGGATGATGTACGGCTGCGGCCACCCCATGGGACCGCTGACGCTGTGCGATCTAATCGGACTGGACACCATCGAGGCGGTGGCCGAGGTGCTCTACGAGGAGTTCAAGGGCTCCCACAACGCTCCGCCGCCGCTGCTGCGGCGGATGGTGGCCGCCGGGCATCTGGGCCGCAAGACCGGCAAGGGATTCTACGAGTACGACATCTGAGGCCGAACCATGGATCAATCCGCCGTTGAGGCATTCGGGAACTACCTGCGCAGCCAGCGCAAGCTGGCCCAGCTAACCCTGCGGGAGCTGTCCGACCTGGCCCAGGTGTCCAACCCCTACCTGAGTCAGTTGGAGCGAGGACTGCACCAGCCTTCAGTACGGGTGATTAAGTCACTGGCCACAGCCCTGAATTTGTCGGCCGAGACCCTTTTGGCCCAGGCCGCCGGCATCGATGCCTCCAACGGTGGGGGTGCCAGCGCCGCCTCCGAAACCGAGGCAACCATCCGAGCCGACGCCAACCTCTCCGACGAGCAGAAAGCCGCGCTGCTGGAGGTGTACCGCAGCATGAGGGGCAGCAGCCAAGAATCGTAGGGGTCTTTCCCCACATCAAAGGCAGTTTCTGGAGAATTTCTTCCCTACCCGGCCCAAACTGTCACTCCCCCCGAGATACTGGAAGCATGAAGCAACAGCTCACGCTTTTGGAGGCACCGCCAGACTGGCGGATCGATGAGCGCACCAAGGAAATCGGGCGCCGGGGCCTGGCTCAGGCCAGAGCGGCTTTGCAGAGCCACTCCCCCGCCTCCCTACCCTCACCCACGCCCTCCGACGATGTTCCCCGTGCTGCGTGAAGCCGCCAGCAGCGGTCAGCAGCCTGCTGGCCTTCGTGCTGGTCGGCTGCTCCGGAAATCTGGCCAACCAGTCCGGCAACCCGCCTGATAAAGCCGCAGCGATAGTAGGTGCAGCTGCAACGGTGACAGAGGTGGTCGACGGGGACACGGTGGTGGTTGAGGTGGCCGGGCGCACCGAGCGGGTGCGGCTGATCGGCATCGACACTCCTGAGGCCACCGGCGGGTTCTTGCCGGTTGAGTGCTACGGCGACGAGGCCAGCGCTTTCACCAAATCACTCCTGCCGCCAGGCACCGAGGTGCACCTCACCCGAGACGTTGAGGCCCGTGACCGCTACAACCGTCTGCTGGCCTACGTGCATCGATCTGGAGACGGCCTATTCGTCAACCTCGCGATCGCCGCCAACGGGTATGCCGAGGCACTGATCATCGAGCCCAATACCACCCACGCCGACTCCTTCTTCGCGGCTGCGGCTACTGCCCGCGACCAGGGATTGGGGCTATGGGACACCTGCGGCAACGCCGACGTAGTCCTTGAGTGACCTCCTCTTGGTGCTAGGGGCGATAGCTTTCGAGTAGTGAGCGAACTACTGGAACGCTTGGGCGACACCCCCCAGGGTCGAGCCTTAATCATCACCTGCGACAACCTGGGTCAGTCTCATGCGGCCAACGCGGCCATTGCCGAGTGCTTGGACATCGGGGTGGCCACCGCGGCGAGCCTGATGGTGCCGTGCCCGTGGGCCCGGGACGCGGCCGGACGGTTCGCCCACACTCCAGTGGGGGTCGATCTCACCCTCAATGCCGAGTTCGACAACTACCGGTGGGGACCGATCACCCAGGCACCGTCGCTTTTGGACGGCGATGGCGGATTTCCCCGCACTCCGGCCGACTCCTGGGAACACGGCGACCTCGACGAGGCCCACCGGGAATGCCGAGCCCAGATCGAACGAGCCAGCCAGTGGGGCAGCGAACTGACCCATCTGAGCCCCCACTTGGACACGCTGCTGATGCGCCCCGAGTTCTTCGACGTCTACTTGGAACTGGCGGTGGAGATGGAGCTGCCCATGCGCCTCGGCGCAAGCGATCAGGAGCGTCGGGCTGGCTTTCCGTTCCGCCGCCTTGCCGCCGATGCCGGTGTGCTGGCCCCCGACCACTTAGTGAAAGTACGCGGCCGTCCCGCTCGGCGGACCCTGGAGGAAGCGGTGGAGGATTTGGGGCCCGGAGTGACTGAGTTGGTGGTGTCGCCGGCCATCGACACCCCCGAACTGCGGGAGATGGATCCGGGGTGGCTCAGCCGGGTAGAGCAATACCTGCTGGTCGCCCACGACCCGACGCTGCGAACCGCCATAGAACGCTCCGGCGCTCGGCTGCTGAGCTACGCCGACCTCCGCGACGCCCAGCGCCGGAGCTGACAAAGCCGGCGCTGACGCTAGAAATCTGTGTACTCGGCCAAGGTCGACCGAAAGGCGTCGTACTCGGGTGAATCCAGCAGCGGGCGCAGGCCGTAGACCCAGCGGGCGTATTCCCCCTCAAGCTTCATCCGGCCCGACATGTAGGCCAGATCGGGGTGCTCGCCACCAGCCACTTCGGCCCGCGCGTCGGCGTACTTGCAGACGATGCCCACCTCGGCGTCGGCCAACTTTCCTAAGGCCATCTCCACCAGACGGCCGTCGCGGATGACGGTGTGGTAGCGGACCTTGCCATCAGGTGCACCGGTGACCTCGTAATTGGCCGAGCAGTCCACTCCCGGCCGCTCCGGCCAGCCCGATGCGGCCTCCAGGTTCAACCCGAACCAGTCATCGCTGAGGAATCGGGCCCGCTCCATCGTCGCTATTCGATACCGGCGAACAGGTCGGTCTCAGGCAAGTCGGTGTCCACCCGGCTGGTTCCCAGCACGTAGTCCTCCCACGGGTAGGCATCAGCCATGTGGTGGTCGGGCAGACCGAACCAGAACTTGGAGTCGGGGTCGACCTGGGTGCGGTGGGCCAGCAGAGCCTTGGAACGGCGGTCGAAATAGTCGGCGCACTGGATTCGGGTGGTGATGGCGTCGTCGTTGGACGGCCGGCTGAACCAGCGCTCGTCGTATGGTGATTCCAGATCCAACTCGCCAAATTTCTCGTGCAAAGCGGTGATCCGGTTCCGGGACCAGGTCACGTAGTACATTTTCAGGGGCTGCCACGGCTCGCCGGCATCGGGAAAGGCGCCAGGGTTCCCGGAGGCGTCGAAGGCCGGTTCGCTGATCTCGGCCACCCTTAGGTGGTCGGGGTGGCGGTAGCCCTGCTGGTCTTCCCCGTAGGTGACCACCACATGAGGGCGCTCGGCGCGGATGATGGCCACCAAGCGGCCGACGGCCTCTTCCAGCGGGGCTTGGGCAAAACTGCTGGGATCGGCGTTGGCATCGCTCTTGGGCATACCGGAGTCGCGATAGC
Organism: Acidimicrobiales bacterium; assembly: GCA_963663255.1. Lineage (GTDB taxonomy): Bacteria > Actinomycetota > Acidimicrobiia > Acidimicrobiales > Bin134 > Poriferisocius. The sequence continues at coordinate 3,305,342 of OY760141.1, forward strand.
CCAGCCAGTGAACGCTGCTATAGCCGAGCACATCAGCCGCCTCCAATAGCTCGTCCCGGCGGACTTGGTCCAGATTGTCCCGCACTTCCGGGCGGTCCATCTCCGGATTCAAGATGTCCCCCTCCTCGCCGCCGGTGCAGCACACCAGAGAGGCCACCACCCCCTTGTCGGTGTACATGGCCACCGTCGCCGACCCCTTTGACGACTCATCGTCGGGATGGGCGTGAATGGTGAGCATTCGAAGTTCGCCGGTCATCGCCCGCCCAGGCTAACGCCGGCTCGGCTCGGCTAGGAACCCGTGCCGAGATGCCTTTCTGCCGGTTCCAAGACCCGTATGCCTAGGGGGCAAGCGTTAGTCTCCGAGGATGCCTAGTCCAGAATTCGAAGCAGTGCGGTCCATGCTGGCGTCCGCCCCCAAGCCCGACCCCTCTGAGACCGCGGCGGAGCGCCGAGCCCGGTTGGACGCCAACGCCGCGGCCACACCGCTAGCCGATGGAGTGGTCAAACAAGACGTTGAGATCCCCGGCGTGCCCGGCGCCGCTTGGCTGCACCCCGAGGGCCATGATCTGAAGAGCCTGCCCGCGCTGTTGTTCTTTCACGGGGGCGGTTACCGGGTCGGATCCATCATCTCGCACCAGGGCTTCGGATCCCATCTGGCCTCGTTGATCCCGGCCCGGATCCTTTTGATCGACTACCGCTTGGCCCCTGAGAATCCGTTTCCCGCTGCGGTGGACGACTGCCTGGCCGCCTACCGCTGGATGCTGGACAACGGTATTGATCCGAACCGCATAGCGTTCATCGGTGACTCCGCCGGAGGTGGCTTGGTCGGCGCCGTCTTGCTGGGAGCCCGCGACAAGGGCTGGCCACTGCCAGGCGCAGGTGTGTGTCTGTCGCCCTGGGTCGATCTGACCAACTCCTCGGCCAGCCACGCTGAGCGCGACGAGCTGGACGTGATGTTCGGCCACGACGACGCGGTGACCGCCGCCAGTTGGTATCTCAACGGCCACGATCCCCGTGATCCGCTGGCCTCGCCGCTCTTTGGCGACTTAGAGGGTATGCCCCCCATGCTGGTCCACGCCGGAGACCATGAGGTGTTGCTGGACGACGCCACCGATTTCGCCGCCGCGCTGGAGTCAGCCAGCGTCGAGGTGGATCTCCGCATCTGGCCGGGAATGATCCACGACTTTCAGATCATGTACCCCAACTACCCCGAGGCGGTTGAGGGAACCGAGGCCATCGCGGCCTTTGTCCGACGCGTCGTGGGATGAGGGGGTTGGCGGCGCCGGTTACATCCGGCGCCGGTTCAGTGCAGTCGGCTCAGGCCGATTCCCGCTCGGTGCGGTGGCGCCGCAGACCGATGACCGGAGTGGAGGGGGCGAAGCCCGCCTCTGCCCGCTCGATCTCCGACTCGCCGCCCCAGAAGCCGAGCTCTCGCTGGTCGCGAGCCCAACTACGGCACGCCCGAATCACCACGCACTCGCCGCAGATGCGACGAGCCGCATTCTCCCGCCGCTCACGTGCCGAGGGGCGTTCCCCGGCCGGGGGGAAGAACAGTTCGCTCTTCCCCTTGCAGTTCGCATTTTCCATCCACCAAGGACGAGGCTCCATTGCCATCTCCACCCATTGCCTCCCGTTCGAGTCCGGGGGCATTCTCCGTTTGGCTATTGCTTCCACAACCGAAACTCCAAGCAATTGCTTAGATATCCGCTTGCTTTCAGTACAAAAAGTTAGACGCTCGAATAGCGCCCGTCACGATATCCTATATGAATAGTTTTGATAAATCCATCTCGATAAGTGATAGCACCCCATCGAAGGGCGACAACCTGCCGAAACGCCAAGTTCTAGTCATCATACTAACGCTGATGCTGGCCCAGATGATGGCGGCCATCGAGGGCACGGTGGTGTCCACCGCGCTGCCCACGATCATCGGAGACCTAGGCCGACGGGATCTGTACACCTGGGTTTTCACCTCATATTTCATCGCTTCAACTTCGTCCACTCCTCTGTGGGGGAAGCTGTCCGACCTGTGGGGCCGCAAGGGCCTCTACCAAACCGCCATCGTGATCTTCATGGTCGGGTCGGCGTTGGCCGGTGTCTCGTCAAACATGACCATGCTGATTGTGCTTCGAGCCGTCCAGGGTCTGGGCGCCGGCGGACTGTTCACTCTGTCGATGGCCATTCTGGCCGATGTGCTGTCGCCCCGGGAGCGGGGCCGGTACCAGGGATACATGGGCGGGATATTCGCTCTGGCCACCATCTTGGGTCCGCTGGCCGGGGGCTTGCTGGTGGACTACGCCCACTGGCGATGGGTCTTCTTCATGGTTCTGCCGCTCGGAGGATTCTCGCTGCTGATGTCGGTCACCCATCTCGAGTTGGCCTTTACCCGCCGCGAGGCCCGGGTGGACTACACCGGTGCGGGCCTGCTCTTGGTGTGGGTAATCGCCATCATCTTGGCCATGGAACTGGGCGGCGACTCGTGGGACTGGGCGTCGGCCCCTTCGATCGCACTTCTGGCGGTGGGAGTCGGCGGTGTGGCCCTGTTCGTCGCCCAACAGCGACGGGCTACTGAAGCAATCTTGCCGCCTCGGCTGTTTCGCCTGCGGCTGTTCAACATCTCCTGCGTGATCCAGTTCATTGCTGGCGCAGCCATGCTCAGCGCGGGCATCTTCGGACCGCTGTTCCTCCAAGTGGTCACCGATGTGAACGCCACCCGGTCGGGGCTGCTGCTGGTGCCCATGATGTTGGGGATGCTGCTCACCTCGGTGAGCGCCGGGCAGGTGCTCACCCGCACCGGGCGCTACAAGCCGGTGCCGATTTTCGGGGCTGCCGTGCTCACCCTGGGCGTTTGGCTGATGTCGACCTTGAGCAGTGAGACGTCGACGTTAGCGGCCATGGCCTTTCTGTTCACGATGGGCTGCGGTGTGGGCGCCATCATGCAGGTGCTCTTGGTGGCGGTGCAGAATATCGTTCCCCATGACGACCTGGGGGCGGCCACGTCGGCGTCCAACTTCTTCCGCTCCCTGGGTCAGACTTTCGGGTCCGCGGTAATGGGGGTCCTGTTCACTGCCCGGCTTGACCACTACCTCCCCCGGCTGGTGCCGGGTGGCGATCAGCTCGATATCGAGGCTCTCATCGCCGTGCCGACCCAAATCGGCGCCATCGAATCCGCCTCGGTGCGCGACGGCATAATCGAATCGTTCGCCAGTGCCATCGCGGATGTCTATTGGTGGGCCATCCCGTTGACGGCACTGGCCGTGCTGCTGGCCACGCTGGTGCCCGAGTACCGCTTGCGGGAGAAGGCGGCTGTCGGAAACTAGCCACTAATCGGTCTGATCAGCACCCTCGCCAGCCGCCAGGATGCGGGCATCTCTTTCGGTGATCAACCGGCCGGCACCGATCCCGGTTTCGCTTAGCGCCCGCATCACCCCCAGCAGACTCCGGTCTCGCTGGAACTCCAACTCAGCCACCGTGAGCCCGGCCGCCTGGGCTTCGGTGCCCGAGGCCATGGCCTCGATCAGCTCATCGGTGAGCTCGGGGGCCTCAAGGTGGGTCCAGGGCAGCTTCAGCGCCGGGCCGAACTGGTTCAGCATGTGGCGCATCCCCCCATCACCTCCGGCCAGATGGAACGTGAGATTGGTGCCCATGGCCGCCCAGCGCAGTCCTGGGCCATACACCACTGCGTCGTCCAGCTCGGCGGTGGTGGCCACCCCGTCGTTCACCAAGTGCAGCACCTCGCGCCACAGAGCCTCTTGGAGCCGGTCGGACAGATAGCCCTCGATCTCGTTTCGCACGACAAGGGGGTGCATAACCAAATCGTCGTAGTGCTCGACCGCGGCGGCCACCGCATCGGGACTGGTGGCCTCGCCGGCCACCACCTCCACCAGAGGCAGCAGATACACCGGATTGAACGGATGGCCGATGAGCAGTCGCTCTGGGTGGGCGCAGCCCTCGGACAAGCGGGTGGGCAATAGCCCCGACGAGCTGCTGGCGATCACCGTGGGGGGCGGGGCGACTTGGTCCAGCCGGTGCAGCAGGGAGCGCTTGAGTTCTTCGTCCTCAGGAGCGCTCTCTTGTATCCAGTCGGCAGCTGCGGCGACATCCTCAGGGGATTCGGCCCATCGCACCCTGCTTGGATCGGCCCCCGGGAACAGCCCCAGTTCGGTGGCCGACGGCCAGGCCCGCTCGATGGCCTCTCGCAGTCGGTCCTCGGCCCCGTCGGCAGGATCCCAGGCCATCACGTCGTACCCACGGGCCAGCACCCGCACTGCCCAGCCCGAACCGATGACCCCCGTGCCCACCAGCCCAACGATCTTCGTCGTCATCGCCACAGTCCCTGTTCGGTCACCAAGTGGGGTTGGTGAGAATGCCGCCGTCCACCACCAGGTCGGCGCCGGTGATCCACCGGGCCAGATCGGAGCATAAGAACACGCAGGCGTCTCCGACATCTTCGGGGGTGCCCATCCTCCCTAGGGGCACGGCGGCTATCCAGCGCTCCACACCCTCAGGCCAGTCTTCGGCCAATCCCGGGCGGTCGATCAGCCCCGGCGACACCGAGTTGACCCTGATGCCATGGGGGCCCCAAGCCAGGGCAGCCGCCTTGGCGTGCATCACGAGACCCGCTTTGGAAGTGGCGTAGTGGCCGTGAACCGGGGTGGGGTGCTGGGCTTCGATAGAGGCGATGTGGACGATCGACCCGCCAGTTCCCTGGTCCGCCATCGCCAAGGCTGCCGCCTGGGTCAGCCGGTGTACGGCGGTGAGGTTGGTATCGATCATCTCGCCCCACTGCTGGTCGTCGAGTTCGGTGAACGGGGCCACCGGCTGGATGCCAGCGTTGTTGACCAGGGCGTCAATGCGGCCGTAGTGCTCTCGGGCCGCGCTCACAACCGCCGCTGGGCCGTCTCCGTCGGTGAGGTCGGCCTGCACCTCGACCACCTCTCCCCCGCTCTGGTCGACATCTGACGACCGGGTGTGGGCCACCACCGAGGCCCCGGCCGCTGCCATGCGCCCGACGATCCCCGCCCCAATACCGCCGCCCGCGCCGGTGACCACCACAATCCGCCCGGAGAGGTCGATCAACTCAGCAGGCGACGCAGTCACGTCCGTACCAGATTCGCAATCTCGGATGCCGCCGACGGGTACTGCTCGATGAGCTGGTCGGCGGCACCAAGCTCGAAGCCATCGTGGTGATAGGGCGGCGCCATCGTGGTCCCCATCAGCGACCACTCGCCCCGGGTTGAGGCCCCCATCCAGGTATGAGCCGGAACCACCACACAAGGCCGTTCCCCCGCGCCCAAGTCGTCGCCCAACACCGGCCTATCCACCGTTCCTTCGGGCCCGAGCAGCAGCATCTCCAACCCCGCCCCCGCATAGTGATGCCACAACTCCGGCCCATCGAGGCGATGCATAGCCGAGAAGTCCCCCGGCTGAAGCAAGAAGTAGATCGCCGTACTCTGCTCATCACGCCAAACCTCCCGCCACATCCCCCCCTCCGCCGGCAGCGGCTCCAACCCCAGCATGGCCACTACGTCAGCCCCAGACAGAACCGCCAAGTCCTCCCTCTGCCCCATCACCCACCGACCCTAGCCTCACTGTTCAAACCAAATATCTGTTGCAGTTCGGCGACCACCAGAGAATGATGAAGATGCCCTCTGGTACTGGTCCGGCGGGAAGACGCAGGCCCCGGAGTGCCAAGCCGAGGACCCACACAGAGAGGGTCGACTAGGACGGGAGCCGGGGCTTCCGCACCCCTGCGGACAGCTGCTCAATGGCTGCCTGGGTTCCCCGAACTTGTCACTGCGCGGAAGTAGGGTCGTGTCGTGGGCACTGGAGGCAACTCAGAGGGTACCGAGATTCACCGGATCCCCCTTCGCGGAAACGAATCCCCTGCCATTGCGTCAAGTCTCCAGCCAGGGCCACATGTTCGTCTGGACGTGGGGGTTGACGGACCGCTGGATGAGTTGAGTGGCCCCCTGTTGGTGTGCGGCCCAGCGATCGAAGCCTTGGGTTTGCTCCCAGATGGGTGTGTGCAGACGGTAGTGACATCACCGCCATACTGGTCTCTACGGGATTATTCGGCTGAAGGCCAGATTGGCCGCGACGATGCTCTGGGGGAATACGTCAAGAGCATCGTCATGGCGTTCGACCAGGTGCGCCGGGTGCTGACCGACGACGGCTCGGTGTGGCTCAACGTGGGCGACTCCTACACCTCCGGAAACCGCAGGTACCGGGCGCCTGACCGCAAGAACCGAGCTCGGGCGATGTCTGTGCGGCCTCCCACTCCCGAGGGCTTGAAGCCGAAAGACCTGATCGGAGTTCCGTGGCGGTTGGCGTTCGCTCTCCAGGATGCGGGGTGGTGGCTGCGTTCCGAAGTCATCTGGTACAAGCCCAACGCCCACCCCGAGTCTGTATCCGACCGCCCCACAAAGTCTCATGAAACCGTGTTCTTGCTATCAAAGAACCAGGACTACTACTACGACACTGCCGCCGTGAAGGGCCCGAATGGTCGCCGACTCCGGACCATGTGGGACATCAACACAGAACCCCGAAGAAGGGATGCTGGAGGCATCGAAGACCATCCGGCCGTTATGCCAATGACCCTGGCTCGCCGCTGCATTCAGATCACAAGCCAACCGGGCGACACCGTCCTGGATCCGTACGCTGGCTCCGGCACCACCCTCATCGCCGCCCAAGACCTCGGCCGCAACTGGGCAGGAATCGAGTTGAATCCCGCCTACGTCGACCTAATTGAGCGGCGAGTTTCCGAGTGAACCGGCTTTACGACATATCAGTCGACCAGGCCAGTCTCAAGGCGAGCATTGAAGGACTCACCCCGATGGGTGTCAGATTCGTCAGCCGGATCATTGACTCGTTGTCATCCCCCCTCCAAGCCGAGGCCTCTGACACCTGGCTAGGTCAGACACTTGGATGGATCGAATACTTCGGGCTCACCGTCTCGGTCCATCACGGAACCACCACAGAGCCTCTTGGCCTTGTCAGCTTCGAAGTCGCATTTCGCAACGCCTGTGAGGCAGTTGGCTGGACAGTCGACGAGCCGGGATCAGCCACTCAGCGCTTCGTGGACATGACAGTCCATACTGACGATGGTGAAGAGCGGAAACTCTCCCTGAAATCCACCGCCGCACAAAGGTTGTCCGAGACCACCGCCCATATTTCCAAGCTCACCGAGGCCGCATGGATCCAAGATGTTCGAAATGCCAGGACCAGGCGAGACCACACCTTGGAGCTCTTCCGCCAATATCGATCAGCAGTAGACGCAATCATCATGCTCCGAGCATTCCGCCCCGACCGCACCTCTGTCCCCACCAAGTACCAACTCCTTGAAATCCCCACCGATATCTTCGCCTCGCTAGAAGACGCCCCTCTAGATGCCTTCGCCGCCGACGGCCCCACCATCAACTGCCCCTATGACAGCGACCCCGCTGCCGCCCGCATCTCCCTCGACCGCTCAGACGCCAAGATCACCGTCAAGCAAATCAAACTCTCAGCCTGCACCCTCCACGCGGAGTGGTTAGTGAGCTAACCAAACAATCAGCTTGGGTGACAAATTACACTTCCTGTCATGCAACACTCTCTTAGGTGTAAAACCAATAGTGGACATTAGCTCCGTTCTACAGTGCCACTCTGCGGTTATCGCATGGACCCACACTGGTGACTAACGCTCAATATGTGGATTGACATATATAGCCTTTTCACGGAAATCCATGTTACCCCCACATCTCACTAGTCCTCCCTACTGTCGGGGTCTTTATCCACCGCCATCGAACTTAAGTCAAAATCATAATCAAGGGCAAGAGGCAAGCCCTTCCGGTACTCCATCACCTCCTCAAAACTGGCTCTCTTATAGATCATTGAAAACCAAAGGACTTTTCGATGCCATTCCCATCGGGTAAATTGTTCTTTGGAAACAGGTGCATAATGCCAAGTAGGTGTTCTTCCTGGAACGGTAACTACTACAGGGGCGTACCATTTCAGTCTACTCATATCAGGGCAATCTTTGCTTTCTTCACCAAGAGATAGAGTACGAGCATTACGTCTGTCAAAATGAATCATGTCACCCCCCCGATGCTGCCATACTCGTCTGGACGGCATAACTACTGTGACTCCCGTTTCATTGTACAGCCACTCATGCATTGCCAATGACCTATACAGTACATACTCACTGGCTGATCTCAAATATAACCGTCCTCCAGCCAACATCGCCGCAATTACTAATGTGACTCCAACTTGTAGCAGTGCATTATATAGAGTCTCGACGATTGATTCCATTATCTTGCTCTCCTATTGAGGTTTCTCCATTAGCCAACGTCTCCCACAGATGGTCAAGACTAATGTGGTAGAGTGAAAAAGTATAACAATTCCCACACTTTGGGTTCCAGATACAAACTTGCCGAGCAGCAATATCCATACCGATATGGCAGACAGAACGAAAGCGCTAAGCACAACAGCAACTCGAGAACCTATTCCAAATTGAAGTTCCTCTTCATGCCCCTTATACACTAGTCGATTGACAAAATAAAGTCGGTACAAATGAAATAATAATACAAAGAAAGTCAGGGGAATAGCCATAAGCTTGATGTGTTGCTCAAACAAGTTATTGACTTTATCATGATCTCGCCCGTAGGAATTTACGAGATCACTAATCAAGTCAAAATCCTTCACAGCAAACAACAATGATATAGTCCCCCCAAGTAGAAACAGCACAAAGAGAAGAGTGAATCGACCCATCGAATATGGCCTTATTATTTTAGTCCAATCGGTGATTCTCCTTATTTTCTCAGCAAGTCGGGGAGGACAATGTTCCATTGCCCAACAAAAGACCCTACCATCGTCGAGCTTCGGACGCCCAAACACCAAAAATATGGCGTATCCCCTTACATAATCGAAAGCCTCAACTGCACTCTCAACAAGTAATCCTACCAGGATATAAAGCGCGCCCACTATGATGGGTGTATATATTTCAACCCATTTCTTGTATTCGGATCTCTTAGTCATTTGATCATGAAGCCCCTTGAAAAGGGTCTAATGAACGTAAGCATTCTCAATGCCCTGAAAGCACGTCTATCGAGTTCTCTGCATGGTTTGACTAAATCAACTCTAATGCAACTCGATAACTCTCGAAAGCCAGAGAAGAAGGCACTCTCTTATCGAAGAAACACTTCCAATAGTTGCGTTTCGTGCGCTTCCACTCTTCACTGGTATTCAACCACGCTTACAATTGGGCGAATGTACTAGCCAAACTGTAGAGAACTGCCCTAAAGCAACTCCCGACCCGTGCGCCCTCATGCTACAAGGTTGATGTGCAAATGCTTATCTCAAATCATCCAGATGAGCGATGCTGAATCCTAGGGCTCCAGGACAACCTTGATGGCGCCGGAGGCGCGGTTGGCGGCGGTGGCGAAGGCTTCGGCGGGGGCGTCTAGGGGGAAGCGGTGGGTGATGACGGCGTCGGGGAGCTCGGGGAGCTGGGCCAGGGCGGCGGCGGCGACGTCCATGTCGCGGGTGGGGCCGTAGCGGCCGTACATGGAGGAAGGGACCACGGTGATCTCCTTCATGCTCAGCTCTATCCCAGGCATCTCCACAGGATCCCAGTAGGACCCCAGGATGACGATCTTGCCACCGGGCCGGCATTTCTTGGCCGCGTCGGCCAGAGCAGAGGCGGTACCAGCAGCCTCTACGACGATGTCGTAGGGCTCATCGGTCAGCGGAGTTGCCCCCAGGCGCTCGGCGGCCTCCTTTTGGGCGTCGTGGCGGGCAGAAATAGCGGTCTCGCACCCGGCCAGGCGGGCCACGGCCAGCGCGGTTTGACCGACGGCGCCACCCCCGATGACGGCCACCCGCATGTCGCCCCGCAATCCGGCCAAGCGGAAGCCGTGCACTGCGATGCCCAGGGGCTCCACCAGGCAGGCGTCCCGGGCATCCGCCCCCGACGGCAGGGGAACAATGGCCTCGGGCCACATGAGCACCTCGTCTGCCATTCCCCCGTCGCGGGAGATGCCGGCGATATCGGTGAGGGTGACTGGGCAGCGGTTGTAGTCGCCGGCCAGGCAGATCTCGCAGGTGCCGCAGCCGTGGATGGGCTCGATGGCCACCGGGCGGCCGTCGTCCAGCCACCCGGCGAACTCGTGGCCAATGGTGAAGGTGTTGAGCATCCCCAGCTCGAGCATGTGCAGATCGGAGCCGCACACCCCCGCCGAGGCCATCTTGATCCGCACCCCGTCGCCCTCGGGCGGGGCCAACTCCACCGTCGTGGGCCGACCGTCGACGCATCGCACTGCTCTCATGGCTTCATCCTTTCACCGGACGGGCGCTCACAGGCCCTTGGGGCGGGTACCGATAACGCCGTCGGCCTCCAACTGCGCAATCTCGTCGGCCGACAGTCCCAGCTCGGCCAGGATCTCGTGGTTGTGCTGTCCCAGAGTGGGCGAAGGCGAGGTGATCCAGCGGTCCACCGAGGCGAACCGATAGGGCATACCCGGCATGGGGTGGGTGCCCACCGCGGGGTGTTTGACCATCTCGAACAGTCCTCGATGGACGTGTTGGGGATTCTCATGCTGGAGGCGGGGATCCCACGCCGGGGCGGCAGGAACACCGGCGTCGACCAGCCGGTCCACGGCGTCGTCTAGATCCTGCTCGGCAGCCCACCCATACAGCCCCTCGTCGATGGCGTCGTGGCCCGTCCGACGGCCGGCGTCGGTGGCGTATTCCGGCCGGTCGGCCCACTCGGGAGATCCCAGCACCCTTACCAGCGCCTGCCACTGCTCGTCGGTGGCCACGGCAAGAGCCAGCCACTGCTCATGGCCCCCACAGGGGTACAGCCCCTGGGGTGCGGCGTAAGGGCTCCTGTTGCCGGCCCGCTCCATCACGTTGCCGTAGGCGGTGTACTCCACGATCTGCTCGGCTGAGCAGTTGAGCGCGGCCTCCACCATGGTGGACTCCACGAATACCCCCCGGCCGGTCCGCTCCCGCACCGCCAAGCCCAATATCGCGGCGTAGGCGCCGTGCATCCCGGCGATGGGGTCGCATGGGCCTCGCATGATGCGGGGCTGGTCGTAGGGATGGCCGGTGACCCAGGCCATGCCGGTGAGCTGCTCCATGGTCTGGGCGAAGCCCACCCGATCCCGCCACGGACCGCTCAGCCCGAACGCGGGCATCCGGGTGAATACCGCCTGAGGGTTGCGGGCCGAGACGGCCTCCCAACTCAAACCCCACTTCTCCACCACCCGGGGGGAGAAGTTCTCCACAATCACGTCGGCCTCCCCGATGAGCCGCCACAGCAGGTCCATGCCCGCGTCGGTGTCCAAGTCCAGCGTCAGGTCACGTTTGTTGTGGTTGATGGCCACATACATCGAGCTCCACTCCCACCAGTCCTCGGTGCCGAACATGAAACCGGTCATGCGCATGCCGTCGGGGTGTCCGGTGGACTCGATGTGGATCACATCGGCGCCCAGCATGGCCAGCGTGCCGGTGGCCGACGGTCCGGCCCACCAGCTGGTGAGATCCAGCACCTTGACCCCGGCCAGCGGCAGATCAGGATCGGCGTCGGCAGCCGACGGCACGGGCTGGGGGCGGTCTTCAATCGTGCCGGTGTGCTCGCCCAAACGGGGCGCGGACGTGGCCGGCCGCCGCTCGCCGCCGTCGTCCATCAGGTACGGCGATCGGGGCTGGAGGAAACCGCCGGGGTTGCGCACGAATACCCCCCGGGCCGCGAATTGCTCGTTGTCGAGCACGCTGCGACCGTCGTTAACCTCAGCCACCGGCACCCGCAGATCCGAGGCTGCCTTTATGATCTCAGCCACCGTGTGGCGGGAGGTCCACGGGTGGACCATGGCATTCCACTCGTCCAGACGGCCGGCCCGCTCCCCGATCTGGCTCCACTCGGTGTCAATCAGGTCGGGGCGCTCGATCATCAGCACAAAGCCCTGGTATTGCAGAGCAGTGTTGGTGTTGAACCCCACCCAGCCGTCGAGGGCGGGCTCGATCGACGGCGCCTCCACCGACCGGGCCACCCGGTCGAAGTCGTGGCCGCCGCCCCGCATGGAGTGGGCGAGGTCGGTGAACGTGGTGGCGGCGATGCCCATCACATCGGCCACCGCCAAGTCGATGTGCTCGCCGCGTCCGGTGCGCCTGGCCCTCAGCAGCGCGGAGAGGACCGGGGGGCCGGCGTAGGCCCCAGCGGTCCACTCCGCGATGCCCCCACCGGCGTGGATCGGGGGCTGGTCGGGCCGCCCCCGGCAGGCGATGGCCCCGCACTGGGCTTGCGCGGTGTACTCAGTGGACGGATGCTGGGCCAACGGCCCGTCCTGCCCATAGGGCGTGACCGACAGCACCACGAGATGGGGATGCCGCTGCGCCCAGGCCCGCCCGATCCCCGACCCGGCGGGAAAAGACTCCACCACGACATCGGCAGTGGCCACCAGCTCCTCGACCTCATCGTCTCCCGGCACACCCACAATGCCCCGCTTGGACGCATTGAGCAGCTGGAACAGCGCACTATCACCCTCGAACTCGGCCCGAGTGGCCGACCAGCGGCGCACTGGGTCGCCGTCGGGCCCCTCCACTTTGATGACGTCGGCCCCGGCGTCGGCCAGCAGTTTGGTGGCATAGGGGCCGGGAACCCCGGTTGAGAAGTCCACCACCCGGACTCCGGCCAGGATCGTGGCCTGCATGTGGGCACCTTCGTTCACGCTGGCTCCGTCGGCCTGCTGAGCGCTCTGGTTGGCATCTGCGGTCATCGCCACCTCACTGCTTCCCGGTCGTTTCGCACCTCGGTATCTTGTCGCATCGGACGATCCCATACACTGGCCGACACCCGCCAAACGATCGCAGCAAAGGACAGCCATCGTGAAGCTCACCGACGTAAACCTGCTCGACCCTGATCGATTCGTGCGCCAGGAGCATCACGAGATGTTCAAGGTGCTGCGGGAGCAAGCCCCCGTCTTCCTCCACCAAGACCCCGAAGGAACGGCGTTTTGGAATGTGGTCAAACACGCTGATCTGGTGGAGGTGAACCGCGACACCGAGCGCTTCTCCTCTGAGCTCGGCGGCACTTCCATCCCCGACCCCGGCACCCGTGACAACGGCGCGCCGGACTCCCGGGGCGTGATGATGCTCACCACCGACCCGCCCAAGCACACCCGCTATCGGCGGCTGGTGAACAAGGGCTTCACCCCCCGCATGATCGGTCTTATCGAGCAGTACCTCCGCCACCGGGCAATCTTGATCGTGGACAACGTGATCGAAAAGGGCGAGGCCGACTTCGTGGTTGACGTCGCGTCCGAGCTCCCGCTCCAGGCCATCGCCGAGATCATGGGAGTTCCCCAAGAAGACCGCATGATGCTGTTCGACTGGTCAAACCGCTTGATCGGAGTCGACGACCCCGAGTACGCCGACGACCTCGATAACAGCATCTCGGCCGGCGCGGAGCTGTACGCCTACACCAACCAGCTGGCCAAGGACCGGGCGGAAAACCCCCGCGACGACATCGTCACCAAGCTCATAAACGCCGAGATCGACGGCGACCGGCTGACCGAGCTTGAGTTCGACATGTTCATGCTGCTGCTCACCGTGGCCGGCAACGAGACCACCCGCAACGCCACTGCACAGGGAATGCTGGCGCTGATGGACCACCCCGAGCAATTCGACGTTGTCAAGAGCTCCCCTGATGGGGTGACAGACACCCATATCGATGAGCTTCTCCGGTGGTCCACCCCGGTGCTGCACTTCCGCCGCACCGCTACCGAGGACACCGAGATCAGGGGCCAGCACATCGATGAGGGCGACAAGGTGGTCATGTGGCACATCTCGGCCAACCGAGACGAAGAGGTGTTCAAAGATCCGTTCATCTTCGACGTTAACCGCACCCCCAACGAGCAGATCGCCTTCGGCGGTGGCGGGGCCCACTATTGCCTAGGCGCCAATCTGGCCAAAATGGAGATGAGGCTTATCTTCCAGGAGATCATCGACCGCATGCCCGACATCCACCGCGTCGGCGAGCCCGAGTGGCTCCGCTCCAACTTCATCGGCGGCGTCAAGCACCTCCCCGTAGCCTGGACCCCCGGCCAAAAAGTAAACCCCGGCCCCGCCCCCAACGAAAACCTCTCAACCCTGGTCTAGAAGGGCACCTCAGTGTCGGAATACATTGGGAGGCACATGGCTCGCGACCTCGACCAGGCTGTCATAACTGCTCACGAGGCTGTCCTTCTGCGCAACCCTGATCTCGTGGCCCAAATCGAACAAGATCTGGCCGACCCGTCAAAGGCCTCGACATCTTCTGCCCGCCGACCCAAGCCCGAATAGGCCTAGATTCCTCAAGGGCATTCCGCAATTGCCCCTAATCTCACTCCCCACGCCCCAAGGCTAACGGGACAGCCTCCAGCGCCATTTCCCGCCGGTCAATCCCCTGGCAGTCGGCTCCACATCACGACGTCGGGTTGGTCGTCTTTGACCGGTTCCCAAGCCCGTAGTACGCCTTCCCGCTGATAGCCGCAGCGTTCGGCCACCCTTTGGGAGGCGGGATTGTCGACATGGGTCACCAGATGTACCCGGGCCAAGTCATGCTTGGAGAATGCCCAATCGGTGATCAGATTGAGGGCTTCGGAGGCGATCCCTTGGCCCCGGTACTGCCTGTCGAGCCAATAGAACGCCTCACCCCGCCGGAATTGGGGCTCTAGCAAGATGCCCATTTGGCCGATGCAGCGGTCAGAGGGAGGCAGTGTGATGGCGAAAGCGAAAAGGCCCTGTTCCCTCCGTGCCAGCCGTTGCTCTACCCACTCTCGAGCCTGCGCTTCAGACATCGCTTCCGGCATCATCGTGAATCGGAGAATTTCCGGGTCCTGGCACGACTCGGCGATTTCGACAGCGTCTTCAATTCGAAACGATCGCAAGAGCACGCTCTCCCCGGCAATCGTGATGAACGGGACAGCCACAACCTCCAGTCTCCCAGAGCCCCAAGCCTGCGAATGCCTCAATTTGATCACCAATCGGGCATCATCAGGACTCATTGGCCATTGCGTAGGGAACCTCTGTCTCAATCTGCTGGGATTCTGCATTGACCGATTACAAAGCAGAATTGCAAGTCACCTTGTAGACTGCTCGCATGTCAAGCACGGGAACGCTGAAGGTGTCGTCTCGGGGGCAGATGAGCCTTCCGGCGACGGCTCGCCACCACTGGGGCCTCGACGAAGGGGGCGAAGTCGGCTACTTGCATCTCGGCGGCGCACTCCTGCTGATACCGGGCAACGTCGAAAAGCTGCGGGCCGAGTTGCTTGCCGCCATCACCGACGAGATCTGGGAACAGGCCGCAGCTGGCTTCGGCGACCCCGACCTGGCCAGCGAGTGACCCAGCTCGTAGACGACAGGGTCCTCTCCACCCTGCTGCAAGGGGGAGCCCCGCCGCAGCCTGAACAGCCGGTCTACACCACCGGCTGCTGGTACGTGCGGCTCTGCCAGGCAGCGCTGAGCTCACCAGTCAGCGGGACGCTCTCCAGCTCGTTCGCCGAGCTGCCCCCCAAACTCGTCCCCCGAGCACTGCATTCGCTGCTCGAGCTCCCCGAAGAGATCGGATTGGTGAGCCTGAGAAGCCTGGCCCCGCTGATCGGCCGACTGCGCAGCCGCCATCGCCAACTCAACTTGCTATCGATTGAAGCGCTGGCCGCCGCTCTGCACCTGAACGCCCAAGTCTACCTGCTCACCCCCTCGCCTCCCCTCCAAGACGCCCTCGCCGCCGAAGGCCATCAAGCCGCCATCTTGGTTTGACACGCATGCCCGCGGCCATCGGCGCGAGCCTTCGTCAAAATACTGGAAGGACTTATGGCAATCACCGGGATGCGTCGATGCAATTGGCCGGGCCCTCCCACGACAGCATTTGCTGGTCCAAGGTGAGAACGGGGCACTCCTGCACTATTGCGGTGGCCAAGATAAATCGGTCTGCGGTGTCCCCGGTGGCCAGGCCCATCTCCCCCAATCGGGCGGCCTGTTCGGCTTCCATCGACCCGATGGGCAGATCTCTGACTCCGGCGGCAACCATTCGCATCCGGAGAAGGGCCACGTTGAGCTCCACCATCAAGCGCCGCTTGGCCTGCAACAGGGCCAACTCCCAATACGTGATCGCGCTTACCGCTGCCTCGCCCCGCCGGGTGGCTTGGTCTACCCGCGCGACGGCTTCGGTCCCGAGCTTGCCGTCAGCCACTCCCCAACAGAATCGGAGCACGACATTGGTGTCCAGCAGGAGCATCAGCCGTCTTGGTCGGATGGGCCGACAACGAGTTCCGGTTCTTGGCTGTCCCAACTAGAGAGAACTTCCTCAGCGTCCTCCTCATGGCCTGCCCACACGAATTCCTTGTCGAAATCGAACCCTTCGGGCAGCGAGATGATGTCTCGACAAAAGCCAAAGAGCGACCCAGTGAACTCTTCCCGAGGAGAACGAGGAGGCCGAACCTCTGCTACTGGCCGGCCGTTCTTGGTTATGACGATCTCCTGCCCATCGCACACCGCATCCAACAGCGGTCCACAATTGGCCCGGAACTCGCTCACCGAGACGGCCACAGAAGGCAGGTGATCGCCTTGAAGTGCCACGCTGCCCAGGCTAACGGCACGCTCCCGTGTTGTACATGCTTGTACAAACTCCGGCGGCCGGCTGGCAAGAGGTCGGCAACCCGGTAGTTCTGCAAAACCCTCAGCCTCTTGACCTGTCGGGCTATACCATCGCCCTGCTCGAAGGAGATCCCGCATGACCGAGAAGCCTGATCCGTTGGCTGTCCCCTTCGGGACGATTTTCTGTGACTGGATGACCACGGCGCGAGCCGAAGACGGGCCGCTGGCCTATGGCGGGTCGCCGGAGCCCTTCGGGGACTTGACCATCAGCCCGGCCGCACACGTGCTGCACTACGGAAGCTCAATCTTTGAAGGGCTCAAAGCCCACCGCCAGCCCGACGGATCAGTGGCCATCTTCCGTTTGGACACCCATGTCGCACGCATGGTCTCCAGCGCCGCTCTTCTGCGGCTGCCCGAGATCGATCCCGGCCTCTTGCGGCAGATGATCATCGACGCGGTCGAGGCCAACGCTGACGAAGTGCCACAGCCGCCCGGGTCGCTCTACATCCGTCCGACGTTTGTGGGCACGGGATCCGACATCGGAGCGGCCGCCCATCCAGCCCCCAGCGCGCTGCTGTTTGTCGTGAACTCCCCGGTGGGCGACTACTTCAAGGGCGGAATACGTCCCCTCACCCTTCAATTGGAGACGTTGACTCCCCGCACCGTCCCCCAGTTCGGCATGGTGAAGTGTGCCGCCAACTATGCGATGGCCCTGGGCTCCACCATGGACGCCATGGCCTCCAACGAGGCAATCGACCAGGTGTTGTTCGCCACCGACGGCGATATCACCGAGACCGGGGCCTCGAACTTCTTTTTGGCAGACGACGAGCGGGTCGTCACCCGGCACCTCGACGAGTCCTTTCTCCACGGCGTTACCCGGGATTCTGTTATCCAGCTAGCCCGGCACCACGGTTACGAAATCGAGGAGCGCCCAATCGATCCTGAAGAGCTAATCGACTGGTCCGAGCAAGGCGAGGCGTTTCTGTCGGGCACCGCCGCCGGCATCGCCCCCGTCGGCACCATCCTCTACTCGGGCAAGGCACTCACGATCGGCAGCGGCCAACCGGGCCCCAACACCATGCGGCTACGCCAAGCCCTCACCGCCATCCAAACGGGCACAGCACCCGACCCATTTAACTGGCGCACCACAGTCCAGATTCGCGGCTGAATTACCCCCTGTCTGGTACCGTCCCTTGGAGCTTGGGGCGGGCCACTGAGAATGGACGGTGCATCGTCCTCAGCGAGCAAGTGCATTAGGAGGCAGACATGTCCGACGTACAAGGCATGGCAGGCGGAACCGAAACCGGCTACCCGGCGCGACTAGATGTCGAGTACCCCGAATCGGGGCTCAGTCGGGTAAAGACGCTTTTCCGCATTGTGCTGATCATTCCCATCGCGATCGTGGTCGCACTGGTTTCCGGCAACGTCGGCAACTGGGGTGGCAGCGGGATGTACGCAGGCGGCGCGCTGTTCCTTCCCACACTGCTTATGATCCTGTTCCGCCGAAAGTACCCGCGGTGGTGGTTCGACTGGAACCTCGAACTCACGAGATTCACCACCCGATTTTGGGCCTATTTGGGACTGCTGCGAGACGAATATCCCTCAACCGACGAGGAACAGGCCGTCCGCCTCGACTTGGACTATCCCGACGCGTCCCGCGACCTGAATCGCTGGCTGCCGATAGTCAAATGGATCCTCGCCATCCCGCACTTCGTCGTTTTGGCCATATTGTCCGTCGGAGCCATTTTGAGCATTGTCATCGCATGGATCGCGATCATCATCACCGGCCGTTACCCACGCCGCCTCTTCACTTACGTGGTCGGCGTCAACCGCTGGGGGTTGCGAGTCTCCGCCTACATGTGGCTGCTCATCACCGATCGCTATCCCCCCTTCTCGCTGAAATAACACCCGCCAGCTCAGCTGGCCCTGAAGTTGGAATAGTGCAAATGGCCCGATGGGGGCAGTTGCTCAGCTAGCATGTTTGCTGCCGCTTTGTAGGGGGTTCTTTTCCGACTAGTCGGGTTCGGACCAGGGCATGCGGATTTCAAGGCAGGCACGGCGCTGATATGGCGCCAAAGCCTGATGGAATCTCAAGGAGCCCCCGTTGCGAACTCGCCCACGTCCGAGCCTTGTCGGTTTGGGCCGCTCAAGAGGCGGACGAGCCCCCAACTCCAAGCGCACTGCGAGTCGCCGGGCGGCCGGGTTCGTTGGCCTTGTTGCCGGGTTCGTTGGCCTTGTTGCGCTTGCCGCGGTCGCATCGTCGTGCCTACCGGTTGGGAAGGCGGTAACCAGTACATACGCCTCTCTCCCAGCCGAAGACGTCGCGGCCCAAGGTCCCGGCTCAACGTCGTCCGTTGCCGTCGTACCAGCGGCCGCGACACGGGGGGTCATTTCAGCGGCTGGAATTGAGACCGCACCCAATTCGCCAGGGATTCGAAACGCCTCAGGGCCTGCTCTGGCAGAGTCCAACATCGAACAGGTCGCGGCCGACAAGCAAACCCCACTCTCGCCTCCCGAGACAACCCCGCGCCGCGTGTGGCTGGTTGGCGACAACGTGCAGACCACCCAGTTGGCGGACCTGGGCTACCAGACCGGCGAACGGGTGATCGTCGCGACCGGCGATCTACGGGCCCTCCCCTTCGAGGCAAGGGAGATGATCTCCTACGCCTCTGAGGTGAAACTGGGCCCGGGCCTGGGCGAGGACACTGTCTGGCAGTTGGAGACCATCCGCGGGGGCCATCAGATTCCCGGGGGCGGCCTTCTCATGTTCGAATCCGGTTTCGACCGCCGCTTGGTGGCCTTATACGGCCACCCAGCCACATCGAGCCTTGGAGTGCTGGGAGAACAGGGCCCCGCTGCGGGTGTCGATCGCCTCCGATCCATCGCCGCCAGCTACGGCGCCGACGGTTCAGTGGTGTTGCCCACCTTCGAGATCATCGCCACGGTTGCGTCGGCCGGCGCCGGCGGCGACGGCGACTATTCGGCCATGACTGCCCGGGATGTGATCAGGCCCTGGATCGAGACCGCGGCCGCCAACAACATGTACGTGGTACTCGACCTCCAGCCGGGGCGAACCGACTTTTTGACGCAGGCGAAGGTCTACGAGGAATTCCTCCTCCTCCCCCACGTGGGGCTCGCCCTCGATCCGGAGTGGAGGCTCAAGCCCCACCAGGTCCACCTAGAACAGGTCGGCACCGTGGACGCGGCGGAGATCAACCAGGTGGTGGCATGGCTGGCCGGAATAGTTCGAGAACATGCCCTACCCCAAAAGCTGCTGATCGTCCACCAATTCCAAACCGCCATGATCACTAACCGCGGACTCATCGACACTCCCCCCGAGCTGGCGGTGCTGATCCAAATGGACGGCCAGGGCTCCATGAGGGCCAAATACGCCTCCTGGGACACTTTGTCCAGCCCGCCCGACGCCGAGCAGTTCCATTGGGGCTGGAAGAACTTCTACGACGAAGACCACCCCAACGCCACCACCGAACAAGTACTAGAACTCACCCCCACCCCAGAGTTCGTATCTTTCCAATAGGGCCCTTGGGGCGGAGGCTGCAACCAATCAACTAGCAGAACCCGGTCGACTTGGACCACTAGATTGCTTCCATGACCGCTGTCACGCCAGATCCTGAAGCCGCAACTGGCTCGTTCACCAAGCCACCGCCGGCGACCGAGGCGGATCCCCACAATCCGCTTCACAATGCCTTTTGGAGGCGGGACCGCCGGGTGGTGGACGAGGATCTGAAGCAGGTGTGCTCGCGGCCGCTCACGTTCTATCCCGGGTTCGAGTTCACGGGTGATCTGGAGAGCGTCTCAACGCCGGGTGCCTGGTTCATCACCCGGCATTCCACCATTCTCGAGGTGTCCCGCAACTCGCAGATCTACTCCTCATCCTCGGGAGTCACCATCAACGACTTCCCGCCGGAGTTCAACGAGTACTTCAACTCCATCATCGCCATGGACGACCCCCGCCACGCCCGGCTGAGAAAGATCGTCTCGGCAGGATTCACCCCCCGGATGCTGGCCCGGCTGGAGGACTCGGTGCAGGACCAGGCCAGGCTGATCGTGGACGAGGTGTGCGAGCGGGGCGAATGCGACTTCGTCACCGACGTGGCGGCCCGCCTGCCGCTGCGGATCGTGTGCGACCTCATGGGCATCCCCGCCTCTGAGCACGACTTCGTATTCGACCAGTCGAACGTGATTCTGGGGGCGGCCGACGACGAGTACGTGCCTGAGTTCGGAGACTTCGTCACGGCCATCCTCATGGCGGGCGAGGCCCTGTCGAACCTGATGGACGATGTGGCGGAGTCAAAGGTGGGTGTGGACACCGGCGATCTGACCAGCGTTTTGGTCAACGCCGAGGTCGACGGCGAGCGGCTCACCCGTGCCGAGCTAGCCAGCTTTTTCATCCTGTTGGTGGTGGCCGGCAACGAGACCACCCGCAACGCCATCAGCTGGGGCCTGGTGCATCTCACCGACCATCCCGATCAACGCAAGATCTGGACTGACGATTTCGAGGGCGTGGCCCACAGCGCGATCGAGGAGATCGTGCGCATCGCCAGCCCAGTCACCTACATGCGCCGCACCGTGCTGAGCGACACGGTGCTGGAAGGCCAGAAGCTAGATGAAGGCGACATGGTGATGATGAACTATCTGTGCGCCAACCGGGACGAGTCGGTTTTCGACGACCCGCACAAATTCGATGTGCTGCGCGACCCGAATCCCCATGTGGGCTACGGCGGCCCCGGACCGCACTACTGCCTCGGGGCGCACCTGGCCCGCCGGGAGATCAAGGTGATGTTCCGCGAGATCTTCGACCGCATCGGCGATATCCGGGCCACCGGCGAACCCGACCCACTCTCGTCGGCCTTCATCCACGGCATAAAGCACCTGCCTGCCGAATTCACTCCCGTTGGGCCAGCCGGTTGAGCGTTTCCCGGTCGAGGTGGCGAAACACGCCCTCAGCCAGAGCGGTGACTTGGCCGTCTTGGAGTGCATGGCCTTTGACCTCGGTGATGGTGCCGTCGAAGGCCTCCACCCAGCCCTCAAAGACGGTTTCCACATCCAGCAGAGTGGGACGCCGATAGCGCACCGACAGCATCATGGTGGGACCGCTGGCGTTCCTGGTGGAACAGGCGCTGGTGAACACCATGTCGAAGGCTGAGGCGATGGCTGCCCCGTGGACGCAACCCGGAGGGCCTTCATACACCGTGGAGAACACCGCTCGGCCCCGGGTCTTGGGCGGTTCGGATTCCATGTCCACCACCATCTCCACCGGCACCGCGGCGGGATTGCAGATGCCGGTCACGTAGTCGAAGGGTGCCCGCTTGTGGGTGATCGGGGGGCCTTCGATATCCGGTCCCCCGGGGCCGAACCGGGGCGGAAGCTCGGTGGGCACATGGGCCTCGATGCGATCAGCCAGGGCATCGGCCTCCGCCGCCAAGGCTGCGGTATCGGTGGGCGAGGCCGTGTTGGTGACAGTAGCGGCCACTAGTCGGCGCACGGCGTCGGCCAGCGCTCGCAACTCCCGCTCCCGGCCGGCCACCGCCGGATGGTCGATGGCCTGGAATGGTCCGCCTGGCTGATTAATATGAGCCACGACGGCAACGGTATGTTTTGGGCAGCATCCGGGCGCAACCAGGCGTCCAAGAACCTCTACCCCGCTAGGAGCCCCCATGCCCCTCGACCCCACTGCCGTCGGCGCGGAGAGCGCCCCGCGTACCTCGAGCTGGCGCTCGAAAGACGCGCTTTTGTATGCGCTGGGCGTCGGTGCCGGCGTCGCGGACCCCACAGGCTTTGAGTTGGAATTCACCACCGAGAACACCAAAGACGTCGAGCAGAAGGCCCTACCCACCATGTGCGTCGTGCTGGGCGGCGGCGTGGGCGCCGGCCCCGACAGCCCGATGGCCAAGATCGGCACTTACAACCCGGCTCTCCTAGTTCACGGTGAGCAGGGCTTCACCCTCCACAAGCCCCTGCCGGTGGAGGCCACCGTCAGCTCGGTGAGCCGCATCACCGGCATCTACGACAAGGGCAAGGCTGCCTTAGTAGTGCTAGAGAGCGAGACCACCGACACCGCCGACGACCAGCCTCTGTTCACCACCACCACCTCGCTGTTCATCCGGGGCGAAGGAGGTTGGGACGGAGATCGGGGACCTGCTGGCCCGTCGAAAGTCCCTGAGCGCGACGCCGATCACGTGGTCACCTACGAGACCCGCACCGACCAGGCCCTGCTGTATCGGCTCAACGGTGACCGCAATCCACTGCACTCCGACCCGTCATTCGCGGCCGCCGGCGGATTCGACACCCCGATCCTCCACGGCCTATGCACCTACGGCTTCACTGGTCGGGCGCTGCTCCACACCTTGTGCGACAGCGATCCAACCCGCTTCAAGTCGATGCACGGGCGGTTCTCCTCGCCGGTACTGCCCGGTGAGACCCTGGATGTCCACATCTGGGACGAGGGTGGCGGTTCGGCCCGGTTCCAGACCCGGGTAGGCGACCGGGTAGTGCTCGACGCCGGGACCGTTACTGTCGGCTAGCCGTAGGGTCCGACCCAAGTATTAGGCCTCGCGCCGCGGCTACTCGCCGAAAGCGGCGTCGATGTGCTGGTCTACCAGCGCGGTGATGGGCAAGTCGACGCCTAGCTCCTCGCCCAGGGCGAGCGCACCGCCCAAGTCTTTGTGGGCGATGCGGGTGAAGCTACCGCCGAACGCCGGGGGCGGATAAGCAATCGGGCGACTGAAGACGCCCATGTGGGGTCCGATGTTGCGGTCGGAATAGCTCACGATGTCGGCAAACGCCTTCAGGTCCACTCCGGCGGCTGCGGCCAGCGCGATGGCCTCGTAGGCCACCGCAAACTCGGCGTAGCTGATGAGATTGCGGGCCACCTTGGCCTGAAGCCCGGCCCCCAGCGGGCCGACGTTGACCACCATGCCTCCGTATCGCTCGAAGTGGGGGCGCCCTTGCTCGGTGTGGGCCTCATCCCCTCCACAGAACACCACCAAATCCCTGTTCCGAGCCGAGGCCGTACCACCGGTCACTGGGGCATCGATCACCGTCACCCCGACTGCGGAGGCCTCGGCGGCCAGTTCGATAACCGTGGCAGGCAGCACAGTGGAGTGGACGGCCACCAACGCCCCCGACTCGGCAGCCCCGGCAATGGCCCCATCGTCACCCGAGCAAACCTGGCGCACCTGGGCGTCGTCGATCACCACCACGGCCACTACATCCACCTGGCGGGCCAACTCCCCCACCGAGCCCGCCGGGATGCCGCCCAATTCGGTGAACCGGGTCAAGGCCTCTTCGGAGATGTCGTAGCCAATCACGGTCACCTCGTCGTCCCATTTGCCGGTAAGCACGCCCTCGGCGATGGCGCCGCCCATGTCGCCCAGTCCGATTACTCCCAGTCGGGTCATTGGTATTCCTTCTCTTTCTTTCTCAGCGGAGAGGTCTGAAGAACTCACGCACTTCTTCCACCAGCTTTTCCGGATTCTCCAAGGCCGGGAAATGGCCGCCGTCGTCCACCTCGGTCCACCGGGTGATGTTGTAGTAGGGCTCGGCCAGCTCACGGGGCGGGCGGTTCTTCTCATTGAACACCGCCACCCCAGTGGGCACCGAAATCCTGGGCGGTTGGTTGAACGCCGACCCGGCTCCAAAGCTTTCGTAGTACATGCGCATCGACGGGCCGATGGTGGCGGTGGCCCAGTAGATGGTGAGCAGGGTGCACAGCTCGTCGAGGGTGTAGCGCCGGGCCAAATCCCGCCCGCCGGAACCGTCGATGTCGCTCCACCGCCACCACTTCTCGATGATCCAGGCGGCCAGGCCGGCGGGCGAGTCGGTGAGGCCCACCGCTGCGGTCTGCGGCTTGGTGCGCTGGAGGTGGACATAGCCCCACTCCTGGTCGCGGTATTGCTTCACGCCCTCCCACCATTGTTGCTGGTCAGCGGTGAGTGCGGTCTCGTCGATGGGTGGGGCCACCATGTTGAGGTGGATGCCGACCATGCGGTCGGGATGCATCGCGCCGAGCCCGGCGCTAACCGCCGAACCCCAGTCGCCTCCTTGGGCGCCGAACCGCTCGTAGCCGAGCTCGGCCATCAGCTCGGACCATAGGTCGGCTACCCGGGCCGACGACATTCCTGGTTGGGCGGGCGGGGAGGAGAACCCGTAGCCGGGCAGCGATGGGGCCACCACACTGAAGGCGTCGGCCGGGTCGCCGCCAAAAGCTCCTGGGTCACTGAGCGGGCCGACCACCTTGTGCATCTCCCAGAAGCAGCTGGGCCACCCGTGGGTGATGACCAGCGGCAGCGGGTCGGACCCCCGCCCCTCAGCGTGGACGAAGTGGATGTCGAGCCCGTCTATGCGATGGGTGAACTGGGGCAGTTCGTTGAGCGCGGCCTCGTGGGCCCGCCAGTCGTAGTTGTATCGCCAGTAGCGGCACAGCTCGGCGATATAGGCGGTGTCTGCCCCGTAGTCCCAACCCGTCCCCTCCAGCGACTGGGGCCACCGGGTGGCGTCAAGGCGCCGGTTGAGATCGTCGATCACCTCATCGGGCACAGCGATCTGAAACGGCTCGGCCACGGCGCCAGGGTAGTCAGGCAGAACGCCCGGTCAGCGGTCGCCGATGGCGTAGAAGCCGCCGTCGCGGGAGCCGACGTACATAATGCCTTCCCACACCGCGGCGGTGGACTCCACGCAAGCGCCCAGGGTCACCCGCCATATCTCGGGGGGCTCCACAAAGGGGTCGGAGATGTCGTAGCCCCGGATCGCCCCGCCGCAATCAGCCTGGATCAGCACGTCGTCGATCACCACCGGCGACGCCCACGCCGGAGCGGTGATCCGCTTCGACCACACCACCTCGCCGGTGTCGCGGCGGAGCCCGTACAGGTAGCCGGCATGGGTGGGGGCGTACACCATGTCATCGGTAAGCGCCGGGGTGGCCCACACTCCATCGGGAAAGGCGTTGCGGATGTCTGTCCCCCACACCAAGGGATCGTCGGCACCGGGGTCGAGCTTTAGGACTTGGCCCGTCTCCTGGCTGCGGGCCGTCTCCCGCTCATACTCCACCCCCACGTACAGATAGCCCTCGGCGTCGGCCACCACGGTGGCGTCCACATCGTCACCTGCCCAGTAGCGGAATACCCGCTCGGGATCCTGCCCGTCGGCCAGCCCGCTGATGTCCCACCCCTGCACCAGGCCGCCGGAGTTACCGAAGTACAAGATGTTGCCCACCACGGTGATGCCGCCCTCGATGGACACGTTGCCGTCGGGCACCGCGGCCAACAGCTCGTCGTCCCAGCCGGGGGCGCTGAACACCAGTTCGGGGTCGATCGTCACCAGCCCGTCGGGTCCATAGCGGCGGTTCAGCTTCACAATGTGGAGATGGCTGTTCTCCCCGCCTTGGAACAGGTAGTCGTCCAGCACGAGGGCCGCGCCGTCCCAGTCGTTGTTCCAGAGCACCGGGGACACCGCATAAGCATTCAGCGACCACAGCTCGACGGGTTCGTCCCGGTCAAAGGCGATGATCCGGAAATAGTCGTCCCGCGAGCCGAAGTACACCAGGGGATAGCCGTCGGGATCGACGGTCACCGACCCCTTGACGAGGTCGCCCACCACGAAGTCGGGCCGCAGGCGCTCACCGGTGGCTGCATCCAGGAAATGCACCGCGGGAGCGAACGAGCCGACCACCACCCACGTGCGATCGTCCCACTCCACTACCGCGGGCTGGCCGGTCCAGCCAGAGCCGCACCATGTGGTGATGCCCGCCGCCCACGAGGTGAGCGAGCACAGGTCTCGCTCCGGGGCGCCGGTGAACCGCCACAGCACCTCGGGCGCCTGGGGAGCGGGCCCGGTGCCGTAGAAGGTGCGGGTGGGGTTGCCCCGGAACGTGAGCAGGCCGGCGACCGAGCCGTAGGACTGTCCGACGGTGGTCGGGTCGACCCACCCCGGATAGGACGTGGGCGTGGGGATGGGCGTCGGGGTTGAGGTGGGAGAGGGAGTGACTATGGGAGTGGGATCAGAGGTGGGATTGGGCGACGGTGGCGCGGCGGTCGGGGTGGTAGGGGTGTTATCGGGCGTCAGCGGGACTGACACCGGAGAGGTGGTCAACTCAGGCTCGGAGTCGCCGAAGAATCGAACGTCAGCTGCCACCGCTATCACCACAGCCACCACCCCTACAACGGCAGCCACTGCCGCTGTTGCACACCATGCTTTCCACGCTTGCACTTGCACTACCGTAGGGCCATGGCGATCGAATATATGGACCCACGGGCTGAACCGGCGGAATCGGTCACCCCTTATGACCTGTCGGCCAGCGGCGAATCCCTCACCATAGGGCTGTTGGCCAACGGTTTTCCCGACTCAGTGCCATTCCTTGATGCGGTGGGCGAGAGCCTGCGCCGGGTGCGCCCCGACCTGGAGGTTCGGGCCTGGAACAAGGGCAATGCCTCGATGGTGGCCGACGACCAGCTCATGGGCGAGATCACCGACGGCTGCGACGCAGTGGTGGCCGCCTACGGCCATTGAGGTAGCTGTACCAGCGGCACCGTGCGTGACGCTATCGCAGCCGCCCGCCTCGACACTCCGGCGGTGGCCCTGGTGACCACCAAGTTCTCCCCTCAGGGCGACTTTGTGTCCCGATCGGCGGGAATGCCCGACATTCCCCGGGTGATCCTCCCCCACCCGGTGGCTGGCACCGGGGAGAAGGCCATGAAGATGGTGGCCGACGACATCGCTGACAAGGTGCTTCAGGCGCTGGGCGCCGCCGGATGAGCCAACTGCTATCGGCCCTCTCCGAGGAGGCCGCTCTTGAGCAATTGCATGCCGAGGGCTGTACCGACGGACTGCCGGTGGTGATTCCCACCCCGGCTCGGGTGGAGCGGATGGTGCTGGCCTCTGGTTTGGACGGTGATGTCTCGCTGGGCCAGATCGGCCCCAACCTAGGCGAAGCCACCGTGGAGAAGGCAGCTATCGCCGCGGTGATGGCCGGATGCTTGCCCGACTACTTCCCGGTTGTGGTTGCCGCGGTGCGGGCGGTGTGCGACCCCCGGATGGACATGACCGAAGTGCAAGCCACCACCCACAACCTGGGGCCACTGATCATTGTGAACGGTCCCGCAGTTGGTGCTTGCGACGTTGCCTCGGGGTTTGGTGCACTGGGCCCCGGCCACCGGGCCAATGCCTCTATCGGGCGGGCAGTGCGTTTGGCCATGATCAACATCGGCGGCGGGCGGCCAGGCACCTCCGACATGGCCCTGCTCGGCCACCCCGGCAAGTTCACCTTCTGTCTGGGCGAGGACGAGGAGGCCAGCCCCTGGCCCCCACTGCACACCTCGATGGGCTACGACATCGACCAGAGCACGGTGACGGTGGCCTGCACCGAGGGGCCGCACTCGGTGCTGTGCTTTCCCGACGACGATCCCGAGGTGTATGCCGACCACCTGCTGAACGTGCTGGCCGCCTCGTTGTCGGGTCTGGGAGCCAACAACACCCACTTTGCCCGTGGTACCCAGGTTCTGGTGCTCAACCCCGACCACGCCATCGCCCTAGCCGACGTGGGCCACGACCGCACCACCATTGCCGAGGCCCTGCATAAGCGGGCCAAGCGTTCCTGGTCAGAGCTGTCCACGGTGCGGGCCCGGGGCTCGGGCATCAACCGCCACCAGCGCCGCCAGGGCGAAGACCCGGACTTGGTTGTACCCGCGCTGAGCAGCCCCGATGCCTTGCTCATCCTGGTGGCCGGCGGCACCGGTCTGTACTCCGCCGTCATGCCCTCCTGGGGCGCCGGCCCCCACGGCAACGGCCACCTAACCGTGGAGATCGACCTAGACCAGGCTTGCGAAGTGCCGTTGCTAGGCTCAACCCCATGGGCATCTTCAGCGAGCTGAGGAGCACTTGGAGTAGGACAAAAGTCCTGGCCTGGACTTCTTTTGAAGTTCTGAAGCGTGACAGGTTCCTCATGGCCTTCCCGGTCTTGATCTTGGTCGCAGCAGTGGTGATAGCAGTTGTCAACTGCGTACTGGTTTGGTTCGCTACTGCTGGGCTCAATGCAGGCACCGTCGACGACCCCGAGCGGTGGGCAACTGAGCCGATTGTGTGGCTCGGCGTCATCGCCGTCGTGCTGCTGACTACGTTCGCTTCGGTCTACTTCACCGCTGCACTGACCTACGGGGCATGGGAGCGGTTCCGGGGCAACACCCCAACCTTCGAGGGCTGCATATCGGCTGCCAACGCCCGCCTCCACGTCATCGTGCCCTGGGCCCTACTTGCCGGCACGGTGGGGCTGATTTTCGAGGTGCTGTACCGCCTTCCCAGCATATTCCGACATATGCAAGATGCTGGTCGCCACATCCCCATCGTCGGCCAATTCGCCGCACTCGGGGCGATGATTGTGGCCATTGTGCTAGAGACCATTTGGTACTTCATCACTTATCTGGTCGTGCCTATTCTGGTCGTCGAAGAGACCGGCCCTTTCTCTTCTTGCAAGCGCTCCTACCAACTGTTCCGCAAAACTTGGGGAAAGAGCCTCATCGCCCAGGTCGGATTCGACCTTATCGGCATTCTCATAGCCCTGCCCGGACTGGTGCTCGCCGCGCTCGTGGTGCTCGCCGGATGGGGAAATCCGGCGGCCCTAGTTGTCGGAATCGGGATCGGCGTGTTGTGGCTGTTGATGGTGACGCTGGCAATGTCGGCAATTGCCGGCATTTTCAAGATGGCGCTATACCTCTACGTGACCACCGGTGAGATTCCCGGAGAGTTCAAGGGGAAAGGCCTAGAAGAGGCGTTCGCGAGCAAGAAAGCGCTCAAGGCAGATCGCAAGGCCCGCCGAGCAAGGCGAAAAGAGCTTGGGGCGAACTGGCGGAATCTGTGGACCTATCCGTCTGACCGGTTCGATGACTACATCGAGAGCACCTACGGCAGCGCTGGCTCGCCCCGAGACAAGAACCAAGATCCGCCCGCCACCTGACCCGCGCAGGCGCAAATCTGTAGGCATGCGCTGGTAGCGTTCAGCCCATGGGTCGATTTCGCCGGACATTGGACACCGCCAAGGCTTCGTGGGCGGTACTGCAACACGATCGGGAGCTGGCCGTCCTCCCGATTCTGGGGGCCATTGCCTCGCTGGCGGTGATCGCCGCTATCGGCATCCCCATCTGGCTTTCGACCGACGGGATTGACGACGGCGGAAGCAGCACCGGAAGCGAGCCCATGCTGTGGATCGGCGGAATCATCATCTTGTTTGCCATCACCGTCATCACCGTGTTTTTCAACGCTGCGGTGGTGTCGGGGGCCAGGGAGCGGTTCAGCGGTGGTGACCCGACCATCTCCAGCGCCATAAAAGGGGCGTTTTCCCGGCTGCACGTGATTGTGCCCTGGGCGATTCTGGCCCTGACTGTGGGAATGATCCTGCGAGCCATCCAGAGTTCTGACAACGCCTTTGCCCGAATTGTGGGCAGCCTCCTCAACATGGCTTGGGGGGTGCTCACCTTTTTGGTGGTACCCATCCTGGTTGTGGAGCAAACCGGCCCATTCAGCTCGGTGAGACGCTCGGGTGAGCTGCTGAAGAATACGTGGGGCGAGAACCTGATCGCCCAGGTGGGATTCGGCATCATCGGCTTGGTGGCCGCCATCCCCGGCATCTTGATCTTCGCCCTTGGCGCCTCGGCAGGTGGGGTCGGCGCAGTGGTCGGGATCGGCATCGGCGTGGTGTGGATTGCCCTGGTGTCGGTGGTGATCAGCACGCTCACCGCCATCTTCCAGATGGCGCTGTACCTCTACGCCACCACCGGCCAGGTGCCCATGGGCTTCGAGAGCTCCGGCATCAACGACACCTTCCATCAAAAGTCCCAAGGCCCCTTGATGAGAGGCTTCGGCGGCGGGCGCTTCTAGCCTCTAGGCGCCTTCTTCACCGGACGGCGCTAGGGCGGCCCGGGCCATTTCCGGGTTGAGGTACTCCCGGGTGAAGCAAACCTTGCCGTCGCGAAAGCGCCACAGACCGATATAGCGGTTGGAGTAGCGGCGCCCAGTGGGAATGACTTCGCCCTCGCTGGTGTACTCGGCAATCAGCAGGTCGGGATCAGCACAGGGGTGCGCTTCGGTGATGTGCAGGGTGAAGCGGAAGATCTTGAAGGCCTGCACCAGTCGCTCCCGCACTACTTCTTTGCCCTCGGTGCGATCAGGGCCATCGACGCTCGCGTAGGGCAACTCCAGCACGTAGTCGTCGGTGTAATGGGACACCACGGCGTCGGCGTCGCCCATGGAATCGAACACCGATTGGAGGATTTCCAGGTTGGTCTGTGCGCTCACGCCACCAGTTGACCATGTTCTTCGAATCAATGGGAATGCTGGGGGTAGTGTCGCGAACCGTGTCTTCGAATGAACTGCCGCTAAGCGGCCTCCGGGTCATCGACATGGCCGACGTCAAGGGCGAGCTGGCCGGGCGACTGTTGGCCGACCACGGTGCCGACGTCATCCGGGTGGAGCCGCCCGGCGGGGCCGCATCCCGCAACATGCCGCCATTTGCCCCTGACGGCGACACCAGCCTGTATTTCGCCTTCCGCAACTTCAACAAGCGGGGGGTCACCGTGGATGTGACCACTGCTGAGGGCCAGGCCCAGTTGCGGGAGCTGCTAGCCGGCGCAGACGTATGGATCGAGTCGACCAAGCCGGGGGCGCTGGCCCCCTACGGGCTGGACCCACGGGAGGTATCGGCCGAGTTCGGGCATCTGCTGGTGCTGTCACTCACCGACTTCGGCCAAGAGGGGCCGTATGCCCAGTTCGAGGCCACCGACGAGGTGATCCAGGCCATGAGCGGGCACCTGGCCGCCTCGGGCATCCCGGAAAAACCGCCCCTTCTCATCCCCGGCGCCTTCGCCTACGACGCCGCGGGGATAGTGGGTGCGCTAGCGGTGCTCATCGGCCTGGTGGCCAAGCAGCGCACCGGGCGGGGCCAGCACCTGGACTTCTCCGTGCTGGAGGCGGCCATACACCTCAACACCTGGCAGCTGGCCAACATGCAGCCGACTTTGGATGCCGGTATCGACCCGCCCATCGTCCGTTCGGGCACCACCGTGGTGTACCCGTTGTTCGAGACGGCCGACGGCTTCATCACCATGGTGATCCTCAGCCCCCGCCAGTGGTTCGCCATGTGGGAGTGGCTGGGACGCCCCGAGGCCTTTGCCGACGAGATGTGGGGCGAGACCCTCACCCGACTGATGAACGGCGACGTATTGAATCCGGTCATCGCCGAGCACTTCGCTCCCATGCTGATGGAAGAGGCCGCAGCCGAGGCCCAGAGCCGGGGCGTGGTGGTCACCCCGATGCTCAAGCCATCCGACATCTTGGTGAACGAGCACTATGTGTCCCGGACGACGTTTGCACCGATGGAGGTGGCCCCCGGTGTGGAGGCAGCCACTGCAGCGGGGTTCATGGAGATCAACCGGCAGCGACAAGGGTTCCGGTTCGGGGCGCCGTCGGTGGGCGAGCACAACGTCGAGGTGGCCGCCGAAGCGGCTGGTACCGGACCCCGAGGACCGGTCCCCGCCGCCGTTGAGCTCGCCCAGCCGTTGGCCGGGGTGCGGGTGCTGGACTTCGGCCACGGCGGTGTGGGTGTAGAAGGCGGGCGGATGCTGGCCGAGTACGGCGCCGACGTCATCAAGATCGAGACCCGCACATATCCAGACTTCATGCGACTGGTGATCGGCACGGAGATGACAGCGTCGTTCGCCTCGTCGAGCCGCACCAAGCGCAGCTTCGGGGTCAACTCCAAGATCCCCGAAGGTCTAGCCGTGCTCAAGGAACTGGCGAAGACGGCCGACATCGTGATCGAGAACAACTCCACCGGCACTATGGACGCCATGGGAGTGGGCTTTGAGACGCTTAAGGAGATCAACCCCGGCGTGTGCATGGCCAGCAGCCAGCTCATGGGCTCCACCGGCGCGTACGCCGACTGGATCGGCTACGGGCCCACCATTCAGACGGTGGGGGGCATCAAGTATTTGTGGAACTTCACCGACGGAGATCCGCCTCCGGGTTCCAACGCTATCCACCCCGATCACTTGGCCGGGCGGCTGTGTGCTCTGGGCGCGTTGGCCGGGTTGTTGAGCAAGGAGCGACGGGGCAAAGGGGCCCACGCCGAGATCAGCCAGGCCGAGGCTTTGGTCAACACGCTGGGCGATCTGTTCATGGCCGAGTCGTTGAGTCCGGGCTCGGTGCAGCCGGTGGGCAACGACTCCGACCAAGGCGCCCCCTGGGGCGTGTTCCAGTGCGACGGCGACCAGCAATGGTGCGTGGTGTGCGTGCGCGATGACGCCGACTGGGCCGCCCTCAAGCAGGCCATGGGGAACCCGGAGTGGGCCGATCACCCCGCTTATGGCACCGCTGAGGGCCGAATTGGCGCCCGGGAGGCAGTCAACGCCGGGGTGGCCCAGTGGACCGCCAGCCTCTCACCACAGGAAGTCCAAGACGCCTGCCAAGCCATCGGCGTCCCGGGCGCGGCCATGCTCACGGCCCTCGACCACATGACTGACCCCCAACTCACCCAGCGAGGCTTCCCGTTGGAGGTCTTCCAGCCCGGCGCCGGCAACCTGGTTTTGGAAGGCCCCTGCTTCTACGGCAGCGAGATGCCCACGCCCCCAGTCCACGCCGCCCCCCTACTGGGCGAGCACACCCGCCAAATCTGCATCGAAGAACTCAACATGGACCCCGCCGAAGTCGACCGCCTAGTCGAACTGGGCGCCCTGGAAGTCCCCCTGCCCGAGAACTGATTCCCAGAAGCTTCGCGGTCAGCCGATTACGAGGCCTCCGTTGGGGGTGATGGTTTCGCCGGTGACGAAGTCGCTCTCGTCGGAGGCCAGGTAGAGGGCGGCATAGGCGATGTCGTTGGGTACGCCGATGCGGCCGGCGGGGGTGATCATCTTGAGGCCCTCGATCATGGCGGTGTCCACCCCGGCCACCATCGGGGTGTCGATTACCCCGGGGCACACGGCGTTGGCCCGGATGCCGTGGGGGGCGCAGAACCGGGCCATCGCCCGCATGAACCCCAAGAGCCCGGCCTTGGCGGTGGCGTAGTGCACTGGCCCCCAACCGGCCAGCCCGGCGATCGATGACATGCAGACCACCGAACCCTTCAGATCGGTGTCGATGATCCGGGACAACATGGCCCGGGTGCAGTAGAACGCGCCGTTGAGATGGATGTCGAGCATCCGCTGCCAGCCGTCGTCGCTCATGTCCACAATTTGGCGATCGCCGCCGGTGTTGCCCTCCCCAGAGCCGTCGCCGGGAGTGCTGTCCACCCCGGCGTTGTTCACCAGCACGGTGACCGGTCCGAAGCGGGCGTCTATGTCGGCGAACATGGCTTCGATGGCCTTGCTGTCGGACACATCGCAGGCCGCGCTCATGGCCTCGCCCCCGCTGGCGATCACCTGATCGGCGGTGGCCGCCGCGGCAGCTTCATTCAGGTCTTGCACCACCACCTTGGCCCCCTCGCTGGCGAACAAGACGCTGATGGCCGTTCCCAACCCTCCGCCGCCACCGGTTACCAGGGCTACCTTGCCGTCCAGTCTTCCCATGAGTATGTCCTCCTCGTCGTGGTCTTCGGCGAGACACTACCGACTGTTCGAGTAGCGGTGTGATTGCTGCTTTTCGCCGATAAATTTCAGTTAGGCACCATGTCACCCCGATATCGAAACCCACAAGCCGAGGCCAACGCCATCGTGGGCGACGGTCTAGTCGCCAGGGTGCTGGAGCCGTCTCCGCCCGCCGTCCACTTCGGTCCATGGTTTGCCGATGACCCCGCTGCGGTAGGCAATACCGACCAGGCAACTGACCGGGTGGTGACCCCGACCAGCGCTGGCGATCTTCGCTGGGCTGATCTGGCCGCGGCAGACGAGACGGTGGCCGCCTTCTGCCAGCCCCGGTGGCTGGCCAACTATCGGCCTCTGCCATCGGTGCCCGACCACTATCCGGTTCGGCGCGATGACTTGCACCGACTGGCTTACGGGGTGGTGTCCAACACCCGCAAAGAAGTAAACGGCAAGTTCGGACTGCGCTGGACGGTTGGCGGGTTCGGCACTCCTTTCTTCGGCCCCGACACCCAGGTTCGGGTGGAGGGCAGCCTCCTGGTGGTGCAACTCGGGCACAGAGTGGATGCACAGACGATCACCACGCTGGCCACCGCCGCCGAGTTCCTGGGCGTCGAGGCCACCAGCGACCAAGCCGAGCATGACACCGTGGCACTAGGTGATCTCGACCGCCCGCTGACCGTGGACGGCGAACTGGTGGCGTTCATCAGCGACTGGTTCGGTATGGCCACAGCAGCGCTGGAGGAACTCCGCTGCACGCCCGGGGCCCCCGACCCCAGCAGAGTGCAGCTATGGCCCGGCCACTTCGATGTGGCAGTGGAAATCGGCGATGCGGACTCGGAGCCGGTCACCCGGGCCACTTACGGGGCGTCGCCCGGAGATGCCGCTCACCCCGAGCCCTACCTTTACGTCGGGCCGTGGGGGGCAATTGACCACGGAGACCCGTTCTGGAACGACGCCGCCTTCACTGGGGCTTCGCTTCCCTACGCCGCGATTGTGGGCGACCCCAACCCATGCGGCGTTGCCTTGGGCTTTTACCGACAGGCCTTCAGCCGGCTAATTGGTGGCTAGTTCTTCGCCAACGAGGCCACGATTGGGGCGAAGCTAATGATGGTCTCGGCCAGGCCCTCAGCAGCACTCGAACGGGCGGTGGCCGCCAGATTGAGGCTTGCACTGGTGAACCCCATGTCCAGTACCGCGCCCAGCTGATCAGCGCATTCGTTCGGAGTGCCTACGATGGTGAACGCCTCTACCAGCCGGTCGTCGATCAGTTCGTCGAGCGCGGGGTCGTCGAATCTGTTGTGGTCGAAGTACCAACCCCGGCTACGGGCCAACGCAGCCTCGATAGCGGTCATGCGATCGGGGGCCACATCCAGTTCGGGCGGGCGGATGATGGACACATAGTGGGCGGCGTACCGTTTGACGCTGCGCCGAGCCAGGTCGCCGTCGGGTGAACAGCACAGCGTGAGCCGGGGGGCGGTCTCGAAGCCCTCCAGCGTGCGCCCGGCCCGGGTGGCACCCTCGGCCAGCCACATTCGGTAGGTGTCGGCCAGCTTGGCTGACAAGAAGCGCCCGCCGACGAGGGCGATGTCGGCGACCTCACCGGCAAGGCGCATCACCTGGGGGCTGCGAGTGCCGATGGAGATAGGCACCGGGTGGGCAGCGGGGCGGATCAACTGCTCACCACCGACCTCTCCCCCGGCCAGCAGCGTGCGGATGTCGTCCACCGCCTGGCGCAGGGCAGCCACCGGCTTGGGGTAGTCGATCCCCAGCGACTCCAGCCCTGCCCCTACCCCCAACCCGCAGAAAGCCCGGCCGGGAGCGATGTCGTCCAATGTGGCCAGGGCACCGGCCAGCACCACCGGATGGCGGGTGTAGGGATTGGTGACCATGGCCCCCACCGTGATCCGGCTTGTGGCCTGCGCGCAAAGGGCCTGAAGCATGAAGCAGTCGGGCCAGAAGACCACATCGGAGATGCCCAGCCGGTCAAATCCGGCCTCCTCAGCCATCTGGGCCAGCCGCACCGCCTCAGCAGTGCTCATTCCCGGGCTGATCTCCGCTTCTAGGGTGACGCTCACGGCGATCGAGAGTCGCGCACTCGCACCAGATCCGAGGAGTGGTCGGGGTCGGTGGCAACTTCGATGAGTACGGGGCCCTCGGTGGCAAGCGATGAAGCCAGGGCGTCGGCCAGTGCAGCGTCGTCGTCCACCCGGTGGCCGTCCATGCGAAAGGCTCGGGCAACTGCGGCGAAGTCGTGGTCGCCGATGTCCACCGCTGTTCGGCGATTCGGGCCCTGGAAGTCGTAGACGTTGCCCAGCATCTGGTTGTTGAGCACCAAGAACGTCACCGGCAGACTGTGCTCTACCGCGGTGGCCAGGTTGTGCAGCGACATCAGGAATCCGCCGTCCCCGCTGATCGACAACACCCGTTCGCCGGGATGGACCATGGCGGCGGCCAGCGCCGCAGGTGGGCCCCAGCCCATGCCCAGGTGCCCGCCGGGCAGGTGCAGCCTTCCGGGGGTGCGGGCCTTGAGATAGTGGTAGGCGAAGATCCGGTTGTTGCCGGCATCCAGGGTGATTCGGCCATCGGACGGCCACACCTCGTTCAACACCTGCATCACCCGCTGGGGCGGCACCGGTTGGGCCGATTCGTGGAGGATCGGCGGGTCCTCGGCCCTCG
This sequence comes from Acidimicrobiales bacterium, assembly GCA_963663255.1. Taxonomy (GTDB): domain Bacteria; phylum Actinomycetota; class Acidimicrobiia; order Acidimicrobiales; family Bin134; genus Poriferisocius. The sequence continues at coordinate 3,342,211 of OY760141.1, forward strand.
ACTTGATATCGGCCAGTTCGGCCCACCGGTCGGCGGCCAAGTCCTCGTCAACGCCCACCGCGGGCACCAGCTCGGACAGCAACGCGCCCAAATCAGCGTGCACGCCCAGCTCCACTGGGAAGCTCACCCCCAGGTTGGCGGCCTCGATGTCCACCTGCACGATGCGCTGGCGGTCGGCGTCCAGCCAGGTGGGTGACTCCACCAGGGTGTCGTGGGGGTTGAGGCGCGACCCCAGCACCACCACGGCGTCGGCTCGGGCTAACAGCTCGAATGCCCCCTGCCAACCGAACGGGCTGAGCGGTCCTCCTGCCCATGGGTGGTCATCGGCAATGACCCCGCGGGCCTTGGCTGTGGTTACCACCGGTGCGGCACCTCGGCGGGCCAAAGCGTCCAACTGGTCGTAGGCCTTAGCCTGGTGGATGCCGTTGCCGGCCACGATCACCGGTCGCTTGGCTGTGGCCAAAAGGTCAGCCAGGTCAGCCACCGCCGACGCGTCGGGCCGGGGAGAGGCAGCCGAAGACACCCGAGTTCGCCGGTAGAGGCGGGGATGGCGGGCATCGTCGGTGCGCCGGAATATGGCGTCAAGGCGAAACAGCACCGCGGTGGGGCCGGGGCGACCCGAAGTAGCGTGGTGGATGGCCAACTCCACCGCATGCACCGCCTCGTTGGGGGTGGTGGCCACGCTCATGTACTTGGTCATCCCCGACAGGATGCGGGGCAGGTCCACCGAGCCGTAATCGCCGGTGGTGCCCTGAGTAGGGGCATGCTGGGGGATGCCGTGGTCGGTCATCTCGGTGAGTACCAGCATGGGCGTGCCCGACAGGTACCCCTCCATGAGTCCGAACCCACCCGAGGAAGCCGCGAACGGCCCCTGACCGGTAAACACGCCGGGTCGCCCGGTGAGCCGGCCATACATGTCGGCCATGACCGACGCCTGGTGCTCGTGGGCCGCCCTCACACTGTGCACACGGTCGGCCACCGTCCTCAGCCCGTCAAAAACCTTGATGGAGTAGCCCCCCGGCACCCCGAAGATGTGGGTGATACCCGCGTCGGCCAGCACCTCGGCAATGGCAATACCGGCAGGAGAGCCGTCGCTCATAGGACGGAGAACAAACGCTCGCCGATCATGAGCCGCCGATCCAGTGCCCGGCGTTCACGTCCAGCGAAGCCCCGGTAATAGGTAGCGCCAAATCTGACGCAAGGAACAGAACCGATCCGGCGATCTCGTCGGCATCGGGGAGGTACTTCAGCGCGGTTTCGTCTGCGGTCTCGTCATAGACCTCCTGGTAGTCCACCCCCCGGGCGTCGGCCTGGGACTGAAGGAAATTGCGGACCGCGTCGGCGAAGATGTAGCCGGGCAGAACGCTGTTCACCCGGATGCCGTCGGGACCCAGCTCCTTGGCCAGGATCTTGGTGATGTTCTCCAACGCGGCCTTGGAACTGCTGTAGGCCCCCCAACCCGCCTGCCGGATACGGGTGGACATGGTATTGACAAAGATGACCCGCCCGGCCTCGGATGCCCTCAATGCGGGAATGCAGGCCCGGGTCATGTTCAGCGACCCGAAGAAGTTCACGTCGAACACGCTCCTCCAGCGATCCAAGTCAGCGTCCTCAACATTGATGACGGGAAAGCCGTCGTTGAAGGCATTGTTTACGCAGATGTCCAACCGCCCAAGATTCTCCACCGCGGCGTCGGCCAGCACCTGGCACTGGTCGGGGTCAGTGATGTCGGTGGACTGCCACACGGTGCGACGGCCCATCGCCTCAATCTCCTCAGCCAGCGACCCCATCAGCTCGGTACGGCGGGCGCCCAACACGATGTCGGCCCCCTCCCGGGCGAACAGCCGGGCGATCTCAATACCCAGGCCGGGGCCGATGCCCGACACCAGCGCCACCCGTCCAGCCAACATGCCAGCCATTGCTCGTCCTCCGTCTCAGCGGTCAGCTTCAGGTGTGTCCCAGCCCTCAGCTCTGTTGTCTCCAGCTTCGCGCAACCCGCGCTCGACTCCCTTGCTGAGCAGGGTCGCTGGTACTTTCGTCGGGCGGGAAACCGGTGACGGCAATGAGCGCAGCATTCGGCATCGACATAGGGGGAAGCGGCATGAAGGCCGCGCCGGTAGATGTGGACTCCGGCGATCTTCTCGACATGCGTTACCGGATACCCACTCCCAATCCAGGCACTCCCGACAAGGTGGCCGACGTAGTGGCTGAACTGGTGACATCGTTCGGGTGGGATGGCCCGGTGGGCTGTGCCTTTCCCGCACCCATTACCCAGGGCACCGTTAAGTGGGTGGCTCATCTGGACAATTCATGGGCCGGCGTCGACATCGCCAAGACGATGAGCGACCGGATCGGCGCCCCAGTGACGATCATCAACGACGCCGACGCCGCGGGAATCGCCGAAATGACCCACGGCGCCGGAGTGGGCCGCTCGGGAACGGTGTGCTTTACCGCCTTTGGCACGGGGATCGGCAGCTCGGTGTTCGTGAACGGGAGCCTGGTGCCCAACACCGAGTTCGGCCACCTCTACCTCGCTGGCCATGTCGACGACGTGGAGATGTACACAGCAGCCAGGGTCCGCCAGCGGGATGACTTGGACTGGCGAACATGGGTGGGTCGAGTGCAGGAGTACTTGGAGCATCTTGAGAAGATCATCTCGCCTGGCCTGTTCATACTCGGCGGCGGCATCAGCAAGAACTTCGACAAATGGGGCCCGTTGTTGGACATTGACACCGAGTTCGTCGTCGCCCAGATGCGCAACAACGCCGGGATCGTCGGAGCGGCTATGGCGTCGGTCGGCGGATCCGCATCCCACCACTAGGGTCCAGGCATGTCGTTTTCTGTCGAAGGCTCCGTGGCCGTAGTCACTGGGGCCACTCGGGGCATCGGCCGCCAAATCGCCTTCCGGCTGGGCCGGGCGGGAGCCCGACTGGTGGTGGTCGGCCGCACCGGGACCGACGATCCCGACGCCGTGCTGCCGGGATCACTGCCCGAGGTGGTGACCGCTCTGGGCGCCGAGGGGATCGAGGCCCGCAGCGTGCAGGCCAACTTGACCTCGCCCGACGACACCGCCCGCATCGTGGACCGCACCCTGGAGTGGTACGGGGGCTGCGACATCCTGGTGAACAACGCGGGCTATACCTCGAATGGCCCGATCATCGACGTGCCGTGGTCGCGTTGGGAGCGGGCCTTCCGAGTGCAGGTGGTGGGGCCGATGCAGCTTTGCCAGGGCTTGGTGCCGGGGATGCTGGAACGGGGCTCAGGCCGGGTGCTGAGCGTGAGCTCGGGGTCGGCCACCGCCATCAGTCCCAATTTGGCTCTATACTCCACCTCCAAGCAGGCCATGGAGCGGTGGAACGCCTCCATGCACCTAGAAGTGGGCGGCCAGGGTGTGGCCTTCAACGTGCTCCGGGTGGACACCATCGTGTCCACCGAGGGGTGGTGGCACGTCTACAACACCCAGGGCGCCGACATCGCCACCGGCGGCGCGGGTCTGGAAACCCTGAAGACCCCCGAATACACCGCGGAGTGCGCCGAATGGATGATCCGCCAGCCCGACGACTGGAGCGGCCACGTCATCGGCTTCGACGACATCATCGCCCTCGGCGGCCCCTAGGTCGTCCGGCTAGTAGCGAGCCCGAGTCTCAATGAAGACCGAGGCGTTGCTGAGGGCGCACAGGCCGGCCTCGTCGAACAGCCGGGCCCGGGATTGCCCGATGCCGTCAGCGTCGGCCCAGGTCTCGGCGTCGACGCAGATCCGCTCGCTGTTGGGATAGCGCAGTACGTGGATGGTCAAGTCGGGATTGATTGACACAAACTGGTCATAGGGCAAGAACGCGCCCAAGCCGCTGGTGAAGTCGGATAAGGCCATCAATCGCACCAGAGGGGTTGTTTCCTCTCCTCGCATAAACGGCACTACGAGCCGAACCCAGGTCTTGCTGGGTGATCCCCCGCGGAAACTGCCGACCACCCGGTCAAATTCCACCACGTGGGGAAAGCCCTCGGGCATGTCCGTCCGGGGGTTGAAGGCCACTGGCTGGTCGGTGCTCCCCGGCGGAGGGGGGAGCGGAACCTCGGGCTGGCGGTAAGGCGACATGTCGATGCCCGCGCCGGTCCGCACCAACATGGCGACAGCCGACGCCACCAGAAGGTCGCCGTCGTGCAATTCGGCTCGAACGGTTTGGATCCTTTTGCCGGTGCGGAGAACCTCGGTGGAAATGCCCAGCGGCTTCACCGGAACTCGCCGCAGCATGTCCAAAGTGAATCGGCCTACCCGCATCGGCACCGGGGTTGGCACCTGCTCGACCGCTCGGGCCAGCAATCCGGCTACGGCACCACCGTGCTGGGCACCGGCGTCCCACGGCCCCTGGGCGTAGATCGTCGGAACAACCGCGTCGCCTTCCTGATAGAAAATGGCATCGTCGCCCACAAGAGGGGCAACGTAGTACCGCACTGTCTGATGACACGAGACGAAACACACAGAGGACACCGATGAAGCTCTGGGACGAAACAATCGAGGGTTACCGCCCCGAGGCACAGAAAATGCTGGCTGGTCTTGCCGAGGCCTTTCCCGCAGCCCAATTCGGGCGCGACCTACCCGACGACCCCGTGGCCCGAGCCCAGATCCAGCGCCAGAACATGTTGGCTGTCGAACCCGAGCCGTCGCCCATGGCCGTGGAGTCGATTATCCCGGGCCCGGCTGGCGACATTCCCGTACGGTTGTTCGTGCCCGAGGAACCCAAAGCCATGTTCCTGCACATCCACGGCGGCGCCTGGGTCCTCGGCCGTCCCCAAATGAGCGAACCAAGAAATGAGTACCTGGCCACACACCACGGGCTAGCCGTTTTGTCGGTGGACTACCGGCTGGCCCCCGAGCACCCCTACCCCGCCGGGCCCGACGACTGCGAGGCGGCCGCAGCCTGGATGCTGGAGCACGGCCCCGAGCGCTGGGGCACCGACCAGATGTTCATCGGCGGCGAGTCGGCCGGCGGGCAACTCGCCGCAGCCACGCTGTTGCGAGTGCGGGACCGCCTCGGTGCCATCGACCGGGTCCTCGGCGCCAACCTGGTGTTCGGCTGCTACGACCTGCGGGGCACCCCGTCGACCTTCGGAAACGGCGGCAATCCAGACGTGATATACCCGGAGGGGCTTCAGTTCAATATCGAGTCGTTCACGCCGGGCATGTCCGATGCCGAGCGGCGCGACCCCGACGTGTCGCCTCTGTTCGCCGACTTGTCTGGTCTGCCCCCTTGTCTGGTGTCGGTGGGCACATTTGACCACTTGGCCGACGACTCCTATTTCTTCGCCGTCCGGATGGCCGCTGCCGAGTCACCGGTAGAGCTTGCCGTCTACCCCGACTCCCCCCACGGTTTCATGAACTTCCCTTCCGAGATGACCAAAGCCCACGCCAAACGCATGGACACCTGGATCGCATCGCTGATGCCCTGAGGCCGCTCAGCAGTTCAAGTTCACTCTGCCCGACGACACGAGACGAAACAGCCAGGAGACACCGATGAACCTCTGGGATGAAACACTCGACGGATACCGCCTCGAGGCAATGGCCTTGCTGGAACACCTCCATTACACCGGCGATGACGAGGCCGAACTGCCCGACGACCCGGTGGCCCGGGTCCAGATCATGCGCCAGAACCTGCTTGGCTTCGAACCCGACCCATCGCCGATGGCCGTCGAATCAACCATCCCAGGGCCGGGCGGAGAAATCCCGGTGCGGCTGTTTGTGCCCGACGAGCCCAAAGCCATGTTCCTGCACATCCACGGCGGCGGCTGGATTTTGGGCCGGCCTCACATGTCCGACCCCGGCAACGAGGACATGGCCAAGCGCCACGGTTTGGCCGTTATGTCGGTGGACTACCGGCTGGCCCCCGAGCACCCCTATCCGGCCGGACCCGACGACTGCGAGGCGTCCGCAGCCTGGATGCTGGAGAACGGCCCCGAGCGCTGGGGAACCGACAAGATGCTCATTGGGGGCGAGTCGGCCGGCGGACATCTGGCCGCGGCCACGCTGCTGCGGGTTCGGGACCGCCTCGGTGCCATCGACCGGGTGTTAGGGGCCAACCTGGTGTTCGGCTGGTACGACCTGCGGGGCACCCCGTCGATCTTCGGTAACGGCGGCAACACTGACATGTTGAACCCGACGGGATTGCAGTTCATGATCGAGTCGTTTACCCCTGGCATGTCCGACGCCGAGCGGCGCGACCCCGACGTTTCGCCCCTGTTCGCCGACCTCTCCGGGCTGCCCCCCTGTTTGGTGTCGGTGGGCACCTTTGACCACCTGCTCGACGACTCCCTGTTCTTCGCCACCCGTCTGGCCGCCGCCGAATCACCGGTGGAGTTGGCCGTCTACCCCGACTCCCCCCACGGCTTCATGTCCCTGCCCTCCGAAATGACCAAAACCCACGCAAATCGCCTCAACTCCTGGATCGCCTCTCTGCTGCCCTAGCGGGGGTCAGTCGTCAAAATCCTCCTGGTCAAGCACCATGTCCTAGCGGTCCCCGCAATCCGAACAGCGGTAGGCCACCGTGTCGCCGGGCACGGGCGAGTCGTCCGCTGGCCAGTGGGTGATCATGTGGCATCATCACCCACGAAGACTGCAAGGTAGTACCGCCCCGGCGGGGGTACGAGACCAACGGAGGAGATGCCATGAAGCTCTGGGATGAATCGATCGAGGGTTACCGCGCCGAGGCCAGAGCCATGCTGGACCACCTCCCCTACGCCGACGGAGGGTCCGCCCAGCAACAGATTGACGACCCTGTGGCCCGAGCCGAGGCCCAGCGGCAGTACTTGGTCCAATTTGAGCCCGAGCCGTCGCCGATGGCCGTCGAAGCCACCATTCCGGGACCAGCTGGCAAGATCCCGGTGCGGTTGTTTGTGCCCGACGAGCCCCGGGCCATGTTCCTGCACATCCACGGGGGAGGCTGGATCATGGGCCGTCCCCAGATGTCCGACCCGGGCAATGAGCACATGGCCAAACAGCACAGGCTGGCCGTTATGTCGGTGGACTACCGGCTGGCCCCCGAGGATCCCTATCCGGCTGGGCCTGACGACTGCGAGGCGGCCGCGGCCTGGATGCTGGAGCACGGCCCCGAGCGCTGGGGAACCGACAAGATGTTCATAGGGGGCGAATCTGCGGGTGGACACTTGGCTGCGGCCACGATGTTGCGGGTGCGGGACCGCCTCGGGGCCATCGACCGGGTGCTCGGCGCCAACCTGGTGTTCGGTTGGTATGACCTGCGGGGAACCCCGTCCATCTTCGACAACGGCGGCCGGCCCGACGTGTTGAGCCCAGACGCAATGCAGATGATGCTCGAGGCGTTCATCCCCAACATGTCCGAGACCGAAAAGCGCGACGCCGACGTGTCGCCCCTGTTTGCCGACCTCTCTGGGCTTCCCCCTTGCCTGGTGTCGGTGGGCACCAATGATCACTTGGCCGACGACTCGCTGTTCTTCGCCGTTCGGATGGCCGCCGCTGAGTCACCCGTGGAGTTGGCCGTCTACCCCGAATCCCCCCACGGCTTCATGGTCCTGCCGTCCTCCATGTCCAAAGCCCATGCCGCCCGCATCGACACCTGGGTCGCCTCGCTGCTGGACTGAATTCGATCAGTCGTCGAAATCCTCCTGGTCCAGCACCATGTCCCAGCGGTCGCCGCAGTCCGAGCAGCGGTAGGCCACCGAGTCGCCCGGTTCGGGAGGGTCGTCTTCTGGCCAGTGCGTGATCCGGTGGCATTGCCCCCCGCAATCCACACACACAATCTGATCGGCGATCACCGCTCCAGTGTGCCACCGCTGGGGCTATCAGCCTTGGCGCAGGCTTTCCCATTCGTCGAGGAGGCTGGAGTCGGTGGCACGCAGAAGGGCGTACATGTTGGCGGTGAGGTCGGCCAAGGAGTCGTTGACGGCAGCAGCGGGGACGGTCTGAACCAGGGCCTTGTAGCAGTCGGACAGATAGCGCAGTAGCGCGCCCTCCGAGCGTTTGATGCCATAGCGGGAGACATATTGGTTGAAGGTGTCGCCGACCTCCATGAGGTCGCGGGCCACTGACTTGGGGCTGGGACGGTCGCGGCTCACCCAGGGGTGATAGCGGGCGAACACCGCGAAAACCGGATCGATGAACTCGGCCTCGGGGCGGGGCCAGGTGACCTCTGACAGCCGCTCCAGGCGCTCTTCATAGGGCACCCGCTCGGCCTTGAGCTGGGCCATCAGGTCGTCGCGGGCCTTGTCCCGCTGGGCCAACAGCACCACCGAGGGGTCTTCCAGAACCGACTCCACCACGCTGAGTGCCTGCCAGTGATAGTCGGACGCCTCCATATCGAGCGCGTCCAGCGCCTCCACTGCGAACAGCCCGAGCGGCTGATTGAGCCGGAACTCGTCTTGCAGATCGAGGTTCACCCGCACCGGGCGCCCCTGCCCATCTGGCGCATCCAGCACTTCCACGATCTCGGCGTCGATCAGCGATCGGAATACGCCCACCGCTCGGCGTATGTGGGTCCGCTGACGGGAACGGGGCTCGTGATTGTCGGTGAGCAGGCGCTTCATGGCCGCACAGCCGTCGCCAGGACGGTCGAGCACGTTGAGCATCATGGAGTGGGTTACCGCGAAGCTCGATTCCAGAGTCTCGGGCTGGCCGTGCCACAGGCGGTTCAGGGTGTCGTCGTCATAGTGGGCATAGTTGTTCTCGGGCGGCTTCTTCTTCCTCAGCTTTCGGCGCTTGACCGGATCGGAGGCGGCCTTGGCCTCGGCCCGGCGGTTCTCGATCACGTGCTCGGGGGCCTGCACCCAGACGCTGCCCTCCTCGTCGAACCCCCGGCGTCCGGCTCGGCCGGCGATCTGCTGGAAATCCCGCACCGACAGCACCCGGGTGCGGCGGCCGTCGTACTTGTACAGGCGGGTGAACAGAACGGTGCGAATGGGCACGTTCACCCCTACTCCCAATGTGTCGGTGCCACAGATCAGCTTCAGATGTCCCTGCTGGGCCAGCTTCTCCACCAGCAGCCGGTACTTGGGCAAGAGCCCGGCGTGGTGCACCCCCACCCCGGCCAGCACGAAACGGCGCAGATCCTTGCCGAACGGGGTGTCGAAACGGAAGCCTCCGATCGCCTCCTTCACATCCGCCTTGGCGTGGGGATCCAACACATCAAGACTTGTGAGGCTCTGGGCCTGGGCGGTGGCCTCCCGCTGGGTGAAGTGGACGATGTACACCGGTGCCTTGTCGGCGACTAGCAACTCGGCGATGGACACGTGCAGCGCCGACTCCCGGTATTCCACATCTAACGGCACCGGCCGCTGGGCTGAGGCCACCAGAGCGGTGGGCCGCCCATTGCGCTGGCTGAGGTCCCGGCGAAGGGCGGTGGTGTCGCCCAGAGTGGCCGACATCAACAGGAACTGAGGCCGGCTCAGTTCCAGCAGCGGCACCTGCCAGGCCCAGCCCCGATCCCGATCGCCGTAGTAGTGGAACTCATCCATCACCACGAGGTCGGCATCGGTCTCGCACCCTGACCGCAGAGCCCGCTGGGCCAGGATCTCGGCCGTGCAAGCGATCACCGGCGCATTCCCGTTCACGGTGGCGTCGCCGGTGACCATCCCCACGCTCTCGGCTCCGAAAGCCGCTACCAGCTCAAAGAACTTCTCGCTGACCAGCGCTTTGATCGGCGCGGTGTAGACCGCCCGGCGCCCTTGGACCAGCGCCGCAAACGCCCCGGCTAGCGCCACCAGCGATTTGCCCGAGCCGGTGGGCGTGGCCAGAACCACGTTGTCACCTGCCAGTAGCCGAGGCACCGCATCTTCCTGATGGGGGTACAGCTCCAGCCCGGCCGCCTCGGCCCAATCGCAGAAGGCGCCCAGCAGCTCATCGGGATCGCCCGCATCGGGCATGAAGTCACCGAGGACCGGCTGCGCAGACATGGCGCAACCAGGGTAGGGGTGCCCGAGGCGTGACAGGCTACGGGGGATGAAGTTCGGGCTCTATCTCATAGGCAGCGCCACCGGGGCATCAGGACCGCCGGCGGCGCCAATCGCCGATCCCGATTTCTTGGCCGGTTTTGCCCGCCATGCCGAGGCGGTGGGATGCGATTCGCTGTTCTTCGCCGATCACATCGTGTTCCCCGCGGCCAAAGAGGCGGCGTACCCCTATGCCAGATCGGGGGCCTATCCCTGGGACAACGAGCACATCCAGCTTCCCGAGCCGCTGGCACTGATGGCCTATCTGGCCGGGGTCACCGACACGTTGCGGTTCGGGACTGCGGTGCTCGTGCTGCCCCAGCGCCATCCAATGCTCTTGGCCAAGCAGCTGGCCACCATCGACCTGCTTTCGGGCGGGCGGGCCGAGCTCGGGATCGGCGCGGGATGGCTGGCCGACGAGTTCGACGCCCTGGGGTATTCGTTCGCCGACCGGGGCGCTCGTACCGACGAGTACATCGACGTCATGCGGGAGCTGTGGGGCAACCCGGTTGCCAGCTTCGAGGGGCCGACTGTCGTGTTCGACAACGTCCAGCTCACCACCCACCCCCGCCAGCCCGCCGGCGTCCCCATCATCGTGGGGGGCCACTCCCCGCCGGCGCTGCGCCGGGCTGGACAACGGGGCGACGCCTTCTTGCCTGCCTTCTCGGCCTCGGAAAATCGTGATCGCTGGCCCGAGATGTGGGCCGAGGTGCAGCGCTGGGCTAGCGATGCGGGACGGGCTGGTGCCTGCGTGCTCCAAGGATTCGGCACTACCCTCGACGATGCCCAGTTCTTGGCCGAGTTGGGCGCGACCCGCATGATCTATAGCACCCACGATCCCGATTTGGCCTTAGCTCAGGCCACCTTGGACCGCTTCGCCGCCGAGGTAATCGACCAATTTTGACCGCGGGCCACGACACCTTCTGTGTCAAAACTGCTGATTTCACGTTGATTTCGTGATTTTTTTGAAAATTTCTTTTACACAGGCTGCGCCTTACCTCAATTCGCCAAGTCCAAACCAAAAGCCCAGGTCACAGGATTATTTTGGGTTGTCCACAGGAAGATTTCCACAGGTCGATGTGACGCAAACCCGGAAATTTTCTCCCCAAGACCACTGAAGTGGGAATTATTTGAGAATTTGGATCGCGAGAATGCCCGCTCAATTTCCGTCAGTTCCGTGAACCGCGGCCCTGGCGGAGCAACGAGGAAGGAGCAAACTCATGAACCACACTGTGGATAACCTTGTCGGCCCGGCCGACGCTTGCCAGATGCTTGGCATCGACCATCAGGTCCTGCTGCGAAGCATCAACGACGGGATTGTGCCCGCCTATCGAATCGGCGGGGCCGTCAGATTCCGTCCCTCAGAGCTGTGCCATCCCGCTCTGTCCGGCCTGGCCGAGTTCTATGGCTCGGGCCGCGGCCATTTCGCCGCCTGACCCCCCCACCCTCCGCCCCCGGCCGCGTCAACCCTCGCGCGTCCGGGGGCGGCAGGGCGTCCTTCGCGGTTGCCGGGCTTTGCCGGGCACCTCGCCCCGCAGGGGCGTCAAGTCGACCTCAGGGCAGAACGGTCTGCGTGTCGCGGCCAGAACGCAAGACGGTACCGGGAGCCGCGCCGGTCACTTGTCCGTCAATCACGATTTCAGTACCGCCCACCAGCACACGGTGGACACCCTGGGCGCCGGCAAACAGGCGCATACAGTCGCCGGGCAGATCGGTGCGTGCCTCGATGGGGTCGGAGGCAACAGTGGCCGGATCGAACAGCACCAAGTCAGCGTGCCAGCCCTCTACCACCCGGCCCCGATCCTTCAGCCCGAACAAGCGGGCAGGCACATCGGTCATCAGCCGTACTGCCTCCTCCAGCCGAAGCAGACCCCGATTTCGCACGATGTCGCCGAGGATGATGGTGAAATAGCGGGTGCCGCACATGCGGTCGAGATGGGCCCCGGCGTCGGAGCCGCCCACGATCACCCGGGGATCCCGCCAGTGCTCGGTCCGATGGGCCCAGCTCTCGGAAGAATCGTCAGCGTTGATGGGCCACAGGTCGGTGCGCAGGTCGTCGGCCAGAACAATGTCGCAGAGCGTGTCGAAGGGGTCCTGGCCCCGCTCAGCGGCGATGTCGCCCACTCGCCGTCCGGTGAGCCCGTCGTTCTGCGGGGAGTAGGTGGTGCCGATCTCCATGTTCTCCCACTGGGCCATGTGGTAGAAGCCGCCGCTGCCCGACTGGGCCTGCTCGTTGAGCCACCGCCGCTTCTCCGGGTCGGCCAACGCGGCCATCTTCTCCTCGTGGGGAAGGTTCATGGTGTCCTTCCACCCCGGCATGTTGTACAGCGGGCAGTAGGTGGCAAAGCACAGCTTCAACCCGCCGATGGTGGGCATCGACAACGCCACGATTCGCCCGCCCACTCCGGCAGCGGCATCGGCCGCCCCGAGCTGGTGGTTGGTCCGGTCTTTGGTGTCGGCGCTCACCGTCAGCACGTTCCAGTTCAAGGGCCGCTGTGCCCGAGCCGACATTTGGCTCATAAGCTCGATCTCCTCGTCGCTGAACATGCTGAGGCAGCCCGAGGTGATGAACTCCAGCCAGGTGCCGGGGTGATCGGACACTGCCCCGGACAAGGCCAGCACCTCTTCGGTGGAAGAGAACCGGCTGGGTACCGGCTGGTTGTCGCCATCCCAATGGGTGTAGGCCAGCGAAGTGGAGAACCCCATGCCGCCGGCGTTCAGCCCGTCATGGAGGGCTTGCACCATCTGGTCGAGCTGACCAGGGCTAGCGGGCTGATCGGCGTCGGACCCCATCACGTAGCGGCGCAGGGCCGAGTGGCCCACCAGGAATCCCGCGTTGACCGCAGTGCGGCCGTCGAGGCGGTCGAGGAACTCTCCGAAGGTCTCCCAGTCCCACGGCAACCCCTGCTCCAACGCCGGCAAGGGCATCCCCTCCACCATGGCCATCATCTCTTGCAGGTAGCGGGCGTCGTCGGGATTCACCGGAGCGAGCGAGAACCCGCAGTTGCCCCCCAGCACGGTGGTCACCCCGTGCATCGGCGACGGTGTGGCCGCCGGGTCCCAGAACAGTTGCGCGTCGTAGTGAGTATGGGGATCAATGAACCCCGGAGCCACCACCAGCCCTTCGGCATCCACCGTCCGGGCCGCCGCCCCATCCACCTGCCCGATCTCCGCGATCCGCCCGTCAGTCACCGCCACATCAGCCGCAACAGGAGCCGCCCCAGTCCCATCCACCACCGTGCCGCCCCGAATCACCAAATCAAACATGCCCCCCACAGTAGGCGCGCCCTATCACCCCCCCAACTGTCGGGGTAGTTGTGTGAATTGCCCTACGGCAGCACAGTTTCGGTGTCGCGGCCGGAGCGGAGGAGGGTGCCGGGGGTGGCTCCTGTGGGGTCGCCGGCGGTGATGATCTCGGTGCCGTTGACCAGCACGTGCTCTACGCCGACGGCGCCGGCGTAGAGGCGCTCGCAACCGCCGGGGAGGTCGGTGCGCTCGACGATGGGCTCTGAGGCCACGGTGTCGGGGTTGAACACCACCAGATCGGCGCAGTAGTCCTCGGCCACCCGGCCCCGGCCCTTCAGGCCGAAAAGGCGGGCAGGCTCGTCGGTCAGGAGCTGCACGCACTCCTCCATCGACAGCAGGCCCCGGTCGCGCACCGCGATGGCCAGCATCTCGGTGGGGAAGCGGGCACCGCACATGCGGTCGAGGTGGGCTCCGGCGTCGGAGCCGCCCACCAGCACCCGCTGATCCCGCCACAGATCGGCCCGCTGCCGCCAGGCCAAGTCGATGTCGTCGGACGACAGGGGCCACAAAGCGGTCCGCAGGTCGTCGGCCACCACGATGTCGAGCAGGGCGTCAAATGGGTCCACCCCTCGCTCGGCGGCGATGTCGCCCACCTTGCGACCGGTGAGCCCGACGTTCTCGGGAGCGTAGGTGTCGCCGATCTCCATGTTGGCCCAGGTGGAGATGAACTGGAACGGGCCTTCGGAGCTGCGGGCCTGCTCATCCAGCCACTGGCGCACTGCGGGATCGGCCAGCTTGGCCTTCTTCTCGTCGTGGTCCAGGTACAACACGTCGCCCCAGTTGGGCAGCAGATACAGGGCGCAGTAGCTGGCAAAGCTCATCTTAAGCCCGCCTATGGAAGGCATCGACAAGGCCACGATGCGCCCCCCGGCCTGGGCAGCCGCATCCGACGCGCTGAGCTGGTGGCGGGTGCGGTCCATCATGGTGGAGGCGTGCGAGAGCACGTTCCAGTTGAGCGGCCGCTGGGCCCGCACCGACATCTGGGTCATCAAGTCGATCTCTTCGTCGCTGAAGAACGCATTGCAGCCGGTGATGATGAATTCCAGCCAGGTGCCGGGATGTTCAGACACCGCCCCGCACAGGGCCAGCATCTCGTCGCGGTCGGCGAAATACGAAGGCACAGGGTCGTTGTTGCCATCGGAGTGGGTGGTGGACTGCGACGACGAGAACCCCAGCCCGCCGGCCTCCAGCGCCTCGTGCAGCACTCGTACCATCTCGGCCACTTGCTCAGAAGAGGCCGCATTGCCGGTACCCTCAGCCCCCATCACAAAGCGGCGCAGGGCCGAATGGCCCACCAGGAACCCGGCGTTCACCCCGATGCGCCCCTCCAGGGCATCCAGGTACTGGGCGAAGCTCGACCAGCTCCACGGCAGGCCCTGCTCCAGGGCGGGCAGGGGCATCCCCTCCACCTTGGCCATCATCCGGCGGATGTAGTCGGCGTCATCGGCCTTGAGGGGGGCCAGCGTGAATCCGCAGTTGCCACCCAGCACAGTGGTCACCCCATGCTCGTTGGAGGGAGAAGCGAGAGGATCCCAGAACAGCTGGGCGTCGTAGTGGGTGTGGGCGTCGATGAATCCCGGCGCCACCACCAGCCCATCGGCCTCGATGACGCGGGCCGCGGCCTCGTCAATCGACCCGACGGTGGTGATTCTCCCGTCGCTGATGCCCACATCGGCGACGAATCCCGGCGCTCCGGTGCCGTCCACCACGGTGCCGCCTTTGATGATCAGATCAAGCATGGCGCAACAATAGGCCAGCGCGCTGACAAGCTCCCCAGCAGGCCGTGGCCCTTATGCCGCCGAGTACGCTCGGCCCATGCCAGAGATCCCCAAGATCATCTCGGTGGATGATCACATAGTAGAGCCGCCCACCCTCTGGACCGACCGATTGCCCCGCAAATACTCCGACGTGGGACCCCGGGTAGTGCGGGAGACTGTCCGCAAGGACATGGTGGTTGTCGACCATGAGCCTGTGTGGGTGGACAGCGACGTGGAGCGGTCGGTGGACTTCTGGATGTACGAAGACCTCAAGCGCCCCCTTATCCGGCTGAGCGCAGCCTCCGGCTATCCCAAAGAGGAGGTCGACGCCCGGCCCATCAACTACGAGGAGATGCGCCCCGGCTGCTGGCAGCAAAAGGCCCGCCTCGACGACATGGATATCAACCACGTCGAAGCCTCCATGTGCTTCCCGATGTTCCCCCGCTTCTGCGGCCAAACTTTCATGGAGGCGGCCGACAAAGAACTGGCCCTGCTGTGTGTGCAGGCCTACAACGACTGGATGATCGAGGAGTGGTGCGCCGGCACTGACAGCCGGCTGATTCCCCTGCCTCTGATGCCCTTGTGGGATCCTCATCTGGCCGCCGCCGAGGTGCGCCGCAACGCCGCCCGAGGCGCCCACGCGGTGGCGTTCACCGAGCTGCCCACCAACCTCGGGCTGGCGTCCATCCACGACTCTGACGGGCACTGGGAGCCACTGTTCGCGGCCTGCGAGGAGACAGCCACCGTGCTGTGCATGCACATCGGCTCGGGGTCGCGCATGCCGTCCACCTCCCCCGACGCCCCGCCGGCGGTGCCCTCAACCCTCACCTTCAACAACGCCATGGGATCGCTGGCCGACTGGCTGTTCTCCGGGGCGTTCATCCGCTACCCCGACATCAAGATCGCCTACAGCGAGGGTCAGATCGGCTGGATCCCCTACATCTTGGAGCGGGCCGACGTGGTGTGGGAGCACAACCGGGGGTGGAATCGGGTGTGGGACGTGATCCCCGAGCCGCCCAGCAGCTACTTCGCCGACCACGTGTACGGCTGCTTCTTCGACGATCGCTTCGGTTTGGCCAACCTCGATGCCATCGGGGAGGACAACGTTACGTTCGAGACCGACTACCCCCACTCCGACAGCACATGGCCCCACACCAAAGAAGTGGCCGAGAAGCAGTGCGAAGGGCTATCCGACGAGGTGATTTACAAGATCATGCGGGGCAACGCCATCAAGATGTTGCACCTGCCCTTTGACCAATAGCCACCGGTCGCCGCGCATGATCTACGACTTCGTGATCGTCGGCGGGGGCTCCACCGGAGCGGCGCTGGCCGCCCGGCTGTCGGAGAACTCGGGCACAACGGTACTGCTGTTGGAGGCCGGACCTGTCGAGCCCGATCCCGACGCCGACCGCTTGGGCGCGGTGGACTTCTCTCACACAGGGCGCGATTGGGGCTTCCAAGCCCGCACCACCGGCGAGGCCACCGCCCCTTACCCGCAGGGCCGGACACTGGGCGGGGGGTCGGCGGTGAACGGCGGCGTGGCGCTGCGGGGGATGCCCAGCGACTACGACTCTTGGGCCAGCCCCAACTGGAGCTGGGAGGCCATGGCCCCGTGCTTTCGCCGACTGGAAGACGACCCCCTGGGAGGCGAGCTCCACGGCACCGGCGGTCCCATTCCCATCCGTCGGGCAGCCAAAGACGATCTGGTCGCTCCCCAACAACAACTGCTGGCCGCGGCCCAAGACAATGGTCTGGCGTGGGTGGACGACCACAATGACGGCGTGTCGGAGGGCATCGGCCCGTCGCCCCAGAACGTGGTGGACGGGGTACGGGTGTCCACCGCCATGGGCTACCTCCATCCGGCCGACGGTAGGAAGAACCTGGAGATTGTCGGCGGGGCCTACGCCCACCACATCGTGATTGAACGGGACCGGGCCACCGCGGTGGCTTACTCCACTGGCGGAGGCACCAGCGTGGAGCAGGTCCGAGGCCGACGCATCGTGGTATGCGCTGGCGCCCTCAACTCACCTGCGCTGTTGATGCGCTCGGGAATCGGGCCGGTGCGGGACCTCGAGGCCATAGGCATCCGCTCGGTCGCCGACCTGCCCGGGGTGGGCGCCAACCTGATGGAGCACGT
Organism: Acidimicrobiales bacterium; assembly: GCA_963663255.1. GTDB lineage: Bacteria > Actinomycetota > Acidimicrobiia > Acidimicrobiales > Bin134 > Poriferisocius. The sequence continues at coordinate 3,359,365 of OY760141.1, forward strand.
GGGGGCCTTCGTTTTCGTTGTCCCCCCGGAAGGAGCGGTGACCACCGAAATGGTGCAGCACCAGCTGCTGATCCGCTACAGCTCCCCCGACAGCCCGGTGACCAACGACATGCAGATAGGCATGATGAACCACTGGGACTTGTCCGAGAACCCGGCATTGGCCGAAGTGTGCGGTGCCGACTTGATCTGGGGCATCTGCGCCGGCATCCAATCCCCCCGCTCAAGAGGACGCCTCCGGGTGCTGTCACCCGACCCCGCCCACCCGCCGGTTATCGACCTGAACCTTCTGGACAACCCCGAAGACCTCTCCCAGCTCACCGCTGGGCTGCGACTCTGCTACCGGTTGGCCACCCATGAGGCGCTGTCTGAGAGGTTCGAGCGGGTGGCAGTCCTCGACGAATCAGCCTTCGCTAACGGCGGCGACCGGGCTCTGGCCGACTACGCCCAGCAGTTCTGCTTTCCCTGGTATCACGCCTCGGGCACCTGCCGGATGGGGCCCGACCCCGACGCCAGCGACGTCGTCGACGACTTCGGCCGGGTCCACGGCATCGACCGCCTTTCGGTGTTCGACGCCTCCATCTTGCCGATGATCCCCCGGGCCAACACCAACCTCACCTGCATCGCATTGGGCGAGCGGGCCGCAGAACTGCTGCAATAAGAGCTTGACCGAAGGAGCGCCGTGAGCCCCACTGCCATGATGATCTCGTCCGACTCCCACATCATCGAACCGCCCGACCTGTGGACCGAGCGGGCCACCGGCCCGATGGCCGAGCGGGTCCCGCAGGTGCGCCGCGAGCCCGGCGGCGACTGGTGGTACATCGACGGCCAGCGCTCAATGTCGTTTCTGGGCTTCCAGGCCGGCAACCGTTTCGACCAAGACCCCACCAAACTCCGCATAGAGGCGTCGTTCGACGAAGTCCGCCCCGGGGCCTACGACCCGGCGAAGTTCATCTCCGACAACCGCTCCGACGGAGTGGCCGCCTCGGTTATCTATCCCAGCGAGGCGCTGTTGGCCTACAGCATCCCCGACTCTGAGCTGTGCTCTGTGACCATGGGGCTCTACAACGACTTCATCGCCGAGTTCTGCGCACACGACCCCGCGCGGCTGAAGGGCATCGCCCTCATCAACCTCGACGACATCGACGAGGCCATCGCCGAGCTGACTCGGTGCCGCAACATGGGCTTGGCCGGGGCGATGGTCTCGGTGATGCCCCCTGCGGGTCAGGGCTACGACAATCCCCGCTATGAGCATTTTTGGTCGGCTGCGGTCGACCTCGACGTGCCCCTGTCGATGCACGTGGCCACGGGCCGGATGCTCGCCAGCGCCAGCGGCCAGACCAAGAATGACGTGAGGGTGGTGACGGAGGCGGCGTTCTACCTGCAAGACCACTTCGTGCGGAAGTCCCTGGGCGAGATGATCTTTGCCGGGGTGTTCGAGCGCCACCCGAATCTCAAGGTGGGATCGGTGGAGCACGAGGTGGGGTGGATCCCGTTCTGGCTGTTCCAGATGGACTACTGCTACACCGACCGGCCGCTGCGAGGCGACTGGCACCGTTTCGTCGATCCCGACGCCCGCCCCAGCCACTACTTCAGTTCCAACTGCTTCGTGAGCTTCCAGGAAGATGCCGTGGGCGTGAGGGTGCGGGACACCTTCGGCACCCACACCCTGATGTGGGGCTCCGACTACCCCCACACCGAGTCCACCTTCCCCCGTTCCCGGGAGGTGGTGGCCGAGACCCTGGCCGATGTGCCCGCCGACGAGCAGCAGATGATCCTCAGGGACAACTGCGCCACCCTCTACGGCTTCGATCTCGACCTCCTTGAAGCCGATCTATCGGGATAACAGGATGCGAATCGCCTTCGGGACCGACGAGCCCACTGCCCTGACCGATGCAATCAAGCAGCATCTGATCGATGGGGGCCACGACGTGGTGGCGGCCGTCGCAGAGGGGGCTCCCTGGCCCGACGTGGGTCGGGCCGTCGGCGAGGCGGTAGTCGGAGATACCGCCGATGTGGGAGTGGTGTGCTGCTGGACCGGCACCGGCGTGTCGATCGCGGCCAACAAGGTCCCCGGAGTGCGGGCCGCCTTGTGTACCGACGCCGAGACTGCTCGCGGCGCACGTCGATGGAATGACGCCAACGTCTTGGCCCTGAGCCTGCGCCTGGTTTCCTCCGAAGTGGCCGCCGAGATGCTCGACGCCTTCATGGCCACCGAGCCCGACCCCGACGAGTCCCCCGAGATCGCCAAGCTCTCCTGACATGAGAGTCCGAATCGGCTTTGGCGTGGGAGGCGGGGTGGCCTCGGGAGATCCCGAAGCCTTCGCCACCGTGGTGGACGGCCTAGAGCGGCTGGGGTTCGACTCGCTGTGGGTGGCTGAGCGGGCCAGCGGGCCAGCGCTCGATCCGGTGGTGGCCATGACCTTCGCGGCCGCTCGAACTACCCAGCTCAAGTTCGGCCCAAGCGTGATGGTGCTGCCCGGCCGCAACCCGGTGCTGTTGGCCAAGGCCATGGCCAGCCTCGACCGCATCTCAAACGGGCGCCTGCTGCCCGCTTTCGGCCTCGGCGTGGCCGACACCGCCGAGCATCAGGCCTTCGGGGTGGCCCGCATGGACCGGGCGGCCTGGTTCAATGAGGCCCTGCCGCTCATGCGACGGCTGTGGACCGAGGACGAAGTCGAGCACCACGGCCCGCGCTTCCACCTAGACGCCGCCCGGGTGGACGTGAAGCCGATGCAACAGCCCTTGGACGTCTGGATGGGGGGAATCGCCCCCTCAGAGCTGCGCCGGGTTGGTCGGCTGGGCGACGGCTGGCTGCCCTCCTTTGTCACGCCCGATGACGTGCGAGATGGGATTGCTGCTATCAAACAGCATGCTGGCGAGGCAGAACGGGAAATCGACCCTGAGCACTACGGGGCGCTGTTGACCTACACCGACGGCCCCCTGCCCGACCGGTTCCTCGAGCTCATCAAGCTGCGGCAACCCGACAAGAACCCCAACGACCTGGTGGCGACGAGCCGTCATGAGCTGCGGTCCAGGATCGAGGCCTTCCTCGAGACCGGCGCTTCCAAGTTCGTGGTAATGCCCCTGGGGGAGCCTCCCGACTGGAAAACCGAGATCGAAGCCTTGGCCGACGACCTTCTGCCCATGCAGGACTGAGGCGACTACGAACCCAGAGCCTGGTCCAAATCGGCCAGCAGATCGCCGATGGTCTCGATGCCGACCGATAAGCGCACCAACCCAGGGTCCACCGCCAAAGGAGAGTCGGCCACCGACAGATGGGTCATCGTGGAGGGCTGCTCGATAAGCGACTCCACCGCGCCCAGAGATTCGGCCAGCCGGAACACCCGGGTGGCGCTCACCGCGGCCACCGCGGCGGCCTCTCCCCCGCCATGGATGAACGACACCATTCCGCCAGCGCGGCGCATCTGCTGGGCCGCCACCTCGAATCCCGGGTGATCGGGCAGGCCGGGGAACAGCACCCGTTCTACCGCCGAGTGGCCGGCCAAGAACTCGGCCACCGTCTGGGCGTTGTCGCAGTGACGGTCCATGCGCACGCCCAGCGTCTTGACCCCCCGCAGCAGCAGGTAGCAGTCGAACGGGCTGGGCACGGCTCCCACCGCGTTTTGGACGAAAGACAGATGCTCAGCTAGGTCATCCCGGTTCACCGCGATGAATCCGCCCACCACGTCGGAGTGCCCGCCCAGATACTTGGTGGTGGAGTGCACCACCACATCAGCCCCCAGCTCAAGCGGGTTCTGGAGGTATGGGGTAGCAAAGGTGTTGTCCACCACCACGTCGGCTCCCGATGCGTGGGCCACATCGGCCACTGCGGCGATGTCCACCACCGTCAGCATCGGGTTGGTGGGCGTCTCCACCCACACCTGTCGGGTCTCGGGGCGAATAGCCGCGGCCAGCGCGTCCACATCCGCCATGTCTACCGCCGACCACTCGATACCCCGCTCGCCATACACCCGAGAGATGAGCCGGAACGTCCCCCCGTAGGCATCGGTTCCCAGAACGACGTGGTCGCCGGGGCGCATCATGCCGATAACCGCATCCTCTGCGGCCATACCACTTGCAAAGGCCATGCCGTGGGTGGCCCCCTCCAAACCAGCCACGCACTGCTCCAGCGCGACCCGGGTGGGATTGGAAGTGCGGGCGTATTCGTAGCCCCGGTGCTGACCGGGAGCGGCCTGCACGAAGGTGGTGGCCAAGTGGATGGGAACGGTTATGGCACCGGTGGTCTCGTCGGGCTCTTGGCCGACGTGGATGGCCCGGGTGTCGAATCCCCACTCGCCGGGGGCAGAACCGCTCATGTTCCCGTGCTAGATGCGCCGGGGGACAAGAAGCTGAGTACGTCAGTGCTGGTCATCACCGCTCGGGGGCGACCGCCGTCGAGCACCAACAGGGCGGGTGAGCGCTCCAGCTTCGTCACCGCCAACGCCACTGGTTCCCCGATGCCGATCTGCTCCAGGGGCCGGCTCATCACGTTCTCCACCGGCTGGCCCAGAAGTTCGCCGTCGAAGGCCAAGGCCATGAGCTGAAGCTCGTGTACCGACCCCATTACTTCGGCCGCCGCCAAGGGCATCTCCCCCTTGGCCACCGGAAGCTGGCTTACCCCGTGGTCTCGCATCTGAGTCACGGCCAGGCTGACCTGATCTTCGGGTTTGACATACACCAGAGGGGGCAGCGCCCCTTCTTTGGCGTCGAGCACGTCCTTCACGCAGGGGTGCTGGCCGATCAAAAAGCCGTACGACGCCATCCAATCGTCGTTGAACACTTTGGAGAGATAGCCCCGGCCGGCGTCGGGCAACAGCACCACCACCACATCGTCGGGGCCGCAGTCTCGGGCCACCTCCAAGGCGGCGCACACCGCGGTGCCGCCCGACCCTCCGATCAGCAGCCCCTCCCGCCCAGTCACCAGCCGGGCCATGTCGAAGGAATCCTGGTCGGAGATGGGGATCACTCGATCGACCACGTCGGGGTCGTAGGTCTCAGGCCAGAAGTCCTCTCCGATCCCCTCCACCAGATAGGGCCGACCCGAGCCGCCGCTGAACACCGAGCCCTCGGGATCGCCAGCCACGATCTGAATCGCCGGGTTCTGTTGCTTCAGGAAGCGGCCCACGCCGTTGAGTGTTCCCCCGGTGCCCGCCCCAGCCACGAAGTGGGTGATGCGCCCGCCGGTCTGCTTCCACAGCTCGGGTCCGGTGGACTGCTCGTGGGAGAGGGGGTTCACCTGGTTGAAGTACTGATTGGGCCGGTAGGCACCGGGAGTCTCTGCCACCAGCCGCTCGGCGGTGGAGTAGTACGATTCGGGGTCTTCGGGGTCCACAGCCACCGGACACACCACCACCTCAGCGCCGTAGGCCCGCAGCAACTGCACCTTCTCATCGCTCACCTTGTCGGTCATGACGAAGATGCAGCGGTAGTCCCTCTGGGCGGCAACGAGGGCCAAGCCCACGCCAGTGTTGCCCGAGGTGGGCTCAATGATGGTCCCGCCCGGTTTCAGCAGCCCCTCCTGCTCGGCCGCGTCGATCATGGCCACCGCGGGACGATCCTTCACGCTGCCGCCTGGGTTCAGCATTTCCAGCTTGGCCAAAACCTCACACGACACCCCATCGGCGATGCGCTTCATCCGCACCAGCGGAGTGTTCCCGATGAGGTCGAGGATCGAATCTGCGACCTCCACGCCCATAAACTACCCGGCGGTATGGAACCGCCTTGCATCGCAGTGGAACCCGACTGCTGGCGGCGACCGGTGCTGGCCGACGCAGTGGTTGACGGCGGAGGTCGGGTGGTTGCCCCTAGCGAGGCCCAGGCCTTGGTCTGGGCCGAGCCTGCCGCCCCCGAGCTGCTTCCCGAGGTGCTGGCCAACGGACCGGGCATTGAGTGGGTGCAACTCCCCTACGCCGGCATCGAGAACCTGACCCATTTGCTCGACCGCGACCACCGCTGGACTTGCGGCAAGGGGGTGTACGCCGAGCCCGTGGCCGAGCACGTGCTGATGCTGGCCCTGGCCGGCCTGAGGGGAATGGGGAGCTTCGCCCGCGCCCGCCGCTGGTCGCCTCCGGAGGGCCGGAACCTGCTCGGGGCCCGGTTGACCGTACTGGGGGGCGGCGGCATCACCGAGTCGTTGGTGCGGCTGCTGGCCCCGTGGGACTGCCGGATCACGGTCTTGCGCCGCCATCGCGCGCCCATGCCGGGAGTCGATCGAGTGGTCGGCCCGGAGAGCCTGCACGACGCGCTGGGCGACGCCGATGTCGTCGTGGTGGCCCTGGCGCTCACTCCCGAGACCACCGGCATCATCGACGCTGACGCGCTTGACGCCATGGCGCCCCACGCCTGGCTGATCAATGTGGGGCGGGGTGGCCATGTAGTAACCGACCACCTGGTAGACGCGCTGGCCACGGGGACCATCGGCGGCGCCGCCTTGGATGTGACCGACCCCGAGCCTCTCCCCGACGGCCACCCCCTGTGGAGCATGGACAACTGCCTCATCACCCCCCACGTGGGCAACACCCCCGAGATGGGGCTGGAGCTCCTCGCCCGCCGGGTAACCGAGAATGTTCGCCGCTATATCGCCGGCCTGGAGCTGCTCGGCCCCGTAGACGTCGACCTTGGCTACTGACCGGCGCGAGGCCTATGCCTACGGATTGGCGATACGGTCGTATCGGGCGTAGGGCTCCTCGATGGTGATCACCCTCATGGGGCGGTCGACGGCGGCGTGGACGTTGGGGCCGAAGGTGATGGGGCCGGCAGCCAGCTCCTCTCCGTCAAACCGCTCCAGCTGTGCGGCCACCGCCCCAGGATCAAGGGTGCCGGCCCGCTCTACGGCCCGAACGTAGGCCTCGACGGCGTCAGCCCCGGTAATCACTCGGCCGTCCTTGGCGATATGTCCGGTCGCGGCCAGATAATCGGCCAGCACCTGTCGTACCTCAGGGCTGGGATCGGGGGAGTCGGTGTAGACCGACGCATACGAAAGCATGGTGAAATCGCCGACGCCGGGAACCTTGCCGATCCAATGGTCGCCGTCCATGGTGGAGCTGGCGAATATGGGCTGGAGAATGCCCGCGGCGCGGATGGGAGCCAGGATCTCCTCGGGGGCAACCAGCCGGGTCCCGCAGAACACAATGGATTCGGGGCCAGAGTTGATGAGCCCAGACAGGATGGGTCCGAGAAGGCCCGGATCGGTCGGCTGGTATCGGTACAGACCGGACACTCGGCCCCCCGAGGCCTCAAACTTCCGCTCGAAGGCCTCGCAGACCTCTACCGCCTCCGTGCTGGTCTGATCGATGATCACGACTGCGGTGGTGAAGCCCCGTTCAGCCACCAATGAGACCAGGAGTTCTGCTTCGGTGCTCACCGGTGTAGCCATGGAGAAGACCCGTTGGCCCAGCTCTCCGGTGATCCAGTCGTCGTCGGTCCCACAGGGGCTGATGACCAGGGTTCCCGAGCCTTCGAGCACTTCGAGGGCCGGGGCCGCATAAACGGCGTCACACGTCATCAGCAGCAGGTCGATGCCGTCCAACAGCAGCTGTTCCGCGCCGTTCCGCATAGCCGACAGCTCGGTGTGGCTGTCGAAGTGGCGCAATACCACCGGCCGCCCCAACAGGCCGCCGGCCTCGTTCAAAGCGTCGATCCGGTTCTGGGCCGCAACCAGCGCGGGCTCGTCGTAGACGGCCAAGAACCCGGTGGTGGCCATCAAGGCGCCGATCACGATGGTGTCATCGGGCAGCGGCACTCCGTCGGGAGTGGCAATGGGCACAGGAGAGCTCTCGGCAATCGGCTGACCTTGGTCGTTGACGTTGGGCGCAGGACTGACCACCGTTCCCTGGCTGAATAGGCCGCACCCGGTACAGACCGCCAGCACCATAACGACCAGCACCAACGCCGCCAGCACTGGCGGCCGGATGCCGGGCGCGCCCATCACACCTTGAGTTCGCGGAATGGGATGCCTTTGTCGGCTCGCGGCTCGCGGGGTAGGCCGAGAATGCGCTCGCCAATCACGTTTCGCTGGATCTCGGGAGTGCCGCCGCCGATCTTGTGGGCGAAATGGCTGACCATCCGCGTCACCCAAACATCGTCGTTCAGCATCCCCTCCGGTCCCAGGAGCTCCATAGCCGTTTGGCTGGTGTCCCTGATGTGGTCGCCAGTCAGGATCTTCATAATCGAGGCCTCTGGCCCGATCTCAGTGCCCTGGCTCAGCGCGGTGTATACCCTCATGCCCAGATAGCGGAGCACCTCCGACCTTATCCATGCTTCGGCCAATGCCTGGCGAACCGTGGGGTCGCCGTCCTGACCCTTTCTCTTGGCCAGCTCCACCAATGTGGGGACATCGACGACCGACGTCTGGGCGCCCACCGCGGCCCGCTCACTGTTGAGGGTGGTCTGGGCTACCGCCCATCCGTTGTTGACCCCGCCGATCACATTCTCCACCGGGATCCGCACACTGTCGAAGAAGGTCTCGTTGAACTCGGCCCCACCGGTCATCTGACGCAATGGCCGCGGGTCCAAGCCCTCGCTGTCCATCTCCACAAAGAAATAGGTGAGCCCCTGGTGCTTGGGAACGTCCGAATTGGTGCGGGCCAAGAGAATGCCCCAGTCGGCCAGATGGGCATACGAGTTCCATACCTTCTGGCCGTTGACCACAAACACGTCGCCGTCTCGGACTGCTCTGGTCTGGAGGCCGGCCAGGTCGGACCCGGCGTTGGGTTCGCTGAACAGCTGGGCGAACACCATTTCTCCCCGGCGGATGGGGTTCAAGAACTTCTGCTTCTGCTCGTCGGTGCCCCACGACATAAGGGTGGGAGCAGCCATGTCGAGTGCGGCCATGAATATCGACCTCGACACACCGAAGCGGCTCTGCTCTTCCTCGAAAATGATCGTCTCCACCGTGGAGGCACCCCGTCCCCCGTACTCCGGCGGCCAGTCCAAGCAGGCCCAGCCGTCGGCAGCCAGCTTCGACTGCCAGGCCCGGGCCCGATTGGCAAGTTCTCTTTCCAGCTCTTCGCTTCGTCCCGGGCTGCTCATGTGATCGAACGCCTCCGCCGAGCCTTTGGCCGGAGCGTTGGCCTCTAACCAGGCCCGGGCCTCGGCCCGAAATGCTGCTTGTGCTGGGGTGTCGCCGAAATCCACGGGGACAGGTTAAGTCGATTACGGGCGGACCAGCACTTTGCACTGATCGGTGGGCGATTTTATGGCCTCGAATGCCCCGGGAAGACCGTCGAGGTCCACGGTGTGGGTGATGAAGGGGGCTGGATTGATGCGGCCCTGCTCGATCATGGCCAAGGTGTGGGCGTAGTCATGGTGGCGGTAATACACCGGAAAGGTCATGGTCAGCTCTTTCAGCGATGCCGAGACCGGGATGATGGGGTCGGGTCCCGAGCAAATGCCCACTACCGCAACCCTGCCTCGATGGGCGGCCGCATCTATGCAGGTCTGGATGATGCCCGGCTTGCCCACCGCCTCCATCACTACGTCGGGCGGCACACCGGCCAACCGCTCGAAAGCCGGTCCTAACTCCTCGGTTGCAGGATCAATGATCCCGGTCGCTCCGAAGTCGGCCGCAGAGTCCCGGCGTACAGCAACCGGATCGCTGACCACCACACTGCGAGCTCCCACATGGCGCGCCCAGAGAGCAACGGCCAGGCCCACCGGTCCGGCCCCCACGATGAGCACGTTGTCGCCTGCTCCGATGCCGGCGGTGTCTACTGCATGGAGTCCGACGGCCAGAGGCTCCACCAGAGCACCCACGTCGTAGCCGCATCCCTCGGGCAGGCGGAATGTCTGCGCGCTGGAAACGGTCACGTACTCGGCATAGGCGCCCGGCCGATGGCCGGTGCCGATCATCTCCGAGTGCGGGCAATGGACGGGCAGCGTGTCCCAGCAGTACTGGCATCTCCCGCACCCCACCAGCGGCAGAGCGCAAACCGCATCGCCGGTGTTCCAGTTCCCTACTGGGTCGGCTCCCACCGCCACCACTTCGCCTGAGAACTCGTGGCCCAGCGTGTAGCCGATGGGCAGATGTTCGACGACTTTCAGGTCGGACCCGCAGATGCCGCACCCCTTTACCGCCAAGACCAATTCCCCTCGCCCCGGTGTCGGATCTTCGACTTCGGCCACTTCCAGAGTTCTGTCGTCAGCGATCACTGCGGCTCGCATCAGCTTCTCCTGTGGTTGGCGGCTCTTGTGCCAGCTCCGCGGTTCGTCATCCCTGAGCTGCTTCCAACTGCTGTTCGACCTGTCTGATCTCCGTCCGATACCACCCGGCCTCCTGGAAGTTTCGCTGGCCGTACTCGTCGAACAGGGACTGCAAGGCGGACAGCTTGGCCCGCAGCGCGCCGACATGGCCAGCATCGTCGGCCAGGACTATCTCGGCCAGATGCAGTGCCTCCAAGCGGTCGCCGTCAGCCAACCGCTCCTCGGAGCGGGCTACCAGGGCATCGGCTCCGGCCAGGGCCACCACATCGGGATACACCGATTCGGGGCGAGTGGCATCAAGGTCAAGAACCGAGCGGTAGGTGAACCAGCCGGCCAGCCCCTCCCAGATGGCCCGAACGCCCCAGTCCACTCGACCGTACGTCTCATCTAAGGCCAGGTCGTCGGGCGGGCGGATCTCCTTCATGAGCGTGTAGGGATCCTTGCCCTCGTTCATGCCCTCGACTACTCGGTCCCACACCCACTCCACCCCGTCGTGCATCCGGGTGAGTACCCCTTTGACCTGTTCTTTGCCCACCACCGGCTCGAAGTGGCCGGCCAGGGCGATCTCGGGCTCGAGGTCGCGAACCTCGCGCAGCGACTCCATGTATTGCTGGGCGTCGCGGTAGGGCTCGCCCCGCAGGGTGAACAGGTTGGGAAAGGCGTCGATAATCGGACCCCACAGGTCGCCCACAAAGGCGGCCCGCAGCTCGGGCACCCACACCGTGAGGCCGTCAGGACCCTCGGCGCCTGGGGTGTGCATCACCTCGAAGGTGAGGTCGCCCACTTCGAGGGTGTGAGAGCGGTCGACCACGATGTCGGCCTCGATGGGCGGGGTGGGCTCCACCCGGCCGGAGTCGGTGCGGAGGTTCATGGCCGCGCCCCACAGGATCTTGGCCCGGTCCACTCGGAACTGGGTGAGCTGGCGGTATTGCTCATCTCGCTGGAGGCACAGGCGGTGGGCCACCACTTGGGCTCCCTCCCGCGCCCAGCGCCGGTGACCGCCGATGTGGTCCTCGTGGGCGTGGGTCAAAACGATGTAGCGCACCGGATTGCCGGGAACGGCCGAAAGCTGTTGGTGGAAGCGACGGGCGTCGCCGGCCAGTCCGGCGTCGATCATCACGCTGCCCTCGGGAGTGACCACCTTGTAGGCGTTGGCCGTGCCGACCGCCATCCAAATCCGGTCGGCCACCTCCAGCGCCGTTTCCGGCGCGTCCACTCCGATCAGTTGAGAAATCCGCTCGTCAGCCATCAGTCTTCGACCCAGACCCAGCGTCCCGACGGAGCCGCCACTCCCTCGGGCCGCTCCATGCACTGCACATCCAAATGGATTGGCAGCAGATGCCGCACGTAAAAGGCGTGCACGGTCACCGTGGGCATCACCAGGTCGCTGTAGCGCTTGATCTCCACTCGAGGATCCTTCTCCTGCCAGGCCTCGCACTTGGCAAGGCACGTATCCACTTCTTCGCGGGTTTCGAACAGCAGGCCCAGGTGGTCGAACGGCGGCGGAGCCATGGGCTCCTTGTGCTCGGCCAGCAAGACGAACTGGCTGGTTGCGGGGTCGGAGGACAGCAATAGTGCAGTCTGCTTGAGGATCTGGGTGTCGGTCGCCGTCCATCCGAAGACATCGCCGTAGAACTCGCGCACCTCGGCCCGGTACTCGTCGGTCAATGTTCCCAGGGGAAGCGTCAGCTCCATGTGGTTGAAGCGCATTTTGGCCATGCCGCAGCGTAGCCTGAGGCGATGATGCGATCTTCTGTCTCCAAACTGTTCTGGGCCCTGCTGCTGGTTATGGCCCTGGTGGCCGGGTCCTGCGGAAACGACGACGACGGAACCGCCGAGCCGCCGCCAACGGCCGCTCCCACTGCCGAGGCCACCCCGGAGCCCACTGAAGCCCCCGAACCCGAGGCGACCTCAGCGCCCGAACCCACCGCCGAGGCAACCCCAGAGGCCACGACCGCTCCCACCGAAGCTCCCACTCCCGCCCCCACGCCGGCACCGGAGCCAACAGCTGAAGCCACTCCCGAAGCCACGGCCGCCCCCGAACCCGAGACCCACCCATCAGGGCTAGACGTCGCCGCCATCAACGCAGCGGCGGCCGACTGGATGGAGGCGGCCGGAATACCGGGGCTGGTATTGGCCGTGGCCCTAGGCGACGAGGACCCGTGGACATTCGGCTGGGGCGTCAGCGATCTCGACACCCAAGCACCAATGACGCCGGGCAACTATGTACGCATCGGCTCGGTCACCAAACCGGTCACCACCGTCGCGGTGCTGTCGATGGTGGAAGAAGGCCTCCTCGACTTGGACGCACCGGTCACCGCCTATCTGGGCGACGACTGGTACGGCAGATACGAGCACGGACCCGACATCACTCTCCGGCACCTCATGGGCCACACCGCTGGGTTCGTGGAGTACGCCTTCGACCCGGGGTTCTTCATCCTGGGTGCCAGCCGCCTGAACGTGCCCATCGCCCCTGAGGAGATCGTGCGATTCACCACCACCTACGGACCGGTGTCCGATTTCGAAACCGAGTACAACTACAGCACTGCTGGCCATGTGATCGCAGGCATGATCATCGAGGCAGTCACCGGCAATCCCGCCCATACCGAGATCAGGTCTCGCGTCCTCGATCCCCTGGGCTTGGAGAACACCTACCTGCCCCCCGGTGAGCTGCCGCCCGAGCCGGTGGCCAACAGCTACAACGGCGGGATTCTGTATACCGCTTTCAGCTCGCTGACCAGAGTTCCCGACGAAGCCCGCCACGACTACTTGGGCAACACCTACATCTCCACCAACAGCTATCCCCAGGAGTTTTTGCAAACGGCCGGCTGGACGGGCGGGGGAATCGAGACCCTTATCGGCGACGTCCCGCTGATGTTCCGAGGACTGTTCACCGGAGGGCTCATAAGCGAAGAGTCCCTGGCCGAGATGACCGCTGCGGGGGTCAACCCCGGCTACGGCCTGGGTGTGGGAATCGACGACATCGACGGGCTGCTCGGCTATAGCCACGGTGGCGGGACGCCGGCTTTTCGCACCAGGGTGCTTTACATCCCCGATTTGGATCTGACGCTGGCGGCCAACGCCAACGTATTGCCTCCCGATCCCGACATGGGTGAATTGATGGATGTCCTGCTCCCGATCGTGATGGAGAGCTGGGGGCTGTCCAACTGATGACCCTCGCCGCCTGGAACGAAGCCGCGGCGCAGGTCACCGCGCCGGGCCAGCTGTTCTCCTGGTCGGTGCAGGAGGTAAACGGCGTCCCTCTGCGGATGTTCGACAACGCGCCCGATTCAATGCGGGACTTCTTTGCCGGCACCGCGGCTCACGGCGAGGCCGATTACCTGGTTTTTCGCGACGAACGGCTGTCGTATGCCGAAGCCCATCGTCAGGTGAGGGCCCTGGTCGGCTGGCTGGCTGCCAACGGTGTCGGCCGGGGCGACCGGGTGGCCATCTCCATGCGGAATTACCCCGAGTGGATCATCGCCTACTGGGCGACGGTGTCAATGGGGGCAGCGGTGGTGGGCATGAACGCCTGGTGGACCGCGGCGGAGATGGCCTACGGCCTGGAAGACAGCCAGCCGGCGGTACTGATAGTGGACGGCGAGCGGTGGGAGCGTCTGCAATCCCTCGACATCCGGCTCGACATCCCGGTGATCGTGACCCGCTGCGAGGAGGAGTTGCCCGACGATGTGATCCGATGGTCCGACACGGTGTCCGATTCCGACCCGCCCGAGTTGCCTGATGTGACCATCGGCCCCGACGACGACCTGTGCGTGTTCTACACCTCGGGCACCACCGGGTTCCCCAAGGGGGCGGTGATGACCCACCGAGCTGCGGTGCACAACGTGATGAACATGGGCTTCTACTCGGCCGCTCTGGGAAGGCTCAACGAAAAAGAGGCCGTGCCCCGAGACCAGCGGGACCAACCAGCCGGGCTGGTGTGCGTGCCGCTGTTCCACGTCACCGGATGCAATTGCTATCTGCACCCCACCACCGCGGTGGGCGGGAAGCTGGTGCTCATGTACCGCTGGGACGCCACCGAGGCGCTGAAGTTGATCGACGCCGAGCGGCCCAGCACCCTGGCCGCGGTGCCAGCCATGTCGCGGGAAATAGTGCTGCACCCCGAATTCGACCAATACGACACCTCCAGCCTGGGCTCGCTGGGAGGCGGGGGCTCGCCGCTGCACCCCGACTTGGTGGACAAGATCGCCCGGTCGATCCCCAGCGGAAACCCCGGCACCGGCTACGGCCTGACCGAGACCAGCGGGGTGGTCACCATGAACATCGGGCGGATCTACGTGGACAAACCCACCACCGTGGGCCAACCGCTCCCCACCGTCGAGGCCAAGGTAGTGGACGACAATGGCGCCGAGCTGCAGTCCGGTGAGCCGGGAGAGCTGCTGGTTCGATCCCCCATCGTCATCCGGGGCTACCTCAACAAGCCCGAGGCCACAGCCGAGGCCATCGTCGATGGCTGGCTCCACACCGGCGATATCGCCACCATCGACAGGGATGGGTTCATCGCCATCGTGGACCGAGCTAAAGACCTGGTGATCCGGGGCGGAGAGAACATCGCCTGCGCCGAGGTGGAGAACGCCATCTACCAGCACGACGCGGTGGCCGAGGCCATCGTGTTCGCGGTGCCCGACGAGCGCCTCGGAGAGGTGCCCGGCGCCGCGGTGGTGCTGCTTGCGGGCCGCGAGCTCGACGCCGAAGGCCTGCGAACCCACCTCGACGGCCGCCTGGCCCCCTACAAGATCCCCACCCACATCTGGTTCCAAAAGGCCCCCCTCCCGCGCAACGCCTCCGGCAAATACCTAAAACGCCAAGTACGCGATGAACTTCTGTCGCCCTAGGGGACAGGACCCGCCGGGCCGGTAGCCTTTCCTACGTGACCACCGCCACCGCTGACCGCTACACGATCATTTCCTCCGACTGCCACGCCGGTGCCAACCACAAGACCTATAGGGAGTACTTGGAGTCATCCTGGCACGACGAGTTCGACGCCTGGCGGGGCAAATACCGCAATCCGTTCCGCGACCTGCAAGACGACGGCCGCTCGCGCAACTGGGACAACGACCGCCGCATCTCCGAGCAGCACACCGACGGCGTGGTGGCCGAGATCACCTTCCCTAACACCGTGCCCCCGTTCTTCCCCACCGGCACGCTCATCGCCCCCCAGCCCACCGACAAAGACCTCCCCCGCCGCCTGGCTGGCATCCGAGCCCACAACCGCTGGCTGGCCGACTTCTGCGCCGACTACCCCGAGCGCCGCGCCGGCATAGGCCAGATCTTTCTGAACGACATCGACGAGGCCGTGGCCGATGTGAAGTGGATCGCCGAGCACAACCTGCGGGGCGGGGCACTGATCCCCAGCATCGCCCCCAACTCCGACCTGCCCCCGCTGTTCCACTCCCGCTACGACCCCGTATGGGCGGCGTGCGAGGAGCACGACGTGGTGATGACCCTTCACTCCGGCGGCACGGGGATGCCCAACTATGGCGACTCCCCCGCAGCCGGGCCCATGTTCGTGATCGAGACCCCGTTCTTCTCCAACCGCTCCATGTGGCACCTCATCATGGGCGGGGTATTCGAGCGGTACCCCGGCCTCAAAGCGGTGTTCACCGAGCAGGGTTTCGGCTGGGTGCCCGACATCCTGCGCCGCCTCGACGGCCTCCACGCCCAGATGTCGATGACCGGGCGCACCGGCGAGTTGGGCTTCTCAGCCGACTCGGTACTGCCCGAGAAGCCCAGCTTCTACTTCGACCGCAACATCTGGATCGGGATCAGCTTCCCAGGCCCCAACGAAATGCGCCTGCTCGACAAGGTGGGCGACCACAAGGTGATGTGGGGCTCAGACTACCCCCATGTGGAGGGCACCTACCCCTACAGCCGCGAGGGCATCCGCTTCGCCCTCCACGACCGCGACGAAGAGTCAATGCGCCGCATCCTGGCCGGCAACGCCGTCGATGTGTACGGCTTCGACCTCGACGCCCTGGCTCCGTTGGCCGCCGAGCACGGCCCCACCGTGGCCGAGATCTCCGAGCCCCTCGCCGAGATCCCCAAAGACGCCACCTCCCCCGCCTTCTGGGGCAAGTAGGCCGTCGCCGCCAAAGGGCTGCCCAACAGGGAATTTCCCCTGGAAAGGGTCAGCGGCCCGCCGAAGGGGACTTACTACCCTTCAATGAGGATGGCGTTGGCTCTGACACACTGGCTGCGCTGGGCGCGAAGTTCGGCAAACGTCTCTGAATCGAGCAAAGCCTGGGCCTGAGCGATGCTGTCGAACTGGATAACCGTTACGTTCGCAGGGTCCAAGTCTCCCCCGAGCACAGTTACGTCTCCGCCCCGCACCAGATACCTGCCCCCATGAGCCTCGGTTTCCTCGGCCATTGGGCCTGACACGCTGGCGAGACCCTCCGCATCCAAGACCTCAGAATCGATCACTACTACGTAAGCGCTCATCTCCCGCTTCCCTTCTATTGGGTGTTGGTCCTCAACTGGTGGTCACCTTAGTTTGAGGCTTCGAGCGTGGCTCCGCGAGTGACTTCGCGCTGCCCTCACCTGTCCTAGAGTTGCAGCCCATGGTGAAAGACATCCGAGATGTGAGCTCCGAGGAGCATTGGGAGACGTTCGAGGAGATCTGGACCGGACTCATGTCCTACCGGTATCTCAACAAGACCACGCCGGCGCTAGACATCGGCTTCGACAATGACGAACTGGAGTCGATGCCGCTGCGGCATGACATGCGCAACGCCCACGGCGGCATCATGGCCGCCCCGCTGGCCATCGGCTGCCCCGAGCCCAGCTGGAACGACGACCTGGTGGTACCCGCCCCGGTGGTGTCTTTCACCCAGATCCTCGACGACGCCCGAGGGGTGGACCGGATCGAGGTGATTCGCGAGATCATCAACTTCGGACGACAAATGGGGTTCACCCGCTCGACGGTGGTGGATGCGGCCGACCACGACCGGGTGATCTCCACCTCCGCCGGCATGGGGGTGAGCCTGGGCGATGTTCCCGACGGCTACGAGGCGGTCGAGAACCCGCTCATTCCGGTAGAGGACTCCCCCGACATGCCCCGGCTGCATGATGTATTCGGCGCTACCAAGGGCGAAGACGGCTGGTATCGACTCCCCGTGCTGTCCAAGGAGTTCTCCGCCCCCCACGCCGCCTTGCACCTCGGCCCCATCCACGTCGTGTTCGACATCACCGCCCACGAACTGGCTGAACAGGCCGCCGGCACCGATCGCATCCAGGTGGAGAATTGGTACGTGATGTTCGTGAAACCCGGCCTCATCGGCCCGTTCCGCTGCGAGGGCGAGGCCATCGCCAGCCGCAGCGGCCGCATCAACGTCAACCTCACCCTGTTCGATGAGGGCCGCGACGACCGCACCATCACCACCGGCTCAGGAGTATTCCGGGTGGTCTAATCCCACCACCGCAATTGAGCAGCCGCCCCCCGCCCCGCCCGATACCGTGGGAGCGGGCCCGGGTGGCGGAATAGGCAGACGCAGGGGGCTTAAACCCCCCAGCCTCCAAAGGAGGCGTGTGGGTTCGACTCCCACCCCGGGCACCTTGAAGCCATTGGGATGCGGCCGGGAATAGGCTCGCTGGGGGAGGTAGGCCAAATAGTGACTGGCGATAACGCCGAACAGCCCATCCGATTTGAGCCGGAGGAGCCCTGTCCTCCACCCATCGCGCTGCTGGTCGGGTTTCAGGGGGCGGCGCTGGTGCTGGCGCCGACGGTGTTGAACGTAGCGATCGCCGTTCGCTCGTCGGGACTCGACGACAGCTATCTGACCTGGAGCGTGTTCTCGGCCATGGTGATCTGCGGTGTCATCACCGCGCTGCAAGCCTCCCATCTGCGGCGTTTCGGCGCCGGCCACGTCGTGCTGGCCTGGCCGGCGGCGATGTTCATCGCCATCATGGTGGCGACGGTCTCCGCGGCTGGGCTGGCGACGTTTGCCAGCCTGATGATCGTTTGCAGCTTGATGCAGGTCGCGCTGGCCTGGTGGCTGCCGGCGCTGAGGCGAATTGTCACGCCGACTGTCTCGGGCACGGTGACGATGTTGATCGCCGTCAGCGTGCTGCCCATCGCGTTCGACGCAGTCGATGATTTGCCCGCCGATGCCCCGACGTCGGCCGGCCCCGTGATCGCCGGAGCGACGCTGCTGGCCTCGGTGATGGTGGCGCTGAAGGCCAGCGGACGTTGGCGGTTGGTCGCGCCGTTTAGCAGCATCCTGGCCGGTTGTGCGGTGGCGGCGGCATTCGGGGTACTCGATGGCGACCGGATCTCTAGCGCCGGCTGGTTCGGCATCCCCGACGTGCCGTCGCTCAGCGTCGACCTCACACCGAGCAGGGAGTTCTGGGTGCTGTTGCCCTCGTTCGCTGTTCTCACTCTGGTTCTCGGTCTCAAGACGATCAGCGACGGGGTGGTGATTCAACAGGGCTCCCGTCGACGGCCCCGGGCCATCGAGTTCCGTCAGATCCAGGGCATGGTCAGCGTGAACGGCGTCGGCATGCTGCTGGCCGGCTTCACCGGCACGCTGCCCACGATGGCAAATTCGTCATACAGCCTCTCGCTGATCAACCTCACCGGAGTCGCCGCCCGCCGAGTGGGCGCAGGGGTGGCCATCGTCTCGGTGACGCTGGCCTTGTTCTCCAAGTTCACCGCGGTGTTGTTGACCATTCCCGGACCGGTGCTGGGCGCCTACCTCATGCTCGCCATGGGCATGCTCTTCGTGAGCGGCTGTCAAACGGTGCTGCGCGACGGCCTCGACTCCCGGCGCATGCTGGTGGTCGCGCTGGCCAGCGCGCTGGGCTTGGGACTGCACGGGCACCCCCTGTTGCGCGACCTCTTTGGCGACGACTACGGCGAGCTGCTGGGAAGCGGCGTCACAATCGGCGCCATCGCCGCCATCGCCATGACGCTGCTGGTCGAAGCGATGAGCACGCGCCGCTCCCGCCTCGAAGTCACGCTTGACCCCGCCTCGATTCCGGTGATCGACGAGTTCCTCACTCAACTGGCATCCCGGCTCAGGTGGAACGAGGTATCTACGCTGCGACTGAGGTCAGCCGGCGAAGAGACTCTGGCCAGCCTGCTGGCGCAAGAAGACGACGCCGAGGAATCGGTGAGTCCGCGCCTGAACATCACGGCCCGGCCGCAGGGCACGATGGTGGAACTGGAATTTGTTGCCACCACACGCCAGGAGAACATCGAGGATCAACTGGCGTTCTTGGCCGAAGAGGTGGCCGTGCCTTCAGTAGATGATCTATCCCTGCGACTGCTCCGCTTCCACGCCTCTGCCGTACGCCACCAGAAGTACCACGGCGTGGACATCGTGACGGTGCAGGTCGAGGGCAGCGGCTCAGCCAGCTAATGGTTGGGCCTGGTCTTTCCTGGCGGCCGTACTAACGGCGGCGATAGACCTCCCGGCGATGGGCGACTCGAACCACGAGGACCACCAGTTCATCGTCGAGCACTTCGTACACCACCCTGTAGTCGCCGACGCGTATTCGGCGAAGGCCCCGCAAGTCTCCTTTCAGCGGGTAGCCCGCATGGGGTTGCTCGCCAAGACGATCGATGGCATACACAATGCGCTCACGATCCTGGCGAGCAATCTGCTCCAAGTCGCGGGTCGCGCTGCGCTTGATCCGAACTGAGTATGCGGCCATCGGCTACGGCTTCTGCGCCATCACTAATTCTCGGAACGCGCTGCGTTCAATCCGAATTGAGCAGATCATGTCTGACCTGGTCCCAGTCGAGCACCGGATCGGCTGGATCTCGCAGGCGCTCAAGGGCGACCTCGAGATCGTCGTAATCCTCTAAATAGCGTTCCAAGGCCTGGCGAATTATGTCAGCCCGACTGCGCTTCAAATCCTCAGCGGCCGCATCCAGCGCCTCAACAAGCTCGCTGGGGACCCGGGCGGTGATTTGGCTCATGTGGACTCCTTGGTCGACTGGATGTCAATCGAGTTGTTTGACATCAATGTAATGTCAGATGATCCCAATAACAACAGATAGCGCCCAACCTGTACTGGCTGCGCTACTGGGCGCATCTATGCCTATGGCCAGGTCGTCAACTTCAGTCCATGTCACCCGTCATGGCGACGACGCCCCGGATGTTGAGGCCCGCGGCTAAGTCGGAGAAGCCGGTGTTGATGTCTTCGAGCGGGTAGCGGCGGGTGATGAGTTTTTCGAGCGGGAGCCTTCCGGCTAGGTAGAGGTCGATCCAGCGCACAACGTCTCTTGCGGGGTCGGGACCTCCGATCGTCGTGCCGATGATCGCCCTTTGGGCCAACAGCGCGTTCGGGGATATTGGGATCGAATCCATCCCGTGCGACGTGCCTCCGACTTGCACCACTATCCCGGCCGGGGCGAGGCAGGCAATGGCCGTCTCATAGTGCTCGGGACGGACCCGGTCTGGGGTGAGCAGCACCGCGTCCACTCCCCGGCCACCGGTTAGCTCGTCCACCCCGTCGGCGACGTCGCCGGCACTGGCATCGATAACGTCGGTTGCCCCACACCCAGCGGCGAGGGCCAGCTTGTCGGCCTTGACATCCACGGCCACGATTCGCTCGGCTCCCGCCAGCGCCGCCCCCATCACCGCCGCGGCTCCCACCCCGCCGAGGCCGAGCACCAGCACGGCATCACCGGGCTGGACGCGGGCGACATTTACCGCCGCGCCGACGCCCGTCGATACTCCGCATGAGACAAGGGCCGCCACCGTGGGCTCTACCCCGTCGGGAATCTTCACCAGGTGGCGTTCAGGGGTGACGGTGTGGCGGGCAAAGCTCCCGAGCCCGAGATGGGTCCCTACCGGAGAACCCGACTCGTCGAACATGCGAAAGGTGCCGTCGCGCAACTTCCCCGACGAGTGCATACCGGTGAGGCAGAAAGTCTTGAGGCCCCGCTGGCAGTTCCGGCAGGTTCCACAAGGTCCGATGAATATCTGGACAACGCTGTCTCCAACTTCCAGCGACCGCACGCCCGGTCCGACCTCGGCCACCACCCCGGCGCCCTCGTGGCCGCAAACCGCGGGCGGTTCCACCGGGTACGTCCCCTCGATCACGTAGCGGTCCGAGCCGCATATTCCCGCGGCCCCCATCTCCAAGATCACCTCTCCCTGCTCGGGCGGGTGAATCTGAATCGCCTCTATCGACAGCGGCTCTCCGAGCGCCCGCAAGACGGCGGCTTCGGTGGTTATCGCCATCTCCGCAGACTAGGGCGCGTCACAGTGCGGCGGGTGAAGCCCATGAAACACGGCGTAGACACCTTGACGGTGCAGAACAATGACAGGGGGATAATACGACCCACTGTGCGCGAGTAGATCGCCACCTGCTCTTATAGTCGGAGTCCAATTGATGAAAGCTCTTCTTGTCACTGTTGCATTGGCCTTGACCTCCGTCGCATGCGGCCAAGGGAGGGACAACACAACTGGCTGGCCGTTCGTCGGCTCCGACCAGGCCCACACTAAGTACTCGGCAGCCGATGAAATCACGGCTGACAACGTCGGTGAACTGGAGATCGCCTGGACATGGGAGCCGAACGAGACGCCCCTCGAGGAGTTCGACACGCAGCCGGGTCCCTTCCAGGCCACTCCCATCATGGTCGACGGCGTCCTCTACCTCTCCACGATGTACACGCGGGTGGTGGCGCTCGACGCCGAGACGGGCGCAGAACTCTGGACATTCGATCCGAGGGCCTACGAGGGCGGACCGGTCGGCGCGGGGCCGACCGGCTTCAAGCACCGGGGCGTCGCCTACTGGAGCGACGGAGACGACAAGCGCATCTTCCTCAACAGCCGCGACCGGCTACATGCCATCGACGCCGACACAGGTGAGCTCGACGCAGAATTCGGCGAGGGCGGGAGTGTGATGCTGACCGAGGGGCACGGCCGCCCAGTCACCCGATTCGAGTTCGACCAGACCTCCCCGCCGGTGGTGTTCGAAGACTTGGTGATCGTCGGGAGCCGCATCCCCGACGGGGTGCAGCGAGAGTTCGACCCGCCCGGCACAGTTCAGGCCTTCGACGCACTAACGGGTGAGCGGCGCTGGGTGTTCTTCACCGTCCCGCAGTCGGGCGACGACTTCGGGGCCAACACCTGGGAAGACGAGTCGTGGCGCATCACCGGCCACGCCAACGTGTGGGGGTTGATGTCGCTCGATGCCGAGCGGGGCCTCCTATACGTGCCGACGAGCACCCCGAGCAGCGACTATTGGGGAGGCCGCCGCAAGGGGGCGAACCTGTTTGCCGAGTCATTGGTGAGCCTCGACGCCCGCACGGGCGAGAGGCAATGGCACTTCCAGACGGTGCATCACGGCTTGTGGGACTACGACCTCTCGGCCGCGCCCAACCTGGTGACGATCACGGTGGACGGGCGGGAGATCGATGCGGTGGCGCAGGTCTCCAAACATGGCTTCACGTTCGTGTTCGATCGGGTGACGGGCGAACCGGTGTGGCCTATCGAAGAGCGCTCTGTGGACACGGTCACAGACGTTCCGGGCGAGGAGCCGTATCCCACGCAGCCGTTCCCGACCAAGCCCCCGCCGTTCGCCCGCCAGGGTGTATCGCTTGAAGACGCCAATGATCTGACTCCGGAGATTCATGCGCTGGCGGTTGCAGAGATGGAGAGGTTCCGGATAGGCCCGCTCTTCACCCCGCCAAGCCTTCAGGGAACCCTCCAGCGCCCGGGGGCGAGCGGCGGCGCGAACTGGGGCGGGGCGGCGTTCGACCCTGAGACCGGGATCCTCTACGTGCGGACGTCGGAGGAAGCCGACACCAACCAGGTGTGCAAGAACACAGGCGACGACCCGCGCATCGACGTCGAATACAGCAACAACTGCCCCTATGGCGCCACCCGGGTCATGTTCCAGGAGGCCGGCGGGCCGGGAACGGTGGATCCCCCGGAGAGCGAGCTCGGCCCAATCCCACTCACCACACCGCCCTACGCGCACCTGGTGGCCATCGACCTCAACGCGGGCGAGATCGCATGGAAGGCGCCATTTGGCCAAGGCAGCGACGAGATCCGCACCCACCGGTTGCTTCGCGGCGTCGACCTGCCGGAACGGCTGGGCACGCTGGGCAACTCCGGACCGCTGGCGACCAAGGGCGGACTGGTATTCCTCGGCGGAGGCGACCCGTACTTGTACGCGTTCGACAGCGCCACGGGCGCCGAGCTCTGGCGGGGGGCAACGCCGTTCCCAACCAACGCCAACCCGATGACCTACCAAACGCAATCCGGGCAGCAGTTCGTGGTCATCGCCACCGGCCGCGGCACCGACGCAGCCCTCGTCGCATTCGCCCTACCCGGGCAGTGAGGATGACCACAGAGTTGCGCCGATCCCGTTAGACCACACCAACCCGGGCCCACAGCGAGCCTTAGCTGGTGATGGAGCCTCCTGCCAGGGGGATGGTTTGGGCGGTCATCCAGGAGGCTTCCTCGGAGGCGAGGTAGGCGCACAGGGCGGCGACGTCTTCGGGGGTGCCCAAACGGCGGGTCGGGATGGCCCTGGCCAGCTGATCGGTGACGCCGGTGTCGCCGGTGTTCGACATCAGTCCGAGGGCGATGGAGTTCACTGTGACTCCCGTCTTGGCCACCTCAAGCGCCACCGAGCGCAACAGCCCGGCCGCACCGCCCTTGCCCGCCGAGTAGGCCGCCACGCCGATGTTCACGCCCACGGTGCCGGCCCCCGAGACGACGCCGATTACTCGGCCCCAGCCCCGTTCGATCATCCCGGGGAGAACGGCGTGGGTGCAGTTCATGACCCCATCGAGGTTGACGGCCAGGGGTCCGGCCCAGTCGGCTGGCTCAGTCTCCGCAAAGGGCTTTACCTGCATCATCTCGGCCCCGCCATTGCCGGCGTTGTTGACCAAGATGTCGATGGGCCGATCAGCGATAGCCCCCCGCACCTCGTCGCCGTCGGTGACGTCGAAGGGCAGCACTTCTGCGGAGCAGCCGGAGGCCGCAATCTGGTCGGCCACTTCACCGGCCCGGTCGGCGACGATGTCGTTGACCAGTACATGGGCCCCCTGGGATGCCAGTGTGCGGGCGATCCCTGCGCCGACATTTTGGCCCGCGCCAGTTACCAGCGCTGTCTTCTGGTTGAGCTCGAACATGGGTGAGGCTCCTTTCGCTCTTAGTCCTTGGCTATCTCGGAACTTCTTGCCATGCCATGTCGTGGTAGGGGTCGGGCTCGCGGGGCAGGCCGAGCACCTTCTCGCCGATCACGTTCTTATTGACCTCGGTGGTTCCCCCCTCGATGGTGTTGGCCCGGCTCCGCAGCATTCCCTTGGAGGCATAGGGCATAGCCGCGGCCCAACCTTCGATGGAGTCTTGTCCGGGGGCGGGCTCTCCGGGGGTCCAGGCCACCGACGCCATGCCCATAAGGTCGGCGGCGGCTAACTGAAGCGCCTGGTTGAGCTGGCTTTGTTGCACCTTCCCGATGGATGCGGCCGGCCCCGGTGTTCCCCCGGCCTTGACCGTGGCCCGAACCCGCTCGTTGGTCCACAACCGCACCTTTTCCTCGCAATAAATGCGCATCAGCCGGTCACGCCCTACCAGTCCGAGGCTGGTTTGGCGGGCCTGTTGGAGCAGGCTCTCGATCCCCCCTCCCCCGATGCGATCGACGCCTCCCGATCCCGCTCCGGCCACCATCTGGCGCTCGCCGGCCAGGGTGGATGCGGCCACCCGCCACCCGTCGCCCGCAGCACCCACCCGGTGAAAGTCGGGTACCCGAACATCTTCGAGCCACACCTCGTTGAAGTCGATCTCGCCACCCATGTGGCGCAGGGGCCGCACCTCGACGCCGGGCGACGACAACTCGACCAGGAAATAGGTGATGCCCCGGCGCTTGGGGGCGGAAGGGTCGGTGCGAGCCAGGCAGATGGCGAATTCCGACTCGTGGGCCCAAGTGCTCCACACCTTCTGGCCGGTGAGGATCCACTCGTCGCCGTCGCGCTCGGCCCGCATGGCCAGCGAGGCCAGATCGGACCCGGCGCCGGGCTCGCTGAACATCTGGCACCACCGCTCTTGGTTGGCCACCATGGGGGGTAGGAACCGCAGCCGCTGCTCCTCGGTGCCGTGGGCGAACAGCGCCGGGGCCGTGTTGTGCAGTCCCAGGGGGTTCAGCCGCCCCAAGTTGAGCGGGGCGAGCACTGCCTCGGCCACCCGGGCCTTGGCCGGCGGCAGGTCGAGTCCTCCGTATTCGATGGGCCAGGTGGCCACCGCCAGCCCCGAGGCAGCGAATGTGGGATACCAGGCCTCGTAGTCGGCTCGCGGTCGCACCTCTCGGATGGCCCGCCGCCCTCGGGGTGCGGCATCGCGCCACGCTTGGGGGACGTACTCGGTGACCCATGCTGACACGGCAGCCCGGATTTCCTCATCGCTGCTGGTTGCGCTTATCGACAACCGCTCGGCGGTCATTCGGTTGACAATTTCTCGAACCGCACCACCAGCGCGTTGAGTGCTTCAGCGGCGGTCGTCGCCCTTCCCGGCGGCGCAGGCAGTCGCACTGGGCCATGCTCTCGGCTGGGCAACAAGATCGTGGCGTGGCCAGGGCAGGTGGTCTCGCCCCGCTGGTTCTCGCCATAGATGTCGAGGTCGACCGCCGGCGCGCCCTCGTCGTTGAGGTACTTGCGGGTCACCGTGCCCCGCATCCAGTGAGTGTCGCCCACGTAGTTGAACCGGCGGAACTCCACATCGAGGGCGGACAGCCAGGCGTCGTCGCCCATCCAGTCGGTGCACAGGTGCACCAGCCAGGTCTCGCGCATCCGGCCATAGTCGTAAATCGCTGGGTTGCCGGCCCGCCGGGCCCACTCAGGATCCCAGTGGACCCGCTGTTGGACGTCGGGGATGTTGAGGTCGTCGGGACGGAAGAAGCCCGGCACCCGCTGGCGCTGCTGCACCCCGAGCCGCAGCGCCTTTACCCCGTACAGGCCCATGCCCATGCCTGCGTGCCACACCACCATGTCGGTCACCCGCATGGGACCCTTGACCAGCGGCGGCAGATCATCGCCCTCCTCGACCTCCTCCCACCATCGGGGCTCGGCCCCCCGGCGACGCTCCGCCTCGGTGCTCACCGCCTCAGTGATCTCGGCGATCTGCTCATCGGTGTAGGGCTCGATCTCGATGCCGTCGTACTTGCCCCCGCCTTCGTCGGCCTTGCGCTCCACCGCCCCTCGGTCGGTGCGGATCATCAACCGGTACTGAGCCGAAAGCACCGCTGCTTCGGCAGCGAACACCTCCGCCGTCCACTCGTGAACAGTGCGGGCCGCGAACTCGCTTTGCTTGTCATGAACGCCCACCAGAGCATTCCGCCTGGTCACCCGCATTCCCGGTCGCAACGGTGTCCACCACTCCCGATAACTCCCCGAGTAGTAGGCGTGGGCCCCCTTGAGCGGATCGCCCTTGAGCAGCGCCTTGGTGTCGGCGTCGAGTTTCTGAACCTCGTTCTCCCCGATGAGGGTGTCCCCCCCGTTCATATTGGGCGAAGCAATCGGCCCTCCCCACACCGTGCCCCCGCCGTAGTCGGGATCGCACCAAAGCGGATTGTCGTCGCCAAACGCCTCGGCCACCTGCCGAAACGCATCAGTATTCGGATCCCGATACCACGGTGGCTGAGGATGCGGCTGAGCAATCCCGATTCGAGAACGCAGCCGACCAATGGCCTCGTCGGTGATCGCTCCAGCCTCAGGCACGCTTGGGACTGTACCTAACGACCTAGTCCTGCTCTCACCGCAATCGATCGACGAGTTCCAATTTCACCTAGCCGGTCTCGATGAGAGGCTCCAGGGCGTCGGCCATTTCGTGGACGGAGGTGGGGTTGACGGGTGAGAAGGGGTAGAGGATGGCGAGGTCTAGGCCGGCTTCGCGGTATTGCTCGGCTTGGGCCACGACGTTGTCGATGGGGTCTTCGGCTCGGTAGATGAGGTGGGTTGAGGTGGTGATCTCGGCGGGGTCGCGGCCGATCTCCTCGCAGCATTCCTCCAGCCTGGCTTTGACCTCGGCGAATTTCTGCACCTCGCCCCCGGGGAAGTTCCAGTGGTCGGCCCACTTCGCCACTAAGGGCATGGTGCGGCGAGGACCGGCGCCACCGATGACTATTGGAGGGGTGGGCTGCTGGGGGCCTTTGGGCTCATTGCGGGCGTTGGTGAGGGTGTAGTAGCGGCCCTCGAAGTCGGTGACCGGCTGGCTGAGCAGCGAAACCACGCACTCCAGGTACTCGGCGAACCGATCGAAGCGCCCGGCGAGGCTGATCCCGTAGGCGCCGGCCTCCACCTCGTTCCACCCGGCGCCGAGCCCCAACTCGAGCCGGCCGTTCGACACGATGTCGAGCGACGAGGCCATGGCGGCGCACACCGCCGGATGGCGATAGGGGGCGGCGTTGACCATCGACCCGATTCGGATGCGGTCGGTGGCCTGGGCCAGTGCGCTCAGCGCCACCCACGACTCCAAGCACGGCCCTTCCTCGCCGCCATAGATGGGATAGAAGTGGTCGAACAGCCAGGCCGACTCATACCGGGGATCGGCGTCGAGCTCCTGCCACGTCTCCAGCATGACCGGCCACTCGATGTTCTGGGGCATGGTCTTGAACGCGAGCTTCATTGATTGCCTCCGCTGCCTCTTGTTGGGGTACTCGACAAAATTAGAGTGACCGGGAGCTCTAGAAGGGATCATCCATGACAAACGATGCAGCTGCACGCGAGCGTTTGATGACCGGAGAGGCGTGGAACGACTTTTGCGACACGATGCGAGCCGCCGGGCAAGTGGTGATCGATCGCACTCCCAACGCCGATGAGCAAGACCGAGTGGAGGGGTTCCGCTACCTGACCCGTATGTCGTTGATGGCTTATATGCGCTGCATCGAGAACCTCCCCCCAATGGAGAAGACGTCGATTTGGGTGATCCCGGCGCCCATGAAAGGCGGCCAGGGAGTCCAGTCGCCCGACCAGGATCACGTGGTGCAGCCCATCGACTCGGCCAAGCGGTACCGGGTCACCGGCCAAAGGGGCTCCGCCCCCTACGTCCACATGTCGGCGTGGACCCCGAAGGTGCCCGATTGGGTTGGGGTCGACTCGGTGGGCGACCGGGCCGTCGCCGTGCTGGAGGAGTTCAATCCGAGTTGGTCGCAGACCCCGTTCACCGCCCTGCTCGACGAGTTCACCGACGGCGCCGGCAACGTTGATTTCGTGCTCTCAGCGGACGATCCCGGCGTCGACAACTGGATGCAGGTCGCACCGGAGACCAGGGAGCTGATGATGCGAATTGTCTACGACGACCGCGACGCCCAGTCGTCGCCTCGGCTGACGATCGAGCCACTCGAGCCCACCCCGGTTATTCACACGCCAGGCGCGGCCGACATGTCGAAACGGCTGGCCATCGCGGCCCAGATGGTGCTGTCAGTGCAGTCCGACTACTCCGACTGGACAGACACGCTGGTGAAAGCCGAGAACCAGTTGCAGCTCACCACCGAGCACTACCTCCGGGTGGGCGGCTCCCCCGATGACCGCCACTTCGAATTCGGCTATTGGCGCATCGGCGACGGCGAGGCGCTGGTGGTGGAGTTCAAACCCCCGGTGTGCCGCCACTGGAACTTCCAGCTGTGCAACCACTGGATGGAGAACCTGGCCAACTACTTCACCGGCCAGGGCTACGCATCGTCCCAAGACGTCGAGGCCGACGCCGACGGAGTGGTGCGGCTCATGGTGGCGGCCGAGAAACCGACGTCGGGAACCTGGGTGGACACTGCGGGTCGCGACCACGGCGTGATGGGCCTGCGATTCGTCGAGCACGAGTCGATTCCGGAGATCTCCACGAAGCTGGTGCGCCTTTCCGATTTAGGCTGAGCGCCGATCAGTAATCGAACACCGAGGGCAGCGAGTCGATGGGGCGGGCCTCGGGGTAGTGCTCGCTGATCTCGGCGGCGTGGTCGGAGTCATCGATGCGGTCGACGTCGAAAACGAGATCGATTCCCCGGTCGGCCAGATCGGCGTTGAAGCGGACGGCTACGTCGTCGAGCCCCAACGGACTAACGACCAGCCGGGTCCGGTGGTCGGCGTTGAAGTACACGTCGGCCTTCCACTGCACGCTGACCCGGATATCGGCCAGCGGCGTGCGATAGACCTCCTCGCCGTGGTCGATCACCACCCACTCCCCATCAGGGCGATCAGCGGGGGCCAGTTGAGCCATCGGCGTGATCTGAGGCGTGCCGATATCGAAGGGGCCGATGGCGTTGACCTGATGAAACATACCGTGGGTGTTGCCCATCAGCGCGGTATTGGCCATTTTGTCGGCGTGCTCTACGGGCGGCTGATCAGGTCCGTGGGGCCAGTAGCGAATCCCACCGCCTTCCACGTCGTTGAGCCACCAGATGGCGGTGGCCTGGGGAAATGCCACATCGTCGAACAGCCCTGACTCCAGCATGGCCCGCAGCAGCCACATAGGGGTGTTGGACTGGTCGCGGCCCGCAAACCGAGGGTTGTCGGTATGGGCCGGCCCCGCTATCGGCATGGCCATCATCAGGTTCACATACACGCTGTGGGGCTCGACCATCTCGGTGCCGTAGTAGGCCCTAGCGCACTCCATATACCCCGGATGGTGGAAGAAAACCTCCGATCCCGGAACGGCGAGGGTCTCGTTCACCCAGTCGCTGCGAAACCACAGCGGACGGGTGCGGGCGTGGGGATCAGAACCGGGGCTGTACCAGCCGCCCAGCGCGGGGTATGGCGCCCCCTGGGCCAGCAGCTTGACGGCCGCACCAACGTCGTCGAGCACATCGGTGAGGAGGATCGGCGGACCAATCCCGTGCATCGACCTAATCCGATCAGTAGTCGAAGACCGAGGGCAGCGCCTCGATTGGGCGGGCCTCGGGAAAGTGCTCGCTGATCTGCGCGGCGTGGTCGGGGTCATCGATGCGGTTGGGATCGAAGCGAACGTCGATCCCCCGCTCGTCGAGGTCGGCGTTGAACCGGGCGGCGATGTCGTCGGGACTCAGGGGGTTAGAAGCCAGCCGGTTCTTGTGATCGGCGTCGATGTACACGTCGGCCTTCCACAGCACGCTGATGCGAATGTCGGCCAGCGGCGTGCGATAGATCTCCTCGCCGTGGTCGGTGACCACCCAATCCCCATCGGGACTGCCTGCCGGAGCCAATTGGGCCATCGGGGTGACCCGGGGCGTGCCGATGTCGAAGGGGCCGATGGCGTTGACCTGGTGGAACATACCGTGGTTGTCGCCCATCAGGGCGGTGTTGGCCATGTTGCCCACATGCTCTTCGGGCGGCTCGCTAGGCCCGTAGGGCCAGTAGCGGATTCCGCCGCCATCCACATCGTTGAGCCACCAGATGGCGGTGGCCTGCGGGAACGACATGTCGTCGAACAGGCCCGACCACAGCATGGCCCGCAGCAGCCACATGGGGGTGTTGGTGCGGTCGCGGCCGGCGAAGCGGGGGTTGTCGGTGTGGGCCGGCCCGGCTTCGGGAATGGCCATCATCTGGTTCACATACACGCTGTGGGGCTCGACGATCTCAGCGCTGTAGTAGGCCTTGGCCGATTCGATATAGGCCGGATGGTGCAGGAACACCTCTGAGCCCGGCACGGCGATGGTCTCGTTCACCCAATCATCCCGGAACCACAGCGGACGGGTGCGGGCATGGGGATCGGCGCCCGGGTTGTACCAGCCGCCCAGCGGCGCATAGGGCGCCTCCTGGGCCAGCAGCTTGACCGCGGCTCCCACGTCGTCAAGCACGTCGGTCAGCAGAATCGGAGGATCAGCCACATGCATCGGCACGACCGTACCAAAATCAAGGCCATGAATAACCAGAGGAAGCCATGACCAACGAGCGCCCCAACATCTTGTGGGTGTCGTTCGAGGATTGCTCGCCGCGCTTCGGCTGCTACGGCGATCCGGTGGCCCGCACCCCCAACCTCGACCGACTAGCCGCAGACGGCGCCCTGTGGACCAGGGCATTCACCGCCGCGCCGGTGTGCGCCCCGTCGCGCAGCGCGGTGATCACCGGCATGCACCCGGTGACGCTGGGCACCCACCACATGCGCACCAACTGCGGCCCGCATCACGGGGGGAAGGGCATTCCCCGCTATGAGGCGGTTGTCCCCCACTACGTGCGCTGCTTCCCCGAATACCTGCGGGCGGCCGGTTACTTCTGCACCAACCGCAACAAGACCGACTACCAGTTCATCCCGCCCATCACCGCCTGGGACTTGCCGGGAGGGCATTGGCGCGACCGGCCCGACCCCGACCAGCCGTTCTTCTCGGTGTTCAACCTGGATGAGACCCATGAGATGGCGGGATGGGAGGGGAGCTTCTTTGGCGACAATGACATCGACCTCGACTCCATCGAAGTGCCGCCCTACTTCCCCGACACCCCCAAGGTGCGGGAGTCTCTGGCCCAGGTGTACACCGCCATCGAGCACTGCGACCGGCTGCTGGGCGACCTTCTTGCCGAGCTTGACGAAGACGGACTGGCCGATTCCACCGCGGTGTTCGTGTGGACCGACCACGGCCCCCTGCCCCGAGGCAAACGGTGGCCCTATGACAGCGGCATCCACAGCCCGCTCATCGTCCGCTGGCCGGGTGCCATCAAGCCCGGAACGATCAGCGACGAGTTGGTGAGCACCATGGACCTAGGGCCGACAGTGCTCTCAATATGCGGCGTCGAGGTACCCCGCCACCTCCACGGGCGCCCGTTCCTCGGCCCCGACGCCCATGGTGGGCGCGACTACGTCTTCATCTCCCGGGATCGCTACGACGAGATGTACGACACCGTGCGGGCCAGCCGGGATCAGCGGTTCAAGTACATCCGCCATTTCGATCCCATCCGGCCTTACATGATGTGGAACTCGTTTCGGAACAACCACCCGATCATGCAGGAAATGTGGCGGCTATACGCGGCCGGCGAACTCGAAGGGCCGCCCGCGCAAGCCATGGCTGACAAGCGACCGGCCGAGGAGCTGTACGACACCGAAGCCGACCCCCACGAGATACACAACCTGGCCAGCGACCCGGCCTATCGAGAGGTGCTGGAGCGCCACCGAGCCGCCCTAGAGCAATGGCAACGAGACGTTGGTGATCTGGGCATGGTGCCCGAAGACACGATGGTGGCCCAGATGTGGCCGGGTGGCGTGCAGCCGATTACCGACCCCCCCAAGTTCATCGTGCTGGGCGGCGGGCGCCATGGCACCCAAGCCAGTCCCGAAGGCGGGACGTTCAAAAGCCCCGTGGTCCTACAGATGCAATGCAGCACCCAAGGGGCGTCCATCGGCTACACATTGGAAGACGATCCCCTGCCCGATGCCCCGGCAGATCTCGACGCCCAGTTTTCCGCCGTGTTGGGCCACAATCCCCAAGCCGGAGAACCCCCGCGCCGACTGCTGTACCACGAGCCGCTGAGGCTCCCAGTCGGCGAAACCCGCATCCGGGCCTTCGCCCACCGCATCGGCTACCAGCGGAGCCCGGAGTCGGTGGCCACGTTCTTCGTTGAATCAGACGACTAAGTCGCCGAGCGCCCATACTGGAAGCGCCTCTCGAAAGGACGCTCCCGATGCGGATCCTCTATATCGACATCGACACGCTCCGGGCTGATCACCTGGGGTGCGCGGGGTATCACCGCAACACCACCCCGAACATCGACGCGTTGGCTGCCGAGGGGGTGCGGTTTTCCAATGTCTACGCGTCGGACGTGCCCTGCCTGCCTAGCCGCACCGCGTTGATCACCGGCATGTTTGGGATCCGCAACGGCGTGGCCAACCACGGGGGCATGGCGGCCGATCTTCGGCCCCAGGGCGCCGATCGCAGTTTCTTCTCCTCGATCGCGGCCAACTCCTGGGCGTCGCGCTTCTATTGGTCGGGCTACCACACCGCCTCGGTGTCCAGCTTCCCTTTCCGCCACTCGGCCTCCTGGTGGACCAGCGGCTTCATGGAGAACATGAACCTCATGCGGGGCTTCGGTGGCGAGCGGGCCGACC
Organism: Acidimicrobiales bacterium; assembly: GCA_963663255.1. Taxonomy (GTDB): domain Bacteria; phylum Actinomycetota; class Acidimicrobiia; order Acidimicrobiales; family Bin134; genus Poriferisocius. The sequence continues at coordinate 3,392,547 of OY760141.1, forward strand.
AGGTGCTGCCGGGAGCGCTGCGCTGGATGGACGACAATGCCGCTAAAGAAGACTGGTTCTTCCACGTCCATCTGTGGGATCCCCACACCCCCTACAACACGCCAGATGACTACGGGAATCCGTTTGAAGGAGATCCCGTGCCGGCTTGGCACACCGAGGACGTGCGGGCCCATAACTGGACCCTGGCCGGCCCCCACTCGGCTCAAGAGCCCTGGGGGTTCAAGCCCGACGAGTGGGGCCCTCCCCCGCCCCGCCAGCCGTGGAACCTGTCGACCATGGACGAGGTCAAGCAGACCTTCGACGGCTACGACACCGGCATCCGCTACGCCGACGACGCGGTGGGCACGCTGATCAACAAGCTGTCCGACCACGGGGTGCTGGACGAGACCGCCATCTTGGTCTCCTCCGACCACGGCGAGGCCTTCGGCGAACTGGGAGTGTACGCCGATCACCAAGGGGCCGACGAGAGCACCTGCCACATCCCTTCGGTGCTGCGGTGGCCGGGAGTCGAGCCCCAGGTGCACGAGGGGCTGCTGTACCACCTCGACGTGGGGGCCACGATCGTGGACATGGCCGGGATCGACGTACCCTTCTTGTGGGACGGAGTGTCGGTGGCCGACGACATCCGCACCGGCGACCACGGCGGGCGGGAATTCCTCGTGCTGTCGCAGGGGGCGTGGTCGGTGCAGAGGGGCGTCCGCTGGGACGATCACCTCTACCTGCGGACCTGGCACGACGGATACCACGCGGCGTGGAACGAGGAAATGCTGTTCGACATCAGCGCCGACCCCCACCAGACCGCCGACCTGGCCGAAAAGGCCCCTTCGGCGCTGGCCGAGGGCCGCGACCATCTCCTGTCGTGGACCGACGACCAGATGAGCCGCAGCTACTCCCCCGTCGATCCCCTGGAGATTGTGCTGGAAGAGGGCGGCCCCTTCCACTGCCAAGGCCACCTGCCCGAATATCTTGAGCGCCTCGAAGCGACAGGCCGGTCCGGAGCCGCGGCGACACTTCGACAGCGCCATCCAACAGACCACGAATCCACCGGCCAGTCTGGGATCCCCACCGAGTTGCTTGAGAGTCTCGGAATCGACGATTGATGGAGGTATTGCCCGGTCGGACCATCACGGGGATGTCGGCGATCCTTTTGCCCTATGTCAGCCCGACCACAGTGGACTGGACATCGCTGTATGCCCACATAGCCCGCACTCACGAGGCCGGGCTAACGCCAGCGGTGAACATGGACACTGGCTACGTGCAGCTTCTTGATGAGGTCAACCGGGGGCGAGTGCTCGACCGGGCCGTGGCCGTCACCGAAGGCGATTTCGTGGCCGGCGCATTTGTGCCTGACAAACCGGGGGCGGATTTCGACCTCGACGCCTACCTCTTCGCTGCCGAAGGAATCTCTGCCCGGGGCGGCATACCGGTGATATTCCCGTCGCATGGGCTGAACGACCATGGAGACGCCGCGTGGCTCGACGCCCACGGCCAGCTGGCCGGCCACATCGAACGATTCATCGGGTTCGAACTCGGCCCCATGTTCGTGCCCTACGGCCGCATCGTGTCGCTGGACACTTACCGGGGGCTGCTGGGCATCCCCCAGTGCATCGGGGCCAAGCACTCGTCGCTCGACCGGGGGCTGGAATGGGACCGGCTGGCGCTGCGCAACGAAGTGCGCCCCGATTTTCTGGTGCTGACCGGCAACGACCTGGCCATCGACATGGTGATGTACGGCTCCGACTACCTGCTGGGCCTGTCCACCTTCGCCCCCGACAAATTCGCCGAGCGCGACCGCTTATGGGCTAAGGGCGACCCCGACTTCTACCAGCTCAACGACGTTCTCCAATACCTGGGCCACTTCACGTTTCGCCCGCCAGTGCCGGCCTACCGCCACAGCGCGGCCACGTTCTTGCACATGCGGGGCTGGGCTGAGAGCCCGGCAGTGCCCGTTGGCGCGCCCACTCGCCCCGACAGCGACCAAGACATCCTGCGCGACATTGGCGAACGGCTGGGAGTGCTGTAGCCGATGCCCCGGTTCAAGCAGGTGAAGAACCTGACCAGTGTGGCCGCGTTACGCGACTACCTAGAGGACCTCGGGGTCGAGATCCCGATCGATGACGAAGTGGACCCCACTGGGGCGCTGGCCCAGCCGATGGTGATCGCCGACGGCTCAGCCGGGACGAAGACCGCGCCCAACCGCTGGGCAGTACTGCCCATGGAGGGCTGGGACGGCGAGGACGACGGGCGGCCGTCCGCTCTGGTCCGGCGCCGGTGGGATCGGTTCGCGGCCAGCGGAGCCGGACTGGTGTGGGGCGAGGCCACCGCAGTTCGACCGGACGGCCGGGCCAACCCCAACCAGTTGGTACTAGATGAGACCACCGTCGATGACCTCGCTGCGCTGCGATATCGACTGGACCCGGCACAGGTTACGGTGCTCCAGCTCACCCACTCCGGCCGCTATGCCCGGCCCACCGCCGCTGGATCGGCCCCCAAGACGGTGTACGAACACCCGCTGCTGGATGCCCGGGCCGGTTCAGGGCCGAACGAAGTGCTCACCGATGATGAGCTGGACGAGTTGGTCGAGCAGTTCGCCGACCGGGCGGTGTTGGCTCGCCAGGCCGGGTTCGACTTCGTGGACATCAAGGCCTGCCACGGCTATCTGGGCCACGAGTTCCTTTCGGCGGTCGATCGCCCCGGCCCTTACGGCGGAGATCTGGAAGGCCGGACCCTCTTTTTGAGGTCGATCATCGAGCGGATCCGCATGAGGTCCCCCGAACTTGGGGTAGCGGTCCGACTGTCGCTGTTCGACTTTGTCCCCCATGCCGCGGGTGAAGGCGGCGTCGGGGTTCCTGAGATCACCGGCCCCTACCGGCTGGCGTTCGGGGGCGACGGTTCGGGACTTGGCATCGACCTCTCCGAAGCTGACCGGTTGTTGGAGATGCTGAGCGATCTCGGCGTGGGGCTGGTGTGCGCCTCCGCGGGCAGCCCGTACTACGTGCCCCACATCCAGCGGCCCGCCTACTTCCCCCCTTCCGATGGCTACCAACCACCCGAAGACCCCCTGGTTGGAGTGGCCCGCCTGATCGCGTCCACCGACGAAATCTCCCAGCGGCATCCCAAGGTGCGGATTGTGGGCGCGGGCCTGTCGTACCTCCAGGAATGGCTGCCCAACGTGGGCCAGGCCCTAGTGGCCCGGGGCACCGCCGACGCTGTCGGGCTGGGCCGCATGATCCTTTCGTATCCTCACATGCCCGCCGACGTGCTGGCCGGGGGTGAACTCGACCGGCGCCTCATCTGCCGCACGTTCTCCGATTGCACTACCGCCCCCCGCAGCGGCTTGGTCTCGGGTTGCTACCCGCTAGACGACTTCTACAACCAGCGAGAAGAGCGCCTCCAGCTCGCGGCATTCAAACGGGAAACCAGGACCCGGCTGCGCTGAATGCTCTACTCAGGGGGCGGTCGGAGCGCGCCCAGGCAAAAGCGCCACAACGCATCAAACCGGGCGTGCGTTGAGCCAATTCGACCAATGGCGAAGAGATGGGCGGCTAGCGAGACGTCGAAGAAGAGATCGGCCAGTTCTTCCACTTCGATGTCCGATCGGATAGATCCGTCGGCCGCTCCGTCGGCGATGATGCCGGAGATGAGCTGCCGCAATGGATCCCAGGCAAGTCGCAGGCCATCAGGCCTGCTGGCAGCCAACTGGTTGTGCAAGGCGGCCATGGAGCGGACAATCTTTGCCGGAGGCGCATCTTGGCCTCTTACAAAGTCCCACAATGTCCGCACACAAATCTCCAGCCTGACCAGCGGAGGGGCTCCAGCGTGAACGGTGGCGGGAACGTGCTCCACTAGCTGGGTGATCAGCTCTTCGAATAGGGCCAGAACAAGGTCGTCCTTGGAGGAGAACAACTGGTAGAAGCGCCGGAGCGAGCCCCCCGAGCGCTGAACCACATCTTGCACGGTTAACTCCACCAACCCATCCTCTTCGAGCAGGGCCAACGCGGCGTGTACGAACTCGCCGCTGCGAGCCAAGGCTTGGACTCGGGCGCTGTCCAGCGACCGCTCCAGCATGCGCTGCTCCCAGGAACTGAGGGCAGACAGCTCGGAATCTACGTTCTCAACGTAGATTTCTGAATTCTCAACTTCGGTTTCCAGGTTCTCAACGTCGATTTCTGGATTCTCAACTTCGGTTTCCACGTTCTCAACGCCGATACCTGTGTTCTCAAGGTCGTCTTTCATATTCTCATAGTTGATATTTAAGTTCTCTTGTGCGAGAATTATATTCTCACCAAGGAGAAGCGGGTTATGTCACCCCCCACATTAGCCACAGGAACCGACTTCACCGACATGGACATGTACGCGGTGGCCGAGCCCTACGAGCTCTATGACCAGCTTCGGGCCCACGCCCCCATTTGGCATCATCCCGAGACCGCCAATGAAGAGTCCTTCTGGCTCGTGACTTCTCACGATCTGGTTACCCAGGCCCACCGGATGGGCGCTCTGTTGTCCCATCAGACCGGGCCAGGCCGCAACGGCACCGGTGGGATCACTCTCCCCGACGTCGAATTGGGCCCCGGGATCATGATGATCATGACCGACCCCCCCGACCACACCCGCTATCGCAAGCTGGTCAGCAAGGGGTTCACCCCCCGTATGGTGCGAAAGCTAGAAGAAAGCCTCCGTATCCGCAGCCACCACGTCATCGATGCGTTGGACGGTCGCACCGAGGGCGACTTTGTGGTCGACTTGGCCTCTGAGCTTCCCCTGATGGCCATTGCCGAAATGGTTGGCGTCCCCCTGGAAGACCGCCACAAATTGTTCGACTGGACCAACTGCGCCATCGGGCGCTTCGATCCCGAATTCCAGGACTACGACGATCCCCACTCGCCGCAGAACGGGACGATGGACGCGTTCAACATGACCATCTACGCCCAGCAGCTCACCGAGGAGAAGCGGCGCTGTCCCGGCGACGACCTGATGACGGACCTCGCGGAGGCCAAGGTGACCATGGCCGATGGGACGGTGACCGAGCTCAACGACTTGGAGATCTCGCTGTTCTTCACCCTTCTCATCATCGCCGGCAACGAGACCACCCGAAACGCCATAACCCACGGCCTGTTGGCCTTCCACAACTTCCCCGACCAGTGGGAGCTGCTCCGCCGCCATCCCGAGCATCTCTCCACTGCGGTGGACGAGATAATCAGGTTCAGCACGCCGGTGAGGTACTTCCGCCGCACCGCAGCCGAAGACCTCGAATTGGGCGGGGCGAAGATTCGAGCCGGAGAAAAGGTCGCCCTGTGGTATGGGGCCGCCAACCGCGATCCCAAGGTGTTCGACGACCCCCACCGTTTCGACGTCACCCGTTCTCCCAACCCCCACCTAGCCTTCGGCGGGGGCGGCGCCCACTATTGCCTGGGCGCTCACCTGGCCAAACTGGAGTTGAAGGTTCTGTTCGAGGCGCTCATGAATCGGCTGCCGGAAATTGAGGTGATCGGCCCGCCCGAACGGCTGCGCGACCTCACTGTTAACGGCATCAAGCACCTTCCGGTGCGTTACGGCCCAGTGGCCAGGGCCGAAGCCGCCTAGCTCTCCAACCCCTTTCCCCCGATACTGTGGGGGCCGAATTCGGCAATGAAACTGGCGAGGGAGCTGATCAGTGCCCGACCTCCACGTAGAAAAACGCGACCACGTCGTCACCGTCACCATCGACCGACCTCCCGTCAATGCGGTAACCACCGCCACCATGGCCGAGATCCGAGACGTGTTCACCACGCTGGGCGACGACCGAGACGTGCGGGTTGCCATCTTCACCGGTGCGGGTGACAAGTCGTTCGTCGCCGGCGTCGATCTGAAGACTTCAGGCACTGAGCCCCGCGACCAGCGGCCCCCCACGGAGCTGACCGACCCCGGCTTGGTGGCCCGAGATGCCATGTGGGCCATCATCGACTGCGCCGTCCCAGTAATCGGGGCCATCAACGGCTACGCGCTGGGCGCCGGTCTGGCCTATGCCGCCTGCTGCGACATGCTGGTGGCCTCCGAGAACGCCACCTTCAGCACCCCTGAGATCAACGTCGGGCTCCTGGGGGCCAGCGCGCACCTCTCGTCGATGATGGGTCGCCACAAGGCCCGGGAGATGTTCTTCACCGGCGAGCAAGTCTCGGCCCAAGAGATGTACCGCATCGGGGCCGTACGAGAGGTGACCGCCCCCGACATGCTCATGGACACCGCACTGGAGCTGGCCCAAGAGTTAGCCGCCAAGAGCCCGATCGCCCTTCGCATGGCCAAGGAGTCGATGAACCGGATCGAGAATCTGCCCCTCCGTGAGGCCTACCGAACCGAGCAGGACTACACCACCCGCCTAATGCGCTACGACGACTCCCGAGAGGCCCGCCGCGCCTTCAGAGAGAAGCGCGACCCCGAATACAAGTGGCAATAGGGGCTAGGGGCCTCAAAAGAGCTTGCTGTTGTCCCAGTTGAGCATCTTGCCCACCGGGGTGAGCTCGATGGTGGCATTGAGGTTCTTCTGGTAGTAGTCACGGGTCTGCTCGGGCATTGCGTCGCGGGCGGTTCGGAACGGGGCGTACTTCTCGTCGAGGGACTGGGCGATCCGCTGGGCCAATTCCTCGGAGGGCTCGATAATCCGGCCGACGCACTCCACATGCACCGCCCGCAGCTCGGCCCACCTCTCTCCAGAATCCACTAGGAACGAACACCGCTGGTCGTTGCGCACCCGTACAACCTTCTTGCCCCGGGTGACCATGTAGATCTTCTGGTCCAGCACCACATACCAGACAGGAAGCGAGATCGGCTGGCCGTTGGCCCGCAGCGTGGTGAGAGTTCCATTTACCGATGTCTCCAGCATCTCCCAGCACTCCTCGGGCGACATCCGCACCGTGGGTTTGACCTTCTTGTCAGTCATCTTTTCCTTCCAGCGATGCCCGCAGCTCGCGGCGGAGGATCTTGCCCGAGGCCGACTTGGGGATCAATTCGATGAACCGCACTTCGCCGAGCTGTTTGTAGGTAGCCACCTGGTCGGCGACGAAGGCCTTTACTGCCTTTTCGTCGATGGCGGCATCGGGAGCGGCAACCACGAACGCCAACGGCACCTCACCGCTCTCGTCATCAGGCAAGCCGACCACGGCGGCGTCGGTGATCTGGGAGTGCTCAACCAGCATCGCCTCCAACTCGGCGGGGGCCACTTGGAATCCTTTGACCTTGATGAGCTCTTTCAGCCGGTCGACGATGTAGACGTGGCCATCGCCGTCGATCCGGGCGATGTCGCCGGTGTGGAGCCAGCCGTCGCCATCAATGGTCTCGGCGGTGGCTTCGGGATTGTTGAGGTAGCCCTTCATCACCTGGGGTCCGCGAATCCAGAGTTCGCCCTCGACATCGATGGGCTGGTCCTCCCCTGAGTCGGGGTCGACGATTCTGGCTTCGGTGTTGGCCGCCGTCAGCCCCACCGACCCCGGCTTGAAGTTCCCCGGCGGGGTGGCGTGGGTAATCGGGCTGAGCTCGGTCATTCCATAGCCCTGCACCACCTCACAGCCGATCCGGACCGACGCCTCTGCGGCCACTTCGGCACCCAAGGGGGCTGCTCCAGACAGAACCTGACGTAGCGACGAGAGGTCGAAGTCAGCTACCGCGGGGTGCTTGGCCAGCGCTAACACAATGGGGGGCACGGCGAAGAATCGGGTCACTTGGTGACGCTCGATAAGCAAAAGGGCCTGGGCCAGGTCGAAACGGGGCATGGTCACCAGCGTGGCCCCGTGATGCAGCTGGTCATTCATGAGCACCTGCATTCCGTAGATGTGGAAGAACGGCAGCACCGCCAACACCACATCGCTGGCTTGGGAGGCGACCGACGAGGCGCATTGCTCGATGTTGTTCACCAGGTTGGCGTGAGTGAGCATCACCCCTTTGGGCAGCCCGGTGGTACCCGACGAGTAGGGCAGCACTACCACGTCGTCGTGAGGGTCGACCTCGACTTGGGCGATCGGCTCGCCCATCAGCGATTGCAAGGACACGCCTTGCGATGGGTTGTCGGCGTCGATCACCACAACTTCGCCCGCCACCCCAGCCTGGTCCATGGCCTGTCGGGCTTGGGCGGCGAACCCATCGGCGGCGAACACCAGCTTCGCCCCCGAGTCAGTGAGCTGATAGGCGATCTCCTCAGAGCCGTAGGTGGGGTTGACCGTGGTAACCGCGCCGCCGGCTACCGCCACCGCGTGGAACACCACTGGATACCACGGCGAGTTGGGCGCAACCAGCGCAGCGACATCGCCCCGCTGAAACCCCCCGGCGGCCAAACCTCCGGCCAGGGAATGCACCGCCTGCTCCAGTTGGCCGAACGTGAGCGACCACTCCCCCGACCCGTCGATCATCGCCTGTTGATCGGCCAGCTCCGCGGCCCGCTCAAGCACGAACCCCGTTACCGGCTGCGAGCTCAAGGGCTCGTCGGGCAGCAGGCTGGAATGGACAATCACTGGGTATTAGGAAGCAGGCGTGATGCCGTGGAACGGGCTGCCGGCTTCTTGATACTCCTCGAGCAACTTGAAGAACTCCTCGCCGAAGGGGCTCTCACCCCTAAGCGGCATGGCCGCCCGAACGACGGTGAAGTCCAGCGGTGCCAACTGCGCGGCGGCGTCGAAGTGGCGAGCGGCTCCTGCTTCGTCGCCGGCGCGCCGCAGATGGGCAGCGAGGCGGAAGTGCAAGCGGGCGGCCAACTCGTCGTCGTCGAGGTCGGCGATCTCGCTGCTGGCGTCATCGGGAACGACACCTTCGTGGACCCAGGCACGTAACTGGTCGAAATGGCCCCCGCAGTGCGGCCGGTGAATTCGCTGAACATGTCGCTGCCGAACTCATTGGCGTTGGGGCGGGCGATGCGACCGTGCTCGTCGATCCACACCACCGCAGGGACGTTGCTAATGGCGTACAACTCGGTGAGAAGGTGGTCGGGATCCATGAGCACCGGATAGGTAATGCCGTCGGCCAGAACCCGCACCTCATCGGTGGCCTCGTCGATGGCAACGGCGATGACCATGAAGTCGTCATCGGCCAGTTCATCGTGCAATTCCTGCCACCCGGGCAGGTCAAAGGCGCATCCTCACCAACTGGAAAAGGCAACCAGGAGCCGCTTTTTGCCGGCGTAGTCGGAAAGGCTCCGCTCCACGCCGTCTAGGTCGGCAAAGGTGAAATCCGGGGCTTGTCGATCGCTCAGAGCCGCTCGGCGGGTGGCATTGGGCTGGCCTAGCACCACGATGCCGGCGTCGGGATCCACCAGGGTCGGCCGATCCAAGGCATCAGCGGCAACCGCCAGGTCGATCTTGTCGCCCACTTCAATGGCCGAGCGGCCCCTCACCGGAACACACATGTCGTCGCGGCAGAGTCCTTCGGGCTTAAGCGTCCACCCGATGGCCGCGGAGAGTGCGTCGGGTTCGACTAGCGGCCGTCCTTCAGCCCACTCCCCGGTAGTGGTGGCCACCTCATCGCCGAGGACGGTGATGGTTGTCATGGCAAGACTCCTTTACTCAACAGGCTCAGTCGGAATGGGATCGCCGACTGGCAGATAGGTCCTGACTTCGGGGAAGTACTCGTAGCGGCGCACCAAGGAGCCCGCCGAGTGCTTGTCGGGCGAGAGGCTGGCTCCCATCATGGCGGGCAGGTCGAACGTGCCGAGCCCCTCAGCCGCAGCCTTGAATGTCTCCGGGGTGATGTTTCCGCCGGCTGCCTCCAAGATCTTCACCGTGAGAGCGAAGGTCCGGCAGTGGTTGACTACGCCGTTGACTATGTCGTCGTTGGTGAGATCAAGAGGCTCGTCGCTGGATCTCTCCTCAAATACGGACAGGCATTGCTGTACGCCGGGATCGGCCAGCGCTTCCTCGCTGGTCGGCTTGTTGGTGGTCACAGCAAAAGTGCGGGCCATGTACTCGTCTTCAATGCCCTGATCGTCGGCAATGGTCAGGCGGTCGGCAGCCTGTCCATTGGTGTGGGCGATGCGCACCTCCCAACCAATTCGCTGCGCCGAATTGATGATGCCGTAAACGTTGGACAAGTTGAGGATCAGATCAACCCCGTCAGCCTCCATTCGCGTGGAGATGCCGTCTGTATTCTGCTCGTTCTGAACGGTGTCAGTGGTGGGCGAACCCGGGGAATAGACACCGACGACGTTGATGCCCGCCTCCTCCAACAACGGCTGCACAGCATCGGCATACTCCTTGTCGGGGGGAGCCTCGTAGTAAAGGCCCACGTTGTAGCCGTCGAGATCGCCGGCCCTGATCATCTCGGTGGTCCCGCCGACCCGCTGGCGAGTTTGCTTCATCTCAGTGGCGAAGAACAGCCCGTTGGACCGCTCTTGGCGCTCGGTGTTCTCCCCGAAATGGCCCACATATGGATGCCCGTGCAGTTCGGTAATGCACAGGGCGTTGTCCTCGAGGAACTGGCCGATCACCACGAACACCCTCTTGTCCTCGATCAGCTCGGTACACACCCGTTCGCTGTCGGTGGTCCCAATCGGCAGAAAAGAAACCACATGGACTACGACGTTGCGGCCGTGGATGCCGCCCCGCTCATTCAGGTCTTCGGACAGGGCGGCATATAGGTCCTGCACCGGGAAGATGCCGATGTCGATGCCGAACATCTCATTGATCTGCACCGGATCGATAGCGGCCACCCCGATTAGAACTTCGGTTTCTGTTACACCCTGGTAGCTGTTGGTCAGCACAACTGGGGTGGGTGTCGGAGTCGGCTCTGCGGACGCCTCGGCTGGCTCCTCGGCCGGTTGTTCGGCGGGCTCCTCAGCCGGTTGTTCGGCGGGCTCCTCAGCGGGGACATCGCCGGACTCCTCTGCCGGTGCTTCTGCGGGCGCCTCGGCCGGTGCAGCTGTTTGCTCTTCGGCCGCGGCCGGCTCAGCTGTGTCGGCTGCGCCGTCATCGTCGTTGCCGCCGCAGGCCGCGGCCACCAACGCCATAACGGCGAGCAGCCACCACCATCTCCTCGCTGTCCTAGAACCTCTGTTCATTCCGGTCATGTTCTTTCTCCAATGGTGTGGCCGGATAAGCGAAAGTACGTCATTTGAGCCCCAAACGGGCGAATTGGTCATCGGGCGCGTCCACCTCGTTGAGCGCGGTGTGAAGTAGGTCGAGCATCTCATCGGCTGATGTCTCGCCGCTGCGGTTCTCCTGCTCGTTGGGGTCGACGTCGAGATCGAACAAGAAATGGCGGTCGTTGCATGCGTTGGTCGTCGCCCAAAGCGGCAGCGTGTCACCCGGCTGATAGGGCTGGCGGATCACCGGCACCTCCGACCCCGGCATCCGGTCGAGCCAGGCTCGGTGGTCAGGCGGGGGAAGTCCGGGCATGCCGATGTCGCCGAACGGCATGGTGGACCACCGGTTGGACCACATCGACAGAGGGAAATTCTCCCCGCTTGCCCCCCGGGCGTACTTGCGCTGGCCGTCGTTGACCTGCACCCATCCGCCGAACACCCCGCCTAGCGCCCAGTCCCGAATGGAATCAGCCTCGCCGGTTAGCAGCGGTGCCATGGAGCGGCCGTGGGTGGTCTGCATCACCTCGGCATCGAAGATGTCGGCCACGGTGGCGAAGATATCCACATTGGTGGTCAGGGCATCGCACACCTCTCCGCCGGGTTTGCCGGGCCACGACATCAGCAGAGGGGTATGGCCCAGCGGCTCATACTGGGGCACCCCGGGCTTGCCCCAGATGTCGCGGCCCTCCCGCTCGTCGCCCAGGTAGTGGCCATGGTCGGTGCACACGATCAGCGCTGTGTCCTCCCATAGGTTCTGCTCGTCGAATCGGTTCAGGATCTGCCCGAACCAGTGGTCGATCATCGACAGCTTGGCCCCGTAGTTGCCTCGCAAATGGCGGGCCTCCCTCTCCGAGAAGTTCCCCGAGGCGATGCCCCCGTCGATGTAGGGGGGCCAGATGATCCACTCCTCATCCCACGGCTCGTCGTGATAACGGCCGGCCCACGGCGCGGGCGTGTCGAACGGCTCGTGGGGATCGAACTCGTCCACGAACATGAACCACCGGTTGTGATGTGGGGTGTCCTCAGCCAAGAACCGGGCTGCCGAGCTCATTGTCATCGGCCCCGGATAGTCCTCCTCGGCCCGGAAGAAGGTGCGCGACCGGTCGTAGGCCCGGTCCATCTCCTCGATCCCCCACATCTTCGACCACCACCAGCCGCCCTTTCGGGCCGGCATTGTCGGCGTGCCGACCCAGGAGGGGTCGTAGTAGGTGCGCCAAGGATCGCCCTCGTGACCCCGCAGGTAGTCCCAGCAATGGAAATCGGTGTGGTAGTTCTCCCCGCCGGTCTCAAACAGATGGGGATGGTCGGTGACCAACGCGGTGGTCACCCCTTGGCGGCGCAACACCCGGGTGATGGTCTCCTCCCACAGCTCGACCGACCCCCACGGCTTCCACAAGAAGTCCAGCGCCCCGCACAGGATGTCGTGGCGAGCCGGCATGCAGGGCAGTGACCCTGTCACATGGCGGGTGAACCGAGTGGCCCGCTCGGCCGCGAACCGATCCAAATTCGGCGTCTCGAACTCGGTGCCCCCATAGCTCCCCAGCATGTGCCGGTTCAGCGAATCCAACAGGACTACCGCGACATTGGACGGTGCGCTCATCACATCTCCTGCCTAGCCTCTGGCATCTCTTCGAGCCACTCACGCTACCCTCATGGGCCAGGGCAGGCTGAATGGGCCTGAATTAGTTGGGGGACCCTTGGACAGCGAACCGAGCCAGAGCGAATCCATCGACTCACTGGCGGCAACGGTGCTCGAGGGCGAGGCCGCTCGGCGTGATGCCCAAAAGGCCGACGTGCTGTTCCCCGACGATTTGCTGCCCGGAGTGGGCGGCGAGCAGACCACCCTCAAAGAGGGCCTGCGCAAGGGCGGCTTCCAGACCTTCGTCGTTCTTCTAGCGCTGAACAGCCTGGACGAGTTGGAGAACAGCGCGGTGGCCATCTTGGGGCCCGACATCGGCGAGAGCTTCGGGGTGAGCGACGGGGCCATCACCGCCATCAGCACCGCATCGCTCATGTTCTTCGTGCTCGGTGCCGGCCCGATGGGATGGCTGGCCGACCGCTTCCGACGCGGCCCCATCGTGGGCATCGCCAGCGGGGCCTTCGCCGCCTTCAGCGCCCTGTCGGGGGCGGCGGTCAACGCCCTGATGTTCTTCTTCATGCGGTTCTTCGCCGGCATGTCCAAGGCCAACACCATCACCGTGCATCCCAGCATGCTGGCCGACACCTACCCTCTTCAGACCCGGGGCCGCATGTACGCCACCAACGCTGGCGTGGGGCGCGTCTTCGCCGCAGTCAGCCCAATCCTCGCCGGAGGCATCGCGGTGTGGATTGGAGGGGGCGACGGATGGCGGTGGGCGTTCTACCTCCTCGGACTGCCCACCGCGGCATTTGCATTCTTCGCCTTCTTCTTGCGGGAGCCGCCCCGGGGCCAGTGGGAGCAGAAGCACGTGCTGGGCTCCGGCCTCCAGCAGGACAACAAGATGCCCATCTCAGTGGAGGCTGCCTTCACTCGCATCTGGAACATCGACTCCATTCGCAACATGACCATCGCATTCGCGGCAATGGGCTTCGCCCTGTTCCCAGCCGGCTCGATTCAGTCGTTCTTCTTGGAGGAAGAGTTCGGTCTCGACGCCTTGGGGCGCGGCCTGGCGGTTGCCCCCGCAGGGTTCGGGCTGATCTTGTTCTTGCCGTTTGTCGGGCGACGGTTCGACGCCACCTTCCGCAAGGATCCCAATCGGGCGCTGCTGCTGATAGGCGTGCTGCTGGTCCCCATCGGGGTGCTGGTGCCCATCCAGTACGCCATGCCCAACCTGGCCTTGTTCATGGTGTTCTCCGCAATCAATTCCACGCTCTTGGGCGGGGCCTTCGCCATGGTGCAGCCAGCTAACCAAGCGGTGTTCCCCTACCGCCTGCGAGGCATGGGCACTGCCATCTTGACCTTCTTCATGGTCATGGTGGGCGGCGTGGGAGGCAGCATCGTCGCCGGCTTCCTCCAGAACGAGATCGGAGAGCAAGCCGCCATCTCCATCATCACCGCAACCGCCATGCCAATCGGGGCCTACTTTGTGATCCGGGGGGCCGGCCGGGTGCGGCGCGATCTCTCCCTGGTCGTTGGCGAGCTCCGGGAAGAACTAGATGAAGAGCGTCGCCAAGCCGAAAGCGATCCTGACGACATTCCGGCCATCCAGGTGGCTCACGTGGATTTCAGCTACGGGCAGGTACAGGTGCTGTTCGATCTCGGCTTCGAAGTGCGCAAACAGGAGACGCTGGCCCTGCTGGGCACCAACGGCGCAGGCAAGTCCACCGCGCTCAAGGTGATCACCGGCCTGATAACCCCTGAGCGGGGCGTGGTGCGCCTACACGGCCAAACCATCACCTTTGCCACCCCCGAACAGCGGGCCGCCATGGGATTGCACATGCTGCCCGGCGGGGCCGGGGTGTGGAGCGACCTGACGATCGGCGACAACCTGCTCATGGGGGCCTACGCCTACCGCAAGGACTCCGACGACCGGGACCGGCGCATCGAGAAAGTGCTCGAAATGTTCCCCGAATTGGCCAAACGGCCCAAGGAACGGGCCGGCAACCTCTCGGGGGGCCAGCAGCAGATGCTGGCGTTGGCCCGGGTAATGCTGCACGAGCCCGAGGTGCTGATGATCGACGAGCTTTCGCTGGGGCTGGCCCCGGTGGTGGTTCAGTCGCTGCTGGAGACCATTGAGGAGCTCAAAGATCAGGGCCAGACCATGATCATCGTGGAGCAGTCTCTGAACGTGGCTTTGGCCATCTCCGACCGCGCCGTGTTCCTGGAGAAGGGGCAAGTGAGATTCGAGGGCCCGGCCCAAGAACTGGCTGAGCGCGATGACCTGGCCCGGGCAGTTTTCCTGGGTACTGAGGGCGGGTGATGAGTCCTGCCGCCGTCACGGTGCTGGGAACATGGATCACCCAGCAGCTGGCGTTCGACGGAGTGGTCAACGGCCTGGTGACGGGCCTGGTGGCCATGGGAATCGTGCTGATCTACCGATCCACCCGGGTCATCAATTTTGCGGTGGGCAACATGGGCATCATCGCGGCGTCGATGATGGCGCTGCTGATGCTCAACTACGGCTGGGGGTTCTGGCTGGCTCTGATGCTCTCGCTGGCACTGGGTGTTTTGTTCGCCGCCGCCGTGGAGCTGACCGTGATCCGCCGCCTGTTCATCTCACCCCGGGTGATAGTGCTGGTGGCCACCGTGGGCATTGCCCAGCTTGCCCAGTTGGTGGTCTCCCAGCTCCCCGACATCGAGGCGGCCGGCAAGAAATATCCCGTAGTCGTCGGCTCAATCTGGGAGGACGTCTGGTTTACCGAGATCCGAGTGCGGGGCCCGCAGCTCACCATCCTCATCGCGGTGCCGCTGCTGGCCCTGCTGCTGGGCTGGCTGATGAACCGGACCGCGTTCGGAAAGTCGGTGGCTGCGTCGGCCAGCAACCGCGACCTCTCCCGACTCTCGGGGATCAACCCCAAAATCGTGTCCACCTTTGTGTGGGTGATGGCCGGGCTGCTGGCTTCCGTGTCGATGATCATGCTCTCGGGGTCCAGTGGACAGGTGGCCGGGTTGGCCAACCTGGGGCCGCAGACGCTGGGCAAGGCGATGGTGGCCGCGGTGTTGGCCGCCATGGTGTCCTTCCCGCGGGCCATGTTGGCCGGAGTGCTTATCGGCGTCCTCGACGCCCTGTTCAGGTTCAACTTTTTCACCGAAACCGGGCTCATCGACTTCGTCATCTTCTTGGCCGTGCTGGTGGCCGTTTACTTCCAAAGCCGGAGTCAGGGTGAAACCGGGGTCTTCTCGTTCACCCCCAAGGTGCGGCCGATCCCCGAGCGGCTGCGGCAAGTGTGGTGGCTGCGGCATCTGTCTCGGATCGCGCTCGTAGCGCTGCTGGTTCTCGGCGCCATCTTGGTGCAGCTCCCCGGTATAACCAACCTGCCGTCTCGCCAGCTTCTGTACGCCACCGTGTTGTGCTTTGCGGTATGCGGCGTGTCGGTCACCATTATCACCGGCTGGGCCGGTCAGCTGTCTTTGGCTCAAATGACTTTTGCCGGCATGGGCGCCTTGTTCGCCGCCGGCCTCAAGCGGGGACTGTCCATGGACTTCACGGTGGGAACCGGATTTCTCCCTGGCGACGCCCTGTCGTACGACTTCTTTGATGTCCAGTTCGAGACCACCGGTATCCCGTTCCTGGTGGCCATACCGCTGGCCGCGCTGTTCTCGGCGCTGATAGCCGCAGTTATCGGAGTTGGGTCGCTTCGGGTCCGCGGCCTCTACTTGGCGGTGACCACGTTTGTGTTCGCCCTGGGCGCCCAGCAGTACCTCTATCGGCGGCCGTTCTTCACCGGAGGCAGTTCCTCGTCGGTGTCGTTTCGCCGAGGCGAGCTGTTCGGACTCGAACTCAGGTCGCAGAAGGCCTACTACTACGTCTGCCTGGTCTTCTTGTTGATCGTGGTGATCATCGTCAGCCGACTGCGCCGCTCGGGGGTCGGCCGCTCCATCATCGCCGTGCGCGACAACGCCGACTCCGCTTCGGGCTACACGGTGGGCCCGGTACGCTCGAAACTGTCGGCGTTCGCGCTGGCAGGGGGCATCGCCGGACTGGGCGGAGCGCTGTTGGCCGGACTGGTGCAGAACGTCCCGATCAGCGAGCGGTTCTTCCAGGTGGGCAACTCATTGCAACTCATCGGCATGGTGGTTATCGGGGGACTCGGCTCCTCGGTGGGCGCCGTGCTGGGGGCGATCTGGGTATACGGCCTTCCCAACCTGTTCGACAGCGCCGAAACCGTGGCCCTGTTCTCCTCCAGCATCGGCTTGCTGCTGGTTCTGATGTACTTCCCCGGCGGGCTGGTGCAAATCGGCTATAGCGCCCGCAACGCCCTCATCGGCCTTGCCGAGCGACGACTCGGGCCCGACCCAGGCGGAAAGACCGTTCAGGCCGCGCCGGTCAGCCTGAGCCGGCCGGAAGATCCCCGGCCCGCCACCGACCCCATACTCGCCGGCCGCGAAATCAGCGTGCGGTTCGGCGGCGTGGAAGCGGTGTCAAAAGCCACTGTGCTTGTGCGCCCCGATGAGATTGTCGGCCTCATCGGTACCAACGGGGCGGGCAAGTCCACCTTCATGAATGCGGTGGGCGGCTATGTGCCGTCCACCGGCCAAGTGGAGTTGCTCGGCACCGACATCACCCGGCTTTCTGCGCCCCGACGGGCCCGAGCCGGGATGGGCCGCACGTTCCAGGCCGCCGCCCTGTTCCCCGAGCTTTCGGTGCGAGAAACCGTGCAGGTGGCCCTAGAGGCCCGGGGGAGAACGCCGATCATCAGTACCGCCTTGCACCTCCCCCACACATTCTTCCTGGAGCGGCGGCGTCGGTCCGAGGCCGACGAGCTGATCGACTACCTCGGGCTGGGCCGCTACGCCGACTCCTACATCAGCGACCTGTCCACCGGTACCCGGCGCATCGTGGAAATAACTGGGCTGTTGGCTCTGGGCGCCCGGGTGCTGTGCCTCGATGAGCCCACCGCCGGGGTGGCCCAGCGGGAGACCGAGGCTTTCGGCCCGCTCATTGTCAACATCCGCCGGGAACTGGGCGCGGCCATGCTGATCATCGAGCACGACATGCCCCTCATCATGAGCATCAGCGACCGGGTGTACTGCCTAGAGGCTGGCAAGGTCATCGCCGAGGGCTCTCCCTCTGAAGTCCGCAACGACCCCTTGGTGATCGCCAGCTATCTCGGCACCGACGAGCGAGCCATCGCCATCAGCGACAGCTGACCCCGTAAGACCGAGCAGAAAGGACCACATGAAGATCGATCCCACCCGTAGTTGGACGGCCGTCGAGGAGCGTTTGGCGTCCACCGACAATCCCCGACACCGCCAGCTTCTGCAAGTCTTGATGGACCACCTCCAAGCCGAGGCCACCAAGGACTTCGACCGGCTGGTGTCCACCTTGTCGGACGATCCCCAGTACCACTTCTGGATTCCTGACGCCGGCTTCGATGCCGGTCCCAAGGGCTACGACGCGGTGACCGCCCACTACACCCAGCTCTACGAGGAGGGCCGCAACACCGTCCAGTTCGACATCGAGCGGATAGTGGTGGACGACTACTGCATCGTGACCGAGGGAGTGTTCCACCAGGTGTACCCAGGGCGGGTGCTGGTCGACAGGGGCCTCGAGGTGGACGACCCGTCCAGCCCCTACGCCCTAACCATGCGGCTGGTGCTGTTCTGGCCCTACGACGACGACGGCAAGCTCACCGGAGAGGACAGCTACTCCGACGGGCTTATGTTCACCCCCGAGCGCATCACCAAACTGAGCCCTGAAGACCTGCCTGCCTCCTACGCAGATTCAGCTGCCTAGAACCGTTGAGCGATCTCAATAGCGGGGATTTCGGGGACCGAAGAACAGGCGCTCAGCGTTGGCGTAGAGGTACTTGTCGAGCACGCCGTCGCGCAGGTCCAGGTCCCAGGCCTCGGTAATGCACCGGCGCATGTCGAGTGCCGGATGGTCGGAGGCAAAGATCACCTTGTCTTGGCCCCGGGTGTTCATGAAGTAGACGAACTCAGCGGGGAGCCGCTTGGGGCTGTAAGCCGAGGTCATCAGGTGCAGGTTCTTGTACTTGATCATCAGCCGCATAGCCACCCCCCACCACGGGTCGGCCCCGTGGGCCATGCACAGCTTCAGGTCGGGAAAGCGCAGACAGATCCTATCCAGCAACATCGGGTCTTGACCCTCGCCGGGCATGGGGGGGCCGGGAATGCCAGTGTTAATCGACAGGGGCAGATCCAATTCTGTGCACTTGGCATAGAGGGGGTAGTACACCGGGTCGCTGGGCGGTACGTCGACCCCGAACGGCACCACCCGGGACAGCGCCACCGGGTACTGCTTGACCATGTCCTCCAGCTTCCACAGCACCGGCATCATTCCCCGGGGGTCGACGTGGACAGCCAGGGCGAACCGCTCAGGGTACCGCTCCACGAAATCGAAGGGCCGGGGGTTGTCCTCGCCAACCGACACCTGAACCAAGGCCTTCTCCACCCCAAGCTCGTCCATGAGCGGCAACAGCTCCTCGGGGGTGAAGCTGCGGAAGAAGTCGGCCCCGCCGTGGAGATAGTCCTCCTTCACCCGGATCAAGTGTTCGGGGGGCTCATAGTCGCCCATGTTCACGTTTACCCAGCAGTCGATGGCTCTCGGCGGCATGGCCCGAAGTTAGCGGTCCCGACGAGACGGGCATGAGTTGCTGCTACCAGCCCCGCCCCTGAGGGTCCAGACCCAACAGGGCCTGGCCGCCGCCAATGACCACCGATTGATCAAACGCCGGGAACTGCATCGCCACGTAGAGGTCCCGCAAACGGCGCTCGATGGGATGGGCCTTCATGGCCGCCGGCGTTCCCACTGCGTGGAACAAACCCTGCACGGCGTCCATACAGGCCCGCCCGGCGTGCACATAGAGAAGACGGGCCTCGGCCACCGCTTTGGCGTCTTCGGGATCGTCCCACGCCCGCTGGGTGGCGTCGATAACGCCGGAGCGAGCCGCAGCCACCGCGGCGGTCGCCTCACCCACCGCCACCTGCACGTCGGGGCGATCTTGCAGCAGCTGTTCTGAGCCGCTCGACCCTGCCTTGGCGGCCAGTGCTACCACCCCGTCGATGGCACCCTGGGCTAGCCCCAGTGCCACCGCGGCCACCGGGGCGTGGGTCGCCATCCGCAGGAGCCTCGGGTGGTACAGGCGCAGATCCTCGTCGGGCGGGCCCTCACCGGTAGTGGTCCGCTCTTTGGGGACGTACACATCAAGAGCCGCTACATCGTGGCTGCCCGTTCCGGCCATCCCCATAACCGACCAAGTCCGAATGACCTCCACCTCATCAGCGGGAACGAACATGGCCCGGGGCGCGACCTCGCCCTCCACCGAGCACGCCAGCATGGCCCAATTGGCGTGCTCGATTCCGCTGCAATAGTCCCACTGCCCGCTGATTCGATACCCGCCCGGCACCACGACCGCGGTTCCCTGGGGTCGGGCCGACCCCGCGACGCGAAAATCGGCGGGAGAGCCTGCCATGTCGGCCAGGACATCGGCCTCGAGCCAACCGGTCAGATAGCCGGTGGTGCTCGACACCATCACGCACCACGCAGTTGACCCGTCGCCCCGGGCGATGGCCTCCACACAGTGATAGGCCATCATGGCGTCCTGGCCTGGACCACCCACCGATTCCCGCAGGTACAGCTGGAGGAGTCCTGATGAGATCAGCTCTTCGACCAGCGCCGACGACAACGACAGATCTTGCTCGATCTGGTCAGTTTCCACAGCGGCCCGTTCGCCGATGAGGACCGCGGAGCTGATGAAAGACGCTCCCGCCGACATCAAAACTGCTCCCGGACGCAAGCCGACTCGTAAATGGCCCTCGAAGGCATAGCCCGAAGTTAGTGGTCCGTGGGCTCTCCGATAGACCCTGAGGCCCGGCAGCGACCACAATTCACTCATGGCCACCGCCCTAGAGGGGTTGCGGGTTCTAGAACTCGGCTCGGGAGCGGCCGCGGGCATGGCGGGCATGGTCTTGGCCGAGAACGGAGCTGAGGTGGTCAAGATCGAGCCGCCCGAAGGCGACCCCTGCCGAGACCAACCCGGTTTCGCCGTCTGGCACCGGGGCAAGAAGAGCACTGTCCTCGATCTGGCCGACGCCGGTGACCAGGAGCGATTCTACGCATTGGCCCAAGTGGCCGACGGCGTGATCGAAGCGTTCCGCCCGTCGACCGCCGAACGGCTTGGCGTCGACTTTGAGACCCTGCACCGGCTGAACGACCAGCTGGTGTACGCCGCAATCACCGGGTTCGGCGAAACCGGGCCGTGGCGGGACCTGCCCGGCTACGAGCAGATCGTGGCGGCCAAGAGCGGACGCATGACCACCTACGAAGGAGTGCGCCCCGGACCGGTGTTCACCCCCGTGCCCATTGCCTCCTACGGGGCGGGGATGCTGGCCGCGGTGGGCTTGATGGCCGGAATCTCGGCCCGGGCCCACCTAGGTCGGGGCCAGCGGGTCCACACCAGCCTGCTCCACGCCCTGAGCGTGTACGACATGACCAGCGGTCACGGGAACCGCACCAACATTCCGCCGGAGCCGGGAAGGGTCTACGGAATCATGCGGGTGCCGTTCATGACCGCGCCCACCAAGGACGGCCGCTTCATCCAAATGTGCAGCCGCCAAGCCCACCACTACCGCAGATGGCTGGCCGAGCTGGCACTCGAAGCGCTCCTGGACGATTCCGAGTTAGCAAACGCCCCCGACCTGTGGCCCAGCGAAGAGCGGCTGGCCGGGGCTATCGAGGCAATCCAAGCCGGAATGGCAGAGCGCACCGCCGATGAGTGGATGGATGTCTTCTCCGCCAAAGACATTGGGGGCGATCCGTTCCTCGCTCCTCAAGAATTCCTGGATCACCCCCAGTGCACCGAGAATGATCGCCGCCAAGAAGTGCTGGACGCCGAGATGGGTCCGACGGTGCAGATCGGCCCACTCGGGCTTTACTCCAACACGCCGTCGGTGGTCGGACCGCCCGCTCCCCGCCTCGGCGAGCACACCAGCGAGGTGTTGGGCAACTGGGCGTCCGCTGCCTCTCCCGCCCGCAAAACAGATCAAGCCGAACCCGTCAATGAGCTGCCGCTGGCCGATGTCACCGTCTTGGACGTCGGCTATTTCTATGCCTGCCCGTTCGCGGCCACGCTGTTGGCTGAGGCGGGGGCTCGGGTTATCAAAGTGGAGCCGCCCACCGGCGATCCCGGACGTCGCAACTGGACCTCCGACTACGTGAAGTCGCAGGTGGGAAAGGAATCCATCGTCTTGGACCTCAAGACCCCCGAGGGGCTCGACATCCTGTACCGGCTTGTGGACCAGGCTGATGTGTTCCTGCACAACTTCCGGCCGGGAACACCCGAGCGGCTGGGCATCGACGCCGACTCTGTGCTGGCCCGCAACCCCCGCCTGCTCTACGTGTACGCCTCGTGCTTCGGCAGCCGGGGCCCGTGGGCCCACAAGGCTGGATTCCACTCGTCGCCCAATGCCATCGCCGGAGCCGGAGTAGTGGAGTCAGGTGACCAGAATCCGCCCCGCAACCGCACCTACGGCGATCCCACCGCCGCATTGGCCACCGCGGCGGCCATCATGGCCGGCGTATTGGCCTGTCGACGCACGGGACGGGGCCAGAAGCTGGAGACAACCATGCTCACCGCCACCGCCTACGCCGTGGCCGAATGGGGTATCCAGCATCCTGGGCCGGCAGCCCCGATTGTGGACTCCGGGCAATACGGCTTCCACGCCTACCAGCGGCTGTACGAGACCAGCGACGGGTGGCTGGTCCTGGATCTGCACACCGGCGAAGAGCGCCGGGCGCTGGGCGCGGTACTGGAGAGGGAGCTTCCCGAGACGCCGACCTCAGAAACTGCGGCCCGTCTGGCCGAATTGTTCCGGGAGGACACAGCCGAGGATTGGGAGACTCGGTTGCTGGCCGCCGGAGTTTCCGCGGCCCAAGCCGACCGGGAAGACTTCTTGCACAACATGTTGAACGAAAACCACATGCGGTCAAGCGGCGTGGCTGTCGAAGCCGAACAGCACGGTCTGGGCTCGTATTGGAGGGCCGGGCCAACCATGCAATTCTCGTCTGCCCCCACCCCTTTGGCCCCTGCTCTCCCCCTTGGTTGGGCCACGACGGAAATCTTGGGTGAACTTGGTATCAATGACGAGGAAATCACCCGACTGCACAATGCCGGGGTGACCAAGCCAATCGGACACGGCCTACCCAGCTAGAGGACCCATGAGCGAACCTTCTGAATTACTGACGTCGGTGTTGACCTGCATGGACCACCGCTTGGCCCCCCTCGCCATTTTGCAGCTTGAGCCAGAACAAGCCCATGTGGTCCGCAATGCCGGGGGCTATGTCACCGACGACGCCATCCGGTCCATCTGCCTGTCGCAGCAGCTCGCCGGAACTCGTCGGGTGGTGGTGCTCCATCACACTGACTGCCGAGCCTCCGAAAAGACCGCCGAGGGTTACCGGGCCATGGTGGAATCCGGCACTGGGCTTTCGCCGAATTGGGACGTCGCGCCGGTAGGCGACCCGCTTCAGCGGGTACAGATCGCCATGGAGCAACTCAGGGCATCACCCCTGGTGGACACCTCCCGCTTGGAGGGTCACGTCTACAACGTCTACGACGGCAGCCTGACTCCGGTTGAGTAGCCGCTAACCTCGCCCCGTGGATTTAGGAATCAGCGGACGACGGGCGCTGGTGGCCGCCTCTTCGGCCGGGTTGGGGTTGGCTACCGCAGTAGCGCTGGCCCAAGAGGGATGCCGAGTGGCGATGAACGGGCGCGACTCCGACCGCCTCAACGACGCGGCCCGCAGCGTGTCCGGCGCCATTCCCATCGTTGGTGACGTGTCCAATGCGTCTGGGGCGACCGCACTAGTTGAGTCGGCCAACGAGGCCCTGGGCGGAATCGACATCCTGGTCACCAACGCCGGAGGCCCGCCCGGAGGGAACTGGGCCGACACCGACACCGATCTCTATCCGGCCGCGCTCGACCTGAGCCTGATGTCGGTGGTGGCCATGACCAAGGCGGCGGTGCCGGCCATGCAGGCCCAGAGCTGGGGCCGGGTGCTGGCCATCACCTCAGTGTCGGTGCGCCAGCCACTCGACATGCTCATCTTGTCCAACACCGCTCGTGCCGGGGTCACCGGCTACCTAAAGACCATGGCCAACCAAGTGGCTGCCGACGGGGTGACCGTCAACTCCCTCCAACCGGCTACCACGCCACCGACCGGCTCCGGCAGCTATTCGGCGACCGCATGGCCGACCTGGAGTCGACGGCCGCCACCCACTCGGTGGGCGACCCCACCGACTTCGGTCGGATTGCCGCCTTCTTGTGTTCTGAGCACGCTCGGTTCATTACCGGCGCGGCCCTTCCGGTAGACGGCGGCCTTTGTGCCGGGCTGCAATAGCCAAAGGAGAAACCGATGATCCGACACGTTGTGATGTTCAAGTTCCGAGACGATGCCGACGAGGCACAGCGCCAGGCGGTGCACGACGCCATTGCCACCATGCCGGAGGCCACCGGCGTGACCGAGACCTACGCCATCGGGGCCGACCTGGGCCTGGCCGAGGGCAATTTCGACTTCGCGGTGGTCGGAGACTTTGCCGACCAGGATGCCTACTTGACCTACCGCGACCACCCTGAGCACCAGCGGATCGTCTTCGACATCATCCGCCCGGCCATCACCGACCGGGCCGCCATCCAATTCGAAATTCCCTAGATGGGCTAGAGGGGCTGAACCCCCGGCGAGGGGTAGCCGGCGGTGTACCCGCCGTCGGACACGAATTCCGACCCCGTAGAGTACGAGCTCTCATCGGAGGCCAAGAACAGCGCCAACCGGGAAATCTCCTCTGGTCCTCCGGCCCGGCCCATTGGGGCCATCCGAGCCGAGTACTCCTCAAGGTGCTCGTGCACCTCCTCGGGAGTCATCACTTCGCTCGAGCCCATATGGGTGCGGATGAAGCCGGGGTGAATGGAGTTCACCCGGATGCCCACCGGGCCCAGTTCCATGGCCGCGGTCTTGGTCATGCCCCGCACCGCCCATTTGCTTGCGATGTAAGAGGTGAGGTTGTTCATGCCGATCAACCCGTCGATGGAGGAGATATTGATGATCGACCCGCCGCCCGACGCGATCATCGGCCGTATGGCGGCCCGCATCCCCAAGAACACGCCGGTCTGGTTCACCTCGGTGACCTTGCGGTAGCTCTCCAGCGTCAGGTCGGCCAGCGGGGATGGCTCGGCGATCCCAGCGTTGTTCACCAAAACGTCCAACCGCCCGAAAGTCCCCATCACCACCTCGATGGCCGCGGCCCAGTCGTCCTCGCTGGTCACATCCAAGTGCTGGTACACCGCATTGGCTCCGATGTCCGCGGCCACCGCCGCGCCCTCGTCATCGAGTACGTCGGCCACCAAGACCTTGGCTCCCTCGGAGGCGAATAGCCGGCAATGGGATTGGCCCATTCCCCGAGCACCGCCGGAGACCAGCGCAACCTTGTCGTCCAATCGTCCCATGCTTCTCTCCGTTTCCTACAACAGCGGCCACGAGGCTAGCGTTTTTCAAGCGATATGACGGCAACAGCGAACGTTCCCCTGCCCACACCGTTTCCAGAGGGCTGGTATTTCGTGGCAAGCCGTCAGTCTCTCGAGAAGGACCGGCTCATCAAGCGGACCTGGATGGGCCAGCAGATCATCGTCTGGTGCGACGAGAGCGGGAATGTCTGCGTGGCGGAGGCGTATTGCCCGCACTTGGGCGCCGATCTGGGCCCCGAGGCGGGGGGGTGCATACGCGACAACCGGCTGGTCTGTCCCTTCCACGGATTTGAGTACGACTCTGGCGGGCAATGTGTTGCGACCCCATTTGGCCCCCCACCGAAGGCAGCGCGACTACAAGTATTCGAGACTAGGGACATTGCCGGCCTCGTCTTCGCTTGGTGGGGACTTGGGGGAAGGCCACCGCAGTGGCACCTGCCTGATGAGTCGCCGGACCAAACTGGCTGGAGCAACTTCCATATTTGGACCCCCCGCTTTCCCGGGCATCCCCAGGAGACGACGGAAAACTCTGTGGACCTGGCCCACCTGCGCCACGTTCACGGCTACGACAGCGTGAGCCGCATCGACCCCTTGGAGGTGGACGGACACTTCCTGCGAAGTCGCTTCGACTTCGCCACCGACCGCAGGATCGCAAAGGTGGGGCGCCTTCGCCTTAGCGTCTCCGCCAACGCACTGATCTACGGTCTGGGCTACTCCTACGTGGAGGTACGCGAGCACACCATCGGCCTCGATATGCGCCTATGGATCCTCGCCACGCCCCTCGACGGCACTCACATCGACTTGGCAGTGGTGTCGCAAATGGGACCGATACGCAACCCAAAGCGCAAGATAGCGGGCTTGGCATTCCTACCGCTGAAGATGCGCGCCCCCATCGTGAACAGGTTCATGGCCTATTACGAGAAGCGAGATGTACTCCAGGACATACCCATCTGGAGTCGCAAGCAGTACCGTTCCCGCCCGCGCCTGTCACGCGCCGACGGCGAGATCATGAAGTACCGCACCTACTGCGCCCAGTTCTATCCCGGTCCGCTGACGGTGGTAGAGAACATCGACAAGATCACAGACCAACCGGCAGTCAACGACTGACAAGGGACTGAGTGCAGTGGCATCTAGCAAGACACGAACACAGCCGCGCAATATCGCCATCGTCGGCGGGGGCATCTCTGGGCTAGGTGCCGCATGGGGGCTGCATCATCAGCCGGACCGCTTCGACTTTCGCCTGTACGAGGCCCAGGAACAGCTCGGCGGCAATGCCATCACCGCGCAAATGCCTCAAGAAGATGGCAGCACAATCCCCTTCGACATCTCGGTCACCGCCTGCATCCCATCGGTGTACGACCACATCGTGCTGCTGATGGAGCAGTTCGGCATCGAACTGCTGGATACGAAATTTAGCTACAGCGTGAAGTACGGCGGGCAGATCTATGCCCACGACTTCGATTCCGACATCAGAGAGCAGCTTCAGTCGGAGATTGCCAAGTTCCAACGGCTCCTACGACGCCTGCATCGCTTCGGATGGCTCACCAATTCCCAATCGAAGGCGTTGAGCCTACTGAACCCGTACAACTACATCAGCATGGGCACTCTGCTGAATCTAGGCGGGTTCTCCGGTGACTTCCGGTACAAGATTCTCAAGCCCATGTTCGTCAATTTCCTCATGGCAACCAATGTGTTCGACATGCCGGCATCGCTTTTTGCCCGGTATCTGGAGTTCTTCGATATTGAGTCGGCTACGCCCATGCAGACTTGGGACCAGGGAACGCAGCGCATCTATCAACACCTTTCAGCCGACTTCCAAGACAAGATCTACCTGAACCGGCCGGTTCAAAAGGTGTACCGGTCAAAATCCGGTGTTGTGGTCGAAGACGCTGACGGAGTTCGGGAGGAGTTCGACGAAGTCATCTTCGCGTGCAACGCGAACCAGACCTTGATGATGCTTGACAAGCCCTCGGCCCTAGAGCGCTATCTGCTCTCGTCGATCCGCTATGAGAGCGAGCTCCACAACCACACGGTGGTCCACTACGACTCCTCGGTGCTTCCCGACAACGAGGTGAAACCGCTGACCACCCGCAGCAACCACATCGAGCAGTACGGCGCGAGACCGGACAACTACGAGATCACCTACATCATGCACAACCAGCAGCCATGGGCGAACCGATCAGACAAGCCCTGCCTGGTCACCTACAACGCCATCACCCCCATCGACGAGGACAAGATCGTCAAGAAGTGGTGGTTCCAGCACATCGTGCACGACGTGCGCCACGTTGCCTGGCTGGTCAACTTGTTCCGCTTCGTCCAGGGCAAACGGCGAACATGGCACTGCGGTGCCCACACGCTGATCAACAGCCAAGAAACCTGCTTCATTACCGGACTCGCCGCGGCGAGACAGTTGGGTGCGGACTACCCGTTCGAAGATCCCGCGGCGCGACGCTCCTTCAACTTCTACGGGAGCCTCATGTACGGCTGGCGATTCAAGAAGGCGAAGCGCTAGGGGCGCGTCAGCCGGTTAGCTCCCGCCGCTGTCCGGTGATGCGGAACTTCAGCTTCTTGTTCGGAGACATAGAGGCGAACGGGCTGATCTTGAACTTGTAGTTCTTCGGGGCGACCTCAAGGTCGAAATAGTGGGCGATCATCAGCAGGTCTATCAACATGTTGAGCTCCGCCATCCGAGAGCCCATGCACGTGTGGGTGCCTAGGCCATACGGGGCATAAGTGGAGCCGAGATGTTCCTTGCGCGGAGCCTTGTAGCGGTCGATGTCGAAGGTGAAGGGGTCGGGGAACACATCGCTCATGTAGTGGGTTGCCGCGGTGGCGATGAAGACCCGCGTCCCCTCCTCTAGCTCATATCCCTCGACCACGCAGGCATTCATCACGTTTCGAACCGACATGGGCAGGGTCGGCCACATGCGGAGGCATTCCATGATGAAGCGGCGGGTGATATCGGTTCCCGGACCGGTGAGCGCCTCGACATCGGGGTCGCCGTCGGCAAACAGGGCATCGGCCTCCGCCCGGATCTGTTCGTGGAATTCCGGCTTCGTCAGCATGGCGTAGACGATGAAGCTCAGCTCGTCACCCACGTACATGCTGGCCAGCAGCGGCGTGGAGAGCACGAACCGCAGATTCGACTCCGGTAGGAACTGCTTGTCGCTGGTGTGCATGCTCAGCAAATCGTCGACCAGTTCCCGGGGGCAACCCGCCCGCTGGGCGGGGGTGTGGACCTTCTGGACCCGATCCACCACCTCGTCGATTATCTTCCCCCGGCGCCGCATGCCCGGGGTCTTCAGCATGAACTTGGGGAGAGACTTGGCAATATGCGTCTGGAGCGCACGCTCCTTGAATCGTTGCAGATCTTCGATGATGTCCTGCGAATCAATGCTGGCGAGAAGCGGCGACGTCTGGCCGTTGACGAAATTCCGGCACATCGTGACCGCAGGCAGGGTTTCTCCGATGTTCCAATTGGACATTTCCCGTCGCGCGTAGGTGTAGACCACCTCGAGTGACTCTTCCAGCCTGGTGCGGGAATACGCAGGCTGAATGGACTTCCGATAGCGGAAGTGGTCGGCACCGTCGAGGGCGGGCAGCAACCCCGCACCACCGTAGACCTTCTCGAAATCCGCGAAATAGTCCCGGGCCCTCAGATACATGCGGCCGTTGCGGTGCACCCAGTGATTCGTCTCCGGCCCGGCAAGAAAAATACTGCGCTCCTGGAAGGGAATGCGGATCTCGAACACCGGTCCGTATTGTTCGTGAAGCTCTGCAAACATCGCTGGAATGTTCCCGGCACGGGCGTGCTTGCTGCGCAACAGCCTCCGCATCTTGACAACTGGGATCGGCTTGGTGAGGGTGGATCGCCGTAACAGCGGACCGGCGATGTTCTCGCTGACCGCCTCGGCGATGGAACGGCCGATCAAGTCCATCTTCAGGACTTGCTCGACGCGCTGCTCCGACTCTTCATCGAGCTCGAAGATGTAGCGCAACACGTCGCAGGTGTCGATGAGGCAGACGATGACCACGTCTCTCGGGCTTGGAATCTCGTTGTAGAAGATCGCCTTGCTGATGCGGGTCTTTACGAACTCGACGGCGGTGCCCACCTCGGAACTGGTGTGGAACCCCGACATCCAGGCACCCCGGGCCAACGACCAGAAATCGCCCTCGTGGTGCTGGAGGATATTCAGTTCGACCAGGCGATCCAAGGTCAAATCGACGATCGACTCCGCTTTGGGAGCGAGCCGCTCGATCCAGTACTGGGCGTTGTATTGACCTGGCTCCATGGCAATCTCGGCCAGGATGGGGTCGAGGCAGGGGTCTCCCGTCTTCTTCGTGTCTAGAAGGATCAACGACTCCATGTCGGTGTCGATGCGATATAGGAAGGAAAGCTCGGCTAGCGCGGCGCCGACGACGGCGCAGTTCAGTGTCCACCCGGGTACCTGTCGGAAATAGCCGCTCTCCTCATTCAAGAGCGTCAAGACGAGTTCGTCGAGCAGGCTAAGCGGCGTCGCGTTGGCCTCAACCTCGGTTTCGACGCGCGTCATGAGTGAACTCTCCTGTGTTCCACGCTACGAACTCTAATCCCTAGCGCTCAGAACGACAATCACACTGTTGCTATTACAAGGGATTGCAATATCTAAAGGTCTCTACGTTTTCTACCCGCAGCGGCAACGAGGGTAGCGTTTTCCGAGCCACTCGGAGGGGTAGACATGAGCACGCAGAAAGCAGAGGCAACCAGCGGTAACGGGGAGCGGGACCTGCGAATCGCCATCATCGGCGCCGGGCCCGGTGGGCTGTGCGCCGCCATCCGGTTGCGCCAGTCGGGGTTCGAGAACTTCACCGTGCT
The DNA here is from genome assembly GCA_963663255.1 of Acidimicrobiales bacterium. Taxonomy (GTDB): domain Bacteria; phylum Actinomycetota; class Acidimicrobiia; order Acidimicrobiales; family Bin134; genus Poriferisocius. The sequence goes on from OY760141.1 coordinate 3,422,562, forward strand.
GGAGAAGAGCGGCGGTGTGGGCGGCACTTGGTATCACAACCGCTATCCCGGCTGCGCCTGCGACATCCAGTCGGAGCTCTACTCCTTCTCCTTCGAGATCAACACCACATGGACCCGCCCGTATGCACGCCAGCCCGAGATCCTGAGCTACATGGAGCGCTGCGCCGAGAAGTACGGGGTGCTCCCCCACGGCCGGTTCAACGACGCGGTGAAGTCGGCCCGCTGGGATGAAAACTCCGCTACTTGGACTCTGACCACCGAGTCGGGCGCCGAAGTCACCGCCGACGTGGTTATCAGCGCGCTGGGCATGTTCAACGACGTGCCCCTGCCCGACATCGAGGGCTTGGACTCTTTCGAGGGCAAGACCATCCACTCGGCCCGGTGGGACTGGGACCATGACCTCTCCGGAGAGACAGTCGGGGTGATCGGCTCGGCGGCCAGCGCGGTGCAGCTCGTGCCCGAGATCGCCCTCGAGGTGGGCCAGCTCCAGGTGTTCCAGCGCACCGCCAACTGGGTGCTGCCCAAAGAGGACGACCCCTACACCCCCGAGGAGATGGCCGCCCGCCAGACCGACCCCAGCATCGTGGTGGCCCGCCGCGATGAGCTGTTCGAACAAGTGGACACCGGCATGGCGTTCAAAGACCCCAACCGGCGAGCCGAGATGGAGGCATTGGGCGTTCGAGCTCTGGAGGAGGTGGCCGACCCAGAGCTGCGGGCCAAGCTCACCCCCACTCACATGTGGGGCTGCAAACGTCCGCTGTTCCACAACGAGTACTACGCCACCTACAACCGCCCGAACGTGGAGCTGGTGACCGACGCCATTGAGCGGATCACACCCAAGGGTGTGCTCACCGTCGATGGCACCGAGCGGGTGATGGACACCATGGTGCTGGCCACCGGGTTCTCCACCACCAAGTACCTTTCGGCCATCGAGGTGATCGGCCGAAACGGCTTGGACATCGAGGACGCCTGGAACGACGGCGCCACCGCCTACATGGGCATCACCACCACCGGGTTCCCCAACCTGTTCATGCTGTACGGCCCCAACACCAACAACGGCTCGATCATCACCATGATCGAGTACCAGGTGGAATACGCCCTGGCCCACATCCAGCGCCTGGCCGCCCAGCGCCTGGCCTGGGTGGACGTGAAGGCTGAGCCAATGGCCCAGTACAACGAGTGGGTCCAGGAGGGCATCGCCGGAATCGAGCCCTGGCACGCCAGCTGCAACGGCTACTACCGCAGCCCCAGCGGCCGCATCGTCACCCAGTGGCCCCACAACATGACCACCTTCAAGGATCAAACCGCCGCCATAGACGAGGACGCCTACGAGGCAGCAGCCCTGGCGGACTGAACCTGGTCAGAGCAACAAAGAGCACCCGGACCCGCAGGAGGCAACGGCAATGAGTGGACGACTGGATGGGAAGGTGGCGCTAATTACCGGCAGCGCCCGCGGGCAGGGTGAAGCTGAGGCTCGCCGGTTCACAGCCGAAGGGGCCAAGGTGGCCATCACCGATTTGCGAGATGTGCTCGGCGAGCAGCTGGCCGCCGAGCTAGGGCCCGACACCTTCTACCAGCAGCTGGACGTGACCCGGGAGGACGACTGGGACGCGGCGGTGGCCACCACCGTGGAGCGGTTCGGCAAGTTGGACATTCTGGTGAACAACGCGGGCATCGGGGCGTTCGGCACGCTGGAGGGGCTCGACTTGAAGACCCACCACGAGATGATCGACATCAACCTCCACGGCGTGTACCTGGGAATGCGGGCGGCCAAGGCCGCGCTGGTAGCCACCGGCAACGGGGCCATTGTGAACATCTCCTCCATCGACGGCATCGTCGGGGTGCTGGGTATGACCAGCTACTCGGGCAGCAAGTTCGCGGTCACCGGCATGACCCGCTCAGCGGCCATCGAGCTGGGGCCGCTGGGCGTGCGGGTCAACTCCATCCATCCGGGCGTGATCAACAGCCCCATGGTGCAGGAGGCCCCGCCCGAGACGCGGGCCCGCCTCGAACGGCTCATGGACATGCAGCCCATCAAGCGCATGGGCGAGCCCGACGAAATCGCCTCGCTGGCCCTTTTCTTGGCCAGCGACGAGGCCAGCTATATAACCGGCGCTCAGTTCGTGATCGACGGCGGACACCTGGCCGGACCGTGGCGGGATTCTTTCGAGGAATAGCGGAATACAGAGCCGTGACCGACACCCTGCCCCCGTTTGACCCCCACAATCCTGAGTACTTCGAAACGGGTTTGCCCTTCGACCGGCTGGCCGAGCTGCGCCAGCAAGGACCGGTGGCCAAGACGCCTCTGGGCTATTACCTGACCCGTCGCCAAGAGGCCGACGAGCTGCTCTACGCAGTGGACACTTACGGCTCCGACATGACGCCGGGCACCGGGCTCAGTGGCGTGGAGGATGTGCCCCAAGAGCAGCTGTTCTTGCCTGAGATCGACGAGCCGGTCCACGGCCAGATCCGCAGGCTGTACAACTCGGCGCTGGGTCCTCACCGCACCATGAGGATCCAGCCGTTTGTGCGCGAGACATGCGAGTCGCTGCTCGATGCCTTGGCCGGCGACGACCCCGTCGACCTGCACGCCGACTACGCCGTGCCCATCCCCTGCGAGGTTATTTCCCACATCATCGGCCTGCCCGAGGGCGGCGCCGACAAGCTGAAGGTCTGGTCGTCGGACGGGTCGGTCATGTTCCGGGCCGTGTGCCCCCAGTACGCCCCCGACGGCCCGCCCATCACCGGCTACCTGAGAGACTTGGTGGCCCAAGAGCGCCTGGCCGACGAGCCCAGCTCCCACACCTACAAGGTGTTCTTGGACGCAGAGATCGAAGGCGAGCCCCTCAGCGACACGGTGATCGCCCACCAGCTTCAGACCATGGTTCTCGGCGGGGTACACACCACCCGGGGCCTCTTGGCCCACTCCATGCACCGGCTCATCGTGGAGCCCAACACCTGGGCTGCCCTGGAAGCCGACCGTGGGCTCATTCCATTGTTCGTTGAGGAGTCGCTGCGCCACGACTCCCCCGCCCCCCGAGTAGCCCGCCGTTGCCTCAAAGACACCACCCTGGGCGGCGTGGAAATGCACCAGGGCGACTGGGTAGAGGTAGGCCTGGCCTCAGCCAATCGGGATGAGCAGCAGTACGACGACCCCGAGGACTTCCGCCTCGACCGCCCCGACCCCCTCAACCACGTCGCCTTCGGCGCCGGCTCCCACGTCTGCCCCGGCGCCAGCCTGGCCCGCCTAGAAGGAGTCACCGCCATCAATACCCTGCTCGACCGAGTGGCCGCCCTAACCCCGTTGGACGGCTTCGAATACCCACCCCTCCCCGCCAACCTCGCCTACAGCGACCTCCCCACCCACATCACCTGGCGCTAACGGCTCAACGTACAGTTCACTACGCCTGGATAAACCCTCATCGGCTCTCTTCTTCGGCAAACCGCTTGCCATTGGTTTATTTATAGATAAACTAATTACCGCTGGAGGTGTCCAATGAAGACCACTGACTCGAAGACCTCTATTGATTTCGATGTAGTCGACGACGTTCTCGACGGATTCGACCTTACGGACACCGAGCGTTCTCGAATCGAGGCCAAGGCCTCTGAACTCCTCGCCCTGGATGCCTGCCTCAAAGAACTACGAGTAGCCGCCGGGGTCCTCCAAAAGGACGTGGCGCAGGCCATGGGAGTCACCAAGTCCTCGGTCGCCCAACTTGAAGCCCGTGGCCTGGCTGATGCCAAACTCAGCACTCTCGCCCGGTATTTTGCCGGTCTCGGATACAGACTCGATTTCGCCCTCACCCCTATCGAAGCCTGAATCGACCATATCGCCGCAGGAACTTGCGCGTTCTTGCTCATCGGCGACAAGAACTCCCTCGGAGCTAAGGCCGCAACCGGAAACGACTGGTATGACAAGGCCATCCCCCTTGCTGACTCGCAGTGGATGAGGATCAGCCAGGACCTACAGCGGATTGAACTTCCGGAACATGATCTGCCTCAGTCCCAATCCGGGTTCCAGTGGTTGTAGGCGGTTACTTCGGCTGCGGGGTGGCGGAGGGCGGGGCGGAAGTTGGTGCCGATGGTGTAGGCGACAGGGAAGAGGCCGGCTTGGATATGGGTGTCGTAGGGGATGCCTAAGAGTTCAGCCATCTCTTGCTCGCGGTGGAGGTGGATGGTGGTCCAGGCGCTGCCCATGCCCCGGCTGCGCAGGGCGAGCATGAAGCTCCATACCGAGGGGATGATCGAACCCCATTGGCTGGCGTGGTGGAAGGTCTGGGCCTGGCCAGTGCGCAGCACCCCGAAACGGTCGCCCAATACCGGGATGAGCAGAGCCGGCACCCGGTGCATGTTGTCCCGCAGGTAGGCCACCGACTCCGACATCTGCTCGGCTCGCGCCGTTTGGCGCTCGTAGTGCTCCCGCCCGGCGGCGATGTCGGCCGAGTATTGGGCCATAGCCGCCCGGTAGATCTCCGACGCATGCCCGATGGTCTCGGGGTCGTCCAGCACGATCCACCGCCACCGCTGCTGGTTCGAACCGGTGGGCGCCTGAAGCGCCAGCTTCAGACACTCCTCGATGACAGCCCGCTCCACCGGCCGCTCCAAGTCCAGCCGTTTGCGAACCGCCCGTGTCGTGGTCAGGACTTCGTCAATGGGCAGGTTGAGAATCGGCATCGGTTGATCCTATTGCGGGAGCGGTTGACTCAGCCGTCTGCATCCTCTGGCTGGCGGGCCCCTTCGATGGAGAGATTGGGCAGCAGGCGGTCGAGCCATCCCGGCAGCCACCAGTTGCGGGCGCCGAGCAGCTCCATAGTCGACGGCACGATGAGCATGCGCACAAAGGTGGCGTCGATGAACACCGCGGTGGCTAGGCCCAAACCGAAGACTTTGGGGACGCGATCGTCCTCCAACACGAAGCTGAGGAACACCACAACCATGATGGCGGCCGCCGCGGTGATGACCCGCGCAGTGACGGCGAGGCCGTCGGCTACAGAGTTCACGGGGTCGCCCGTTCGGTCGTACTCCTCTTTGATTCGAGACAGCAGGAACACCTCGTAGTCCATCGACAGCCCGAAGACCACCGCGAACAGCATCATCGGGATGAATGGCTCGATCGGACCGGAATCCACGCCGATCAGCCCGCCGCCCCAGCCCCACTGGAACACCATGACCATGACGCCATACGCCGCGCCGATCGACAACATGTTCATGATCACCGCCTTGAGAGGGACGACCAAAGACCGGAAGACCATCATCAACAGGAGGAACGAAAGGGTCAGTACGGCCGAGAAGAACACAATGAGCCGCCCGCCCAGAAAGTCGGAAAAGTCGATGTCGGCCGCCACTGCCCCAGTCACCAATGGCCGGAGGGTCGAGCCGGCCACTGCGCTCGGCACAACGTCGTCTCGCAGGGCATTCACCAGATCTTCGGTCTCGGCATCCTGGGGTGCGGTCGTGGGCTGGACCCGCAACAATGCGGCCCCACCATCGCTACTTGGTTGAGGGGGCGATGCCACCGCAACGCCCGGGGTCTGGTTCAGGACTCCCGACAGCTTGTTGAGCACCTCCAGGTCGGCGGGTCCGTCCACCTCGGCCACGATGAGCACGGGACCATTGGCGCCGGGACCGAACCCCTCGGCGAGAAGGTCATAGGCCTGACGAGCCGTCCTGTCCTCGGTCAGGTTGCTCTCATCAGAGAAACCGAGGCGGAGGTCGAGCACCGGCGACGCCAAGAGAAGAAGCAGCGCCGCGCCCCCGATGGCGTACGACCAAGGGCGGTTCTGCACCGTCCGGCTGAGGCGGTACCACAGGGTCCGGCGCAGCGGTATGGGCGCAGGCGGCGCAAGCTGTCGCCGCAGCGGATTGCGGCGAGCACGAATAGATCCGAGCACGGCCACCACCAGTGCGAGGGGCAAGCCGACCAGCAATGGGCGGAACCCGAACCCGACGCCCAACAACGCGATGGCCACCAGACCGGCGATAGCGATGCCCCGCCATCGGGTGACGTTGATCCGATCACCCAGCAGAGACAGCACGGCGGGCAGCAGGGTGATCGAGCTGATGACCACCATGGCCACGGTTACCGAGGCCGCCAGCCCGACCCCGGCTATGAACCTCACCCCGATGAAGGAGAGCCCGAGCAGCGAGATAACCACGGTCATGCCCGCGAAAACCACTGAGCGCCCCGCAGTGTCGAGCGCCACAACGGCGGCCGACTCGGCGTCGAGCCCTCGGCCGCGCGACTCGCGGTAGCGAGTGACGATGAACAACGCGTAGTCGATGCCGGCCCCGAGGCCGATCATCAGGCCGAGGGTTGGAGCCAGATCGGGGATCTGCACGACGTTGGTCAACAAGATCATCAGCCCGATCCCCGCACCCACCCCCAGCACCGCGACGAAGACGGTTGTGCCCATTGCCACAACCGATCCAAGGGCCAGAATCAGCACGACTATGGCGAAGGCCAGCCCGATGGTCTCAGCCTCGGGGGGTTCGAACCCAGAGAGGGCGTGTCCGCCGATCTCTACCCGCAGCCCGGGGGTGTCGTTCAGACCGGCGTCGTCGATCAGGCTTCGGATCTCAGAGCCGATATCGCCCGATTCGTTGTCGTCGACGCCGGGATCGAGGGTGATCGGCGCGTAGGCGATGGTGCCGGGAGCACTGCCAGCAGATGAGACCAGGCGGAAGCTCTGGGGGTCATAGGGGGAAACGAGCGTCACATCGTCGATGGCCCGCACGTCTTCGAACAGTGCCGACATGGCCGCTTCGACCTCGGGGTCGCGAACTCCCGCTTCGGCCTCGAAGACGATCGAGCCGGTTAGCCCGGATCCGAACTCCTCGAAGTGGGCTTCGAGGATGTCGAAGCCGTCCCCGCTCTCGGTGGAGGGGATCTCTCGCTGGCTGTCGAACGACGAGCCGATGACCCCGATGGCAGCCAACATGGCAGCCAAAACGACCACGCAGACCAGAACCGCCCGCCACGGGTGGCGGAAGCTGGCGCGAGCGTAGGAGGCGAGCACAATGACCTTAGGAGTAGGGGGCGAAGGGATGCCGAAGGGCTGGCAGCGGGGCCAAACCTAGTGGTCAGGCCCGGAACCGTCATAGGTGCACCGTAGGATCGTGGCCATGAGCGACGCGGTGCGGGCGATGGTGCAGGTTGGGCCGGAGCATTTAGAAATGCAGGAGTTCGCCCGGCCGCCGGTGGGCGACGACGATGCTCTGCTGCGGATCGAGGCCTGCGGCATCTGTGGCACCGATGTTGAGACCTACTCCGGCAGTTCGCTGATGAACTACCCGGTGATACCCGGCCACGAGCCAGTTGGCGTAATCGAAGAGGTGGGCGAGCGGTACGCGGCCCGTTGGGGCCTGAAGCCCGGCGACCGGGTGGTGGCCGAAGCCGCCTACGGGTGCGGGCGCTGTCTGGCCTGCCTCGACCAGCAGATGTGCCGGGTGGCGCCGGGCAACCACGGCTTCACCCCCACCGGACGGGCCCCGTCACTGTGGGGCGGGTACGCCGAGATGATGTATCTGGCGCCGGGCTCGGTCCCCCACAAGATCGACAATTCGATCCCCCCTCGTATTGCTGCGCTGTACAACCCACTGGGGGCAGGATTCGCCTGGGCGGTATCGGCCCCCGGGCTGCGCTACGGCGACACTGTGACCGTCCTCGGCCCCGGCCAGCGGGGCCTGGCCTGCGTGATCGCGGCCGCGGCCGCAGGGGCGTCGGCCATTTTCGTGACCGGCCTGGGGTCCCAAGACGCCCACAAGCTGGCGCTGGCCGCCGAGTTCGGGGCCGACGTAACCATCGACGTCGAGTCGGAGGACGCGGTGGAGCGAGTGCTGGCTGAAACCAACGGCCGCGGCACCGACATCGTGGTGGACACCACCCCGCACGCCACCCAGCCGGTTGTCGACGCCGTGTCTATGGCCCGTCTAGGCGGCACCATCGTTCTGGCCGGGCTCAAAGGCCATGGGGTGGACGGCTTCCCGTCCGACGACGTTGCCATGCGCTACCAGACCGTCATCGGGGTGCGAACGGTGGACTACCACAGCTACCGGCAGGCGGTGCGGCTCATCGAGTCGGAGGCCCTGCCGGTGGAACGCCTCCACACCCACCACTTCCCCTTGGATCAGGCCGCAGATGCCGTTCAGACCTTGGTCCAAGCAGGCAACCACGAGGCCGTCTCCATTACCGTTGAACCCTAGAAAGCCCTAGGAATCACCTCAGAGGAACCCCCATGAACCCCGACGATCTCATCTTGATAAGCGTTGACGACCACATCGCCGAGCCGGCCGACATGTTCGAGGCCCATGTGCCCGACAAATACAAGGAGCACGCCCCCAAGGTGGTGACCGACGAGAACGGGCGGGAGCAGTGGTACTACGGCAAGCTGCCCGGCCGGAATCTGGGACTGAACGCGGTGGCCGGCAAGCCCCGGGAGCACTACAACATCGACGCCAGCCGCTACGACGAGATGCGCCCCGGCTGTTTCAACGTGCACGAACGAGTGCGGGACATGAACGCCGGCGGCCAGTTGGCCGGGCTGAACTTCCCCAACTGGACCGGATTCTCCGGCCAGGTGCTCAACGAGGGTCCCGATCCCGACCTCAACGAGATCATGATCAAGGCCTACAACGACTGGCACGTCGACGAGTGGGTCGGGGCCTATCCCGACCGTTTCATCCCCTGTGGCATCCTGCCCCTGTTCGACATCGACCGGGCGGTAGCCGAGGTCAAGCGCCTGGCCGGCAAGGGCTGCCATGCGGTGACCTTCTCGGAGAACCCGGCGATGCTGGGCATGCCATCCATCCACTCCGGGGCGTGGGATCCGCTGTTCGCGGCGTGCAGTGATCTGGGCACCGTGCTGTGCTGCCACCTTGGTTCGTCGTCCCGATCGATGGGGGCTTCGCCGGACGCTCCTCCCAGCGTGCCGATGACCCTTTCGTCGGCGCTCACCATCTCCACCTTGGTAGAGCTGGTATGGGCCGAGTTCTGGGACCGCTTCCCCGACCTCAAGTTCTCGCTCACCGAGGGCGACATCGGCTGGATCCCCTATTTTTTGTGGCGGGCCGAGCACGTGCAAGACCGCCACTCGGGCTGGACCAAGCACAAATTCGGGGTCGATGGCAGCCCCACCGGCGTGTTCCGCAACCACATCCTGTGCTGCTTCATCAACGACCGCATCGGGGTGAAGCTGCTGGACGAGTTCAACGTGGACAATCTGTGCTGGGAGTCGGACTACCCCCACTCCGACGGCACCTGGCCCCAGGCCCCCGAGTACGTGGCCAAGCTGATGGGCGATCTGCCCGAAGACGTGGTGGCCAAGATCACCCACCAGAACGCCATGCGCCACTACGGGTTCGATCCCTTCGCCCACCGCCCGCCGGAGAAGTGCACCGCCGCGGCACTGCGAGCCGAGTCCCCTGACGTGGACGTGGTGACCCGAGTCGGCCGCCCCGCCGATAAACGCGACGCCGAGTTCTGGAACCGCATCCAGACCGGCGGTTGGAAGCGCGAGTGACCTGCTGCTAGCTGCTGCGGCGCTGATTGGCGATGATCACCGCGGCGGCAAATCGCCTGTGGCACTGCGTCTGGATGTGGCGGGCGGCGGCAGTATTTGTGGAGCGGGCGGCCCGACGGGCCATTCGGTCGAACGTGTCGGCCTCGGCGCGGATGGCGTCATCGGTTGGAGCGGTGCCAATCCGGTCGGCAAGACTCCGCAGGCGATCAACGCAGGCGCGGATGAACTCCTTGGTGCACGTCCCTGTGTTGTGAGCTGTCTGTATGGCCTCCCACAACCCTTCGTAGGTGTTGGCGATGTCGTCGAGCGCCTCTGGGCCTAGGTTCTGGGGAAAGGCCTGCAAGTCGAATTCCAGTGACCGCAGACCAGCCTCGTTCTGACCCCTCCTGGAACGGGCGAAAACTATTCGGCCGATGGCTGTACCCCTTCGTCTACTCAGGCCAGTGGAAGGGCGAAAAAGGTGATGGCCACGTAATGAAGGGCCACCGCGGCAATGACCAATAGATGGAAGATCTCGTGGTAGCCGAACCAGCGCGGCCATGGATCGGGGCGCCGGAAGGCATAGATGAGCGCGCCCAGGGTGTACAGGCCCCCGCCGATGAACAGCAGCGTTGACCCGGCTACGCCCATGTTGCGCCAGATTTCGCCAATGACCAGCAGCGCGGCCCACCCGACAATCGGGTAAGGGGCGACCAGCACCCAACGAGGGGCGTGGAGCCACATCAACCTACCGAAGACGCCGAGGGCGGCGCCCGACCAAACCACGCTCAGAACCAGTGTGGCTGAACCGGTCCCCAGCGCGAAGAAACCCACCGGTGTGTAGCTGGCCGCGATGAACACGAAGATCATCGAGTGGTCCAGGCGGCGGAAGATATCTTTCACCGCCGGGGTCCAGTTGCCCGCGTGGTAGGCCGCGCTCACTGCGAAGATAAAGACCACGGCGATGGCATAGACCGCCATGATCGCCCGGTCGGCGCCCCCCGGGCCCAAGGCAACGACAATGGGGCAGAGGACGGTGGCGGCCACCGCGGCCAGTGCGTGGGACCAGCCCCGGAAAACCGGCTTGGGAACGAAGGAGCTGGCAACCGTCAGACGGCCACCCTACATGGGCGAGGCCGCAATGAGCGAGAGTCCCCGGCTACCCGCCCAGCTCGGCCGCCTCGTATTCCAACAGGCGTCCAAATAAATCCCGCAGCTCAGACCGCCGTGAGCGGTCGTTGGCCAAGTTGACCACCTCGTGGGGATCCTCGGCCAGGGAGTACCACTCGTGGTCATGATCGTCGAAGTCGGCGTCGGTGTCGAACAGCTTCGGCTCGGGGGCGAGGTTGCCGGTGCGGTCGATGCCGCCGCCCACGCCGTAGTAGCGGGCGTACTTAGTCTCGCCGTCGAAGAAGCCCCGAACTGCGTAGCGGCAGTGGCGGAGCAGCTCCGACTGGGCGCTGTCCTGGCTGAACAGCACATAGTCCCGCACCGATGTCGACGGATCGGCCAGCGACGGGGTGAGGTCTTTCCCCGAAAGGGTGGGTGAGTCGTCGATGTCCACTCCGCCGAGCGCGGCGACGGTGGCGGCCAGGTCCACGTGGGTGGCCAGCGCGTCGGTGGATGCTCCCTGTTGGGTGAGTCCCGGAGCTTTGACGATGAGCGGAACTCCCATGACCTCCTCGTACACACAGGGCAGCTTGGCCCGCAGCCCATGCGATCCGCAGGCGTCGCCATGGTCAGAGGTGTAGATGACCACGGTGTCGTCATAGGCCCCGATGTCGTCGAGAGCTCCGAGAATCGAGGTGATGCTGTGGTCCAACAGCTCGTGGAGCCAGGCGTAGTAGTCGAGTTGGCGCAGCCAGGAGTCAACGTCGTCGACGGCCATGTAGCCCACCATGTGCTCCCGGTTTCGGACATGCCGCCAGGCCCGTTGCACCTCGGGCTTGGTGTGGAGGTCGTCGTGGAAATTGTCAGGCAACTGAGTGAAGAGCCGAGGGTAGATCTCCTCAAGGGGTTCGAGATCGACCTTGCCGCCCAGCATGTGCTCGTGGAGGAAGTTGAACACGCCCATCAGGTCGGGGTTGGACTCCTGGAATGACGGCTGATCCAGCGGATACCACATCACGTCGTGGGGGTTCACCAGCGCCACGGTCAAGAACCACGGGCCGACGGAAGGGTCGGCACCGTGGGTACGCAGCCAGTCAACCGCCTGGTCGGCGATTACTGGGTCAAAATGCCGGCCGGTCCACGGACCGCCGATGTAGTGGCGGTCGTCGCCCTGCCAGCCGCTGTAGCCGAAGGCCTCCATGTCGGGCATCGGCTCGTGGGTCAGGTGGTATTTCCCCAAATAGGCCGACTCGTAACCGACGTCGCGCATCAGCCGCCCCACGGTGGGAATGGCCGGATCCAGAGCGGTGTGGGCCGGGAAGCTGACGTTGTCCACCACGCCGTGCTCGGCCAGGTAGCTACCGGTGTACAGGCTGGCCCGAGACGGCGAGCACGGTGAGGAGTGGGTGTAGTAGCGGTTGAAATCCAAGCCGTCGCGGCGCAGCCGGTCGTGGGCCGGCATGTCCACCACCCCGTCCAGCCACGGGTTGCGCCGCTCCTCGTCGGAGACGATCAGCAAGATATTGGGCTGTTCGGTGGGCATTGCGGTCACACTCCGTAGGTTTCCCGGAGCTGCTTTTTGAGCACCTTGCCCACCGGGTTGCGGGGCAGCTCTTCGACGATCTCCAACTGCTCAGGGATTTTCTGGTTCATGAGTCCGACTTCCTTGCAGTGCTCCACCATTTCGACGAAGCCGAACGCCTCCCCGGCCTTGGGGGCCACCACCGCGCAGCACCGCTCTCCCGACACCGCGTCGGGCAGCCCGATGACGGCCACATCGCCCACTTTCGGGTGGGAAAATAGGACATCCTCCACTTCTTTGGCCGAGATGTTCTCGCCCTTGCGGATGATCACATCCTTCTTGCGTCCGACAATGGTCACGAAGCCGTCGTCGTCAACCTCAGCCAGGTCGCCGGTGAAAAAGAACCCGTCGTCGTCGAAAGCGGTCTCGTTTAGGCCCTCGTCCAGATAGCCCCGGCACAGCGTCGGGCCCTTCAACAGCAGCTCTCCGTCGATCAGCTTCCAGTCGGTGTCGTCCAGGATCCGACCCTCGGTGCTGGCCAGCTTGTCGTCGGGATCATCGAGGAAGCAGTAGGTGACGATGGGGCATTCGGTGAGCCCGTAGCTGGAAATGATCCCCACACCGCCCATCTCGTTCTTAACCTCCATGTGGAGCCCAGCCGGCTTGGGTGCACCCCCGCCGATGGCCGCCCGCATCTTGGGGAAAATGGGCTGACCAGGGGTCTTGCGCTGCTCGGCCAGAAAAGCGATGAAGAACGGCGTGCCCGAGCCGGCCAGAGTCAGACCGTGCTCCCGAAAGAAGCGGGTGTCAGCACCGGGATCGAAGCTCTCCACCATCAGCATCGGGGTGCCGCACACCAGAGTGGCGATTAGCAGGCTGATACCCCCTATGTGGGTGTACGGGAAGGCCAGCGGCCACACATCGTCGGCCCGCAACTCCAGGTTCTCCCAAACGTGGCGGGCGGCGGCGATCACCGAGTCGTCACCGTGCTTGGCCCCTTTGGGATCGGCGGTGGTGCCCGACGTGTAGTAGATCCACCGCACCGGCAGCCGTCCTTCGTCGTCCAAGGGTGCCTCAAACGGGGCCAGCGTGGCGGGATCGCCTTCGGGCAGGTCGCCGTCGCACACCAGCACGTCGCAGTTCTCGGTGGTGGCCACCACGGTCTCGGCCATGGCCTGGTAGTCGAAGCCCCGCCACACCGACGGAACCACTAACAGCCGGGCCCCGGTCTGGCGGGCCACGAAGCCCACCTCCCGCTCCCGGTAGATGGGGATGATCGGATTCTGGACGGCCCCCAGCCGGGCCAGAGCGGCTGACAAGATGAGCGATGCCCGGCCATTGGGCAGCTGCCACGACACCCTGGAGTCGGCGGCAACGCCTAGGGCAGCCAGCCCGGCGGCGGCCCTTTCCGCGGAATCCCGAAACCCGGCGAAGGTCATCACCGTGCCGTCGGGCTCAATGGTGAGCGGCGAGTCGGGAGTGGCGGCGGCCCGGGCCTCGATCGCCTCCCAATAGGTTCTCGGGTTTCCTATCACCGGGTCATTCTCCCAGGTCGGTGGTCGGGGTTTCGAAGCCCACCAGCAACTCCACAAGCTGTCCGACCGGGGTGCGGATCATCACGGCTGCGTCCCACAACCGGGTGTCGTCTAGCACTTCGCCGCCGTGGACTCTCACCTGCTCAAGCACGGCATCCAGGTTGGGGACATTCAGCGAGAGGTGGGTGAGGCCGGGCTCGTTCATCACCCGGGTCGGGCGCTCGACTAGCCCGGCGCCGCGGAACTGCAACAACTCGAGCACAAACTCGCCCTTGCGCAAGTACACCGCCCGCAAACCGGGCCGCTCCATTTGCAGGAGCTGGCCGGTGGCCCCGTCATCGGCGTCCAGTGCCCCGACTCGCTCAAAGTCCAGCGCCCCGATCCAGAACTCGGCCTCGGCGTCCAGATCGGCCACCGCCAGCCCGACATGGTTTACCTTCTCACTCATCGAGGCTCACCCCCTCGCTGTTTCCCCATCGGCCTTGCAGCGTAGGCTGCCGCCATGTCGGCTGCCGAGGCGCCCCGCCCCGAGGAATACAACCCGTTCGACCCCTCCCACGTGGACCACCACTTCGCCACGCTGGCCAAGCTGCGGGAGTCGGTCCGAGTCCATCAACCGATGCCCGGGGTGTACTACGTGCCCCGCTACGACGACATCGTGGAGGTGTGCCGACGGGTTGAGGAGTTCGGCCAGGGGGGATTCGAGCCTCTGGAGGCCGACTCCCGCCCCCCCGAGCTGATCCAACTGGGCGAATCCGACCCGCCCGAGCACACCAAAGTGCGCCGGATACTGGCCGCCGCGCTGTCGCCGCCCCGCATGCGGGCCTACGAGCCGATCGTGCACGATATCTGCGGGAAGATCGTGGACAGCTTCGCCGGCCGGGGCCAGGCCGACTTGATCGAGGACTTGGGGGCGCCGCTGCCTGCTCAGGTCATCGGCCGCTTGGCCGGGGTCCCCGAAGATATGCGGCACCGGCTGCGGCCTTATTCCGACGACCTGATCGGCGCCCGGGCCCAGCCCGACCCCGAGGAGGCCCATCGCTGCCAGCAGCGGGTGAACGCCTTCGACGAAGAACTACGAGCGGTGATCTCCGACCGCCAGCAGTCAAGCGATCGGCCCGACGATCTGATGACGCAGCTGATCGAATACCGGGACGAAGACGGCCAACCGCTGCACGACGAGAAGATCCTCGCCACGCTGTCCAAAGACATAGTCGTCGGCGGCATCGAAACCACTACCCACCTCATCGGCAACCTGTTCTATCTGCTGCTGTCAGAACCGGGCATCTACGACCGAGTGCAGGCTGACCGCAGCTTGGTCCCCGTTGCGGTAGAGGAGACGCTTCGACATCACAACCCGGTACAGGTGCTGTTCCGCCGGGCCCGCGCCGACGTCGACTTGTTCGGAACTCCGGTAGCCAAAGGAGAAGTCGTGTGCCTGGGCTACTCGGCCGCCAACCGAGATCCCCGAGCTTTCGACGATCCCGAAGCGTTCCGGCTGGACCGCCCCGACCCCCGCCGTCATCTCGGCTTCGGCTGGGGCATCCACCTATGCGTGGGCGCTCCGCTGGCCCGCCTGGAAGCAACCGCTGGTCTCAACGCAGTGCTCGACCGGATCCCCCACATGGAGTTGGCCCCCGGCGCTGACTACCAGAGGGTGCTGTTCTTCATGATGCGGGGACCCACCCGCATGGATGTGGTCTTCTAGTGGTGCGTCTTGGGTTTAGCGCCGTGGATTGCGACGGCAGCGGCGTTCCTCGCAAGGCGCACCGACGCAGCCATACCCGGAGCGTACGGCAAGGAGGAGCAACGCAGCGAGGGACGTCGATGCCTAGCAGGACACGCGCGAATAAACCCAAGACGCACCACTAGTCGCGGTCGAGGCCGTAGGCGGCGGCGGAGACCCGTTCGTACTCGTAGGGGGCCCACTGGGTGGTATCGAAAGCCGGTTCGGGGTGGTCGCCCAGGATGGTGACCCGGCTGATGGCCCGATTGCCGTCGAAGTCGTTCACCGCGAAGTGCTGAGTAGCCCGGTTGTCCCAGATGCCGATGGTGCCCTCACTCCAGCTATAGCGGCAGGTGAAATCGGTCTTGGAGGCGTGGGCGGTGAGCAGGTCCAGCAGCGACTCGGACTCGTCCCGGCTGAGCTGGGGGATGCGCCGAGTGAACTGTTTGTTCACGTACAGCGACGGACGGCCGGTGCGGGGGTGCCGGCGAACGATGGGATGCTCGGCCTTGTGGTCAGGTTGGCCGTAGTTGGCCGCGGTGTGGATGGCTGTGAGCCCGTTGATCATCTGCTTCGTGGGCTCGGCCAGCGTCTCGTAGGCCTTGTACATGTTGGACCACATGGTGTCGCCACCCGCCGGCGGCATAACCATGGCGTTGAGCACCGAGCAGATGGGTGGGGACTGCTCGAAGGTGCAGTCGGTGTGCCACACGTCGGCTACATAGCCCGATTCGCCTCTCAGTACCACGATCTCGGGATGGTCCTCGTCGAGCTTGGGGATGTAGGGATGGATCTCCGGCTCGCCGAAGCGAATGGCGAAAGCCCGGTGCTCGTCGGGGGTGAGGTGCTGGTCGGGGAAGAACAGCACCAAATGCTCGTCGAGCAGCTCTTGGATGAGAGCAAACTCAGCATCGGATACGGAGGCCAGCGACAGCCCCCGCACCTCGGCGCCCAGCGCTCCCGCTACCCGGCGCACATCCAGATCAACAGCATCTATTACAGCCATAGCCGCCAGCCTATCCCCATCGCCAAGGGCGTCGAAAAGGTGCCAACATGGGGCCATGTCTGATCGAGCTGCCCTTGCCGACCTCGCCGCTGACTACGCCCGTTGCGTGGACCGAGGCGATCCCGAGGGAGTGGCGGCATGTTTCGCCCCCGACGGGGTGCTGCGCCGCGTCGACCTGCCCAGCGGGGGAACAATCCTCAGCGAGCGGACAGGCCGAGATGAGATCGCCCGGGCCATCTCCCGGATGAGCTACAACGCCACCTTCCATTTCCTAGGCCAGCAGCAGACCGAGATCACTGGCGACACCGCCACCGGCGAGACCTACTGCATAGCCCACCACCTGACGGTTCCCGACGACGGGACTCCGGCCACCGACTTCATCATGTTCATCCGCTACCACGACCAGTTCGTCCGCCTCGACGAGGGCTGGCGCATTGCGGAAAGGGAACTGCAGATCGACTGGACCGAGAACCGGTTGGCCGAAGGCACCTAGCACTATGGACGATGTAACCCGCCTGTTGGCCTATGAGGAGATCCGCCAGTTGGCGGCCCGATACGCGGTGGCGGTGGACCGCCGAGATGTAGATGCCCTAATCGACTTGTTCATCGACGACGTACGGGTGGGACGCGACAGCTATGGCCGCGACGCCCTGCGGGCCAACTTCGAGGAGCAGCTATCAGCCATCGGGCCGTCAATCTTGAACATCGGCACCCACCAGATCGACTTGATCGACGACGACCACGCCACCGGTCATGTCTATTGCAAATGCGAGGTCGCGGAGGGCGACCGGTGGATTCATCAGGCCATCCGCTACGACGACACCTACGAGCGCCGAGACGGCCGCTGGTACATCGTTCGCCGCCTCCACAAGCTGTTCTACGGCGCCGAAGTAGGTGTGAACCCGCTAGGCCTGCCGCCGGCCAACTGGCCCGAGAACCCCGATGGCCTGGGCACCCTCCCCTACGAAGACCCCACCTGGCAGGCCTTCAACGACGTTTAGAGAGCAGGACGGAAGCCCAACAAAGTGGTCTCGTCCACGTCCTCGTAGGCGGCCTGCACGGCCATGCCCACCGCGATGTCAGCGACGTCGCAGTCCACCATGTTGCCCACCAGGCGGGGGCCCTCGTCCAGGTCCACCAGCGCGATGGCGAATGGGATGCGGCTGGACAGAGCCGGGTCGTGGCCAGCCCGATCGACGGTGAACGAGTACACCGTGCCCCGGCCGCTCAGCTCACCCCATTCCCAGTCGTCGCCCAGACAATCCGGACACCGGCCTCGGGGGTAGAAGAAGTACCCGTCGCGGGGGCAACGCTGGAGCACGAGTCGCCGCTCTCGGAGGCCGTCGAAATAGGGCGCAGTAATGGGTGTGGGAGTGGGCAGGGCCCGGCCGTCGCTGGAGAAGTGAACCATCAGGCGCCTTCCAAGATGAGGGCCACCTGCTCGGCCAGCATTCCCCCGGTGCCGTTGGCGTAGGCGATGTTGCAGTCGGGCACCTGGCGCTCGCCAGCGCGGCCCTGCACTTGGCGCACGGCCTCGGTGATGTGGCTCATGCCCCCGCCCAGTCCGGCTTGGCCCATGCCCAACTGCCCGCCGTGGGTGTTGAGGGGCCAGTCGCCGTCATAGCGCAGGCTGTGCTCGTCGATAAACCGCCCACCCTGGCCCTTGGGGCAGAATCCGGCGTCTTCGATGGTCAACAACACGGTGATGGTGTAGCAGTCGTACATGGACGCCATGTCCACCGCCTCGCGTGACACCCCGGCCATGGCGAACGCCCGGTCGGCAGCCAGGCGTATGGGGGTATCCACGATGTCGGGGGCGTAGGTGATGCTCTTATGGGTGAGGTGCTCGCCGTAGCCGCTCACATACACCGGGCGATGAGGGCACCGGGCGGCCCGCTCCGCCGTGGTCACCAGCACCGCCGAGCCGCCGTAGCACGGCATGACGATTTCCAGCAGCTTCAGCGGATCGGCCACGTATCGGGAGCTCATCACGTCGTCGACGGTGATGGGCTTGCCGTAGAACACCGCCATGGGGTTTGCCTGGGCGTTGTAGCGCGAGTCCACTGCCACCTTGGCCAGCGTCTCCTCGCTGACGCCGTATTCGGCCATGTACCGGCTGGCGGCCATGGCGAAGCTGGGGGTGGCGGCCACCAGACCGGCGGGGATCTCGAACTGCCCCTGGGGAGACCCCCAGACTTCGCCGCCCATGTAAGCGCCCATCTTCATCTTCATCGGACCGCCGTTGGCGCCTGGCTGGGGCGGGGCGGGCACCGACGGGGTGAACACCAGCACCGTCTCGCAAATCCCCACCTCTATGGCGGCGGCCGCCCGCCACACCATGCCCGCCGGGGTGGCCCCGCCCAAGTCGACCACCTCGTTGAAGTTGCTGCGGATGCTCAAGAATTCGGCCAGCGCCGAGGGGGCGAACAACGGCGATTCCCGCAGGCCGTTGATCACCAGCCCGTCCACCTCGCCCTTTTCCACCTCGGCATCGGCCAGCACCTCGGCCGCCAGCCGGGCACACGCCTCCATGGTGAACATGGGCTCGTCCCATACCCGCTTAGGCGCCCACTCCGTGAGCCCCACAATCGCCGCCGCTCTCTTTCCCATGCGCCTCACCCTATGCGCGCCCCAAAAGCGCGCCACTGGTTGGACCCTGCGTTAAAACACGGCAATTGGATTGACCGCGCATCCCGTTCCCCCGGGGAGTCGCAAGGGGGCCACGGTGATGAAGAACTCCCAGCGGTTGTGAGCGGCACACACATCGGCCAGTTCGACCAAATCAAGGTTGTCCAGCAGATGGACTCCCATGCCGGCCAGGCACTGCTGGTGGATGGGACTGGGCCACCCTTCGATCATCGGCGAGCCGGGGCCGAAGTTGTCCGACACCCCGTCGCTACCCAGCACGGCCACGTCCCGCTCCCGAATCCACGGGAGGGTGGTGACGTGGAGGCCGGCAATGCCGGCTGTCATCGGCTGGGGACCCTCCATGAGCCTTCGGCGGGCCCGGCCAGTGGCGATGAGGCAGATGTCGCCGGGGCCGACTGCCATCCCAGCAGCCGCCTCGGCCTCGTCGAGCTCTGCGGGCATGACCGGCTCGGGCGACTCGATCCAGTCCACGCCCCGCAACCGGGGGATGTCCAGCAGAACCCCTCTTCCGCTGATGCCCCCGGCGCCGGCCATGACCGAGTTGCGCTCCCCGCCCACGCTGCTCTTCACCGCGGACGCGGGAAAGCCGTTGTACATCTGTCCCCTGACGAACACATGGCACAG
The DNA here is from genome assembly GCA_963663255.1 of Acidimicrobiales bacterium. GTDB lineage: Bacteria > Actinomycetota > Acidimicrobiia > Acidimicrobiales > Bin134 > Poriferisocius. Next base: position 3,442,231 of record OY760141.1, read on the forward strand.
GGCGTCGAGGTGCGATACCGCGAAACCGTGGCAGGCGATCCCCAACCAGTCGGTGGTCTGCTCGAAGCCGGGCAGCGGATTGTGATGGGCGGCGTCGCCGGCCAGCAGCATGTGGTGTTGGGCGGGAAAGGGATTGTCGGGCCCCGGCTCCGACGACAGGTCGAAGGCGCAGCTCACCGCTTGCCCGCTTTCGATGAGCGCCGCGGCCGCAGCCCGGCGCTCCGGGGTTATGAGGTTCAGAGCCCCCCGCTCGTCGTCTTCACCCCATCGCCCCCAGTTCTTGACCTGCTCCCAGGTCTGCTCCATCCACGCCTCTGTTGCCTCTTCAGCCATGCATTCATGCTACGCCTGGGCACCTGCCTCAGATGCAGAGCGGCTCGAAGCGGTAGCCCCGGCCGGACAATTCGCTGAGGGCCATGTCGAGGCCGAGAACCGTATGCGACCGGTCGCCGCCACCGTCGTGCAACAGCATGACTACCCCGTCTCGGGCGTAATCCACGATGTGCTGGGCGATGTCCTGCGCCGAGATCTGGAGCCAGTCTTTGGGGCTGGTGTCCCATGTGACCACGTTCAATCCATGCTCAGCAGCCCAACCCCGAGTGGACCCATCCATCGACGCATAAGGGGGTCTCAAACAGGCGCTGCCCCGCTCACCAAGCAAGGCCTGGGTCCTGCCGACCGTTTCGTCGAACTCCTCGCGGGTCAGACCCCCGAGAGCCTCGTGGTTCCAGGTGTGATTGCCGAGAGTGTGCCCCTCGTCGACTATGCGCTGCGTGGTACCGGGATAGGCCTCAACCAGCGACCCGACAACGAAGAACGTGGCTCGAGCTCCATATCGGGCCAATACATCGAGCATCTGGGGCGTGTAGACGGGATGAGGGCCGTCGTCGAACGTGAGGTACATGACCGGAGCAGACTCGTCGAGAGTCGGGGTGGGATTGGGAGTCTCAGAATCTGTCGGTGGCGTAGGTGGCGTCGTCGCCGTCGGGGTCGCTTCCGGTGTGGGCTGTGGCGTGGTGTCCGGCTCGGGATTCGGCGTGGTCGGCGGCTCGACACCCGGCTCGGGTTCCGGAGAGATTGGCGGCGTGGTGTCCGGTTCGGCTTCCGGCGTGGCTTCCAATCCTGTTGGCACCGGAGTCGGCGAGGCAGGCTCTAACGGCGCTCTCGAAGGAGAGGGAACGGGCGACACTGAAATACGCGAGCTGGGGGTGCTTTGGCCGCACCCGGCGAGGAGCACAACCACAGCGAGAGCAACAGCCGCACACCGGGTCATGCAACCAGTTAACTAGTCGACCTCGGCGGTGGGGGGGACCCTTCGCTCTAGCAGAGCGTCGTAGCGAACTTGGAGCTGGTTGGTGTAGCTGGGCTTGGTGGGGATGAGGAAGTCGCCGGCTCGAATGCCCGCCATAACCGGGCCAACCACATCAGCGGGTGAGATGCCTGCCGCGGTCATCTTGGAAAGCGACTCCACCACGAAGGCGTTGTCCTCTCTGTCGTCGGTGCCGTAGCGATCGTCCCTTACCCGGGCGGTGTGGGCGATGGCAGTATCGATGGCGCTGGGGGTGAGCACCGACGCCTTGACCTTGGCCCCCACCGCAGCCAGGTCCAGCGCCAGGCATTCGGTGAGCGAGAAGGCGGCGCACTTCGAAACGACATACGGACTGGAGAAGCCTCCCGCCACAAAGGCGGCCACCGACGCGGTGTTCACGATGTGGCCCTCGGTGTCTTGGGCGATCATTCGGGGCACGAAGGCGGCTACCCCGTTGATGATGCCGTACACATTCACGCCGAGCACCCAGTCCCAATCGGCCGAGGTGCGCTCCCACATGAGCCCGGCCTGGAACACGCCAGCGTTGTTGAACAGGAGGTCTACCTGCCCGAAGGCATCCCAGGCGGCGTCGGCCAACGCCTCGACCGATGCCCGATCGGCGACGTCTACTTCAACTGCCACCGCATTGTCACCGATGGCGTCGGCAGTGGCCGTGGCTCCCGCGAGATCGATGTCTGCGGCCACTACCTTGGCCCCCTCAGCGCTGAATCCGGCGGCCAATGCCGCTCCAATCCCGCTGGCCGCCCCGGTAATGACTGTCACCTTCTTGTCAAAGTCCTGCATGACCCCATGCTGGCATGGCTTGGCTGCGGATGTCGGAGCGTAGAAGCCGGGGACTAGGGGCCAGTTTCCCCCTCCGGCCAGATCTCAGGGTCGTGGACGCCGTCGTCTTCCCGCTCGCAGACGAGATCAAAGTCCTCGGCCACAAAGGCATAGATACGGCAGGCAGCCAGCGCCACCCATTGATTGGTCAGGTCGAAGAACTCCCCCCGAGCGCTCATGATTGCCAGCGCAAACCAGCTCCCGTCCGGCAGCACAATGACGCCGGAGTCGATCATCTGCCGATATTCCGCTGGACAGCAGTTCGGTCGAAGCCAACCCGCCTTGTGTAGCGACGATTCAGCCACCTGCGGGGGCAGCCGATCAAGCAAGACCCCGTCAAGATCTCTGGGGGAGTTCAGCGTATGGGAGGTGTCCAGCAGCCATTGCTGAAGGACCGCCGTCTCTTCGGCATCCAGCAGCTCGCCTTTGTACAGACGGACAAAGAACAGGGCCATATCGGCCATGGTGGTGCGGTTGCCCAGGGGATTTTCAGGCCGAAAGTCCTCGGCCACCCGATTTGGATCTTCGAAACGCCACGCCTCCAGCCGGGTGTCAGACAGATCGGCCACATTCCAAGTCCAGGCGTTCACCGCATCCACGCCCCCGGCTAGATCGATCATCCGTCCGCCGGCCAAATTGTCAGACAGGATCAAAGCGGCATTGGCCAGCGGTCTCACCGCCTCAACTCCGGCTTCTTCGAGAGCGGCCGCGGCCCACAGCGGCTTGACCGCGCTGGCCGAGATCCGAGACTCAGTGGGTAGGTAACCGTGGAGTGTCTCGTCGGGAAGCACCACCGCAATTGAGATCTGAGAGTCGGGGTTCCATTCTTCGGAGATCTCAGCCAAGTCCTCGAACTCTTCGGCCAAAAGGAAGTGGAACTCCTCAGCCAGCGAAGCCAAGAACTCCTCAGCCGCACGATCAGGGGTGGGAGTCGGCTCAGCCGTTGGCTCAGGAGTTACTGCTGGCGATGCCTCGATGGTCGGACTCGGGGTGGGAGGCGGCGTCGATAGAGGCTGGGTGGACACCGCGGTGGGCACCTGAGTCGGCACCGCAGTTGGAGTGGCCCCCAGCTCCACCGGGCTCACTTCCAGCGCCACCTCTGAGCCGGAATCACAGCCCGCGGTGGCAAGTATCCCGATGAGCAACAAGACAGCCGTCCAGCGCTTGGTAACAACAGAAGCCATCATCCGCACTCAATGTCGTCGGTAGGGAGGATCAAGTCAATGAGGTAGGCATCGACCAATTCATTCACGCACGGATGACGACGGTAGCTGAGGTGACCTTGGCCGTTATAGGTCAATAGCACCCCTGTCTCCAGAACCTCAGCCACTGATACCGCCCATTCGTAGGGCGTCGCGTTGTCACCTCGGTTGCCGATCACCAGCAGTGCTGAGGCTTCGGGGGCCCGTATCGTTCCAACCGGTCTCGGGTCGGTGTCGGCCCAGTACACACATGGGCGGGCTGAAGACGACGACGAGCGCCCAAAATCCCCAGCCGCTTCACCGATCAGCCTGTTTAGCCGCTCCAACTGGGCATCGGTGATTCGCCCGTCATCAGTGCAGCCGATGCTGATGAACGAGCCCCAGTCGACAGTCGCAAGATACCTTCTGGCCATCGTGTGCAACAGGAGCCCATTTCCCTCTAGTGCCCTTGCGATGCTGCCATGGAGGACTTCCCACTGATTGGGGTCATAAGCCGCAAGAGCGGTTGCCAACCAGATCTCGGCCGGCCCGACAAGGACATTTCCCTGTGGATCGAGCAGCGGATCTTCTTCAACCCGGCTAGCTAGCTCCCGGAAGGCTTCTGCTGGGTCGCCAGGAATCGGGCACTCCGGGTCTTGTCGACAAGCATCGAGCATGTCTTCGATCACTCGTGCGAATCCCCTCAGCTGCCCGACGGCCAAGTCTTCTGAATCCAAGGCCGGGTCAATTGCTCCATCGACCACTATTGCCCGGGCGTTGGCACCGTATTGATCGGCATAGAGCAGGCCGAGAAGCGAGCCATAGCTGTAGCCCAGATAGCTGATTTGCTCCTCCCCGAGTGCCTGACGAATGAAGTCCATGTCAGCCACGGTCTGCACAGTGCCGATCAGACGGGCATTTTCACCCAGACTATCCAGGCAAGCCCGGGCCACCTCCCTGGCCGCGTCATCCAACGCAGCCTCCTCCTCGGCAGTATCGGGATTGGGATCCAACAGCATCAGCATTTCAGCCTCATCTCGGCAGTCATGGGGAACGCTTCCCATCACGCCACGTGGATTCCACCCCACCACGTCGAACCGGGCCAGTACTCGGCTAGTCAGCCCTGCTCGGTGGCTCAGAAAGCTGTTCATGTCACCCCCCGGGCCACCGGGATTTACCAGCAGCACACCGATTCGGCTGCTCTTGTTAGGTGCGGGAAGCATCCCCAATTCCAATGTCACAGTCCCCGCGTCAGGGTTGTCATGGTCTGCGGGCACTTCTAGTTCGGCACAGAGATAGACCTGTCCGCAGTCTTTGAAGGCCAATGACGCTGATTCTGCAACTGAAGGCTGGGCTGTCGGTGTGGGATCCGGGTCGACAGCGGGAACTGAGTGCACCGTCGGAACAGCAGTTTGCTCAGGCGTTGCATCAACCGCGGCAATTACTTGTTCTGTCGGGTCGGGCGATGACACCAGCTCCGGTTCATGCTCGGAGCCGCTTCCACTGCACCCTAAGGCCAACAGCCCCACCGCGGTCGCCACCACGACTGCGCGATGAAACTCGCTGCAATTTACCCGCTTTGGCACAGAAATCGTGGGCAACCTCGGATTGCTCAGCGGGTGTCGTTGACCCAGGTCATGTTGGTGGCTTCGCCGGCTTCGAGCAGGGGGCCGTCGTAGTTGGGGGAGGTCATGACTGAGGCGTCGCGGCGGTAGTTGATGAAGTGGACGCCGTCGTCGCCGCTGTAGAGCTTGTAACGGCGGTCGGCGGCCACCCACAGGGTGTCGCCCGGGCCGACCATCCGGCGGCCCACTCGGATCTCGCCCCGCAGCACGTGGATCAGCTCATCCTGGGAGTGGCTATGGGAGGAGGACTCAAAGTACTGGGGGCGGTCGGTGGCCAGCAGCCACAGTCGGTTGGTCGATGCCGATGCATCGGAGAAAAACCGGGTGCGCTGGGTGTCGTCCACCGTGGCCCACAGCCCGTCGGGACCGACAACTCGCACACCCCGGCCATCGGAATCGGCCGGTCCCCGCAAACCGTCGGACGGCGGAACAGGATCAGCCGGTCCCACATGGACGATGCTGGTTTCGGACTCCGCAGTCGCGGTCGCAGCCACCCCGGCCTCCAAGATCACGGCCCCGTCAGCAGGGCATACTCGCCCGTCGACGGTCAGGCTCCCGGAGCGCACATAAACCGCCTCGTCTCCATGCTCGGTGCCCCACCTCAGCTCGGTGCCAGCGGCTAGGTCGGCGGCCACCAGCCACAGCGAGGCCCCGTCGGGACTGACCTGTTGTGCCGTGCATTCGCCGCTTACCTCGACCGTAGGCGCCAGATAGGCATCACCCATCGGCCTCTCCGCTGTCAGAACTACGTCAACCGCGCTCATGGCCCCTCATCCTCCCACCCAGGGTGCGGCTGCGACGGGCTGTGGTCAATTCGACAGCCTCATCCATGGCTGCCTGCATGGCCACTCGCAGCTGGGCGGTGAACTCGTTGCGCTCACTGGCGGACAACCTCCGGGTTCCGCCGTCGGGAATAAGCAACGGTTCGCCGACCACAATGGACACCGGCACACGTTTGAGGGACTTGGCCTTGGGCGGCATGGCCTCTTCGGTGCCGGCGATGCCTACCGGGAGAACCGGCATTCCAGTCCGTGCGGCCAGAAATGCCGCTCCTCCGAAGATCTCGCCGACTTGGCTTCCGGTTTGGCGTGTGCCTTCGGGGAATACCAGCAAAGGCTCGCCCCGATTCAGCAGGTCTATGGCCGCGGTCAGCGATCGGCGGTCTCCTACCCCCCGATGCACCGGGAACGACCCCAGCATGGCGCTGATCCAGGTGCCCATGCCGCCGGGGAACATCTCTCTCTTGGCCAGCGACCTGACGATGCGAGGACACTGGGAGTTCACCAGAGGACCGTCGAGATTGGACCGGTGAACAGGGGCGATAATGAACGCCCCCTTGGATTTCAGCCGTTCAACGCCCACCACCTGGGTCCGCAGGTACGCCCGGCCCACCGCCAGGATCGCCAGCCGCACCATCCGATAGGAGGCCCGGGCTCGCAAGGTCTTCCAGATGGCCAACACCTTCTCTTCCAGGCTCCGCTCAGCCATGGCTCTGCACGGCCTTCCACACTCGCTCAGGCGTCAACGGCATGTCCAGATGGCGGACGCCAAACGGAGCTAGGGCGTCGACCACCGCGTTCTGCACCGCGGCAGTGGCCCCGACCGTCCCCGACTCGCCCACACCCTTGGCCCCTAGCAGGTTTCGGTCGGTGGGAGTCTCCGAGCGGATCAACTCGAAGCTGGGCAGTTCCGCCGCTGAGATCACCGGGTAGTCGGCAAAATTGGTGGTGAGCGGGCTGGCGTCGGCGTCGTAGACCATCTCCTCCATCAGAGCCTGGGCAACGCCCCCGGCGATGCCCCCGTGGATCTGGCCGTCAAATATCAGCGGGTTCAATACGGTGCCGGCATCATCCACGGCTACCAACCGCGCCAGTTCCACCCGGCCAGTCTCGGCGTCTACCTCCACCACGGCCACGTGAGCGCCGAATGGGAAGGTCTGACCCCCGGACTCGAAGTCCGACTCCACCGCCAGCGGCCCGTCCAGAGCAGCCGCCACTGTGGCCCACCCCACCGACACCGCGGGGGTTCCAGCCACGTGGAAGCAGCCGCCTGCGGGATCGTGGACCACATCGACAACCGCCGCCTCCAACAGTTCGGCTGCGGTCGGCAGAACCTGCTCCACTAGCTGCTGAGAGGCATCAACCAGCATCGACCCCACAATCTGAGCCGAGCGAGACCCCCCGGTGACCTGTCCCCGGGGGGTGCAGTCGGTGTCACCGCCAGCCGCGACCACCCGATCCAAGTCGATGCCCAGCACATCGGCCACGATCATCGGCCACACCGTCTCGTGGCCTTGGCCGTGGGGGGTGGAGCTGGTTACCGCTGTCACCGTGCCATCGGTATCCAGCTCCACCGAGGCGAAATCCCCGGCTCCGGTAGTGGCAGTGACCTCCACGTAGGTGGAAAGGCCGATCCCCATGAGCGCTTTTGAGCCATTGAGTCGGCGAGCGGCCTGCTCAGCCCGCAATTCTTCGTACCCGGCCGCCTCCAGCGCGAGGTCCAGTGCCTTGCCGTAGTCGCCCGAGTCATAGCTCACTCCCGACACCGTGGTGTGGGGGAAGGCCGCAGAGTCGAGGAAGTTGCGGCGGCGCACCTCGGAGGGGTCCATCTCGATCTCAGCGGCGAACATGTCCACCGCCCGCTCGATGGCCGAGGATGCCTCGGGCCGTCCCGCCCCTCTGAAGGCCCCGTTGGGCGTGGTGGAGGTGGGCACCGATACCGCCTGGAACCCGGCGCAGGCGATGTCGTAGACACCGGTGAACATGGCCATGGTCATTCGGGGCAGAAAGCCGGCGATGAGCGGATAGGCCCCGCTGTCTTGGATCACGTCGAGCCGGTAGGCGGCAATCCGCCCGTCCCGACTGCCACCCACCGCCACGTCTTGTATCTGGCCCCGGCCACTGCCCAGCCCGGTCATCGACTGGGTGCGAGTCTCAAACCAGGCACACGGTCGGCCTAGTTGGCGGGCCAGCCACCCCAAAAGAGCCTCCTCGGGGTAGCAGCGGAACTTGGCCCCGAAGCTGCCGCCCACATCAGGGGTGATCACCAGCACCTGCTCGGGGTCGAGCCCATAGATACCCATAAGCGTCGTCTTGACGTTGTGGCTGCCCTGGGTTGCGGTGTGGTGGATCAGCCGATCTTCCTCCCAGTATGAAAAGCCCGTTCGGGCCTCAATGGGCGCGGCCGACATGCGCTGGTTGTGGAATCGGGCCTGCACCACCACATCGCACTTGTCGAAATCGGCCAATTCCCCGGTGGCGCAGCGATACACCGTCTGATCCTCGATGTCGGGAAACAGAACCACGTCACCCCGCAGCGACATCTCCATGTCGACCAGCGGAGGCAGCGGCTCGTAGTCCACAACCACCAGGTCGGCGGCGTCGGCGGCTCGGCTGGGGTCGTCGGCCACCACGGCAACCACCGGCTCTCCCACGTAGCGGACCACGTCTCGGGCCAGCATGGTGCGAATCATCTTGTCGTTCATTCCCGGAAATGGCGGGGGGTAGACCACCACGGCGGGATCGACGTCGGCGGCGGTGAACGCCCCGAGCACACCGGGACTGGCCGCCGCAGCCTTCACGTCCACCGACAGCAGCCGGGCATGGGCTTGCGTCGAGGTCACGTAGACGACGTGTGCAGCGTCGGGAGGGATCAGGTTGGCCACGTACTCGCCTTGACCGGTGAGAAAACGGGGATCTTCCCGCCGCAAGACCGGGTGGCCAAGGATTGAGGGCATCAGACCGGGTCGGCTATCGCGCTTCCTGGCGGGGCGTCGGCCCCATCAATCGAATAGGGCGACGTCGGTGAACTCGATGAGGTTCCCGTCGGGATCTCGGGTGAAGGCCGACCGAACCGGAACGCCGAAGTCCTCACGCTTGGACGGCTCGCTGGCGAACTCCACTCCCCGCTCGGCCAACTCGGCCATAGTGGCGTCGAACTCCTCGGTGGGGATGTAGAGGGCGAAGTGGGACATTGCCCCCGCGGTGTCAGGCATCTTGTCCACCTTGCTCAAGTGGAGCTGCGAGGGGCCCATTCGCAGCCACGACCCTTGGAACCCGCCGAAATCGGGCCGGGGGAGCTTCTCCAGGCCCAGCTTTTCGATGTAGAAGGCATCGGCGGCCTCCACGTCGGTCACGCAGATGTTCACGTGCGAGTAGGCGACCAGACCATTGACAGCAGTGCTCATCCCCGTGACTCTATTGGAACGGGCGGGTCGGTTGTCCGGGCGCAGCGAACACCCAACACGGCGGTCACCGCGCCCCCAGCAGCCAGCATGATGAAACTGGTGCCGAGATTGCCGATCTGGCCGACCGTCAAAGTGGCGCCGATTATGGTCACCGCAAGAGCCACTCCGAAGGCGTTTCCCACCCGCATCATGGTCTGGGCCACGCTGGAGCCCGGGGCCAGGAAGTCGCTGGGCAGATCGGCCACCATCACCGCGAACAGCGAACCCCACACCAGGCCCGATCCGATTCCGGCCAGAGTCACGCTCAGCACCCACGCATCCAGGTCCTGCTGGCCTCCCAGCGTGGCCCACTGCCACACCATCCCCCCGGTCCACATCAGGCTCCCGACCACCACGAACCTGGCTGGCCCCCAGCGGTCGGCCCACCGGCCCGACAACGCCGACAACAGGCCGGTGAACACGAACACCGGGGTCAATAGCAGTCCCGCTTCGAAGATGGTCAGCTCCCAGACAATGGTGAGGTAGTTCACACCCACCAGCTGGTGTCCGAAGAAAGCGATTGAGAACACCAGCATCCCGTAATTGCCCAGCCGGAAGCTCTTGTATCGGAACAGCTTGGGGTCGATCACCGGCAAGCGGTGGCGCCGCGACCGCCAGCCCAGCAGCCCGAGCACCAGCGGCCCTGCAATGAGCGCGGCCAGCACCACCGGATCAGCCCACGTCCACTCCCGGCTCTGCACCAAGGCGAACACCATCGCTCCAACGCCGGCCAGCACCATGAGCGCTCCGAGGCGATCGGGCAGCTCCGGGGTCTGCTCGCTCCGGCGTTCCTCGATGACCTTGCCTATGAACACCAGGGCGATCACCCCGAACGGCACGTTCAGCCAGAACGCCCATCGCCAGTCGCCCACATGCACCAGCAGGGCCCCCACAGAGGGTCCCATGGCCGCGGCCACCGCACCGTTGGCCGACCAGGCTCCGACGCCGGTCCCCCGGCGGGACAAGGGAAAGGCCTCGATAACGATGGCCGCCCCCATAGGCAGGCTGAGCGACGTGCCGATGCCCTGGAGGGCCCGGGCCACAATGAGCACGCCGGTTGTGGGTGCGAGTGCGGCCCCCGCGGAGGCCAGCGTGAACACCGCGATCCCGGCCATTAGGGTCCGTCGCCGCCCCCACCGCTCCCCCAGCACCCCGCCGATGACCAAGGTGGCCGCACCGACGATGGTGAATGAGTTGATGACCCACGACAGCTCGGCCTCGCTGGCGTCGGGAAAAGACTCCTTCAGGTCGGCATAGACCACGAAGATGATCGACAGCGACATGGCCGTCTGGAAGCTGGCCAGGCTGACCACTATCAACACCAGCCAGGCCCGGCGCATCACCGCCGGATCAATTGCTGGTTGTTGCATCACCGGACGACTGTAACCCCCCTCCTCCTCCTTATCGGATGGCAGCGCCGGGCAGGGCGCTCAGTAACCTTCGGTCGTGGTCTCGTTCTATGACACCCGTCAGCGAGCAGTCGTACCCTTTGAGCCCCTCGAACAGGGCCGGGTGTCTATGTATGTGTGCGGCCCCACGGTGTACGACGATCCCCACGTCGGCCACGCCCGCACCGCGCTCACCTTCGACATGGTCCGCCGCTACCTCCAGTGGCGGGGCTATGAGGTCACGTTTGTGTCGAACATCACCGACATTGACGACAACATCATCAATCGAGCAGCCCAGACCGGCACCACCGAGCCCGAACTCGCGGCCCGCTACGAGCAGGTATACATCGATCAAATGGACCGGTTCGGCATTGCCCATCCCGATCATCGGCCCCACGCCACTGAATACGTCGAGGAGATGCTCGACTTCATCGGCGACCTTGTGGACCGGGGGGCGGCCTACGCCATCGAGGGCAAGGGGGTGTACTTCTCGGTTGCCGCCCACGCCCGGTACGGCGATCTGATAGGGCGCACTCCAGAGGAGTTGCGGGAAGGGGCCGGCGCCCGAGTGGAGGTAGACGTCGAAAAGATCGACCCGTTGGACTTCGCCCTGTGGAAGGCGGCCAAGCCGGGCGAGCCCGATTGGGACTCCCCGTGGGGGCCGGGCCGACCGGGGTGGCACATCGAGTGCGTGGCCATGGCCACCGACTTGCTGGGCGAGGTCTTCGACATCCACGGCGGGGGCGACGATCTGGCCTTCCCCCATCACCAGAACGAGGTGGCCGAAGCCGAGGGCGCCGAGTTGGGCTTCGCCCGCCATTGGATCCATGGGGCCATGCTCAACGTGAACGGCGAGAAGATGGCCAAGTCGCTGGGCAACTTCACCACCCTTTCCGATCTGCTCGACACCTACGAGCCCCAGGTGCTGCGGCTGCTCATGCTGCAAACCCACTACCGCACGGTCATGGAGTTGAGCGACGACGCCCTGGCCGGCGCCTCCGGAGCGCTGGACCGGCTCCGGGCCTGGCACCGCCGAGCAGCGGCCGCGGGCGTGGATCAAACAGCAAGTGCTGATGCCGATGCCGTGGCCCGGTTCACCGCAGCTATGGACGACGACTTCGGCACCCCCGCCGCGCTGGCGGTGGTGTTCGACCTGGTCCGGGAAGGCAATGCCGCGTTGGACGCCGGAGACACGGAGCGAGCCGCGAGCGCCCACGTCACAGTGTGCGACTTGGCTGGTGCTTTGGGCCTGATCCTTGCCGGTGACCAGCAAGACGGCGACGATGCCCTCACCGCAAGGGTGGAGGAGCTGCTGGCTGAGCGGGACGAGGCCCGAGCGGCCAAAGACTTCGCCACCGCCGACCGCATCCGCGATCAGCTCGCCGACGAGGGGATTGTGATTGAGGACACCCCCGGCGGCACTATCTGGAGGAAGACCTGAGGAAGCGCATCGCCAAGCTGCTTGGGCGCCCGATCGGCGGGATCGAAATCCTGGACGATCAATCCGGCACCACCCGGCGAACCCGGGCTCGGCTGCATATGGCTGATGGCGACAGCCTGTCGGTGTTCGTCAAGCGACCGTCTCGCTCCCCGATAGCCCGGGCCTTCGTGGCCGTTCCCCGGCTGAGTCGGGCCGAAGTGGGGTTCTACAGCGAGTTGCGGGATCAGGTGCCGGTGGCAACGCCTCAGTGCTACGCGGCCCAACACACACCGGTGAGCTTCACATTGGTGCTGGAGGATTTGGCCGCGACCGGCGCTCGCCTGGGTTCGTCCATCAACCCCATCAGCTCCGATGAGGCCGCCGCGCTGTTGGCCGCACTGGCCGACATGCACAGCCAGTGGTGGGGGCGCACCGAATCGCACCCATGGCTGGCTGAGAATCCCCGTCGTGAGCTTCTGCTAGGAGCACTGCTCAGCCCATCTCTGTGCCGTCTGGGACTGTTGCGATCAGGAACCGCCGTACCCAACAGCCTGCACAATCCCATCTCTAGCTACGCCCGCAACCGCCGAGCCGCCCACGCCACCATGTCGGCGGGACCGACCACGCTGATTCACAATGACTGCCATCCCAGCAACCAATTCACCGCGGCCGACGGCCGTTCTGGACTGTTTGACTGGCAGCTTTGTCGTGCCGGCCCGTGGGCTCGAGACGTGGCCTACCTGCTGGCCACGTCGCTTGATCCGGAGACCCGCCGGGGGGCCGAACGCGATCTGATTGTGGATTACCTAGATCGACTGGGCCCCGACGCGCCTACATTCAACGATGCCTGGCTGGCCTATCGCCGCCAGACGGTTTACGCGGTCGAGGCCATGCTGGTGACCGCTGCGGTGGGGGTGATGATGCCCAAATCCACTTCCCTCGTCTTGGTGGAGCGCACCGCAACGGCGGCTGCCGACCTAGATTCATTCGGCGCACTATGACCGAGTCGTTTCCCCGCCAGCACGCCCGCACTCGCGGCTTCACCTTGGGGGCACCCCGCAGCTTCACCGTTTCCGACGACGGCCGCCGGGTGGCCTTCCTGCGGAGCGACTCGGGCGACAATCCAGTGAATCGGCTCTGGGTGCTCGACACCGACAAAGGAACCGAGCAGGTGGTGGCCGACCCAAGCCGGCTGCTGGCCGACCCCGGTGAGGAGAGCTTGCCGCTGGCTGAGCGGTCCCGCCGGGAGCGAGCCAGGGAGAGCGGCGGAGGGATCGTGGCCTACGCCGGCAACCCCAGCCTGACCAAGATCGCATTCACCTTGGACGGGCGGGTGTTTTTGGCCGATGCAGCCGATGAGACCGTCGACTCGCTCCTTGCCGAATCTGGCGCGTTCGACCCCCGACCCTCCCCAGACGGGCAGCGGGTCGCGTATGTCTCCGGCGCCGGCTTGCGGGTAGTGGATGCCACAGCCGACGGGATCGACCGACTGGTGATCGACGATCCGGGTGACACCGTGAGCTGGGGATCGGCTGAGTTCATCGCCGCCGAAGAGATGGGCCGCAGCCGAGGTTTCTGGTGGTCGCCCGACAGCCATCGACTGCTGGTGGCCCGAGTGGACACCGCCGCCGTGCCCACCTGGCACATCGCATCACCGGCCGACCCGGCCGCGTCTCCGGTGCCCATGGCCTACCCCGCCGCGGGCACGGTCAATGCCGATATCTCCCTGGCCATCATCGGTCTCGACGGCAGCCGGGTAGACGTGTCATGGGATCGAGATACCTTCGAGTATCTGGCCCGGGCAAGCTGGGCACCTCGGACAAACCCTGTTATCGCTGTGCAGAGCCGTGACCAGCGCACGGTGCTGATCCTGGAGGTCGACCCCCACACTGGGGAGACGACAGAACTGGCCCGCCAATCCGACTCGCACTGGGTAGAGCTGGTGCCCGGAACTCCTACGTGGATGGGTGAGCGACTGGTGACCGCAGAGGACCGGGGCTTGGCCCGACGGTTGGTTATCGACGGCAAGGCAGTCACGCCCGACACGCTGCAAGTGCGCGGCGTGATCGCCGCCGATGAGAACCGGGTGGTGTTCACTGCGTCCGACGACCCCACCGAGACCCATGTGTGGCAGCTCGACGTCAACAGCGAACTGGAACGGCTTACCGATCAGCCGGGAGTACACAGCGCCGCTACCGGAGGCGACACCATCGTGATTCTGCGGGCGGCAACCGCTGAGCGAGATGCCTCAGTGGAAGCAGTCACCCCCACCGAGCGCATCCCCATCGCCTCCTCAGCCAGCACTCCACCGCTCTCACCGTTGCCCCAGTTCTCCGTCGTCATCCATCGGGAATTGCGGACCGCGGTGCTGTACCCGTCGGACGACGACAGCACCAGCGGCAACCCGCTTCCGGTGTTGCTGGATCCCTACGGCGGCCCCCACGCCCAGCGGGTGCTCAAGGCCCGGTCGCCCTTTTTGGTGTCGCAGTGGTTAGCCGACCAGGGATTCGCCGTGGTCATAACCGACGGCCGGGGCACACCGGCCCGCGGCCCGGCCTGGGAGCGGGCGGTGGCCGGCGATCTGGCCCATCCAGTGCTCGAAGACCAGATCGACGCCCTCGACGCCCTGGCCCAGCACCACCCCCGCCTGGACTTGGACCGGGTGGCCGTGAGGGGCTGGTCGTTCGGGGGCTATCTGGCCGCACTGGCCGTGTTGGCCCGGCCCGACCGGTTTCACGCCGCCATCGCCGGCGCGCCGGTCACCGACTGGCGGCTCTACGACACCCACTACACCGAGCGCTACTTGGGCCACCCCGACCACAACCCCGAGGGCTATACCCGCACCAGCCTGCTCGAATTGGCCGACCAACTCACCCGCCCCCTGCTGTTGATCTGCGGCCTAGCCGACGACAACGTGTTTGCGGCTCACACCCTCCAGCTGTCCCAGGCTCTATTCGAAGCCGGTCGCCCCCACCAAGTGCTGCCCCTGCCGGGCGTCACCCACATGACCCCCCAAGAACAGGTGGCCGAGAACCTTTTGCTGTTCCAGCGGGCCTTCCTCTTCGACAGCCTCGGCCTCAACCCGACACAATGACCCCATGGCGCGCATAACTGCCGACGGTGAGGTGCTCTGCGGGATCCAACTGCCGATCCAGACGCTAAACGAGAGGATCCGACAGCCGTGGGAAGCCGACGCCACCGTTGACGATCTGGTGGCCGTGGCCAAAACCGCCGAAACCTCGGGGCTGGGATTCGTCGGAGTGTGCGATCACATCGCCATCCCCGACAACGACTACGCCGCCCACATGTCCACCACCTGGTACGACCCCATCGCCACGCTCAGCTATTTGGGCGCGGCCACCAGCACCATACGCCTGCTGTCGGAGGTGTACATCCTCCCCTATCGCCATCCGCTGACCACCGCGAACTCATTCGCCACCCTCGACCACCTCACCGGAGGGCGAGCGGTGATGGGAGTGGGCGCCGGCCACGTGGAAGCCGAGTTTGAGGCTCTGGGGTTGAACTTTGCCGACCGGGGCCGCATGACCAACGAGGCCATCGACGCGGTGCGAGTGGCCATCGAGGCGGCGGGCGGGTTCTGCCAGTTCAGCGGAGAGTTCTACGACTTCCAAGATGTGGGGGTCGGACCCGCCGCCGCGCAAAGCGCCATTCCCATCTGGATCGGGGGCAGCAGCCGCCCGGCTCTTCGCCGGGTGGTGGAGCGAGGCGACGGCTGGATTCCCCAAGGCACTCCTCGGGAGGCCATCGCCGAACAACTCGACTACATGCGCGCCCATGCCGATGCCGTGGGCCGCGACCTCGATGAAGTGGATTTCGGGTGGATAGCCGAGAGCATCCACGTCGGCCAACCCCCAGAAGGGCTGTTCTTGCCGGGATGGCCGCATCTCAGCGGCTCTCCCGACCAGATCGCCGAGTCGCTGCGGTACGCCCTCGGGTTGGGCATCTCGGTGCTGTTCTTGTTCTTGCGATCCCGCGATCTGACCGAATACCTGGATCAGGTCGCCCGCTTCGGCACCGAGGTGGTGCCCTTGCTGACCGATTGAGGCCGGGCGAACCATGAGCGGCGTGCTGTCAGGAATGCGGGTGGTGGAGGGTTCGGCCTTTGTGGCCTGCCCGTCGGGGGGGATGACTTTGGCCCAACACGGCGCCGACGTGATCCGCTTTGACGCCATCGGCGGCGGCATCGATTTCCACCGGTGGCCGCTCACCCCCGACGGCCAGTCGCTGTACTGGCAGGGGCTGAATAAGGGAAAGCGATCGATCCAGGTCGATCTCCGCTCCCCCGAAGGTCGGGAGCTGATCACCGCCCTGGCCACCGCTCCCGGCCCCGACGCCGGCATCTTCACCACCAACTTCCCCGCCGTCGGGTGGCTCTCGTATGACAGCCTCCGCCGGCACCGCGACGACCTCATCATGGTGGCCATCACCGGCAACCACGACGGCTCCACCGCGGTGGACTACACCGTGAATTGCTCCGTTGGCTATCCCTGGCTCACAGGCGACGACGGCACCGTCAACCACGTGCTGCCCGCCTGGGACATCATCTGCGGCCAGACAGCCGCCCTCGGTGTACTGGTCGCGGAGCGCCAACGGACCCGCACCGGTCAGGGAAGCTTGGTGAATCTGGCTCTGTCAGATGTGGCCTTGGCTGCGGTGTCCATGCTCGGCCATGTGGCCGAGGCCCAGCTTTTGGGAACCCAGCGGCCCCGGATCGGCAACGACATCTACGGGGCCTTCGGGCGGGATTTCGAGCTGGCCGACGGCGAGCGCATCCAACTGGTGGCGGTCAGCGCCCGTCAGTGGCAAGGGATTGTGGTTGCCTGCGGGATCGCCGACGAAGTAGCCGCCTTGGAAGCCGAGACCGGGCTGGACTTCACCCGGGTCGACGGAGATCGCTACCTGGCCCTCGACCGCCTCAACCCGCTGGTGGCCCAGTGGTGCGCCACCCACACCCTGGCCGAAGCATCGGTTGCGCTGGATGCCCAAGGGGTGTGCTGGGGGCGCTATCAGTCGATGCTGGAACTGGTGGCTGAAGATCCACAGTGCTCGACTGCCAACCCCCTGTTCGCCGATGTTGAGCACCCCGAGACCGGGGAATATCTCACCCCCGGCCCGCCCCTGCGCTTTCCCGCTGAGGGTCTTACCGACCCCGGCCCCGCGCCCCGACTGGGCCAGCACACCGATGAGGTGCTGGCCGAGGTCCTCGGCCTGTCGTCCACCGAAATCGCCCGCCTTCACGACGACCAGGTCGTCGCCTGACCATCTCGCAGACGTGGGCGGGCCGCTACGTTGACGCCATGAGCATGGATATAGGACGAGTCGGCGTCTGGACCCGTACCGACAGCTTCTCCACCAGCGAGGCCATTGAGTTCGCCCAGCGGGTCGAGGATTTGGGCTACGGCGCGCTGTGGATCCCCGATGCCTTCGGGCGCGACCCGTTTGCCCACGCCTCGCTGTTGCTAAACCACACCTCCACGCTGGTGCTGGCCACCGGGGTGGTCAACATCCATTTGCGCGAGGCTCAGGCCACATCCTGCGCTCAAAAGGAACTACACGATCAGTCGGGGGGCCGCTTTCTGCTCGGCCTCGGGGTGTCCCACCAGGCACCGGTCGAGCGAATGCAACAAAAGCCCTACCCCGCGCCGATCCCGTCGATGCGGGAGTACCTCGACAAGATGGACAACGCCATGTGGTGGGGTCCGGAGCTCGACGGCGAACCACCCATGGTGCTGGCCGCCCTCGGCCCGCTGATGCTGAAGCTGGCCGCCGAGCGAACCATGGGCGCCCACCCCTATTTCGCCCCGCCGCAGAACTCCCGGCGGTCCCGGGAGATCATGGGCCCCGATGCTTGGATCTGCCCGGAGCAAAAGGTGATGTTGGAAACCGACCCGGAGCGGGCTCGGGAGCGGGCCCGAGCGGCCATGGTCGGACCGCTGCACATGCCCAACTATCGCAACAACCTCATGCGCTGCGGGTTCGAGGAGAACGCTCTCGATGACGGCGGCAGCGACGAGGTAGTCGACGCGGTGGTGGCTTGGGGCGACGAGGGCGCCCTCGTAGAGCGGGTGCGCCAACACCACGAGGCCGGGGCCACCCATGTGTGCATCCAGCCGCTCGACCCGGTGGACAAGACCCGCCCCAGCCTGGAGACGCTCGAAACCCTTGCCCCCCTGTTGAACGGAGCGTGATGCGCCATGGCCAATGAGTTTCAAGATCGAGTCGCCCTGGTAACCGGCGCCGGAGACAAGATCGGCCTCGGGTTCGCCCACGCCAGCTACCTGGCCGAACGCGGCGCCAAGATCGTGCTAAACGACTTCGGCAACGGCACGCTGGGCCTGGCCGAGCAGGGCATCAACCCCGACATCGCCGAGCAGGGCGCCCAGCGCATCCGCGACGCCGGCGGCGAGGCCATCGCCAACAACGGCGACATCGCCGAGGAAGGCACTGCTCAGGCCATGGTGGCCGCCGCCCTAGAGGCGTGGGGCCGGATTGACATCCTCGTCAACAACGCCGGCTTCGCCAGCGCATCGTTTTTCCCCGACATCGACGCCGCCGACATGAACCGCCACGTGGGGGTGACCCTGCTGGGATGCCTCAACACCGCCAAGGCGGTGTGGCCACACATGGTGGAGCGGGGCTTCGGGCGCATCATCAACACCGGATCCCCCGCTTGCTTCGGCAACCCCACCGCGTCCTACGCGGCCACCAAGTCGGGGCTGTTCGGCTTCACCCGCACCGAGGCCATCTTTGGCCAGGCCCACAACATCACCGCCAACCTGCTGTTGCCTGCGGCCATCTCCCGTCTCACCGAGGGCCTGCCCGAATCGCCGTTCAAGTCGCACCTGCGGGAGCACTTTGGGGCTGAGAGAGTGGCACCCGTGGTGGCCCATCTGGTGAGCGATCGTTGCGATGTGACCGGCGAGGCGTTCACCGTCGGCGGCGGCCAATTCGCCCGCATCGTGTACGCCGCCTCCCCGGCCCAGGAGATCGACCTGTCCATGGAGTCGGTGGCCCGGGGCATGGTCCACTCCATGAGCACCTCCGACTGGACCCCGCAGGGTTCCACGGCCGAGAGCCTGGTCCATCTGGGAATGCCCCCTGAGTTAGAGCAAATGTAAGGATCTAGTGCCATGAGCCTGGTGACCGACCAAGAGATAGAGGCCTTCTGGCGTGACGGCGTGGTGGTAGTCCGAGGAGTGCTGTCCGACGAGACCCTGGCCTCCATGGCCAAGCCCGTAGACCGTGCTCTGGGATCCGAGGAAATGAACAACATGACCGAAATGGGCACCATGGTGGTACCGCCCAGCGGCGGCACCGTGCTCAACGATCCCGCGGCGGCCAAATCAGGCGCCCCCCGCGGCCAATTCCATGGCGGTACTGACCACTGGTGGAACGACTCCGACTTCGAGCGTTTCGCCACCCGGTCGCCCCTGCCGCAGCTGGCTGCCGAGCTGATGCGGAGCCGGGAGCTGTGGTTCTACGAGGACAGCGTGCTGGTGAAAGAGCCCCACACCGAGGAGCCCACCTCCATCCACCAGGACATGGCCTATTTCCAACTTGAGGGCGACAAGGTGTGCACCACTTGGTGCCCGCTCGATCCCATCTCCAAGGAGACCGGAGCCACTGTCTACGTGAAGGGCTCACACCGCTGGGAGCGCAACTTCCGGCCCAACTGGTTCGTGAGCCAACTCTCCATGCCCGACACCGTCGGCGAGGAGGTACCCCACTACGACCGGGACGACTCCGAGCACCTGCTCTGCTTCGACATGGCCCCCGGCGATGTAGCCGTCCACCACGCCATGACCCTCCACGGCGCCCACGCCAACGTCACCGACCAATGGCGCCGAGCCATCTCCGTTCGCTATTGCGGCGACGGCACCGTCTACCGCTTCAAGCGCGGCACCCCCCTAAAACCCCACCACGCCGAGGTAACCGAGGGCTCCCCCGTAAACCACCCCCGCTGCCCCCAAGTCTGGCCCCGCTGAGTTAACCCAGCTCGGGGCCGAGGATGGAGACGAAGGAGACCATCTCGCCGGGGTAGCCGCCGAGGTTGTGGACTAGGCCGAGGTTGCGGGTGGACAGGTCGATTTGGCGGTCGTCACCGGCTTGGCCTCGGAGTTGGAGCCAGCACTCGTAGTGCATCCGCAGGCCGGAGGCCCCCACCGGGTGACCGAAGGCCTTGAGTCCGCCGTCGGTGTTGATGGGCATGTCGCCGTTGCGCTCGAAGGTGCCGGCCAGCACCTCTTTCCAGGCGGTGCCCCGCTCGCAGAAGCCCAGGTCTTCCATGAGGACCATCTCGGTGGGAGTGAAGCAGTCGTGGACCTCAGCCATGGCCAGCGCTGAACGGGGGTCGTCGATCCCGGCTTGGCGGTAGGCGTCGGCTCCGGCCATGTCGCACTCGGGGAAGGTGGTGTAGTCGTAGTCGGGGTCGATGAGGCCGCCGCCGGTGCCCGACACAAACGACAGGGCTTTGATGTACAGCGGGTCGTCGCAGTACTTGTGAGCGTCTTCGGCCCGCACCACGATGGCGGCGGCCGAGCCGTCGGCCACGCCGGAGCAGTCGAACACCGACAGCCGCCCGGCCACTGAGGCCATCTCGCAGATCTTCTCGGCCGGCATCTCCCGGCGGAACTGGGCCAAGGGGTTGAGCGCCCCGTTGCGGTGGTTCTTCTCGGCGATCTTGGCCACCACCATGCGCAACTCGTCCTCGTCCACCCCATAGCGGGCGGCGTAGGCGGGCAGCACCAGGCTGTACATGGCCGCCGCAGTCAGGTTCCGCTTGGTGCCGTCGTGGGGCGCGGGCGGGGCGTTCAGCCCCTGGTAGCCGGAGTCTTTGACCTTCTCCACGCCGATGGCCATGGCCATGTCGTAGGCCCCGCTGGCCACCGCATAAGACGCCTGGCGCAGCGCCTCGGAGCCGGTGGCGCAGAAGTTCTCCACCCGGGTGACCGGCTTGCCCTCCAGCTTCAGCGGCTGGCTCAGCGTAAGCCCGCTCATCCCGCTGGAGGCCGTGCCCAGCCAGAATGCGTCCACGTCGTCTTTGGCCACCCCCGCGGAGGCGAACGCGGCCGACGAGGCGTCGATCAGCAGGTCGTCGACTCCCTTGTCCCAGTGCTCCCGGAACTGGGTACACCCCATTCCGATGATCGCCACCTGGTCTTTTATGCCATGACTGGCCATCAGTCGCCTCCTATTGGCCTGATGAAGACCTCGCCGGGCGGGCCTTCCAGAAATAGTTGATGATGCCCTCGGCCTCATATAGCCGCCGGAAGGTCATCTCCACCCGCTGGCCGATGCGGACCGAATCGGGGTCTACGTCGGTCAGCTCGACTGGCAACCGGCCGCCTCCGTCGAAGTCCACCACCGCGAACACCACCGGCGGGCTCACCGAGTACACCAGCCGGTCGATGGTGAAAGTCACCACAGTGGCCCCCACATCGGCCATCGGCGCAGGGTCCATGGCGTCCAGCTCATCCTCGGGTCGGATGGACACCCGGGCCGGCGGCAAGTGCAGGGTCCCGCTCTCGGTGCCCCGGCTGCCCACAAACCCGTACTTCCAATCTTGAGCCCTTGCCGCGGCCGACGACGACGGCCGGGTGGGCTCGGGCCGATTGGGGGGCTGCACTCGGATCATTTCCCGCCACTGCAAAAACGTGGCGTAGCTCACGTCGGCTCCGTTGGCGACCTGATCGGCCACCGGAAGAGCCGGCGCATAAGCGGCCAGCGCCTCCGTGGTCCTCAAGATCAGCACCTCCACTCCGTCGGCCAACACCACCACCGCGATGGTCTGGCCCGGCTCGGCCTGCTCCAACTCATTGCCCAGCAATAGCCCAGGATGGGCGGTGCCGGTATTGCCCACCGCTCCAGCCAAATCGTCGGCCACCCGAGCCACCCCGAGTTGGCCGGAAACCCGCTTGACCGCTCGGCCGTGGGCTCCGGCTACCACCGCCACATCAACATCATCGGCTCCGATACCGGCTGCACCCAGCGCCTCTTTCCAGGCCTGGGCAGCCAGCGGGCCGTAGCGGGTCTCGCCAAAGCGCTCCTCCCACTGGCCAGTGCTGGGAGAGCCTGGCTGGCGCCAGCGGTCCACAAACTCCTCGGTGGCCGACGCCGTCCCCAGCAACTCGGCCACCACCGGCCCGTCGCCCTCGCCGCCCACCACAAACGCAGCCGCGCCGTCACCTCCGTTGGCCTCATCGGCGCCGGTAGGCAGCCCACCCCGGATGTCGGCAGCCACCACCAGCGTTGGCCCGCCCGATTCCAGCGCAGTCCGCAATGCCCCGATTCCCGAGCGCACCGCGCCCCCGAAGTCCAGCGCACCCGTCGAAGAGTCCAACCGCAGCGCGGCATGGATGGCGGTTGCGTTGGTCTTCTCCAGGTAGGCGGGGTCGGCGGTGGCGAACCACAGCGCCCGGGGATCGACCCCGCTCGACCGCAGGGCCAGGCGAGCAGCCTCCACGCCCATCGTGGTGGTGTCCTCGTCGTAGGAGGCCACCGATCGGGTGCCCCGCCCGCCGCCTCGGCCCATCACCGCGGCGATGGCCGAGCGGTCCAGGCGCCGATACGGCACGTAGCCCCCGAAGCTGATGATTCCCCGCATGATTCCGAAGTGTACGCCTGACTTCGGCCACAACCGGGGTCGTAGTCTGTCCCCCATGAGCTTTGAGCCCAGCGCCGAGGTGCGGCGCATACGCGACTCCATCGACCACCCCATCATCGACTCCGACGGCCACATAATCGAGTTCCTGCCCGAGGTTCACGACATCATGGCCACCGTCGGCGGTCCCGAGTTGGTGGACAAATTCAAGGTCGTCGAATACGGAGCCCGGAAGTCCATCGAGCTGAGCTTGGAGCAGCGCCGAGCCGCGGGGATGATGCGCTCGGCGTGGTGGGGGCTGCCCGCCCGCAACACCCTCGACCGGGCCACCGCCCTCTTGCCCAAGCTGCTCTACGAGCGGCTGGACGAGATCGGCATCGACCTGGCCGTGCTCTATCCCACCTACGGGCTGACCTGCATGGGCCTAGAAGACGAGGATCTTCGCCTTGGAGCGGCCAGGGCGTTCAATCTCTACTCCCACCAGGCCTATGAGCCCTATAGCGACCGCCTCATGCCGGTGGCCGTCATCCCGGTGTTCACCCCTGAAGAGGCCATCGCCGAACTGGACTTCGCGGTGGGCGAGCTGGGCATGCGCCCGGTGATGCTGACCGGCCTGGTACCCCGCCCGGTGGACCCGGAAAACACCACCCACCGCCATGCCCGCCGCAAGGACACCCTGGGCATGGACTCCACCTATGACTACGACCCGCTATGGCAGCGCTGCACCGAACTGGGTGTGTCGCCCACCTTTCACTCCTCGGGGATGGGCTGGGGTAGCCGCACCTCGGAAACCAACTACGTGTACAACCACCTGGGCAACTTCGCCGCCGCGGGCGAGGCCCTGTGCCGGGCGGTGTTCATGGGCGGGGTGGCCCATCGGTTCCCCGAGCTGCGCTGGGCCTTCCTGGAAGGGGGCGTGGCCTGGGGAGTGAACCTGCTGTCGGACGTGATCGGCCACTGGGAGAAGCGCAATCGCGACGCCATCGGCCACTACGACCCCTCGGCGGTAGACATGGACGAGCTGGGCCGGCTGTTCGACGCCTACGGCACCCCGGCGGCCAACAGCCACCGGGATCAGCTCAAAGAGGCGCTGCACATGCTGAGCGAGCCCGACGAGGATCCGTCCACCATTGATGAGTTCGCCCTCAGCGGGGTGGACACCCTCGAAGACATCTTCACCATCTGGGACCGCTTCTATTTCGGATGTGAGGCCGACGACCCCATGACCGCCATCGGTTTCAACCGGTCGGTGACCCCCGGCGGCAAAGTGGTCAAGGGCGTATTCGCCTCCGACGTGGGCCACTGGGACGTCCCCGACGTGCGCGAGGTGCTACCCGAGGCCTACGAACTGGTGGACGACGGCATCCTCGACGAGGCCGACTTCCGGGCGTTCACCTTCGAGCATCCGATGTCGCTGTGGGCCGGCACCAACTCCGACTTCTTCAAGGGCACCGTTATCGAAGAAGCCTTGTAGTGGATTTGTGGACGGGGCGGGTCGAGGATTTCGACCTGCTGACCGGCCAAGCCCGTTTCGGCGCCGATCTCAGGGCTGAGGGCGCGCTGTGGCTGAGTTTCGTGCGGTCACCAATGGCCCGAGCGGCCATTGCCAGCATCGACAAATCGGCTGCCGAAGCCCTCGACGGCGTGGTCGGAGTGTTCACGGCTGACGATCTCGATCTGGTCACCCAGCCGAGCGTGGAGGGGGTCACCCCCGTAGAGATCAGTCGACCCCCGCTGGCCCAGGGATCGGTGGCCTATGTCGGTGAGGCGGTTGCTGCGGTGGTTGCGGCAAGCGAGGCGATCGCGGCCGACGCCTGTGAGCTAGTGGAAGTGGACTACCGGCCACTGCCCCCAGTCCCCGATCTGGCCTCCGCCACCGGCGAAAACGCTGCCATCCTGCATCCCCAGCACGGTTCCAACACCGTGCTCGCCGTCCCATCCGGTGACCTGGCCGCGGTCCGAGCAGCACTCGACCACGCCGACGTAACCGTCACCGTTTCCCAGCACTATCCCCGGGTGGCGTGCTCCCCCATTGAGGGAATAGCCGGTCTGGTCGTCCCCGACGGAGACCGAGTGGCCATCCACATCAACTCCCAGATGCCTGCCCTGACCCACGATGAGCTGGCCTGCACCTTGGACCTCGCCGATGACCGGATCAACGTGGTGGTTCCCCCCATCGGCGGCGGTTTCGGGGGCAAGTGCTGGGGTGAGAACGGCCTGTTTGCGGTGGCCGCGCAGTTGGCCCTGCGACTCAACCACCCACTGCGGTTCGTCCAGACCCGCCCCGAGAACCTGCTGTCGATGCAGGCCCGCGACCAAGATCAGAACATCACCCTCGCCGCCGACCAACACGGCACCGTCGCCGCGCTGAATGTAGAAGTGAGCGCCGACGTGGGCGGCTACGCGGGCATGGGTGCATTCGAGCCCCTGCAAACCCAGCGGCTCATCCCTGGCCCGTACCGAATCGACCACGCCGCGGTCACCGCCTCCGCGGTGATGACCAATACCGTTCCCACCGGCCCCTACCGAGGCCCGGGCCGGGCTGAGGCCATCGGGCTGCTAGAGCGGGCCATGGACAATCTGGCCCGCGCTCTTAATCTGGACCCGGCCGAGGTTCGACGTCGCAATCTGCTGCGCCCCCAAGATTTCCCCCGCCAAACCCCCGGCGAACTGGTGATGGACGAGTCCGACCATCTCGGCACCCTGGAGCAGGCTCTCGAACTGGTCGACTACCAGCAACTTCGAGCAGACCAAGCCGCCCGCCGGACTTCGGGAAGCACCAGCCTGCTCGGCATCGGCATCAGCTGCTGGGCCGACTTCACCGGTCGCCACGAACCCTGCCAACCGGCCTCGGCTCGGGTGACCGACGACGGCCGCATCGAGATCGACGCCGGTGTGGCCCCGATAGGCCAGGGAATGCAATCCGTCATCACCCGTCTAGCTGCCGACACCCTGGGCCTGGACCCTGCCCTGATCACAGCACCCACCCCCGACACCGGCCGCTTCCGATCATCGCTGGGTAGCTTTGGCTCCCGGTCAGCGTCGCTGGCCGGGAGCTCAACCGTGAAGGTCACCACGAAGCTGCACGACAAGCTGAGAGAACGGGCCGCCGAGCGGCTCGAAGCAGCCGTGGCCGACGTCGAGTTGCGCCCTAATGGCACCCTGGGGGTACGAGGCACCCCCACACAGGGAATCCCGCTGGTCGACCTGGCCGGAACCAAAGTCGATGCCGCCTTCAACCAAGCCCAGCCCACCTTCCCCGGCGGCACCCACGTCGCCGTAGTCGAAGTGGACACCGAGACCGGCGAAGTAGACCTCATCCGCCACGTCGCGGTCACCGACTGCGGCCGGCTGCTCAGCGAGGTCCAAGCCTCGGGCCAGGTACAAGGCGGCGCCGTGCAGGGCATCGGAGTCGCCCTGTTCGAAGAGATGCGCTACGACGCCGACGCCAACCCCCTAACCACCAGCCTGGCCGACTATCTGGTACCCGCAGCCAGCGACGTCCCCGCAGTAGAGACCCACTTCATAGAAACCCCCACCGACCGCAACCCCCTAGGCGCCAAAGGCGTAGCCGAGAGCGGCGCCATCGCCGCGCCCCCCGCCGTCCAAAACGCCATCATCGACGCCCTCTCCCACCTCGGCGTCACCCAAATCGACATGCCCTGCACCCCCGAACGGGTCTGGCAAGCACTCAGAGCCGGCCAGGGCTGACGATTCGCTAACTCTTCCTACTCCTGCCAAACCGCATTGCGAATGCCCTCAGCCAAGACGGCGAACGTCCCATCGGCCAAATCCAATATCCCCATCCGCCCGTCCACCAAGGTGACGAGCAGCCAGCCCCGCTCCATGTCCATGTCAGCGATCGGGTCGTCGACCTCGACCTCGTAAAGCGGAACCAGCGTCTGGGGGTCGACTACCACCACCTTTGCCGGTGAGCCGATGCACGCCGCTAACTGAGACTTGGAGCAAAACTGCTCGGCGACAACGAGATTCCCTCTTTGGTCTCCTGTGGGCAGCATCCACCCCAAACCGCGAGCATTGGAAACGGTCTCGCTCTCATCCAGATTAATCTTCGCCAGCCATGGATACCAGCCAAGGTCACTCACAAAGGTCCAAACCACCACCACCACATCATCCCCACCCACCCACGTTGATCGGCCAACTACTGTTCGGCCAAATACCCATTTGTCGCTGGAAACGCCGCTGTGGTCAAAATCCAAGTGATGGTAGGGAAAGTCCTCGAAGGGCTCATAGGTCCAGATCCTTCGATCTGAGACAATTTCGTCCAACACAACCGGGCCAGTTCGTAAGGACATAAACACACCGCGTAAGAGACTACCGCTAACCAATAGCATTCTTTGATTGTCGATCGATGCGTACCAAATGAGCTGAGGAAGCCAATAGCGCTTCTCCTGCTTCTCAATGTCCAAGAGTTCGAACCCCTCACCACTCGGGTCGCAACACATACTCAAGAGAACAGAATTTGGTTGGACCCACTCCACATCCCTGATGAATCCGGGGGGGATTTCCTCTGTACCGGGGTATTCCGGATACTCAAATCCTTGGTCAGTGCAATCCAGAAACGTCTCTTTGTATTTGCTGTATTCCCATAGAGTCGTGGAGATTCCTGATCGGATATCGATTGAGACAACATCGCACTGTTCCGTCGAAGCGATGATCGCCTCGGGCATGTCACCAGCCGTCGCAAACGGTTCTCCCTCCAAAGGAGCTACCCCCGACAACGGCTCAACAATTGGGTATATAACATGCACCGTTCCCTCAAGAGGATCTGTCGGTGCGAGTGGTATGGGCGTCTCGGTAGGGGACACAGGCTCTGGAGTATTGGTCGACTCCAAGACCAGGATCGTTGGAATCGAGGCCGCGGTCGCACTTGGGAGAGCCGATGGCGTTGCTGAAGGCGTATCGAGAGGAGCGGGCGACGGCTCTTCAATAGGCACCGCCGTCCCAGGGTCGAGAGCCTGTTCCAGAATCGATGGGTCCGACTGGCAGCTGCTGGCCAGTAACAGCAGACCAACCATCATCCCAGCCAGCCTCGGCATCGATATCCGCACAGCCACCATCAAATCAGCCGTCCCTATTGGCTGGGAGCACGCCACAAGGCACTGAGGGGCAAGGTCCACACTCGATCAACAATCCTGCCCTCGCTCTTGAGCCCAAAATCCAACATCTGCCGGACCCAAAATCCAACAATTGCCGAGCCCAAAGTCCAATAATTGCCGGAGCTAGAGAATTTCTCGCGGCGGCCACCGCCGCCAGCAGCCGAAAACGAACTAAACAGTCAACCCGTACAGCTCGGCACAGTTGTCGCGGAGGACTCGGTCTAGTTGGTGGTCGGTCATGTGGGTGGTCTGCTCGGTGAGCATCTCTTGCGACCAGGGCCAAGTGGCGTCGGAGTGGGGGTGGTCGTTGGCCCACATCACTCGGTCGGTGTTCATCAGGTCGAGCAGTTTGAAGGCCACCCAGTCGTCTTGGAAGGTGAGGTACACGTTCTCTGCGAAGTACTCGCTGGGCTTCTTGGACAGCTCAGCACTCTCGAGCCAATTCCGGTGGCGGTTGTAGGCGTGGTCGGCCCGGTACATCCAGTGGGGCGCCCACCCGGCGTCGGCCTCCACGCACACCACCCGCAGGTCGGGATGGCGCTCGAACACGCCACCGAAGATGAGGGTGCCGATGATGTCCTGGTTCCCCCGGATGATCCCCAAGAACGAATTGATCTTCGGCCCCCGGAAATGGGCGGCCATGGGATGATCGTTGCCCGAGGTGAGGATGTGGAACGACAACGGCATCTCCATCGACACCGACGCCTCCCAGAAGGCGTCGTATTCGCGGTCGTCGTAGTCAACTCCCGAAGCGGGGTAGCCGGGCAGCATGACCCCTTTGAGCCCGAGATCCCTCATGGCCTCAAGGTCGGCAATGGCCTCGTCCACCGACCGCACCGCGGTCTGGCCCAAACCGATGAGCCGCTCGGGGGCGTGAGAGTTGAACTCGGCGATCCAGCGGTTGTAGGCGTCGAAGCAGGCCTTCTTGTAGTCGGCGTCGGGATGGTTGCAGATGGTCATGCCCACCGACGGGTAGATCACCTCGGCCACCACCCCGTCCCGATCCTGTTCTCCAAGGCGCGCCACCGGGTCGTACCCGCCAGGGTGCAGATCCTCCCAGCGGGTGCCGCTGTTGATGCTGATCTCGTGCCAGCTCTTGCCCGCGGCGGCGATCATGCCGAAGGGCATGCGGTTACGGCCGTTGTCGATCGACATGAACACGCCCATGTCATCGGCCCAGTCCACCCTGGGCGCCCGATCCCGGAACTTCGGATCGATGTAATCGATGTAGGTGTTGTCGGGCTCGGTGACATGCGAGTCAGCCGAGATGCAGGGGCGAACAGGGGTGACAGTGCTCATAACTGGAACCTTCTCAATCGGGTGTCACTGAGACAGACACAACGGTAGTAGGTAACGTCTCCGCCATGAGCAGCCAGAGAACCGCCGCCGAAATTCGAGCCGACCTCGGCCATCCGGTCATCGACGCCGACGGGCATGTGTTCGAGCACTACCCGGCCCTGCACCAGTACTGCCTCGACGAGGGGCTCGAGGGCGGACTCTATGCCCAGATGGCAAATTGCTCGTTCAACGGGGAGCCCACTTGGAGTGGCTTGTCGCCCGATGAGCGACTGGCCCGACGCAGCTTCCGCGGGCCGTGGTGGGCGCTGCCCCTGGCCAACACCAAGGACTTCGCCACCGCGGTGTCCCCCGCGCTGTTCCGCGACCGCATTGAGGAGCTGGGCATGGACTTCGCGGTCTGCTACCCCAGCATCGGCCTCAACTTCCCCGCCTACAAAGACGACGATGTGCGCAACAAGCTCTGCCGCGCCCTCAACCGCTATCTGGCCGACAGCTACCAGGGGCTGCAAGACCGCCTGACCCCGGTGGCCGCCATCCCCACCCACACCCCCAGCGAGGCCATAGAACAGCTCGACTACGCCGTCACCGAGTTGGGCTTCAAGGCCGTGATGATCGGCGGCTTCGTGCCCCGGCAAGTGCCCGCCGGCGGCGAGATGGCCACCTGGATCGACTCGCTGGGCCTCGATTCGGCCTACGACTACGACCCCCTCTGGCAGCGGCTGGTGGATCTGCAAACCCCCGCCAGCCTCCACTCCGGGTCGATGGGCTGGGACGGCCGACGGTCCATCTCCAACTTCACCTACAACCACATGGGCAACTTCGGCTCGGCCAGCGAGGCTACGGCCAAGTCGATCTTCTTCGGCGGGGTCACCCACCGATTCCCCGACCTTCGCCTCGGCTTCCTCGAAGGCGGCGTCACCTGGGGCGCCCAGATGGTGTGCGACCTTCTCAGCCACTGGGAAAAGCGCGGCCCTGAGGGCCTCAAGGCCTACGACCCCGAACTGTTCGAGCCCGAGTATTTTGACACCCTCCTGGCCCAGGCCAACGACCCCATCGATCTGACCGCCGGCTTCGGCAAGATGATGCAGAAGGGCATCAGCGGCGACAAAGTCGTCCACGACTTCGAGGCCGCGGGCATCGCCGGCCCCCAAGACATCCTCGACCAGATCGACCGCTCCTACTGGTTCGGCTGCGAGGCCGACGACCCCCTGGTGCGGCTGGCCTTCGACGGCGCCCTGCCCGAAGGAGCAACCCTAAACGCCATCTTCTCCTCCGACGTGGGCCACTGGGACGTTCCCGACATGGCCGAGGTCATGCCCGAGGTGTGGGAGCAGGTGGAGCACGGCTGGCTCAACGAGGACCAATTCCGGGCCTTCACCTTCGGCAACGCCCACCGCTTCTTCTCCGAGGCCCGCCCCGACTTCTTCAAGAACACGGTGCTGGAGAGCGCCACCGTCTAGAACTAGGGCGCAATGACCGTCCCGGCACAAGCACCTCCAAAATTCACCCTTTTGGCCCAGTTGGGCATCTATTGCGACCCCAACACCCAGCCCGGCTACGGGCAGCTACGGGTGTTCGAAGAGCAGTGTCACGGCGGGCAGGTAAGGGCCTCGGTGCTGATGCTGATCGCTGACATCACCGGCGGCATGATCGGAGAGAAGGAAGATCCCGAGTGCTGGCACTTCACCACTGATTTCCAGCTTCGCACCGCAGCCGTTCCCCTGCCCGGCCAAATCGAC
This sequence comes from Acidimicrobiales bacterium, assembly GCA_963663255.1. Taxonomy (GTDB): domain Bacteria; phylum Actinomycetota; class Acidimicrobiia; order Acidimicrobiales; family Bin134; genus Poriferisocius. The sequence continues at coordinate 3,473,001 of OY760141.1, forward strand.
GTTTACGCCGAGGTGCTGCGGGCCGGGGCCAGCACGCTGACCTGCGAGTGCCGCTTCAATACTCCTGACGGCACCGAGGTGGGCTACGCCCAGATCGGTTTCGGACGCCACCACCAACGTCCCGGCGACCCGGCCAAACCCATCCACGACCCTCCCCGACCCGATCTCATGGGGCTTCCCGACATCGACCGGCCCCTAGCCGAAGTGGCGGGCATCGAGGTGGTAGACGCCGCGGTCGGCCATGTGGAGGTCGAGCTCACCCCGCAGCTGCTCAACCCCGCGGGCATCATGCAAGGCGCCATGGTCACTCTGGTGGGCGAGGTAGGGGCAGAGACCCTGGCCGAACATGAATTCGGCTCGCCCCATGCGGTAGCCGACATGGATATCCGCTATCTGCTGGGCGGAAAGATCGGCCCGGTGTACAGCACCTGCCGCTGGATGGGCGACCCGTCGTCGGGCTGGGTGGTGGCTGAGATCAGAGATCTCGGCAAGGGCGACCGCCTGATGGCCACGATGATGCTGCGAGTCCGCCCCGCCCGCTGAGGGGCCGTGCCCATCGGTCGGAGTAGTTTGGCGGAATGAACCGCCAGTGGATCTACGCCGTGCGGCCCGACGGCCCGGTGAGCGTGGACAACTTCGAGTACCGGGAAACCGAGATTCCAGAGCCGGGCGACGGCCAAGCGCTAGCCAGATTGTGCTACCTCAGCTTCGAGCCGGCCATGCGCACCTGGCTGGAGGACTTCATCACCTACATGCCGCCCGCGCCGCTGGGCCAGCCCATGGTGGGGCCAGGGGTCTTCCAGGTGGTTGAGTCCAACACTCCGGCATTGAACGAAGGCGACCTGGTCAGCGGCATGATGAGCTGGCAGGACTACGAGGTGGTGGGTGAGCAAACCAGGGTGGTACCGCCAGGCACGCCCATCCCGGTGATGCTCGGTCCGATGGGAGGCACCGGGCTCACCGCGTACATCGGCTTGCTCGACATCGGCCGCCCCCAACCCGGCGAGACGGTGCTGACGTCGGGAGCGGCCGGAGCCACCGGGTCGGTGACCGCACAGATCGCCCGCATCAAGGGCTGTCGCTCGGTGGGCATCGCCGGCGGTTCCGACAAGTGCCGCTGGCTCCTAGAAGAAGCCCGGCTGGACGCGGCCATCGACTACAAGAACGAAAACGTGGACGCCCGACTGGCCGAGCTCTGCCCCGATGGCGTGGACGTGTACTTCGACAACGTGGGCGGCGACATGCTGGAGACCGTCATGGGTCACATGAACATGGGGGGACGCGTCGCGGTGTGCGGAGCAATATCCACCTACAACCAGGGCCTGCGTCGCCCGGGCCCGTCCAACATGTTCGAGATCATCGAGAAGCGGCTCACCCTTCAGGGCTTCGTGATGTTCGACCACATGGACCGCGTGCCCGCCGCCCATGCTGACTTGGGGCAGTGGGTAGCCGAAGGTGAGATCGCATTCCAGACCGACATCCAGGAGGGCTTCGAGAATATCCCCACCACGTTTTTGCGACTGTTCAACGGGGCCAACCACGGAAAACAGCTCCTGAAGGTCAGAGATCCGGAGTAGGGAGAGGTTGCGAGAGCGATGAGCCTGGTCATCTATGAAGCCGAGGGAAGGGTGGCGGTGATCACCCTGAACCGCCCCGAGGCCCGCAACGCCATGAGCCCCGAGCTGTCGGCCGCTCTGGGCGAGGCATTCGACCGATTTGAAGCCGACGATGACGTATGGGTGGCCATCCTGGCCGGCAACGGCCAGATTTTCTGCGCCGGGGCCGACCTCAAAGCGCTATCGGAGGGCCGGGCGGCCGGGATCATCACCGCGGAGGAGGGCTTCGGCCGATTCGCCCGAAGGCGGCGGGCAAAGCCGGTCATCGCCGCGGTGGACCGCCCGGCATTGGCCGGGGGGTTCGAGCTGGTGCTGGGCTGCGACATGGTGGTGGCGTCCACCGAAGCGGTCTTCGGACTGCCCGAGGTGAAGCGGTCGCTAGTGGCCTCCGAGGGGGGTGTCACCCGACTTCCCCGCCGCATCCCGACCAACGTCGCCATGGAACTGGCCCTCACCGGCGACACCATCGACGTTCACCGGGCCCACGCCCTGGGCCTGGTCAACGTGGTGTGCGACCCCGGCCAGGCATTGGCCGAAGCCAAGGCACTAGCTGAGCGCATCGTGGTCAACGCCCCCCTGGCGGTGAGGGCCGCCCGCCGGTCCATCCTCGACGGGCTGGAGACCACCGAGGCCGAGGGATTCGCGATCGCCGCCCGAGAAGGCGGCGCCGTCTCCAAAACCGAGGATTTCAAAGAGGGGCCGCGGGCGTTCGTGGAGAAGCGGCCCCCTGTCTGGCAGGGCCGGTGAGCCGTGTCGAACCGGCCAGTCCGGTGGAGTCGGTGAGCCGTGTCGAACCGGCCAGTCCGGTGGAGCAGATGAGTTCTCAGGCCACCGGAGAGCGGGAGCTGATGCTCACCGGAATCGGCGGCCAGGGGGTGCAACTGGCCGCTCAGGTCATCGCTCAGGGGGCGACTGCCGACGGCAAAGAGGTGCTGGTGTTCGGCAGCTACGGCGGCATGATGCGGGGCGGCAACACCGACAGCACGGTGGTGATCAGCGACCAGCCCATCGAGGCCCCGCCGGTGCTGTCATCCACCTGGTCGGCCATTTTGATGCACCACCAATTCTGGGCCCCGCTCCAAGAGCGCATCCGCGACGGCGGCCTGGTGCTGGTGAACACGTCGGTGTTCGAAGACCAGCTAGACCGCGACCGCTACCGGGTGGTGGAGGTGCCCGCCACCGATGCCGCCACCGATCTGGGCAACCCACTCTTGGCCGCCATGGTCATGTCTGGCGTATACGGAAGAACGTCCGGCCTGGTGAGCTTGGAAGGCCTGGTGGAGGGAATGCGCCGATCGGTGCCGCCTTACCGCAGCCAGCTGATCGAGGCCAACGAAGCGGCGCTGGCCACCGGCTGGGAGATGGCGGCGTGAGCCCCAGCGCTCCCCCAAGCACCGTCACCGTGAGGGGCACCGTGGTGATCGACACCGAGGCCTGTAAGGGCTGCGATTTGTGCATCGACGCCTGCCCACCCCGAGTGCTGGAGATGACCACCCACGAGGTCAACACCCGGGGCTACCGCTACCCCCGGCTGCTGGCCGGCTGCACCGGCTGTCAGGCCTGCGCCCAGATCTGCCCCGATTTCGTGTTCCAGGTGTACAAGTACGACATCCCCCTGGAACTACCCGCCCGCCAAGGAAGCAGCCAGTGAGCGACCGGGTGCTGATCGAGGGCTCCGAGGCCATGGCCCGGGCCGCAGTGGCCGCCGGCTGCCGGTTCTTTACGGGATACCCCATGACGCCGTTCACCGAGTTGCTCGAACACATGGCCGCCCTGCTGCCCGAGGTAAACGGCGTGTGCATGAACGCCGAGAGCGAACTCGAGGCGGTGGGCATGGCCTGGGGGGCGGCCACCACCGGGCACCTGGCCGCCACCGGATCCACCGGCCAGGGGCTGTCGCTGATGCAGGAGTCGCTGTCCGAGATCACCAACGCCCGCCTGCCCCTGGTGGTGTTCAACATGGCCCGAGGCCAGGGCGACTACTTCCAGGCCACCCGAGGAGGCGGCCACGGCGACTACCGCCACATCGTGCTGGCCCCCATGGACGTGCCCGAGGCCGTAGAGCTCACTCAGCTGGCGTTTGCTATGGCCGGCCAGTGGCGCACCCCGGTAATGGTGCTGGGCGACTACTACCTGGCCCACACCTATCAAGCGGTGTCGGTGCCCCCCATCCACACAACCGCCCCCGAGTTGCCCGATTGGGCCTTGAACGGATCTACCGGCGGTTCGGGCGCAGCCAAGATCATGTCCCCGCTGGGCGGCGGGATCGAAGGAGAAGAGGGATTCGACTTAGGCGCCCACTACGCCGCTTGCGCCGAACACATCGAGGCCATGGCCACCGGCGTGGAACCGCTGATCGACGTCGGATTCTGCGATGACGCCGAGTTGGTGGTGGCCGCCTACGGCTCGGTGGGCAAGTTCGTGCGCTACGCCTGCCTTCGGCTGCGCGATGCCGGACACCGGGTTGGTTATGTCCGACCGATCACGCTGTGGCCTTTCCCATCAGAGGCGGTGCATAAAGCAGCCTCCGGCTCGGCCAAGGTGGCGGTGTACGAGCAGAACATGGGCCAGATGGTCGACGACGTGCGCTTGGCTACGATGGGGTCGGTGCCCGTGGAGTTCATCGGGGGCCCGAGTTGGGACCATTCCGGTTTCGGGATCGGTCCCGACATCAACGTGCCCGACATCTCCCAGCGCATCCTGGAGGCCCTGACATGAAGGGAAATGGGCCGTGAGCGACGACCGACTCTTTCTGTCCACTGACCGGCCCCCCACTGAGCCCGCCGCGCTGGTGGACGACTTCACCCCCTCGCTCATCACCCAGGCCAACCACCACCTCTGCCCCGGCTGCGGAGAACCCATCGCCATCCGGGCCGCGATGGAAGCAGTCGAAGAACTCGAACTAGCTCAGAGCACCATCGCAGTATTCGGCATCGGCTGTTACACCGCCTTCGCCCACAACCTCGACGTTGAGGTAGTGCAGGCCCTGCACGGCCGGGCGCCGTCGGTGGCCACCGGGATAAAGCGGATGCTGCCCGACGGATTTGTCGTCACCGTCCAAGGTGACGGCGACATGGTCAACGAGGGACTCCAGGAGGTGCTCCACGCCGCCGCCCGGGGCGAGAACATCACCTGTTTGCTGTTGAATAACGGGGTGTTCGGCGAGACCGGCGGCCAGATGACCACAACCACCACCCTGGGCCAGCGCACCAAGACCTCCATCGAAGGCCGTGACCCCCACCAGCACGGCCACCCGATTCTGCTTTCCGACCTCGCCGCCACCATGGACGGCGCGGCCTATGTCGCCCGGTGCGCAGTAAACAACGCCGGCAACGTAGCCCGCACCAAGCGCTACATCACTCGTGCTTACGAGTCGCAGCAGGCAGGGGCCGGATTCAGCCTGGTGGAGATTCTCACCATGTGCCCCACCGGCTGGTTCGTCGACACCCTGGAGGGCCCCGACTACCTCCAAGACACCCTCGCCCCCGTTCACAACATCGGGGAACTCAAGACTCCCTAATCCAGCAACAGATCTCGCAGCCCTTGTCGATGGCTGTCGTCCAGACCCAGGCCATTGGCCCAGTACTGGTCAAAGCTGCCCCAAGTGTCGGCCAACACCTTCATCTGTTCCGCGAAATAGTCCTCGTGTACGGAGGCGATCGGCATCATTAAGTCGCCATAGCGGCCAGGTACGACGTGCTGGTTGGTCTCCAAGTAGTGATCCACCACCTCATGTTCGGGCACGCCCACGGCCAGCAGAAGCAGGCTGGCGGCCCAGCCGGTCCGGTCTTTCCCCGCGCTGCAATTGAACAGCACCGGGGCGGCTTCCGGCGCCAACACCCCTCTCACGAACTCTCCGAATTGAGCCGACCGCTCAGGGTTGCTCACCGATCCCCCCGATACCTCCTTCATCAGCTGGAAGGCCTTCCCGTTGCCGAATCGCTCTTCCAACTCTTCGGCGCTTAACAAGGCGAAATCCTCCCGAACCCCGGATGGGTTCACCGAGCCGCCCATCGGCAGCGAGATCTGCACCACCCCGTCGGGGAGCCGATTGGGACCCTCCATAGCAAGATCGCCTTGATTGCGGAAATCGAACACCGTGCGAATTCCCAGTTCAACCAGGGATTCCAAATCGGAATCAGATGCATCGGCCAGATGAGCCGAGCGATAGACCACGCCCGTACGCACTCGTCGGCCGTCAATGGAGGTTTGGCCTCCCACGGGTCGGAAATTACGGATGGAATCCACGCCGGGCACCCTACCCAGAGGACTTCAAAATCTTTGTACTCAAAACAAAACTGCGAATAGATGACACGAGCCATGGAAGAGGCTAAAGTCCCCGTCAATATCCGAGTAGGGGCCGGCCGACCATTGGCGTGGTCCAAGGAGACACAACTATGACCAAGACCAAGTTGATTTTCATTGGGCTGGCAGTGGCGCTAGTCGGCTTCTTGTTTGCCGGGTCCGCCTCGGCTCAGGACCAGACGCTTACCGCTGATCCGGCCTCTGTGCCCGAAGCTGGCACTTACGACTTCACGTTGACGCCTGATGGCTTCACATCTGCTGCGACCAACCTCGCAGTCTGCAACACTGCCGATCCCGGACCTGATGGGTGGGGACAGGCTACCCTGATGCAGTTCTGCGGCGGCTTCGGTAGCGCGCAAGATGCCACTGGTGGTCCCATCACGGTGGAAGGTGTAGAAGTCGGCGAAGATGGCGTCACCTTCTTGATCTTCGAACTCGTTCCCGACGGCGAAGCGGCAGACGCAGCCGTGGAGATCGGCGAAGCCATGGATGACATGGGCGACGACATGCTGCCGGCAACCGGTGTGAACACATCGCTGCTGGTCATCATCGGTGCGGGCATCGCCCTTGCCGGTGTGATGGTGTTCGGTCTCAGCCGCCGGCTGCGCACCCTGTAACACCAACTCCTGATCAATACACTCGGTGCCCCGGGCCTTCGGGTCCGGGGCACCGGTCGTTAACAGGACCCGCCGAACTGCCGGTGGAAGTGCCAACATGACGCCATGCAATACGAGCTGATCCTCGTCGATGATCCCGTCCAACACGTCCGGCGGATAACGCTGAACCGCCCGGAGAAGCGCAACGCAATCAGCACACCGATGCGAAAAGAGCTGTTGGCTGCCCTCCAAGCTGCTGATGTCGACGACGACGTGCGGGTTTCGATCATCCGAGGTGCAGGACCATGCTTCTCGTCGGGCTATGACCTGTCCGACTCGCTCATGGACGATCCGCCCCACTACACCGCAGGTGGCGACGGGCAGTGGTCTCGGCACGTGACCGACAGCTGGCTAGCAATCTGGGAATTGGCCAAGCCGGTCATCGCCCAGATCCACGGCTACGCCCTGGCCGGCGCGTCAGAGCTGGCTGCGGCCTGCGACCTGGTCTATGTGGCCGAGAACGCCGACATCGGCCACCCGGTGGTGCGGGTGCTGAGCCCGCCTGATTTCAACTACCACCCCTGGCTGGTGGGGTTCCGCAACGCCATGGAGATGATGCTCACCGGCGACTCCTACTCGGGTGCGGAGGCAGCAGCCATGGGCTTCGCCAACCGGGCCTACCCCGAGGCCGAGTTGGAGGAGCGGGTGCTGGAGATGGCCCAGCGGGTGGCCCGGGTTCCGTCCGACCTCCAGCAGATCAACAAGCGCAGCGTGCACCGGGGCATGGAGGCCATGGGCACCCGCAACGCCATCCGCACCATGTCGGAATACCAGGCCCTGGCCGGCAACGTCGGCTCGGTCCAGGAGTTCAAGCAGCGGGCCTTGGAGAGCATCAAGTCGGTGGTCGACCGTCCGGCCGCCGCCAGGCCCGATTCAACCGGGGAGACCAGCTGATGCGGATTTGGCGCCAGCACGACCTGGGCGATCCGGTCGAACTGCTCCGGCTGGAAGAAGCCGACCCTCCGGCTCCGAATCCGGGCCAGATCGTGGTGGACGTCGAAGCCGTCGGGCTGACATTCGTGGACTGCCTCATGGCCCGGGGCCTCTATCAAATGGAGACCAGGCTGCCCTGGTCGCCGTGTACCGAGGTGGTGGGCCGGGTGCGAGAGGTGGGCGATGGGGTCAACCACCTAGCCATCGATGACCGAGTGGTGGGCATCGGCGGCGGATCGCTGGCCGAGCAGACCGCGCTGCGGGCCAATGGAGTACACAGGCTGGCCGAAGGAGTCTCAGCCGGAGCCGCGGCCGCGGCATTGGTGAACTACGGCACCTCGTGGTTCGCCCTACACGACAGAGGACAACTGGCCGAAGGAGAGACGCTGCTGGTCCATGCCGGTATGGGCGGTGTGGGATCGGCCGCGGTACAGCTCGGCCAGATTGCCGGAGCCAGGGTCATCGCCACGGCCGGCGGTGCCGAGAAAGTCGCTCTGCTGAAGGACATGGGCGTCGAGCTGGCCATCGACTACCGAGAGACCCCCGATTTCGTCGACCTCGTACGAGCCCACACCGATGGTCAGGGAGTGGACGTTTGTCTCGACCCGGTGGGCGGCGATGTGTTCGACCGGTCCCGAAGGTGCATGGCCTGGGACGGCCGGCTGCTGATAATCGGCTTTACCAGCGGAAGAATCGCCGATGCCCCTACCAACCACATCTTGTTGAAGAACTACTCGGTGGTCGGCGTCCACTGGGGGGCCTCGGTGGGCCGCAATCCCGAGCCATCGGAACATGCCCGCCAGAAGATCTTCGCCCTCCTCGAAGAAGGCCGACTCGACCCCCCGGTGTTCCCCCCGTTCGCCTTCGATGACGTCCCCGCCGCCCTCGACGCCATCTACAACCGCAGCACCTGGGGCAAAGTCATCGTGGAGCTGTAGCAGCCTCTGTATGAGGCCGTAGTCGGAATCAGGCGGCTGCTACGTCGGCAGGTCGGGGCGGACGATAACCACGGGGCAGCTTCCGTGCTGGGCGATTTGCTGGCTGACCGAACCCAACAGAAGTCCGCGAAAACCGCCCCGGCCCCGCGAGCCCACCACCAGCATGGCGGCGTTGTCCGACTCGGCGATCAGAGTGTCGGCGGCCCGGCCCCGAATCATGCGGCGCCTGATCTCCACCCCTCCGGCGTCTACCTCGGCCAGCACCTCGTCGATGATGCTGTCCTGCATCCGCTTGACCTCGGCCTCCAAGTCGATGGGATCCAGCGGCACATAGTTGAAATCCGGAGAGGCTGGCACATAGGTAGTGGAGTAGGCGGTAACCACATCAACAAAGGCGTTGCGGTGTCGGGCCTCCTTGATGGCCCACCGGAGCGCGGCTCGGGCCCCGCCCGATCCCTCCACTCCGACGACGATCCGATTATCCGGGCCGCTCACTTCTTCCGCCATAGACACAGTGTATCTACATCGGGTCGTAGGGGAAGTCGGCGTCCACGCCGCCGTCCACCACCAATGTGCGACCGGAGATGAATCCCGAAATCGGCGCCGATAGGAAGAGCACTGCGCCGGCGATGTCCGATGGCACGCCCATGTGGCCCATCGGCACGGCGGCGTTGTTGATCGCCCTACGCTCCTCGTCGAACAGCGCTTCCATACGGGGAGTCAGGATCGTGCCCGGCGCTACGCAGTTGGCCCGGATCCCGTAGGGGGCCAGCTCGATTGACACCGATTGCATCCATGCCATCAACCCGGCCTTGGCCGCCCCATAGTGGGCGTGGTTGGGCGCAGCGGTTAGCCCACTGACCGAGGCGATGAACACCATCGTGCCCCCGCCGGTCTCCTTCATGGCCCGACCGCCGATCTGGGAGATGAGATAGGCGTGGCGCAGAACCATGTCGAACTGCCAGTTCCACTCCGCGTCGTCGATATCCAATACTGGCGACCATCCGGACACGCCCACGATGTCAACGATCCCGTCGATCGATCCCATGGTCCGACCCGCTTCGTCTACTAGGGCCTGCACGTCATCTCTCTTGGTGATGTCAGAAGTCCAGGGAATGCCGTCCACCTCGGTGGCCACCTGCTCGGCCCGCTCCGATTCGAGGTCGACGCAGAACACCTTGGCCCCCATCTGGGCCAGGGCGTGGGAGGACTGGCGGCCCATGCCCTGCCCAGCACCGAGAACGATGAAGCCCTTGTTGTCGAGCCGCATGAGCCCGGCGTAGTCGGGCACCGGTGAAAGATCGGCCATGGTCAAACTCCCTAGTCGGTTTGTAGTTCGGATTGAGATGCTGCCACTTTGCGAAGGTGGCGGACCACCTCGGAGAAATCGGAGTAGCCCCACTGCTCGGTGATCTTGCCGTCGGCGAGGCGCACCATCTCGATCATTCCCCACTCCACGGCCTCGCCGGTGGGCTCGATGCCCAGCAGAGGGCCGGAGTGAGTGCCCTGAGCAGCGATCTTGATCACCACCAAGTCGCCTTCGGCCACGATCTCTTCGATGTGGTCTTGCCAGTCGGGGAACGCCGTGCGCCAAGTGGCTATCAACCGGCGCATCCCATCGGGACCGGACGGGCCCGGACCTACGCCGTGAGCTGTGAAGTCATCGGCCAGAACCTCGTCGAGCAGCTCCACCTGTCCGCCGTTCACGATGTCGCGCACCAACCGCTCCACCACGGCTTTGTTTCTATCTGCTGTGGCCGAGCCTTCGGTCATGCCCATCGGGCCACGATGTCGTCCACCGTGAGCATGGTGGTGAGAAAGGCCATTGTGTTGTCCATCACCGCGTCGCCGTAATCGGCCGGGATGCCGGCCACCGCGTCGCCGGCCAGCACAACCTGATAACCCAGATCGACCGCGTTGATCACCAGCCCCATCACCCCCACGTTCAGCGACACCCCGGCGGCCACCACCGTGGTCACCCCCAGGTTGCGCAGGGTCTGGTCGAGCGAAGTGCCCATGAACGGCGACATGCCGTGCCAGCGGGCGATCTCGATGTCAGAGGGCTGGGGATCGAATTCTTGAATGACCTCGGCCGACTCCGACCCGATCAGCAGCCCCCCGTTTTGCTCGCTCATCTTGGCCGACGCCGCCAGCATCCGGCAGTTGGCCACGCTCCCCGCCCTGTCTTCTCTGAAGTGGGCCAGGCAGTGCACTACCGGCACCCCGGCCGCCCTGGCGTCGGCGCACAGCCGGGCCCCGGCGTCGATAGCCCCCCGGTCGAGCATCACATCCCGCAATCCGCCCATCGAAGCCATATCGCCGATCACTCCCCGCTGGCACTCCATGGTGACCACTGCGGTGTGCGACGGGGATAGCAGGTTGTCCAAGTCCACAGGCATCGACTGAGACTAGCCCCTAGCGCGTCCGGCAGGGCGGGGTCGGGAGAGGGGTTCCGTCGATCCCAGCCAAGAAATCGGCGATCTCGTTGCGGTCGAGGGCATACCCATGGTCGGGTTGGCCCCGGGCAACGGCGAACACCATGCCCACTACCTCGCCGTCGGCGTTCACCAGCGCCGCGCCGGAGTCACCCGCGGCCAACAGCGAGCGAATCTCGAGCACATCGCGGCCTTCTGTCTCCTGGGCGTAGAAGTCGCGGCCCGTGGCCAAGATCCTGCGAGTCACCTCGAAGGGCACGAACTCCAACCCGTCATCGGAGTCGACCGTGGCCACATCGCCCACATCGGCGGCCCTGGCGCCCACCGGGGCCAGCGCAACCGGAGAAGCTGCCAAATCCGACACCGAGAGGGCGGCGATGTCCCGACCGGGGTCGAATCCCACCAGCACGCCGATCTCCGATCCGCCATCGGCCGCTCTCACCGTAATCTGCTCGACTCCGGCCACCACATGGGCGTTGGTGAGCACCAGACCGGGTTCGACCATGAACCCGCTTCCCTCGGTGAACTGCCCACAGGCCATCCCGCCGACGTGTACCGCCGCCGCTCGGATGTCGTCGCGCTCGGCAAGAGCTGGCCGCAACGGCGAGTCCAGCGCCCAAGTGAGGCCCCAGCCCACCAGCAGCCCCAGCGCAACCAGCCACAGCAGCCATCGCAGCAATCTCCGCCGGTTGGGCGACAGCCCCCCGGGCGACGGCTGTTCCTCAGACGGCGGCCCCGGGGGCGCCGAATCAGACAGCACGCAGGTCGTCGAGCGAGTAAAAGGCCCGCAGCGAGGTCAGCAGGCCGTCGTCGTTGAATTCGGCCACATCCACCACGTCGAGCTCGTAGTTCACCCCGTCGAAACACACTTGGGCCACCATCGGAGCGGCTGCCTCGTTGCCTGCTACCCGTACCGGCCCGGTCAGCACCAGGGTTTCGGCCAGCTCATTGCCCTCGTAGAACGCCCGGACGGCATCGATCCCCTCTTGCACCGGCCCGCCCACCGGCACCTGGCACGACCCGTTGTCGGCGTAGAACGACAAAATCGCCTCCACATCGCCAGCGCTCACCGCGGCGGCGTAGCCCTCCATCACGCTGCGCATGTGCTGAGCATCAACCATTGGCGCTCCCTTTCAGTTGCGGGGAATCTCACTCCACGGGGTGTTCTTATCGACACCGGGCTCTTTGGGCAAGCCCAGCACCCGCTCGCCCAAGATGTTGCGCATCACCTCTGAGGTGCCCCCCTCGATGGTGTTGGCCCGCGACCGCAAGAAGCCCTTGACCGGAGGTGCGTCCCGATAAGAAGCACCATCTGACAAATCGGGCCTTTTCATGGGATAGCCCTGGGGGAAGAGCATCGCCGGCGACCCGATCACGTCGATTAGGCATTCGTAGATGCGCTGGTTCAACTCGGCCGACACCGCCTTGCCCACCGACCCCTCAGGACCGGGTGTGCCCGCCGATGCCTGCGTCCGGGCCCGCCAATTGGTCAGCCGCAACACCTCGGCCTCAGCCCACAGCCGTACTACCCGATCCCGCAGCACCTGGCGGCGAACCGCTTCTGCTGCTCCCTGGCCGTCGGCTTGGCTCTGAATTTCCTCCCAGGCCGACACCAAGACGCCGATGAGCCCGCTGCCCCGGGTGGGGACCCCGCCGCCCAGCGCCACCCGCTCGTTCATCAGCGTGGTGATGGCCACGTTCCAACCCTGTCCTGGCTGCCCTAGCCGCATGGAGTCGGAGATTCGGACGTCGTTGAAGAAAACCTCGTTGAATTCGGCATCGCCGGTGATCTGGTAGAGAGGGCGTACCTCCACTCCGGGAAGGGTCATGTCCACCACGAAATAGGTGAGGCCCCGGTGCTTGGGAGCATCGGGTTCAGAGCGAGCCACCAGCATCCCCCAGCGAGACCGATGGGCCAGCGAGGTCCACACCTTTTGGCCGTTGACCACCCATTCGTCGCCGTCAAGGTCGGCTCGGGTGGCCAAGCCGGCCACGTCGGAGCCCGCGCCGGGCTCGCTGAACATCTGGCACCAGATCTCCTCGCCGGTGTACAGAGGCCGCAGCAGACGGTGGTGCATCTCCTCGGTGCCATGGGCCAAAACGGTGGGAGCGCCCATCCCGATGCCGATGGGGTTGACGTGCAGGTCGTGCCAATAGCGACTGCCGCTGCGCAGCTCCTCCTCCACCACGGTCTGGGCCTTGGGGGAAAGGCCGAGCCCTCCTTTGCCTACGGGAAAGTCGACCCGGGAAAGGCCCCGGTCGAATTGGGCCCCCCGAAACTCGTACTGCGTCGCCTCGGCGGGGTCCACCTCGATTAACAGGTCCCGCACCTTCTGGCGAAGTTGATCCTCAGAAACCTCGGCCACTTCTCGTCCTCTCAGGAATACCGGTCGCGGAGGTGGCGGGCGATCACCATCTTTTGGATCTCGCTGGTTCCCTCCCCGATGATCATAAGGGGCGTATCCCGGAAGTAGCGCTCAACCGGGTACTCCTCGGTGTAGCCGTTGCCCCCGTGGATGCGCAGCGCGTCGGAGGCGATCTCGAAGGCGGCCTCGGAGGCGAACAGCTTGGCCATGCCCGCTTCTAGGTCGATGCGCTCCCCGGAGTCATAGCGGCGGGCGGCGTCGTAGGTCATCAGGCGGGCGGCGTGGAGCTTGGTGGCCATCTCGGCCAGCTTGAATCCGATGGCCTGATGGTCGTAAATGGGCCGACCGAACGTCTCCCGCTCCTGGGCGTACTTCATGGCGGCGTCGAGCGCGGCCTGGGCCACCCCCACGGCCCGGGCAGCGATGTTGATCCGACCCAGCTCCAGCGCTGAGAGGGCATAGCGCAGCCCGTGGCCCACCCCGTCGGGGCCGCCCAGCACATTGGCGTCGGGCACCCGGAAGTCGGCGTAAGCCATCTCCACCGTCTCCACACCCTTGTAGCCCAGCTTGGGGATGGTGCGCGACACGGTGAGCCCGTCGGCGCCTGGGCCCGGCTCCTTTTCCACGATGAAGCAGGTGATGCGGTCGTCGGGCGTGCGGGCCAAAAGCATCACCATCTGGGCCCTCATGCCGTTGGTCACCCACATCTTGGTGCCGTTGACGATCCACTCGTCGCCGTCGGGAACCGCCCGGCAGCGGATGTTGCGGGTGTCGCTCCCCGCGTCGGGCTCCGACAGCGAGAAGGCCGACCGTACCGAACCGTCACACATACGGGGCAAAAAGCGCTCCCGCTGCTCGTCGGTGCCGTAGCGACCGATCATGGTCGCCGCGATCTTGTGGGTGTTGAGGATGCCGGCCAGCGACATCCACCCTCGGGACAACTCCTCGATGATGCGGGCGTAGGTGGTGGCATCCAGCCCCAGGCCGCCGTAGACCTCGGGAATAGTGGCTCCGAACAGGCCGAATTCGCACATTTGGGCGAACATGGCCTCGGGAAACTCGTCGGCATGCTCGAGGTCGGGGGCGTTGGGAATCACCTCCCGTTCCACCCAGATGCGGATGGCGCCGACCAGTTCGTCGGCCAGCTCGGAGTCCATAGCGAGACCACGATAGGTCATTTTCCGCCCGTATACGCCCCTGTGGCATGACATCTATTGGGACTGATTGGGATATAGTTTTCCCCATGCTCTTTGCAGGATGGCCAGCTTTTTTCGACGCCAAATGGTCCCGACAGGTTCTGGGAATGGTGCTGGCAGTCGTGCTAGCCGCCTCCGTGCTTGTCGTCGCCAACACACCAGGGGCGACGGCGCAGCCAGATTCGGCTGATCAAAGCGCGGCGGAGTACTGCTCGGAGATTCACCTCTTTGGCGCCCAGCCCGTAGACGTGGCCAAGACCGCCGACGGCCAAACCGTGCTGGCCCAGGTGAGCTGGGGATACCACGACAGCATCGGCTGTTACCTCGCCCTCGACGACGACGCAGTGGCCGCCCTTCGAGCCGCCGGCCCACCAGCGAGCCTGCCTCAGGGCCAGACCGACGACTCAAGGCGCTGTTTTGAGCACCACAGGTTCGGGGAAGAGCCGGTAGACGTGGCCAAGACCGCCGACGGCCAAACCGTGCTGGCCCGCCTTAGCTGGGGATTCCACGACAGCATCAACTGCTTCCTCGCCCTCGACTCGGCCGCAACCGACACCCTGCGCGACGCCGCAACACCGCCCGAAGCCCCTAGCGCTCCCGGCAGTGTCTCGGCTGCTGCCAGCGACGGCCAGCTCACCATCACCTGGACCGCGCCCGGCGACGACGGCGGCGCACCAATCATGGACTACACGGTGGCCTACCAGGCCGGCGCCACCACCTGCCCGACCGACGTAGACAACACCTGGAACCCCCGCATCACCTCGCTCACCTCCGCCACCATCGAAGGCCTCGCCAACGGAACCGCCTACCGCGTCTGCGTCAAAGCGACCAACCGAGCGGGCGACAGCGGCTGGTCCGGCACCACCGCCACCCCCGCCACCATCCCCGGCGCGCCCAGCAACGTCTCAGCCATCGCCGGCGACGGCCAGCTCACCGTTTCCTGGACTTCGCCCACCGATAACGGTGGCGCACCCATCACCGGTTACACCGTGGCCTACAAGGCCAACGCCTTTATCTGCCCCACCCCCAACACGATCGACACCTGGACTGTCCGCAACACCTCGAACACCTCCACCACCATCAGAGGCCTGTCCAACACCCATTCGTACCGTCTCTGCGTCAGAGCCTCCAACAGTGCCGGACTCAGCAGCTGGAACAACATCTCCAGTTCTCCCAGCGACCGGCCCGGCCGGCCGACCAGCGTGCAGTTCACCGGCACCGGTCCCGACCGGCTGACCGTCGCCTGGACCCCACCCGCCTCCACCGGCGCATCGGCCATCACCGGCTACACCGTCCAATGGTGTACCGCCGCCAACGATGTCTGCGCCAGCTCTTGGAGCAGCGCCAGCGCCACCGGCACCAGCTACACCATCGCCGGCCTTTCCGGCAGCACCTCCTACGGAGTGCGGGTCCAAGCCGGGAACAGCCGCGGAACCGGCCCGTGGAGCACCACCCGATTCTCAACCACCACAGCCGCCACCCCCCCGGGCACCCCCTCTGGCTTGGCGGCCTCGGTCGACGACCGCCAAATCGCCCTGCGGTGGAACGCTCCTTCCGCCAACGGCGCGCCCATTACCCGCTACGTCGTGGAATGCCGCCTCGGCGGGACCGCCATCGCCACCGGCAACTGTGGCAGCAGCACTTGGACCAACTACACCACTACCTCAGGCACATCCACCACCATCCTCCGGCTCGCCAACGGCACCGCCTACGACATACGGGTGAGTGCTGTCAATAGAGCGGGCAGCAGCGCTTGGGCCACCATTGCCGCCACGCCGGCCGCCCGGCCCCGCATACCCACCAACGTTGTGGCCACGCCCAGCGGCCGCAACATCCAGGTCACGTGGACCGCTCCAGCCTCTGGTGGATCACCCATCACCAGCTACACCGTGGAATCCTGCTCCGGCGGCTGCACGAGTTGGCGATCCACCACCATCTCGGGAAACCCGCCGGCCACCATGGCCACCATCGGTGGCCTGGCCACCGGCACCACCTACCGCGTTCGGGTCCGAGCCGTGAACTCCGCCGGCGAAAGCGGCTGGAGCGCGATCGACACGGCTACCACGCCCACCCGGCCCGAAGCACCTACTGGCATGACGGTGTCTGTTGCAGGGCCCGACGAGTTGACAGCCTCCTGGACTGCGCCCATCTCCGTGTCAGGCGTGAGCCACTACAACGTTCAGCGCTGCAACGCGACGGCCAACAACGACGGCACATGGCGTTGCTCTAGCGGCTGGAGCAACGCCGGCACGGCCACCGACACCAGCCATGTCATTACTGGGCTCACCGGCAGCACCGCCTACAGCGTGCGGGTCCAAGCGGCCAACGCCGCCGGCACCAGCGGGTGGAGCAACACCGACACTGCCATTACCCTGCAACCCGAACGCCCGGATACACCCTCCGAATTCACTGCCACCGCCAGCAATCGCCAGATACGGCTGAGGTGGACCGCGCCCTCAGCCAACGGGGCCCGCATCACCCGCTACACCATTACCTGCACGAGCAACATTGACGGCAACCACCGGTGCGACGACACCGATGTGGGCGAAAACACCTACACCACGTCTGGCACTTCCTACACCATCTCTGGCCTCACCAACGGCAACGAATACACACTCACTCTCAACGCCACTAACAGCGCCGGCACCAGCGATACGGTCTCTGACACAGCCACCCCAGCCACCCGACCCGGTCAACCCCGCAACATTGAACTCACCGAGAGCTACCCCGGAGACGGCTTAGTCAGCCTCAGCGTCGCTTGGGAAGCACCTAGTAGGGATGATGGAGTGACCATCGATGACGGGGGATCGACCATCACCGGCTACACCGTGCAATACCGTGCCAGCAACGGCAATTGGAGCTTTGCCCACTTCGGCCCCATCCGCGACACCAACAATCCCTTGCAGATCAGTGGCCTCACCGTGGGCCCCCGGTATTACGTGCAAATTCGATCCCACAACGCCGGTGGCGACAGCAGCTGGGCCCAAGCCACCACGCACCCAACCGGCACACCGAGGAAACCCGATCCGGCAACTACCTCAAATGTCAATCGCGGCGATCTCACCGTCGGCTGGACCGCGCCCGACCAAGGCGCGTCGGTAATCACCGACTACGACGTCCAATGGTGTACTTCAAGGCAATTGGACCGAACCGACAGTAACAACAACACCGTCACCACATATCCGTGTACAGGCGGGTGGCGCACCGCTCCCGATGATGATGTCACCGACACTGACACCAGCTACACCATCACCGGCCTCACCGGTAGAACTAGCTACAGCGTGCGAGTTCGCGCAGTCAATGTCCACGGAAACGGCGAATGGAGCGACGTCGACGTCAACAGCTTCGCTACCACCGACCCCCCCATCGAACCGGAGACACCCAACGCCCCCACCGCCTCCGCCGGCAACCGCCAGATTAGGCTGAGTTGGACTGCGCCCGAGGCCAACGGGGCCCGCATCACCCGCTACACCATTGAATGCACGAGCAGCAATGAGGGCAACCACCGCTGCGACGGCACTCGCTCCGATGGCACCAACAACGACAACAACACCTACAACACCTCTAGCACTGCTTACACCATCTCTGGCCTTACCAATGGCGTCGACTACTCCTTCCGGGTGCTAGCGACTAACACCGAAGGAGACAGCGGCTATTCCTCATCAACTACAGCCACCCCGGCCAGCCGTCCTGATCGACCCGATTCCGACGACGTCTCAATCACCGAGACCTACGGTGACGGTTCGGTAACCTTGGGCGTAACGTGGGCTGCACCCGACGATGACGGAGGCCACCCCAACGGCATCACCGGTTACACCGTGCAATACCGCTCCAGCGGCGGCAACTGGAGCTTCCACTACTTCGGCACGAACACCAACACCGACATCACCGGCCTCATCATCGGTCGGCGATACGACGTGCAGATCCGTACCCACACCGACGCCGGCGAAAGCAGCTGGACCCAAGTGTCCAGAACCCCGACCGGCAGGCCCGCCGCGCCCACCAACGTGAACGCCTCAGGAGGCATGAACCTCTTGGATGTGAGCTGGGGTCAGTCCGATCAAGGCGCATCGGCCATCACCAGCTACAACGTCCAATGGTGTAGGGCGACGGTGGGGTCCGTCACCATCGACGGTAACCCGACTCCCACTTATTCGTGCGGCGGCTGGACCAGCGCCGGCACCACCACAAGCACGAACCTGCAAATCACCAATCTCCCGTGCGGTCGTCGAATCGGAGTGCGAGTCCAAGCCGTCAACTCCTACGGTGCCGGCACCTGGAGCGAGACCGATCGCCTCATTGAAGGCTGGTCCGACACAACCGACGACTGCCCCACGCAGTAGCTCTCTCGACCAGCGCCATCTGCGCCGGTCGGGGGTGCCGGAGGGCTAGACCCTCTCGATAAGCGTTCCGGTACCTAGGCCGCCGCCGCAGCACATGGTGATGATCGCTCGGCGGCCGTCGGTGCGCTCCAGCTCGTGGAGGGCCTTGGTGACCAGGATCGAGCCGGTGCCGCCCAGCGGGTGGCCTAGGGCGATGGCGCCGCCGTTGGGGTTCACCCGCTCCATGTCGGGCCCTAGTTCGGCAGCCCAGCACAGAACCACCGAGGCGAAGGCCTCGTTGATCTCCACCACGTCGATGTCGTCCATGGCCAGCCCGGAGCGCTCCAGCAGCCGGTGAGTGGCCGGGATCGGCCCCTCAAGCATCAGCACCGGGTCGCACCCCACCAGGCAGGTGTCCACCACCCGGGCCCTCGGGGTGAGACCGAGCTGCTCGGCACGATCAGCAGTCGTCATCAGCACCGCTCCGGCCCCGTCGGAGATCTGCGACGACGATCCTGCGGTATGCACGCCGTCGGGCCGGGCCACCGGCTTGAGCGAGGCCAATCCCTCCAGGGTGGTCTCCCGCATGCCCTCGTCGGTGCTCACGGTGACCATCTCATCGGTCTTTTTGCCGTCCTCATCCAGCACCGGGGCCTCGATGGGCACGATCTGGGTTTCGAACCGACCCTCGGCCCAGGCCCGGGCCGCCCGCTGCTGGGAAGCGAAGCCGAAGCGGTCACAGTCCTCCCGGGTGATGCCCCACTTGTCGGCCATCCGCTCGGCCCCCTCGAACTGGGAGGTGAATTCGTAGTGGGCGAAGTAGTCGCGGGTCACCGGGCGGCCCACTCCGTCGGCCGACGCGTTCGCCCCGATGGGCACGATGCTCATGCTCTCCACCCCGCAGGCCAGCACGGCGTCTTCCACCCCGGATTTCACTAGGCTGTAGCCCAGGTTCACCGCGTGCTGCGACGAGCCGCACTGGGAGTCCACCGTGCTGCACGCCGTTTCCTCCGGCAGCCCAGCGGTGAGCCAGGCAGTCCGGGTGACGTTCATGGCCTGGGCCCCGATCTGGTCGACGCAGCCGCCCACCACCTGGCCGATGGCCGCGGGATCGATGCCCGACCGCTCCACCGCGGCCGACTGCACCTGGCTGAGCAGCCCAGTGGGATGAACAGAAGACAAACCACCGTTTCGCTTGCCTACCGGAGAGCGAACGGCTTCGACGATGACGACCTCAGTCATAGGCCCACGATAGAGCTTTCACCCCAGCATCAGCCCGTCGAAGCCAGCCTGCGACCACTGAAGTAACCCAGCCACTGATTAGGGTTCAGGGCCGTGGGTGTTCGTGAGGACGTGATTCAGGAGCTGACCGGGCCCGAGGGCTTGTTCCAGTTGACCACCGAGGAGGTGTTGGGGCATTCGGCGGCGGTGTTCACCAGCCGGATGCGCTCGCTGCGGGAGATGGTGGCCAACACCGCCAACTTCGGCGACCGGGAGTTTCTGGTGCTGGAACAGCAGCGGCTCACCTTCGACGATTTCATCTCCCAGGTGGCGGCGGCCGCCGCGGCCCTGCAACAGCGGGGCATCGGCCACGGCGACCGGGTGGCCATCTTTGCGGCCAACTGCCCCGAGTGGGTGGTGTCGTTCTTCGCCGCCACCAGCATCGGCGCCATAGTGTCGGCCTACAACGGCTGGTGGACCACCGATGAGGTGGATTACGCCACTTCGCTGAGCGAGCCCGCGCTGGTGATCGCCGACCGCCCCCGCTTGGAGCGATCCGGCAAAGGCGACACCGATGCCCCCTGCCTGGTGATTGAGGATGACTGGACCGACTTCATCGCCACCGGCGCCGGAACTGCCCTGGAAGACATCGATGTCCCCCTGGCCGAAGACGACCCGGCGGTGATCCTGTTCACCAGCGGCACCACCGGCCGCCCCAAGGGAGCGGTGGCCACCCATCGGGGGCTGATCGGATTCGTGCAGTCCACCATGATGAACGGGGCAGTGCGGGTGTTCACCGAGATGCGCACAAACCCACCGGCCGACGACGGCTCAGCCCCCAGCCCGCCGGCCCAGGCGGTGACTTTGGGCACCTCACCGTTGTTCCACGTATCGGGGCTGTACGGTTCCACCCTCATCAGCATGGTGACCGGGGGCAAGATCGTGTACCGCCGGGGCCGCTTCGATCCCGAGGCCGTGCTCCAGCTCATCCAAGACGAGGGGGTCACCGCCTTCGCTGCGTTGGGCAGCATCGGCTCGCGGCTGGTGAACCACGCCCGCTTCGGGGAGTTCGACACCTCCAGCATCGTCAACGTGGGCTTCGGCGGGGCTCCGGCCAGCCCGGCGGTGCAAGACATGATGCGCCAGGCCTTCCCCAACGCCGCGCCCGCGGTGGGCATGGGCTACGGGTCTTCGGAGTCGGTGGCAGTGGTCGCCACCATCGGCGGCTCCGAGTACCGGGAGCGGCCCACCTCCTGCGGCCGGGTGGCCATCGGCTTCGAAGCCGAGATCCGCGGCCCCGACGGCCAGGCGCTGCCCACCGGGCAGGAGGGCGAGATCTGGTGTCGCAGCGCCTACACCATGCTCTGCTACTGGAACGACACCGATGCCACCGCGGCGACCATCGATGACGACCGGTGGCTCAACACCGGCGACATCGGCCGTTTCGACGACGACGGCTACCTCTACATCAACTCCCGGGCTCGGGACATGATCCTGCGCAACGCCGAGAACATCTATCCCATCGAGATCGAATACCGCCTCGACGCCCACCCATCGGTGGCTGAATCAGCGGTGTTCGGCGTGGACCACCCCGAGATGGGCCAAGAGGTGAAGGCCGTGGTGGTGCTCACCGACAACGCCTCGGCAGTCCCCGACGATCTGGCCCGGTGGTGCCTAGAGGTGCTGGCCCCCTACAAGGTGCCCAGCCTCTGGGAAATCCGCCCCACACCCCTCCCCCGCAACGCTGCCGGCAAGATCGTCAAGCGGGACCTGTATTCCTGAGCGGGATCTTGGCCCCCCCATTACCAGATGGGGAACTTGGCCTTGTCGGGGAGGCCGGAGCGGGCGACCACGGCCTCGCCGGCCTGCTGGCAGCGGGAGTAAAAGGTGTCCTCGTCGATGGTGGTCATACGGCCGGCCTCTACCACCTTTTGGCCGTCCACAAACACGGTGTGAACCCCCCGGCCGTCGGCTGACCACACGAGCTGGTTCATCACGTTCAACAGCGGCCGCCACTCGGGACGGTCGGTGTCGTGCAGCACCACGTCGGCCAGCTTGCCCGGCTCCAGCGAGCCGATCTGATCGTCCATGAGCATGGTGCGAGCGCCGCCGAGGGTGGCCATCTCATAGGCCTTTTCTGCCGGGAACATCTGGGGATCCATGCGGGCGTCTTTGAACAGCCCGGCCACCAGGTAGGTGGCCCGCATCAGATCGGAATAGTTGGAGGCGTTGTTGCCGTCGGTGCCCAGGCTCACGTTCACCCCGGCGGTGACCATCTCGGGGATCTTGCCAATCTGGGTCACCCCATAGCTCACCTTCAGCGCGGTGGTGGGACAGTGGACCACCGACGATCCGGCCCCGGCTAGAAGCCCGATCTCCTGGTCGTCGACATGCACGCAGTGGGTGATGGAGGTGTCGTCGCCCAGCACCCCCAGCTCGCCGAGATGAACCATGGGCCGCTGGCCAAAAGCGGCAATAAAGGTGTCGGGATCGAGACGGGCGGGCGACATGTGGAAGCTCAGGCCCACATCGAACTCGTCGGCCGCGGCCCGAGCCGCCTGCCACAGGGGGTCGGAGCAGGTGGTGTGGCCCACCACCATCGACCACGCCCCCAGCCGGCCCCCGGCGGCGCCTTTGAACCGCTCGACGGTGTCTCGAATGTTGGCGATGGCCTCATCGGTGTCTTGGCGGTACACGCTGGGCTCGGGGGGAAGATCCCATACCCACTTGCCGATCCGGCCCCGGATGCCGGCTTCGTCCAGGCCATCCATCACCTCGTCGACGAACCGGATGGTGCCCGCCTCCAAAAAGCAGGTGGTGCCCGATTTGAGCATCTCCACCGCAGCCAGCTGGCCCGACAAGCGCTCCTCCTCGGCGGTGTACACCGAATACAGCGGGCACAGCCACTGGAACACGTTCTCCTCGAACGGGGTGTCGTCGGGAACATATCCCCGGGTGAGGGGTTCGCCGGTGATGTGAATGTGGGTGTTGACCAGCCCCGGGGTGACCACGAACCGATCGCCTCCCACCGTTTCGGCTGCTTGGTAACGGGTCTCGAGGTCGGACGCTTTACCTACGTCGACTATCTGATTGCCCCGGATGGCGACTGCGCCGTGGCGAATGATGTCGCGGGTCGGGTTCATGGTGACCACGTACCAGCCCTTGATCAGCGTGTCGATGTGCTCGGTCATTGCTTTCCTTTGTTTAGTCGCGCGCGTCCGGGCGGCGGCTTGGTTGGGGGTTGTAAGCGCTTTTCCGGCGGGGCGGCGGGGCCTGTCCCGGCCCAGCCCGCCGTCCTCCGCGGGGTCCGGGCGGCGGGCGCCCTGAGCCGGGCCACCCACCGCCCCGCCTCGCCGTACGTTCCCAGGGGGGAGCCGCCGCCCTTGTCTCACCATCCATCTATTCGCCCTCTTTTGTTTGTCGGAGGTTTCTGGTTTTTGTGGCGGTGTAGAGGTATTGGTGGCCTATGGGTTCTAATAGGCGCAGGGCTTGGAAGCCTGCCTCTTGGAGCCAGGTGGCGACCTGCGCGGCAGCGATGGGGAAACCGTGGACGGTGCTGGTCATCATGGTCATGCCCATGAGCACGCTGTGGGGGCTCCATTGGGGTTCGGGGGCTACGAAGTAGTCGGCCAGCAGCAGCCTTCCCTCGGGGCGCAGGGCCTCGGCCGCTCGCTCGATGAGGCGGCGGGAGCCTTCGGGGCCTTGTGTGCGGCATACGTGGCCCAGCACTGCGATGTCGTAGCCCTCGGGCTCTATTTCGATGGTGTGGAAGTCGCCGGGGCGGAACTCGCAGCGGTCGGCTACCTCGTGTTCGGCGGTGGTGCGGCGGGCCACTTCGATCACTCCGTCTAAGTCGTTTACTACTGCGGTGGCACTAGGGCAGGCCTTGAGGACGGCGATGGCCCACGGGGCTCCACCTGCTCCCAGGTCCAGCACCCGAGGACTGTCCAAAGCGCTGTAGCGCATTTGGAGGTCGGCTCGGGTGGCGGCCCGAAGCATTGTGGTGAAGGTGCCCTCCACCAGAGGGCGGTAGAAATCGGCCGGGTTGTCGTCGATCGGTTCGGCGGGGCGGCCGGCGCGGATGGTGTCGGCCAGGCGGGACCAGTTGTCCAGCGGGCCGGGGGCCACCGGGACCAGCGAGGCCATCGACGCCGCGCCGTCGGTGGTGAGGTAGCGGGCCGCGGTGTCGTTCAGGCCATACCGTCCTCCTACCCGCTCCAGTAGACCAAGCACCGCTAGGGAATCGAGCAGCGCCTCTAAGTGAGGGGCCGACACTCCCAGCTCATCGGCTAGCTCGGGGGCGGTCGCTTCCGGCGGGATGCCCGGGTTGGCGCCCCGGTCGGCCAGGGTGTCGAACACTCCCAACTCCAAGGCGGCGACCAGCACGTGGAACGATCCGAAGCCGCCGATGACTTCCCACACCGGGGCCGATGGCGGAGGTTTGTAGTCGGTCCAGGGGCGGCCTACCCGCTCGGGAACGTGGGACTTCTTCAGCTCGGGATACGGGGAATCAGCCACACGCTCTCCCGGAGACCATGTCAGGGCTTCAGCAGGATCTTGCCGAAGAAGTCACTGGCCAGCATCTTGGCCTGGGCCTCGGCGGCGTCGGCCAGATCGAACACCGAGTCCACTGCGGCATGGAAGCTGTTGGCGCAGAAAATGTCCCACGCCGGGCCGAATTCCTCGGGGCGGTAGGGATCGGACCCCAGGATCTTGATGCCGGAGTGGAACACGTAGCCCAGCGACGGGATGACCGCCTCGTCGCCTGAGGAATTCCCGCAGTTCACCAGCCGCCCTCTGATGCCCAGGGCGAATAGCGACGGACCGAATAAAGCGGTGCCCACATGATCGAACACCATGTGGACCCCCGCTCCGGATGTCAGCTCCCGGGCCCAGGCGGCCACGTCGCCGGTTCGGTTGTTCAGCACATGGGTTGCTCCCAGCTCCAAGGCCCGCTCGCACTTCTCGTCGGTGCCCGCGGTGGCCAAAACAGTGGCCCCGGCGTTCACGGCCAACTGGATGCCGGCCACCGACACCCCCGACCCCGCGGCGTGGATCATCACCGTTTCGCCCGCGGCCAGCCCGCCCACACCGAACAGCGCATGGGCGGCGGTCAGCCAGCAGGTGGGGAAGGTGGCTGCGGTCTCCAGCGACATGGCATGGGGCACTGGATAGACGTGCGACGCCGGCACCAGGCACCGCTCGGCGTATCCCCCGTCGACGGTGCCGCCGATGATGCCCAGCTCGCCGTAAAGGTCGCCGCGGCCCCCTAGCTTGGAGCGATCGTCTACTCCGGCCATTGACGGGTCGATAACCACCCGGTCGCCCACGGCCACCCCATCGACGTCGGCACCGACCTCCGACACCACCCCGGCCACATCCATGCCCGCAATGTGGGGCAGCGTGAATCCCGGCATGGCGAACCACCCATTGCGCTGCACTACATCGAGCCGATTGAGCGCCGTGGCCACCACATCCACCACCACATCCACCGGACCCGGCTCAGGATCTGCCACCTCCTCATGGCGGAGAACCTCGGGGCCACCTGGCTCGTGGTATCGCATCGCCTTCATCGCCGTCCTCCTGCGCTCAGATCGTTGATCATTTCAGCCCGCGGATAAACGGTCGGGCCAAAGCGGCGGGCGGTCGCACCCGTTTGGCGAAGATGGCCATAGCTCCGATGGTCACCAGGAAGGGCAGCGCCTGCAACAGCTCGGCGTTGAGCTCGTAGCCCAGGCCTTGCAGTGACAGCTGGAATGACAGGGCACCGGCAAACAGGATGCAGCCCCCCATGGTCCCCCACAGGGTCCAGCCGCCAAAGATCACTGCGGCGATGGCGATGAATCCACGTCCCCCGATGATGGAATCATCAAAAGCAGCCAGCCGGGCGAACAAAAAGAACGCCCCGCCCAGTCCCGAGGTGAGTCCGGCATAGTAGATGGACTGGCGACGGCGGCGGTTCACGTCGATTCCGCTCACATCGGCCGACTGGGGGTTCTCCCCCGCGGCCCGAAGCTCCAGGCCCCATCGGGTGCGAAACACCAGCCACCACGAGAACGGCACCAACCCATACAGGATATAGAACGGCCATGGCTCTCCGAACAGCGCTTCACCGAATAGGGGGATGTCCACCAGCAAGGGGATCTCTAACTTCGAGGCGAACGTGGCTTGGGGATCGATTTCGCGATCCAAGAAACCGGCCAACCCGAACACCAAGATATTGAGGGTAAGGCCGACCACGAACTGATCAGCGGTCAAACGATGGCTCATCTCGGCTTGCACTATGGAAATGAGCAGCCCGCCGATCGCGCCGAAGACTATGGCCACCGCTACCGAGTCGGTGAAGTGATAGCCGAGGGCCCCCGCGAAGGCCCCACTCAGAAGCATCGCCTCCACCGAGATGTTCAGGGTCCCCGACTTTTCGGCTACCCACTCCCCGGTGGCCGCAAAGGCCAGCAGTGCGGCAAATAGCGCCCCGTTGATATAGGTGGACTCGCTGGACAGCACATCGCCCACCGCAGAGAAGAAGTCAATCAGCACGACATCACACCCTCTCGGTGGCCGCCGCTCGGGCTCGACGCCGATCCCGCAGGAAGATCACCGCCGGGGGCACTAGCAAGGCCAGCACCAAAAGGCCCTGCACAACGTCGGTTATCCGGCTCTCCACTCCGGTGCTGTTGACAAAGCCCGCTCCGGTTCGCAATCCGGCGAACACGAACGCGGCCACCACCGCGGGCAGAGCCCGCTCCCGGGCCACCAGGGCGACCAGCAGACCGGTCCAGCCGATGTTGTCGGAAAACCCGGGCACCAGCTGGAAGTTGCCGAAGGAGAAGCCCCCGCCCGCGAACATGGCCGCCCCAGCCAAGCCGGCGAATGCTCCGCCGATGGCCAATGCGGACGCCCCGTAGGCGGTGGAGGACACCCCGGCCCGCTGGGCGGCTCGGGCGTTGTGCCCCAGCATCCGGAGCCGAAAACCCCACACCGTACGGGCCAGCACATAGGCCACCATCAGGGCCATGGCCAAGGCCAGATAAACCGTGATGGGGAATTCGTTGCCAAAAATATCGGGGCGCGGAATTCGGTTGTCGTCGGCTAACTGCGAGCTCACCTGGTTGCGATTGCCCCGGTCTCCTCCTGGGGCCAAGAGCAGCCAGTCCTGCTTCAACCCATAGCCGATTGCCTGGGCAGAGACGGTCACCAGCAACAGCGTGCTCAAGACCTCGGGCACCCCCCGCCAAAAACGCAGTAGACCGGCCACCGAAGCCCACACCGCACCGCCCAAGGCGCCGAACAGCATGATGATCACTAGGTTCAGCGGCCCAGGACCTCCGATAAGAAAGCTGAAATAGACGGCGAACGCCGCCCCGATAAGAAGCTGGCCCTCTTGGCCGATGTTGATCAATCCGGCCTTGGCTGAGATCACCGTACCGAGGGCCACCAGCAACAGGGGGACGGCCACTCCCAAAGTCTCCCCCCAGCGGCCGGGGGCCATGATGCTGCCGTCCACCAGGGCTTCCATCACCGGCCACCAGTCGCCCCCGGTGGCCTCGATGATCACACTGGCCAGAACCAACGCAGCGACGATGCTGGCGACATACATGGCCACCCACTCCGCTAAGCGCGCTCCTTTCGTCATACTTCGCTACCACCCATCAGAAGCCCGAGGGTTTCGAGGTTGGCGTCGGAGCGAGAGAGTTCACCGACGATCCGGCCGCGGGACATCACCACGATCCGGTCGCTTAGATCCAAGATCTCCTCCAGCTCGCTGGAGATCAGCAACACGGCAACGCCGTCGGCCGCGGTTTGGCGCAATCGATCAGTCATGTACTCGATGGCCCCTACGTCCAGCCCCCGGGTGGGCTGGGCCGCCACCAATACATGGGGCTCAGCGACCAATTCCCGGGCCAGAACCACTCTCTGTTGGTTGCCACCCGACAGTGACCACAACGGGGCGTCGGGTCCAGAACACCCGATGTCGAACTCTTCTATCAATTGCTGGGTCGTCTCAACCATCCTCCGCTTGTCCATGACCCCATGCCGGGCTACCCGGTTTGGGTTGACCATGAGCAGGTTCTCGGCCACGGTCATGTCCAGCACCACGCCGGAGTCATGGCGGTCTTCGGGAATCACCGCCACACCGGCCTTGGCCATGGCCCCAGGCGAACCGGCTGGCACTTCAACGCCGTTCACCACCACCCGACCGGCGTTGAGCGAGATCAAGCTGGACAACACATCACCCAGGGTCCGCTGGCCGTTGCCCTCTACCCCGGCCACGCCCACGACCTCCCCTGCCCTTAGCTCCAGGCTGAAGTCATCCAGCAGCACTGCCCCACCTCGACCTCGTACCGCGGCGCCTTCGATCCGCAGCGCTGATCCAGCTGAGTCCAAGGCCGGCGATGCGGTTTCCTGTTCAGTAGGGCTGACAGGCTCTGATTCCAATCCAGCGTCATCCAACTCCGCCAGGCCGAAGGCGGCCCGCTCGGACCGAAGCGAAACCTCCCGGCCCACCATGGCCCGAGCCAGGCTTCGGGCATCTGCTTGCTCAGTGGGCATTCGGGCCACTACTCGGCCTTGGCGCATGATGGTTATCTCATCGGTGGCGTGAAGTACCTCATCCAACTTGTGGCTGACCAGCACCACGGCCCGCCCCTCGGTAGCCACCACCTCGCGCAGCGTGCTGAAAAGCTGCTCAGATTCTTCGGGGGTGAGTACTGAGGTGGGCTCGTCGAACACCAGGATGTGGGGGTCGCGACGCAGGCATTTGATGATCTCCACTCGCTGCCGCAGTCCGGCGGTGAGGTCGCCCACCCGGGCTTCAGGTTCGATCTCCAAGCCGTACTGCTCGCTGATGGCCGTCACGCGGTGGCGCACCTCGGATGAACTGAGCCGCCCGCCTTCGCCCAGAGCGACGTTCTCCCAAACGGTGAGCTGGTCTACCAGGCTGAAGTGCTGGTGGACCATGGCGATGCCCAAGGAAGCCGCGTCTAGTGGATCATGAATGGTTCGGGGCTGACCATCGATTCGAATGGCACCAGCATCAGGCAGTACCAAGCCGATGAGAACCTTCATGAGCGTGGACTTGCCCGCTCCGTTTTCTCCCAGGATGCCGTGGATGCGCCCCCGGTGCAGGGCCAGGTCAACCTGGTCGCAAGCAACAATTCCGCCGAAGCGCTTGGTTATCCCCGTTAGCTCGACCGCGGGCGCCGAAGGGCCATTCCCCCCGGCGCCCGTCATTTCGGTCGTTGAGTCAATCACCCGCCGCCGTAGGCCGCTCCGGAGATCCCTCCGAGCATGCCGAGCAGTTCGCCGTCGGTGGCGACAGCCTCGAAGGCGTCGGACAGCATCGCCGATGCCTCTGCGGAGGGATCACACAGCTCGCCGCCGTTGAGACCTTGCTCGGTCGGGAACTGATAGGTAGCGCCCTCGGTCAGGTCACCGGAGATGATGCGGGGCAGCGCTTGCTGGGCGTATAGCCCGCCGTCGAACACGATGGCGCCCGTCCAGGCGATTCCGTCGTCGCGGGAGCAGATGTCGGCAGGACCGGCCGCAAACACGGCGATGCCCTCCTCGGTGGCCAATTGGCCAACCGGGTTCAGCGCCCCGCCCAAATAGGCGTAGGCCAGGGTGGCGCCTTCAGCAATGGCGTTGGTGAGCGCCGCGGTGGCGTTGGCTGAGTTGTCAAAGTCAAACGGGAAGCCACCAGTGGCCACATACTCCATGGTGAACGACGGATCCACCGACTGGAGGCCGGCCACAGTGGCGTTGTAGGCCTCCTGCTCGAAGTTCAGGTCGCAACAACCCAGGAATACCGCGGTGTCGCCGCCGTGATCGGCCAGAGCCGCTCCCATGGCCACACCGGCGGTGTAGTGGATTGGGGCGCCCCAGTCAGTGGCCTGGGCCAAACCGGGAATCTCCGGGAAACCGGCACCACAGTTGCAGTACCAGAAGATGTCGGGATACTGCTCGGTGAGGTCGGCCAGGGGCTCGGCGATCTCGCTGGCCCCAACCAGAATCACATCCACTCCCTGGGAAGCCAGGTCGGACATGGCCCGGGCTGCTTCAGCGGCACCGATGTTGTCGCTCACAATCGGAGGGGCGAATCCGTTATCCGCCGAGAATGCCTCGGCGAAGTCGACCAGAGACTGGTAGTAGCCCTGGTCGTCACGGGGTCCGGCCGCGGCCACACCGATGGTGAGGGTGCCGTCGCCATTGGCATCGAAGGTGTCAAGAATCGCCTGCAACTCCATGTCCATCGGCGGTTCAGTTGGCTCGGGTTCGGGTTCGGGCTCGTCGTCGTCCATGGGCTCGGGCTCAGGTTCCGGTTCGTCGTCGTCCATGGGCTCGGGCTCAGGTTCCGGTTCGTCGTCGTCCATGGGCTCGGGCTCGTCGTCATCCATAGGCTCGGGCTCGGGGTCCGGTGCCTGTGCCTCGACCGCGGCACCGCTGTCGTCATCGTCGTCGTTGCCGCAACCTGCAGCCACCAGGGCCAGCACCGCAAAAAGCGCGGCCAGCAGCATCAATAGCCGAAGTCGGCCGTCGGTTCGCTTGGTCATGGGTTCCCCTCCTGATTGGGCGATCTTTGTTGGATCAATCCAGAGCCTTAATCATGCCCTGTCTGACGAGCCTGTGCTCGTGGGCCAGTGATTTCGGTAGCGCTGCACTAACCAGCGGTTGAATTGCACGTGGCTTTCCTCTTGCCAGGAATACCGGCCCCGCACGGCGAAGCGCGACCGCAGGCCCCGCTGCACCTTGGTGGTGGCGTCTTGGTCTTGGGCCACGAACACCTGCACGCCGTCGTCGCTGGCCTGGAACAGGTGGTCGAACATGGGGTGCTCTAGCGAGGTGGGATGCAGCAGGTAGCCGATCTCCACGTCGATGGTTTCCGCCGAGGTGGGGCGCACGATGAAGAAAAACGCCATGTCGGGGGCGGTACCGAAGCACAGGGTGGGAGGGACCAACGCAAACGTGGACCGCCACCGCTCTTCTTCGGTGAGCTGGGGGAACACCGGCAGGAGGGCTTTGCGGGTGGCGTTGAACCCACCGTCGATGTGGGTGTAGCCGTTCTCCCGAAAGATCACATTGGAGTCGTCCGACCACGGCACCGGGAACCGGGCCATTTCCGAGGGGCAGAAGTCCTGGATCACCTGATGGAGGCGGTTGGCGTGGTAGCCGTCGTTGAAGTTCTCGAACATGACCTTCCAGTTCCAGGGCAGGTTCTCGAGTGTGAAGGTGCCGGGGCACACGCAGTTGTCGAGCTCGTAGTTGGCCAGATAGGGCTCGTACCGCTCCAGGGTGGGGGCCAGCGACGGGGCGTCGGGATTGAAGTTGACGAAGATGAAGCCGTGCCACAGCTCCACCGCCAGGTTGGGCAGGCCCCAGTCTTCGTTGTCGAAGTCCTCGGTGCGCTCCATTTCCGGGGCACCCATCAGGCGGCCGTCGAGCCGGTAGCTCCAGTGGTGGTAGGGGCACCGGAACGAGCGGTTGTTGCCCTCTCCCTCTGCCACCTGCATGCCCCGGTGGCGGCAGATGGCCGAGAACGCTCCGACGGAGCCGTCCCTCTGGCGGGCCACGATGATGGGCTCGGTGCTCACAGTGGCCGTGAACCAGTCACCGGTTTCGGGAATACGGCTGGCCACCCCCACGCAGCACCACTCGTGCTCGAACAGCGCCTGGCGTTCGAAGGCCAGAAACTCCTCTGAGGTATAGATCTCGGGGGGAAGGGTCACCGCGGTGGCCACGTCGGTGATGGATGCCTCAAACGACTCCAGCAATTCGCTGCTGAGCATGGTCATGTGGTCACCCCCTTGTCGCTTCTCTTGGGATCTCTGCCTCTTGTCGTAGCAGGAATTTGCGGATCTTTCCCACGCTGGTGCGGGGTAGTTCGTCCATAAGAGTAAACGAGCGGGGCTGCTTGGCCTTGGTCAGCCGCTCGTGGCACCACGACGACAGCTCGTCTTCGGTTGGCGCACTGGCCGGGTCGGCGGGCACCACAAAGGCCACCGGCACTTCGTCGCGCATCGGATCAGGGGCGCCCACCACCGCGGCTTCCAGCACCGCGGGATGGGAGGCCAACACCGACTCCACCTCCACGATGGAGACGTTCTCGCCCGCCACTTTGAGCACGTCGGAATGGCGACCGTCGAAGTAGTGGCGGCCGTCGGCGTCGACCGCCGCCCGATCTCCGGTGCGGAACCAGCCATCGGCGGTGAACGAAGCCGCGGTGGTTTCCGGGTCGTCAAGGTAGCCGGCAAACAGCGTCAGTCCAGGCTGTCCTCCCACCAGCACCTCGCCGTCGCGCACGATCACCTGGCAGCCGGGGGTTACTTGGCCCATGGACGATGGCACCGGGTTGTCGGCGGGCTCGGTGAGCACCGCGGGAACGGTCTCGGTCATCCCGTAGAGCTGGCGAGGTCGGCATCCGAACCACTGGGCCAGGGTGTTGTACTGGTCTTCGGCGATGTTCTGGGCGTACCAGCAGTGGCGCAGGGCCACCCCGTCGACCGGGGCGCCCCGGGCCAGGATCATTCGCATCGGGGCGGCGAACAGGCTGGCGCAGGTGGCCTGATGGCGGGCGGCCTGGGCCAGAAAGCCGCTGGCCGAGAAGGCGGGCATCAGCGCTACCGAGGCCCCCGTCCAAATGGCCGAGGCGAAGGAGTAGTACTGGGCGTTGGCGTGAAACAGCGGCAGCACCACCAACTGGCGGTCGTCGGGGGTGATTTCCGCCCGCTCGGCCATGACTTGGCCGCAAAAGGCGTAGTTGGCCTGGGTGATCTCCACTCCTTTGGGCCGCCCGGTGGTCCCCGAGGTGAACATCACCGCGGCCCGGTCGCCGAGGTTCACCGCCGGCCAGTCCACTCGGGCGCTTCCCACCAGCGCGTCGAGGTTGCCGCTGGCTTCGTCCACCTCGGTGATGGCCAAATCGGGGCTCGCCTCTGCCGCCTGGCGATAGACCTCGGACCGGGCGATGGCGCAGAAGCCAGCCTTCGGCTGGGTGCGCTCGATGTGATCGGCCAACTCCGGCACCTTGCCCATGGGATCGGAGGGCACAATCCACGCCCCTAGCCGGTTGGCGGCCAGCCACAGGGCCACAAAGGCCGGGGTGTTGGTCAGCGCCAGGTGCACTGAATCGCCTGGGGTCACCCCCTTTTGGATCAAGCCGGCGGCGACTTGGGTGACGACCGCGTCGAACTGCTGGTATGTCCAGGTGGCCACATAGCCGTCGGGCCGCTCAAAGATCAAGAAAACGGCATCGCCAGCCCGTTCGACCGCTCGTTCCCAAACGGACGAAAACGTGACGGGATCAGCCATCGGGAGATCCGTAGCCTCCGCCTCCAGGCAGTTCGAGGCGCACCACATCATCAGGGTCGAGCGTGATACGGCTCTGGGTGGTGACCGGCTCCCCGTTGACTTGGAACGAGCCCGCCTCTCCCGGACTCCCGCCAAAAATGCCCTGCGGTGGGTCGGACAAGCGGCTGGTCACTGCGTTGAGCAGCCAGGGGCGGGAGGTGTCCACACTGAACTCGATGGTCTGGCCCATGCCGCCGGGTTGGGCCCCTAACCCCTCTGAGCCGGGTCGCAGCGCCTTGCGCGTGAAGCGCACTGGCGCGGAAGCCTCCACCACCTCGATGGGCACTGCGCTCACCCCGGTGGGATAGGAGCACGCGTCGAGGCCCGGCTTGGACGCCCGAGCTCCAACCCCTCCGGCGTAGGTGAACATGGCGGTGATGAACGGGGTGCCGTCGTCGTGGTTGCCGCTCACCTGCATGGTCCACACCGCACCCGCGCCCTCGGCCATGGACTCCTCCGGCTTGACCTGGGCCAGGGCCTTGAGCAGGGCATTGGGCAAGAACATGCCCACCACGTGGCGGGCGGTGCCCGGCTGGGGCAGCACCGCGTTCACGATGGACCCCTCGGGGGCGGTCATCTTGATCGGGGCCAGGCTGCCGTGGTTGTTGGGGATCTCGGGGTTCAGCACCGAGCGCACCGTGAAGGTGGTGTAGGCGTGGGTGTAGTTGCGGACCACGTTGATGCCCCACGGGCTGGCCTCCGACGTACCGGCATAGTCCACCATGATCTCCCCGGCATCGGGGTCCACCCGCAGGGAGCACACTATGTCGATGCGACTGCCGTCGGCCAGATCCAGCACCGCGTCGGCATGGTATTCCCCCGCCGACAGCTCGGCGATACTGGCCCGGGTGGCCGCCTCGGAGCGGTCGATGATCTCGTCGGCCAGCTCCTCTATGTCGTCAAGTTCATAGGCGCTGCACAAGGCAGCCAGGCGTTGGGCGCCCACCTCGCCCGATGCCATCTGAGCGTGCAGGTCGCCGGCCATGTGGTCGGGCTGGCGGACGTTGGACAAGATGAACTTCCACACGTCCTGGTTGCGCTCTCCGCCCTTCATGAGCTTGCAAATTGGGATCCACAGGCCCTCTTCGAAGCAGTCCCGGGCCCCGGCGCCGATGCCGTAACCGCCGACGTCGGTGTGGTGGATGGTGGAGCCGAAGTAGGCGATGGGCACGGGATCGCCGCCTGTCGCCGGGGTGCGCCACACCGGCACCAGCACGGTCACGTCCAGTAGCTGGCCCGCGGTGAGATAAGGGTCGTTGGTGACCAGCACGTCACCAGGCTCGAGGGCGTCGGGGGGGAACTCCTCCAACATGTTGGCCGCCCCGATGGCCAGAGAGTTGATGTGGCCGGGAGTGCCGGTCACCGCTTGGGCCACCATACGCCCCCGCTTGTCGAATACTGCGTTGGCCAGGTCGCCGGCTTCCCGCACGATGGGGCTGAATGCTGCTCGCTGGAGCGCGCGGGCCTGCTCGTTCACCACCGAGATGAGCGACTGCCACAAGATCTCTAGTTGAATGGGGTCGTAAGCGGAGCCTTCAGTTTGGCTGGATTGCATGTGGATCTCAGAGTTGGTTTGGCTGGCCATGGAATTTCTCTTTGACTCTATTTTCTTTGGCGGTCTCTTTGAGTCTCCCGAACGGCGAGAAGACAAGCGTCGTAAGAAACGGACACATTCCACCCGGGACGGATAATTGAGGTCGTCTCCCGCTCCTCCACCAGAGCGGGACCGGGGAAGGACATACCGATAGCCAGATCGGCGCGGCGGAAGACCGGGACTTCTACCGCATCCTGCTCTCGGCCGAACACCGCGGTGCGGGTGGAAACCGGTTGGAATGGGCTGTCGGGTGCGGATGGCACCTCGGCATCTACTTCGGCGATCTCGGCCGGGTCGGCTCGGGCCGCTAGACGCCAGGTGACTATCTCGATGTCCACGTCGTCGATGGTCATCCCGTATATGTGGCGGTATTCGGCCTCGAATGCTCCGACCACCTCGTCGTCAGATGCCCCCCAAGCATCCCCCTCGCCCACCCAAATGGTGATCTCGTTTCCCTGGCCGGTGTAGCGGGCGTCGATGCCGTAGCGGAAGCCGATGTCAGCTTCGGGTACGCCCGCGCTGAGCAGCACCCGGCGGCCCTCCTCCCGCAGCTCGTCCAGCAGACTGTCGCGTTCGACGGGGTCGATTTCGGCGAGTTTCACCGGCATGGAGCGAGCCAGGTCGATACGCACCGGCGACACCAGCGTCCCGAAGGCCGACAGCACGCTGGCGTTCACCGGGAACACCACCCGATCGGAGTCCAACAGCTCGGCCACCCGGCAGGCATGGGGCGGCCCGGCCCCGCCGAAGGCCAGCACGGTGACGCCTCGCAGATCCACTCCCCGCTCCACCGCGTGCATGCGGGCGGCCGCCGCCATGTTCTGGCTGACAACCTCGTACATCCCCGCCGCGGTGTCGACCACCGACAAACCGAGGCCGTCGGCCAGCTGTTCTATGGCCGCCTGGGCCCGTCCGGCGTCCAGGGGCATGTCGCCGCCCAGGAAGGCATCGGGGTCCAGCAACCCGAGCACCACATCGGCATCGGTCACCGCGGGCTGTTCGCCCCCCTGGGCGTAGCAGGCCGGACCGGGATCAGCCCCGGACGACTCAGGACCCACCTTGAGCAGGCCGAACTGGTCGAGATGGGCCAGGCTGCCGCCACCGGCGCCGATCTCGACCAAATCCACCGATGGCACCGACACCGGAAAGCCCGAACCCTTCTTGAACCGATACCGCCGGGCCACCTCGAAGGTGGTGGTCAGCGCGGGTTCGCCGTCTTCCACCAGGGTGGCCTTGGCGGTGGTCCCGCCCATGTCGAAGGCCAGCAGCCGGTCTTCTCCCATGCGGCGGGCAAACCACCGGGCAGCCAGGGCGCCGGCGGCCGGTCCCGACTCCACCAGCCGGATCGGAGCGGCGGCCGCGTCGTCGGCCGACACCACCCCGCCGTTGGACAGCATCATCAGCACCGACCCACCGAACCCCTCGGCCGACAGCCACTTCCGAAGCTCGTCCAGGTACGGTCCGATGATCGGCATGGTGGCCGCGTTGCAGGCCGCGGTGATCATGCGGGGGTACTCCCTGATCTGCGGCGAGATGTCGGCTGAGGCGCACACCGGCACCCCCAGCTCTCTACGCAGTTCTTCGGCCAACAGCCGCTCATTGGCCGGATTGACGTAGGAGTTGAGCAAACACACCGCCACCGACTCGACCCGGGCCGCAGTCAGTTCGCCGACCAACGCAGTGATGCTCGCTGGCGATGGCTCCGACAGCACCTCCCCAGTGGCCGCAGTGCGCTCGTCGATCTCGAAGGTGAGCTCCCGGCTGATGGGCGGATCGGGGAACTCGATCTGGAGGTCGTACATGTCATAGCGATGCTCATCGCGGATCAACAGGGTGTCCCCGAATCCGGTGGTGGTGACCAGGCCGGCCCGACCGGTCTTGTTCTCGATTAAGGCATTGGTTATAAGCGTGGTGGCGTGAACAATGGGAGCAGTGATATCTCCGGGGGCCACTCCTGCTCGCCTCAAGAGTTGACCGACCGCGGCTTGCACCCCCTCGAGGGGAGCAGCTGGCGTGGTGAGGGCTTTGTTGACGGTTACCTCACCGGTGGCCGCGTCCAAAAGCACCGCATCGGTGAACGTGCCCCCGATATCAACCGCCAGCCGCCAGTCGGACATTTGTTAGCCAGAGATCAGATCATCGCGGGGCGGGGTGAACACGTCGAGGATCCAGCACTCCCCGTACTCGTCGTCTCCGATGAACACCGAGTCGCCGTGCCATACCCCTTTCGGCGCGATATAGGCCTCACCCTCGCCCAAGACCACCCGCTCCTCGCTGTCAGGATCATCGTTGATGCGGAAGTCGAGTTTGCCCCGCACAATGATGCCGAGCTGCTCATGGTCTTCGTGGCGGTGGAGGAAAGACCCGGTGGCTCCGCCGGCGATGCGCCAGAAGCAAAGCTGGAGCCCGTCGCCAGTGATAACCCGACGCCGGAAACCCTCACGGTCGGTGTCGGTGAACAGGTCGTCGTCGTAGAAATAGCAGTATTGGTTGGTGAGATTCATGGCTTCGGCCTCGGATGCCTCGGTTGCTTAGTCGTCTGTAGCCAAAGCGGCGAATCGGCGCTGCTCGTGAGCGAGATCCAGCGGGCGGATGATGGCCTGGTTTTCCTCATCGCCCCAGTGCTCGGCCGGCACCAGCCACATGACCTCGAACTCCAAGCCGTCGGGGTCTTTGGCATACAAGCTCTTGTTGGCACCGTGGTCGCTCTCACCGTAGAGGGCGCCCGCATCCACCAGCCGCTGGCGGATAGCGGCCAACTCGTCGAGGGTGGGAACCTCCCAAGCGATGTGATACATCCCCACCGACCGGCGGCCGGCCGCGGAGGGCTCAGCCCCGTCGCCGATGGAGAAGAAGGCGATGTCGTGGTGATTCTCCGACGCCGGCGCCCGCATAAACACGAACTGCCCCGGCTCGTCGATGACCGTCTCGAACCCCAGCACATCGGTATAGAACTGCTTCTGCCGCCGGGCATCCCGCACATAAAGCACCGCATGGTTCATCCCGGTGATCATGAGGTGATCACCGATTCAAGGGAGGGCTCGGTGTTGAAGGAGAGCCCTTTGGATATGGGGAGCTCGTCGAGGGTGGTGTGGACTTCGGCCACTGGGGGGCCGATGCGGGCGGCGATGGGGGCCAGGGCTTCGGTGTCGAAGTTGTAGAGATCGGCGGCCACATCGGTAAGCATCGCATGGCACTCTTCCACCGGCACATCCCACATGGTGGCGGCTAGGGCTTCGGTCGTGTAGCCGATGGAGCCCTCGTCGTGGGGGAAGTCGGCCCCCCACATGATGGTGTCCACTCCCACGGCGTGGCGATACTGAACCTCGGCCCGGGGCAGCATGGAGGCCCCGATGCGGCAGTTGCGCTGCCAGTATTCGTGGGGCGACAGCGACAGGCCGTCCACCGTGGGGGAACCGAAGGTGGGTGCGTAGTTGAGGGTGCGGGGGTCGTCGGCGTACTTGCTCTGGATGTTGCGGAGTCGCTGGTCGATGCGGTTCAGCTCCTCGAGGATCCACCGCATCCCCCACATCTCGGTCCACACCACCCGCAGGTCAGGATGGCGTTCGAACACCCCGCCCAGGATGAGGTGGATGAGAGTGCGCTTGGGCCACAGCTCGTATTCGGTGAACGTCACACTCCAGGCAACCGGATCGTCGCCCAGGTTGGGACAGCCCGAGCCCATGTGCTGGTGAACCGGCATACCCAGCGAGCTGCACACATCCCACAGCGGGTCATAGCGGGGGTGGAAAAAGGGCTCGACCGCGTGATTGGGAGGGATGGCGGGAATCATCACCCCGCCGATCACCCCGGTGTCGGCGGCCCACCGCACCTCGGCGATGGCATCTTCGAGGTCATTGGGCAAGAGCTGGATGAGCCCCTTGCGCCGCTTGGGCTCGTAGCCGCAGAACTCCACCAGCCAGCGGTTGTGGGCTTGCAGACCGGCCCATCGGCGGGCGTAAGCGGATGGGGTGTCGGGCACGCCGGAGAGGTGGACCAGGATGTCGTAGAAGGGGGTGAGCGTGTTGGGGAAAAGCACCTCGCCGGCGATGCCCTCGGCGTCGCAGGCCGCGGTGCGAGCATCGCTGTCCCAGTTGACCTTGGCAGCCTCCATGTCCCGCAAGTCGATCCACGGGTTGGTGATGGCCGCCTCCCAGGCGTCGAATTCATCGTGCCAGGCGGGGTCCAAGAACTCTTTGTAGGTTCGGGTTTGAGCACCAGCATGAGTGTCCGAAGACAAGATCATGTAGCGATCGCCAGCGTGGTTTCGGGCCATGCCCAAGACTATTGCACCCTCGGTGGGATTATCCCGGCGCTAGGGCTCGAAGACTTGGAGGTCGGGGCGGTCTTCAAGCAGGTAGTCGTTGGCCAGGTCTTCGGTGAGGTGGCGGCCGGAGAATGCATCGAGGGCGTCGAGGGTGAGGCCGTCGTCTTGGTACACGGCCACCTCTCGCTGGGGCTCGCTCAGGCGGCTCACGATGTCGCCGGAGATGTGGAACGTGCGCCCGGTCACATGGCGGGCTGCATCGGTGCACAGCCACACCACCATCGGGGCGATCTTGCGGGGGGCGTAGGCCTCGTCGGTGTCGTCGGGGGTGGGGGCGGCACCGCCGCGGGGGGCCATGGTGATGGCCATGAGATCGGTCCACCGGGCGGTGCGGATGGCGTATTCGGCAGTGGACGCCCCCACCGCCCGGGGACGGATGGCGTTGCAGCGCACACCGAAGCGGCCCAGTTCCCGGGCCGCGGTGCGAGTGAGGCCGATCACACCCTCTTTGGCCGCCGAGTAGGCGCAGTGGGACGGATGGCCGAAGCCCGAACCCGAGCTGGTGTTGATGATCACGCTGGTGTCCTGCTGTACCAGGTGGGGCACGGCGTGCTTGATCATGGCGAAGTAGCCCTTGAGGTTGACCCCCACGGTGAGGTCCCACTCCTCCTCGGTGAAGCGCCAGATGTCGTTGTTGCGCCCGGC